>NZ_CP116002.1:0-3984469 GCF_045780045.1 Lacibacter sp. MH-610
ATTCGTTTCTTGACACAGAAGTGCTGCCTGTTGTAGCACGACTTGATAAAATGGAAGCAGGCCTGATGCCCTCACTGATGGATAAAGCAGGAGAACTGGGTCTGCTGGGTACATCAGCACCGGAAGAATACGGTGGTTTGGGAAAAGATTTCATCACTTCTACATTGGTGAATGAAGCATTGGGCGGCGGCCATTCGTTTTCTGTAGCGGTAGCAGCTCATACAGGTATTGGTACATTACCCATTCTTTATTTCGGCACACCGGAACAAAAAGCAAAATACATTCCCAAACTGGCAAGTGGCGAGTGGAAAGGCGCCTACGGACTAACGGAGCCCAACAGCGGCAGTGATGCCTTGAGTGCTAAAACAACTGCTGTGCTGAGTGCAGACGGCAAGCATTATATCCTTAACGGACAAAAATGCTGGATCACCAATGGCGGTTTTGCAGATGTATATACTGTGTTTGCAAAAATTGACGGCAAAGAGTTTACCGGTTTTATTGTAGAGCGTGGTATGGAAGGTTTTACACAGGGCAGTGAGGAAGATAAAATGGGTATTAAAGGTTCATCTACCGTACAATTGTATTTCCAGGATTGCAAAGTACCAGTAGAGAATCTGCTGGGTGAAAAAGGGAAAGGTCATGTAATCGCCTTCAACATTTTAAATATCGGTCGTTTGAAATTAGCAGCCGCAGCTATTGGTGGTGCTAAAAGA
Source organism: Lacibacter sp. MH-610 (assembly GCF_045780045.1). Lineage (NCBI taxonomy): Bacteria > Pseudomonadati > Bacteroidota > Chitinophagia > Chitinophagales > Chitinophagaceae > Lacibacter > Lacibacter sp. MH-610. The sequence goes on from NZ_CP116002.1 coordinate 714, forward strand.
ACACTCAATGTGTCCTTGCAATATGCCATGACCCGTGAGCAGTTTAAACAACCCATCATCAACTTTGGTGCGATTCAACACAAACTGGCTGAAATTGCATTACGCATCTGGGTGCAGGAAAGTGCTTTGTACCGTTCTGCACAATGGATTGAGCAAAAAGAGCAGGAATTACTTGCAAGCGGCAAACCTTTTAACGAAGCATTACTCGGCGCTGCGGAAGAATATGCCATTGAATGTGCCATGCTCAAGGTGGATGGAAGTGAAGTGCTGGATCTATGTGTAGATGAAGGGGTTCAGATACATGGTGGTAATGGTTTCAGCGCTGAGTATGAAATTTCAAGAGCCTATCGTGACAGCCGCATCAACCGTATTTATGAGGGCACCAATGAAATCAACCGTCTCTTAACAGTGGATATGGTATTGAAGCGTGCCATGAAAGGAAGACTGGATATTATGGGTGCTGCTATGGGCGTACAGAAAGAACTGATGAGTATTCCTGATTTTGGAAGTGAAGAGGATACGCCTTTTGCAAAAGAATTTAAAGCGATTGCCAATTTCAAAAAAGCGATCATGCTCGTTGCAGGTGCTGCGGTGCAAAAGCTCATGATGAAAATTGAACAGGAGCAGGAGATTTTAATGAATGTAGCAGATATGGCCATTCAAACATTTAACGCAGAAAGTGCGCTGTTACGTGCTGCAAAAATGGCGGAAGCAAAAGGAGAAGCCGCTGCACAGTTTGAACTGGATATGATGCGTACCTATTTGTATGATGCTGCTGACAACATTAATAAGTTTGGTAAAGACGCCATCAATGCATTTGCAGATGGTGATGAACATAAGATGATGTTGCTGGGATTAAAACGTTTTACCAAAGTAGACCCGTTCAATAGTAAAGAAGCAAGAAGAAGAATTGTGGCGAAGTTGCGTAATGATGGTAAGTATCCGCTTTAATCTATTAAGAAGAAAAGAAAAAGAAAAACCGCTCTTAGACAGGAGCGGTTTTCTTTTGTGTAAAAACTATTTGCCTAAACAAATAAGTCGTTTATTGATTATCTCATGAAACGGAAAACTTCTGATTGACCTTTTCCGTCAACAGCCTGCATAATATAAACACCTTTTGAAAGACCTGTTACATCCAGGTCAGCCTGCATATTTGAAACAGTTACCTGGCGGATAAGTGTACCGTTGGTATTCATTAACCTGATTTGCTTTGTACCGGCTTCAAAAAATTGAATACGAACACTGTTACCTGTAGTTGCAAATAAAGTTTTTGTATTGTTATTACCCACTTTAGCAATAGAAGAGAAGGTTCTCTTACCGTCGTTATCATATTGGGCTAAACGATAGTAGTAAACAGCGGCGCCTGCATTATTATCAGTAAAAATGTAGTTTGATCTGCTTTGTGTAGTACCTACAGCCTGTACGCTGCTAATTTTTGTGAAACGTACACCATCTTCAGAACGTTCTACATCAAAATGAGAAGCATTAATTTCCTGGATGGTTTCCCAGTTGAGTTGAACACTGCTGCTGTTGTTACGTTTGGCAGTAAAGTCGCCCCAGGTAACCGGCAGTGAACCACCACTTGCAGCAGTATATCCAAAGAAGAATTGAATACGTTGACCTTCTGTGCTACTGGTGAAATTTCCAAACAGAGTTACTGTTCCTGTAATGGTAAAACCGTTTGTAAGATTTGTATTAATTGTGTACCATTGACTTTCACCGTTATTATTACTGCGTTCATAGTTTCCTGTGAAAGGAATTCCTTCAATCACCAGGTCGCTTACACGGATGGTTGAACTACCATTTTGTGTACGAACAGCTAAACCAAAATAGTTAATAGTGGGAGCTGTTGCTGTTTTTCCATCAGTTGTTAAACGGGTGCTTACGTTATTAAATGTTGTAGTGGTTGTACCGGCACCGATGGATGTTACAGTTGTAAATGTATTCAATGCAGGATTGTAAGTAATAGAAAAGGTATAGGTTCCGCTGGTTCCGTAATTTAATGTTTCATCTACACGGCTGCCGCTGCGGCTGCTTCCCAGGTCAGGAATACCCACAAAAAGAGCTTGTGATTGACTGGCACTAACATTTCGTACATTTCTGTAACGAACTCCAAGTAAATTTTCAACTGTTCCGGAGAATGTACCGGCAATCAGTTGTTGAGCATTGATAGATTGAGCAGAAATAAAAGTTGCGCATACGGCAACTACTAAAGAGTAGAATTTTGTTTTCATCTTATAGGGTTCAGGGACGAACTAATAGTTTTTACTTAGCAAAAATACATGCGTTTTATATATCACTAAACAATACACTTAGTTTTTTTTATAAAATACCATTAGACTCGTATAAATAACAAGTAGTTTTACGAATGAAAACGTTTGCAGCGATCACTTTACATTTACGCATGACAAAAAAACTGATACGGCTAAGCACACAAACAGTACTTTTCACTCTTCTTTTTTATCTGAATCCACTTTCTGCAGATGCTCAAAAGGCGTTTTTACGAATTGTAAGCCCTGCGAAAAATGAAGTAAAAACAAACAGCCCGAAACAATTTATTACAGGTGTTACCTGCAAAGAATGTAGTGTTACTATTAATGATACTGAAGTACAAGTATGGCCTACCGGAGCTTTTGCGATTCAGGTAAACTTAACGATGAGAGATTCTGTAGTTCGGTTAACAGCTACAGATAAAAACGGTTTTAAAAATACTCAAAGCATCATCTACTCCTATCAACTACCCGAAAAAGAAAAAGAAATTTCAACCAATACGATTGCTTACTGGCGCATTGAACCTTCGGGTGATTTATTACTGAAACCCGGCGATCAGCTAAAGATGACATTGAAGACATTGCCCGGTGCAACGGTTGTGCTTGAGAATGGATTTGTTTTGAAAGAGGTACAGGTTAAAGACAGCAATGGCGTAAAAGGTATTTACAAAGCAGAATATGTAATTAAAGAGGGAGATAATTTATTCAACGAAACCCCCGCTCCCCTTAAAGCAATTGTTACCACAACTAATAACGATGTATTGGAGGCAAGCACAAAGAACAAATACGGCATCATGCAAGAACCCATAATCCTTCAAACAAAAGGAAAGCTTCCTTATTTGTTGATGGGATTGGGCGAAGATCGTTTAGGCGGTACCAAAATTGGTTACCTCGATTCATTAGTGAAGCTGAAAGCAGTGAGTAAGGTGGGTGATAAGTATTGTGTACAACTCAGTAAATACCGAACTGCCTACATTGAAGAACAACATGTGGATGTTCTTAACAACGGAGGCTTTTCACCTGCTTCACTAACCAACAGTATGCGGGTATGGGGCGACAGCCTTTATGATTATGTATCCTTAATCTTATATGAACGATTGCCTTATCAATCGTTTCATCAAATCAATCCATCCACAATTATTATAGATGTATTTGGCGCTACCACTAATACCAACTGGGTCACACAAATGCAGAGTACCCGGGAAATTAAAAATATAAGCTATGAACAGGTAGAAGATGAACTGTTGCGTATTAAGATTGAATTAAACCATGAGCAGCATTGGGGTCATAGTATTTATTATGCGGGTAACAATCTTATCATCAAAGTGAAACGCCGGCCAAAGAGTTTATTACTGAAGGACCTGGTGATTGGTGTGGATGCAGGTCATGGCGGTACTAACAAGGGCGCTTTTGGTATTACCGGTATTATGGAAAAAGATATGACACTGCTTGTTGCAAAAGAATTACAACAGTTATTGGAAGCGGAAGGTGCAAAAGTGATCATGACCAGAACGAAAGACACCACTTATGATAGTCACGATCGTTACCTGCTTTTTAAAGAAACAAATCCTGATGTGCTGGTAAGCATTCATCTCAACAGCAGTGCAGATCCTGTTCGCATTAAAGGCGTGAGTACCTATTATAAACATATCGGCTACCGCTCCCTATCTCAAAAAATTCTTCAGCAGATGCTGGATATGGGGTTGGGTGAGTTTGGCAATGTGGGGCATTTTAATTTTATACTCAACGGTTTTACAGAGTTCCCCAATGTGCTGGTGGAAACATTGTTCATCTCTCACCCTGAAGATGAAACCAATGTACTCAATGCTGCATACAGAAAACAGATGGCTGAAAAAATTGTAGCAGGAATAAAAGACTGGCTTGCACAACAACGTTAAGTTTTCTTTTTACGTTTCATCCATTTCTCCACTTCCACAGCTACAAACACCAATGATGAAATACCTATGGCCAGTAACAACTCATCCCATGTTAATGGCTGTGTATTAAAAAAGGTATTGAGCACCGGTACATAAATGGTACAGAGTTGTAAAACAAAAGTGAGCAGCACTGCTCCTAACAGCAGCTTATTACTGAGCACTCCCTGTGTAAACAGCGATTCCCGTTCACTCCGGATGGCCAATACATGCCACATTTGCGCCAAACACAAAACGGTAAAGACAATTGTTTGCCAATGTGTATTACCGGTATAAATTTCAAATGCCTGTGTACCTAATGTAAGCAACCCAATTAAAAAACCTACCCAGATGATGTGATAGCCCATACCGCCGGAGAAAATACTTTCTTTTGGATGACGGGGCGGGCGTTGCATGATTTGTTTTTCTTCCGGCTCCGCAGCTAAAGCCAATGCAGGGAACCCATCCGTTACCAGGTTAATCCATAAAATATGAATGGGCAATAAAGGAATGGGCAAACCCATTAATGGCGCCAGCATAATACTCCATATCTCAGCACTGTTACCCGTCATGATGTACTTTATAAACTTGCGGATATTATCAAAAATCCTTCTTCCTTCACGCACTGCTTTTACAATGGTGGCAAAGTTGTCGTCCAGTAAAATCATGTGAGCAGCTTCTTTGGATACATCTGTACCTGTAATACCCATGGCCACACCGATATTGGCTTTTTTTAATGCAGGTGCATCATTCACTCCGTCGCCCGTCATGGATACGAAATGATTTTTCTTTTGCAATGCTTTTACAATGTCCAGCTTTTGTTCAGGACTAACACGTGCATAAACACGGATATGCTCTACCTGCTCCGCAAATGCTTCATCGCTCATTTTGCTGAGTTCACTACCTGTAATAATCTGTTCAGTTTTTTGGTGAAGAATACCGATTTCTCTTGCTATTACTTCTGCAGTTATAGGATGATCTCCGGTAATCATTACCGGTTGAATACCGGCAGTTTTGCATTCTGCAATTGCTGCTTTTACTTCCGGTCTGGGAGGATCAATCATGGCTGCCAGACCTGTGCAATAAAGTTCGTTTTCATAAACCGTCTCCGCACCATCATCCGGAACTGTCTCCATCCACTTCATTCCGTAAGCTAATACACGCATGCCTTTCGCCGCCATTTGATTGGCTTCGTTCAGAGCATCATCGTTTTTTTCAACACACCGCTGCACCACAGCTTCTACAGCCCCTTTGGTAATAACCAGGAAACGCTCTCCCGCTTTGTGCACAGTGGTCATCAATTTACGATCGCTGTCAAAAGGTAACTCAGCCACACGTGGATACATTTCAGCAACCGTGTTTACATTCATTCCGTTATTAACCCCGAATTCAACAAGTGCAACTTCAGTAGGATCACCCGTCATTCCATCCGTTCCTTTTTTTACATCATGATTCAACAGCATTGCAGTTAAAAGCGGCGATCCGTTGTTAAGTGAAAAAGCTGTATATGCAGGCTGCCAGGTTTGCAATACCGTCATTTTATTTTGAGTGAGTGTTCCTGTTTTGTCGGTACAGATATAAGTAACAGAACCGAGTGTTTCTACCGCATGCAATCGCCTGGCAAGAGCATTGTTTTTCACCAATCGTTTTGCACCAAAGGCCAACGCAATAGTAATAACAGCCGGCAATGCTTCCGGTATGGCCGCTACCGCTAATGAAAGTGCAGTGAGCAACATCTTTAACCAATCTTCACCTCTTAAATATCCCACCAGGAACAGCAAACCACAGAGTAATAAAATAAACACCGAAAGTTTTTTACTGAAATCGGTCATACGTACCTGTAATGGTGTTGCCGTTTCATGTTCCTGCAGCATACGGGCAATCTGGCCGAGTTCTGTATTCATACCGGTTGCAACCACAACTCCTTTACCTCTTCCATAGGTTACATAAGTGCCTTTAAATGCAAGATTCACTCTGTCGCCAAGACTCAGGTCATTACCATGCAAAGGATGAATTAGTTTTTCAATACTATGACTTTCACCTGTTAAACTGGCTTCATCAATTTTAAGTGCATTGGTTTCTATCAAACGTAAATCAGCAGGAACCAGGTTGCCTGCCTCCAGCACAACAATATCACCGGGTACAATTTGTGCTGCAGGAATGGAAGTGAATTGTCCGTTGCGGATTACGGTAGCAAATGGTGCTGCCATTTTCTTAAGGCTTTCCATTGCCTTTTCAGCACGGTACTCCTGTATAAAACCGATAATAGCATTGAGAATAACAATGGCAATAATAACAACGGTGTCTTTTACATCACCGATTAATCCTGAAATAACGGCCGCAGCAACCAGTACGAGAATCATTACATCAATGAACTGGCGCAGAAACATCATGAGAGGTGATTTCTTTTTTGCTTCCTGTAATTCGTTTGGTCCATACTCAATCAGTCTTGATGCTGCCGTCATATCAGTGAGACCGGAGAAAGTACTTCCTGTAAGACCAAGTACTTCATTTGCAGGTAATAAATGCCAGTTCATAAAGAATGTTTGTTGAAAGATAAACATAAACGGAGTTCATAGAACTGCCAATAATGAGTAAGAGTTAACCGGATGATAACAATCAGCCGGAAAATAAAAAACAAATTGTAGCAGGATACGCTTATCTTTGCTCCGTTATTTTGAGAGTTACAGTGTTTCGTAATTGAATCGTATTCATCTGCTACGCATTTCTGCTAAGAGATAGTTCGTCTTTACCGCCTCGTATTTTCTCAGTATTTATTAATTGTTCAAATAAAAAAAGCATGAACATTTACGTATCAAACTTAAGCTTCAATGTTACAGATGATGACTTAAGAGGATTTTTTGAAACCTATGGTGAAATTAAAAGCGCCAAAGTAATTACAGACAAATTTACAGGCAAGAGCCGTGGATTTGGTTTTGTTGAAATGAATGATGATGAAGCTGCTAAAACAGCTATCAAGGAATTAGACGGTGGTGTGGTTGAAGGCCGTACCATTAAAGTAAATGAAGCAAAACCCCGTGAAGAACGCAGTAACAACAACCGTTCTTTTGGTAATAAAAGCTACAGCCGTTATTAATCTTACGGTAAACATCCTGAAAAGCCATTTCGAAAGAGATGGCTTTTTGTTTTATGATAACTACAGCTTTAATTTTTAAACGCATCTTATCTTTATAAAAAAATTACATGAGTAATCTTATAAAAGAATTCAATGACTATCGTACCAGGATGAATGAGGTAATCCTCAGTAAAGACAACCTGGTGATTAAACGTCTCTGGAACCTGGATACCAACACCTATGCAGAAGGTGCTCTTTCTACCCAAACCAAAGAAATGCTGGGGCTGGTAGCCAGCATGGTGCTCCGCTGTGATGATTGTATTAAATATCACCTGGGCAAATGTTATGAACTGGGAGTAACTACAGAACAGATGTATGAGATTTTTGCCGTGGCGAATATTGTGGGCGGCACCATTGTAATACCGCACACAAGGAGAGCTGCAGAGTACTGGGAGGAATTATGTAAGCAGCAGGAACAATAAATGATGTGAATCATAACCGGAATTGACCGGGTGCCTGCAAATAAACTTTACGCTTACATTCTGTTTTTCTTAAATTTGGTTGTACTAAATCTTAACAACGATGGCTGACATATCAACTCCGTTACCCCCTCTTACCGCAAAAGATTTTGCCACTGACCAGGAAGTACGCTGGTGCCCCGGCTGTGGCGATTACTCTATTCTGGCACAGGTGCAGAAAGTAATGCCTTCTATTGGTGTTCCAAGGGAAAATATTGTAATCATCAGCGGTATCGGCTGCAGCAGCCGCTTCCCCTACTATATGAATACCTATGGCATGCACTCCATTCATGGTCGTGCTACGGCTGTAGCCAGTGGGTTAAAAGCTGCCCGTCCTGATCTGAGTGTTTGGATTGTAACCGGGGATGGTGATGGTCTCAGCATCGGTGGTAACCATACCATTCACCTCCTGCGTCGCAATTTTGATGTGAATATTCTTTTGTTTAATAACCAGATTTATGGTTTAACCAAGGGACAATACTCTCCCACCTCTGAGGAACAGAAGATTACCAAGAGTACACCGTTCGGAAGTATTGATCATCCATTCAACCCATTAGCATTGGCTATGGGCGCTGATGCTACTTTTATTGCACGCAGTATGGACCGTGATCCCAAGCACCTTCAGGAAATGCTTACAAGAGCCAATGCTCATAAAGGCTCCTCCTTTTTAGAAATCTATCAGAACTGCAACATCTTTAATGATGGTGCTTTTGAAATCTTTACTGAAAAAGCAACCAAGCCTGAAGAGGTATTGTTTTTACAGCAAGGTCAGCCATTGGTATTTGGGGCTGCTCAAAACAAAGGCATTAAGCTGGATGGGTTTAAACCTGTTGTTGTAAACCTGGATGAAGGACATAGTATAGATGATTTGTGGGTGCATGATGATCATGATTTTTACAAAGCACAGATACTGGTGCGTATGTTTGACAATCCTTCCCGTGACGGGCATCTACCCAGACCTTTTGGTGTGTTTTATGAAACAGAGCGTGCCTGCTATGAAGATGGTCTTCGCCTGCAGATAGAAGATGTGATTGCCAAAAAAGGAAAAGGCGATCTTGATAAATTATTAAGGGGAAATGAAGTGTGGGAAATACACTAAAACAATCCTGAATTTATGAAAAGAGGCTCCGGCCTCTTTTTTTATGCCTGTTTGCGGTATTGACATTGGTATTGAAAAGAAATACCTTTCTTGCAAATACAGCACTATGGGAGAGATTTTAGTAAAAATTCTTACCAGCAGCGAAACACCCTGGTTCATGGCGCTCATTATTGGCGGTGTGAGTGGATGGTGGGCCCTGAAACGTTACCGTTACGAGAAACACCTGGAGAAATTTAAAGAAACCAACGCCAATCTCTTTAAAGACAGAAAACAGGAAGTACTGGCTGCTATTGCAACACTCAGCATTTTCAAACGCAATCCTGAATTTGAAAAAAATACAATTGACGTATTACTGAGCCGGCTTTATACAGAACTGGATTACGATGTGATTAACTCCATTTTATCTACTCTCATCCAGGACAGCAACCGAAAAGAATTGCTTTACATAGCAAGTGGACTGCAGGATATTAACCGCAATTTCTTTGTACAGGACTATCCTACTAAACAACGGGTAAATGACCTTAATAAGGCAATCTCCAAAATGGAATACTCCCTGCAGCAAGCCAATACACCCGACTATAACCAGCTTATTAACGACGGAAAAGTTGAAATAGAATCCTTTTTAAGAAATAAAGATCAGCTCATTACTCAGTACAACCAGGACTTCATAAATCTTGCATCCCTTCATAAATACAAACTGGCCTGGCACAAGCAGGTTACTGCAGATGCATATGCCATGTTTCTGAGAAAAGCATACTTATCAAATCCGGAAGAACATCTTTCAGTAAAGCTTTTTCAAAATGACTTTAACTATGTGTACATGGCTGAAATCAAAATAACAGAAACCACTGTTTCAAGGAGTGCATTAGCCAGTGCTATTTTTGCGGAGGTGGAATTTGCAGGCAACAATATCAGCCGTACTGATTTTTTTGCAAGTGTATTTAATCAATCAGGTTTTTATGAAGGCAAAATCAAAGACTCCATCTTTGAACGAAACAGTTTTACGGAGGCAACTTTTAAAAACATCCACTTTACAAACACACAGTTTACCAATTGCAAATTTGAGTCAACCCGGTTTATTAACTGCACCGGTTTAACACAACAGGATTTTATTCAATGTACGGCAGATGCATCCAGTAAGTTTCCTGAAGGAGTTATTATCCCTGTTGAAGCATCAATAACAACAGCAGTTACAACTCCTTAATAAGAATTTCAAATTGTAGAGAATAATTAAATTTTAACCGCTGTGCCGGTAGCCACTACCATGAGCATGCTGCCGCCGCTACCCACCGTTTCAAAATCTAGGTCAATACCAACTACTGCATTCGCTCCCATGTTTTGAGCTTTTTGCTGCAGTTCCGTTAAGGCACTCTGCCGGGCTTCTTCAATCACACGTTCATAAGTGCCGCTGCGGCCGCCTACAATATCACGGATGCCGGCAAACAGGTCTTTAAAAATATTAGCGCCAATGATGGTTTCGGCTGTTACTACACCTATGTACTGTTGTATAGGTCTTCCTTCAATGGTGGGTGTTGTTGTGAGGAGCATATCTTTTTTTATAAAATTAAGCATCTGCCGGCATTTTGGAATTGTTAAATGATCTGTAAAGGAGCCCACATCTTATGCAATCAAATTCACCGCTGCATCCCATCTGTAAAATCAACGTTATGCAAGCTTATCGTAAACCTTTACTGGCTGCAGCCATCGTGTTCTCAGCCATCAGTCTTATTACTGCCTTTGCCAAACCTTCCAAGCAAAAGCAAAGACAGGAACCCGCAACAACTGAACAACCGGACCAACTACAAGAACCACCAATACCGGCTGCTCCTCCCCCTTCCACAAAACCCACAGCTCCTCTACCACTATCCACGGATCAAAAAATACAGGTAGCCATTTTACTGGATGTAAGCAACAGTATGGATGGATTGATTGACCAGGCCAAGGCACAGCTATGGACCATGGTGAATACTTTGGGACGTGTACATTGTGATAATAAAACCAATCCGAAAATTGAAATTGCATTGTATGAATACGGTACGCCCCGCAATGATGTACGAAAGGGTTATATCCGTCAGATCAATAACTTCATCACCAATCTTGATTCATTATCTCAAAACCTCTTTGCGTTAACCACCAATGGTGGTGATGAATATTGCGGTCATGTGATTTATTCCTCCATCAGTGAATTGAAATGGGACAATAATCCCAATTCGTACAAAGTCATTTTTATTGCAGGCAATGAAAGTTTCCGCCAGGGCACGGTTAGTTTTACACAGGCCTGTACTTCTGCCAAAAACAAAGGTGTGATTGTAAACACCATTTATTGCGGCGACCGTCAGCAGGGCATTCGTGAATACTGGAACCTGATGGGTGAATGCGGCAACGGCAGTTTCAGCAATATCAACCAGGATCATAAAATTGAAGATATTCCTACACCTTATGACGATGCCATTTTTAAATTGAACGAACAACTGAACAACACCTACATCAGCTATGGTACAAGAGGACAGGAATTGTATGAGAAACAACAAAAAATGGATATGGCCAATTCCAGCATGAGTAAAAAGGCAGGCATTAAACGTGCCGAAGCAAAAAGTAACAGCGGTGTATATAATAATGCTGAGTGGGATCTTATTGATTATACTTCGGGTAATGAAGCAGCCATTGAAAAGATCGATAAGAAAACCTTACCCGACAGTTTAAAAAACAAATCAACAGCTGAATTGAAAGTAGTCATTGCAGAGAAACGAAAAGAACGTGCTGCCATCCAATCAAAGATCATTGCACTGAACCAACAACGGCAGCAATATATTACTGATCAAAAAACAAAAGGCAATACTGAAACAGTAGCAACGATGGAAACAGAAGTGGAAAGGATTATTAAAGAACAGGTGAAACGGTTTAAAATGAATTTGCAGTAAGCACTTCAATAGTTTATTAAAGCTCCTCCTTTTTTCAATAAGGAGGAGCTTTTGATTTATGCAAGAAATGCTTTCTTAAACGAAGGCTTTACACGATGTTTGGTTGACTGCTCATAAGCATAGGCCAATGAAATCAATTCGCCTTCCTGATACGCCGTGCTGAAGAAGGATAACCCTACAGGTAAATCATACGCCAATCCGCAAGGAACTGAAATATGCGGATAACCGCTCATAGCTGCAGGACCGGTTAAAAACACATTACCCCAACGGTCGCCATAAATGGTATCAATGCTGCAGGAAGGACCCATGGTTAAACCAATTAATGCATCCAGTTTGTTTTGCTGCAGCACTTCATCAATTAATTTTTTGGAACCGAGATGACTTTTGGCATATGCTTCTTTGTAAGCTTTATTGTCAAGCCCTTCTTTTTCAGCACTGGCCACTATGGTTTCCTGTTTAAACGTTGGCATCACTTTATCTTCATTGGCTTTATTAAAAGCAATGACTTCATCAATGGTTTTCAGTTTGGCATTGGATGTTGAAAGATATTGATTGAGCCCGGCTTTAAATTCAAACTTCATCAGTTCAAATTCAGCATCGCCTAAAGCATTCAACTTTTCTAAGTACTCCAGTTCAACCACTTCAGCACCTTGTTGTTTTAAATCAGCAATGGCTTTCTCCAGCAAACGGTTTAAAAACTGGTTATCATATTTCTTTTTTTCTACACCTAAACGTTTTCCTTTCAAGCCATCGGCTTTGCAGTAAACAGTATAATCCTTTGCAATTTTTCCTTCGCTTTCTTTGGTGATGGCATCATTGGCATCTACGCCGGTCATTGCTGCCAACAAAATAGCAGCATCTTTCACCGTACGTGCCAATGGCCCTGCGGTATCCTGAGTGGATGAAATAGGAATGATTCCGCTGCGACTTACTAATCCTACTGTTGGTTTGATTCCCACTGTTCCATTTACAGATGCAGGACAAGTAATGGAACCATCTGTTTCTGTACCAACCGCCACAACACATAAGTTAGCCGCAACAGCAACTCCTGATCCTGAACTGGAACCGCATGGATTGTGGTCGAGGATGTAAGGCATTTTCGTTTGTCCGCCCCTACTGCTCCAGCCTGAGCAGGAACTTGAAGAACGAAAATTGGCCCACTCGGATAAGTTGGTTTTGCCTAACAACACCGCACCGGCTTCACGAAGTTTGGTCACTATAAATGCATCTGACTTTGCAATATGACCTTCCAGCGCCAGTGATCCTGCGGTGGTCATCATCTTATCAGCCGTATCAATATTGTCTTTGATCAACACAGGAATGCCATGCAGTGGCCCACGCAACTTTCCTGCTTTACGTTCGCTATCCATTTGCTGAGCAATGGCTATAGCATCAGGATTCAATTCAATTACTGAATTAAGCTTGTATCCATTTTTATCAATCGCATTGATGCGATCAAGATATAATTGTGTTAGTTGTTCGGACGTGTAAGCACCCTGCTTCATTTTTTCCTGAAGCGCATCAATGGTTATTTCATTGAGTTCAAAATCATCTGCCACTGTTTCATCTGCAGTATCATCAGACTTTTGATTGGTGGAAGGATTACATGCTGTGGCAATAAAAGTTGTAGCACCCGCCAGGGTACTGTTCAAAAGAAAATCTCTGCGCTTCATATGCAATTGGTTTGTAGTTGCCTAAATATACAGATGAGTGAATGAATTGTTGCTGCTTCAACCGGAAACTATGTTGCCGCCTGTAAAAAATGAACAACGCCACTGCAGAGTGCAGCGGCGTTGTTTGTAAGATATCATGTTCTTATAAAAGATGATTACTGTTTCTTCATCAATTCTTTCACGGCTATTTCCAGCTGCTGATCTTTCCCTGTAATTACTTTTTCATACTCGTTCCTTTGTAAAACATCAGGTTCTGTTTGTGCATTTTCAAGATAACGTCCATCTACATCTTTACAACCCACTGTTGGAGCACCCCATGTAATTCCGGTATCCATCAAACCACTCCATGCTGCAAAAGAACAGGTACCCGGCACCGGCATACCTACCAGTTTACCAATGCCCTGCTGTTTCACCATGTAAGCATAGCAGTGACCATCACTGTAGTTTCCTTCATTGGCAATAGAGATGCTTGGTTTGGTCCAGCGGAAGTTAGGCTCAAACCCATTGTTACGGATGTCATTACCATAGTCCATAAACTTTTTACCGCTGAGGAACATCGCAAGATCGGCCACTAAATCACCACCGCCGTTATTTCTTGTATCAACCACAATTCCTTTTTTATGAAAGAACTTACCCATGATTTCTTCATAGGTAGTGCGGAAGGCGCCATCACTCATGCCGGGAATATGCACATAACCCAATTCACCATTACTCATTTGCTCTACTTCATCTGCATTCCGTTTTACCCAGCGGCGGTAGAGCAATCCGTTTTCTTCACCTAAAGAAACAGGTTTGATGGTGAGCTCACGCTTTGCAGTACCATCCACAATTACAAGCAATGTATTTTTACCGGCTTTACGGTTTAAGTATTGTGACAGATCTTTATCGGGTGTGATGAGTTCGCCATCAATACTTTCAATGATCATTCCGGCTTTTACATTCATACCGGCTTTATCCAGCGGACCATCTTTGATCACTTCCAGAATTTTTACACCGTTGCCTTTAAAATTATAATCATAAAAAATACCGAGTGCAGCGGTGGCGTCACCATTAGGATTAAATCCGCCAAAACGTGCACCGCTGTGACTTACATTCAACTCACCCAACAGTTCACTCAGCATTTCAGCAAACTCATGATTGTTACTGATATGGGGCAGATACTTTTCATAATCGGGTTTGAAACTGTCCCAATCAATGCCATGAAAACTTTTATTGTAGAAAGTTGTTTTTGTTCTGCGCCATACATGCTCAAACATATAGATGCGTTCTTTTAAACCATCTACCATCATTTCACCGTTAATGCCAATACGATCCTGTTTGCCGCTGTTGGGATCAATCTTCGTAAAACCACCATCGCTGTTTACGAAAATAGACTTCTGCTCTTTATCCCATTGCATATTGGCAAAACCTGCATTGAGCGGAACGAGCATTCTTGTTTCTCTTGTACGCAGATTGGTTGTCCATAAATTCATACCACGTTCAAAGCGTGCTAAATAATAAAGTGTTTCTCCATCCTTACTCACCAGTACATCGCCTAAGGAAGAAGAATGAATGGTAAGTTTTGCCTTACGCATATTCAGTCCATCCCAATCGATCACTACTGAATCTTTGGCCGGTGTTTTCTTTTTAGAAGTATCCGCTTTGGCTTTGTTCTCTTCCATTTCTTTTTGCAACGCAGCCTCTTCTTTGCTCAGCTTAAATTTATCAAATGCTTCCTGTGTAAAGAACATGGCATATGCATCAGCCTGCGCACCACCGCTCATGGCTGCAGCACGAAGGCCATCACGGTTGCTCATCCACAGCATGGCTTTACCACCCATGATCCATTTGGCATTATAATCACTGAAACCGCTTTCTGTTAGATTTTTAATGTTCTTACCATCAGCACTTACTAAACCAACTTCGCCAACAGCACTACCGGGAATGGCATAGTCAAACAATAACCACTTACTGTCAGGACTCCACTGGAAGTACTGATCATTCTCCACAAACGCAAACAACTGATCACCTGTTAATACCGTACGGCTTTGCTTGGTTGCAATATTGTAAATGCGGAGTTGATTTAAATTTTCAATGTAAGCGATCTCTTTTCCATCAGGGGAATACAAAGGCTGTGTATTGTGATTCTTATTTTCCAGCACTGCTGTTTCTTTAATCAGTGTAGATGCATAGAAATAAGGTTCGTCTTTCCGTTCAATGGTACTTTCATACACACTCCATTTATTATTGCGCTCACTGGCATACAATAACTTTTTGCCATCAGGAGAAAAGTTCACACCGGTTTCCTGTTCCGGTGTATTGGTAATACGTTTGGTAATACCGCCGTCCACACTGGTTACAAATACTTCACCACGATAAATAAAGGCCACTTCTTTTCCATTAGAAGAAACGCTCATACCACTTCCGCTGCTTACACGGTAAATACGTTCATTATTACTGCGTGCATCAGCAAGGATGGTGATAGTAACCTTTTGAGCTGATGCGCCTGCTTTCATGGTGTACAAATCACCATCATAAGAAAAACAAAGCAATCCGTCTTTGCTGCTGCTGAGAAAACGAACGGGATGCTTTTTGAAGTTGGTGATTTTTTCAGATGCACCGCCACTCATATTCATTTTATGAATATTGAAAGAACCGCTTTCTTCACTCAAATAATAAAAACCATTTTCATCAGTTGTGAAAACAGGATTACGGTCTTCACCTTTGAAAGAAGTAATTTGTTTATGCGTACCTGTTTTTACATCATACACACAAACATCTCTTGTTACAGATGAAGTGTGATGTTTGCGCCATTGGTTTTCACCGGCAGGTTTATTGGTATACAAAAACTGGTTTCCGTTTTTGGAGTAACGGATATCTTCAGCCGGTGTAGTAATGATTTGTGAAACTCTTCCGCCATTTACGGAAACGGAATACAACTCACTCATATAACCGGTGGGGAATTGACGGTTAGAAGGCAGATCCATCCTTGTACCACCGAAAATGATTGTCTTGTCATCATTACTGAAAGCATAAGGATATTCACCTGCTGAATGATAGGTGATGCGTTTGGCTTCACCGCCGTTGATGGAAATGGTGTACACATCAAAATTTCCGTAACGGTCGCTGGCAAATGCAATGGTTTTACCATCATTGCTCCACACGGGCATAAAGTCATGAGCTTCATGCATGGTAAGCGGAGTAGCGGTGCCACCTGATGCAGCTACTTTATACAAATCACCTTTGTAGGTAAACACAATGGTTTTACCATCGGGCGAAATCGATGGATAGCGAAGCCAGGAAGGCGATTGGGCTAAAGAATTGAAAGCGCAGGCAAAAAGGCAGGAGGCCAGGGCAAATAATCTGATCATAGCAAAGTTTTGTGAAGGCTAAAGATAAAGGGAAAGCTTGTTGCGTGGAGGGAATTTGATGAGTGGCACAAAAAAGGCGACTCATCTCTGAATCGCCTTTTCATCATCATCTCAACTGTTACTCGCCACTCTTCTTCTGATTATAATTTTTTTCTAC
Source organism: Lacibacter sp. MH-610 (assembly GCF_045780045.1). NCBI lineage: Bacteria > Pseudomonadati > Bacteroidota > Chitinophagia > Chitinophagales > Chitinophagaceae > Lacibacter > Lacibacter sp. MH-610. The sequence continues at coordinate 17,691 of NZ_CP116002.1, forward strand.
TGCTTTTGCTTTTTCAAAATCAAGAATCACACCATTGATGCAATAACGCAAACCTGTTGGAGGCGGACCATCTTCAAACACATGTCCCAGGTGGGCTTTGCATCTTCCGCACTGCACTTCTGTACGTTCCATACCATGACTATTGTCGGGTGTATAAATGATGGCTCCTTTGCTGATGGGTTCATAAAAGCTGGGCCAGCCACAACCACTATCAAACTTGGTATCACTTTTAAACAGGGCATTACCACAAGCCGCACAATAATAAGTTCCTATTTCATTGAACTTTTCAAATTTACTCGTCCATGGACGCTCTGTTCCTTTTTGCCTGGCAATGTAATACACATCAGACGGAAGGATTTTTTTCCACTCCTCTTCACTCATACTTACTTTACTGCTGTCTGTTTTAGAATAAACAGGATTCTTTTTTTCTGTACTCATAACTTTTTTTTCTTTTGATGCTTCAGATGTTGCCTGCGATTGACAGCTAACAAATGTAAGCTGTGCCAACAATATCAATAACAACGCTTTCTTCATAAAATTGCTTTTCTAAATGTACGAAGTAATAAGCCGGGTGGATTGTCGGAAGTACGACGAACGCAGGCTCTTAACATTTCCTTTCGTATAAACATTTTGTATCAAAATTGGTTCAGAGTGTCAAAGTTTGGGCAGGGCATATTATATTTACGGTTCACTAAGGGTTAGTACTGCTTATGTTTAATTTAATTTTGTTTGGACCTCCCGGCAGTGGTAAGGGTACACAATCAGAACGGCTTATTTCAAAGTATGGTTTAAAACACTTGAGCACGGGTGATTTGCTGCGCAGCGAAATTGCCGCACAAACAGCGCTGGGCATGGAAGCAAAAAAGCTCATGGATAAAGGTCAGCTGGTACCAGATGAAGTGGTGATCGGAATGATCAGTACAGCGCTGGACAATAATCCGCAGGCCAAAGGGTTTCTGTTTGATGGTTTTCCACGTACCACGGCTCAGGCTGAAGGACTGGACAAACTTTTGAAATTAAAAGGCACACAGATTAATGCGTTTATTTCCTTAGTGGTAAGTGAAGAAGAGCTGGTAAAACGTTTACTCAATCGTGGACTCACCAGTGGCAGAAGTGATGATACTAATGAAGATGTGATCCGTGCCCGTATTACAGAGTACAAAAACAAAACATCCATAGTAGCTGATTACTACAAACAGTTTGATAAGTTTACAGAAGTAAAAGGCGAAGGAAGTATTGACGATATTTTTAATGCGCTTTGTAAGGAGATTGACAGTCACATGTAACGATCTCCGCTATTGATTATGACAAAGAACAATGCCGCAGGTTTCTGCGGCATTTGTATTGTAAACTGTTTTGATCAAATTAAGCCATTTGTGCATTCATCTGCTTGGCTACTTTCTTGCGTTCTTCTTCATCCAGAATCACCTTACGCATACGAATGAAATTGGGTGTTACTTCAATACACTCATCAAACTGTATGTATTCCATACATTCTTCCAATGTCATCAATGTTTTGGGAGCAATGCGTGTAGCATCGTCACTGCCGCTGGCACGGTGATTGGTGAGTTTCTTTCCCTCTGTGGCATTCACCACCAGGTCACCGGGTTTAATATGCTCCGCAATGATCTGTCCTGCATATACATCTTCTCCGGGATCAACAAAGAAAGTACCACGGTCCTGTAATTTATCAATCGAATAACCGGTTGTTTTATCCTGGAATTTAGAAAGCAGTACACCATTGTTACGACCGGGGATCGGCCCTTTCCATGGTTTGTATTCGCTAAAGCGATGGGCCATCACAGCTTCACCGGTTGTAGCCGTAAGCATCTGTGTACGCAAACCGATCAACCCACGTGAAGGGATATCAAATTCCAGATGCTGCATTTCACCTTTTGTTTCCATCACCAGCATTTCTCCCTTACGGCGGGTAACAAGGTCAATCACTTTACTTGCAAATTCCTGCGGTACATCTACCACCAATGTTTCATAAGGTTCACATTTCTTACCATCAATTTCCTTGGTGATTACCTGCGGCTGACCAACAGTTAATTCATATCCTTCACGACGCATGGTTTCAATCAAAATACCCAAATGCAAAATACCACGACCATAAACAATCAGGCTATCGCCATCTTCACTATCCGCTACACGAAGCGCCAGGTTCTTTTCTGTTTCTTTCATCAGACGATCACGTAAGTGACGACTTGTAACAAACTTTCCATCCTTACCAAAGAAGGGTGAGTTATTTACACTAAACAGCATGTTCATGGTAGGTTCATCCACACTGATGATGGGTAATGCTTCCGGATTTTCTGCATCAGCAATGGTATCACCAATATTAAAATCTTCAACACCCACTACGGCGCATAAATCGCCGGCAATCACTTCACTCACTTTTTTCTTACCCATTCCCTCAAACACATAGAGCTCTTTTACTTTGAGTTTGCGTAGCGTACCATCTGCCTGCATCAAAGCTACCTGCTGATTTTCTTTAATACTTCCACGGCTTACTTTACCAATGGCAATTCGGCCAAGGAAAGAGGAATAATCCAAAGAAGTGATCTGCATCTGCAGTGGACCTTCTGCTACTTTAGGAGCAGGAACATGTTTTATAATTCCATCAAGTAAGGGAATAATGTTATCAGTTGGCGTTAAAGAATCATTGAACCAACCGTTCTTTCCACTGCCATAATACGTTGGGAAATCCAATTGTTCTTCCGTAGCATCCAGGTTGAAGAAGAGTTCAAACACGGCATCATGCACTTCATCCGGACGGCAGTTGGGTTTATCTACTTTATTGATAACTACGATTGGTTTTAATTTCAATTGCAGGGCTTTTTGCAGCACAAAACGTGTTTGGGGCATCGGGCCTTCAAATGCATCTACCAGCAGAATTACACCATCTGCCATTTTCAATACACGCTCCACCTCACCACCAAAATCGGCGTGGCCCGGTGTATCAATTACATTAATTTTTACATCGTTGTAAGTAACAGCGGCGTTTTTTGAAAAGATGGTAATACCACGCTCACGCTCCAGGTCGTTGCTGTCCATAATGAGCTCACCTGTTTCCTGGTTATCACGAAACACTTTGGTGGCGTGTAAAATTTTATCAACCAAGGTGGTCTTTCCATGGTCAACGTGTGCAATAATTGCTATGTTGCGAATATTCATACTCAATGTGTTAGACCCACTTAAGATTCAAACCGGGCCATTTTTGAAGCCGCAAATGTACACCAATAAAACGGGGTGGCAAGGGAAAGGGATGAATATATTATTATGCTTCGCAGATTGGGTTTTGTGGTGTTGTAACCGGCTTGGGAAGCAATGTGGAGCGATGGTGGCGTCGCACTCTTATACAATTTAATTCTATTCATCATCCTCTGTTTAACAGCTTCACAAGGTGCCTGACGTCTGCGACGTCCTGACACCAATAACCGTTTGACTGCTTAAAAACTAAGGCAAGAACTGCACTGCCTTCTCTTTTCCTCATTTTCTCCTTTGCCTCTTAGCCATGTTTTCCCGTAATTTGATTTAATTCATAATCCACTGCTGAACAGTTTTACAAGGTGTCTGACGTCTGCGACGTCCTGACACCAGTTACAACCTGCTCTTTTTCCTTTTACCTCTTAGCCCCGTTTTCCCGTAATTTTAAAACTCAATTCTATCAACATGAATTTGTTCAAACGCTTGCTCAAAGGGCTGGCCATCATCATTGCCATTCTTGCCTTTGTGTATATACTCGGTCCTAACCCATCCACTCCAACTTACACAACTGATTTACCAACCGTTCCTGCAGATGTAACCGAACTTATCAACTATATCAAAGCAAACGAAGCACAGCATAAGCTCCGTCCTAACAATGAAGCACGTATTGTTTGGGCCAATGATTCATTAAAAACAAAAACCGAATACGCCATCGTTTACCTGCATGGTTTTTCTGCAAGCCAGGAAGAAGGAGCACCGGTGCATACCAACATCGCCAAAAAATTCGGATGCAATCTTTACCTGGCAAGATTGGCAGAGCATGGCATTGATACAACTGAACAACTCGTAAACCTTACGGCTGAAAAATACTGGAACAGTGTGAAGCAGGCTTATGCTATTGGCAAACAAATCGGCAATAAAGTAATCGTAGTGGGAACTTCTACCGGCGGCACCAATGCACTGCACCTGGCCAGTGTGTATCCTGAAATTCATTCATTGGTTTTGCTTTCGCCCAATATTGAAATCTTTGATGATAATGCAGTGATTGCAAACAATCCATGGGGTTTGCAATTAGGAAAACTCATTACAGGATCAGCTTATGTAACTCCAAAAGACAACCGTGAGATTTACAAACAATACTGGAACTATCATTACAGACTGGAAGCGGTGGTAAACCTGCAGGAATACCTGGAAACTACCATGCTGCCGGAAACTTTCAGCAAGATCAAACAACCCACACTCATGCTCTATTATTACCGTGATGCTGTGCACCAGGACAGTGTAGTAAAAGTAAGTGCCATGAAAAAAATGTTTGAGCAACTTGCTACACCAGTTGAGCTGAAAAGAGAAAAACCAATGCCCAATACCGGCGATCATGTGATTGGCAGTTATATCAAGAGTGGCGATGTTGCAGGAGTTGAAGTAGAGATTACAAAGTTTATGATGGATGTGTTGAAGATGCCTTTAAAAAATTGATCATACTTAAATCAACCGTTATGTCTTCTTCTTTATCACGCAGAGACGTATTGAAAAAATTAGGCGCTTTTACAGGCGTTGCTGCATTACCACTCTCGGCATGGGCTACCAATGACGCAGGTGAACCCATCATTCTTCCGGATTTGAAAGCCACGCCACCGCCTGCCAAGCCTGTGACGGCCATTACCTGTGGCGCCGGCAACCGTGGTAATGTGTATGGCAATTTTGCTGCCGAGTATCCTGACATGCTGGATATTGTAGGTGTGGCAGAGCCTATTGCCATTCGTAATGAACGTTATGCAACGAAACATAACATCAAAGCAGAGAATCGTTTTCAAACATGGGAAGATGTATTTAAGCGACCCAAGTTTGCTGATGCGGTGATCATATCTACTCCTGATAATCTGCATTACGGCCCCTGTATGAAAGCATTGGAAATGGGTTATGATGTGTTGCTGGAAAAACCCATCAGTCCGAGCGAAAAAGAATGCCGGGACATTTTAGCTTTGGCCAAAAAAACAGGGCGCATCGTTGCCGTTTGTCATGTACTGCGTTATGCCCCCTATTTTGTCCGCTTAAAAGAGTTGATGCATAATGGTTCCATTGGTAATATCATCAGCATACAACACCTGGAGCCGATAGAGCACATTCACATGAGTCATAGTTATGTGCGTGGCAACTGGCACAACAGCAAACAAACAACGCCCATTATTCTCGCCAAGAGTTGTCATGACCTGGATATTTTACGATGGCTGGTTGATAAGCCGGTGCAAAACATTCATGCTTTTGGCAGTCTTGATTGGTTTACTTCTAAAAATGCACCACAAGGCAGTACCGCACGTTGCATGGATGGTTGTGCGGTAGAATCTACCTGCCCCTACTCTGCTATGAAAATTTATTATCATGAACGCAAGCGTACTTATGTTTTTGATTTACCGGAAGACCGTAGCAAACAAGGTGATTATATTTTAGAACAACTCCGCACCACCAACTACGGACGTTGTGTTTATAAAATGGAAAACGATCAGCCGGATCATTACATCACTAATATCTTATTTGAAAACAACATCACTGCATCCTTCAGCATGGAAGCATTTACTTCCTATGAAGGAAGAAGAACAAGGGTGATGGGAAGTCATGGTGATATTGTGGGTGACATGAATGAATTTAAGATCACTGATTTCCGTACCGGCGAAGTACGCACCTGGAGCCAAAAAAGTGATGGCCATGGCGGTGGTGATTGGCGGCTGGTAGCCAACTGGGTGGATGCAGTTTCTAAGAGAGATGCTTCATTGCTTACTTCCACCATCGATGCATCTATTGAAAGTCATTTAATGGGTTTTGCAGCGGAGAAGAGCAGGACGAACAAAACAGTGGAAGCAGTAGCCCTCTAAATCTCCCTAAAGGGAGACTTTCTAAGCACAGCCCTAACTTATTTATTACACTTCAAATTTCAACCTGTTTATCCCCTCCCGGGAGGGGCAGTAGTGTCTTGTAAAATCAAGATGATTATCAGGGGTGGGTTCATCACAACTGTTTGTTTTCAATCAACTAATTTCGCTGCATGATTCACAATTTCAATGCAGGTCCTTCTATTTTACCCAAAGAAGTATTTGAACAGGCAAGCCAGGCTATCCTTAATTTCAACAACAGTGGTTTATCTATTTTAGAAATCGGTCACCGCACTCCTTTATTTGAAACGGTGATGGAGGAAGCACGTTCGCTGGTAAAAGAGTTGATGCAGCTGGATGAGGATCATGAAGTACTTTTTCTGCATGGTGGTGCTACCACACAATTCATGCAGGTGCCCATGAATTTGCTGAAACAGGATGGCGTGGCTGCTTATACTGAAACAGGTACATGGGCCAATAAAGCTATTAAAGAAGCTAAGTTGTTTGGTCATGTGGAAATTGCAGGCAGCGCTAAAGAAAGCAACTTTACTACCATACCCAAGCAATTATCGTTTTCAAAAACGGCAGCCTACCTGCACATCACTACCAACGAAACTATTGCCGGTACACAATGGCATCATTTGCCTTATGATTGCGGCGTGCCACTGGTGGCAGATATGAGCAGTGATATTTTAAGCCGAACCCTCAACTTCAATAAGTTTGATTTGATTTATGCAGGTGCCCAGAAAAATATGGGTGCTGCCGGTGTAAACCTGGTAGTGATCAATAAAACTATTTTAGGAAATGCAGAACGGGTGATTCCAACGGTACTGGATTATCAAAATCATATCAAAGAAAAAAGTATGCTCAATACACCACCCGTGTTTGCAGTGTATGTAGCCATGCTCACCTTGCGTTGGTTGAAAGAACAGGGTGGTGTAGCCGCCATTGAAACCATCAATCAGCAAAAAGCAGATTTGTTGTATTCCACATTGGAAACTATTCCGTTCATTAATTTACCGGTAGCCAAAGAAGATCGCAGTTTGATGAATGTCGTATTTACCATGAAGGATGAAATGCTTGAAAAAGAATTTTTGCAATACACCAAAGATGCCAATATGTATGGCGTAAAGGGTCACAGAAGTGTAGGTGGCTTCAGAATGAGTTTGTACAACGCATTACCGCTGAGCAGTGTACAGTACGGTGTGGATGTGATTAAAGAATTTGCAGCGAAGAAAGGATAAGGCTTATCCCCTCTTGGGAGGGGCGACAGAGTGAACAACTTTCAAACTGATTTATGGGGTGGGTTGATGAATAATGATATAAACGCACAAGTGTGCGACGCAAATACGCTTCCTCGTATGCACAATAGCCGGTAACATAACCTTCCTGTCACAACTGTTACAACCGTAACAGTTTCATATCATTCCTATTTCCTAAATTGCTGTATTAAACATTGCCATATGATCAGAAGTAAGATTGCAGGAATTGGTATGTACGTACCCGAACACATTGTAACCAACAATGACCTTACCCAATACATGGATACCAGTGATGAATGGATCCAGGAACGTACCGGCATTAAAGAACGCCGTTATGCCCACCGCACAAAGGAAACAACAACGACCATGGGCGTGGAAGCCAGTAAGATTGCTATTGAACGGGCAGGCATTACACCACAGGATATTGATTTTATTGTATTTGCCACCCTTAGTCCTGATTATTATTTCCCCGGTTGCGGTGTATTGCTGCAACGGGCCATGCAAATGAAAGAAGTGGGTGCACTGGATGTACGCAACCAATGCAGCGGTTTTGTATATGCGTTGAGTGTAGCTGATCAATTCATTAAGAGCGGCATGTATAAAAATATTTTAGTGGTTGGTGCTGAGAAGCATTCTTTTGGTTTGGATTTCAGTACAAGAGGAAGAAATGTGAGTGTGATTTTTGGTGATGGTGCCGGCGCTGTGGTATTGCAACCGACAGAAGATGAAAATCGTGGCATCTTAAGTACTCATTTGCACAGCAATGGTGCTGATGCTGAAATTCTAGCTATGTACAACCCCGGTACGCATGCCAATTACTGGAAAGAAAATTTAGCCACGTTCAACGATGGTGATATTGCTGATATGTTTATGAGTCATGCCATGATTGATAATGCGGAGCTGTTTCCCAACATGGATGGCCCACAGGTATTTAAAACGGCCGTTGTAAAATTCCCGGAAGTAATTATGGAAGCACTCTCAAAAAATAATTATACCCCTGCTGATTTGAATTTATTGATTCCGCACCAGGCCAATTTACGCATCGCACAATTTGTACAACAAAAACTAAAGCTGCGGGATGACCAGGTGTATAATAATATTCAGAAGTATGGCAATACAACTGCTGCTTCTGTACCTATTGCTTTATGTGAGGCGTATGAAATGGGAAAAGTAAAAGAAGGTGATTTAGTATGTCTCGCTGCTTTCGGAAGCGGATTTACATGGGCGAGCGCACTACTGAAGTGGTAAAACATCACTTGATGATTAAACAATAAACCTGAGTCATGAAAAAAATTGTAATAAGCTTTGTTGTATTATTTATAACAACATCACTGTCTGCCCAACTTAAACAACACATCAACCCCGATGGTGTGAACAAACCCAAAACCTATTCGCAGGTGGTGAAAGTAAACGGCGGTACTATGATTTTTACATCTGGTATTGTTGCGGATGATACGAATGGAACCATACTAGGTAAAGGTGATTTAAAAGCCCAGGTAAAACAGGCGTTTGAAAATTTAAAAATCGTGCTGGCGGCTGCCGGTGCTGAGTTTAAAGATGTGGTGAAGATGAATTACTATGTAGTAAACTACAAGCCGGAACAAATACCGATGATCCGTGAAGTACGGGCTAATTATCTGCCTGTTGAAAATCCACCGGCCAGCACATTGGTGGGCGTTGCTGCTTTGTTTAACCCTGATGTGTTGATTGAAATTGAGGCAGTAGCTGTTATCAGGAAAGAAAAGAAAAAATAAATCCTTAACAGGATTCCTAATAGTTTTGCGACGCTATGCAGCGTCGCTTTATTTTTTTAATCAATCCCCGGGCCGGTGTACAAAAAGGCAAACCACTTACACAGATCATTAAAGAGCGGTGCCATGCTGCACAACAAAGTTTTGAGATTATACATACCGCAGCAGATGGTAACTACAATTTTTTAATTGATAAGATTCAGCAACAGCAAATTACTGATGTCATCATTTGTGGAGGTGATGGTACTATCAGTGCGGTAGCAGCAGCTATACGACATCTTTCCATCAACATTGGTATTGTGCCGAGAGGCAGCGGTAATGGTTTGGCTTTTGCAGCAGGCATCAGCAAAGACCCGCATAAAGCACTGGATATTATATTCAAAGGAACTACACTGGTGGTAGATGCTTTTCTCATCAACCAGCAATTTTCCTGTATGCTCAGCGGTTTGGGGTTTGATGCAAAAGTGGCCCATGATTTTGACCGGGAACGGAAACGTGGTTTCTGGAAATATGTAAAACTGGTGGTGAAGAATTTGTTTTCGATACGTACCTATCCGTTTGTGATTGAAAGTGCGGATAAAAAATTTTCTGTTGATGCTTATTTCATCAGCATTGCCAACAGTAACCAGTTTGGAAATCATTTCACCATTGCACCCAGGGCCAGTTTGAATGACGGGCTTTTAGATATTGTTGCCGTTGAAAAAAGTAATTTACTATTACTGCCCTTCCGTGTGTTATGGCATATCCGCTTCGGCACTTTTACTAAAACCAATCATAAGAGTTACGGCATTACCTATTTTCAAACAACAGCTTTAACGGTTCACAATCCATCCTCCGCTCCGTTACATATTGATGGGGATGGCAAAGAAACTGCTGCCATTTTACAAATAGAAGTACTCAAAAGCGCCTATTCGTTACTGGTACCTTAACTGCATCCATTTACGAAAGATGCAGTATCTTTAAACAAGATGCATCCTTATGTTATTCCTGCGATTGTTAATAGTTTAAAGCGGAAAGAAAGTTCTCCTTACCGCAGGGGAAAGCAGCGTAAAAAAATTGAACGGTCGCTTAAAAATTTCTTTGCTGACTCTTTCCTGATTGCATTAGGTGTACTCTCTGCAGGTTTTGGCTTGCGTGGCTTTTTGTTACCCAATAATTTTATTGATGGTGGCGCCGTAGGTATTTCGCTGCTCATTACTGAAACAACGGGTTTCTATCTTCCACTCGTACTTATATTGGTGAACACGCCGTTTATCTTATCAGGTTTCAGAATTATTGATGCATGGTTTGCTGTAAAAACAGCCATCGCCATTTCACTACTGGCCTTAGCTGTTGCCGTAATTCCTTATCCTGAAATGACGCAGGATAAATTATTAGTGGCCGGTTTTGGTGGATTTTTTCTTGGTGCAGGTATTGGTCTTGCGGTAAGAGGCGGTTGTGTAATTGATGGCACGGAAGTGCTGGCCATTTTTGTAAGCCGTAAAACAGGATTAACCATTGGTGATGTGATATTAATCATCAACCTCATCATCTTTTCGTTTGCTGCTTACCTATTATCGGTTGAAACAGCAATGTATGCCGTTCTTACTTATCTCTCTGCTGCCAAAACAGTTGACTTTGTGATTGAAGGTATAGAAGAATACACCGGTGTTACAATCATATCCCATAAACAGGAAGCTATTAAAACTTTGATTACTGATGAACTGGGTCGTGGTTTCACTATTTATAAAGGTGAACGTGGTTTTGGAAAAGCAGGAAGAGTGAGAACAGAAGTAGATATTATTTACACCGTTGTTACGAGACTTGAAGTGAGTAAACTGAAAGCTGAAATTGAAAAAATTGATCCGGAAGCATTCATCATCATGCACAGCATAAAAGATACTAAGGGTGGTATGATTAAGAAACGAAGGTTAAAGCATTAATCATTGCTGATTTTTTTCCATGGCGGCAATCCGCTGCAAAGCATTGGTGTTTTTTTGATTGTACACTGCGGCCGCAATGTCTTTCTTCTCACGCTCCGTTAAATGAAAACTTAAGGCTGCTCCTTTTTTCTGGGTAGATGGCTCATAGATGAAACTGAAGCGATGGATGGGTACATTGTTTTTGGTATAGCTTACCATACTTTCCTGCATATAATCCTGCACTTTGTAAAAATTGTACTGCAATGTTGTAACAGGTTTGTAAAGAATATCACCAATGCTGGGTTCATTAAAATCTTCTTCCCACTCTCCTTTTTTCCGGTCACGAATCTGAATAAAAATAACACCTGCTGTGTTTTGTTTTATCCATTCATCAAACACATCGATAAAACGGAGTGTAATTTCCTGGCCGTAGTTATCACGGAGTCCTGCATCCATTACATCCACAATGGGTTTCGTGGGCAGCCACACATTGGGCAAGACATAAGGAAAGGTGGCATTCATCCGAAGTGCCGTAAGTAAACGGATATTATAAGGATTCAACTCTTTGAAGAACGCTCCGTAATCAATCGCATCCGGCTCAGCGGTAATGCCACGTACAGAATCTTTCTGCGGCCGCATGAGATAGGAAACAGGCTGCGAACAAACAATCATCTTTCTTCCGTCCTGGCTCACGGTTGAGCAGAATAACCCGATGGGTATAGCAGCGGTACGTTCCTCCGCTTCATAATCCATGATACGTTCGGATAAAATATTGCCGGTGTTAAAATTCAATTGCTGTTCAAATGCATAGCCCCTGTCTTTTACATAACGGTAAGGCCCTACTGAAAATTTTTGTGCAGGGGCAACAAGATCTCTTGTAACATAAGCAGAGAAAATAGGATTGAGTAAGTCTTTGGCGATATTGCTTTTGTGTTGTGCACTTTGCAGATCAACCTGCCCGCCTTTTATTTTTCTACGATACAACTCCCGGTAATAGGCAGCTCCCAGCATACCGCCCGATGCACCACTGAACACAATGGTTTTTTTCATAAGGGAACCATTCAAAGCACTGTCCAGGTGACTCAACACATTCACCGTAAAGGTGGAAGACCGGTTGCCACCGCCACTTACATTGATGATATAAAGAAATGGCTTGGCTTCGTTTTGCTTTTGTTTCCATGCATTGAGTGTGGCAATCATCTGCAGACTGTCTTTGGCCATCTGTTCTTTTGTACTCAGCGCCAGCATGGATTTTAAATTATACTCCGGCCGCCGTGTACGGTCTTCATAATTTAACCCGAATGCTTTATTACGAATATCGATGTATTCATAACGGAAGAGCAGATTAAAAACCAAAACCAATAATAAAGCAACGGGTACACTCCAGGTATCCAACCAATAGGCAAGAGCGCCTGATGCTGCAATAAGGATAGAAAAAAATACAAAGATGCTTGCCGCTGCCGGTAATTGCAGTTGCGGTGTATCTAAAAACAATCCGTAAATCATTAAAAACAGGAAGGCCAGCACAATGCCCATGACTGCTGCAAAATTGTGACGGTTGAAAATGAGATCGAGAAAACCCTGGCTGTAGTGGGTTACATTTCTTGCTTTTCTTACACTGGTAAACCCGGTAAGAAAATAATGAACCTTAATGGTTGTTTCGTGATGATGAACGGCCGGCTGTGGTTTATATTTTTCAATAAACTGTTGCGGGTTGGAAAGAACCGGACGCAGTGTTCGCAGGATCACCTGTTCAGAGCCATAGAAATAAAAAAAGGAAAACGAAATAAACAGAATCAACCCGCTTAAAAATCCGGCGGCTATTAAAATAATTTCACCGGTAGCCATTAACTCTTTGAGATGATCAAAACGGATTAACTGTATAAAATAGTTAATGAGAAATAACAAGGGGATACCGGCATTATTCAAACAGTATTTTAAAAAGGGCTTGGAAGTAGCAGCTAAGAACTTGAAAAAATTACTGAAAAGGATGAAAGTTGTAATGTTCCAGCTCATCACAAATACACCATATGCTGCACCTACAAAAAATGCGCTTAAGAAATCAACTTTACCCATATACTCAGGAGCCAGGAAGAGCGAATCAGAGCCGAAATGATTCATGAACCCTCCGCTGATGGCGCTGCCCAGCAAAAACCAAAAGAGCAGCAACAGTTGATATTTTCTGAAATGCAGAAATATTAACTGTACCGGAAAACTATGCCAGATGCCGAGCAGGTATTTCTTCATGTATCACAATCGTTAAGGATAATGAAGGTACAACGGAATGATGTAAACGAAATCGCCTGCGAAAAATTTCGGAAACTCTTAAGATGATTGTAACAGCGTAAAACTGCTTGTAAATAATTCTATTGTTTCCGTACAAGATACAGCGCCCACACCAAACTCAGCAACAAACACATACCGGTGAGTTGATGCAATTGTGCCATCCACTCAAAAACACCCCAATGATTGGGTATAATTTGAGGTGAAGTAATCACGGCTATAATACCCAGCAATACCTGCAGTGCTGTTATTAACAGCGGAATGAACTTAGTAGCAGTAAATAAAGAGGAACCGGTTACTCTTGCTGCCCTGTAATACCAGATGATGATGAGAATGGTAAACAGATAAGCGATATTGCGGTGAAAGAAATGAATGGTGATTTTGTTTTCAATAAAATTCAGAAGCCATGGTGTTTCGTTGAACAGTTGGGCCGGCAACCATGCGTTGTTAATCATGGGCCAGGTAGGCGCTGCTGTTGCAGCTTTATGACCGGCCATTAATGCCCCAAATAACAATTGAATAACAAGTAAGGTTGTAAGCGCAAGAGTGAAACGGTACAGGGAAGGGTTTACTGTAATTTGTTGCCGATCCACTTTTAACCGCAGCGCAAACCAGAATGTATAACACAACAAACCCATCGCTAAAATAAAATGCAGTGCCAAACGGGTTGGTTTTACATACACTGCATCACCTACCAGTCCGCTGGCCACCATAATCCATCCTACGGCTCCCTGTAAAGCACCCAGTACAAAAAGGATGATCAAGGGTATTAGCATCTCTTTTTTGAAATAACGCTTTATTAAAAAGTAAATAAAGCCAACGGCAAACACCATCCCCATCATCCGTGCCCACAAGCGATGAAACCATTCCCAGAAAAATATGAACTTAAAATCCTTGAGTGTAAAATCAGTATTGAGCAGTTGGTATTGGGGAGTGGTTTTGTATTTATCAAATTCGGTGAGCCATGCCGCTTCACCCAGAGGTGGCAGCGTACCCGTAACTACATCCCACTCGGTAATACTTAAACCGCTGCCGGTTAAACGGGTAATACCTCCCAGCAGTATCTGAACAATTAACATGAAAACGCCGAAAAAGAGCCAGTTGCTCACGGCTTTATTGGAACGGAAAGCATCAGTTGTCATAACGGTTGCAAAGGTAAAGGCAAATTCATCTGCACCGTAAAGCAAAAAAGGTTTGACCCGCTACTTTACATCAATCATCAAACAAAACGGCCGGAGCAGTATTGAAAAATCAATCGCTCTCGGCCGTTATACGCATCATCCATCTGCAAAAATTTCTACATCTGTCCTTTTACAATTTTGTGCCAGTACAGCCAGGGCAGTACATAACGCTTAAGCAGATACATGAGCCGGCTGGGTTTACTTTGATCAAAGGGAAAGGTTTCCATCAACTTATTATCATAACCAAACTCAGCCAATATTAATTTACCATAACCTACTACCAGCGGACAACTGCCATAGCCATTGTATTTAGCTGCAGGAAGTTCGCCATTCAGGAAAGAGAGAATATTTTTCACCACTACCGGTGTTTGTTTACGGATGGCGGCTCCTGTTTTAGCATTGGGAGTATTTAAAATATCACCAAGGCCAAATACATTTTTGTAACGGAGATGCTGGAGTGTGTACTTGTCTGCATCAAACCAGCCTTTACTGTCTGCCAAAGCAGAGGTGCTGAAATAATCCGGAGCGCTTTGCGGCGGTACCACATGTATAATATCAAATTTCTTTTGTACTTCAGTGGTGATACCATTGGCATCAGTTACTTTATAGGTAGCCATCTTGGCAGCACCATCCACAGCAATTAAATCATGTTTGAAAGAAAGTTGAATGCCGTACTTATTGACCATTTTCATTAACTCATCAGCATATTTTTTTATACCGAAAATAACACTGCCGCCACTTGTAAATTCAATATGCACCTTAATGTTGTGCCTGCGGCAATAATCACCAAAGAGGTACATGATCTTTTGAGGGGCACCACCGCAACGAACCGGGGTGGATGGCGCTGTGAACAATACCACATCCCCATCTTTTAAATTTTTCAAACATTCCCAGGTATAAGGAGCATAATCTTTATGATAGTTACTGGTAACGCCGTTTGTTCCCAACGCTTCTTTTAATCCTTTTACGGAATGCCAGTTCATTTGTATACCGGCTCCTACGATCAATACTTCATAGGAATACACGTTGCCGCTTTTAGTGGTAAGTTGATTTTGATCGGGTTCAAAACTTACAATGTAATCTTTAATCCATTGAGCACCTTTGGGTATTACTTCCGCTTCTTCATGTATTGTATCTTTCATACGATACACACCTCCGCCTACCAGCGTCCATGCCGGCATGTAAAAATGTTTATCACTGGGTTCAATAATAGCCACGTCTAAATATTTGTTAGCCCGTAGTAGTTGAGCGGCTGCAGTGATACCTGCATTACCACCTCCTGCAATTAAAATCTGATGATGCGTTTTCATCGTTTATAGTTTTATGATGCCAAGGTATAACGGCAGCATGGGCAGAAACGTGATTTGCATCACAAACTGATATGAATCAGGTAAGGAGCAAACGTACCAACAGGATGAGCAGTGAAAGGGAAAACAGGATACCATAGATGAGCTTATTATGTTTGGCCAGCCATTCAGGCAGATAAATATCAAAGTTGTGCCTGGAAGAATCACTGTACTTACGGGCCCAGACTGTTAAGGGACAAAACCATTTAAACACGAGCAGTGTGATAATTTCGAGCACCACCAATCCGATACAGATCCAAACCCAATGATCAATTCTGTTTGTAATTACTGCATAGAGCAAATAAAACAGCACCACATTAAAAAACACCCAGATGATGGTGTGCAGCAGTTTGATGAGTGTGAGGGGTTTCATGCCGGTCTTATTTCATTATTTGACTTATAGGATTTGAGTAAGAACCAACAGCCAAGCAGTCCGCCAACTGTTAATGTAATATATAAAGGCATTAGTGGATCCCATTTGCCGTATGCCTCATCAAAAGCAAGAAAAGCAGTGCCGATGCAAAGTACTAAACCATAAGTAAACCCTTTCACCAGCATCATGGTTGCTAAAATGAATCCCCAATGTTTCCGTCGCCATAACAATACTGCCGAAGCAATGAATGCAGGAACGATGAGGGAGAAATCAAGAGCAAAAACAACACTGGTAGGATGATTAGTAGATGTGATTGTTTCGGGTATTTTACCGGAAGTGAGAAAAGGGACAATCATGCTCAACTCAGCTATGAAAAGCATGAGTGGCATCAGCATTAAATACACACAAATCCATTTTACAGGTATCCTTTCAGAAAAAGATTCAGCAACTGGCAATGCATTCAAATAAAAAAGCATTCTCAACAATGTAAAGCCAGACAGCGAAAACAATACTGTATAGATAAGAAAAAACACATTGAAGGCTGCGCCAAAAAGATAGAATGCAAAATTGTAAAACACATAACCCAGCAAACCAACCCATACAAGCTGCCAGCGCAACGAATCTATTTTACTTTGAATTAAAGCTATCAACAGCAACGGAACCACAACCACTAATGTAATTAAATCATTCGTAAACCAGGCTGCTTTAACAAAAGCATTGTCGTGGTATAAATTCTTTATAAATATACCACCAAGGGATGCAATGGCAGATAAAATCAAAATAATGATAGATAATACAGTTTCGGCTTTTAATGATTGTGTTTTCATTTCTTTACCTGTTAAAAAGTAAAAAGAGCAATTGAAACAGTACAAAAGTCAGCCAGCCCGTAACAATACTTTTCATCCAGCTCATACCATGTACTACTCTTACCGTGTATGGAAACAACACTAAAAAAGCAATACCGTATAATGAATAAAAAAACCACAATAAAAAACGCCAGATACCAGGCGAGTTCATGGCGATTTCATGTTCACGTGCATTGATGATACTGACCGCACTCATGAAACTCATTGGCAAATCATGCAGCAAACTAAACAACATGGCAACACTGATGCTTAGAGCCAGCACACTCAATGTTTGTTCAAAACTTGCTTTTGTATGTTGAAACCTTGCAACAATCTGTATGAAACCTGCAGCAGCCACCCAGCACAGCAACATACTTGGCGCCAGCAAATAGCGGTTAATGGAATAATAGTTCTCTTTTTCAATATTAAGCCAGGGTGTAAACACGGATGGTGCACCGTGAGCAATTGTAAGAAAAATATACATAAGGGTATATCCTGCAATGGGCAATAGTATGTACAGGAACCCAAGCTTAAAATAATCCGGCCGTTGCAGCAGTGTTTCAAATGCCTGCTTCGGCTTCATAAATGTTTTGAAGAAAAGATTAAAAAAGCTCATCATGCAATTTTGAAGGATTAACTATTTCAATTCTTTCACATTGTATTCAATCTTATTTGTACGGAACTTTCCGTAAACAAAAGCAGAATCCGTATAATGCCAAACCGCTTCACCATAAGCAATAAGATTCATTCCGTTCATCGGTTGATATTCACTTACAGGTGTTGAAAAAGGAAGCCATTGTTTTGTATTGGTTTCATAGCGGTCGTTGCTGATGAAATCAATCAACTGCCCTTTTTCATTGAAATACAATACAGCGCTTACTTTGATAGCTCCATTCGTAAAAACTATTTTTGATTTTAAACTATCTATCGCCTCCCACGCTATCTGTTTACTGAGCAAACTGGCCGGCGCCATCAAACACATATCATTTAAAACAGTTACTGTTTCGCCTTTTGTAATTTCCGGGCCATCGATGTTAACTACATCAATCAAACCAAAGAGTTTGATATGCATCAACGCTTTTTGGTTTTCATAACGATGGTAACCGGGAACTGTAAGACCAAACATCTTTCCTTTCATGAAAAACAAGCGGGAAGGTTTATCAAAAAAATTATACTGTTCTGAAGTAAATGAGAACCAGTCCTTCTCCCTGCTGCGCATCTCTCCATTGAACTTCACATACATATTATGCGGATATGGTGTGCCAACAACACCGCTGTAACGGAGATATTGCTGAACCGGTTGCGGTAAATGCTGCAAATCCATTTCTGTAATCAATTTTACATCAGATGGTGTTTGCTGTATTAGCCGTTTCACATCTCCTTTAAACTGCTGTTCAAAGCGCCAGGTTGTAAATGATAGTAACGCAACAATCAGTATCAAGAAATTGGCAATCGTTCCCCATTTGGCATCTTTCCAAACCATGATGATGAGCACTTGTGAAATCACAACTGCCGGCAAAGCAATCCACATCCAGCTCTCTTTTTTCAACAAGAGCAAAACAGCGGCTGTAATAAAAAGCAAGGCTGTTAACATCCATAAACTGCCTGTGGGTTTTGAAATGGGCTGTGTAAGTTGCTTCATCTCACCATACCCATGGGCTTTGGCAAAACCCATGAAATGGATAAGCCCATGCAGGAGTATGATGAACAGAAACAGGTATTTTAACATGGCTCAAAGCTATTGAGTGATTGCGCCACACAAAATGACTGTCAGGAACGTATTGATTGATTAAAATCAGGTTCAATAAGCATTTGCTTCTATGCAGGAGTGACTTTTCCAGAATAATTTGAACGTACAGCACATACGGATTTGTGCCAGCATTCCGCCAAAGGCAGTAAGTAAGGCAACAATGATAAATACAGTTTGAATATTCAGCAGATCGGCCAGCCAGCCGGCACCCAATGCACCCAGCACATAACCCATATCCCGCCAGAAACGATACATGCTAAGCCCTTTTGACCGTTGTGCAGGCAACAGGTTTTCTGCAATCACCGTTAAAAAATTTGGATAGACTAACCCTGTACCAAGTCCCAGCAGGACCATGGCTATCATAACTGAAATATGTGTCAATGAAATCACCATCAATAAGAGCCCGGCAGCCTGCATCAACATGCCAATGGTAATCAATTGCTTTTTACAATAAGCATCACCCAGTTTTCCTGCAAAGAGTTGACTGATACCCCACACAGCCGGATAGATAGCAGTAAGTGCACCTGCCTGCACCAATGTATACTCATTCATGAGCAACCATACAGGCAGCAAACCCCAAATAACTCCATCGTTGAGATTATTGATGAAGCCATTCACCGTTACAGTACCCATATTAAAATGCTTGTAGCTTACTTCTTTCCATAAAAATGAAAAGTATGTTTGTGTTCCGCTTTGTTGTTCTGCTGAAATGAAATGTGTAGTATCCCGAATGAAAAGCCAGCTGATGAGTAAACCGACAACAGAAAAGACAATAGCCGGCACAAACGGATAAAAACCTGCGCCGTATTGATGGGCAATAGTAGATGCCAGGTATCCAGCAGAGCCAACGGCTATGTAACCTGCAAACTCATTGATGCCCATGGCCAACCCACGGTTCTTAGCGCCTACCAAATCCACTTTCATGATAACGGTAGATGACCATGCAAGCCCCTGGTTTACGCCTAACAAAATATTGGCTGCAATCACCATCCACCATTCAGTGGCATACATGAGCAGAAAAGGAACCGGTAATGCTGCCAGCCATCCAATGAGTAAAACATTTTTACGGGTGGTATGCTGATGCAGATAGCCTGTTATCAAATTAAAAACAGCTTTGGTAAATCCAAAAGCAGCGATGAACGTAAGCAGCACTGAAGTTGATTGCAGATGAAATCGTTCTGCTGCATAATCCGGCATCACAGTGCGTTCCAAACCTACCATAGCACCAACAAATGCGTTGGCAATCACCAGTAAAATGAACTGGTTCCTGTTTTCTTTCAACCCCTGTTGTATGGTCTTACTCCTTTCCAAACCAATAGTCAATGATAAAATTGAGATGGTACATCTCCACTTTGTTGATGATATTTCGTTTCACGGTTAAGTCGTTTTCAAGATTTCCTTTGTATAAATAAATCAAACGCAGGGATGTTCCTTTTAAAAACCCTTTGAATTGATAACGAAGGTCTGCCACTAATTGATAATAAGATGGCATGCTGTATTTATTCAATTTATAGTTGGTACTGTGGGGTACATCATACCAACCGGCTGCCAGCATTGCCTGCCAGTTTTTATTCTTGGGTTGATGCTGTGCAGATAGCACATAAGCATGTACATCACCCAGTCCTTCATTACGCTCCCGTACAAGGAAGGTATAAAACGGATCCCTGCCCCATTCCCTCGGAAATAAGAATCGTCCATGAGCTGTGATGCGGGTATAATTGGCTGTAACTGTTGTAGCATTGAGTTTTACACCGGCACGGGAACTGATGATATAACTTTTATAACCGGGTTGAACATAGGCTTTCGTAATATCGGCATTACCACCCTCACCTGTTCTACTTTGATGGGTCAATTGCAGACCTATGAGGAAGCGATTGTTTGAATGATTCGTAAATGGAAGTTCCGCATCTGTTTGCAACATGGCTGTATTGAAAATATTTTCAACCCAATAATTCCAGAACTGCAACTTGATTTTTTGTTGCTGCTGCCACTGTGCATTGAAAACCGCAATGCCTTTTGTTTGCAGATGGCCTTTGAAACCGGATGCTGAACCATTTTCATTGACACCTACCGAATACAAACCAATACTGTTTCCAATGCTGTACCATTTTACAGTTGAGCGGGGCGATATGCTGCTGATCCATCCTGCCTGCAGTTTGATGTTCCTAACCTCATTTAGTTCCAGCCAAAGTCCTTTTTCCATTGTTGGGCGCATACGGCCGTCCTGTTGATTGATATAAGGTGTGTTGAGGTATTGTTTGCCGTAGGTAACAGATGATCTTTTATAATTGTATCTGATATACAATTCTTCCAGGCGATCAAGATCATGTTTATTTTCCGGATCGGTAATATCAAATAGAGAAAGCTCGTATCGACTGAGTGTTTGTGTTTGCGGATCACGTTTGGTAAGATCAGCAGACAATGTATTGTTTATAAAGAAACCGCTGACAGCAAACTGAAATCCTTTGAACGTGGCACTTTCATAACCGATACCCGCACCCAAACCCCAGGCACCATAATCACTTAAGTCCCCTTTATTGATGGTAGTCATCACAAAACTGCGGGCGTGTGCAAAGAATTTTCCCTTTTTGAAAAATTGATTGAGTGAGTGGATGGAACTGTCAACAACCGTTGTATCATTTCGTTCCGTTCTGTGCTCCTGTGCCATCGGTTGCAAAGCAGCACCCAAGATCATCACCAGTAAAAACCATTTCATATTAATCACCACCTTTTATATAACTCCATCCTTCCTGCTGTTTGCGTATGATCTCTACAAATGCAGATGGAACAACAAATGCCTGCTGAATAACTCTTTTAGGATCAATTGTTCTTTTTTTAAGAGAGTTATTGCAGACTGCCAATAACACTCCCCTTTGATGAAGTTTTAAAATTTCCTGTTTATAATATCCTGTATCGTTGAGCAAAGCATACACTGCATCACCATGAAATACAATTTCAATTTTTGTATCCGGTGCTGCATTGAGAACATTGTTCACCTGGCGGTAAACACCTGCCTGTGTAGCTGTATCACCTGTTGGTAATTCCCAAACAGCTTTTAGTTGAGCTGATGTGTGAATACTGAAAAGAGAAGCAAGAAGAAAAGTCAGGGTGAATGCGAATGATTTCATAACCTTGATGATTTAGATGAATTGATAATCGTAACCTTCCAGCTGCGATAAGAGTGTTGAGGGTGCATCTGTAGCGGTGGCCCTGCCTTCGATCTTTGGTTCTACTAACGGATGTACCGCCAGGTATTCCCGCACAATATTATGCAATGTATGACCGGGTTTTCTGGGGCTTTTTACTTTTTCCATCCGGCACAAGGTATCATCAGGATCACCTTCCCTTTCACAGGCAAGCATGGTGAATACATCATCAGGCTTTACTTCCTTTTCTTTTACTTTGATCCAGTTGACACGTTTGCCCAAGTCATTGTTCATCGTAAAGTTAATCTGCATTCCCTGGAAACGTACGACCCATCCGCCAAACCGTTTAGCCGGATCTTTAGCAAACACATTGTGCAGTTCCTTCTCCATCCAATCATACAACTGTTTGCCGGTTACTTCTCCCATCTTCACTTCACTATCCACCGGCAACATACTCCACAAATAATCATTAGTGATCTCAGCATATCCTTTTACTTTATCAGGAATCAATGGGGGACAAAACCGGAAACCATTACTCACCACTATATCCACTTTGGCATCTCTGTACTTCCACATCAATGCATCGGTGATCAAATTGTCCATAGGATTTTCAATCACATAATATCTTACCAATGGTGTTTTGGTTTTACCGATTACCTGATTCAGTTCCTGCTTGTAAGGAGCTCTTACTTTTTCCACCAGTGCGGCCATTTCAGCATCCGGTTTATATTTCACCGGGTCAACATCCAGCAGCTGGTAATTCTCATCTTTGATTTTTCCATTCTCCACCACCACATCGAGGCGGGCAACGAATGAACCAAAAGCTCCCGGCTCCGTTACTTTAGCGTATTTACCTTGTATGGGTTTGCGTACACGTTCATGTGTGTCAGCTCCGAGGATATAATCCACACCTGTTACTTCCATTTTATTGGCAAGATCAACTTGTTGTGCCAATCCCATATGTGTTACCAGGAACACCATGGCACATTGTTCATACTCCCGCAGGATTTTTACATACTTCGCTACATTGACCTCCGGCTTGGTAAACGTTATACCACGACTGTAAGCAGGCGATTGACGCTTCGGTGTTAACGGATCATTGTAACCAATAAAACCAATCTTTACTCCTGCCACCATCTTTGTCCAATAGGGAGGGAAGATGAGCTCATTCTTAAACTCATCCGTTGTGTCATGAAACATATTGGCGCAGATCTTTGCACTGTTGTATCCGCCAAGGTCTTTCCACATTACTTGCTTTCCATAAACTACTTCCCAGTTACCGGGAAGAATGAGATCGTAACCAATATTGTTGATGAGCGGAACAATCCCTTTGCCTTCCGTTAAAGCAGCAACACCGCCACCCTGAAAGCAATCGCCACCATCGATGATCAATGTATTGTTTGGATTCTGTGCTTTCAATGTTTTCAACATAGTTTTCAATACAGCAAAACCACCCCGTTTTTTGTAAACAGGTTTTCCGTTTTCAAAAAAGAATTCATCATGTGTGTATAATTGTGCATGTATATCAGAGGTGTGCAAAAGCGTAAACACTTTTGCTTTTCCATCAACTACGGCTTTGTTGTTGAAGATTTCATTTTCATGATATGCATCTCCGCTCACTGCATTAGCCAATGACGGAGGCATGAGTGCTCCGGCTGTAAGCATGGAAGCATTTTTAAAAAAATCCCGTCTTGAATTTTGCACAATGGGAGATGCCTGTTCCTGATCATTACAGCTATTACAACTACAATGCGATGAATGGATGATGTTGTGTGACATGCAATCGTATTAAAATTATTTTGAAGCTGCTTTCTTTTTCTGTTGTTCTTCTTTATACTCCTTAATGGGCTTATAAGGTCCGTACTTGTGTTGTTGTTCATTGAAGGGATCTGCATAAGGACCAAAGGGATGATCTACCGGCTTCTTGGAAATATCGGGCCAGTCTTTGCTTAAATCTTTTGATGGACGTGGTTGTGAGTTTATGAAAGCAGCCACATCCCAAGCTTCATCATCACTCAGTTGCGGCGAATGATAATCCGCTCCCTGCGGCATATTGTTTTTTACATATCCTGCAAAACGAGACAAACGAAACAAACCGGCACCGGAGTTGTAACTATGCGGTCCCCACAATGGAGGATATTGGTACATTGTTCCATCAATGTTTTTTACACCTTGTCCATCAGCACCATGACAGGATTGGCATTTCTGCACATACACTGTTTTTCCTTTTTCAGGATCAGCAGCACGGTTCATATATGGCAACTCTGTTATACCGCTTCCTTTTGGTTTAGATCCTTTTTGCAAATCTTCACCCAGCCACTTGATATAAGCATAGATTGCTTTCATTTCAGTTGAGTTGGAATCAAGCGCCTTTCCGTTGAGACTTCGTTCAAAACAATCGTTCACCCGTTTATGAATTGTTTCCAAAGAACCGGAGCGATCACGGAATTTGGGATAAGTAGTATATACAGCCCCGTAATTATTACCCCAGGGTTTGGTTCCTGCATCCAGGTGACAGTTCTGGCAATTCATACCATTACTGATCTGCATCACAGAACCGTTAGGACCGAGGTATTTTGATGTATGAGCAATTAACTCATAGCCGTAATAAATAAGTTTGCCATCTTCTCTTGAGTAATAAGGTATCTGGTTGGCAGAAGATCCCACCCACACGCTATTGAGGATGACAGAATCAGCAGCACCGGTATCGGCACGCTGATCACTTTTGCAACTTTGATAAGACAGAGCAAAAGCAGCAAGGCTGATCATCAATAGAGCTGTATATGTTTTCTGCAGTACCACTACTTTGTATTTCGGTTGTACTAATGCGGCAGCCTGGTCCTGAATTTTCCATAAACCCATGTACCGGCAATGGCACTGAGTAATGTTATAACTACTACGGTAGCACCCGTACCTATCTGCGCAAATAACGGTCCCGGGCAGGCGCCTGTAATTGCCCAGCCCAAACCAAAGAGTAAGCCGCCATAAATCTGTCCTTTGCTGAACTTCTTAGGTTCAATCTTTATTTCTTCACCTTCAAAGGATTTTACTTTGAATTTTTTGATAATAAAAACACTGATGATCCCGATCACTACAGCAGAACCAATAACTCCATACATATGGAAACTCTGCATCCTGAACATTTCCTGAATACGGAACCAGGAGATCACTTCTGATTTCACGAGAATGATTCCAAACCAGATACCGGCTGCTAAATATTTCCAGTTACTCCATAACGGACGATCGAGTTCACTTTGATTGACACACATTGCATTTTGAGTCCGCACCTCAAAGTCGGTATTGATATCTTTTATATCCTGAATTGTATTTTGTACTTGTGTTGACATGATTTGCTGATTAGAGTTTCAAAATGTAAGGAAGAATTAAGTTGGCCATGATAAAGCCACCAGCCATAAAGGAAATGGTAGCTACTAAAGACGGCCACTGTAAATTGCTTAATCCCATAATAGCATGGCCGCTTGTACAGCCACCTGCGTAACGGGTACCAAAGCCAACCAGGAAGCCTCCGCCTATCATCATCAACAAGCCACGCACAGTGAATAACTGCGGCCAACTGAATACATCTGCAGGTACCAATGATTCAAAATTGGTGATGCCATACTGCTGCAATTCTGTTACCAAACGCTCATCTACAACTACCGGGGCAGGTGAAGTTAAAAACAGGGCTACTGCAATGCCACCCATCAACACACCTGCTACAAAAAATAAATTCCATATTTCCTTTTTCCAGTCGTAGGAAAAGAAAGGAATTTTTGCAGGTAAACAGGCGGCACATACATGACGCAGCGAAGAGGAAATTCCAAATGATTTATTCCCCAGCAGTAAGAGCAATGGTACAGTTAAACCAATTAACGGCCCGGCCACATACCAGGGCCAGGGCTGCTTAATCCATTCTATAAAGTTCATAATGATGCGTTTTAATTTCCGTATTAATTGAGTGAACTGACAAATAATTCTAAGTACTTTGATTCTTTGTTGATGGCTTGAACAGATTGTTCAGCAGCCCGCCCATGATTGCTCCGTAAACAGTGCTCCGCCACGGGCTTGATGTGATCATGCAGGTACCATCACATCCCCAGAAATGATAGTAAACATACCCTGCAACTGCACCGAATACAATGCCCGGCAAATACCATTTCCAATCTTTAAGTAGTTTATTCATTTTACTTCTTCAAATTTTATTTCATCCGTATTTGATAAGGTGGTTTGTTTATAAGGTGCACTGCAGCTAAGTCCCGGGCAACCCATATTAAAGATACCCTGTATCAACAACACACCAATCGCTCCCAAAATAGTATTGTAGGAAACTATACCCTGGTACAAAGCAATACCGCCTGCCAGCAAACGAACCAATCGTATCCAGTTAAACCCTGTAATCATAAATTTTAATTTAAACGATTACCCAGCGAAACCCAGGACCCTCCATTGTAAGCTTCAATTCCGTTTTGCTTTAAGATGGCTGCTGCTCTTGCACTACGCATACCACTGGCACAACAGGTAATCACCGGTTTTCCTTGCTGTTTTAATTCTTTTATTTTACTGCTGATGACATCAACAGGAATATTGAGTGCATTCCTGATATGCCCGCTTTTATATTCTCCTGCAGTACGTACATCAACAATCACAGCGCCCTGCTCCATCAATGCTTTAAAATCAGTACCCGGACCAAATAATTTTTTTAAGAAACCAAACATCTTCAGTTGAGATTTTTTTGAGTTAAGACTAATAAGTTTTCTAATCCTCCGCCATTAAACACATTTTCCAATCCTGCTTCTTTTAATAACATTACTGCATTGGCACTTCTTGCACCGGAGCGACAATATACTACTACCGGCTTATGCAATTCCTTTAACTCATCCGTATAATCGAGTAATGCATCCAAAGGAATATTCTGAGCACCGGGAAAATGACCCGACTGAAATTCCTGCGGCGTACGTACATCTACAAACTTTGTTTGTGCATCCTGCAATACCTCTTGTAACTGTATCATTGTTTTTCGTTTTATTTCAGGAGTTCGCCTTTCCATGCAAGAATACCGCCCTCCATATTGTAAATATGTTTGAATTGATTATTGATAAGCAGTTCTGATGCTTTTACACTCCGCTTTCCGCTGCGGCAATACACCACATAGGTTTTACTTTTCCGGAGGGACTTTATTTGTTGTACAAAGTTGATGGAGTCCTGCACATCTATATTTACTGCACGTGGTAAATGACCCTCTGCAAATTCTTCGTTGGTACGAACATCCAGTACCACAATGCGTTTCTTTTTGATTTTAACTGCTGCTGCTTCCGGCGTAATGGTTACAAATTGAGCCTGTACAGCATTCATTACTGTCAAGAGAAAAAAGAAACCGAACAATAAATACTTCATACGTTTGAAATAAAGGGGGCGGGTTAGGCCCCCATGTCATCAATCACCATCATTCTGCATCATCGATCCTTATAAAAGTGTAGAAGGACATACATAATCCGTTACCTTGAATTTGCTGCTTTCCTTGATCGCTTTAAAGCCGCCACGCACATCAATGAGTTTATCATAGCCACGTGCTTTCAGGATAGAAGCAAAGATCATAGAACGGTAACCACCTGCACAATGCACATAATAGGTTTTGTCCTTATTTAATTTCAACATGCTGTCGTTCACAAAATCAAGCGGTGCAGAAATGGCATTCTCCACATGTTCGCTCTTGTACTCACTATCCTTACGCACATCTACAATTTCAGCCAATGGCTCCTGCTCTGTTACAGCCGCCAGTTCATCTGCTGATATACGGGTGATTGTATCAATCTCTTTGCCTGCATTCTTCCAGGCATTAAAACCACCTTTCAAATAACCCAGTGAATAATCATAGCCAACTCGTGCCAGTCTTGTCACCACTTCTTCTTCACGTCCTTCGTCCGTTACCAATAAGATTTCCTGTTTTACATCCGGTATCATAGCACCTACCCAGGGAGCAAAACTGCCATCAATACCAATGTTGATGGAGTTGGGAACAAAGCCTTTGGCAAAGGTTTCTGCATCTCTTGTATCAAGTATGAGTGCGCCGGTTTCATTAGCCGCTGTTTCAAATGCTTCAGGACTTAATGCCTGTGTGCCACGTTTGATCACTTCTTCAATACTATCATACCCATGAATGTTCATCATAACATTTAATGGAAAATATTGAGGCGGTGCCACCAACCCGGTAGTTACTTCTTTAATAAACTCTTCTTTGGTCATATTGGCACGCAATGCATAGTTCACTGCTTTCTGATGACCTAAGGTATCAGAAGTCTCTTTGCTCATATTTTTTCCGCAGGCACTGCCGGCACCATGTGCAGGATATACGATGATATCATCTGCCAATGGCATGATCTTGTTACGGAGCGAATCAAATAAATAACCCGCCAGTTTATCCTGTGTTAAATCACCAACAATCTTTTGTGCCAGGTCAGGACGACCCACATCGCCGATAAATAAGGTGTCGCCGGTAAAAATGGCCACTTCCTTTCCTGTTTCATCTTTCATGAGATAACAAGTGGATTCCATGGTATGGCCCGGTGTGTGTAACACTTTGAAGCTGATCTTTCCTACTTTGATTTCCTCTCCATCTTTGGCTGAATGAAATTCAAAGTCTGGTTTTGCGTTGGGACCGTACACAATTTTGGCTCCTGTTTGTTTTGCAAGATCAATATGGCCACTTACAAAATCTGCGTGGAAATGTGTTTCAAACACATACTTGATTTTTGCCTGGTTACGTTCTGCCTTTTCGATATAAGGCTTCACTTCACGCAATGGATCAATCACTACTGCCTCACCATCACTTTCAATGTAGTAAGCCCCCTGGGCCAAACAACCGGTATAAATCTGTTCAATCTTCATATTCATTTTTGATTTTATAGAGCAAAATTGCAGTTTCAGTCTGCCGTTTACTATGACTTTTGTCACATTGTTCCGGAGGCTGCAGTTCTTAACATTTTAAATGTACTGCAAATAAAAAGAGGCCCTATGAAAGGCCTCCTTTTCCCTATACATCTTTAACCTTACAACATGGTGGTGGGGGCCACATAATCTGTAATGCGGAACTTTTCGCTTTCTTTCAATGCTTTAAACCCGCCACGTACATCTATAATCGTATCATAACCCCTGGCACGGAGTGTAGAAGCAAAAATCATAGAACGGTAGCCGCCGGCACAATGCACATAGGTGGTTTTGTTCTTATCAATCTTTAACATGCTTTCATTGATATAATCCAAAGGAGCATTTTCTACATTCAGAATATGCTCGCTGTCGTATTCACTTTTACGGCGAACATCTACAATTACTGTATCCTTGTTCTGTTCAACTAAATCTGCCAGTTCATTGGCTGAAATGCGTTGAATGCTATCCACTTCTTTACCTGCATTTTTCCAGGCATCAAAACCGCCTTTTAAATATCCAAGTGAATAATCATACCCTACCCGTGCCAATCTTGTTACCACTTCTTCTTCCATTCCGGGTTCAATCACCAGCAACAATTCCTGTTTTACATCAGGAATCATGGTACCTACCCAGGGTGCGAAGGTGCCGTCAATACCAATATTAATAGAGTTAGGAATAAATCCTTTGGCAAATGTTTCAGCATCTCTGGTATCAAGGATGAGTGCGCCTGTTTCATTAGCTGCTGCTTCAAATGCTTCCGGGCTTAAAGCCTGTGTGCCACGTTGCAGCACTTCATTGATACTGTCGTATCCTTTAATATTCATCAATACATTTAACGGAAAATAAGCAGGTGGTGCTGTTAAACCTTCCAGCAACTGTTTTTTGAATTCCTCTTTGCTGAGTTTGGGATTCAATGCATAATTGGTTGCTTTCTGATGACCCAATGTATCAGTCGTTTCTTTACTCATGTTTTTACCGCAGGCACTGCCGGCGCCATGAGCAGGATACACAATAACATCATCTGCCAGTGGCATGATCTTATTGTGTAAGGATTCATATAAGTGTTCCGCCAGTTTATCCTGCGTTAATTCTGCAATTACTTTTTGTGCTAAATCAGGACGACCTACATCACCAATAAACAAAGTATCACCGCTGAACAAACCCACATCTTTTCCATTCTCATCCCGCAACAAAAAGCAACTGCTTTCCATAGTGTGGCCGGGTGTGTGCAATACTTTAAAACTTACCTTACCTATATTGATGATTTCTCCATCTGTAGCTACATGGGCATCAAAGCCGGGTTTGGCGGTAGGTCCAAATACAATGGTAGCGCCTGTTTCTTTAGCCAGGTCAATATGGCCGCTCACAAAATCAGCATGGAAATGCGTTTCAAACACGTATTTGATTGTGGCACCGCTGCGTTGTGCACGTTCAATGTAAGGTTTCACTTCACGCAAAGGATCAATTACTACTGCTTCACCTTCGCTTTCAATGTAGTAAGCGCCCTGTGCCAGGCAGCCCGTATAAATTTGTTCAATCTTCATGGCAAATAAGATTTTGTTTTAAAGGATGGAACAAAGATGCAGGCAGTAAAAAAGAAAAACTATGACTTTTGTCACTCAGTAGAGAGATGTTATTTGAGGAACAATTCTTTAATGATGATGTAAATACCCATCACCAATACAAACCAGCCAAATACCCGTTTGAGTTTATCGCCACTGATCTTATGACTGAGCCAGTTGCCGATAAAAATACCACCAATAGCAAGTGCAGTAACGATGAGCAACAAATTCCAGTCAATCACCTGGTGCCCGATATCACCCAAAAAACCAATGAGCGACTTTGCTGCTATAATGAGCAGGGAAGTACCCACTGCCAGCTTCATCGGCAACTTACTTAGCAGTACCAGTGCCGGAATGATTAAAAATCCGCCGCCGGCACCCACAAGTCCGGTCAAAACACCCACCACGGTTCCTTCCAGCAAAATCATGGGATAGTTAAACTGCAAGGCTACGCCATTACAATTTTCATCTTCTTTTTTACCTCTGATCATACTGTAGGAAGCAAACACCATCAATACTGCAAATAACAGCATCAGCAGTATGGGTTTTGTGATGGCAAGACTGCCGATTGTAAAGAGGTCATGCGGAATGGCAGGCACAATAAATTTTCGGGTTGCAAAAACGGCTGCAATAGCAGGCGCACCAAAAATGAGTGCGGTTTTAATACTCAGTAAACCCTGTTTGTATTTGGGGTAAGCTCCCACCAGTGAAGTGGAGCCAACAATAAAAAGTGAATACGCTGTCGCCAGCACGGGATCAATACCAAACAAATAAACCAATACGGGTACTGTAAGAATAGAACCGCCACCACCAATCAAACCCAGGGAGATGCCAATTAAAACCGATGCGATATAACCTGCTATTTCCATGCTGCAAAAATGAATGGCTTCGGGCTAATGGTTGGTGATTCTTATCACACAGCTTACATACTGATGATATCAATGGAGTTACGGTTGAGTCGAACCTTTCCCCGCTGTTCCATTTTTTTCAACAGCCTTGAAATAACTTCACGGGAGGAGTTCAGCTCATCTGCAATTTGCTGGTGACTGATTTCAATGGTTGATGCAGCCGTTGCTTCCTGTGCACGTTTAAGGTAAAACTCCAAACGTTCATCCATACTTCTGAAGGCCACATTATCCAGGGTCATCAGCAATTCATCAAAGCGGGAGCGATAGGTTTCAATTACAAACTGGTACCAGCTTTTATACTTGCCCATCCATTCACTCATGGTTTCTACCGGCACCATTACAATTTCTGTTTCAGTAACTGTTTTGGCATGGATGGGACTTGCTTCATGTTTCGCCGCACAAACCATTGAAAGGGCACAGGCTTCACCGGGTTTCAGGTAGTACATCAGGAACTCATTTCCTTCTTCATCTTCACGATACACTTTTACCAAACCATTTAAGATAAGCATGGTGCTGCGGATGTACTGCCCACGGCGCATGAGTGTTTCATTCGCCGGAATGATTTTATGTTCGCCCACCGTTTCAATTTCCTGCTGCAGTGGCGCTTCAAACAAAGGATAAACTGTTTGCAATGTGTGACCCATGCTGCAAATGTTGAACTTTATTTTGGAACGAAAAATAATATAAAATGCAGCCGGGTCTGATGTTTATTCTTCATCTGAAGGTTGCATTGAAAGGAGCGCTTATTTTTGAAGCTGATGTCATTACTTCGTTTTTTCCAGGAAGAGTTGATAGAAGCCGGTTGCGATGAAGCCGGTCGTGGCTGCTATGCCGGGCCGGTGTTTGCAGCGGCAGTGATTTTGCCGAAATCGTTTCATCATCCGTTGCTCAACGACAGTAAGCAGGTAAAAGAAGCACACCGCAACGAATTAAGAGTGGTGATTGAAGAAACGGCGCTTGCATTTGCCGTAGCACAGGTGAGTGTGGAAGAAATTGACCGCATCAATATTCTCAAAGCATCGTTTACTGCCATGCACCGTGCCATTGATGCCTTGCAAACAAAACCGCAGTTGTTGCTGATTGATGGCAACCGTTTTATTAAATACAAACGCATACCGCACAAAACATTTGTAAAAGGCGATGGACGGTTTGCCAGTATTGCTGCTGCCAGTATCCTGGCCAAAACCTACAGAGATGAACACATGCTGCAACTGCATGAAGAATTTCCGCATTATAATTGGAAACAAAACAAAGGCTATGGTACAGAAGAGCACCGCAAGGCCATTGAACAATTTGGTTTATGTGAACACCACCGTAAGAGTTTTGATATAGAACCGAAACAGGAACCTCTGTTTTAAATTGATGATTTTTTGAAATGGATTTGTAGAAACAACTGTAAATAGTATCTTCCGTTTTTGAAACGTTCAACAATGAAACTACACTTCTACCCTCTTCTTTTCGCAGCAATCAGTTGCGTACTTACCGGTTGTATTTCCACACAAAAAATTGATGCCTTTGTAGCGGAGCAGTATGGAAACCAGTTGCCCCGGCTCAACAAAAAAAATGCAACCAATATTACGGTGAATTCACAACTGGCTAAAAACGGTGATGCTATTTCTGTTACCACCAATAAAACCAGCAATTTTTTACCGCTGCTTGTGTACTGGCACTATGATTACAGACGCATCAGTCAACTGCATCCTGATATTGCGGTTCATCAATTTACCAATGCGCTTAACAATGCCGCTTCCAAACCGCTGCAGCAAAAACTGGAGGGCAAAAAGCTGGAGCTTACAGTAGAACAGGCGCCGGTGAGTTTTGCACAAACGGAGAAAACGAACATCATTTTTGTTTTGTACCTCATCAGTTGGAGTAAGTTTTATATGGAGCCTGATTTTAAAGACCTGGTAGTTTCTTACCAATTGACGAATGCAGACGGCTCGTTAAAAACAGGAAAGATACAGGTGGCCAACCCGATGCGGAATCAAAAGATCCGCTTGTTTCAGAAATGGAAATCGGCTTACTCCGAATTCATTACAGAATACAACCTGGCCATTACTGCCATGACGAAGAGCTTTGCTACGGAGCTGATGAAGCAGTTGTGAGGGAGATAATTTATTTAATTTATTATATGGAAGCATACCTGTTATTGGGATTAGCACTTTTATTATTGATTGCTATATTTATATACTGGCTTTATAGAATCATTAAGCTTTTAAAGAAAGGTTATAAAAGGGCCTTTACCTTAAACCTTACTCTCTTTCTCTTTTTATCGCTTTTTATTATGTGGGAGCTACGAATTCTGCCTTTTTCACTTACTAATGATTTTAAAAATAAAACAGAACAACTTACCGGTAAAAAATTTTGGAGCTGGAACAACTACAGATTTGATGAATTGGGTATTCGTGGAGAAGGTTATACACTTGAGATCTATAATTTAAGTTCTGAAATAGCGAACTATTTTAAAAATCCGGGAGAAGACTTTTTTCAAAAATTTCCTTTAGGACAAATAGCTTCAGTAAAATGGCAAAAAACTCCAGTAAAACAAGAAGACCAGGAAGTTTTAATGTTTGTAACTCCTACTTACGCTGGATGGGATAAAGAAATTATTGACAAGCAAAGTTTTATTAGGGAAATCGCAAATAAACCAGGTTCATATTACTCTTTTAAGAAAGGAAGCACTGACTTTTACTTAATCTCACCTGAGAAAAAAATCATTCTTTGGATAAATCACAATATGTAAAACTTCCTTAGTCGAGTGCCCATAATGCGCCTTCACAGGCGATGTGTCAGATAGGTCTTGTGCTTGAGGCCTTTGCCCCAAAAGTCCAAGTACCTTCTCTTTAAATAACAGTATGCCCGGCGCAAGAATGATGGGTAGCTATGTGCGTAGGCTTCTTGTGCATGAATGCAAACAAGCCATCACAAATGTTTTTCAGGATTACCTGATACCGTTTTAATTCTCCTCACTCATACCACTCCCCAAGCCCTTCTCTTGTTACAACGGGTTCATCGCCGGTACAATCCACAATGGTAGAAGGCACCATACCACCAATGCCGCCATCAATCACAATATCCACCAGCTTACCAAATTTGTCAAAGATGGAATCAGGGTCTGTGTATTCTTCTACCATATCACCCGGAAGCGAAGCGCTTAACAAGGGATGTCCCAGCTCTTTTACAATATGATTGGCAATGGCATGATCCGGCACACGCAAACCAATGGTATCTTTTTTTGTCTTCAATAGTTTAGGTACTTCTTTACTGGCCGGTAAAATAAACGTATAAGGACCGGGCAGGTATTGCTTTAATAACCGGAAGATGGGTGTAGCCAATGGTTTGGTATAAGTACTCAGGTCGCTCAGGTCATCGCAGATAAAAGAAAGATTGGCTTTATGCGGATCAGT
This sequence comes from Lacibacter sp. MH-610, assembly GCF_045780045.1. NCBI lineage: Bacteria > Pseudomonadati > Bacteroidota > Chitinophagia > Chitinophagales > Chitinophagaceae > Lacibacter > Lacibacter sp. MH-610. Next base: position 52,407 of record NZ_CP116002.1, read on the forward strand.
GTTTTTAATACGGCAGATACGCTCCACTGCTTTATGCTGAAAAATGTTACAGCCCAAACCATAAATGGTATCAGTGGGGTAAATGATCACTCCACCATCCAGCAAACATTCCACCACCGTTTTAATTTGCCGTGGTTGCGGGTTTATGGGATGAATATGCAAGAGCATGCACTAAAGTACAGGTTTTACATTTTATAAATTCATTACTATATTATTGAAAAAGCAGTTTTTATATTTGCTCCTACTTGCACAACCAGCCATGAACCTTCATCCTGTTGATACATTTGATACCATCCATGCGCAGCAGTTCAGAAACGATTATTACCGGCAGCAAAAACCGGTGGTGATACGTTCGCTTGCCAAACAATGGCCTGCTTATGAAAAGTGGAACTGGCAATACTTTAAAGAAATGGTGGGCAATGAAAGAGTGGGCATCTATAATAATGTAAAAAGTGATGCCTACACACCCATCAATACGGCGGATGATTACACCACCTTTGGTGCGTATGTAGATATGATTGCAAAGGGTCCGGCAGGATGGCGCATTTTTCTCTTCAACATTTTTGATCATGCGCCGCAACTGGTGAACGACTTTACCTGGCCGGAAGAATACATGAAGGGCTTTGTAAAAAAATACCCGATGCTGTTTGTGGGCGGTGCCACTTCCATTACACACATGCATTTTGATATTGATCTGTCGCATATCCTGCACACACAGTTTGCCGGAAGAAAACGAGTGCTCCTCTTTCCTTATGCAGAACAATACAAATTATACCGCAAACCCTTTGAAGTGCTTAGCCTGGCCGATTTCAGTAATTATCATCAACACAACGGCAAACCTGATTATGAAGCCTTCCCGGCATTGAAAAAAGCAACCGGTTATGAAGTAATCTTAGAGCATGGAGATACCTTGTTTATGCCCGCCGGTTACTGGCATCATATGGAATACCTGGAAAGTGGTTTTGCCATGAGCCTCCGTGCGTTACAACAGGGTATTGGTCCCAAACTCAAAGGTGTATGGAATTTATTTGGTATGCGTTCCATTGATACGTTGATGAAAAAAACAGCTCCCAAACCATGGTATGAATACAAAAAAAACAAAGCGCTCCGGCTGGCACAAAAAGAGTTAACGAAACCGTGAGTAACCGCTTATTTTTAAAACTCCTTGCATTTTTCACCGGGCTGCCTTACATTTAGCCATCCATTATCGCTTACTTGAATAACATCCATGCCCTTCTGTTTGCCTGAAATCCTTTTCCTTTAAACAACTTTTACAGAGAACTCATTTAAATATCTAAACCTGGATAACCACACCGGTTAAACAGGTTTTTTGTGGTTTCAGAGGTAAGCAAAAAGGGGCCTGAATGTCTATTCGGGCCCTGCTTTTTTTATGGCTGACGAGTATCAGCACTGGTTCTTACCGCTATTCTTCCCACAGCTGCTGCACCCGTCTATCTTTCGCCCGTATTTAAACGGTTGATTCTCTTGAATTAACTGAAATCATCAAACTACATTTTATGAACAAGATCATCAGTTCCGGGCTTGTTGCAGCATCAGTGTTGCTGGGCCTTGCTTTTCTTTCTATTAAATTACTGCCGGTAATTATGCCCGCCGTGGCAGAAGAATATTACAAACCAGTTTTTGTAAATGATGAAACCCGCAACCTGTTCTACTTTGTACACCCGGTAGTGCTGGCTTTTGCACTGGCCTGGTTCTGGAACCGGTTTAAAGGAGTACTCAATGGTAACTGGCTGGTGCAAGGCCTTGAAATGGGATTGATTTACCTGATTGTGGCCACTTTACCTGCTATGATTATTATTTACAGCGCTATTGATGTTTCTATTACGGTGGTAGGTACCTGGTTGCTGTATGGTTTTGTGCAAGGCACTCTCGCAGGTATTGTATTCAGCCGCATGCATGCATAAAAAAAACAACTGTATCATATTTCAGCAGCCGCTACCCGTTAACGGCTGCTGAACTTGTTTCAAATACATCAGTTACACCACCCGCTTATCTATTCTCTCTGAATTCCGTTTCTTTGCGCCATGCAAGAGAATTTGAACGGAAAACTACTCATCATAACAGCGCCATCAGGTGCCGGTAAAACATCCATTACCAAATACTTAATGAAGTTGTTTCCGCAATTGGCTTTTTCCGTTTCGGCAGCAACACGTGCTCCACGTGCCCATGAAACCAACGGTGTGGATTATCATTTTCTGAGTACAGAAGACTTTCAGCAAAAAATTCAAAACAATGAATTTATAGAGTGGGAAATGGTGTATGAAGGGAAATATTACGGCACTTTAAAATCAGAACTGCAACGCATCTGGCAAAACAACCAGGTGCCCGTACTGGATATTGATGTAAAAGGTGCTATTCATGTGCAGCAACAATTTCCCCGACAAACATTGGCACTTTTTATTGAACCTCCTTCCATTGAAGAGTTAAAAAAACGTTTGGTACGCCGTGGTACTGAAACAGAAGAATCTTTGCAGGCAAGAATTAACAAAGCAGCTTATGAAATATCTTTTTCCCATTCCTTTGATGAAGTGATTGTTAATGACGACCTCAGCCGTGCCTGCGCTGAAGCCGAAGTGTTTGTGCGCCGGTTCCTGGAAGCATAACACAAGTTGGCAATTCGTTGTAAATCCTTTAGTTTTAAAGATATGAACTGGTTCCTGTTTGGCGGCATTGCATTTTGTTTACTGCTCATCGGTTTTTTTACCGGGCTGGAAACGGCTTTTGCCAGTATGAACCGTTTCTCAGTAGAATTAAAAAAGAAGCAGGGTCTTGCCAGCGGACGAATCCTCAGTGCTTTTGCTGAGCAGCCCGGTCGTTTCATCGGCTCTACATTGGTAGGGCTTACTATTTCAATGGTATTGTATGGTTTGCTGGTACATGGCATTATTGATCCGCTCTGGAAAAAACTACCTTCTGTACTGCAATACAAATACCTCCGTTTGTTTCTGGAGTTAACGGTTACTACGCTAATTGTATTGGTAACGGCATTCAGCTTTATGGCTTTCTTCCGTGCCAGGAGCAACAGTGTGTTGAGCTTTTTTGCACGCAGTATTCATTTCTTTTACAGTCTGTATGCACCGGTAGCTTCTGTTTTTGTAAACATCAGTGAGTGGATTCTTAAATATTTGTTTGATGTACGCATCCAGGATCGTAAAGAAGCGTTTAACCGCATGGACCTGGAACATTTTATTCAGCAGAGCCGGGATAATGATGATGATACACAGGAACTCAATACTGAGTTGTTTGAAAATGCATTAAGTCTGCCGGGTGTAAAGGTTCGGGAATGTTTAATACCCCGTAAAGAAATTATTGGTATTGAAGCTACTGCTTCTATTGCTGAGCTTACACAAAAGTTCAGTGATACCAAACTCAGCCGCCTCGTGGTTTATGAAGGAACGATTGATACTATTGTTGGTTATGTACACCAGCTGGATCTGTTTCGCAAACCCTCCAATATCAAAACTATTTTACACCCCATACCTGCAGTACCTGAAAGCATGGGTGTAACAGACCTCATCAATCAGTTTACCAAAGAACGTAAAAGCCTTGCCTGGGTGGTGGATGAATTTGGAGGTACCAGTGGCATTGTAACGATGGAAGATTTGCTGGAAGAAATTTTTGGTGAAATACAGGATGAATATGATACCGAAGAGTTTGTTGAAAAACAATTAGCCGAAGGAGAATTTATTTTCAGCGGCAGACTGGAACTGGATTATCTTTCAGAAAAATATAACCTGGAGTTTGAAGAAGAAACAGAAAGCGAAACACTCAGCGGTTATATTGTTGAACACCACGAAACAATACCTGAAGCCAAGGAACGGATTATTATTGACCGTTATGAATTTGATATTCTTACCGTTAATGAAACCCGTATTGAAACAGTAAAAATGAAAGTGCTTCACTAATTAATACCGCCCCATCAAAACCTGCTCTTTACCGCCTGTCCACATCCTACGGGAAGATTCGTTTTTAATAATAACTTTCTATTGAAATTAAATCTCATCACAATTATGAACAAACAATTTGCACTGAAGATGCTGTCTGCAGCTATGCTCCTTACAGCATCGCAGGTAATGGCGCAAGCACCCAAAAATGGTGCTGTTACACCGCCTCCTGCTGACACAACCAAGAAAGCACCCCCAAAACCCGGAGTGGCTGACAAAGTAAAAACCAGTAAAAAGCACGCCGGTTTATTTACTGTGTACCAGGATACGGTTACCGGTGGTGTACAGATGTATGTACGTAAAGATCAGCTCAACAAAGAATTTATTTACCAGAGTTTTTCGCTGAGCGGACCCACCAGTTTGTTTTTACATCAGAACATGATCCGCTCTACACTGGTATTTAAAATAAGAAGGTCATTTGATAAGATTGAATTTGCCTTGGTTAATACAAACTTTTATTACGATGGTAAAAATGCCATCAGCAAAGCGGCGAATGTGGATGTGGCCGATGCGGTTTTTTATACGGATAAATTTTCCATTGAAGATTCCACCGGTTACCTCATCAGCGTAGACCAATTGTTTATGAGTGATAAGCTGGATCCGGTAAAACCCATCTTCCCGCCTACCGTTCCATCGTTCCTGTTTTTTAACCTGGGTGGTTTTAATCCTTCTAAAAGTAAGGTAAGCGGTTTGCGTTCTTATCCAAACAATACAGACGTAATCGTTGATCTTGCGTATGATAATCCCGTTCCGTTTAACCAGGGTGGCAAAGACATTACAGATGCCCGTTATGTTCGCATTAAACTACAGCATTCATTTATTGAAATGCCCAATAACGATTATCGTCCCCGCCGTGATGATCCACGCATTGGTTTCTTTACACAGGAAGTAGATGATCTTACTGCTAATTCCTTTACTCCGTATAAAGATGTGATCAACCGCTGGCACCTCAAGAAAAAAGATCCGGGTGCTGCTTTGAGTGAGCCGGTAGAACCGATTGTGTACTGGGTGGAAAATACCACACCGGTGGAATACCGTGAAATTGTAAAAGCTGCCGGTGAAAAATGGAATGAAGCGTTTGAGAAAGCAGGTTTTAAAAATGCAGTGATGATGAAGATTATGCCGGATGATGCCACCTGGGATCCCGCTGATATCCGTTACAATGTGATCCGATGGGTATCTTCTCCTTATCCTCCGTACGGAGCCATCGGGCCAAGCTTTGTGAATCCAAAAACCGGTCAGATCCTCGGTGCTGATATTACCATTGAATGGAAGCCCGCTGCTATCTGGCCCGGTGATGCATTGTACACTGATCGAATTGCGACCAATGGCAACAGCGAATTAAGCCAGGAAGAACAATTTGAAAAAATGTTGCCTTCTAATATGCACGATCACTGGAAAAACTGCAACATCAGTAAATATGTAATGCAGCAACATGTTGCCGGTTTTACCATGGCGCAGGTAGCCGGTGCAAGCGCAGAAGATGAAAAAGAATTTCACCGCCAGTTCTTGTATTACCTGGTGTTACATGAAATGGGACATACACTTGGTTTGAACCATAACATGAAAGCCAGCTCAATTCTTTCGCCTGCTGAAGTACATAACAAAGCCATTACTTCAAAAATCGGTTTAATGGGCAGTGTAATGGATTATCCTGCTGTAAACGTTCATAGCGACAAGAGCAAACAAGGTGATTATTATACTACCAAACCCGGTCCTTATGATTTGTGGGCTATTGAATACGGGTACCGTGAATTTTCACCTGCTGAAGAAGAAAGCAAATTGAGCACTATCGCTGCCCGCAGCCATGAGCCTTATCTCACTTTTGGAAATGATGCAGATGATATGCGTGGCATCGGCAATGGTATTGATCCACGTGTAATGGTGAATGATATGAGCAGCGATATGGTTGCTTATGCTGAAGACCGTTTCAAATTTGTAAACCTCACCATCTCCAAGCTCGTTGCTAAGTTTGGCAAGAACGGTGAAACTTATGCCGGCATCCGTGGCCGTTATGGCATGTTGAACTTTGAACGCCGTGGTATGATTCAGGCTGTTGCCAATTATATTGGCGGTGTTTATGTTGACAGAAGTGTGATTGGTCAAAACCCAAACAGCAAGCCATTTACAGTGGTGCCTGTTGCTTATCAAAAGAAAGCCATGGACTTACTGGTTAAGAATGTATTTGCACCCAATGCATATGATGCCGATGCACAACTGTTCCAGTACCTGCAGTTGCAACGCCGTGGTTATAATTTCTTTGGCAACACAGAAGACCCCAAACCACAGAATGTTATTTTAAGCAACCAGGTGGTTGCGTTACAAAGCATGCTCAACAGTGTTACCTTATCCCGTATTAACAACAGTGGTTTATATGGTAATACGTATTCTGTAGCTGATGTAATGACTGACCTGGCCAATGGCATTTTTAAAGCTGATATTACCGGCGCTGTAAATCTTTACCGCCAAAACCTGCAAACAGAGTTTGTAAAAGGTGCCATCAGCATCCTGGAATCAAAAACCGGGTATGATAATGCTTCCAGAAGCGCTGCTTACAGCACCCTGCGTAAAATCAGGGCGATGCTGGCAACGGCTGTTTCGCCCAATGAGCAAACAAGAGCACACCGTAGTATGCTGTTGTTTATGATTGATAAAGCATTGGCTGTAAAATAATACCTTGCTTTCAGCATTTCAGAAAGTCCTGCCCTGTGGCGGGACTTTCTTTTTTGACTCATGGCAAATCAGTTATTTTTGCAGCCGTGGCAGAAACAAGTTCCAAAACAAGCTCTCTTTTCAAACGCATCCGTGGCCGCTCTGCCAGTGAGCAGGCCGAAATGAGTTTTATTGACCACCTGGAAGAGCTTCGCTGGCATGTGATCCGTGCCGTAATTGCCATCCTGGTTGGAGCGGTTGTCGTTTTTATTAATATTGATTTTGTTGTTGATAAGGTGCTGATGGGTCCTGTGCACAATGATTTTATCACTTATAAATGGTTGTGTGCACTGGGCAACAAACTTGGGGTACAGGATCTTTGTCTCCAGGATTTTTCCATAAAATTTATGAGTAACGCCATGACGGAGCAATTCCTCATGACGTTTACAGTGGCATTTACCGGTGGGTTCATCATTGCATTCCCATATGTGTTCTGGGAAATCTGGAAGTTTGTACGTCCGGCTTTGAGTGCGACAGAAAAGAGAGGTACCCGTGGTGCTATTGCATGGGTATCCATCCTTTTTTTTATGGGTGTAGCATTTGGTTATTATGTGCTCACACCGTTCATGGTAAATTTTTACAGCAATTATTCATTGAGTGCCCTTATTGAGTTTCGCCCCACCATCAGTGATTATTTTGAAAACCTGATTTATCTCACAGTAGGTATCGGGTTATTATTTCAATTGCCTGTGGTGGTAATGCTTTTAACCAGGGTAGGTATTCTTACACCCCACACCCTTCGCAACATCCGCAAGTATGCTTTTGTAGTGATTCTGATTATGGCTGCTATCATTACACCTTCTACTGACCCCTTCAGTTTAATGTTGGTTACTGCACCTTTGTATTTACTGTATGAATTCAGCATTGCATTGAGTATGCGCATCTACAAACGGCAAATGAAGGAAGCAGATAAAGAATGGGAGTAGTTGGAGCCGGCAGTACGTAGTGATTAGTGAATAATTTATACATGAAAATTGTTCTGCAGATAAAGTACCTTTGAACTCAATTACCCGCTCTCCATTATCTAATTATAAATTAAACAACATGCTTCCATTTGATATGAACAAACCTGTGGCGATTGGTTGCGATCATGCAGGGTTTGATTACAAAGAAGAACTCATTTCCTTCCTCGAAGGAAAAGGAATTGCATTTCAGGATTTTGGTACGCATTCAAAAGACAGTGTTGATTATCCTGATTTTGCACACCCCGTTGCATCGGCTGTAGAAAAAGGTGAAGCAGCATTTGGTATTCTGCTTTGCGGCAGTGCCAATGGTGTAGCCATTACGGCTAATAAACACCAGGGCATACGTGCTGCAATTTGCTGGGGCGTGGAGCTGGCTGACCTGGCCCGTAAACACAATGATGCAAATGTCATCTGCATACCTGCCCGCTTTGTTCGGGAGGGTGATGCTGAAAAAATGGTGAACACCTTTATGAGTACCCACTTTGAAGGTGGCCGTCATGAAAACCGGGTTAAGAAAATTGCCTGTGCATAAATAAAAGACCATTCAAATAACAATCCCGCCGTGGCGGGATTTCTTTTTTATATTCGCCTCCATTAAAAATAAAGCATGAAGAAACTACTGATTGTACTGTGCGGATTGCTTGCACTCCATACATCTGCACAAAAGAAAAACAAAACAGCCGAGAAGTATGCAAAAACTATTCTCGCTGCTGATTTACAAACACATTTGTTTATTGTAGCCGCTCCTGAAATGGAGGGAAGAGAAACAGGTACAGAAGGTCAGCGTAAAGCAGCCGTGTACCTCAAACAACAGTTTACAAAAATCGGTATTGCACCGGGCAACAACGGAAGCTTTGAACAATTCTATCCCTTGTACAAAGACACGTTGAAGGAAGCACAAATGAGCATTAATGGCAAATCGTATGTGTTTGGTAAAGATTTTACTGCTGCACTCAACAGTATTAATACCTCAACCATGTACATTGGTGAGGTAATTCAACTTGCAAAAGGTGATACCGTAACAGATATAAAAGGAAGAACCGTTCTTTTTGCCAAGGCACCTGCACAGCAGGATTTGTTTCGTGTATACCAGCGCCAACCGGCGCTTGTACTGATTGCACAAACAGGAATTGACAAACAACCTTCACCAAGAGCCGGAAGAATGTACTTCTCCTTATTCCGCTCCCGTCAGATGGCTGCAACGGTTCGTATTTCAGAAGAAATGGCGGAACAGATTCTGAAAGCTGATTTTGCAAAAGCAAAAGAACAGACACTGGAAACAAAAGCTTACAGCACGGAGTTAACAGTAGCTTTCAATAAAGACGTGCAAACACTCAGCGCCTCTAACGTATTAGGTGTTATTGAAGGAACTGATAAAAAAGATGAGTGGGTGGTGATTTCTGCACATTATGATCATGTTGGTATTATCGGCGGAAAAATTCATCCCGGTGCTGATGATGATGGAAGCGGAACCGTAGGCTTACTGGAACTGGCCGAAGCGTTTGCAAAAGCAAAAGCAGCCGGAAAAGGACCCCGCCGCAGTATTTTATTTTTAGCCGTAAGTGGTGAAGAAAAAGGATTGTGGGGAAGTGAGTACTACAGCAATCATCCCGTGTACCCGTTAGATAAAACATCACTGGATATTAATATTGATATGATTGGCAGAAAAGATGATAAGTTGAATTCTGCAGACAGTAATAACCATGTGTACCTGATTGGTGATGATAAGCTGAGTAGTGAGCTGACTAATTATGTGGACAGCATCAATAACCTGTACATCAAAATCATTACAGACAGAAAGTATAATGATCCTAAAGATCCTAACCGTTTATACTTCCGCAGCGATCATTACAATTTTGCACGCAAAGGTGTTCCCATCATTTTCTTTTTTGATGGTATTCATAAAGATTATCACAAACCATCTGATACGCCGGATAAAATCAATTATGATTTGTATGAGAAGCGTACAAGACTTGTATTTTACTTAGCATGGGATGCGGCTAACAGGAATACTATGTTTGTGAGAGACAAATCATTGGCAGATGTGCCGACACGTTAAATACAATCAGCAGTTTTACTGATTCAGCAAAAAGGTGATTGCTTCAGACGCAATCACCTTTTTTATTTCGGTATCAACTGAAAAATAAAACCAGCAGTTGTGCTGCAATAATCCGCAGGATCATGGTTAAAGGATACACTGTAGCATAAGTAACATTAGCCACTTCATTCTTTGCCATTTGGTTGGCAAAGGCCAATGCAGGAGGATCAGTACTGGCACCGGCCAGCAAACCACATACTTCAAAATAAGTTTTACGAAAAACATAATGTGCTACAATCCCAACAAGCAGCAAAGGAACTAAGGTAATAGTGAGGCCCATACCAATCCACATCCATGCATTACCACCACTGAAAGCCTGGTGCAGGTTATGACCGCTGCCTAAACCCACACTGGCAAGAAACAAGGCAATACCCAGCTCCCGGAGCATCAGGTTTGCACTGTAGGTAGTAAACTGGTTGAGGTATATTTTATTTCCGTAGCGGCTCAGCAATAAAGCAATTATTAGCGGACCACCCGCCAAACCAATTTTAACCGGCACGGGCATATTGAAAACAAAGAACGGAATACTGCCGAGCAATACACCCAACACAATACCAATGAAAATAGGAGCAATATCAGGAACATCCAGTCGTTTCATTTCATTGCCCAATACCTTACCAACCATTTCAACGCCTTCTTTAGTGCCCACAACTTTTATATGATCACCTAACTGTAAAACAATATCACCATGCGGTACCATTTCAACACCGGCACGGCTTAAACGAGTTAATGTAAAATCATGCTGATGCAAAGCAGCCAGATCCCCCAATCTTTTGTGCGTAACAGCAGGTTGTGTAACCACAATAATGCGGGAAATAAGTTCACTTTGTGGTGCTTCTTTCAAGTTAACAGTAGCTTCTTCACCTATAATCATTTTTAAAACCGGCACCTGTTCTTTATGTGCTACTATAAGCAACACATCATCTTTATGAACAATCGTTTGAGGTGTTGGAGTGATCACTTCACCGTTTTGTAACATCCGTGATACTACAATAGGTTCTTTGAGTAAATCAAAAATGGTACGCAGCGGTTTCCCTTCCACCTGCGGATTGCTTACCTGCAGGTGTACAGATACAGGCCGGTTGCTTTTAATGATATCCAGCTTCCGGTGCAGCTCCCGTTCCTTCTCAAGATCTACCCTGAATATTTTTTTAAGCAGTAGCAACGAGAGAATAATCGCAAACACACCAAAAGGATATACCACCGCATAGGCCAATGCAATAAAAGAGGTAGCATCGTTATTAAAATGAAGGTCTTTGGCAGCATCCTGTGCAGCACCTAAGCCGGGAGTGTTTGTAACAGCGCCGCTCATAACACCGGTTAAGGTAGTGATTGGAGTAGCCGTAAAAAGAAAGAAGAGTATGGTAATGAGTACCCCTGTTCCCACTACTGCTGCTGCTAATCCGTTAGTAACGGCTGCATTTTTTTTGAGTGATGAAAAAAAACCGGGCCCCACCTGAAGGCCGATGGAGTACACAAAAAGAATTAATCCGAATTCTTTGAGAAAATGTTCTGTTTCAGGGTTAAGGTTGATGCCAAGATAAGAAAGAAGCAAACCAAGAAATAAAATCCATGTAACACCTAAAGAAACACCTGCAATTTTAATACGGCCCAACCATATTCCCAACGCAATCACCACACCATACACCATCACTGTTTGAGGGATGCTTTGTTCTGTGATGAGTTTGATTAACCAATTCATAACGGGTGTAAAAGTAGGTAATGACGATGCAGGCAATGCTAATTTAAATCAGTTCATTTGCTTTCTGCAGACAGTAACTCCTTTATTCATTCGCCTTTATACGGATCACTGATTGTTTTTTGTTTATACGTTATTTCAGAAAACAACACCCTGCAACTATTGCCGGTGGGCGATTGAGCAAGAAAACCGACCTGTATTTCTCCCGGATGAAACTGAAAGTGACGAACCAACAGCCATTTATTTCCGTTTGATGAGGTATAAAGAGTAATTACATTTCCTGCTTTGGCTATTTTAAACCATGCAGTATTTGAACTCATGGCAACTGAATTGCAATCATCTGATATATCTTTAGTTACTACTGATACAATCCTTCTTGTACCGGTATAATCTTTTTCAAAACAAAATTTTACCCAGTTTAAACTATCTGCTTTAATAACCAATGCACCTCCATCCCATTTACTGGTAAAAGCATGTTCAATTTTACTGATGAGTACAAAATCTTCAGTTGTTTTAAATAACAGTTTCGGCGCATTATCTGTGTTATATGTTACGTTGGGGTCCCGGAACATATCTGTTTTTGCACCCGCATTGATTGTAAGTGTGTTCCCTTTTATAGCATAGGAAAGCGGCTTGTTCTCCCAATATAGAGCATGTGGTATAGTTGCAATACGCAGTGAATCATTTGCAGATGCAGTTGTTGATAGCCCGGCAATGAGAAATATCATCATAACAACCCACAGGGCTTGATTACTTCGCAACATAAAATAAGTATTACAGATTAACGATAATCATCTCTGGCCGGACTGAAGAAATCAATCACCTTTACATCGGTAACAGCAAATGCTTTGTGCGGTACATTTGATGGAATTACATGATAACATCCTGCCGTTAACAGATAATCTTCTCCACCTATATTCATCTGCAATTCTCCTTCCAGTATATAAGTAATCTGTTCGTGCACATGCTGATGTGTTTGCAGTGTGCTGCCCTGTTTAATATCCCAGATGCTTACCGTGCCTTTATCCCCATGAATCATTTTTCCAAAAAAGCCGGGACGCAGTTCCTGTACGGGAATGTTATTGATATGATCCATTCAAATTGTTTTGATAAAAATAAAATAAAAGGTGATGCACTGTTGCATCACCCTTTATAAACATTCAATTATGAAAGTAACTCAAAACCCGTTTTGTTACCAACCTAAAATCCATGCAAACATCAAGGGCGCTACAATTGTTGCATCGCTTTCTACAATAAACTTAGGTGTATTGATATCTAATTTACCCCATGTAATCTTTTCATTAGGAACGGCTCCGCTATAAGAACCGAACGATGTAGTACTATCACTGATCTGGCAGAAGTAACTCCAGAACGGTACATCATGCCACTCTAAATCCTGGTACATCATGGGTACTACGCAAATAGGAAAATCACCGGCAATACCACCACCGATCTGGAAGAAACCAACACCTTTCCCTTCTGAATTTTTTCTGTACCAATCAGCCAGCCAAACCATATATTCAATACCGCTTTTAACCGTGCTTGCCTGTAGCTCACCTTTAATAACATAGCTGGCAAAAATGTTACCGGTAGTACTGTCTTCCCAACCGGGACAAACGATGGGAATATTCTTTTCGGCAGCTGCTACTATCCAGCTGTCTTTAGGATCAATTTCATAATACTGTTTTAAATCGCCGCTTAAAACTGTTTTGTATAAAAACTCATGCGGGAAATAACGTTCGCCTTTTGCTTCAGCTTCCACCCATTGACGGTGCAAATGTTTTTGCAGGCGGCGGAAGGCTTCTTCTTCAGGAATGCAGGTATCGGTTACACGGTTGTAATGATTTTCCAATAAATCCCATTCGTCCTGAGGAGTAAGATCACGGTAGTTGGGCACACGCTTATAGTGGCTGTGTGCTACCAGGTTCATCACATCTTCTTCGAGGTTTGCACCGGTACAGCTGATGATATGTACTTTATCCTGCCGAATCATTTCGGCCAGTGAAATACCAAGCTCGGCTGTGCTCATGGCACCGGCGAGTGTAATCATCATTTTACCACCTTCGTTTAAATGGGTTTCATAACCTTTGGCAGCATCCATTAACGCAGCAGCGTTGAAATGACGGTAATGATGCTGAATGAATTGTGAAACGGGTCCTTTGTTCATCGTTTAAAATTTTAAAGTGACCGCCTTCAGATCCCGCCATGGGCGGGAGACGTTGCGAAAGAGCCGCAAAGGTAACTGATTGCCATTAAGAAATCATTAAAAAACCCTCTCAACAGGAGAGGGCTTATCCAAAACAACCATGATGGTTACTGTTTCTTTTTCTTGGAAAGTTTGGTAACAGCACCGTTGGTTAAAATTTTGTAGGTAACCAGGTGTTTCTCCGTTTCCGCCTTTACCAGGTAATACAACTCACCGTACTGATTTACTTCGGCAATAGTATTAACCGTTACATCCTGGCCTAACTCCTGGATAGCTTTAGCCACCATAAAACTTACCCGGTTAATGTCTACGGTACGTTGAACAGCTTCCAGTTCTCCTTCTTCACTGATCCAGGCTTTGATGTCTTCATTGTTCAGTTCAAACTGAACAAGGTATAAGCCTTCTGTACTGGTCCATTGCACATTGGCAGCATCTTTAAAAGTGCTGGCAAAGGTTGCTTTTGCTTTTTCTGAAACGGGAGATGACGGCGGTGCTGCCATTACTGATGCGGTGGCTACACAAGCGGCCACCAGAAGAACAAACATTTTTTTCATGATAAAAAGGTTTAATGATGTATGATAATTGACGATCAAAACTATTTTTTGTTACGGTCCGGTGCAAGTAAATACACATAAACGGATGTTAAGGTTTTTTGATGCTGTATGAACGGCAATTATAAAACTGTAAAATCCGGCCTGATTCGATGAAACCCTTGATGACAAAGGGTTTCAGCATTTCTTAAAACACTGCAAAAACCGAATGAAATTTGTTAATGCCCCGATGAACGGCGGATGAACGGTTTTTCCGAACTTACAGTATGAACTACCTGGCCCATGCTTATCTCTCCTTTAACCATCCTGAGCTGTTAGCAGGCAATATGATTAGTGATTTTGTAAAGGGCAAAAAGAAGTTTGATTATGCGCCTGGCATTCAAAAAGGAATTACCCTCCACAGGGCTATTGATACATTTACAGATGATCATCCGGCCACTAAAAAAGCAAAAGAGGTGTTCAGGCCACATTACCGGCTCTATGCTGCTGCGTTTGTAGATGTGGTATTTGATCATTTCCTGGCAACAGATACCAATCACTTTACGCCACAAACACTGCATCTCTTTTCGGATGAAACCTACCGGCAACTTGATGCCTATGAAACTGTTTTTCCCGATCGCTTTGCCCGGATGTATCCTTATATGAAAACACAAAACTGGCTTTACAACTATCAGTTTCGCTGGGGTATTGAAAAAAGCCTGGGTGGTGTAGTAAGACGTTCAGCTTACTTAACAGAAAGTGATACCGCTTTCCGCTTGTTTGAAGAGCATTATGATCATTTGCAGGAATGCTACGCTCAACTTTTCCCGGAATTGTTTACGTATACACAGCAACAGGCAACACTTCTGCTGGAAGCATAAAAGTCAAAATCTTAAAAATTATGCCTGGCACACTTAATAAAGCGCCGGAAAATGTTTAAACCGTTCAAAGCTGGCACGCTCCAGCATTTCCCTGTCATCAGGATGGGCTATATCAATTAATGCTTTAGCACGCTGGCGCAGATTTTTACCATACAGATGCGCCACACCATACTCTGTTACAACATAATGAATATGGCCACGGGTGGTAACCACACCGGCCCCTTGTTTTAAATAAGGAGTAATACGGTTAATACCTTTTGCTGTTCTGGATGTAAGTGCAATGATGGGTTTACCTCCCTCGCTCAAAGCAGCGCCACGCATAAAATCCATTTGTCCGCCAATACCGCTGTACTGCATGGTACCGATACTATCTGCACAAACCTGACCGGTAAGATCTACTTCAATAGCACTGTTAATAGCAATCACTTTGGGATTACGACGGATTACATGCGGATCGTTTACATAATCAATATCGAGAAAAACAAATGCAGGATTATCATGTACATAATCATAGAGCCTGCGTGTACCCACTGCAAAACCTGTTACTGCTTTATAGGGGTGTATTTTCTTTTTGGTGTTGTTGATCACATCTTTTTCAAACAGATCAATAATACCATCACTGCACATTTCAGTATGCACGCCTAAGTTTTTATGATTGCTGAGGGAGCGGAGAACCGCATCGGGTATGGTACCAATTCCCATTTGCAGGGTGCTTCCATCATCAATCATCTCGGCTATGTATTTGCCTATCTGTAATTCATCTGCACTCACTTTGGCACCATAGTCCACCTCCGGCAAAGGATCTTCACAATAAACAAAACAATCAATACGGTCCACATGTATCAAACTATCGCCATGGGTACGTGGCACATTGGGGTTTACCTGTGCAATAATATGTTTGGCGGTGTTTACAGCACTCCGGGCAATATCAACACTTACACCTAATGAGCAATAGCCATGAATATCCGGCGGACTCACCTGCACCAGTGCCACATCAATGGGCAAGTATCCTTTCTTAAAAAGATCGGGAATATCGCTGAGGAAAACAGGGATGAAATCAGCACGGCCTTCATTAACGGCTTTACGCACACTCTCACTTACAAACATACAGTTGATATTGAAGATGCCTTCATACTCCGGTTTATCTACGGTAATATCACCCTGTACGGTAATGAATGTTAATTCTACATTTTGCAAACGGGGGGCCTGTTTAGCCAACTCCCGCAATAAACATAAAGGTGTTTGGGCGCTGCCATGCACAAAAACACGTTGGTTGCTCCGGATAACAGATAAAGCCTCTGCAGCTGATTGATAGGTTACTTCTTTATACATAACGGATCGAAATTATGTGCAATATTAGCCGTACGAAAGTTACTGAAAGATGTTGGGAAGCAGCAGGCAGGGTGATTAAAAACAGCGGGAAAAGAGGTTAAAATATTTGGTTGTAATACTTTTTTTCCGGTGCTGCAATCCTCCGCCCACATAAGATCGTCTCTACCTTGAACGTTAATGAAGTACATTTGCCCATCCAAAAAAATCAGCGTTATGAAACAATTGTTTTTTACCGGCCTTATCATCGTATTCAGCATGGCTTTGCAGGCACAGAATGGTACTAAAATGCCGCCGCTGGACAAATCGCCGATGGATATGAGCTATTATCCGGTTAATTATCCCATACTCCGTATTCAACCCAATAAAACGGTAGAACCTCTTACAGCACGTGTAGTGTACAGCCGTCCACAAAAAAATGGCCGTAAGGTTTTTGGTGAACTCGTAGAAGATGGAAAAGTATGGCGCTTAGGTGCGAATGAAGCCACCGAAATAGAATTTTTCCGTGATGTTAAGATCGGCGGCAAAAAAATTAAAAAGGGCCGTTACACCCTCTACGCACTGGAAAACAAAGAAAAATGGACCGTGATTTTAAATACTGAAACTGATATATGGGGCGCTTTTAAATACGATGCTGCAAAAGATGTAGTACGTGTTGATTGTACTGTTTACCGCCAGGCTGAATTAACAGAAGCTTTTTCTATGATGTTTGAAAAGGTGAACGATAAACAATTCAATCTTGTGATGGCTTGGGATGATGAAGTGGTACGATTACCGATAGGTTTGTAACAACATTAATCTTACAATTACAACTCCGTCTTGAGACGGAGTTTTTTATTTCTTTACCTTCTTTGTATTTTCATTGTTCATGTGTGGCATAGCAGGCATTCTTTCAAAAAACAAACAACATGTATCAGCCCGGCGGGTTGAACAAATGAATAATGCACAGGCACACCGTGGGCCAGATGGTGAAGGTGTTTGGCTCAATGAAAATGAAACAGTGGCCCTGGGTCATCGCAGGCTCAGCATTCTTGATCTGAGCGATGCTGCAGCTCAGCCTTTACACTACCTCAATCGATATATCATCATCCACAACGGTGAAATTTATAATTACATCGAGTTAAAGGATGAGTTGATAAAAAAAGGTTACAGCTTTCGTACGGCATCTGATACAGAAGTAATTGCTGCCGCTTATGATTGCTATAAAGAAGAGTGTTTACAATTGTTTGACGGTATGTTTGCTTTTGCCATTTGGGATGAAAAGGAAAAAAAACTCTTTGCGGCCCGTGACCGCTTTGGCGAAAAACCATTCTATTATTTCTATGATGGTGAACAACTGCTTTTTGCAAGTGAACTGAAAGCTTTGTGGGCAGCAGGTGTACCCCGCCGGTGGAATCATATGATGCTGCTTTCCTTCCTGGCAAACGGTCATACACAAAATGCTGTTGACCCATCGCTTACATTTTACAAAGATGTGTTTTGTATACCACCGGGGCATTATGCCGGTTTTCGTTTACGCAACAATGAGCTTTTTGTACAACTGTACTGGGATTTAGATAAGCAATCCTCCGTTTCAATTACAGAAACGGATGCTGCAGAACAATTCAATCAACTTTTTTACAAAAGTGTGCAAAGAAGACTACGGAGTGATGTTACCGTTGGTACTTCTTTAAGCGGTGGGTTAGACAGTTCATCCATTGTTGCTGCCTGCAGTAAATTTCATTCATCAGTTAACAGTCATCAAGCATTTACAGCTATCTTTCCCGGCTTTGAAAAAGATGAATCAGCACTTTCAAAACTGGTGGCATCACAATTTCAATTGCAGCAGTTCACAGTGCAACCTGATGTTGATGGTTTCATCGCAGATTTTGAAAAATTATGCTTTCACCAGGAACAGCCATTTAATTCCTCCAGTGTATATGCACAATACAAAGTAATGCAGTTAGCAAAAGAGCAAAACGTAACTGTATTACTTGATGGACAGGGGGCTGATGAAACACTCGCCGGTTATATCAAGTATGTACATTGGTACCTGCAGGAACAGTTTGCCCGTTTCAGATATGGCTTTACCATGCAGGAGCGTATTTTATTCCAGCAGAATAAAGTGCCTTTTCAAAGGGGCTTTGCTAATTATATGGCTGCCTGGTTTCCGGTAGTGGCCAATGCACAATTAGAAGAAATAGAACGCAAAAGAATACTGGTACACCCGCACATCAGCCGTGATTATGCACACGCTCATTACGATAAATATTACTCCGTTTACAAACCACCGGTAAGTAAGCTCAACGATATTTTATATTTCAATACGATGCAGCAGGGTTTGGGAGAATTACTGCACTATGCTGACCGAAACAGTATGGCGCATGGCCGGGAAATAAGACTTCCATTCTTAAATCATGAACTGGTTGAATTTATTTTCTCACTTCCTGCCACCCTTAAAATGCATGGAGGTTTTACAAAGTATATACTGCGAAAAGCAATGAATAATATTTTGCCCGATGAAATTGTTTGGCGAACGGATAAAACAGGCTACGAACCGCCACAAAAACAATGGATGCAAAGCAGGCAATTACAGGAACTGATTATGGAGAGCCGGAAAAAACTGGTAACTGAAAAAATTCTTGACGAAGTTGTTCTTGATAAACCGATTCAGAAAAAAACTGCGTATGAAGCAGATAATTTTGACTGGCGCTATTTAACAGCAGCGGCGATGATGTGATGATTTGGGCACATGCTTTGATGTGTGCGATAAATTCGCTCCGCTCAGTACAGGCTGCCACGCTTTTCATTGTTGCCATGAAATGCTGAACCATGAAACGAGCGTGGCAAGGGACGATAACCAATGCTGTAAAAGCCTGTTACCAAAAGCCTCACATTAATATTCCATCTACCGGTTTTATTTTTTCAGGAATATCTGTTTCGCCCAGCATTTCTTTTAAGTCAATTTCAATGGTACGGCAGATAGCCGTCATAGGAACATCATTGATGCCGTTTTCAAAAGGATTTTCACTGGTGTCGCCCACCTTTTCCATGGTATTGAAAATCCATGATACAATAATGTGGGTGGGCACTGTAAACCAAACGGACCATTCGCCTATTTTTTGAAACTCGCCTAATAAACCAAAAGGTAATACCAGGATTAAAACCCAGGTAAAAGCGTAACTGAAAAATGCATACTGCCGTGGAAGCGGAAAGCCTTTGATGCGTTCACAGGCGCCTTGCTGGTTATAAAACTCAACTACCAGTTTTTCCATTTCAATAAAACGAAAATCATTAAGCGCTCCTTCGTTATACAGTTGACGTAGTATAGCAGATTGTTTTTTGAGTAAGTGAGTAGCTGCATTTTTGTACTTTACTGCTTCCGTAACTTCATCTTCCGGTAAAAAAACTTTGAGTTCGGTATCTAAATGATGCTGCCGAAACTCTGTATGTGATTCTACAATTCTTCTGTCAGTGCCATGATAATGCCACACGGTATCTTTTCTTAATTGATTTTTTAGGGCATGAATAAAAGCGAGGTGACGATAGATTAACTGCCGTTTCACTTCCGGGTTACCATCAATATAATCCAGCACCATCATGCCCCAGCTCCGGCTGAAGTTGACGATGCTTCCCCAGATTCTTCTTCCTTCCCAAAGACGATCATACGCTGAGTTATTCTTAAAGCCTACATATAAAGCCACTGCTGTACCCACAATTGCAACAGGAGTAAAGGGTGCTGCCAGGAATTTTAAGTTGAGAAAAAAATAAGCAGCTGTAATACCTGTTGAATAAATCAAAAAGAAAATGAAAGGCTTTCTCGCAAACTTCCAGATAAGGGGAATATTTACCCGGCGATTAATATACATAAGAGCAGCTGGTGATTTTATGAAATAATTGACTTCAATTTACTTGAAAGTAAGCACATTTGCAGTTGAAATTATAAAGTATGAAACTCAATACAAAAGTGATACATGCAGGTGCACATCCTGATCCGAGTACAGGAGCGATCATGACACCTATTTATCAAACCAGCACTTATGTGCAGGAAGCACCGGGTGTAAACAAAGGTTTTGAATATGCCAGAAGCCAGAACCCCACCCGTAAAGCATTGGAAGAAGCCTGTGCTGAAATTGAAAACGGAAAGTTTGGCTTAGTGTTCAGCAGCGGGGTGGCGGCTACGGATGCAGTGATTAAATTATTAGCACCGGGTGATGAAGTAATTGCAGCGAGTGATATGTATGGTGGTACGTATCGTTTGTTTATGAAAGTGTTTGAAAAGTTCGGATTGAAATTTATTTATGTGGATACCACCAATCCTGCCAATGTGCAGGCAGCGGTTACGGCTAATACAAAATTGATTTGGCTCGAAACTCCTACTAATCCGCTTATGAACATCACTGATATTAAAGCCATCAGTGTTATTGCCAAACAAGCGGGCGCACTGCTATGTGTTGACAATACATTTGCTTCGCCTTACTTACAAAATCCGTTAGACTTAGGTGCAGATATAGTGATGCACTCCTCCACCAAGTACCTCGGTGGGCATAGTGATGTGATTCAGGGATGCCTCGTGATTAATGATGCAGAACTCAGAGAAAAATTATACTTCATCCAAAAAAGTTGCGGTGCAGTGCCCGGACCCATGGATTGTTTTTTAGTGCTGCGTGGTATTAAAACATTGGCAGTGCGTATGCGTGCGCATTGTGAAAATGGAGAGAAGATTGCAAATTGGCTGAAGTCACATCCCAAGGTGGGGAAAGTTTACTGGCCGGGCTTTACAGATCATCCCGGTTATGCAGTTGCCAAAGCACAAATGCGTGGCTTTGGAGGTATGATCAGTTTTGTACTGAAAGATGACAGCGTGGAAGAAGCGAAACGTGTATTGTCTTCTACTAAAGTTTTTTCATTAGCAGAAAGTTTAGGTGGTGTGGAAAGTTTGATCAACCATCCTGCAAGTATGACGCATGCAAGCATACCACGTGAAGAACGCATTAAGAACGGATTAAGTGATTCATTAATTCGTTTAAGTGTGGGCATTGAAGATGCAGATGATTTGATTGAGGATTTGAAGCAGGCGATAGGATAAGCCCTACCCTTAAGGGGAGTAAAACAATGAACAAAGATTTAAAGCGATTATTGAATACGAAGGTTGATTATTACAATCAACCTTCTTTTATTCCTGCCGATCCGGTTTGTGTTCCGCATCTGTTTACCAAACAACAGGATATTGAAATTGCCGGATTCTTTGCCGCCATTTTTGCCTGGGGCAACAGAACCACTATCATCAACAAAAGCAAAGAGCTGATGCAGTTGATGGAGATGCAGCCGCTTGAATTTGTGCTTCATCGTTCTCCATCAGACTTAAAAAGGTTGCAGTCATTTAAACACAGAACATTTACAGCTGAAGATTTGTATCATTTCATTGCATTCTTTCATCAGCATTATTCAAAAAACGAATCATTGGAATCAGCTTTCTTTCCGAAAAAGAAAATGACGGTTGAAGAAGGATTGAATTACTTCAAAGCATATTGTTTTTCAACAGAGCATTTAAAACGTACCGAAAAACATGTAAGCTCTCCTCAGCAAAAATCAAGTTGCAAGCGGTTGAACATGTTTCTACGCTGGATGGTGCGTAAAGATGAGAAAGGAGTTGACTTCGGCATCTGGAACAACATACAGTCCAAAGATTTAATTTGTCCGCTGGATGTACATGTTTCAAGAGTGGCAAGACAGCTCGGTATGCTACAACGAAAACAGGACGACTGGGAAGCGGCTGTGGAGCTCACCAATAATTTACGAACTTTAGATGCCAATGACCCCGTAAAATATGATTTTGCTTTATTCAGCATGGGAGTTATTGAAAACAAACTCAACTGATGGCAACCGAAGAGCTCATACAATCCATCAACAACGAACTGGCGCTTGATTTGCCCGGCAATATTGCATTGGCTCAATTAAAAGAACAACTTGCCGCACACATCAATCATCTTATTAAGAATGATTTTGAAAAGCTGGTATTCTATCTCTATCGTATTGATGTAAATGAACAAAAGATGAAAGCTATGTTACAAGCGCCGCATGAAAATTCAGGTGAGCTGATTGCACAACTCATCATTGACCGCCAATTGGAAAAACAAAAGACGAAACAGCAATTCAGAAATAAAGGTGAAAGTGATGAAGAGAAATGGTAATTAAAAGTAAGAGGCGACACCTTCAAATGCAAAAGGTGTCGCCTCTTTATTTGTCAGGCCGCTCCAAGCGGCCAGACAGTTATTAAGGTTCCATAATCAAACTGCTCTTCGTTTCTCCCTGCATCAATGCTACGCTTCTGTTAATGAACTCAGTCAAATTATTTCCCTTCAGCATTCCCTGTGAGAGTAAGGCCAAATCAGCAAGATTGTGAATCATTTCTTTCGCTTTTACTTCATTGTTTTCGCTCATAATTTGTTGATACAGTTTGTGGTTGCCATTCACTGTTAACTCCACTTCATCTGGCATTTGTGCATAAAAACTGCCCATAGGCCCGCTCATGTGCGCCATCTCTTTCATACGGCGCATCATTTCAGGACGGGTGGCAATAACCGGCGGTGCCTCAGGACTCAATCCCTTCACTTCCACATTCAAATGCAAATCAGTAAGCTGAATGTTGAAATACTCTTTCAGTTTTTTTGTTTCATCTTCACTCAATACACTTTTCAGTTCATCCTGCTTGTCAATCAAATTATCAGCAATATCTGCATCCACACGCTTAAACACCACATTCTCCCATTTCATTTCCATGTGACTGATAAACCCTGAATCAACAATGGTATTCAGCTCCACCACTTTATATCCCCTGTCTTGTGCTGCTTTGATGAATGTGTGTTGTTCCGTGGGATTTGTTGTATAAAGCAAGACCAGCTTACCGTCTTTATTTTTTTGAATCGCTTCAGTTGAAGTGCGGTATTCTTCAAGTGTATAATATTTATCAGTGCCGGTTTCTTTTACAATATGAAACTTATTCGCTTTCTCCAGAAACTTATCATCCGTTATCATACCATACTTCACAAACAAGCCAAGGCTTTCCCACTTTTCTTCAAACTCCTTACGTTCGTTACGGAAAATTTCATCCAGCTTATCTGCTACTTTTTTAGTAATGTGTGCGTTAATCTTTCTCACATTGGGGTCACCCTGCAAATAGCTGCGACTTACATTCAAAGGAATATCCGGACTGTCAATCACACCATGCAACAGCATTAAAAACTCCGGAACTATATCTTTCACTTCATCTGTTACAAAAACCTGGTTGCAGTAGAGTTGAATTTTATCCTTCTGTATTTCATAACTCTGTTTGATTTTTGGGAAATACAAAACGCCTGTTAAGTTAAACGGATAATCCACGTTCAAATGAATCCAGAATAATGGCGGTTCACTAAATGGATAGAGTTCCTTGTAAAAATCCTGGTAGTTCTGTGAGGTAAGTTCACTTGGCTTCTTTACCCACAAAGGTTGGGTATTATTGATTTGCTCATCACCATAATAAATTGCAACCGGTAAAAACTTACAGAAACGTGTAAGTATTCCTTTTAAACGATCATCGTCTAAAAATTCTTTGCTTTCATCATCTACGTGCAACACAATATCAGTTCCTCTTGTGCTGCGTTGTGTTGTTTCTTCCAGGCTGTACTCAGGGCTGCCATCACATTCCCAACGCACGGCGGGTGCATCTTTAAAGCTTTTGGTAATCACTTCTACCTTTTTACTCACCATAAAGGCGCTGTAAAAGCCAAGACCAAATTTTCCGATGATGGCATTTTCATTCTGCCCTTTGTATTTCTGCACAAACTCTTCTGCACCACTGAATGCTACCTGGTTAATATACTTCTCCACTTCATCCGCCGTCATACCCACACCATAATCGCTGATGGTGATGGTGCCGGCTTCTTTATCCAGCTTCACTTCCACTTTCAAATCGCCCAGTTCACCTTTTACCTCGCCAATAGATGAGAGGGTTTTAAGTTTTTGAGTGGCATCCACTGCATTACTTACCAGTTCCCGCAGAAAAATTTCATGATCACTGTACAGGAATTTTTTAATAATGGGAAAAATGTTCTCAGTTTGTACACGAATACTTCCGGTTTGCATACGATTTATCATTTTGGAGGGGCAAAAATCAATAAAAATGCCGAACCTGCACAAAGAGACAAAATTTCAGTTTGCATCAAACCCTTTCCCAGCCTTAATTTCCGTACCTTTGCGGCTTCAAAAAAAGAGCAATGTTAAGTGCAAGAAATATAACCCTCGCCTACGGTAAAAGGGTACTGTTTGACGAAGTAAATATCAATTTCGTAAAAGGAAATTGTTATGGTGTGATTGGTGCCAATGGTGCCGGCAAGAGTACGTTTTTAAAAATCCTCAGTGGCGAAATTGAACCCAACAAGGGCGTGGTGGAAATTACACCCGGCGAACGCATTGCGGTGCTCAAACAAAACCAGTTTGAGTTTGATGAGCAAACGGTGTTAAACACGGTGCTGATGGGCCACAAAAAAATGTGGGAAGTGATGCATGAAAAAGATGCTATCTATACTGATCCTGATGCAACAGAGGATGATTATATGCGTGCCGGTGAACTGGAAGCGGAGTTTGGTGAAATGGGTGGTTACACAGCAGAAAGTGATGCCGCTACTTTTTTAAGCAGTTTGGGTATTAAAGATGAGTATCATCAAAGTTTGATGAAGGACATTCCGAGTAATTTAAAAGTGCGTGTATTACTGGCACAGGCATTATTTGGAAATCCGGATATTTTATTACTGGATGAGCCTACCAATGGTTTGGATATTGAAACTATCGGTTGGTTGGAAAACTTTTTGGCTGACTATGAAAATATTGTACTTGTAGTAAGTCACGACCGTCACTTCCTGGATTCTGTATGTACGCATGTAGCAGATGTGGATCGTTCCAAGATCAAAGTATTTACCGGTAACTATACCTTCTGGTATGAATCAAGCCAATTGATGGCACGTCAGTTAGGCGATAAGAATAAGAAGATTGAAGATAAACGCCAGGCATTGATTGACTTCATCGCACGATTCAGCGCTAACGCATCTAAATCACGACAGGCCACTGCCCGTAAAAAAGCATTGGAGAAGTTAACCATTGAAGAAATTGAACCGAGTAACCGCAAGTATCCAGGTATCATTTTTCAACCATTGCGTGAAGTGGGCAACCAGATCTTGAATGTAGAGAAACTGAAGAAGACGGTGGATGGCCGTGTGTTGTTTGATAAAGTTTCTTTCACAGTGAATAAAGGTGATAAGATCGCTTTTGTAAGTAAAGATCCGTTAGCCGTTACGCATTTCTTTGACATCATCAATGCGGAAGAGATTGCAGACAGCGGCAGCTACGAATGGGGAACAACCATCACAAAAGCCTATTTGCCTGTAGAAAATAATGAATTCTTCAAAGAGCCTTTGAATCTGATGGAATGGTTGCGCCAGTTTGTTCCCAGTCATGTTACTGATGCAGACGAACCCTTCCTGAGAGGATTTTTAGGAAAGATGCTGTTCAGCGGTGATGAGATCATGAAAAAAGTAAATGTGCTGAGCGGTGGTGAAAAGGTACGTTGCATGATCAGTAAGATGATGATGCAGAATCCTAATTGTATCGTTCTGGATCAACCCACTAACCACCTCGACCTGGAAAGTATTCAAAGCTTTAACGAACAATGTATTGAATATAAAGGTGTGGTGTTATTAACATCACATGACCACACATTCATGCACACAACTGCCAACCGTATCATTGAATTAACACCCAACGGTATCATTGATCGTTTAACAACGTTTGATGAGTACCTGGAAGATGCAAGAGTGAAACAGCTACAGGAAGAGATGTACGGTACTGCAGTAACAGCATAAATAAAAGGCGGCCAAAGGCCGCCTTTTTCATTGGTAGTGTTTGGGTAATTGTTACTGAAAAATATTCTACTGTTTGATAAAAGGATAAACCTGCTTTTCATGATTCATCCACAACTCAAGAAAGTAGGTTCCTTTAGCTAGGTCATCCACATCTAATTGAAGTGTACCGGACGCATTGCTATATTTTTTTGTCTTCAGTACACGACCTGTTATATCAGTAATGCGTAGCTGTAATGATTCATTACCAATCGAAGAGATACTGATATTTAAAACAGATATCGTTGGATTGGGATACATGGCGATCACTTTCTTATTGCTGAAGTCAACTATCCGGATTTCACTGCTCTTGCTTCTTCCATCATTATCTTGTTGTAACAAACGGTAATAGTTACGGCCGTTCAATGGTGCAGCATCTGTAAAGCGGTAAGACTGTGTAACAGCACTGTTACCATTAGCGGCTGCCGGTACAAAACCAAGATCGGTAAAATTTCGTCCGTTACTACTGCGCTGTACTGTAAACCTTTTGTTGTTTTGTTCAGAGGCAGTACTCCAAATGAGCTCTGCTGTTTGTGCTTTACGCTTCGCATTAAACTCCAGTAATGTAACGGGTAGTGTAGAAGAAACCGTTTGCACAATAAAGCCGCTGAAGCCGGTTACATCAAAACTTACTTCCCATCGGCTGAGGGTGGCATTCCACACAATATCAGAATCAGCAGGATCAATGATCGTAGAACCATTGGTATAACTGCCGGGTAGTCCTGTACCATTGTTGGAGGTGCCATTGTATTTTCCTATACGAAGATTGCTGATACCTGCTGCATCTGCTGCACCTGTGGGCAGGTTGAGTGTGCTGGCAGGATGGTTATTAAAATCAGTAAACTCCTGTTGTGTAAAATAAAGAGTGACACGGCCGGTAGCAGTGGATGCATTGGCAGCCGGTGTAATTTCATAATGACGTGCCACAAATGGAACACCGGCAAAGGTGGGCACACTGCTTTCAATCCAGGCTTGTGCATTAACCGTACCGCTCACCGGGCTGGCACCATTGGGAGAAATTGTACCAATGATTCTGCAGGAAGAATTGGTAACTAATGGCACAGCAGAATTTCCATTGATGGAAGTGGTAACCAAATCGAGATGATTGGCCAATGCCTGACCAACGGGATTGTAGATAACAACCCGGTTTGAAATAGGTATTGCCGCAATGATATAATCGTACACAGAATTGTAAGTAGGATTAATACTACCGGTTACAGAACCTGTTACACTGTTACAGGAATTAATAGCGCCCGATACGCCCGTACTGCCATTGCCCCATGTTACAGCGCCGGCATTGGCAATTGCACCGTTGTCCCAAGACCCGGACCTTAGATAATAATTTCCATTAAGTGACAATGAAACAATGCCTCCACTACCCACCTGATCACTTGCAGTACTTCCTACTAAAGAATTAGTACTGCTCACTACACCACTGGCACCGGTATTTCCATTGCACCAGGTAACAGCACCTGCATTAATAATTGCTCCATTATCCCAATTTCTTGATTCCACAACATAATTACCATTTGAGAAAATACTGATACCAAAGCCCACCTGATCACTTGCTGTACTTCCTACCAATGAATTACTGCTGCTTATCAAACCTGTTACGCCTGATGTACCACTTCCCCATGTAACAGCACCTGCATCAGTAGCAGCTCCATTGTCCCAGGTTGTAATACGAACAATAAAATTATCATTATTCAACCTGTTAATCTGGCAACTATTCATATCCCCTGATGTTCCTCCCAGCAATGAATTCGAACTATTGATTGTGCCCGTAAGACCTGTAGTTCCATTTATCAACGTAACAGCACCTGCATCAACTACTCCTCCATTATCCCAACTGTTTGAAGCAACAACATAATTGCCATTATTTAAAAGAGCGGCAGCAGTTCCAAGTCCTATATTATCATTAGTGGTACTTCCCACTAAAGAGTTGGAAACACTCACCGCACCTGCTATCCCTTTTGTACCATTTCCCCAGGTAATAGCTCCTGCATCTACAATAGAGCCATTATTCCAGAAGTATGAGCGGACTAAATAATTTCCGTTTGACAAAGGGATAATTCCTCCAACTCCTACCTGGTCATTTAACGTGGTTCCTACCAAAGAGTTGGCGCTGCTGATAGTACCTGTTCTGCCGGTAGTGCCATCACACCATGTTACTGCCCCTGCGTCAACAACACTTCCATTGTCCCAGACAGAAGAAGTGACTATGTAGTTTGAATTGCTTAAAATAGTTATCCCGCCTCCAACGTTATCATTGGCGGTGCTTCCAACCAAAGAATTAGCACTGCTGATGGTACCTGTTCTTCCGGTGGTTCCGTTACACCAGGTAACCGCACCGGCATTAACAATGCCGCCATTATCCCATAAGGTAGAGGCTACAACATAGTTTCCATTGCCTAAAGAGGTAATATTAATGTTGCCAATTTGATCATTAGCCGTGCTTCCAATTAAAGAATTAGTATTGTTTACAGCACCAGTTCTTCCCGTGGTGCCATTACACCATGTAACGGCACCCACATTAGTAATTATGCCATTATCCCATGACTGAGAGGCCACCACATAGTTTCCGTTATTTAACAGGGTAACATTATTACCAATTTGGTCATTTAAGGTACTGCCCACGAGTGAATTACTGCTGCTTACCACACCGGTTGCACCGGCACTGCCACTACCCCATGTAACAGCACCAACATTTGCAATGGTGCTATTATCCCAACTACGGGATATAACCACATAATTACCGTTGCTTAATTCAACTACACCGTTAATGCCGATTCGGTCATTTAGAGTGCTGCCCACTAATGAATTGGTGCTGTTAATAACACCTGTTCTGCCTGTAGTTCCATTACACCATGTAACTGCACCAACATTGCTGGTTATGCCCGGATTGTCCCAATCAGGAGAAACAACCAGGTAGTTACCATTACTTAAAAATTGAATATATCCTGTAAAATCACCACTTGTACTTCCTACCAACGAATTACTGCTGCTCACTACGCCGCTGGTGCCTGTACTGCCATTGCACCACGTTGCTGCACCAGCATTAGCAATAGCACCATTGTCCCAATTAGCGGAATAAACAACATAATTGCCATTTGAAAGTAAATTCACCTGCCCCACCTGGTCACTGGCAGTGCTGCCTACCAAAGAATTGCTGCTGTTTATTATGCCTGATATACCTGTGTTGCCATTGCCCCAGGTTATAGCGCCGGCGTCAAAAGCTGCTCCATTATCCCAATTGGTACTTCTTACAATATAATGACCGTTTGAAAGTGGAGTTATACCTCCATTTCCTACCTGATCATTAGCAGTACTACCCACCAGCGAATTACTGCTGCTCACCACTCCGTTTAGTCCTGTAACGCCATTACACCAGGTAACAGCCCCGGCATCTGCAATGGCTCCATTATTCCAAATGGTACTATTCACCACAAAGTTGCCATTGGAAAGTCTGGTTATGCCACCATTACCAATCTGGTCACCTGTGGTACTTCCCTTTAAGGTGCTGATGAGTTGGTGTGTACTGCCGTTATAAAGGTAAACAGCACCCACTTGTGTAACAGGACCTTCGCTGTATGAAATATCTATAATCACATAATTACCGTTAGAAAGAACAAAGACGTTCCCAAACGTTCCGCTTCCTGCGGGGCCATTGATGATTGTTTGTTGAGTATATCCTTTACCCAGAATAAAAAGAAAAAGAAATGAAAAGAACAGTTCAGTCAGTTTAATTCTCATAAAAAATGATTAATGGTATAGTTGAAAGGTGAATCTGGATGGTTATCAACTGATCCGGTTTGCAATGAATGTTGCAATTTGGAATTGTCTTAAATTCCAAAGAGTAATCACCAATTGTTTGCAAATGCAATCTCTGCAGAAATATGATTTCGGCAAATACTCCAAAATAGGTACAGCACCTGCATGCAGTATTGTGCAGGACCGTTTAAAAACACGGTTTTGTAGAATAAAAAATGAATAGCTACCCTTCTCTGCTCAACAAATATGTAAGCTGCGAAAAACTGCTGATGTCATTTTTCTGCATCATGCGGCGGCGATGTGTTTTCACTGTTTCTTCACTGATATATAGTTGCTGGGCTATCTGCTTGGACGAAAGGCCTTGTGCAACCAATGTAGCAATCTGTTTTTCTCTTGTTGTAAGTGTGAGTTTAACAGAGGGCGCAGATTTTTCCTTTTGATAAATTTTATGAAAAGCCATTTGTACGGCTGCCAGCAGTTGACGGTCGTTATAAGGTTTCACCACATACATTACCGGTTCCTGCACAAATGCAGCCTCCAGTGTTTTGGTATCAGTGTAGGCAGTAAGAAAAATAATTTCGCTTTGGTATTGCTGTTTTAACTGGCCTGCCAGTGTAATGCCATCCATACTGCCTTTAATGTTGATATCACAAAGAATCAGGGCCGGTGGTTCTGCAGCTTGGCGGCAAAGTTCTAATGCTGTAGTTCCATCAGCAGCAACTCCGATAATTTGATAATCCTCTTCCAGCAATAACTCTTCAATAGCTGCTGCAGTAATCAGTTCATCTTCTACAATGAGAATGGTTGTATTTTCTTTCATATGCCTGATGTTATACTGATAGTTGATTTTGTTCCTTGTTTATGTTCCACCTGTATAGATGCACCCAACTGCTGCACAAGCGTTTCTATTAGTTTCATTCCAAAGGAATTTTTTGAATGCGCCTGTTTCTGTATGCCTTTACCATTATCTGCAACTTCCAGCAATAGTTCTGAGGTTGTTTGTTTTAAATAAACAGTTACCCTTGGTTCATTTATACCCTGAAATGCATGCTTAAATGAATTCGTGACTAATTCATTTACCACAAGACCAATAGAAACCGCCCTGTCAATATCCAGCGTTTGATTTGTTAATTGCACTTCCGTGAATACTACAGACGGCGGAAATCCAAAACTTTCTGCCAGGGATGCGCAAAGATGTTCCAGGTATTCTCCCATATTCACCGCAGCCAACTCATGATTCAGATATAATTTCTGATGAATTAAAGCCATTGCATTTACACGGGTGCGTCCTTCCTCCAAGGCCATTCGGGCTTCTGCATCTTTCACCCTGTTTGATTGCAATGACATGAGACTGCTCACCACCTGCAGATTATTTTTTACCCGGTGATGCAGTTCTTTAATCAATGCTTCGATGTACAGGTTTTTTTCATTTGTCTGAACATACAATCGCTCCAGTTCTTCTTTTTGTAATCGAATAGTTTTTTGCTCCCGGTCATAGCTTTTACGGAAGATCCAGATGGTAAATGAAGTAAAGAAGGTGATATAGAGCAATACAATTCCATAATCAATAAACCGCTGTTCTTTTGTTTCATAAGGTATCACCCATTGCGGGTTTAAATACTCTAATAAAAAAATAGCTAACAGTGCGGCACAATACATGGCATAAATCCAGCCCTGCATAAAAAGCGGTGCTATAAAAATGTAAATGAAAAGTAACATGATGATAAGATAGGCTACAGGTCCGTTTGACCCCCCGTTGTAAAAATGTAAAGGACCCAGTAGTAGAATGGCTGCAACTGAATATAAAAAAATAAGGGAAGGCGAAAATTGCTGTTTGATTCTTGATACATAAAACACTAATAAAGAAGTAATCATCCCTCCAAATCCAAGCCAGATAGTAGTAATATGTAAGTCGAGGAAAAAATTAAACGTAGTAGCCTGTGCACAAAAAAGAAAAATGATACAACTGGTTAAATTAAATACACGGTGCTCAAACGTGTACTGAGAATAATCACCTGTTATAAGGTGGTAAAATCGTTTCAACATGGTAACAGAATCAATGGTAATACAATGGGAACGTAAGCAATGCCTTAAATTTAGGGATGTTCGTTTAACTTTCAATATTCTGTTTGATACAGCAGGATAGGAAAGCCCTGACAGGAATAAAAACCGTTTTTTGAATGATGAATTCAAAGACAGGATAACTTCGTAGTAAATTGAGCGATGCCCTTTCAGCTTCATACACCTTACCAACCGGCCGGTGATCAACCGGAAGCCATCCGTCAACTAACGGATGGGATTCTTCGTGGAGAAAAATACCAGACACTGTTGGGAGTAACCGGCAGCGGAAAAACTTTCACCATTGCCAATGTGATTCAGAATGTACAGAAACCAACACTGGTACTTACGCATAACAAAACACTGGTGGCACAATTGTATGGAGAGTTCAAACAGTTTTTTCCGGAGAATGCAGTGGGCTATTTTGTAAGTTACTACGATTATTATCAGCCGGAAGCCTATATGCCGGTGAGTGATACTTACATTGAAAAAGATTTAAGCATCAATGAAGAGTTAGACAAACTTCGTCTGCAGGCTACGAGTGAACTGCTTAGTGGCAGAAGAGATATTATCGTGGTAGCCAGTGTGAGTTGTATTTATGGTATGGGCAATCCAACTGATTTTGAAAACGGCATCATCCGCATTGCTAAAAAGCAAACCATTTCACGACAAGGTTTTTTGCATTCATTGGTCAACAGTTTGTACAATCGCTCCACTACTGATTTTACAAGGGGCACTTTTCGAGTAAAAGGCGATACAGTGGATATTAATCTATCTTATGTTGACTTCGGTTATCGTGTTACTTTCTTTGGCGATGAAATTGAAGAGATAGAAACCATTGAAATCAAAAGCGGTAAGCGCATTGGCAAAGTAGATAATGCAGCCATCTTTCCTGCCAACTTATACGTTGCACCTAAAGATATGATGCAGCAGATCATCTATGAAATCCAGGATGAAAGTGCGGCACAGGTGGAATATTTTAAATCAGTGGGCAAGTATATTGAAGCACAACGTTTGAAAGAACGTACGGAATATGACCTTGAAATGATTCGTGAGCTGGGTTATTGCAATGGTATTGAAAACTATTCACGGTTTTTTGATCGTCGTCAACCGGGTACAAGACCCTTCTGTCTGCTGGATTATTTTCCCAAAGATTATTTGATGGTGATTGATGAAAGCCATCAAACCATTCCGCAGGTGAGTGGTATGTATGGTGGAGACAGAAGCAGAAAGTTAGTATTAGTTGATTATGGATTTCGATTGCCCAGTGCATTAGATAACCGCCCGCTTAACTTTCATGAGTTTGAAAGTATGCTCAACCAGGTGGTGTTTGTAAGTGCTACGCCTGATGATTATGAATTGCAGCAAACAGAAGGGGTGGTGATTGAGCAGGTAGTACGACCAACAGGACTATTGGATCCACCGATTGAAATTCGCCCCAGTGTAAATCAGATTGATGATCTCTTAGATGAAATTGATAAACGTGTGAAAAAGGGTGATCGGGTTTTAGTAACCACATTGACCAAACGCATGGCCGAGGAAATGGATAAATACCTGCAACGCATCAGCATCAAATCAAAATACATTCACAGCGAAGTACACACATTAGACCGTGTGGAAATTTTAAGACAGTTACGCTTAGGCGAAATTGATGTACTTGTGGGTGTGAACCTGTTGCGTGAAGGTTTGGATCTTCCTGAAGTTTCGCTCGTAGCGATTCTTGATGCCGATAAAGAAGGTTTTTTGCGTAACGAAAAAAGCTTAACCCAAACAGCAGGTCGTGCTGCACGTAATGCTGAGGGTTTGGTCATCTTTTATGCTGATACCATGACGGAAAGCATGCGCCGCACCATTGAAGAAACCAACCGCCGTCGTGAAAAACAAATTGCCTTCAACATCGAACATGGTATTACGCCCAGCACCGTGAAGAAATCCATTGAGCAGGTGATGAAACAAACTTCTGTACTTGATATCAAGGGTTATGATACCTCCAGGCCTTACGCCCTTTCGCCGGATGGTGAACTGGTAACCATGGCTGCAGAAGAGCAGGAAGAATACAAAACCATTCCCCAAATGGAAAAAGCCATTGCCAAAATCAAAAAAGCAATGGAGAAAGCAGCCCGTGATCTGGACTTTATGGAAGCTGCCCGTTTACGGGACGAAATGTTTCGGTTGCAAAAGGAGTTGGATGAGATGAAGAAGTAAAGTTTCTATTTGTAACTTTATACAAATTAAGATGGGTATGGCCGACTATGAATTTGATAGAACAGCATTTGAAATCCTCACATTTGAAGAAGCTGATAATCGTATGAATGATCATCGTCATTTATCATGGATGGAGCGGTTACACCTCGCAAGACATTTGATAAGTATAGCATACGGCTATCTGAAACAGGAGGAGCCGCAAATGGATAAAACAGTTTTCTCTATGCGAAAAATTCATAATGCCTGATATTTTTAACCATGATTTCCGGGATTTCATTGATGCCTTAAATAAAAATGAGGTGCGTTATTTGCTTGTGGGAGGCTATGCCGTTATTTTACATGGTCACGCAAGAACTACTGGCGACATGGACATATGGGTAGAATGCACAAAAGAGAATTATGTGAAACTGGTAAAAGCGTTTAAAGTATTCAGAATGCCTGTTTTTGATATGACAGAAGAAAATTTTCTGAATACAGAAAAGCATGATGTTTTCAGGTTTGGCAGAAACCCTGTGGCAATAGACATAATGACTAAAATGTCAAATTTCAATTTTGAAGAAACCTATAAAAAGGTTACCTGGTTTGAAGATGAGGATCTGAGAATTCCAGTAATCCATATCAATACGCTGATAGAAGCAAAAAAAGCTGCCGGCAGGCAAAAAGACCTGAATGATCTTGAATGGTTAGGTAATAGTGAATAATTTCCTTTCCTTTTCTTACCTTAACCATCCAAAAAAATCAGCCATATGTTTACGTTTGCCTTATTTAATCTGAAAGGTGGTGTTGGTAAAACTGCCTCCTGTGTCAACTTTGCTTACCTCGCTGCAAAAGATGGTTATAAAACACTGCTATGGGATATTGATCCGCAGGGAGCCACTTCTTTTTACTACAATGTAAAGCCCAAGCAAAAAATTCTGATGAAGGACCTGGTGGGGAAGGATGCAGAGCTTGCAGAAAACATCATGAGTACACAGTATGAAAATTTAGATATCATTCCGGCTGATATTACAGCTAAAGCACACGATGTGATGATTGATGAAATGCAGGCTTCCAAAAAACGATTGGCGACTGTACTCAAACAGTTGAAAGATGAATATGATTTTGTGTTTATTGATTGTCCGCCCGGCTTAAGTTCGTTGGCAGAAAATATTTTCAATGCATCAGATATTGTATTGATGCCGGTAATTCCTACCACGCTTTCTATCCGTACTTATCATATGGTAAAAGATTTCTTCAAAGAAAAAGCGATTGACATCAAAAAAATGGCTTGCTTTTTTACTATGACAGATCTGCGCCGCAATATGCACAATGAAGTAATGGAAGAGTTGTACAAAGACAAACGCTTCTTTGAAAACTATATTCCTTATTTAAGTGATGTTGAAAAGATGGGTGTGCACAAAGCACCGCTGGAAGAATTTGCACGCAGCAGTTATGCTGCACAATGCTACCGTGATTTGTGGGAAGAAATTAAAGAAAGTGTATTATAAACAATTACGAATCACAATAAAACTATAGCAACATCATTATTCATTGATACGTATTAAAGACTATCAAAAACAAGTGAATCAATCATTCCTCATTGGAGAATTACGTAATATTACGGTGCATAAAGTAGTAACCCTTAATTTTTAAAAATCCATTTTCTGTGTTTTGTTATTTCAAATGGCGTTTGTACATTTGAATTGTCCAATTATTCAAGAAAAACTAAAATTCCAATACAATGAAAAAACCATTGCGTTTCTTCTCGTTCGTATTTTTCCTCTTCGCCATTTATTTAAACGTTTTTTACAAGGAAGATTCTTTCCTGGCTCGTATTGCTTCAGGCAAACCTGCTGCTGTTAAGCAACAGTTGGCTGAAACAAAACAGGTAAAGGCTTCTGAAACGACTGTTGCAGAGGTAAAATAAATCAACACACGATAGATCGTTTTTAACAATAGGTGACTATTGCAGGCTAGTCCGTACCCTATATTTTTTGCCTGTCCAGAATTTTCTCATAATGTAAGTTTTGCGGAGGTGGTTTCTACCACCTCCTGTATTTGTTTGTGCCCGTTTTACTCAAAAAATGCATCAATGGTTTGCTAATGGTGTGGCAGGCACTTACCTTAGCAATATGGCTGAAAAAAAATTATTTCTCTTAGATGCATTTGCACTCATCTTCCGTGCTTACTATGCACTCATCCGCAATCCACGTAACACTTCTAAAGGCAAAAACACCAACGCACAGTTTGGTTTTACCAATACATTGATTGATCTCATCAATAATCAGAAACCTACTCATATGGCTGTTTGTTTTGATACAGCCGCACCCACCGAACGTCATACAGATTTTGCTGATTATAAAGCCAACCGACAGGAAGCGCCTGAAGATTTGCTGGCATCGGTTCCGGATATAAAGAAAATCATTCGTGGTTTTAATATTCCTGTTATGGAAGTGGATGGCTTTGAAGCTGATGATGTGGTGGGCACTCTAAGCAAGCAGGCAGCAGCAGCCGGTTATGAGGTGTACATGGTTACACCTGATAAAGATTATGGTCAATTAGTAACCGAACAAATTAAAATTTATAAACCCGGTTACCAGGGAGGTGAT
This sequence comes from Lacibacter sp. MH-610, assembly GCF_045780045.1. NCBI lineage: Bacteria > Pseudomonadati > Bacteroidota > Chitinophagia > Chitinophagales > Chitinophagaceae > Lacibacter > Lacibacter sp. MH-610. Next base: position 89,328 of record NZ_CP116002.1, read on the forward strand.
GTAGAAATTATGGGGCCTGCTGAAGTATGTGCCAAGTGGAACATAAAAGAAGTAAGCCAGGTGATTGATATTTTGGGAATGATGGGTGATAGTGTGGACAATATTCCGGGCATTCCCGGTGTGGGTGAAAAAACAGCTGCTAAATTATTAGCGGAATACGGAACACTTGAAAATGTATTGGCCAATGCTGATCAGATTAAAGGAGCGATGGGTGAAAAAGTACGCAACGGAAAAGAGCTGGCTCTGATGAGTAAAAAACTGGCCACAATAATTACCAATGTCCCTGTGGAGTTTCATGAAGAAGATTTTCGTTTGAAAGAATGGAATAAAGAAATGCTGAAAGAAGTGTTTGCCGACCTTGAATTTAAAACTTTAGGCAAGCGTTTGCTGGGAGAAGACTTTAATGCATTTCCTGCTGCACCCGTTGGTGTACAAACAGATTTGTTTGGAAACGTAGTAAATACTACCATGGGTGAAGTACGGAAAGAAACAAAAAAAACAGAAACAAAATCATTAAGTGAAGCCACCGGAAGTACAGAAACTGATGAAGAAACATCTTCAATAGCAACCGCTACCAGCAATATTCATAATACACCGCATGAATACCACGCTCTCACGAATGAAACTGAAATCAAAAATTTTATTACTGAATTAGCAAAGCAAAAAGAAATCTGCTTTGATACAGAAACTACCGGCATAGATGCGAATGATTGTGAACTGGTGGGATTGAGCTTCTCCTACGAAGCACATAAAGGTTATTATATTCCATGCCCTGTTGACCGGGAGGCAACCCAAAAAATCCTTTCGTATTTCAAAGAACTATTTGCTGATGAAACTAAAATATGGATCGGCCAGAATACCAAGTATGATCTATTAGTGCTGAAATGGTATGATATTGAAATTAAAGGAACTTTATTTGATACCATGCTGGCGCATTATGTAGTGGAGCCGGATGGCAAGCGAAGCATGGATGATTTGAGTGCACAGTTCCTGGGTTATGAACCGGTGCACATTGAAGAACTCATTGGCAAAAAAGGAAAGAACCAGGGTAATATGCGGGATGTGGAGCTGGAAAAAATTAAAGAATATGCAGCTGAAGACGCTGACATCACCTTCCAGTTAAAACATGCATTATTTCCCAAGCTGAAAGAAAAAGAGGTAGAGCGTGTTTTTTATGAAGTGGAAAATCCATTGGTGAAAGTACTCACAGACATGGAGTTTGAAGGCATTAAAGTGGATGTGAATTTTTTAAATGATTACAGTAAACAGTTAGAGAAAGAAGGTAAGGAAGCTGAGCAAAGAGTGTATGAATCAGCCGGGTTAAAATTCAACCTCGCATCGCCCAAGCAATTAGGCGAAGTGCTGTTTGATCATCTGAAGCTGGATCCTAAAGCCAAAAAAACAAAAACCGGTCAATATGCAACCGGTGAAGATGTATTGCTGAAGTTGGCCCATACATCACCGATAGTAGCTGATATCCTGGCGTTTCGTGAGCTAACAAAATTAAAATCAACCTACGTAGATGCACTGCCTTTGTTGATCAACCGCAAAACCGGCAGGGTGCATACTACCTACGGACAGGCAGTGGCAGTAACAGGTCGCTTAGCCAGCAATAATCCCAATCTACAGAATATTCCCGTTCGCACAGAAAGAGGAAAAGAAATCCGTAAAGCATTTATAGCTAGAGATGAGAATCATGTATTGCTGAGTGCCGACTATTCACAAATTGAATTACGCATTGTAGCCGCCATCAGCGGTGATCCTGCCATGTGTGAAGCATTTATTCAGAACAAAGACATTCATACCGCTACAGCTGCAAAAGTTTACAAAGTAGAAGAGAAAGATGTAACCAAAGAAATGCGTTACAAAGCCAAGAGTGTGAACTTTGGAATCATCTATGGTCAGGGTGCATTTGGTTTGGCAGATAACCTGGGTATCAGTCGCACAGAAGCCAAAGAAATCATTGATAACTACAAAAAGGAATTTGCTGGTATTCAGAAGTACATGGATGACACCATCAACTTTGCAAGAGAGCATGGTTATGTACAAACATTGATGGGCAGGAAACGATGGTTGAGAGATATCAATTCTGCCAATTTTACGGTACGTGGTTTTGCAGAACGTAATGCTATCAACTCTCCTATTCAGGGAACAGCGGCTGATATGATTAAACTGGCCATGATCAAAACACATCAAACCTTGAAAAAAACATCACTCAAAAGCAAAATGATTTTACAGGTGCATGATGAACTGGTGTTTGATGTGGTAAAAGAAGAGGTAGAAGAAATGAAAGCCTTGATTTTAGAATGTATGCAAACAGCTATGCCATTGCCCAACAGTGTACCTGTTATTGCAGAAGCAGGAACGGGTTTGAATTGGCTGGAAGCGCATTAATATTTCAAACTATTAGATTAAGTTGCTGAAAGGATTTCTAACAATATGTTTTTGCATTATTACAATTTGTGTTAATTCTCAAGTAGTTGACACAGTAAGTTTTCATTACTCAAAATACTCGACACATAAAACTGAAATCATACATAAGTTCAACCATAAGATTACAGTTTATAAATTGGGGTTTTATGAAATGAGCGTAACCGGTAATGACAGTGTCTATAATATTCTTTATGAAGAAGTTGAAAAAGAAGAATATGAAAAGTATTTAAAAAGTCGGATAGATTTTGAAAAATGCAAACCTTGTTGGCAAAAGATCTATGACAAGAATGGATTTTTAAAATGGGAAGGCCTCTTTAATACTGACTGCCCGATTGGAGAATTTAGAGAATATGAAAACGGTAACCTTTTAATTGTTTCAAATTGGAGAGGAACCACTAAAGAAGAGCGAGAGGTGTTGTTTATTAATCAATGCAGCATAAAGCATGGAATTTGGACTTATTTTAAAAACGGAATTATTAGTAAAACTGAAACATATCTTGACAATAAACTAATCGAAACTAAAAATTTTTAGTCATGATTAAAACCGACCCCCGCATTGATGCTTACATAGCCAAAAGTGCCCCCTTTGCACAACCCATCTTAACACATCTTCGCAAACTGGTGCACAAAGCTTGCCCGCAGGCAGAAGAAAAAATGAAATGGAGTATGCCGCATTTTGATTACAAAGGCGAAATGATGTGCAGCATGGCCGCATTTAAACAACACTGTTCCTTTGGATTCTGGAAAGCAGCGCTCATGAAAGACCCCGCTTTAATGGCAATTGCAAAGAGTGAAGTAGCCATGGGGCACCTGGGCCGTATTACTTCATTAAAAGATTTACCATCAGACAAGCAACTGATTGCTTACATCAAAGAAGCGATGAAACTGAATGATGCAGGTATCAAAGTAGCAAAAGAAAAACCGGCGGCTTCCAAAGAGATGAAAACTCCTGCTGATTTAATGGCTGCCCTAAAAAAGAATAAAAAAGCATTGGCCCATTTTGAAAAATATCCGCCCAGTCACAAAAAAGAATACATCCTTTGGATTGAAGAAGCCAAACGGGAAGAAACAAGGGCAAAACGCATTGAACAAACAGTAGAATGGGTGGCAGAAGGTAAGCAGCGTAACTGGAAATACATGTAATAAGTTACTGCAGCATCTTCACTTAACTTTGCACCATGCAACCTCTTTTAATTTATTGCTACGATGCGTATTGCGGATGGTGTTATGGTTTCAGCCCGGTCATCAAACAAATAGCTGAAGACTACCAATCAAAATTACATACAGAAGTATTAAGCGGCGGTATGGTATTACCGGAAGAACCGGTACACATCAGTGCTACTGCCGGTTATATTCAAGGTGCGTATAAGCGTGTGGAAGAATTAACAGGTATTCAATTTGGCAAAGATTATTTATGGCACATCAATAACCCTGATGAAAGCGACTGGTTTCCTTCGTCTGAAAAACCGGCTATTGCCATGAGCATTTTCAAAGAAATGTATCCTGACAGGCAGGTTCAATTTGCAGCTGATCTGCAGTATGGTCTTCATTACGAAGGAAGAGATTTAACGGATAATGAAGCCTATCGCCACTTATTAGAAAAATATAAGATAGATGCTGATGATTTTTATGATAAACTGAAAAGTGAGGCTTATAAAGAAAAGGCTTACTACGAATTTCAATTATGCAAACAATTACAGGTAACCGGCTTTCCGCAGGTGTTGATGCAGGCAACAGAAAATAAATTTCATCTGCTGGCCCGTGGCTATACAGATTATGAAACGCTCCAAAAGCGGATTGACCTGGTGCTGCACGAACTGGATTCTCACCTGTACAACTAAAAGACTGTTTATTGTTTTTGCCCGGTGTGATAAAAATCATCATACCAACTTCTTTGTACAGCGGCTGAAACTCTACTTTTGCTCTTCAATTTCTTCTCATGATTCTTACCATCACATTGAATCCTTGCATTGATAAAAGTTCAACGGTTGAAAAATTCAAACCTGAAAGCAAGCTCCGTTGTACAGAAGTTGTGAATGAACCCGGTGGCGGCGGTATTAATGTAAGTAAAGCACTGCAGCGTTTAGAAGCATCTTCAGTTGCACTTTTTCCAGCCGGCGGACATAATGGTAATATGCTCTGCTCTTTATTGAAAGACGAGAATATTTTGTTTCATGCGGTTGATACCAAAGTAGAAACAAGGGAGAACTGGATTGTACTGGAATCATCTACCAACAATCAATATCGTTTCACCTTTCCCGGACGTGCTGTGCAGGAAGAAACTATTAAAGCATTGATTGATCAGATTCGTTCCTTTTCCCCTTCCTATGTTGTTGCAAGCGGCAGCTTGCCTCCGGGTCTGCCTGACTATTTTTATGGATTGATTGTGAAAAATGCTGCGGCTGTTGGTGCTAAATGCATTGTTGATACCAGTGGTCCTGCATTGCAGGCATTAAAAGGAAAGCATGCTTACATGATCAAACCCAATATTGGTGAACTGTGTAAAATGCTCAATGTGGATTGGCTGGATAAAGAAGAAGTACCGGAAGCCGCACAACAGGCTATTAAAGATGGCTATGCTGAAATCATGGTGGTATCTATGGGTCCGGATGGTGCCTGGCTGGTAACAGAAGATAAACGTTATTTCTGCAAAGCACCGCAAGTAGAAAAAAGAAGTACGGTTGGTGCAGGTGATAGTATGGTGGCCGGTATTACATATATGTTACAGAAAGAACGTCCGCTGCGTGAAGCCATCCGTTTTGGTGTGGCATGTGGCAGTGCTGCTACTATGAATGAAGGCACACAGTTGTTTAAGAAAGAAGATGCGGAAAAATTATTCTCCATCATCAATCAAAACCATAATGCATAACAAAAAGGGGTTCAGCAAGCTGAACCCCTTTTTGTTTTTTAATTTCCTCCTTTCCATTCCGGCATTCTTCCCGGTGCATAAGGAGCTCCGTTTTTCTCTAACATATCTTCCAGTTTTTTGACTTCTGCTGCTATAGCCTTCAGTTCATTATAAACAGGGGTGAATTCACTTGCTGCTGTTTCATACGAACTGATTTGTGTTTGGGTAGGTGCAGCAGTGGTATTCCACAATGATCCAATGATGTAAAATACCCGGCCGCTTATAGACGGTGCTGTTTCAAATTCTCTTCTTGCCAAACTGCCATCGCCGTTCAGCAACCGGTTAACATTGTTCAACCGTACTTCCAGTTCCCGGATTGCTTTTGTAATATCTGTTGATTGTTTCGGTGCATCCAATGCTGCCTGTTTCATATAACGCAGTTTGTTTGCCAATTCACCTCTGTATTCATTGCTGGCCTGTAGTACACGGCTCAACTCTGCAATTTTTTTACAAAACTCATCCAATGCTTTTTTATCTGTTGCAGGAAGTGTAGCGGTGTTAAGTGAAACTGCTTTAAAACTTTGCGGCGCCACTAACTCGCTATAAGTGCCATCTTCAAATTTGCTGAGTGATACGGTATAATTGCCGGGCAACGCCATATATCCCTGGTCAGGACTGCTGAAAGCAAATGATTCATCAAAAGGTGTAAAATCAACCGGACCGAAAGGCGCCGTACGAAAATCCCACACAATTCGCTTCAACCCTTTTTTAGCAGGTGCTTTTATTCTTCGTACCACATTACCCTTTTCATCGGCAATTGTAAATAATAGATGTGGTGCAGGTTGATCATCTTCCAATCGCAATGAATCAGCCGGGGGATAATGCACTGCTTCACCTTTCTTAATTTTTTCAGCTTCAGCAGTACGTCGTTTTTCTTTTATGGTTTTGATATCGTCTTTGAGGTAATATGTAAACACAGCTCCGGGTTTGGGGTTTTCTGCGGTATAAAAATTTTCACCCTGGAAACCTTTGCCACGAACACCCAGCGGAGTTGACTGCACATACATCCACGCATCTTTTACCGGGAACATAGCAGCAGGCTTTTCCATTACTTCCTTTGTAATATGACGCAGCGGTGTATAATCATCCAGCACATAAAACCCACGGCCAAAAGTGGCAATCACCAAATCATTTTCCCTTTTCTGAATTTCAATATCACGAACGGCAATCGTAGGCAACCCACCTCTCAATTGAATCCACTTTTCTCCTCCATCTACACTTGTAAAAACGCCAAACTCTGTACCAATAAATAACAAATTTTTGTTGATATGGTCTTCTGCTATGGAATATACACTTCCTCTTTCGGGCAAATTGTTTTGTATGGCTTTCCATGTTTTACCGCCATCTGTAGTTTTAAATACATAGGGTTTAAAATCACCCATGCGGTGATTGTTGAACACCGCATAAGCTGTGTTCTTATCATGTTGTGAAGTGATTACCTGGTGTACATAGCAGAGATTAGGCACACCTGCAATATTATCCACCTTCATCCAGTTCTTTCCGCCATCGGTTGTTACATGAATCAAACCATCATCAGTACCGGCATATAAAACATTTTCATCCAACTTACTTTCAGCAAGTGTTGTAATTTGTCCGTAAATATCTGTTGATCCGTTTTTAGCAATGGCATCCATGCTCCACACTTTACCCATCACCGGAATTTTATTACGATCGATCTGTCTTGATAAATCGCCACTGATTTCCTTCCATGTATTACCTCTATCATCACTGCGAAGTACTTTATTGGCTGCATGATAAATACGTTTATTATCAAACTGGGAAATGACTAACGGCGCATCCCAGTTCCACCTGTAGGCAGGAGCTCCTTTTGGTTCCTGTGCCTGGATGAATAAATATTCACCGCTCTTTCTGTCGTAACGTGTAAGTGCACCATATTGCGCCTGCGCATATACGATATCAGGATTACTTTGATCTACCTGGCTTTCAAAACCATCACCCAAACTGGTGAAATACCAATCAGAATTAAAAATACCATTGGAACTTAAGGTACGTGAAGGACCTCCTAAGCTGAAATTATCCTGTGTACCACCGTGTATGTGGTAAAACGGAAATGCATTATCAGTAGCTACTTTATAAAACTGTGTGATGGGAAGGTTTTCTTTAAAATCCCAGTTCACACCTTCATCAAAGCTTTCATATACGCCACCATCACAACCAACCAGGTAATGACTGGTGTTATTGGGATTGATCCAGATAACATGATTATCAATATGCTTATTCTTTTCACCCAGGATCGAAAAGTTTTTGCCGCCATCTCTACTTACACCGAAATAAGTATTGATGATAAAAACTTTATTGATGTCTTTAGGATCACAATAAATTTTGTTGTAATAATTACCACTGGTGAAATAACCGCTTTGTTTTTCCCAGCTTGCACCACGGTCAGTACTTTTAAAAGTGCCGCCTTTACCATCATTGGCTTCTACCACACAATACAGCACATCGGGATTCACAGGTGAATAATTCAAACCGATTCTTCCCAGATCTCCTCCCGGCAATCCATTCATAATCTTATTCCAGGTAGCACCTCCATCTGTACTTTTATACAAGGCAGATTCAGGACCACCACCAATGTAGGTAAACACTTTTCGCTGACGCTGGTGTGCTGCTGCATATACAATATTAGGGTGACTTGGATCCACCATTACTTCATTAAATCCCGTATGCTCACTTACAAACAACACCTGCTTCCATGTTTTACCACCATCTGTTGTTTTGTAAATACCACGTTCGCCACCACTACTCCACAAAGGACCATAAGCCGCAACGTAAACAATATCACTGTTTGTTGGATCAATGGCAATACGACCGATATGTTCTGAATTTTTCAACCCCACATTCTTCCAGCTCTTGCCGCCATCTTCTGTTTTATACAAACCATCACCATACGCTACACTGCGCTGATTATTATTTTCACCACTGCCTACCCAAACAACATTGGGGTTATTGGGATCCATCGCCAGGCAGCCGATGGAGTAAGAACCTTCTCCATCGAAAACAGGTTCGTAAGTGATCCCTGCATTTTTTGTTTTCCACACACCACCCGATGCAGCAGCTACATAGTATTCACTGATATTAGTTGGATTCACCACAATATCAGCAACACGACCTGAAGTGATAGCAGGGCCAACACTGCGAAACTTTAAATCGTTGAGTAAAGATGTATTGAAAACATCTTTTGTCTCTGCGGCTGCCGGTGGAGCCGTTTGCTTTTTTTGTGCGGTTGTAACGAACGCTGATAAAAAGAGAAGGAAGAACATGGTAAGTCTGATCATAAACATGGTTTTGATTGTAAAAAGAAAGGTAATAAAAAAAGCTGTCCTTCAGGAGAAACAGCTTTCTGTTCATGGTTATTTAATTCCGTTTAAAATAATTTTTCATTGGGTGGTTTAATACCCAGCAGACGGATATAGATAGTAGCCTGCCCACGGTGGTGACCCTGGTGTTCAAATGCTTTGTTGATCCACGCAAATCTTGTTTCCTGGAAATTGCCTCTGCCAAAACGCTCAAACAGTTTGGAAGCATCCATGTTGGTAATACTTTCAATGGCATAATCATAACTTGCCAGTACATAGTAAATTACTGAATCAGCTTGTTGGGCGCTTGTTCTTTGTTCCAGGTTTTGCCCCTGCCAGATGCGTGCTGCACCGGTGCCATTAGCTACCAATCCAACATTTCCCTGTGCCAGGTGCAGCATTTGCTGAGCAAAAGTTCTTACACTATCCTGTGCACGGAAACTATACTTGTCTTTCGGCATAGCATCCAGGTATTCTTTGGTATAAGTTTTGGCACGCTGCCAGTCTTTGATGAATTGTGCTTTAATGGAATCTGCCAGTTGTGCATGAACTGTAACAGAAGTAAAAAGCAATAAAAACAAAATTCCTTTTTTCATGATGAATGATTTTGTGAGTTAAAAATTATTGGCGTTTTTACTTTGCTGTTAAGCTTACCGGATACTTTACAAAAAGATGATTTCTGAAAGCAGAAATGTATTCATGCTGATCCGGTTTTCTATTTACAGGCACCTACTGCTATTCCGTAAGGCAATACTTTTGCCAGCATGATTTTATTTTTTACTGCCGGGTCATTCATCATAAAATCAGTGGCTTCTTTTTCATCTTTAGCATAAAAGATTACCAGGCCCATCATATCGGGATCATTGGTTTCTAATTGGGTACGACCGGCCAGCAACACCACACCTTCTTTATTCATTTGAACCAACCGTTTAAAATGTTCACCAACCACAGCTTCGTCTGCTTTAGTCCAGTTTTTATCATCTTGAAATTTGGGAGCCAGTGTGAGTATGCCCAGCCATTGTTTTGGTTTTATCTTGGTTGAATCCTGTGCAAATGAATGTGTTGATGCAATGATGCAAATGAAAAAAAGAATCTGTTTCATAACAATTAATAAGGGATTAGAATTTTATTTTTTCTTACGATGGTCTTTAAACCCTGATTCATACATGTTAATCCAGTCGTCAACTGTAATTTTTGATGCCAGTTCACCAATAAGTTCATACGGAATGTCTTCCGGTTTTTTGTAGCGGATGCAACTCTTGCCCATATCCAGTTTCTTAGGTGATGCTTTGGCATGTGCTTCCTGAAACCATTTAAGCAGTTTTGCATCAGCATAAATGCCCATATGATATAAATTGATGGAGTTTTTTTGCGAAGCAAGACCCATAAAAGGCAACGGATCTTTGGGATTGCAATGATAACCGGCAGGATAAATGGAATGAGGAACACAATAGCCCATCATACCATAACCCATGGCTTCTTTAAATCCCTTGGGCAGATTCTTTTTAATTACAGAGCGAAGTTTTTTCATTGCCTGCTGCCTGTCTTCCGGCACTTCAGCCAGGTATGCTTCTACAGTTGTTGCTTTGGATTGCATACGTACTTGTTTAAAAATTTAAAATACGGAAAAATGAAGGCCATGGCCCCATCTCCTCTTTATATTGCTTAGCCATCACTCTTGTTATTTGTGCTATATGGGTGAGATCATGCACCACCCAGGTGCTCAACAGATTTTTAAGACTTACTTCGCCCAAAGAAGGATGCATGCCTTTCTTCTCCAAATCTTCGTTGGTTAAATTGAGTGATTGCAGCCACTGTACATTTTGCTTTCTAACCCGTTCAAACTCCTGCAACAGTTGCACCACACTTTTTCCTTTACTCTCTTCATATTGTGCAAACCGGTCATACGGTTCAAATGGTTTGGACAAACCCTGTTCCAGGATAATTTTAGCTCTCGGAACCCAATCTGTTTTTTCGCCATGTATTAAATGACCGATTACATCATAAGGCGAAAATGTTTCCGGGCCTTCATCATTCATCACCCAGCTATCATCAATACCTTCCAATAATGCTTTTAATACAACCGGGGTTCTTTCTAATACCTGAACAGATGCGGTTACACTGTAATTCATTTCTTTTTTGTTGATGTTTTTTTACGGGATGCTTTAGCAACAGCATTGTACTCCAGTGCCAGTTGAATCCAGTAGTTGAGTTTTACCTTGGTTGTGAGTACATCTGCATCTACAAATACAAATCCTTTCATCACTTTGCAGGTAAAGTCCATCGGGTAGCAACCTTCTTTTTTCATGACCTCATCATACTTATCCGGGTTTAACCGAACCATCAACCTTTCCTTTTCAACTCCAATCGCCATTTTATCATTCACCATAAAGCATAGCCCGCCAAACATTGCTTTCTCTTCTACGTTTGAATGGGTTTGTGCAATCAGTTCCCTCGTTCTTTGTGCAAGCTTTTCATTATAGGCCATAGAACAGCTTTTTAAAGATTTAATAGTTTACCAATCCCCTCTTTTTTATTTCTCAAATCAATGCCATGTTGGTACACAGATTTCAGATTGGTGAGATAATAAGTCCAGCCGGTTTTACAACCTACATGCCACATGTATTTACCTTCCTCATTTTCAGGAATCTGTTCCTGCTGCAACTCTACAATTGTTTCTCCCTGCGCTTTATAAATACGGACGGTACAAATGCCTGCTTTTCCAAAACTGAATTTGAAATAGTCGGCTCCATTGCAATCTAAGATGGTTCCATGCTCCACGGTTTCATCAGGCCATCCATACCAAAGCCATTTATAGGTATCGCCTATTTGCACAGGCTCATCACCTGCACGAATAACGCCTTCAGCAGAAGCATATTCACTCATTCTTAAAAACCAGCTTTCAATACCTGCTCTTGTGGCCCAAGCAGCATAGAGTTTATCAAATGGTGCGTTCACATCCATGCGCACTGTAAATTCATTCCACTTTATCGCTCCCATTATTTATTTCTTTTTCTCGAATAATAAAATTCCGCTTTCCGCTCCGGTGTGTCAAGCCCATCATCCACACGTGCATAAATGGAGTCTTTATTTACAAAATTGTAACTGATGCGTTTGGGAAAATCATGCTCTTTGTTTTCTGCTACAAAGCCGCTATCAGAAAATTTTGTAATGGTAAATGCAACAGGCAGTTCATTGTTTTGCCCTGCAGCTTTGGCTTCATAATAAAAAGAATCACTTCTTAAAAAAATCCTGATAGTTTCAAACGGAACAACAGAATCACCTTTTACAAAATCGGAGCGGCCTTCCAGGAGTGTATCACTTACCTGCTTCCAGCTTTCTGTAACCAACCCATCACCTTCAGGCATTTGCCATTCACCAAGCAATGATTGAAAAGATGCTACAGTTTGCTGCTTTGCATGTTTGTCTGATGCACAGGCGCAAAAAAGTACGAACAACAGAATGAATGGATGCTTCATTATAAATATTTTTCAGGTACACTGTGCAATGCAATACGGTTACCCTCTGTATCTAAAAAAACAGCCATGTAACCATACTCTTCTGAAATTTGGGTTTTAGGCACCATGATTTTTCCTCCGGCTGCCTCTACTTTGCTTAATACATTTTGCACATCCGGATTGCCATTGAGGTAAATGAGCGGGCCATCCGTAGCAGAAGGTTTGTGAAAACCGCCGCTGTCAACTACTGCTCCGCCAACGCCGTTCATGGGATCGTCTAACGGAAACATCCTCATTTTAATATTAGGCAAGTCAAGCGGGTTGAGCTTAATATTAAAAATGGCTTCATAAAATTTTGTTGCTCTGTCAATATCGGAGGCCGGTATTTCAAACCAGCTGATCGCATCCTTCATGTTATGATTGTTTTAAGGTTTTGATATAAATAAGTAACAGCCCCCTGATGCGGAACCCCCTCTGTCAGTTGGCATTACCAATGTATCTTATTTTTTTGGCCCTTCATAGTATATTAGTATAAGCGGCTGAAAAAAAATTTTACAGATCCTGTCCGGATCAGGTACAGCTCCCTCGTCAATTGTTAAATCAATTTTTTTAACCGATTAAAAAATCAATTATGGAAAAGTTTATGTTATTGTTTGAAGGGCCAATGCCAGCTCCTGAAGCTGCATCGCCGGAAGCTATGCAGGAAATCATGGGCAAATGGTTTGCCTGGATTGAAAAGTTATCAAAAGACGGCCGTTATGTAACCGGCGAACCTTTGCTCCCCGGCGGAAAAATTTTGAAAGGAAGCCATAAAAATGTGGTAGACGGTCCGTTTACAGAAGGAAAAGAAATCATTGGTGGCTTTTTTATTATTAATGCCAGGGATTATGAAGAAGCTGCAGCGCTCTGTGAAGATTTTCCTGACTATGCTACCGGCGGCAATGTAATTATTCGGCAGGTGCAGAAAGTAGAAATGCCCGCTTAAACTTGCAAATGGAAGAAGGAGCATGTAACTTGTTCTTCTTCCATTTTCTTTAACCTTAAAATTACAATTATGAAAAAGTGGTTTGTAGTCCTCCTGGTACTGCTTTCTTTCAGCTTCATTTCAAAAAACACTGCCATAACAGAAGAAGAAAGAAAAAATGCCATTGCCTATTTTAAAGAAACACAAAAAGCATTGGCCGATGAACTGAAGGGCCTCAGCGAAAATCAATTGAACTGGAAACCTGCAGACTCGGTGTGGAGTGCTGCGGGTTGTGCAGAGCATATTGCTATATCAGAAAAAAACCTGTTTGACTGGTATGGCGGTATCATGAAAGCTCCTGATGCACCGGAAAGAAGAAGCGAATTAAAAATGACTGATGACATGATCAAAGGAATGCTCACTAACAGAACCTTTAAAGTAAAAACAAGAGAAGGATTTTATCCTACGGGCATGAGCGCTTCAAATGCATTGGCTTTGTTTAATGAACGTCGTGAAGCTCTGATTAAATACATGAGCGAAACCAAAGAAGATATGCGGAACCATATAGCAGAAACACCGCTGGGTTTGGTGGATGGTTATCAACTCCTGTTATTTTTATCAGCCCACACCAAACGTCACACATTGCAGATAGCAGAGTTAAAAGCCCATCCCGATTTTCCGAAAAACTAAGCAGGTAGTGGATAAACTCCCTATAAAAGCACAGGTCAATCACCTGTGCTTTCTTAATTTTAAGAAACAGTTCCCTTGTCTTCCACAGAACCGATAGAACAAACAGTAGAGCATCTTTTTCGCCGTGAATGGGGAAAGTTAGTGGCTGCATTAACCAAGGTGTTCGGAGTTCACAACCTGCAGTTAGCTGAAGATGTGGTACAGGATACTTTGTTAGCAGCCCTTCATACATGGAAAATAAAAGGCCTTCCGGATAATCCTACCGCCTGGTTGTTTACCGCTGCACGTAATAAAGCCATTGATGTACTCCGGAATCAACAACGGGGACAGGAATATGCCAAAAAAATAACGCCATTGCTTCAGTCAGAATACACACTGGTGCCGGTAGTGCATGAGTTAGTGAATGCCAACACTATTGATGACGACCGATTACGTATGATGTTTGTTTGCTGTCATCCTTCACTTTCAACGGAAGCACAGGTTACATTAATCTTAAAAACAATCTGCGGTTTTAGTGTTACTGAAATTGCAAAAGCATTTGTAACCGGTTATGATACCATTGAAAAGCGATTGTACCGGGCCCGGCAAACCTTCCGTGATAACAAAGTAGAATTTGAATTACCGCCGCCACAGGAGCTGCAGGAAAGACTGGAGAATGTGCTGCTTTCCATTTACCTGCTATTTAATGAAGGATATAACTCCACCAACCATGAAGCCTTGATCAGAAAAGATATGATGCAGGAAGCAATGCGGTTGTGTGAGTTGATTTGCCGCAGCCCGGCTGTACCGCATGAAAATGCACATGCATTGATGGCGCTTATGTGCTTTACAGCATCACGCAACGATGCAAGATTAGACAGCAACGGGAATGTGTTGCTGCTCAAACAACAGGACCGCAGCAAATGGAACAGGGCCTTGATTGAAAACGGAATTTATCACCTGGAGCAATCTGCAGCCGGCGATCATATGAGCAAGTTTCATATTGAAGCCGGTATTGCTTATGAACATGCCATCGCCCGGGATTATGCACATACTAACTGGAATCATATTCTCAACTGTTATAACCTGCTCTACCATTCTTATCCATCACCCGTTATTGCTTTAAACCGTGCCATTGTTGTAGCTGAGTTGCACGGACCTTCAAAAGGCATTGAAACCATCAACGCCATCCCGGATATTACTTCGCTCAAAAATTATTATCTGTTACCCGCCACACTTGGCGAACTGCACTGGCAACTGAAAGAATATGATAAAGCAAGAGATTATTTTAAGGAAGCCTCCCGTCTTACACAAAGTTTAATTGAAAAACGATTGCTGGAGCAAAAGATCAAACAACCCGCACATTAAGAGGCCTCTTTTTAAGAAGGTATTGTCTTTTTTGAAGTGAGCTCTTTTGCAATCTCTCCCTAACTTTGCCTTCTCAAATTTATCGTCATGAAAAAGTGGGGATTGATACTGTTGTTTTTTGTAGCAGCCATTGTTATCAGTACTGATGTTGCTGCACAATGCTCCATCTGTACGAAAACAGCATCACAACTGGGTGAAAAACCCGCCGCTGCTTTAAACTCTGCCATCATTTATCTTATGGCCGCACCTTTTGCCATCATCGGTTTTATTGGCTGGCGCTGGTGGAAGAGCCAGAAAGAAGTTGAAGAATAAACCGTTTATACTTTCGCTTTTATCGCCTGCACTCAAATAATTATTGCCGCCCGGTAACTCCTGATGTTTTATCCTTATGATGGCGGCATTATACAGTTCCTAAATTCCGTTCATATTTTTTGGTTAAAAACTAAAGCAGTTTGGTATAACTTGTATGCCTAATCAACGCATATGAGAAAAGTATTATTCCTTTTGTTTTTTGCTCCTCTTTATTTATCAGCACAAAAAATTTCTTCGATTGAAGAAAAAACGAATGGCCTTAAGAAATATGAAGGCTATTTTCCTTTTTACTGGGATGAGAATACCGGCAAAATCTGGCTGGAAGTAGATAAGATTGATACGGAGTTTTTATATGTTGTTTCCTTACCTGCAGGTTTGGGCAGTAATGATATTGGTCTGGATCGTGGACTGTTAGGCGAAGACCGTGTTGTGAAATTCAGTAAAGTAGGAAGAAAGTTGCTGTTAATTCAACCCAACTATGGATATAGAGCTTTAAGCAATGATGCAGCAGAGAAACGAGCCGTAGAACAATCCTTTGCACAATCTACCGTTTGGGGTTTCACCGTTGAAGCTGAAAGCAATGGTAAGTACCTCGTTGATGCAACTGATTTTTTATTGCGTGATGCCATGAAGGTGAGTAACACCATCCGCCGGATGCGCCAGGGTAATTACCAGTTAGATAAAAGCAGGAGTGCTATGTATCTGCCACGCACAAAAAATTTTCCGTTCAACTCTGAGCTGGAAGCAACGGTTACCTATGTAAACAATGATGGTGAAGTAGGAAATTTTGTGCAGCCTGTAACGCCTTCTACCGAAGCCATTACGGTTCGTATTCATCATTCACTGGTACAACTGCCCGATAATAATTACAAACCAAGAGTGTTCGATCCACGCAGCAGTTTTATTTCCACTTCGTTTTATGATTATGCAAGTCCGGTAAGTGATCCCATCGAAAAATATTATATCATCCGTCATCGTCTGCAAAAGAAAGATCCAACGGCCGCTGTAAGTGAACCTGTAAAACCCATTGTATATTATTTGGATAACGGAACACCGGAGCCCATCCGCTCTGCATTACTGGATGGAGCACGCTGGTGGAACCAGGCTTTTGAAGCAGCGGGTTATAAAGATGCATTCATTGTAAAAGTATTGCCTGACACTGCTGACCCGATGGATATCCGTTACAACATGATCAACTGGGTGCATCGCTCCACTAGAGGATGGAGTTATGGTGCTTCTGTTGTTGATCCGAGAACGGGTGAAATTATTAAAGGGCAGGTGTCGCTCGGTTCATTGCGTGTGCGGCAGGATTATCTCATCTTCTCCGCCTTGCTTTCACCATTTGCCAATGGCATTCCTGCCAATGATCCCATGTTAAAAGCAGCATTGGCAAGATTACGTCAGCTAAGTGCACATGAAGTAGGGCATACCATTGGTTTAATGCACAACTATGCCAGCAGTGTAAACAACCGTGCCAGCGTAATGGATTATCCGCATCCCATGATTCGATTGAATGCGAATGGTGAAATGGATTTCTCACAGGTGTATGATGATAAGATCGGTGATTGGGATAAGGTAGCGGTTACCTGGGGTTACCAGGATTTTCCAACAAATGTGAATGAACAAACAGCATTGAATACAATTCTTGCTGATGCGAATAAAAAAGGATTGCAATTCATCAGCGACCGTGATGCACGTGCACCGGGTGGTTTGCATCCGCAGGCGCATTTGTGGGATAACGGAACCAATGCAGTAGATGAATTAAAGGAAGTGATGCGTGTGCGTACAAAAGCATTACAAGAGTTTGGAGAGAACAATATCCGTCCCGGTGTGCCTATGGCGTTTCTTGAAGATGCATTAGTGCCTGTTTATTTTTATCATCGTTATCAATTGGAAGCTGTTGCTAAATTGGTAGGCGGCATGTATTATACCTATGCATTGCGTGGCGATGGACAGATCATCACCAAAATGCTGAGTAAAACAGAGCAGCTGAATGCATTGAACGGATTGATTGATTGCATTGATCCCAAAGCCTTGATGATCCCTGATAAAATTGCAGCATTGATCCCGCCAAGACCATCCGGTTACAGCGGATCAAGAGAACTGTTCAGAAAAAGAACAGGCTTGTCGTTTGATGTATTATCACCGGCAGAAACAGGAGCAGATGTTCCTTTCTCCTTTTTATTCAACAGTGAACGGCTGAACCGTATGCAGCAGCAACAGCTCAATGGGGGACTGGGTGTAGATGAAATGATCACTATTCTCATTAATAAAACATGGAAAGCTGCAAGACGAACAGGAACAGAGGGCTTGATTCAGCAGCAAACAGAACAAATATTATTGACTTATTTACTGGCTGCATCTGTTGATGAAGCTAATTCTTACGGCGTACGTAGTGTGCTGCAAAAGCAATTGACTGAGCTGAAGAAATATATGGAAGCACAACAAAAGATTTCTGTAACATCAGCAGGACATTATCAATTGGCACTGGAACGAATGAAAGCTCCCAAAGATGCCAAACCTACCATTCATAAGGAAATACCTCCCGGCGCCCCGATTGGATGTGAGGAAGAATAGGCAATACGTACGAATGAATTAATATTGCAGGGTGATCCCGAATATTTTTCATTTTATTTATTTCACACCGGAACAGGCTCCGGCAAAAGTATTTCCGTTGTCGTATTACCTCGCTGTTGAATCAGCAAGAGTAATCAATCAACCGCAGGAAATTATTTTTCATTTTAACAGGGAGCCTGTTGGTGAATGGTGGGAACGAATAAAACCTTCCCTTACGCTCCGCCAAATGGAAGCACCTGTAAGTTTTATGGGTCGCCGCATTATCCATCCTGCACACCAGGCAGATGTTGTTCGGTTGCAGGCTCTGTATGAAGTTGGTGGTATTTACCTGGATCTTGATACCATTTGTGTAAAGCCGTTATCAGCTTTTTATACAAATCAAATGGTGATGGGACTGGAATTGAAAGCACCTTATGTTCCCAAAAATAAACGGCAGGAAATAAAATATAAAATCCGGAAAACATTGGGACTGGTTAAGCCGTACCGGGAAGAAAGTATTTTGTGCAACGGTGTTATATTGGCAGAAAAAAACAGTGCCTTTCTCAAACTCTGGATGGACACCTACAAAACCTTCCGCTCCAAAGGAAGAGATAAGTTCTGGAATGAACACTCTTCCGTTATCCCTGAAAAACTTGCAGCAGCACATCCGCAACTGATAACTGTTGCAGGACCCCGTTGTTTTCATTACCCCTTATATACAAAAGAAGGATTGCATTCCATGTTTGAAGCAGTAACGCCTTTTCCTGAATCGTATATTCATCATGTGTGGGAGTCGTTTTCATGGAATGATTATCTTTCCAAACTTACGATGGAGGGTATTCAAACAATTGATACCACCTATCATTTAGCAGCAAGAAAAATTCTATCAAGGTAACAAATGAAAATAGGCTTTGCAGGCAGATGGAGTCCGTTAGATAAAAAATCCTGGAGTGGTACTTATTACTACTCGTATCAGCAATTGCTGAAGTATGGTACAGTGGAAATTTTTGAATTCCCTTTCCCATCACTGCTTAAAAACTATCTGATCCAGTTTTATAAAAACCCCAACAAATGGTTTTTCGGAAAAAATACAGCTGTTGAGTTTTTAAAGCCCTATGCAAAACATTACAGCAGGCAATTAGAAAAGGCTCTAATCAAACATAAAGTGGATGTATTGTTTGTACCTGCAGCTCCGCAACTGATTGCTTATTTAGATGCCTCATTACCCATTGTATTTTTAACAGACGCTACCTTTCAGCAAATTCAGGGTTACTATGATACCTGGCAGAATTTTGCAACTTCTAATATTAAACAGGGTATTGAACTGGACCGCAGGGCTTTTGAGAAAGCAACGCATTGCATGCTGGCCAGCGATTGGTGCCGTAACTCGGCCATCCGGGATTACAAATTGACAGAGCAAAAAATTTCAGTGGCACCTTTAGGAGCCAATTTGGATTATATACCTGCTGCAACAGAAATCAATTATGAACGCAGCGGCTGTAATCTTTTATTCCTGGGCGTAGAATGGAAACGCAAGGGCGGTGATATTGCTTTACAGGCGTTCAGAGTTCTGAAACAAAACCGTATTGATGTTTCACTGCACATCATCGGTTGTACACCACCTGAAACAATTTCAGAAAAAGGAATTACTGTTATTCCTTTTCTTGATAAAAACAAACCGGCTGACCGTGAACAGCTGCACCGCATTTTACTATCAACAGATTTTCTTTTACTGCCCACCAGGGCTGAAGCTGCCGGTGTTGTGTTTTGTGAAGCATCCGCTTACGGCATTCCTTCCATTAGTACACGCACCGGAGGCGTGCCTACTTATGTACGGGACCATATAAACGGTTTGTTATTACCGGAAGCTGCAGATGGTTTTGCTTACGCTGATGAAATTTTAAAACTTTATGCCAATACCAGGAAAATGAGTGAGCTCAGAAAAAGCAGCCGTAGTCTGTATGAAACTTCACTCAACTGGGATGCATGGGGTAACAGTTTCAATAACATCATTCAAAAAATATAAGACGCCGGGTAATTCATCCTTTACAAATCAACTGCATTCTTTATGAGTGAATTTTCATCCCTTACTGCGTTTACCATTATTACGCCTAATTACCTGGCGCATGCTTATGCACTTCGTCAATCTTTTTTAAATCTGCATCCCGGCAGTTCGTTTGTTATTTGCTTAATAGGTACTCAAAAACCTGCAGGAGCTGATGAAAAAGAAATGGTACTGTTAAAAGAACTGAAAGATGAGCGTATTGAAGGAATGATTCAACGGTACAATCCCTTTGAGTTGAGCTGTGCCCTCAAACCCTATTTTGCAGAACAGCTGCTGACATTAAAGCCCGATAGCAACCGGTTTATTTATCTGGATTCTGATATTGGTGTATTTGGCAGGTTTGAACAGCAAACGCAGGCAGCTGTTACTATCAGTCCGCACAGAACGAAGAATGTAAACTATTTACCGGGTCTTGATAATTTCAGCACTACAGAATTGTTACGCTATGGTGTTTACAATGCCGGTTATTTTGAAATAACCCGTTCCAATGAAGCAAAAAGGTTTTTAAGCTGGTGGCAGCATTTGCTGGAACACTTCTCTTATAACAAACCCGATAAACATATATTCACTGATCAGCTTTGGCTAAGTGTTGTGCCTTCATTCTTTGATGATGTGTACATCAATAAAAAACCGGGATTCAATGTAGGTTTCTGGAATTTAATTGAACGTACAGTTGAATACACAAATAATCAATGGCTGGTAAATGGAGAGCCGCTGGTGTTTTACCATTTCTCCAGGTACAAACTGGAACTGCCGGATAATATGGTTGACTTTGATCACCCGATGTTATCCTTTCAATCAAAACCGCAATTGAAAATTCTTTATGATCAATACCGGGAACAAATACTGAATGAAGGTTATGAAACATTAAAACAATTGCCCTACCCTTATCCTTACCCGGCAAAAGAAAAAAAATCCTGGTGGAAGAAATTATTCAGGTAACAAAAACGGGAGCATTCCATTGATAGTTGCTGATTCTTAAGCCGGCTTTACAGCAATGCCATACAGTCCGTTAATCATCATACCATCAGTAAGAGGAATAGTTTGCATAGCTGCATCTTTTTTCAACAGCCGCTTTACAAAAGGATTTAGCAGCATGGCCCAGCGTTTTCTCCGCTTTCCTTTTTTAGTAGCCACAATCCACATGCCTATCATTTGTGCCATGGAAGTATTCCAGCCGCCATGTGCATGCAGCTCTAACTGCATACCGCATTGTCTGAAAATGCGTTCCAATGCAAAAGGAGTATAGCGGTAATGATCATGCGGCACTTCATGAAGATTCCAAAGAAAAGGAACTGTAAAAAATAAAACGCCACCGGGTTTGAGCACCCGTTTCATTTCCTGCACAATGAGTAAAGGATCAGGACAATGCTCCAGCACTTCCGTTGCCATCATGCTATCAAAGCTGTTGTCTTCAAAAGGCATGGTTGTTCCATCCCAGGTAACATCCGGCCCCACACCTTGTTCATACACTAATGCAGTTTCAATATCAAGACCGGTATAAGTTTCAATAAAATGATTGTCTAACAGGTAGCTTTTGTAAGGCTTTTTGCCACAGCCTACATCCAGAAATTTTCCTTTTAAACGGGGCGCTGATTTTTGCAGAGCATTCCATATACAGGTACGTATCACATACATGTCAATATTATCCGGCGTTTGCGGTATGTTGGTAAAATTATCAGCCTTCATGTACAACATTTGAAAAATGACTACAAGGAATGGTACGAATGAAATTATAGAAATTCATTGAATTGATGTTATTTTACTTCCCGTAATCATTCACTATGGCAAGTTTTCTTAAGAATTTATTCGCTTCAAAAAAACCTGAGAACACAAACAACGCTCCGGCATATCCTGCTGATTTTGAAGCGCTGCACCAAACAGTTTACTCCAAGGTAAAACCTTATACCATGACGAGTGCTGAACGTATTTACGGATTGATTGAAGCTGTGAAATACATTACCAGGTATCAAATTGAAGGTGCCATTGTTGAATGCGGTGTTTGGAAAGGCGGAAGTATGATGGCTGTAGCCGAAACTTTAAAAGCCGAAAAAGCTGATACCAGGCAATTATATCTCTAAGATACGTTTGAAGGGATGCCTCCTCCAACAGAAGCTGATAAAGATTTCTCAGGTGTTGATGCCGCAGCAAGGTTGAATGAAGAAAGCAACAACAAAAAAGAAAGTTATATCTGGGCTTATTCCGCACTGGACGAAGTGAAAGCAGCAATGGCGCTCACACAATACAATCCTGAACGTATTCAATATATACAAGGCAAAGTAGAAGATACCATCCCCGCTTCAATACCTGATAAGATTGCTTTGCTGAGATTGGATACCGATTGGTATGAATCCACCAAACACGAACTCGAGCATTTATTCCCCAGGCTTGCTAAAAACGGTGTTCTTATCATTGATGATTACGGTTTCTGGAAAGGTTCCCGCAAAGCAGTAGATGAATATTTTGCCGGGCTTAATATGCCTGTACTGTTAAACAGGATGGACGATACAGGGCGTATCTGCATCAAAACTTTTTAACTGATCTATTTACTTTCAACAAAACGATAAAGATTGAAAGTGCCGGAATTGTATTCCGCTTCCAGTTCCTTTTTCAATACCTCTTTATTCAGATCACTCATCCTTCTGCGTTGAATAAGCTGCCATGCTTTTTCAGCCAACAACCAGCTTTTGCGTTGATTGTAATGACCGCTGTGCAAATGAGCATCAATGGTATTCCAGAGTTCTTCCACTCCTTTCTTTTCGGTTGCCGTAGTTTTTACAATCGCAATTTCAAAACGTTCTTCTTTAAAGGAAGGTGCCAGCATCAATCGCAGGTTGCGTACAAACAAATCCGCTTCCGGCCGGTCTGCTTTATTCACCACAAATACATCTGCTATTTCCATCAATCCTGCTTTCATCGTTTGTACCTCATCACCGGCTTCGGGTACCAGCACCACCACCGTTGCATCCGCCAGTCCTGCAATTTCAATTTCACTTTGCCCCACACCCACTGTTTCAACAATTACATAATCAACAGGAGCTGCTTTGCAGAGATCAGCTATCTCCAATATTTTCGGATGCAATCCGCCTAATGAGCCACGGGTGGCTAATGAACGGATGAATACATTGGGATGATTGTACCAGTTACTCATCCGTATACGATCGCCCAACAAAGCACCCAGGTTAAAAGGTGAGGAAGGATCTACACATAACACCGCTATCTTTTTACCATGCTGCACCAGCACTTCAATCAATGCATCTACGAGCGTGCTTTTACCGGCACCGGGCGGACCGGTAATTCCAATAACCGGAACCGTACTGGCGGGTAATGATTGCAGCAACTGTTCATAACCGCTTACCTCATTTTCAATAAGGCTGATGCAACGGGCCAGGCTTTTTTGCGAACCGTTCTGAATATCGTTGAGCAATTGCATCCACATGCAGCAAACCTACTTGAAATTAAGAAGCAAAGCAGCAGCAACACTTTGTTTTTTAAAAGGGCTTTGATGGTATCTTTATTTTTTGAAACAATCCTGCATGCAAAAAATTTCTGTTGTGATGATGGTTAAAAATGAGGCGCACATAGTACCTCAAACCATCCGTGCTGCTTTGCAGATATCCGATGATGTGGTGGTATGTGATACCGGAAGCACGGATGATACCATAGCAGTATCCAAAGCAGCAGGTGCAAGAGTAGTACAGGAGGCCTGGCTTGGTTTTGGACCCACAAAAAACAAAGCCAACACACATGCACTGCATAACTGGATCCTTCAGTTAGATGCAGATGAAATTCCTGATCTCAGATTGCAGCAAGCCATTCGGGACTTGTCTTTAGAAAATGAAAAGGAACTGTTCCGCATGCAGTTCAAATCCTTTCTGGGTGATCAATGGATTCGTTTTGGTGAGTGGGGAAAAGATTTCCATATACGTCTTTTTAACCGTAAGCAGGTTCAATGGAATGAAGCACCTGTACATGAGCAACTGATCTACGACAACAGTTTTATCATTACACAACTGCCGGGTTTCATAGAGCACAAAACCATGCGTAATATGGCTGAGTTTGAACAAAAGATGAAACAATACGGTCTGCGTGGTGGTGAAAAATATTTTGAGCAGGGCAAAACAGGAGGCTGGTACAAACAATACACCTCATCGCTGTTTAACTTTATCAAGAATTATATTTTTAAACTTGGCTTTCTTGATGGAAAAGCAGGATGGCAGGTGGCCAGAATGAATGCCTGGTACACCTACCTGAAATACCATACGTTACAAGAGCTGAAAGCAAAAAAGCAATGACCAATTTTATTCCCATTTTTCCGTTATCCATTGTTGTGTTTCCGGGCGAGCAGCTGAACCTGCACATTTTTGAACAAAGATATAAACAGCTCATCCGTGAATGTGCAGAGCAGCAGAAGCCATTTGGTATCCCTTCTGTTATTGAAAATAATGTACAGGAGCTGGGCACATTGGTAGAAATAAAAGAAATCAGGAAAGTGTATGAAGATGGTAAGATGGACATCAGCACCCGTGGTATTAAAGTGTTCCGTACGCTGGAGTTGATCAAAGAAATTCCGGATAAACTTTACAGCGGTGCTATTGTCTCTTACCCGGATGATGTGAATGATGGCAGCAGAACGCTCATGCAAAAAGTGGTGAGTGGTATTAAAGAACTACACAAACTGCTGGAGGTAACCAAAGATTTTAAAATAACAGAAGATGAATTAACTGCTTTTGATGTAGCCCATCATATGGGTTTGAATTTGCAGGAAGAATACGAACTGCTGGGCCTATTCAGAGAACTGCACCGGCAGGAATATTTAAAACGGCATTTGAATAAAGTAGTACCGCTGCTTGCCGAAATGGAAGCCCTCAAAGAAAAAGTAAAGCTCAACGGACATTTTAAAAACTTAAGCGGATTTCAGTTTGGTGAGTAAAGAATTAATACCGCTTTTTTTCACTAAATAGTCCAAAACTTTATTTAAGGCGATATACGTTTCTCAAATTTTGCAGTGTTTTTTGGGCCATATGCTTTTTTAATTTTGGTATAACTTGCACACATGTCCATCACCATTTGTTTTGATTTTGGCAATACCCGTTACAAAGCGGCTGTATTTCATGGAGATCAATTGCAGGAAATAGTTGTATTAGTTGATGATAGCCATGATACCATCAAAGAACTGTTGCAGCAATTCAAACCATCTTACACCATTCTTTCATCTGTAGTGAACCATCAGCCCACGGTGGAAGATGTATTGAAAGAACATTCGCATTTTCATAAGCTCAGCCATCATACCCAACTACCTTTTACCACCCCTGTTGGCAAACCTGAAACAATCGGTGCAGACAGGCTGGCGCTATGTGCAGCCGCCACTTACCTTTTTCCCAACAGCAATAACTTAGCCATTGCATTGGGTACCTGTATTACCTACAACTTCATCAATGTAAAAAATCAATTCCTGGGGGGTAGTATTTCACCGGGTTTGCAAATGCGGCTGCAGAGTATGCATGCCCTTACGGCCAAACTTCCGCTTGTGAATATGGAATGGAATTTTCCACTTATCGGCTATGATACAAAGACCAATCTGCTCAGCGGAGCTGCCTGGGGTATGGCCAAAGAAATTGATGGTATCATTGATGCTTACAGGGAGAAGTTCGGGAACTTTAACGTGCTGTTAACCGGGGGGGATACGCCTCATTTTGCCCCATTGCTCAAAAACCAGATATTTGCAGACCCTCAACTAATTTTTAAAGGTCTTTATGCAATCAGCGTGTACAACAGGTAGTCGTGTAATTGGTAGTTTACTTCTGCTTACAATTCTCAGTTTTAATACATCCGCACAGGACAACAGTCCCTGGAGCCGCTATGGTTTGGGCGATATTGTACCTGCCTCTAACATTACCAACCGTGGTATGGGTGGTGCTGCAGCGGCGTATGGTGATTTTCAAACCATCAACTTTATTAACCCGGCTTCTTACAGCAATTTTGGTCCGCAAAGGGCCATTTTTGATATTGGCCTGGATATTAACAACCGCACCCTCCGTAACAACCTGGGCAGCAGTTATACCTCCGCCAATGCTTATATCCCCTATATGGCGGCGGGTTTTCAAATCAAACCCCAAAAATCAAAGATGAACTGGGGTCTTGTATTTGGTTTAAGACCCATAACCAAAGTGAGCTATAAAATCATCAGCGGTACCCGTATTAGTGCAGGTGATAGTGTACTTACCCAGTACGAAGGCAATGGCGGTACCTACCAGGCTTTTGCCGGTACGGGCATTGGGTTTAAAAACCTCAGCATCGGGGTAAATGGCGGCTACCGATTTGGTTCTAAAGATTACACTACCCGTGTTTCTATTTTAAATGATACCGTGGGCGACCGTTATACTCCCGGGCAAAGAGAGGTACGTAACAACTTCGGATCAGCTTTCCTGGAGCTGGGATTGCAATACCGCATTCCGCTTAATAAGAAAAGCAGTATAACACTGGGTGCTTACGGCAGTATGCAGGGCCGTATGAATGTAACCCGTGATGAAAAGGTAGAAACCTATTTTGCAGCAGGGTCTGATGGAGTGATTCGCCAGGTGGATTCTATTTACGAAAAAAAGAACATCAAAGGCAGCATTGAGTATCCCTCCTATTTTGGTGCAGGATTAGTGTATGATGTACAGGGCGACAGCAAACTGATGATTGCACTCGACTACACACAGTTTAACTGGGCTAATTACCGCTATTTTGAAACAGCAGATGCATTGCAGAATGCCTGGCAGGTAAAAGCAGGTGCTCAGTTCCTGCCTAACTTCAGCGGAGATATTAAACGCAAAAGTTACTGGAGCAGTGTATTATATCGTGCCGGTTTTCATTACGGACTGGAGCCTTACACTTTTGCCGGCAGTTCTTTAAACAGCTATGGAATTACCTTCGGCATCGGCTTACCTATCCGTAAATATTCTTACGCTGAAATCAACCGCAGCAATATTGTAAATGCCGCCATTGAGTTTGGTCAGCGTGGCAATAAGGATGGTGTGCTTCGTGAAAACTACTTCCGCCTCTCTTTAGGATTTTCATTAAGTGATGTTTGGTTCATTAAACGCAAATATGATTAACAGGCTTCAGCTTGGGTTTTTATTGCTGCTGTTTACAGGCTTTACTGCCTGCGAAAATGATTATAACCAGATACAGGATCTGCAACGCAAAAAACTCACCGTTGATGAAGTGCAGACGGTTGAAAGTTTTTTCAGCCAGGCGGGAAAAGTAAAAGCCAAACTCAAAGCTCCTTACATGCTTCGTTACTATGACAGTGTGCCCCGTGTGGAGTTTCCCCGTACACTGCATGTGGATTTTTATAATGACAGCCTGGTGATGGAAAGCTACTTAGATGCCAAACGAGGTTATTACTATGAACAGCAAAACCGGGTGATTTTAAATGACAGTGTGGTGGTGATACGCCTCAATGGTGATACGCTTATTACCAAAGAACTTTTCTGGGAGCAAACGCTTCATAAACTTTTTACTAACTCAGATGTTGAAATCCGGCAAAAAACAAAAACCATTTTTGGAAAAGGATTTGAGAGCGACGAACAACTCAAGAACTTCAGGATTGATTCTGTAAAAGGAGTATTGCTGGTGGGTGATTCAAAGTTTGCCGGTAATTAAGATTGAGTTGCCCGGATGATTTCACGCACAACCGTCCCTTCCTTGATATTAGTTGTTTTACTCTTTTCTTACTCTAATAATCTCAATAAATAAAAAACCACTTTATGGAATACAGAAGACTCGGAAGATCAGGATTACAGCTCAGCGTACTTTCTTTTGGCAGCTGGGTAAGCTTTCACAAACAGATTGACGACAGTATTGCTGATGAACTCATGGGTATTGCTTACGACAATGGTGTTAACTTTTTTGATAACGCAGAAGTTTATGCACTGGGCAAGAGTGAAGAAATGATGGGGCGTGTGCTCAAAAAGAAAAACTGGGACCGCACTTCTTACACTGTTTCCTCCAAAGCTTTTTTTGGATGGAGAGGAAAAGAAAACAAACCCAATCAAACCGGTTTAAGCCGAAAGCATTTAACAGAGGCCTGTCATGAAGCATTACAACGTTTACAGGTTGATTATTTAGACCTGTATTTCTGCCACCGGCCCGATAAAAACACTCCCATTGAAGAAGTGGTGTTTACCATGAACACGCTCATTCAACAGGGAAAAATTTTATACTGGGGCACCAGTGAGTGGAGCGGAGTAGAGTTGATGGAAGCACACAGGGTGGCACAAGCTTATCGTTTAATCGGCCCTACTATGGAGCAACCGGAGTACAACTTATTTAACCGGCATAAACTGGAAAATGAATACCTGGAAGTTTTTAAGAATGTGGGCTTGGGTACAACCATCTGGAGTCCGCTGGCAAGTGGCTTACTCACCGGTAAATATAATGATGGTATTCCTGAAGGAACACGTTTGGCGATCCCCGGTTTTGAGTGGCTTAAAGACAGAGCGCTGGTTGAGGAAAAGATCAACCGTGTTCGTGCTTATCAAAAAATTGCTGATGAACTGGGTGTAAGCATGGCCGCTTTAAGTATTGCATGGTGTATTAAAAACCCCAATGTATCTACTGCTATCCTCGGCGCTACTAAAAAAGAGCAGTTGTTTGAAAACTTAAAAGCCCTGGAAGTATTACCACTTTTAACGGAAGAAATCATGCAGAAAATTGACGATGCATTTGGTACAAAACCCCGTCTGCCTGAATACTAAACACAGCCGGTTTTCATAAACAGAAAGGGAGATGCATTCTGCATCTCCCTTTTTATAAATGTGTTAATGAAAATTAATTCCACACAGCACCAAATACTTTCTTCATCAAATCAGTGGTTCGTTTTACCGGGTTCGCCCGTATTTCCATCTCTTCTTTCGCAATCTGATCAAACAAAGCATCCACTGCCTTTCCCACTACATAGCTTGTTAAATCAGGATTTACTTTGTTACGGGTTGTGGGGAAATTATTGTAAGCATTCATCAGATCACCATAGTATTTGGTAGCTTCTACTTTATCCAGGCTGTTTTTTACAACCGGTGTAAATGCCTGGATCAAAGCGGCTGTTGTTTTTTGCTTAAAGTAATTGGTGGCGCCATCTTTCGGTCCTTTGATGATATTGATTGCATCTGCAATTGTCATCTCTTTAATAGCATTCACAAAAATGGGAGCAGCAAAGCCCACTGCATCTTCGGCGCCACGGTTAATTTGTAAAACAGCACGGTCAACCTGTTTACCCAGACCAATGCGGCGCATGGTGTTCTCTACTTTCTGTGCTTCCGGTGGGAGAAGGATTTTGTAAAATTCACTGCCAAAAAAACCATCCGTTTTATTCAAAAAGGAAACAGCACGTGTTAAACCCTGTCCCAGGGCTTCTTTAATTCCCTGCCCTGCTTCTGTTTCAGTTACACCATTTCCGCCGGGGAGTTTGGGCAACTGGCTCATTACCTCGCAGGAAGAAATCATTAATACAATACCGGTTAAAAGTAAGATACGCTTCATAGATAAAATTTAAGTTGATAAACGAAGTTACACGGAATATAGTTGCATAAAACCATGCCAATATTTACAACTTTGCCCATAGCCCCTGTGCCCGTACCTTTGCAGCCTTTAAAGCGTTAACTGAACATGAGTACACATTTATCAGAACAGGAACTGATCCGGAGAGAGAAACTGGCCGAGCTGAACAAACTGGGGATTGATGCCTACCCGGCACCACTCTACCCCGTTACCCATTACTCCACTGCCATTAAAAGTGGTTTTAATGAACATACAAAAGATCAGTATGCTGATGTATGTATTGCAGGCCGCATCATGAGCATCCGTGATATGGGTAAGGCTTGTTTTGCTGTGTTGCAGGACAGTCATGGCCGCCTGCAGATTTATGTAAAGCGTGATGATGTGGCTCCCGGTGAAGACAAAACGTTGTATGATGTGGTATTTAAGAAGTTATTAGATATTGGTGATATCATTGGTGTGAAAGGTTATGTATTTACTACAAAAACAGGTGAAACCAGTTTGCATGTAAAAGAGCTTACGGTTCTGACCAAATCATTAAAGCCGTTGCCTGTTGTAAAAGAAGCAGAAGGACAAACCTTTGATGCGGTAACTGACCCTGAGTTCAAGTATCGTCAACGTTATGCTGATTTAATCATCAACCCGCAGGTAAAAGATACGTTTGTAAAACGCACGTTGATGGTGAACACCATTCGTGAATATTTGAATGAACACGGAGCGCTGGAAGTGGATACACCTGTATTGCAAACCATCCCCGGTGGTGCTACAGCCCGGCCGTTTATTACACATCATAATGCATTGGATGTACCCATGTATATGCGTATTGCCAATGAATTGTATTTAAAACGTTTGATTGTAGGTGGTTTTGATTGGGTGTATGAGTTCAGCCGCAACTTCCGTAATGAAGGAATGGATCGCACACATAACCCTGAGTTTACGATTTTAGAATGGTACACTGCCTATAAAGATTATTTCTGGATGATGAATGTTACAGAAAATCTGCTGGAGCGTGTGGCCATTGCTTTACATGGAACAACGGATGTACCTGTAGGTGATAAAACCATCAGCTTTAAAACACCGTTCAAACGCATTTCCATCTTTGATGCCATTAAAGAAAATACAGGTATTGATGTGAGTGAGATGAATGAAGAACAATTGAGAGAAACCTGTAAGCAATTGAAGATAGGCGTTGATAATACCATGGGCAAAGCCAAGTTGATTGATGAGATTTTTGGTGCTACATCTGAGCCGAAATACATACAACCAACTTTCATTATTGATTACCCTGTGGAAATGAGTCCGCTTACCAAGAAGCACCGCAGCAAACCCGGATTGGTAGAACGTTTTGAACTGATGATTAATGGTAAAGAAGTGGCCAATGCTTACAGTGAGTTGAATGATCCGCTTGATCAGCGTGAACGTTTTGAAGACCAGGTAAAGTTGAAAGAGCGTGGTGATGACGAAGCCATGTTTATTGATTATGATTTTCTGCGTGCATTGGAATATGGTATGCCACCAACAAGTGGAATTGGAATTGGTATTGACAGGTTGTGCATGTTGATGACGAACCAGCCTTCTATTCAAGACGTGTTGTTGTTTCCGATGATGCGGCCGGAACGGGTGGAGGAGTAAGTTAACATAGTTCATATAGATGATAAAGGAACCGCAGTTGAAAGGCTGCGGTTTTTTAGTTCCACTCATACAATTAAGGCTTACGCTTTTTTCAAATCATTTATCTTCACGCCTCAAAAATTCATGAACCATGAGAAAATGTTTGCTTGCAGTATTCCTGTTTATTTCTGTTTTTTCTTTTGCCCAAACTACGTACCTCACAACTGAGCAAATGCTCAAAGGAGCACCGCATAAAGTAACCAAACCTCTGCCTAAGTTTATTACATGGGTAGGTGACAATGGGCTGATTATGGAAATTGACGGCAAAAATTCTATGATAGATTGTAAATCGGGAAAGATAACAGAAGTTGATATTCAACATTTACCACCTAAAATAAAACCTTCGGTACCTGAAATAATACAAAAAGGAAATGACCTATATCTCAAAACAGCAACAGATGAAACACAACTCACCAATAACAAAGACATTGAAAAAAATCCAACACTTTCACCAGATGGACAATATGTAGCTTTTACCCGCAACAATAATCTTTTCACCATTAACCTCAGCACCAAAAAAGAAACACAGTTAACGTTTGATGGTACGGATGTTATTCTCAACGGTTTTGCAAGCTGGGTGTACTATGAAGAAATCCTGGGCCGTGCCACCCGTTACAAATCCTATTGGTGGAGCCCCGATAGCAAGAAGATTGCTTACATGCGTATGGATGAAAGTATGGTGCCAATGTTTCCCATTTACAGTGAGGAAGGTCAGCATGGTTTTATTGAGCAGACACGTTATCCCAAAGCAGGCGATAAAAATCCTGAGGTAAAAGTGGGTGTAGTGAATGCCGATGGTGGTAACACTGTTTGGGCAGACTTCAACGCAAAAGACGACCAGTATTTTGGTATGCCGTACTGGAAAGCAGATGGCAGCGCCTTGTGGATTCAATGGATGCCACGCTCTCAAGACAATCTGAAAGTATATGAAATGAATATTGCTGATGGCAGCAAAAAAGAAATCTATGATGAAAAACAAAAAACATGGGTAACGCTGGAAGGTGATGACCGTTTTTACTTTTTAAACAACGGTAAACAATTCATTCTGCAAAGTGATGCAACAGGCTGGAATCATTTGTACCTGCATGATATGAGCGGCAAACGCATCAGCACCATTACCAGCGGCAACTATCGTGTAACAGCTATCAATCTTGTAGATGAAAAAAATCAACTTGTTTATTTCACCTGCCGGAAAGATAACAGTGCCCGTTATGATTTGTACAAAGTAAAGTTTGATGGCAGCGGTTTGCAGCGCCTCACTTTTGGTGAATACACACACCGCAACATTCAGCTTTCACCCAATGGTTTGTATTTTATTACAACTTACTCCAATACAGGTTCCCCTGATGCTGTGGCATTGGTGAACAATAAAGGAAAAGTGATTAAAGAATTGGGCAATGCAACAGGTGAAGCATTTGAAACAACTACCCTTGCCAAAACACAACTGCTTCGTGTTACGAGTGAAGATGGAAAATATGAATTGCCTTTGCGGATTGTTTGGCCGTTGAATTATGATAAGAACAAAAAATATCCGTTGATGATTAACATCTACGGCGGACCAGATGCTGGCACCGTATATGACGGATGGCAACTGAACATGCAGCAGCAATGGTGGGCCAAAGAAGGATTGATACAGGTAGCAATGGACCACCGTGCCAGCGGTCACTTTGGTAAAGAAGGCGTGAACTATATGCACCGCAACCTCGGATATTGGGAAATGAAAGACTGGATTACGATTGTGAAGTGGCTGATTGAAAATGCAGGCGTTGATAAAAACAAAGTGTGCATCAGCGGTTTCAGCTATGGTGGTTATATGAGCGCATATGCATTAACCTATGGCGCTGATTATTTCACCCATGGTTTAGCAGGCGGCAGTGTAACTGACTGGAGTTTGTATGATACCCATTACACAGAACGTTTTATGGATACACCACAGGAAAATCCGGAAGGTTATAAATCATCTTCAGTTTATACGTACTTAGACAAGTACAAAGGTCTGCTCCGCATTTATCATGGCACTATGGATGACAATGTGCACCTGCAAAACAGTTTGCAGTTAGTGAAAAAGTTACAGGAAAAGAAAAAGCATTTTGAATTTATGGTATATCCTGGTGGCAGGCATGGCTGGAGAAACTTGAGAGAACAAGATGCACATAGCTCCAATGAAATTGCGATGTTTATTTATAAGAATTTATTGGAGAGAGAAGTGGTGAAGGAGGTGTTGAGGTAAAAACTTCAGGTATAAAAAAAGGCACAGCTAATTAACTGTGCCTTTTTTATAATTATTTTGTAGTGTTTCAATCCACAAACAAATCCGTAAACAACTTCCCGCCCGGCACCACACTATAGTTGCTCAGGTCTGTAATCCCTTCCGCAGCAAACACATCTTCATCCACAAATAAATTACCCGTGCAGGTATTGGATGGTTTACTTAGAATGATATGTGCCGCATCAGCCAGTACATCAACTGTCCTGCTCATATTTGCCAATGCTTCACCGCCTAATAGATTCCGTACAGCTGCAGTATCAATCGTAGTACGTGGCCACAACGCATTGGCAGCAATACCATCTTTCTTTAATTCCTCAGCCCAGCCCAGCGTCATCATACTCATATTGTATTTGGTGAGTGTGTAAGCAATATGACCTGCCAGCCATTTCGGTTTCAGGTTCACGGGAGGCGATAAGGTTAATATATGTGGATTGTTTCCTTTGCGCAAATAAGGAATACAGGCACGTGTCATAAAAAAAGTACCACGTACATTAATATCATGCATTAAATCAAAACGCTTGGGTTCTGTTTGCTCGGTGGGAGTTAAATTAATGGCCGATGCATTGTTGATGAGTATATCAATACCGCCAAATGTGCTTACTGTTTTTTCAACAGCCGCAGCAATCTGGTCTTCAAATCGGATATCAAGCTGAATAGCCAGGCCTTGTCCGCCGGCTGCCGTCATTTCATCTGCCGCAGAAAAAATAGTGCCGCCCAGTTTCGGATTTTCTTCCACACTTTTAGCCGCTACCACTACATTGGCACCTTCTTTCGCTAATTTCAAACCCATCGCTTTCCCAATGCCACGTGATGCACCGGTAATTAAAACTGTTTTTCCTTTAAATGACATAGCAATATTTTTAGGCAAGGAAGATAATAAAGGTTCTGCAACTGCGGCAAAGAATTTGTAACTTACCAAAAGAGATTTTTTTGTAACCGGCTTTAATACTACTATAATGCTTGCGTTGTGTCACTCACTTGTACGATCTGAATTCTATTCAGCAACCCACCCCTTACAGTCATTACTATTTGTAACACTCCGCCGCCCCTCCCGGGAGGGGATAGACAGCTTCCTGTTTCATCAATTAAAATTCATCTTTACAATAATTTGTTTTCTTTATTTCAATGTAACACTTGCACAGGAAGACCCTATCAAGCAAATGCAGCGTCAGTTCATCACCGCCAAAGATGGTGCTGTGATTGAGCTGCCGGAAGGAACCTTCAACGTACAAACATCACTCTGGCTCGATGGAAAGAACAATATCATCATTCGAGGTAAAGGCAAAGAAAAAACCATTCTCAACTTCGTCCATCAAATCAGCGGAGCAGAAGGTATTAAAATCACCAATGGGAAAAATATTACACTGCAAAACCTTACCGTGCAGGATACAAAAGGTGATGCCATTAAAACACAATTTGTGGATGGCATTAAGTTCATTAATGTAAAAGCAGAATGGACAAGAGGTGCTCACAGTAAAAACGGAGGTTATGGTTTGTATCCGGTGCAGTGCAGCAATGTAGTCATTGACAGTTGTGAAGCCCGTGGCGCCAGCGATGCAGGTATTTATGTGGGTCAATCAAAACATATTGTGGTAAAAAATTCAAAGGCGTATGAAAATGTGGCGGGCATTGAAATTGAAAACTCTTTGTATGCAGATGTGTTTGATAACGAAGCCACCAACAACACAGGTGGTATTTTAATTTTTGATTTACCTGATTTAGTACAGAAGAAAGGAGGGTATGTCCGTGTGTTCCGAAACAATGTGCATCATAACAATCATGTAAACTTTGCACCCAAAGGAAATATTGTGGGAAAGGTTCCGCTTGGTACCGGCATAATGATTATGGCTACCAATCATGTAGAAGTATTCAGCAACCGCATCATCAATAATAAAACTACGGGTACAGCAATTGTGAGTTATTATATTTCAGAAAATCCCATTAAAGATTCCTCCTACTATCCGTATCCATCCAATATTTCAGTACAGGATAATGTGTATGAACGGAAACATACTAAAGCCACCATGAAAGGAAGAATGGGTAAAATGTTTCATTTTAAGTTGAAGTTTGGCAAAAATGTTCCGCATATAATTTATGATGGAATTGTGGATACAAAAAACCCGGGGCAAATCTGTATCCGAAACAACCAAAATCAAAGTTTTGCCAATATTGATGCAGAGCATAATTTTAAAAACATCAGCAGGGATGTAAGTAAACATGATTGTACATTGCAGCCTGTGCCAGCGGTGGAGGTGAAGCAGTAGCCATCTGACGCCTTCGTCTGATGGCGGTCAAATTAGTATTATCCCGTCAGACGAGGGCGTCAGACGGGGCTTACTGAAATCGGAGTGCCGTCATGTCGACGAAGGAGACATCTCTATAGAATTATAAACTCAATAATCAAAGAGTAAAACTAAATATAGCAGCTTCAATGTTTAGAGATTTCTCACTACGCCGTAAGACTCAAATAATTCAAATAGAATCATGGCTTTGTTCGAAATGACGGCAGCCTTATTAAATGGAATAATGAAAAAGCTTTTAACCATATTATTCATTTTCTCTCTATTAATTTTTACTTATTCTTTCATCAGCAAACAATCTCCTTCAACGTTTGAATTTCACGAAAATCTCAGTGAATATCATTTCTTCAAAGGCGAAATGAAATTGCTGCAGCCCAACGATGGTATTATACCTTATGATTTAAACACACCACTCTTCAGCAGTTATGCTGAGAAGGCACGTTTTATTCAATTGCCCAAGGGAACAAAAGCAACCTACAATGCTGATTCTGTTTTTGAATTACCCGTAGGTACGGTACTCATCAAAAACTTTTATTACCCTAATGATTTCAGAGATGAAAGCAAAGGCAGAAGGATTCTTGAAACAAGATTGCTTGTACATCAAGCAGATGGCTGGGCTACCTATCAATACATCTGGAACAAAGAGCAAACAGAAGCTGTATTTGAACCCATCGGCGATGTCACGCCTGTGGAGTACATTGATGCGAATGGTAAAAAAGTTTCTTTCAACTATATTATACCCACACAGGCACAATGCATGGGCTGTCATAAACAAAGCAACGGCTTACAACCCATCGGCATCGCAGCAAGACATTTGAACAGCGAGTATAATTATTCATCTGGCAAACAAAATCAATTGCAATACTGGCAACAACATGGTATGATTGATTTGCCATCAACAAAAATCCCTGGCAATGCTGTTTGGAATAAAGAACAAAGCGGAACATTGGAACAACGTGCAAGAGCTTACCTTGATATCAACTGCGGTCATTGCCATAATAAAAACGGACCCGGCAGCAGCAGTGGTTTGTTTTTAGACATTCATGAAACAGATGCTACAAGAATTGGCATTAACAAAACACCTGTGGCTGCAGGAAGAGCCACAGGCAATCTGTCTTTTGATATTCATCCGGGCAAGCCGGATAAATCCATTCTCATCTATCGAATGAAATCAACCGATCCCGGTATTGCTATGCCGGAGGTAGGCAGAGAGTTGGTGCATAAGGAAGGCATTGCATTGATCAGTCAATGGATTAAACAAATGAACTAATAGCTACGCCGCTTTACGGTTCATTACTTCATCATACTTATCATCATAATCTTTTCGAAGTGTTCCGAAAACTCTGTCCCAGAACAAAAAATACAATCCATAATTACCGGTGAAGTATTGATGATGCTGGTTATGGTTGATGGAAGTGTTCACCCATTTTCCAATCCAGGTGCGGTTGAAATTTTTGGGATAAAGCTCCCAGCCTAAATGCCCGTATACATTGTACACCATCATAAACAAGAAGAAGAAAAACAAATGGGCTTTCATCACCGGAATTGTAAATAAATAAACTACAAGGATTCCGATTTCCACCACGGCCTCCAGCGGGTGAAAGGCAAAAGCTGCCCAGGGTGATGGATTGGTACTTTTATGATGTACCAGGTGAAACAACTTAAACAACCTGGGATGATGCATGAGACGATGTGTGAAATAAAAGTAGGTATCATGCATCACCAGCATTAATGGAAACGCCAGCCAGAAGTACAACTTTCCGTGTTCATTGATATCTGTATACCAGGTGGTATGCTTTTTAATTTCAGGGTTTCCTAAAATCAACCAGGGAATGATACTGAAGATGAACATGGTGATGATGGAATACAATATCTCACGTTGGTAATCTTTTAGTTGAGGAAAACGAAGCTGGATCTTTTTAAAAGCAATTTTCTTTTTGCGTAGTACGTACCAGATGAGAAAAGCCAGACCTGCCAGCAGTATATAACGCAGGCTTACTAAAGTAAAAATGCTGAAGAATGAACCATCGGGGTAAAGCATACCTAAAGTTACTTTTAAGAGAGAAATGTGATAAGATTGTTTAACTGTCTGCCAACAGCACCTGCCAGGCTTCTTTCACTTTTCCTGCATCCAGCAGCTCTTTCGCATACTTGTGCAGCTCTTTATCCATTTCGTCTGTATTCAATGAAAAATACTGGATGATGTTTTTGAGTTGTTCATCTTCAAAGGTATTATCAACAACGGGATACTCATGCACATTAGCAAGTTGGCCCAGGTTGTTTCCCGTTAGAATGCTGCTGTTACGGATACTCTCCGGCAAAGCATCAATACCGATACCAAGTTTTACATTTGGTTTCTCCACCGCAAACAAATTGGTTGCATCTACTTTGCAATACCAGTCACCCCCCAATCTTGCAATATGATGCAGCTTGCGTTGATCAATCATCGTTTTTTCTGCATTAAGAATTGCATCATCTACATGCATCTTCAGCACTTCACAAATCACCAGGTTACCGGCGCCCCCTTCTTCTCCCAGTGGTTTTACTTCGAGCACCTTGCATTCCATCTTCACTTTACTTTCTTTTACCATGGGCGGCCGTACAATAGTAGCCGCTTCTTGTGTAAAACCGGCTTTGACAAACTCATTGACTTCTTTGGGGAATTCACAACTGCTGAGGCTCACCTGCTGCACCATATCATAATCAACGATGTTGATGACTACTTCCGGAACTTCCAATACATTTTGTAAAGTATGCTTGGTGGTATTGTCTCTTACCCTTCTTGATGGTGAAAACACAACTACCGGCGGATTGGATGAAAACAAATTAAAAAAGCTGAAGGGGCTGAGGTTGATGTTCCCTTGTTTATCAATGGTGGATGCAAAACAAACAGGGCGTGGCGCAACAGCGTGTTGCAGCCACTGTTGTTTTTGCATGGGATTGAGTTGTTGTAAGTCAATTATCATATTTTTATTTGGCGCAGAGAACATGAGAAACAAGAGTTCACCGCAGAGTTTTAAAAATCATATACAATTCTCTTAAATCCATCTTTTAAAAGAGGAACATTGAAGTTAATCAGGTATCCGAGTTTTCGATTCGATAGCTTCAGATAAGTTATCACCTGGAATTGATAAACAGGATTCATCAATTCAACAGATTTATTTTCAATGATCACTTCATCTTCAACAAGCAAATCAATTTCATAGGCTTTCCCTAAAGGTTGTGCTTTATACATTAATTCAACCGGCACTTTAGCTTTAACTTGTAATCCTCTTAATTCCAGTTCATGCTTCAGTGCAAGTTGATAAGCAGATTCCAACAAACCTGAACCAGGTTCACGGTGAACGGTTATGGCGAAGTCAAGAATTACTGCTCCGATTTCATTAAGTTGCTGATTTGTGAATGACATAAGCGTAGATATTTAAGATGAAGAATCTTGTGAACTTAAATATCTGCATTTTAAACGCTCTGCGCAAACTCAGCGCTCTCCTTTCTCTGCGCCAAAACCTCATAACTTTTTCTTCGCAAGAATCGAAAAATCATCTTCCTCTCTCACCATCGTATTACTCAGTTTGCCCAAGCCATCAATTTCCATATCCACCACATCGCCTTCCTTTAACCATTGCTCTGTATAATTAGCATCATTTAACTTTCCCGTTCCATTCAATTCTAAAAAGCATCCTGTTCCAACTGTTCCGCTTCCAATCACATCACCGGGAAATAAATCCACACCGTAAGAAGCACGTTCAATAATTTCAGCAAAGGTCCAATCCATATCTTTTACATTGCCATCACTCACCTGTACACCATTTACCCAACACTTCATACCCAAATTCCAGTTCAATCCTGTATGATGTTCTTTAGCAGGTACAACAAATTGTTCCAGTTCATCCAATGTAACCAACCACGGGCCAATCGCTGTGGCAAAATCTTTTCCTTTGGCCGGGCCCAGGTTCAGCAACATTTCTTCCATCTGCAAACGACGGGCACTGAGATCATTCATGATCATCAAACCCCCAATGTATTGATCCGCTTCTTGTGCACGGATATTGCGGCCATGCTTACAGATAACAATTGCAACTTCCAGTTCAAAATCCAGTTTCTCAAAATGATCAGGCATGCAACGCACTTCACCCGGACCAACAATACCATGATGATTGGTAAAATAAAAGATGGGGTACTGATCAAACTCAGGAATCATGTCTACTTTCCGGTTTCTTCTTGCCGCTGCCACATGCTGACGGAACGCATACCCATCCCTGCAACTGGGTGGCATGGGTACAGGCGCCAGCAATTCCACATCACCAATGTTCTGCACATTTCTCGGCACTAATCTTCCCTGTTCCACTGAAGCCATTGCTGCCTTTGCAGCAGGAAAATAATCTTCCCAATAACTTAAAAAAATATTCATACTGCTGGGTAATTCCGGATGCAGTGAATCCATATCATAAACAGTATCATTTAGCAGAACCGCTAATTGCTCGTGACCTTCTTTTAAGTAGGAAATTAATTTCATACAATCGTTTTATGTGATTGCGCCAAAGGTAGAGAAACAACCTTCATCTAATTCAGCAATTCTTCTACATTTGTCTCCTATGATTACCTCCATCAACGATTTTCAAAAACCTTTTTTCATTGGTATTGCCGGCACCGGTATGAGTGCGATTGCCCAATATTTACAGGGCATTGGTAAACAGGTAAGCGGC
Organism: Lacibacter sp. MH-610; assembly: GCF_045780045.1. NCBI lineage: Bacteria > Pseudomonadati > Bacteroidota > Chitinophagia > Chitinophagales > Chitinophagaceae > Lacibacter > Lacibacter sp. MH-610. The sequence goes on from NZ_CP116002.1 coordinate 129,867, forward strand.
AGCGACCGTTATTTCCATCCTGATCAACCGAATGAAACCAAAGAAAAACTGGAAGCAGAAGGTATCCTGTGTTTTTTACAGAATGGAGAAGGTATCACCAATGAAACAGACCTGGTGGTAGTATCAACGGCCGTTGAAGATACGGTGGAAGAAGTGATCAAAGCCAGGCAACTCAACATTCCCATCATCAAACGTGCAGAACTCTTAGCCATCATTGCTCAAAGCAAAAAGACAATTGCTGTGGGCGGCACCAGTGGCAAAAGCACCACCAGTGCCATGATCTTTGATATTCTGCAGCACGCAGGTATGCAGCCCAGCATCATCAGCGGCGCAGGGTTAACAAGTATTATAAAAGAAGGCAAAATCGGTAATGCCAAAGTTGGTAGTGGTGATTGGCTGGTGATTGAAGCAGATGAAAGTGATGGTAGCATTGTGTTGTACACACCTGAAGTTGGTTTGCTGCTCAATATTGATAAAGACCATAAAGAAATTGATGTACTCATGGATGTGTTTGAGCAGTTTCAGCAACACACCAAAGAATTTTTTGTAGTGAACCAATCGCATGCACTGGCAAAAAAATTATCAGTAAATCCGCAGCATAATTTTTCTGTGGATACAGCAGATAATGCAGCGTATCATGCTGCTGATTTTAAACAAGAGGGCTTGAATATTTCATTCACTATTAACCATTCACCATTCACTCTTAATGCCCTTGGCAAACACAGTATGGAAAATGCACTGGCAGCAGCCACTGTTTGTCATCTTATCGGTGTTCCCTTAACCATTGCAGCAGAAGCATTGCAACATTACGAAGGCATTTACCGCAGGCACCAGGTATTTGGGCAAAAGAACGGTGTATGGCTCATTGATGATTATGCCCATAACCCGGCTAAATGTGCGGCCAGTATCCAGGCCTGCCAACCCATGGCTGAAAAAGTGATTGCCTGGTTTCAGCCGCATGGCTATGGTCCAACCAAATTTTTGCGACTTGATTTTGTGGAAGAGATCAGCAAAGTGCTGCGGCCGCAGGATGAAATATGGATGAGTGAAATTTTTTATGCCGGCGGCACAGCAGTGAAAGATATTTCGGCCAATGACCTCATCAACGATTTACAATCAAAAGGTTGTAACGCATTCTTTGTGGAGAACCGGAATGATTTTACAGAGACAGCACGTAAGCATTTTACCAGCAACACTGTATTGTTACTCATGGGCGCCCGTGACCCTTCGCTGGAACAGTTTGCCAAAAAAGTATGGGAACAGATTTAACAGGAATCATTCGTTGATTTTTTTCCCCTTCCTATCTTTGCTATCCGAAATGTGATTGTATGAAATTTGAAAAAATTCATAACAAGGGACAGGCGCAGCTATTTAAAAACCCTTATCTCGAAATGCTCACCAAAACACACCCACTTGTGATTTGGGGCATGTATTTACCTGTTATCATTGGTTTCCCCTGGCATGCCGCTGATAAATTTCTGTTTACATCAACCATTATCGCTTCTGTATTTATTGCAGGTATGTTATTCTGGAGTTTTTTTGAATACCTCATGCACCGTTTTGTGTTTCATATGGTGGCAGAGAGTGAACGTGCCCGTAAATTTATTTATGTATTGCATGGCAACCATCATGAGTATCCAAGGGATAAAGAGCGGTTGTTTATGCCACCGGTTCCAAGCTTAATTATTTCATCGCTTATTTTCTTTGCCATGTATGCAATCATGGGTAATTATGCTTTTGTTTTCTTTCCCGGTTTTATGCTGGGCTATCTCATGTATGGCACTATGCATTATGCCATTCATGCCTGGAACCCGCCCATGAAATGGATGAAACCATTGTGGCGCAATCATCATTTGCATCATTACAAAAATGAAGAGCAGGGTTTTGGTGTAAGCAGCACGCTATGGGATCATGTGTTCGGAACCATGTTCGATTTAAAGAAAGAAAAGGAAGATAAAGAGAAAGTAAAAGAATTAATGTTTAAGAAATGAGGATGTTACCGGCTGTGGTTTTTCATAGCATCGTCCCTTGCGTCGCACACATCAGAGTTTAGTTTTTCATTGCAGCAGAAAACAGTTTTATTAAATTCAAAGAACAATTTCATTTGAAGTTAAAAGAAGAGAGCGGCCGTTGGCCGCTCTCTTCTTTATAAACTCTTACAATTTCCTGATCTTAATATTCCTGTACCAAACATGATTACCATGATCCTGTAAAGCAATGCGTCCTTTATTGTAAGTGCCGAAATCTTTCCACTGTTTAAACTTACTGCCGGCTATCATTTTCTTCCAGCCTTCATCCCACATTGTTGTCGTTACTACTTTCTCACCGTTGAGATAAAACTCAAGGACACCGTTAACAGATTTGATTTCTGCAAGATTCCACTCCAATGCCGGTTTTACGGTTTCAGGAGTTGAAGTAATTAAATCATATAAATCACCGGCACGGTGTTTTATGATCTTTGCATCAGGATGGCACTTGTTGTCCAGTACCTGCATTTCAGGTCCTGTCATCCAGGGAAATTTATACCTGGTGGTATCTTCTTTTACATAGAACATAATACCGCTGTTACCACAGGTATCAATCTTCCACTCCAGTTTAAGATGAAAGTTATCATACTCTTCATCACTTACAATATCACCACCGTCTTTGATCTGCCAGTTATCTTTTTGATTGGCATCCAGGTGCAGGGCGCCGTCTTCCACCTTCCAGGCGCTTCCCACCGGAAAGCCGCCATACTTATGCCAGCCCTTGGTTGTTTTGCCATCAAACAATGAAACCCATCCTTCAGCTATTTCTGTTTCTGTGAGTAAAGGAGTTTCTGTGGTCATGGTTGTAGCAGTTGTATCAGAAGCAGAACCGGCGGCACCTTCATTATTACAGGCGTTCATCAAGCCTGCAACGGAAAGCATAAAAATTAAACGTAACATGCAATTAGATTTTAGTTTGATCAATTATTTGTTTCTGAGCATCAGAATATATTTTACCATTTTTTCAGCATCCGCAGGATTAACTGCAGGGTTTGGCGGCATGGCTACATCGCCCCAAACACCACTGCCTCCCTTCACTACTTTTTCAGAAAGCATTTTTATATTCTCAGGCGTATTCTCATACTTGTTGGCCACATCACGGTAAGCCGGGCCTGTAAGTTTTTCATCTACTTTATGACAGGTTAAGCAAAGGTTCTCCGGTTTAGCAACCAATGCAAGACCTTCCTGGTAAACGGGATCATCAGAAATGGACGGAGCCGCCGGTGTTTCCGTTTTAGATTCTTCTTTAGTGGCTTCTTTTTGATCATTACCTGAGCCGCCGCATGCAACGAAAAGCAGTACAACTGCTGATGTGAATAATAACTTTTTCATATACCTTGTTTTAGTTGTTAAAAAATAAATCAATCCAATCCGAGTATTTTTCTGTTAGTGGCCACATCACTTTCACCACCTGCAAAATCATCAAAAGTTTTATCAGTAACACGGATGATGTGATTTTTAATGAACTCAGCACCTTCCCTGGCTCCGTCTTCCGGATGTTTAATACAACATTCCCATTCCATCACCGCCCAGCCATCATAGCCATACTGTGTTAACTTACTGAAGATGGTTTTAAAATCCACCTGCCCATCACCGGGACTACGGTAGCGTCCGGCCCTGTTTAACCAGCTTTGATAGCCGCCAAAAGTTCCCTGTTTACCGGTGGCATTAAACTCTGAATCTTTTACATGAAATGCTTTAATGCGCTCATGATAAAAGTCGATGTATTGAATATAGTCTAATTGCTGCAATACAAAGTGGGATGGATCATACAACAAACAGGCACGTGGATGGTGATTAACTTTTTCGAGAAACATTTCATACGTAATACCATCAAAAATATCTTCACCGGGATGTACTTCATAACAAACATTCACACCGCATTCATCAAAGTAATTTAAGATGGGCAGCCATCGTTTGGCCAACTCTTTAAATCCTTCTTCCACCAAACCATCCGGACGCTGCGGCCAGGGATGAAACGTATGCCATAATAACGCACCACTAAATGTAGCATGTGCTGTTAACCCTAAATTTTGAGAAGCTTTAGCACCATACATTACCTGTTGCACGGCCCATTGCTGTCTTGCTTTGGGATTGTTCTTTACTTCATCAGCTGCAAATACATCAAACATGGTATCGTAAGCCGGGTGCACCGCCACGAGCTGACCCTGAAGGTGTGTACTCAGTTCAGATATCTGCAAACCATAGCTGTTGATCTTCCCTTTCAGTTCATCTGCATAGGTTTTACTTTCTGCTGCCAGTTTCAAATCAATCAATCTTTTTTCCCAAGTAGGAATTTGGATGGCTTTAAAACCTAATGATGCAGCCCACTCACAAATGGATTCCAGGCTGTTAAAAGGAGGATGATCTCCCATGAATTGAGCTAAGAAAATAGCAGGTCCTTTGATTGTTTTCATGTTATACCATTTGAGTCCCACGCATAGGAGCGGAGGGCGCAGAGTTGATTTTATTTGTCAATAAAATTATTTGCTATTCGTTTAATTCCGTCTCTTAAATATTCCACATTAAAATTAATAACAAGTCCTATTGTGATCTTTGTGAGACGCAAATAAGTTTTGAAAACTTTGTATTCTACAGGCGGTACTGTTTCCTTTGATTTTATATCTACAAGTACTGCATCATCTACCATTAAATCATAACGCAAGTCAATATTCATTCTAACTTCTTCATATATAAACTCAATATTTTGCTGCCGTTTTACTTTTAAGCCTCTTTTGGTGAGGCGATAGTACAGTAACTCCTCATACACTTTCTCTAATAACCCGGGGCCAACATCTCTGTGAATCTTTATTGACTCTTCGATGATAATGCCTGTTATTGCGTTTATTTCCATAAGACTTATTTATACAGCAAGCTGATGATGAGTTTTTTTCACGCAGAGGGGCAGAGGGCGCAGAGGAAAAATGCTTCGCATTTTATTTAAAAGAACATTCACTATTCAATACTTTAAAAAATTAATCAAGAGAAATTTGCTTTAGCAAATTCATCTCTGCGCCCTCTGCCCCTCTGCGTGCCATCATATTTCAAACTCTTTCCACTTCACATCACTTTTACCGCTTTCAATCACATTATCTACAAAAGCCATTCCACGAACACCTTCATTCACACTTGGAAAATCAAGCCACTCTTCCCTCGGAGTTATTCCGTCAATTTTTGCAGCAACAGTTAATGCAAAATTGCGGTACATATTTGCAAAAGCTTCCAGGAAACCTTCCGGGTGACCGGCCGGCGTTCTTGTATTATGTGCAGCAAAAGAACTGTTATAGCCGCCACCTGTTCTGTAGATTTCAGTTGGCTTATCTAACCATTTTACCAACAGGGTATTGTTATCTTCATGCTTCCACTCAATACCACCTTTTTCTCCGTACACACGGATTTTTACATTGTTCTCTTCACCTGCTGCAATTTGTGTAGCCATCAATACACCCGTTGCACCATTGTTGAATTTGAGAAACGCTGCACCGTCATCATCCAGCATTCTTCCTTCTACTACAATATTGATGTTGGAACAAAGGTGGGTTACTTCCAAACCGGTGATATACTCCGCCAGGTTAAAGGCATGGGTGCCGATGTCTCCCATACTTCCTGCCTTACCGCTCTTCTTGGGATCTGTACGCCAGCTCGCCTGTGCCTGACCGGTACCTTCCAAAAACGTACTTAACCAACCCTGCGGATACTCCACATATACTTTTCTTACTTTACCCAACGCTCCGCTCTTAATAAACTGTTTGGCCTGTTTTACCATAGGATAACCCGTGTAGGTGTGACAAAGCAGTAAGCTCAATCCTGTTTCTTCCACTTTCGCTTTGAGTTGTTTGGCCTGGTCTAATGTAAAAGTGATGGGCTTTTCAATCACCACATGAAACCCTTTTTCCAATGCCATCATCGCCGGTTCAAAGTGTACAAAGTTGGGCGTAACGATACTTACAAAATCAATACGCTTTTCTGCAGGCATTGCTGCTTCTTTTTCCAGCATTACTTTATAGTCTGTATAAATTCTGTCTTCATCTAAAAACAAAGACTTACCGGAGTCAACTGCTACTTCAGGATTGATGCTGAGAGCACCTGCTACCAGTTCAATTTGTCCATCCATATTCATAGCCAAACGATGTACGGCACCTATGAAAGCATCTTTACCGCCGCCAATCATGGCCATTCGTAATTTTCTGTTCATATGAATTAAGTTATAAAATTAAATTTACGTTTCTGGTCTATGTGCGTGTTTGATGTTTATCAAATAAAAAATCTCACTCACATTTAGTATCTTCTTTTAGTGTTTCCAGTTCTTTTTTGGCTGTGTTCTCGGTAATCTCTTCGCAATACACATTGTTTACAAAAGCACCGTTTTTAAACACTACACGGAGATAATATGATTTTCCGGGCTCCAGCGTCAATTCAAATCGCTCTGCCTTTTCTTTTAATGTAGTTCCGCCAAACTGTACTGAAAACGTATGTTTTCCGGAAGACACTTCATGAACTGTATAACGTTTATTGTTTAGTCTGCATAGAAACTGATCGTCAATAAATGTTTTAAAGGCAGCAGCAGAACCGATATAGCCTGTATTTCTCAGGAAATATACTTTGCTTTTAGCTGATGCAGTATCAGTTGATTGAGCTGCAGTAACAGAGGCAATTACAATAATAAGGACACTTGTAAAGATTGATTTCATGGTTTTTATTTTGTATGTATTATTTAAAGGTTCCACCCATTCCGGTATTCTCTTTTCACAAACTGGTTGGCTTCATCAAAATTGGTGATCTTCATATTCTTTGCATCCCATAGTAATGTTTTACGGCCAGCAAATTTACCACTTGCATTTTTCAACTGCCAGCTGCGAAGTGCAAGATTACCCATCAATATGGATTCTGTTAACGGACCAGCATAATCAAACGATGAACTCAACTCATTTTTTCCATAGCCGGCAATACAGGCATTCACCCATTGCAGGTAATGACCTTCCGGAACACGTTTGAGTGTTTGCTTTACATTCACACTCTTCATACGGCTCAGCGGCAACAAACGTGGATTACTTCCATATGTACCACACATCATCTTTCCTTTGGTGCCTTCAATAATCACACCTCCACTACCGTCTTCGTCGCCCATGGGTTCATCAGGTAATAACTCATCCGGCCTGTCCGGACGTATACCACCATCCATCCAGTGTAATTCAATTTTACTTTTTCCATCTTTGGAAGGAAAGCGTAATGTAATGGAAGATGCCAGCGGACAACTATCAGGATAGCTGCTGGGTGTCCACATTTGTTCATATACAGCTGCGGTGCTGCATTCTACTTCTGATGGATATAACAGTCCCACTGTTTTAAAAGCAGGATCAATTAAATGACAACCCATATCACCTAATGCACCGGTGCCAAAACTCCAGTAACCACGCCAGTTGAAGGGCACATAACCATCTTTATAATCTTCCCATGGAGCAGGACCTAACCATAAATCCCAATCAAGTTCTGCAGGAACGGGTGCTGTTTTTTTAGGTTTGCCCATACCCTGCGGCCATACGGGTCGGTTGGTCCATACATAGATAGTATGTGCATTACCAATGATGCCGGCGTTGTACCACTCCTGCATTTTACGCACGCCATCACCACTGGCTCCCTGGTTACCCATTTGCGTGACTACTTTATACTTTCGTGCTGCTTCGGTAAGCATACGTGCTTCATATACAGAATGTGTGAGCGGCTTTTGTACATACACATGCTTGCCCATTTGCATGGCAGCCATGGTAGCTACAAAATGTGTATGATCCGGTGTGGAAACAGAAACCGCATCAATGGTTCCTTTTTCTTTTTCCAGCATTACCCTGAAATCTTTATAATAAGGTGCATTGGGAAAATTCTTGCGTGATTGCTTTGCCTGGCGGTCGTCCACATCACAAAGCGCAACAATATTTACGTTTGGACTTTTGGCAAACTCCCAGAGATCGCTGGTGCCTTTACCACCAACGCCAATACCGGCAATATTGAGTTTATCACTGGGGGCTACATAACCACGCCCCAGCACATGGCGGGGAACAATAAAAAAGCCGGCGGATGCCATGGCAGCATCACGGATAAATTTTCTCCTGTTAAGCTTACTCATAGATGATTATTTTCTATAGATATTTTAAATCAAATACACTCTTTCAGTTCCTTTTCTGTGTAACTATACCCGTATTGTTTCAGTACCTCATCCGGCACACCAGCCCACTGGTTAGGCCTGTTGCCCAGGTAGCCCACATCTTTCACACCTATTTCTGAAGTATAAAAACCGGTTGCGGTTAAGTTTCGCATTAAATTAAAAAACGCAACACCTTGTTTCAGCTCCGGCTTAGCTTTTTCAGGGTAGGCAATTTCATCAATCATTGCCAATTGCTGTTTTGAATCACAATCCTTAAACGCTTTTTCATAACGTTCAAAACATTGAAGGTCCAGCCATTTTAAACCGCCACGCATGGGTGTTTGATGTTGCGGCATATCTTTTACAATAAACTCAATAAAGGCAGGTACCCCCGCTTCACTGGCGCTGCCACTCACCTCATCTTTGGGAATAATGATATCGGCCAATACCGTAATCGTTGCCATTTCATGTGTGGTGAAAAAAGTTTCTGCCTCCAGCTTCTTTTCATACTCCGCTTCTTCTTTCATACGGTCAATGCCGGATGATGCAGGTTGCTCAGCTGTTTTTGCCTTATCCTCTGCTGTTGTGCATGCATCAACCAAAACAGAGGAAGCAACGGTACCAACAAGAATGGCTTTGATGGAATCTCTTCTTTTCATAAAAAAATATTTTCACGCAAAGGCGCAAAGCCCGCTGAGTTTATAAATTGTTTTTCTTTAACTGATCAACGATATATTCACTCGCCCGCATGCTCAACGCCAGTATTGTCCATGTAATATTTTTATCTGCCTGGCTCACAAATGCACCGCCATCAACAACAAATAAATTTTTACAATCATGTGCCTGGTTGTATTTATTCAAAGCGCTGCGTTTGGGATCATTGCCCATACGCACTGTACCTGCTTCATGAATAATTTCGCCGGGTTTGTTTAAACCGTACATATTCTTTTCATCATCATCATTGCCCCAGGTAATCACAGCACCCATATTGTGCATGATTTCACGAAAAGTTTCCTTCATGTGTTTAGCCTGCTTGATTTCATAATCGCTGAACTTCACATTGAAACGCAATACAGGAATACCGTACTTATCTACCACATGCGGATCAATTTCACAGTAATTACTTTCAGTTGCTATCATCTCACCTCTGCCCGCCATGCCCACACCTGCTCCATAGAAATAACGGTAATCTTCTTTGAGTGAAGCTCCATAACCACCTGCTTCTTTTTGTTTGCCTGCCACGGCGTATTTACCATTATAAGTATGAATATCCCAACCAAAGCCATAAGCAGGTTGTCCCATGCCACCCCAATACTCAATATGATAACCACGTGGAAAATCCAGCTTCTTATTATCCAGCCACCATGGGCTGTAAATATGGGCACCGCCTACTCCATCTTCATTGTAACGCTTGCGTCCAAATAACTCCGGCAATACACCACCCATAGCAGCACCGGTGGAATCATGCAGGTACTTACCTACTACATTACTGTTATTCGCCAACCCATTGGGATGACGTGGCGATTTAGAATTCAGTAACAATCTTGCACTTTCGCATGCACTCGCAGCCAGGATTACCACTTTGCCTTTTACCTGGTATTCCTGGTTCTCCTCTTTATTAATGAAACTTACTCCCGTTGCTTTCCCTTCTTTATTTGTGAGCACTTCACGTGCCATGGCATTGGCAATCACATCTACATTGCCGGTTTTGAGTGCAGGATAAATTAACACATTGGTACTGGAGAAATCAGCTTTGGCCATACTGCAGTTACGTCCGCATTGGGCACAATAAAAACAAACACCACGCTCTGTTGTGCTTTCAATTTTTTTGGTGAGAATGGATAAGCGTGATGGAATAACATTCACACCTGTAGTTATTGCCGCCTTCTTAATCATCAGCTCATGCAATCTTGGCTTGGGCGGGGGTAAGAAAAATCCATCAGGATCATTTTCCAGACCTTCATTGGTTCCAAATATGCCGATGAGTTTATCAATGGCATCATAATAGGGTTTGATGTCTTCATAACCAATGGGCCAGTCATCACCCAAACCATCAATGCTTTTGCGTTTAAAATCTTTTGGACCAAAGCGAAGTGAAATTCTGCCCCAGTGATTGGTTCTACCTCCCAGCATACGTGCCCGCCACCACAACCAATCCGTTCCTTCAGCTTTGGTATAAGGTTCTCCATCTACAGTCCATCCCCAGTAACATCCATCAAAATCTCCAAAGGGGCGATACTTGGTAGAAGCTCCTCTCCGTTTGCTTTCCCATGGATTTTTTAATTGTGTTACGTTGAGTTGTGGATTGTACATAGGGCCGGCTTCCAGCAACGCCACTTTCAATCCGGCTTTACTAAGCTGGTAAGCCGCCATACCGCCACCGGCACCGCTGCCTACAATTACAACATCATATTCTTTTGGATGAACTTTTACCTGGAACTCTCCCATGACAAGCAATTAATTTGAAGTGTTTAAAGATAAGTATGAATTCATACGTAAGTAAAAGTGCATTGCAATTTTATTTTAGTCTTGTTGCAAACGTTTGCTGTATTCGCTCATCATTTTTCCTGTTGATGAATGCAGAATATTCCTAAATTTAGAACTCACTTCAACCAACCAACTTAAAACCGATTGCACATGAACATGAACACAAGGGTTCAACTGGCTGTAATGATGTTTCTCAATTTTTTTGTGTGGGGCTTATGGTTTGTAACCATGAATAGCTATTTAAAAAGTATGGGAGCATCTGGAGAAAACGTAGGACTTGCATATGGTACGCAAGCACTGGGCGCTATTATAGCTCCCTTTGTGATCGGCTTAATTGCTGATAGATTTTTTGATGCTCAAAAAATTCTGGGCATTTTACATATTGCAGGAGCAGCATTGATGTATTTACTATACAAGCAAGAAAATTTTGAAACGTTTTATCCTTTTCTTCTTGCGTATATGATTATTTACATGCCTTCGCTTGCCTTGGTAAATGCAATAACGTTTAAGCAGCTTACAAATCCCGAGAAAGAATTTTCTGGATTTAGAGTTTGGGGAACAATTGGATGGATTATAGCTGGATTGCTTGTAGGATGGTTTGCATGGGAAGGAAAAGAACTTGGCAATACATTTCTCTATGCATGTATTTTTTCTGTAATCCTTGGATTGTTTAGTTTCTTTTTACCCAAAACCCCTCCTCCCAAAAAAGGAACCAAAGCAAATCTTTCAGAAATTATTGGTCTTGATTCTTTAAAGCTTCTTAAAGATTGGAACTATTTAATATTTTTTGTTGCTTCTGCTCTTATTTGTATTCCATTAGCGTTTTATTACCAACAGGCAGAAAATTTCTCGAAAGAAGCTTTGCAAGTTAAGAATGCTGCGGGTTATATGACGATGGGCCAAATTTCAGAAACGGTGTTTATGTTTTTGATGCCTTGGTTTTTTTCACGCTTCAATGTGAAAAAAATGTTGTTGTTCGGAATGATTGCATGGGCATTAAGGTACTTATTGTTTGGCTTCTCTGAAAATGGGATATGGATGGTGTATTTAGGGATTATTCTTCATGGTATTTGTTATGATTTCTTTTTTGTTACAGGTCAGATTTATACTGACCAAAAAGCAGGGGAAAAGATAAGATCGTCAGCGCAAGGAATGATTACACTTGCTACTTATGGCCTTGGTATGCTTGTTGGTTTTTGGGTCGCAGGAAAAATTGTAGATAATTATACAGTTGACCAAATTGTAAAATGGAAAAACGTATGGCTAATACCTGCTGGCATTGCTGCTGTAATAGCATTACTATTTTTATTATTATTTAAAGATAATAAAAAAGCTGCTGAAGCATGAGTCATTCATCACGCAGAGAAGCATTAAAAAAACTGGCAGTCGGTTCACTGGGATTTGCAGGAGCCGGCACCCTGTCGTCTTTTGCTGTAGAGGATGAAAAGCTCAGAAATAATATCAATCATTCCGTTTGTTACTGGACGCATAATTTTCTTTCCCTGGATGAGTTGTGTGTGCTGGTGAAAAAAATCGGGTTCAATGCAATTGATTTGCTCACTCCTAAAGAATGGCCCACGGTACAAAAGCATGGTATTACCTGCTCCATGTGCTATACAACAGGTAAAATCAGTTTAACCGAAGGCTGGATTGACCAAAAAAATCATGAATGGCTCATTAAAGATTACCTGGAAGCCATTCCTTTAGTGGCGGCTGCAGGTTATAAAAACCTGATCTGCTTTAGCGGCAACCGCAAGGGCATGGATGAAGAAACAGGATTGCAGAACATGACCAACGGTATTAAACAAATTATTGGTTTGGCTGAAAAGCATGGTGTCATCATTCAGATAGAAGTGTTCAACAGCAAAGTGAATCATCCTGATTACATGGCTGATAACACCAGATGGACGATTGAATTATGCAAACGCATTGGTTCGCCCAACTTTAAGATTCTCTATGATATCTACCATATGCAGATAAGTGAAGGAGATATCATCAGCACTATTCAAAAGAATCATCAATATTTCGGGCATTATCATACAGCAGGTGTGCCCGGCCGGCATGAAATCAACGAAACACAGGAACTATACTACCCTGCCATTATGAAAGCTATCGCTGCCACCGGTTATACCGGATTTGTAGCACAGGAATACATGCCTACCGGTAAAACCAAAGAAGAAAAAATTGCCGCTTTAAAAAAAGCTGTTAAAATATGTGATGTGTAAACGGGCGGGATTATTTTGACAATTATCAAATCATATAACTAAGTAAACAACATACATTTAAATCTAAACTTAAACTTGTCATATGCCGGATAACAATCAATTCGACGCCATTGTAGTTGGCTCAGGTATCAGCGGTGGATGGGCCGCTAAAGAACTTACTGAAAGAGGTTTAAAAGTACTGGTGCTGGAGCGTGGTAAAAACATCGAGCACATCAAAGATTACAAAAATGCCAACAAAGATGTGTGGGATTTTCCGCATCGTAACGGTCGCACACAGCAGATGATTGCTGACTATCCTTTTCTCAAGAGAGATTATCCCTTGCGTGAGTCCATGGTGGATAACAACTGGGCTCCCTGGGCGAATGATAAAGACAATCCATATGAAGAAACCAAACGCTTCGATTGGTTTCGTGGCTACATTGTAGGTGGCCGTTCCTTGTTATGGGGCCGTCAATCCTATCGTTTTAATAAATGGGATTTTGAAGCCAATGCCAAAGAAGGCATTGCGGTTGACTGGCCGGTTCGTTATGATGAGATTGCTCCCTGGTACAGTTATGTAGAAAAATTTGCCGGCATCCAGGGCAGTAAAGAAGGTTTGGATGTGTTACCGGATGGCGAGTTTTTACCTGCAATGGAAATGAATTGTGCTGAAAAAGATGTAGCTGCTAAAATTAAATCGCATTACAAAGGCAAACGTCATATGTTCATTGGCCGCAGTGCAAACATTACGCAACCAAAGCCTGAGCAAAACCGTGTAAACTGTCAATACCGTAACCGTTGCTGGTATGGTTGTCCGTTTGGTGGTTATTTCAGTTCTAACTCTGCTACGCTTCCTGTAGCTATGAAAACAGGAAACCTTACATTGGTGGCAGACAAGATCGTTACCAAATTAGTATATGATAAGGATAAGAAACGTGCAACAGGTGTTGAAGTAATTGATACCAACGATAACAAAACTTACGAGTATAAAGCCAAGATTATATTCCTCTGCGCCTCCTCTTTCAACAGTACCTGGATCTTAATGAACAGTGCTACTGATATCTGGCCGGGAGGTTTGGGCAGCAGCAGCAATGAGTTAGGGCATAATGCAATGGATCATCATTTCCGCCTGGGGGCTTTTGGTACCGTAGAAGGTTTCAGCGATAAATATGAGTATGGCCGTCGCCCAACGGGTATATATATTCCTCGTTTCAGAAACGTATATGATGATAAGCGTGATTACCTGCGTGGCTTTGGTTACCAGGGTGGTGCACATCGTGGCCGTGGTGCTGATGTAGCTGAGTTTACCATTGGTGAAGAGTTGAAAGCAGCGATGAGTGTTCCTCAAGAAAACTGGGGCATCAACATTACTGCCTTTGGAGAAATACTTCCTTATCATGAGAACAAAATCTCCCTCAGCAAAACCAAAAAAGATAAATGGGGATTGCCGGTGCTGGATATGGATGTAGAGATGAAAGAGAATGAAAAGAAGATGCGCATCGATATGATGAATGATGCCGCAGAAATGTTAACGGCCGCAGGAGTAAAAAATGTAAGTACGTATGATGCCGGTTATTACCCGGGTATGGGTATTCATGAAATGGGTACAGCACGTATGGGTCGTGATCCCAAAACAAGTGTACTCAACGGCAATAACCAGGTATGGGATGCACCCAATGTATTTGTTACAGATGGTGCGTTCATGACCAGCGGCAGTTGTGTAAACCCGTCGTTAACGTATATGGCATTTACGGCAAGAGCAGCTGCTTTTGCTGTAGAAGAACTCAAAAAACAAAATCTTTAATTCTAACTTTTTGAATATGAATCGTCGTGATTTATTAAAACAAATAGCCATTCTTACGGGTGGTACTGTTATTGGCGCTGAAATATTTTTAAGCGGTTGCGGTACGGGCCCTAAAACCAATGCAGGATTTACAGCAGATATCATTGCGATGCTGGATGAAGTAGGCGAAACCATTATTCCTGCCACTTCAACTCCCGGTGCTAAAGCAGCACAGGTAGGTGAGTTTATGAAAATATGGGTAACAGATTGTTACACGCAAAAACAACAGGATGCATTCATGAAAGGAATCAGCTCGCTGGAAGAAGCCTGTAAAAAAATGCATAACAAATCTTTTATGGAATGTGATGCCAAACAACGGCACGACTTTTTGGTGAGTCTTGAAAAAGAAGCCAAAGACTTTAACACCAAAAAAGACGAAGCAGATAAACCACTGCGTGAAGCAGCACAAAAAGAAGGAAAAGAATTTGAAGCAACCCCACCGCATTATTATACAATGATGAAGCAGATGACACTCAACGGATTCTTTACTTCCAAAACAGGAGCTACTGAAACACTTCGTCATATACAGGTGCCCGGTAAATATGATGGTGCCATGCCTTATACAAAAGGTGAAAAAGCGTGGGCCGAATCCATTTAAAACAAAAAATGATGAGCTACAATCGCAAAGAATTTATAAAAACAGCAGCCATGGCTACGGCCGGTCTTTCACTTACCAATGGTTTACTGGCTTGCACAGATGAAGGAAAAGAATTGCAATACGGCATCCAGTTATACACCGTTCGTAACGATGTATTCAAAAATCTGGAAGGAACTCTGCAATACTTAGCCAAAGCCGGTTATCAGCAAATTGAATTGTTTGGTTTTGATGGCAGTAAGTTTTTTGGTAAAACACCCAAAGAGCTGAAAGCCATTTTTGATGCCAATGGTTTAACAGCACCCAGCGGTCATTACTATCTGCCGCCCGTTTTGTACAATGGAAATAAAGATTTGTGGAAAGTAACAATAGAAGCAGCCAAAACTATGGGTAGTGAATACATGGTGATTCCCTGGCTGGATGATAAACACAGAAGTGCAGAAGACTTTAACAAATTAGTGGGCACCATCAATGAACTGGCAGTACTCACTAAAGATGCAGGCATGAAGCTGGCTTATCATAACCATGAGTTTGAATTTGGAAAAGCAGAAGATGGTAAAACATTTCTTCAGCATTTGCTGGATGGAACGGATAAGAATATGGTGGACTTTGAACTGGATCTGTACTGGGTGGTGTATGCAGGTGAAAACCCGGCAGATTGGTTTAAAAAATACCCCGGCCGTTTTACCATGTGGCATGTAAAAGACATGACCACCAATAAAGAAGGAAAAAAAGAAAGTACACAGGTGGGCGATGGTACAATTGATTTTACTTCTATTTATGCGCAACGCAAACTATCCGGTTTAAAATATGGTTTTGTAGAACAGGAAGCCTACACCATGCCGGAAGAGCAATGCGTTAAAAAAAGTATTGAATACATGAAGAAAAAGAGATGGGGCAACTCATAATAAAAAGCGGCGATGAGCCGCTTTTCTTTTTACTGTAACTTAAGCTAATGAAACAAGCTATTCTTTTACTCCTTCTCGTTACAGGATACACCGCAACGGCACAAACAAAAGATAAACAACAAATCCGGGCGAAACTTGATGAACAGGTGCTGGCATGGAACAAAGGAAATATTGATGACTTCATGAAAGCCTATTGGCAAAGTGATTCACTTATGTTCATTGCCGGCAATGGGATTACGTATGGTCATAAAGCTACCTTGGAAGGGTATTACAAACGCTATCCGGATACCGATGCCATGGGGCAGCTTACCTTCACCATTCTGAAGGTAAACCGTATTTCAAGCGATAGTTATTTTGTTACCGGTAGATGGTTTTTAAAACGGGAAAAGAAAGGTGATGTGGGTGGTTACTTTACGTTGCTTTGGAAAAAGATCAATAATGAATGGGTGATTGTAGCAGACCATACAAGTTAGCAATTAACTACACATGACCTTTCCATAGCCTGTAGAAATAATAGATAAGTGCAGTAAGTGTAATTGAAAAAATAATGTAATAGACGATATTCCCAATACTTGGGCTTCCTTCAAAAAAAGCCCAGTTAAAGTAAATGCCCCCGGTCATATGAACTAACAGAAACAACATTCCCATGCTCACCGTTTGGATAATGCGTTTTAAAAAATCTCTTGTTTCCGGTTCAATTCCGCTCATAATCAGTTTTTAGAAGGTAAAACAAAAAATGCTGCTTTTAGTTGCAGCATTTCTGTAGGAAGATTTTTTATTTTATAAAGTATAACGGATGGCAAGACCGCCCCAGTTTCCGTAAAACCCGTTATAACTGCCGCTGCCCAGCTCCACTGCCGGTTGCCAGTCCAGGGCAATATTTAAAGGAGCCGAGGGTACTTTATAGTCAATACCAATCACCCCGTCAATACCAACGCCGGTATAACCTTTATAAATACTTACATGAGCACCGGCACCTATATACCAGCGTAAATTTCCTTCTGTATTCAAATCACCATGAATTTCATATAAACCGGTGATACGTGTGCCACGGTTATAAAAGAAGCCGGTAAACTCTAAAGCTGTTTTTTCTGAAACAAATGTTTTAAGGTTAGCACCACCGCCATTCCAAACCTTAATACCTATGGCGGTTTTATAATCATTACTGTTTGCTGTGCCGTTTTGTGCAGAAGCTGCACCACCAATTACCAGGAGAAAAAGGATCAATAAGTACTGTTTCATTCGATTATTTTTTTTCAAAGGTAATTATTTCAGCAAGAGTTGTTGAAATGCTGTGCTATCGCCATTGAACACATTAAAATCAACCGCTGCAGCAATTCCGTTTACTTTCCCTTTTTCACTATGCTGCCAGAAATGCCAGTCACGGCTGATGCGGGGTGCCGTGGGTTGCAGGTAATGTGCTGCCCATAACGGGTAATCATCAAATTCACCCGCCAGGTATTTTTTATAAAAATCCACATTGGTATAAATAATCGGCTTTACACCATAAGCCAGTTCTGCAGCATAGAGCCATGCTTTTAACCGCTGCTGCAGTAATTTCTTATCTGCACCATAGGTTTGCTCCACATCAACTACAGGTGGTAAATCGCCGGGCGTATAACTTACTTTTTTTATAAAGTTCCTGGCTTGCATTGTTCCGTCCTTGGTAGCCAGGAAAAAATGATAAGCACCTCTTGTAAGCCCTGCTTCTTTTGCTTTGCGCCAGTTACGTTTGAAGTGCGAATCTTCATCACCAATTCCTTCTGTTGCTTTAATAAATACAAAGTCAATATGGACACCTTGTACCTGCATTTCCTTTACAGAGTGCCAGTTAATAATATTCTGATAACGGCTTACATCAATGCCATGAATGGAATAACCCTCAGGAATAGGAATACCAAACTCTTTGTAGCGTATTGTTGCTGCCCTTTGCTCCAGCCACCATAAATACCCAAACAAACAAACTGCACCTGTAACAAAAAAACCGGCAAGAAACAGAACCAGGTTTCGGGTAAACTTTTTTTTACTGCGTGCCATAAACTGCTGCAAATCTATCTTTGAAAAAGTTTACACTCAGTAAATATTTTCAGATTTAACAAGGATGCAGCGATTCTTTACAGAATATGAACAAGCAACCTTTTCTTACCTCAAAGGAGGAAGTGGAAAAGAAGTACTCGTATGTCTGCATGGATTTGGCGAAGAGGCAGCAAAATTCGCATTTCTGGAAAAACATTTGGGAGATGCCTTTACGATTTATGCACTCGATTTTCCCTGGCACGGGGAAACGAAATGGCACAAAACACTCACTTTTCCTACGAAAGGAATGATGCTCCTGTTAGAACAAATGATTGATGACTATAAAAACAAAAAGATCCATCTGCTTTGCTACAGCATGGGCGGACGTGTTGGTTTAAGTTTACTGGAACGAATACCGCAACAAATTGAAACAGCTACATTTCTTGCGCCGGATGGATTGAAAGTAAATTTCTGGTATTGGCTGGCCACACAAACAGGGGCAGGTAATAGTCTGTTTCGCTTTACCATGCAATATCCGCAGTGGTTTGCATGGATGGTGGATGTGCTCAAACGTGCAGGATGGATCAATATAAGTGTAGCCAAATTTGTACATGCCTATATTGACAATAAAAAGATGCGGGATGATCTCTACCGCATCTGGACAACCATGCGCAAGTTCCGTCCGCATCTGCAACAGGTGAAGCAGCAGATCATCAAACACCGGATTCCGGTTCATTTACTCTTTGGTGAGTACGACCGTGTGATCTTGCCGGCATATGGTTTCCGCCTTCAAAAAGGAGCAGAACCTTTTGTACGTGTAACTGTTCTGAAAAGCGGTCATCAACTCCTGAAAGAAAAAAATGCTGCTATAATTGTACAGGCGCTTACTGCAGCCACACTCAAATAAACTTTCAGATTCATTCCTGCCTTCTTATTTTGCACTATGGCATGGCTTATTGCTGCTATATTATTTGTTGTTGCTTACTGCAGTTTGCTTCTCCTGTACCGTTATTGGTTGCAAGCATTAAAACCTGTAACGGTGAACCCATCGTTTACGCCGTCCGTAACATTCACTGTGTTGATTCCTGCACGTAATGAAGAAAAGAATATTGCTGCCTGTTTGCAAAGCATGCAGCAACTCAATTACCCAAAAGCATTAGTGGAAATAATTGTAATTGATGATTTCAGTGAAGACAAAACTGCTGCTACTGTGCAACAATTTTCAAACGTAAAACTGGTTCAACTGAAAGACAGCATCACGCAACGGATTAATTCTTATAAAAAGAAAGCCATTGAAGTTGGGATTCAGCACTCAACAGGTGATTATATTGTTACTACTGATGCAGATTGTACCGTTCCTGAAAACTGGCTCTTGAACTTTGCATGGATGATTGAGCAGCAGCAAAGTGAGTTTATTGCAGCGCCGGTAACGATGAAAGAAGAATCATCTTTTATTAAACTATTTCAAAGCCTTGATTTTTTAAGTCTGCAGGGAATTACAGCTGCCAGCGTAGGTGCCGGTTTTCACAGCATGTGCAATGGCGCCAATCTCTGTTACAGTAAAAAAGCATTTGCCGCTGTTGATGGCTTTAAAGAGGTGGATCATATTGCCAGTGGCGATGACATGTTGCTGATGTATAAAGTACAGCAACAGTTTCCTGGCAAAGTGCATTACTGTTATTCACCCGGCAGTATTGTGTTGACCGATCCCGTAGAAACAATAAAAGATTTTTTCCGTCAGCGGATCCGTTGGGCCAGTAAAGCAGACAAGTATAACGACAAACGTATCTTTTGGGTGTTGCTGCTGGTGTATTTGTTCAATTTCTTTTTACTCACTTTGCTGGTGGCAGGATGTTTCAACGCAGCAATATGGATCCTGTTACTGGCAATATTCTTTACTAAAACGATTACAGAGTTGATTTTTTTGATTCCTGTGGCTTCGTTTTTCAGAAAGCAAGCGTTGCTGATGTGGTTTCCGGTACTGCAGCCGTTTCACATTATTTATACCATAATAGCCGGATGGTTCGGTAAGTTCGGAACCTATGAATGGAAAGGCAGGAAAGTAAAATAGGAAAGATAATTTGCTTTACTTTGAGCTGATGCCGGAGCAAAACGTTTCTTTTTTTAAAACCTTCTGGAAAAAACTGCGCCGTAATAAAGGCGCTGTTTTTGGATTGGCAGTAATTGTACTGGCATTCCTGACGGCTGTATTTGCCTATATGATAGCTCCCGACGCTACACCTGATGCCAACAGGATTATTGTAGAAATTGCAGCAAAAAAACCGGGCCATCGTCAACATTTTCTAAAAATCCCTCTGATAATAAAAGAGAAACCAAGTGTGATTAAAGGTTTTTTTTGGGGAAGAGATGAGTCTTATGAATTGATTCCAATCAGCTCATTCAAAATAAAAGGAGATACAGTTTTTGCGGAAAAGTATATTGATGAAGGTATAACAGAGCCTGTTTCGCTACACATTGAAGGTGTAAATCCTGAAGGGTTTGTTACAACCAAAACCTTCTGGTTAGGTACTGATAAATTCGGCCGTGATATTTTAAGCCGGCTCATCATTGGTACAAGGGTAAGTTTAGGTGTGGGTTTTATTGCCGTTCTCATTTCATTAACGGTGGGAATTTTTCTCGGCTCCATTGCGGGTTATTTCCGTGGCAAAACAGATGATATCGTCATGTGGTTTGTAAATGTGGTATGGAGTATTCCCACATTGCTATTGGTATTTGCAATCACACTGGCTTTGGGCAAAGGTTACTGGCAGGTGTTCATTGCCGTGGGTTTAACGCTTTGGGTGAATGTAGCACGTTTGGTACGTGGACAGGTGCTCAGCATTCGTGAACTGAATTACATTGAAGCCACCAAAGCCATGGGTTTTTCCGGTGCCAGAACCATCATCCGTCATATTCTTCCCAATATTATGGGCCCGGTGATGGTGATTGCGGCTTCCAATTTTGCCAGTGCTATTGTGATTGAAGCTGGTTTGAGTTTTCTGGGTTTAGGTGTACAACCTCCGCAACCAAGTTGGGGTTTGATGATTAAAGAAAACTACAACTTCATCATCACCAATAATCCCATGCTGGCCATAGCGCCCGGTATTGCCATTATGTTATTGGTACTTGCATTCAACTTATTGGGTAATGGATTGAGGGATGTAATGGATGTGAGGAGTTAGAAGCCATCAGACGCCCTCGTCGGATGGCGATAACAACAAGATTTTTATTCCGTCCGACAAGGGCGTCTGACGGGGTGTACTCTTTTTCCAAACATCAAACGATTGCAAAAATCCATGCCGTTGTCTCCGTTTTAATTCCTCCTTATTTTTAAATCCCCTCTTGATCAATTGCAGCAAATTGTTGCTGATAATGACTATCTTTTACCACCAACCAAAATCAAACCATGATTGCTTACAAACCACGTCTGTCCTTTTCCCAGATCATTAATATGAATGTGGGATTCTTCGGCATCCAATACAGTTTTGGATTGCAGCAAAGTGCCGTGAATCCTATTTATGATATGCTGGGTGCAAGCCCTGATGAAATTCCTTTTCTAAATCTAGCAGGTCCTATGACGGGTTTGTTGGTGCAGCCCATCATTGGTGCGTTGAGTGATAAAACATGGATACCAAGATTAGGAAGGCGTAAACCTTATTTCTTTGTTGGCGCTTTGTTGTGCAGCATCGCTTTATTCTTTTATCCGTTCAGCAGTAGTTTGTGGATGGCTGCAGGATTGTTATGGATTTTAGATGCAGGTAACAACACCGCTATGGAACCATACCGTGCTTTTATTGCAGATAAATTAGACCCCTCACAACAGGCAACAGGTTTCCAGGCACAAAGCTTTTTTACCGGCTTTGGTCAAACACTCGCAAACGTATCGCTCTTTGTTTTTCCAATGATATTTGTTGGTACAACCGGTAAACTTCCCACCTGGGTATATGCCTCCTTCTTTTTGGGTTCTGTTTGTTCCATTGCATCTATCTGGTGGAGTTCAAGAACTACTTCAGAAATTCCGCCAACGGATGAAGAGTTGCAAAAAATACGTGCCACACCACTCAACATTTTTACACCTTTTATAGAAATTGCTCATGCCATTAAAGATATGCCCCGTGTAATGTGGCAACTCGGTTTGGTGTATTTGTTTCAATGGTATGCTTTGTTTTGTTATTGGCAAAACAGCAGCAAGAGTATTGCTCTCTCCGTTTATAAAACCACACCGCAGGACAATCCCAAGTTGTATGAGGAAGCCGTAAGCTGGACAGGATTAGTAAACGGATGGTATAATATTGTAACCTTCTTATGTGCGTTTGGACTCGTATGGTTTGCAAAGAAATATTCTCCGAAGCTGGTGCATGTAAGCTGCTTGATACTGGCAGGTATAGGATTCATTGTATTTCCCATGATTGAGAATAAATACCTTTTGTTTCCTGCTATCACCGGTTTTGGTATTGGCTGGGCCAGCATGATGGGTATTCCTTATTTGATGGTGGTGAGTGAAATACCTAAAGAACGTTATGGAGTGTACATGGGTATCATCAATATGATGATTGTAATACCCATGATCATTCAGAACCTGACGTTTGGCTATATACTCAAAAACTTTTTGAATAATGACAGTGGCAAAGCTGTTTTGTTTGCCGGTGTGTTTTTGTTAATAGCTGCAGCCGCAACACTTTTAATAAAAGCAAAAAAACATGAAGACGATGTTGTTTTAACAGGTGGTGGTCATTAATAACTCCGATTATAATTTATGAACAAAAAACTCATCTTCTGGTCCATCACCGTTGCACTTGGCGGTTTATTATTTGGCATGGATGTAGCCAATATCTCAGGTGCAGAACAACGCATTCAAAAACTCTGGAACCTGAGCGATTGGATGCATGGTACTGCTATTGCCATGGCCTTGTATGGAACCATCCTTGGCGCAGCAGGTGGTGGTATTCCCGCCAATAAGTTTGGCAGAAAGAAAACATTGATATTGATCGGTATCATCTTTTTTGTTTCAGCGGTAGGCAGTGCATTGGCCAATGATGTATACACCTTTATGGCATTCCGTTTCTTAGGCGGATTGAGCATTGGCGCCTCCTCAGTAGTAGCACCTGTGTATATTTCTGAGATTGCACCACCGCAGCATCGTGGAAAAATGGGAATTGCATTTCAACTGAATGTAGTAGCAGGTATCCTGCTTGCTTACTTTATCAATTATTTATTGCAGGGAGTTGGTGGTGAAAATGACTGGCGTTATATGCTGGGCATTATTGCTATTCCTTCTTTGTTTTTTTCGGTGATGATGTTGTTTACACCGGAAAGTCCACGTTGGTTACTGCTCAATAAAAATGATGAGCAGGGTGCAAGAACTATTTTTGAAATAAGCGGTGCCAATGCCGATGAACTGATTCATGAAATTAAAAATACCATCACACCTAAAAAAGAATCCTTGTTCTCCGGTAAGTTTTCAAAACCATTGTTACTGGCTTTTTTGTTGGCATTCTTCAATCAACTGTCAGGTATTAATGCCATCATTTATTTTGCACCACGTGTATTTGAAATGGCAGGGCTTGGTAAAGATGCTGCGTTTCTTTCCAGTGCCGGTATTGGCATTATCAATTTTCTATTTACAATTCTGGGTTGGTATTTAATTGACCGCAGCGGCAGAAGAACATTGATGTACATCGGTTCTGTTGGTTATATTATTTCGCTTACGTTAATGTCCCTTGCTTTTGCCGGGGTAATTGACGGAGGTGTTCCCATTTTTGTTTTTCTTTTTATTGCAGCACACGCTATTGGTCAAGGTTCGGTAATATGGGTTTTTCTTTCGGAGATATTTCCCAACTCCGTTCGTGCATCAGGAACATCGTTTGGATGTTTAACACATTGGTTTTTTGCGGCAGTGATTTCACAAACCTTTCCATTCTTTGCTGGAAGTCTTGGTGGAGCTACCATCTTTGGTTTTTTTGCGCTGATGATGGTGTTGCAATTAATATTTGTTTGGAGAATGATGCCCGAAACAAAAGGTGTGGCGTTGGAAGATATGGGGGTAAGGGTGCATTAGGGCGGCCAATCCCGACCCTCCCCGAAGGAAGGCCACCAAGGCACAGCCCTATCTTGCAAAAGAGTTTATAAATAGTTGAAATAAATAAAATAGAAAGATGTTTATCCCCTCCCCGGAGGGGTGGCATGGTGTAGAACTTTTATGATGCCTGAAAGGGATGGGTGCTGAATAGAATTACTGACCGATGAAGAGTCCCGCTAAAGACGGGATTTAAAATGCGACGCAACAAAAGTTAAATAGCAATACACTAGCTGATAACATAAAAAAATTTCTGTGATGAAAATTCTCTGTATAGGTGAAGCGCTTATTGATATGATTTGTACCGACAAAGGCAAAGCATTAAGCGATGGCGAAAACTTTTTAAAGAAACCCGGTGGCGCTCCTACCAATGTAGCAGCAGCTATTGCAGCACTTGGAGGTGATGTGGAACTGAGTGCCAAAGTGGGCATTGACCCCTTTGGCAAACATTTGATTGATGTGATGCAGGACTTTGGTGTGCGTACCAAACATATGCTGCAGGATGCACATCATTTCACTACGTTTGCGTTTGTGTCGTTGATGGAAAATGGTGAACGTGATTTTTATTTTAACCGTGGCGCTGATGGTCAATTAACGAAAGAAGAAGTAGATGCTATTGATTTAACGGATGTTTCTATTGTGCACTTTGGCTCAGCTACAGGATTTTTAGACGGGCCATTGAAAGAAGCATACGTGCATTTATTGCAAAAAGCAAAAGCTGAAAATTGTTTCATCAGCTTTGACCCTAACTACCGTCACCTGTTATTTCAAAATAAAAAAGCATCTTTCATTGCACAATCATGGAATTTTTTACAGCAATGCGACTTCTTTAAAGTAAGTGATGAAGAAGCAATGATGCTCACTGATACGTTGACTGTGCAGGAAGCAGCAGCAGTGTTTCATCAAAAAACAAAAGCAGTATTTGCTATAACGATTGGTAAAGAAGGAACAATGCTGGGCATCAGCAATGAAACGCATATTGTGCCAAGCATAGCCATTACACCTGTTGATACTACCGGTGCAGGTGATGCATTCACCGGAGCCGTGTTGTACCAGTTAAGAGATAAAACAAAATCTTCGTTAAGTATGGCTGATTGGAAAGCAATTATTGCTAATGGCAACAAAGCAGGTGCACGCACTTGTGAATACTTAGGCGCCATGGAAGCCTTTAAACATTTAAGCAGCGATATATTTAACTGATATGTACAATTTTGGTTTGCACGAACATATTAATGCCATCCTCAAAGAAAAAAAGATGGACGTGGCGGGTAAGGACAATTCGTTTTACACACGTATGCTGGCCAATGCAGGAGCTGTTTTTGAATTGTACCTCGAGCTTTATCAGCATAGGTCTGATACAGAGCAGTTGTTTGACCGGTTAATTCAAACAGTGATTGCCGCTTATGAAACAAGAAGCGCTTCATTAAAAAAACGTGATACAGAAAAATTACAAAAAGAGCATTGGTTCATCAGCAATGAAATAACAGGCATGAGTTTGTATGTAGACCGTTTTTGCGGAGACATAAAATCCATGCAAAACAAACTCGATTATTTTGAACAACTGGGCGTAAACTTTTTACACCTGATGCCTTTGTTTGAAAGTCCGGCAAATGAAAGTGATGGCGGCTATGCTGTAAGTAATTTCAGAAAAGTAGATGA
The DNA here is from genome assembly GCF_045780045.1 of Lacibacter sp. MH-610. Lineage (NCBI taxonomy): Bacteria > Pseudomonadati > Bacteroidota > Chitinophagia > Chitinophagales > Chitinophagaceae > Lacibacter > Lacibacter sp. MH-610. The sequence continues at coordinate 155,821 of NZ_CP116002.1, forward strand.
GCGTTTTGGTACATTGGAAGATTTGCAGGCATTGCAATCCAGCATGCAGGAACGAAATATGTACCTGATGCTGGATATTGTTTTGAATCACACTTCACACAAACATGAGTGGGCGCTCAAAGCAAAGCAGGGCGAAAAACAATACCAGGATTATTTTTATTTCTATAACGACCGAAGTCTGCCTGATGAATATGATAAAACAATGCCGGAAGTATTTCCTGAAAGCTCACCGGGCAGTTTTACATACATCAAAGAAGTGAACAAATGGGTGATGACCGTTTTTCATAATTATCAATGGGATTTGAATTATACCAACCCGCAGGTATTGATTGAAATGCTGGATACGATTTTCTTTTATGCGAATCTCGGCGTTGATATTCTGCGGATTGACGCCCCTGCGTTTATCTGGAAACAACTGGGCACCACCAGTCAAAACCTGCCGCAGGCACATACCATTCTTCGATTAATTAAACAGTGTGTGCAGATTGCAACACCGGGTATGGCATTGCTGGGCGAAGCCATTGTAGCTCCTAAAGAAATTATGAAATACTTTGGTACGGATAACTATACAGGTCGTGAATGTGATTTTGCCTACAACGCTACACAAATGGCGTTGCAATGGGATATGCTGGCAACAGGTGATACCAAAGTAATGCTGGCTGCACAACAGGAGATTTTGAAAAAACCGTATGGCACTTCGTGGATTACTTATACACGTTGTCATGATGATATTGGTTTGGGTTATGATGATGAAATGATTGCAGCAGCAGGATATAATCCGTATCAACACAGGAAGTATATTAAAGATTATTACAGTGGTGCTTATAGCGGCTCGCCTGCCACTGGCGCTTTGTTTAGTGTGAATGATAAAACAGGTGATGCACGCATCAGCGGTTCACTGGCTTCTTTATGCGGGTTGGAAAAAGCACTCAAGGAAAAAGATGAAAAAGCAATTGAGCTGAGCATCCAGAAAATTTTGCTGATGCAGGCACACAGTTTCTTTCTCGGCGGAGTACCCATGTTGTTTTATGGTGATGAGTGCGGCTACACCAACGATTACAGTTATTTAAAAGAGGATGGCAAGAGTTATGATAACCGCTGGATGCACCGCCCGCTCATTGATTGGAAGAAGAACAAAAAAATTGATAAAGAAGGAACGGTAGAACACAGCATCTTCAGCGGTACACAAAAATTAATTGCGATACGAAAACAACTTTCGGTGATTGCAGATAAAAGCAATATCAGTTGGATTACACCGCATAATATTCATGTGGCCACTTATCTCCGTGAACATCATGGCTCCCGTTTTTGGGGTGTGTTTAATTTTAAAGATGAAGCATCCTTTCTTACCTGGTATGCGTTTAAGGAAAAAGGAAATCCACCGGCCACTTTGTACGACCATTGGACGGGAGAAACCTTAACAGTTGGAGGTGACCATGAGTTTTTGGTGTTGAAGCCGTATGAGTTTCGATTGTTTGACGCCAACCTCACCCTTTAATCCCTCTCCCAAGGAGAGGGAAAATCAACCCACAATCCTTGCTTGGCGTAAATTATAATTAAATTAAAATAGCTAAATTGTTGATGATAAGTTTCAAATGCTGAAATGCTTAATTACTAAAGTTGAACTAAAAAAATAAAGCCTGGCCTCCCTCTGCCTTTGGAGAGGGAACGAGGGTGAGGTATGAAACCCCGCATTAAAATCTGTTGTATTTCATCCATTGATGAAGCAAAACTGGCTGTTGCACATGGCGCATCTGCATTGGGATTGGTTGGTCCTATGCCCAGCGGACCAGGCGTTATAACGGATGAATTGATTTTTGAAATTGCAAAAACAGTTCCGCCGCCCATTGGAACTTTTTTATTGACGAGTGAAACAAAAGCAGAGGATATCATTACCCATCATCAAAAAGTATTGACGAATACGATTCAGATTGTAGATGCATTGAGTGAAGGAACTTATCAGCAGATTAAAATGGCACTACCCTCTGTAAAATTGGTACAGGTAATTCATGTTATTGACGAAAGCAGTGTAGACGAAGCGGTACGCATCAGTGAAGAAGTGGATGCCTTGTTATTAGACAGTGGCAATCCCAACCTGGCAGTAAAAGTGTTGGGCGGCACCGGCAATACGCATAACTGGAAGTTGAGCAGAAAGATTGTGGAGCAATCAAAAGTACCTGTGTTTCTGGCCGGTGGATTAAAAGCAGAGAATGTACAGCAGGCGATTGAAGAAGTGCAACCTTTTGGTTTGGATTTGTGCAGCAGTGTGAGAACAGATAAAAAATTGGATGCGTATAAACTGAATGCGTTTTTTAAAGCGGCGTGGGGCTAATCATACTTTTTCATCAACGCCAGCAGCACTCCATTCGTCCAGCCGAAACCATCCTGGCCTTCATACTCACCACCGCCTGCTTCTAAATGTGTATCTACTACATTGTACTTTTCCATTAATTTACCTGTACGGGCAAACACATCTTTGTTCAATTTTATCCATCGCTTGGCAATGGTTGCTGCCAGTTCATGATAACCATAATGCTCAAGTCCGATAATACTCATCCATTGCAACGGTGCCCAGCCATTCGGTGCATCCCATTGCTGACCTGTGGTATAAAGCGTCGTAATTAATCCACCATCTTTTAAAAATTCATTCGTCAGAGAGGCAGTAATCGCCTCTGCCTGCTCTTTCGTTGCCACTTCAAAATACAAGGCAAAAGAAGCTGCTAATGATTGTACTGTTGTTGGTTCTGCTTTTATAAAATCAAAATCCGTATAAAACTGCAATGTTTTATTCCAGCAATAGTTTTGAATGGCTTGTTTACGTTGCAATGCGGCTTTTCGCATGTGTTCTGCTTCGGTGCTTTCAAAATTCAATTCGTGTGCTTCTGCGATTGTCAACTCCAAATGATAAAGCAGACAATTTAAATCAACCGGAATAATATCAGTTGTATGAATGGTATCAAATTGATTTACATCAGCAAACCACCTGCAACTGTAATCCCAGCCGCTGGCGGCCCCTGCACGCAGATGCCGGTACATTTGCTGCGGTTCAGTATGTGCATGTGCCAGTTCCACATCTTCCCTGTAGGATTCGGGTCTTGGTGTATCAAATACATCCCAATAACGGTTGAGTACAGCCCCATCGCTCATCATTACCACATGATTCACTGCAATATTTCTTCTGTTCAGCTGTTCTCTTCCATACATCCAGAATGTATATTCTTTCTGTAGTGCAGGTAAATACGAAATCAGTATTTCTTTTCCTTTGATTGCTGCAAGTAACTGAACCATCAATGAAAAGAACGGTGGTTGTGAGCGGCCAAGATAATAGGTTCTGTTACCGTTTGGAATAAAGCTAAGGGTGTAAATGAGATGGGCAAAATTCTTCACCATGTTTTCAATCATCTCATAGCGGCCGCTTGCCTGCAAACCAAGCATGGTAAAATAACTGTCCCAGTAATATACTTCACCAAAACGCCCACCCGGTACCACATAAGCATTCGGTAGGGGAATGAGTGAACCACCGGCCTCATCCGGCTTACGTGTTAATACATTCCACAATTGATGAATATGCTCTTCTACTGATGCTGATTGCAGAACAACATCTGCTGTGAATGCTTTGGGCAAATGAAAATGCTGCAACACAAATGCCATTAAATCAAAACCGGCTTTATCTTTTTGTTGCAGATACAGTTGCAGAATTTCCCCGGTACTTATTTTTGGAGTACAGTCCACAAAAGTTTTCCCGTCTGCAAATACTTTTTGCAATTGCACCTCTTCAAACAAAGGATGCAGTTCAAATATCTGTACTGACGGATTCATTAATGAGAAGCAGATGAGTTAAATGAAATGCTGTTACCACTCTTATTCTGCAATCTTTTAAACAGAAACAGTAAAAAAATGAGTATGGTAACAGGAATTAATGAAAAATAAAATGCGGTTTGTCCGCCATAAGCATCAAACACATGACCGGTAATGATAGAACCTGTTGTACCTCCCAATGCAGAGAACACCACAATCAAACCACTCATAGAACTATGCTTATGTGCAGGAAGATTGCTCAATATCACAGAATTGATTGCCGGGTAGATAGGTGCTAAAAACAATCCGATCAGCGGAAAAGCAAATGCAATCAGTGGCACATCACTTAGCTGAGTAATAGAAGCCACATCTACTTCTTTGGCTAATGGTACCACCAGCAACACCAATCCTGCAGCACAAAGTAAACAAACGACTAAAACAATTAACCAATCTACTTTGCGCAACACAATGCCTGCTAAAAAACGACCTAATGCAATGGAAGCAGAAAGAATACTTGCCATCTGAATGGCCAGACTGGTGGAAAGTTTTAATACATCTTTGTTGAAAGTTGGCAACCAGCTCATAATACTCTGCTCAATCAACACATAGAGAAAAGCGCAAAAGATAAATACCAATACAAGAGGAAATACAATGAGTTTTATCATTTCTACAAAGTCTTCACCTATAGACTTGTATTTTTCTTCTGCCTTAATTCTGGACTCATCTAAGGGCGTGGTGAGCAATAATAAAAACGCTGCTGCTGCTAATCCCCCCAGTACATAATAGGCATTAAACCATTCCGTTGATTTTGGATTATTGTTATCCACAAACTGACCAAACAAAAAATACCCGGAGAGTACACCAACCATAAACATAGATTCCAGGAAACTCATAGTGCTCAGGTGATCTTTTTGTGAAGTAGTAACCAAACCAAGTGTTGCAAACACGCTCACTTTAATCATGGCAAAACCAATTCCTGCTGCTGCAAACATCAGTTTGGTCATGAGGAATGTTTGAGTAGTGGGTAAAATAAAACACATAACAGTTACCAGGCCAAGTGCCATTAACATGGTCCGTTTGTATCCCAACTTATTAACGTAAGATGCAATCAGGAAAGAAGTAATTGCAATGCTTAAATCTTTAAACGCTTCTAATACACTGGCGCTTCCTTTTGATATATCAAAGTTACCCTGTACCTGTAATATGACGGTGCCCACACTATTGAGCAAAATGGCAAATACAAAATAATTGAGGAAAAGAGAGAGTTTCACTCTTAGATTGTTCATGGCAAGTTGGTTATACACTAAATGTACTTTTTGCATTACAACTTACCAAGTAAAACAGCTACAAAGAACCGCCTTCAATTAAAATAGACGGAACGCAAACGTTTTCGCTCGCCGGTTCCTGCTTGATACGTTTCACCATTTTTGCAAATGCCAGTTTTCCCAATTTATAACCACTTGTTTCAACATAGGTGATCTGTGGTTTAAACAAGGTAGGAATCCATCCGTTACTAATGCCGATGATGGAAACATCCTCCGGCACATTCAGGTTTAACCGGTGTACTGCTTTCATTACCCCCATCAAAATCATATCACCCATACAAAAAATTGTATCCGGCTTTTTTGTCTTACTAAATGCATGCATCACCACATCAAAAGATGTGTTTGGATTTTCAGGATACTCTATGGAAACTGCCGTAGAAGAAGCTTGCTCGGCAAAAGTCTTTTTAAATATTTTTTCCCTGCGTTGTGTGAGGCTTAAATGCGGATGCCCGAACAAGGCCAGTACATTCTTTTTCCTTTTTGCAATGATGGCTTCTGCTGCAATACGTGCTGCATCTTCATCTGCCATAGAGACTTTTGTAAATCCATCAATGGTGGGCACACGGTCAATAAATACGATGGGCACCTGCAACTCTTCCATGCGTTTGAACTGACTCAGATCTTCCGTTTCAACCGTAATGGCTGCAAACACACCCATCACCATATGCTTACGCATAATTTGCAAGTTGGTTGACTCCACATCCGCCTGGTCGCCGCTTTGCATAATCAATACAGAGTAACCATGCTTACGTGCTTCTTCTTCTACTGACGCAATAAACGAATCGTAAAAATAATTAAGAATAGAAGGAACTAAAATACCCAGTACATTACTCTGCCTTGTACGCAACTGTACAGCATAGGCATTGGGTTCATACTCCATGGCCCTGGCCAGCTCTTTTACTTTTTGTTTGGTAGCTGCTGAAATATCAGGGTGATCTTTAAGTGCACGGGATACCGTAGAGATACTGATGCCCAGCACTTCTGACATTTTCTTGAGTGTACTTTGCTGCATAATCAATTAAGGGAAGCTAAAGATAGAACTTTCATAAAGCTTTAAGAACAAAAAAGCTGCTGTAAAACTACAGCAGCTTTTATAACCGGATGAATTTTATTAAAACCGCACACTCCAACCGATATTAATTGTATAATCAGAAAAAGCAGCATCGCCATGAGCATACACACCCGTTAATTGTGTACGTACTTTATCAGGAACACTTTGTGTTCTGTTGCGAACCGTCCACACCGGTACCGTAGCAAACAGATTCATCCTGCGCAGTTGATAATTAATTCCCGGCTCCACACCCATAATATAACCGGGTCTTCTGAAACCGCTGCTGCCGCCAATCAAATCTTTAGCGGGAACACATTCCATTCTTGCGCCTGCAGAAACGGTTAAACGGCCAAAACTTGCATTAACACCGCCCCGCAGCATGTATTGATCAGGCACACTCATTACACTGCTGCCATACGCCAATGCTGTTGCAGCAGTAGCACCACCACGTGCAGTAGATACGCCGTTATGCTCTCTTGGATTGAGGAGATAAAAAAAGTTTCCGTACACACCGATGGTTTTTGAAAAATTATAATATGCGTTTGCTTCAACGGTAAACCCGGTTCCACCATCACCCAATTGAATGGATTGATCAACGGGACCTAATACCACGCTGTCTTTACCACCTGCCCCGGGTTTATGAAAAAAATCTGTGTACCGATAATCACCGGTGGGCAGTTTTAATCCTGCACCTATCTGCACATTACCTTTTTTGGAAGTTTCAGGATTGAATATCCAATGCTGTACAGCAACTCGCAGATCACCTATACCAAATGAATGGGTTTCATTCCTGGCAATTGGACTAGTACTGTTATTACCATAGTGCTCATACATAGAAGAACGTCGATTGGAGATAACAGGAAGATTGGCATAGAGCGACCAGCGATTGTTGAAATGACGGATGAGTGTTACATCCACTGCATGCTGCCAGTTGCGAACATCAGTACCTCTTTCCACTCTTTCTTTCTGTTCCTCTTTTCCAACATAATGCCGGAAGGAATAAAAATAACGATACCCTGTGTTCAACTGCCAGCCGGATTGGTTGGCTGTATCTGCATGATCCATGGTACACATAGCACCACCGCTGCGTACAGCCACACAGCCTTGCGCCTGAACTTTATACATGCTCATTAAAAGAGCACACATTATAATAAATTGTTTCATGTTTTTTGATTTGGTTGTTGAATCAATCCTCAAACTGAGTTTGAGTGATGAAAGGTTTTAGTTTTTCTTCAGTTGCAAACGTTGTACAATCAGCTCACCAATTTTTTTGCCGGCGATGAGGCCTTCTTCATTATCAAAACGAAAATGAATACCGCCGTATAAACGGCTCATAGCTGCTTCTTCCGCTGCATCACGAAAAGATTTGATGACACGGTTCTCAATACCAAATTCCAGTAAAGAAGTATCGGTAAAAGATAACTTGTCGCCAAACATACTTGTCATTGCTTCGGCTGCGGCTGCTGAGTTGGTAGCATGCCCGCTCACATAAGAAGGAAACGGAGGTGTTTGAATATAAGGCCGCCAATCCTGGCTCACATATTTATTGATAGCAGTTTCAGGGCGAATGTAATTGCTGGTATATTTTTCCTGCCATCCACGGATGAATGCATCAAAGAAAGCAATAGATGTTAAAGCATAGGCGGCAACGGTCGAATTAAAATCTGCCTTTGCTTCTTTGGCTGCAATACCCACAATATTTAACCAATGACCGGGAGGTGAAAACTTTTTAGTTGCAAACATCACATGCCCGCTCACATTCATCTTAAACGGATTATCATCCCAGAAATCGGCAATATGTTTTTGTTCTTCACTCAAACTATCGCCCACATTCTTTACTTCCATCATGTATTTATAAAAACTGCTGTTTTTATTTTTTACATCAAATACAGGTGGACGTGGAATTTCAAACTGTGAAGAACTGTCCAATACCATGGGTCTTATTTCACCCCAATGCGGTTCTACTGCTGTTGCATACATCGGTGGTGTGGGCACCCATCTGCCTTCTTCTTCTGTTACATTGAATTTTTCAGCACCACGTGTTTGTGCATAGTTATCACCTTTGCTCCATTTGAGTACGGCTGCTGCAACGGTATCAGCAAATGCTACGGTGGCATCCAGCATGGAGGAAGACATTCCTGCAGAATCTGCTTTGTGTTTCAACTCTTCATAATATTCCATCATACTTCCTTCAGGAAATGTAACTGCATTCCCCACTTTTGTAAATGCCAATAATGCTGCCAGTTGAAAATCAATTTTAGCAGTTGATGTATCAGGCTTGGGCATCGCAGGCATGTGTTTAATTTGTCCGCTCAGCGATTGATAATTGGCATCACCCGAAGCTATACATTCATAACCTGCAATGCTTGCATATACATAGTTGCGTGCTGCTATCATAGGCGGAAAATTATTTTCAAGCACTACATTGTTGAGCTTCTTAACCGTTTTGCTGTAGAGATAAGGGTTATTGGTCAATTGCTGATAATCACCTTTTTCTTTGCAGGCAATGATGAATAATGTCATCACTGCTATCCATACAATCTGTTTCATTTTTTAATCTGTTATTTTTTGGTAACGGGCTGATGTGCTTGTGGCATCGTCCCTTGCGTCGCACATTTCGGGGTCAGGAAATTCTATTGAACACCCACCCCTTTTCAATCATCATAAATGTTTAAAGTACTGCCACCCCTCCCAGGAGGGGATAAGCATTTTGAATGCTTAAAAATTATGCTTCGGGAGGTTGCTCCGGTGTAAGGATGTGAGCAGCAGAGAGAAATGCTGCAGTGTATGTATTGTAAGAAGATACTTCCTGTTGTAATGAAATTAAACTCCAGCTCTTGAGTTCATCACAGTAATCAAAGCTGAATGTTTTTACAGAATGATTGGTTGCCGATTTTTTAGAGGATGATTCCTGTGTTTGCAAATCGTTCACCAGCTTGAAAAAATTTTCACGAGCATTTACCAATTGTGCTTTGCCTTCATTGGGAATGCATTTGTAAATCATTTCTCCACCCTGCAACTTGCGTTCTACAAATTTGTAATGCGTGCCCTGGTATTCTATTTCACCATTTACACGTTCAAATTCTTTCCAGTCGGTTTGATAAGGAAGTGATACAGGCACATGAATTTCAATCAAAGCAGTTTCATCGTATTGCTTTTCATCCAGCCTGCGTTCCAGTTGTGTATTTTGATGTGCTTCCAGGTAATTCATGAGCAAACGGTAACCGCCGCTGTTGAAGAGGATAACCGCAAGAAAAAATATGGAAGCAAAAATTCTCACCATCAATAGTTATCAGTTGTCAGGTCGGCCCGCTTTAGGCGGTCTCACCGTTGGGATTAAAGATAAAGTAATTCACTCATTTTCAAAGCACTTAAGGAGGGAACAATTTGCAGGATATTTTCATACCCATTGAAATCGTTTGCGGAATAGTGACCGGTAATAGCCACCGCCTTCATACCCGCTTTTTGGGCGGCTTCCACGCCTTTGGGAGCATCTTCAAATACAATGCAATGGGCCGGGTCTGTATTCAAAGCTTCGGCGAGTTTGAGCCATGTTTCAGGGTGCGGTTTGCTGAACTCCACATCATCCGCCCCCACAATTGCGTTGAGGTATTTCCGTAAATCCAAAAAGTCTAACGCAAAATCAATATTGGCCTGGTTGCTGGCGGTACCAATGCCCATGGGGATTTGATGCTGCTGTGCTTCTTCTAAAAATTCCCTTGCCCCTTCCAGCACCGTAATGTTTTGACCGTATAGGTTGCGGTAGCGTGCTTCTTTATCATCCACAATTTTCCTTGCCTCTTCTTCCGTAAATGTTTTGTGCGGCACTAAGCGGTGCATGAGTTCGGCGCCATTGCCATAGAGTTCTTTTATGAGGGCGTCACCTTTGAGCTCACTGCCCAGTTCTTCCACCACTACCTGCCATGTAATGAAGTGCCAGTGCATGGTATCAATAAGCGTACCGTCAAGGTCGAAGAGGAAAGCTTTGTTCATGAGCAAATATATTTTCTTCTTTTCTTTTTGCTTCTCCAAAAAGAAACAAAAAAGAGCCCGATTTCGATGACAGCCCGAAATCGGAATGTACCCTGATTTAGCTTTCTACTACTGTAGTGAATTACAGTTGAACTTTATTGTACATCCTATGTGTATCAGAAAGATGAACATTGCTGTTATTCTGAGGAACGAAGAATCTGTTGGGAATACTTTTATATGAAATCCCTTGTTGGTGAAAACACACAACAAGGGCGGTGGACATTTAATGAGCTTTGATTCTCAAGATCAGCAAGGATAAAAAATCAACGTGCCAATAACCTGAGCTCAAGGTATTCTTTTAATCTCTTATAATTATAAATGTCTCTGCCCATTGTAAATGGTTGTGATCCTGTTGTTCTGGAATTAATTAGCAGATAGTCTCTACATAGAACGATAGTTATTTCTTCGCCCCACGAAAAAGCTGACCAATCTGTTTCTGCTATAATAAATTTCTGTTTTACATCTTCAATTGACCATCCTAATTCTACAAGCCATGAACTTAATTCACTTGAAGAAATCTCTCTCTGAATTTCAATTTTCCGAAATATTCGTTCACTCTCTATTCGTCGATATGAATATACCAACAAGCTGGTACCTATGGCTAAAAACCAAAAAGGAAAAAAAGAATAAAAACCAGCTAAACTGAATCTGCTTAAAACATTCTTATCAAAGAGTGGATATATACCTAAAATAATAAAACCAACAGGTACTACTAAAAAGAAATATCTATTGAGATAATCTGAGAAGTAAAACTTCCATTTTTCGTTTTTGATGATATAGCTTAGATGCCGTTCTTTCATATCATAAGTTACAGGTGTCTGACGTTTGCAACGTCCTGACACCAGTCTCCGAAATTTAAATATCCTCACTTACCAGGCCGCTTGGAGCAGCCAGATAACAAATGAAACTTTTATATACAAATTGCTCAATATAATTTAAGCAGTACAAGAGTGCGACGCAACAGACGCTCAATAGATATTCATCACTCTGCTACATCCTTCGACTACGCTCAGGATAAGTCTTCTTCTACCGTTTGTTCACAAACGTCTTCTTCTCTTTACCTACACCTGTAATGGTAACACTCTTCCAGTTCTTAGGTAATACCGTTTTAATTTGTATGATGCCCTGCGGTGTAATTTCCAAACCGCCAAAACCCATGAGCATGGCTTGTAAAATACCACCGGCACCTGTTGCAAAATAGGGATTGGTGCCGCCCTTGGTTTCTGCAATTACACGGAACGGCGGATTGAGATTGGGCACGTATGCATCTTTAAACCAGTAGTACGCTTTATCAGCATCACCAATGCGGGCATATAACAAGGCAAACACAGCCTGTGTCATGGCCGGTGTACCTTCTGTGGGCACCCGTTTTTCATAATACTCCAGGTCTTTGCGTACAGCAGCAGGATCTTTTACTTCCTTCAACGGATAAGAAAGCAGGTTTACATCGGCCTGCTTAATGCCTTCACCATTATACGTTGCATGTTCTTTGGTAACACCATCCGGAAATTTTAAGATGGGAATATTATTGGCTACATTCATCCAGTCAGCATCGGGAACAATGCCTAATATTTTTGCCGCTTCTGTTGCAAAGTTTAAGTTCGCCCGAGCGGCTGCGTTAGTAAAGGCATTGTTGTCAACATTCTCTGCCCACTCATCAGCCGCTACTACATTTTTAATATCATACTTACCCGGACCATTGCGTTCTACACGGCTGGCCCAAAAATCAGCCGTAGCGCTTAGTATCGGATAACCTTTCTCCCGCAACCATGTTTTATCCTGTGTTACACAATAATAATTCCAGGCAGCAATGGCCACACAGGCGGTGATGTGATGTTCAAACGGTCCGCTCAACGCCCATACCGGTGTTTCTTCCACACCTGTTTCTGCACTTTCCCATGGGAACATGGCTCCTTTGTATCCTTTGCCAAATGCATTTCGTTTGGCTGCATCCAAACGTTGATAGCGGTATTCAATCATACTCTTTGCCAGCTCCGGTTTTAATACCAGCAATGCAGGGTACATCCATAATTCCGTATCCCAAAACACATGACCGTTGTAACCCAATCCGCTTAAACCCATCGGTGATGGTGATAGCGCTGTGCCTTCTCTGGTGAATGAATACAAATGATAGAGCATGCTGTTCACATCCTGTTGTGATTGTTCATCACCTTCAATAATAATTCTGCTCTTCCACAATTCTTCCCATGCCTGTGTATGAAATTTCAATAAACGATCTCTTCCCTCCAGCTTGGCATAAATGGTTAAGCGTTCTGCCTCGTTTAACGGATCATCATGATGGGCAGATGTGATAGAAGAACCTGCAATGGAATAGCGATAGGTTTCTCCAGCTTTTATTTGTTTGCTGAATTTGAGCAGGTGCATATTGTTATCCCACATTTCATGAATCACTCTTGGTTCACTGCCGTGTTTTTCTGTAAAGAGAAAGGTATTGCTGGCGCACATCAATAATTTTCCTGTGGGACTTTTTGCTGATGAAGTAAGCAGGCTGATGGTTACATGCGGACGGTCAATTTCATTGTAATAATTCTGCACATCACGGAGTGCATCCGGTGCTTCCATCACACTGGCACCGCCGATGCTGATATCTCTCTTTGCTACAATGCTTACATCCATCAACACGGTAAACGGAAGCTGACGAAGCGAATAATAGGTATAAGTCACCGTTGCTTTATCACCATAATCAAAACTGGTGGTGAAGCTGGCGTTCTGCATATCCAGCTCCTGTTTCATATTGGTTACATTTTTAGCATCCATGCGGCGGCCATCAATCTCCAGGTAAGCATTGAGCAGATTGAAGCTCTTTAAAAAATTACTTACCCTTCCACGACCGTACAAATCATAAGCACCTGCCAGTACAACGTCCTTTACTTTAAATGGCTCGGGACTGCTTACCACACCAATCATTCCGTTTGCAACGGTAATGCCGTAGTAATTAGAAGGATCAAAACCGGAAGCAGCAATTTTCCATTGATTGCTGGTTTGACCGAACAGAAAAGTTGTGGAAACTGTTATGCTTAAAATTAACAGGAGACGACGCATATTTGCATGTATTTTAGAAAGTGAATTTAAACGAAAAATAGCTGATTGGTTATGAAAAGATGGACTGTTATTTTAGTGGTTGTACTGCTATCGCTCACGGGATTACTTTATGTTGGCATTTCTTCACAACAATCGTTTTCGAAATCAATAGTAATAGCTTGTACCAATGAAGGTGCTTTGCGGATGCTTACAAATGAAGCCGGCAATAAAAAAGGATGGCCGGGTAACAAACTTAACGACAGTACTTACCAATTTGAGGAGCTAACCTATACGGTAGGCACATCACTGCTCAATATAATTGCACTAAGGTTTGAAAGCCATGCAAGAGGCGAATTGATTATTGACGAAACAATGCCCGACTCCAGCCGCTTTACTGTTGCCTATTCAGAAAAAATTCCGCTGCAACCATTGAAACGCATCAGTACTTACAATAAAATTCAAAAAACAAAAACCAATATTGAAAACCTGCTTAATGCTTTAAAGAAGAATTTTGATGGGGAAGAATTGGTGTACGGCATTAAGATAGAAATGAGCCGGGTTAAAGACAGCGCTATGATCTCCACCCGTACACTCATGAATCATTATCCTGATGTAACAGAAGTTTACCAACAGATTGATGCTATCCGGAAATATATTCAAACAAATGGCGGTGAAGAAACGAGTGCGCCGATGCTCAATATTTTTGATGAAGGGCCCAACCAATTCCTGGTAATGGTGGCCGTTCCAACCAAAACCTTAGTAAACGGTAATGAAACCTTTTTACAGAAACGTATGCTTGCCAACGGCTTTATACTGGTGAGTGAGGTAAGGGGTGGAAATACTACCATACAAAGTGCCGAAGCAGCGATGAAACAATATGTAGCGGATCATCAGAAATCATCACCCGCCATTCCGTTTCAAATGTTGTTAACGGACAGAAGAGCAGAACCGGATACTGCAAAATGGAAAACAAGATTGTATTATCCTGTTATGTATTAATCCCCTCCGCCCCCTAAAGGGGGAACTCCAAAGCACAGCACACGTTATTATTTGACGAAAGAGATAGAAACAGAGGATGCATTGTTTCTTGCAAGTATATACGCAGGTTGATTGTTGATTTGAATGGGTTTGATTTTCCGCACCTGTTTCAGATCTATAAAACCGGTGAAGGAACTGGTTTCAAAATTACCGCTTCCTTTGTTGATGAGCAGGGTACCAAAATCACCATCCTGGCGGCCAATCTGTACATGATTGTCGTAGTAATTCCCCAATAACAAAATATCAGGTAATGCATCCCCATTGGCATCTGTAATGCAGGAAGTCCTGTAATTATTTAATTGCAGCGGCCATGGTAAGGACTTCTTTTCAAATGTTCCTTTATTGTTGATGAAAAGACAATGAGCAAATTCTGTTACCGTGAGCACCTGTGATTGTTTCAGCTTATCTGCACCAAACAAATCGTTGAGTGATGCTTTTGCAAAATCTTCTGCATATAAAAATTTCTTTTTGAGTGAAGGCACTTGTTTCTCTAAATCCATCTTGGTAGCAAAGGGAATTTCTTTACCGCTGAGGTAATAGGTAAGTAACTGTTCCTGTCTGCCGTTTCCATCGAAATCATTGTGATACAATTTTACGGGTTGTGCCGCTGATGTTTTCAATTTGGTATTAAGACCAAGATTGGTTGCCAGCACATCCAGATCACCATCACCATCTGCATCAAAAGATAATATACTGCTCCACCATCCTTTATCAGTGGTGATGTGTTGACGGTTGAATTGCTTTGACTCCTGAACAAATACATCAATCCCTCCCCATTCATAACTCAGGAGTAAATCCTGGTTGCCATCTTTATTCATGTCAACCAGCTTTGCATCGGTAACCATTCCTGCAAACTGTAAATCGGGTACAAGCTTTTTAGTTACATCCGTAAACACACCGGTTCCGTCGTTTTGCAATAAATAAGAACCGGGTACAGCACCATAATTCCATGGAACAGCTCTTCCTCCAATGAAGAGATCAACTGCACCGTCACTGTTCCAGTCGTTTGCCAATATTACTGACTGCGTAACATGAATACCTGAAAATGCATTTGCTTTACGTGTAAGATTTCCTTTGCCATCGTTCAGGTACAATAGCGGCAGCAAATGTTCATCTTCACCATAGTATTCATTGCCACCTGTTGCAATAATTAAATCAAGATGCGAATCCTTGTTTACATCAGCCCAAACAGCATCAGTATGCTCCCACATACTATCCTGTAACATGCCGGGCTGCGGCAGCTCACGGAACGTTCCCCTTGTAGTCTGCAGCATTACAGCCGGATGATAACCTTTTGATGCACCAATAAACATATCTTCCAAACCATCGTGATTAATGTCAGCTATTGCTAAAGCAGGACTTTCCGTTGAAACCATGTGTGGTATCAAAAGCTCCCGGTCAAACTCGTTAAACTGATTTTCAATATGTATATAGTTGAATGCCGTTGCAGTTGTTTGATCTGTTACAGAAAGATGATTTTGATTCCATTGATGAATGATGGAATAATCAAACAAAGGCAAACCTTTCCTGTATGTAAACTTATTGAGGGTATTTTGTTGAAGTTGTACTTTTTCATAGCTGTTATCAGGCCAGATGAGCAAAACTGAATCAACTGTTGTTTGATGGAAACCGATATGCATGGGCACCTGCATACTGCTGAGGAATCCATGTACAGGGTTGTGCTCATAGGCACGAAGTCCACCCTTTGTGAACAGCAACATCCGTGCTCCGATGGCATTGATATTGACTGCATCACCTTTTAATGCAACCGTTGCAAAAGGCTTCTGTTTTGTATCGTTACTTTTATTCTGATAAATTATAGCAGCATCATTGATGTTATTTACTACCAGGTCCAGGTCACCATCATTATCCAAGTCAGCATAACCTGTTCCGTTGGAAAAGGTAGGAGGGTTGCCGCTAATACTGTCAGTAAGGTTGGAAAAAGATAAATTTCCTTTGTTGCGAAAGAATTGATTGGGAATTTTAATCTCCGGAAACTTTTCTACAAGTTTCATATCTTCTTCCTGCAATGTATTGTTGCGGAGTTTTTGCTGCAGTTCATCATTCGTTACAAAATTTACATAGTCAATATCATTCATCCGCTTAGGAATACCATTGCTTACAAATAGATCTTTCAATCCATCGTTATCAAAATCCATCCATAAAGAAGCCCAGCTCCAGTCAGTAGCATACACACCGGCATATTGCCCTACTTCAGTAAATCGGTTGTTGCCTCTGTTCCATTGCAGGTTATTGCGTGCATATTGAAAGTGGTAACCGTATTTTCTTTTTTCATTAAAGTAGATATAATCATCTTCTGCCAATGAACGACGAATCATGTAAGGATCATAAGGCAGCATGTCCATGGAAATAATTTCCGGAAAGCCATCATTGGTAATATCCGCTGCATCCACACCCATACTGAACTGGCTGGTGTGCATCAGTTGCGCTGTACTTTCATCTTTAAACGTTCCATTTTTCTGATTGATGTAGAGATAATCGTTCTCATGAAAATCATTACCTACATAAAAATCAGGCCAGCCATCCATATTGATATCGCTCACTACTACGCCCAATCCATAACCAATCTTACTGCCATTAATACCGACTTCTTTTGTAATGTCTGTAAACCTTGTTTGGGTTGTACCTTCTTTTATTACCTGATCATTACGATAAAATTTTTGCCCGGCTAATGAATCATAGGTGTTAATGAAATTATTTCTCGGGGCATAGTTGCCATCATGATTTACAGAGTGATTCAGTAAAAACATATCGAGGTCACCATCCAGGTCGTAATCAAAAAAGGCAGCTTGTGTACTGAAGCCGGAAAAATCCAATCCGTATTCAGCCGCTTCATCTTTGTAAAACGGAATACCTTCTTTGCTGATGCCTTTACAAACCAGCAGTTGATTTTTTCCGGTGAGTATTTTGTAATTACCGACACGACAGATATAGATATCAAGCAAGCCATCATTGTTAATGTCAATAACAGAAACACCGGTGCTCCATGCTCCATCGTTGGGAATAGCGGCTGCTGTTGTTACATCGTCAAATTGTAAATTTCCCTTGTTGAGATATAATTTATTGGCAGATTGATTGGCAGCAAAGAACAAATCAATCCATCCATCTTGATTAAAATCACCGGCGCCTACACCGGCACCGTTGTAATAATACATATAGGAAAAAAGATTAAACGCCGGGGTTGGTTTTAATTGATTGCTGAAATCAATTCCCGTTCGCTTACTGTCAAGCACCTCAAATAAAGAAGCAGGCTGCTGTCTGCAACTGCAAATAACAAAACAGCAGATCAGCCACACAAAACATTCATTCCACCCTTTTCGCATTACTTCTTACTATTTGATGTTTGTAATTGATACCAAACCGGTGCTTGATTGTTCACCAGGAATAAAAAGTTTCGTTGACCTTTGAAGTTGAAAGAAACAATATCCCTGGTTTGCCCGGGAACATTGATGCCCGATCCAGCCATGGGCACAACATCAAACCCACCTTTTTGATTGTTGATGAGTACATGCCCGAAGCTTGCATCCAGCCTGCATAGCTGGGGTAGCAGATCATAAAAATTTCCGGCCAGTAACAAATCAGGGAACCCGTCATTATTAATATCACTCACTTCCATTGCATTCACACTGGAAAACTGAACAGCCATCGGTAATGCATTGATTGTAAAACTTCCCTTACCATTGTTGTAGGCAATGCAGGAGGAAGAATAGTTGACTGTTAAATGTTGGGATTGACTCAACGTATTTTCAAAAAGTTGCTGAATGGTTTTCTTAGCATACTCCTGGTGCTTGAGATTTTGCTTTTTGAGTGAGGGTATTTGGTCTGCCATTTCACGGCGCATAAACACAGGTACCTCTTTCTTCTGAATGGTTCTTGAAAGTACTTTTTCTTTTACTCCGTTTGCATCAAAATCATTTACATACAAATGCACCGGAGCAGTTGTGGATGGTTGCAGGTAAAAATTATCACCAATATTACCCAATAGTACATCCATATCACCATCTTTATCTACATCAGCCACTTTCATTGTTTGCCACCAGCCATAATAATTTTCAAGACCGGTGGTTTTCATTTCTTCAATTTTGACAGGGGTAACGGTGAAGATATGCGTGTACATCCAGTCGCCGGTTATAATTAATTCAGCCTTACCATCACCATTCATATCAGCCAGTGCAGATGCTGTTACCATTCCCAGTTGATTGAAAGCAGGAGCAACAGCAGTAGTTACATCTTCAAACATTCCATCTCCTTTATTCTTCATCAGAAAGTGAGAAGGTGTTTCTCCGTATGATTGCGGAACGCTGCGGCTTCCGATAAAAAGATCCGGCAACCCGTCTGCGTTATAATCCAATACGGTTACCGTTCCGCAATTTGTACCCGTAGGTGGAATGGCGCCACGGTTTAATGTAAACATTCCCTTTCCATCATTGATGTAAAGAAAGTTTTGAAATGCACCTGATTCACGATTTGTAAAATTACCACCACCGCCTGCAAACAAATCCAGGTCGCCATCTTTATCACAATCAAAAAAAACAGCAGCAGTAATATCGTTGAACGTATATGTATTAAAATCAGGAATGGTTTTTTGTACAAACCCGTTAGCAGTTTGCAGGTACAGTTGTGAAGCCTGTTGTTTGGCACCCCCTATAAAAAGATCATCCAGTCCATCGCCGTTAACATCGGCAACAGCAGCTTTTGGACCTTGTTTGGAAAGCATGAACGGGATATTTCGTTCCGTAAAAAAATCTACAAACACATCTTCACGATGTGCAGCAAAAGCTGAATCCTTTTTCACAAATAAAGTTGCTGTTTGCTCACTTGATGCAGGTATAAATGAAATTGTGTTTGCCTGATCGATTAAGTGTTGTTTGTTGATGGCGGGTTGTTGTACAACCGTTACCGTTCTGTCTGGCCAGGTGATGATCATTGAATCAACAGTTCCTTTACCCAAGCCGATGGTTTGTACATAATCCACACTTGATTGAAACCCTCTTGCCGGAATTACTTCTCTTGAAATGATTTGATTACCCTGGTACAGTTTAATACTGCTGCCAATAGCAAAGTTGTTGGGCGTTTTTCCTTTTAGTTGAACAGCGATGTAATTATTTTGATTTTTCTCCCGGCTGGTGTTACGATATACAAATGCCGGTTGATTGACATTGTTCACCAGCAGGTCCAGATCTCCGTCTTTATCAAGATCTGCATATACGGCTCCATTAGAAAAAGAAGGTTTGTCCAAACCCCACTCTGTTGCATTGCTTTCAAAACGAAGATTGCCTTTGTTATGAAACATATTGTTGAGGATGGGATTGGAGGGCATTCGTTTGATGATATTATTGACTTCTTCTTTTTTACCCCGCAGCACCATTTGCTGCATTACTTCATCGGCAAAAAAATCAATAAAGTCCTGGTCGGTTACATCATGATAAATACCATTGCTTACATAAATATCTGTGAGACCGTCATTGTCTGCATCAAACAGCAAAGCGCCCCAACTCCAGTCGCTGGCGGCTACACCACTAAGGAAAGCAGTTTCCATAAACTTTCCGTTGCGGTTGTTTACCTGCAGTGCATTTTGAGTAAACTGGTAATAAAAACCGAGATTGATTTTCTGCTGAAATACTTCATAACTGTCGAAAGAGGAGTTGGCTTTTAACCGATAGTCATCATCAGGCAACATATCAGTTGTAAAGATGTCGGGATAGCCATCATTGTTGATGTCGTTCATATCAGCTCCCATGGAAGAAAGACTGCTGTGCTGAATCCATTGTTCAAACTCATCTTTAAACGTTCCGTTCTGTTGGTTGATGTAGAGATAATCCCGTTCAAAAAAATCGTTACTCACATATACATCCGGAAAGTGATCGCCGTTTACATCACCCACCGTAACTCCTAATCCTAAACTGATTAAGCTGCCGTGCAAACCCACCTGCTTGGTTAGTTCCAGAAACTTTCCGTTTTCATTTTTATAAAAATGATCCCCACCGCCTTTTAAAAAATCTTTTACTTCCCATTGATCAGCCGGAAGGTCACGCATGTTGGCATAGTTAAATGTGTTTACTGGCATGGGGCTGTTATTCACCATAAAACAATCCAGGTCGCCATCAAGGTCATAATCAAAAAAGGAAGCATGCGTGGTGTAACCGTCATTATCTAAACCATAAGCAGCAGCCTGCTCTGTGAAAGTGAGATTCTTATTATTGATGTAGAGTTGGTTTTTTCGCAACTCAGGTTTCAACATATTACCTGCATTGCATACATAAATATCCAGCCAGCCATCTGCGTTCACATCAACAAACACAATTCCTGTACTCCAGCGGCCTTGATTATTTAAGCCTGCTGTTGCTGTAATATCTTCAAATTGAAAATTGCCTTTGTTGAGGAAGAGTTTGTTGTTACCGTTATTGGCTGTAAAAAAAACATCGGCTCAAGTTAAATGAATTGAGGGAGAAAAACAGTTGAGCAATTGCAATAAAAGATGAAAGTATTGTAAAAAAAGAGGCCACTAAGATTGGTGACCTCTCCCCTATTGATTATGATAAAAACTAATACCCGAAGTTTTGTTTCAAGTTTGGATTGGAAGAAAGTGCAATTGTTGGGATGGGATAAACCACCTTATAACCTTCTGATGCACTGGTACGACCCTGAGTAGGACTGTTAAATGCACCAAAACGGATCAGATCATTTCTTCTCCATCCTTCCAGGTACAATTCACGACCACGCTCTGCCAGTAATTTTGGAAGATCCAATGTACCGATTGATGCAACACCTCTCACAGCTCTGATTCCATCAACAATAGAAAGAGCTGTTTCACCCAATGTAGCTGTACCGCCTCTTAAGATTGCTTCAGCTTTCATTAAGCGAACATCGGCAAAACGGAAGAAAGGAAAATCATTCGTACTTCCCCAACCACCATCATTGATAGTAGATGGATCAAGCGGGAATTTATTAGTACGGATACCGGTAACTTCACTATTAAAGAAAGGACTTACATTTCTTGTAAAGATGAGTGGGTTACCACTTCTGTCTTTCAGATCTACAATCGGGTTACCGATACGCTGACCCTGAGGACCTCTCACCTGTCCGATCTGGAAACCGGCTCTCATACCTGTTTGAGTTGTATAACCTGCAAGGTTGGTTCCTTTTCTGATATCGGCATCATCGAAACTATCATAGAAATTAGACAGTGTAGTAAACCCGTTCCAGCCACTTGGTGTTTGGTTGTAGTGACCACCCATACAAGTAGCCCATACCACGTTAATACCATCACTGTTTCTTCTTACGAAAATGTTTTCTGATGATTGTGAACCATTATCCCACTTAAAGTTATCCCAGTAGTTTGCATCAATATCGAATAATGGATTCGCATCAATCAAATCACAATACTGAATTACCTTATTCATATCTGCAGCAGCAAAAGTATAAGGGCCTGCCGGAGCAGTAGGGCTTGCCTTATAAACAGCTCTATTTAAGTAGCATTTTGCCAATAAAGCCCATGCTGCTTCTTTAGTAGCGAGGTGCTTATTGCTACCGTTAAATGCAGGTAAGGCAGCTACAGCAGATTCCAGTTCAGCAATAGTTGTATCAATTGCAGCAGCACGTGGTAAAACATTAGGAATTGACAAGGAAGGGGCAGTAGCTGGCCTTGATTGTACTTGACCATATAAATCAGCCGCAAGCAAACGGAAGAAAGAACGAAGAAATTTTCCTTCTGCCTGTGTTTGGCCAGTCGTCAATTCTGCAACCAAAGTGGTTTGAAAAAGAGCACCATTAACCTGACTCCAAACATCATTTATCTGGTTGTGATCAGGACCCCAAGTATGCAAATGAAGCCTCCGCCATGTACCAAAGTCATCCCAATCAGTTCCTCTTGTGGGGCCTAACAATTCATCAGATGAATGCTCCTGAAGCGCCTGATAGCCATATTGACCTACAAGATTATTTAACTGTGAGTAAACTGCCCCTATTGAAGGAGCGGCCACTGCACCATCAGTACGTGGTGGGAATATTACATTATTTCCTCCAAGTTCTGGATCAATTTTACATGCGAATGCAAAAGTTGTAATCGCAGTAATAAAAGTGAGTTTTTTAAACGCTGTTTTCATTATAATCATTTTATGATATTAACAAATTTTAGAACGCAAGGTTTACTCCAAGTGTAATAACTCTTGGCCTTGGGTACTGTGTATAATCAAATCCCCGTGAAGGCACACCATTCAACTGCTTGTCAACGTTTACCTCTGGATCAATTCCGCTATATTTTGTTAGTAATGCTAAATTTTGTCCTGATGCAAATACAGAAAGAGATCGAATAGCCTTACTCTTAAGATTAAAGTTGTAGCTTAAATTAACGTTGGAAAGACGAATAAAGTCTCCTTTTTCAAGAAAACGAGTTGACACACTTCCTGGGTTAAATGGATTTTCATTGCCAAAACCTACCTCTCTTGTAACATTTCGAGCATTGCGTAAACTACCTTTCAAGAAAAGAGCATTGGCAGTATTGTTATAAACTTTAAACCCAGTTACAGCATTTATAAATACACTCAAATTCCAGTTGCCTAAAGAAAAATTATTCGTTAACCCAGCAAAGAATGTAGGCAATGCAGACCCAACAATCTGATTTGATGCTCCTTTTGCGTAACGGGCAAAACCATTACCATCGAAACCAAGAAACTCTAGCATTGACCACGTAAAGAGTGATTGCCCTTCCTGTATCGTTTGAGCATAAGCACCAGTTAAACCTTGACCACTAACTTCACCAGTAATAATAGGTCTGTCGAGATTCTTATACTGATTTTCAACTGTAGTCATATTATAGCTCGCATCCCAGTTAAACTTCTTACCTGTTACTATTTTATAATTGGCACTGAACTCCCATCCTTTATTAACAACAAAACCATCCAAATTTTGGTAAAGTCTTGAAGTGGCTGAAAATCCACCGGGAGTATATCCTAAGAAAAGTAAATCTTTTCTCTCAGTGTAATAGTAGTCTAAAGTAACTGATAATCTGTTGTCATTTGTTGTAAAATCAAGTCCAACCCCTGTAGTAGCAGCTTGTTCCCATCTTAAATCCTTGTTTTCATCTACAATCAAATGCGTACCTGCCTGATTAGTACCGAATGCAGGGTAAGCGAAGCCTAAGCGTATAGCTCCATAAGGATCAAGCCCATCTTGACTACCTAAAATACCGTAGTTGGCCCTTAAACTAAAATCAGCAAAATATTTACCTAAACTCTTCTCAAAAAACTTTTCGTTTGAAAGCTTCCATTTTAAAGCGAAAGCGGGGAAAGTTCCATACCGGTTATTAGCACCAAATTTTGAAGAACCATCTACACGTACTGTAGCAGTTACAAAATATTTATCGCCATAAGAATAGTTAACACGACCGAAGAAGGATTGCAAAAATTCTTGATAAAATCCTGGGAAAAGATCTCTGTAATTCTTGAAATTATTAAAATTCTTTACAAAAACATCGTTTGGTCTAACGACAGGAATATTAACCCCCCAACCAACTTTTTGAGTATAATCATTTTCAAACTTTTGATATGAATAACCAGCGACAGCATTAATTGAGTGATCTTTAATCGTTTTATCCCACGTTAAATATTGCTCAAATAAAATAGAAGTAAATGTGTTATTTTGTTTTGTTGCACGCCCATTACCAAAAATTGGATTATTCAAATTTTCTGAAGGACCGTTTGATGGAACAGCAAGAATTGTTGTTCCTCCATAGGCATTCGCACCCAAGCGTGGGTCTGCAAAAGCTATGCGCTCAGTAGTGGTTCTATCATACCCGAATACTGCTTTATACGAAAGCCCCTTTACAATTTGATAAGTACCAGCTACACTTGTTAAAAAACGATTGATATTATCTTTGTCTTCAAAGTAAGCTAACATTTGAGTTGGATTACGTTGATCACCCGGCTGGTAAAATGAACCATCTGGATTTTTAACCGGATAAGTAGGATTAAATTGAAGAGCAGCCCCTAATAAACTTCCTTGAAAACCAGCATTATTACTAAGAGGTGGATATTCATTTTTAGTATTAGAATACGTTGCGGCAACATCAAACTTCAACTTATCTTCAAAAAACTTCTGTGAAAGATTTGCACGTGTTGTAAATCGTTTTAAACTACTATTTCGTACAATACCCTGCTGGTCATCATAAGAACCACTAAGGCGAACTGTTGAACGTTTTGTATTAAAGCCCCATCCCAAATTATAATTTTGAGAAATGGCTGTTCTGAAAATTTCATCCTGCCAATCTGTATTTGCACCGCCATCAATCGCTTGAACTGCAACAGCAGCGGTAGCCGGGTCTGAACCTCCATCAATATTTGCCCGTTTTGCTTGCGCTAAAAACTCATCCGGGCTTAATAAATCATACCTTTTAGCGGTAGTAGAAATACTTGTATTTGCACCGAAGTTGAATTGCCCTTTTTTACCGCCTTTACCTCCTCTTGTTGTAATTAATATTACACCATTAGCACCTCTAGAACCATAGATAGCCGCAGCAGATGCATCCTTCAGGATCACCATACTTTCAATATCATTGGGGTTCAAAAAAACCAATGGACTTAAAGGAGTAGTGCCCCCTTCAACTCCACTGGCACTTCCAACAGTTCCTCCGACATTTGAAACCGGAACCCCGTCAATTACATACAAGGGCTGCTGATTACCACGAATGGAAGCTGTACCTCGAATAGTAATAGTAGGTGCTGCACCAGGTTGACCTGTCGAAGGTGTCACCAATACACCCGGAGTACGGCCCTGGATCAATTGATCAGGTGTACCAATCTGACCCTTGTTAAAGTCTTTTGGGGTAATGTTAGCTACAGAGCCCGTTAAGTCTTTTACTTTACGGGAACCATAACCTACTACCACAACTTCGTTAAGGGCAGCATTCTTGGTTTCAAGCGTAATGCTCATGTTATCACTAATAGCAACTTCCTTGGTTTCAAAACCAACAGAAGAAACAACTAATGTTTTTGAGCCTGAAGGAACGCTGATAGAAAAAGAACCATCAGCAGCAGTGGAAGTGGAATTATTAGTTCCCTTCACGGTAACAGTGGCAGAAGGTACTGCATCGCCTTTTGAGTCAGTAATCTTTCCTGTAACTGTTTTGGATTGAGCAAAGGCATTAGTAAATACAAGAAAACTTACAAGGGATGTAAGCATGCCTCTTGCAAACTTCATCAAAGTCATAATCAGTAGTTTTAAGAAGTGATTGTGATTAAAAACAGACCTGCAGGGAGTCACATTTTTTGAAGAATCGGGTGTAATTTCTTCATCCAGGTACCACCGGCAAGCATGTTAAATTTCTGTGAACTTAATTTAAGTTTTTGAAACTTATTGCATTGATTTTGCTGAAAACAACTGTAAATTTGCTGCAATCGTTTGCGAAAATAATTGCGGTGGAAAAATTATAATAACCGCTGTAAACCAAATCAATATGTCAGATACCACCCTCAAAAAAATATCACAAGTGCTGGGTATTAGTATTTCTACGGTATCCAGGGCGCTTAAAAATCACCCTGATATTTCGGCCTCTACCAAAAAGAAAGTGATTGAGCTGGCAGAAACACTGGAATATGAGCCAAATGCCACCGCTGTAAATCTCCGCACCAAAAAAACAAAGCTGTTTGGATTAATGGTTCCTTCCGTTACAAATCTCTTTTACGATTCATTTATTGCGGCCATTGAAGAAGAGAGCCGTAAAATCGGGTACTCATTACTGATATTGCAGAATAACGACAATGCATTAGCTGAAAATGAAAATATTAAACTGTGCCGGCAAAACCGTGTGAGTGGTTTGTTTGCCTGTTATTCTACCGAAACAGACAATCTTCCTGCTTTTCAAAAACTGAAAGCTGCTGATGTTCCTTTGATTTTTTTTGATAAAGTACCTGATGATACTTCTTTTAATAAAGTTTGCCTGGCAGATAAAGAAGCGGCCACCATTGCAGCGGAGGAACTTCAGAAAAGAAAAAAGAAAAACATACTGGCCATTTTCGGTAGCCGTCAATTATCCATTACACAACGCAGACTGGAATCATTTCAAAAAAGTTTCGCTATCCATAAAGACATTCACCTGAGCATTGAACATGCACACTCTACAAAACATGCTGAGGAGATTGCCAATCAATACTTTCAGCAACAAAAAAAACCGGACGCTGTTTTTTGCATGAGCGATGAAATATTAATGGGTGCGATGAAAACGCTGATGCGTCTGCAAATTTCAATTCCTAAAGAAACCGGTGTCATCGCTTTAAGTGATGGAAGCATTCCTTACCTGTACTATCCTGAAATTTCATTTGTAGAAACCAGTGGTTACAAACTTGGTAAACTGGCTTTCCAGCGAATGAAAGAATGCCTGGATGGAGCAACTAATTCAATTGAAGAGTTTGCACCTTCCCGTTTTGTGGAAGGCGGTTCCATTTAACTTTCTGATGCCGTCTTTAATACATTTACGGCACGACTGAAACTTTCATCCAGCGAAATAAAGGTTTCAGTTCGTTCTATCCCTTTTATTTTCTGAAGCGCATCGTGCAATACATACCGCAGTTGATTCATATCCCTGCATACCACTTCAATAAACATACTGTAATTCCCGGTGGTATAGTTTAACCTTACAATCTCCGGAATGCGCTGCAACTCTTTTGCCACTGCATCATACATGGAACTTTTTTCAAGGTAGATACCTACAAAGGCGGTTACATCATACCCCAGTTTTTTCATATCCACATTTAACCTGGTGCCTTTAACAATACCATGTTCCTGTAATTTTTTGATACGCACATGAATAGTGCCGGCACTCACAAATAGTTTTTTGCCCAAATCAGCATAAGAAACCTGGGCATCCTGCATCATTTCTGTGATAAGCTGTAAATCTAATTTGTCAAGATTCAATTTCGAAGCCATAACAGCACTTTATTTTAAAATTATTTTACACAAAGTAAATATATTTTGAATAAAATCGAAAGTTTTAAAATTTTTATTGAATTATATACAATGTATAGGCCTTTTGTTTTAACATTGCACTGTAATCGTTCTTTGAACAACATACTGTGGAGTGATGAAATCTTTGGCAGACATGCCCTCTTGTCTCGGGGGTGGAGATCACAGGATAAACAAAAAGTAGAGCCGACATTACTCAGGTAAGGCCGACCAGGGTTGACCACTTATTCTTTGCTTTTTGGCTAACTGCTCCGTGGAGGTTCGACTCCTCCCTCTACAGCAATCAACGTTCTTTTAACATTGTGGGGTGATGAAATCTTTGGCAGACATACCCTCTCGTCTCGGGGGTGGGGATCACAGGACAAACGCAACATAGAGCCGACGTTACTTTTGGTAAGGCCGACCAGGGTTGACCACTAATCTTTGTGTTGTAGCTAACTGCCCCGTGGAGGTTCGACTCCTCCCCCTACAGCTTTCTCATGCTTTTATTTATGTACAGCCTTGCCGATTTCGGCAGGGCTTTTTTATTCTACGTCAAGATGCAAATAAAAAAGCAAACCAATTGGTTTGCTTTTACCGGTGGATTCCAAAGGTATCTTGTTCTCACTCTTAACGAATTTGACCACGTACCGCACCCGATGCATACAACATACTGTGCACATTTACATACAATGCATCATTTAGGATTGAAGTGCGCAGAGCGGCAGACAGTTCAAATACTTTTGTTGCTGCAAAATCTGCAGTG
Organism: Lacibacter sp. MH-610; assembly: GCF_045780045.1. Taxonomy (NCBI): domain Bacteria; kingdom Pseudomonadati; phylum Bacteroidota; class Chitinophagia; order Chitinophagales; family Chitinophagaceae; genus Lacibacter; species Lacibacter sp. MH-610. The sequence continues at coordinate 183,830 of NZ_CP116002.1, forward strand.
CTGCCTGCAAGTCCTAATAAAACCGGACCATTGATACCGGCGGCGCCAATATGTATATGTGCTGCCATTAACATATCGCCTGACTCAACAACAGGGAAACTAAATCCGCTGTACAATTTACCGGATGCAGTTATCCGGAGAAAACTGGTGCCTCTTGTAGGTGTTGTAACAGCAGGCACTTCATTTGTACCAGAAAGAACCACATCTGTTGCCCATGAAATATTATCGTTCAATTGACCACGTACGAGTCCTGACGGCACTTGTGAAGTATGCACATTCACATACACCTGTGCCATTCCATTCTTCAAAGAATCAGCCAGTGAACTGCGGATGGAAATTTTTCCCATCGATTTGTTTTGCTGTATCATTCCTTTGAGATCGGCAATTACACCTCCATTGGATGCAGGATCACCTGCATGAAGATGGGCTGCCTGGATCATATCACTACTGGCAAGATTGGGAACAGTAATATCAAACTCCAACTCATTATTCGTATAGAGTTTAATAACAGCCGTTCCGGATTCAGATCGGTTAGCCACGGCCGGGATTTCATTTTTTGCATTAAGCATTACTGACCAGGAAGTTGCAACTTCAGCTTTCATATCATCTTTCTTGGAACAACTGGCCATTGTTAGTAACGCTCCGATAACAGCTAAAAAAGAATACGCTTTCATTTTCATAAAGGATATTTTTAGAGGTTTTAATTTTTAGGTAACAACACCGCATCTACTACATGAATCACTCCGTTCTTCTGCATTACATCTGTCTGCAGGATAGTGGCAATCGTTCCTTTTTCATCTTTAATCATAATCACTTCTCCTTTCCGAATCACCCATAAAGAAGCACCGGCTACTGTTTTGAGATAACCCATTCCTTTATCATTCTGGGTTAATTTTTTTAAATCATCATAACGGTAGCGGCCGGCTACAACATGGTAAGTAAGAATAGTAGTAAGTAATTGTTTTGATTCGGGCTTTAAAAGTGTTTCAACCGTACCCTTAGGCAGCTTATCAAAGGCACTGTTTACAGGTGCAAATACAGTAAACGGACCTTCACCTGCCAGCACATCTACAAGGCCCGCAGCTTTTACCGCAGCTACCAACGTAGTGTGTGCAGAAGAGTTAACTGCATTTTCAACAATGTTTTTCATAGGGTACATAGGCGCCCCGCCAACATAAGGAACACTGTTTGACTCCTGTGCAAACAAGGCGGCGGGTAAAAAGGCCAATAAATAAATTGCTGCTGCTAAAAATTTCTTTTTCATATGTGTTTTTTATTTTGTTTGAATGCATTTACGAAACACAAAAGGGTTCCGGATCACCCGGAGTAAAAAAAATTTTTTGAGATGCATTTTGTTTCAATCTTTGCGTGCCGTTATGCAGGATGTACAGCTATATGAGTTAGTATTAAAACTTAAAGAAGGTCACCAGCCTTCCTTGAGTATTTTGTATGACCGCTATGCGGCTGCATTACTGGGTGTGATTATGAAAACTGTTCCCCAGCAGGAAACGGCTGAAGATCTGCTGCAGGAAGTGTTTGTTAAAATCTGGCAAAAGGCTCACCAATACCAGGAAGAGAAGGGTTCCTTCTTTACCTGGATGCTCAACATAGCCCGCAATCATGCCATTGATTATTATCGTTCTAAAAGATTTACGCAACAGTCAAAAACCAATACGGTAGAGGATTACGTACATTTGAAAGAGGCAGGCGGAACAGAGTCAATGTCTGTAGATGGTATTGGTCTGGGTAAAACCCTGGAGCAATTACCGCCGGAACAGCGGCGTATTGTATATCTCACCTATTATATGGGTTATACGCAGGATGAAATCAGTAAAACACTGGACGTGCCGCTGGGCACTGTAAAATCCCGTTTACGTTTGGCTATGAAGAAACTGAGTGAACTATTAAACATGTTATTGTTTTGGATTTAAGTTGTATCATATCATCCGGTGACCTTGAGTTATATGTACTCGGTAAACTTTCTGCAAAAGAAACAGAGCAGGTAGAAGCGCTTGCTCAAATCTTTCCGGAAGTGAAAGAGGAAATACAACGTATTGAACAAACATTGGAAGCATTAGCGATGGAAGCAGCAGTAACTCCTTCTGCAGGTGTAAAAGAAAAACTACTGCAGAACCTGCCATCGCAACAAATTGCTCCGGTGGTGCCCATGAATCAAAAAACAGAACGCACAACAGGTAATGCCACTTTCTTACTGAGAATCGCAGCTGTTTCATTATTAATTTTATTAGTAGGCGGAAGTATTTATTTCAACAACCGGGTAAACTCCTTACAGAATACCACGGCTCAATTACAACAGCAGGTAAATAGTAAAAATCAATTACTGCAGCAATGGAATGAAGCCGGAAGATTTTTACAACAACCCGGAGTAAAAAGCATTGATCTTGCCTCTGTAAAAAATGAAGCTTCTGTGTTTGCAAAAGTTTATTGGAACACGTCTGATACCGAAGTTTATATTGATGCTGCCGGTTTGCCACAAGCACCAAAAGGTTATCAATACCAGCTTTGGTGTATCAGGAACGGCACTCCTGCTGATGCAGGTATGATTCCGCTTAACGGGGCAATTGCCATACACAAGATGAAATCCTGTGCAATGTCTGAAGCCTTCGCCATTACACTTGAAAAAGAAGGCGGCAGCCCTACTCCTACATTAGAACAAATGATTGTATTGGGTAAAGTGGCAGGTTAATATCTTTGCGCCCTTATTATGGGTCAGAAGAAATTAATACGCTTTGCTGAAATGGAAACCTTTCCTAATGTGCTGCAATATCCAAAAGACATTAAGGGAAAATGGAGTTCCTTCTTTCACAATGAACATCCCATCACTTTAGAGCTTGCCTGCGGTAAAGGGGAATATGCCGTGGGCTTAGGCAGGTTACACCCCCAACGTAATTTTATTGGTGTGGATGTAAAAGGCAACCGTATGTGGGTGGGCGCCAGAACTGCATTGAAGGAAAACATAGATAACATTGCCTTTCTCCGTACACAGATTGACCGCATCAATGAATACTTTGATCAGGACGAAGTGAGTGAAATATGGATTACGTTTCCTGATCCGCAGCTCCGGCAATCCAAACATAAAAAACGATTAACACATCCCAAGTACTTACGCTTCTATCAGCAATTCCTGAAAGCAGATGGCTTGATTCATTTAAAAACAGACTCGCCTGTTTTATACCGTTTCACCAAACAGGTAATTGCATTGTATGAACTGGAACTGATTGCTGATTATGATGACTTATACCGGCAGGAGAAGCTTTCGCCTGAGTTGCAGATTAAAACCCATTACGAGGGTTTGGATATTGCCGGCAGCAACCGGATTCATTATCTCTGTTTTTCATTAAGCAATGCGGCACTGCCTGCAGAAAAGGATGTTTTGTTGAAGCAATGGGTATTTGAAACAGAAGAACCATCAACTGAAAAATAATTTTCATAAAAACACTCAACAAAAGATAAAAAGCACAGTTAATAGTGCGTACTTAGTTCTGCAATGAAAAAGTTTGAGGAAGGCGTTGATTATTATTATGAAGAAAGTGGTAACATGGTGCTCACTGCCAAATACCATTTAGATAAAGGTTATTGTTGCGGTCATGGGTGCAGGCATTGCCCGTATGACTATGAAAATGTTCCCGAGCCACGTCGTACCTTGCTGCTCAAAGAACGAAAGCATGCCGAAAAAGAAAACCGAGCAACCACGCACAACAGGTAAAGCCAAAGAATACAGTTTTTTTGATGATGTGTATGATGTAGTACGCCAGGTTCCGAAGGGGCGTGTTACTTCTTACGGTGCTATTGCCAATTATCTTGGTACCAAACTCAGTGCCCGCATGGTAGGCTGGGCCATGAACGGAGCACATAATGTAAAACCAAAAGTTCCTGCACAAAGAGTAGTGAACCGTAATGGTATGCTCAGCGGTAAAGCACACTTTGGCACACCCACTGCTATGGAAGAATTATTAAAGAAAGACGGTGTTTCAGTAAAGAATGATGTGGTTGTTGATTTTGAAAAACGGTTTTGGGACCCTGCGGTGGAGCTGGGTTGAAGAAAGTTGAATTATATTTAGCTTCTCAACCAACTGCCATGAAACTGATCTCATTCTTTTTATTGCTTCCCTTTATTACATTCTCACAAGCCACTTACGATGTTCTTATCCGCAACGGAAAAATCATTGATGGTACGGGTAATAGTTGGTACTATGCAGATGTAGCTGTGAAAGATGGCAAGATTGTACTCATTCAAAAAAACATCAGCGCTTCTGCTAAAAAAATCATTGATGCCAAAGGATTGATTGTAGCACCCGGCTTTATTGATGTGCATGCACATATTGAAAACGGTGTGTTTGAAAATCCCTCAGCACACAACTACATATATGATGGTGTAACAACAGTTATCACGGGTAATTGCGGCATCTCAGCTGATGATTTGAACTATTTCTTTTTAAAACTTGACAGCATTAAAACATCCATCAATGTAGCATCGCTTGTGGGGCACAATACCGTGCGGAGATTAATTATGGGCAATGACAACCGTTTAGCAAGTCCTGATGAACAATTGAAGATGGAAGCACTCATTGCCAAAGCCATGAAAGAAGGTGCAGTAGGTTTTTCAACAGGATTAATTTATTTACCCGGCATGTTCAGTAATACAGCTGAAGTTGTTGGGCTTGCAAAAGAAACAGCTAAGTACAAAGGTGTGTATGCATCACACATTCGTAATGAAGAAAACACAGCCATCGAAGCAATTACTGAAGCTATAGCCATTGGCAAAGCCGCAATGATACCTGTTCAGATTTCTCACATTAAAGTAGCAAGCCCCTCTAACTGGGGCCGCTCACCCGAAGCTTTGGCATTAATTGAAAAAGCAAGACTGGAAGGTTATGATGTAACTATTGACCAATATCCTTATACGGCTGCAAGCACCAATCTTGGTATTCGTTTGCCTGATTGGGCATTAGCAGGCGGGCAGGACTCTATGAAGAAACGGATTAATGACCCTGTTGTGCATGAGCAAATCATTAAGGGCATGCTGGAACAACTGAAACGTTATAAGTACAAAAATTACAGTTATGCAGTAGTAGCCAATCATGTTGCTGATACAACGCTTAATGGAAAAAGCATTTCTGAAATTAACATCATGAAAGGACGTAAAGCTACCACACGCAATGAAGCTGAAACCATCCTGGATTTAATGCTGGCCGGCGGTGCTCAAATGGTCTATCACATGATGAATGAAAAAGATGTACAATACTTTATGAAATATCCTTACAACATGATTGGTGCTGATGGTGGTGTAACTACCGGCAAAGGAATGCCGCATCCCCGTGCATATGGCACCAATGCACGTGTGCTGGCACGATATGTACGTGAGCAAAAAATTATTTCGCTGGAAGAAGCCATCAGGAGAATGACATCACTTGCCGCACAAAAATTTCAACTGAAAGACCGTGGCATGCTTAAAGAAGGAATGGCGGCGGATATCGTCATCTTTGATGAAGCAACAGTGAAAGACAACGCCACCTATGAACAGCCGCATCAGTTTTCAAGTGGTTTTCATTTTGTATTGGTGAATGGTGAATTGGTGATTGATGAAGGAAAACACAATGGTGTGCGAAGTGGAAGGGTATTGAAGGGTTTAGGAGGAAATTAACTTCGGCCTTATTCAAATGGTTCTCTATGGGTTGAATAAACGGCAACTATTGTAACAGTAAATTCATTTTCATTGATTTGATAGTGAATAAGGTAAGGGAACCGTTTTATTTGAGCACACCGGATATCATCATATCGTACAGAAGAAAAATAAGGATTACGCTTTATCGCATTCAGAGAAGATTGTAACTGACTTACAAATTTTTTACCGAGGCCATTTTGAAGATTTTCATAATAGCCCTTTGCCTCTTCAATATCCTGCAACGCAAGAGGCGAATAAATAAATCGGAACTTTTTCACTTAGCAAGTTGCTTTATCCGTTTTATACCATCATTCCAGCTGATAGCTTTCGAGGGGTTTTTCTGTAAGTCCTTTAATCGTTTTCGAACTTCCTTTTTCTGCCACTCAGGTATGGGTGGTTCCTCAAGTAATTCTACTGCTTCAATTTTTTCAAGGTCTTTAATAATGTCAGCAGCATATTTCTTTTTAATGCGGATATGAAATGTGGTAGCAGGCATAGATTTTTATTGTAACATGAAGTTAGTCAATTACTGTTGAATTAGTATTGATCAAACTCTTGTAATCAAAGCAAAACAATCTTCACCAGCTTTATTAAAAACCTCACCCCGTTCAACAAAACACCGTTTTGAATTCTAACACCCGACCATTCAATTTTTTTTCTCCGCTCATAAAATTAATTGTGCCCGTTTCAAAATCATTTCTACCTTACCGCAAACTTTTATTTTTATGAGACTTCTGCTTCCGCTGTTGATGGCATCTCTTGCCTTATCATCATCAGCCCAATCAAAAACAGACTCTACCAAAAAAGATTCTGTTCCGCACACCAAGTTTGCCAATCTTCCACTCAAACCGGAACGGCAGGTGAAATTCTCCACCAAAGAAGGTACCTGGATGAGTGTGGATGTAAGCCCCGATGGCAACACCATTGCCTTTGATCTGCTGGGCGATATCTACACCATTCCCATCAGCGGTGGTAAAGCCACGCCTGTTACCAAGGGCATGAGCTATGAAACCCATCCACGCTATAGTCCGGATGGAAAGAAAATATTATTCACCAGTGATCGCAGCGGCAGCGATAATATCTGGTATATGGATTTTGAAAAGCAGGATACCATTCAATTAACCAGGGATGGTGTGGATGATTTTCCGGGTGCTGTATGGACACCTGATGGTAATTACATCATCGCTTCCAAAGGAAGACGCTTACCCAAATTATATCTCTACCACAAAGATGGTGGCGGCGGTATTGCATTGAATGATCAATTAGCGCCATTCAAAACCACAGATCCTTTTGTAAGCTCCGATGGCAACACCGTGTATTACAGTCAGCGTATTGGTTCCTGGAATTACAATGCCTTGTTGCCGCAATATCAAATCGGCACCTACGACCGTAAGAAAGGCATTACGAATACAATTACATCCCGTTACGGCTCTGCCTTCACACCTACCTTAAGTAAAGACGGTATGTGGATGGTGTATGGAAGCCGTTACAATGATAAAACAGGTTTGATTCTTCGTAATATGAAATCGGGTGAAGAAAAGTGGCTGGCTTATCCGGTGCAGCGTGATGAACAGGAAAGTATTGCACCGCAAGGTGTATTGCCCGGTATGAGTTTTACACCCGACAGTAAATTTTTAATTGCCAGCTATGGTGGTAAAATCTGGAAGTTACCGGTAGATGGAAGCAAAGCCACTGAAATTCCGTTTGAAGTAGATGTTGCCCTGGAAATGGGACCCCGTCTTTATTTCAACTATCCCATCAAAGACACCAGTGCGGCGCTCGCCACACAAATTCGTGATGCTGTTCCAAGTCCGGATGGCAAGCAACTTGCTTTCACATCACTCAACCGTTTGTATGTAATGGATTATCCCAAAGGAACTCCACGCCGTGTTACCAATTTCAACTTTACAGAGGCCATGCCTGCCTGGAGCCCGGATGGTAAGCAGTTGGTGTTTGTAACCTGGAATGAAACAGAAGGTGGTGCTGTTTACAGAGCAGGTTTAGGAGCCAAACCAACCATTACCAAACTCACGAATGAAGGCGGCGTGTATATGCAACCGGCATGGAGTTATAACAACCGGATTGCTTTTTTCAAAGCACCCAAACGTGTATTTGCCGATGCAGAAGATCCCTTCTTCAGTGGTGCAGAAGGTGAACTGGTGTGGATGAATGCTGCAGGCGGTGCATTAAACCTCGTTGAAAACGCCAATCAGTACGGCAACGTACATTTTACAAAAGATACCACACGCATCTTCTTAAATCGTGGTGATGGTTCTTTGATTTCTGTACGCTGGGATGGTTCAGATGTAAAAATTCATGCACGCATCACCGGTATTGTTACTTATGGTTCTGTGGCTGATGCACATGATGATCATCAGCACGGCAATCCTGAAACACAGGATAATCCTGATGCCAACCCCATCAAATACGTTATGGGCAAACCAATGTTGAAACCCAGTGATGCTGTAAACTATTGCATGTTACCGCAAGGTGCCAGCAACCGTGAACCACAGAATATGCCCACACCGGCAGGTACTATTTTAATGGCACCGGTAGGCAACCAGGCAGTGGCGCAGGTAAACAACAATGTATACGTGATTACGATTCCTGAAGCAGGTAAAGTACCTAACATTAACGTTGGGAATCCTGCCTTCAGCTCATTCCCATCAAAACAATTAACAGAGATTGGTGGCGAGTGGCCCGCATGGGAAGCAGATGGCAAAAAAGTGCATTGGAGTTTGGGCAATGGTCATTGGGTGTATGATGTGGAGCGTGCAAAGTTTGTAGAAGACTCTGTAAAAGCTGCAAAGAAAATAGAAGCTAAAACAAAAGCAGATAGTATTGCTGCGTTGTTAAAGCTCGGACCTGATGCTAAGAAATTGGCTGATTCCTTAGCGAAACAAAAAGCAGACAGCATCGCTTCATTCTTCAAAGCTAATCCTGATGCAGCCAAAAAAGACAGCATTGCCAAAGCTGAACTCAAGAAGAAAGAAAAATACACACCTGAAGAAAACCAGGTGAAAGTGTATTATGCAAAAGATATTCCCAATGGTACTGTGTTGTTAAAGAATGCACGCATCATTACCATGAATGGCGATGAAGTGATTGAAGGTGGTGATATCCTTATCGTTAATAATCGCATTAAACAGGTAGGTAAATCCGGAACGGTCACCGCACCGGCAGGCACTAAAGAAGTGGATTGTACCGGCAAAACCATCACACCCGGATTTATTGATACGCACTCACACATGTGGCCATTCTGGGGTTTGCATAAAAACAGTGTATGGATTTATGCTGCCAATCTTGCGTATGGTGTAACTACCACCAGGGATCCGCAAACGGCAACTACTGACGTACTTACTTATGGTGATATGGTGGAAGCAGGCATGATGCCCGGTCCACGTGTGTACAGTACCGGTCCCGGTGTTGGTTTTTGGATGTATAATCTGAAAGACCTGGATCAAACAAGAAATGTGTTGAAACAATACAGCAAGTATTACAACACACAATACATCAAAATGTATTTGGTGGGTAACCGTCAACACCGTCAATGGGTGATCATGGCAGCCAAAGAACAAAAGCTGATGCCTACTACAGAAGGTGGTTTGGATTATAAGTTGAACATGACACAGTTATTTGATGGTTACCCCGGTCATGAACATTCTATTCCCATCTTCCCGTTGTACAATGATGTAACAAAAACAATAGGCCAGAGTAAGATGGCTTATACACCTACATTACTCGTAGCTTATGGCGGACCCTGGGCAGAGAATTATTATTACACTACTGAAAGTCCCTTGCATGATCCTAAGCTGAACCGCTTTACTCCTTATGAAGAGTTGAATGCTAAAGCACGCCGCCGTGCCGGTGGATTGGGTGGATGGTTTGCGCCGGAAGATCATGTGTTCCGCAAGCATGCACAAGGTGTAAGCAGTGTGGTGAACAATGGTGGATTGGCCGGTATCGGCAGTCACGGTCAGCTGCAGGGTCTCGGTTATCATTGGGAACTCTGGAGTGTGGGCAGTGGTGGTTTAACACCGCATCAATCATTGAAAGTAGCCACCATCCTTGGTGCAGAAGCATTGGGCCTGGATAAAGAGCTCGGCAGTATTGAAGGTGGTAAACTGGCAGACCTGGTGATTATGGATGCCAACCCGCTTACCAATCTCCGCAATACCAATACCATTCGCTATGTAATGAAGAACGGAAGATTGTATGATGGTAATACATTGGATGAAATTTATCCAACACCACGTAAGCTGGATATTACTCCATGGACGAAACCGGCACCTGCGGTTACGACGGAGGTGAAAGAATAAACAGATGAGATTAGTAATGAGAAAGCCGCATCGGTTGATGCGGCTTTTTTATACTTAAGCATTTAACAAACCTCCTTATTGATAGCCCTGTTTTATAAATATTTTACTGTTTTTATATTAGATTAGTGGCAGATTCACCACTTTATATTTTAATAAAAGATAACCTTAACCTTAAATCTTCATAAAAAAGTAAAACATCTGCTGCGGTTTTATTAAAAAACATGATGCAGCAATTATTCCCCCACTCATTATTATGCTTAGTATAAAATACAATCCCAAACAACATATTTCTGCTTTGGACAGTATTCGTGGCGTAGCCGTTTTGCTGGTTATTCTTTTTCATTGCTACCCCACTTATATTACAAAGCTTGGCTGGCTGGGGGTTGATCTGTTCTTTGTGTTATCCGGATTTTTAATCACCGGTCTGTTACTGGATGCAAAAGGAAAAAATAATTATTACCGGAATTTCATTGTAAGAAGAACCCTCCGCATATTTCCGCTCTATTATTTTGCATTACTCTTATGCCTGGTAATAGTTCCAATTGTTTTTAAATCATTGCTCCCGCCTGATTATGGCTATTACACTGCAAACCAGTTGTGGTTTTGGACCTACACGCAAAACTGGTTGTTTTCAAAAACAGGTTTTCCTGAAAATCTTACATTGGTTCACTTTTGGTCACTCGCTGTTGAAGAACAGTTTTATTTATTCTGGCCCCTGTTTGTAAGAATATTCTCTTCCAGAAAACTGTTAGGCTTTTGTTTCATGCTCATGGTGTTGAGTTTTGCATTCCGGTTATACATAGGAAAAGAAATAGGGTTTGTTTCTCCGTTTGAATATGTTGCAACACTATCACGGATTGATGCTTTATTAACAGGTGCTGTTACAGCTATCCTTATCCGGAATAACAAAGAGTTACTTGAAAAATATGCTTTCCGTTTTTTTATTACCTCAATAATTTTTTTTACGGCAGGCATTCTGCTGGCTAGGAGTTTTTTCTTTTTAAAGCTGGCACCTTTTTACCTGGCTGCAGATATTGCATTTGCTTGTCTGTTGGTGTATATGCTATCTGTTGATCATAAAAACGCAACGTTAAAAAATTTTCTGAATCAAAAGGTGTTCATCTTTCTTGGAAAATATTCCTACGGTTTGTATGTGTACCACTACATCCTTTACATGTTTTTTAAAGATTATTTCATCAGACATATTCAAGCGGTTGTACATAACTACTGGGCTGCTTTTTTTATTACAGGCACACTGGTTATTTTTGTTTCAGTTGTTGTAAGTATACTGAGTTATCGATTAATTGAACTGCCTTTTTTAAAACTAAAAAAGTACTTTGTATAAATTGAAGGTTGTGTTTAGTGCTGTATGTCATTGATTCCGATTACAGCCCGAGTTGTCTTAATTTTATAAAGCGCCATATACTTGCGCTATCTGGAAAGTAAGCAGATGAGTTTATAAAAGAGAAAGCCGCATCAATGATTGATGCGGCTTTTATTTTCAGTATAACTACTTTTACTCTTCCTCTTTCGGCATTACCACATTCATCAAACCTCTTCTGTTTTTGGCACGGCCGGCAGGATTATCCTTTCCATCAATCATCTCCAGCTCCAGCGGGCAACATTCACCAAAAGATTCAATGCTGATGCGATTACTATCGATGCCTTTACTTACTAAATATTGCTTACAGGCTTTAGCACGCTTGTCAGCCAGTATCTTATTGTATTCTTCAGAACCCAGCATATCCGTATAACCGGAAACCTGCAAAGTAGCACCGGGGAACTGTGTTAATACATTGTACACAGAGTCAAGTGTGAGTGCAGCATCCGGTTTGATGTTATGTTTATCAAAATCAAAGTACACAGTTACAATTGTTTCAGGACGAAGGATCACACGCTTTTCAATCAACTCATCTTTGTTTTTTAAGATATCAACCGCCCAGTCTTTATCGTCTGTTGTTTCAATTTGAGAAGAAGCCGTTTTTTCTTTGTAATGTTTTTTAGTGATGTTGAGTGTGTAAGGTCCGTTTCCTTCCAGGTCAAACGTGTAGCGACCACTTGCATCAGTAGTTTGTTTCCATGTTTTACCGGTAGCATCTTTTAAGGTTACTTCAGCATCAGGCACCGGGTTATTATCGGTGAGATCACGAACCACACCGGTGAGTTTTTCCTTCTTGGGTGCTTTGGTTACGGTATAATTCTGTAAACAACAATCACTGCCACGATCCGAACTGAAAATGGCTTTGGTTAACAACGGAGCTCCTTCCGGCGCAAAAAAGTACAGATCATCCCTGGATGAATTTACCGGATGACCGGCATTTTCAACAGCACTCCAGTTGCCAACAGCACCTTTGCTCATATACAAATCAAATCCGCCCATACCCAATCTTCCATTGCTTGAAAATACAAGCGTAGAAGAACTGTTATGATAAAACGGTGATTGCTCATCTGCTTCTGTATTAACGCCGGCACCTGCATTAACAGGCGTACCTGCAGTTCCATCTGCATTTAATGGCGCATACCAGATATCAAAACCACCTTGGCCACCGGGCATATTACTGGAGAAGAAAATATATTTTCCATCAGCTGTTACAGCGGGTTGTTTGCTGCTGTAACCTTCTTTGTTAATGGTTGTTACTGCCTGCACATTGCCCCAGCCATTCGCTGTTTTTGTGGCATGATAAACGGCAGCTTTGGTTTGATTATTTGCTTTGGTCCATTGGGTAAAAAACAAATGATTGCCATCGGCAGTAACAGCAGCAGCTCCTTGCTGCGTGGCTGCATCAGCACCTTCAATCATTAATTCTTCACCGGCATCAAAGCTTCCGCTGTTATACGTTGTTTGAAATAAACGATTGCGGTTTGGATTAACACCTGCAGCAGCAGTTGTATCAACCTCTGTACTTGTAACAATAAACTGGTTACCGCTCACCTGAGCCGGAGCAAAAGAACCTTTATCCGTTCCCTGAAGTATCACCGGTTTTAATGTAAACATCACCGTATCAGGGCGGCTTTGCTGCATACGTATAAAGCGGATAGAAGCCAGTTCATTTTCAGCAGCCGTTTTATATGGATCGTTACCGGCAGTATTGCTTTGGTATTTGCTGATGCTTTCTTCAGCATCTGCATATTTACCAAGCGCACGCTCACAAACTGCTTTCCAGTACCAGGCCTGGTTGTATTTTGAAGGTTCCTTTTCTCCTGCTTCTTTGTAAGCAGCAATTGCTTCGTTCATATAATTAGCTAAACGGTAGCTTTCTGCTTTACGATAGAGGATATCATTTTTAGTAACACCTTTTCCGGCACCGCTGCCGCTTGCTGACTTCCGCTTTTTAGGATTGATCGGAAAATAAGCCTGTTCAATTTGCTTGGAAGATGGTGCAAGGTATTGTTCATACAACTTCGCAGCTGTATAGTAATCACCTTTGGCAAAATATTGCTCGGCCTGTACAATGCGTTTATCAGCCTGGGCTGATGCACTTGCTGCACCAAAGCAACAGATGGCAAATACATAAACTACCTGCAGGTACTTATGCATTTTATTTTGGTTGGATATCGGGGTGTTCATATGAATAAGATTCTTCATGAATGATTTTGTTTGCTCAATGCGTTTCCTGTTTTATAACCTGGCACAACGGATAAAATCAATAATACTCCTGGAGCTGTTACGTTTGATGTAAGTTAAGCTCAATTCAAAACTGTTTACATTACGTGTCATCGCTCCCAGTTTGGAGGTGTTGGCATCATAACTCAAACCCACAATAAAATTTCTCCAATCCACACCAATAAACGGCGCCAATGCATCTTTATAACGGTAATAGCCGCCAAACATAAAATCAGTTTCTTCATTTACATTCAGCTGTACATAAGTACCCAGCATGGTTACGCTGGCCGTACCCTGGCGCATATACATTACATGCGGAATAATGCTGGTACGTTCAGAAAGATTATAACTCAAACCACCATGTATAGTATAGCGCATGGGAATGGTATTGAGATCAGTACCTCCGCCGGCAATGATGGGATCTTTAGGTCGTGTAAGATGAAATGCAGAAACACCTGCAAACACATTCGTCTTCTTATCCGGTGTGGCATCATAATACAAAGCTCCCGCTCCTGCATCAAACACAGTGGCGCTGGTACGGTTGAAGGTTTCAGCGGTAGCATTACCGGCATTATAACCGGTGATGGGATTCCATTGATCGCCCCACTTGAACTTGGTAGGATCAACACGGCGGCTGATGATGCCCCCCTGTATGGCCAGCACCAGGCGGTGATTTTCTTCTGCACCAAACTTTACACCCGTATATGCAACAGATGCATAGGCATTGGTATAATTAAAACCACCGTCACCCGCTGCCTGGTTCATGATGTTAACACCCACTGCAATATTGCGGTTGGTACGTGCATCAAATGAAATACCGGCCGTACGGTAAGGGTTGCTGATGCTTCCCCATTGGTTGCGGTATACAGAAGAGATACGGTATTCGCCATCACTTCCTCCCGTCATGGCCGGGTTGATGTATAACGGGTACGTATAGTTCTGTGTAAAATGCGGATCTGTTTGTGCAGTTAACGTCTGCGTTACCGCCGTAAACAGACAAGCTGTGAAAAGATGTTTCAGTTTCATCGCTTTATTTTTCATTGTGATAGTCAGATATTGGATGATGATAATTGTTTATCGTACAAGAGTTATTGAGCCTTTCAAATCAATTGTTCTTCCATCAGCCATAACAGCTCTCAGCACATACACATACACACCCACCGGTTGTGGTTTGCCTCTGTGTGTGCCATCCCAGCCCTGCGACTGATTATTGATGAACGCAATTTCCTGGCCGTATTGATTGAAGATGCGCATCTCCACCTGTCGTATATAATTACCGTAAATAAGCAGTTTATCATTCTTACCGTCATTGTTTGGTGAGAATACATTCGGCACAAACACTCCTTTATCCAATGGACGAACGGTGATGACGTAGGTTCTTGCTGTACCCACGCATCCGTTAATGTTGGGTGTTACAGTAACAGTTCCGCTGATGGGTGCATTACCAAGGTTGGTAGCCGTAAACTGCGGAACATTTCCTGATCCTGATCCGGTTAAACCGATAGCAGGATTAGAATTGGTCCAGTTGAGTGTTACCGTTGTATTGACAGGTGTAGTTGTAAACAAAGTTGCCGGAACAATCGCACCATCATTTACTGTTGTATCAGTACGCACCGTTACAGTTGGAACAGGATTTACCTGAACCGTTAATGTTACAGGGTTCGCACATTGACCTGCTGTTGGTGTAAAGGTGTAAGTACCGCTGGCCGTATTGCTTACTGTTGCAGGACTCCAGGTACCGTTAACACCATTAGTTGATGCAGCAGGTAAAGTTGGAACCGTACCGCCGATACATATGGATTGATTTAAGTTGAAATTAAATGCAGGTGTAACAACAGGATTCACCGTTACTGTATACGTATATGTAGTTGCACAAACACCTGATGCCGGAGTAAAGGTATAGGTGCCGCTGGCTGTATTACTTACAGTTGCAGGACTCCATGTTCCGGTGATACCATTATCAGATGTTGTTGGAAGAGTTGGAACTGTTCCACCACTACAAATTGTCAATGAGGTACCAAAGCTGAACGTTGGTGCTGTATTCGGTGTAACGGTAACCGTAAAGCTGGTAGATGTGCCGCATTGTCCTGCATTTGGTGTAAAGGTGTAAGTACCACTTGCTGTGTTGCTTACAGTTGCAGGGTTCCAGGTACCACTGATGCCGTTAGTTGATGTATTAGGCAGAGTGGGTACACTTGCTCCGCTGCAAATGGTTAATGAAGTACCGAAGCTGAATGTTGGTGTAAGAATCGGGTTCACGGTAACAGTAAATGTTGCTGTTGTAGCACACTGTCCCGCTGTTGGTGTAAAGGTATATGTACCACTTGCTGTATTGCTTACAGTTGCAGGGCTCCAGGTACCGGTGATGCCATTGCTTGATGTGTTAGGCAGTGTTGGTACGCTTGCACCGTTACAGATACTTAATGAAGTACCAAAGCTAAAGGTGGGTGTGATATTCGGATTCACTGTTACAGTGAATGTTGTTGTCGTAGCACACTGACCGGCTGTTGGTGTGAAAGTATATGTACCGCTTGCTGTATTACTTACTGTTGCAGGGCTCCAGGTACCGGTGATTCCGTTATCAGATGTTGTCGGAAGAGTTGGAACTGTACCACCGCTGCAGATAGTCAATGATGTTCCAAAACTGAAGGTCGGAGTAACATTTGGATTCACCGTAACTGTAAATGTTGCAGTAGTTGCACACTGACCGGCTGTTGGTGTAAAGGTATAAGTACCACTCGCCGTATTGCTTACTGTTGCAGGGCTCCATGTTCCGGTAATACCATTTGTTGACGTAGTTGGTAATGTTGGAACTGTACCTCCACTGCAAATAGTTAATGAAGTACCAAAGCTGAACGTGGGTGTGATGTTCGGGTTCACTGTTACAGTGAATGTTGCTGTTGTTGCACACTGACCCGCTGTTGGTGTAAAAGTATAAGTACCGCTTGTTGTATTGCTCACAGTTGCAGGACTCCATGTTCCGGTGATACCATTTGTAGATGTATTAGGTAAAGTAGGCACACTCGCTCCTTCACATATACTTAAGGAAGTACCGAAGCTGAAAGTTGGTGTGATGTTCGGATTTACTGTAACAGTAAATGTTGCAGTAGTTGCACACTGACCGGCTGTTGGTGTAAAGGTGTAAGTACCACTTGCTGTGTTGCTTACTGTTGCAGGACTCCATGTTCCAGTGATTCCGTTATCAGATGTTGTTGGAAGTGTAGGAACTGTTCCGCCACTACAGATAGTTAATGAGGTACCAAAGCTGAACGTTGGTGTAATATTCGGGTTTACTGTAACTGTAAATGTAGTTGTGGTAGCACATTGACCGGCATTCGGAGTAAAGGTGTAAGTACCACTCGCCGTATTGCTTACTGTTGCCGGGCTCCAGGTTCCGGTGATTCCATTAGTTGATGTAGTTGGTAAAGCTGGAACTGTACCACCGCTACAGATAGTTAATGAAGTACCAAAGCTGAAGGTGGGTGTGATATTAGGATTCACTGTAACAGTTAATGTGGTTGGGTTAGCACATTCATTACTGTTAGGCGTAAACGTATAAGTACCACTTGTTGTATTACTGATTGTTGCCGGGCTCCAGGTGCCGGTGATGCCATTGGTTGATGTATTGGGAAGTGTTGGTACACTTGCTCCGTTACATATACTTAATGAAGTTCCGAAGCTGAAAGTTGGCGTTGTTCTGGGAGTTACTGTAATGTTTATGGATATCTGTAATCCGCACTGACCCGCAGTTGGAGTAAATGTATAAGTGCCGCTTGCTGTATTGCTTACTGTTGCCGGGCTCCATGTACCGGTGATTCCGTTTAAAGAAGTTGTTGGCAAAACAGGTGCTGTTGTTCCTGCACAAAACGGAGGTATGGATGCAAATACCGGAAGGAAGATCGGGTTTGATAAAATTATACCTGTAAATAAGTTAGTCGTACATCCGTTAATGGTTACAGAAAAATTGGAATACAAACCTGCATTCAATCCACTGATGATGATTTGTCCTGATGCATTCGCTGTTAATGTGAGTGGGCCTACGGGTACTCCATCATCTGTATATGTAACACTGTATGTAGCACCGGGCACCAATCCATGTATGGTAATAGAACCTTCTGTACCGTTACAGCTTGTGGGGTTATTACTTGATAACGTAGGCGCCTGAACAGAAAAACTGGCTGTAAAATAATTACCTCCGTTATCTGCAAGTGAAGTTTCATTACATAAGCTCGTACTGCTGTTAGAACCTGTTACTTCATAATAAACCTGTACAAAATAATTGCCGGGAGCATAGTTCGTAAGATTCACCGGTGCAAAGGGAACAGTGGTTCCGTTAGGAATAACCCGTTGCCATTTCTGATCACCTGCCTGGCAGGGACCTCCGCCCGGAAACTGACTGTTAGGTACATCACAGTTTTCAAAAAACGGGAGATCAATAAAAGAAAAAGCACCCGGTGTTCCTGATTGTGGATATACACGGTAGTACATACGAACGCCGCACACATTAGAGTTAGCAGGGTTCTTAAACGTTTTTACTTCACCACCACGAAGGATTAATGTACCGGAGTTCTGTGTATGAACACCGAGGTTAGCACCTTGGAATACATTACCCGCAGGACCAATCAGGTTCTGACCGGTACCGGTAGTATTGAAGAAATTACTTTGATTACAATCTGAAATCCAAACGGCTGAAGCAAAGGAGCCGAAGTTTTGTGCATAGGCACTTACGGATAACAGTAAAACAAGCAGGAATATTCCTGCATAGGAAATTGGATTGTTGGGTTTCATTTTATAGGCGATTAGTATGGTTAATACTAACTAACACGTAAATGTATTATGTTATTCACAGTTTGTCAACCTTTCACATCGTGTTTTTACAAAAAATAGGTAGTACTACTTCGTTGATCGTAATTTTCCGCAACGGGGTATTGCGTTGAATTACTACCATAGCATATCCCGTGTTCCTACTGAATAAACTCTCAGGAAAAGAAACAGGTAGTTTACGTAAGATCAAACGCTGCAGAGGAAAAAATCAGAATCAGGTATAGTAAGGACTGATCATATAATATACAATCACACCTGTAATAGCTACATATAGCCACACCGGCCATACTTTCTTTGCCAGTTTGCGATGGCGGTCATACTCAGCCGTGAGTCCACGGTAAGCAGTAAACAAAACAAAGGGAAGTACTAAGCCTGCTAATGGAATATGTGTAAACAATATGGCGAAATAAACAAGCTTGGCTAATCCTTCGCCGCCATATTTTGTCTCCCCGGTAAAAAGATGATGACAGATATAAGAAACAAGAAACAGAATAGAAAGAAACATGGCCCATAACATCAAACGCTTATGGGTATTAAACCGTTTTTGCTTGGCCGCATACAAAGCACTTATCAGCAGCAGTGCTACAAACGTATTGATGAGTGCATTAAGATGAGCGAATATATGTTTATCAAATCCGAGATTCACCTTTAACTGTACCCGGCTTAAAACGGTAACAGCAGCAAAAACAATCACTGAAAAAACTATAATCAGAATAGAAGCTACACGATCATTTTTTTTGATGGTAGGAGGCAATACAACTCCACGGGAATGACGATGACGGCGACTGGACATTTGAATGGTTTTACTTTCTGAACAAATTACGTTTCTTGGTTTTGTCTTTTTCAAGGATCAGCAAACTGATATCACGGGCCATTTTACTTAAAGCGTTGCTGTCTGTTCCATCGTACCAGCCCCGTATTACCCTGTTTTTATCCAACAGGTAAAATTTATTGGTATGTAAAAAGGATGTATCCACTTCGCCTCCGTCTACCACAGCTGCTTTAAACTCATTAAACGCCAGTTCATAAATTTTGTTCTTTTCGCCGGTAAGAAACCACCAGTTATTATGTTTTACAGCATATTTATCAGCGTATCGTTTTAATGCTTCTACTGAATCCCTTACAGGATCTACACTGAATGATATAAAATGTATAAGTGTATCATTCTTTTTGTAAGCCTCCTGCATTTTTTTCATATTGCTTGTCATAGTAGGACAAGGATTGGGGCAACGTGTAAAAAAGAAATCTACTACCAGGATTTTCCCTTTCACATCATCAGCAAAGACAGTATCGTTTAACTGGTTTACAAAACTGAAATTGGAAATGCGGTGCCAGATGGTATCCGTTCTTTTTTTACCATCTACAACTGTATCCTTTACGCCATCAAAAAAATAATGGCGGGGCATATCCACGGCACGTTCGCTGTAATACTTTACAAGATAATAAGCTGTTACGGGTAACAGCACCACCAACAACATCGCTAAAACTGCTTTCTTACTCATATCAATGCAAACTTCACTAAAAAAATCGTCCCTATTCTTTGCACTAAAGAAACCGGGACGAATATTTTACAATCAGTAGAATTATTTCAATCCGCCTTTATGGCCTTCTTCATGCTTGCCTCCATGGTCTACCTGCTCCGCTTTTACAGGATCTTTCGGCGCATATTCATTACGCAGATTTTTCCAGGAAACACCATCCCACAAAAAAGCAATGATGAACCATACAAAGAGCAGCAAAGGAACTACAATGGTCATAATCATATTTCTGATTTCATCACCCAGGTGCATGAAAATAGAAACGATGTAAAACGCTTTTGCTAATGAAAGAATGATAATAACACCTTTCAGAAAATATACCAGCGTATGATTAAAATCGGGGCTCTTATGCATGATATAGATCCAATAACCAAATGCAAGCTCCACCAATGTAATTACAGACAGAATCAATGTTGTGCGCCAGATCCGCTTTTTTGATTCATCCGTTGGGGCGTCATGCGGTATCGTTACTTCACCTCCAAATGTTTGATGTTCCATACTTAAATTATTTCTAATGACTTAATTATTTATAATGTTATACCAGGTAAAAGAATAAGAATACAAATACCCATACTAAATCTACAAAGTGCCAGTATAAACCGATTTTTTCAATCATCAGGTAATGACCTCTTCTTTCAAACACACCTCTCCACGCCATTATGGTTACAATGATATTAATCACAACACCACTGAATACGTGGAAGCCATGGAAACCGGTAATGGTAAAAAAGAAATTGGCGAAGTTGCTGCTGGCAACAGATCCATCCGCATTTGGGAAAGGATTTCTGCCCCACCATGCACCTTCATGAAAGAGGTGTGTCCACTCCCATGCCTGGCATCCAAGGAACGCAAGACCACCAAGAATGGTCCAGATCATGTATTTGATCACTCCCTTTTTGTTGCCATGATGACCTTCATGCACGGCCAGCACCATTGTTACAGAACTAACGATGAGGATAAAAGTCATCAAGCTCACAAACAATAACGGTAAGCCGCTGCCTAATAAAGGAAAAGATTGAAACACGAAGTTCGGGTCAGGCCAGGAAGGGCTGCTCATACGAACCGTACCATACGAAATCAAGAAAGCGCCAAACGTAAATGCGTCACTCATCAAAAAGTACCACATCATCAATTTGCCATACTCAATGTTGAAGGGGCTCTTACCACCACTCCACCATTTTGTGTTTGCCGCTGCTGCTGCGTTTGCCATTAATTTAGTTTTAGTTAGTCTTACAAATTTTTATCAATGCTGTTTATGACACCAAAAGGAAGAACACAAACAGATAGATCCATAATATATCAACAAAGTGCCAGTAAATACCGGCTATTTCAACAGGAGTAGAACTGTAGTACTTGGTTTTGGTACTGAAAGCACGTGCAAAAATCACGAGCAGTGCAATAACACCTCCCACTACGTGCAATGCATGCACCCCTGTAATAATGTAAAAGAACGAACCTGCTACACTTTCCTTAAAGGTGATGTTCTGATTCCAGAGTTCATTAAACCCAAGGAACTGTGTAGCCACAAAACCCAAACCCAGCAAGGTGGTTAACAATACCAGGTTTTTATACTTTCCTGTTTCCCTGTTTTTCATAGCACGGTAAGCTAAGTAAATAGTACCGCTGCTTAACAGGATGAGCACCGTTGAAAGAAAAAAGATCTTCGGCATTTGTACAGGCTGCCAGCCGGCCTGGTTGCTTTTTACGATGTAAGCACTGGTAAACCCTGCAAACATCATAGTTATACTTCCGATTGCAACCCACAATGTAAACTTATGCGGGTGCATTTTTTTATTGCTTGTGCGCTCACTCATAACCTGCTGCATCTTCAAACTATTTAAATCAAATCCAAAAAAATACGCTGTATTGTTTCTATTGGCTCAACTTATCTGCCAGCAACGCCAGCAACACAATAGGCAGATAAATATAACTGCTGAACATCACCCTTCTTGCACTCTTCACATCCATATGAATGTACAACCGTACACACTGTAATACCATCACTGCATTTGCGGCAAGCAAAATCCAGAAACTGGTAATACCGCTCATATTAGTAAAGTAGGGTAACATTCCTACCGGTATCATCAGTAAACTCCAGATGATGGTTTGCAAAGCGGTAAACTTTGTGGGCCCTGTTTGTGAAGGCAACAATTTAAAACCGGCTTTGGAATAATCCGTATGTGCAACCCAGGCAATAGCCCAGAAATGCGGAAACTGCCAGATGAACTGAAGGGCGAATAAGATCCACCCTCCGGCCCAGCTAAAAGTTTCACCATCATAAGCTGCTGCCCAACCGATCAAACAGGGAAATGCCCCAGGTATACCACCAATTAACACAGCGATTGAGTTTATTTTCTTTAGTGGTGTGTACACAAAGCTGTAAATAAATAAACTCAACAGCGATAAACCGGCCGTATACCAGTTAAACCATAATCCTAAAATCAAAGAACCGATAATAGCTGCTGCAAAGGCAAACGTACTGGCTTCATTCACACTCATTCTTCCTGCTGCTACAGGTCTGTTACCTGTACGCTTCATTACAGCATCCGTATCTTTTTCGGTAACCTGGTTAATAGCGTTTGCACTGCCTGTAACCAACATACCTCCTATAAATAAAAGAACAATACTCTTCCAGTCGAACTCCACTACATTGGGCGCCAGCATGTAACTGATAACACTGCTGAACACTACCGTAAAACTGAGCGTGAATTTGATGAGCTGTTTGTAGTCATCAATCTTACGCATCAAAGCACTTTTTTCTTTCTTCGCTGAACCGGTAGATGCTATGCTCAATGTTTTTTTATCTTAATCACATATTACTGTGATTGCTTGTTTCAATTAATGTTTGCTCTCGTTTTCTCCTACAGGTGTGGTTTGAGCAATAAACTCCTGCCCGTCTTTACCATAATCATAAGCCCAGCGGTGTACTTCAGGAATCTCACCTTCCCAGTTACCATGACCCGGATTGATGGGTGTTGTCCATTCCAGTGTGGTAGCACCCCATGGGTTCTGTGTGGTTACTTTACGTCCTTTCCAGATGCTGTAGAAGAAATTAAAGAGGAACAGAATCTGTACCAGGAACACGATGATAGCAACAATACTGATGAACTGGTTCAGACTTCCAAACTGCTTGAAAGATTCCCAGATGCTGTAATCATAATAACGGCGGGGCATACCTGCCAAACCTGTATAGTGCATGGGCCAGAAAATGAGGTACGCACCAATCATAGTAGCCCAGAAATGAATATAGCCTAAGGTATTGTTGAGATAGCGGCCATACATTTTAGGATACCAGTGGTAAATACCGGCAAACATGCCGAACATACTGGCTACACCCATTACAATATGGAAGTGTGCAATAACAAAGTAGGTATCGTGCAGGTGAATATCCAACGCAGAGTTACCGAGGAAGATACCTGTTAAACCACCACTGATAAACAAACTCACAAAACCTAAGGCAAACATCATGGCAGGTGTAAAGCGGATACTTCCCTTCCAGATAGTAGTTAACCAGTTAAATACCTTAATGGCACTGGGCACCGCAATCAACAGGGTCAACAGTACGAAGAAGGCACCGAGGAACGGATTTAAACCGGTTACAAACATATGGTGTGCCCAAACGAGGAACGCCAGGATTGTAATTGCAAACAGGGAACCGATCATGGCCATATAACCAAAGATGGGTTTACGGCTGTTTACAGAAAGGATTTCACTCACCATACCCATGGCAGGTAACAGAATGATGTACACTTCTGGGTGGCCTAAGAACCAGAATAAGTGCTGGTAAAGAATGGCACTTCCGCCTTCGTTAGGCAAGGCCTGTCCACCGATATAAATATCACTCAGATAAAAACTAGTACCAAAGTGACGATCAAAAATCAATAAGATGAAACCGCTGAAGAGTACAGGGAATGATAATACACCCAATACTGCTGTAAAGAAAAACGCCCAGATCGTAAGCGGCAAGCGAGTCATGCTCATGCCCTTTGTACGCATGTTGAGTACAGTAGCGATATAGTTCAAACCACCTAAGAGGGCAGATACCACGAACAGCGCCATACTTACCAGCCACAAGTCCATACCCACTTTACTGCCCGGCGACGCCTGACCTAAAGCACTTAACGGAGGATAAGCTGTCCAGCCACCGCTGAAAGGACCTGTTTGTACAAAGAGAGATGATAACATTACAATACTGGCAATAAAGAAGAACCAGTAAGAAAGCATATTCAGAAACGGAGAAGCCATATCTCTTGCACCCACCTGCAGAGGAATGAGGAGGTTAGAGAAAGTTCCACTTAAGCCTGCTGTTAATACAAAGAACACCAGTACAGTACCATGCATGGTTACGAGTGCATAATAAGCTTCGGGTTGCAGTTGACCACCACGTGCCCATTCTCCTAATAAATCTTCCATCCAGGGGAAACGTGCCTCCGGAAAGCCAAGTTGCAAACGGAAGATTACTGAAAACAGACCTCCCAGTAACGCCCAAAACATACCTGTGATCAAAAACTGCTTGGCAATGGTTTTGTGATCCTGGCTGAAAACATATTTGGTGAGAAAAGAGTCATGATGATGCTCATGATGTACCTCACTGTGTCCTACATGAGGAACACTTACTACATGCTCGTGAACTTGTGTGGTTTCGCTCATAATATTTTCGTTTCGTAGTGATCAAATTATTTTACAACTGCCGCAACAACTGTTTTTGAAGTTGTATCTGCAACAGGTGCTTTCGGTTCTTTATCAGGATTTGCTACCAGGTAATTGGGTTTTTGTTTTGCCATCCAGATATCAAACTCTTCCTGTGTAACTACTTCAATAATACCTTTCATAGAGTAGTGACCGTTTCCGCACATCTGGTCGCAACTGATTTCATAAACAAAATCAGGATTACCGGTACGCTCTTTCATTTCTTTCGTAGTGTACTTAGGTGTAAACCATAATGTAGTAGGTATGCCCGGTACAGCATCCATCTTCATACGGAAATGGGATAAGCCCACGTCATGAATTACATCACGGCTGCCGATGATGAGTTGAACCGGGCGGCCTTTTACAATGTACATGGTTTGAGTAGTTACCACATCATCATAGTTGGCAGGATCGGCTTTCAATTTCAGGTCTTTATTATCTTCCCAGATCTGGCCCAGTGAATTACTGTTATCGTCGTTAATTACTTTGAAATATGTTTTACCGAATTGTTTATCCTTTCCGGGGTAACGCATAATCCAGCCAAACTGTTTTCCTACAATCTCTACTTTCAATGCATCCTTGGGAGCATCAGAAGTAATGCGGAACCAGAACTTCAAACCAAATACCACTAACACAGTAAGGAAGATGGCAGGAACAACCGTCCAGATTACTTCCAGTTTGTTATTGTGCGGAAAGTAAAATGCTTTTCTTCCTTCTTTAGCCTGGTATTTCCAGGAAAAATAGAATAACAGAAACTGCGTAATTACAAACACCAGGCCTGTAACAGCAGTGGTGATCATAAACATCCTGTCAATCTCTTCACCTTCTACAGAAGCAGAGCCCTGCGGGAACAATGTTTGACCGTACAGTTTATCATTACAGTACCATACACCTATAAAACCAATAATCATAAAGCCTAACATGAGAAAGGCGTTGATACGGTTGTTTTGCTGTTTGGTTTTTTCTTCACCTTTTAATACGCTAACATATTCACTGGCCTTTGCAATCTGGAAGATTACAATAAACACCAACGCTGCAGCCGCTAATACCAGGTAAGTTTGTGAAGTCATACTATGCAAATTATTTATAGTTCTTCAAATCGTTTTGTTCTGTTCAAATAATTATGTGTGATGAATCACGCTTTCTTTCACCAACGGATGATTCTTTGCTAACAGGGATGCTTTTGTTAAATAACGGGCTGTTAAAAACATTACCAATCCCAGGAATCCTGCTCCCACACCCAAGCTGTAAATAAAATGAACGGGATCGTTGGATTTAGCTCCTAAATCTTTCAAAGGTCCGGGTGTAACCATTTGATAAAAATCCAGCCAGTGACCAAAGATGATAATCACCGCCATAATAGTTACTACAGTATAGTTACGCTTGGAACCACGCTTCATCAGGATTAACAGTGGTGCCAGGAAGTTGATGATGAGGTTGAGCAGGAAGATGCCTTTGAAAGGCCCGCCTTCTCCACCGGGTCCTATACGTTGAATAAAATACTCTGTTTCTTCAGGCTGGTTACTGTACCAGATCAACATGTATTGTGAAAACCACAAGTAAGTCCAGAACACAGAGAAGGCAAACATAAACTTACCTACGTCGTGAATATGCTCGTCCGTTACAAACTCGAGGTAACCGAGATTTTTCAGGTACACGATAAACAACATCATTAATGAAATACCTGCCACCCAGGAGCTGGCAAATGTGTACCAGCTGTACATAGTGCTGTACCAGTGTGCATCAATACTCATTAACCACATCCAGGGCAACGTGCTCATTACCGTTAAACCATAAGTAACAAGGAAAGCTGCAGATATTGCCAATGTTTTCCAATAGTAAGAATGATCGCCTTTTTGACCCAGGTCTTCTGCAATGGAAAGTTTACGGAACCAATTACGGAACCAGATCCACAAACCAACTGCTGTAAGAGAAAGAACGGTGTAGAAAGTAGGGTTTAAGAAGCCTGCTTTCCACGTAAGTTTAGCATCATGCTTTACATGCTCTGTATCTTTCCAGTGATAGATATGATGATCATCACTCAACCATACATAACTTAATAAGATCACTAAAGCAATTGGTCCGAGATAATTGATGGAACCTGAAATAGCTTCAGGAACACGACGGAACGCTAACGGCCATCCACCCTGCGCCAAAGTAGTGGCAGCAATAAAAAAGAAGCTGGCAGCACATACTAACAGCCAGAAGATGCTGTTGTGCATTAATGCCATCCAGAACTTAGTAGCGCCATAAGCTTCTGCACCATGGCCCTCACCATGACCTCCGGAAAACGGATGAAGAAACACTACGCCAAGGAGCAGTGTAACCACACCGATTCCCATCAAAGCATAGCTCCATTTTTTTAATCCGCCGGGTATTTCAAATTGCTCTTTCAGTACCATTAGAAATCAGTTTATCGTGAACGTTCGTATTGGTTGTTTATTTAGTTGCTTTTGTGCTGTCTGCTGCCGGTGCTGTAGCAGCCGGTTTGGATGCTCCGGGCTGTACACTTTTTATGTAATGGATAATCATCCATCTTTGTTTTGTACTCAGTTGGGCAGCATAACTACCCATCAGGTTTTTGCCGTAAGTGAGTGAATACATCATTTGGCCGGCAGGCATCGCTTCATACTTAGCATCGCCTACCAATGTAGCAGGTTTTGCAGGATAAGGACCTTCACCACCTTTATACAAAGGACCATTACCATCTAATTTTTCACCATGACAAATGCCGCAGTTAATCTTATATAAACGGGCTGCCTCAATGGTTTCAGTTGCCGTAAGAGGAGGTAATGGATTGGCAATAGCTTTTGAAGCTATATAATTGGTTGTATCCCCTGCTTTATCCATCGGCAAATTAAAACCTCCGAGAATATCTCCACGCTTTACAGTTCCTGCAACGGGTGTAGCATCATAATTAATACCTGCATCTTTTAAATGGCTGTGATCAGCATATGTTTCTACTGCACGGCTGTACGCCATATCCGGCATATAAACAGTTCCGGGGTCATTTTTACCGGCAGAACGGCAGGAGAAAAATGCTGCAGCCAGTAAAGCCATCGATCCAAATGATAAAATCTTAGTTGTACGCATCTTGTTTTGTTTATGCAGTTACAGTTGCTTCTTCTTTTTCAAATACTTTTCGGTCTTTGTCATAACGGCCCAGCCACCATCCGGTTTCTGCTTCTTTCTCAAACACTTCAACAGCGCCGGCACTGTGCAGAAAAGCTTTTACTTCTTCTACATTGGTTTTATCCGTTACTTCCAGCGGCATTACAAACAGATCGTCTGTAGCACGCAAATGGAAATGATCTTTCTTCACAAAAGGAGCCAGTTGACAGAGATAGCAGAACGTTAACACCATGCCCACAGCCGCACACAATACTGTTAATTCAAAAATGATGGGAATAAAGGCTGGCAGGGGTAACAATGGTTTACCACCAATGTTCAAAGGCCAGTCTTTGGTAAACACCCAGCTCATAAAAGAAAGAGCGGTAGTTGTACCGGTAATAGCATAAATGAATCCGGCTGTGTGCAGACTTGTATCACGCAAACCCATGGCATGATCCAAACCATGAATAGGAAATGGTGTATACAGGTCATGAATCTTGTATCCTTTTTTCCTTGTGTTTTTAACCGCAGGGAAAAGAGTTTTCTCGTCATCAAAACAGCCTACTATGAATTTTTTTACGGGCATATATGCGTTTTTTCTGAATCAAAATTTAATTAGTGTGCATGTGCTGTTTTAGCAGCAAACTCATCCAGTGATTGTTCTTCAATCGGATCCATTGCTTCTTTATAGCTTTCACCACTTCTCTTTAATATGTGTTTGATCTCTGCAATAGCAATTACAGGGAAATATTTGGAGAAGAGGAAATAACAGGTAAAGAACAGACCGAATGAACCGAGATAGAAGCCAACCTCCCAAATAGTAGGGCGATAGTACACTGACCAGGATGAAGGCAGGTAATCACGATACAGAGAAGATACGATGATTACAAAACGCTCAAACCACATACCGATGTTTACTACCACACTCATGAGGAACGTGAAAGCAATATTTCTTCTCAGCTTCTTTACCCAGAACAACTGTGGCGTAATTACGTTACAGGTCATCATCAACCAATAACTCCATCCGTAAGGACCGGCAATACGGTATTTAAAGAATACATCATACTCATATTTGCTGGCGCCGTACCAGGCCATGAACAACTCTGTTAAGTAGGCACAACCTACAATAGAACCGGTTAATACAATAACCTTGTTCATGTTTTCAATATGGCTGATGGTAATATAATCTTCGAGGTTTAATACTTTACGTGTTACCAGCATCAGTGTCTGCACCATGGCGAAACCGGAGAAGATAGCACCCGCAACGAAATAAGGCGGGAAGATGGTGGTATGCCAACCGGGAATTACTGATGTGGCGAAGTCGAATGATACGATCGTGTGTACAGAAAGTACCAGCGGTGTACTTAAACCGGCCAATACCAATGATAAGCTTTCATGGCGCTGCCAGTGCTTGGTAGAACCGGTCCATCCAAAAGCCGTAACTCCATAAAATGCTTTGGCCCATTTCTTTTTAGCACGGTCACGAAGAGTAGCCAGATCAGGAATCAAACCACTATACCAGAATAAAAGAGAAACAGTAAAGTAAGTTGAGATGGCAAATACGTCCCATAACAGCGGTGAGTTAAAGTTTACCCACAAAGGACCACGGCTGTTAGGATAAGGAAGTACAAAGAAGGCCATCCACACACGACCCATGTGCCATACCGGGAACTGACCGGCACACATTACCGCAAAGATGGTCATGGCTTCTGCTGCACGGTTCACCCCTGTTCTCCAACCTTGACGGAAGAGTAACAAGATAGCTGAGATCAACGTACCGGCGTGACCAATACCTACCCACCATACGAAGTTGGTGATATCCCAACCCCAGCCGATGGTTTTATTCAGGTTCCACATACCTGTACCGTAAACAACCTCTACATACAAGCTCACTACACCAAACAGTAACAACGCTACAGATACAATAAATCCAATCCACCACATACGTGTGGGCGCTGCTTCCACAGGCTTACAAATATCTTCTGTAACCTGTGCGTAGGTTTTATGACCATCTACCAATGGTTCCCGGGTCTGTGATTCGTACCTTAATGATGCCATATTCTTGTTTATACTTTTAGCCCTAAGCGTTGCGCTTTAAGCTTTGGTTTTAAGTTGTTTCTTGCTTCTGTAACTTATTAATGAGCTGCTTCTGCTTTCTTTTCTTCGTGCTTTTCTTCACCATGTGCTTCATGACCACCTTCCTGTTCGTTTCCTACGTGGCGATCTGTGTTACGCAACTTCGCCATATAACCAACATTGGGCAACACGTGTAATTGTTCCTGTACGAAGTAGGTGCGTTTTACACCTTCTTTGGTGCGAAGGATGTGAATGGCACTTTCTTTATCATTTACGTTACCGAACACAATCGCATTAGTAGGACAAGCCTGCTGACAAGCGGTTTTGATATCGCTGTCAACCATTGGTCTGCTTTCTTTCTTGGCATTGAGCTTCGCTTCCTGCAAACGTTGTACGCAGAAAGAACATTTTTCAATTACACCACGGCTTCTAACAGTTACATCAGGATTCAACACCATACGTGTTAAATCATCATTCATCTGTCTTGTTACTTCATTCAAACGACCGCTTTCGATAATATCATTCTGGTTATCCTTGAAGCTGTCAGCACCATTCCAGTCGTGCCAGTTAAAGCGACGTACTTTATACGGACAGTTGTTGGCACAATATCTTGTACCGATGCAACGGTTATACGTCATCTGGTTTAAACCTTCGCTGCTGTGGTTGGTAGCTGCCACCGGACAAACGTTCTCACAAGGAGCGTTATCACAGTGCTGGCAAAGCATGGGTTGGAATACCACATCCGGGTTTTCCATATCGCCGCTGAAGTAGCGGTCGATACGCAGCCAGTGCATATCATGATATTTACCAACCTGGTTTTTACCAACTACACTCACATTGTTTTCTGCAGAGCAAGCCACCACACAGGCACCGCAACCGGTACAGGTGTTGAGGTCAATACTCATATTCCATTTTATACCGGGCTTATCAAATACCGGGTAGATTGTTCCCTCCGCTTCAAAATTTTCAATACCACCGTAATCTTTCAGTTCATGCTTGCGCTCATTGATGATGAGATCCGTATCTTTTTGAAAATCTTTAAGAGCGGCTTCTTTAATTACTTCCACACGATCGCCATATTGACCATGTGTCTGCATTTGAGAAATGTTGTACTCTTCTTCTGTTGCCTTTATTTCTGCTGTTCCGTTGTACACATAGTTCTGCCCGTTAAAAGATGCAAAGGGATAAACATTTTGTCCGGCACCTTTTGCAGCTAACCCTACTTTTTCATGACGGCCATAACCAACTGCTACCGCAATAGTATTAGCATTGCTACCGGGTACAATGATGATAGGAAGTTTTACTTCTTTACCATTCACAGTAAGCGATACAACCGGTTTTTTGGGTTCTACTTCGTATGTGTCAAGATTTAAATCAGGGAAGAGTTCTTTTTGTAACGCCGGAGAAATCACTGCATAGTTATCCCAGGTAGCACGGGTCATGGGGTCGGGCATTTCCTGCAACCAGGGATTGTTGGCCATTTTACCATCACCAATACTTACTTTTTGATAAAGCACTACTTCATACTTACCGCCTTTTGCAGCACTGAGCTTAGTAACGGCATCTGCTACAGCAGCACCATTGAAAGCAGCACCGGCGGGAGCAGCAGGAGCTTCAATAACTCCATCCTGCAAAGCCTTGTCAAAAGCTGCCTGTGAACCTAACTTGGCAGTCCAGTAGTTTTTGAAATAAGTTTCATAATCAGCCGTAGTACTACCGCTCCAGGTTAACAAAGAGGTAGCAAACGCTCTTGTTTTAAACAGCGGATGAATGGTGGGCTGAATAAAGGAAATATGATTGGTTTTTGCTTCTGCATCGCCCCAGCTTTCGAGGAAGTGAGGAGCAGGCAAAATGTATTGACAGTTTTGTGCTGTTTCGTCTTCATTTTCGTTGAAAGAAACGGTTAATCCCACTTTCTTCCATCCTTCTACAAATTTTTTGGTATCAGCATAAGTGTAAACAGGATTAGCACCATATACTAATACAGCGCCTACAGCGCCGGCATTCATATCAGCAATCAATTGCTCCATTTCTGCATCCACACCTTTACGGTAATTGAACATAGTAGAGAAATTGATGGTTTTGCCATTGGCACCAATTTTATCGTTGATGGCATTTACAATAACCTGTGCATTTACATCATTGCTGCCGCAAACAACAACGGCGTTACCGCCTGCAGCTAATAATTCTTTAGCAGTGGCTTCAATACCGGCAGCCAAACGTTTATCAGCAATAGCAGGAGCTGCAACCGTTCCGCCCACTTTCGCATACAGGTTGAGTAATGCTGCACCCAGTTCACTTGGTTTATGATTGAAACGCTCATCCGCATTTGCACCGGTCATGCTGTACATGCTTTCAAACTGGATGTGACGGCTCATGGTTGGATTCTTCTCATCAATCTTTCTGCCGGCAGCGTATTGCTTGGAGAATTCAACAGGGCTGAGCCAGGTACCGAGGAAATCAGCACCAAAACTCACAATCACTTTTGCATTGTCAAGATGATAGGCAGGAATTCCTTTTTTACCATAGGTTAATTCATTTGCCTGGATCATACCACTATAAGAAACAGCATCATAAGTAACATGCCTGGTGGTAGGATATTTTGCTTTAAACTCATCAATTACCGCCAGTACAGAAGGTGAATTGATGGTAGAAGTTAAAAGAACAATCTGCTTACCGGTTCCTGCCAGTGCAGCAGCAATTTTTTTATCAACTGATTCGTAAGTGGGCGCTTCTTTAAAACCATCGCCACTCTTCTCCATGGGATAACGCACACGTGCTGTATCGTAGAGACTGAGCACTGAAGCCTGCACACGTTGTGAAGTACCACCCTTGGTAAAGCCCAACTCATTTCCTTCAATTTTGATGGGACGGCCATCTCTTACTTTCGCCACAACAGGAACTACATCACCATCCAGCACAAATGTGGTAGCATAATAATTGGCAACACCGGGTACAATATCAGCGGGTTTGTTAAGGAAAGGAATCGCTTTCTTAACTGGGATATCACAACTGGCCGCCAATGTAGCAGCAGCCGTGCTGAAACCGAGATACTTTAAGAAATCACGACGGTTGCTGCCCGCAGCACTATCAGCACCTTCAAAAGGAAGATCTTCCCTGAACTCATTTTCCGCAGCTTCCTGGAATGATTGCGTCTGATTCAGCTCTCCGAAACTTTGCCAATATTTTTTCTTACTCATATGTTTGGTTGATAGCTAATTTGAAAATTTGTCTCTCGACTTCTCTCTCAGGATTCTATATAAATAGCTCCTGCTCTGAATTAATAGTGACACTTCTGACACTCAGTACCACCGATTTTTTCTACTGTTACGCTGTCCATTTTACCACTCTTCAGGTCGTTATGGAATTTTTCGTAGATGCTGTAGAAACCATTATCCTTGAACTTCACAGCGGTTTCACGGTGACAGTTGATACACCAACCCATGCTTAAATTGCTGAACTGGTATACTTCACCCATGTTCTGAATTTCGCCGTGGCAGGTTTGACATTGAACGCCACCGGCCTTTGTATGCTGTGAGTGATTGAAATAAACATGATCGGGCAGGTTGTGAATTTTGATCCACTCAATGGGTTTGCCCGGCTTGGTGTATTTGTTGGCAGCAGGATCCCAACCGGCATAATCATACAGCTTTTTGATTTCGGCCGTACCATCTACCTTGGTTCCATCATCTTTTACCAACTCAGGACCTTTGTATTCATTAATGGCCATGTGACAGTTCATACACACATTCACACTTGGAATGTTAGCATGCTTACCTTCCATAGCACCACCGTGACAGTACAAACAGTTTACCTGGTTGATGCCGGCATGTACTTTATGAGAGTAATAAATAGGCTGCTCCGGCTGGTAATTAGTTTGACGGCCGAGATTAATGGCACTTTGAGCCACGAGGTAACCGCCGGTAAGGAATAATAAGATAATGCCGGTAGCGATGTACGCTTTATTTTTCCAGAAAGGAAGCGGCTCACCACGGTGAACACCTTCTTTTTCATCCGTTAACTTGCGCAGGTTGCTGTTAACCTGTAATAAGATCAATGCTACAACTGCCAACACCAGGGCTAAGATGCCGAAGAGGAAAGAGTTATCGGCTGCCGGTTGAGGTTGAAGCGGTTGATTTTTATCACCACCATCCTTTGGAGGAGCAGTAACATATGTAAAAATCGCATCAATTTCTGCATCGCTCAAAGCCGGGAAAGCAGTCATCAACACACCACTATACTCTTTAATAAGATTGGCTGCATAAGGTTCTGTCTTAGCATAACCCGATGGGTTACGTACCCATGCATATAATTTTTTACGATCGGCCCAGGGACCTCTTTCTAATACACCCGCCAGTGCCGGACCGGTCAGCTTTTTATTGATGGCATGACAACTGGCACAATTCGCCTGAAACAGGGCTTTTCCATCCTGTGCCATCAAATTGCTGCCAAAACCACTGATAATAAATAATAAGCTGAAAAGAAATGACCGAGCGGAGATTGATTTTGGTTGATTCATATCGCTTCAGAAACGTAATGTGATGAGGAATTATATCCCGTTATACAGGCTGCAAATTTAGGGGACGATACTGACATAATATCCACAGTTTCAAAAAAATTTTTACGCTTGTTTGACAAATGATGATTGCAATCACAAACAATTTTCAACCTCTTTCACTATTTATAAAAACATTAAAAGAATTATGACAAAAGTTTTTGCCTGAGTTGATGGCAAAACAACTGAATAGTATCACTTTTGCGGCATGTTTACCCGTTTAAAGAATAAATGGAAGGTTGGCTGGTTACAGTTTACGCTCATCTTTATCACATTTGCCCTTGGTGGCAGTCTTTGTGCCCGTGCCGGCAGTTGGTTGCTTCAACTCTTCCTGGATGAAAAAAACTGGGTGTATTGGTTACTTTATGTTCCGCTCATTACCATTTTATGGCCCTTATGTGTATTGCTTATCAGCATTCCTTTTGGACAGTTCAGGTTTTTTGTGAATTATCTTAAAAAAATGGGTACTAAGATGGGGATGATCAAAGATAAAAACACATCTGCCTGATTTTACTTGCTTCGTTCAAGTACCGCTTCTGCCGCCATAAAAGCAAAACTCCCCCACTGGCTCCCTTTCAATACTGCATTTAAAACAGTTTTGCCTTTTTCAGTTTGGCCACTTAATAAATAATAGTTGCCCAAACCAAAGCCCAGTGTGGCATTATTGAGTGTGTTTTGATGGCCCATAAGCTGTTGATACAACACTTCTGCATCCTGCTCTCCTTTATACAGCAACAAAATGGTGAGATAACCTTCATTTTCAATCAGTTTCATGTCTTTACTGATGGTCTGGAGCAGTTCTGCCGCTTCTTTTTCTTTTTTCTGATGACGCAGGGTAATATAATACCAGTTAACGGTAGCCACATACATATCCGGGTTGGCAGAAACCTTCAAACATTCCCTATAAGCCGTTTCCGCTCCGGCAAAGTCGCCTTTTAAATAATATGCCAGACCAAGGTGGTACCAAATATTGGATTGCAGGGTGCTGGTGGGTATGTTTTGAGCATTGGGCATACCATCCGGCTCCACTTCATCCGGTTTGCCTTTACTAAGAGCTGCTGCTTTTGTAAAATCAGCGATGGCTTTATCAATACATCTCGTAGTTAAGTAGCGATGACCCCTGTGGCGGTACAGACGGGCATCGTTGGGATGCTGCTCAATGCCTTTGGTATAAACAGCTATAGCTTCATCGTACTTGCCGAGATAAGCCAATCTTCTTCCATACCAGATTAAAGCATCAGCGCTGGTGATATCTTTTAAATAAACGCTTTTTGCATTTTCTGCATCAGCCTCCAGTTTTTCTTTTGTTTCAGTTGAAAAAGAAAGTGCCGGGTAAGATTTACTGCCGCAAAAAGTAATTTGAGCGGATGCCTGTTGCTGAATAATAAGCAGGAGACCAAAAAGAAGTAATCGTTGCATGGCAGAAAGTTACAATTTTGCACGTCATGACACGAATCGCCATTTTTGCTTCAGGAGCAGGAAGCAATGCTAAAAAGATAATTGAACACTTTGAGCATCATGCATCAGTACAGGTTGCTTTAATTGTGTGTAACAAACCGGAGGCAGGTGTGTTAAAGATTGCAGCCGAACATGGTATTGAAAGCCTGCTCATTGAAAAAGAGCCTTTTTTCAGAGGCGATGCTTATGTACCGCTCTTGAAAGAACATAAGATAGACTGGATTATTCTTGCCGGCTTCTTATGGAAAGTTCCGATTGCTTTAATAAAAGCTTATCCGCAACGGATAATTAATATACACCCGGCGCTTTTGCCCAAATATGGTGGCAAGGGTATGTACGGCAGTCATGTGCACCAGGCGGTGATTGCAGCTAAAGAAGAGGAAAGTGGCATTACCATTCATTATGTAGATGAGCAATATGATCATGGTGATACCATCTTCCGGGCTACCTGTAAAGTGCTGGGTGATGATACGCCGGAAACACTGGCACAACGGATTCATGCACTGGAACATGCACATTACCCAAAAGTGATAGAGCAACTGCTGCTCTCGTAAATCCATCTTAAAAAACAAAGTGGCTGAACTTTTTTGCCTATACAGGTTTATTATTGCAATCCGTTTTGAAAAAATTTCTATTATACTTTCTTTTATTGCTTGCTTCCGGCGCTACTGCTCAGATACAGGTAAGCGGTACGGTATATGACAGTACCAAACGCAACCTGGTGGAAGGCGTGCAGGTACTCTGCACCTGCGGTACCATGACGTTTACAGATAGTGTGGGCAACTACACCATTTTTGCAGGTGAGAAGGATTCGCTGTTCTTCTTTTTCAGAAACAAGCCTACACAAATGTTTCCGGTAACGGCTATTAAAACACCCTGGCAGTTTGATATTGCCATTAACCTGCACGTGCCGGGCAAATACAAACAGCTGAAAGAAATTATTGTGTACGGTAAAACACGCCGGCAGGATTCCATTGAAAACCGTATTGCTTACGATAAAATTTTTAACTACGATAAAGGCGGTTTGCGCATTTCCAACTCTGCACCGGAGTCAGGCTTTGGTGCCGGTATTGATTTAGATGCATTGATTAGTGTGTTCCGTTTCAGACGAAACAAAAGCAGGTTGCTCTTTCAGCAACGGCTTATTAAAGAAGAACAGGACCGGTATATTGAGTACCGCTTCAATAAAAACATTGTAAAACGCCTTACCACACTTAAAGATGGTGAGGCCCTGGACCGGTTTATGATTGAATACAAACCGGAGTACGAACTGCTCACCCAGATTCTTGATATAGAATTGTACATGTACATACAGGCGGCAGCTAAAGATTTTCTGAAAAAGTACCCGCAATAACCGACCTATTCCTTTTACTTTAGCACAAACATTTAAATAGTATGGAACAAACCACATTGGGTATTGGCACCCGTTTACAACATACGCAATACGGCCCGGGAGTTATTGTGGGGATTAAGTACGCTGCTTATCTCATTTCATTTATCAACGCCGGGATTAAAGAAATAGATAAGACCGATACACAACTGGATGAAATCATTCCTGAAAATGTAAGTGAAGAAATAGAAACTCATAGTGAGGTAGAAAAAAGTCTGCTCAAGATTCTCCGTTTATGGAACGGTATGACTGAAACTGTTCCATTAGGAGAACGCTGGCAGCATGGCACTATGATATTACAACCTGCTGATAAAACACTCAAACCCAAAGAAATTCCCATTGAAGATTTCTTTCATAAAATTGTAATGCTCAGAGATCGTCTTCGTGTACTGGAACAAAACATCAACAGCAGTAAAAACTTAAGCGATGAAGAAAAAGTAAACATGCAGCAATACATTACACGCTGCTATGGTTCGCTCACCACATTCAATGTGCTGTTTAAAAATAAAGAACAATGGTTTGTGGGGGAGAAGGGAAGTAAGGAATAACCTTTCACTCGTTCATCATTTTTTCTCTTCCGCTTCTTTTATAAGCGTGGTCTTCATAAAAATATTCTTCCCATGTTTTGGAAGAAGGAGTACCGTCTTTTAAAATACGAACCACCATCCAGATTACCGGCAGCGGTAATAAGAGGAAAAACAGAACCACTGCATCATCACTAAAGCCCAGCTGTGGTGATACTGCATACATCAACACAAGTGCTGAAACAAAAAACACCGGTATTCTCAGTTCTTTCATAAAACGCTTTACCACTATAACAATACCGGTGCTTAAAATGTTTTGCTGCTTCAGGTTGTTTTACGGGGGCAGGTACTAAAACCCACCAGGGTATATAACGGGCAAAAGCTTATAAGGCTTGTAAGCACAAACACACCGCCCAATACTACCAGTACAATTCCAAGCGTGCCAGTTATAACACCTCCGAAATACAAATAGGCAAATACAGCTGCCAGCAATACACGAATAATACGATCAGCAGATCCCATGTTCTTTTTCATACAATAATTTTTTAACGGTTAAAGAATTGAACAACTAAAACAATACCGGCCACCAGTGCAATACACAAGATGCAGACGATAAAAAGTTTAACACCCTTTGCCTCTGTCATTTTCATATACATGTAAAGCTATTTTCCTTTCCCTGAAAGAACTGTGATAGTTATCACATTTGTAAATAAAGAAGATGATATTAGTCAGTCAACTGCCGCTCCATATACACAACAGCTGGCAAAGGATTGTGATAGTATGCAGTGGTTTCAATAAAACCAAATTGCTGATAGAGTTGTATGGCGGGTTGTAGTTTTTGCAGTGTATCTAACTTCATTTTTGTATACCCCAATCGTTTTGCATCTGCAATCAGTTGCTCCACCAGCGCTTTGCCGATTTTATGTTTTCGGTAAGCCGGGCGAACGTAGAGACGTTTCATTTCACAAACAATGCTGAGCGTAGTCGAAGCATTGGCACCGGCATTTAGCGTAGTCGAAATGCGTTCATCCAAAGGCAATAAAGCAATACAACCGGCGATTTCATTGTTCCACCTGGCCATATATAAAACACCTTTAGGCGGACCGTATTTCAGCAAAGGGTTTTTCAGTTCTGCTTCAAAACTCTGAAAACATAAGTCTTCGTTCAGCTCTGTTTCATATTCACGAAAGAGCCTACGTATGGCGTCCATATCGTCCCCTTCCGCCGTTATAAGTTGTATCTCCAGCATTTTTTATATCTTCAAAACAAACTTACAATCTTTTCCGCATGCTCCTTCGTTTGATGTTTCTGCTTTTGCTCCCTTCATTTGTATTTGCACAGAAGTATAAAAAACTGCATCAAAAAAGTTTTGTAGCAGATACACATAATGATATTCCATCTTCTGCTATTGAAAAGAATGTAGCGTTTGATACGGATTTAAAAGGCAAAACACATTCTGATTTAAACCGTATGTTTGCAGGCGGTGTGGATGCACAACTATTTTCTATTTTTTGTGATGGGGAGCAAAAAGACCCCTACAATTATGCGAACCGTGAAATTGACAGTGTGTACGCATGGGCACAACGCAATCCTGCACGTATGATGATGGTGTATAATCCTTCTGATTTACAAACGGCTATTCAGCAAAAAAAATTAGCAGCGCTTTTAGGAATGGAAGGCGGGCACATGATGGAGAATGATTTAAACAAACTCGAACTCCTGTACAAACGTGGAGTAAGATACATGACTATTACATGGAATAATTCAACACCATGGGCAACAAGTGCAGCAGACGAAACCACACAAGGAGGTAAATTAAATGCTGATGGTAAAAAAGGTCTTACTGAATTTGGAAGAACTGTTATTAAGAAAATGAATGAACTGGGTATAATGGTAGATGTGAGTCATGTGGGCGAACAAACATTTTGGGACATTACAAAAATTGCTACCAAGCCCATTATTGCTTCGCATAGTTGCGTTTGGAATCTTTGCCCGCACAGAAGAAACCTAAAAGATGAACAGATAAAAGCGATTGCCAAAAGCGGCGGCGTTATCTTCCTCAACTTTTATGCAGGATTTATTGACAGTACTTATGAGCGCAAGCGTGATGCTTTTCTAAAACAGCATCAAAGTGAAGTAGAAGAACTCATCAAACAGGGCAAACAAAAAGATTATGCACTCATGATGGTGGGCGATAAGTATAAAGATGAAATGAAAGCCATGCGTCCATCGCTATCTGTTTTACTCAATCATCTGGATTATATTGTAAAACTGGTGGGCGTTGATTATGTAGGCTTGGGAAGTGATTTTGATGGTATTGAAGCACCGCCGCTTGAATTAAACGGAGTAGAAAATATGCCGCTCATTACCAAAGCTCTTTTAGAAAGAGGGTACAGTAAAAAAGATATTCAGAAAATTTTAGGCGGCAATTTCAAGAGAGTGTTTACGGCTAACCAAAATCAGTAATAATTCGTTTTAACTGCTGTTCACAAGCCTTTGACCAAACACTTCATTACAACATGCAGGAACAACTCAAGCGAAGCATTGGTGTTTTTGGACTTACCTGTGCAGTGATTAACATGACAATCGGCACGGGTATTTTTGTATTGCCGGCACTTGCAGCAGAGCACATGGGCAATGCTGCCCTTTTTGCATTTATAGTTTGCGGATTTCTCATTTTTTTAATCGCTTTGTGTTTTGCTGAAACAGGCAGCCGATTTTCAGTAAGCGGCGGAGCTTATACCTATATTGAATTTGCATTTGGTAAATACGCCGGCTTCCTGGCTAATATAACTTTTGTTACAAGCTGTGTACTGGCAGATGCAGCATCTGCCAGAGCGGTAGCAAAAACGCTCAGTTTTTTTTGGCCTGCTTTAGAAGTTCCGGTATTTCGAATCAGTTTTTGTTTTTTGTTATTTGCATTGCTTGCGTTCATCAATATAAGAGGAGCCAAACAAGGTGTATGGTTTATCGTTATTGCAACCGTTGCTAAACTCATTCCTTTATTATTGGTGGTTGCATTAGGCACAGTAAAGATGGATTGGAGTGCACTCTCCATTACCACTCATTTTGAATTGAACGATTTAGGCGCTTCCACATTAGTGTTGTTTTTTGCATTTATTGGTCTTGAGACAGCCGTTACCAACGGTGGTGAATTTAAAAACCCTGCACGTACGGTACCATTAGGATTATTTTGGGGTTTGCTCATTGTATTGCTGCTGTACATGGCCATTCAATTGATTACACAAGGTGTGCTGGGCAACGAATTAATGAAGTATAAAGAGGCGCCTATTACAGCTACAGCACAAAAACTATTGGGCACTGCGGGGCTCACCATTACAATTATTGGTACGGCACTCTCCATGATAGGTGCAATTAGTGGTGAAGTGCTGGGCATTCCACGTTTGTTGTATGCGGGTGCACGTGATGGTTTGCTGCCTTCCTTCTTATTTAAAGTACACTCAAAATTTGCTACACCCTATTATTCCATACTTGTTTATACCGCTATTTGTTTTGTACTATCTTTTACCGGCAGCATACAGCAATTGCTGGTATTAAGCAGCGCTTCTATTTTATTAATTTACCTGGGGGTAGTACTTTCAGTAATCAAATTCCGGTTTCAAAAAACAGAAACCTATACAGGGTTTAAAATACCGGGTGGTATCATAATTCCTGTAGTGGCGAGCATCATTATTCTTTGGGTGTTATCCAATCTCACAAAGAAAGAATTGATAGGCGTTGCCATTGCATTGGTATTGCTTTCTGTAATTTATTGGGTGATGTGGTGGATAAAGAAAACTAATGCTGTAAAATAGAACCTGAAACTGTTTATTAAAATTAATAGCTGAAAGTACTTTGAACTCTGCAACTGAATCATTAGATTTATTGATTCGTTCTCCTTCAGCATTCAAATCCACATCCGCTTGATAAATCTTTCCCGGCTTCCCTTTACATCTTTTTAGTATTACCAATTCTTAACAAACATGAGAATGCAATTAGCTATTGCGTGTTTATTTTGTTTGTGTTTCTATAACGCCGCAACACAATCTTCAACAAACAGTAAAACTATAGCAGGTGTTTGGCGTTTGGTGGAGTTTGCTGATTTTGATAGTGTTTCCAATACATGGATCAACCGCTACGGTAATAACCCAAGAGGTTATTTTATTTATACGCCGGGTGGACTTCTCAGCATTAATGTTTCAAGCGACGCACCGCTTAAGATCACAGAAGAAGAATCAAAAAAATACAATATCAATTTTCATGAGTTTTTCAGCCGTCATTCGTTCGGATACTTCGGCACCTACACATACGAACCTTCAAAAGGGCAGGTGATCCATCATGTAAAGGGAGGAACACTTCCCTGGTATACGGATACAGAACAGCCAAGACAAATTCAATTAAAAGGAGATACGGCCATTATTGGTGATAACATCAGAACAAGAAGAGTACTGGTGCGGGTGGAATAAAAAACTTTTTTAACGGGGTAGCCGAAAACCGCTCAGAGTAGGCAACAAAACTTCACATTATGAACAAAAAAAACTATCTGCAAATTGTATTATGTATGCTCCTTGCAGTAATGATGATTGCTTGTAACTCATCAGAAACCAAACCAGCCGAAGCTGCAGCCCCTGCTGCACCTGACATGAACAAAGTAAAAACAGAAATTCAAGCTCTGGAGACAGCCTGGGCTGCTGCTGAAAATGCAGGTGATGTAAAAGCCATGGCTAACTTATATGCAGAGGATGCCGTTACTATGCCCCGAAACAAACCCATGATCAGCGGCAGAGAAGCCATACTGAAAGATATGGAAGCAGGAGAAGCAACAAGAGATAAAAGTATGACGGTTGCCTATACCGTTTTGGATGTGTTTGGTGATGAAAATACAGTTACTGAAACGGGCTCTGCCATACGAAAAGATTCTACAGGCAAAGTAACCTACTCCGGCAAGTACATGGCTATTTGGGTAAAACGTGACGGCAAGTATTTATGTGTAAGAGACATCAGCAATGCTGATGCAAAAGAAAAATAAAACTTGACAATGCTTAACCGGGAAATGAATCTTTGTTTCCCGGTTTTTTAATGTACAATAGTTTCAAATACCTTAAAATGATTTTTAAAACAGGTTTCTTGTTTATTGCATTGTCTTTTACAACATCTGTATCTGCACAAACAATAAGCAAAAAGAAAACGCAGCACAGCAAACAATTGAAAATCTCTTTACTGCATTATCCACTACAGATACTGCCGCCATAAAATTATACTGCACAGGCAATGCAAGATTTTATGAGTATGGACAAACCTGGACGATCGATACCATCATTCAAAAAGTAATGCAGAGTAAATTCATTCCAGATTTTAAACGTACCAACAGCTTTGAGTTTATAAGTGCCACCATCAACAAACTAACAGCATGGGTTACATACTACCTCCAATCAACATTCACAAGGAACGGAAAGGAGGAACTTGTAAAATGGATGGAAACAGTTGTGCTTGTGAAAGAAAAAAAGAAATGGAAAATAAATGTATTACATTCAACAAGACTGCCAAAAAATTAAACACATTATAATCAATATGAAAAAGAATATACTGCTCTTTTACTTACTTTTTCTTGTCCTTTTTTCATCAGCCCAAACAAAAACCTATGAATCGCTTTTGCAACTCACAAAAGAACTGCGACAATTAGAAAGAACATCATTGCCCAATGGTGTGCCGGACTACCGTTCTGCCACAGTTATTAAAATTCAACAATCATTAGCACAGCTGAAAAACAGACATGCAAAAATTGACACCTCATCATGGTCTTTAGAACATAAAGTGGATTATGTATTAGTGCTGAGTGAAATGAATGCACTGGATTTTAATTGCCGCATTCTAAAACCATGGGTGCGTGACCCTTCTTTTTACGCCATCATTTTTGCTGAGCAAAGTGATACCCCGGAGCATGAAGGCCCTACGAGTTTTGCTGCCATTGAATTATGGCAATACAATTTCCCATTAACCGCTGAACAAGAACAGAAACTAATTGCACAGCTTAAAGTAATTCCGCCTTTGTATGAGCAGGCAAAAATGAATCTCACCGGTACTGCCCGTGATTTATGGACAGCAGGTACCAAAGATGTACAGGCACAATTGAGTTTGCTGGATGAACTTTCATCTAAAACCATCAACAATACGCAACCATTAAAAGATGCGATTACCAATGCAAAAAAAGCAGTAACAACATTTGCAAATTGGTTACTACAAGAAACACCAAATAAAACAGGACCCTCCGGTATCGGCAAAGAAAACTATACCTGGTTTCTGCGTAATGTGATGCTCATCCCTTTTTCGTGGCAAGATGAAGTAACGCTGCTTAACCGGGAACTTACACGTGCTTTTGCTTCCATGCAACTGGAGCAGGAGAATTATCGGAACCTGCCTCCCTTACAACCTTATAAGAACGAACAGGAGTACAATGCAGGAGCTGATGCGCATGTAAATCAACTGATGCGTTTTTTAAAAGAAAAGAACATCATGCCGGTGAAAAGTTATATGGAGCCGGCCTTACGAAAACATATGGGCAGTTTTATACCGGAAGCACAGCGCAATTTTTTTGGAAACATTTCGCATCATGCACCGGGTGTGTTGTACTCTCACTTAACACATTGGTTTGAAATTGCAGGGTTAACAGAAGAGCCGCATCCAAATGTTATCCGCAGAGAGGCGCTTGCTTATAATATCTGGATGCAGCGGAGTGAAGGGCTTGCCACTTCATT
Organism: Lacibacter sp. MH-610; assembly: GCF_045780045.1. Taxonomy (NCBI): domain Bacteria; kingdom Pseudomonadati; phylum Bacteroidota; class Chitinophagia; order Chitinophagales; family Chitinophagaceae; genus Lacibacter; species Lacibacter sp. MH-610. The sequence continues at coordinate 228,359 of NZ_CP116002.1, forward strand.
GGAAGAAACATTTATGCTTGCCGGTTTGTGGAATGATAATCCGAGAGCAAAAGAATTGGTTTGGATTATGCTGGCGCAGCGTTGTGCAAGAGGATTGGCTTCTTTATATGCGCAGGCAAATATGATGAACTATGAAGAAGCACGGAGCTATCAAATGAACCGGACACCGGCCGGATGGGCGGGTGATGAAAGTCTCGCAGGTTTTGAACAACATTTATACTTACGTCAACCGGGTTACGGAACCAGTTATGTTACCGGCAAGTATTTTATTGAACGTATGATGATGGATGTGTCAAGACAACAAGGCAAGGATTATACAGTTTACAAATTTTTTGATAGGTTTTACAACGCAGGCATTATGCCGGTATCTTTAGTGAACTGGCAATTAACCGGGGATGATAGTTTGATAAAAGCATGTTTTAAAAAATAAAAAATGGAAGAGGAAAAAAGTCAACAGACCACAGACGACAGTCCACAGCAAGAGGCACAGTTGAATACTCCTTCAACTAATGAAGGCATTGCATCTGATGATATAAATTCCGAAGCTGAACCCCAACCAGAAACAAGTAACCAGAAACCTGAAACTGAAAAAGACATGGAAGTCCATCACCACACCCATCACGAACATGGTAAACGAAACTGGAAATCTTATTTCTGGGAATTTTTAATGTTGTTCCTGGCAGTGTTTTGCGGGTTTTTTGCAGAGTATCAGTTGGAGCATGTCATAGAGCATAACAGGGAAAAGCAATACATGCAATCTTTGTTAAATGATCTTGCTGCAGATATAATCATGCTGGACAAAGGTATTCAACGAAAAGACGGACGCATTAATGCCATTGATTCTGTATTTGATTACTTTGAACTTCATCAAAATCTGCAAAAAATTTCAGGAAAATTTCTAAAAACACTTCGTCGCACCACATACGATCAACGTCTTATCCGAAACCAGATCACTTCCAGTCAACTAAAAAATGCAGGAGGTATGCGGCTTATCAGAAACAAACAAGTAGCCGATTCAATATCTGCTTATGATTTACAATGTGAAATATTCGATCAGTATAATGAACAATATATCACGAACCAAAATCTTAATTACAGATATCTTGAAAAAATGATAATCGCTTCGGATCTTTCTTCCTGGTATAAAAACAATAAAACAGAGGGTGTTGTTGGTAATATCCCCGATAGTATTAGTATCAGAGTGGATCTTGCAGAACTGAATCAATACATAAACCTGTTAAATCAGATAAAAACATTTGCTCGTCAGGAGACTACCAGATTTAAGCAACTTAGAGAAAGTGCTTTAAGCCTGATCATGTTAATTAGAAATGAATATCATTTCAACTAATTTGGTATGAACAAACAACGCATCATCCGTTTCATTATCTACATTATTGTTGGTTTTGCCTGTGCGTTCCTGTACCGTTATTTTAAAAAAGGTTAGAGGCGGCACGTTCTCATATTTCTTATCTTACGCATCAAAATCAACCCCCGGCATTCATGGCTAAGCGTAAACCCAAAACTGACAAAGTAGACTGGAAAAGAATCTTCAGTATTAAAAATTTATTTCAAACACTTGTGGGTTGTTCCCTTGCAGTACTGGCCATGCGTGGGTTTTTAATTCCCAATAAGTTTCTGGACGGCGGTATTACCGGCATTTCCATTCTGCTTTATAAATTATATCATATTAACATCAGTATCCTTTCCATCGTATTGAATCTTCCGTTCATTTACATGGGTTACAGGCGTATTGGTAAAACCTTTGCTGTACAAACAAGTATTGCCGTTCTGCTGCTTGCTGTTGGTTTACAATTTGTACATATACCGGCTGTTACTGAAGATAAATTACTCATCGCCTTTTTTGGCGGTTTAATCATGGGCACCGGCGTAGGTCTTGTATTGCGAACCGGCGGTGTGGTAGACGGGGCTGAAGTGGTGGCGGTGTTTACCAAACGTAAAACCGGCTTCAGCAACAGTGAAATCATTTTAATGTTCAATGCCATCATCTTTGCAATAGCGGCATTTCATTTTGGATTGGAAACTGCCATGTACTCCCTCATTACCTATTTTGCTGCTACACGTACCGCTGATTATGTGGTGGATGGTATTGAACAATATACGGCTATCAACATCATATCATCTAAACCTGATGAAGTAAAAGATTATTTAGTGAATGAACTCAACAAAGGTATAACCGTGTACAAAGGTGAGCGTGGCTACCTCCCGGGCAGTTTTGACATTAAAACAGATACCGATATTATTGTTACCGTTGTTACACGCTTAGAAGTGCACAATATTCAAGCTGCCATTCATGGTATTGACCCCAAAGCTTTCATATACGTACAAAGTATTAAGGAAGCAGCCGGCGGCATCTTAAAACCCAAAGCACATGGACACTGAGCAACGCATGATGGACTTGGTACAAGAGCTCATCAACAATAGTGTTGCTGCAACTTATCCTTACCATAATTTCAATCATACACTTTATGTTTATAATAAAACACTGGAGATAGCAGCACATGAAAAATGCAGCGCTTCGGATATCCGTTTGCTCAAAGCGGCTGCGTTGTGGCATGATACAGGATACATCAACATTTACTACGGTCATGAAGAAGAAAGTTGTGTGCAGGCAAAAAAATATTTGCCGGAGTTTGGCTTTCATCCTGATGAAATTTATGTGATCTGCGGAATGATTATGGCCACTAAAATTCCGCAAACACCGCATAACCTGTTAGAGCAGATTATTGCTGATGCTGATCTGGAATACCTGGGTACAGATGAAGCGCCCGTGCAGGCACAGCAGTTGTTTGAAGAGTTGCGCATGCTCAATCCGTATTTGCATGAAGAACTATGGAACCGTACACAAATTTTCTTTTTAGAACATCATCAATTCTTCACAACCTTTTGCAAACAATACCGTGAGCCTTTAAAGCACGGCTATCTGAATGGACTAAAATTGAAATTATAAGCAGTCAGCTCCTGTTTTATTTAGTTCATTTTTATAAAAACCCGAAAAATTGGGTTATTTTCCTGAACCATTTTCCACGTGCATTACAAAATAAATTAAGGTTTGTATGAAAGGTGCAAAACAACCCGCTGTTGAACAACTCAAAAGCGAGAACCTTCAATTAAAAAAGAAAGTACAGCAATACAATATTGAGTTATTGCAGAAGCGCCGTGAACTGCAGATAGAAGCTGCACTTGAAAAAGTACGCATGGTGGCTATGAGCATGAAAAAGGCGGATGACATGCTCACTATCTGCAAAATCATTTCACAGCAATTAGAAACTTTAGGTGTACAGTATATACGTAATGTACAAACAGCTATCATACATAAAGAAAAAGGCACTTATACCAATTACGAGTTTTATACCAAACACAACAAACACCTCACTACAGAGGTAAACTATACCAACCACGCCATGTCAAAAGCATTTGTAAAGAAAATGCTTGAGGGTTCAAATAAATTTTTCAAACGCACATTGAAAGGCAAGAAGGTTCAGGACTGGTACACATTTCAAAAAAAATCCACCAATCAATTTGCAGATAAATATTTAGCGAAGGCTTCTTCACTCAACTATTATTGGTATTCATTAGGGCCGGTGGCATTGGGGGTATCAACATATGCAGCTTTGAATAAAGAAGAAGAGGAATTGGTCGTTCGATTTAAGAATGTATTTGAACTTTCTTACCGCCGCTACCTGGATATTGAAAAAGCAACAGCGCAGGCAAGAGAAGCACAAATAGAAGCAGCATTGGAAAGAGTTCGTGCAGCTGCAATGGCCATGCGAAATTCAAACGAGCTCAGCCATATCATTTATAAATTATATGCAGAGCTTACAAAGCTGGATGCAAAACTCAACCGGTGTTTTATCATGATTGTACATCCTGAAAACAAAGGCATCACCTGGTGGCTCGCAGGTAAAGAAGGGTTACTGGTAGAGAATGGGTTCTTTATTCAATCAAATCAACATCTAACACATTTATTGTACCTGGACAACTGGAAGAAACGAAAGAAAAAATGGCAATACAATTTCGAAGGAAAAGAAAAAAAAGATTGGGACAGATTTGGTTTCAGTAAAACAGAGTTGTCACGCTTGCCAGAGTTTATCAAAAAAGATATGGCTGCTGTTAAAAGGGTTCATCTCTCCGGTTCGTCTGATCAATTTGGTTCATTGGTTACCGGCAGCCTGGAACCTTTGCCCGAAGAAAAACAGGAAATCATCAGTCGGTTTACCGTTGCATTCAACCAGGCATATATTCGTTTTCTTGATTTGCAAAAAGCAGAAGCAAATGCAAGAGAAGCAGCTATTGAACTTGGGTTGGAAAGAGTTCGTGCAAGAGCCATGGCCATGCAACATTCTGATGAGCTGGGCGAACTGGTAGCAACTGTTTTTACAGAATTGAACAAACTGGATTTTTCATTGGCCAGTTGTATCATATGGATTCACGGCCCTGTTGATCAATCAAATGCATTGTGGATTGCAAGTGATGAAATGAACAAACCTGCACGGCCTTTGCAAATTGTTCCGTTTTATGAACCTTTCTTTACATCCATTATAGCTGCATGGAAAGCAAAAGACCCGAAATGGATTTTTGCATTAACAGGAACGGAGAAGAAAAAATTTCAGACTTTGTTTTTCAAACAATATCCGGAGTTGCCGGAAGCACTCCGGAAACCCGTTAGCCAAAACAAACAAATCACCTTCTCTGCGTCCTTCAACAATTTTGGTGCATTGGAAGTGGTAGGCACAGAACCATTAACCGATGAAAAGTTTAACATCCTTCACCGTTTCGGGAATGTTTTTAATTCCAGCTATACAAGATTTCATGATTTACAAAAAGCGGAGGCACAGACAAGAGAAAATCAAATACAATTAGCATTGGAAAGAGTACGGGCAAGAACGATGGCTATGCAGCGAAGTGATGAACTGCCCGAAGTAGCAGGTCTTCTTTTCCAACAAGTGAAAGCATTAGGCGTGCCTCAATTTCATTGCGGATTCAACATTTTTGAAATTGATGACAAGGAATGTACATGGTATCCCGGAAGTGCTGATGGCCATATTCTTCCACCTTGCAAAATTCCGTTAACGGAACATCCGGTTTTTATGAACTTCATCAAATCAAGAAAGAGAGGTGATGAACTTTGTGTATATGAAAAGGAAGGTGAATATCAAGCTGGCCATTACAGGTATATGTTATCACTTCCTGTTTTGGGAGAGATATTGCAAAATATGTTGGATGCCGGCATCCCATTCCCAACTTTTCAGATTGATCATCTTGCGAATTTTTCTCACGGCAACCTGCTTTTCATTACTTCTGAGCATTTCCCTGAAATGCATGATGTATTCAAACGCTTCGCCAAAATATTTGAACAAACGTATACCCGCTTCCTCGATTTGCAAAAAGCCGAAGCACAGGCAAGAGAAGCACAGATAGAAGCGGCATTGGAACGAGTACGCAGTAAAGCAATGGCTATGCATAACAGTAATGATTTGCCATCTACTGCTATCATTGCTTTTACTGAATTAAAAAAATTAGGCTTTACTCCTATTCGCACCGGCATCAGCATTCAAAACAAAGAGAACAGAAAAAACTTATTATACTCCGCTACTACTACCGGGGATAGTGAAAATCTTTCTTTAGTTGGATGGGCAGTGCTCGACAATCATCCTGTGCTTTCAGAAGTTTACAACCAATGGATGAAGGGTGAAGATTATTATCCTGAATTGCATGGTGAGCTGCTGAAATCTTATTATGAGCAAATAAGAAATAGTTTTAAGGTACCTGCAGAGCAAACAGAAATAGACCAGTACGGCTATTTTATGTACTTCACCCACGGTGTGTTTTATGGTTGGTGTAAACAACCCGTTACTACAGATGAAAAAAAACTACTCAGACGTTTTGCTTCAGTAGTTGACCTCACTTTTAAGCGATATTTTGATTTACAAAAGTCCGAAGAACAGGCAAGAGAAGCACAAATAGAAGCAGCACTGGAAAGAGTGAGGGGTAAAGCAATGGCAATGCATAATTCGCAAGACCTTGCTGATACAATTGGAGTTTTTTATAAAGAGCTGCATTCATTCAGTATTACACCCAGAAGATGTGGCGTAGGATTACTTAATAAAGAAAATAAAACAGGCGAACTATTTACATGGAATACCACTGAACAAGGCGAGAGCCTCGAACTGGTAGGAAAAATTAAAATGGAAGGGCACCCTGTTTTGGAAAATGTATATAACAACTGGTTGAGCCAAATCGATTATTTTCCTGTACTACGTGGTAATGAAATAAAAGAATACTATAAAATCATCCGGCCCATGATTGCCTTTCCGGATTATAACCATGATGAAGTGCAATACGGTTATTTCTTTTTCTTTAAAGAAGGCGGTGTGTATGCATGGACGCAAACCCAGATGCAGGAAGATGAACTGCAAATTTATCGCCGCTTTACTTCAGTGCTTAGTCTCACTTATAAAAGGTATAAAGATTTGCAGCAGGCGGAAGCATTGGCCGAACAGGCTCGTCTTGACCTGATTCAAATCCAAACCGAAAAGAAAAGAGCAGAAGAGGCTTTGACAGAATTACAGTCTACACAAAAGCAATTGATACAAAGTGAAAAGATGGCTTCATTGGGTGAACTCACGGCAGGTATTGCCCATGAAATACAAAACCCGTTGAACTTCGTCAACAACTTTAGTGAGGTAAGTAGTGAGTTGATTGAAGAATTAAAAAGTCAAAAGTCAAAACTTACAACTGAAGAGCAGGATGAATTGCTGAATGATATTTATTCCAATCTTGAAAAAATAAATCATCACGGCAAGCGTGCGGCAGATATTGTAAAAGGCATGTTACAGCACAGCAGAACATCATCAGGACAAAAAGAACTCACCGATATCAATGCCTTGTGTGATGAGTATTTGCGTTTGGCATATCATGGATTAAGAGCCAAAGACAAATCATTCAATGCAAAATTCGAATCATCGTTTGAAGAAAGTATTACACCCTTAAGTATCATTCCACAGGATTTTGGCAGGGTGATTTTGAATCTTATCAACAATGCATTTTATGCGGTAAATGAACAAAAGAAAAAAATAGATGGCACATACGAACCAGTCGTTTCAGTAACTACTAAAAAACACACCAACAGCATTGAAATACAGGTGCGTGATAATGGCCCGGGAATCCCTCAGAAAGTTCTCGATAAAATTTTTCAACCTTTCTTTACCACCAAACCCACAGGTCAAGGAACAGGCTTGGGATTGAGTTTAAGCTATGATATTGTAAAGGCACATGGTGGTGAGTTGAAAGTGGAAACAAAGGAAGGAGAAGGCAGTGTGTTTATCATTCAAGTACCTTACTAACAATACTATGAATAAGTTTTTAAAAATAGCATTACTGATTGTGCTTCCCTGTTTTTCATGGGCGCAAAATAATGATAGTTTGAAAACGGTGTTATCAACTTCTATCATTGATTCAGTACGTTATAACGCCTGCAAAGAACTGTATCTTTTTTATGAAGAAAGCAACAGAGATTCAGCTTTGCGTTATGCTGACCTGACGTTACAAATAGCGAAAAAGAATAACAGGAAATTGGAGCTGGTGGTAGCCCTTGCTACAAAAGCGTATCAAACACAGAGTAAGGGTGGCTATCCCGAAGCGCTGAAGATTTTATGGGAAGCCTTTGAAATTGCCAAAAATCCAAAAAACGACAACCCAAAAACATGGTCGTTATTTGCCAGTTCCCGTTTTGATGGAAACAACCGGTTACTGTCACTTGCTTATACGCATCACATATTTGCTATCCTTATGTGGCAAACCCAAAACACCGAACAGGAGCTGTTTCACTTCAAAGAAGCCCGGCGGATTTCAAAAGAAATTGGCCACGCCGGCCGGCAAATGATGGCAGCTATGAATTTGGGAAGAAGCTACGCCGCTTATTTGAATCAATTAGACTCCGCTTTATTTTTTGAACAGGAGGGTGAACAACTGGCGTTCCAATCAGGCAATAAAAAATATCTTGGACAGATCTACAGCATTATGGCGCTGATTTATTACAGAAAAGGCGACAAGGACAAAGCCATAGAATATTATTACAAAAGTATTGACTGGTGTATAGCTGAAAGAAACTACACCAACCTGAGTAATGGATCCTATTTCGGGCTTACGAAATTTTATTTAAGCGAAGGTCCAAAAGATTCTGCGTTGCATTATGCCATAAAAAACCTGGAAACTTATCGTATGCTTGGTTCGAGTGTGGGTATTGCAGTGAATTTGGGCACACTCTACCAGAATATTTATCTGGCCTATCAGATGAATGGTCAAACGGATAGTGCTTATAAGTACCAGGGGCTTGCTTTGCAGATGATTGATAGCCTTACGAAAATGCGAATCAAAAATTTAACCACTTTTCAGAATACTGGGTTTAATGAACAACTCCGGCTGCAGAATATTGAAAAGGAAAAAATAACTTATCAAAATAAAATTCGCACCTATTTCTTTATAGCTGGTATGGGTGTTCTGTTGCTGCTTGCTTTCATCTTTTATCGTAACAACCGGCAAAAGCAAAAAGCCAATAAAGTTTTACAGCAAGAGAAAGACAAAGTAGAGAGCACTCTTCATGAATTAAAGTCCACCCAAGCTCAACTTATTCAATCTGAAAAGATGGCCAGCCTCGGCGAACTCACCGCAGGTATTGCCCATGAAATACAAAACCCGTTGAATTTCGTCAACAACTTTAGTGAAGTGAGCAGCGAGTTGATTGAAGAATTAAAAAGTCAAAAGTCAAAACTTACAACTGACGAGCAGGATGAATTGCTGAATGATATTTATTCCAATCTTGAAAAAATAAATCATCACGGTAAGCGTGCAGCAGATATTGTAAAAGGTATGCTCCAGCACAGCCGCAGCAGCAGTGGTGTAAAAGAACTAACTGATATTAATTTGTTGTGTGATGAATATTTCCGACTGGCTTATCACGGTCTTCGTGCAAAAGACAAAAACTTCAACGCAAGGATGAAAACGGATTTTGATGAAAGCATTGGTAAGATCAACATCATTCCGCAGGATATGGGAAGAGTTATACTCAACTTAATTACAAACGCTTTCTATGTAGTGAATGAAAAATCAAAGCAGGGCATGGCTGGCTATGAACCTACTGTTGAAGTAAGTACAACCAAAGAAGGCAACAAAGTATTAGTTACAGTAAAGGATAATGGCAATGGTATTCCACAGAAGGTGTTGGATAAAATCTTTCAACCCTTCTTCACTACCAAACCAACAGGGCAGGGAACAGGATTGGGATTGAGCTTGAGTTATGATATTGTAAAAGCACATGGTGGGGAGTTGAAAGTAGAAACAAAAGAGGGAGAAGGAACTGATTTTATCATACTGTTGCCTACCGTTTGACGTAAACCACCTGTAGTACACAATGAAATTACGTACAGTTTTAATGTATGCATTACTGCTTTGTGCAGGTACAGTTGTTGGCCAAAACAAAACAACAAAAACCTATGCTGTGGTTATCGGTATTGCTTCCTATGAAAATAAAAACATCCGACAGCTTGTGTATTCTGATAAAGATGCCCAACTCTTTGCACAATGGTTGCAATCATCAAGTGGTGGCAATGTTCCTTTATCCAATATCCGCATACTGCTGAATGAGCAGGCTACCATTGCTGCCATCTACAATGCACTTGACTGGCTTAAGGAGCAATGCAATGAAGGTGATGAAGTGTATTTTTATTTTTCAGGACATGGCGATGTAGAAACAGTTGATCAAAAAAACAAAGGTTATTTACTGGCTTACAATACACCGCCGCACAACTATCCCAATAATGCGGTATCAGTAGAACAGTTAAATACAGATGCTAATTTTTTAACGCTTCAGAAAAAAGCTAAGATCATCATCATTACGGATGCCTGTCATTCAGGAAAACTGGCCGGCGATTTTTTTAAGGGCAGGCAATGGGTGGCGCAACAGTTGCAGCAGGTATTGAACAATGAAATCAGGATGGCTTCCTGTGCTGCCGATGAAGAAGCAGCAGAAGGTGAGTTTTGGGATGGCGGCCGTGGTGTGTTTTCATACTACCTGCTCAGAGGTTTGTATGGGTTGGCAGATAAAATGAAAGACGGTCAAATTACGTTTGCAGAAATACAAGAATACGTTGAAGCATCCATTAAGAGGGATGAGTTTTTACAACTGCTCAAACACAAACAGGCGCCTGTAACGGATGGTAATCCCTTGTTGGTACTTTCAAAGGTTGATACATCAACGATACCACAGTTTCAAAAAACAAAAACAACTGAAGAGATTATACGGGAGCCAATTGATAATTTCTTTAATCATGCAGCCACCTATCCTTTGGAAAATTTTATAGCTTTTGATTCGCTCCCGCCATTAACTGAAAATACATTTGCAAACTACATCATTGAGCAATGTATTATACAGGATACCATTGAACAAACCTATACGGAACAAACGGGTGAAAAAAAGATTTACCTCAATGCATACTCCGATACACTTCAAATGCTCAGGAAGCAATTACTTACCAACACATCCTTACAAAAACAATTTAATGAGCGGTTTGCTGAACTGGTACAGAACAATGCTCAGTCCATGATTAACGCATATCTAAACGGTGAAGAAGCAGAACTGGAGAAACGCCAGTATTATTACAGCGGTGCCAGAAACTACAAGGACTTTCTGCCGATGATTAAAGTTGCATTAACACTTATTCCTTCCAATCACCACTTGGCAGGGGTATTACAGATTAACATGCATTATCTCTCCGGTGTATTGGCAAGATTACAATTAGCAACCTCTAAAAAGAAAGACAGCCTGGTAAAAGCCGCTTTTCGCCATCAATATAAAACACTGGAGCTGGAGCCTTATGCTGCTTATGTACATAATGAACTGGCCAATTTGTATGTGCACCAAAAAAAGTTTGATTCAGCCCAATATCATTTTGATTTTGCTTCGGCTATGGCAAGTACCTGGGCCATACCCTGGAGCAACCAGATACGGATGAACCTGATGCTGAAAAATAACAAGAAAGCAACCATGGCGTTGCACAAAGCTGATTCTTTGCAGCCCAATCTTTCCTATGTTTATATGAATGCGGGCATTTTGATGGAGCGTGAACAAAAGCCCCTTGAAGCAATGAGTTATTATTTGCGTGCATCTAAGCTCAACAAAGTGCATTATCTGCCCTTTGAACGTTTGGGTTATTTGTATTTACAAGCGGGTGATTATCAAAACGCCAATCGCTATTTTTCATCGGCTGCATCTCTCAAAAATGATTTTGCTGTTAATGATGATTATTTTTCGTTTGGTGTTGAGTTGGGTGGTGTGCCTGATGCAGAGCTAAGTAAACTACTTGACTCATGCTTCTTTACCAGCACTGCAGCAGAAAATAGAAGTAAGCCGATATGGTTATTGCTCCGCACCATTGCAGCACAAAAAAAAATGCGTGCAGATTCTGTTATTGCAAACTTACATTTCATCATTCGGGAGCAGCCTTCACTTCCATTAGCACATCATTATTTGGGTAAACTATTACTGGAACAAAAACAATACGGGGAAGCCATTCCATTACTGAAAGAAGCGATTAACCGCTATACATCAGACAGTTTATTAATCAACTTCTTTACTTCAGTTTCAGGCAATCAGGAATCTGCAGGATGCATGATAAAAATTGTTCCCGTATTTAATTATAACAGGAGAGAAGATTTTTATTTGCTGGCGCATGCATATATTCAGCAAAAACAACTAACAGATGCTATTGCCATTTATGAGCAGGTGACAGTTATTGAAAACAAGCAACTGCAGGAGCAGGCTGTTTTTAAAGATTACTTAAAGAATTTTGAAGCCGAGCAACGTAAGATTATTGAACGGGAAGGTGCTGCTCCTCCACCTTATGAAGAAATGGTAGCGCTGTATGAAATGCCGGTGAAACCAAGTTCGGTAATACAGCAAATGAAACTGTATGAGCAATTGCAGCAATATGAAAAAGCAGAAGCTGTTTTATTGCAACAGGTAGCGTTAAGCCGTAAAGCAGGTGATTTGCGCAATCTTTCATTTGGGAAAGTTCCCGGTACAGATGGTTTAACCGGAATCACTATTAATTATTTTTGGATTAAGGCCAATCGTGATTTGGAAATAACCATCCATGATTTTTATACACGTATGATGAAACTGCAGCCGAGAAATTTTTACTGGAAACAACAGGCGGCTTTGTTTTTATATCATCGTTTACAAATGGCTTATGGTCAAATACCACAGGAACTATATACCTCTTTTACCAATGATTTTTCAAGATATGCCTATCCCTGGAATACATCTGATGATCCTTCGGAACCACAACAAGCCAAATGGCCTTTGCCCGGATTTAATGATACAATTGTAATTGAAACTCCCGTATTTCATCCTGTACAAACGGCATTAACATATATGCAGCAGGCGCAGCTACTATCACCTGATACATCAATCAAATTTCAAACAGCAATGATGTATGGGGATATGTACAATTGGTCGGGCAATGATACTGCCTCTAAAAAATGGTATGAATATGCAATCAGGCTTCAGCCAAAAGATTCCATAGCAAGAAACAGTTTAACGAAACTGTTATTGTATGCAGGTTATTATTCAGATGCACAAAAACATCTTGATACCTTATTACAGTTCCGTCAGATAGATTCTGCAGGTTTACAGGATTTGATTTTCTTTTATACAATTTCCGGTAATTATACAAGAGCTGCTGCCCTTATTCGTGAAGTATCTTCAGGTTCGGGTATAGATATTTGCAGATCCATTTTACAAAAAGCAAATCTCTTACTGCTTCAAAAACAATACAACAACGCCATTGGTTTGCTGCAAACTAAATTCCCATCTGTAAATCCAAATTCAGATGATTTGTATGACTCCACGGATATAAAACAAATGCTCAGTATACGGTATTACATGATAGCAAGGAGTTATGCGTTATTAAAGCAGGAAGCAGCAGCCGTAAACTATCTTAAAAAAGCAATTTCAGCAGGTTTTAATTATTCTCATGTTTTAAAGAATGATGCAGCATGGACAACCATTAAAAAAGGAGTACACAAAAAAGTATTTGAGCAATCATTAAACGAGGAAGCGGAATATACAGATGAGGAGCAAAACCCCTATATAAATATAAATCCCATTATATACCGTATTCCCGGGCAATCAAAAAACGCTTCGTATTTACAGGATATATACCGTGAATCCGGAATTAGATTTATACCGCAGCAATGATTGTTTATAGCGGGGGTAAAACCTTAACTTCTGCACGCTGCACACACCTGCCGTTTACATTAGGTGTAGCATTGCACAAAGCAGTGAGAGATTGCTTTCTTGTGTTTTCAGTAGCGCTTAAAGAAATACGAAGCCAACTGCTTTCACCGGTATTGCTATACAAACTTTTGATTAATTCTGCTTTAAAGAAATTGGTAAAGAAACCACCCATATTAGGATTACCCACTGCTAATTGATTGGGAGAAGCTGAACCAATTATGATAGAAGTAGTTTGTGCAGGCAAAAATAATTTTCTGAAATTATCATAGTTCAGTTTCAATCCTTCTGTACTCGTAGCTCTTGGTCGCAGCATATCCAGGCCAAAAGGTACTGAAGCTCCTAACTTTTCATTACAGCAATCACTGATTACGATGGTTACCTTTGCACGCTTGGCAATTAAAGTTTTATAAACATCCTCCACTGCCAGGTTATTATCTGCCCGTACCTGCATCGTATTTGTTCTGAAAGAAATCCGTGGATATTTACTCACATCATTGGCAAACCTGAAACCATGACCCGTGTAATAAAAGAAAACAATATCAAGAACTGATGGTTTGATGGTATCAATAGCCCTTTGTGTGTTAGCAATATTAAAGGCATCGCCGGAAACAACAACAGGAATAAAACCAATGCCTGCCTGTTTGGTAAGTGTGGCAAAAGTTTCATACACGCCTGTTAAGTCTTTTTGGGAAGATTTACCAATATAAGGGTCGTTTGTATTAGCAATGATGATGAGATAGAAATTACGCTTTTGTTCGTCTCTATTAAGATTCCTCGTAGTAAAACTGGATAGGAAAATATAAAAAGGTTCGTTCATTTTATAAAACTGCAGTACCAATGGTTTTTCCTTTACAAGCTCTTCATAGCTTTTTTGATTGGAACTTAATAATACCGCCGGTTGCTGTTCGCCTTTTTGTGTAAGAATAACAGTGGTTGGTTCGTAATAAATACCCGAACTGTCTGATCTGTTCTCAAATTGTATAAAGGGCAGCCATAAGCTATCATCTGTTCCTGACTGAATAAACCGGGGAGTGGTTTTAGGAATAAGAAACCGGGTTGCAGCTGAAGCCAGCGAATCCATCATCTGTACTTCAACTAAATAATCTTTCCCTTCTTTGATATAAGAAATGCGGAGTGTATTGCCGCCATCAGCTTCCATCCGCAAAAAATAGTTATAAGCAGGTGCAGTGGCGGTACTTTGTGTTTGTAAATGAAAATAGGATTGGGCAACGGAAGTATAGCTTGCTGTTATTAACAGGCATAAAAAAACAGAAGCTGTAAGTACACGCTTCTTTAAAACTGTACAACAGCTTCTGTTGATCATTGTTTCAATGTTTTTATTGTGAACCTGCAGGTTTGCCATCAGGGCGGGTGGTAGCGCCTGTATCAATCGGAGGCATACTGTCCTTTTTGGTTGTGTCTGTTACAGCAGGAGCAGTAACTGCCGGTGTATCAGCTGCAGGTTCTTCAGTCTTTTCACCTTCATTATTACAGGCAACAGCCATTGCTGAAGTGATAACAAGAGCTAAAATCCAGCTCCAAATACGGTTGAGATTTTTTACTTTTTGCATATGCAGATTTTATGGTTTAGCCTTAAAGATAGTTTTTATCTCTTAAAAGTCAAATGAATTTTCCGGGTTTAGTGTACCCGTAACTTCAATTCAACCTAAATAATTATTATATTTTACAATCGTTTCCCTTGAGCAATTCTTATCTTGTAAAAGAATGTTTAACCCATTACACATGAGCCTGAACACTGCAGCCCGCTTTACAGCGGTCTTGCTTTTTTGCAGTCTGTTAAATAAGGTTGTTGCTCAAAAAGGGAATATTAACAGCCTTAAACTGCGTATTGCACAACTGGAACAAAAAGCAGATTATAAAAAAGATACAGCCTGGCTCAATGCCATTAATATTTTAGCTTTTACTTATTCTGAAACTAATCCTGACAGCTCATTACTGCTGTTAAAAGATCACGGTTTTTATTGCAGGGACGCAGATTACATTTTGGGTGAAGCCGCAGCCTATAGCAATATGGGTGTAGCCTATTATAATAAGGGTGACTATACTGCCAGCATAGAAAAGCTCAATCAATCGTTGAAACTGTGCAAAGAAAAAAAGTTCGCCACTTTTTTACCTAAAGTATTAAACAATCTCGGTCTCACAGCCATGGCCCAGGGCAACTACAGCAAAGCGCTTCAATACTACTATGAATGCTTAACTGCTGCCGAAGCTGTAAACGACCAAAACACTGAAGCCACCGTTTATAATAATATTGCCATCGTTAACTACTATCAAAACAAACTAGACGACGCAGAAGTAAACTATAAAAAGTTTCTGGATGTATCAACGCAATTACACGACAGTGACGGCATTGTAATTGCCAACAATAATATTGGTGAGGTTTACCTTGACAAAAATGAATTTATAAAAGCTAAACAATATTTTACATCTGCACTTACAACTGCCCGGCTTTCAGGAAGCAAACGCTCCATGATTTCAGCTACCAAAAATCTGGGGCTTTTATATTTTAAGATTGACAGTTTAGATAGAGCAGCAAGCTATTTTAAACAGGCTGCAGACTTTGCTTTGGAAACCGGCTACAAGCCCTCTGCCTGTGTGGCGCTTACCGGGCTTGCAAAAACACTTCATAAGCAAGAGAAACTTAATGAAGCATTAGCATATGCACAACAGGCATTAAACATGGCGCAGGAAATGGGGCAGCCTCAACTGATGCGTGACGCCTATGAAGTATTGGCGGCTGTTTATGAAAGCAAAGGTGAAAGCATGCAGGCCCTGAAACATTTTCAATTGTTTAAACAGTATGCAGACAGCTTGCGTAACTCTGAAGCGGAACGTATAGGTGAGCGATTAAAAGCAGAGTTTGATTTTTCAAAAAAAGAGCTGGAGTTTGAACGCAAATCGTTACAGCAGCGATGGCTTACTTTTTCAGCTTTTGCAGCCTTGATTACAGCCTTATTGGTAATATTCCTGGTGTACAGAAGCCGCCAAAAAGAAAAGAAGGCAAATGTGGTGCTGCATCATCAAAATGAATTGATTGAACAACAAAAGAAAAATGCCGAAGCAACACTGGAACAGTTGAAAGCAACGCAAAAACAATTGATACAAGCAGAAAAAATGGCGAGTCTTGGTGAAATGACAGCCGGCATTGCGCATGAAATACAGAATCCGCTAAACTTCGTGAACAATTTTAGTGAAGTGAGCAGTGAGTTGATAAAGGAGTTGGTTGAAGAAGTTGACAAAGGAAATACTGATGAAGTAAAAGCAATTGCCAATGACTTAATCGGTAACCTGGAAAAAATCAATCACCATGGTGAGCGTGCTTCTTCTATTGTAAAAGGTATGCTGCAGCACAGCAGATCCTCATCGGGGCAAAAAGAACTCACAGATATTAATGCTTTGTGTGATGAGTATTTAAGGTTAGCCTTTCATGGTCTTCGTGCAAAAGACAAAAGCTTCAATGCAAAATTCGAAACATCTTTTGATGAAACAATCGGAAAAGTAAAAGTACTGCCCCAGGATATTGGCAGGGTTATACTTAACCTCATCAACAATGCTTTTTATGCAGTAAGTGAAAAAAAGAAAACGGCAGGAGACAGCTATACACCCGAAGTAATCGTTTCAACCAAAAAGATAAATGATAATATTGAAATACAAGTGAGTGATAATGGCACCGGTATTCCTCAAAAAGCATTGGACAAAATTTTTCAACCGTTTTTTACTACCAAACCTACAGGCCAGGGAACCGGCCTGGGGTTGAGTTTGAGTTATGATATAATAACCAAGGCGCATAACGGGCAATTAAAGGTTGAAACAAAAGAAGGAGAAGGCACCACATTTATTATTAACTTCCCAAATTCACAGGTATGAAAATTTTAGTAGTAGATGATGAGCAGGATGTAAGGTCACTCTTTGAACAGCGTTTTCGAAAAGAAATGAAAAGCGGAGAGCTGGATTTTGCCTTTGCCCACTCAGGCGAAGATGCACTGAGTTTTATGCAAGTGCATCATCATGAAGCGGTGCTCATCCTCAGCGATATTAATATGCCCGGTATGAGCGGATTGGAATTGTTGAAACGCATTAAAAAAGAATATGAAAAGCCACCACCCGTAGTCATGATGATTACTGCTTATGGAGATGAAGAAAATTTTAATACCGCTAAGCAATATGGGGCAGATGATTTTTTAACCAAGCCCGTTGATTTTACTTCTTTAAAAGAAAAGCTCAAAACAAAAATGGTATGACCAAGATACTGGTAGCGGATGATGAAACAGATCTGGAAGTATTGATACGACAGAAGTTTCGTCAGAAAATACGGGAGCAGCAATATGAATTTGTATTTGCTGTAAATGGCAATGATGCGTTGGAAAAACTGCAACAGCATCCGGATATTTCGATTATCCTGAGCGATATTAATATGCCCGAAATGGATGGCTTAACGCTGCTTACCAAGTTGAACGATGCAGCGCCATTGAGTAAAGCAGTAATGGTATCAGCTTACGGTGATATGGAAAACATTCGTGTGGCTATGAACCGTGGTGCATTTGATTTTGTAACCAAGCCGGTGAACTTTGAAGACCTGGAAATAACGATGGAAAAAACCATCCGTTATGTAAACCAGATGAAAGAGACCTTACAAGCCATCAAGGAAAACAATATTTTAAAAATGTATGTGGATGCCAATGTACTGAGTTTTATGGGCACCCGTGCCTACGAAGAATCATTAACAGATAATGAAACCGTAGAAGCAAGTGTAGCGTTTATTGACATTTGCGGCTTTACGGCCATCAGTGAAAAAGAAAATGCAGATACGGTGGTGCAAATGCTGAATCACTATTTTGATGTGATGGTTAAAGAAATTATTTCTCAAAACGGTATTGTAGATAAGTTTATGGGCGATTGTGTGATGGCTGTGTTCAAAGGTGAGTTTCACCTGGACAGAGCCATTGATGCCTGTCTTGCCATCCGCAATAAAATTGATGCACTCCCGAGCGACCATAGTTTTTTGCCTAAAGTATCCATCGGCATACACAGCGGTGAAATGATTTCGGGTAATATCGGTTCGGCTGCATTACGCAGGCTGGATTATACAGTTGTAGGCGATACAGTGAATACAGCCCAACGCCTGCAAAGCAAAGCAGGACCCAATCAAATACTAATAAGCGAACAGAGTTTTGAGAAAGTAAAACAGAGTTTTGAATGTAAAAAAATCGGAAGCGCTGTTTTAAAAAATAAGGAAGCGGAAGTGGTGTTGTATGAGGTGGTGAATTAGCAGTTGAATCTATTGATAAAAAGGCCATCTCTTATGGGATGGCCTTTTTTATTTATTTTACTCTTTAGGCACTTCATCTTCCATCAATAAATTTTCTTTTGCCTGTTTTTTAATGGGTTGAAGTTTCCAGTAGGTTAAACTGCGCCAGCACCATTCTAACGGACCAAAGCGATAGAAACGTAACCAGGCATGACTCCAGATAATTTCAATCAACCAAATACCGAAGACTACATAGTAAATTTCATGACGTTCTAATTTACCCATCATTCCAAAACCAATGCCCAGGAAAAATAAATTACTCATAAAGGATTGCATCAGGTAATTAGTAAAGGCCATTTGCCCCACAGGTTGCATCAATTTAAACAACCAGTTAAACCATCCTGATTTATACAAGAGCATAATCAAACCAAACAAACCCAATGAACGAAGTGTACGGCTGAGTTCATACATCTGGAAATGCACTTTCTTCAAATACTCAAAGAAATTAAAATTGGAATCAATTAAAGGTTGCAATCGTAAATAGGTAAGAGTTATTCCAAGGCTCAAGCCCACAATAGTCATGATTAAATAGGTACTCATTTTGGCGTCCCCCGTTAAAATTCCACTCTTAAAAAATGCTAATCCTAAAAACATAAACAGTAAAATATCCCATAACCCATAATAGGTGTACCCGAACTCCACTTTTGCACTTGTATTGCTGATATATTCATACACCTTACTGTAACTACCCAGGCTCTTAGCAAGGTTTTTCTTCATTTCTTTTTTTAAAGAGGCTGTGTCTGATTTTTCTTTGATACCGGTCATTTCTCCCAGTATATCTTTTTGTTCCTCGCTCAGCTTTGTCTTAGTAGTATCAATCTTTGCAATTACTTCGCCTTTTTTAATTTTTTCTTGTGTACGGTGCATATCAATATTCTCTCTTGCGGTCATCAGTAGCAGGCAAACTGCTGCAGCTATAAGCAATCCTTTTACCGGCATCCGTCTGAAAACAAAAGCGATGATACCGAGTATTCCGTATTGAAACAAAATATCACCGGGCCATAATAAAATGAATGCATTCACCAAACCAAACACAATCAACCATAGTTGCCTGCGAATAAAATATTCGGCTGCCATCATTCCTTCCACTCTTTTTTCAAGCCGGCTAACAAACAGAAGAATGCCTGCGCCAAAGAGTATTGAAAAAACAGCACGCATCGTTCCCTCCGGTACCATATTAATAAAATACCACACCTGCATATTGATGGTTCCCTTTTCATTCATCAGTAAGGGATTATCAAAAGCCGGCTCCGGCAATCCGAAATAAGGAATGTTCATTAATAAAATTCCTAATAAGGCAATACCTCTTAAACTATCAAGTAATACAATGCGCTCATTTTGAGCTGTAGGCGAAGTACCCGTTTGCATGGTGGTCATGATGGTTTGTTTTGGGGGTTAATTAAATTACAGAGAGGGACTAAAAACAAAGAATGTAGAAATGTAAACACAAAAACCGGTTTATGCAAGCCTTTTTAAGATCAGCCACCTGCGTGATATAACTCACAAACCGGCTTACTTCAATTACTAATTTTGCTGCTTATTCTTTTCAGATTTGAAACAAATTCTCCTTCTGCTTTTTGTCCCCGCATTTGTATTTGCACAACGTTCCCGTGAAGTGCAGACACAAAATCATGTATGGACGAGCCTTAACTCCCAAATTCGGTTCAGTGAACGCTGGGGTATTGCAGCAGATGTGCACATACGCCGAACTGATTTTTTGCAGAGTAACAGTTTCTTTTTCTTGCGTGCCGGCGGTTTGTATTATGCAAACAAACAGCTCACATTAGGTGCCGGTTATGCACATATGTGGCTGGCCAATCAAAAAGATGCAACGGAGTTGTTCAGCAATGAGAATAGATTGCACCAGCAAGCAGTACTTAACCAGCAACTTGGTACTGTTCAACTTAATCAACGTTTGCGTATTGAAGAGCGGTGGATCCAGAAAGTGGTCAACTTTATTCCAACGAATGAACAGCGGTACACCACCCGGTTTCGCTACCAGCTTTCCATGAACATCCCGGTAAGTTCCAACAAAAAAATTCCGATGCTGAGTATTGCAGATGAGCTGATGCTGCAAACAGGGAAAGATATCATTTATAACCATTTTGATCAGAACCGCTTCTTTGCAGGCATCCGTCAACGGGTTTCCGGGTCACTCAGTTTTGACTTTGGCTATATGCATGTGTGGCAGCAGTTACTGAGTGGTAATAAATACAACCGTAACCGCACCATCCGCCTGTTCTTTTACTGGCAACCTGATCTTCGCAAAACAAAAAAAATACAGACACCCCTGCCGGAATTGCACCGGGACACATAAACAGTTTTTTCAATAACGTTTGAATACTTAGCTTTAAGCCATTACTCAAAATATTGTATATGCGTTTATTGCTTGCTTTATTATTTCCCCTCCAGCTATTTTCCCAATCCTTTACTACCGATGAAATCAACAGGTGGCAAAAAAGGGCGAATAATGTAACCATCATCCGTGACAACTGGGGTATTCCGCATGTGTATGGAAAAACAGATGCTGATGCTGTGTTTGGGTTACTGTACGCACAATGTGAAGATGATTTTAAGCGGGTGGAAGCAAATTATATTGAAAAGCTGGGCCGTATGGCCGAAGTTTCAGGCGAGAGTGAATTGTACAATGATCTGTACCTGCGTTTAATCATTGACAGTACTGAAGCAATAGCGGATTATAACAAAGCTCCGCAGTGGTTGAAACTATTGTTACAGGCTCATGCCGATGGTATCAATTATTATCTCTACACACATCCTAATGTAAAACCAGCGCTGCTTACTCGTTTCAAACCCTGGTATCAATTATTGTGGACTGATGGAAGTATTGGCGCCATCAGTACAGGTGATATTACGGCTGTAGATGTAAAGAATTTATATGGCAATGCAAATGCAACAATTGCTTATCATCCAAAAGAATTTACAGATAACAGCACCGGATCAAATGGTTTTGCAATTGCACCATCTAAAACAGAAAGTGGGAAAGCTATTTTGTATATCAACCCACATGTAACATTTTATTTCCGTCCTGAAGTGCATATGGTAAGCGAACAGGGGCTCAATGCATATGGTGCCGTAACCTGGGGGCAATTTTTCATTTACCAGGGCTTTAATGAATATTGTGGATGGATGCATACCAGTGCAAATGTGGATGTAGCTGATATGTATGCCGAAAAGATTAGCGGCAGTGGTAAGAACATGATCTATGAATACAATAATGAAAAGCGTCCTGTAAAACAAAAACAGATTACAATTAAAGTGAAGCAGGGAAATGAACTCATCACAAAAACATTTACAACTTACGCTACACATCATGGTCCGGTAATGGCAAAGCGTAACGGCAAATACATCAGCGTACGTTCCAGCAACCGCATGATCAATGGATTGATTCAAAGCTGGCAACGCACCAAAGCAAAAGGATTGGATGACTATAAAAAAGTAATGGCACTCCGGGGCAACACGAGTAACAGCACCGTATTTGCCGATACTAAAGGCAACATCGCTTACTGGCATGGAAACTATGTACCAAAGCGTGATACAAAATTCAACTGGGGAAAAGTGGTGGACGGTACAACAACAGCAACTGAATGGCAGGGTTTACATGACGCAACAGAAACGGTGCAGATAATCAATCCATCAACAGGTTGGATACAAAACTGCAACTCCACTCCTTTCACTGTTAGTGGCGAAGCAAGTCCAAAGAAAAAAGATTACCCGGTGTATATGGCACCTGATGGAGAAAACTTCCGTGGTATCAATGCCGCAAGAGTATTGAGCAAAGAAAATAAATTCACCATTGATAAAACGATTGCTGCGGGTTATGATACTTATTTGTCTGCGTTTGAAGTGCTGATTCCTGCGCTGGTAAAAGCCTATGAAACAGGTTTACAACCGGGCGACAGTCTGCATCGTTCATTAGCAGCACCCATTGCTATATTAAAAAACTGGAACTATTATTCATCCAATCATTCCATTGCTACAACATTGGCGGTAGAATGGGCACAACGTTTAAATGCCGCCATCTCTATCCGCAGAATTTATATTGAAGATGGAGATGACGACCAGGTAACCGCCACCAAACGTTTTGCTGCAGCAGCTACTCCGTTGCAATTATTGGCACCTTTGAATGAAACAGTAAAACAATTGAAGCAGCAATTTGGCACATGGGAAATTCCATGGGGCGATATTAACCGCTATCAACGCATCAGCAATGATCTCAATCAAAAATTTGATGATAATAAAATCAGTTATCCTGTTCCATTTGCTTCAGCCATTTGGGGTATGTTGCCCTCGTATACCAGCCGCACATTTCCCGGAACAAAAAAACGCTACGGTTTTCATGGCAATAGTTTTATATGTGCTGTTGAGTTTGGAGATAAGATAAAAGCAAAATCTTTATTGGCAGGTGGTAACAGTGGCGACCCTAACAGTAAACACTTCACTGATCAATTAGAAATGTACACAAAAGGACAGTTTAAAGATGTATTGTTTTACAAAGAAGATGTAGAAAAGAAAATAGAACGGAAATACAAACCCGGACAGGAATAAAGCAAGGCGGTTCAGTGAACCGCCTTGCCTTTTTTTGTATAAGCACATTTATTTAAGCACCTTCCTTACTTTCGTAGTGCCGCCACCATCTAATGTAAGATTTACAGGTTTATTTGTTTTCCAGGCACCACGTGTAAAATCAGGAATATCCACTGTTTTGGATTTTGATTTCACTGATTGTTCACTCAACGCAATAATGGAACTCCAGGAAGCAGCATCATACACATCCATATCCAGCGGCAAACCATTGCGCAAACAATCAATCAAACGCCAGTCCATAATAAAATCCATACCACCATGACCGCCCACTTCTTTTGCAATTTCACCAATATGCTTTACAATGGGTAATGTGTACTTTTCTTTCAGTTGTTTCATTTCTTCTTCTTTGATCCAGCTATGACTGAAAGAAATACGTTCAGGGCCCGGCCATTTTTGTGCAATGCCCTTGGTACCGCTCACTAAATGAATTCTTGAATACGGAC
Source organism: Lacibacter sp. MH-610 (assembly GCF_045780045.1). Taxonomy (NCBI): domain Bacteria; kingdom Pseudomonadati; phylum Bacteroidota; class Chitinophagia; order Chitinophagales; family Chitinophagaceae; genus Lacibacter; species Lacibacter sp. MH-610. The sequence continues at coordinate 252,051 of NZ_CP116002.1, forward strand.
GAGGTGTTGATACATCATGCTGCAGCAACATGGTTTTTCCTTTGCTGGTTCGAATGATGGTATTGTTCATATTGCCCCTGTAATTCTTACCAACATACGGTTGAAAGAAATCATCTTTGGCAGCCATTTCTTTGGCAAGACTGCCCAATGAAAAATCACCGGTACTCATACTCACCAAATGATCCATCTTATCACCACGGTTAATGTTCATGCATTGAGCAATAGGACCCAGACCATGCGTAGGATATAAATTGCCATTACGTTTTGCATTCTCTTTCAACCGCCACATATCAGCATAGGCATTTTTGTTGAAGAGGTAGGAAGTGCTGAGGTCATGAATATAAGCACCTTCCGCATGCACTATTTCACCCAGCAAACCATTGCGTGCCATATTGAGCGTGAGCAGTTCAAAAAAATCGTAACAACAATTCTCCAGCATAATGCAATGCTTCTTCGTTTGCTCTGATGTTTCCACCAGTTGCCAGCATTCATCAATGGTCATGCCTGCGTTTACTTCGGTAGCTGCATGTTTGCCGTTCTTCATCGCCATCAACGAAACAGGTGTATGCAAATGCCAGGGAGTGCAGTTGTACACTAAGTCCACATCCTTACTTTGACACAATGCTTTATACCCTTCTTCGCCGGAGAATTCTATTGCTTTAGGCCTACCCATTTTCTCCAGCGTTTTTTGAGATGCAGCAACACGGTCGGCATACTTATCACAAAGAGCTGTTATTTCAACACCTTCAATATAACTAAGTCGTTCTACTGCATCACCACCACGCATGCCCAATCCTACAACGCCGATCCGCACCACATCTAATTTGGGAGCTGCATAGCCGCACATATTAAATGTTTGCGGTAGTTGTTCCTGTATTTCAATGAATGATTCGTTTGCGTTTTTTACTTTGGCAAAAGATGGCAGGGAAAAACCAAGTGCTCCTGCACTGATGGAAAGATTGCGTAAAAATTTTCTGCGGTTGGATGGCATGTGACAGTTAATTAAGCGTTTAAAATCTGAGATGGGAAGGTAAAGAGGAATTTTTTTAAGGGATAGAAATTATTTGAATTTAGTTTGAAAGGATAATTTATTTCTTCATAAAAATTTATAGTCGCTGCTGTTTTCTTTGTCACTTTTTTGCTTGCCCAATCCTTCGGCTTCGCTCAGGAGAAACAATAAGGAGCCCGATTTAGATGACGGCCCGAACCTGCCTGACGGTAGGCAGGATCGGAGGTTTCCCTGAGTTAGCTATGTGCTACTCCCGCCTGAGGCGGGACAAGTTGTGGTGAATTGCAGTTTAATTCTATTGTGCATCCTCTGTGTTACAGTGTGATTAGTCGCAAACTTTGGTTGAAAAAATGATAAAGAAAAAAGCACGCCGAGGTCTGGTCTCCTGACCAACCGCATGAAGAGAAGCAGATAAGGGCGGCCTTCGGCCGCCCTTATCTGCTTTAATAATTTTGAAGATTATATTTTATTTTTCTCTTACACTTTATTGATGCCATAGCAAACAGAACGTACAAGAGTGCGACGCAATACCGCTGCCATGAAATACTTCAGCCCGTTACATAAAATTCTTCTACGGCTTTATATAATTTCCGAACCATTCTAAATTGGCCTGCATTACTTTCATAGTAATTCTTGGTTCTACAGGGCCGTGTGCCTGGCGAGGCAATACTAAAAAGCGAACCGGCACATTGCGGCGACGCAGTGCGTTGTAAAACATAATACCGTTGCTGATGGGCACACGCAAATCACCTTCGCAGTGCTGCAACATAACAGGCGTGCTTACATTCTGCACAAAACGCAAGGGTGAATGTGCATCCAGCAAACTCCAGTTTTCCCATGGTTGTATTTTGAAATAAGATGGAAGGAAACCTTCAATATCATCCGTTAAATTCTGATGCGCTAAATCAACAACGGGTGCGCCAATACTTGCTGCTTTAAAACGATTGGTGTGACCCACTACCCAACTGCTCATAAAACCACCATAACTCCAACCCATGATGCCTGTTTTATTTTCATCTGCGACGCCCATCTTAATTACAAAGTCAACACCATTCATTAAATCAATATAATCTTTGCCGCCCCAGTCAGCACGATTGGCCATGCGGAATGCAGCACCATAACCTGTACTGCCACGTGGATTGGGACGCAACACAGCAATACCCATTTCAGCAAAAGCAGCAATGGGATAAGTGCCTGCATTAGCCGCAACACAATTTTGTGTAAACACACCTGCAGGGCCACCGTGTACATTTAATATCAACGGAACTTTTGTGCCTGCTTTGTAATTGAGCGGATAGGTGAGTAATCCTTCTATCTCTCTTCCATCAGCACCTTTCCATTTGATGAGTTCTGTTTTGGGCAAAGGTTTGTTAAGTGCTTCTGCATTTACCGTGGTAAGTTTTACCGGAGCATAATTGCTGATACTGCTTACATAAGCCTGCGGAAATTGTGATGATGATTGTAATTGAAATGATAGATGTGTGTTGCTGCTGTTAATGGTGGCTGATGTAAGAAATGAAGTTTCATTTTTATTCCATTCGTTGATGCTGTTACCATCTGCACTTAATACATACACCGTGCTGAGTGTTTTATTGCCATCCTGTACAATTACATGTTTACTATCAGCTGTCCAGCCTACAATGCCTGCACTTTCGTTGGAAGTTGATTTTAATTGTTTGGTTTTACCATCGCTCATGGTATAAACAACAACAGAAGTGGGGCCCGGCCAATCAACAGGAGCAGGAGAAAATTGAAAAACAAAACTGCTGCCATCGGGACTAAAGATGGGATTGGATTCATTACCTGCTGTGTTGAGGATTGTTTTTACTGTTGCATTATTTACATCAGCGATAGAAATATCCTGGTAGTTGCCATCATTTGCTTCAGGTGATTTGCCATGACTGAAAACAATTTGTGCATCGTCTTTACTCCAGCTGAAACTGTTTACATTATAGTTTTCTTTTGTGAGTTGTTTCTGGATGCGTTTGCCGCTGGTATCTTTTTGATGCAGCCATAGTACATACAATCGGTTTTGCTTAATTTCTTCATCCATATAATACCAGTCGTTCTTTGATTTTTTGTTTTTCTCTTCTTTATCACTGGCAGCATCACTCATGGTAAAGGCAATCATGTGCCCGTTATTACTCCACCTGTACGTTCCTACGCCTGTTTTTACATCGGTCACTCTTTCAGCTTCACCGCCGTTGAGTGATAAGAGATACAAATTTGTTTTGCCATCACGGTTGGAAGTAAAGCTTATCCACTTACCATCGGGGCTCCATGCAGGGTTGCTGCTGTTCTTATCGCCCTTTGTGAGTTGGATATGATTGCTGCCATCTGCATTACAAATCCATACATTGTTGATGTATTCACTGCGGTCGTCCGTCATGATCGCTTCACGTACGGTGTACAATACTTTACTTCCATCAGGCGACACAATGGTGGAAGAAATGTTTTTGAGTTTCATGCATTGCTCGGGGCTCCAGTTGGTTTGAGCATTTGTGTGAGCAGTAATGAAAAAAATAACTGCAAGCAAGAGTTTTGATTTCATGTTCATTCAGTTTTAAAATTCAAAAATGGTTGAAGGAATTTTTCTCAGGAGGAAGTAAAAGATACAAAGGATTTGAGAAAAACAATAGTTTCTCAGAACTTGAGTTGACTTTTACATTTTACACAGAGGTATCGCTCTTTATCCAGTTTCATTTGACCATCAGCATCTACCATAAAACAAGCTTCATCGGGGCAATGCGGCAATCCAAAGTTGTGCCCCATTTCATGCAACACCAATTTGAGCAATCGCTGTTGTAAAGAAAGATTACCAAAGCTCAATTCAAGCTAGCTATTCATTAGTAGCTGTTTCAGACAATTCCAAGAGTTTGTTATTTTTTAAATACCCGTGCTGTTTATCTGTAAGGAAAATCACCCGCAATCCATCTAAGGGATAAACGTAGTAAAACCTGCCATCAACTTTAAATTCAGCGATAGCCTTTTCAATCAACTCAAAAAACCTGGTATCCAGCCAATCATCTTTCTGAAATAATCTAACTTGGTATTTCGTTTGGTTCAATGAAAACCCGAAGTCAAACTCTTTTCGCCTTTTATAATTATAAGTATCAATAATATCAACCGGCTTAAAAACATCTTTTGAATATTTCGATAATTCTGAAGTAAGCAACTTATACATCCCCTCATTAACACCATATTCCAAGTCAATCTCAAATACAAGATTTTTGAAACAAGATAAAATATCAGAGTAATAGTTAATCTCAGATTCGTATACAAGTGCTTTTGCCGAGTCAATTTCAGTTTTCGTTAAATGAGAAAAAAGGCCGATTGAATCGTATTGCTCTAAAACATTCATTATTTTCCTTTGTGTGAGTCCATTAGAGAATGTTTCGTAACTAACCTGAATATAACCGTTGTTCATTCCGCTGTAACTCCATTGTAATCCATCAAACTGCTCTTTCGTTAAAGGAAGGATGCCAAACACATTTTTATCAAGCATTACCTGATGAAGTCTGTAAGGAGAATTTTGATCAGCAAGCATTTTATTAAATACCTGGTAGTATTGTTCAGGCACAACAGAAATATCATCAGGACTTTTGTTAACATACTCTGCATCATAAAAACTTTTGTACGTGTACACGCTACCACCCTTAAAAATGGAAACTTTTGCATCAATAACTAAAAAATCCTTTTCACTGCTTTCTTCATTTTTTATAAAAGTAAAGGCAATGCTGTCAAACGAAAGCGCTGAAAAACAGGTTGCGGTCTTTCTATAAATGTTTTCAAAAACTTCATTTTGATTTGATTCTCTATACTCATTTAAATCAATTACAACCATCTTATCAATTGATTCGATAACTTCTCTATACGAAGAAAGCTTCCCTTGCTTCGATTCGTTTACAAGTTCATCGTACTTTTCATCGTTAATTAGTTTCCGTTTCAACAAGTCTTTAAGAAACTTATCCAGTTTATTTATAGTAAGAAAATATTCGATTTCTGTTAGACTACAAGCTCTTGCCACCAATTCGTAGTTTGACCTGATCGTTAAAGTTTCAATATCCTTTCGTGTTTTTTCAGCCGTTTCTTTGCTGACAAGATTGATGGATTCGATTTTTTTAAGGAATGTATATAGCCCTTCCCGGACTACCTGCCTTTGTGATTCTTTAATCTCTGTGAAAGCCGGTCTAAAGATTAGAACAGATCTTGTTCCAGGTGTAGAATACATCTTTAGTTGCTGTAATATCTGAAGAGGGTAATGTGGTTGATCCTCAATTTCAGATTCATAATACATTTGTTCTTTGTGTTTTTGCGCCCAATCTTCCTTGCGTTTTAATTCAGCCAAAAATTGACTCTTCTCTGACTTTAATATTAACCCTGCTGAATCAAGCAAATGAAGTATTTCGTATTGCTTTTTAAACTGGGCTTGCATTTGAATGCTGTTACACCAAAGAATAAGGAATATAAGATGCTTAGGTGTCATTAAAATATTTAATAAACTATCAACTTCTCCACCATCTCACCCAATCTCGCCTTCGCTAAAAAGTTTTGCTCTAACTCAATATTAAACGGAATAGGTGTGTCCAGGCTTGCGCAACGCATCACCGGTGCATCCAGCAATGCAAAACAATGCTCGGCAATCCACGCAGCTATTTCACCTCCAATGCCGCCAATCAATGTGTCTTCGTGCAGGATCAAAACCCTGCCTGACCGTAGCACAGCGGTACGAATAGCTGCATAATCCAGCGGAGCTAAGGATCGCAGATCCAGGATATCAATGGAAATCTCCGGATGCTCGGCTGCATAATCTTCAGCCCAGTGCACACCCGCACCATAGGTGATGATGGAAATTTCATCACCGCTTCTTACATGTCTTGCTTTGCCGATTTCAATTTCATAATATTCCTCGGGCACATTACCGGTTACAGAACGATACAATGCTTTATGTTCAAAGTACATCACCGGGTTGGGATCATTGATAGCAGCAATCAACAAACCTTTTGCATCCATAGGAGTACTTGGATAAACAATTTTCAATCCCGGTACTTTGGTGAACCACGCTTCATTGCTTTGTGAATGAAACGGTCCTGCACCTACACCTGCACCCGTGGGCATACGTACCACCACATCCGCATGTTGCCCCCAACGGTAATGCATCTTGGCAAGATTATTTACGATTTGATTAAATCCTACGGTTACAAAATCAGCAAACTGCATTTCCATTACTGCTTTATATCCTTCCAGGCTTAATCCTAATGCAGCACCTACTATCGCACTTTCGCAAATAGGTGTGTTGCGGATGCGTTCTTTGCCAAACTCCTGCACAAAACCTTCAGTGATTTTAAACGCACCACCGTATTCTGCAATATCCTGTCCCATAATGATGAGACCGGGATGCTGTTGCATACTTTGTTTCAATCCTTCACTGATGCCATCAATAAACCGTTTTTCATTCACCGCAATTGGTGAATAGTGAGCAGAAGAATTATTAATCACTAATGACTTACTGCTGGCGGCTATTGGTTTATATACATCCTCCACTTCTTCCTCCGTATCCACTACCATCGGTTTTGCATTAAATCCAAGTTGCAATTCATCTTCTATGGTTTGTTTGAATTCATTGCGGATGGATTCAACTATTGATGCCGATAAAACATTTTCAGCCAACAGAAAATCTTCAAAGTTTTTGATGGGATCTTTTTCTTTCCAGATGTCGAACAAATAGGAAGGAACATATTTGGTACCGCTTGCTTCCTCATGACCACGCATGCGAAAGGTCATGCACTCAATTAAATAAGGCTTTTGGTTTTCGATACAATAATCACGCACCCCTTTGATGGTATCATACACGGTTAAAATATTATTACCATCAATTTTTACGCCGTCCATTCCATACCCTCTGGCACGTTCCACCAAACTTTCACAACGGTATTGTTCATTAGTAGGTGTGCTTAAGCCATACCCATTATTTTCAATAATAAAGATCACCGGCAGATCCCACACAGCAGCAACATTCAATGCTTCATGAAAATCACCTTCGCTGGTGCCACCTTCCCCGGTAAAAGCAACTGCAATTTTATTTTCTTTTCTGAGTTTGTGGGCCAGCGCTACTCCATCTGCTAATGCCAACTGCGGACCAAGATGTGAAATCATTCCGCAGATATGATGTTCTTTACTTCCGAAATGAAAACTGCGTTCCCGTCCTTTGCTGTATCCTTCCTTATTACCCTGCCATTGCATGAATAGTTTATGCAGGGGCATGTTACGGGTGGTGAATACACCTAAGTTCCTGTGTAAGGGAAAGACCCATTCATCTTGCTGCAAAGCCATAGTGGCTCCAACGGCAATCGCTTCCTGTCCAATACCACTGAACCATTTGGAAATTTTTCCCTGCCGCAACAGCACCAGCATTTTTTCTTCAATCATGCGGGGCCACAACAGGCGGCGGTACATATGTACAACCTCTTCGTTCGTTAAATTCTTTCTGTCAAACTGCATACATCAATTTGATTTTTGCTTTTCGTCTTTCAGTGCAATGCGGTGCACAATGGAATTGGCAATGGACAAACAAATACTGAATAATAAAGCATACCAGAATTTAGGTACTGCAATTTCAAAGCCACCTACAAAATAGGCATCAATTAATATAATACAGGCATTGATTACAAACAGAAACAGACCCAACGTAAAAATCGTAGCGGGCAAAGTAAATAAGATGAGCAATGGTTTCACTACTGCATCCAATACAGCCAACACTAATGCTACAATAACAGCTGTTAAAAAATCTTTGATTTCAATACCCGGCAATAAATAGGCCAGCACAAATGCGTTAACTGCTGTGATGAATACTTTGGTGAGAAATTTCATTTTGTTTGTTTTAGGGCTTGACGAAACTCATTATACAACCACGAGCTCATAAAACTTTTCCGGCTGTAAATACTTATTGGCCAACTGTTTCAACTCTTCAGCTGATATGCTTTTAATGGTTTGTACCGATGAATAAAAATAATGTTCATCCAGCCCGTTTAAAATTAAATTCTTCCAACGGCCGATGATATGAAACGGCCCATCCAGATCTCCCAGGATGGTGCCGATGAGATAGTTTTTCACCAACTGCAATTCTTCAGCCTCCACTGTTTCATTACGAAGCTCTTCCATTTCATGATACACTTCGTTGATGGTTGCTTCACACACATCTCTTCCTGCTTCGGTGCTGATCATCCAGGCCGTAGTAGCAATGTGATTGAGAATATAAGAATGAATGCCATATGTATATCCTTTGTCTTCACGGATATTACTCATAAGCCTCGATCCAAAGAAGCCGCCAAACAGAGTGTTCAACACCTGCACTTTCTGAAAATCAGGATGATGACGGTTGGGGAATGGTTGTGCCAAACGAATAGCGCCCTGCACTCCTTTCTCATCATTCATGATCCTGTATTTCTTTTCAACCGCAGGCGTAAGCGGATGAAAGATTTCTTTGCTGTGATTTTTATTAAGCGGCAACTGACCGATGGTTTGATTCAACTGCTTTTCAAAATCAGCAGGCAATAATCCGCCGGCAAAAACCACACAACGTCCATGGGTATAATACTCTTTGTAATAAGCAAGCAGTTGTTCTGTGTTCAAGGCATCATAATCTGCCGAATTACTGTACACACCGTAGGGATGATTGCGGCCAAACACATATTCATCAATTAATCTGCCTGCTACAAAATCACATTTCTTGAGATTTACACTCAAACGCTGTTTGGCATTTTGGCGGTAGATGTCCAGCTCCTGTTGCGGATACACAGCTTCTGTGATGAGTTCTGCAATTACGGGCAGGTGTGTACCTAAATGACGATTAATACAGTGTAATACAATGTTGGCTGTTTCGTTATAACAACCTCTGCTTAAATGGGAGCCGTAATAATCAAAATGTTCATTGATCTGGAAAGCACTTTTAGTACGGGTGCCGTTCTTTAATAAGAAGTTGGTAGCAGCGGCCACATTGTTCTGCTGCTCGTACCAGTTGCCTGCAAAAAATACCAGCTCCACACTCATCACTTCCTGGGTACCGGCGTTTACGGCATACACTTCCACACCATTATCCAAAACAATTTTTTGATACGGCTTGAGATGTAAATCAAATTCGGTGGCATCTTTTATGAGAGGCGCTTTCTTTCTGTTAAGTTGTTGTGCTGCTACGCTCATGATCAGTTCTTTGCTAAGTAATATAATGTGTTACTGTTGCGTTCATCAAAAATCCGTTCACACTCAGCACGCAACTCTTCTGCTGTAATGCTTTGATATTTTTCCAGTTCATCATTCATCAGTTGTGCATCGCCCAGCAGTTCATAAAAAGCAAGACTGTTGGCACGGCTCATCACACTCATGTCTTCAAACAAAATGGTGCTCTCTGTTTTATTTTTTACTTTCTGCAGTTCTTTTTCATCCACTACTGTTTCTTTGAGTTGCTGTAACTCTGCTTCTACAGCAGCTTCGGCCTTTTCAATAGAAACCCCTTTTACCAGTTTGCCTTCAATGGTTAACAAACCTGTATCTATGCTGCCGAAATGATAACAATCCAGGTTGCTGAACAACTGCTGCTCTTTCACCAGTTTCTGAAACAAGCGGCTGCTGGCACCGCCGCCCAGTATATCTGTAATTAAATCGGCTACATAATAACCCCGTTCTAACCTGCTGCCCATATGCCATGTTTTGATGAACGCATCAATGGGCACATCCGCTTTTACTTCCAGGCGGCGGGCGGCTGTTTGCTGTGGTTCCTTTGGTAAAGAGCGGATATATTTTTCACCGGAAGGAATAGTACCAAACCATTTTTCCGCCAGTTGCAACACCTGTTCTGTTTCTACATTACCAGCAACAACGAGTATGGCATTGGCCGGGTTATAATGTTTGGTAAAGAAGTTTTTTACATCCTGCAGTTGAGCTTCTTCAATATGTTTGAGTTCTTTCCCAATCGTCATCCATTTATAGGGATGTACTTTGTAAGCCATCTCCCGCATTTTGTGCCACACATCACCGTAAGGTTTATTGAGATAATGCTCTTTAAACTCTTCGCTCACCACTTTGCGTTGCACATCCAGGCTCTTTTCACTAAAGGCAAGGCTTAACATGCGATCACTCTCCAACCAGAAAGCGGTTTCCAGGTTTTCTGCCGGCAGCTGACAGTAATAGTTGGTTAAATCATTCGTAGTGTAAGCATTGTTTTCACCACCGGCCAGCTGCAGCGGCTCATCATAATCCGGAATATGAATGCTGCCGCCAAACATGAGGTGTTCAAACAAATGAGCAAAGCCGGTTTGTGATTCTTTTTCATCACGTGCCCCCACATCGTACAACACATTTACTACAGCCATTGGAGTGCTTACATCTTTATGAATGAGGAGTTTTAATCCGTTGCTCAGTGTAAAACGTTCAAATTGTATCATGGAAAAAATCCTTTCTTGAGAGGAACAGCAAATTTCGGTAAAACTTTGCCACGGTGTACAGGAATTAACAGCACCGCAACGGTGGTTTATTTTAAGATGCTGCCCACTTTAAGTTCCAGCAGGAGCGGCTTGTTATTACGGAACACGATAATGTTGAGTTTTTGTCCGTGGTTTTGCAGGAGGGCTTTGTACTGCTGTATGTTATTGCTGAAGTTATTTTCAATACCAAAAATAATATCGCCGGGTTGGAAGCCTGCTTTTTCAGCCGGGGAGTCCTGTTGTATTTCAGTAATCACCACTTTGCCATCAATAAAATAATAGTTCATGCCGGTGTAAGAGTAATCAAAAGCATCCCGGTAATGACTGTTGGGGCTGAGGTGGATGGTTCGGTCCGGGTAATTGAGTACAATATTAAAACGACGCAGCAGATCACTGCCCAGCAATCCCACCAGCGTGGGGTAGCTGAACACGTTTACAGAATCTTTATAGATGTGCACGGGAACTCTTTTAAAGCGGTAAGGACCAATCTGCACTGTTTTAAGAGTAGAAAGTTTCATGGTGATCTTCCCTACCAGTCCTTCCACCTGTGTGGCTACAATTTTCCGTTTACTGCTGAGCAGTACACTATCGTTTACAAACTGCTCACTCAGCATAATGCACATACCGGCGCCGGTATCAAAGTAAAAATTACTGAAGTAGTTTTTAAGATCGCCTATTTCATGACGGGTCACCGGTATATTGGTAAAAGCGGGTTTTAAATAAGTACCGTTTTTAGGATAGTTGTATTTACCGGGTGTGTAAATGCTGAGTAAACCCGTGTTATAATCCAGCCCTACAATATAACGACGGAAAAAACTGTAACCAATAATACCATCCACCCGAAAGCCATATACTTCCGTAAGAATTTCATAATCGTTGATATGAAAATCAAGATTGGATACATCCAGTCCGGGAAAGTGAAGCGTACCGTTTTTGTAAAATGAAAGACCCTTGACGCCGCCGATGCCTTTAATGGTTTTATCACTTGCCTCCAGCGGCAGTTTGTAATAAGCAGCCGTAAGTGTATCCAAAGAAATACCGCCGCTGCCTGTATCCAGAATAAAATTGAGTGTATCACCAAAATTATCCAGCGTGGCATGTACGATGACGATACCGCCAGTGAGCTGTTCAAATTTAAAACTGGTGAGAAGGCGTGCCTGCGGATAATCAACCTGTTGACTTTTTGCAGTAAACAGGCATAACAGGGCATAAACAAGCAGGCAAAATCGCATCATTCAGGAAAAATAGTTGAATTTCTTATTGATAGACAATGATTTTTACAAAAACGCTTCGTGGTTGGATGCACGGTTGCCTGTAATTTTGCTGATGGAATACAATGCCTGTATTTCAACCCGTATTTCTTAATCTCATCTTTATGCACTTACAGGATCTTTACCAGAAAGCCCTTGCCTTTGAATTTTTAACCGTAGAAGAAGGAATGTTTCTTTATGAGCAGGCTCCTTTAACAGAGCTGATGTATGTGGCCAATGAAATGCGCAAGGTGCAGGTGCCGCATGGTAAGGTTACCTGGCAGATAGACCGTAATATAAATACCACCAATGTGTGTATTGCCAACTGTAAGTTCTGCAATTTCTTTCGTGTGCCCGGCCATGCGGAAGCCTACATCACCGATATTGAAACGTATAAGAAAAAGATTGATGAAACCATCCGCTGGGGTGGTGATCAATTGTTGCTGCAGGGCGGTCATCATCCTGAGTTAGGATTGGAATTTTATACCACGCTCTTCAAACAACTCAAACAATTATATCCCAACATCAAACTGCACACTTTAGGCCCGCCCGAAGTAGCACATATTACCAAGTTAGAAAAGAGTACGCACCGTGAAGTACTCACTGCATTGAAAGAAGCGGGTATGGATTCCTTACCCGGTGCCGGTGCTGAAATACTGATTGACCGTGTGCGCCGCCTCATCAGCAAAGGCAAGTGTGGTGCGCAGGAGTGGCTGGATATTATGCATGAAGCACATAAGCTCAATATTACCACCAGCGGTACTATGATGTTTGGTCATGTGGAAACATTGAGAGAGCGTTTTGAACATTTAGAAAAGATAAGAGAAGTACAAAGCCGCAAACCGGCTGAAGCCAAAGGTTTCCTTGCCTTCATCCCCTGGACCTTCCAGGATGTTGATACCTTGTTGGCCAAAATACGTGGTGTACACAATCTTACCACGGCTGATGAGTATGTACGTATGATTGCCCTGAGCCGTATGATGCTGCCGAATGTTAAGAACATACAGGCGAGCTGGCTTACGGTGGGCAAGCAAACAGCACAGATCTGTTTACATGCCGGCGCCAATGATTTTGGTAGTATTATGCTGGAAGAAAATGTAGTGAGCGCTGCCGGCGCCCCTCACCGGTTTACGTATAAGAGCATACAGGATGCCATCCGTGAAGCAGGTTTTGAACCGCAACTCCGCAACCAGCAATATGAGTGGCGGGAGTTACCTGCCGTAATTGAAGAGCAGGTGGTGGATTATTAAGGAGATGGTTGACGCATTTACTACGGTGGTAAAATACCGTGGATTTCTTAAATTGGCAGGATCGAAAAACAATGAACACCCCTGCCATTACTTACTCCTTAACACAACACCGTGGCCGCAGCCGCATACTGGTACAATTTGCCCATCATAAAACATGGAATGAACGGATACGAAAAGTACCGGGTGCTCAATGGAGCAGTACATTAAAAGGATGGCATATTCCTGATACACCGGAGAACCGTAAGAAATGCGGACTTGCACCGCAAACCGACCTGGCTGTAATACAAGAAAAAGTAAATGCCTCTTCGTCCAAACTATCAGCAAACAATAAAGAACAACTGCTGCTTTTTCTTGAAAAGCTGGCCTTAAAGAAATACAGCCGCAGTACCCTGCAAACTTACCGTAATGAATTTTGCCAGTTGTTGCAGAAGTTAGGTGATGTACCTGTACAGGATCTTACACCCGAGCATCTGAAACGGTATATGCTTTATTGTGTAACACAACTGAAGCTTTCTGAAAATACCTTGCACAGCAGGTTGAACGCACTTAAGTTTTATTATGAGCAGGTACTGCGCCGGGAGAAGTTTTTCTGGGAGATACCAAGACCGAAAAGAGCGCTGCAACTTCCCAAACTATTGAACGAAGATGAAATCAGAAAACTGTTTAATGCACTTACTAATAAGAAGCATAAAGCAATGTTATTTACAGTATATAGTGCCGGGTTAAGGGTTAGTGAGGTTGCCCACCTGAAAATAAAAGATGTTGACAGCAAACGAATGCAGCTGTTTATTGAACGTGCCAAAGGCAAGAAGGACCGGTATGTGAATCTGAGCCCGTTGCTGCTGGATATTCTGCGAAACTATATTGCGGAATACAAACCCAAACCAACGGTTTATTTATTTGAATCAGAACAAACATTTACTGCCTATCCTACCCGAACCATACAGCAGATTTTTGCCAAAGCGAGGCAAAAGGCAGGTATTCATAAAGATGTAGGTGTACATAGTTTACGGCATAGTTTTGCCACGCATTTATTGGATAAGGGAACGGATATTAAATATATTAAAGATTTATTAGGGCATTTTGATATCAGAACAACAGAACGCTATCTACATGTAAGCAAGCAAAAACTTGTAAACATCGTTAGCCCTTTTGATGATTTAATGAAGGAGGGAGGGGTAGAATGGTAAAACGTATTGTACTAACAACAATACAAAATGTTGAACAGTAAAGCATTGATTTTCAAAAACGTTTTTTAAATTAGCACTACGTGTAATAACATAAATACACGTGTTGTGCGGCATGCGGGGCGACACTACTAAATTTCGACAGATAAAACTATACAAATCCCTAATTATATTTAACCACCAAAATTGACAATTTATGTTTAAAGCTCCATTCTCTTTTGACGGACGTATCAGAAGGACTGAATACGGCTTAAGTATGCTCTTTCTTGTAATTGCACAAATGATAATTGGTGCAATGGTAGGACTTGGTAGTCGTTCTTCCGACCCTGGCGGAACACTCGTACTTTTCTACCTTTTGATGTTGCCAGCATTAATATTTATTTGGGCACAAGGTGCAAAGCGTTGCCATGATTTAGGAAATAGCGGCTGGTGGCAACTAATTCCATTCTATGGATTTTGGCTTTTGTTTGCTGATGGACAACCCGGAACAAATCAGTATGGTGACAACCCCAAAGGAATTCAAGGCAATAATCAAGCTCACTTTAATCAAACTTCACCAACTAACACAGGAACAGGCTATCAAGGTGGCTATAGTGGTGGACATAACAACCCAAATTCTGGAAATTCATATAACCAAAATCAATCAAATAGCGGCGAATATCAAAGCGGCGACTTATATCGTTAATACACAATCCACCAATTTATGTTTGACATAAGAAATCTCACAATCAGCAGTACAAACCCCTGCCTGATAATCTATTTACTTGACCAAAGCGGCTCGATGGCTGACAAATTTGGAAATGCGTCTCATAGCAAATCTGTTGAACTTGCAAATGCTATCAATGATGTAATTTATGAAGTAGGGCTTCGTTGCATCGGGAATGGCGGCGAGTTAAAAAATCGGTTTGAATTAGCCATTATTGGCTATGGAAAAAATGACGACAAAGTACAATCTGGATGGGAAGGGCAATTAACAAATAAATGGGTTGTATCAATCAAAAATATTTTTGATTATCCATTAGGGCAGGACAATGACAAACCTATTTGGATCCAACCATATGCAACAGGCTCAACTCCTATGACAAAAGCATTTGAGAATGCAAAAAGATTATGTAATGATTGGATAAATTGGGGCAATCATAAGGAATGCCATCCACCAATTATTATCAATATTACAGATGGCGAAGCAACAGATTCAGGTAGTAATTTTCATTATTTGAAAAATGAAGCAGAGCAAATAAAAAGAATAGGAACTAATTATGGAGCTGTCAATATTCTTAACATTCATATATCATCAAGAAGTGGAGATAGAGTGCTTTTCCCAAATGATATTTCCAATATAAACGACAAATTTGCAAAGCTACTTTTTGATATATCAACACCACTGAATGAAAATATGATTCGCCTTGCACAACAAAAGGGATATAATATCCAAAACAACGCAAAAGGCTATGTATTTAACGGCAATGCTACCGACCTTATCAACTTTTTAAATATTGGAACTCCGCAGTAATGAGTGTAACTATTTTACAAATACATAAACGAGCATCCTACGAATTTAAATACATACAGGACAAGTATGCAATAAGTTCGGATAGTAAAATATTGGCGTTGGCAGACGGCACAACTCAAAGCTTCAATTCTGAAATTTGGGCAGAGATAATCACAAATGAATTTGAGAATGCACCAACTTTTGTACCCAGCGAAGCAATACAACTTTTTAAAGGATGTGTTGAAAAGTATAAAAATTCAAAATTTAAGTTTAGCGTTAATCCAGCAAAAGCATCATTAGAAAAATCTAAGCAAAGTAAAGGTGGCACAGCCACCTTTATTGCGTTACGTTTTTTAAATGACAACAAGATTCAGTTAATATCTTGCGGTGATAGTAACTTTTTCTTATTAGCATCCAATAGCGATATTACTGCTTACCCTTTTACTGATTTAGATTCTTTAGATGCTAACAATAATTTCATAAACACAGAGGCTCTTATTCAAGAAAAGATTGACGATACACATTTTACTGTCAAATCATTTGAGTATCAACATGGAGACAGACTAATCTTAGCAACCGATGCACTAAGCCGTTTGCTCATTAAGAAGCCAAGTGTTTTTAATGAACTGCTGCAAATTGAAGATTTTGAACAGCTAAATGTTTTCTGTTCGAAGTATTGGGATAGTAAAGAGTTGCAAGAGGATGATATTTCAGCAATCATTCTAAACATAGACAATAAATACACAAAAAAAATCATCATTCCACCGATTGATTTTTCTTTTCCAAAAGAAAAGGAAGAAGAATTCATACCTACTTCTTTAATTCAAAACGACTACGAAATAAATTTTACTGATATGCAAATGAATGAAATCAGAAATCAATTCAATGGAGTTGCCAATGACTTTCGCCAAGTAAAAAAGAAACAAAAGTTTCACGAAATGTTGATAATGGTAGCAATCAGTTTGGTATTTATTAACCTATTATATTTTGTCATTTTTCAAAAGAATTCAGCACCAGAAAAAACTAACAGCGAAATTCAGTTACAACAACAACTTAATGACAAAGATGAAATTATAGAAGCCAAGCAGAAAGAAATCGATAAATTAAATAAGCAGTTGCAAGCAAAAGAAAAAGATACAGCAACTGTAAAAAAAGAAATAAAACTAATTAACAAAAGCGATACACCTACCGTAGCTAATAAATCCAAGTCTGCACAAAATCAAAAAAAAGAAAAAAAGGATACTATTAAGCCAGTAGAAAAGAAGAAAGATTCAACCACAAACAAAGGCCAATAATGTTTCCGACAATTGCAGAATATAATCAAACTATTCAAGCCAAAGGAGGCAATGCATTCAAAACATTGTCAAATTTAACTTTTATTCCATCAAGGACTGTTCCTGTAAGAATTTATAGTTATGGCTCTGGTTCGTATGCAGTAGTATTTAAAGCGAAAGAACAGTATAAAGAATTTGCTATAAGATGTTTCATCAGTGCTGAAAAAGAAAATATTGACAGATATAGAAGCATTGACAGTTATTTAAAAAATATATCTGCTTCGTGGATTACAAAAACTCAACTTCTAGAAGACGAAATAAATATTGGATATCAACATTACCCTGTCATAAAGATGGATTGGGTTGAAGGGCAGCTTTTAAACAATTTTATTACACAGGTTATTGATAATAATTTTGCACTCACAGAACTTCAAAACGAAGTGGTAAGTGTAAGTAAAAGTTTAGAATTTTTAAAGGTAGGACACGGAGATATTCAATGCGGAAATATAATTGTTGCCAAAAATGTAGATGGTAGAAATATAATTAAGCTTATTGACTATGATGGAATGTATATCCCCTCTTTTTCGAACAAAGTGAATCTTGAAAGAGGAAGAACTGAATTTCAACATCCGAATCGTTCTCAAATTCAATACAATGAAAAAATTGACAGATTTTCTTTTTGGGTTATCCTCTGTGCTATTGAGGCTCTAAAGTTCGATAAAACTCTTTGGTTTGAAGTCATGAAAGGAGGATTTAATACCTTAGATAATCTATTATTTATCGGCGATGATTTTAAATACTTCAATAATTCAAAACTGGTTAATAGATTATATGCTCTAAACCAACCGTCACTAACTTTTTATTTAAACAAACTAAATAAATTTTGCAATTCATTACCAGATAGTGTAGAGCCGCCAACCATCTTTGATTCCAGTGGACAAATAATTGAAAATATCATTCCTCAACCTGTTCCTACTGAAATTTTTGGCAGTACAATTGAAATAATTACAAGCCCGATTGGAGCAGCGGTTTTGACTCCAACGTTCCAACGAATAGGAATTACGCCTCTAAAAATTGACAAGGAAAAATATATTGGTAAGACCCTTGTAATTTCATACGGAACTCAATTTAAGCAAGTGCCAATTGAACAAAGTACTACAATTATTGATTTACATTTTAATGAAAAAGTAAACTCATTTCAGAACCTAAATCAATCACATCAAGTAAATTCTTTAGAACAAAGTTATGAAAGCGTACCACCTTTACAAACAGTTCAAACTCCTGTTAAGTCTGAAACAGACAATTCTGGGTGGATTATTTTTGGGATAATAGCCGTTATTTTTTTTGCTGTTATTGTTGTTGCAAGTGTCAACAAACAAAATGCATCTTCTTACACTTCATCAGTTGACAATTCAGGTAGTTACAACACTACTCCATCAACATCATATATTGACACTACCGCAGCAGTTGTTGATACTTTTGCATACCCAGCAGCTGATACAACTGCCGCTATTATAGCAGTAGATACCACCGCCGCAGCAATTTTAACAACTACTGAGGATAATAGTACATCGTTTAGTTACAAAGACGATTATGATATGACTTCAGAACAAGCAGTTAAGGTTTTCTTAGGTGCATTAGCTAATAAAGATTGTGAAGCAGCATGGAATATTACTTACAATCCTACATGGGAAATTAAAGGAAAAGTCTGGTTTTGTTCATATGAAGCTTTTGGTGGAGTAACAAAAGTTCTATTAGGCGATATTCATACTATTTCCCAAGGTTACACAGAAGCTGAAATTTATGTCAATTATTACACCGAGGACATTTATAATGGCAATAAGTGTTACAAACAAAAAATTGTTGTCAAAAAAACAACATTTGACAATAACAAAAGCCGATGGATGATAGCAAGAATGGTAAACATAGAGACTCCTTACGATTGTCAGGTAAACGAATAAGCGGACAAGAAGCACGACCGCACAACATGGGGTTTGCTGCTATGCTGGCTGACGAATATATCCTCATCTTTTTGTTCGCTATCAGCAGCGGTTCGGTCAGACGTAATTCTATTCGGCTTAAGTTCTTATCTTCATCATCAGTAATTCTATTGGGCTTCAGTTCCGGGCTGGACATTATAAAATCCCAGCACAGCAGCAAGCCCTGAACGTTGGCTGCTATGTTAGATGAAAACTCTAAATAAGATAGTTTTCATATTTGATTTGACACATATTATAGTTTGTTTTTGACAGATTATACATTAAATGACGAAACAAGATTTAAATAAAGAACGACTAATTGAACTAAAAATTGAGAAAGCAATTTCAAAGTATTCTCAACGACATTTATCAAATTCTAAATGGTTAAAACTTATTAACCTTTTTGTCTGTAACATTGACATTGTGAAGAAAGTTCAAGTTAAGAAAGTTCATTGTGACGAAATTGGTGAATTGTATATTGACGAAAATACAAGGCTTAATTTTGATTATTATGACATTGGATTTGAAGGAAAAAATTCATTTGGTGGCTGGTTGACATTTAAAGAAATTGAATATTTAGTTTTCCCGAGAGAAATTGAATCAATAAAAAATAAGACACAAGATTTAGAACAAATTAGAAATTTAATAAACAGTATTGGACAATTCAGTTTGGAATTAGACTTTGATGAATTGAAACTCAAATGTTATGAAAAATAGAAACACAGCAGCCAACAAGAGGTTTTGTGCAAGTTGGGCAGACGGAACGCAATTCAACTTTTGTATTTCAATTTGGCTTTAGTCCCAGCTCGACAGAACGCTTTTCGTCAAAACAACAAACCATCAACTTAAACCTATAAATTTGGCTGACGTTATCAAGCAGACGGAACTCGAAATCCCCAACCTGCACAAAGCCTTGAACGTTGTAAGCAACCCTACCGACATTTTACAATATTTATTTTGGAATTATGAATTTTTCAACTTTATTTTAATCTACGCTTCGTTGCAGCACATACCGCAGCAGCACAAAGCCAGACACAAAACAAAGCTGCGTTAAGAGCTGCAAGGCCATCGCACAACTGAGCTAACAATTATCTATCAACAGCTGTGCAAAACATGAACAAAAGAACTTTTTAAAAAAAATTCAGTAGCTATGAATTGCGGGACATTATGTCTTTGTTGACCCAAAGAAAAACAACGAAGTACTGCATTGCAGCTGCATAGTATACTGCAAGGATTAGCATAAGCTATGAGGGAATAATTACTGTAAGCCCTGTTCAGGATAAAGCTGAACTCAAGACGAGAAAAAATTAAACAAAAAACAAAACTATGAGACAACTTCAAATGGCTGAGCTTGAAAATCTTACTGCTGGCGGTGACGCAGATTGCGGATGGGCTGCTGCAGAATATGCCGCATCTCTCGCAGTTGGTATAATTACAGGAGGATGGGGCTTGGTTTTATTGCCTTTTACTCTTAGAAATGCCTTGAAAGCATGTGATTTAATCTAAGTAAACTTATAGAGGCTATCTTTCTAAATTTAGATAGCCTCTATTATTCATTTTAAGTAAATATTTAGCAGTTCAATGACAAAAACCGATTTGATTAGTTTATACTTAAAAAAAGAAATACGGTCAGTAACAAAAAATAAATACGTTAAGTTAATTTTATTCACTTTTAGTAGTCTTGTCTGCTATTTTTCAATATATACTGCAAGTTTTGTTATAAACAAAAACAACTTTACTGAATTAGTATCCAACGGTTCATTTTTGTGTTACAGTTTTATTGGTATTCTATTATTACGGATATTTTTTCAGAATCCACCAAACTTTGATTTGTTCACCTTAAAAAAACTTGGTATCAGTGAAAACCATATTAATAGTGTTTTCCCAATCGTGTCACAAATTAATCTTTATAATGTTTTTTTTGCAGTAATAGGTTCGGCGATTTTAATCGAGTGGAAGGAATATCAATTAACAGTTGATATTCTTATGCTTCTCTTAACAGTCTTAAGTACCAATTTGATTAACATCATTATAAAATATTTAATCCCGAAATATTTTATAATTTTCCTGATATTTATTTCTATACCCATCCTTGCTATAACTTACTTAGGTCATATAAGTTTTTATTATGAAAAGTATTTAAAGTTCTATGTACTACTGTTTTCTTCAGGCTTCATTGCACTTAATATACTTGTTTTAAAATGTCACAGATACACGCTTTCTTATGATTATTATAGCACTTATGATCCACAACGTAAACTCTTTCAAATGCCAAAGAGCCTTACTTGGTCTTGGACTATTAAGGACTTTCTGCTTATTCTCAGGGTTAACAGAATGAAAAGTCTATGGATTGGTTTCAGCCTTATCATTTTTATTTATACGTCATACACAAATCGATCCTATAACGAGAATTCTACTTATCCTTTTTTTTATACTCTTTTTAGTCTTATTTTTTTGACATCTTACTACGGTCAAAACTATATTTCATGGGATAGCTCAAGTTTGTCAATTGTTCTTTTTACAAATGACAAAATCAAAATAAATAAATATATCAATGGGAAATATCTAACAATGGCACTTCTGACTTCAATAAGCTTTATTGTTTTGCTAATTATCAACATAATTAGGCTATCATTAAATATCGAACTTATAAAACTTACAATCTTGTATATTTATTCTACCATTTGTCTACCACCTTTATACTTATACTTCGGCCTGTCTAATAATTTTAAAATTAACCTTAGAGAAAAATCTATACTCTCACACTGGGATGACAAATCTTCCATACCGCAACTTTCATTTTTAATATTTATTGCTTTTACGTGCTTGACTTATTTTATTTTTGATTTGACAAACACAGCCGATTATGCATATGTATTTTTCTTAATATTATCACTTGTTACACTTTCTATTAAACACTCTTTAGTAAAATTTCTTGTTCTTAAAATATTAAAAAAGAAACAAATATTATTTGAAAAACTAATTTCAATATGATTGAAATACACAACTTAAAAAAACTCTTCAAAGATAAAATAGCAGTAAATATCCCTTCTGCACATTTTATGACTAATGCGAATGTATGCATTATGGGCAATAATGGTGCAGGGAAAACAACTCTGCTTAGATTAATTTGTAATTTGCTTTCACCAACCGAGGGCTATGTAAATTATACTGATTTTGCAAACAAAATTTTTGATTCTAGAAAAGTTGCAGCATTTCTAGACGAATCATTTTTATTTGAATATTTGACTGTATCTGAATATTTTGAATTAATCATTTCTATTAATGATTTAGACAAAATAAAATTCAAAAATTCTTTGAAAATTTGGGAGGCTTTTTTCGATTATCAAAAAAATAAAAATGTTCTTATATCAAATTTATCTGTTGGGAACAGAAATAAAGTTGGAATCTTATCGGCTATTCTTCAAAACAAACCACTTCTTATTTTAGATGAACCTTTTGCAAACATTGACCCTTCTTCACAAAATATATTATTATCTTTTTTTAAGGAAAATAAAAAATCTCAAAGCGTTACAATTCTTTTATCTAGTCATAATATCGATCATTCGTTTGAAATTGCAGATCAAGTAATATTACTAGAGAACGGTGCAATTATTCAAAATTCTACTGATATTTTAAATTCTAAACAGACAATATTAAACTATTTCAATAAATAGTTTTTATCCATCCTAGAATAGAAATGATATGTTTTTTAAAAGTTTAACAAATGAATATCATTTTCCACTCATTACTAAATTGATAAAAACCAAATTTGATTTTTAGTTTATTTTCTTGCTTAAACCTATAGAAATAAAATTTATATGCGTAATTCAACCTTTATATTATTTCTGTGCCTATTTTTTGTACAACTGATAATTACCTTTTACAGCCAAACATACTTTTTGACCGATGATTTATACCGTTTACTTGTTGGCGTAGAAATGACAGATCAGCAATTTGAAGATTATTTGAATTTTGTACGCAAGTGGCAATGGGTAAGTTATTTATTAATTCCACTAACTCTAATACTTCGCATTAGTTTTACATGGTTATGTTTAAAGGCTGGTAGCTTTGTTGCAGATCGTTTTATAGATATCCCTTTCTGGAAAATAAGTATTCAGGCAGAAATTATTTTTACTGTTAGTGCAGTGGCTGGACTTCTTTATAACGAATTTTTTGTTGATATACATTCATTAGAGCAATTATCTTTGAATCCGTTTTCATTGCAAGTATTTTCATCAAATAATATGCCCAAGTGGAGCAGTTACTTTTTTAATACACTCAATGTATTTGAATTAAGCTACGTTTTCTTTCTATCATGGATGATTGCCGGAGAATCAAAAAAAGAGTTTTTCCCTTCTTTAAAATTTGTGGCATCTTCTTATCTGCCGGGGCTTGCACTTTGGATTTTGCTGGTTAGCTATTTGTCAGTAGTATTTCAACCATAATATATAATTAAATGAATCGTCGTAAAGTAGTTGTAATTTTCATGCAGATCATATTTCTTTTGGCGTCTGTTTATCTCGTCTATAAAATATTAAGGGCAGCACAGTCTAAGGAAAAGCTTAATACATCTAAGCAATACTTGCCCTCGATTGAACTCCGTAAAATTGATGGTAGCATTTTTCAAACTGATAGTTTTAAAAAAACTAAAAAACTTTTAGTGATCAACTATTTTAATCCAGATTGCGATCATTGCCAAAATATGGTGCATGATATGTTCCGTGAGCGGGCTATTTTAAAAGATGTAAACTGGCTTATGATTACCTCAAATACAAGGGAGAAAACAAAGCGTTTTGCCGACAGTATGAATCTTTCGAAGTTACCTGGGGTAACAGTATTGAACGATACTGCTTTACAATTCATTAAGGCATTTGGAACGGTTTCCGTTCCTTCTTTTTATGTGTATAATAATGGAACTTTACTACGCAAACACAGCGGTGAGTGTAGCATTGCTTACCTTCTACAACCTTAGCTAATACATATTTTCTATGCTTTTGTCTTTAAAAAAAACAGCAAATCTTACGCCCTCTGTTATACAGCAGCAAGACCAAAAAGACTGCGGCGTTGCCTGCCTGCTTTCACTTATTCGCTACTACGGCGGCTATAATGATTTTGAAAACTTGCACCGCCTTAGTGGTGCTACCATAACTGGCACCACAATGTTAGGTTTATATCAGGCAGCAAGGGCGACAGGTTTTGATGCAGAAGGTTGTGAGGCAGATATGGATGCTTTACTGGCTCACCCTTCGCCCTGCATTTTACATGTGCTTTTAGCAAACAATTTACAACACTATGTGGTATATTTTGGTAAGAAAGAAGACAATGGTAACCTTCTTTTGATTATTGGTGACCCAGCAAAGGGAATTGTTTATATGACACCTGCTGAACTGGAAAACATCTGGCAGTCAAAAGCCTGCCTGATACTTACTCCCAATGAAACATTTCAAAAAAAGAAAGACATCAATCATTTAAAAAAACAATGGTTCGGAGAACTTGTAAAACCAGATGTGCCGCTTCTGCTTATTGCAGCAGCGATGGGTATTGCTATTGCAGCGCTTGGTCTAACCATGGCCGTCTTTTCCCAACGGTTGATTGATGAATTTTTACCCAATAAACTGTACAACAAACTTTATACTGGTATTGGATTTGTTTTTCTGCTCTTACTGGCAAAGGAAGCCATTAGCCTTGTACGCACACAACTATTGCTTCGCCAATCCAAAGAATTTAACCTCCGTATTGTAAAAGAGTTCTTTTCCAAACTGCTTTATTTACCCAAACCTTTTTTTGACACCCGTAAAATTGGTGAACTTACCGCCCGTCTCCACGATACTAACCGCATTCAACGGGTAGTGAGCCAGATTGCAGGTAACACATTATTGGATAGCATTGTAGTATTGGTTACGCTGGTATTTGTTTTTTCGTATTCTTTAAGCAGCGGCCTAATTACTTTAGCCGCTTTGCCTGTTTTCTTCTTACTCATTTACAGAAGCAATAAAAAAATCATTGAAGCACAGCGTAACACAATGGCTGGTTATGCTATGGCTGAGAGCAACTATATTTCTACGCTGCAGGGCATTGAGCCTGTAAAAAATCATAATAAGGAAAATCTGTTTTCAGAAACAAACAATGCTATTTACAATCAATACCAATCGGCTATATTCCGTTTAGGACAAATACAAATGCGACTATCCTTTGTTGCCAATGTATTTGCAGCGTTTTTGTTATGTGGTTTGTTGCTCTTTTTAAGTTATAAGGTCTTGCACAACCAATTAAAGGCGGGTGAACTAATGGCTGTAATGGGTATGGTAGGTTCGCTGTTGCCTTCGGTAGCGAATCTTGCCTTGTTAAGCATACCCATCAACGAAGCCCGTATAGCCTTTAACCGTATGTATGAGTTTGCAGGAATAAATCCACAAGAAAACGGGCAGTTGGAACTATCGGATTTCAAACAACTTGAGGTAAAGAATATTTCCTTTCGCTATCCCGGCAGAAGTCCTGTGCTGCAAAATGTATCTTTTGAAGTTAAAAAAGGTGAAATCATCGCCCTAATGGGTGAAAACGGATGTGGCAAAAGCACATTGGTTCAATTACTAATGCAGCATTACACTCCTGAAAACGGAGACGTTCTGATTAATGATAGAATAAGTTTATCTAACATTCAAATTTCTAACTGGAAAAAAGTTGCCGCCGTAGTGCCGCAGCAGGTGCATATTTTTAACGGAACTGTTTTGGAAAACATTGCTTTTGAGGATGCTGCTAAAAATCCACAAACAGTTGTTGAGTTTTTACATGGTTATGGTTTTGCCTCTTTTATGGACACATTACCTCAATCTGTAATGACACTGGTAGGTGAAGAAGGTATTAACCTTTCCGGCGGACAAAAACAAATGATTGCGCTGGCAAGGGCATTATACCACCGACCGCAACTGTTACTCTTAGACGAAGCGACAGCGGCTATGGACAGGGAAAGTGAACTCTTTGTATTACAATTGCTGCAACGACTGAAATCACAAATGGCAATCATCCTCATCACCCACAGGCTGCATGTTCTTAAATCCTTTTGCGACCGTATCTACTTGCTGGACAGGGGTTCTATTGCCTCAACGGGTAATCATGACACTCTCCTGCAATCTGACAATTTATACAGCCGCTACTGGGCCGACATGGTAGGGTAAGTTCGTAACCGGCCAAGCTGCAAAGACAGGCACATACCGCAGCCGCTCAAAGCCCACACACAAAGGCAAAGCTGCGGTAAGAGCCTGTCTTTCTCCCAAGCAGGGCAGGCAGCTTTATGGCGACAGAGAACATTACGTAACAGTTAACGTTCTGACAGACGACAGGGCTGCTTACAACAAATGTATTGCCAAAATGCAGGCTGACGGAAGCCGTGTTTCAACTTTTGTATTTCAATTTAGCTTCATATCCAGCCTGACCTTATCTATTTAGCTATGTGCATATCATCATCTTTTTTATCTTTACTCAGCAGCGGTCAGCCGGGGCGGACGGAATTCTATTCCCTGCACTTCGGCAATACCTGCTCGTTGTAAGCAACCCTGTCGGACACACCCTAAATATTTGTAACTAATATTTAAGGGCTGACAAATAAAAACTAACTTTCTACTATGGTATGAGTAACATAGGTCTATCACCACCACAAATAATAAAAGTATTATTACATCATCAAAACATAAAGTATGAAAAAACAATTATTGCTCCTATTATTGCTATGCAATGGAATCACATCGCTTTCGCAAGAGAAAAAGAATTATAGTAAACTGGGTCTTTCTATACCAATTATTTTGAATACTTCTGAAGGAGTTTACTACACTTTAGGTAACAGAAGAGAACCAAAAGGTAGTGCTATCAGCTATGGGGCAAATATCAATTATTCTCATTTTTTCTATAAAAACTTATTTATTATTGGAGGAGTTGGGTACTATAAACAAAGATTTAATATACAAAGACCGTTTCAATACAGAACTCCGAACGGGTCAGAACCACTAGTTAGTACAAATAAGTACTCTTATCAAAACATTCAAATTTTAGTAGGTTTAGGTTACCAAAAAATGGTCAACGAGAAATGGTCATTGACAGGGCAAGTAAATTACAATATGTACAGATCTTATAGACAAAAATATCAGCAAGAATATTCTCCGGGTACAAACGAAGTTTATAAAAAGAACTTTGCAATTGGAAGAATGATAAACATGGATTTTCGATGTGAACGATACTTAAAAGATAGAATTTCTATCGCAGCAGCAATTACTTTCCCTTTTTATACACGTTGGAACGATGATGAAATATTTAACAAATATGATTATTCAGATGACACCCAAATCATAGCTTATCCAAAATTTTCATATGGCACTACTCTTTCTCTATTTTATCAATTAAAAAATAACCATTTATGTAAAAAATAACTACGACAATCGTTTTACTTTTTTTATTTTTTACATTCTTTACAGCAAATGCGCAAGTAAGAACCAATCTCAATAACTCCGATAAAATAACCAGTAAAGGCAAGTTTAACAAAGCATACAAAACTGAAATTGATTTCGAAGTCAAGAAAAAAAATATCAAAGATTTACTGGAAAAGGAAAAAGCAAACTCCTCTTCATCAAATGATGAAAAGCCATTTCAACTTGCGAGTGCAGTTAATGTAAACATTGATATTGTGAAACAGGCCAACTGGTCATTTGAAAATAGTTTTGCTTATTGTAAATTCTTAATACGTGTAAATGGGGCATTATCAGCTAGCATAAATTTTGACGAATTCAGTTTGCCTTCAGGCACAGAAATGTACGTTTACAATGAAAACGGAAATATGATTACTGGGCCAATTACAGAAAAAGAAAACAATGCAAGTAAAGTTTGGGGGAGTTGGGTTTATCAAGGCGAATATTTGAATATTGAAATAAAAACGCCAACTTCAACCTTTAAAGAACTAGTACTGCATTCAAATAATATTGCTTATGGGTACAAGCATATCTATAAAACAGAGACTGCTGGCTTTGGCACTTCTGAATCTTGCAATATAAATGTAATTTGCCCATTAGGGACTGGTTGGGAAGCTGAAAGAAACAGTGTAGCTTTAATTCTTAATGATAACGGTGAAGTTTGGTGTAGTGGTGCTATGGTAATGAATACATGTAATACAAGTAGACCCTTTTTTCTCACAGCAAATCATTGTTTTAAGCCGAAAGGTCAGCCACAACAAAATGTTTCTGCTTGGCGATTTACGTTTCAGGCATGGAGTACCACATGCCCACATCCTGGCACTAATAGTGACGGGGTTACTTATAACGGTTCTACACTTAGAGCTAATTGGGCAGGTACAGATTTTTGTTTAGTAGAGTTAAATAATACACCTCCTTCAAACTCTAATATAAATTATGCTGGTTGGAGTAGAAGCACCAATGGCATTACTCAATCAACAATCATTCATCATCCACAAGGAGATGTTATGAAAATTTCTAGAGATATTGAAGCCCCTGTTTTTGATAATTTCGATGGTGCACAATGTTGGAGATTAGGTTTAGACCAAGGTGCGACACAGGGTGGTTCTTCTGGGTCACCTTATTTTGACCAAAACCATAGAATTATAGGGCAGCATTTTGGAATTGATGATGGTAATCTTCCTGTTTGCAATCGAAGTAGAAAGTTTGGGGGACGTTTTGACCTTTCATGGACAGGAGGAGGGACAAATGCAACAAGATTAAGCAATTGGCTTGACCCAACAGCCACAAATGCTCTGACGACAAATACAACTAACGTATCTGCATTACCAAACACAATTACTCCTTCTGGAAATGTAATTGGCCATTATACAGTGAATGGCGGTTCAACACAATATTCTATAACTAATGACACTTATCAAAATTTATATCTGCCTCGCAATTCATGGGTTTCAATAGTATTTAATATTACCACTCAAACATTTCCTAATAATACATGGACTTTTGAGAACACCACAGCAAATGGTTTATATTTCACTGCCAGTTTTATGACATCTCCTTACGGGTATGGCACCGTAATAAAAAATATTTATTTAGATGCTGGCACCAATTGTGGTACAATACGAAGAACTTATACATTTAATGTTACTTCAATCGGTGGTTTTGGAAGGGTTGCAGTTTCACCTAACCCTGCAAATGACAATTTAAATGTCACAATTATCAAAGAAGCTATTAGTTCAAATGATATAGATAAAGAAAATCAAAATAAACTAACAGTAACTGGTAAAACAAACTTTAGTATTTCTGACATTAATACTAATCAGGTGCTTAAAAGATGGACATTTAATGAATCAAAACTCATGAATTACAATTTGGACATTAGAGGTTTAAAAGCAGGTGTTTATGTATTGACAACCGAAAGAAATGGTGAAACGACAACGACTAAAGTCATTGTTCAATAAAGTAAAAGATAAGGCAAGAAAAAAACCTTGCCTTTCTTTTTTAATAGACGTAAGGGCAGCTTACAACAAATGTATTGCCAAAATGCAGGCTGACGGAAGCCGTGTTTCAACTTTTGTTTTTCAATTTAGCTTCATATCCAGCTTGACGTTAGTAATTTAGCTATGTGCATATCATCAACATTTTTAACTTTACTCAACAGCGGTTAGCCAAGGCTGACGTAATTCTATTCCCTGCACTTCGGCAATACCTGTTCGTTGGCTGCAAGGCAAACAGACCCCCCTCGCTAATTTCGACAATGCACATAACCGACATACCACCACCAATGACACATAAATTTTTTATCTTTAAATAAAAATCTATGAGACATCAAATTATTCTACTTCTTATTGCAATTTCAGTAGTTGGCACACTTTCAAGCAGTTCATGTAACAAGCCGCCATACAAGCCAGATTATAAAAACATACAAGGTTTTGTAATTGGCAAAGAAACATGTAACACAGATGAAAGCAAAGACTTTTGGCTAATTGATTTTACGTACGGTTCAGACAATCCAAAAGTTGGAGACACACTACTAGTTAATGGTTCTAAATACACTAATGTATTAAAAACAAATGGGCTTAACCAGCAACTAAAAGTAATAGGCATGAAAGTATCAATAGATTACAGAATAATTTCAGCAGATAAGATAATAACCACAGGCTGTACTGTATCATCACCGATAACATACAATCTAAAAGAACTAACCGTTTTAAATCAAGGTGAAATTCGCTAAAAAACAAAACCTTTAATATGAAAAAATTACTCTTACTAATTTGCTTATATATTATGGCTTCACAAGCAAATTCTCAAATACTACGTGTAGCTACTTCATCATCTGCAATTTCTAATCAAATACCAGGCTATACACAAATTGTGTCA
Source organism: Lacibacter sp. MH-610 (assembly GCF_045780045.1). Classification (NCBI taxonomy): domain Bacteria; kingdom Pseudomonadati; phylum Bacteroidota; class Chitinophagia; order Chitinophagales; family Chitinophagaceae; genus Lacibacter; species Lacibacter sp. MH-610. The sequence continues at coordinate 282,310 of NZ_CP116002.1, forward strand.
ATTAATACAAAAACATATAGCTATACGCCTTCTGTTCCACAAAACCCTCCAACGCCAATAGATGAAGATTCAACAACAGAAGATGATAAACTATATAACTATGGGGATAATATCAATGTAAATATCAATACAGCAGATGGCAACATCACTACCACATCTGCGGGTAAAGTTTGGACACTAAGGATAAGTATTCCTAATGCATTAAATATCGGTTTTGCCTTCAATTCGTTTAATCTATCATCAAACGCTGAGATGTACATTTTTAATGAGTCTCGAACCGTTTTGGATAGTGCAATAAAAAAGTCGCATTTTACAAATTCAAATACAGTTGGCATTGCATCTTTAAAAGGAAATAGCGTTATTATTTATATTGTTGAGATTGGCAATACAGGAGCACTTCAAAGTACAATTTCAATACAAAATATCATCGCTGGATTTCAGGAACTAACTGATGTAGGAGATATTAATTCTGGTGGCCAAGCCGCAAGAGCATCAGTCAATTGTAATCCTCACATACAATGCCAACAAACAAAGATACCTTTTGCAAGAGCTGTAGCAAGATTCAATAGTAATGGATTTCAGGGAACAGGTACATTAATAAATAATGAAGGAAATAATGGTAGAGCTTACTTTTTAACGGCATTCCATGTACTTGACGTAAACAGAAATATTTTTGGCAGACCGGTTGGGAACGGGGTATTAGATGCTGATGAAATAGCTGCCCTTAACCGTGCTACCTTTCAATTCCAGTTTTGGCGTACTCAGTGTAATGGTACAGTAAATAATGCCTTTATTCAATTTACTGGAGCTGTTGTGAGAGCGGCATGGCCTAATAGTGATGTTGTTTTACTCGAACTTACAAACCCTCCCGGTATTGGCGACTTAGTAAACTATGCAGGCTGGAACAGACAAACCGGTTCACCATCGGATAATGCTTCCTTCATTATTCATCATCCACAGGGTGAGGATATGAGAATTACAAGTACACGTAATGTAAAAACGTGGTTATGGAACAGTAATTACTGGACTGCACATTACTCTTCTGGTACAGTGGCCCCAGGTTCGTCGGGATCTGCTTTAATGAATGAGTTTGGGCAAATTGTAGGGCAGTTAAGAAGTGGTTGGAGTAGTTGTAATTATACTGATTTTGGTGACCGCTATGGTAAGTTTGAAAGGTCATGGAACGGAGCTGGATTTCAACCTTGGTTATCTCCTAATCAAGGGTTACAAGCAACAGGACTGTTAAACCTTACTGATATTCCTATTAATGGCCCGAATACAATTGCATGCACTACTCCTGCACAGTTTAGTACTTTACCGAATCTTTTGGATGTTACATACGAATGGACAGTCACTACTGGTTTACAAATTCTTAGTGGACAAGGAACACCCACTGTATCAATCTCGGGTTTTGCTAACAACAATGTTGGTTCTGGCAACCTAACATTAACTTTAAGGTCGCCGACAAAAGGCAGAACCAGAATATATACAGTAACTAAACAAGTATTTATAAGCAATGGCGGAGTATCTGGCACATATAATTCACCTACAAACAGTAATGAACCGCTCCTTCCATTTAAAAGGTTTGAAACAACTACTAATAATACCTGCCTTAGTGTTGCAACGAATATGAACATCCCTGCCGGTTCAACAGTTACATGGAGCGGCCCAGCTAATACAAGCGAAATAATTTGGGGACAATCTGGGAACAACGTGAACATTTATTTTAGTGGTTTGAATCAAACTATTGTTTTAAATATATCAGTTACTAATTCTTGCGGAACAACTAGTCTTAATTACAGATTCACATGTACAAGTACAAGTTCATGTGGTATTGCACCTTTACGAGTAGCGTTATCACCTAACCCCACAAGTAACATCATGCAAGTTTCACTAACTGACAATATAAATACAAATATTAAAATGGATATTTCTGAAATAAGAATTCTTGACAAATCAGGAAATTTAAAACAAAGAAATCAATACGGGACAGGGCAAAAAAGTATCAATCTTAATGTAGCTACATTAACTCCTGACGTATATACAATTCTTGTTTTTGACGGACGAACTTGGACGTCTGAAAAATTTATAAAGAACTAGCACATTAATGAAAAGGGGAGACTTAACTCCCCTTTTCATTAAATCAAACTCCAAGAATGCCCATGCTGCCAACAAATGTATTGCCAAAATGCAGGCTGACGGAAGCCGTGTTTCAACTGTTGTAACTCTGTTCAGCCACATATCCAGCTTGACCTTATCTATTTAGCTATGTGCATATCATCATCTTTTTTATCTTTACTCAGCAACAGTTAGCCGGGCGGACCGTATTCTATTCCCTGCATTTCGGCAATACCTGCTCGTTGGCCTCTATACATTCTGATACTTCACGATTTTGACAAAATCAGGAAATAAATCAAATACATTGATAAAAATAATTCTTCTGATCACAGCAACCTCTCTTTCAACATTATTGAAGGCACAACAGCCAGTGACAAAAAAACAGCAGGAAGTTCAGCAAGCTGTTGTACAAATGTTTGAAGCTTTATCAAAACGAGATTCGGTAAGCCTTAAAGCTCATTGCACCGCCGACATTTCTTTATACGAATACGGCCAGGTTTGGAATATTGATACCTTGATAAATAAAGCAATTATTATGAATACGGCTGCTGATTTTAAACGTAGCAATACTTTTGATTTTATCAGCACTGAAACAGATAAAAATACAGCATGGGTAAGCTATCGGCTGAGTTCAGTTATTATAAAGGAAAGCAAAGAAACAGTTATACAATGGCTGGAAACAGTAGTTTTATCAAGGCACAATAAAATGTGGAAAGTAAAACACCTCCATTCAACACTACTCAAAAGAAGTTAGACAAAGGAATTTTATAATTGAAACGTTTATTTTTACAGCAGCCAATAGGGGGGCTTATGCAAGTTGGGCATGACCGGCAAACATCAAACAATTGCAAAGCCGGGCTGTGATTATGGCGGGACAAGCAACTTTATATTTTTAATCAGCAACAGTTGTCGGCAGTCGGAATGCTAATTCCCAAACTGTTGCAATTCATCCTCGTTAACAATCCTGAATTCCCCCTTTAAAACAAAAATATAAACAGGGAAAATTGTAAATTAGTAACCAATGCTTATGCAGGTAAACGATGAACAACGGAACGCCCGATATTCGTACAATACAATGCAGGATCCATCCTGCATTACACACACTCATACGGCATATCGTTATTATTAAAGCTGATTTTGGCAATACTCCTGTAAGGCTTGAAGGAAATTTTATGCCCTCGCCTGAGCAGGCAATGTTCATCAATCTTTATACCCGGCTTAAATCTAAAAAATCAGGCGAAAACAATTTCAATACCGTAACATCCTGTACATTGATGGGGGCACAAATTACTCCCTTTAAACTATTGGTAGAAGAAAGCCATACTACCGTATCCATTATTTTTCAGCCCGGTGGGCTTAACCGGTTTTTGAATATCCCGATGACGGAACTGTTTGACAATGGTTACAGTGCCCGGGATGTTGTGGGACGGGAGATTGAAGAACTTTTAGACAAATCGCACGACACCATTTCTTTGAACGAATTAAATACTATTGTGCAGACCTATTTCCTTGGAAAATTATCCCGCATAAAAGAACCCTTACCTATTGATTTTGCCCTGCAACACCTCCTCACAAATTACAATACTGGTATGGATAAGATTGCAGCTATGGCCTGTATGAGTATCCGAAGTTTTGAGCGGAAATGCAAAGAACGATTAGGTATGCCTGCCAAGATGTATGCACGGATAGCACGGTTTCATAAAGCTTATAAAATGCTTGAAAGCAAACCAAGAATTTCATGGGCCGACCTGACATATGAAACAGGTTATTACGACCAAACACATTTTATCAAGGATTTTAAGGAGTTTGCCAGGCTCACCCCTACACTCTTACACAAAGAATTATCTGAAGAGCATATACAGTTTCAATTGGATTGGGACAGTGTTTGATTTTGTCGTTTTTTTACTATCACCGCTCTTTTCTCATAAATAGCTTTGAAAATCTGATTACGATTCTGCTAAACCAAAAAAGACCGGCAGAAAAAATATAAGATTATGAAAAAACTAAACGTTATTTTACTGGCAGCAGCATTATTTGCTTCAGTATCCACCACTCAAAAGAGCGCAACAGGTTCAGGTACTGAACCCCTTTCCCAACGTTACAACGGACCGATAATTGATATGCACATCCATGCATTGGGCGAAGGAGAACCACTGTTTGGAATGACGCATCCACCCACACTTCGGGGAAAGACTTATAAAGGAGCTGCTTCAGCAGTTGAGCTGAAAGAAAAAACGTTAGAAAAGTTCAGGAAACATCATATAGTAAAAGCAGTGGTGACCAATGGCCAATTATGGAGTAAGGGTAATGAAGAACTGGTGATTATTGGCGATGCTGATAAATCAATAAGCGCATTAAAAAAGCAATTTGAAGAAAATAAACTCAAAGTCATTGCTGAAATGAGTCCGTTCTATGCCGGAATGTTGGCGAACGACGCATCCGTTATGCCCTATTTTGAATTAGCACAAACATTGAACATTCCGGTGGGTGTTCATATATTACCCGGAGGGCCTAACTACGGAATTCATCATTTTCCTGAAATGCTTGGTAACATGCGGGTTAAAAATGCAAATCCTTTACAGTTAGAAGATGCATTGGTAAAATACCCAAAACTGAAATTATACATCATGCATGGTGGTTGGCCCTATGTTGAAGATTTGAAAGCCCTGATGTATGCGCATCCGAATGTGTATGTAGACATCGCAGTACTGAACTGGATTTTACCCCTGGCAGAATTCCATAATTATATCAGGTCATTAGTAGATGCCGGTTATGGCGACCGCATATTATTCGGTACGGATCAAATAGTTTGGCCTGATACAATTGATGATGCCGTTGAGTCTGTAAATTCAGCCGATTTTCTAACGATCAAACAAAAGGAAGATATTTTTTATAACAATGCTGCCAGGTTTCTTGGATTGAGTACAGAAGAAATTGCAAAGCATAAAGCTGTGCATAATAAATAACATACATCTTTTGCCTGACCCGGCAACCTGCTTAAAAACACTATACATAAGGAAAATACTACGGCAAATATTCGTATTGGTGGCAAGTGTGGCTTGTGGTTAACAGCATCTGTTGCTGTTCTACAGGAAGAATACCCGTTAAGCATTTGCAGGTAACCGTCCACAGCAGTATCTTTAGCCGGGAATTTCTTCAGGCAGAATGTTCCCTGAATACCACACGTGCACCAATATCTTTAACGTTCACTGCATGTGTTCCTGACAACATATAACAACAATGCAAAACAAACTTTTCAGCTTTATATCAAAATACATTTCGCTTACAGAAGATGAAAAGAATGCATTGCTGTCGTTAAACCTGTTTCACTCCTTAAAGAAAGGCACTGTTCTGCTCAAAGAAGGACAATACGCTAAAGAAAGCTACTTTGTATTAAGTGGCTGCATCCGCACCTATTACATTATAGAGGGAGAAGAAAAAACAACCGCTTTCTACACAGAAACGGACGTTTTAACACCTCATTGTGTGATCCATCAAACACCGTCTGATTACTACGTTAGTTGTGTAGAAGACTGCATTCTCACGATATCCAATGCTGATATGGAAGCGGAAGTAAACAGTAAATTTCCAAAGTTTGAAATCATGTGCAGAAAGCTGTCAGAAGAATTATTAGCCAAACAACGAATCGATTTTGACGAGTTTAAAACCTCTTCACCTGAACAGCGCTACCTGAACTTACTCCAAAAAAGACCGGACCTGATTCAACGTGTGCCGCAACACCAGTTAGCCAGCTATTTAGGTATCAAACCTCAATCATTAAGCAGGCTGAGAGCCAGGATTCTTGAAAAAAAGAGCTGAAGCGCATTTCTTAACTTAAGTGAACGGCTTATAGCAACCTGCCCCTCCACTTTTGCAGTATCGTTTAAAAAAAGAAGATATGCAAAAGAAGATTTTATGGATGGCAGTTGCCATCATGCTCACAAGCAGTTTACAGGCATCTGCACAGTATGCTAAAACAGACAGCGCTTATAAACGGTGGTTCGTGGGCAGCACGTTGTGGATGTTAATCGGCAATTTTAATAAAACAAATCCGCCCAATTTTGCCCAGTTCAATATCGGCTATCGTATTACAGGAAAAGATGTTATTACCATAGAACCCAAAACCTGGAAATATGCCTGGCCCAATGGCATTCACCCGTTTTTAAACAAAGCATACGGAAAACCGGAAGAACAATTTCCGGGCTATGTTCGTGAGTTTGGCGTATCTGTAGCTTACCAACGGTTTGTGGGGAAAGCTTTATATGCTGAACTGAATGTAATGCCTACCTGGCAACGCTTTGTGGACAAAGACGGCAATAAAATTGACAATGGCTTTCAGCTTTTCAATACCTACCGTGTGGGCTATCACGTGAAACTTTTTAAAGACAGGTTTTTTATTCAGCCTTCCATTGCCATTACGCACCGTGCCCATCACACAAAATTACCCGGTGGCTTTAAGGAGCTGGATGATAAATGGTCAAAGTTTGTTTTTGGAGAACCGGGATTTCATTTTGGATATAATTTTTAATGACTCCGTTATGACAACACCCAAGAAAACATTTGAAGATTACAAGGTGCATTTGAAAGTAAAGCTTTCGGCATTGTGGGCAAGCTTTATGTTTATTTACATCTATGTTGATTACTTTCACTTATACATGCCGGGTTCTATAAAAGATATTTTAGCAGGGAAAGTATTTGTGTTCGATATCTCAACTGGCTTTTTACTGATTGCAATGATTTTAGTAACCATTCCGGTACTTATGATTTTTCTTTCAGTTACGCTGCCGGCTAAAAAAAATCGCAGCACAAACATTATAGTAGCTGCACTATTCATTCCTTATATGTTGTTTAATTTGGCTGGCGAAGCATGGCCGCACATGTACTTTGCTGCAGCGGTTGAAGTGGCCCTTCTTTGTATGATCATTTATTATTCGTGGAAATGGCCGGCTATTGAAAAGTAAATAAACCAAATTGCTCTAACACATCTTTAAGACCAAAAGTAAATTATACAATAAAATATGAGGGTTACAATCATCCAATTATTTACCATTCTTTATCTCGCTGCTTCAGTGGGTTGTTCCGCTACAAAACAAGCGCAGGTAATCCAAAATGAAGACAACCTTTTGATAGAAGAAATGTATAAAAAAGATATTGAGATACGAGAGCTTGATGCTAAAACAGATACTGTTAACCTGGAAGCATACGACAAAGTGCACCGTGAAAAAATTTTTCAATTGCTGGCCGATAATAAAGTTATCACCCCGAAAGATAAAATCAGGGCCGCCTGGATATTGCAGCATACAGCCGCTAAAATCTGTGATGGTGAGCTGACAAGTTTAAGTCCGGAGAATTTTCTCTTAGCGTACAAACTTTCTTCAAGCGCATTGGCGGAGCTTGAAAAGAAGAATGATACAGCAACCATCAGAAAACAGAATGTACCCCGAATTATCGCATTGAACTATGACAGGTATTTATTATACAGTTTTGGCTACCAGAAATTTGGAACTCAATTTGTATTTGACGATACATCCGGAGAAATGTTATTAGCACCCATTGACATAACATTAGCAACTGATGATGAAAGAAAGAAATACAACGTTGAACCCTTACACGTATTACTGAAAAAATACAAAATGAAATCGATGCCTAACAAAAATTAAATACGGAACCGGCATCAACAGGTTGAAAACTATGCAGTCAGACAGGTCAATCTCCCCTGAACAGACAGAAACAGCATGACACTAAAAAAGATACATTCCATTTCGGGGCTGACGATTTCATTTTTTATCGCACTTCATTTATTCAATCATTGTTTTAGTATTTCAGGTGCAGACAAACACCTTGCAGTAATGAAGACTTTACGAGTTTTCTACAGGAACATTTTTACAGAGACGTTATTGGTTTCATCAGCTGCTATTCAAATATTTTCGGGACTGAAATTATTTGTAATCAAAAGACAAACAGCGAAATCATTTTTTGAGAAACTACAGATTTGGACTGGATTATACCTGTCTTTCTTTTTTTTAATTCACCTGAGTGCTGTATTAACGGGAAGATTTGTTTTACATCTTGACACTAATTTTTATTTTGGCGCAGCAGGACTTAATACCTTCCCTTTTAATTTATTTTTTATTCCTTATTATTTTTTTGCTGTTGTTTCTTTTTTTGGACATATTTCTGCCATTCATCACCAACGAATGAGCAGAAGCATTTCAGTGTTTACCCCTTATAAGCAATCTATTGTGATCTTGATCAGCGGAATTTGTTTTGCACTATTTCTAATCTACGGCTTAACAAACAAGTTCCGGGGATTTCAAATCCCGGCAGCATTTAACATACTGATTGGAAAGTAAAGTTTCGTTCTGCAGAAAATATTAGTTTAATATTTCATTTACAGGAATAGCCATACGTTTCATCTGTTACCTGGTTTCCTGCATATGAGCAGGTTTGAACCAATAACAACAGCACATTCATCAGATGGAAGCCGGACTACTGAAAGAATCTTTTGCATAAACAGATTTTTTATCTTCGAAGAAGTAATACCATTCACATGGCGCTTCGAATTATTTTTGTTCTGATGTTGATCGCTGTTACCAGTGTAAACAGCACCGCACAACAATCTACTTACCGGGAGCCTTACCGGCCGCAGTTTCATTTTACACCACCCACACAATGGATGAACGATCCCAACGGACTGTTTTATTACGAAGGGGAGTATCATCTTTTTTATCAATACTATCCTGATGGTAATACCTGGGGGCCTATGCACTGGGGCCATGCCGTAAGTAAAGACCTGATGTACTGGCAACACCTGCCGGTTGCACTCTATCCTGATTCGCTCGGTTATATCTTCAGCGGCAGTGCTGTGGTGGATGTAAACAATACCAGCGGTTTAGGTAAGAACCAACTGCCTCCATTGATTGCTGTTTATACCTATCATAATATGGCGGGCGAAAAAGCCGGCCGTAATGATTTTCAATACCAGGGACTTGCTTACAGTACGGATAAAGGAAGAACCTGGACCAAGTATGAAAAGAATCCCGTGCTGCCGAACAAAACAGGCATCAAAGATTTTCGTGATCCCAAGGTAATGTGGCATGAAGGAAGCAAACAATGGGTGATGACATTGGCCGTGAAAGATCATGTAGAGTTCTGGACCTCTCCTAACCTGTTGCAATGGCATTATGCCAGCAGTTTTGGAAAAGAGCTGGGGGCACATGGTGGTGTGTGGGAATGCCCGGATCTGTTTGCCATGCAGGTGAAAGAAACCGGTAAAGAAAAATTTGTATTGCTGGTGAGTATTAATCCCGGCGGGCCCAACGGCGGCAGCGCTACTCAATATTTTACCGGAGATTTTAACGGCAAAGAATTTATACCGCATCGTTCGCATCAAAACAAACAACCCGTATGGCTGGATTACGGGAGAGATAATTATGCCGGTGTTACCTGGAGTAATATACCTGCAGCAGATGGCCGGCGCTTATTCATTGGCTGGATGAGCAACTGGGATTATGCACAGGTGGTACCCACAACGGTGTGGCGTAGTGCAATGACTTTACCACGATCTTTAACACTGCGAAAGCTGAACAATAATTACCATTTACAATCCACTCCTGTTTCAGAACTGAGTGCATTACGAAACGAATTTGAAGGAATTGAACTTACGGATCTGATGAAAGGGGCAATTGATATAACGCCTCATACTGCAACAGTACATCAAAGCGAATGGGTACTTGATTTGGAAATAACAGATACCAAAACAGAAACATGCTACCTGCAATTTTCAAATGGATCGGGAGAGCGTTACCGTATTGGTTATAATGTAAAAAAGAAGCTGTACTTCAGCGACAGAACAAAGGCAGGCAATCATTCCTTCTCAGAGAAGTTTGGAACCTCTGTTCACACAGCGCCACGGTTATTAAAGAGTAAGCGTATTAAACTTCATTTGTTTGTGGATGCTTCTTCAGTTGAATTGTTTGCGGATGATGGTACAGTGTGTATGACGGAGCTGATCTTTCCTTCCACGCCTTTCAATAAAGCAGAGCTGGTGAGTGAAGGCGGAGCTGTGAAACTGATCAGTGCTACCTGTTATTCATTAAAAAGAATTTGGGAATAAACGGTTTTGCATCTTAGTGCTTCCTGTATTATTTTGCTTTTTTAAAACACCATGAATATGAGACTTTTCTCTTTACTGTTTTTATTATTAGCCGCTTCAACTCTCTGCGCCCAACAAAAAGAACTGTATTACGATGCTGACTGGAAACCTTGTGATGTATCAAAAGCGTCCTTTGCCAGCTTTATTATTAAAACAGACAGTGGCTGGGTGATGAGTGATTATTACATTGCCAACAAACAAATACAGATGAAAGGACTTTTTGCAGATGAAGCTTGCAAAATAAGAAACGGTGTTTCTGTATGGTATCATGTAAACGGTTATCTTTCTTCCTACGCTTATTTTAAAAACAATAAAAAAGAAGGTGCCTGCTACAGCTATCATGATAATGGTATGATGCGTGACTCTGCTTTTTATAAAGACGGTGAAGTAACTGACACTTATTTAAGCTGGCACCGGAATGGTGTAATGAGAGACAGCATAAAACGCTTAAACGACAGCATTACTGTTTCTGTAAGCTGGTTTGAAAACGGAGCTCCTTCACAGGCAGGATTTTTTATTGGGGGCTTCCGTCATGGAAAATGGAAGTATTTTCATAACAACGGCATTATTGCCTGTACTGAAAATTATCAGTATGGTGAACTATTGGAGGCTGCTTATTTTGATGAAAGCGGAAAGGAAGACCGCTTTGCAACAGGCGACAGTACAGATGCCGTTTATAAAGATGGAGAGAAAGTACGGCAACGTAAAATGTATTCAAAACTCAACTGGCCTGAACGATACCGTCTGGAAAATACCAATGTGGCTACTACGGTTGTTGATGTGTATCTTAATGAAGATGGTAAGATAATACATGCACAGGTTGTAGTTCCTTTTCATCCTGAGTTTGATAAGTCTGTAATCAATGCTGTAAGAGGTATCGACAACTGGATTCCTGCACGTGCCAAAAACAGAAGAATACCATTTGTGATGCGCCATACCGTTCGTTTTAAACAACCGGATTAAATTATGCTGCAATTAAAGAGAACTAATTCAACCGATGCAGATTTTATTCAGCTTGTACAATTGCTGGATGCCGATCTTGCTGTACGTGATGGAGCTGATCATACTTTTTATGCACAGTTCAACAAAGTGCATATGATTCAGCATGTAGTGATTGCTTATGAAAACAATTCAGCAGTTGCTTGTGGTGCATTTAAGTTATTTGATAGCTGCAGCGTTGAAATCAAACGGATGTATGTGTTACCTGCCCACCGCAACAAATGAATTGCTGCTGCTGTATTGCTGCAATTAGAACAATGGGCAAAGGAAGAAGGTTATTCCGCTGCTGTGCTGGAAACAGGGAAGAAACAACCGGAAGCTATCCGTCTATATGAAAAATGCGGTTATAGCCGTATTCCCAATTACGGGCAATATGCAGGAGTGGAGAACAGCGTATGTATGAAGAAAGAGTTGTAGTTATTGAAGTATATTTACACATGCAGGATTTTCAAAAAGCGATTGACTACGTTAATCGTCATATTCAGCTTACCGATGAGGAAGCCGCTTATTTTACATCGTTACTCCGCATTACCAAAGTAAAAAAGAAACAATACATCGTGCAGCCGGAGTTTGTTTGTAAATACCGAAGCTATGTAGTACAGGGTGCCATGCGTGCTTATCTTATTGATAATAACGGGCAGGATCATACCATTGCTTTTGCTATTGAAGACTGGTGGATCAGTGACTACAGCAGTTTTATTTTTCAACAACCTGCTACCTTGTTTGTAGAAGCTCTGGAAGACAGCCTGCTTATTCAAATTGATTATAATGCCGAGCAATTACTCATGGAAACACATCCTAAGTTTGAAAAGTTTTTTCGCATTATTACACAACGTTCTTTTGCATTTTTACAGCAGCGTATGCTTTCTAACCTCAGTAAGTCTGCTGAAGAACGGTATGATGAGTTTATGAAGAAATATCCTTCTATTGCCGCCCGTGTTCCTCAATATACACTTGCCTCTTATCTCGGTTTCAGTACAGAGTTTTTAAGCAAAATCAGAAACAAGAAGCTGAAAAAGTTGAACTAGTTCAACCTTATTTCCTGAAACAGTTCATTGGAAAAGGCTTTACCATAAGGCCATCTTTGTTGTGTTAAAAATTAAAATAATCACAACAAAATTTACAACAATGACAACCCCAATTGAAAAAGTAAGCTTCACCGTTCCTACAAGAGATGAAGTAAGCGACAACAACAAAAGCATTTTTGATCACATGCAAAAAGCATTTGGCATGGTGCCAAACCTCTACGCCACTTTTGCATATAATGATACAGCATTAGCAGATTACCTGGCTTTGCAAAACCGTAAAAGCACCTTGACGGCTAAAGAGCGTGAAATTATTAATCTGGTAGTGAGCCAGGTAAATGACTGTAAGTATTGTGTACCTGCACACACGGCTATTTCAAAAATGCATGGCTTTACTGATGATGAAATATTACAGATACGCCGTGCACAAATTTCATTCAATGAAAAATATGCTGCACTGGCAACATTTGTAAAAGAAACCGCCGTTAACAAAGGCCGACCTTCAGAAAATGCTTTAGAAAATTTCTTTGAGGCAGGTTATAACAAAGCAAGCCTGGTAGATGTGATGATGGTGATTGGCGATAAAATCATGAGTAACTATCTGCATAACATCACGCAAATCCCTGTTGACTGGCCGGCTGTTCCTAACATATAAAATATCTGTTTCATCACAGGTGTTACTACACAAATGAGAACTATTAAAAAAGGAATCGTATGAAACAAAAAGTTTGGTTTATCACCGGCATCTCCGGTGGAATTGGTAAAGCTCTTGCAGCCTATGTACTCTCAAAAGGTGATATTGTTGCAGGCACTTTTCGGAAAAGTGAACAGGCAGAACAATTTAATCATGAAAACCCGCAGGATGCTCTAGGTATTATATTAGATGTAACTGATACAGCGGGTATTGATACTGCCATTAAAACAATCCTTGAAAAATTCGGACGTATTGATGTTGTTGTAAACAATGCAGGAGTTGGTTTTGCAGGAGCAATTGAAGAAGCCTCCGCTGAAGAAATAAGAACCGTGTTTGAAGCCAATTTTTTTGGTACGCTTACCGTTACTCAAAAGGTATTGCCGGTGATGCGTGCACAAAAGAGCGGACATATCATTCAGATATCTTCACATGGAGGTGTAAAAGCTTTTGCAGGATTTGGTATTTATAATGCGTCAAAATTTGCAGTAGAAGGTTTTAGTGAAGCGCTGGCACAGGAAATTGCACCGCTTGGTATAAAGCTCAGCATTATGGAACCGGGTCCTTTCAGAACAGGTTTTGCAGGCAACAATTTTTTAATGGCCAAAAAAGTAATGGATGATTATGCCGGTACAGCCGGTGTTTTTCGGGATCGCATAAAAGGTGTTGACGGCAAGCAGGAAGGCGATCCCGAAAAAGCAGCAGCAGCTATCTATAATCTCACATTAAGTGAAACGGCACCATTGCGCCTGCCTCTTGGTAAAACAGCATTACTTACCATTGGCGCTAAAGTTGAAAGTTTAAAAACAGATCTGGAGAATGCAAGAGAGGTTGCTGAAGGTGTTGTATTTTAATAATGAAAGAGGTGTTTCATTTTTATGACGCACCTCTTTCATTTACTATTTATTCTTCCCCTGCTACACTTGGCACACTGATACTTCCTCCAAAGAACAAAGCATTTAAAAACACCTTATTGCTTCCGTACCAGGTACCACGAAAGTTAGGATTATCACTGAATAAGATGACCTTTCCGTTTCCTTCAGCACCAACCAATATAGCTGCACTGTTTTTTACTTTCTTCAAAGTAGTAGGATGAATATAACCACCAATCAACGGATCATTGGTGTATTGTGCTACGGTACTGTAAGGGTTGGAGCTGGATTGTAAAAACGTTAATCCGTTTCTGTACCAGGAGAGTGTTTTGCTGTGCAAACCAAAACCAATAGGATTCGTTGTATCCACATCTACTTTAAATATAGAACCGCCCATGGCTTTTGCTCCTTCTATGTACACAGCATTATCATACAACTGACGTGCCGTTGCAGTTCTGCTGCTGTCAACTGATACTAATTTTTCTCTCGTAAATCCATTACGGATGGCCCACTCGCTTCCAGTCTTAATAGTGATGAGTGTGCCGCCGTTTTGCACCCATGCTTTGATTTTATCAGCCAGGTTTTTATCAATCAAGCCGTAATTACCACTCACCATAATAAGCGTGTTATAACGGTTGAGATTGGTCCTGCCCAAATTCAAAATATCAATTTTACTGATGGGCATTTGCAAACGCTGATCCAGCAGGTGCCAGATTTCCCCTGCCTCCGGTGCGGCAACTCCTGTACCAATGATCATGGCTACTTCGGGTTTTTGCAGGGTACGCATATAGCTGCTGCCCATATCCACACCACCGGCACTGTAACCGGTGCCGAGTGAATAAACGTGAATATTGGTGGAGGCACTTACGCTGCTCATTAAAATGTATAATGAATCAACACTGATGCGTTGCTGATTTACCGGCACCACAATAGAACCATAGCCAAAATTTTTCTTTTCATTATCGATCATTGCAGTAAACGGACGAAATGCTGTTTGTACAATGGCTCCGCCTTTCTGCAATTGATGAATAGCTTTGTGTGCATTGTAATCTGTTAATTCAAACACATATACATAATTACTTTTGGTAACTGTAAACGTTGGTGCTTTTACACTCGTAACACGATTTATTTTCGGCAACGGTGTTTTCAATTCTGTGTATGGAAGATTATAGGCGTGTACCAGGCTCCAGGCAGAAGCATCATAAAAAGAACTGTCGATATACGTAATTGCTTTTTCAAATACCGAACGCACCATGATGTAATTATCCTGATCAGTTGGCACATAAAACTGTTTGCCGCTTTCATACACTTCTATTTCATGCAGCAACAACATATCAACAAAAGCTTTGGTGCGTGTAGCATCTTTTACATCACCAAACAAATAACCTTTAACGGGCGATGCCGCCGCCTGTGCTTTAGACGTTTGATAAAACAGTTTACGCATCTTGAGCAGTTGTGCTTTTTCAGCCAGTGATGCTCTTATGGTGGTGAGCGATGCAGTGAATTGATTGCGGATGGTAAATGCAAACGTTATGGGAATTGTATTTGTTTCCTGCACATGACCACGGCTGCTGGCCTGTTCAAATAAAAAGCCGGCACCTCCATAGAAGTTGATGTAACTGCTGCCATAACCCGGGTAGAGTTTATCATACGCTTCTTTAGTAAAATACATGGAACCGATTTTATCTGTTGCGTTTGCAAAGTATTGTGCATACAATGGATAAATGGTTTTGTATAAATAGTCGGGCACAATGGGATTATTGCTCGCATCTTCACCGGGATCAAAATAAAACGTACTGTTCGTTCCCATTTCATGATGATCTGTTTGAATGTAAGGGCGCCAGTGATGAAAGAAGTTGATACGGTTTCTTGTTTCAGGAAAGGTGCCGAGAAACCAATCTCTGTTTAAATCAAACCAATAATGATTGAAACGACCGCCGGGCCAAATTTCTGTATGCTCTCTGTCTAATGGATCAGCCACAGGTGGTTCTGCTTTATGCATATTGGCCCAGCTTGAGTGCCGGTCTCTTCCATCGGGATTAATCACCGGGTCCATGGTAATTACCATTTCATTCATCCACTTACTTGCTTCTTCACTTTGCGATGCCACAATATAATAAGCAGTAAGCATGGCTGCTTCGCTGCTGCTGGGTTCATTTCCGTGAACGTTGTAACCCAGATGGATGACTAAAGGAATATTTTCGGTGTTGCCGTTGATTTGTCCGGCAAGATGTGCTTTGCGTATTTCTTCAATACGTGCATGATTCTGCGGCGATGTAAAAACTGCTGTAATCTGCTCTCTTTGTTCAAATGTTTTACCGATGATGCGTGTGGTAATACGATCGCTCAGCTCATCCAGTTTTTGAAAGTAGGCAACAATCTTATCATGCCTTGTGTGTTGCGCACCAATGGCATAACCTAAAAATTGTTCCGGCGTGGGAATGGAAGGATTAAAACTTCCGCTGTTGGGATAGAAATAGTTTTGCTGGGCAATGGCAGTAGTGCTTATGGTAACTGCAAGCAAGAATGTGAGCAGACGTAACATGGTTTTGGTTTTGGGTGAAGTTAGTAAAAAAGAGTTCCTTGAAATCAAAGCAAGGCTGAATTACACAGGCGGTTTATTAAAATCAATCAACTCTGTTTTCAATGATTATTACTTTGATTGAATTACTTTTACAGGTATGAAGCAGGAAGTTTTTTCTTCTCTTTTTCCGGTTAAAGCATACAGGCAGAATCGCTTCATTTTCTGGCTTACGGGTTTGTTTCTTGTTTGTCAGTTGGCAGTAAGTTTTACAAGAGGTGTGTTTACTCCGTTTTACAATTTTGGTATGTACTCCGCTGTATCCAAAATAAAACCTGCTTATCCTGTTCTTGAAATTTACAGTAAAGGTTCGCTTGTAAATTATAATGATTACACCTTGCACCAGTGGAACCGCATTCTTATTGCCTATGATTATGGTGTAAACCCACAGTTTAATGATTCCTTTTTTCAGCACCGTATAGAACCGATTATGGGGATGGCAGGTTTACATCCTGAACGTTCTTATTATGTAATGGATACTTCTGCGGCTGCACAGCAAAATCGACTGGAGGCATGGAAACAATTGGCTGAAACAATACTGGAAACAAAAATTGATTCTTTCCGCATCAGAAATTATACATGGAACGGCAGCACACTCACAGTACAATAGCGGCATTGGAAACAGCGCCTGTGTTTACGCATGAAGACCGTAAACGCTATACCTTGTTTTTTGTGATTGTATTTTATGTCTTAGCTGTTTACAAATTCATCAACGGTATGTGGCTGTTTCAAAACACGCCCTTTGCTTTCCGTCCGTATTTTGATGGTTCGTTGTGGATGTTTTTACAAACAGGAATACATCAATGGCTGCTCTATAATTCACCTGCCGCCCTTGGCATGGATCTGTTGTTTTACCTCCTGCCCGGTATTTATTTTTTTGTGTTCATCCGTTCTGTAAAAGCTGCTGCTGTTGTTGCAGGGCTGATGCTGTTGATCAATTTAGTTTATGTCTGGTGTTATACGGTCTTTCCTACTAACTCGCCGGAGGGTCATACTGCCTGGTTGTTTACACCCGTATTGTTTATGAGCATTGGGCTTACCGGTTTTTATTTGTGGATGCATGCACTACGTTATTTTTTTCTGTTCTTCTTTTTTTCTGCTGCCTTATGGAAGTTTTATCAGGGCGGAGTGTTTGAACCCATGCAGATGAGCGGCATCTTACTGGAGCAGCATAAAGATTTATTGGTTACTGATGCACAGGGATGGTATGCTTCATTTATTTATTGGCTGGTTCAAAATCCGGTGGCGGGCAGATTGCTATACCTTGCCGCCACAGGCATAGAGCTTGTTTTTATCGTAGGCTTTTTTACAAGAAAATATGACCGCCTGCTGTTGGTGCTTTTTTGTGTATTCCTGGTGATGGATGTGCTGGTGATGAAGATTCCTTATTACGAAGTGCTGGGCCTTACGCTGCCACTCCTGTTTTCAAAAAAAGCTGATCCCTTTTAAATGGAGTTGTAAAAGCATGCAACTGTGGAATCAAATTTGCAATCTCTTTACCGTTGCTAAAACAACATTGTAACATGAACAAACTTCAATCTTCACTTCTCTTTTGCCTGCTGATGGATGCTATTGGTTATGCCACTTACGCTGTACCATTTCTGGGTGAGTTTGGCGATATTATCTGGGCTCCTCTTTCGGCCATAATCTTTTTAAAAACCTTTGGTGGTTGGAAAGGTACTTTTGGTGGCGTTTTCAACTTTATTGAAGAGTTGTTGCCATGGACCGATTTTATTCCCTCCTTCACTGTTATGTGGGCCTGGCAGAATTTGATAGCGAAGAGAAAAACAGATATGATGATGAAGGCTGCGTAAGATTTTTACAGCTTTCTGTTAAAGCCTCTGCAGGATGTAGCACCTGTGGAGGCTTTTTGTTGATGGCTGCAAATAAGATGAAAGGCTGCGGGATTGAAGCGAAAATGAGGAAACTCAGCGGTTGAAAACCCTGACGGCGGTTGACGAAATTGCAGCGTAAAGCCCGATAATAGCTAATAGTTGTACAAACCCGCACAGCCCCAAAATTTCTTTATCAAATCGCTCTTTTTTCAACAAACGGCACCTTGAAGTGTTACACCATTTACTACATTCGCCACTATTAAAAATTAATTTACTGTATGAAGATTCAAACACTTTTGATTGCTTTTGTTGTTTTGTGCAGCAGTTCGTTTGCACAAACAAAACTTGTTGAAAAAGTAGTTCGTAAAAACAACGAACTGGTAATACCGTATGAAAAATATGTATTGCCCAATGGATTAACGCTCATCATTCATGAGGATCACAGCGATCCGCTGGTGCATGTAGATGTTACCTATCATGTGGGCAGTGCCCGTGAAGAAATTGGTAAGAGTGGTTTTGCCCATTTCTTCGAACACATGATGTTTCAGGGAAGTGATAACGTTGCCGATGAGCAGCATTTTAAAACAGTTACTTCGGCCGGTGGCGATTTAAATGGTACTACTAACCGTGACCGTACGAATTATTTTGAAACAGTACCCAGCAATCAATTAGAAAAAATGTTGTGGCTGGAAGCAGACCGCATGGGCTTTTTATTAGATGCGGTAACCCAACAAAAATTTGAAGTACAGCGTGCTACCGTAAAAAATGAACGTGGTCAGAATTATGATAACCGTCCCTATGGCTTAGCACAGGAATACCTGGCTAAGAATATGTATCCCTACGGTCATCCGTACAGTTGGTTAACCATCGGCTATGTAGAAGATCTTGACCGTGTAAATGTGGATGACCTGAAAAACTTTTTTCTGCGTTGGTACGGACCCAACAATGCTACGGTAACAGTAGGTGGTGATGTAAATCCGAAAGATGTCATTAAACTGGTTGAAAAATATTTTGGTTCTATTCCCCGTGGTCCGCAGGTGAATAAAATGCCGCCGATGGTTCCAAGAGTTGATAAGACACGTTTTGTTTCTTATGTTGATAATTATGCACGCATTCCTATCATGTTAAAGACCTATGCTACCGTTCCCAATTATCATAAGGATATGGCAGCGCTTGCATGTTTGGCTCAAATCTTAGGACAGGGAAACAATTCTGTATTGTATCAGCAGCTTACCAAAAAACAATTGGCCTTGCAGGCAAGTGCGGGCAGCCAGTTAAGTGAGTTGAGCGGTGAATTTGTTTTTACCATTGTGCCCATGCCCGGTAAACCACTGTCAAATGCTTACTCATTATTCAAACAGGCATTAGATAGTTTTGAAGTACGTGGTGTAACGGATGAAGATATTGAGCGTTTTAAAGGAGGCATCGAAGCACAGTTAGTAAACAGTTTGCAAAGTGTGAGTGGTAAAGTATCACAGCTTGCTGCATTGCAAACTTTTACAGGCAACCCCAATCAAATTGGTAAATTCCTGGAGATGTATCGCAGTGTAACCAAAGAAGATGTACAGCGTGTATATTTTCAATACATCAAGAATGCACATGGTGTTACATTGAGCATTTTACCTAAAGGCCAGGAGAAAAACGGAGTAGCAGAAGATAACTATGTGGTTGATAAAAGCAAGTACACTGCTCCTGATTATGGTTATGCCGGTTTAAAATATGTAAAAGCAAAAGATAAATTTGACCGCAGCAAAATGCCCGGCAACGGACCCAACCCTGTTGTAAAAGTGCCTGCTTACTGGACAAAGAAGATGGATAATGGAGTTGCTGTGATTGGTGCACAAAATACAGAGTTGCCCACAGTAACATTGTCTGTAAAAATTCCCGGTGGTCATCTGTTGCAGGGAAACGATCTGAGCAAAGCAGGATTGGCTGATTTCTTTGCTACCATGATGAATGAAGACACGAAGAACAGAAGTGCAGAAGCGATGAGTCGTGCTTTACAAAAACTGGGAAGCACTATCAATGTATTAACCAATGTGGATGGAGTACTGTTCCAAGTACGAACACTCAAAAAGAATTTAGATGCAACACTGGCGTTACTGGAAGAGCGTATGCTGATGCCTAAGTTTACAGATGATGCTTTTAAACGTTTGAAAAACCAGGCTATTGAAGGATTTAAGCAGCAAAAATCACAACCGGAATCTATTGCCTGGACGGTGTATTACAAGCTCATTTATGGTAATACTATTTTAGGAGTGAGTGAAGACGGTACCGAAACCACCATCAAGGGATTGAAGCTAGAAGACATTCAGAATTACTATGATAACAACATGACTTCGCAGGGCGTAAATGTAGTTGTAGTGGGTGATATTACTGAAAGCGAAATCCTGCCGAAGCTTTCTTTTCTTAACAAGTTGCCTAATAAAAAAATCAATATTCCTGCCCCTGCTGCAGCTCCTGCCATTGAAAAAACAAAGATCTATCTGGTGAATGTACCTAAGGCCGCACAAACAGAATTCCGTGTAGGTGCTGTTACCAATTTGAAATATGATGCAACAGGTGAGTTTTATAAAGCAGGGTTGATGAACTTTCCATTTGGCGGTGATTTTAACAGCCGTATAAACCTTAGCTTGCGTGAAGATAAAGGTTGGACCTATGGTGCGAATAGCTATTTTAGCGGTGATGCCTATTCCGGAAGATTTGTTTTCAACAGCAGCATTAAAGCAGAAGCAACTGACAGTGCATTAGCTGAGTTAATCAATATCTTTAACGGCTATATAACCAATGGTGTTACTGCTGATGAAATGGAGTTTATGAAGAGTGCCATTGGTCAGCGCGATGCGTTGCGTTATGAAACAGGTTTGCAGAAATTAGGATTTATCGGCCGTATTCTTGAATACAATCTACCCGCCAACTTTACAGAAGAGCAAACAACCATTTTAAAGAACATAAAAGCAGAAGAAATCAATACACTCGCTAAAAAGTGGCTGAATCTTGATAAGATGATTATTCTGCTGGTAGGTGATAAAGCTAAAATTTTACCTGGACTGCAAAAGCTGGGTTATGAAATTGTGGAACTGGATGCGGATGGGAAGGAAGTGAAAAAGTAAAGCTCGATTTCATATCATAAAGAGCGGCCTGTTATGGGCCGCTTTTTTTATTTAGGGCTTGGCCTGATGATAATTGAGCATCCTATTATTAAACATTTTTTGTTGATTTACTGCAAGGATGCTATTTTGAAGATTATTAAAAACCCTTTAACGCCGTATGCAAAACTTATATCCGCCGACACCGATGAACGTACCTGCTTCAGTTACGGATCCTTCACCAGCATTTAAGACAGAAGTTAAAAAAGTAATGAGCAGCATCCTGTTCTTTTTCATAGTGTACATCATTTTAATTGTTCTTGCTGTAGCGTTGGCAGCAGGTTGTATTATGCTGGGTATTGGTGTAATGATGGCACTTGGAAGTTTGCTAGGACTTGTTGCAGGTCTTGGTATTATGAGTATTGGTGTAATGGTTATTATTTTTCTGGTTAAATTTATATTCTCTGTAAAGCGTCATGATGAAAGTCAAACAATAGAAATAAAAGAACAGGAGCAGCCGGAACTCTTTGCCTTCATCAGACAACTAACCATTGATACACAAACACCTTTCCCAAAGAAAATTGTTTTATCACCCGAAGTAAATGCCTCTGTGTATTACAACGACAGTTTCTGGAGTATGATTTTACCAGTGAAGAAAAATTTACAAATCGGTTTGGGTTTGGTAAACTCTGTAACTCTCAGTGAGTTTAAAGCAATAATGGCGCACGAGTTTGGTCATTTTTCCCAAAAGAGCATGAAGCTGGGCAGCTTTGTATATAATGTGAATAAAGCTATTTACAATATGCTTTTTGAAAATAATGACTTCGGCAAATTTTTATCGGGCTGGGGAAGTTTACACTGGGCGATCAGCATTTTTGTTTGGTTCACTATCCAGATCATCAAAGGCATTCAATCAATTCTGCAAAGCATGTATGGCTTTATCAACAAAACGTATATGAGCCTTTCCCGTGAAATGGAATTCCATGCAGATGCTGTTGCTGCCAGTGTGAGCGGGAGCAAGCCCTTAATTACAGCGCTTAAAAAAATTGAAGTAAGTGGTTTGTGTTACCAGACTGTTCTGGAAAAAGCAGATGAGCGGCTCAAACAGAAAGAAGCATTTCAAAATGTTTACTCCAATCATAATGTAGTAATGAAACATTATGCAGAGCAATTTGATCTGCCGCTGCAGAATAATGCGCCGGTTGTAAGTGATGAGTTTTTAAACCGCTTCCGTTTAAGCAGGTTGAATATTAAAGATCAATGGGCTTCGCATCCGTCTACTGAAGATCGGGAACAAAAACTGAATGCATTAGGTATTCCAAGTGCTGATGATGGCCGTAGTGCATGGATCTTGTTCCGGGAGCCTGAACAATTGCAACAGCAGCTAACAGGTGTATTGTACAAAGCCGTGCCACAGGAAGCCAAAGAAAAAGTTACAGATGAAGCGATCTTTAAGCAAAGCTATATAGAAGAAGCTACTACTTATTCATTACCCGAAGTGTACAAAGGTTATTTTGACGGCAGACAAATGAATGATATGGATTTTGAAAAGGTATTTTCAACTTCTAATACCATACCTCTTAAAAAGGAATCTCTTTCAGAACTGTTTGCTGAAGAAATCGTAAACATACCTAAAAAGCTGGCTGCCAATGAATCTGATGCTGCACTGTTAAACGCCATTGCCGAAAGCCGGATTGATACCAAAACTTTTGATTATGATGGTGAGAAATATGAAAAAAAAGATGCAGCATCTGTTCTGGAAAAGGTGAATAAAGAAATTGAAATGCAGAAACAACAATTACAACAACAGGATGAAGCTGTAGTTATATTTTTTGCAGATGCTGCCAAAAAATGCAGTGAAGCTGACTGGCAATTACTTAAAGATAAATACAGTGCTCATTTTGCAAACAGAAAGAAAGCAGATGAACATTTTATAGTAGCGCAACGGGTGCTTGATATTATGGGTCCTTTGCTTCGTGGCGAACAGGTAAGTATTGAAGCAGCAGGAACAATGGCTGCTGAGCTGAGAACTGAGAGCGAACATTTAAAACCACTTTTAAAAGAGTGGACAAATAATGGGGTGTTTGACAGTAATGAAGAGCTGAAAGAAAAAGCCAGACAATTTATGCTTACGCATTATCAATATTTTTCCGGCGATACTTTTTTTGATACAGAGCTTTCACAATTACACCAGTTGGTAGGTGAGTCTTATGTAGGGGTAGGCGCATTTCAATTTAAAAATTTCAAAGCATTACTACAATGGCAGCTTGAGCTGCTGGAAAAGGCTGCATAAGAAACTATTTGCAGAGTTCATAAGTTTTCAGAACTTGTGCAGAAAGATATTCTTGTGAAATATATTTTCCTTCTGCTCTGCCTGGTAAGTACTTTTCAGTCATCAGCACAACTGCCCGTACCTTCTTCCGGCAAAATCATCCGGCATGATAGCTTTGCTTCACAGTTTGTAACAGCACGTAATGTGGATGTGTGGCTGCCGCAAGGTTATTCACCCAAAAAGAAATATGCGGTACTGTACATGCATGACGGGCAAATGCTGTATGATTCATCTTTGAACTGGAACAAACAGGAATGGGGAGTGGATGAAACGATAACCCGTTTGATGAAAGAAAAAAAGATCAAAGATGTTATTGTAGTAGGTGTTTGGAACGGCGGTAAGTACCGTCACACTGATTATTTTCCGCAGAAACCATTTGAACATTTAACCCAACAGGAACGAGATACCTTGTATTATGCCAAACGCACCAATGGTGCATTGGTGTTCCAGGGCGAGAAAGTACATTCTGATTTGTATTTGAAATTTTTAGTAACAGAACTCAAACCCTTTATTGATAAAACGTATTCTACGAAAACAGACAGGGCGAATACATTTATTGGAGGCAGCAGTATGGGCGGACTCATCAGTATGTATGCTATTTGTGAGTACCCCGATGTGTTTGGAGGCGCAGCCTGTTTGAGCACACACTGGCCGGGTGTTTTTTCAATGGATGACAACCCTGTACCTGCTGTTTTTATGAATTATCTGCGGAATCATTTACCATCACCCGCCACCCATAAAATTTATTTTGATTATGGTGATGCTACACTGGATGCTTTATATCCACCCTTACAAAAAATGGCAGATGAGATAATGAAGGAAAAAGGGTTCACAGCATCCAATTGGATCACGAAATATTTTCCCGGTGAAGATCATAGTGAAAATGCATGGCAGAAACGATTGGATATTCCTTTGTTGTTTTTGTTGAAAAGATAAAACACTTACTGCAGAGAACGAGAGATAAGGAGGATACGCTGAGGACCTCTGCGAAAAACTCTGCTTTCTTCTTTCTCTGCGGTTAAAAAACTTATTCGATGGAAAAGATTAAAAAAGAATTCATCAGAGATTGCGTGAGGCATTTGAATGAATACACCAAGCGTGTAAAAATTTGCTTAGATATGCTGAGCGAAGAACAGGTTTGGCAAAAACCGAATGAAGCATCTAATTCCATTGCCAATCTCATGCTGCATTTATGTGGTAATATGACACAATATGTGTTATCATCATTAGGAAGCAGGGCTGACTTAAGAGAAAGGGATAAGGAATTTTCAGCTAAAGGCGGTTTCACTAAAGAGCAATTGTTTGAAAAACTGAGTGGCGTTGTACACAGTGTCATTGAAGAAATACAGATACATGATGAAGAATCCTTACTCAAAACAAGAACGGTACAGGGCTTTGAAAAAAGCGGCATCGCCATCATTCTGCACATTACAGAACATTACTCGTATCACACCGGGCAGATTGCCCTGCTCACCAAATTAATGACCAATGAAGATTTAGAGTTTTATAAGGGCATGGACCTGAATGCAAAAAACCGTGTATAAAAGAATCACGCATCAACAAAAAAGCCACACACGGCAGTATATGGCTTCAAAAATTTAATCGGCTCTTGAGCTTATTCGCCTATGTAGCTTTTCCAACGCTTAAACTGTCTGGTCTGAGGGCTTTCAAAAGACTCCATCAGGAGATGAACAATTTGCTTAAAGGAAAGAATTACAGCAGAGCTTTTACGGATAGCTGTTTTCATAATTATTGGATTTGAGCTATAAAGATAACTGCTGCTTTTTTGTTTTGCAAGAGTTGCGGCCTGTTTTTTCACTTGAAAATGATAAGGGTAAACCTTTAAGAAAGGTTTCGAAATGTTATGCAAATCAGGAAAAACAATTTAATTTGTTCACAAATCCATTATTCATGTATTCAAAGCTTACGGTCTTCTTTTTCAGCATCTTGTGTGTTTCCCTCCATTCATATTCCCAGCTTAAACAGGTTACAGCTACACTGCGTCCGCAACTGGAACAGGTAATTAAAGAATTTCCCAATCATTTTTCAGGAATCCGTGGTGCGGCATTGATTGAAGATGAAAATGCATCTGAATTTGAAAGTAAGGTCATTGTAAAGGATGCCCTTGAAACAAAGTTGATTGCCTTTTCCAATCAAAAATATAAAAGCTGGGTGTGGGAGTGCCGCTTGTTTGAAACAGAAGATATCAATCAACTGAAGCGTCAATACAAAGCTTACTATAATGATATTGCCGGTAAAACATTAATCAGTAAACCTAATCTCAGAAATTTAATTCCGGTTTCTGATTATACTGCCCCGGATGGAGAACTCCGCCTGGTAAGCAATCAATTCAGAATGGGTGGTTCAGATGATAACTTTAAACATCTTGTTGTGGATCTTGTAGCCGAATATATTAATTTTCAGTGGTCAGTTTACGTACGAGTATATGACAAAGAAAAAGATGAAGAGATAAGACCTACTGAAAAAAATATCCGTTACTAAACGTCAAATTTTCTCAACACATTCAGCATTTCATTTTTGATTTCCTCATTACACAGGTGCCCGATGCTGCCTTCATGGGTGTGATGCAGTTGCTGAAGATTATATTCAAATGTTCCGTTGTTAATTGCATTGCCCACTTGCTGATAGGCTTCACGAAACGGAATGCCTTTGTTCACCAATTCATTCACCGCTTCTACACTGAAGAGGTATTTATATTTTTCATCTGCCAGAATATTTTCTTTAATGCTGATGTTTTGCAGCATCAGTTGTACAAGTTGCAAACAGGCCTTGATTTCTTCAATGGCAGGAAAAAGAATTTCTTTGGTGAGTTGCAAATCTCTATGATAGCCGCTTGGAAGATTGTTGAGCAATAAAGTGATTTCGTTGGGAACGGATTGCATACGGTTGCATTTGGCACGAATGAGTTCAAACACATCGGGATTTTTTTTGTGCGGCATAATGCTGCTGCCGGTGGTTAACTCATCGGGAAAAGAAATGAAACCAAAATTCTGATTCATATACAAACAGCAATCCATACTGAGTTTGCTGAGGGTAGCTGCAATGCTGCTGATGCCGATAGCCGTTGCTTTCTCTGCTTTGCCTCTTGTCATTTGTGCATACACACTGTTATAGTTGAGCGTTGCAAAGTTTAAAAGCTCGGTTGTTCTTTTTCTGTTGAGCGGAAACGAGGAACCATAGCCTGCACCGCTGCCCAACGGATTTTTGTTGACGATATGATATGCTGCTGAAAGCAGTTCTAAATCATCAATCAAACTTTCAGCATAAGCGCCCAACCATAATCCTGCTGATGAAGGCATTGCAATTTGCAGATGGGTGTAACCGGGAAGCAGTTTGTCTTTATGTTCTTCACTTTTGCTGATGAGTAAATCAAAGAGATTTTTTACTTCTTCTTTTATGTTGTTGATTTCTGCACGGAGATAAAGTTTTATATCAACAGCTACCTGGTCGTTTCTGCTGCGGCCACTGTGGATTTTTTTGCCGGCATCACCAATTTTTTCGGTAAGGAGTTTTTCTATTTGTGAATGCACATCTTCTATACCTTCTTCAATGATAAAAGAACCCTGTTCGATTGTTTTTAAAATTTCATTCAATCCTTTAATAGCTTGGTCAGCTTCTTCTTTGGTCATTAAACCTACTTCACCCAGCATCGTTACATGAGCGATTGAGCCTTGTACATCATACTTAGCAAGTAACAAATCAAATTCTTTATCTCTCCCAACTGTAAATTGTTCAACTAATTGTGAAGTGGATGTATTTTCTTTTTGCCAAAGTTTCATAACAGAAGCTGGTTTAAAAGTTGAATGTATAATTCAATGCCTTCTTTGATTTCATTAGTATAAATAAACTCATCTGCTGTATGGCTTCTTGCACTATCGCCGGGACCTATCTTCAACGCAGGAAATGGCATCAATGCTTTATCGCTTGTGGTAGGTGAGCCGTAATACGTTCTACCTAATGTTGTTCCTGCCTGTACAAGCGGATGGTTTAATGCAATATTTGTTGATTTCAATCTTGTGCTGCGTGGTGTAACATCGCTTTGCACATTGGCTTTGATAATTTGTAATAATTCATCAAAGCTGTATAATTCATTTACACGTACATCCACAATAAACCTGCACTGTGCCGGCACAACATTGTGCTGTTTATTCTCTGTTTCAATAGATGTAACGTTAAATTTACAAGCACCGAGTAATTCACTGTTTTTTTCAAACGGATAGTTTTGAAACCATTCTATGTCTTTGATTGCTTTGTATAATGCATTCTCACCTTCGTTGCGTGCAGCATGTCCTGCTTTGCCATGTGCAACACAATCTAAAACCATCAAACCTCTTTCAGCAACGGCCATTTGCATTTGAGTAGGTTCGCCCACAATGGCACAATTAATCTTGGGCAAAAAAGGCAAGATCATTTCAATACCGCCTGTGCCGCTGATTTCTTCTTCGGCAGTTGCAGCAAGTGCAAGATTGTAGTTTAAATTCTGTAGCGGATAAAAGTGTAAAAACGTTGCGATGAGTGCAACCAAACTTCCGCCTGCATCATTGCTACCCAAACCAAAGAGCTTGGCCTCTTTTTCAATCGCCTCAAATGGATTAAGGGTGTATCCTTTGTTGGGTTTTACTGTATCATGATGGGAGTTGAGCAAAATAGTTGGTTTGCTTTCATCAAAATGTTCATTCAATGCAAATATGTTATTGCCCACCCTGCTTGCTGCAATTCCTTTGAGTGCAAAGAACTTTCCGATGAGAGCAGCGGTATCACCTTCTTCTTTGCTGAAAGAAGGTGTAGTGATGAGCTCTTTTAACAGCTCAACTGCTTCATTGTATAATATATTGATGTCTTTACTCATTGACGATTGCGGTTCCTTTTGTTCCATCAATTAATTGTTGCAGCTCTTCTGCTTTACCAATAATGACTTTGTTTACACCGCTATGAATAGCTGCAAATGCATTGTCTAATTTTGGCAGCATGCCTGCAAATATTTTCTGCTCTGTTTTTAGTTGTTGGTATGATGAAGAATTGATACTGTTGATGACAGATGTTTCATCATTCACATCCAATAATACTCCTGCTTTTTCAAAACTGTAAATCAATTCAACTTCATATAATTCACTCATGGCTTTGGCGGTTTCCTGGGCAATGGTATCAGCATTGGTGTTTAGAAGCTGACCGTTGCCATCATGAGTGATAGGTGCTAATACAATGGCATCATTGAATTGTAAAAGTGTGTGAAGCAGTTCTGCATTTACTTCATCAATATCACCTACAAAACCGTAATCAACAGCCCCCTCCAAACTTCCTCCGCCAATTGGCGGAGAGGCTTTGCCTTCCGACCTTTTATGAGCCTTTATAGAATTTCCATCTGCACCGCTTAACCCCATTGCATTACAACCAAGCGATTGTAATTGTGCCACAATATTTTTATTGATGAATCCTGCATACACCATTGTTACAATCTTGAGTGTTTCAGCATCGGTGATTCTTCTGCCGTCAATCATTTGTTGCTGAACGCCCATTGCTTCTGCTATACGTGTTGCCAATTTACCGCCGCCATGCACTAATATTCTTTTGCCCTCAACAAGCGCAAATGACTGAAGGAATGATGAGAGTTTTGCTTCATCATCAATGATATTCCCTCCAATCTTAACAACGATTAATTTATCCATTTGCTTTCAGTATTTCACTTAAAACTGCCTGCGCCGCCCAAACACGATTGCTTGCTTGTTGTGTTACAATGCTGTGCTGACTGTCTAACACCTCATCACTTAATTCAATATTTCTTCTTACGGGCAAGCAGTGCATGATACGGGCATTGTTAGTGTGTTTTAATTTTTCTTCTGTGAGCATCCACTCAGGGTCGTTGCAATAAATTTTTCCGTAATCAGAAAACGTGCTCCAGTTTTTTACATATACAAAATCAGCATCTTTTAATGCTTCTTCCTGATTGTAAGTAATAGTTGCTTCTTTTGTAAACTGTTCATCCAGTTCATAATCCTGCGGGTGAGTGATTACAAAATCAAAGCGTTTTTTTCCCTCTCCTTTGGAGAGGGTTGGGGTGAGGTTCCAGGCGTTTATCCATTGCGCAAAACTATTAGCCACGCATTGAGGAAGTGGTTTGATATGCGGCGCCCAGGTTAATACAATTTTAGATTTTCGATTGACGATTTTAGATTTATTTAATTCTTCGATTATAGTGAGAATGTCGGTAAGAGATTGCAGCGGATGAAGTGTTGCGCTTTCTAAACTTACAACCGGTACACCGGCATACTTAATGAATTGCTTAATGAAGAGCTCACTGTAATCATCTTCCTTAATCTTCAGTCCGGGAAATGTTCTGATAGCTAAAACATCAAAATAATTTCCAAGAATGGGCGCTGCATCTTTTACATGTTCAACCGAGGTGCCGCTCATGATGGCTTCTTCTTCAAACTCCCATGTCCATCCTTCGCTGCCTACATTGAATACGATTGGCTGCATGCCGAGGTTCTCTGCTGCAATCTGGGTACTGAGACGTGTACGCAAACTGGGGTTTAAAAAAATCAAGCCCATGCGTTTGCCCATACCCAATGTTTTATCTGCAAAGGGATTGGCTTTGTACAGAAGTGCTTGTTGCACCAATGCATCGATATTGTTTACATCATGAACAGAGATGAATTGCTTCATGTCAGATAATTATACGGTTATATTTTCAATTTCTTCTTTCAAACAATCAATAAACATTTCTGCATCTTTCTTCTTTAATGCAAGGCTTGGCAACAAACGTATTACGTTCGGTTTTGCTTCGCCGGTGAATATTTTTTGGTTGGTAAGCAGGTTCTTTTTTAAATCTTTCAATTTTTCGGGAACATCAAAGCCAATCATTAATCCTCTTCCTCTTACATTTTTAACACTATCAATTTGCTCCAATTGTTCTTTTAAATACTTTCCCATCATCACTGCATTACCCATCAATTTTTCTTCTTCCATTACTTCCAGAACGGCCAATGCTGCTGCACAAGCCAAATGATTACCGCCAAATGTAGTGCCCAGTTGAAAATGTTTAGGTTTGATATGCGGTGCAATGATGATGCCGCCGATGGGAAAACCATTACCCATTCCTTTGGCCATGGTGTAGATGTCTGCATTCACGCCTGCATAATCATGACTGAAAAATTTGGCGCTTCTTCCATAGCCACATTGTACGCTATCAGCAATGTACACAGCACCATGTTCATCACACAGACTGCGGATGAGTTTGAGAAATGAATTCTCTGCTACATTAATACCTCCCACACCCTGTATGCCTTCAATAATTACAGATGAAATTTCATCTCCATGTTTTTGAAATGTTTCTTGCAAAGCTTCTTCATCATTGAACGGAAGAAAAATCACATTCTCTGTTTCATTCACAGGTGCGATGTAGTTTTTATTATCTGTTGCACTAACCGCCAATGAAGTTCTTCCATGAAATGCTTTACTGAAGGCAATGATTTTTTTTCTTCCATTATGAAAGCTGGCCAGTTTTAATGCATTTTCATTTGCTTCTGCTCCACTGTTGCACAGAAAGAGTTGATAGTCATCTTTGCCGCTTAGTTTACCCAACTTTTCTGCCAGTTGTTGTTGAATGGGAATTTTAATAGAGTTTGAATAAAATGCAATCTGGTTCAACTGCTCTTCTATCCTTTTTACCCAATGCGGGTGTGTGTGACCGATGCTGATGACTGCATGACCGCCATACATATCTAAATATTGTTCACCCTTATCATCCCATACATATGAGCCTTTGGCTTTGGTTATGGTGATGTTATTGATTGGATATACGTCGAATAAATTCATGTCTTTTATTTTACCACGAAGACGCAAAGGCACAAAGGCTGCTTTGTTTCTTCGTGTCTTTGTGATTAGAAATAATTGGCTTTCAAATGAAGCCCCGCCGTTTCTTCAATGCCAAACAGAAGGTTCATATTCTGCACTGCCTGACCGCTTGCGCCTTTTAGTAAATTATCAATTGCTGAATGAACAACTAGTTGCATGCCCACTTTCTCTAATTGAATCACACATTTATTCGTGTTTACTACCTGCTTTAAAAAAATAGATTCATTGCTGATGTGTGTAAACGGATGGTCATGATAAAATGATTCATACAGTTCATTCAACTCTTCTAAACTTTTATCGCATTGCAATTGAGAGCTGATAAAAATTCCTCTTGTAAAATCGCCTCTCCACGGTACGAAGTTCAATGGTTCAATAGTTGAATGGTTGAATGGTTTTATTTGATTGAGGCTTTCCATAATTTCAGGAACATGCTGATGCGTTAATGTTTTATATGCCTGAATATTATTTGCCCGCCAGCTGAAGTGTGATGTAGCAGCTAAACTTTGCCCGGCACCTGTGCTTCCTGTTATACCTGTTGTATAAACTTCTTTGAGCAATCCTGCTTTTGCCAGCGGTAATAATCCTAATTGAATCGTTGTGGCAAAACAACCCGGGTTGGCAATATTTTGTGCTGATTGAATTTTCTCTCTGTTCAACTCAGGCAAACCGTATATAAACTTTCTGTTTTCAAATGAAGCGTTTTGTTGCAAACGAAAATCATTGGCCAGATCAATCACTTTTATGTTCGCATCAATCTTGTTTTCCACTAAAAATTTTTTGGATTCACCGTGACCCAAACATAAAAACAACACATCAATCTCATTTGAAAAATCAGCAGAAAACATCAATTTTTCTCCCATTAAATCCTGGTGAACAGTTGAAACCAAGTTCCCCGCATTGCTTCTGCTGTGAATGAATTTGATTTCAACATGGGGATGATGAATGAGCAAACGAGTTAACTCACCACCGGTATACCCGGCACCACCAATGATGCCCACCTGTATTTTTTTTGTACTCATTGCTTATTGTTTTCTTCCTGAACGGAATTCCAGATTCTTGTTTGATTACCAAAGATGGTACTGAACCCTCTCACATCTTCACCCGTATAACCGCTATTCATTTCACCATACTTGCCAAACTTGCTGCTCATTAAATCATATTCACTTTCGATGCCTTCAATCATAAAGCGATAAGGAAGTAGTTGTACAAACACAATACCTGTAACATTTTGCTGAGCATTTTCAAAAAAGGCTTCTATATCACGCATCACAGGGTCAAGTATTTGTCCCTCATGCAACCAGTTACCATAGAATTGTGCCAATGTATCTTTCCATTGCAGTTGCCATTTGGTAAGCACATGTTTTTCCAAAGCATGATGTGCTTTTAAAATAATCATAGGCGCTGCAGCTTCAAAACCTACTCGTCCTTTAATGCCAATGATGGTGTCACCCACGTGAATATCTCTTCCAATTGCAAAGGGACCGGCTATGTCTTGCAAATATTGAATTGCTTCGCTGGGATGTGAAAAGTTTTTATCGTTGATTGAAACTAACTCGCCTTTAACAAAACCCAATTTTACATTTTCAACTTTCAATTTTTCATTTAGCTGTGTAGGCCATGCTTCCTCCGGCAACAAGCCTTTACTGTTGAGTGTTTCTTTACCGCCCACACTGGTGCCCCACAACCCTTTGTTAATGCTGTACACTGCTTTATCAAAGTTCATTTCAACTCCTTTGCCTTTTAAGTAAGCAATTTCTTCTTCACGGCTCAGCTTCATATCACGAATGGGCGTGATGATTTTTACACCAGGCAGCATGATATTAAAAATCATATCAAAGCGCACCTGGTCGTTGCCCGCTCCTGTGCTGCCATGTGCTACTGCATCTGCATTTAATTTCTTAGCGTGTTCAGCAATATGCAATGCCTGTATCAATCGCTCAGCACTCACACTCAGCGGATAGGTATTATTCTTTAAGCAGTTGCCAAACACTAAGTATTTAATAATACGGTCGTAATAGTCTTTTACTGCATCAACCGTGGTATGTGTTTTTACACCCAGCTTGTAAGCATGTGCTTCAATACGTTTGAGTTCAGCTTCATCAAAGCCGCCTGTGTTTACGATGATGCTGTGCACTTCATAGCCCTTATCATCACTGAGATATTTAGCACAATAAGTAGTATCTAAACCACCACTGAAACCAAGTACAATGCGACCTCCCCCAGCCTCCCGCTGTTGCGGGACAGGCTCTCCAAAGGAGGTGTTTGAGCCTCCGCTGTTGGGAGAATGATTACTATTTGTAAGGTTGAAACTGTTCATTTTAATTATGCTGTTTAAATAATGCAGAATAGGATTAAGAACGTAAAAGAGCCCCGCTAAAGACGGGATTTTCAATGCGACGCAACAGAAGATAAATAGCAGTAACGCCGCCCGTTACACAAAATCAGAAATGAAAAAAATGATGCAACAGCTTCTTTGTTTTATTTTCACTACCACCATTTTCTTCCTTGTCTTTTCGTCGGAGCGCTTTAATAAACTTCCATTCTTTAAAACGCAAGAGCCGCTCCAGTCCGCTTTTATTTTCCTCAAAAAACTGTTTGGTTTCTTCGGGCTCATAATGGTCGGCAGGATCGTAGAGCATGGCCGTGCACATACAATTCTTACGCTCCTTGCTCATGAGGATATCATAGTTCACACAACTTTTGCAGCCCGCCCAAAACTCTTCATCCTGCGTGAGCTCACTGTAGGTGACGGGTTCATATCCCAAATCAGAATTGATTTTCATTACTGCAAGACCGGTTGTTAAACCAAAAATCTTTGCTTCAGGAAACAACTGACGGCTGAGCTGAAATATTTTTTCTTTGATTTTTTTTGCAACGCCGCTTTTACGGTAAGCGGGAGAAACAATTAATCCGCTGTTGGCCACAAAAGCACCGTGACTCCATGTTTCAATATAACAAAAGCCAATCCACGTACCGTCGTTCAAATGCGCAATTACCGCTTTGCCTTCATTCATTTTTTCGGCAATGTATTGCGGACTGCGTTTGGCAATGCCTGTGCCACGTGCTTTGGCACTTTCTTCCATTTCGGTGGTGATGGTTTCGGAATAATGAATGTCGCCACTATGGGCTACACGTATAATAATTTCCTCGTTGTTCATGATTGTTCAAATGCTTATTGAAAAGCGGATAACCAATCCAGAAAAATTAAAGTCCGGGGGAAAGATTCACTGACAGGGGCCATGGTGAAGGGCTCGTCCTGTCAGAAACCACGTCGGGGTCGGGGAGAGAAAACAAAAATCACAGCATTATTGCTGTTACAGTTGCCATATGTGTTTGTGTTTGTCAACTCTTTTGTTTTGAATGAGGCGTAAAATTAAACAACTATTTAATTATTGATGTAATTTTTTTGTGAATGTTTAATGAACGGGTGTTAGGATAGGATGTAAGTGCGCTTTTGTAGATATGAAAGTTTATTGTTCCTCCTCCGGCTGCGTTACCTGTACACTCAAATCAAACGGCACTTTCATTTGAAAGCCGATGTTTTCGTCCAGCGAATCATCCAGTGTATCAATGCCGTAGCGGATCTTCTTTGTATCATCATATACTAATGTTCCGAACACACGGTCCCAAATAGAAAAGCTGTTGGCAAAGTTCATATCCGTCCAGGGACGTTTGTAATGATGATGAAACTTGTGCATATCCGGCGAAACGAAAACCAAACCAATTGTTCTGTCCAGCCATTTGGGCAATTGAATATTGGCATGATTAAAATAAGTGAACAAGGCCTGGAAGCTGCGGTGCATAAAGTACAAACCGGTGGGAACACCCATCAACACCACACCCAGAATGGTAAAACTTTCACGAATGATCCACTCGCCGGGATGATGGCGGGTGCCGGTACTCACATCCACATGTGTATCGCTGTGATGCACTACATGAAAACGCCATAGCGGTTTTACTTTATGCATGAGGTAATGCGGAATGTATTGAGCAAACAGATCCATAATGAAGAGGGTGAACAATACTTTTGCCCAGAGCGGAAAAGCCACCCAGTTCATTAACCCAAAATGATTGTCGGCTGTCCACGCTGCTGCAGCAACGGTAACAATGCCTAACAGCAGGTTTACAACAAACGATGTAAGCAAAAACACCAGGTTCACACCTGTATGTCTTAGTTTTTTATACCCCTTATCAAAAGCAAACAAAGGAATGATGTATTCAATCAACCAGAAAAAAACAAGCGGTATTAAAACGGTAACGAGCCGTTGTGCAGGCGTAACATTGTTCCAGAATTCAACAAAACGTTCCAGCATAAAGCAATCATTTTAGAGGAGGAAAGTTACGGAGAAGGACGATGATAGTAATTAGGCTGTTGAATCTTCTTTTTCTGCAGGGGCATCAAACTCAAACCCGCAATCAAAACAGTGATAGACTCTGTGCGGCGCCATTGCAAAATCACCTAAGACAAACGTAGTCAAAGCGCTCAGCCAATTGCCTGCTTTGCGATTGGTGACGATGTATTCCACATTCAAAGAGTTACAATTAGGGCAGGGAGTAGCTTTTTGTTCTTTGTTTTTCATGATGCGCAACAGATCCGCAGCCCGTTCTACCTGTGATTCATGCACCATCAATTTGATGCCGCCGATAGCGTTGGTAAGAATCGGGTCAATAGTTACCGTGTTTTCATCCTTGAGCCAGCAGTTGATGCCTTCTTCTTCCAGATGCATCTGGCAGAGATGGGCATCCATGTAATTAGTGAATGTGGTGAGGATTTGATAACTCATAGAATGAATTTATTAAAATTTCATTGAATCGTATTTGAATTTCTGTTCTGTATGGAACCAAAAAAAATCCCGCCAATACAGGCGGGATCATATATCTCAGTTAGTATTGGTACCTTTTTATTGATTCAGCATCAACGGCATTACCAGCATGAGCACATCCTCACCTTCATTCTGCTCAGTCGGTTTAATTAAGCCGGCTTTGGTAGGCGTACTCAATTCCATTTTTACTTCGTCTGTTTCCACAGCGCTCAGCATTTCTACCAGGAACTTAGCGTTAAAGGCAATCTGCATATCCTCACCATCATAAGAACACTTCATACGCTCGTTTCCTTCAAAGCTGAAGTCTACATCCTGAGCGGCCATTTGCAACTGGCTTCCGCTGATGCTCAGTACCACCTGGTTGGTGCTCTTGTTACTGAACACACTCACACGGCGGAGTGCTCCCTGGAAATCATTACGGCCCACTACCATGCTGTAAGGATTATCAGCCGGTATTACCACTTTATAATCAGGGAAGCGTGCATCAATCAAACGACACACCAGTTCTGTAGTACCATGCACCACAAATAAATGATTGCTGTTGTAAGAGAGTGTAATCTCATCCGCATTATCAGGCAGCGCTGTTTTTAATAAGTTCAATGGTTTTTTGGGAACGATGAAATTTTCTGCTTTAGGGCAACTCACATCAGTACGCTTATATCGTACCAAACGATGTGCATCGGTAGCTACAAACGTCAACCCCTTTTTATCCAGTTCAAAATAAACACCCGTCATTGCAGGACGCAGATCATCATTGCTCACCGCAAATAATGTTTTGTTGATGGCATGTACCAATACACTTGAAGTAGTAGTGAAACTGGTTGCATCATCTGCCACCGGTTCTTTGGGGAAGTTATCAGGATTTTCACCCATTACTTTATACTTACCGCTGTCGCTGGTAATTTCAATACCAAAGTTTTTATCAATATTAAAAGTAAGCGGCTGATCAGGAAGATTTTTTAAGGTATCCATCAGGATGCGTGCAGGAATACAAACACGGCCGCTATCTTTCGCTTCAATATCCATATGGATCTTCATTACCGTTTCCAGGTCAGTTGCTACTACGGTAAGTTTGTTCTTATTGATTTCAAACAAAAAATCTTCCAGGATGGGAAGCACTGTGTTGGCATTGATAACACCGTTGATCTGCTGCAGTTGTTTCAATAAAGCTGAGGAGGAAACAATAAACTTCATGTGTTTATTTTTTATTTTATATTATGGTCACATCGTATGCCCGTAAATATTTTCAGTTTTAAATAATTGCTTACGGGCATTTCATGGTTCTGTATTGATTTGTGTTGGAAGATAATTAAAAATGACTTCTAACCCGTGCAAGATAAGGGTTAAATTATCAACTTCCTGCACACTGCAGCAATGAAAATGCCGTACATTAGTCGCTCACAATTTGCAGCTATGCTCAATAAGCTTTTTGGCTGGGGAAAAAAGAAAGCAGCGCCGGAGGCAGTAACACCTTCCATCCGCTTTGGCCGCTACAGCGATAACAATAAAACGGTGGAAAAAACCCGGTACTGGACTGATGCAGATAACCTCTTTAAAGAAAAGAAATACCAGGAAAGCATTCTCACCTTTTTCAACTACCTGCGGGATGATGCCCTGCAAAATGTAACTGCTGTGCGTAAAGGCGATGCATTGGAATTTGAATTTTACCAGGGTAGCAAAGTGGTACGGGGTCGTTGTGATGCGGCTTCTTTACATGCAGAAGTTACGCTGGCCCGTATGCCGCAGGCTGCCGTGCCGGTAATGCGTCGTTTACTGGAACAGAATTTTAATTTGTACTACAGCCGCTATGCACTGCATAACGATACACTTTGTATGCGGTTTGATTCCGATATTGAAAGTGCCAACCCCAACAAACTGTACTACTCATTTAAAGAACTGGCTACCAGGGCCGATAAACAGGATGATTTGCTGGTGCAGGATTTTACAAGTTTACAGCCCGTCGATACCGCACATATTGAAACGATTCCTGATTCTGAAAAAGAAATCAAATACAAATACCTGCAGCAGTGGATTCATGAAACAATGACATTGATTGAACCGTTGGATGCAGAAAAATTCAATGGTGGTATTGCACACCTGCTGCTCAATCTTGCTTACCGTATTGATTACCTGATTGTGCCGGAAGGCAGATTGTTGTATGACCTCGAAGATCTTGTTGCCAAATACTTTGCAAAAGATGAAAAACCTGTGCCTGAAAAAAACAAGGCCATGATGGCGGCTTTTAAACAAATAGCGGCTAAAACAAGAGAAGAAGTGTTTCCTTTCCTCTTCCGCAGCAAACACACTTTTGCTATTACCATGCCGCAAACGCAAAAAACAATTGCTGATACGATTTATGGCGCCAATCAGAATATGTTCTGGTACCGGGATAATCAATACCCTGTAATTGCCCAACAGGTAAGTGAATACGGGCTTGCGTATTGCCAGTATAATTTCAGTTTGCCAAAACCGGTTACAGAGTTGTATCATATTCTGATGCAGGTTTGTTACAGTGATTTTTTTAAAGAACTCGGCTTTAGTGGAATATTGTACAACAGCAGCAGCAACAGTTTTGAAAAAGAATTGATTGAAGAACAGATCCGCCGCATCATCAGTGATTGGAATAACAAATACCCGCAGCTGGCATTTAAAACGGAAAATCTGAAATATGATAGTCTGCTGAGTTTTACACACAGCTTTACATCAGAAGTAGAATTTGTAAATACGGAAGCACGATAAGCTATGACGAACAAAGACATTATTGATCAATATCAAACCGCCATTATACAGATTGCCACACAAGGCGGTACGGGTACCGGTTTTTATTTAAGAGATTATGATCTCATCGTTACCAACAACCATGTGGTAGATGGCTATGCAGAAGTAACGATTGCCGGCAAGCAGTTTGATAAAACCTTAAGTCGTGTGTGGTACACAGACCGGAAACATGATCTTGCTTTTTTGCAACCACCAGCTTCTCATGAAACAGCTGATATCAAACTCGGCACTTATGATCAGTTGAAAGATGGCGATGCCGTGATTGCCATCGGTCATCCGTTTGGTTTGAATTATACGGCTACGCAAGGTGTGGTTTCAAAAGTAGATCGTGTAAGAGATGGTTTGAAATTCATTCAGATAGATGCGGCCATCAACCCCGGTAACAGCGGCGGGCCATTGGTAAACATGAACGGTGAAGTAGTGGGTGTCAACACCTTCATCATTCGTGGTGGTGATAATTTAGGCTTCGCCTTACCTGAAAGCTACCTGCGTACCGCCCTGGATATTTACAAACCACATAAAGGTGTGCCCGGTGCACGCTGTGCCAGTTGTGAATTCCTGGTATTACCGGAAAACTTAGACAGCGGCAAGTATTGTCCTTCTTGCGGCAGCGAAATACAGTTACCTGAATTACCCAAGGAAGAATATGAACCCGTAGGCGCTGCTAAAACCATTGAAACGATTTTAAAACAGTTAGGCAAGGATGTACGGCTGGCCCGTGAAGGTGTAAACATCTGGAGTGTGAAAGAAGGAAGTGCCAAGATTGTGATCCGTTACAACCCGGAGAATTATTTTGTTGCTGCCGATGCATATCTGTGCCGTCTGCCCAAAGAAGCAAACTATATCAAATCCTTATATGAATTTCTGCTGCGGGAAAACTACAACAGTAACGGATTGGTGCTGAGCTGTGTAAAAGAGAACATCATCTTAAGTATGATTGTTTATGATTTAGATCTTACACCCGATGCCGGAGTGAACAGCTTCAAACATTTATTTCAGAAAGCAGATGCCTATGATGATCTGTT
This sequence comes from Lacibacter sp. MH-610, assembly GCF_045780045.1. Classification (NCBI taxonomy): domain Bacteria; kingdom Pseudomonadati; phylum Bacteroidota; class Chitinophagia; order Chitinophagales; family Chitinophagaceae; genus Lacibacter; species Lacibacter sp. MH-610. Next base: position 322,508 of record NZ_CP116002.1, read on the forward strand.
GAAGCATGAGTATCATTGTTTGGAGCGGGTGGAGGAGTAGAATAACGAATCCTTTTGACCATGAACTCATTTGTATTGTTCAACTAATACTTCCAACTTCTTCTCTAAGTCTTCTGCTAAAAGTCCCCCATGATAACAAATCAACGTTTCAGGTTTGAGCGATTTTATGAATGCTACTGATTGCACCGCCTTTGGCAGGTCTAACGTAAACTGTGGGTTGGCAATATTCAACGCATCGTTTTCAACCACTACGGCATCGCAGGCAATGACTGTTTGCTGAGCAGGAATATAAAACGACACATGACCTTTGGTATGACCCGGCGTTGCAATCACCTGGAGTTCACCTTCTATCCATTCGCCATCTGTAAACGTTCCGTCAGGTTGTATGCGTTTGATCTGCTGCAGCTTTTGTATAAACTGCCGGGCCCATGGCAAATGTTCCGGAGGCAAAACCGCTAAAGAACGTTCTGCCTGCTCCAGTCGCTCTGATTTGATGGCACCGGAAACAGATGCTTCTTCCACATCGCTGCAATACACCAACAAGCGGGGGTGTTGTGCTTTGAGTAATGCAACTGCGCCGAGGTGATCAATATCGTCATGAGAAATGAGTAATGCATACAAATCGCTTACAGCAAGCCCCAACTGTTGCAGTTGCTGTACCAGTTCATCGTAAGTTTCTTCATACCCGCAATCAATAAGATAATGTCTGCCATTGATAGTTAACAGGACAGGATGCAAAATCACCTGCATTCCGTTGAGTTCTTTTTCAATACGAAGTAGATGAATGTTCATAACAGATGCTTCCCTGCAAAAGTATTGATAGATGTTTGCCGTTTTCTATTCGTTGGCTTTTTTAATATCCAGTAATTCTTCTTTTGTAAACCCATTCAACGCTAATACTGAAAGAATGTATTCTGTTTTCCGTTGGTTGTAAATGTTTCTCGTCATACCCGGTTCATTTGCCAACTCCTTTTTTAATTGTACATATCGAGTTGCCAATTCAGGTTGCTGCAACAATGTGTTTTTGAACAGGAGATGATTTTTCAAAGCCAGGCTTCCGTAAAAACATACATACAAATGATGTTCCTGCCATCTTTTATTCAAACCGGTAGCCGGAGTAAACGCATTGGTTTGTGCAAAAGCAAAACGTTCCGCTATGCCCTGTTCACCTTTGCTCCTATAGCCTGCCTGTTCCAAACGGGTTGAAACAGTAGTAAGAAATTCCTTTTGATGCAGAATGATATCAATATCCAGGATGGGCTTTGCATACATGCCGGGTATAGAAGTGCTGCCCACATGCTCAATGGTGAGCGGCAAACCTATGAGCAACTGCAAAAGTGCTTGTTGAAGTTGTTCAAAATTTGTTTTCCACTGCGGGTTGTAGGGTTCAAGCAATAAGAACATAGATGAAACCTGCGTTTATACTGATTGTCCGAAGGTGAGTAAATTATGATCCGGGTCCAGTAATGAAAATTCTTTTTGCCCCCAGGGTCTTACCTGCAATGGGTCGTTGGGATGAATAGCTACACCGTTTTTTAAAAAGGTTTCATACAAGGTTTCAACATCATTGGTACGAATATATACCTGCCCATAGTTTTCCAACGGGTTCAAATCTTTGAACAGGAAAAAATGAATTTCAATATCATCTTTTGCCAACATTAAGTAGGCTTCATAATCAATCCGCCCGATATCCGTAAACCCTAACTGATTGATATAGTAATGACGGGTTGCGATTTTATCACGCATGGGGAGTTTGGGGTGAATGGCGGTGAGCATAGAAAACTAATTTTAAAGTGTAACATTTAAAGAGCAAACCTTAAAATACAGCAACAACTGTATAATGAAAAACCCGTTTACCACTCCTGTATAATAAAGCCAACCTGTTCATCTTTTATTGCAAACTCCCTCGCACCCCAGGGTCTTAAGGTTACTGCTTTCAGATTCGGGTGCAGATACTCAGGATGGGTTTGCGAAACCTTTTCATAAACTTCCTGAATATTTTTTGTCACCAGCCTGAACTCAGGGTAATGCTCCTTTGCAAGCGCTGCATTTTGAAAAAGATTGATTCGTAATCCGTCTTTTTCTAAAACACAAAAAGGATTGTCAGCATTTATCTCGCTGTATGTGATTCTAAAGTTTAGACAGTCAACGAGGAATTTTAATCCGTCGCTTATATCCACATAAAAAATATTGGGAACTAATTTTTCGAACGTCATAGCTTACTTTTTATGTTTTCCGGTTCAGTGCGCTTTATTAAAGTTACACCTCCCCATACAATCCACGCCACCAATCCAAAAACAAAAACCCGAAACCCATACAAATTAACAAACACAAATCCCGAAATCAACATCACCACCGCAGCCACTATAAGTACAATACCAAAATAGCCCAACCATACTGATATTTTTTTTGTTTTTACCATTTCAATACTCCACAGCAATACACTAATGCAAAACATACCGATCAGAATGTAATCAAATGCATGATTGAGCGACATACCATACTTCAATATAGGCTTGAGTGTTTCAATCATTGCCGCATCAGCATCTGCAAAGCGGTTGATAAAAATGGGCAGGGTTAACCCGTTAATGGCTGCTGCCAGCATTCCTGCGGTTAAACCAAACATGGAAAATGCCATGGCCAGTTTTGATAAAAGCTTTTCATGGCCAAGACTTTGATACAATCCTTTAAACCCAACATAACAAACAGGCATAGCAATAATGGCAATAGCATGGCTGATGACAATCATGGTTGTTGCTTTTAATAAATGTTCAAAGCTGCCGCCTGCAGGGTGCAGCACCATTGTAACTGTTAACAGGAATGAGCCGGTAAGTAATGCAATGCCGGCATTTTTTGAAGTAAACATTGTGGGGGATTTTATACCGCAAACCTATTCTTCAGTTTGTTTGCAATACTTGATTGAAATCAAGAAATGAGTTTGCGGCGCACACGGCTGAGCGTTTCAGGTGTCATATTCAGAAACGAAGCGATTGTTTTTGCAGGAAAGACTTGAATGTACTGAGGCTTTTCATTCAGCAGCTTTTCATATTTCTCTTCAGGTGAAAGACGGTTGTTTTGATAAGCAAGGTTCTCATGCCCGGCTTCCATCAGTTTCGCTAACTGAAAAAAAGCGGGTGATATTTGTATGAGTTCATGTAAATCCTTTACAGAAAAATAAAACAACTCTCCTTCTTCAACCGCAACTAATGAATACGCTGTTGGTTTTTGAGAGGTAAAGCTTTTTATCTCCAGCATCCATTCGTTTTGAGCAAAGAGATTGATCGTGTTTTCCTGTTCATCAACCAGTTTTACAGCACCCTTGTTAATAAAATAAAGCGTGTTGCACACCTGGCCGCTCCGGAGAAGTAACTCATTTTTTACCATCGCTTTTACATGCAGCCTGGTTTTGAGCAGCTCCAAATGCTCGGGTAAAAAATGCGCATATTGCTGCAGTACTGTTTCTAAATTCCTGACCATATTATGACATCAAATGTAACCCGACCTCGTAAATAACAACTACTTTTGCACCGCAAAATTCAATCGAATGAAACTTTCCTATCTCTCCGAAACATTAGTGGGTTCAGAAATTGTAAAGCTGGGCAACCAGATTAAAGAACGCATCCGCAACGGGGAGCGTATTTATAATTTCACTATCGGAGATTTTGACAGTGCTGTATTTCCCATTCCGCAGCAACTGGAAAAAGAAATCATTGAAGCTTACCGGCAACGGTATACCACTTATCCAGCGGCTGAAGGGATCCTGGAATTACGCAAAAGTGTAGCTGCGTTTATTAAAGAGCGGGAAGGATTGGAGTATGGTGTGAATGAAATTCAGATTGCCAGTGGTGGCCGTCCGCTCATTTACTCCATCTTTCGTGCTATTGTTGATAAGGGTGATAAAGTGGTGTATGCAGTGCCCAGCTGGAACAACAATCACTATGTGCACTTTACCGAAGCCCAGCATATTGTGGTGGAAGCAACACCTGAAAATAATTTCATGCCGAGAGCAGAGGATTTAAAGCCTTTGATCAAAGGTGCTTCCTTGCTTTGCTTGTGTACGCCGCAAAACCCAACAGGAACCATGCTCACTAAAGAAGAGCTGGAAAAGATCTGTGACTTAATCATAGAAGAAAACAAAAGCCGTGCACCGCATGAAAAGAAACTGTTCCTCCTGTTTGACCAGATGTACTGGACCTTAACCTTTGGCAACAATGAACATTACAACCCGGTAACACTGCGTCCTGAACTGAAAGAAGTAACCGTGTTCGTGGATGGCATCAGTAAAGTATTTGCAGCTACGGGTGTTCGTGTAGGATGGAGTTTAGGACCCGAAACGATTATCGCTAAAGTAAAAGCGATTCTTTCACATGTAGGTGCATGGGCGCCCATGGCTGAGCAGGTGGCTACAGCTAAATACCTGTTGCAGAAAGAAGCAATTGATTCTTATCTTATAGATTTCAAGAAAGCCATTCATTACCGTCTAACTGAAATTGCAAAAGGTTTCCAACAATTAAAAAGCGAAGGATTTTCGGTGGATGTAATTGAGCCACAGGGCGCTATTTATCTCACGATTAAAATTGATGTGGCGGGTAAGAAAAAAGCAGATGGTACTTTGCTGGAAACACAGGCGGATGTAACACAGTATTTATTAGATGAAGCCAAGCTGGCCATTGTTCCGTTTTATGCATTTGGCGCTGTAAAAAATTCTCCCTGGTATCGTTTGAGTGTTGGTACCTGCAGAGAGGAGGAGATTCCTGAATTTTTGGGCAAGCTGAAAGAGGCTTTGGGCAAGTTGAGCTAAGAGGTAAAAGAGAAAAGAAGTTAGCTTTATAATTAAGCTCTTCTCATTTAGTGCATGTGAGCCTATAATTAATTTTAACAGGCGCATTATTCAAACTTATCGCTTTTGCATCTTAGTAATTTCGTTTTGCTATGCGTAAGTTTTTCCTTTTCTCCTCTACTTTTTTGATTTCGGCCCTGATTGCAGGAGTCTATGGAATAATTCATGATCAAATTACCTATACGATATCTCCTGAATATTTTACCCGGTTCAAATACATACAATTCAATGCGAACCCTGAAATGTTTGGTGGTAACAGAGTAACTGTTGGTATTATCGGTTTTCTTGCAAGCTGGTGGATGGGTGCAATAACAGGTTTAGTGGTTGGTGGGGCCGGTTTATTTTTAAAAGATCACATCTTAATGAAAAAAGTGATTATACAATCACTATGTATCGTGTTTGTTGTAACTTTTAGCTTTGCATGGCTTGGATTGTTCGTAAGTAAATTTTATTTAATTCAAACAGGTGTTGATTGGTGGCTGCCCGAGAATCTACAGAATAAAAGCAATTTTGTTATAGCCGGGACTATTCATAATTTCAGTTATGCAGGTGGAGTAATTGGGTTGTTGATAAGTCTTATTTATTTCATGAAAAAACAATTTGATACTAAAATAAACAAGCAAGCCTCTGATCAAAATGAACATTGAAACCATTCGTGATTATTGTTTAAACAAAGTGGGCGCTGAAGAAACGCTGCCCTTCGGTCCGGATGTGCTGGTATATAAAGTCAACAACAAAGCATTCTTATTGCTGCCGTTAGACGCAGATACACTTCGTTTCAATGTAAAATGTGATCCTGAGCTGGCGTTGGAGTTAAGGGAACAATATGAGGCCGTTCAGCCGGGTTATCATATGAACAAAAAACACTGGAACACCATTTTTGTAGACGGCAGTATTCCTTCAGCGCTTGTTAAAGAATGGATTGATCATTCGTATGAACTGGTGAAGGGAAAAAAGAAACGATAAAATTTGTTTCCTAGTTTAAATGTTGCTGAATGATGTACTGCAGTTTATTTGCCGGCACCACCCCGGATTGACGCCACAGAATTTTTCCTTCTTTGAAAAGTATTAATGTTGGTACACCCTGTATGCCGTAATGCATGGCTACAGAAGGATTTTTATCTACATCTATTTTGATAATAGTAGCACTATCGCCCACCTGTGATTTGAGTTCTTCCAGTACAGGTTTCATCATTTTACAGGGGCCGCACCATTCTGCAAAAAAATCAACCAGGGTAGGTTTGTTGCTGTTGATCAGTTGAGAAAAAGAGGAAGCCATAGCTGTTTCACTTTTGTACAAAGTTCAATATTTGCAGCATGGTTAAATGTGACAAAAGTCATGCACAATTCTGAACTTTCTTAACTTGCCTCCATGCATATCCAAAGCAAACTGCCCAACGTAGGCACTACCATCTTTACTGTAATGAGCGCCCTGGCCACCGAGCATAAAGCCATCAACCTGGGGCAGGGTTTTCCGGATTACCCCATGAGTGAAGAACTCATTGCCAAAGTGAACGAGGCCATGCGTCGTGGTAACAATCAATATGCACCCATGCCCGGCTTGGTAGCTTTGAGAGAAAGCATTGCAGAAAAGGTTTCTTTTCTCTACAACAATACTATCAATCCTGATACTGAAATCACCATTACACCCGGCGGCACTTATGCAATTTATACCGCTCTCACTACCATTCTGCAACCGGGTGACGAAGTCATCATCTTTGAACCTGCATACGACAGTTATATTCCCAACATTGAAATCAATGGCGCCAAAGCAGTACCGCTGCCATTAACCTATCCTGATTATAAAATTGATTGGGACCTCGTGCAGCAAACCATCAATCACAAAACAAAAGCCATCCTCATCAACTCGCCACACAACCCAACAGGAAGTGTCATTGATAAACAGGATATTGAAGAGTTGAAAAAGATTACAGCCGGTACCAACATCTTTATCATCAGCGATGAAGTGTATGAACATCTCATCTTTGATGAACTGCAGCATGAAAGCATGTTAAAATATCCTGAGCTGCTGGAACGGAGTTTTGTGTGTTTCTCCTTTGGTAAAACCTATCACTGCACCGGCTGGAAGTTAGGTTATTGCATAGCACCGGCTACGTTGATGAAAGAGTACCGAAAAGTACACCAGTTCAATGCGTTTACCTGTTTTACACCGGCTCAGGTGGCATTGGCCGAATATTTGAAAGATAAAGACGCTTATTTATCATTACCCCGATTTATGCAACAGAAGCGTGATTATTTTATTGAGCTGATGAAGAATACCAAGTTTGATTTACTTACTACACATGGCAGCTATTTTGTATGTGCCAGTTACGGCCGCATCAGCGATGAAAGTGATAAAGACTTAGCCATCCGTTTAACCAAAGAAGCGGGTGTAGCCACCATTCCTGTATCAGCCTTTTATCATAACGGGAAAGATGATAAAGTGGTACGCTTCTGTTTCAGCAAGCAGAGCAGAACATTGCAACAGGCAGTGGAACGGTTGATGAAGTTGTAGAAACCTCACCCTCCTTCTCCCTCTCCAAAGGATGAGGGAGCGGTGCAGCATTACAAATACTATCAACTTAACTACCACACCAACTATTGATTTCTACTCAACGCTTTTAAAGAACTTCACTATTAAAAATTAGCTCAAATAAGTTAGGGCTGTGATATGGTGGCCTTCTCTTTGGGAGAAGGTCGGGATGAGGCTTGGGCTTAGCGAAGCCCCCCCCTTGGGGGTAACCGAGGAACGAAGGTTACGAACGTGGTTCATGGAGGGGCTGCCTCTTACTCTTCAAATACTTTTCATACACCACTTCTTCCATCGTCTTTCCTTTTACTTTACTCTCCGCCCAGCTGATGATATCTAAATAAGCAAAGGCCCTTGTTTCGTGACGGCTTTTTTCAAGGTGTTTGATATCATCGAGCAATTTGTTCAATGCTTTATTGATCTTGTCCGGGCTTTCATCAAAACTGTTCTTCAGAAATTTCAGCAATGCCACTTCTGCCTTGGTAAAGTTTTTCATCTTTTCCATGAAGCGCTGTACACTTTTGCTCAATGAATCCAGTATCTCATAATTACCCAGTTCATAATGACTAAGCAAATGAATCAAACGGGCATAACACTGCAGATCAATCCGCAGCTCCACCGGTCCGTTCATGATGCGGTGTACATAATCAATGGCTTTATCATAATTACCGCTGCCGAAATACAGCAATGCAATTTTATAGTTGAACACAAGAATGCGGTGACTATCTACAAACAAACTGTATTCACTCAGCTTGGCTTCTATCTCCGGCACCATCTTTAATCCTTCTTTAAACGTACCGCTCATTAAATGCCCGTTGATGCGTGCCGTGTTAATATAGATAGAAGTATGTATACGGAAGTTGTCATTCTTCTGTGCTTCCGGTGTAGCTTCATATGTTTCAAATTCTTTCAGCACTTCTTCATGTGCTTTAAAGTTGCGCAAATCAAAATGCGAATTCAACAAGGCCTGCATGCCTTTGATGTAATGCCCCGTTTCAATCTGTATGAGATACGGATTGGCACGATAGAGATTCACCCACTTTTGTGCATAACGGTAGTACATTAAAAAATCCTGGCGAATGAACGCATACCAGCAATAACTCTGGTAATAGTACAACTCTTCATAAAAACCATTGAGCTGCGATACATCTTTGGGAAGGTAATCTTTGAAGAAGGTTTTGATATCTTTTTCATCTTCTTCATCTCTTGAGTGACCATTGATCACATACCAGCGGTAGAGCAGCAACGCAAGATTGCTCAACCTTGTAACACGGTCAATATGCTGACTGATCTGCAATGCCTCCTGCGCCATCTGCTCGGTTTTATCCGTGCTGCTGCGGGTAATGTGGAGCGTTTCTATTTTCTTTTCCAGCGAAATCAGTTGCACCAGTGTATTGAACTTCTGATTGGCTCTTGCCTGTTCCTTTGCTTTTTCAATAATGCGGAGCGCCTGTTGTTTCAATCCTTTGTTGTACAGAATACGGGCATTGTCTAAGTGTTCACTCAGCTGCAGATCCACATTGTCAGTTGTTTTTAAAAGACGTAACGCTGCCAGTAGTTCTTTGTAAAGGTGGGTTTTAAGGTTGGCCAGTTTGGTTTTGCTGTTATCGCTGATTTTTTTGAGCAGCACCGCTTCGTCGTATTCCTGCATTTTATCCAGGGCATCAAACAGCTGCACCACTTTCAGGTCTTCCTTGCCGCTGCTGCGTTTAATGTAGAGTTTAAAATGCCGCTTCTCGGCTTTTTCCAGCGAGTGAACCAATTGAAAAAGGGCGTCTGTAAATCGGTTGGCCATAAAATTGTTTTGGTCTCAAATCCTTTACCGGTAAGGGTTTCAGCAAACGGGCGGAGTTTTGCCGTCATAAAACCCCCTGGTTTTTTGTTTTTGGCAAAATTCCATCCGCTCTACTTTTACGCAGGATTCGGGAAATTGATTTTTATATGGCAGGCAATCGTTAAGGCAAGAAATCAGTTACGGCCTCGAATCGAAAGCACGAATTTACAGAACTATTTTTTTATATGGCAAGCAATCGTTACGGTCGGCTGTTTCTACAGCGGACCGTTTTTCTTTTTAGGCAAGGAGGCTGAAGGAGGAAATGCATTTTTTGGGACGAGCTGATGATATTTCATGGCGGCGGTTTTGCGTCGCACACTTCAACGTTCTGTTTCCATAGCAGCATTTCAGGTGCAGCACTGTCTTTAAAGTGCCTATCGTTTTCAACGTCCTGACACAAGTTGCAGTTTTACTTTTTATTCTTCCTGCTTCATGTATTTGTAAAAACCAATCAGCACCAGCACACATACAGCAATCATACTCAATGCCAGTGTTACCAGTAAACCGGTTATGAGAATTTCTGTAACACCTGTTCCTTCTTTGCCGCCGGCAATGGGCAGCATTTTTCCTTCGCCGGTAGCGGCTGCAAGAATGATGGCCACAAGGTTTGCAAACGTGCCATAAAATGCCAACCTGAAACTGAGTGTGAGCAGTTTTGTCCCAAGCAAGAGTTTATTCCACACCAAACCCAGTAACATTAAAAACATACCGTTCATGACTCCCTCGAGATGAGCTGATAATCCCATGCGAGGGTTTTTAAAAAACGGAATAATCAGTCCGGTAATTAATCCCAGGAGAAATAAAAGCAATCCCAGAAATATCAATTGTTTGGATTGCCGGTTTTGTGTGTGGTTGTTCATGTGTGATGGTTTTGTAAAAGATTTATCCCTTATCCACTTTCAAAATTGTTTGTAACAATACATTCGCTCCGTTTTCCATATCCGTTGCAGTAGAAAATTCTTTAGGCGAGTGACTGATGCCGCCAATGCTGGGAATAAAAATCATAGCTGATGGTGCAATGTCTGCCATGTGCTGTGAATCATGCCCTGCACCACTTTGCATCAACTTTGTACTGAAGCCCAATTCTTTTGCAGTTGTATTAATGAGCTGTTGAAGTTTTTTATCCGTTAATGCCGGCTTTGATTCATTGGGCTGTCGTTCAAAACTGATTTTTGTTTTCGACTCCTGTGCTATCACCGCAGCACGCTTTTCTATTTCTTTAAATAGCATTTCAATTTTTTCCGCATTCAAATCCCGGATTTCCAAACCTACTGTTACTTTTCCGGGAATCACATTATAAGCACCGGGTTGTACATTAATTTTTCCAACAGTGCCCACCTGGCTGCCCTGTACACTGTTGATGACTTCATTAACAGCAATGATGAACCTGGATGCCGCCAGCAATGCATCCTGCCGCATGTTCATAGGTGTAGCGCCGGCATGATTGGCAAATCCTTCAATCAATACTTCCCAATGCACAATGCCTACAATTCCTTCCACCACACCAATCTGTATTTTTTCACGTTCTAAAATACCGCCCTGTTCAATGTGCAGTTCCAGCCAGGCATGCACATCTCCTTTTCTGCGCAAACAGGAAGCAATGTTCTCCGGATCACCACCAAGTGCTTTAATCCCTTCAGCATGGGTGAGACCGCTCTGGCTTTTTTGTTGCAGTCCATCTTTCGTTAATCCTTCCGTCATGGCTTTGCTGCCAATGGTGCCGCCTTCTTCATTGGCAAAAATGATGAGCTCCAGCGGATGTTCAGTAATGAATTTGTTTTCGTTGAGAATCTCCATTACTTCGAGTGCCGCAATGGAGCCGAGTGTACCATCATAGTTGCCCCCATCGGGCACCATATCAATATGCGAACCAAAGCTGATGGGTTTGAGTGTATTATTTTTTCCGTTTCGTCTTCCGATGATATTACCGGCTGTATCAATCGTGGGATTCAATCCTGCTTTTTTCATCAGCTCCATAAACCAGGCACGACCTTCTATATCACCTTTGGTATACGCCACACGGTAGCCACGGCCTTTTTCATCCACACCAAATTTGGCAAGTTCAAAAATGCGGCGTTCCATACGTTTACCATTTACAGTAAGTTGATTGCTGCTGAACGGATTGTTTGATTGAGTGTTCGTAAAGCCCAAGGCTGTAACACCGGCTATTGACAAGGTGGATGTTTTGAGAAACGCTCTTCTGTGCATAGAATGGATTGAGCTATAAAGATGGATTTATTTTTTGATTAAATAGAGCGTGGAATTTTGAATCGTTATTTTCTTACTTTATTCTTTGGATGCTTGTACGTATTATGAACCGCATAAATTATTACTTCTTCTTCAATTATCTCATAAACTATCACAAATGGAAATTTATCAAGTTTTACATCTCTTAAAATTTTTTGAGGATCTTCACTTATATAACCATAATGAGTGGGGTTGTGTGCAATTGTTTCATAACAGGATTGCAATAGATCAAGAAAACGTTCACCAAGGCCTTTTTGCTTTTTTTCGTAATACCAATATGCATCCAATGTATCCTGATGCGCTTCTTCTTTTACAATAACTGTAAAAGCCATTTTACTTAGATTGATTGCGAATGAGATTGATGGATTCTTCAGCTGTATAAGACTTGCTCGTGCCGTTGAGGTGGTTGAGGCGGCGTTGATGAAATTCTTCTATTTCTTCTTTTGAATAACTCCAGTTTATTTCTTCTTCCAGCAGGGTATAGATCGCCTGTAATTTATTCTCATCAGCAGTTTCAATATACTGATGCAGTTTTTCTTTTATGGAAAGTGGCGCTGCCATGGAATGTGTTTGTATAAAGTTAGTTTTTATTGGTGTATTTGTTTGTTTTATGATCCTTTTTCAGTTCCAATACCCGGAACAGGAAGTGGGTAGGCTACTCCTTCCTGGGACGCAATGTTCTATTCAGGAGGTATTCCTGCAAATAAAAGATGTACAGCATTCGTTCCTTACATTTTAGTTGCCGTTTGCTCCGTTGGTAAGCCCGCTTCTTTCCAGGCTTTTAAACCGCCATCCATATGCGCCACCTGCTCATAACCCATTTCTTTAAGTGTTACCGCTGCCAGTGCGGAACGGCCACCGGAGGCACAGTGTAATATAATTCTCCTGCTTTTATCAAACTCCGGTTTGTGATAAGGCATGGAAGCATCCGCATAAAACTCCAGCATGCCCCGGGAAGCGTGGAGTGAGTGGGCAATTTTTCCGTTTTGTTTCAGCTCCTCTGCGTCACGAATGTCTACCAGGAGCACATTCCCTTTTGATAATTCTTCCACTACCTGTTGCGGTGTAAGATTTTCAATTTGCTGTTTGGCTTCTTTTACAAGCTCAGCTGCAGACTTTGCCATAGTATTCCGTTTTTGTTGGTAGTAAGGTAAACAAATTCCGGAAGAATCAATAGGAATTAAGGGAGCAGCACTGTTTGTTTTCTCTTTTTAAGAATTAAGAAGTTTATGATCCAGGTACTTAATATCGGCGTCAATAAGATTGTAAAATAAATGAGATAAGATACATTAACAACTGGCTGCTCTTTAGCAAGTACAAACATTCCTTTTCCTATAGGGCCCTGAGAAAAAATGAAACCCTGTGTTAGGTTCCATCCTAAGTGTATGGCGCATGGAATGAATAATGAAAAAGATTTTGTATAACCATAAGCATAAAGTGCACCCATTATTCCGGTTAGTAAAAATGTGATGGCCATTTGAACAGGCTGGCCAAAAACTTCCTGTGAAAACCAATGATAGATACCAAATGCTATGGATGAAATGATGATTGCTTTAGGAACACCCAGTTTTTTTATGAGAATATAAAATAACACACCTCTGAAAATCAATTCTTCGAACAAGACAGATTTTATATTCCACCAAATGGCGTTCAGGGCGATCTTGGTTGTAAGGGATTCATTCCGGTTCCATACCTCTTTTCCAAAATACATTCTCAAAAAGAAACCACTGGAGCAGCAAAAAGCGGTAATTAAAAAGAAGAGTATAAAATCCAAAATCCTTTTTTTAGTGGGATAAAAGCCGAGGAATGATAAATTTCCCTTTTCATAGATCCAGATAATCAACCAGGAAATTGCTAATTGAACAATAATTCCTAACATAAAGGTTGTTTAAGCGGTTATTGGTTTGGGTAGTTTGTATACAACGGCAGGTATTTTCGAAGGCTGGGCTTTATTCGTCGAGCCTCAAACTGCAGCACAACAGAATTACCGCTTCTCATTGGTCCAATGTCCAGCCCCACTATTGGCAATACCAATGTTGTGCGTTCGCCATATTAATCAATTTCAAACATTGGTCCTTTCCTGAGCGTCACTGCTCTTGTTCTTAAATAGTTGACGTTTTCGTCTATGTATGAATTTTTAAATAAATTGGTGTACCAGAGATTATGAATCATGCAATATTCCGTGAAAAATTGATGCTTATCGTTTTCCCAGTCAGCACCATATTCGCTGAGCCAGTTGTAAAACAAAAGCATTTGCTCATGATTAGAGAGCTGTGCTCGTAGAATTTTCAGGTATTTCATTTTTTCGTCGTAATCTGTAACTATATCACTATTTGCAACTGACTTAACAGCTAAATAAAGATGTCTGAAATAATGCCCAAGCCTTGATGCATGACCTGCAAATGGTTTGTAGTTGAAATATAGTTTTACATAAGGTAGAAACTCTTTTCGGTCTTGATTATTCTTTATAATACTTGTGTCGGGATTTTCGTGTTGTCTTCTTGCTTTCTTCAATATTTCAACCATGATTGATTCTTCTGGAAATCTAACTTCAAACTCCTCAAGTCCTGAAAAAAAAAGAGCATAACACTTGTTGAAAATTTCATCCGTAAGTTTTCCATCTTTTGTAAATAAAGAAAGGATACATTCAAATTCGGTTTTCATTGTGACAAACACTTTCCTTCCCTCGGTAATTCTTTGAATTTTAGTTAAGGTTGAACCTTCTTCAAAATCATAGCCTTCAATTTTCATTTCAGTTATATTATCTCTATGCAAGCGTAACATTTCATAAAATTTCGATTCAAACTGTTGAAGCCGGATTTGTTTATTTTGGTTGTCAATTTGCTCCTGTAATTGCTTTTTATTCTCATCCTGCTCTCTTAAGAATAATTCTCTTTGAAGTAAGTTTGCTTTATACTGGATATAGAATGCAAGTCCTGTAACTACTACGCCTGCAAGTGCCACAAATGGATTCATCAGTCCTCCTATGGTATCCCCAATCTGTCCAGTCTGTGTGAAGTTAAAGTCAGCGCTAGCAGAAGGTCTTGTAAGCAGAAATGGTGCAACAAAAGAAATAATAAGAAAAAGAAATGCAAGTATCAAAAGTCCTTTCACTTTCCAGTCTAAAGAAGTAATTTGGCTCAATCTGTCCGTTGGTAAATTGGTTTTAAGTGACTCGTTTGAATTTGTTCGGGTTTGTCTGAAAGCCAAAAAACATACACCAGAAACCAATAAGAATAACATTATGGTGTTTATAATTAAATATGTTGTCATTTAGAAGATGGTTGGTATGGTGACGCACAACATTCGAGTATTTGCGAAGGCACGGAATTCAATGATTGTCCTGCCAAGTACAAATGCCCATTTAAAAATATGTTGTTGAAGTTAATAATTAAAGTTGAACATCGAGCCCGAACCGCTGCTGATGCTTGCACATAGCTGATGCTACAATGTCAAACCCTGCTTTTGCAAATACTTTTGTTGGCAGTAGTTTTTTAGATTGAATATTTCAACACAACATTATTCACTAAGTCTTCAATAAACTCAACTGCCTTACTTTCTAACATTTTTAAAGAGGACGGATGAGCATAGGAATTCCTAATTCCAAGTTTGGTGTCCAAAATCTTTCTAACATCGTTTGTTATGATGCCACCAGATTTGCAAAACTCAATAAACTTACCCTCTGGAATTTCACTAAAATCATCCTTTTTTGATACAGAAGTAATTTTTATTCTTTTGTCAGTGTTTTTTGACAACGCTGTATTAAAATTTGCTAGTTCATGTTTTAATATAAATTCAAAAAGGTGGTCAATCGTTAAGTTCCATACCATTACAATCGAAGCTCGGTAAGCTTCTATTTCAAAACAACTAATTGCTTCCTTTAAAAACTCATTTTCGTTGGGATTTGTTACATGGCTCAGTAAAGAAGATAAATCACTCGTAGCTTTTGCTTTTAAGGGTTTTGTCTTTAGAGTAGCTTCAATGGAAAGCCTTCTTTCTCTGTGCAATTGAAATCCTTCTTTTGTCCTTAAAAATTTAGGCGGGATTTTACCAATTTTTTTCAGATTATTTGTCAAGTACTGTGATATGTATGCGTAAGGAAGTAAATCTAGTAACACATAACATTCACGAATTAATGTGGCTGATGTTTTTGTAATACTTTTTTTTACAGACAAAAAATATAAAAAGTAGTCAATTTGCTCAGTCTGACTAAACCCGAAAAAGCCTTCAGCACTTAAAGCAAATTCTTCTAGTTCCTCTTTCGTTACTGTTGACATTTATTTCTTTGCTTTTTGCTTAGGCAAATCATGTTCTACAAAGTTCTTTCCACGAAGTGGAATTTTGATATTGTTTATATCTCCTGTGTCAATGTATCCATTTTTGCTTGCAGTGTCTCTAAGACTTTGTATAAAGGCTTCAGGAGGTCTCTTTGTCACTTCTTTGTAACAAGTGAATATATGACTTGGTGTAATTCCTGATAGTTCCAATATTTCAGATAAATAGTATACTGCAACTGAGTTAAACTCATTTGAAGCACCAGGTTTTTTTTCTTCATAAAAGTCCTTGAAAGATTTTTCACCTTTCTTTCTTAAATCAAGGTCTTTTATTAGCGTTACGCTATCGTTGCTCTTTTTGGCTGATTTACCGCTTGGTTTTGATGTTGATGCACTCTTAGTCTTAGCCTTTGGAGTTAGTTTTTCTGTTTCGCTACTTTCATCAACCTTAGTCTCAGGTTTTTTGTCTAAGAAATGACTAGTCAAAATGTCAAATACTTTTGGCTGAATATTCTCAGGATATTTTTTAAGTACGTCTGCTATTGCAAGCAACTCGTTTTTAATTTCATCGTATGTTCTCATAATATCAGTTTAAGTTAGAAATGTCCAATTAATTTCTGCCAACACATAAATATACGCAACTTCATTCCCATCCCAAATTTTCAAAACATTGATTTTCACCTCTTGTTTATAACGCAATTTGTATGGCACTTTGCGTCAATGCTCTTTCTTATCTTCACACAAAACCATTTCCAATGCATCGTTTTTTGTTAAGCTGTTTCCTGTTTCTATCGTTTACTGCTTCCGCCCAGGTGCTGCCCCTGCGGGAGCAATCCAGAGTGATTGATGAAATCCTTGCGGATCGTTTCAATAATTTATTACCCGTTCTTATGGAACGCAACGGTATTGACATGTGGGTGATCGTATCAAGAGAGTACAATGAAGATCCTGTGCTGCGTACCATGCTGCCCTCTACCTGGATCTCTGCACGCCGCCGCACCATCCTTGTGTTTTATTATAACGCAGAAAAGAAAGTAATGGAAAAACTGGCCATTGCCCGTTACAATGTGGGCGACAATATTAAAGCGGCCTGGGATCTTACCAAATTTCCCAACCAGTGGGATGCACTCATGGACATCATTACCACACGCAACCCCAAAAAGATCGGCATCAATACTTCCACCCATTACGGTCATGCAGACGGGATGGATGTAACCGACTACAACGAATTCATAAGTAAGTTGCCTGCTGCCTTTAAATCAAAAGTTACGAGTGCAGAAACGCTGGCGGTAAACTGGCTGGAAACAAGAACCGAGCGGGAGATGCAGTACTATCCGCAGCTCATCAGCATCACCCATAAAATTATTGAAGAAGGTTTTTCAGAAAAAGTAATCACGCCCGGTATTACCACTACCGATGATGTGGTGTGGTGGTTCCGTGAAAAGATCAACAGCCTGGGTTTGCAAACATGGTTTCATCCTTCGGTATCCGTGCAACGAAACGATCCGCAGAATTTTGAACACCTGCGCAGTTTCAGCAACCGTCCCAAAGATGATGTGATACAACCCGGTGATCTGCTGCATGTAGACATTGGTATTACCTACCTGCGCCTGAACACCGATGTACAGCAACATGCGTATGTGCTTCGTCCCGGCGAAACGGATGTGCCGCAAAGCATTAAAGACGCTTTTGCCAAAGCCAACCGCCTCCAGGATATTCTTACTTCTCAATTCAAGCAGGGTAAAACAGGCAACCAGATCCTTGCTGACGCCCTCGCACAGGCGAAGAAGGAAAATATTGCTGCTACCATCTACACGCATCCGTTGGGTTTTCATGGTCATGCTGCAGGACCCACCATTGGTTTGTGGGACATGCAGGGCGGTGTACCCGGCCCCGGTGATTTCCCCATGAACTACCGCACGGCATACAGTATTGAACTCAATGCCGCTACTGATCTTCCGGAATGGAAAAAAAGCATCCGCATTATGCTGGAAGAAGACGGCTACTTTGATGAAAAGGGTTTCCGTTACATCGGTGGAAGACAGAAAGAAATCTATCTCATTCCACGCAGCAGCAAAAACATTTCTGTTCAATAATTTTTTTACCACGAAGGCACAAAGAGGCAAAGGATCATAAAAACAGACCTGACAGGTTGCAAACTCAGACAGTGCTTAACCTGTCAGGTCAAATCATAGTTCACTAATTTTCTTCTTTGCGTCTTCGTGTCTTGGTGGTTGCCTTTATTACTTCTTCACCGTTACAACTGCACTGTCTGTATAAATGCGGTTGTTTTTAATGGAGTACGTAGCGTGTACATTTCTTCCGTTGAACACAGTAACAATAATTCCGGTGCTGCCCAGCTCTGCTTTGTTGAGCATAAATTTCCGGCTGAGGTTGGTACCTGCCAGTGTTTCTTCATACATGGGCGCACCATATTCATCTGTGATCACGATGGTGTACCTGCCATAAGCAGTGTTACTGATGCTGAGCTCATACACGGGTTCGTTTTTAATAAAGCCCGCTGTTTTTATTTCGCTTACCGGTGATTCGTTTGTTTGTGCCTCTGCGGCAAATGCTGTTGTACTTAAAAAGAAAAGGATAGCAACGGCCGGTTTAATGAAATGCTTTTTCATAAAAAGTTTTTTTAATAGGTTTTAATAAATGTTTTTCTTTCTGATGGCAGGCCGCCGTTGGGAGTATTTGCAAACAGGTGCCCGGTTTTACGGAGGAAGGCGTTTGTGTTTTTTTGCCTTAGCTGGTGTAAAAGTAGAGCGTACTGCTTTGCGGTTCAAACCAAACAAAAGTTGTTTTGATTGTGTACAACAGGATCTTTTTTGAAGAAAACCTTTGCCCATCAAGGTTTTGAGCGTTTGATTTCCATGATGCCCAGCTACTTTGTTATGCAATTGTTACTGAATAAAAATACTTTTGCTGCATGCCTTCTGTTGCTCCTCCCTACCGTGGAATTTTTTTTATGCTGCTGGCGGCATTGGGCTTTTCCATTATGGGTGGTGCGGCCAAAGCATTGAAAGAAAGTTTCAATGCGGGTCAGTTGGTGTTCTGGCGCAACAGTGTTGGTTTGCTGGTGCTGGTGGTGAGCTTTGCACAACGGGCACCTGTAAACGCAGGCAGCAAACCGCTGCGTTTGTTATTCCGTGGATTGATGGGCACTACTGCTTTGTACACCCTGCTGTATTGCATCATGCATCTGCCGCTGGGTACGGCCATGAGTTATAATCTTACATCGGCTTTGTTCATTGCTTTGTTTTCGTTTTTCCTGTTCAGAGAATATGCGGGCAGTAAGGTGTTGCTGGCTGTATTGATTGGTTTTACCGGTATGCTGCTTATTTACAAACCTAATATTGATCTGCCCTGGTATTATCATTTAGCCGGGCTCATCAGCGGCATCAGCTCGGCCGTTGCTTATTTAACCGTTGGTAAACTCACACAGTATTATGATACAAGAGTCATCGTTGCTTCGTTTGTAGTAACAGGTGTAGTAACCCCGTTGCTCTTTGTGCTGGTGAAGTTTCTGTTACAACTCCCGGCAGATGAATTGTTTTTTATTGATTGGCGCTGGCCATCGGGCACAGAGTGGTGGTGGGTGCTGTTGCTGGGCACTGCTGCTTTGTTTGGACAATACTTTGTAACCAAAGCTTATGGTGCTGATAAAGCAGGAATTGTTTCTGCCATCAGCTATGCCAATATTCCGTTCAGCATTATCATTGGTATGCTGCTGGGTGATGCGTTTCCGGATGCGTATTCGTTCATTGGCATTCTCTGCATCATCAGCAGCGGTGTGCTGGTTTCGTTTTTAAAAAAGCGTAAGGCTGTTTAATGTGTTACCAGCCGGTTACTCTCCTTATCCTGTTAAGCAGATCGTTGTAAATATTCCGCATCAACTGTTCAAACACTTCTTCCCGGTTGGGTAATGGTTGATTCTGTCCACGGTTAATGAGATTCCAGTCATTATCCTCCAGAGCCCTCCGGTCGCCGCTGTAAGTAGCAAACTCAATGCTGGTGCGGTAGCTGGCAGGAATGGCTTGCCAGTCAACCTGTGTTCTGTTTTTAGCATCGGTAAAAATAATGTTCATATCTGCATTGGCTTCGAGGTAACGTTCGGTTACATACACCGTTGCTGTTACGGTTTGATAGATGGGTTTGTTAGCCGTATCTCTTCCCGTTTCAATTTTTTTGCTGCGGTTGTAGTTGCGTGTTCTGTCTCTTGGTTGATCAGAACGCATGTTGCGCCAAACCATATCAATCACCATATCAGGAGCACGGTTTTCTCTTCTTAAATCCCACTCATTAAAATAATAAGCCGGGATGTTTCTGTTGTTTCTTCCACCAAGGTCACGGATGATTTGATTTTGCAGTTGCTGATCCCGGCTGTTGTAATTATTCCAGTTCCAGTTATTATTAAAACCAAATCCATCGTACTGCACCTGGTTCACCAGTACATAGATGAGGCTGCGGTCAAATGCCTCCTGCATTTTTTGACGTGCATCTTTATAGTTGGGTACATAGCTGATGGATTTGTTATACGCCTCAAAGGCTTCTTTGTAATTGTTTCTTCCGGCACGTTCAAAATAATCATTGGCATAATTATACCAGTCTGCAGCGGCGCTGTCTTTTGCCTCGGCAATGTTGCGGTAAAAATTTACCGGCTTAATCATACGCACTGCATATTGATTGGTGTTGATGATGTCAAACATCTGCTGCATGGCCTGCATTTCAGGAATCATCCTGTCCCATTTTTGCGGTGGCGCATCGTAACGGTAATTGCTGATGTTTTGCTGTGCCCGTTGCAGCGCCGGTTCATATACAGAGCGGATATCAGCCAGCACTTTATCATCACTTCCTTTTTTGGTTAGACGCTTGATGAGTGTTTCGAGGTCTTTTGTTTCGCTTCTGTAAATACCACGGCTGCAGGCGGCCAATAAAATGATACAGGTTATAAAAAAGAGAGGTGTAAAAAATTTCTTCATACGATTGAATTTTGGGTGATGCCTTTTACTAAAACAAAGGATGTACCAAAGCATGATTTCTTCTTTTCTTTAACGTAATTCCTGCTATTGTATTTTGGGTTCAAAATATTGCCATAGTAATTTACTCAGCTTGCGGCTAAGTTCCCATGCTTCATTGCCTGCGCCCCAGCTCTGGTCTTTGTTGTTTTTGGTGATGATGCAGAACACATAAGGATGGTGGGGTGCATTCACCAGCATTACTTCGCTTCGACTGGCATTTACCGCCCCGTTCTTACTGAACACTTCAATGGTAGGCGGTATTTGTGATAATCCTTCTTCATCCCAGTAATTACGGCCCAGCATACGCATCATAGCAATGCAACTGCTGTCGTCAAAAATTTCTTTTTTATAAATACGCTCCAGCAATGTGGCCATTTCACGGGGTGTGGTTTGTCCCCAGCCATAAATGCTACGGTTGCTTTCCCTGCCGGGTGTTCTTGAATTCACTCTTGTATGCACAAAGCCGAGACTATCCATAAGTTGGTTGATGCGGGTGCCGCCGCCGGCCAAACTTTGCAACCAGAGACTGGCCGTATTATCACTGGTGGTAAGCATGAGCATGAGCACTTTACTCAGTTCTACTTTTTCATTGTTTTTATAAGAACCCAGAATATCCACTCCTGCATACAACAATGAATCTTTATAGATGAGTTCCTTATGATAGGTGAGTTCTTTGGTACGCAGTTTATCCATAATACCCACCAGTATCGGCACTTTTACCATGCTTGCGGTGGGGAATACTGTGTCGGCATTAATCGCAACAATCTTCCCGGTTTTTAAATTTTTTACATACACACCAATGTCACCCTTAAAGCCACTGATGAGTTGCTGAATGCGGGCTGTTAATTTTTGATCTGTTTTTTGCGCTTGTGTAATGGTGCACAGAAAGAAAAGTACAAGAAGGAGTCGGGTTGATTTCATACTGATGATTCTGGCCTAAAGCTACATTACGCTTTTGAAACTTGTAAACCGTTTGTTTAAATTCGTTGTAAATTGATGCAATGCGGAAAGCCAACTCTTATTTAGATCTTGTATTGAATCCCTTCAATCTCTTCCGCACCAAACGGATCTTAAACATCAACCCCACGGTTATTCCGCAGCGCAAGGAACCGGAATCAATTAATCTTTATGTGTATGATTATGATGCGGAAAATATTCATGAAGAGCGTTTAAAAAATGTAAAAGACTGTTTCACTTATAAACACTCCAACCGGGTTACCTGGATCAATATAGATGGTTTGCGGAGAACGGATGTGGAAGTGATCTGTAATCATTACGGTATTCACCCGCTGGTGCAGGAAGATATTCTCAGCATCGGGCAGCGACCCAAGGTGGATGAAATTGAAGGCGTGATGTTCTGTCTGCTCAACATGCTGTACTTTAATGAAAAGGAATCGGCCGTTGAAGTGGAGCAGATTTCTATTGTGCTGGGTGAGCAGTTTGTACTCAGTTTCCAGGAAGATGCGTCCCGTGATGTATTCAATCCGCTGCGGGATAAAATACAGTTCCGTCAAAACAAAATCCGCCAGAGCGGAACGGATTATTTGTTTTATACCTTGATTGACCTCATCGTTGACAGCTATTTTGTGGTGATGGAAAGACTGAGTGATAAAATTGAAACACTGGAAGAAGATATTGTCCGCAACCCCAACAAGCGAACGCTGGCACGCATTAACCAGCTGCGTAAAGAAATGATTGTACTGAAACGGAACATTGCTCCCGTACGTGATATGGTGAATGGCATCTTAAGAAGTGAAAGTAATTTGCTGGAGGAGCGGACGGGAAAGTATTTTAAAGATATTTATGATCATATTGTGCAGGCAAATGACCTGGCGGAGAACTACCGTGATATGATGATGAACCTTCATGATCTGTACCTGAGCAATGTAAACCTCAAGATGAATGAGGTAATGAAGGTGATGGCCATTGTTACCTGTTTGCTGGCGCCGGCTACGGTGATCGGTGGTTTGTTCGGGATGAATTTTGATGTGATTCCTTATGCACATCACCGCTGGGGTTTTTATATTGCTTGTAGTTTGATGGTATTAATTCCGCTGGTGATGCTGTATATTTTCCGCAGACGGGGATGGTTTTAACTTTTTAAATCAATCAACATGAGAAGATTTTTCTTTATTCTTTTAATGCTTTTTGCCATGACAACATTTGCACAAACTCCTGAAGAAAAAATTAAGAGCAATGGTTTGGTATTACCACCCGTGAGCAAACCTATTGCCAACTATGTAAAATATGTACGCACCGGTAATTTGATTTTTTTAGCAGGACACGGACCTACCAAAGCTGATGGCAGTAATGTAACCGGTAAAGTAGGAAAGGATTTAACCATTGAACAAGGTTATGAAGCAGCAAAGATTACGGCGCTGAGTTTGATTGCAACGTTGAAAGATGCATTGGGTGATCTGAGTAAAGTAAAACGCATTGTAAAAGTGAATGGTTATGTCAACTGCCTGCCTGATTTTACAGAGCAACCCAAAGTGATCAATGGCTGCAGCGATCTGCTGGTATTGGTATTTGGTGATAAAGGCAAGCATGCACGTGCGGCTATGGGCATGGTAGCGCTGCCTTCTAATATTGCTGTAGAGATTGAGATGGTGGTGGAGGTGGAAGATTGATGAAACGTATACTGCTACTTCATTTTTGTTT
Source organism: Lacibacter sp. MH-610 (assembly GCF_045780045.1). NCBI lineage: Bacteria > Pseudomonadati > Bacteroidota > Chitinophagia > Chitinophagales > Chitinophagaceae > Lacibacter > Lacibacter sp. MH-610. The sequence continues at coordinate 345,921 of NZ_CP116002.1, forward strand.
TATACCTCTTTGTGTATTTGCGCATGGAGAAGATGTTTTGTCTTATTTTTTTATACAGTTTGTGTTCATCAACTTACTGCTTCTTTTTTTATCGTTCATAAAGCTGCCGGGTAAAAAGAAAATCTTTCTGTTCTTAATATCCTTTACCTCATTGATTATAAGTAATGCTGTTTTATTCATCCTTAATTTACCCTTTTCAAAATACAGTATATTGATAAACTCATTGGTTGTAGTCTTTCCGCTGCTTACAACATTAATTGGTTGGAGAATTTTGAAAAAAGCAGAAGATTAAAAATGCTCCATGCTTTTGAGCATTTCATATTCGGTTTCGTAGCTGCTGTGTTTAAACCAGCCGATGACAAAACCACCGCCCAGCCAGAACATAATTTCAAACAGGAGAAAGATTAATCCGCCGATGCTGGTGTATAAATTCAGGAAGCCTTTATAGTCAAAAAGAAGCTGGGCCAGTTTAATCACAAAGAATAAAATCATTCCTTCCCGCAACACTCCGTAATACAAAATGTATTTCCAGCGTGGCATAAGGCGGCGTTTTTCCCAATGTTTGAGGAAGCGCCTTTGCTTCAGCGTTAGCCGGTAAGGATGATAGTTGGAGAGGTCGTTGATTTGCATCGGGACTTTGGGGCCTCGGTTGGTTTTGGTTTATTTTTGCTTAAATACAGGAACCGTACTGCAGGGTTCTCCATACATAATGCTCTTTGCTACCGGTTGCAGCTTACGGGTAATTTCAAAATAGGCTTCAGCAGGTATTGGTTCATCTCCACAACCTTTTACCACAATTCTTTTGCCGGCATACTCTTCACTGTTTAACCTGTTAATGGCTGCCAGCAGTTCCCGTTGCCTCCACTGTTCCGGTGTTTCCATAAACAGTTGCGTGGTTTGTGGTGCCAGGTAAGATGCCAGTAACATATAAGCCCATACCGGAATCACTGCATCAGCACTGCAAATAATCAACACTGTTTTCTGCCGGTATTGCTCCCAATTGGTATTTTTCAATGCCTCCCGAAAATCTTTTTCTTTTAAGATCAACCCCATGAACAGGTAATCTTTTAAATCAAAAATCACGGGTTGCTCCAGGGGCAGTAATTCTTCCAAGTCAATAGTTACCAGGGCGCTTTCAGCAACTTTGTTTACTATCGGTTCACTCATATCCTCTTTGCTTTGTTGATAGTAAAACTACGGCAAATATGAAACATCGATTTTAAGAACAGTACACCATCGTATTTTTTCATACCGCAACTCGTAGAATTACTGTTAATAAAAATGGGCATAACTCAAAATTATGCCCATTTACATTCTTATGATTCAATGTGATTAATAGAAGGTGATCCTGTTGTCTTTTATAGTAGCTGATTTACGCAATCCCTCTGTGTACTTATAACCAATATTTCCTTTGAGTGATTGTTCCATCTGCATACGGCGCATCAGGTAATCACCATCCGTAGATGGTTTTAAACCGATGGATTCGTTTTTCACCAGGAATACGCCTGAATTACCGGCGATGGGTTCTGATACTTTGCCTTTGTTTTTTGCATCAAAAGAAACACCGGTAACTTTTGATTCCTGGCCGATGCCCGGAATAAACGGTGATAAGAAAGAAATGCTGTCAGCTCTGTTTACTACTGTTTTAAAATCAGCAGCAACGGCGTTCAGGTCTCTCTTGGTTCCGATCTTCTTAATAATCTGTTCCGCTTTTTTGTAATTACGTACAATGCTTTCTACCTGCATGCGTACATCTTTGGCACGTGGTACTCCTTCTTCTTTTTCTTCTGTAACCACTGCTACCACATATTTATCGCCAATGCTCTCCGGTTCAGATACAGCGCCGATTTTATTTTCATAAGCCCATTTGATTAAACGGCGGGCGCCGCCAATACCGATGATAGAATAATCATTCGGTTTTACTTCTGCCACACGGGTAGCAAGTTTTTTCTTTTGTGCATTGGCATCAAATGATTTCAGATCCCTGCTTTCAGATGCAAACTGTGTTGCAGCGGTACTGGCAGCATTAATGGTTTCATCACTCGCTTCTACCGGCTTGGCATAGTAAGCAATCTTAAACGCAGGTTCAAAATTCTTTTGACTGATTACTTCAATATAGTGCCAGCCAAATTGTGTTTTGATTACTTTTTTAGTTCCTGCAGGATTGTAGAAAATAAATTCTGAAAACTCTTTGGCCAGTGTTCCGAACTGCTGACTGGTAAATTCATATTCACCGCCATTGTCTTTACTTCCCTGGTCTGTGCTGAACTGTGCGGCCAATGTTTTAAAATCACTTCCTTTAGCAACAGCTGCAGCAATACTGTCTGCTTTAGCATGAGCAACACTGTCGCCCATAATTTCTGCGCCGGTTTGAGGATCTCTTGTACCAAATAATATATGACGGCATTTTACTGAATCGGGTAAGGTACGTTTGCCCACCATGCGTGCCAGTACAAAATTGCCTCCATCGAGGTAAGGACCAAATACACCACCATCTGCAAGACCTTGAATAGAATCTGCATTTGGCACCTGCATTTTTGATTTCAATACAAATCCATCAAAATAAGTTACAGCAGAACCATTGGCGTTTACAAACTGTGCTGCATCTGCAGCCTGTACAAATTGAGATTTCATTTTAGCAACTGCATCTTTTGCAGCGGCTGTATCAGCAGCAGTGGGGGCTGCATCAAAAACGATATAGGAAATAGTGCGGCTCTTTTCCTGTTTGTATTCTGCTTTATGTTTTTGAAGATAGCTGTCAATATCTCCATCAGTTACCGCTACTGTACTATCCGGAATGGAAGCATAAGGAATAGCTACATAGCTGATAGAAGCAATAGCGTTTTGATCATTAACATCTTTATCACTCAGCCATTTGGGGTAGTACACGCTTCCTGCAAACAACGCATTGTATTTATTTCTTAAGCCGGTACTCACCAGGTAAGCAATCAGGTTCTTTTCAACGTACTGGCGCTGGGGATCGTTGGCTTTTTTCTTTTTTAATGAATTGATGAACTGGCGTGCCGCATTGGCATCATAAGTACCCTGCGGTGTTTTAAACTGCTGGGCCAGAACCGGGGGCGGGTTATCACCGTACAACGCTTCGTTCATATCCGTTGCTGAAAAAGTAAGACCCAGTTTATCATATTCATTCTTGAGCAGGGTCTCTTCTACTTCATTATTCCATAAAGCGTCAATAATCTGCTGGCGCATTTCTTCATTCACTTCCATACCTTGTGAACGGTAATTGGCTTCCATTTCTTCCACACGGGTGCTGAAGGTGGCATACTCAATTTCCTTACCGTTTACTTTTCCTAAAGTGGTGCTGTTTCCGCCAAAAACATTGGTACGGCTGCTTAAAGCATCCATTAAAATAAATCCGATCAAGCTCAAAGCAATCACAGCAATACTTACCGCTGCATACCTTTCCCTGATCTGCTGAATAATTGACATAATATTCTATTGTGTACGTTAAAAAAGTGAGCGGCAAAAATAGGGGAAAAAAGAGTTGGAACAAATTGTGGAAAACTCCGCAAAACAGCGCAGGATAAGCGTTTTAAGAAAACGGATGGGCAAGTACTTAAAACAGGAGACAAGGTTGTTAACACCGGGGTGTGAATGGCTGTGGATTAGGATGGATAACCTGCGTAAAAATCGATGTGAGTTTCTGAACGGACGGTGGATTAAAAGCAAAGTTCCGGACCGCAGTACCGGGAGTCTTAATTACCGGCCATTTATTCCACGGGTTTGCACACAGCTGTGAAGTAAAAAGAACCTTGATTTTTTACAGTGATTACAGAATCCACAATTGTGCACAACCAACGTAAATCTTTAATGGTACTGCATTTTGTATGTGGATGGAATTGTGAATTACAGTGTATAAACTGCAGAGTTCTACCTTTGCAGCGATGTAAAAAAGAATCTATCCACAAATTCACAGCCATAATAGTAATAGTGTTTTATATAAATAAATATCTATTAATAGTTATTAAGTGAAATAAAGGACTGATGAATCAATAACAGACTTAAATTCAATCAAAGAAAAAAAATAAAAACAAATGATGAACGAGGTATTGGTCGGCGCCGCCAAAGCAGAGGTGGATAAGAAGGGCTTCCTTGACCTGGAACTGGATCCTGAGCTGGATCTGTTCGCAGAAATTGAGCGGCTTAAAAAGCAAAAGAATGCCATTGTGCTGGCACATTATTACCAGGAGCCCGATATCCAGGATGTGGCAGATTATATTGGTGATAGCTTGGGGCTGGCCCAGAAAGCTGAAGCCACCAATGCTGATATGATTGTGTTTGCCGGTGTGCATTTTATGGCAGAAACGGCCAAAATTCTCAACCCAACTAAAAAAGTGGTCATCCCCGATCTGCTTGCCGGATGTTCTTTGAGCGATAGTTGTCCGCCGCCTTTGTTTGAACAGTTCAAAAAGCAATACCCGGATCACCTGGTGATTTCCTACATCAACTGCAGTGCAGGTATTAAGGCGCTAAGTGACATCATCTGCACCAGCAGTAATGCACAAAAGATTGTGGAAAGCCTGCCACCTGAGCAAAAGATCATTTTTGCACCTGATAAAAACCTGGGTGCTTACATCAATAAAGTAACAGGCCGCAATATGGTGCTTTGGAACGGTGCCTGCATGGTGCATGAAATTTTCAGTGTTGAAAAAATTACAAAACTAAAAATGCGTCATTCCAACGCTAAAGTAATAGCACATCCTGAATGTGAAGAACCGGTATTGAGATTGGCTGATTTTATTGGCAGCACCACACAACTTTTAAAGTATTCTATGACTGACAGCAGCAATGAATATATTGTTGCTACGGAAACCGGTATTCTGCACCAGATGATGAAGAGCAGCCCGCAAAAGACATTTATTCCTGCGCCACCCAATAACAGTTGTGCCTGTAATGATTGTCCGCACATGAAACGGAATACACTGGAAAAAATTTATTTATGTATGGAGTATGAAACGCCTGAAATTATGATGGATGAAGAATTGCGGTTAGCAGCTAAAAAGCCGATTGATAAAATGCTGGAGTTAAGTGCTCAGTTTGGATTATAAAAAGTTTTTATGCGCTACATTACGCAGGATGATTTTATTGAAACCTTTTCAAAACTTAAACAGAGAGGTTTAGGCTTTTTATTATCGAAGTTTTCATTGAACGAATCTAAAAGAACCATCAGCGCTTTCAATGAATGGGATATAGAAGGAAGTAACTGGTGGATGATTCCGGCTGTACAGCAACGATGGAATTTTTTAATTACAGGTTCAGCTCAGCTCACCTATGAACAATATCTGGCTCAAAAATATCTTTCAACCAAACAAACAGGCACTCTTCTTTCAATTGGAAGCGGCACCTGCAGTCATGAAACTGAACTGGCCCGCTTATGTAAAAACTGGCAATTTCATTGTACTGATATCGCCGGTGATTTACTAAAGGAAGCTAAATCACTGGCGCAAAAAGATGAAATTGATAATATCTTTTTTTATGAAACAGATGTAACAAAGCATGAATTACCGGGTAACGCATTTGACATCGTTTTTTTTCATTCTTCATTACATCATATTCCTCATGTACATCAGTTTTTAAACAATCGAATATTACCAATAATAAAAGATGAGGGATTAGTCATTATAAACGAGTATACAGGTCCTGACAGGTTGCAATATCCTTTGCATCAAATTAATGCTATTAATGAATTATTGAAAATAATGCCGGCTTCAAAAAGAGAAAGGTATAAGAGAAAAGCAATTAAAAATACAGTTTCAGGCCCGGGGCTTTGGCGTATGATTGTTGCAGATCCTTCAGAATGTGTGGATTCTTCATCTATCTTACCATCCTTACATGAGTTAATGCACACTATCGAGGAAAAACCAATAGGCGGCAATCTGTTAATGTTACTGTTTAAAGATATATCACACCATTTTCTTACAAACGATTCTGCAACAAGACAATTGCTGGATATTTTATTTAAAGCTGAGGATAGTTATTTATTGAATAATCAAAGTGATTTTATTTTTGGGGTTTATAAGAAATAAAAAAGGGCTGGATGGAAATCCGGCCCCGCTTTAAAATCCAATATCCTATGAAAAACCGAGTGTAAGATATAAACAGTTTTGAAAAGGTTGCAATATTTTCCCAAAAAAAATTATTGTGTCCTTTTTAAAAAAATTTAATTCCTAACTAAACAGGTATTCTACATCTTCTCTTGTGAGTGATTTTACAAAGCCTGTATCATCGGTAATCAGGTCTTTTGCCAGTGCCCGTTTCCCTTCCTGCAGCACCAGTATTTTATCTTCAATGGTATCTTTACAGATCATCCGGTAAGCGAAAATATTATTTACCTGGCCGATACGATGGGTACGGTCAATGGCCTGTTGCTCCACAGCCGGGTTCCACCAGGGGTCAACAATGTACACATAATCAGCAGCTGTGAGGTTCAAACCCACACCACCTGCTTTTAAAGAAATAAGAAACACACGCACTTCTTCATTGTTCTGAAATTCATTCACTGCTTTTTCCCGATCAGGCGCCGATGTACTTCCATCAAAATAAACAAACGGTATTTCCAGCTCGGTTAATTTTTCTTTGATAAGCCCGAGCATACCCAGGAATTGAGAAAACACCAATGCTTTATGATGCCCCATGTTTTCCTGCAGTTCACGGGCCAGTTCATCCAGCTTAATAGAAGCATTGGGTAATTTTTCAGTTTCGTTCAGAATAGAAGGCGAATCACAGATCTGGCGCAACTTCATTAAACCCTGTAAGATGGTGAGTTGTGAACTGCCGATGCCCTGCTCTTCAATGGTACCTAAAATTTTAGAACGGTATTCATTGCGATACGCATCATAAATTTTACGTTGTTCATCTTCCATTTCACAGTACAATACGGTTTCTGTTTTCTCCGGAAGATCTTTCGCCACCTGTTCTTTAGTACGACGTAAAATAAACGGATATAACAAACGCCGCAGGTGATCTTTCTGTTCTTTTTCTCCAAACTTATCAATGGGTGTTGCAAAGTCATTTCTGAAATGCTCTACACTACCCAACATACCGGGATTTAAAAAGTTCATTTGCGCAAATACATCAAACGTATTGTTCTGCAGTGGTGTACCGCTCATGCACAAACGGTTCTTTGCTTTAAGTAAACAAGAAGCTTTAGCTACTTTACTCTGCGGGTTTTTAATCGCCTGGCTTTCATCCAGAATCACATAATCAAACTGCTGCTCTGTAAATAATTTGATATCACTTCTCAATGTACCATAGGTAGTAATGATCACATGAGATCCATCAAATGATTTTACATCCCTTGTACGTTGTGCACCATGATGAATATAATACGTTAAGGAAGGAGTGAATTTTTTAATTTCATTTTCCCAGTTAAACATCAACGTTGTAGGACAAGCCACCAATGCTTTTAAGTTGCCGTTCTTTTCATTGAGATGATGCAGAAAAGATAATGCCTGGATGGTTTTACCCAAACCCATATCATCTGCCAGAATACCGCCCCAGCCCACTTCATTTAAAAAGTTGAGCCAGTGAAAACCACTTTCCTGGTAAGGACGAAGAATCGGTTGCAGGTGTTGAGGTGGTTCAACAGCTTTAATACGGTTGAACTCACGAAGACGTTCATACTTTTCTTCCAGTTCAATCATCAACTCTGTTTCATCTCTTGTTTCATAGAGTTGATCAATAACACTGATGTGATATTTGGATAAACGAAGCTGCTCCTGTTTGTTTTCACCAAGGCGGAATAACATGGAATAACGTTTAATCCATTCTTCCGGCAACACACCGAGTGTGCCATCCTGTAACTGCACAAAACTCTGTTTGTTCTGCAATGCTTTTTTTACTTCAGCAATGGTTACACGTTGATCGCCAAACACAACATCCACTTTGGCATCAAACCAATCTACACCGTTGCTGATGTAGATTTGAGTTTTTGGTTTATGTGTATTGAAACGGAAATTCTTAAGTACTTCCCATCCTTCTACCGGTACTTTCATTTCCTTCATGGCATCCACAAACAAAAAGAACCAGTTATTACGCAGCACTTCTGCTCCTTTCAGTGCCAGTTGTGCACCACCTTCCGGTCTTATAAATTGGGAATGCAGGTTTTCAACCTTGGTTAAAAATTCTTTTTCTTTTTCCCTGTTTCGGTGTACCAACACCAAACCATCATCCTGTTGTAAAATAATTTCATCTTTATCATTAGGACGGATCTTATATCCTTTATAACTGAAAGTGGGGTTTAGTACAAGATACTCACCACGTTCCTGTAATTGCAGAGTTACTTCCGGCTCGCCTGCTTTAACTTCTTTAATTAAACTTTCATCAAACTCTACATGATAGTCTTTGGCCAGGCGTAAGGCTTCTTTTTGCAGAAAGTTTTCCAGCTCTTTACCACTTATAGTTGTATTACCATTGCCTACAAACGGAAGCGCCAGCAAAGCATCTTCTTTCGTTTGCCAGGTACGCATTTCATTGTTGAGTAAAAATACAAGCGGACTGTTCCATTCATTCTCTGCCACATCTACATCAGCACTGTTTACTTTTACTTTATAACTCCATAACCATTTTTTATCCTGTTGTTTCAGTTCAAAAAAAGGATGCAGAAAAACAGAAGACAGCGAAACCTGTTGAAGAGTTTTGGTTTTAAACTCTTTTCCCTTTGGTAACAAATAAACCGGGCCGCTATGTTCAGTAAACAGTTTTTGCAGGCGGGGAAGCATATAATCTGTAATTAACTCCCTTGTATCTTCCGGTAAATCATCTTCTTCATGATGGATGATGTTTTCCCAGATACCGGAGAATGGAGAATTACGGTTTACAAACTTGCTGATTTCTGCCGGTTGTAATCTTCTTAAAAGCTGCAATAGCTGTTTATCTGTTTCGGCTAATTCATTGGTTTCAACAAACCTGGAGATATCCAGCTTTTCTACATTACCAACAAAAGCAAGACCTTCTTCATCAGCCTCCCCCTTAACAACATCAACCGTGAAATAAGGAAACTGTTTGTGATTATTATTTAACACCACACCTAACCGCACACCTGTTTTCAGTTCTTCTGCTTCAGCAACAGCAGTAACGGTTTCTTCCTGTACCGGTGCAGGTTTTTTAAGTGTTGAAGGATCTACTCGTTTTACGGTTTGATCCAGCACTCGTAGAAAAGGTTTACCGTCTTTATAGATGAATTCAAACTTATCCTGCCAGTTATCTTTTAAACTGTAGCCATAAATTCCTAATAATTTATCTTTTTCTTTATCAATATTGCGGATACTGTCAAAGTAAAGAGGACCATATACATTAAGCAGTTGAATAAACACAATCGCTTTATGCTCGCAAATAGCATGTTCTGTTTCAGCACAGGTACAGCTTGTATCAAAGTTGCGTTCATCATTTCTTTTGATGGTAACGGGCCAGGATTCACCTGCGCTGGTAACTTCTGCTTTCACCACATCATCTTTTGCCGAAAGAATGGAAGCTTTATTGGTTCTTAAAAACTGTTCTGCATCATGCAGGGCTGCAGGTGCTGTGAGCGTACGGATACTTTTCAAATCGATGCTTTTCATTTTTACCACCGTATGGCGCTGGTCATACACCGCATCTTTCAGTCCCAGAATATTCCGGTCAATTAAATCCTGCAGGTAAAACAAAGAAGCTACCTCGTGCCGGCAGATATCGCCCAGGTTATACGGGCAACTGCAACGCACATTCATCGAGCGCTCATCCTTGTACTTCTGAATATATACCTTGTAAAACGTGGCGTAAGAATCATCTTTTACACGAAACACAACAGTACCCATAAGTTCATCATGCTCCACCAGTTCCACAAAACCAATAGCATGAATTTTTTTTCCCCTGCGGATGACTTCTTCTGTTCCGTGATTGTAAGCGAATTTTAGTAAGTGCGGTAGTGCCAAGCCAAGTAGAGTTTAATGAATGACGAAATACATTTTATTGCACGAGTTGAATCAGGGGCAATCGGCAAATGTAAAAGCATTTCCTTCATATTTCCATTGGAAAATGCAAAGAATTAAAAACAAAAGGCGGGAGGAATTAATTCACAGAAACTGCCTTATCTTTAGAGATTTTTTATCCCCGTATCAGCAAACCTTCTTTGTACAACGGCAGCACATTTGCTGCATTTTCAGTTAAGCAAAAACGGATGTCTTCAATCAAACCAAATCGCTCCACCAGGCGGTGATAATGTGTAAGCTTGGGTGCAAAACCAATTAAATCATCTTGCTGTTGCAAATACATGTTTTCGGCCGTTAATGAACTGTCGCAATGAATGGTAAAATATTCTTTGATGCGATTTATAACCGCACCGGCAAACAAGGTGTCTTCCAGGTTGTAACGGTCTTTCCATCCGGCACAACCCAGCACTACGTTTTTATTTTCTTTGATTAAAAAATCACACACCGCACCAAGATTGGGAAATGAGCCCGTAATAATGGTTTCGGCCTGGTTATCTAATGCCATTTGCAGTAATCTTGTACCATTGGTTGTAGTAAGAACCAGCGTACGGTCTTTTATAAACTCCGGATGATATTCCAACGGTGAATTGCCATGTTCCAATCCTTCTGCAATTTTTCCATCACGCTCACCGGCAGCAATGCCGTTTACATTTTTACTGAGCGCTACCGCTTTGGGAACACTGTCAACCGGAATCACACACTTCGCCCCGTTATTCAATGCATATGCTATGGTTGATGTAGCACGAAACACATCAATAATAACAACAACAGCTCCTTTCAAATCATATAAATGAAGTAAAGCGGGAGATAAACAGGTAAACAGTGTAGGTTTTTGTGATGACATAGCTGCAAAAATAAGGTTGCCGGCGTAAAACACCGGCAACCCATGCAAAAGTGCATTGTTAATATAGATTGGTAAGCTTACCGCTGATGATTTCTTTTTTAGTAACCAGGCGGTACGTATAAACAGCGTTCGAAGTTAATTGAACAGGGAACGATACAGAAGAGGAAGTGATTTGCTTTGAGAAAACAAGCTGCCCGCTGCTGTTAAAGAGTTCCAGCGTTGCCGGTTGTTCCAGTGCAATGCTGTTGTACAAAAACAAAGTTGAAGCGCTGAGCCATATCTTCCATTTTGGTGTAGCATCTCCGTTAATGGTTACAACAGAAGAATACGTGACCTTTCCGTCATAATCTTTTTGTGCCAGCCTGTAATAACGCTTGAAAGGACCGGCCCCGTTATCGTTAAAGGAATAAGAAGTTTTTTCAGCAGAGCTTCCTTTGCCTTTAATAAATTTCAGTGGTGAAAAAATCCGGCTATCGTCGCTACGCTCTACGGTAAAGCCATCATTGTTCAACTCCTGTTCTGTTTCCCAGGTAAGAAGATTGACTGTATTGCTGATACGCTTGCCGGAAAACAAGGTCAGTGTTACGGGTAAAGTAGTACAGGAGCCGCCCGGTACAGCCGTCATCGGTGTTCCTGCGCCGGCGGGATTGAAACAGGTGGCAGCGGTTGAATAGCCCATTTTCGCATTGCCCGCTGCAATATCTCTTGCTGCCAGTGTACGAACAGAAGCTCCGTTAGATATGGCATAGTGCATTACAAGACCCGGCGCAATAATATGTCCCAATCCATGTAAGTGTCCTACTTCATGCAATGCAACAGATTCAAAATCAAATTCAGAGCCTGAAGGCGCAGCAGGACCGTATTCCCATGTGAAACCGGCAGCGGGAGGTTCGTTAAACACTATATCAATTTCTTCTAACCACAAAACGGTATTGGCCTGATCGCAAACACCACCAATTCCCGATCCTGAAAAATAAGAAGTGGCTCTTGCTAACACACCCACAGGCAAACCGGAATCAAAAGAAACAATATTGATATTATCGTTTGCAGCCGTAGCCACAGCAGAAGCTGTTGAAGATGTATTGATATTAAAACCGGTATTACAGCGCCAGGTTACTAAAGCACGGTTAAAAGAACTTTTTGCAGCCGCATTACTGTTGAATGTAGTATTAAAGGTGAGTGAATAACCACCCTGCCCGTTTAAGTTCCGCAGGTAGTAACGTTGCCTGGTGCTGGTGGCGAAGTTCAGAAATGTATTGTCAATGCTTGTGTGTGCATAGTTAATTGTAAGATTGGAAGGAGAAAGAAAATCTATTCCGCCATTGGTTCTTACAAAAAAATCACCGGTACCGGCATTTGGCGGAACTTTTACGGTGATGGAAGTAGCGCTCCACGAAACATAATCTGAAGCAACTGCGGGTATAATGTAATTTGATCCGCCGTTATCAGCATTTCTGAATGCTACAAAACCGGCGCCTCTTGCTGCTTCAAAATTGTTTCCTGTAATCGTTAAAAAATCTCCGGGTACAATGGTTCCGGCATTGGTGGGCGAAGGAGAAAAACCGGAAACAGTATTGATAGCTTCTGCTTTAAACATTTGTTTGCGTGCAACAAATAAAGAACCATCTGTTGTAAGGGCAGGGGCACCGGTTAGCTTTTCAATGGTAGCAAACAGCTCCTCTTCGTTGAAACTTCTTTTATTCACAACATCATCATATACGAGGTTGTTTTGTAAAAGGGCTCCCTGCACATCCGCATATGTTTCAAATACAGGCAAACTATTCTGCGGAATACTTTTACTTATTGCTTTTGTTTCACTCTCAGCCGCCAGCATAAAAACATATTCACTTCCTGTTTCTAACTGCAAGGCCGGGTGTGCAATCATGGCCCGGTCTCCGTCAACACCGCCGAGTGTAAGCACGGCCAGTTTTGTTTCTGCAAGCCTTCCTTTAAGCCAGGCTTTTATCACAACTGTATTGCGGGTGTAGATAAGCCCGTTTTCTTTTTGCGTAAAACAATCTTTCGAAACCACCTCACCAAGTGTTATAACTGCAGCAACATTAACCCTTTGTTCCAGCGGAACGGGATAGACCATACACTGTGCAAACAATGTTGTTTTAATACCTGTTAATAAAAGCAGTGAAAGAAAGAAGGCCGTAAGATGTTTCATTTGTTTTGATTGAGTATTCTAAGATAGAGCGGCTTTTCGGAGGAGGAAAATTTAGTTATTCAGAAGCGCTTCCCATTTTTTTGTTTCGGCATATTCTTTAATGGTCCTGTTACGATGCACCAGCAGTTGCTTCATGTAATTGGTAAGATAAACCCGGTTAAATAAACGACCGAAGATGCCGTAAGGCGATTCAAACTGTAAAGTATCAATAACAATGGTTCCGTTTTGTACCGGTTTGAAATAGTGCTGATGCTGAAATAATTTAAAATCCCCTTCTTCCATTACATCTTCAAAAAAAGAGAAGGGTTTCATTTCTGTTATCCTGATTTTGAGAAAGCGGGTTTTAAATAAATGCTTTGCTTTCCAGGTAACAGATTCTCCCTTTTGTATTAAGCCGTTGGTGATACCGCTCACAGCTTCTTCTTTATGCTGTTGTTGTGAAATTTTATGCAGACCGATATGACGGCTTAAATCAAACACCACTTCCGGTGGAGCAGCAATAAATGTTGTAATATGAATGGTGGGCATATATTAAAGCGGTTGAATGAGTATCGGAACCTACTACAGCAAACAACGTGCTCAAATAATCGTTTACAGAAAAGGAACCTTCACCACCTTTGCCTTGAGTAATTTATCCCGCACCTCTACGTAAATCTCCGAGTCAAAAGCACTGTGCTCAACTGCTACATATCCAAGACCAATGGCTTTTTGCAATGAAGGAGATTGTGTGCCGCTGGTAACTTTTCCGATTTCATTACCTGCTGCATCTTTGATTTTATACTCATGACGGGGAATACCACGGTCAACCATTTCAAAGCCAATGAGCTTACGTTGCGCACCATCGGCTTTTACTTTTTCAATGATGGGTCTTGCTGTAAACTCTTTGGTAAACTTTGTAATCCATCCCAACCCCGCTTCTAAAGGATTGGTCGTATCATCAATATCATTCCCGTACAGGCAAAATGCTTTTTCCAAACGCAGCGTATCCCGTGCACCCAGGCCAACCGGCTTAATACCGCTTGCTTTTCCTGCTTCAAAAATGGCATCCCAGATTTTATCTGCTGCACCATCTTTGTCTTCAAAATAAATTTCTACACCACCGGCGCCCGTATAACCGGTAGCGCTTACTAAAACATTTTCAACTCCTGCAAATACACCTTTTGCAAAGGTGTAATACTTAAGATTGAGAATATCCATCTCTGTTAATGGCTGCAGAATTTTGGTAGCGTTGGGTCCCTGTACAGCCAGCAAGCAGGTTTTATCGCTGATGTTGTGCATTTCTACATTACCTGTGTTATGCTGTTGAATCCAGTTCCAGTCTTTTTCAATATTACTGGCGTTAACCACCAGCATATACACCTTATTTTCTTCTACACAGTACACTAATAAATCATCAACAATGCCGCCGTTGTTATTTGGCAAACAACTGTATTGAGCTTTTCCGTTCGTGAGCTTGGATGCATCATTGGTAGTTACACGTTGTATTAAATCCAGCGCTCCTTCTCCTTTCAAAATAAATTCTCCCATATGGCTCACATCAAACACGCCACAGTTATTACGAACAGCAGCATGTTCATCATTGATTCCGCTATAAGAAATGGGCATATTGTAACCTGCAAATTCGGCCATTTTGGCCCCAAGAGCAATGTGTTTGTGTGTAAAGGGAGTTTGCTTCATTTTAATCAATCGTTTAGAGTTGCAAAAGTAGGCGCAAGGGGTGAATTAAAAATAAATTAACTTGTATCTGTTCCGGAAAAGCTAAATCGTATGATTGATACAAATGTTTTGCTTGCCTGGGGTGCTGCTTACCGAAAGCTGTTGCCCGGCGAAATCCTTTTTAAAGAACAAACACATTGTCATTTTTATTACCAGGTAGTGAGCGGGCAATTACGCTGGACAAATGTGGACGATGATGGCAGCGAATACCTGCAGGGACTTGTTAATGCAGGTGAATGCATTGGTGAGTTGCCTTTATTTGATGATGAACCCTACGCTGCTACCGCAATTGCTAATAATGAAGTAACGGTATTGTTTTTGGAGAAGACTACTTTTCTGAAATTGTTACAAGAGCAACCGCAGATTCATTTTCAATTTTCAAAATTGCTGACACAGAGGTTGCGGTTTAAATTTCATATGTTAAAAAGTCTTGCCCGGCATAATCCTGATAAAATTATACGATCCGTTCTTGAATATTTTAATCATACAGGTAACCACAAGTGCAATGTTTGTCATAAAATACTATTGACAAGAAAACAAATAGCAGAGATGACATCATTACGTGTGGAAACGGTGATACGGGTAATGCGTCGTTTGGAAGCAAACAGGGAGGTAAGCATTTCAAGAGGAAAAGTGTACCTCGGCGCAGACGGTTGCTGCAAAAAAGAAAGCTGCCCGGTAGATGCCCTTCTTAATTTTACCGGAAACGGATGATTCCTGATTGATTTTTCAAGGTTCGTTTATTTGTTCAAAAAAATCAGTTTCAATAAAAGGAGCTTCTTTTTATAAACAGTGCAGTTATCAGCAAAGAAGCTAAAACACTTCCTTCAAGAATCCGCTGATACAATCCACCGTAGGCACTATCTAATTGTGTAAAAAATAAAAACGAAAACACAATTGCCAGCAAGCCGCACAATGTTATAATTGAGCCCACCCCTTTTGGCTCTTTCCATTTAAAAGCACTAATTCCCAACAGCAGCAACAGGAAAGGAACGGTTAGATACGTTACCAATCCTGAAAGACTATGAATCAATTGGGCAATACTTGGATCAACCATTTTTTTATTACATCCCGCATCGCAGGGAAAAATGCCGGTGAGCAAAGTACCGCCGCCATAAAACAAACCAATGCCTTTTAAAGCAATTGATGCTGCTCTGCTTTTTGGGAGATGCTTTATTGCAAGAAAGCAAAACAAAAATATCAAAAACCCGGATGGTATATAACCCAGTAACCGGAGATAAATGCCATACTTTGTATCTATAGCATATGATTCACTCAGGTATTGTGATAACTGGCTGTACCCGGGAATAAGTAATGCACCGAACACTGCGGCAACAACAAATAGTGCTATACCCAATAAACCAATTACAGAAACCGTAAGTCTGCGCATGCCTTCTTATTTTATGAAAGTAGAATTAATGATCCACGCTGATTATTCTCGTCACCTTCCAGCCTGTTGCTGTTTTTTTCCATACATGAATGAATTTAAAAACGCCGCAATCCATCTTTCCGTTTTCCATGTGGCAGAAACGATGTTGGGCTATTTGCACTGCACCATAGTTAGGCACGGGGTATACTTCCATGCTTTCTTTAATCAACGTTCTTGTAAGGTCCGGTACATTTTTTAGGATGTTGGTAAAAGCGTTGATATTGTATTTGAAATCAGACAAACCGGTTTTGTCGTGATAAAACTCCAAAGAAGAATCCATAAACATCGAAAAAGCTTTCAGGTCTTTTTTATTGAAGGCATCAAACCACAGACTGTCCTGTGTAAGGATGGTGTTGTACAATTCCCGGTCTGTGTGCTTTTGTGTTTGAGCCCGCAACATAGCCGAAGCTAAAAGCAGCATAGAAATGATTGTAATTTTTTTCATGTAATTGATTTTAAGAAAGCACCATACTGGTCTGCCGAAAGGGGAGAAAAAAGCCCCGCCGCTTTGTTCCGAAGCATTGGGGCCGTTGGCTGTTCCAACTTTAACCACTATGTTTAAATGAGTGCATTGGTGATGATGAGGTTTTGTTTTGACGATGATAAGGTTGTAATGGTTACAATGCACTCACTGTAATGGGCTGAAATAAGATCGTATTGTTATCTGTATGGTTAGCAATGGCCTTGGTTTTAGCGGTGTCTGCAGCAGGCTTGCCGGGTTGATAGCGGTAGCGGTTAGTATCAATTTCTTTTTTGATTTCCTGCTCACGCTCTTTCAGTTCTTCTTTGCGGCGTTCAATTTCCTGCAGCTCATCCTGTGCATCACGGTTGTTATACTTGTATTTTTCATTGTCTTTACCATCTGTACGACGTAAGCCATCAGCCGTCATCACATAATCCACATCAGGACTGTAATCAAAATCGGTGTACACATCTACATCCCAGTCTTCATCAAAACGGTTCCAGCGGTTTTTGTGTGTAAAGCGATAGTTTACGGGGTTGAGTTTACGTTCAATGGAACGATCAAAGCGTATTTGATTTCCTACAGGAACCTTCACTACTACGGTTACATGCTGTCCACGGAACTTATCGGTTTTTGCAATGGCCATATAGCTGCCAAGATCCAGCACACTGTCTTTATAGCTTACATGGTAATCTATTTTTTCAGCTTTTGCCTTTGCATTTGATTTGCTTTGGCCATAACTGCGGCGCACCATTTGAACACTAAAAAAGGAATCTGTGCTTTGTTCAATCTGCAAACGAACGGTGCTCAGCTTCAAACTATCATCATTAATATCCCATCCGCTGGCATCGTTATCATCATGCAGCCACCAGTAATGTCCGCTGTAGTTTACTTCAGGTTCAGTTACGGTTACTGTCATTTTACCTTTTACCGGTTGTGTTATAGAAACAGTTTCTGTAACCTCAGTACGGTTGCGGAAGTTTTTGCTGATACTGCTGATGAGCATAATCACACAAACCCAACCTACAATCCACAATCCACCAAACACATAACCTAAGTAGCTGTTTTTCGATTTGATGCTGAAAATTTTGCGGATGATCCATGTAAAGAAAGCAACGGCCGGTACTAACAGGAAGAAGAATAAAGTACCCCACACCGCAAAGTTTTGATAACCGCCTTCAAAGAAAAAGTCTTTCAATGGCCAGGCTACAATACCCGCTACAGTAATTCCGAACAATCCCATAAGTAGTGCAAACGCAATACAACCGGCAATGAACAAAAAGAATGCTTTGAACAAAATACCGATGGCATTACCAATACCACTGGCGGTGCTTTGTGCTACAGGGCGGGCTTCACTTGCAAATGCCTGTGCACGCTCTTTCACTTCTTCGCCTACAACAGCGGCACCTGATTTCATTTGTTCACTTACACGTTGTGCACCTGTTTTCACATCATCGCCCATTTTTTTCAAATCTTCTTTTACGGCTTTGCTGATGCTGCCCACATCAATTTTTTCGCCTCTCATCTGCAGCTTATCTGCAGCGGTTGTGGCCTTGGGCAACACAATCCATAATACCACATAAGTAAGGAACAGTGTACCTCCAATACCACTTGTAAAGAAGAACGGTGCGGGTGAAAAATCAAATATGTTCGGGATAAAGCCCAGTGCTAAGGGCAGCACAAAAATTAAACGGGGAATCCATACAGCGATGTTGAAATAATTGGCCAAGCCGCTGGCAACACCGGCCACCACTTTCTCATCCGGATCACGGAAGAGACGTTTTTTGATGTTGGACACCAGTTCACGTTGTGGTAATACCGCCCACAGAATGATGTAGATCAATACACCTGCACCAAACCCGCCGAACGAAACGAGTGCAAACAACACACGAACAACGGTAGGATCAATTTTGAGATAATGAGCGATACCACTGCACACACCACCAATAATTTTATCATTGGCATTGCGGCTGATGCTGCCACGGGGTTCTTCCGTTGCTGTAAATGTAGAGCCACTGTTAGCGCCAGCACCGGCAGCAGAAGAAAGCGATGGTTCGCTGTCCATCTGTTCAAAATCTTCTACACGGCCCATGCTGTTAAGGATGGTGTTTACGGTATCATCTGTAATACAGGCAGAACCTTTTTTCAGATCCTCTTCAAACAACTCGGCAATACGGTCTTCAATATCATTGATGATTTCGTCTCTTCCTTCCTCTTTGGCAAAGTAGCGGCGTAAACTTTCAATGTAGCGCTGTAATTGTTCAAAAGCAGTTTCCTCTATAGGAATCACCCGTCCTTTGAAGTTTATATTAATTACCTTTTTCATCTTTAAAAAATTTAGAGTGGTGGTTAAAGTGGATTTTCACCGGAGGAAGGATGAACAGTTATGGTTTCACCTTCTACTGCTTTGTTGGTTACACCGTTTTTCTGCGTTACCGCATTCACGGAGTTCACCATCTCGTTCCAGGTAGCCTGGAGTTCTTTGTAAAAGGCAGCCCCTTTCTCTGTGAGTGAAAAATATTTGCGGGGAGGTCCGCTGCTGCTTTCTACCCAGCGGTAGGTGAGCAGATCGGCATTTTTCAGGCGAGTTAAGAGCGGATAAAGGGTACCTTCAAGGAGGGTGAGATTGGCTTTCTTCATCTCCTCGATGATATCACTTGGGTAAACTTCGCCCCGTTGTATAACGGAGAGAATGCAAAACTCCAGCACTCCCTTTCGCATCTGGCTTTGTGTGTTCTCGATATTCATAACCTCTGAGTTTTGTTTTTTTGATGTGGTGGCCCTGTAGCTATCAGGACGGGAGGACGGCTCAACTTGCGCTTCGTTCAGTACCCTCTTTCACCACTTTAATCATTGACAAAACAAACATAAGACAATATTTGGTACTATGCAACACATAGTACCATCTTTTTTTTAGTAGTTGGCAGAAGAAGATAGCTTACTATTTGCTTAAGTAGCTATTTTTCAGCGACTTGAAACAATTTCTGCAGTCAAAAATATTTTAAAAATTTTTTTCTGATGGCCGGAAAACAAGGTGTTTTAGCTTTCCTTTTTGAAGAAACGGTCTGGTTTCTGTTGTTCCTGAAGCCTGGAAAAGGTCCCTTTACATGGTTTTTGAACCAGCGGGGTCGCCAATAAAATTCATACAATCATCAAACGGCAGTCATTGACCATAAATGACCAATGCTGAACTTTGCATTTGTAAACACTCATAACTATGTGGAAATTGATAGCGCTGATAGGATCACTCACAGCCCTGGTATTGCTGGCTAATAAACTCATTGATAAATGGATGAATGTACCGGGTGCTGATTTCAATAAGATGTATGATAAAACGATGTTGTGATTTATTGCAACAGCCAATACGCCGTCATACTCAACACATAGGCAAGCCCTGTCATGTACAGCAATTGAATGATGGGCCATTTCCAGCTTTGTGTTTCTCTTTTTACAACAGCAAGAGTGCTCATACATTGCATAGCCAGCAAATAAAAAATCATCAGGCTCACACCTGTAGCTAAGGAATAAACCTTTGTACCATCAGCTTTCACTGCTGCATTCATTTTATTACGCAGCGTTTGTTCATCTTCTTCTCCACCTTCTACTGAATACAAAGTAGCCATCGTTCCTACAAATACTTCACGTGCCGCAAAGGAGGTAATGAGTGCAATACCAATCTTCCAATCATAACCCAGTGGTTCAATCACTGGCTCAATGGCTTTACCCATGATGCCGGCATAAGAGTTTTGCAGCAAGGCTGCCTGTTTTTCTTTTTCAAGTGCTGCAGCGCTGTTGGGGTTTTGCTGAATGAGCGTTTCATATGTAGCAGTGGTTTCACTCATTACATTTTCCGGGCCATAGGAGCTTAATACCCATAACAAGAGCGAAATCACCATGATGATTTTACCTGCATCAAACACAAACACTTTGGCTTTTTCAATCATGGTGTACAAAACATTTTTCCAGCGGGGGCTTCTGTAAATAGGTAATTCTAAAATGAAAAAACTTTTGTCTTTAATGTTTATGAGTCGCTTGGCTATCCATGCCACTATCAATGCAATCACCAATCCGAAAATATAGAGCCCCATCATCACCAAACCCTGCAGGCTCAAAAAACCTAAGTAAAACGTATTGGGAATAACCAAGGCAATTAAGATAGTATACACCGGTAGCCTGGCACTGCAACTCATAAGTGGTGTTACGAGTATAGTGAGCAAACGCTCTTTACGGTTTTCAATATTACGCACACTCATAATGGCTGGTACGGCACAGGCAAACCCGCTGATCATAGGCATTACACTCTTACCATTGAGCCCCACTTTACGCATCAACTTATCGGTAAGAAAACTGATGCGGGCCATATAACCTGTTTCTTCAAGAACGGTAATTAATCCGAACAAAATCATAATCTGCGGTACAAACACCAGGATGCCGCTGAGGCCGGCTACCACTCCATTAATCAATAAATCGCTCCACCAGCCTTCATTTAAAAAAGCGGTCAACCAGGTTTGCAGTTTGGCAAAGCCGGTTTCAATCATATCCATGGGGTATTGTGCAATCCAGAATACGCTTTGAAACAGCAGGAACAATACTGTAAGCAAAATGGCATAGCCCCAAACTTTATGCAGGAGTAATTTATCTAACTGCTCAGCATACAGTTGTTTTTCACGCTGCGTTTTTTCAATCACCGTGTTTTGCATTACCTGGCGAATGCGCTGATACCGTTGTACAATTTCAGTACCCTGCACGGCTGTGGGTTGAAACTTATTATCTGTTTCAGCAGCTTCTATCTGCACCTGCAGCGCATCAGGCAAAACAAAATTTTCATGATTGATGAGATGGTGCAGGGCGCTGTAATCACTAAGACCCGGTATCAATTCTTTCACCTTAGTGATTGCTTCAGGCGCCAGTTCTTTGTTTTCAATAAAATCATAGGCCGGCGGTTTCCAGGTTTGTGTAGCGGCTTCGTAAATGCGTTTTTTCAGCAAATCAAACCCTTTGTTTTTCCTTGCATTTACCGGAACAACAGGAACGCCCAGCTCCCGCTCTAACTGCAGCACATCAATCTTCATTTCTTTCCGGCGGGCCAGGTCCATCATGGTAAGCGCTACCACCACGGGTTTTTTTAAATCAATGAGCTGTGATACAAATAATAGATTCCGTTTCAGGTTGCTGGCATCTGTTGCCACCACTACCACATCGGGCTTAATGGAAGCATCCTGGTTCATGAGCACTTTATAAGCCACCCACTCATCGCTGCGGCGGGGATATAAACTGTAAGAGCCGGGCAAATCAATCAGTTCAGCTTTCACCGTTTCATTCAAAAGCACAGTGCCGGAGTGTTTATCCACTGTAACACCTGGAAAATTGCCCACTTTCTGGTTCAATCCCGTTAAAGAATTGAACAGGGAAGATTTTCCACTGTTAGGGTTACCGGCCAATGCTATCTGGATGGTTTTGCTCATGCGTGTGCAAAGGTAACGGCAAAGCTTGTTTGCCATTTACGAAGATGGAAAAAGAACAGGCCTGTTTTAACCCTTGAATTTCAACAAGGGAATGCTTTTTGTAACTATAACATAGGGCTTCGTAAAAAATTTGACAAATTCATTGATAAAGAGGGAGAGAAAAGAAGCAGCCGCTACCTTTGCTTATTCTGTTTAACCAACAAATTACCATGAAACGTTTTCTATCTTTCTTTTTGCTTGTACTTGTATCTTTTTCAACCTCTGCACAAAAATTAAACAAAGCAGATAAGGTAACACTTGCCAACTTAAAAGCTCATGTTATGTTTTTGGCTGATGATAAGCTCGAAGGTAGACGCACCGGCACCAAAGGAGAAGAATTAGCCTATCAATACATCAGCAGCCAATTTGAGAAATACGGACTGGAAGCCAAAGGAACCAGCGGTTATTTACAACCCTTTGAAGTAAACGAAGGCAAACAGATTCTTTCTACCACATTCCTGATTATGGATGGTGAACATTTTAAGGTGGAAAAAGATTTCTTTCCATTAGCATGGAGCGGCAACGGAAGTGTGGAAGCGATTGCTTCACCCAGTCTTGCAGAAAATGGAGGCCCCTGGTTTTATGATCTGAAAGAATTGCTGGAGCAAAATCAAAACAATCCGCATTTTGATCTTTCCAATGCTTTGCGTGAAAAAGAAAAAGCTGCTGTAAGTAAAGGCGCCTCGGCGTTGTTGCTATATAACAGTGGTTCCATAGCAGACAATCTGAAGTACGACAGCAAGGATAGATCAGCAGTTTCTGCCATTCCGGTTTTGTATCTCACCAAAAGTATAACTGCCAAACTGTTGAAAGATATTTCTCACACATGGGATATTAAATTAAAAGCGGAGCAGGGTGATAAATTACGCAAAGGACATAATGTGGTAGGTTATATCAACAACAATGCACCTATGACTATTGTGCTGGGTGCTCACTTTGATCATTTGGGTTATGGAGAAGATAATAACTCCCGTCATACAGGAGGCACCGCTATCCATAATGGTGCTGATGATAATGCCAGTGGCACCGCTGCATTAATGGAGTTAGCACGTCTTTTGAAAAACGGCAGTAAGAAAAGTAATTATCTCTTTGTTGCCTTTAGCGGAGAAGAACTGGGTTTGTATGGTTCTAAATATTACGTTGATCATCCAACGGTTTCACTCAGCGCTGTTAATTACATGATCAATATGGATATGGTGGGCCGCTTCAGCGATTCTTCCAAAACCATTACCATTGGTGGCGTAGGTACCTCACCAAGCTGGGGTAAACTCCTGAACGGTGAAAAGAAAATGCCCTTTGCTGTAAAGGTTGACAGCAGCGGAACCGGACCCAGCGATCATACTTCCTTTTATCGTAAAGACATTCCTGTTTTGTTTTTCTTTACCGGACTGCACACAGATTATCACAAACCATCTGATGACTTTGATAAAATCAACTACAACGGTCAACTGCAGATTGTGAATTATATAAATCGTTTGGTAAGTCGTACGGAAACCGAAAACAAATTAGTGTTTACAAAAACAAGAGAACAACAAACCACCACTTCTGCCCGCTTTACCGTAAGCATGGGTATTATGCCTGATTATACATTCAGTGGCGGCGGCGTTAAAGCAGATGGTGTAAGTGATGGAAAAGCAGCACAGAAAGCAGGCATCAAAGCGGGTGATGTGATTGTACAACTTGGTGATTTTGCCATCAGCTCTGTAGAAAGTTATATGCAGGCGCTCAGTAAATTTAAAAAAGGCGATGCTACCAAAGTGAAAGTGAAACGGGGCAATGAAGAGCTGCTGTTTGATATTGTTTTTTAAGAAACATACCGCAACACGTTCATGAAGCTTAAAGTTGATAATGAATTACTGGTAGATGAGTTTTTTGAAGACACGCATCTGCTGGGCATAATGGCGCCGGTTGAGAGCCATCTTTTTGTATGGCAGATCAATCAGGGCCTTGGTTTTGATTTCCGCATTAACGATGATCTTGAAATTCAACTCAACAAAAAGAGCCGCACCTATTTTTTTAAAGTATATGAATTTAAAGAGTCGCTACGCACCATTACTTATTATCTCTACAAAAATCATTGCGATGGTGAATATCTGTTACCGGAGTTCAAACACCTGGATTATTTATGGCTAACAAAAGGCGAAGCATTAACAACCACAGAAGCAACGGAACTGCATAAGGGTTTGCTGAGTATTCATCATGTGCAACTGGTGGTGGAACTTACCAATGAAAAAATCAAGAATAAGCAGCATTTGATTTTATAATATCAATTTCAATATTTATGTGGACCGAAACCAACAATCAGCTTTACCGTAAATTTGAATTCAATAATTTTTCTGAAGCCTTTGCTTTTATGACAAGAGTGGCAATTGAAGCAGAGAAAGCCAATCACCATCCATTATGGTCCAACGTTTGGAACAAGGTGGAAATATGGCTGAGCACTCATGATGCCGGAAACATTGTTACAGAAAAAGACCGGCAACTGGCCCGTGCCATTGATCAATTATTGAAGTAAGATCTGCTTATTTAATAAACTGAAACCATTGCTGGTACATCGGCCCAAGTACAGGAACCGGTTTTTCTTCTCCATTAAGTGCTGCTATTAATCCCAGGATCCATAATACTAACATTACAATCCATACAAGGGAAAAAATCCGAAACATAAACGGAACAGCGATACCCAGTACAGCTAAACCAACATACAATGCAAAGCCAGTTACGATTATTCCAAAGCTTTGTCTTAAATGAAAAGTGGCGAGTGAGCTTTTAGGATTCGTGTTTCCATATTGCACAAAAGCAATGATCCATCCGATAATGGTGATGTAAGAAACCCAGGAAATAGTTTTGGCGTCCATACGATGAAGTTTTTAAAGTAAAGAATCAACATCAAGGTAGTGAAGGCCAAATGCAATTACAATAGTCAGGCAAGAATCTTTATAAGTTTTTCTCCTGCGGGTATGAACTTACCAATGATCACTGCATCTCCGTTTATTTTTTGAATTTCTTCAACGGCATCTTCTGTTGCTGCAATAAGTAATCCGCCATTGGTTTGCGGATCAGGCAGCAGGTTAAAAGCTTCCATCACATTTACACCGGTTTCAAAACCAACTTTGGTACTGTAGCTATTCCAGTTACGGTAGGTGGCATCGGGTACAATACGTTGGGCCAGGTAGGTTTTTGCTTCTTCAATCACCGGAATAGTAGCATAGTTCAGTTCGGCACTCAAACCACTTCCTTCAGCCATTTCAATTAAATGCCCTAAAAGTCCAAACCCTGTAACATCAGTCATGGCGTGTACACCGGGTAAAGATGAAAGCAGGGCGCCTGCTTTATTTAATTGTGTCATCCATTTCACAGCAATGCCGTCGTGTTCCGGTTGCAACACTTTTCTCTTTTGTGCAGTTGAAAGAATTCCTACGCCGATGGGTTTGGTGATCAGTAAAATATCACCCTCCCTGGCAGTATTATTTTGTTTTAACTGCTGATTGTTGACAAGACCGTTTACCGCCAGTCCGAAAAAAGGTTCTTTACTGTCAATGCTGTGCCCGCCTGCCAATGGAATATTGGCTTCTTTGCAAACAGCTCTTGCACCATCTAATACCTGTTGGGCCAAAGAAGCAGGTAATGTTTCCACCGGCCAGCCGAGAATAGCAATGGCCATCAACGGAGTGCCGCCCATCGCATATACATCGCTGATGGAATTAGCAGCAGCAATTCTGCCAAAATCAAAAGCATCATCAACAATTGGCATAAAAAAATCCGTGGTTGAAATCAAAGAGCTGCCGTTTCCCAAATCATACACTGCAGCATCATCTTTACTGTCATTGCCTACCAGCAAGGAAGGAAAGTGTGCTGCCGTTTCATTTGTTTTTAAAATTTCTTCCAGCACGGCAGGTGCAATTTTACAACCACAACCGGCACCATGTGAATATTGAGTGAGGTTAATCTTTTCAGTTTGCATATTCATAAAAAAACAAAACCATTTGGTTTTGTTTTACAAAGTTGAGGGTTTATCGGTAAGCTTTATTCTCTTTTTAATAGTACAACCGCACTTTTATTAAGTGTGGATGTAAAGAACACCTGGTAACGTTGATCACCGCTGTACACTACCAGCAATCCTGAGTTTGGCGGAATAGATCCAAGATTTTCAGCAAACAATGTTAACTGAACGATTTCTCCTTTTTTGAAATAGA
The DNA here is from genome assembly GCF_045780045.1 of Lacibacter sp. MH-610. Classification (NCBI taxonomy): domain Bacteria; kingdom Pseudomonadati; phylum Bacteroidota; class Chitinophagia; order Chitinophagales; family Chitinophagaceae; genus Lacibacter; species Lacibacter sp. MH-610. Next base: position 372,232 of record NZ_CP116002.1, read on the forward strand.
CAGTGTGTTTGTAAGCGCTTGCTTTTAAACCAATATTGTTAATGATTTTTTCATTGTTGAGAAATACACTCACGGTGTCACCATCAATTTCACCATTATCATACAAAGCCAGCGTAACGCTGTCTTCAAATACACTTAATGTTTGAATTACTTCTGTTTCTCTCTTGGTGATAGCCGGGTTATTGATAACTGGAGGCGCACCGGGTTTTTGAATGGCCGCAGTGGAATCTCTTGTTACAGCTTCATTGGGTTTTGATATAGCTACCTCTGTTTTTTCTGGTGCTTTTGTTACAACAGGTTGTTGAACTATAGGCGGCTGCTGAACAGGTTTTTGAACGGTAACCGGTTGTGCATTGTTCTGTGGTGCAGGTTTCGGCTGATTGTTGGCAGCAACAGTCGGTTGTTGTTTGGGTGGTGCCGCTACCGGTACTGATGAATTGTTTTTTGGTTCGGTAACAGGCTTAGAAGAATTCTTTACAACTGTGTTTGATTGCGCTGAATCTTTTTTCACCACAGGTGCCGTTATGGTTGTATTATTTTGATTGATCGGCTTGGTTTCCGGTTGCTTTTGTACAGAAGCAGTTGTTTGTACTGTATCTTTTTTTACAGTTCCAGTTGAAGCTGGTTGCTTGGTAATTACTTCAGGCTCTTTGCTGATAACACCGGCAGGTGATTTAGAGGCTATCGTTGGTTCCTGTTTTACAGGTTCTTCAGTTTTAGTTGCAGTAGCAGGATTTGATTTCGGTTTATTTACAGCTACATCAGCCACTTTGAAACCCGGTACAAATGCAATGGAGCGGTGCAGCTGTTTTTCTTCCAGTCGTTTAAAAAGCTGTGTGGTTTCGTAGAGTGGCTCTTTCTTTACTTTTACTTTTCCGCTGATGGACATGTATTTGTTTCTGAAACGGCTGGTAGTCCATTCTCCACTCATTGTATCTGCATCGGGTTGTTTGGGATTAAGATTAAAAAAATAAGCGGCTTTGATTTTCCGGTTGGCACGTTCGTCAAAATTTCTGGATACTGATTCATCATCTTCTACAATCAACATATTGCCGGATACTCTTGCAGTTACACGAACCGTATTGTAAATAAGTGAATCGTTTACGATGAACAGGCGGTACAGATAACCGTTGATCTTTCCTTCTTTCTGCTCCAGCACCATTTCAAAATCAATACGCACTACAGGGCTGTCCTGTATCATGGTTCCCTTCCAGGTTCCTTCAAATTTTTGTGCAGTGGCAGCAAGAAACAGGCTGCAGAGCAGGGCTAAAAGTAAGAGTGGTTTTTTCATCTTTTTGAATTAAAGAAGTTTCTGATAATTGGATATAGTTACGCTTTCGCAGGGTATCTTCTGTAATAACGTTTCCAGCTGCTCTCTATTATTCATTCCTTTTAAATACCATTTGTCGTAATAGCGGAGAAGGATCCGGAAACAGTCTTCCACACGGTCTTCTATCAATGCGTTGATGCTCTCTTTTGTTTCCAGTCCGCCCAGTCTTTTTTTGATACGGATGATGGAGTTCACCAATCGTTCCCGCTCCAGTTTACCGTATTCTTCCGTAATGTGTTTCAGTCTTTCTTCAAAAGGAATATCTAAAAAGTAAAGCGGTTGTTGCCGCCATTGTTTCCATAGCACAATAGGGATATTCACATCCCCGATCCGCTGGCTTTCATCTTCCACCCAAATGCAACGATTGGCTTTCCGGTGCAATTCCAGTGCCAGCTTATTTTCAAACAGCTCCTGTGAGGGTTGCGGCGGCATACCGATGTTTCCAAATGCAGAGCCTTTATGATGGGCCAGCGTTTCCAGGTCAATCACTGTTTGGCCGTTTTGTTCCAACGCTTTGAGCACATAACTCTTTCCGCTTCCGGTAAACCCGCCTACTACTTTAAAAGAATAGTTTTTTTCAAACTGTTCCAGCACCCACCGTCTGAAAAGTTTATATCCACCTATTAAGGTGTACACTTTAAAGCCATACAAATCCAACAGCCAGGCCACCCCTGCACTACGCATACCACCCCGCCAGCAATGAATAAGAATTGTTTTCGTTGGCGGCTGTACGTTGTCCGTATTTCGATTATCGGCTAACGGAACTCGGCCAACAATGTCTTCCGCTTCCTCCACCATTTTCCGCATTTTCACACCAAAATAATCAAGGCCGATTTTGATCGCCTCTTCCCTGCTTTTTTGTTTGTAAGCAGTGCCTACAACTTTTCTTTCTTCATCAGTAAATAAAGGAAACGAAACTGCGCCGGGTATATGTGCATGTTTGTACTCACCCGGACTACGTACATCCAGCACGGGATGCTGTTGTGCCAATTGTAAAAACTCTTCGATATGAATTTTAGTAACTGCCATTGCTGCTATAAAAATAATTACTCCTCCTCATCTTTTTGAAAGCGACTCATCAGCAGGCTGATGAACCAAAGCAACAGTGATAAGGCAAAGAACAGAATTGTAAGCCTTTTGGCAATTACAAAGAAATGAAGATCGGAGGTATAGAACCACAGATAGCAGGTGAGTAAAAAACAAATCACTCCCAGTCCCCGGAAAATATAATTGAGCAGTTGCAGCATAAGAAAAACCCCCGCAAAAGCAGGGGAGTTATTTAGTTTTCTTTGATGTTGATGTTTACATCTTTTCCTTTCTTTTCAATCTTTATCTTGCCGCCATCATCCGTTTTCAGCTCCACCTTTCCGTCTTTGCCTTCAATCTTAATACCGTCTTTTGAGTTGATTTTAATACCCACAGTATCTTTGCCATCTTCAGACGACTGAATGCTGATACCGTCTTCATTGATTTTCACTTCGCCGGAATCAGTTTTGATTTCGATTTTGGTTTCGCTTTCAACTTTTTCATTATCTGTTTTATCACCACTGTCATTACAGGCCATCAATAAAACAAACGCAAAAGGGAAAAGAAGTTTTTTCATATGTGTTTTTTAATTGTTTAACCGTTCATGCTGGTTAAAAATTCATTATTGTCTTTTGTGCCTCTCATGTTTTGAAGCAGTGTGTTCATTGCTTCCTCAGTATTCATATCACTCATGTGCTTACGCAATACCCACATACGTTTAGCCACATCTTTATCCAGCAGCAGGTCATCTCTTCTTGTACTGGAAGCTACAATATCAATGGCAGGGAAGATGCGCTTGTTAGCAAGTTTACGATCCAATGCTAATTCCATATTACCGGTTCCTTTAAACTCTTCAAAAATCACTTCATCCATTTTGCTTCCGGTATCAACAAGTGCCGTAGCAAGGATGGTAAGCGAACCGCCGTTCTCAATTTTACGGGCCGCACCAAAAAACTGTTTTGGTTTTTGCATGGCGTTTGCTTCCACACCACCACTCAATACTTTACCACTTGCAGGAGCTACGGTATTATGTGCACGTGCCAAACGTGTAATGGAATCCAGTAAGATAATTACATCATGACCGCACTCCACGAGGCGCTTGGCTTTTTGCAATGCAATCGTACTCACTTTTACATGCTTTTCAGCAGGCTCATCAAACGTACTGGCAATTACTTCAGCTTTTACGCTTCGTTCCATATCTGTTACTTCTTCCGGACGTTCATCAACAAGAACAATCATGAGGTAACAATCAGGATGGTTTTCAGCAATGGCATTCGCTACTTCTTTCAGCAGCATGGTTTTACCTGTTTTAGGTTGTGCTACTATCAATCCACGCTGACCTTTACCGATAGGTGTAAACAAATCCATGATACGGGTGCTGTAGTTGTTGCTCGACGTACACAGATTTAATTTTTCATAAGGGAATAAAGGCGTGAGATAATCAAAAGGCACACGGTCTCTCACTTCATCCGGACGCTTACCATTGATGGTATCTACCTTCAGCAGCGCAAAATATTTTTCTCCTTCTTTGGGAGGACGAACAGCGCCATAAACCGTATCGCCGGTTTTTAAACCAAACAACTTGATTTGTGAGGGCGATACATACACATCATCCGGACTGGATAAATAGTTATAATCACTGCTTCTTAAAAAGCCATAGCCATCAGGCATCATTTCCAGAACTCCTTCTGCTAAAATCACACCATCAAATTCAATATTAAATACCTGTTCTCTTTTGTTGGGATATTGCGGACGTTGCTGCACCGGTGCTTCAGGCTGTGCTGTTTCGGCACTTTGTGTATCAGCGGCACCTGAATCTTCAGCCACATAGTTATCATCGCCGGGAAGCGAAATAGCAGACAGGAAATTAGCCGCCAGTTCAGCCGGGTCGGGAGCCGTTTCTGTTTTCTTAACCACTTTTTTACCTGCGGGAACAGCGTCTTCTTTTTTCTTTTTGCCCTTGGCAGGAGGAGTGGTATCACCACTTTCCACTACCGCCTCTTCAGTACCTGTAGAGGTGGATGTTTTTACAATACGTTTACGGCGGGCTTTTTCTTCACCTCCGGTTTTTGTTTCACTTGCCATAACTGCCTGTTTGTCGAGGATTTTGTAAATAAGTTCCTGTTTGTCCATTTTTTTGGCGCCTGCAATCTTAAGTTGCTCTGCTACATCCAGCAGCTCAGGAACGAGCATGTCGTTCAGTTGAAGTATGTCGTACATAGAGTTTTAATTCATGAATCAGATACCGGTGATCAATAGTAAATCTGATACGAAAATTTGTTGATTATGATAAACGTTGGGAGCGGAAAACGACTTATTCAGACGAGCTTGATTTTGAAGAATCGGATTTTGAAACCAGTCTGTTTCCGATGCAATGTTACGGCATTTTTGAAAAAAGCAAAAAAATTGTTGTTGGGAACTGGCTGAAAGTCCTTTAGGTATCGGTTTTGTATGGCGGCGGCTTGCGGAAAAGGTCTTCAAAACAATTATTTAACTACTTGCTATTGTTACAAAGGCTTTTAAAAGAAGCAAGCATGGGTGTGTTCTTGCACGCCTATAAATCAAAAGGGACGAGTATGTAAATTAATGTATTGCGGCTCTTTTCCAATTGTTGTTAGTGTCTTCTACAAACTTTACGGAATTCCCTTTAAAATTAAACCATGATGAATCCATTGTCAGCCCTTTTTTTGAATACATATATCCCCAAGAAGTGTCGAGCAATCCGTCAACTGTAAAAAGAATGGTATCACCAGACTTTATGAACTCCCGAAGTTTTGTTTCCTCTAATTTGATTCTTAAAGCAGAAACTATTTTAGTATCAAGTTTTAAAGAGTCTTCAATTACATGTAAAAAATGAGCGTCTTGATCACCATCTTTGTCATTTAATTTGATTGAAATTCCATTTAGCCTTTTGTAATGTCTTGTAAAATCATCCATTTCATAAACATCTTTTTGGCTAAGGATAAGGTTTGCCAGCTCATTAAACTCCTTGTCTTGGTATTTGATGGGTTCGGGTACAAGTTCAACACAAGAATTTAAAAGAAGTATAAAGAGAGTTATGAGAAGGGTTTGTTTGTTCATGTTTTTCTGCTTAAAACGAGTTAACACGTAAAATTGATGCTTTAAAACTACAAGTAATATTAGTCAATTGAAAAATAAAACCTTTTTATTTCAAGTAGTTCTATCTGTTAATTGCCCGCTTTAAACAACTTCTCATTCTTTATCTTTGCCCCTCAAAATCAAGTGTATGTTTAATAAAAGAACGAAGATTAAGGAACTGCTCAGTTGGGAACCCGGCGAACAGGAAGTAACCGTTATGGGATGGGTGCGTACGTTTCGTAACAACCAGTTTGTAGCGTTGAATGATGGCAGTACCAATAATAATCTTCAGGTGGTGCTGGAGCTGGGTAAGTTTGATGAGGAGCTGCTGAAACGTATTACCACTTCTGCTTCTTTGAAAGTGAGCGGTGTTATAATTCCCTCTTTAGGTAAGGGACAAAAAATGGAATTGAAGGCAACTGCTATTGAGATATTGGGTGATAGTGATGCTGAAAAATATCCTTTGCAACCCAAAAAACACAGTCTAGAATTTTTAAGAGAAATCGCACACCTCCGTTTTCGTACCAATACGTTTGGTGCTGTATTTCGTGTGCGTCACTCCATTGCATTTGCTGTTCACAAATTCTTTCACGAAAAAGGATTTGTATACCTGCATACACCCATTGTTACTGCCAGTGATGCTGAAGGTGCCGGTGAAATGTTTCGTGTGAGCACATTACCTTTTGATAATCCGCCACGTAATGAAGATGGAACGATCAACTTTAAAGAAGATTTTTTTGGCCGGGCTACTAACTTAACGGTGAGCGGTCAGTTAGAAGGTGAATTAGGTGCAACAGCCTTTGGTGAAATTTATACATTCGGTCCTACGTTCCGTGCAGAGAACAGTAACACAGCCCGTCATCTTGCTGAGTTCTGGATGATTGAACCGGAGATGGCGTTTCATGATTTAGAAGACAACATGAACCTTGCTGAAGAATTCATCAAATACATCATCCGTTTTGCAATGGAGAACAACCGAGAAGACCTGGAGTTCCTGGCGCAACGTTTGGCGGATGAAGAAAAACAATTGCCGCAGGACAAGCGCAGCGAAATGGGTTTGATTGAAAAATTGGAGTTTGTTCTCAATAATAATTTCGAACGCATTACTTATACTGAGGCAATTGAAATCCTGCTGCAATCTCCTGCTTATAAAAAGAAAAAGTTTCAATACGATGTAAAATGGGGTATTGATATGCAGAGTGAGCATGAGCGCTATCTCGTGGAAAAGCATTTTAAAAAACCCGTGATTGTTACGAATTACCCTGCAGCTATCAAAGCCTTCTATATGCGTCAGGACGATGGATGTGAACCGGGCCGGGAAACCGTTGCCGCTATGGATATATTGGCTCCGGGCATTGGAGAAATTGTAGGAGGCTCTCAGCGTGAAGAACGTTTGGATAAGCTCATGAGCCGTATGGAAGCGATGCATGTGCCCGCAGATGAATTGTGGTGGTATTTAGACACTCGTCGTTTTGGTACTGTGCCGCATGCCGGTTTTGGGCTTGGTTTTGAACGAATGGTGCAGTTTGTTACGGGCATGGGAAATATCCGTGATGTAATTGCCTTCCCCCGCACACCCAAAAACTGTGAATTTTAAACAACAAGCTTCAGGCTAAAGGCGTTTTAGTATCTTACAGCAAAACCTGTCTTATGCAAAAAGCCTCTCTTTTCCTGTTTTGTTTTTTTGTGTACATAGTACTCAGTTCCAGTAACTGTAACAAAAAGTCCAATCAAACACCCGAGCCTGATTTCACTTATCAACCAACTACAACAGGTAGTCAATGGAATTATACTACTACAGGCACAGCAGGGGGCACTTCTGTTAATGCTGCTTTTGTGCTTACGGCTACCTCAAGAGATACGCTTTCTAATGGCCGTACGTATAAAGTTTTTACGAACTCTATCGGTCCGAACGAATATTATAATAAATCCGGGAATGATTATTACAGAATTTCAAGTCTGGCCGCTTTACCGCAACCGGTTGAGGTTTTATATTTAAAGGATAACCAGGCCGCAGGCTTTGTGTGGAGTGAAACGAAGAACTTTACCATCACAGGAGTTCCCTTCCCTATTCCGGCAACACTTACATTTACGAATGCACGTGTAAAGTATGATACTTCTTTTAACGGTAATAATTTTAAAGATGTGATCAGGGTACGGTTGTCAATAGCTATACCGGGTGTAACTATTGATAATAATGATATCACCTATCTGTTTGCAAAAAACGTAGGTATGATCGCCAACAAAGTAAATATAAAAGTAGTAGCGGCGGGTATTGATGTAAATACAGAAACCAAGCTCGGAACTTTTACTGTTAAGTAATCTCTTTATCCGGCTCTACAGCATTTTCTTTTGCGTCTTTACGAATCAGTTCCGTTGTTATTTGTTCCAGTTTTCTGATGCGTGCATATAGTTTCAGAATCACAAAGACAAACAGAACAATACAGGTATAAAAAATCAAGTCAGCACCACGGCCCACTCCCATACGGTGGGCTATTTTATTGGTCCACTCCGGAAATACAATAAATAATACCGCTAACAGCACCAATGAAACTAAAAGAATCAAATCGGTTAAGCTGTTTCGCAACCGTACAAAATAATACAGGGCAATAAACAGAAAAGAAGCAATCAATAGAATCTGTATGCCGCTCATTGAAAAAATTTGTATAAAAGTAAATCAAAGAAAATACGTACGCTGTTGAAGGTTGATTGACCCCGCCTCATCGTTTCATTTTTGTACAAAATAGTTACAGGAACTTCGCACCACCTCCATTGATAGCGCTTAATGTGAAATAAAAGTTCGGTAGCATGGCTCATTCTGTTTTCAGTAAACTTTAATTGCATAGCGGTTTTCCTGTAAAATGCCCGTAAGCCATTGTGTGCATCTGAAAGAAGAATACCGGTAAAGCTATAGTTTACCCAACGGGCCGCTTTAAGTAAATACTTACGGAGGAATGGAATGTTATTAGATGGAAATAAAAAACGTGACCCCATTACCAGGTCTGCTTTGTTGTCCAGCAACGGTTGCAGCAGTTTTGGTAAATCAGCGGGCTGATGTTGACCGTCTGCATCAAAATGGATAATAATATCTGCACCTCTTTCAAGGGCAAACTCTGTTCCTGTTTGCAGTGCGGCTCCTTGTCCCAAATTTGTTACATGTTTAATGTAATACACCGGTAGCGTCTTAAGGAATTGTAATTGTGAAAGCCGGGAGCCATCATCAACCACTACCACGTTTATATTCATTTGTAACAAAGAAAGTGCTGTTTGATAGATTGTATCCTGCTCATTGCAGGCGGGAACAACAGCAAACACTTCTGATGGAGGCATTTATTAAAGATATGAAGATAACCGACTCTATAGCGGTTTGAAACTAATATAGAGAAGCAAGAGAAGACTGCTGGGGAACGATTAAGTGGAAGATCCGTAACCGTCCGTTCTTGAAAACTTCTTTCGCTCCTTTTGATTTTACAAAGAACACTTCTTCTTCTTTCAGCGTTGGTTGTGTTACCAAAATAAGCTGCACGGGCTGAGATGTTCTTAATCCTGTATTGTTGATCTGTTTCAACGTTTTCGCCACACTGTACTCGCCTGCAGATGGATTATACTGCAGCAGCTTTATGGAGGATACCGCCACAACAGGAAGATTGTATTTCTTTTTGAGAATATCAATTTCAGTTTCAATAATATTTTTTTCGATTGCACTTATCTGGTGGAGGTCTTTAAGATTGTCTGTAGCGGCATTAAAAAGGAATTTTCCAAACAGCATAAGATTCACAACAACAACGGATGTAATTGTAACTCTTTTTAATACAGTAAAAGATGGCAGGTGAATAAATGGCAGGCCATCCAGTTGTTTTCCAAAATAGATAAGAAGCAGAAGCGAGCAAACAATAAAGTACCTGTCTTCACGCAGATAAGTAAATACACTTCCATAGTTTACCTGGGGACTGTACAGAACAGAAAGAAATACGAGAAGTGTAATAATGGAAAGGATAACAGTAAGTAAGAAGAGTTTTGAAACCTGCAAGCCAGATCGCTCTTCTTCAAAGTTCCAAAGACCGCCTTTTGATTTTTTGATGGCACGAATAAAACAATAGCCCAACAGAACAACTGATAAAATAAAGCTTGAGAGATAATACGGAACCAATGTCCATTTACCTATAAGGAGTAATTTATTTTCAATGTAGCTGATGTTCAGAAAGCTTTTTAATAAGAACGGATAGGCCCATTGCAGATTTTGAGGATAAAATCCTTTTTCATCAGCAATATAGGCAGCGCTTCCCGTTTCCTGGTACAGCATTGCTACCTGGAAACTTAACAGGCAAAAAACCACCGATAACGATAGCAAACCGCTTTGATATAAATGTTTTTGTTGCTTCCACCATCCTGTAAAAAGTAAAAACAACGGGAATATAAAAACCAAAGGATAATACTGGTAGCGAAATGCTGCAGGTAAAAAGAAAAATATGGAAGCAATAAAGATTTGCGCTTTGGTAGCATAGGGCATTTGTAAGAAGCGTAAACTAAACAAGACACCCCATAACATAAACAGCGCACTGTAAAGATCAGATATGCCAAGGTGCGCAAAGGGGTCGGGGTTAGCAGCAATAATGATCCATAACAGCACTTGTGTTTTTGCTCCAATCTGCATCAGTTGAAAGATCGACCTCAAAATGATTAACAGTAAAAGCATACCCATACTCATCAAGAATAAATCAGCAGCGGCGCTGCTACCTGTTATTGCTTTTGCAATCGAAACAAGGTAAGCAACCAGTGGCGGCCATTCATTCATTGGTTGGTATAGAATGGAGGAAAGATCGTTAGGGTTGGCGGTTGTAAAAGAAAGTCCGTTGCCGCTTAATAAATTATCAACGGCCGCATGAATCAATTGATGATCAGTTCCTGCAGGAGGATACAAAAAAATATAAAGGATTCTGAAGAAAACGGCGAGCATGAAAAACGCTCCCGAGGTTTTTCCAGGATTCATGATATTGGAATTTCAATACTAAAATAGCTGAAACTTTGATAATCAGCAAGTCCAGCCACGATTTTTGTGCCTCATCGGAGTAAACAGCGTAGTTCTACTTTTCCAGACGTTGAAAATACGCATCCACCCTTTGTGTTATATTATGGCGGATGTTCATATAAAAGAGATTGATATCTCCGGGGTGATAGTTTTTGCTGAAGTATAAAATACTGCCCGGAAACTTTGGTCGTTCCACCCATAGAATTCCTTTATATATCTGTGCTCCGTTCGGATGTGGAACTATTTTATTGAAGTTGTACAATACAGCACCTTGGTTCAGGTTTCTTTTAACAGGTAAAGAATCAAGACTCCAGGTGAGTGGATTTGTTACCCAGGAGCCGCTTGTTTCTTCTTTAATATAGGTTGGAATATATTTCCTGCGGTAAGTTCTCCAGCCTGCAAAACATCCTGTAGTTGTTGAATCATTACATGGCTGCAGAAATACAAATTCTTTTTTTGCAATTACCAAGCCCGGTATATAGGCGCAAACCAATTGCTTTGATAAAGCCGTTCCGTCAAAATAATTCTTGAGCAACAGCTGTGCATGCAAGGTACCCTGGCTATGGCCGGCTATGATAACAGGTCTTCCATTATTGTAATATTTCAGATAATATTCAAAGGCCTTCTTTACATCTTCATACGCAATGCGTAGCGCCATCTTGCCCTGTTCTTTGTCTTGGGTAAAAAAGGAATACAAATGCGCTTGCCTGTACCTTGGGGCAAACACACGACACTTGCCATTAAAAACACTTGCCTGGTATAGTATAGATGAGTAATCTGTTTTCGCATTAATAGCAGCATCATTGATATCTGCATTCCAGGTTTTGCCTCTCAATTTTTTAGAGGTCAATGTGGTTGGATGAATGAAAAACACATCAACCAACGAATCTTTTGGTTCATTAAGTAGTGGCAGAGGAATACTGTCCGATAAGTCTTTTTTCCATGGGTGGGCTGCCCAGTAATTTATGTTTGAATAGTCCGGAGCAGATAAAGAATCGTTTTCTGGAAAGGTTTCTTTGTATTGTGTAATGAATGATTTGTAAGTTGGTCTGCAGGCAGAAAGAATGCAAATAAAAAAATGGATTAAGAGGGGGAAGAAACGATTATGTATTTTAAAGAGATTTAAAAAGATCGTATGTAAGTGGTTTCTGTTTGGTTGCATGAAAGTTAATTGTGTTGAGAAATCAAATGAGATTCAGGGCCTTTTGTAAACAAGGTTTATGATATTTATTTACTTTTAATTATTATCTCTTCCAGCTCAAAAATAAGCAGAACTGATTCTTAAGCGCCATATACCATTTCTAAAAAGTGTATTAATGTACACCCTTACTGCATTTGGTGGCCCACAAGGCCATTATGGTCTTATGATGAAGAATTTTGTAAATAAACAGCGTCATGTAACGCAGGAAGAGCTTACGGAGCTGATCTCTTTCTGTCAGCTTTTGCCAGGGGCTTCGTCTACACAGACTGTTACTTTGATTGGGTATAAGCGGGGTGGCATACCTCTAGCTATTATCACCCTACTCATTTGGATTATGCCGGCCTGCTCCCTTATGACCGCATTTTCGTTTCTGGTACACTCTATTGATAAGCAGGCGTTGCATACGGATATTTTCAAGTTCCTTCAGCCAATGGCTGTTGGCTTCCTGATTTATGCGGCTTGGGGTACTTATAAGATTGCTGTTCATAATACAATTACAAGAGTAATTATGATTGTTGTGGCAATCCTGATATACCTGTTTTTTAAGTCACCTTGGATCTTCCCTATTATTTTAATTGCTGCAGGAATTGCTACTAATTTCAGTGATAAAAGGATTCCGCAAAAAGGTCAGCCGCCTAAAAAAGTAAAATGGACCAATATCTGGCTTTTCGCTATTGTGTTCATTCTTGCCGGCTTATTGAGTACAATTGCCAATAAGCAACAGTGGGAAAACAGGAAGGCGTTTAACCTGTTTGAAAACTTTTACCGTTTTGGTAGCCTGGTATTTGGTGGCGGACAGGTTTTAATGCCCATGATGTATGAGCAATTTGTGGTTCGTGAAAAAACACAATATGTTACCAAAGAAGAATTATTAACCGGTGCCGGTTTTGTGCAGGGTATACCAGGTCCCGTTTTTTCAATGGCTACTTATGCCGGTGCTATGGCGCTACGTAAAGATGGACAAGGAATGCAACTTACAGGTGCTGTAATAGGTACGGTTGCTATTTTTTTGCCGAGTGCCTTGCTGGTCTTGTTTTTTTATCCGGTCTGGCATAACTTAAAAAGATACGTTGTTATTTACCGATCGCTTGAAGGAATTAATGCTGCTGTTGTAGGCTTAATGATTGCTTCCGGTGTTTATGTTACACGAGATATAATTGTACTTGACTTCAATACTGTTAGTTATATAAATACTATTGTAATCCTCAGTACTTTTTTGATTTTAAACTTTACAAAGATCCCAACACCGCTGATTCCTCTTGTGTGTCTGTTACTGGGTTGGCTGCTTTAGTTTATAGTAGTTATTCTGTTCAATTTCATCTTTTACAACATCCGGCACCAGGAACCGTATGGATTTATGATGCTGAATTAGATTACGTATATGAGTAGCCGAAATTTGCAGTAAGGGGGCTTTTATTTTAATAACGTTCGAATTGACGTCAGATAGGAGTGGAAAACCCGGGCGCTCGTAAACATATATAACATACCGGCTTTTTAGCTGTGCTGCGTTTTTCCAATCATCAAGGTTCTGAAAGCTGTCGCTTCCCATAATTATAGAAAAATCATAGGCAGGATACTTTTCATGGAGGTAATGAAGCGTGTCAATAGTATAGGAAGGTTTGGGTAATTTGAATTCAATGTCCACAGCTTTCATATCATTGGAGCCTTCGATTGCTTTATTAACAAGGTGAAGCCGGTCGTATTCATTCAAAAGTGTTTTTTGCTGCTTAAAAGGATTCTGGGGAGATACGACGAACCAAACTTTTGAAAGATCGGTCTCGTTTAATAGGTGTTGGGCAATAATCAAATGACCATTGTGAACTGGATTAAACGACCCAAAGTAGAGACCAATTTTCATAAACAATTGAAAATCAAAAATATATGCGTTTTACAATAATCGATTCAGCTTCTTCCTGGCGCAGACTTAAGTGATAGCCGGCAACCTGAATACTTATTGGATCACCCAGGGGGGCTATTTGCTCAACGATGATTTCTTCTCCTGGAACACAACCCATTTCCATCAATTTTAAATAGAGATCCTCATTTTTAAATGACAGAATCAAACCTTTCTCACCGGGTAAAAGCTCTGATAGTTTTTTATTCATAAATCTGTTGCAAAAGTATCATCCATATCCATTCAGGATTTCCGATTTTTGAAAATATGTCAAACGTGATTCGCTTTTTTTTCAATGATGTACAAATCAGCTTTAGAGACCGCACTATTCTAAAGTTGTTCTTAGCTTCTTTATTTAAAAAGGAAAGGCGCTCAATTGACTATCTGAATATCATTTTCTGCACAGATGAAAGTTTATTACAGATCAACAAAGATTTTCTGAATCATAATTACTACACGGATATTATCACTTTTCATTATACCTCATCTGATCAGCCAATTCAGGCTGAACTTTATATCAGTGTTGACAGAGTGAGAGAGAATGCAGATAACTTAGGTAGCACCATTAATGCAGAACTCCATCGGGTTATTTTTCATGGGTGCCTTCATCTCTGCGGATATGGAGATAAAACTTCACAACAAATTAAGAAGATGCGTGAACGGGAGAACCATTATTTACGTTTGTATTTTTCGAAACACAAATAGACATGAGGTATTTAAAGGCTGTATTTCTCCTTTTGATTTATAATCTTTCGTTTTCGCAGGGTTCTATTACACTTCAGGACAAACCATTTGTTTTTAATAGGCCCATTGATTCGGTGATTTGGAATACTTTGAAAGCTGATGTTGCTTTCCGTGAGCTGAATATGCAGGAACAAATGTTGTTTTACTGGACGAATCTAATGCGTCAAAATCCACAGACGTTTTATAATGATATTGTAAAGGAATTTATAAGACAGTTCCCGGAAGCAAATAAGCCGGAGGTTAAAAGTCTTGAGCGAGATATTCAAAAGTTAAAAACACCTCTTCCTCTTTTATTGCCGGATGCTAATCTTGGCAGAATGTCCGCTGAACATGCAAGAGATTTGTCCAGACGAAACGGTGTTATATCCCACAGGTCTTCCTCGGGCAGGGACTTTGTACAGCGATTAAAAGAAGTTGGTTCATTCAGGTGTGGCGCAGAAAACCTTTTTATCGGAAATCCCAACCCCCTCGAAGCATTAATTACCCTCTTAATTGATTATGGTGTGCCTGATAAAGGCCATCGGGTTAATCTTTTGGACCCAACATTTGAGCGTATGGGAGTTTCCTTTTCAAGTCTATCAAATAAGAAGTTGGTTCTGGTTCAGGTGTTTGCCTGCAAGTAGCAGTTTCACGTGAAAAAATGAAAATGTTCCAGGGTGGAACGTTCCACGTGAAAAAACAGATTTCAAAGTTTGCAGGGCTATCTTTGCAATCCTTTTATTTTGAATGTTTCCAGAATACGATATTATAGTTGTAGGTGCCGGTCATGCAGGTTGTGAAGCAGCCGCTGCAGCTGCCAATATGGGCAGTAAGGTGTTGCTCATCACCATGAACATGCAAACCATTGCTCAAATGAGCTGTAATCCGGCCATGGGTGGAATTGCGAAAGGTCAGATTGTGAGAGAGATAGATGCGCTGGGCGGGTATAGCGGTATTGTGAGTGATAAAAGCATGATTCAGTTTCGAATGCTGAACCGAAGCAAGGGACCGGCTATGTGGAGCCCCCGTACGCAAAACGACCGTATGCTCTTTGCTGCAACCTGGAGAGAAATGCTGGAGGCAACACCCAACGTTGATTTTTACCAGGATATGGTTCGGCAACTGCTCGTAAAAGATGGAAGATGTTATGGCGTAATTACTGGGTTGGGACATGAGATAAAGGCGAAATCAGTAGTTGTCACGAGCGGCACTTTTTTAAATGGTGTCATTCATATTGGTGAAAAGCAATTGGGGGGTGGACGTATCTCTGAAAAAGCAGCAACCGGTATTACTGAGCAACTGGTTGAACTTGGATTTGAAAGCGACCGGTTAAAAACCGGAACGCCTCCCCGCATTGACGGAAGAAGCCTAGACTACTCAAAAATGGAAGAGCAGAAGGGGGACGAAGAAATCTCTGGCTTCTCTTACATGAACGTAGAGCGTATTACAGCGGCTCAGCAAAGAAGTTGTTTTATTACCTATACCAATTCAGCGGTACATGAAATCCTGAAAACAGGGTTTGACAGGAGCCCGATGTACCAGGGGCGCATTCAGGGAACGGGTCCAAGGTACTGCCCGAGCATAGAAGACAAAATCAATCGATTTGCTGACAGAGACCGTCACCAGCTTTTTGTAGAGCCGGAAGGATGGAACACAGTGGAAATCTATGTTAATGGCTTTTCTACCTCTTTACCAGAACAAGTACAATACGAGGCGCTTCGTACGGTACCCGGCTTTGAGAATTGCCGCATGTTCAGGCCTGGTTATGCCATTGAATACGATTACTTTCCGCCTACACAGCTTCAGTACTCATTGGAAACCAAGCAGATACAAAACCTGTTCTTTGCCGGACAGATTAATGGAACCACTGGTTATGAAGAAGCAGCCTGTCAAGGGTTGATGGCGGGTATCAATGCCCACCTGAAAGCCAGAGAACAGAGTCCGTTCATTTTGAAACGAAGTGACGCCTATATTGGTGTGTTGATTGATGACCTCATCAGCAAGGGAACCGATGAGCCCTACCGCATGTTTACCAGCAGGGCTGAGTACCGGACTCTGTTGCGTCAGGATAATGCTGATTTGCGTTTAACAGAGCTTAGCTACAGAATGGGACTGGCGAGCCAAGAACGAATGGAACAGACAAGGTACAAACTTGACTCTGTTGAAAAACTGAAACAAGTGTTAAGTGAAGTTTCAATCACTCCTGAAGAAATTAATTCCTTCTTAGAATCAAAGAACAGTGCGCCGATTACTCAAAAACAAAAGGCACAACAGATATTGTTACGACCAGGCATTTCGCTGGAAGCATTTGTACATGCTTCGCCCACATTGCAAGAACTAACGGCAGGATATAACCGAGAAATTCTGGAGCAAACAGAAATACAGGTGAAGTATGATGTGTATATAGAAAAAGAAAAAGATTTGGTACAGCGCATGAGTCAGCTGGAAGATTTAGAAATACCTGATTCCTTTGATTACAACAAGATTTCTTCTTTAAGTGCAGAAGCCTTGCAAAAGTTCAAAAAGATAAAACCCAGAACACTTGGACAAGCATCACGCATCAGTGGTGTAAATCCCAGCGACGTGCAGATATTGATGGTGTATATGGGAAGGTAGTGTGATTGTGTTGTGAACCATTGACGCCATTGTTACCGAACGATGAAGAGTGCGACGCAAGAGACGATGCCATGAAATAAATAGCCGGTCAACAAAATTAAAAAAGCTCCCGCAGGAGCTTTTTCTTATTCAATGATTCTGAGTTTTGCATAATTGAGCATAATCTTCTTCTCACCATTCAATTCAAATTTTACAGTTGCAATGGGATTGTGTGCACTTCCTTCCATTTTAGCCACCACACCAAAGCCGAACTTTTGATGCTCTACTTTTTGACCTTCTTGTAAATTGCTGGTATCACTGGCAACAAAATCTGCAGCGGGTTTATGCTCGATGGTTTGATTACGAGCTGGTGTAATTAGCGAAGAGGTTGTTGTTTTCTTTTGCGAGGGCGGAGGTCCGTATTTCTTTTCAGCACGGGCTACATCATCATAATCATTTCCTTTATTGCCCCAACCTTTCATACGGTCAAATGCAGAGCCACCGCCAAAGGATGATTGATTACGTAATCCGCCGCCTGCATAACTTTTATCAATATGTGTTTCAGGCAACTCATCTAAGAAACGACTCGGTTCGTTTTGTACAATCTGTCCGAACTTATATCGGGTATTGGCATAAGTAATCCAGAGTTTCTTCTTGGCTCTTGTAATCACTACATAAAACAAACGGCGCTCTTCTTCCAGTTCTTCACGAGTGTTAATGCTGAGCGCATTGGGAAAAAGCATTTCTTCCAACCCCGCAGCAAACACACATTCAAACTCCAAACCTTTGGCTGCATGGATGGTCATGAGTTTTACACTGTCAGCATCAGGGTCTTTTTCGTCAGCATCGGTGAGCAGGGTGATTTGTTGTAAATAAGCACCCAATGATATCGGGCCAACTTTCAGCTGCTCTTCTGTAGGCGCTGCTTCAAACGTGAGTTGCTGTTGCGGTTTGTCTTTTTCTTCAAAAGGATTATCGGCAATTACCACACCATCATCATCAATTTGCTGACGGTTCGTAGTGTCATCTACCCATTCCTTAATAGAGTTGAGTAACTCTTGTATGTTTTCATAGCGTTGCAACCCTTCCGTGCTTTTATCATTGAACAGTTCTTTCACCAGGTTGGTTTGTTTACCCACATGCACTGCCACTTCATACGCATTGTTTTTCTGCAGCATACTGGCAAAGCTTTTAATCATGGTTACAAACTCATCAATGGCATCGGCAGTGCCTGCTTTAAAGCCCAACTCTCTTGAACGTGTGAGTACTTCCCACATGCTGATGTTTCGCTCATTGGCAAAAAGCACACATTTATCAACGGTGGTTTTACCAATGCCACGTGCCGGATAATTAATTACACGCTTGAGCGCTTCTTCATCACGTGGGTTGACGATTAAACGCAGGTAAGCAATAAAGTCTTTGATTTCTTTACGCTGATAAAAACTGATACCGCCATAAATAATATAGGGAATAGCCATGCGTCGCAGGCTTTCTTCAAACGCACGGCTCTGTGCATTGGTGCGGTAGAGAATAGCAAAATCTTTATTACGATAGTGGTTGCGTAGTTTTTGTTCCTGGATGGTATCAGCCACAAACTTGCCTTCATCATTATCCGTCATAGTGCGAACAAGACGAATCTTTTCACCATCTGTATTATCAGTAAAGAGAATTTTTTCTATCTGGTTTTTATTGTTGGCAATTACTTCATTGGCAACATGCAGAATGTTTTTAGTGCTGCGGTAGTTCTGCTCCAGCTTTACCACATGTACATTGTCATAATCTTTTTGAAACTGTAAAATGTTTTCAATGGTAGCGCCACGGAAGCTGTAGATGCTCTGTGCATCATCGCCCACC
Source organism: Lacibacter sp. MH-610 (assembly GCF_045780045.1). Taxonomy (NCBI): domain Bacteria; kingdom Pseudomonadati; phylum Bacteroidota; class Chitinophagia; order Chitinophagales; family Chitinophagaceae; genus Lacibacter; species Lacibacter sp. MH-610. The sequence continues at coordinate 390,983 of NZ_CP116002.1, forward strand.
ACACATACGTTTTCATGCATGGCGCCGAGCAGCTTGATGATTTCATACTGAGCCGGATTGGTATCCTGGTACTCATCAATCATGATGAACTGAAACTTGCGCTGGTACTTGCTTAAGCTTTCCGGAAAGTTTTTGAGCAGTTCATAAAATTTAATGAGCAGATCATCAAAGTCCATCGCTCCGTTTTTAAAACAGCGTTTGCTGTATGCATCAAATATTTGTGCAATGGCCGGCCGGTTGGCCCGCATATCTTCCTGCTGCAGGTGCCAGTCGTTCTTGTATTCTTCAGCATTCACAAGAGCGTTCTTGGCTGATGAGATTCTGTTATAAACCGTGGATGGTTTGTAATGTTTATCATCCAGGTTCATTTCATTGATAACGGTTTTGATCACGCTCTTGGCGTCATCCGTATCATAAATGGTGAAGTTGTTAGGGTAGCCCAGCTTATTAGCTTCCGTACGTAAGATGCGGGCAAACACACTGTGAAAGGTGCCGATGTATAAGTTGCGTGCTTCGTGGTTGCCGAGGATATGCTCCACACGCTCCTTCATTTCTTTGGCTGCCTTGTTGGTAAATGTTAGCGCCAATATATTGAAAGCATCTACACCTTTGGCCATCAGGTGAGCAATACGTGTAGTAAGTACTTTGGTTTTTCCGCTCCCGGCGCCGGCCACAATCATGAGCGGTCCGTCAATCGTTTCTACTGCTTCTCTTTGCCGCTCATTGAAACCTTTTAAATAATCCATCATGGGCGCAAGTTACTTGAAGCAGCCTGTAAAAATTGTTGTGTGAAAAATTATTGAAGCGGTATTTAAGCTCCCCGCTGTGCACCGCCCACATGCTTGCCGGCGTTGTTACCTGCTTTTGTATTGGCTTTGCCGCCTTTGGGTGCAATGAATGCTGATTTACTTTGAGGAGGTGTTCCTTTCTTTTTGTCTTTCTTGTTTTTTCCTGAGTTGAATAGCGACATGAGTTTTTGCTTTTAACCATAAATCTCTGAAAAGACGGGTAAAAAACAAAAAACAGGAACTGTTATTTACGGATCAAAGTTCGTGAGCCTTTTGCAGCCACCGGTACATCTCTTTCTCTGGCATTAATATTGTGCCTGTTGAATATCCTTCTGAATCAATTGTAACTCCTCTCCCTTTTTCACATTACAGTCGCAATCGTTTACGGTTAAGAAAATAAGTATTTATACGATAAAGTAATAAGCGTTTACTCTTATTTGTATCGTGTGTTTCAAGTTATTTTGTACAACACAATCTATTAACATGAAAAAAGTTTTACAGCTGCTCGCAACTGCGGGTATCAGCATTTTCTGCAATACCGCTCAGTCTGTGGCACAAACAGCAGTTACTGCCTACAACATCACCTCACAAACACCTGCAACCACTTCTAATACTTCAGCAGGTTGGAACCTGGCTGCTCCTTATCCTAACAGTACAACCTATACAAACTTTTATGGTCAGCGAAACGGAGGTGCAGCAGGTGTGGAGCGGGTGGTGACAGGCTTCAATATTGGCGCCAGTTCCTATATACCAAGACCAAGACCGGGCGGAAGGCCTTTTGACAATGTGGTTATTAATCGTCACCCTTCCATACCCGGCGATACAGTTAACACACTTTACGAATACACTGCCGGTGCCGGTAATAACTTATTTTTTGAGCCTTCTTATTTGCCCAACCTTCAAGACGTAATTAACAGCTTTGTATGTAACCGTGGATCTGATAATACCTTTTCCAATTCGCCCACCACACAGGCGAATATTGAACGGATTGACTTAATCATTAACGGTGGCATTATTTGTAATTCACCTACTTTCCAGGGGTTTTTAATTAATGAGCGGAACGGCAACGATAATTTTAAAGTTGCTGCTATTACCGCTCTCAACGGGTCCAACTTAGTAAGCGGTTTGGGAAATCTTGTATCTATAATCACCACCAACTGGGGAGCTGTAGGCCCATCTTTTATATCAAGAGTAATGAGCCGGAGAACAGGATCTGATCCTAACTTAAGAGCCAAGCAGGATATAGCATCACAAACAATCAGCGGTGTTTATATTTCATTCAGTAACCTGGGTATTACCAATGGCACCCGTATTTACGGACTTGCCGTTTTTCCTAATGATGTAACATCAGCTATGGACCTGGTTGGTCTTACCAATGTTCCTTCCAATACAGATGCCGGGGCTAATGGCGGACTTGATATGATGGCGGGCGGAGGCTACTTTGTACAATCGTCATTGCTGCCGCTTCAATTAAAAGATTTAAAAGCTGCTGTTAAGAATACCGATGTTGTTTTAACCTGGGTGGGTGAAAACCAGGTGAATGTAAGTCACTTTGAAATTGAACGCAGCACCGGTACGCCCGACAAATTTGAAAAGATCGGCAAAGTAGATGCCTCCGGTTTTAATCAATCATATTTATTTATTGATCCGGTGGTACCACAAGGCAAAGCCTTGTACTACCGTCTTAAAATGGTGGATAAAGATGACAGTTACAGCTACAGTTCTGTTGTAAGAGCGGCAGTGAGTGTTAAACAATCCTACCAGCTAATTCCTTCGGTTGCAAAAAGAGGCGAAGTGGTTTATCTCTCGTCAAGAGAGTTGATTAATGGTGTTGCAAAAGAACTTACAATTATGAATGGCAACGGCCAGGTGGTGTACACCAGTCGCATCTTACAAAATGGTGTTGTGCCTATTCAAACAAGTCAGCTTTCTGCAGGAATATATGTACTCAAAATACAAACGGAAACAGACGTAACACTGCTGCGTTTTATGGTACAATAAGAAAGCTGTAAAGTTTCGCTGTTAAACTCTGCCGGCCTGCGTATCTTCAACGCATGATACAAACGGGTAATTATAACCGGCTCACAGTGCAACGTATAAAAGATGCCGGGGCTTTTCTGGATGATGGTAAGGAAGGTATTCTTCTTCCCAAACGATTTGTGCCCAAAGGAACCAAGGTGGGCGATGAACTGACGGTGTTTGTATATCACGACAGTGAGGACCGTTTGATTGCCACCACGCAACACCCCAAAGCTGTAGTGGGGGATATTGCTTTTTTAAAAGTAGTGGGTAACAGTGCCCACGGTGCTTTTTTAGATTGGGGGCTGATGAAAGATTTGTTTGTACCTAAGAGCAAACAGATTTCGCCTATGCGTTTGGGTGGTGAGTACCTGGTGCATCTTTATATTGATACCCAGACCGGCCGAATTGCCGCCAGCCAGTACATAGAACATTTGCTGAGCAATGAAGAACTCACGGTGAAAGAAAAAGAGGAAGTGGAGTTGATTATCTATCGTGAAACAGAACTGGGCTGGGCCGTGATCATCAACAATAAGCATTCGGGATTGCTCTATGCCAATGAGGTGTTTCAAACTTTACAGGTAGGCGATAAAATGCAGGGCTATATTAAACAGATACGGGAAGACGGAAAAATTGATGTGGCTCTTGGAAAACTTGGTTATAACAAAGTGGAAGATGAAGCAACTAAGATTTTACGACTGCTGGAAGAACACAATGGTTATTTACCCTATCATGATAAAAGCGAACCCGAAGCCATTTATAATTTCTTTGGTATGAGTAAGAAGGTGTTTAAAATGACGGTGGGTAAACTGTACAAAGAACGGAAGATAGCACTTACAAAAACGGGTATGCAATTAATGGAAAAGAGTTGATGTTTTAATATGGTTTTAAAGTAGATTAAATGTATCATAATGATCTTAAAAGTAATCTATTACTACTATTTTCTTTTTTACATCAAAATACTTTCTGAAAGAGAGCCTCATACTGTTACTGTGTTTGTATTAAGTGTTTGTGAGGGCTTAATATTGAATTTTTTTATCAGGGTATCATACACTTATGCTACTTGTAATTTGTATGGAGTTAGTGGTGACATTATAATAACAGCTCTAATCTTGATTGTCAATTTTTATTATTATCTCACTTTAAAAAACGGAATCAGAATAATAAGGGAAAAACCGGCACTTTTTAAGAGTAAAAAAATCTCATTATTCATTGTTGTATCCTTTTTTCTTGTCTGTTTGAATTTGATTTTTAGTGGGGGGTATGTATTACAAAATATTAGAAGCAATTGTTAGCAGCTTTCGCCCTGTTAGGTTTCTCTTTCAATGATAAAAGAAAGAATAAAAAAAATACACCTCCCTCATTGTTCGGACAGTGCGAAGCCGCATGTATCACAAGCGAGAATTCATAAGTAAATAGATAAACAAATTATTACAGATTCTTTCCTTTTCACATCATTATCTCCTGAAGCATCAAATTATAATTTATGTGTTCTTCAGTATGCGAACATTACTACTAGTGACCGCATCCCCCCGATGTAAAAAAAGGACAACCACTCCACCCCCTGTTCTCCGTTTACAACAGCCAATGCATTCCTTATCAATATTAACTACGAAAAAAATCGGATGTGGTTCATTTTTGCTGAAACTATCGTTTTATGAAAAAAACATTGAACCTTATCATCCTTTTCTTCACCGCCTTACAATTGTATGCCCAGTCTCCTGTAAAAGGCACCATTACCGTACGTGTATTGAATGAACAGCAGCAAGCATTGGAAAGTGTTACAGCCACCTTATTGCGTAGCAAAGATTCCTCACTGGTAAAAACTGCTATTACCGATCGTAACGGTGTGGCCGAGTTTGTGAATATTGCAGCAGGCAATTATTTTATTAAAACATCTTTACTCAATCATCAGCCCTTTTTATCTGCCTCCGTTACAGTAACAGAAACGCAAACAACAGTAGCGGCACCTGATATCATTTTAAAACCGGCTGCCAAAGAGTTAAAGACCATTGAGGTAAGCGCTAAAAAGCCTTTTATTCAAAAGCTTACTGACCGTATCGTTGTAAACGTAGAAAACAGTGTAGTAAATGCCGGCAGTTCAGCCTTTGATGTATTGGAGCGCTCACCGGGCATACTCATTGATAACAACGACAACATCAGCATGCGTGGCCGTGCCGGTGTTATTATTATGATTGATGGAAAACCTTCTCCCATGAGCGGTGCTGACCTGGTGAATTATTTAAGAAGTCTGCCTTCCAATGCTATTGAGCGGATTGATCTCATCACCAACCCTTCCAGTAAATATGATGCAGCCGGTAACAGCGGTATCATTGATATACGATTGAAAAAAGATCAACGCTACGGCACTAACGGTTCAATAACTGCCGGCTACGGACAAGGTGTTTATCCCAAGGCCAACAGCGGTATCAACTTTAATCACCGGAATAAGAAACTGAATTTGTTTGGTGGTTATAACTATGCTTACCGTATGAATCTCAATCACCTCATTTTAGACCGTAATTTTTTTGAAAACGGAAATTTTTCAGGAAAAGATATCAAGGATAATTATACCAAGATTCCGCTTAACCTCCACACGTTCAGGCTGGGTGCAGATTGGTACCTGAGCAAAAAAACTATTGCCGGTGTGGTGGTAAACAGCAATTACAATCTTGTACAACCGAGAAACGCCAACAGCTCCGTAGTAATTAATAATAACTACGAACCTATCTTTACCTTCAACACCAATACCAATAACCGCAATAAAAATTTTAATACCGTAGCCAATTTTAATATCAAGCACGTGTTTGACAGCACCGGCAGACAGTTAACGGCTGATATAGATTACGGTCAATTTGGGATTGATAATTATTCAAGCGTTGCTACAAATTATAAAAAGCTGGATGGCTCTGTGCTGCAACCGGACTATATACTGGATGGTTACCAGGATGGCAAACTTCGCCTCGCTACTGCAAAAGCAGATTATACGCATCCCTTACAAAAGCAAGCAACAATTGAAGCAGGTATTAAAACCAGCTTCGTACACACGGATAATGATGCCCGGTTTTTTGATATGAGCACTGGTGTTCCGAAAGATGATGTAAACAAAACCAATCATTTTTTTTATGATGAAAATATTAATGCGGCCTATGTAAACTTTAAAAAGCAGTACAAGAAGGTTGATTTTCAGTTAGGGCTCCGTGCTGAAAACACCCGTGTTAAAACCCGGCAGGTAAAAGGCAATGTGTTGTGGGATAGTGCCTACACACAATTGTTCCCCAGCGCCTTCTTTAATTATCATCTCAAAGAAGATCAAACACTGGGCCTCTCTGTGAGTAGACGCATTGACCGGCCTAACTACTCCCAACTGAACCCCTTTTTGTTTTTGATTGATGTAACTACTTATGGTACCGGCAACCCTTCATTGCTGCCGCAGTTTACCTGGAGTTACGAGTTAAGTTATACCGTAAAAAATATCAATATCACTTTTGGCTACAGTCACACTAACCGCAACCAGAATATTGTCATCACCCGTTTTAAAGATGTATTCCCAAATATACCTGCCGATGATAATGTTACAGTACAGATTCCCGTAAACCTCAGCTCCAGCGATTACTATGGTGTTACCATTGCGGCGCCTGTCAAGATTAATAAGTGGTGGAATATGATGAATAATGTAAATGTGTTTTACAATCACTTCAACGGCAATCTTGCGGGAACTACTTTAGACAATGGAAGAGCAGTAGCAGATATACGCACCAATCAAACCTTTACTTTCAAAAAAGGCTGGACAGCAGAACTTAACGGTAACTATAACACGGGAGGGCAATATGGTTTTATGGTTACAAGACCGCAATGGGGCGTAGGCGCCGGTGTTCAAAAAAATATATGGAAAGGAAAAGGCCAGGTACGGTTCAATGTAACAGATATTTTCTGGACCAACCTGCCCCGTGCTACCATTACCTATAACAACTACATTGAAAAATGGAGAGCGTACCGTGAAACAAGGGTAGCCAACCTGAGCTTTACCTATCGTTTCGGAAATAATAAAGTGCAGCAGGCGAGAAGAAGAACCACCGGTTCAGAAGAAGAACGCCAGAGAGCACAATAAGTCTCGTTTTCTCATGCTGATAGATCGGACCGGTAGTCTTACCGGTCTTCTTTTTTGTGCAGGCTTTTGAGCAGGTGCAGGTGAGGTTGCAGATCAATAAGATTTTGACGTGATAAAAAACGGCGCAGGTGTTTGTAGAAATGACTGTGATCATAATAACCCCATGCTGCTGCATGAAAATCACGTGGGTTTTGCAGAATCTTACTGATGGCGCTTCGTATACGCATTACCTGTAATGCATTTTTATAACTCACACCGGTGCATTCTTTAAAATAACGCTGCAATGTTTTTGCAGAAACGCCATATGCAGCAGCACGCTCCTGCGCCAGTGTGAGAAAATCATTATTGGTAGCAGCCTGTTCCAACAAAGACGTTACAATATGAGCTTTGTGTAAAGATGTTTTATGTGTGTTGAGTTGCCGGAGATAATGCTCCTGCAACAGTTGTACCCTTTGCTCAAAATCAACAGCTGACCGTACCTGTTGCAGCAGTTGCGCATCCATCAGGTAGCTCAATGAAAAGACCTGTCCTTTGTATTCTGAAAAATTAATTCGTTTTTCAAACAGCACCGGGCTCACTTTAAACTTGATGCCAAACAAAAGATTGCCGGTTTGGTGAAAACATTCAATATGATTGAGTCTCGGTAAGAAACCATCATTACGGATAGGAGTGTTGATTTCGTTTACCTGCATTACCAACGGTGTGCCCAGGTTAATGAGAAACGTATAACCAAGGTTAGGAAACAAAACATCACTGAAACCCTGCGGGTGCTCTTGCCATAAATCATCAAAATCTGTTTCCCAAAAAAAATCAATGAAACGGGATAGCTCCCCGGATGCGTACACACGCCGGTAGTTGTTTTCAAAATGATGCTGATGTATAAACTCTATATGCCGCACTGCTGCAAAATAAATTTCAGTCTTTGGATGACAGCGTTAATATGTATGAATGGCAAGGCTGCCTCACATAAATATGTGAGTCGTAACAAATGGCTTGTCTTCTAATTTTACCGGGTTAATCAAAAATATATGCCAAGACCACTTGAACTTTATATTGCCATGAGCCTGGATGGATATATTGCGGCACCCGGTGATGATCTTTCGTTTCTGGATGCGGTACAAACACCCGGTGAAGATTATGGTTATGGTGCATTTATTGAAACTGTGGATACTGTGATTGTGGGCAAACGCACTTATGATAAAGTATTGCAGATGGGTTATCCTTTTCCGCATGCAGATAAGGAAGCATATATTATAACACGTACACCTCTTGCCTCTATCGGCAACAATCATTTTTATACAGGTGATGTGCTCACACTTGTACAACAGCTCAAAGCAAGAGAAGGCAAAACAATTTTTTGCGATGGCGGTGCACAGGTGGTGAATCTTTTACTGCAACACAGTTTGATTGATTTGTTTACCATTTCCATTATACCCGTACTGCTGGGTGGCGGCACCCGTTTATTTGAACAGTTTCCCGTGCAGCAACTGCAGCTGGTAAAAACCAATGCTTATAAGAGCGGGTTGGTACAGCTGCGGTATCAAAAGAAATAATTTTTTGGAAGCGTTTCGCAGGGCTGGTTTTCCCACTGCTGAAAAATAATCAATGATGAAACAGCATCCGGACCTTGTTGCGTCTGCTGAGCGAAGCCGAACGTATTACCAACGAGGAATTCATAAGCAATTAGATAAGTTTAATTTGGAGGGAGTAATGGCGGTGTGCAGGTGTCGTTGGTGATAACACCCAACGACGGCGGGCTGAGTACCGTTATAAATTAATTAATACATCTAAGCTGTGTGCAAGACTTACAAAGGTCAAAAATTGTGTAAGACGGACAGGCAGTAATGCCAAATGGAAACAAAATAAAAGAAATGCCTGCCGCTCATCACAAATCAATAATAATTTGCTGCTGCGTCTCAACAATCGATATACATACCTGTTAGTGCAATTGCGCTCCCTAATTTTAAAAAGGGTCAATTAGTATCATTTAAAAACACACTATGAACCGGAACATTTTTTCAGCAGTTGTACTGCTGTCGCTTGCCGTAACAACAAGTTTTGCACAATCCAATCCGTTTACAGGTTCTGAAAAACCGGTCACTAAAACCTACAGTAACACAGGCTTTACAAAAATCAAGTTGCTGGATGTAGATGGTGCAGTAGAAATTGAAACAGGTAAACCCTTTTCTATCGCAGTAGAAATGAAGGAAAAGTATTTCATCATTTTTGATGTAATACAAAAAAGTGAGGAACTCACTTTGAAATTTAATTACACTAAAGACAATAATAAGTACATCACCAATCCGCAGATAAAGGTAAAAATCACCTGCCCATCTTTGGTTGATTTGTTCAAACAGGGTAATGGCACCATTGCTTTATTTTTAAAAAGCGAATCTGATTTTTCCTTTGTAAACGATGGCAACGGTGCTGCTGTTGTAAAAGGCACCGCACAAAAAGTGCGTTTGCAATGCACCGGTAATGGTGGCATCAATGCACAGGAACTTTTGGTAAGCAACGCTTTTGTTGAGATAAATGGCAATGGAGGCGTCAGCATCAATGCTTCTGAAACACTTTCGGTACATCGAACAGGCAATGGAAAATTGGTACAAAAGGGGCAAGCTGTGATTGAAAATAAATAAAAAACAATTCTTGCCGTTGTTGTTGTTCTACATAGCTGATAAAATAAAAAACAGCAAACAGCTCTTTACTTCGCAGCAACGTCTCCCGCTGTACTGCGTTTGAAATGATGCAAATTGCCAGATGGGGACGTTGCGTACTACGGAGCAGAATTTGTATCTTTTTTCTGTGCCTGTATGCAAGTAATACCTTAAAGTGAAGGAAATGTTGATTCAACGAAGAAGCATAGTTCTTCGTAGTACGCAACGTCCCTTACCGGAGACGTTGCTGCGAAGGAAGGAATTCATAAGCACTTAGATAAGTTGAATTTGGAGGGAGTAATGGCGGTGTGCAGGTGTCGTTGGTTAAAACACCAAACGACGGCGGGCGGTGTGCAGTTGTAAACTAATTAATAAATTTATGCTCGTTGCAGCACCAACCATGTCCAACCAATAGTAAAATAAGATGACTAATAAAATATTATTACAATATGTAATTTCATCTGTGATTGCATGCTTTATCTTCTATATTATAATTATAGTCAGTAATAATTATAATGAACTTTTTCAAGTAGTATTTGAAGGAACAAAAGATTATTTAAATTTTATTTTGTTTTGGCTTTTACAAGGATTGACTATTGGATCGGCTTTACTTTTTCTTGGTAAAATGAGTACAAACCTTATGCTGCAATTTGTCATATGTGTACTTACTTCATTATTCATCACTTATTTCTATCGGCCTGCAATTGAATCTGCATATGAAGGCGTTTTAGTTTGGGTAGTTTTTTTAGGTATAATTGCTGGGGGACTTATTTTTTTAGTAAACAGATTGATGTCTATTTGGTGGTGATTTTTTAACTTCCCAGCAACGTCTCCCGCTGTACAAGTGTTGAAATGATGCAAATTGCCAGATGGGGACGTTGCGTACTACGGAGCAGCATGTGTATCTTTTGCCGCTGTTGGATTTTCCATATTTAATAAAATGAAAAAACAGTACCCGACCTTGATGTGTCTACTAAGTCAAGCCGGATGTATAACCAATGCATCATAAACTTCCACCCACCCACGGGCTGCACCGCTTAGGCGTAAATGGCCCGCTGTTGTTTTGGCGGCCATTGAAGACGGGCGGTGATAACTGTTGCCACCGGCACCGCTGCTGAAAGCCCCAAAAGGAGTTTTTGTCAAAACAAATCCACCTTACTTTTGCCCCCATGCCAAAACCCATCATTTGTATAGGAGCTGCCCTGGTGGATGAACTCTTTCATGCCACCGAAACCATTCTCAACGCTACTACCAATAATGCACATGTAACCAAAACAGCCGGCGGTGTGGCCCGCAATATTGCCCACCAGTTAGCCCTGCTGGGTGTGCCGGTGCAATTGATTTCAGTATTCGGTAACGACAGTGATGGCCACTGGCTCAAACAGGTATGTACACAGGCGGGCGTGCAATTAGATGGTTCCGTTACCATAGAAGGACTGAGTGGTAAATACACGGGCATCCTGGATCGGGACGGAAGTTTGTACACAGCCTTTTTAACCAATGCTGCTATACAATTGATTTCGCCATCGCACCTGCAGCAGCAACGGGCCTTGCTGCAAACAGCCGGCTATATCCTTGCCGATGCAAACGTGTCTGTTGAAACCATGGAATGGCTGCTCAGCTTCAGTAAGGAAACGGGTATTCCGTTTATTATTGAACCGGTGAGTGTGCCCCCGGCCAGCAAACTGGCGGCATTACAGTTAGAAGGTTTGTATTTAGTAACACCCAATGAAGATGAACTGCCGGTGATGTGCGGCGATGAAAGCAGCAGCACCAAAAAACAGGTAGAAGAATTATTAAACCGTGGCGTGCAGCAAATATGGCTGCACAATGGTATTCACGGCAGCAGTATAGTTAGTAAAGAAAAAACAGTATCACTTCATGCATCGCTGGTGGAAGTGGTGGATTGTACAGGTGCGGGCGATGGATCCTTAAGCGGTTACCTGCTGGGGAAACATTTGGGAAAAGAGGACCTGGACTGTTTAAAAATTGCACACTCGCTCTCTGCTGAAATTTTACAGGTAAACGGCGCCATTGCCACTCATTTAAACCGGGAACAACTGCTGGAGCTGGTTCCTAAATATTTTCCTGAAGCATGAATTCATTTTTAGAAATACATCCGCAAGTGCAGTTGGCCTTGCAGGAAGGAAGACCTGTAGTGGCCTTGGAATCTACCATTATTTCGCACGGCATGCCTTATCCGCAAAATGTAGAAACAGCATTGGCCGTAGAAGAGGTAGTGCGTGACGGAGGAGCTGTGCCTGCCACCATTGCCATCATGAACGGAAAATGTTATGTGGGTTTAACTGCAGAGCAGGTTGAATTATTTGGTAAAGCAAGAGATGTGTGGAAGGTGAGCCTGCGGGATATACCTTATGTGCTTACGCAAAACAAAGCAGGTGCTACTACGGTGGCGGCTACCATGCGTATTGCTTCTATGGCAGGCATTGCTGTATTTGTAACAGGCGGTATTGGCGGTGTACACCGTGGCGCTGAAAACAGTATGGACATCAGCGCTGATTTAACGGAGATGGCGCAAACCTCAGTAGCCGTGGTATCAGCCGGTGTAAAATCTATTCTCGATATTGGTTTAACATTGGAATACCTGGAAACAAAAGGCATCCCTGTTGTAACAATGGGCCAGGATGCATTCCCCAGTTTTTATTCCCGTGAAAGCGGCTACGAAACACCGTTACGATTGGATACGGCAGCGGCTGTGGCGGCTTTACTGCACAGTAAATGGCAACTGGGGCTGGAAGGTGCTGTACTGATTGCAAATCCTGTTCCTGCACAGTATGAAGTACCGGCATCACAAATGGAAGCACATATACAGCAAGCCTTGCAGGCAGCGGCGCAACAACAGGTGAAAGGAAAAGAGGTAACGCCGTTTTTATTGCAATACATTGCGGCACATACAAAGGGAGAAAGCCTGGCCGCCAATATTGCGTTGATCAAACATAATGCAAGGACAGGTGCTGAAATTGCAAAGGCCTATGCAGCGGTTAAAAAATTGATCTGAAAAATCTGTAAATCAAACAAATAGACTTTTTGCAATCCCGGTTTTTCCCATTCTTAACGTTCCGTTAGATGGATGAGCAGGAAAAAACCTGAATGTAACTCCAAAATAGTTCTACTTTTGCTGCTGCAACAGCAATGAAAAAATTCATCGCCGCCATATTAGCCTTTTTATTTCTTGCTTCTTCCACAGGAGCAACGGTGCACATGCATTACTGCATGGGCAAGCTGGCTGATTGGGGTCTGACATCTGAAAGCAACAGCAGTTGCGGTAAATGCGGTATGGAGAAGAGCAGCGAAAACGAGAACGACGGCTGCTGCAAGGATGAACAGAAATTTGTTAAGAACACTGCCGACCAGAAGATTGCAGAAACTTCCTTTGAGTTCAAGACTGCTTTCAGTGAGGCTGTTGTGCATAGCTATCCTGAATTACCTGCTTTACAAATCACTTCTATTACTGAAGAATATCCCTTCAGTCATGCGCCACCCCGAACGCAGGGTGTTGCCGCATATATTCTCAACCAGGCATTCCTGATTTAAGACTGACTTTTTCTTTGAAGCCGGGCAAATGATTTTGCCGGGCTATTGGCATTTACTATGCCTTTTTGTACTTTATTTCTCAACATCACAACCCAACAAAAATGAACACAATTAAAATGCTGTTGATGGCAGCCTTCACCATCTTCTCCGTTTCTGCAATGGCACAACAAAAGAGTGCTAAAAAGAATAACCCGCAGCAGGAAACTTCGTACTACTGTCCCATGAAATGTGAAGGTGATAAAACCTATGCCAAAGCTGGTAAGTGCCCGAAATGCAAAATGAACTTAAAAGAAAAAAAAGCAACAACAGCAAAAGCCTACTACTGCCCTATGAAATGTGAAGGTGATAAAACCTATGCCGAAGCCGGTAAATGTCCGAAATGTAAAATGAACCTTGTTGAAAAGAAAGAAGAACATTCCAATCACAAACATTAAGTAACGTTCAAAACAAAAGGATATGAAACAGATTTTTTCAGTAATGATAATAGTTGCCGCAGTTGCTTTTACGGCCTGCAACAATAATACAGCTGCCAATGAACACGAAGGGCACGATATGCATACACCTGCCAAGGATACAACACAACATACCGCAGCGCCGGATGATAAAGAATTGAAAACAATTACAGCCGTGTTTACCAATGTAGATGCGAAAGCGGCTGCTACCATCAAGGAAATAGTGGATCATTACCTGCATATTAAAAATGCATTGACAAATGACGATGCAGGTGATGCGGCCGATGGTGCGCAGGCCATGGAAAAGGCATTGGCAAAAATGGACAAATCGCTTTTTACAGCAGAACAGAAAACAGCGTATGATGCTACCGAAGAAGCATTGAAAGAACATGCAGAGCATATTGGTAAGAACGGTGATAACATCAAACATCAGCGTTCCCATTTTGCAATGATGAGTGAAGAAGTATATACACTGGTAAAAAACTTTGGCGCCGGCCGTGCTTTGTATCATGATCATTGTCCGATGGCCCGTGATAACAAAGGCGCTTTGTGGGTGAGCGAAATCAAAGAAGTAAAGAATCCTTACTTCGGTGCTCAAATGCTTACCTGCGGAACGGTAGAGGAAGTAATTCAATAATGATTAATCAAACATCATGGTTCAAAAATTAATTGAACTGGCTTTGCGTAACAGGCTTATTGTGCTGCTGCTTGCAGGCGGCCTGTTTGCCTATGGCATTTACTCAGTAAAAGAAAATCCCATTGATGCCATTCCTGATTTGAGTGAAAACCAGGTAATCGTTTTTACGGAATGGATGGGACGCAGTCCGCAGGTGATCGAAGACCAGGTAACTTATCCATTGGTAAGTAACCTGCAGGGTATTCCTAAAATCAAAAACATCCGTGGTTCTTCCATGTTCGGGATGAGTTTTGTATATGTGATTTTTGAAGATAACGTAGATATCTATTGGGCAAGAACAAGAGTTCTGGAGCGCTTGAATTTTGCACAGCGTTTATTGCCGCAAGGTGTAACGCCTTCATTGGGTCCTGACGGAACAGGTGTGGGCCATATCTATTGGTATCATCTCGATGCACCAAAAATGGATTTGGGTGAACAACGTGCATTGCAGGATTGGTACATCAAGTTTGCCTTGCAAACAGTACCCGGTGTAGCGGAGGTGGCATCCTTTGGTGGTTTTGAAAAACAATACCAGTTGGTGGTTGATCCGGTGAAGCTGCAATTCTACAACATCTCGTTGATGGATGTGATGAATAAAGTGAAAGCGAATAACAATGATGTAGGCGGCCGCAAATTTGAAATGGCAGATATGGCTTACATCATCCGTGGACTGGGTTATCTCAAAAGCAAAGAAGATGTAGAAAACATTGCACTCGCTAATTACAATGGTATTCCCGTTCGGGTAAAAGACATCGGCTCTGTACAAATGGGCGGCGATTTACGTCTCGGCATTTTTGATATGGATGGCAAAGGCGAAGTAGTGGGTGGAATTGTAGTGATGCGTTATAATGAAAATGCCAACAAAGTAATTGAAGCCGTAAAAGAAAAAATGAAAGAAGTGGAGAAAGGATTACCGGAAGGTGTCACCTTTAAAACTTCGTATGACCGCAGTACTTTAATTCAGGAAGCGATTGATTCTGTAAAAGGAACGCTGATGGAAGAAATGATTGCGGTATCACTGGTAGTACTCATCTTTTTGTTTCACTGGCGCAGTGCCGTTATTATTCTCATTCAATTGCCCATCTCTGTTGCAGCCGGTTTTATTTTTCTTGAACTCTTCGGTATCTCTTCCAACATCATGTCACTAACCGGTATTGCACTGGCAATTGGTGTGGTGGTGGATGATGGTATTGTGATGGTAGAGAATGCGTACCGGCATCTGAGTGAAGCTCAGGCTGCAAAAATTAATTCATCTGACAAAGCATAATTATGGCAAACTGGTTCAAACGAAATAGAGACCCGTTAACAGCAGAAGAAAGAAATGACATCATTGAAAAATCATCCAAGCAGGTGGGGCCGGGTGTATTTTATTCCACCATCATTGTGGTTACTTCCTTTCTGCCGGTGTTTTTGCTTACAGGTATGGAGGGTAAACTCTTTCATCCCCTTGCTTGGACAAAAACATTTATTCTGCTCATAGATGCGGTGTTGGCCATTACATTAATGCCGGTATTGATTTCTTTCTTTTTAAAAGGAAGATTGAAACCGGAAAGCGCTAACCCCATTACACGAACACTGGAAAAAATTTATACACCTATTCTCAAATGGTGTTTGAAGTGGAGAAAGACCACCATTGCTGTTAACATCATTGCACTGGCCACAGGTATCATTATGATGACACGTTTGGGTTCTGAGTTTATGCCACCGCTGGATGAAGGTTCGTTGTTATTCATGCCTGTTACATTGCCTGATGTTTCCAATTCAGAAGCCAAAAGATTATTACAGGTGCAGGACAAACTCATTCGTACGGTTCCTGAAGTTTCACATGTGTTGGGTAAAGCAGGAAGAGCCAATACTGCAACAGATAATTCGCCCATCAGTATGATTGAAACCATCATCTTGCTCAAACCAAAAAACGAATGGCGAAAAGGATTAACAAAAGATGATATCATCAATGAGCTCAATTCCAAAATGCAGATACCCGGTGTTACCAACGGATGGACACAACCCATCATCAACCGCATCAACATGCTTTCAACAGGTATCAGAACGGATGTAGGATTGAAAGTATATGGACAAAACCTTGACAGCATTTATGTATTTGCACAAACCATCAAGAAACAACTGGAAGGCATTGATGGTGTAAAAGATTTATATGTAGAACCCATCACCGGCGGTAAGTATGTGGACATTGCTATTAAGAGAGAAGAGATTGGTCGTTATGGTTTGAGCGTGGATGATGTGAACACAGTCATTGAAAGTGCATTGGGTGGTATGAAACTTACTACTACCATCGAAGGCCGCCAACGGTTTAGTGTAAACGCAAGATACGGCCAGGATTTCCGTAACAATCTCGAAGCACTCAAACGCCTGCAGGTTCAAACAATGGAGTTTGGTCCTGTTCCGTTGGAAGCAGTGGCTGATATTCAACTAGGCGATGGTCCGCCCATGATCAATTCTGAAAATGCCATGCTGAGGGGTACGGTGTTGTTCAATGTAAGAGAAAGAGATCTGGGAAGTACAGTGAAAGAAGCACAGGAGCGTCTCAACAAAATGATCACCAAATTACCCAAAGGTTATTTTCTGGAATGGAGTGGCCAATGGGAAAACCAGATCAGGGCCAACCGCACACTCAAAATGATTATGCCCATTGTCATCATCATCATCTTTATGGTGTTGTACTTCACCTATCATTCATTTAAGGAAGCAGCCACTACTATGATCACTGTTCCGTTTGCGTTGATTGGTGGTGTGTTCATGGTGTACTTCTATGGCATCAACTTATCCGTAGCAGTAGCTGTTGGTTTTATTGCCCTGTTTGGGATGGCGATTGAAACGGCGATGCTCATGACTATTTATTTAAATGAAGCGATGAATAATATGGTGGCCAAACACGGCAACTCCAAAGCCACCTTAACGCCGGCTATCATTCGTGAATTTGTAATTGAAGGTTCAGCTAAACGGTTACGTCCCAAACTCATGACGGTATCTGTTGGTTTGTTTGGTTTAATACCCATCCTGTGGGCTACCGGTGTGGGCAGTGATATCATGCGGCCCATCACCATTCCGTTAATCGGCGGTACTATTTCATCTACCATTTATGTGTTACTCATAACTCCTGTGATTTTTGAAATGATCAAGGAAAGAGAATTAAAACGTAAAGGCAAAATTGAATTGATCGATGTTAAAGAATAAACTATTACCGCTATTGCTGGCAACGGTGTTTGCCGGCAACAGCCAGGCGCAAACATTAAAATTGGATGCAGTCATTGACAGTATCAAATCATCACACCCTGTGGTGAAGATGTATGACAATGAAATCCGTTCTATGGATGAAGCAGCCAAAGGTGCAAGAAGCTGGATGCCGCCGCAAGTAGGTATTGGACAGTTCATGACACCTTATGATGTGCGTCTCTGGCACCGGGAAGATGATATACCGGGCATGGGCTCCGTAATGTTCTCCGGTGAGCAAATGTTTCCCAATAAGAAAAAACTGGATGCCGATGAACGGTATATGAAAGCCATGTCATCAGTAGAAAAAGAAAAAAAGAACGCCACACTGAATGAACTCATCAATGATGCCAAGCAGTTGTATTATGAATGGATCATTCTTAAAAAGAAGCTGGTGACGCTCCGTGAAAATGAAAAGATCCTCGACTTCATGATCAAGAATGCGGAGATACGGTATAAAAACGGTTTGGAAAAAATAAGCGCTTACTACAAAGCCAAAGCGGCATT
The DNA here is from genome assembly GCF_045780045.1 of Lacibacter sp. MH-610. Classification (NCBI taxonomy): domain Bacteria; kingdom Pseudomonadati; phylum Bacteroidota; class Chitinophagia; order Chitinophagales; family Chitinophagaceae; genus Lacibacter; species Lacibacter sp. MH-610. Next base: position 408,979 of record NZ_CP116002.1, read on the forward strand.
GGGCGATGTGAGAAATATGCAGTTAATGTATGAAAGTGATATTAATGAAAAACGCATCCGCATCAATACACTCATGGGCCGCAATGCCATGATTCCTTTTGATATTGATACCACATACACGCTGTATGATTTTTCAACCATGGTATTTGACAGCACTTTGTTTTATTCCAACCGCAGTGATCTCAAATCATTGGATAAAGAAATAAAACTCACACAACTGAAACAGGAAACAGAAAAAACAGCATTGAAACCACAGTTTGGTATCCGCTATGATAATATGATCGGCTTTGGTGCTCAGCCGCTGCAATACACCATCATGGGCATGGTGCGTATTCCTATGGCCAAGTGGTCATCAAAGATGAACAAAGCAAATATGGAAAGCCTCAAATGGAAAACCTATGCCATACAATCACAAAAAGAAATGATGGCGAATGAATACAGTGGTATGGCCTATGGCATGCGCAATGAACTGGAGTTGAAGAAAAAACAACTCAAGCTCTATGATGAAACCATACTGCCTGCATTACGCAACAATTATAAAACCATGCAACTGGGTTATGAACAGAACACAGAAGAATTGTTTATGCTCTATGATGCATGGGAAGTTTTAAACATGAAACAACTGGAGTACACGGAATTGCTCAACCAGGCACTAAAACTCCAGGTAACAATTGAACGGATCATTGAAAAACAATAAAACACAGGATGATGCAAAGAAGAAATTTTTTAAAATTATCAGGTTTGAGTGTGGGCTCCGTAGCTGCAGGCGGTTCGTTGATCGGTTTATTAACCGGTTGCCGTAAAGATCATCATCGTGGTTTGAAGACAGAACCTGTGTGGGTAAAGGAAGGTGATTTTTCACGGTTGCTTTCGTTTCCCTCAACAGCAGGAGCCAATCATACAATCACGGCACAGGTAACATCAACTAACCTCAATGGTGCAACCATTCCCGTATTGGGTTATCAGCCCAATCGGATGCTGGGTCCTTCGTTCAGAATCAACAGAGGTGATGCAGTGAATATTTTATTGCAGAATAATTTATCAGAACATACCAATATTCATTGGCATGGTTTAAAAATTCCGGCGTTGATGGATGGACATCCTGATCAGTTAGCCAATGCAGGTGGTACGTTCCGTTATCAGTTCACCGTAAATCAGAGAGCAGGTTTAAGCTGGTATCATCCGCATCCGCATAATAAAACCGGCAAACAGGTTTTTCAGGGACTGGCAGGTTTGTTTATCATCAATGATGCGGAAGAAGCAGCTCTCAATCTTCCGTCAGGTTCCAATGAACTGCCATTGGTCATTCAGGATAAACGCATCACCAACAGCAGTATTCCCTATGATCCTTCTGTAGAAGAAATCATGGCAGGTTATATGGGTGAATCCATTGTAGTAAACGGAGTGTATGCTCCATATACAGAAGTAGCCACCCGTTACTACCGCTTACGCATCTTGAATGGTTCCAATGCAAGAGTGTACAACCTGGCTATGAGTAATAATGCTGATATGGTGATCATTGGTAATGATGGTGGATTATTGAGTAATCCGGTAACAGTAAAAGAAATACTCATTGCACCTGGTGAACGATTGGATGTGCTGGTGAACTTTAGCGGAACAGCAACAGGTACAGATTTATTTTTAGTGAATAAAAAGTTTGGGTATGGCGGTGATGCACAGGGTGTGCAATCTTTCCGCATTATGAAATTTAAAGTAACAACGGCCGTTACGGATGCATTTACCGTTCCTGCAACGCTTTCTGTGATCAATAACATTCCTTCATCTTCTGCAGTAAGAACAAGAACCTTTGAAATCTCCAATGCAATGGAGCATCATGGTTACCCCATGAACGATGGTATGAAGATGCGCCACCGCATTAACGGAAAACTTTATGAAAGCGGCCGTATTGATGAAACTGTAGCAGCTAATACCAATGAGGTTTGGGTGTTTAACAACAGCAAAGGCGATGAACCGCATCCTATGCATTTGCACGGTGTATTTTTCAGAGTGTTGCAACGTACAGGCGGCAGAGGAAACATTATTGCTTCTGAAAGCGGATGGAAAGATACCGTGCTGGTAATGCCCGGCGAAACAGTAAGCATCCTTGTTCCTTTTGAAAACAATCCGGGCAAATTTGTTTTTCACTGTCATAACCTGGAGCATGAAGATGATGGCATGATGTTACAATATCAATTGAGTTAATGGATCATACAATGAAGAAATTAATTATTATAAGCAGTTGGCTCCTGATGATGGCAATAGCCTGCAACAACAAACAGCAGGAGTCGCATACACAACACAACACAGAAGTAGTGAAGGCACAGTACACCTGCCCTATGCCGGAAGATTCTGTGTTCAGTGATCAACCCGGTTCTTGCCCCAAGTGCGGTATGGATCTGGTGAAAATGGAAACAGAAGATCATGCACATCATCAAAAGGATATGTACACCTGTCCTATGCCGGAGGATTCTGTGTTTAGTGATCAACCGGGTTCCTGCCCCAAGTGTGGTATGGATCTGGTAAAGATGGAAACCAAACAGGCCAATCAAGATGTTGAACTGGAATCCTTATTAAAACCTACCAATGAATTTGTAGTATCCTCCATTCCTGTTACAACCATTGAACAGCGGGGTGAACAGATAGAGATTGAAGCACTGGGCAACATTGCTTATGATACAAGACAGGTAGGAAGTATTTCAGCAAGAGTTTCGGGCAGAATTGAAAAATTGTATGTGCGCTACCGGTATCAAAAAATTCAAAAAGGGCAGCGCATTCTTGATATCTACAGCCCTGAAATGTTAACTGCACAACAGAATCTTTTATTCCTCCTGAAAAACGATCCGGGCAATACCACAATGATTGAAGCCGCTAAAGAAAAACTATTGTTGCTGGGTATGAGTAAAGAACAATTACAACAGGTAGTACAATCAGGAAAACCATCTTTAACCATTGCTGTGTACAGTCAGTACAATGGTCATATTCATGAATCAACCAATGGCGGCAGCATGAATACACAATCCGGTACCATGCGGGATATTTCTTTGATCACAGAAGAACTTTCATTGAAAGAAGGAATGTATGTGCAGAAAGGGCAATCTGTTTTTACTGTGTTCAATCCTGATAAAGCTTGGGCGGTGCTCAATATTTATGGCGACAATCAATCATTGGTGAAAACCGGTAATGTTGTACGGGTTGTACCTGAAACGGCACCCAACAAAGACTTCAGGGCAAGCATTGATTTTATTGAACCTTTCTATCGAAAAGAAAGTAAAACCTTAACAGCAAGAGTGTATTTCAATAACAGCAGTTTAAAGATTCCGGTTGGCAGCCAGGTAAAAGCCACGGTATTTGGTAATACAAAAGAAGCGTTCTGGTTACCCAAAGAAGCGGTTCTTTCATTGGGTATGGACAAAGTGGTATTTCAAAAAACCAATGGCGGATTTAAAGCAACAAAAATCAGTACAGGCATCATCCATCAAAAACATATTCAGGTGCTGAGCGGATTAACAACAACTGATTCCGTTGCGGTGAATGCACAATACCTGATGGACAGCGAGAGCTTTATAAAAATAAAAAACTGATCATGCGATATCTTACTATTTCTCTGATTACTTTATTCATTCTTGCAGCTTGTAAGAATAAAAACAATGTAGCTGCAGATCCTGATACCTATTACACCTGCTCCATGGATCCGCAGGTGGTGGAATACAAACCGGGCAAATGCCCCATCTGCAAAATGGACCTCACACCTGTAAAGAAAAAGAACGGTGAGAAAAAAGATGAACTGCAGTTGAGTGATCAACAGATGCAACTGGGCAATATTCAAGCAGATACCATCCGCAACGGAAGCATTGGTGATCAGTTGGTATTAACAGCCACACTCAATTTTGATCAGATGAAAGCTTCCTCTGTAAGTTCAAGAGTGATGGGCAGAGTGGAGCGGTTGTATTATAAAAATTTGGGAGACTATGTAAAGAAAGGTGCAGCGTTGTATGAAATCTACAGTGAGGAGTTGAACAATGCCAAACAGGAATATCTTCTTGAATTAGATAAGAAAAAAACCTTTGCTGCAGAAACCGTGATTGATTTTGACCAGTTGATTCAAAGTGCTAAAAACAAATTGCTTTTATGGGGAATGAGTGAAGCACAGATCAATGAGCTGGCTGAAAAAAGGAAAGCAACACCCACCACAACGTTTTACAGCACCGCCGGCGGCTACATTACACAGTTAGATATCCGTGAAGGAGATTATGTAATGGAAGGCGGAACTATTGTAAAACTGGCTGATCTTTCAACCTTATGGGCCGAAGCACAGGTGTACACATCGCAAATGGCAGAAGTAAACAGCAACAGCATGGCTACAGTTCAGCTTCCTGACTTTGATAATAAAGAAATCAAAGGACGCATTGAATTTGTAAATCCTGAAATCAATCCTGATACAAGAATCAATCTCATCCGTGTCTCGATTCCTAACGCCGGCAATCAATTGAAACCGGGTATGCCTGCCTATGTACTATTGAAAAGCCCGCAACGTACATCACTCACTTTACCTGTTGATGCGGTGATTAGAGATGGTAAAAGCGCCACGGTTTGGATCAAAACAAGCGCCAGTACTTTTAAAAGCGTAATGGTGCAAACAGGTTTGGAAAGTAACGATCGTATTGAAATCAAATCAGGATTAAAAGAAGGGGATGTAGTAGTATTAACCGGTGCATATTTACTGCACAGTGAGTATGTATTTAAAAAAGGAGTAGATCCGATGGCGGGACACAATCATTAAAACCGGTTTGCACATCAGCGCAACCCTTACAGCCGATTGATTTTATTTCGTTATTTTGAACCATGAATTTCATCGGCAACCTTATCTGGCTCCTTTTTGGAGGATTCTTTGCAGCGCTCTGCTATTTTTTCGGCGGTCTTGTTTTGTGCATCACCATTATCGGTATTCCCTTCGGTTTGCAATGTTTTAAACTGGCCGGTTTGGTACTCTGGCCTTTTGGAAAAAAAGTAATCTCCTCTTCCTCTGATAGTGGTTGTTTAACCATCATCGCCAATATTATCTGGATTGTAGTGGGTGGTATTGCAGTAACACTCAATCACATTATTATGGGTGCTATTTTATACATCACCATCATTGGTATTCCATGGGCCAGGCAGCATTTTAAGCTGGTGGAAATATCCCTGATGCCCTTTGGAAAGAAGGTGGTGGAGGAATAGATTTGTAGAAATGAATACATATGAAATCAACCTCTTTGATTTTTCTTTTATTGCTTGGTACTGCTCTTTGGGCACAACAACCACCTTACACTAAAAAATTACTCCGCACTACTTATCAAAGCGATTTGTTTAAAACAACTCCAAAATTAAATGAGGGGATAGGTGTTACCTATCTTGAAACAGAACTAACCTTGTGGGATGTAGATGATAATAACACTACATACATTAAATGGAATTATAACACGGTTATAAAAGTAGAAGGTCCTTACAAAAACGGTAAGCGAAACGGTGTGTTTACTTATTATGTGATTGACAGTCTTGATAAAAAAAGACTGTACAAAATTTATGAGCAGCAATTTGTGAATGACAGTTTAAACGGCACCTGGACCACTTATAATCTCAAAGGGATAAAAGTACAGGAACAGAATTATGTAAACGGTCTGCTCAAAGGAATGGCTACTACTTATAATTATGATGGCAAAACAATACTTTATGCTATTGACCATATAGACGGTACCCGTAAATACATTGAACGTAATTTTTATAAATCCGGTACGGTTGAATCTGAAATAACCATTGAGGATAAGAAAAAGAATGGCGACTATAAAGAATACTTTCCAGATGGAAAACTAAAACGAAAGCTTTTCCTCAAAAACAATGTGCTGGAAGGGCCGGCCAGTATTTATTATGAAAGTGGTGTTTTAAAAGAAGAAGTTTCTTTTTCAGATAATAAGTTTAACGGAACCCGTAAGTATTATCATCCTAACGGACAGCTCTGGATTGAAGAAATTTATAAAGATGGAATGCATTGGACTGTAATTTCCAACTACGATGCAGAAGGAAACAAACGGAATCCCGGAACATTGAAAGAGGGTAACGGCACTTTAATTCTTTACAATGAAGATGGAACAGTTCGGGAAACAGTACAGTATGTAAACGGAGTTGAGCAATAAAAAAAGCCTGGAATAATCCGGGGCTTCCTTTCTGTTATTTAAGCACGGTTCATGTTTAAGTTATAGGCAGATACTTTATCACATTTAAATAAAACCAATCACTTCTTGCTTTTTTCTTTCAACTTCTGTGCAACACTGTCATAATATTCCTGTGTTAATTTCTCCGTCCAGGTAGTTGGTTGTGCACCTCCGTAAATAGCTAAATAAGTCACGGCACTTTCTTTGGTAGAAGTATGCCAGTGCTCAATATCTTTTTCGCATTTAATTACATCTCCCTTGCGGAGTATCACCGGTTCTTTTCCTCTTTCCTGGTAATACCCTTCCCCTTCTACAATAATAAGCACCTGTGGCGATCCGTGTTTATGCCAGTCAAGTGTGGAGTTGGCCCGGAACGTGGCCTTGGTAATACCATAGCTGATGGTACTGTCTGCCATTAACAAAGGATTTAACTAGGCCTCACCAATATAATGGGTATTGGGAGCTTTTGTGCCTTCTTTTAAATAAGAACTTATAGTATATCCGCTTGACTGGGCAAAACCGGCAAAAGGTATCAAGCCGAATAATAAGAGTATTGCTGTTTTCATGTTGATTTTTTTATTGGAACAAAGTACAAATAAAAAAGGGTTATACTATTTGAGTATAACCCTTTTACTTTTTTTGCTCCCCCTTCAGGACTTGAACCTGAGACCCTCTGATTAACAGTTTGAATTTTCCACATTTCATGGCTTTTCCTGTAGCTTCCTGTCTTTTCATATTTGCCTGACAGTGAACATGTTATGCGTTTTTAAGTGTAGCTTTGTTTTCCTCGGATGTTACAGAACTATCTAATTTGTATGTTCCTTGTATGTACCGGGTGTTATTAAAGCTATAGTATGGTTACATTAAAACTGATATTAGATAATAGAAAGAAAAGAGAAGATGATGTTTATCCTTTGAAGTTGCGGGTAACCTGTAATAGGCTCCAAAAGTATTACAGTACAGGATTTAAGTATACATACGAAAAGTTTGATTTAGTCATGAGAGACAACCCCCCAAAGCAACTTCGTGCTGATAGGGTTGAAATTGAAGAGCTGGTATTGAAAGCAAGGAGAATAATGCGTGAATTAAAAACATTTTCCTTTTCTGCGTTTGAAAAGCAATTTAGAAATGATTTAAAGCCGCAGTATGGCATTTTTGAGTTGTATGAAAAGGTAATTAAAGGAAAAATGGAGAGCGGTGCCATAGGTACTGCTGTTAATTACAGATGCAGCTTAAACAGTTTACGGAAATTTTCTCCAAAATTGGATTTTTCAGAAGTAACGCCGGAGTTTTTAAAAAGCTTTGAAAATCGTTTAGTAAGTGAAAAAAAATCCATTACCACAATTGGAATCTACATGCGCCCTCTTAGAGCTATCATTAATGAGGCCATAAGCCTGCAACTATTTCCTAAAGAATGCTATCCGTTTGGAAGAAAAAAATATATAATTCCTGAAGGGAAGAACCCCAAAAAGGCAATTGATACTGTTGACTTCTTTAAACTGTGGTCTTATAAGTGTAAGAAGCCATTTGGTTATGAAGCAAGGTCCAAAGATTTTTTTATTCTATCTTATTTATGCCAGGGCGCAAACATTAAAGATTTACTTCACTTAAAATATGAAAATTTAAGTGATAATCAGATTCAGTTTTTTAGAGAAAAAACAAAATCAAGTAGTAGAGCTAACCCTGTATTAATTACCATCCCATTATTAGATGAAATAAAAGAAATCATCAATAAGTGGTCAGCAAATGAATCTAAAGAATCATTTGTATTTCCGTTCTTAAACGAAAAGATGACTGCTGAAGAGCGTTTTAAAACTTCAATGCAGTTTGTTCATGTAACCAACAAGCACCTTGCCTTAATTGCTGCCAAACTTGGAATAACGAAAAAGGTGACTACCTATGTTGCACGGCACCAATTTTCAAAAGCAATAATTGATGGAGGAGAATCAATTGAATACCTCTCTGAATGTTTGGGACATTCTGATATCAGGGTTACAAAAGCATATGTTCAACGATTTAGTTTGGAAAGAAAGACAGAAAAAGCGAAGAGACTTATTATACCGGTTAGCGAGAATTTAGAAACATTTAAACCCCGTTTTCATAAAGAAAAGATAAAAGCGTTTTCTTAAAAAAAAACTGTTTTTCGTTCCTGGAAATCTTCGAACTTTGTAAAAATTATTAGTATGAAACAAAATTTTTCCACCATTCTTAAAAATTATGAATTATGTAGATTCAAAACAAGCATCTAAAATTCTATGTGTTAGTATAAGTAAATTATACAAAATGACACACAAAAATGAAATTGCCTATTACAAAATAGGCTCAAAAAATGTGTTTGATGTAAATGATTTGGAAGAATACATCAAACAACATGAAATCAAGCCCATCAGGGAGGTTCAACTTAAAATGATTCCTGGACAATTAAGTGAAGGGATAGGAAAGACAAAGTTTGAATATGATAGGGCGTAAAAGAAGGGTTCCTCCCATTTATGAATTGGAATTTATGAAAATGGCAGAATTTGCCAGAGAAATTAAAATGAATGACAAGCAGCTTTATGAACTGCTTAAAGACGAGAAGCTCATCCTCTATAATGGAAAACCTTCAGATGAGATGTATTATTCAGGCAGAATGGTCTGGGTAAGAAGGAAAGGTAGAATGGCCTATACCCCCATTCTTACAAGTAAAGGGTATTATTTCTTGATGGATTTAATAAAGAATTCTTCAACTATCAATTAGCAAGTTTCATTTAATGTTTAACTACGGCCTCTTCATACGAGGAGGCCTTTCTTTTCTAAATTTTAAAAAATGAAAATTTTTATCCCCATATTATTGGCAGATCAACTAGAAAAAGAGCTTTCCAACAAAAACCGGCCATTGCCATATTTTAAGAAAGACAAATTGTATTATATTATTAGCGTTGTCTATAGTGGTTATTTGATTAATTACTTCAATGAATCTGATTCTGTAGTTCATAAATACCTTAGTTCACAATTACTCCAAAAGATTCTTGGTAAAAAATATAATTTCTATATCAATTTTTTAATTGAGAAGAATATTCTACGTAGAACCAGTGGATTTAAAACCGGGATAAATTCATTTGGTTACTCGTTGCCAAATTTAGAACACTACGGGCACACCGGGTACACAATTACTGATATGGTCATAAAACGAAAACTGCAATCACACTTTCGAAGTAAAAACAATCTATTCATTAAAAAAAATGAGCATTTAACAAAAGACTTTAAATATTTAATGTTTAATCAAGAAATGGCGTTAAAGTTTTGCAGGAGAGTATCACAAATCAAGTCCAAGTCAAATAGTGCCAAAGATCTAAGACTTAAGTACAAAGAAAAAGTTGTCGAGGTATTGTATAAAGACCCCACACAACAGGATGCTTATTCCAAATTCATCATAAGCAATTTTGTTGAAAAGCAATACAGGTTTAAAATATGCACATCCAATAATCGATTCAATTCTATTCTAACTCTTTGCCCAAGTGTTCTAAGGAATTTCTTAAGTTACAAAGGGCAAGAGCTTGTTAGTATTGATCTAAAGAACAGTCAACCTTACTTACTATTGATACTATTTAATCCTAAGGTCAATGAAAAAATGAAAAAAATATTTTATTCTATATATAATTCTAATAATCAGACTACTAATCACTACCCTTTTACTTTGAGCAAAACTACACACAACATTGATTTACAAGAGTTTATAAAGTATAAAACCCTTCTTTCAAATGGTAATTTTTACCCTTTTTTTTTTGAAAAGCTTGGGTTCGAATCAAAAGACTACTCATCATTAAAAAAGCATTTCAAAAAATGTGTCTTTGGAACATTATATAGTCGTAATTCCGGAAGATCACAATTTATTGCCCCGTCTGAGAAACTGTTGTCACCGGATGATGGAATAAATTTAGAGATACCTTATGGTAAGGTTGGTGTTAAAACAATAATGTCTCGAGAGTTTCCACGTATTTATAGAGTAATCAGGGACTTAAAAAGGGAGAGATATCAAAACCTTGCATTATTCCTGCAAAGAGTCGAAAGCTATCTTTTTCTGGAAGTCATAATACCGTTGATTCGAGAGCAAAATAAAGCCGTACCGCTTTTTCCAGTTCATGACTCAATAATCACAACACCGGAGCACCTGGAGTTTGTACTTAACACAATGAGTGATGTTTTAGAAGAATATGTTGGGGTAACGCCAAGTTTCTCCATTGAGCAACTTAATATTGATAAGGCTGAAGAATATTTAGGTAGTCTTATTGAACGAGGAAGGGTACTACCCAAAGTTATAAGTATAGGTAAGCAAAAAGAATGCTATGGAAAGGCGGCATAATTGAAGGTGATAGCTATCTATATCATTTTTTTAAAGTGAAATAGATCGATTTATATAATGAAGTTTGATTAGGGGGGCATTAAACGATGCCCCTTTATGCGCTTGGTGTAAAAACAATCTTTCCGTACGGCTGGAAAACAAACAATATCTGGACGTCGTGAAGAGGAAGCGTGTAGCGCCGCACAGATTTTTAGCAATCTTGATGTAATTAGATTTGAAAAAGGCATAATGTATAGTCAAAGGCACCCACGTAACAGACTTTGTTAGGAATAAAAGTGCATACACAATAATATTTGTGTTATCACTCTTGTTAATCCTTAACTTAAAATTGTTGAAGTATTTCGAAATAAATCTGTTTATTAAATAGTAAAGTAGATTTCAACAAAGAAGCATTCACAAAATTATTTTCAGAAAACGCTTGCATATTAATATTTTGTCAGTTAGTTTAGATTTCAGAAGAACCCTAAACACCCAACTTACTTATGAGAGCACATCTCTCACATTTTTTGTTCCTATTCTTAATTGCAACTTCTTTACAAGTCGATGCACAGGTAGAAGATACTCTAACAGGGAAATCATTACTTTCCTATAGTAATGCTATAACAAATAAAGTTCAAAGAACAGATCAGCAAATCTCATCTCTCACTCAACGGGCTTTAACGAAACTGAAAAAACAGGAGCAAAAGCTGTACAGGAAACTCTATAAAATTGATTCAGTTGCAGCAAAAAACATCTTTTTCCAATCCGCCAATCATTATAAAGAAGCTCAACAAAAAATTACTATCACAGTACAGCAGGTGCAGAGCAAGTTTTCAGGAGAATACATTTCGTATTTAGACACCCTTACTAATAGCATTGCCTTTATAAAGGAAGGAAAAGATATATTGAATAAAAGTAAAGAAGTTCAACAAAATCTAAAAGTTGTTTCAGAGAAAGTGAAAGCGCTAAATAATACAGTACAACAGACTGAACAACTCAAGAAATATATTACTCTACGTAAGGAATATCTTAAAAACCAGTTAAGTAAGTATACGTCTTTAAGTAAAGACCTTACCAAGCTAAATAAAACAGTATTTTATTATTCACAGCAGGTGCGTGATGTGAAAGAAGCTTTAAAAGACCCAAAGAAAGCTGAGCAAAAGGTATTGGCTTTGTTGAGAGAAAACCGGATGTTTCAGGATTTTATAAAGAAGAATTCATTCCTTGCAGGCATTTTTGATATTCCCGCTGATTACGGTACCTCTGGAGTTGGTTCGCTTCAAACGAGAATGCAGGTAAATGCAATCATACAAACCAGAATGAATGTAATGGGCCCGAATGCACAACAACAAATACAACAAAATGTACAGGCAGGTCAACAACAACTCAGTACACTTCGGAATCAGTTTCCATTTTTAAACTTTTCGTCAGAAATGCCGGATTTTAAACCCAATATGGAACGAACCAAGCAGTTAAAAAAGAGATTTGAAATGGGATCGAACATACAAACTGTACGGGCACAAACGTATTTTCCTACAACAACTGATTTTGCACTTTCAATAGGATATCGTTTAAACGAAAAGAGTGTGATCGGTATAGGAAGTTCTGTGAAAATGGGATGGGGAACAGGAATTGATAATATTCAGATTACATGTAGCGGTTACAGTCTTCGCTCATTTATTGACTGGAAGTTAAAAGGTGGCTTCTGGTTAAGCGGTGGCTATGAATTGAATTATCTCAGTGCAAGCAGGCGTATTACTTATGTCACTTTTAAAAACGTACAAAAACAGAGTGCTTTGTTTGGACTAAGTAAAATAGTGGATATGAAAAGTAGGTTTTTTAAAAAGACAAAAATTCAGATTCTTTATGATGTGTTTTGGAAAATACAAAATCCTGTGACCGAACCTGTAAAATTCCGTATTGGGTACAATTTTTAAACAGCAATAGAATAATTTTTTTAAAACTTTATTTAAAATCTTATGAGAATAAATAGCCTTTTTGTTTTATGTATTTTGTCATTTCATATTTATGCTCAAGGGCCCGAAAAAGTACAAGCACCACCTTCGCCAACTGTAGCATCATTAGGTAAATTTGATCAGATTAATGTTGATTATTTCAATGGCTTAGTGAATGCTCAGGTACCACTTTATACTATTAGAAGCGGATCTTTTTCTATACCAATTCAATTAATGTATCATGGTCAGGGAATGAAACCGGATCAACGATCAGGTTGGGTTGGATTAAATTGGAGTTTGAATATTCCATGGGCAATTACACGGGTTTTAAATGGCGAACCTGATGAGAAATTGTTGTCAGGCCACACCTTCGATATCCCAGGCTATCAATATCCCTTCAGCGCATCATATTATAATCATTATGGTGTACTTGATAGAAGTGATTGGCATTCATATAGTGCTTTAGTAGAATACCAAACTAAGTTTTTTAATTTAAACAATACATCCTGGTCTGATAAAAGACCCGTACCGTCACCCGATGAGTTCAAATTTAATTTCTTAGGTTTTTCGGGTAGTTTTTTACTTGATCATAAAGGTTTTTGGCGTTTCAAATGTGATCAGCCGGGTGCATTAAAGGTTATTGAAGTAAATATTTTTCCTGATGTACCTGTTTCAACAACACCGTCACAATTAAGTAGCATGGATTATGCAGTAGAGATAACAAGTTTACAACCGGATGGAAGTAATCCATACAAAACTCGTAAGAAAAGAATGATAAAAGGATTTACTCTTGCAGATGGTTCAGGAAACAAGTATGTTTTTGGAGGTGAAGAAGGTTCTATTGAATATTCAAGATTTCCATTCAGTTTTCCGGCAGAAGACTATTGGGGTAATTTAACCATTCCGACAACTTATTATCTTACAAATATTATTCCTTTAAAAGGAAGTGAAATTACTTTCGAGTATATCAAATCAAATCGCTATCAATTTAATACAACTGAGATTTGGAAAACCCTGCAATTAAATACCGTAGGGTATTCGTCCTCTACAAATGGACCTGGAAACAATGTTAGTTTAAATATTATAAACGGCTCATACCTGAGCAAAATAGCTTTTGAAGATGGATATGTACTTTTTGAAAGAAGTTTTACAAATGATTTAAGCAACCCATATACAATTGGAGGTGGTGCATACATACCTTTTAATGGGTATCCGGATATATTTGAACAAAATCAAATGCAAGTAAACGAACCGCAGTATTATAAGCTTGACGCAATCAAAGTGTATGATTCTGACGAAAGATATAGAAAGCATATTCAATTTACATATGATGAAATAAGTACCAAGCGACTAATGTTAAAAGAAGTGAAAGATGTTTCAGAAGAAGTTCCAGTTCGATATCAGTTTACTTATTATGAAGATCCCTCTAAACCACAACCGCCATACCACTCACGGCAATTAGATCATTGGGGGTTTTGGAATGGCATTAACTGGTTTCAAACAAATGCTAATAATATTTCAATGAGCAATTATCCAAGTTATTATGCATCAAGGGAACCTGTATTTGACTGGGCTAAGCAAGGGGCATTAGAAAAAATTGTTTATCCCACCGGAGGTCATTCAAAATTCACTTATCAATTAAACGACTACACTGGTCTGCTGAATTACTATAACGGGAACACTTCAAATATTTTTGACCCCAATGCGGATATTACTTATTCAGAGATTGCAAGTCCGGCAATAAAAAATGCTGGCGGATTAAGGATATGGAAGGTTGAAGATTTTTCTCCTGAAACAAATCAAACTTACACAAAAGAATTTGAATACAGACTTCCTGAAGAAAATGGAGTTCAAAAAAGCAGCGGTATCCTTGCCGGGTTGCCTAGTTATATAGAACAGGGGCAGCTATGGTTTAACACATGGTACTATTTTCTTTCATGGCAAAATTATAATACTCAGCCGTTTGGTTTAACAAACGGCTCCCATATAACATATTCCCGGGTAAAGGAAAAGTTGCCGAGTGGAGCTTATATTGTTCGTGTATATTCAAATAGCAATAATATATCTTATCGTGATCAAAAATATTTAAATAAGGCTATTGGTAATAATAACGTTTACAGAGGTAATATGCCTTATTCAAGTCTTGAGTTAGAAAGGGGGCAACTACTTGAAGAACTCTATTATAATTCGGCAAATATTTTACTTAAAAAAATAAAGTATTCGTACAATACAAATCCTCAAAGACAAGACGACCACGTACGTATGGTTGAGTTTACAGCGCTGGATATGAGTACAGGATTTGCGGACCTTGTTTCGAGTTTTCGACCGAATACATCAGGTAGTACTGATTACATAAAAATTAGGAATGCATACTCATACAAGAAATATATGTATCCTAACAATATTTCAAAGATTGAAGAAACAGTATGGGATCAAAACGGCGTAAATAGTGTTTATTCTGTAACAGACTTAGAATACGATCAATATAGAAATATAAGAAGTAAATCAACATTAACCAGCGATAACAAACTGGTAAAGATATTATTTAAATATTCAGGGGATTATCCTTCAACGGGAACCGATGTGGCTTCATTGGGGATAAAATTACTCAAAGAAAGCCATTGTAATTCCTGTGTAATTGAAACAATTACAATTACAAGTAATGCTGATGGTTCAAACCCAGTTGTAACTGATGCGGTTTTAAATTTTTACAAACAAGACAAGCCTCTTTTAGAAAAACAAATAAGGTTAAATAAAAATCAGATAATTCCTTATACTGCTTCATTTGATTCATATATCGGTAATGATAATCAATTTCACTTTAACAGTTTTTACAATAACGAACCTGTTTACAGAGGAGAATTGTATAATAATGAGAGTAAAGTTATTCAGGAAAGAATGAAAGAAGGCATTACTTATTCTTATGTTTGGTACAATTCAACTTTTCTTTCTGCTGTATGCAAAGGAGCATTTGCAAGTGATATTGCATTTACAAGTTTTGAAGAGAAAGATATGTTCTTTGAAAGAGGTAACTGGTACGTTTCAGGTCTTATCACAGATAACACGGTTTCGTTGACAGGATATAAATCTTATCCTTTAGCGAATGGTAACATAACTAAAAATGGCCTTAGTAATTCACTGCAGTATATCGTTACCTACTGGAGTCAAAACGCCTCTGCGGTAGTAAACGGTACAACAGGAACACAGGGGGTAACAAGAAATGGATGGACATACTATGAGCATACTATTAGTAATACAACCTCGATAACTATTTCAGGAAATTCCCGAATTGATGAACTTAGGCTGTTACCTAAAGCTGCACAAATGAGCACATTTGTTTTTGATCCTGTATTTGGTATGACAAGTCAAAGTGACCCGAATAATGTATTTACTTTTTATGAGTATGATAACTTGGGCCGATTAAAAATTATAAAAGACCATAATAAAAATATTGTAAAAACGTACTGCTACAATTACTATGCAGGAAACTTAGTAAGCCCTTGTTATAACGGCACACAGGGTTATGTCAATTCAGCTCAATCAGGGTGGTTTACCAAGCAATGTCCTAATGGTGAGATAGGTACGCAGGTTCTTTATATCGTTCCTGCGGGAACCCATACCGCTGCTACTTTTGAACTAGCAAATCAACTGGCTCAGCAGGATGTAATCAACAATGGACAGGCGTATGCTAATGCAAATGGCACATGTCTTAATACTACATGTGTTACTGGTACAGGCAATTGCAACGGGCCTGATTTAAAGTGCATCCGGGGAGTTTGTGAAAAAGCGAAAAAAGTTATGCTTGGATATTACTGTGACGGAACTTTTTTTCAGGTAATATTTAGATATGAATGGAGTGATGGTTCAAAGAGCGCTGAGTTTACTGAGTCAGCAGGTTCCTGTGGAGGTGGTCCTGAATTTTAAAAAATTAAAATCATTTATATGTTCAAATTTATAATAATAGCTTTTACATTATTAACAACTACAGCAGTAAGCATTTACACCTTATCTGTACCTGCAATTTCTACCGGAGCTATCAATTTTCAAAACTATCAGGGTAAAAAAATACTTTTGGTAAATATCGCTACATCAGGCTCCAATCTTGAACAACTTACAGAACTAGAACAGTTCTATCAACTCCATAAAGACAGCGTTGTTGTCATTGGTTTTCCCAGTAACAGCTTTGGTAATACTACACAAACAAATACGGGTATCAAACAATTCCTTGATTCTTACGGTATCACATTCCCCATAGCTGCAAAATCTGATGTGGATGATGTAAATGCAAATACTGTTTATAAATGGCTGGCAAATGCCGCAGATAACGGTTCTCACGAAGTAGAAATAACGGAAGATTTTCAAAAAGTGCTAATTGGAAAAACAGGGAAGATAAAAGGTGTATTTTCTGCTGCACTTCATCTGCAAAGTCAATTTATTTCAAATGCGCTTCGTGCAAACTAAAACCGATTTGACGAACATTAAACTCAATATATGAGGCACTCATTAATTACAGGATTGTTTTTAGTTAATAGCATTGCTGTGTCTGCACAGCTTTCTGCTAACAGAAACTTTATAATGACAACAACCATGAGGCAACCTGTTTCAACTGTTACTCAAGTTCAGGCTTCAACTGTGCATACAGGTTATAAAACTGAAGTAGTACAGTATTTTGACGGGTTGGGGAGAACAATTCAAACTGTACTGCCTAATGCAAGCCCTCAATACAGAGATATTGTTATGCCTGTAGAATATGACCTTTATGGCAGAGAAGTAAAAAAATATTTACCTTTTGTAAACGTATCTCAAACTGATCAATGGGGTGCTTATAATTCTGCATGGGCATCTCAACAAACGTCATTTTATAACGGACAAGCATCAGGTGTTACTCCGGACACTGCCCCTTTTTCAGAAGCAGTACTTGAAAACTCTCCTTTTAACAGGGTACTTGCTTCAGGTGCACCGGGTATTGTGTGGCAACCTAATGTAAATAACCCGTATGATGCTGCAAAAAAAACCATTAAAGTTAATTATGAAACAAATGTTGCAGGCGATAATATCAAACTATGGTCTGTGTTACTTACTACTTCTGATTTTAATATTTCTCAAATTACAAGTACAGGTTTGTACGCACCGGGGCAGTTGTTTGTGAACAGAACAACAGATGAACATAATAACATTGTTAAAGAGTATATTGATAAAGAACAAAAAGTAATTCTCAAACGAGTACAAGACGATGCTGGCTGGTTAGAAACCTATTATATTTATAATTATCTCAACAAGTTAGTTGCAGTCATACAACCTGAAGGAACTGCTGCTTTACCAGCTTCATTAACATGGGACTTTGCTGATAAGTGGATGTTTTTATACAGGTATGATCATTTGAACAGAATGGTCATGAAGAAGGTGCCGGGTGCCGATAGTATTGTTATGATGTATGATAAGTGGGACAGGTTAGTATTAGTACAGGATGGTAAACAAAGAAGTACTAACCAGTACATTTATACGAAGTATGATTCTTATAATAGACCTATCATAACAGGACAATACACCGATGCTTCAAGTCATCAGTATATAAGAGATGATCTTATGAATGCAACAATACGTTTTGAAACTGCATCTGCCAATACCTATGGCTATACACTTAATCAAACATTTCCTGTTTCTGCTTCAGAAAATTACCTGCTCACTATTTCTTATTATGATAACTATTCATCAATACCCTGGGTAAATAACGGATATGCTTTTGTACCTGAAAATGCAGTACCCGCTGCTATACAAAGCAACAATATAAAAAATTTGGTTACAGGATCTATGGTGAGGGCAACAGGACTAAACATGTGGTTGCGTACCGTTACCTATTATGATCAAAAATATCGCCCTGTACAAATTATTAACGATAACGTATTTGGCAAAAAAGACAGGGTTACAAGAAAATTGGCATTTGACGGGTTGGTAGAAGAAGAATGGAGCACACATACCAGCGATTTTTATCCTGCAGGTCTCCTTACTGTAAAAAAATACAGCTATGACCATACAGGAAGATTATTGACGGTGAAAAGTACCATTGGCTCCCAACCTGAAGTAACGGTGGCAGATAATCAATACAACCAGGTAGGTCAGCTTCTCAGCAAGAAACTGCATACCACTGCAGCTAATCCTGTACCATTACAGCAAATGGATTATGGCTACAACATAAGAGGATGGCTCACCAATGTAAATAGAGTAGAAAATACTGCTGGTGTAACAGCCTATGACCCTAATGACTTATTTGCATTTGAACTCAATTACAATACCACCGCACTTGCTGGCAGCACGGGGCAGTTTAACGGCAACATCAGTGAGCAGAAATGGAAAGGCCCAGTGGCTGAAACCCCAAGAGCGTTTTCTTACACCTATGATAAAGTAAACAGGATAAAAACCTCCCGAATAAGTGAGTATAACGGAAGCTGGAGCGCACTCAGTACAAAGTATGCAGAAGATATAACCCAATATGATAAAAACGGAAACATTAAAGGGCTTAACCGTTATCATAACAATGTGCAGGTGGATCAGATGAACTACAGCGCCTACAGCGGTAATAAACTGCTACAGGTAGATGACCCTTTAAACACAGTGGGTGTGGGTTTTAAGAACGGTACTAACAGCGGTAATGATTATACCTATGATGCGGTAGGTAATATGACATCAGATCAAAATAAAGGTATCTATTCCATTACTTACAACTACCTTAACCTGCCTGAAGTAATTGAAATACCGGGGAAGGGTACAATAACCTATACTTATGATGCAGCGGGAAATAAACTTTCAAAAATAATTAATGAAAACCTCGCAGTATTTACAGCTTATTATTATGTTGGCACATTTGTTTACAAGAAGTCTTGGACTGAATATGAACCCGTTGGGTGTAACGGTTGTTATGTTCCTCCTTCAGAACAAATAGTTCTTCCATTACAACCCGAGCTGATTCTCCATGAGGAAGGCCGCATACGTTTAAAACCAATTGATGAAAACTATCATCTGGCTGCCGGAAATAGTAGTTACCAGTATGATTACTTTATGAAAGACCATTTAGGAAATGTTCGGCTTGTTATAACAGCGGAGGGGCAGACTGACTTGTACGTTGCCACAGTTGAAAGAGGTTTAAAAGGAAAAACAGCACTGAAAGAAGATCAACTCTTTAACAATCTTTCTACTACAACACCAAGGCGAACTTATATTCCTGTAAACTTTGATATTCCTGCAAATTCAGCTAATCAATTTGTTTATAAGCTTAGCGGAACATTTAGTGAACAGGTTGGGATAAGTAAAGTGTTAAAAGTTATGGCAGGAGATAAAATAAGTATGGAAGTGCGTGCTTATTATGAACAAAACCAGGCACCCGCACCCGACCCTAATTTCTTAAATGAGATTGTAACCATCCTCACAGGGGGTATTGTAGCCAATGGAGGAGCAAAAGGCGGAACTAATACACCCGCAGGTATTACAGGAATCGTAAACCCGCTTGTAAGTAATTTTTTAACCAACAATCCAGACAGGCAAAATTATAATACTACAAGACCTAAAGCTTTTTTAAACTATATCTATTTTGATGAAAACTTTAATGTGGTAAATAGTGGTGCTAAACAGGTACAACCCGGAGCACCTGCTCCCACACTTGTTATCTCTCCTGTAAACAATACCGTACAAAAACATGGTTATCTTTATGTATTCTTAACCAACGAAAGCCCTACGGATGTGTATTTTGATGATTTAAAAATAAGCCATATAAGAGGCCCAGTACTCGAAGAAACGCATTACTACAGTTTTGGTTTGAGTATCCCTAATTTAAGTACAAGTGCAATAGGTAAGGGAGAGAATCGTTACAAGTATAATGGTAAAGAATTGCAGTGCAAGGAGTTTAGTGATGGTGGTGGGTTGGAGTGGTATGATTACGGAATGAGAGAGTATGATGTACAGATAGGAAGGTTTTTTAGACTAGACCCTATTGCAGAAGAATTTTATCAATTAACGCCATATCAATACGCAAGTAATGAGCCTGTTGGTAATATTGATTTAGATGGACTTGAAGGAACCGGTGCTGTAAGTACAACCTCGTCGAAAGAGGAAAAACCTAATAATCCACAATCCATAAAAGATTATTGGCAAGGAGCAAAGGATGGATTTATTGGTTATTTTTCTAGCTTGTGGGCACAATCTAGATACTTTCAAAAAAATCCAAGTGAACTTGTTAAGTATGGACTTAATCAAATTGTTAACCCAATAGAAAAATTTAAAAATTTAAAGAATTTTTGGGAAGTAATGCCAATGAAGATGGCTTATGATTACTATCAAACTAGTAAAGCTTTTTTAGGCAATTTAGTAGATGGCAACTACTATGCGGCAGGACAAATAGGTGGGTCTAAAGCAGCAGAAGGAACATTGCAAATAGGCTTGATGCTCATAACTTCTGGATTAGCAAAAGGATCTTTTATTTCAAGAAACTCTTTAGTTGCAGAAAGCAGCGTAACAGAATCGTTAGGAACTCGATTTGTAACTGAAGTTGAAGTAAATAGCCGAGGGAGAGTTATTGCAACTGGAACTATTGACTTACAACCAACATTTGACAGAATAGCTAAAGGAAACGTAGGTAGTCACATATCAAGAAATGATGGAGCTGTATTCCAAAATAGAGAAGGACTACTTCCTCGTGCGAATGGGTTAACTTATAAAGAATATAATATAGCCACACCTGGACAGTCTGGAGCAGGTGCAATCAGATTGGTGGTTGGTAGTAATGGGAAAGCATATTTAACCACAGATCATTATATCTCATTTATAAGAGTTAGATGAAATATATGGAAAAATTATTAAAGAAAAACGGTATAATTGAATATTTCCAACTTCAACATCAGATTGATGAAATTGAAGAATTTGCCAAAGCTAATAACTATAAGTTTTATTTAATTAACCAAGATATTAAAAGCAAGGGAGATCTATTAAAAGCATTTTTTTCTATATGTGAATTCCCAGATTATTTTGGCTTTAACTGGGATGCTTTAAATGATTGTTTACAAGATTACTCATTTGCGCCTGCTAATGGTTATATATTTGGAATTTTAAACTCAAAGAAAATAGAGAGTAGTCTTGGAGCTGAGTATGATACTTTTATTGATATTTTTTCTGAGTCATGTAAAAAATGGGAGGCTGAAAACAAGCCATTTGTTTTGTTACTGGGATAAATTAATTCATTTTTCACAGCATTTTTCCAATATAATAAAGGTAAATAGGTCTCTCAAAGAACTGTTCGGCACACACAGCGCCAGACCAAAAGAGGAGTTGTGATTCATGTATTTGTTTTCACTTGGATGGAATCACAACACCTCTTTTGCCATATAGGTTGCTTCGCAAGTCTGTCACAGTATGTGCAGCGTCACTGTTCTTTGTTCGGGAAGCTCTCCCTGTCTGTACCATCTCTTCCACTCATTCCCAGCCCATACTTCGTTTCGGCTTGGTTACGACTCGTGCCTTGTACTGTGTCCTTTAGCATGAAAATGAATGCCTTCGTACAAGCCTATACTTTTAAATTTTTTCTTTCATAATCCATTACACAGCATTCATAGGTGAAATTATCTTCATAGGCTTTTTCATCTTGTCCTAGTATTTTATAAAGTTCAGATCGTCCTCTGTAACACTCAAAGTAATATGGATCATTGACCTCGATTTTTATTTTCTCATATACATTTATTGAATGCGAAAAATAAAATAATGCATTTTCATGGTCGTTCAAGTTTATAGCATAGTATGCCAAAAGGTTGCTAGCAATAATAGTTGACTTGTTTTCTTCAACTGCGTTCAAATCTATATCATAGAGGAAGTAATTTGTTATATTTTCTAACAACCTATATGCAAAATCATACATACCAAAGTTCTCTAGTATATTTAAGGCTTTAACTAAATTAGATTCTTCTGTTAAGATATAAGAAAGTTTACACCATTCGATAGTCCTATCGCTTGATAAATTTTCTTTAACAATACACTCTATTTTTTCATAGTTATTCATTTTAATGTATAAAATTAGCTCTACTTCAAAAAGCTCATTTTGATGTTTTTTACGATCAATGTACTTATTATATAATCTGATTTTGTTAATCAGTTGTAACGCAGTATTCAAATCTTCTTCGGTTCCGTAGTCAATAAAATTTAAGGCTTTAATAATTATAGCTGGAATATTTTTAAAGAGTTTTACTTCATCATCTAAATTGTTATCGTTTCTGCCGTGAGGTTGTTGTTTTGTCGAATAGCTTAAGAGATCTTTCTGCCCAATACGATTTATACTTTTCACAGAATCAATATTTACTCCAATTGACAGCAATTGCATTTTTAGTGCTTCTTTACATCTTTCAGATGTCAAATTAGGGTCAATGATAAATGGCAGGCTTTTAACAATAGTATTACCATTTGTTTTTAAATACGAACGAAACCAGTAGGGTTCATTAAGGTTCACATTTTTCGTTATCTCAAGTTCACATATTTTGTTGTCAATTTTTTTTGAATATGAGAGTTTTCTTAACTGATTTTCTTGAACTTTAAATCCTGACTCTAGTAAAACATTATCAAATGTTTTAAAAATGTTTCTAAGGCCACCCAGTGCATGCACCTCTTCTGCAGCCTGACTTTGCATAAGTTTTATCGCAAAGAGTACTATAAAGACCAACGCAACGATGATTAATATTACTGTCATACCAAAGGTTGTCAGCTAATTTAAGGATAATTCTCCCTATGTCAAATTCTCCCTATTTGCTCACTTTGAGATGTGGCAAAATCAAGACGAAAAGGCTACTACAGGGATGATAAATTTTTAAGTGATATTGGAAAGAATGTCAGGCGGATTCGCATTGCTAAAGGGTTGACTCAAATGGAACTTGCTTTTCTATGTAATGATACTGACTATTCTCAAATAAATAGAATTGAACGAGGTAAAGTAAATTTCAGTGTGTCCTACTTGCATTTGATTTCCCAGGCTTTAGAAGTCTCACCCGAAGATTTGCTTTCTTAAAGGCACTTTCGTTTTCAGTGGTTTTCAAAAGTGGAAGTGAAAACCGTCTCAAAAGAAAGTGGCAAACAAAATACAGCGTAAGCTTCCACGGTTTAAAAAACAAGTTGAATGGCTTCCCGAACTATCCAATGTATGGCCATACAGGTGAAGGATGACGGAAGCTCGATTACCGTTTTTTATTGCCACCGCAGGCAAAAACATACCACCCTTAACGGATGGTATGTTTGTTTTCAGAATCAGTTAAGAAACCAGCAGTCAGACCGGTTTACAGACGCATGACGGAGTTGTTCTGCCAGTTGGAAGGCATTTACACTCCTGTCCAGAAAGTTGTCAATATAAGTGCTCTTATTAGCTCCTGTAAAGAGATTATAAAGACGCCATAAATTGATGTTTCCGTTTTCATCCCTGCAAAAACTATTATCTCTGTAATAGTCTTTTACAACACTAGAAATCTGATTATCCCCAAAAAGAATGGGTGAAATTTCAGCTTTCAGGTCATTAGGTAGATGATTGTACATTCTGCAACGCCCAATGAGGTGTGCAAACTGCTGTTCGGTAAGGCTGTGCTCTGTCAGTTGTTTCAGATTGTGAAGATGATAGTTCTTGTTATAGGCCTCTATGAGAGTTCTGATACAAGCTTTTAACTGGTCCAAGTTTTTAACCTTTACATCCCCGAGGTATCCATCTGTCCAGACGCATAAGTTAGTGCAAACCTTATTTTTAAAACCTATGAAGATTTTAAAATGCTGGTCTGACAAACTACGGCTGTAAAGATTATCCAGGTTATAGGCTTTTACACCGCCAATAGTTAATGAAAGATGGTTCCCATCAACCGTATCCCAGATGGAAGGAATTTCAATCACAAACATCATCCGCTCATAGTACAATGTTTTCTCCCATTCATTTAACTGGTTGGCAGGTTTGTCTTTTGCTTCAGGAATTCTGCCTTTAATGGGGTGAGATACTCTTATTTGAGGATTTAAGATATGCTCTCCATGAAAAATATCTGCTGTTAATGATACGGCTGCATCAACAAACTCACTGTGAGAAATCAAAGTTTCATTATCCTTTACAAAAACGGGGATAATATGACGGCTTTTGATTTCATCCAGATTGGCTTCAACAGTATTGGCCCCAATGAAGGCAGCGTTTTCTTGCTCTGTATCCGCATTACTTGTTTGTAGCACCGGTAATGCTTCCAGTAGTTCAGTGTTTACCATTTTGAGAAAAGTTTTGAGGGTTATAAATTTTGTTTTCTGAAGAGCTTCCCATTATTCGTTTCTTTTGGAGTTCAAACTCACCTTTAAGCGTATTGCTCATTGGTAAAGATTGTTCATAAAGTTGTATCAGTTCCTGAATACTCCTGCACTCAGAAATTCTGTTACTGATGCTTTGGCTGGCTTCACCTTCATTACACCAGTTAACAAGACTTTTACCTGTATCAACAGAAATCTGAAAAGTTTCTTTATCAATGAATAAACCCGTTCTGTCTTTACTGCAAATGGCTTTGTGCAAACAATCAAGCTCGAAAGAAACGCTCACTTCATATTCAAACCCATCCCTCGTGATAGGCGCCATTCCTACTTTTTGAGGTTGCGTTTTTCCATTTCGCTCTGTTAAAACATAATCTGTTTTTGAGCGGATTGTTGTGATGATGTGGCAGCCCGAGTAAATGATTGCATCGAGAAATTGCTGATGTCTTGGAGTAACAGAAGCCCAGGCAGCAAAAGAATTGGGTACACGCATCTTTGCCGTTTCTCTTTCATGTATTTCGAGACAACCGCCTTTTCCTGACCACTCATGACTGATGCTGTCAATAATGATGACTTCCATGTTCTCTTTTTCACACAGCTTAATAGCCTCTATATATTTTTCCGGAGAAAAAGGTTCTGTTAAACAGATAACATTGAACTCTCCTAAGTGACTATAAAGTGATGCGGAAAAGTTTTCAGTATCTACAACGGCAATTTTGTTCCAATCATTACAGATACCATAAGCCATAAGTAATGCAGAATATGTTTTACCGCTACCACTCGGACCAGACAGCGCAACTTTCAGCTTTACCTGCTGCTTCATTGCTTTTTGTAATTTCATAATCTGAAATTTTATAAGTTTTTGAATTTTCTTTTTTAATCATTAACTGAGTTACTGTAGTGAAGTTTTTATATCATAGGATTCCACTGCTTTAATTCCAAGCACTTCATTTGTTTTACGATACCGAAACCCAAAATGATAAATGATTTCATAGACCGTTTTGGATGGCCAATGAATGACTTGGTAGGGCTTAACCAGTACCCGTTCAAAATCTCCAGCTACGGGTTTACCAATGAGGTTTAAAACAGCTTTTTCGGTGATAAATACTTCCACAGCGCAACGGGGAATGATATAAATAAACCTGTTTGTTGCCCTGCATAAGTAGCTCACTTCTACTCCGGTAACTTCAACCAGAATTTTATCAGGTGAGCCTTTGTTCTTCTGAACAGCATAATTTGTAACTTTTGCCATAGAAAAAAGTTTTGATGAAGAAAAATTTAAATATTGCAGTACTAGAACCTTGGGTAAAAATTTGGAAAGAACTAACTTGTAGGGGGGTATGATCAATAGAGAAACAGGCCGGGGGGTATTATTTTGGTAGTTGATGAAAGCCTTGAATACAATAAAGTAGTTATGGAAAATTTAGAGAAAGAAATAGTAACGCTCGAAGAAGAGGAGATACTCACTGAAGAAGCTGATTTCAATTCTGATCAGGATGAACTGCTTTCAGTTAATGAGGACGAATTTTCAGGTCAGGAATTAGAGTACATACCTAATAGTGGTATGGATGGTCCCAGTGATGAATATTTGTGCGAAGAATGTAAGGAGCTTGGGTATTGTAAGAACAAATTGGCTCCGTAGGCAATAGCAAAGAAATTTTAATGCAAGCTTTGAAATTCCGTAATAATTTATTATGTTGAATTGAACTTACTAATTACACATGCAATTTATAGAACGCCACTTTATTGAAGCAAATAAGCTAATCCCACTAGTTTTAGGCATTACTCATAGAAGATATCTGGTTGACAAAGATGCTAAACATACTAATTCTGAAATAAGCGAAAAAATCAAAATGTTTCTGGACCCGTTAAAACCGGATCTTAAAGTTTTTATAGAATTTCCCTATGTAGATAAAGTTTACAGAGACAGCTATTATAACTATTTTTCTACCAAGTATAAAGAATATCATAGAGATTGTATAAGGTTATCTTTTTTTACAGCAGATACAGTAGAAGAGAGCTTTAACGAAGAAACGGACTCTATTTTGCTCAACAAAAATTTTTGTGGTTATTGTGTTTTAAGGCCTACTTTCCCAAACGTAATTGGTAGAAATTTGATCTCCAAAAAGGCATTGAAGCAAAGTGATATTGTAACCTGTATACACCATGAAACAGTTTTGGTAAATGGCTTTAGACTAGATATAAAAGGATTCCCGCATAGTTCACAAGATCAAGAAAGTATTACTTGTGCTGAAACAACTATTTGGGCATTAATGGAATACTTTGGCCATAAATATGC
Source organism: Lacibacter sp. MH-610 (assembly GCF_045780045.1). NCBI lineage: Bacteria > Pseudomonadati > Bacteroidota > Chitinophagia > Chitinophagales > Chitinophagaceae > Lacibacter > Lacibacter sp. MH-610. The sequence continues at coordinate 436,030 of NZ_CP116002.1, forward strand.
AGAGTATAAACCTGTGTTACCCCTTACAATTATAAATAAGCTAAATGAATATTCTGATAAACGAATGTTACCTAGCAGCGGATTAACGCCTGAACAAATATCATTTGTACTAAAAGACTTTGGTTTTGGAACCCTTATTTATACGAAGGAAGATGATAAGGCTAACTTTTTCCCAAACTTATCTGTTTATATTGAATCAGGATTCCCTGTAATAGTTGCAATAGAAAGCAACAAACATGAATATGGACATGCAATTCTCATGATTGGTAGGAAATCAATTAGTAATTCAATGCTTGTATCAGCATTAAATGGAAAAAAAACACCATTAATACCGTTCAGTTCTATTGTTAAAGAATATGTGGTGCAGGATGATAATTTATATCCTTACTCAATTATTCCCTTAAATTCCCCTGGAAAAAACTATCATATTGACTCCGGTTTTAAGAGCTTTAAGATAAAAGCGTTTGTAGTTCCTCTCTACAAAAAAATGTACATGGATGTACAAACAGCGAGAACTTTTTTTGAGAAAATATTTATAGATGAGGAATATGGAATAAGAACCACTATTCCACATATATTTCGGATGTATATGGCCTCCAGTAGGTCATTTAAAGAGCATATTGGAAAGCAGGCAAACATGGATCCCGTATTAAAGCAGGTGCTCCTTTCTGTCGCAATGCCCCGGTTTATCTGGTGCGGTGAGTATATCAATAATAGGGATGCTGCAAAGGGTACTGTAAGCTCTTTAATAGTACTAGATGCCACTGCCGGGACTGAAATCTGGCAGGATTCCTTTATCTTTGCCTGCCATAAAAGGAGGTCACTATTTTATGCGGCTTTTGATCATACAATAAGACTACAAACTTTACGTTACCCTTTTGAAAACTTTGAGATGTACAACCATAATTTAAATTAAGTGTTATGCCTGCAACAAAAAAACAACCAGTAAAAAAAGAAATAATAACTATTTATATTGGCAAAATGGCGGTTCAATTTGAAACGGTTCCTGTAGCTGATGTTGATAAGGCAAACGCACGTATACAGCGAAAAGTACAGCCTGTCTTTAATCAGATTAAACGAACACGAAAAGCTGCTGCTATTACAGCGTCCAAAATAATTCTTAATGCCTGACATTATCGTCAGGCTTTTTTTCATGTTGTAATTTGAATTTAGGGTAATTATTTTTTAGAATCTCAAGATCAACAATTCGCTTCTCCCAGTTTGGTGGTACCCGCTCTTCCGAATTCAGTGTTTTTATAAGTTCATACTTTTCAATTAAAGGATGAAATTTCTTTCCGTAATCATATAAGCCATTATACGCCAGTAATAGCAACTCGTAATTTGATAACTGCGCCCTTAGCATTTTAACATGCTCTCTCTTAAACTTCGAAGAAAATGGAGCTCGTTCTGCATACCGAACGATACGATAAAGATTGCGGAAATAATGACCGATATCGCTTTGATAAACATGAAAATAATATTCATAGATTTTCATCAACTTATCCTTCCCTGTACTTTCTCCAACTTGTATATCTGCATTTGGCTTAATATCGAGATTGCTTACTGCTCTGGTGCCGCCGGACGACCAGTTATAATCAATGGTAATTCTGTGAGCCAAATCATCAAAAAATGCCCTTCCTTTTGAAGGGTTCGATTCTGTAGATATCCCGTATACAACTGTATTTATATTATCAACCAGCTTATGATGCTGATCTATGAGCTTTAAAAAGTTATTACTGAAATTTTGCCTTGATGTATTACGAAGGTTTTCCAGAACCAGCAAGGTACTCCCTAATGTAACCATCGGCATTACCAAGCCAGTAAAAAATGGTTGAATTTCTTTTGCTTTATCTTTATCAGGCATTAAAATATTACCATCAAAATAATCTCCTAAAAAGAGAAACCAAAGTGCTAATAAAGCCCCCAAAATTAAAAGAGTAATTGCTGTAATACGTAGCATAGAAAGTGTTTTAATATATATTTTGCATAATTAAAGGAACTACTAACTTTTCTTTTTTGTTTTATACTCCGCTCCATCTTCTGCTGCCATACTTAATTCCTCATCCTGAGTTTGCGCATACGCCTTTGCTGTACTGTTTTTACCAACCTTCACCTGCCCGTTCATCAACATCGGTAACAACCAATCACGAAGGGAAGCAAGTTGTTGGTTTTCAAGAGCAATTATGTTTTGCTTTTCAAAAACAGGATTTAGTATTTCGCTAAACGAGTTTAAGATTTCTACCGTAGGTATTACAACTTTCAACGAAAACAAATCATCCTTTGTTATTGCACCAAAAGTTGTTCCGTCCGTATTTCTCCGATCAAATACTTGTTTTAAGTTTTTGAGTACTTCGTATAAGTATGGCGTGCACTTGTTTTTACTATTTAAAGCAGCTAAGCCTCGACCAATGCAACATTTGTTTAGTGCAATGTTCATTGTTCCAACTGGCGCACGAACACTTAACAGTATATCACCCTTTTTTGCAAATCTTGATGGTTCAGTTGTAAATTGTCTTACTGAAGGGAACCGTAACCCAAAATCAGTACACCCTTGGTAAAAAACTTCACCTATCCCATTTTCATTATAAGATTCACCTGGTGGTGATTGGCCCATTGTGATATTGGCAATATCCTTTAGTTCACCATCATCCCACCCCTCCGGCACCTCCCTTTTCAACTCTTCATTCCAAACCATTTTACCACCAGAGCTTTTGTAGGGTTTACCATTTTTATCAGGAAAATCAAACTGCACAAACCAGTAATCGTAAATGGTTTTGGCCATGGCCTCTAACTCGGAATTGATATGGTTGTTGAGTTCGATTTTTTCTTTTATGCTTTTTAAATAATTAGAAACTTTCTTTTGAATTGATAATTCTGGCAATTTGACTTCAATGTCATAATATGCCTCAAACGTCATACTTGGGACCCCTGTTCCAGAGTTTAATTTACTAAGATCAAGATTTATTAAATAGCAAAACAAATAATATCCATCTACTAAAGTTGTATTTATTTCAGTATAATAAATAGTATCAACAGTCCAAAAAGGTTCGTTAACCCATTGAATGTTTGATAACGTTCCCTTACGAGGAAGAAGAATGCTTTCTTGATCATACAAATATTTATCAACGTACCTCATTAACCCACCACTCCCATAAACCGGGATTTTACCCGGTTTAAGTGCTTTATGGTCTTTCCCATTTCTTATCCTTAATAAATCACGGACTTTATAACTTCTCATAAGGACAACTTTTGGAAGTTATTTTTAATTTCTGTTTCTAATTTTTTCGAATCAGCAAACATAGATTCTAGGCTTCGCTGATAGTGTTTAATTTTCTGTGAAAACTCCTTTTCTGTAATTGTTACATACTCAATCTTCACCTCAAAATATTGGCCCGTACTAAAACTATAGTTCTTTTCTTTGATCTGCTCATAACTCACTACCACACTAAAATCTTCTACTGCTTTGTGCTCGTTGAAGGTGTTGATGATTTGTTCCTCTTCTTCCTTTCGTAATACTGTCTTTTGGTTCTTGCCATCTTTTACCGTTTCACCCAGTTTGGAGGCATCCATCAATACAATATCACCCTTGGTATTGGCCTTGTCTAAAAACAATATACTTACGTTGGTACCTGTAGTAGCAAAAATGTTACTGGGCATACTAATAACACCTCGCAGCATTTTCTTTTCCACCAACCGTTCCCTGATTTTCTTTTCAATGCCCGAAGATGCCGTAATGAACCCGGTGGGTACCACAACAGCCGCTCTGCCTTTCTCATTCAGGGAGTACATGATGTGTTGTATAAAGGCAGGATATATAGCCATACCCTCTGGCTTTGCCTTAGGCACATTGGGCATACCTGCAAAAAAGCGTTCGTGGTTTTCCTTACTTTTCAGATCTTCCACAAAATCGCTGAAGTCTAACTTAAACGGCGGGTTTGATACAATGAAATCAAATTTCTTAAGCTTGCCGTCCTTCTCCCGGTGATACGGATCTACCAGTGTATTACCCTTTACGATGTTAGGGATGGAATGTACCAGGTTGTTCAAAATGAGGTTTAAACGCAAAAGATTGGAAGACTTTTGTGAAATATCCTGTGAGTAAATGGTACACTTATCTTCTCCAATGGCATGGGCCAGGTTCATCAACAACGTACCCGAACCCGCTGATGGGTCATAACAGGTAACGTTTTTCACTTTTTCTGTTACCAGGCAGGAAGCCATAATTTTGGCTACGGCATGCGGTGTAAAATACTCAGCATATTTACCGCCGCTGTTGGTATTGTAATCTTTGATGAGGTATTCAAAAATGGTGGCGTAAAAATCAAACTTTTCGTGAAAAATGTTTTCAAAGGAAAAGTGCACCAGTTTGTTGATGAGGGCTTTACAAAACTCATCCCGCTTGTCAATCACATAACGGCTCAGGTTTTCAAAGAGCATGATTTTTTCACCGCCATCAGTCTTAACTGAAAAGATATCACTGTTTTCTTTGGCAATGGCAGTAAGCGTACTGTCAAATAAATCTGCAAATTTGGCTTGATTCTGATTTTTGAAGAGATAAGAAATGAAATGCTCCGGTTGCAATCGTGCAGTGCTTTCACTCAGTTGCATGAGCAGCAAGTCATAATCACTCTTTTTGTACTTCACAATTGCTTCTTCCCATTTCTCTGCCTTTGCCAGTTTACTGTCGAGCTGCTTTACTTCAAAGGCAAACTTATCATTGAGAAATTTATATAGGAATACCTGTGTAATGATTTTAAACTCATTGCCGTCGTTTCCCAATCCATAGTTGGCACATACACTTTTTAGGTCGTCAATGAGGTCTTTCGTGTTTTTTTCAAATTCAATAGTTCTGTTCATTTACTGTGCTTAATAAATTATCTTTTATATAGATCTTTTCGTTTAATTGCTCTGTTTATTCTTTTTGTATCAGTAATATTTTTTTCTTTAGCAAGTCTATTAACAACTTCTTGCCAATACTTGTCCGAACACGTTTTTGTATTACCTCTATACTTATTATCTAAATCAAGGGCAACTTTAACCTTTGATATTATACAGGGAGAATATTGTTTCATACAAAATAAATTTTACGCTACACGTCCGTAATACTCGTTCATGTATTCTTTTACAATTAAGTGATTGATGGCCTGTGAACGTTCTGCATCCAGCGGCAGGTCAAATTTATTTTTGAGCTGGCTGATCACCAAACGCAGCATCATACGTTCCACAAAACTTTCATTTTCCAGCACATTGGCGTTTTGCAGAATATGAGCGTCCACTTCTTTTTTCAAGCTTTGCAGCGCTTCAAACAATTTACTTTCACTGTCGGTCAGCGGGTCTTTCTCCATCAGGCGCTTGTGCAGGCGGCTGTACTTGGCATCATTGTCATATTTTGCCCGGAGTAATTGGTTTTTACGTTCCAGTTCTTTTGCCGCATCGTAGATTTTTTCCAGATCCCTGATATTGGCCTCCATTTCTTCCTTCGTAACCTCATTCAAGTTCTTCTTTTTAAACAGGCGCTCAAGTTCTTCTTTTAAAGAAATAAACACCGGATCGTGCGGGTCAAAATTTCCGCCGAGCATTTCCCGTGTTTTCTGCAGGATGTCTTTCAGTTTATCTGCAATGATCAATTCTTCTTCACGAAGCTTGGTAAAAGCAAACACCACATCTTCCAGCGCCACATTCAGCAGGTTTGCCGTATCCAGGTTGTTCTCCAACGCCTCTTTGGTATTGATAAGGGCCAGGTGGTTGTTGGCTTCCCTTGCCAGCAGGGTAATTTTCTGGAAATCCAGTTGCTCCAGCATTTCATAATGACCCGATAAGCGGATGAGGTTGTACAAATCACGGGCATTGTTTAATGCTTTGGTGAGCTCCTGCATGGTTTTCTTATCGCTGATCTGTGAAATCTGCTGTGAGAAAATTTCCGCATTGCCTGTATTGTAATGAAACAGCACATCCTTTATGGTAAGGATGTCCTGTTCAATTTCTTCTTTTGTTTTAAAGAGATTGGAGTAGTGTTGCATTTCATCGCCCAGCTCGTTTTGCAGTTCGTTGAAATAGTCACGGTTGGTTTTGTCAAATTCACGCTGGATATCGGCAAAGTCAACCACATAACCGTATCTGAAATTCTTATAGGTTCTGTTCACTCTTGTTAAGGCCTGCAGCAGGTTATGTGCTTTGATGACCCGTGTTACATACAGCTTTTTCAGCCTGGGAGCATCAAACCCTGTGAGCAGCATATTGTAAACAAATAGTAAATCAATGGTACCGGCCTTAAAATCTTCAATCAATTCTTCCCGGTCGTCCTTGGTTCCTGCATCATGCAGGATCAATGCTGCCCGTTTGACCCTGCTCTCTTTTTCACGCTTTGCGCCATAGGAGGCTGCGGGTTCGGCCGCCATCGGCAGGGCTTGCTCATCCGTTAAAGCATATTTGGTATCAAACAGCTCCTTGAGTTGTTCTGCCTGCTCCGATGAATCACAAATAACCATAGCGCCAATGGTGTTGTCGTTAAAGGTTATGCGTGACTTCTGAAAATCATTGACAATATAGTCCAGCAGCGGCTCCACAAATTTTGGATGCGCATATACAAGTTTCCTGTCGCCCTGTCCTTTCAGTATATCAATTTCTTGCAGGGCCTGTTTCAGTTTCAGGTGATAGCTGGTTTCAATCTCTTCACGTATCAGGCGCAAGGTATAGCCATCTGCAATAGAAGCATTGTAGTAGTATTTGTGAATATACTCACCGAATAATGCTTTAGAATTATAATCAGTACCTAATAACGGTGTGCCGGTTAAACCGATTTTGATGGCATTGGTATCTGATTCATTCAGGTTGGCCAGAAAGCTTCCCTTGGGGTTGTAACTGCGATGTACTTCATCCAGGAAGTAAATACGCTGGATATTAATGTTATAGTCTTTCCTGTTGACAACGTCTTTATCTTCTTTAAACTTCTGAATATTTACTACAGTAATTTCAGGTTTGCCCGTACTGTTATGGATGGCTGTGGTTTTTTTTAAGTCTTTTACAAACTCATCCCTGGAATTGATTTTGTGAACGACCAGGCCCCTGCTTTTAAATTCTCTGCCAGCCTGTATGAGTAAGTCCAAACGATCAACAATGAAATAGAATTTCGGAACAATGTTCTTTTCCCTGAAGTAGTGAGTAAGAAATTTTACATTGTAATAAGTAAGTGCCGTTTTACCACTACCCTGTGTATGCCAGATAATTCCTTTGCGTACACCTGCGTTCAATTTCTTTTCAATTGCTTTTGTTGCAAACAGCTGCGGGTAACGCATTACGTGTTTTTCAAGTCCATCTTTGGTTTTCACATACGTAATTGCATATTGTAATAGAAATGATAGACGCTCCGGCTGAAACAATGAAGTACAAATCCTGTTTGTTGGTGTATTGGGAAGTTTGTTGGTTAAAAACTCTTGTGCCTGTTTAATGCTCACCAAATTGTTATCCTTTAATACATCCGTTTCTGTTTCTTCAGAAACGGATTGCAAAATCTGTGTGAGATTAAACGTTTCTTCTTCACGGAAGTAATTCAACTTTACATTGCCATAAGCCGGAGTTGCATAAAAAGCTCCTTGTAAAGGTTGGATGCCCTCCTCGTCATATTCCATATTATTGGAAAACACCATCAGTTGTGTGATGTTGATGAACTTTCGGAACTTCTTATTTCTAAAGCGGCTTTGTATGCGTTTGTATTCGGCTTGAATGCCATCAAGATTGTTTGGTTTCTTTACTTCAATAAATACCAATGGAAAACCATTGATCAAAAGTGTAATATCAGGACGAAATTCTTCATCACCATTGATGCATGGTAACTCGGTTACAACATGAAGTTGATTGTTACTGAAGTTTTCAAAATCAATAAGCTTAGCACCGGAACCATCTGTAAGCATTTCATAAAAGCTCTTTCCAAGGTCTTCGTTATCCAATGCCACATTGATTTTTTCAAGAAGCAATGAAACATCTGCTTCTTCCATTTCGGGATTCAGCCGTATTACACTCTCCTTTAAAATGGATGTGAATATATTAGTACTTGTGTCCCACTTAGCCTTTGATAAGGGAAGGTAGGTATATCCTAACCTGCAGAAGTGCAGTATTGCAGGTATTTTTACTCTGGTATTTTCGTTGAAAGCCATTCGAAGGCGGGTGTTTGCTATGTTTTAGTCTGCTTGATGCAAAAGATTTTATCCACAACGGCCTCCTAAATTATGTATGTTCCCTGTATGTACCAAACAAAAAAGCAGCTACGTTTTTAAACGTAACTGCTTGATTTTCTGCTCCCCCTTCAGGACTTGAACCTGAGACCCTCTGATTAACAGTCAGATGCTCTAACCAACTGAGCTAAGGAGGAATTTCCCGTTTTGGGAGGGCAAAAATAGGGGTTTTCAAAGTTTGTCCCCAACCAATCCACAACTTTTTTTATTTAAAAAAGACCAAACAACCTGCTTTCTTCCAATCCTATATACACACCATCTTCCCGTATCTCCACCGGGTAGGTCTTTAAGTAATAACCTTCACCACTTACATTACGTCCGTTCTGCAAACTGAATCGGTAACGGTGCAGCGGGCAAACAATATTACCCAATGCATCTACAAACCCAGCAGCCATATGCCCACCGGCATGCGGGCACTTATGAGCACAGGCAAATACCTGGTCACCATTTCTTGCAATACAAATGGTTTTACCTTTTACCTGTAGTTCACAAAGCTGGTTTTCCTGCCAAAAAAAATCCTCCGCACTTTCTGCAATCTTATGCCAGTTGTATTGTTGGGGAGCGGCCATTAAAACAGGTGTTCTGTTTTGTAAGGATAGCGGATGCGGTAGAGGTTCCGCACACTGTCTAATACTTTTGAACGCAGTTCATCAATATTTCTTCGCTCTGTAGCGCTGATGAATACACAATGCCCCTGAGTATCCTGCTCCCAGCGTTCTTTGAGTTCCCGCAAAATCATTTCTTTTACTTCATCTTCCAGCCACTCGTCAAACTGGGTTTGCTCATACAAATCCATTTTGTTGAAAATGGTAACCACGGGTTTTTCAGCACAGTTCATCTCCTGCAATGTTTTCAGTACCACCTGCATCTGGTCTTCATAATGCGGGTGGGAGATATCCACTACATGCAACAACACATCGCTTTCTCTTACTTCATCCAGCGTACTTTTAAAACTTTCTACTAAATGATGCGGCAGCTTGCGGATGAAACCAACCGTATCACTCAAAAGAAACGGTGTGTTTTCAAACACTACCTTACTCGTGGTGGTATCCAGCGTGGCAAAGAGTTTATTTTCAGCAAACACATCACGCTTGCTCAGTAAATTCATGAGTGTGCTTTTGCCCACATTGGTATAACCTACTAAAGCCACACGGATAAACTCACCACGGTCTTTCCGCTGGGTGAAAGCCTGCTTATCAATTTCAGCGAGGCGTTTGCGCAGCAGTGAAATTTTATCTTTTACAATACGACGGTCTGTTTCAATTTCTGTTTCACCCGGGCCTCGTGTACCAATACCACCACCCTGCCGTTCCAGGTGTTTCCACATACCTTTCAACCGGGGTAACAGGTATTGATATTGTGCCAGCTCTACCTGCGTTTTGGCCTGTGCTGTTTTAGCACGGCTGGCAAAAATGTCGAGAATCAGATCACTCCGGTCAATGGTATAAACACCCAACGCCTTTTCAATATTCATGATCTGGGCGCCGGTAAGTTCATCATCAAAAATCACCAGTGTAATATTCCTTGAAACTACATACTGCTTTATTTCTTCCAGCTTGCCCTTGCCTACAAAGGTTTTACTGTCAGGGTGCGGCAGTTTCTGTGTAAACCTTTTTATAGTTTCAGCACCCGCCGTTTCCGCTAAAAACGCCAGTTCATCCAGGTATTCATTTACCTGTGTTTCTGTTTGGGTTTTGTGTACCAGTCCCACCAGCACGGCCCGTTCGCTGCTTATTTTCTTACGTTCTATCATATTATTTCAGGACTGCAAAGGTAACAATACCCGCAGAGTTGGTGACTTCTTATCTCCAATAAAAAAGCGGAAGCTCTTGCTCCCGCTCTTAATTATATGTTGTATGATGATTAAAGTCCGGTAAATACAAGACCTATTATAAAGGGGCGGATGGTATTAGGTCCCTGGCCTTCTTTAATAAAATCGTTGAGCTGGTATTGTGCAAACAAGCCGATATTACCATAACCGATCCTTGCAGTGGGCGCCAGTCTTAATCCGTTAAAGTGAACACGGCTTTTGTCTTTACGGCTAAAATCAACATTGCCGGATGCATCACGGTTAAACTTTGTTTTATCAACGGCGCTCAGCATGGTGCCTACTTTTACACCTAAGGCAAACTTGAGACTTTTATTAGGAGTTTCAGGTTTGGTCATAAAACGTAACTCCACCGGCGCTTCGAGGTAAGCGGTACCCAGTTTGATTTTTTTATAGCTGATGGCTGTATCTGCTCCGGTGTTTCTGGCAAAACGGAAAGTGGTTGGGTTGGTAATGTTTAAATCACGGCGGGCACCGTTATCAAAAAACATATGATCCGTACCAAAGCCCACACCAATACCTACGCTGAAACGTGCATCGGTTTTAAACGGAAAATCAAATATGAAATAAGCATTGAAAGAGCGGGCCAGTCCCTTGGTGGCAATAGAATCGGGTGCCTGTGCCCAACCCAGGTAACCTAACTGAAACATCAGGTGATCCTTAGGACGGTTGGTGAGGTTGGCTTTGCTCCAGTCTTTTTTCTTAGAAGGAGTTGTTTCCTGGGCTTGTGTCATCAAAAAAGAAAAAATCAAACCCGTTACTAAAAAGCATTTCTTCATTGTCGTGAATTAGAGTTATTGCAGATCACACAGAGGTGAAGCGCAAATGTATTGGTAAAGCGGTTAATCAAAGGTTAAACCTACTTTCTAAAAAAAGCTCCGCATCCGGAGCTTTATTGGTGGATCCTGTAGGATTTGAACCTACGACCCTCTGATTATGAGTCAGATGCTCTAACCGACTGAGCTAAGGATCCGGCCTTTTGGGCGGGGGCAAAGATAGAGAAAACCAACTTTCAGCTGAATACAATTTCTTTGCATGATGAACGGCATCAGGAATATCATATTTGATTTAGGCGGTGTGTTACTGGATATTGACTTCAAAGCTTCGCAACAGGCATTTGAGCAATTAGGTATTCATGATTTTGAAACAATGGTTTCACTTTCACATGCCAATGATTTGTTTCATGCGCTGGAAACAGGAATGGATGCTCGTCTCTTTTATGAAGGGCTCCGCCATCATACTAAAACGAACTGGAGTGATGAGATTCTGGAAGAGGCCTGGTGTGCACTCTTGCTGGGCTATCGAAAAAAAAGTATAGAACAACTCTGGCAACTGAGAAACAGGTACCGCAGTTTTTTACTCAGCAACACCAATGAAATTCATGTACAACGGTTTGAAAAAATGTTTCAGCAACAATTTGAAGGCCGGGAACTTTCTTCTTGTTTTGAAGAGGCGTATTACTCTAACCGTATTCAAAAAAGAAAACCTGCACCGGATGCGTGGTTGTACATCATCAATGCTCATGCATTAAACCCTGCTGAAACATTATTTATTGATGATGGCGCTGCTAACATTGAGGCAGCAAAGCAATTAGGGATGCAAACCATTCACTTATTGCCCGGTATGTACATTGAAGAACTTGGTTGGTAAAGTAATCACAAACAACGATTGTCTTTATTTATTTCACTTCTTCAAATTCAATATAATCTCCACCCTTAGCCGGTTCTTTAGGCGCTTGCTGTGAAGTTGATTGTTGAAAAGCATCGGTCTGGCTGTTCATTTGCTGCTGAAATTCCTGCATACGTTTTTTCATAGTACCGGCTACACGGGTTACCGGGATGATAAAGTGAAAGATAAAACGGTACAACAGGTAAATGCCAATTACAATAAGTAGAATGCGTATCATAGCCCTGCAAAGGTAGTTTGAATTAGTTCTGTTGTAATTAAAGGATTGATAAAACCTCCGGCAGCAACCCGAAAAAAGATTTGTGCTGTTAAGGTTCGATAACGTACATTTGCATCGGAAAAAGAAGCAACAGAAGGGAACGGAATCGTTCCCTTCTTTATTTCACTTACATGAGTATTGAGAATAAAACAGAAATCATCAGGGGGCTGGCAGAGCAAATGATTGCAGAAGAGCCCGGTTATTTTTTGGTGGATATAAAATTAAAACCCGGCAACAGCATCCAGGTGTTGCTGGACGCAGATGCCGGTGTATCGCTCAACAAATGCGTGATTTACAACCGTTTACTCTACAAAACCATTGAAGAAAGCAACTTGTTTGCTCCGGGTGATTTTGCATTGGAGGTATCGTCTCCCGGTTTGGACGAGCCGCTCAAACTCCCCCGTCAATACCTGAAAAACATAGGCAGAGCTGTAGAAATAGTGTTGAAAGACGGACGTAAAGTAAGCGGTAAACTGTTAGCCGCCGAACCGGAAATTATCGTGGAAGAAACAAAGGGCAAGGGTAAAAAACAAGAAACTGTTCAACATACATTTTCATTGGACCAAATAAAAACAACAAAAATTCAAATTGTATTTTAAAACAATCCCGTAACAGGCGGGAACGAAAAAAACTGAGTTATGGCTAGTATCAACCTCATTGAAAGCTTCCAGGAATTTAAGGATGCGGAAAACATTGACCGCCCCACCATGATGAAAGTACTGGAAGATGTGTTCAAAACATTGCTCCGCAAAAAATACGGAAGTGATGACAATTTTGATGTGATTGTTAACACAGAGAAAGGTGACCTGGAAATCATGCGTCGCCGTACGATTGTGGAAGACGGACAGGTGGAAGATCCCTTGGCCCAGATCAGTTATACCGATGCGGTAAAAATTGAACCGGATTATGAAGTAGGCGAAGAGTTGTATGAAGATGTGGACATTCATGATTTCGGTCGCCGTGCCATCCTTGCTGCCAAGCAAACATTGGCCAGCCGTATCAATGATTTAAAGAAAAACGTGCTGGTAAAAAAGTACAGCGATCGTATAGGCGAAATCATCAGTGCAGAAGTGTACCAGGTGTGGAAGAAAGAAGTGTTGCTGCTGGATGAAGAAGGTAATGAACTGTTGCTCCCCAAAAGCGAACAGATTCCACAGGATTATTTCAAGAAAGGTGAAAATATCCGTGCTGTAATTAAGAAAGTAGATCTTAAGAACAACTCACCGGTTATTATTCTTTCCAGAACAAGTCCTTTGTTCCTCGCCAAATTACTGGAAATTGAAGTGCCTGAAATTTTTGACGGTTTGATTGTTATTAAGAAAATAGTTCGTGAACCCGGCGAAAGAGCAAAAGTAGCAGTAGAAAGCTATGATGACCGTATTGATCCTGTAGGTGCTTGTGTGGGTATGAAAGGTAGCCGTATTCACGGAATTGTGCGTGAGTTGAAAAATGAAAACATTGATGTGATCAACTTTACAAACAACATTAACCTTTTAATCCAGCGTGCATTAACACCTGCTAAAATCACCAGCATGAATGTAGACGTAGAAGGTAAACATGCTGATGTATATCTCAAACCCGACCAGGTTTCACTTGCAATTGGTAAGCGGGGTGTAAATATTAAACTCGCCTGCGAATTAACAGGCCTGGAAATTGATGTGTACCGTGATACGGAAGATGAAGAAGACCAGTTTGATATTGACCTCGATGAATTTGCAGATGAAATTGAACCCTGGATCATTGATGAACTCAAACGTGTAGGTTGTGATACAGCACGCAGTGTTCTTGAACTTACACTGGAAGAACTGGAGCGCCGTACTGATCTGGAAAAAGAAACCATTGCAGATGTACAGCGTGTATTGAAAGAAGAATTTGAAAGAGAATAAACCGGAAATCAACTTTATAAAAGTTGCTGCTTTATAAAAAACGCTTATTAAAGAAAAAGAAAATTTAAAAGAACTGAATGTCTGACAGTACCACACCACGTTTAATGGCTGCCGCCAAAGAATTTAATATCGGGAAAGATACCCTGATTGATTTTTTGGCCGGTAAAGGATTTAACAAAGACGACCTGAAACCTACAGCAAAGCTTACGGAACAGATGTACCGTGCCCTGCAGGCAGAGTTTTCTTCTGATAAAGCGGCCAAGGCAAAGAGTGATCAAATTGAAATTCCAAAGGGCGGATTAGCAGAAAAGAAGAAGAAAGAAGAGGAAGAAATCCTGTTTAAAAAAGAAGTCAAAAAAGCAGCTCCTAAAGAAGAGCCTGCTCCTGTGGTGGAAGAAACACCTGTACCACCCGTGGTAGAAGTGGAGGAAGTAAAAGCCCCTGAACCACCTGCCGAGCCGGAGGTAGTAAAGGTAGAAGCTCCTGAAATTGAAGGACCCAAGATTGTTACTAAAATTGATCTGGATAAAATTGATACTTCTACCCGTCCTAAGAAAACCGTTAAGAAAAAAGAAGAAACACTGGCTCCTGTTAAGGAAGAAAAACCAAAAGAGGTAAAAGAAGTAAAAGAGGTGCAGCCGGTTATAGAAGAAAAACCGGTAGCAGAACCTGAACCGGATGAGGAAGTTGTTATTGAAAATATTAAAGCAGAAGTACTGGAAGGTCCCAAAATCCTGGGTAAAATTGAATTGCCCGTAAACCCTGAAACAAGACCGAAACCTTCAGCTGCTGATAAGGAAAAGCGCAAACGCAAGCGTATTCCTATTGATAAAAAAGGAGCCACACCTGCTATTGAGGATGATCGTAACCGTCCAAGATCGGGCGATGGAAACCGTGGAGGCAACCGTGGCGGTCAGCAGGGAGGCGGAAACAGACAAGGCGGTGGAAACCGTGGCGGATTTACTAAGAGAGAGGATAAGGTTATTGATGAGAAAGAGATCCAGGAAAAACTCCGTCAAACACAGGCTAAACTGGCAGGTGCCGGTGGCCGTGGTAAGAGCCTGAAGGCAAAATACCGTAAACAAAAGCGTGAAGAAGCGGCTGAAAATGTTGATGGCAACCAGGAAACAAACATTTTACAGGTAACAGAATTCATCAGTGCCAGTGAATTGGCAAGCCTGATGGATGTAACACCTACAGAAGTTGTAGCCAAATGTTTTGGACTGGGCTTAATGGTTTCTATCAACCAACGTTTGGATGCGGAAGTTATTGAGTTGGTGGCCGGTGAGTTTGGATACGAAGTACAGTTCATTGATATGGAAAAACAGGCAGAGATGGAAGAAGAGGTTGAGGAAGACAGCGAAGATGAACTGGAACCACGTGCTCCTATTGTTACCATCATGGGTCACGTTGACCATGGTAAAACATCGTTGCTGGATTATATCCGCAGCGCCAATGTAGTTTCAGGCGAAGCGGGAGGTATCACACAGCACATAGGTGCGTATGAAGTAAAAACAGAAAGCGGTAAAAAAATCACTTTCCTTGATACGCCGGGTCACGAAGCGTTTACGGCCATGCGTGCCCGTGGTGCCAAGGTTACGGATATTGCAGTGATTGTGGTAGCGGCTGATGATGCAGTGATGCCTCAAACAAAAGAAGCTATCAGTCACGCACAGGCAGCCGGTGTACCCATGATTTTTGCGGTGAATAAGATTGATAAAGACGGCGCCAATCCTCAAAAGATTTATGAGCAGCTTTCACAAATGAATATCCTGGTAGAAGAGTGGGGTGGTAAATTCCAGAGCCAGGAACTCTCTGCCAAAAAAGGATTGAACGTAGATAAGCTGCTGGAAAAAATATTGCTGGAAGCAGAATTATTGGAACTCAAAGCAAATCCTAACCGTGAAGCTACAGGTTCAGTAATTGAAGCCTCGCTTGATAAAGGACGTGGTTATGTAGCAACCATCCTTGTACAGAACGGAACATTACATCAAGGTGATTTGATTGTGAGTGGTCAGCACTTCGGTCGTATCAAAGCCATGTTTAATGAACGTAACCAGCGTGTGGAAGTAGCAGGTCCCTCTACTCCTGTGCAGATTCTTGGTTTGAATGGTGCACCGCAGGCGGGTGAAAAATTCAAGATGTATGAAGATGAAGCGGAAGCAAAAGAAATTGCTTACCGTCGTGCACAAATCCTGCGTGAGCAAGGTATCAGAACCAAGAAACATATCACACTGGATGAAATCGGCCGTCGTTTGGCACTCGGTAACTTTAAAGAACTCAACCTCATCATTAAAGGTGACGTGGATGGTTCAGTAGAAGCGTTGACGGATTCATTGCAAAAACTATCAACTCCGGAAATAGCAGTGAATGTTGTTCACCGTGCTGTAGGTGCTATCAGTGAAGCTGACGTAACATTGGCAAGTGCATCTGATGCGATTTTGATCGGCTTTAACGTTCGTCCATCTTCACAGGCAGCAAGACTGGCAGAAAATGAAGGGGTACAGATCAAGAACTACTCCATCATCTATAACGCCATTGAAGAAGTGAAGAGTGCGATGGAAGGTTTATTGGAACCACAGATACAGGAGAAGGAAGTGGCCACTGTTGAAATCCGTGAAGTGTATAAGTTTGATAAAGCCACCGTTGCCGGATGTTTTGTTACAGAAGGTAAAATCAAGCGTGATGCCAAGATCCGTCTCTTCCGGGATGGTGTATTGGTGTACCCACGCCAGGAAGGTGCCTTTGCAGAGTTGGGCAGCTTGAAACGCTTTAAAGATGATGCTAAAGAGGTGCTCAATAATATGGAGTGTGGTTTAACCATTAAAAACTTCAGCGACATTAATGTGGGTGATACCATTGTGGCTTTTGAACAGGAGGAAGTGAAGCGTACACTTTAACATCCATAAAAACATTCGTTAAATCAGGGATGGCGATGCTGCAAAGGCCGTCATCTCTTTTATTTTTGATTTATGCAATTATCCAGAAGTTTTCTTCTTTTGTTTTTACTCTTCGGTCTAGCTGCCGTTACATCTGCACAACGTAAAAAAGTGGTAGCAGATAAAATTATTGGCATGGTGGGCGACCGTATTGTATTGAAATCTGATATTGACAACCAATTAGCAGATGCCAAACGGCAGGAAGTGGATCTGCCGCCCGATGCCAATTGCTTTTTAATGCAACAGCTCATCATTAACAAGATGCTGGCCATACAGGCAGAAAAAGATTCGTTGCCCGTAAGTGATGAAGAAGTAGAAGCTGATATTGATAACCGTATCCGCTATTTCATTCAACAATATGGTTCCCGTGAAGTGATTGAACAGATCACCGGTAAAACCATTTACCAGTTTCGGGAGGAAATGCGTGGTCCTATAAAAGAAGGCAAGCTGGCAGGGGCTATGCGTAATAAGATTGTAGAGAATATCAAAATCACCCCTACTGAAGTAAAAGCTTATTTCGACCGGATTCCGAAAGACAGTCTTCGTTTTTATGAAACAGAACTGGAAATTGGTGAGATCGTAATTTATCCCAAAGCCGGCCGTGAAATGGAAGAGTATGCCCAGGATGAATTAAAAGAATTCAAACAACAGGTAGAAGCAGGGGAAAAGAAGTTTGAAACCCTTGCGTCCTTATATACAGAAGATCCCGGCAGCAAACAGACCGGCGGTATGTATGTATTGAACAGAACAGATAAACAATGGGATCCAACCTTCTTTAATACTGCTATGAGTTTGAAAGAAGGCCAGGTATCACGTGTGATTAAATCAAAATTCGGGTATCATATTATTCAATGTGTGCTGCGCAATGGTGATGAAGTAACAGTTCGTCACATTCTTAAAATTCCACGTATTACTGAACCTGATATTGCGGCAGCACTTTATAAGCTGGATACGATCCGTAACAGTTTGAAAGAAGGAAGAATCAAGTTTGGCGAAGCAGTGAGTAAGTATTCTGATGAAGAGCAATCTAAATTTACCGGCGGTCGAAAAATGGGAGCTGATGGTTCTTCTATCATCACCATTGATCAATTGGAAAAAGATATTATTCCTGTACTGGATACCATTAAAGTAGGTGAATACTCAAAGCCCATTGCTTTTACAGATGAGAGAGGTAAAAAAGGGGTACGCTTAGTGTACCTGATTTCAAAAACCGATCCTCACCGTGAAAATATGAAAGATGATTACAGCAAAATAGCAACCAGGGCGCTTGAAGAAAAAAAGGAGAAGGAGCTTGAAAAATGGTTCCGTAAAAATGCCTCTACTTTTTTTGTGCAGATTGATGATGAGTACAAGTCCTGTAAAGATATTATGCAGTTACTTCAGCCTGTCAACAACTAATAAATCGTTAAGAAACCCCGCAAAGCGGGGTTTTGTTTGGAAAATTGCATGTATGTACATATATTTGCATTGTGAAACTGGAAGAAGCTATACAGAGTGTGAAATTCAAGAATCAAACCCATAAAGCCGGGCTCAATATTTTGTACACGGCCTGGTGGCTTAAAACTGTTATGAGCCGTGAGTTAAAGAAGTTTGGACTTACCCATGAGCAATACAATGTGTTGCGGATACTCAAGGGAAAAAGTCCGGATGAAATGTGTGTAAAGGATATTGCAGGCAGGATGATTGAAAAAAGCTCTAATGTGCCAAGGATCATTGATCGGCTGGTAGCCAAAAAACTGGTGAAGCGATCTACAGATGCCAACGATAAAAGGCACACCGTTATGACCTTGACACCTGCCGGTTTTAATATCCTGGATACAAGCACCAAACGGATTGATGAACTTTTTGGTGAGCTCATTGCCATCAATGAAACATCAGCAACAACGCTCAACCAATTACTGGAACAATTCAGGGAAAAAGAAAACTGATATTTTTTTGAACAAATGCATGTACATACATGTAATTAAGATAAGGAGTTTACAATGAAAACAATTCTTCACAAAGCAGCAACAAGGGGTCATGCCAATCACGGCTGGCTTAACAGTTATCACACCTTCAGCTTTGCAGGTTATTATGATCCGGCAAGAATTCATTTTGGCGCATTACGTGTGCTCAATGATGATACAGTAGCTGCCGGTATGGGCTTTGGTACTCATCCGCATGATAACATGGAAATCATTTCCATTCCCCTCAGTGGTGATTTAAAACACCGTGACAGTATGGGTAATGAAGCCATCATCAAGCAAGGTGATATACAGGTGATGAGCGCCGGCACCGGCATCAGTCACAGTGAAATGAATGCCAACCGTGATAAGGAAGTAAAGTTTCTGCAGATATGGGTATTCCCCAATCAGAAAAATGTGCAGCCACGCTACGACCAGTTAGCCATGGATGAAAGTAAAATGAAGAACAATTTTTTACAGGTGTTAAGTCCTGATAAAAATGATGAAGGCGTTTGGATTCATCAAAACGCATGGTTCAGTATGGGACTGATTGAGAAAGGAAACACCATCAACTATGTGTTGAAAGATAAAAACAACGGCGTGTATGCCTTTGTGATTGAAGGTGCGGTTTCTGTGAATGATGAAGTATTGGAAAAAAGAGATGGATTAGGAATTACAGAAACAGATGCTTTCACTGTAACAGCAACAGACAATGCAAAAGTGTTGTTGATGGAAGTACCAATCAAATAACAAGTAAACAATTACATAACAATAAAAAACCTAAACAAAATGGCAACGTACAAAATTGATGCAGCACACAGCGACATCCTCTTTAAAGTAAAGCACCTGATGATTACAACCGTAACAGGTCAGTTCAAAAACTTTGATGCTACTTTAACAGCATCCAGCGAAGATTTCAGTGATGCACAAATCAGCTTTACGGCTGATGTGAACAGCATTGACACAAGAAGTGAACAAAGAGATGGTCATTTAAAAAGCAATGACTTCTTTAATGCAGAGCAATTTCCTGAATTAAAATTCACTTCTACTTCACTTACTAAAAGCGGCGATGGCTATATTCTGAAAGGCGATTTAACCATTCGTGACGTAACTAAGACAGTTGAGCTGAAAGCAGATTATAACGGAGCTATGGTAGATCCCTGGGGTCAAAAGAAAGTAGGCTTTGAAGCAGAAGGAACCATTAAGCGTAAAGAATTCGGATTGAGCTGGGATGCAGTTACTGAAGCTGGCGGTGTTGTGGTAAGTGATGATGTTAAACTGCAACTGAACGTGCAGTTTGTGCAGCAGAATTAATACACTCACAGTTGTTGAGTTTTCATCAACCTGTGAGTACAGCTCACAGGTTTTTGATTTTAAATAAGGAGCGATTATGAATAAAGCAATCAAATACATCCGTAAAGCCTCACCGGCACATATGGTGGGCGACGGATTTAAAGTAAAACCCTACATCAGCAGGGATATGTGGAAAGATGTAAGTCCGTTTCTCATGCTGGATTATGTAGAGCCATGGAACTTAATGCCTACCGATCATCCACGTGGTGTGGATGTACATCCGCATAAAGGTTTTGAAACCGTAAGTATTTTATGGGAAGGTGCCCTGGCACATGAAGACAGCAGCGGTGGTAAAGGCAAACTCTTTGCAGGTGATGTGCAATGGATGACAGCAGGCAGCGGTATTCTGCACAAAGAATTTCATGAAGAAGAGTTCAGTAAGAAAGGTGGTGTGCTGCACAGTGCCCAGCTTTGGGTGAATCTTCCGGCGCAATATAAAAATGTATCGCCGGCATACCAGGATATTCATGCTAATGAAATACCTGAAGTGGTACTTAATGATGGTAAAGCAAAAGTTCGTGTATTGGCAGGAGCGTTGAATGGGGTTGCCTCTAAAGCAAAAACATTCACCCGCATTAATATCTATGATGTATATGCACAGTCGCATGCTGATTTTTCTTTAACCGTTCCGGAAGGTGATAACACATCCATTCTTGTATTAAACGGAACCATTCATATCAATGATCATGAAATTGCAAGAGCAGGCGATATACTTGTGTTTGAAACATCCGGTGATACCGTAACCATTCAAACTAATAACGATACCCATCTGTTGTTATTGAGCGGTGAACCTATTGATGAGCCCATTGCAGCCTATGGCCCGTTTGTGATGAATACACAAAAAGAAATCATGGACGCCATTAATGATTATAACGCCGGTAAGTTTGGAGTATTAAATTAAAAAATTATGATTCACTCAACTATTGGCAGTGAAGCCTACAAGGTAAAGCACAGCAACGGACGCCACAGCTTTTTTGCAGATGAACCGGAAGACAAAGGCGGCAAAGACACAGCGCCCACGCCGGATGAGTTGTTAGAAGCAGCATTGGCAAGTTGTACGGTCATCACACTTCGTATGTACACTACACATAAACAATGGAATGTAGGAGCAATTCAAGTGAGTGTATCCTTGGTTCGTGAAAAAGAGAAAAGCATCATCACCCGTGAATTGTATTTTGAAAACGAACTGAGTGAAGAACAAAAGCAACGGCTGGCACAGGTAGCCAAAGCCTGCCCTGTTTCAAAAACACTGGGTGGTATCAATGAACTTTTAGTAGAAGTAAAATAAAAAATTATCTATGAAACATATTCTTTTCAAAAAAGACGAAAGAGGTATTAAAGACATTGGCTGGTTAAAAAGCAATTTCACCTTCAGTTTCTCCTCCTACTACAATCCGGCCCGTAATGGTTTTGGATTGCTCAAAGTATTTAATGATGATTTTGTAGAAGCAGGTAAAGGTTTTGGTTTGCATCCGCATCAAAATATGGAAATCATCAGCGTCATGCTGGCCGGTAAGATGAATCACAACGATACAATGGGCTATAAAGAAATTGTGGAAAAAGACTGGGTACAAATCATGAGCGCAGGCAGCGGTCTTCGGCATGAAGAATACAATGTGGGTGATGAAGAAGTGAACTTTCTGCAAATATGGATTGAACCCAAATTGCAGAACATCAATCCCCGTTACCAGAAACGTTTTTTCCCCAAAGAAAAACGTAAGAATCAACTTACTACCATTGTGAGCAATGAAGAAGGGCAGCACCACTGCTGGATCAATCAAAATGCAAAACTCAGCCTGGGTTGCTTTGAAAAAGATGCTGTTGCTGATTATCAGTTGAATCCTGTAAACAAAGGCGTGTATGTTTTTGTTATGAATGGTTCAGTAACGGTTAACGGTATTGAGTTAGGCAAACGTGATGCGGTTGGTATTTGGGAGGCTTCTGCCATCAGCATTCACACAAAAGAAGAATCAGAATATATTATTATTGAAGCACCCATCAATCATTAAAAAAGTATCACATGAATATAGAAATTATTGCAGGCAGCCCCAGAGAGAACAGTGTAACACACAGAGTGGCTTTATTTCTCAAAACATTTTTAGAACAACATACACAGCATACTGTAAACATTATTGATGTACGGGAATGGAATCTCCCGCTGCTCCAACAGGTATTTGTGAGTGTGGAAGATACTCCTGAAGAGTTCAAACCGTTGAGCAAGCGTATGTTTGCGGCCAATGCATTTATCCTGGTTACACCGGAATACAATGGCAGCTACACACCTGCTATGAAAAATGTGCTGGACCATTATCCCAAGCAAAGCCACAAAGCGTTTGGCATTGTTACAGCCAGTCCGGGCATCATGGGTGGTATGCGTGCTACACAGCAAATGCAATTGCTCATCAATGCTTTGTTTGGTATTGCCAGTCCGCATATGCTGGTAGTGGGCAATGTAGATAAGCGTTTTGATGCGGAGGGTAACTTGCTGGATAACAGCTTTCAGAAATCAATTGATGTGTTTGTGAAGGAATTCTTATGGCTGGCAGAAAGCTTGCATCCTGAGACGGTGTTGAATTGAGCCTTAACTCAAACCTATAAGGTCTGCAGCATGGCAATTGCAGCACAGCAGACCTTATAGGTTTTGCAGCCTGATTTAATACGTCTATGTAAAAAAGGAGCTTTACATTTGCACTTTCAATTTCAAACGGCTCTTTTCCCAATACGTCATGAGTGATGAAATCAAACACGAATGTGGCCTTGCCTTCATTCGTTTAAGAAAGTCTTTCTCCTATTACCAAAAACAATATGGTTCGGCACTGTACGGTCTTAACAAACTGTACCTGCTCATGGAAAAACAGCACAACCGTGGACAGGACGGCGCCGGCATTGCTGCCGTAAAATTGAATGTAGAGCCGGGTTATCCTTTTTTGAGTCGTACCCGCAGCAATGCCAACCAACCTATTGCTGATATTTTTCATAAGATCGGACAGGAGATACAGGAACTGGAACGCTACCAGCCCGATATCAAACAGCATCCGGGACTCATGAAAGGTCATCTGCCTTTTCTGGGTGAAGTCATGCTGGGGCATTTGCGTTATGGCACCCAGGGAAAAAACAATGTAGAGTTTTGCCATCCCTTCATCAAACGCAACACACATCCTTCCAGGAATTTAGCCCTTGCCGGCAATTTTAACCTTGTGAATACGGAAGAACTCTTTAGTCTTGTAAATATTGACCCGGGAGAATTTCAGCGCCAGAGTGATTTGGCAGCCATGATGGAAGTAGTACATCATTTCCTCGTAAAAGAAGATGAAGTTAGCCCCAACAGTCCTGCCATCTGTTCACTGTTAAAAAAAGCAACACCCCTGTTTGATGGTGGATTTACCGTAGGTGGTATGACGGGTAACGGAAGTGGTTTTGTGATTCGTGATGCACATGGCATCCGTCCTGCTTATTATTATATCAATGATGAAGTAATTGTGGCCGCCAGCGAACGTGCAGCCATCCGCACCACATTTAATGTAGGTGAAAATGAAGTGCTGGAACTAATGCCCGGCCAGGCTTTGATTGTAAATCCTGATGGTAATTACAGCATTGAACAGGTGTTGGAACCGAAAGAACGCAGAGCCTGTTCCTTTGAACGGATTTATTTCAGCCGTGGCAGTGATGAAAAGATTTACAGGGAACGGATTACACTCGGCCATAAGCTAAGTAAGCGGGTGCTGGAGCATATCAACTATGATTTAAAGAATACCATCTTCTCCTATATTCCCAATACAGCGGAAGTGGCGTTTTATGGTTTGGTGAAAGGCATGGAAGAATACCTTAACCAGATCAAAGTGCAACGTATCATGAGCTGGGGTAATGACTTTGATGAAGATAAGCTGAGTGAAATGGTGAACCGCAAGATTCGCCAGGAAAAAATTGCCATTAAAGATGTGAAGCTGCGTACGTTTATTACAGAAGACAGCAGCCGTAATGAAATGGTACAGCACGTGTATGATGTTACCTATGGTACGGTACGTAATCATGAAGATACACTGGTAGTGATTGATGATTCCATTGTGCGTGGTACAACCTTGAAAGAAAGTATTGTACGTATGCTTGGAAGATTGAAGCCGAAAAAAATCATCATTGTTTCCAGTGCGCCGCAAATACGTTATCCTGATTGTTATGGCATTGATATGAGTAAGATGGGAGATTTTGTTGCCTTTAAAGCAGCCATTGAATTATTGAAAGAACGTGGACAGGAATCGTTGATAGATGATATCAAGAACACCATTAAAGAAATGGCCCGCAACAACCAGTTGCATACTGAAAATGTAGTGCGCCGTTTGTACAAATCATTTACTACAGAAGAAATCAGTGATAAGATTGCTCAACTCATTACACCGGCAGGATTTACCATTCCCGTGCAGGTAATTTATCAAAACATAGAAGATCTGCACGCCAGTTGTCCTACTAACACCGGCGATTGGTACTTTACAGGTAATTACCCTACACCCGGGGGGAATAAAGTATGTAACAAGGCCTTCTTAAACTACTTAGATGGTAAAAATGTAAGGGGTTATTAAAGCAGTTTGGCTGAATTTTTGCATGTAAATAAACAGACCCGTCTTTAAAATCACTCAACGGTACCAGAAAACAAACCACCCGGAACACAACCGGGTGGTTTTGATTTTTATGAAACCCGTAGTTTTAGTTCCGGATGAACAACAAATGAAATACAATAATTTCTACGGGTATAATCTAAACAGTATATGAAGAAGTTGCTTATTATCAGACATGCTAAAAGCAGTTGGGCCAACAGTAATGAATCTGATTTTGAACGGCCGCTCAATGACCGGGGCAGAATGAATGCACCTGAAATGGCAGAACGTTTAGTAAAGCGGAAGGTTTTGCCGGATGTCATCATCAGCAGTGCGGCAAAGCGGACCGTTGAAACATCTTTGCTTATGATGAAACAGCTGGGTTTGCAGCAACAGCAACTTATAAAGAAGCAGGAGTTGTACCTGGCAACACCGGAAACAATCCTGGAAACTATTTTATCGCTGGATGATGCCTGGCAAACAGCAGCCATTATAGCTCACAACCCCGGTGTAACTGATTTTGTAAATAGCATATGCGAAGTAAAAGTGGACGATATGCCCACTTGTGCAGTATATGCGGTTCAAATCAAAACGGATAGCTGGAAAAATTTCAGTACAGCAGCAAAAGAGTTTTTGTTTTTTGAGTATCCCAAACTACTGTAATGCATTATTGCCATACAGCAAATCTTAGCTCCTGTGTTGTGGCTGCTTTATCATCCTTTAAATTAACGCCGGTAAAAGAAGAACTGGAAACCTGCCACTCACGGCTTACAAAGTCGAGCTCAAATAAAGGAGATAAAATATCCATTGTAACGGTTTCAGTAACCGGATTTTCACTCCAGGTGCCATCATATATAGTTGTTCCATCATCTACCTTTAATTTTCCATCAGCTGTAAATAAGAATTTCATACCGGTAAATAAAATGGTGTAGTTAGAACTGAAATCACGTGCAAAGCTCACCTTCCATGCTTTGGAAACTAAAACGCTGGTAACCGTTGGGGGCTCTGTTTTTTTACGGCAGGCCGCCAGCAAAATCACAAAAACCAGCAGTAGAGTAAAAGATTTTTTCATAAGAATTTAGTTTGGTTTAGCTATACAACGCATAATTGAGCCGCTTAGTATTAAAAAAGCCTCCCGGAGGGAGGCCTTTGCTTTTAGCGAATATTGTATTTGTACTTATACCTTTCATATAACTGTTTGTGTTTATCATCAAGACTCACCTGGCGGCCCTGGATAAATGCATGGGTAATAACGCTGGTTCTTACATCCAGTATATCGCCCTCGCTGATAACTATGTTAGCATCTTTACCGGCTTCAACAGATCCGGTTTTATCATCAATACCCAGAATTTTTGCGGCATTGAGTGTGATAGCGGTTAAAGCCTGTTCTTTAGAAATACCATAGGCAGCAGCGGTACCTGCATTAAACGGAAGGTTGCGGCCACGGGTTTGACCGTCTTCATCGTTTATGGCAAAGAGCACCCCTGCATTTTGCAGGTAGGTAGCTGATTTATAAGGCAGATCAATATCATCATCCGGTGTGGTGGGCAGGCTGTGGCGTTGTGCCAGGATTACTGCAACATTGTGTTGCTTCAGCAAATCAGGAATGAGCCAGCTTTCTGTACCACCTACAATTACTACATCAAAGCCAAACTCTTTTGCAAAATCAACCGCTACCAGCATTTCTTTTACAATATCACAATGCACAAAGAGTTTCTGTTTTTTATCAAACAGTTTTTTAGTGGCTTCAAACTTTAAGTTAGTGGCAGTATGTGCCGCTTCTTTATGATAAGCTTTTGCTTCACGGAAGAAGTTTTTGATTTCTTCAATACGTGCCAATCCTTCTTTTACAAAATCTGCAGCGTTTCTTGTTTCAGTTAATCCTAAGAAAGCCGCAAAAGGACTGGGTCTGAAAAACAACGAAGGCATATTCAGGTGCATGGCGCCATCCGCATTGTACAAAGCGTCTTCCCAGTTCCATGCATCCAGTTGCACAACAGATGAAGAACCGCTGATGGTTCCTCCCTGAGGTACAATATTGGCTAACAGAATTCCATTGCTGCGTAAAGTACCAATCACTTTTGAATCGCTGTTATATGCTACAACAGAACGGATGCCCGGGTTGTAGGTTCCTATTTCAGTATGATCAACCGTGGCACGCACACTGTTTACTTCTACCAGGCCTAATTGAGATGCGGAAAGAATAAGACCGGGGTACACATGTTTGCCTTTGGCATCAATAACAGTTACATCGCCTGCAGGAATTGAAACAGAGCTTCCCACTTCTGCAATTTTACTGCCGTTGATTTTAACTGTGGCATTTTCAATAACCTGACCGTTGCCAACATGTACTGTGGCATTTTTGATAAAGATCAGTCCTTTGTTTTCTTTAGCCGGGTAAACTGTTTCCTGGCTCTGTGCACCGCTCCATACAAACAGAGCCATGCATATAATGATTAAATGTTTCATATATATCTTTTTATTGTAGTTATGAATACCTGCGTTCATCACTAAAAACAAGTTTTATTGATTGCTGTTCTGGTTTACTGCATCTGCTTCAATTACCAATAATCCATGTTTATGATTGTGTTCGCTGCAGGTGTGCATTACTTCCATGCTGGGCGCAAAAGGAACGGTTGGGTTACCCATCCGTTTTTCTCCCACCATTTTTGAAATAAGACGGGCACGCTCTTTAGCAATTTCAATACGCATCTGCTCATCTTTAGCACGGTCGTAGTACACAATACCATCCACAATGGTGTAAAGAGATTTGCAATAAATACTCAGCGGATGATCGCTCCATAACACAACATCTGCATCTTTTCCAACTTTGATGCTGCCAACTTTGTTATCTACATGCAGCATGATGGCAGGATTGAGTGTTACCATCTTTAAAGCTTCTTCTTCACTCATACCTCCGTATTTTAAACTCTTACCTGCTTCGTGGTTCAGGTGTCTTGCCATTTCAGCATCATCTGAGTTAATAGCTACCAACACACCTACACGCTGCATAATGGTGGCATTGTAAGGAATGGCATCCACTACTTCCATTTTGTAATTCCACCAATCACTGAAGGTAGAAGCAGCAGCTCCGTGTTGCTTCATTTTATCAGCCACTTTATAGCCTTCCAGTATATGTGTAAAGGTGTTGAGTGTAAACCCGAACTTTTCAGCCACACGAATCATATCTGTAATTTCACTTTGCACATAAGAGTGACAGGTGATGAAGCGTTTCTTGTTCATGATTTCCACCAGTGCATCCAACTCCAGGTCTCGGCGTGGAGCCACAGCTTTAGGATTCTTTTTCTTTTCTTCTTCAAACTTTTTCCAGCCTGCTTCATAATCCTTCGCCCTGGTAAATGCATCTATCAATACCTGGCTTACACCCATACGTGAATCAGGAAAACGGTTGTTTTGGTTAGAGCCTGAACGTTTTACATTTTCACCCAAAGCAAACTTGATGAAGCCGGGCCAGTCCTGGAACTTCAATCCATTATCATTGGCACCCCAACGTAATTTGATGAGTTGTGTTTGTCCACCGATTGTGTTTGCAGAACCATGCAGAATATGTGATGAGGTAACACCGCCGCTTAACTGGCGATAGATATTAATATCATCAGGATTGAGGTTATCTGTAATACGAACTTCAGAGGTTACACTTTGTCCGCCTTCATTAATGGATGCGGCGGCAATATGTGAGTGCTCATCAATAACTCCGGCTGTTAAATGTTTGCCGGTTCCGTCAATTACACGGGCGCCGGGCTCGTTTAAGTTTTTGCCGATAGCTGCAATCTTTCCGTTTTTGAGCAAAACATCTGTGTTTGAAAGAATGCCTTCTTTTTCATTGGTCCAAACCGTTGCGTTTTTAATAAGGATGGTTTCCTGTACCGGCATTTGTTCAAATCCATAACCGTTGAAAGGATAAGTTAACTTGCCCATCTTAGGAGCTGCAGGCGCACGAACACTATCTGTTTTGCTTTCAACATCTTTTACAAAACTGGCGGTCCAGGTAAAGCGGCTGCCATTTACATCATCACCTACCCCACTCCAGAGCTTATCATTGGCAATTCCGCTGAGACGAATGTTATTGCGGCTTCCTTTTGCATCCGGGAAATTTAATTTCACCTGTTTGCCATCAAAACTGAAACGACCTGTTACAGTATCTTTCCCGATAACATTAGCAGTGCTGTTATTTTTTACATCAAGCGTAAAGGTTTTGTTACCTGCGGGCGAGTACACCACCAGGTTGTAAACACCTTTTGCTTCGCTCCACGCCTCTTCTTTCACCGCATATTTTTCACCCTGGATCCAGTTTTGATAAATCACAGTTTTATCATTGAAAACAGGACCACTTGTAATTAAAAAGTTCGCAATCTTTCCGGCATCTAAACTGCCGATCATATCATATACACCCAGCACAGTAGCCGGATTTTTTGTAAGTGCTTCCAATGCCTTGGTTTCGCTTAAGCCATATTGAATGGCTTTGCGAAGGTTTGCCATAAACTGTTTTACATCCCGCAGATCAGAACTGGTTAAGCAAAAATTAATACCTGCTTTTTCAAACAAGGCCGGGTTGGCAGGCGCCATTTCCCAATGCTTCATATCAGCCAGCGATACGTAGCGTGCATCATGCGGATCTTCCACATCCATCGCAGCAGGAAAATTCAATGGAAGTATAAACCATGCATTGGTGGTTTTCATTTCATTGATACGCTGGTATTCATTACCTCCTGCCTTAATGATGTATTGTACACCAAACTCATCACCAATACGATCGGCACGTAATACATTCCATTTATCACCGGCATCAAAAAACTGCGGCAGGTTCTGTAATGCATTCCAGTACTTGAGCGAAAGATTCACACCTTCTGCACCCGGATTTGTTTTGTACCAGTTTGCATCCAGGTAAGTTTGACGAAGCAAAGCAATATTACCCATCATGGAACTTGGGTAAGACTGTGTGGAAAGGCCTTTGTTAAATGAATAGTGAGCAGATGCTTTTTCTTTGAGAATTACTTTGTTTTCTTTTTCACCGGCAAGTGATACAAAAACACCACTGCCTCTTGCAATTCCGTCCCGCTGGTGTACCAGTGCGGCACCAAAACCGGTTTCCCGGAAGTTTTTTGCTTTGGCATCATCGGTTACAAAGAGATGCGATGCGGTTACATCTGTACGGATGGCCTGGTTCCAGCCAAATGCTCCTTTTTGATTGCTGGTAAGCTGTGCAGGAGCATTAAAGTTAAATCCACCCTGTGCTCTTTGCAAGGCAGGCATACCATAATCGGCATACACATCAATGAAGGATGGGTAAATGAATTTGCCCTTGCAATCAATCACCACAGCATCAGCCGGAATGCTAACGCCGGTGCCTACAGCTACTATGCGGCCGTTTTTTACAAGCAGTGTAGCTGCGTTAAGTGTTGTAGATGCATCTTTTACAATGGTGGCATTTACAAATGCATAAGCAGTATTACGGGGATCTGCCACACCGTTAACAGGAAATGTTTCCTGTGCTTTGATACCTGTAATAAAAAGCAGGCACCAAATAAGGTTTCGAATTTTTCTCATTGCTGATTATTTTGGAATGCTGGAAGGTAAGCGATTCTGCTATTTGAATTAAAACCGATTGATGAGCGGAAGTAGATTTCGTAAATTCCTCATTTTGATAGTGATTCTCCGAAAAGCGCTGTTCTGTTTTGTAGAAATGTTTCGAAATTTTTAAAATAGAAGGTTATCTGTTGCTCAAAAAAGGTAAACCATTAGGTAAAATCAATAGGAATAGCTACTTTTATTTTAAATCCAATATTGTTTGACCCTGACTGCTACTATACCCGACAATTTATTATTATCCAACCATTTGTTCTATGTTCTGGTTGGTGAAGAGGGCAGGTACCTTACCGCCAACCCTCATTTTCAAAATACATTCGGAGTTACTACAGAAAATAATACGGATTTCTCTTTTGCACGGATCGTTCATCCGGATGATAAGGCCGCCTTTCATAAAATCATTAGTGAGTGCAAAGTTCATCCCGGCAAACCTGTTACGGCTGTTTTAAAAAGACCGGTTCCGCATACTCATTACACACATGTTAAATGGGAATTCATTTGTTTGCAGGAAGTTACAGGGGAAGAAGCGGTGATACAGGCGATAGGTTTTGATATCAGCAACGGAGTAAAAACGGATGAGCCTGTTCATAAAAACAAGCATACAATCTTTACAGATAACAAAGCGCTTGAAAGCCTGCTCATAAACAGCATTGATATTATTTTATTGGTTGATGCCTCTTCAGTTATTTCATTCTGCTCTCCCAATATTACCCGTGAAATGGGGTATACCCAGGCTGAAATGATTGGCAAAACAGGTTTTGATTTTGTACACCCCGACGATCAACCTGCTGCTTTTGAAATATTTGAAAAGGAATTGAAGTATCCTGATCAGAATAATTCAGTAGATGTAAGACTTCGTAAAAAAGACGGTACCTGGTTGTGGGTGGAAGCAAAAGGAAAAAACCTGTTAGATGACCCATTGGTGCAAGGAGTTATCATTAATCTTAATAACATCAGCACAAGAAAAGCAGCAGAAGAAGCATTGCAGCAAAGTGAAACACGTTACCGGAGTTTTTTTGAAAACCTGCCCTATCCTCTTTTCCTTGTAGAAACTAATAGCGGCGCTATTGCAAACTGCAACAACAGCACACTTCAGAAATACGGGTATTCTTATGCTGAGTTGATGCAAATGAATTTCACAGATTTATTTGAAGAGCAGCCTGAATTTAAAGACATTGAAGAATTGTGCCGGCAACAGGTACTCGTACGTCATCAGAAAAAAAGCGGCGAACTCATCATTGCCAAACTGGAGCATTATCAAACACATACAGATGGTAATGGCTATCAACTCATACTGGTACAGGACCTCACAGATAATTACAACCGGCAAAGAGAGTCGCAATTGGCTTTTGAAATTTCTGCCATCTTAATGCAGAGTACCTCCATTAGCCAATCGCTTGAAAAAGCACTGCAGAAAATAAGGAAGTTCACAGGATGGGATCTGATTGAACTTTGGTCGCCTTCTTACGATCAATCATTTATTAAGAATGATATATCTGCTTTTTACCCTAAAAACCCCTGCGCTTCAAAAATTAAAAAGTTTGTTTTTGAAACAAGATTAAATCAATACAATAAAGAGCAATATGCACAGGTTCCTGTTTATGCAAATCAGCAACCTTACTGGATTGAAAATTTAGAAAAAGATCAAGCGCTTGTGCGCCGGGCAATTGCGGTACAGGCCGGTTTTAAATCTGTATTGGCGGTTCCTATTCTGAATGAAGGTGATGTGGTGTGCTCTGTGTACCTCTTTTCGTTTCTTGAAAAGAAAAGAAATGAGCATGCAGAAAAGCTGATTCAAACACTGGGCAGCCTCATTGGTACAGAGCTGCAGAAAAGAAAACGGGAATCAGAGTTGGATCAGTTTTTCAAAATCAGTCCTGATATCATGACTATTGCAGGGCTGGATGGTAAGTTTATAAAAGTGAATCCCGCTTTTGAATCTTTTATTGGTTACAGTCAGGAGGAAGCTAAAGAGCTGCACCCGCTTCATTATGTATTTGAAGAAGACAGGGCCGCAGTTCTTGAAAAATTAAAAGATCTTTCCAAAGGAATTTCTGTACCTTATTATGAAAACAGGGTGGTAACCAAAGACGGACAGTTGAAATGGATTTCATGGACGGCCACCCCGATCTTTGAAGAAGGAATGATCATTGCCACCCACAGAGACATTACTGATAAAAAAGCGTTTGAAGAAAAGATAAGACTTATTAATGAACGTTATGAGTATGCCACAAAAGCTACTACTAATGAAGCTATCTGGGATTTAGATTTAAAAAGTAATGAAATAAGCTGGAGTGAAGTGTTTACCAACATGTTTGGTTACAGTTCATTAAAAGAAGATGCAACACTTGGTTTCTGGGAAAGTAAATTGCATCCGGAAGATAAAGAGCGTGTAATAACAAGTTTCCATGATTTTATAACGCAATCAAACACTGCTAACTGGTATTGTGAATACAGGTTTGAAAAAAAAGATGGGAGCTACGCCTATATTGTTGACAGAGGGTACATGATTTTTGATGATCAGAAACAGCCAATACGTGTAGTAGGCGCAATGGAAGACATCAGCGACCGGAAGAAGCTGGAAGAAGAATTGATACAAACAGAGCGGATGCGCCAGATGCAAATTGCACAGGCGGCGGTAAATGCACAGGAAAAAGAGCGGGCAGATGTGGGCAAAGAACTGCACGATAACATCAGCCAGATGTTAACGAGCACCAAGCTTTTCCTTGATATTATGCGGAACAAAACACAGGATGAATTGCTGGACAGAAGCATCAAGAATATTAATACCATCATCACAGAAATCAGAAATATTTCACGTTCACTGGTGCCGTCCAGCATTGAGGATCTGGGGCTTATTGCATCTTTGAACGATTTGCTGGATAATATCAGGGTCACCAATATTATTGATGTTGAGTTTTATCCTGATCCTGAAGTAGAAAACTTGATTAATGCCAACTATAAGTTAACTTTGTACCGCATTGTACAGGAGCAGATCAACAACATTGTTAAGCACGCTAACGCCAGCCAGGTATTAATTGAGTTGTACCATGAAGAAAACCGTATAGAACTCGTAATAACAGATGACGGTATTGGTTTTGATGTGAATAAGATAAAAAAAGGACATGGTCTTAAAAACATGCGAAGCCGGGCCGAACTCTTAAACGGACATTTAGAAATTATTACTTCACCCCAAAAAGGCTGTAAATTAAAAGTTCACATACCTTATCAATAAACTGATTATGGAAAAAATCACAATCCTTATTGCAGATGATCACAAACTGATCCGGGAAACCTGGAGTTTTATTCTTAACAGCGATCCTCGTTTCCAGGTAATTGCTCAATGCAGCAATGGAGAGGAAGCTATATCGCTGGCGCAACAGATGAGACCCAAAGTGGTGTTACTGGATATTAACATGACGCCTGTAAGTGGTATAGAAGCCACTGAGCAAATACGCAAGTATTCACCTGCCAGTAAAATTATTGGAGTATCCATGCACTCACAACCGGCTTATGTTAAGAAGCTGCTTAAGCTGGGAGCACATGGTTATGTTACCAAAAACTCACCGCAGCAGGAAATGTTTGAAGCCATTGTAGAAGTGAGCAAAGGCAACCGCTTTATTTGCTCTGAAGTAAAAACCATCCTGAGCGAACAGGCTTTTGAAGATGAAGGCTCCGGAGCTAATGCCCTTTCAGCAAGAGAGCTGGAAATTATTAAGCTCATTAAAAACGGTCTTTCTTCAAAAGAAATTTCTACAGAGCTCAACATTTCTTTAAAAACAGTAGAAGTACACCGTCATAATATTTTAAAGAAACTGAACCTTAAAAACAGTGCTGCACTTGTTAACTATATTAATGAGTCGGGCCTTGTAATATAACAGAGTGAACCTTAAATGAACCGGGGAAACAGCTTGCTGTTTCCTCTTTTTATTTTCAGGAGTTTGCTAATTTCACCGCCAAAACATTGCTATGGCCATACGCATCTTCATCACCGGCGGAACATTTGATAAGGAATACAATGAGCTTACAGGGCAATTGTATTTCAATGACACACATATGCATGACCTGCTGGAGATGGGCCGCTGCAAAGCTGATGTGGAAATAAGAACCCTGATGATGATTGACAGCCTGGAGATGACCGATGATGACCGTGACCTGATTGTTCACCAATGTAACAATGCTGACGAAGATAAAATTGTAATCACCCACGGTACAGATACCATGAGTGATACAGCCCGGTATATTGCTCAAAAATTAAAAGCTACCAATAAAACAATTGTTCTTACCGGCGCCATGATCCCCATCAAGTTCGGTAGTAGTGATGGCTTATTTAACTTAGGAAGTGCTCTCGCTTTTGCACAAACATTACCTGCAGGTGTGTATGTAGCCATGAATGGCCGCTACTTTAACTGGGATAATGTGCGCAAGAATAAACAAACCGGCATGTTTGAAGAATTGAAGTAACTACTTTTCTTTTTTTCGCTCTCCTTTCCATGGCAATACAAAACCTCTTGCTTCATTCAATGTAATTCCAAATACCTTATTTCCTTCAACATAGCCGCTGTGATAGTAAGTGCCGCTTTGGTCAGCCGTTGTAAATGCAAAGTAAACTTTATCCCAATCAGTATTTAAAAAACCTCCGCTAAAGGGATAACCATAAAACTCTCCGTCAAATTTTTTACCCTCTACTTTCGTGAATTTAAATTCTTTCAGATAAGGTTCGCTTTCCGGAGTAGGACGCAGGTCGATGATATATGTACCGAGGATATTATCTGTACGCAGCGTATATTTATATTCATGCCGGTTTATCCATTCTGTTGTTCCTTTGAATAATACATCTTTACGTTTACTAAAAACAGTCTTCCCTATAATGTAAATATGTTTGAATAAAGCAGGTTTCTTATCGTTGCCGTCAACTCCTTCTGTTTCTGTTATGATTTGCAGGGTGCCATCGGACAATAGTTGTTTGGATAAAATTTTTTCATTGTCAATCATCCTGCCATCAGCTGAAATGGTGATGGTATCTGTCCAGTTAGTATTCGGCTCTTTAGGAAATGAATTGGAAAATGTAAAGCTGTTGCTCCTGCCCACTTGTTCAATATCAACATTGGCAAGCATGGTGTAGGGCTTATTGGTTGTATAATCTAAGTACGTTAAACTTCCCTGCCAGCTACCGATAATTGGTTGAAAGTCTTTTACTGAAACAATTAATGATTGCTGACCAAATGATGAATGACTAAGAAAGAATAACAGCAAAGTTGCAGCAGGCGCAAATTGTTTAATGGTGTTTTTTGAACTGCTTCGTTTCATAATCCAATGGTCAATTGAGTATTTGCCTGCTCCCGAAACTGATATCAATACAAATCCCCAGAATAATAACTGCTGATAATACATACCAATGATGGGTGCAGGTTCATTGTACCAGATAAAGGAAATTACAAAAAACTGAAAGGCTAATTGTATGGCTGAAAATCTTGTAAAGAAACCAAGAGCAATACAAAGCCCGCCAATAAACTCACCCCATGCGGCGGCTGCTGCCCAAAATGCAGGTGAAGGAAATGTAAATCCAAGTTTACTTACCTGCTCAATAAACCAGCCGGGAGCACCTATGTCGTGCATCTTGGGCCAGCCTGCTCCTGCTGCTATACTAAAGCCAATATAAAATCGAAAGAGCAACCAGGCAATGTTAAATACTTTGTTGCCCGTGAATGTGCTGCCGAAAAAAAACTGTTTCATAAAAATTAGTTGTAAGGTGAATTAATCGTTGATATTAAAGGTTTGATTATTGTCTTCTTTTTTTACAGTAAGAAATGGCGGCTGGTCAGAAATTTTTGCTCCGCTCATGACTGTGTTTACCTGCTGCTGTGATGCGAGATAAATTTTTGTACCTGCAGGAAAACGATAAGTTCTGGTGCCATAAGGCATCATCACAAATGCAGTAGTTCCGTTTCCTTTTTCATCAGGACGGTAAGAGATGACTGTAACTTTTGAAGGAAGAATACTGTTGTTTCTTAATTTGAAACGCACCATTTCTGTTATGCTTTCTTTTTTTACTGTAACTGATGCTGAAGGCATATTGTATTCATTTACAATTTCAACATTGCCTTTTACATTTTGCTCAACCAGCTCTTTTGCATTGACTCTTATTTCTGAGTTGCCCGTAGTGTTGATTGTAGTTTTGTGTGTTACAAATTTTCCTGCATCAATATCGCTGTTGCCGTTTGATTGTAAATAGAATTCATTGGATGAGCCTGTTAATGAAATATCGGCATTACCGTCTGATATTAAATTAAACGAAGATTGCTTCATTTCTTTTACGGTAATAGAAGTATTGCCTTTGTTGGATAAAACTTGGAGCGATGGTGCTTTAATTGTTACAACCGTATTGTTTGATGAAAGCCAGCGCTTGTATTTACCGCCGCTTAAATCCATGGAAAGTTTTAAGGTGGCACCTTCTACTTTGTAGCGGAAAAAATCTTTTAAATTATCATCAATAGATACTTCCAGTGCACAGGTTTGTGTGTTGCTTTCCACCACCACCTGTACGTTCATGTGACTGATTTCAACATTGCTGAATGCTGCAACGGGAGTGTTCAACTGTACAAGTTTACCGCTGCCGCCCAGTTGCTCCCATTTTTCACCATTGTACCTGGAGTAGGTGGACTGTGCTGTTGCTGAAAAGCTGATTGCTGCGCTGGCGATGATGGCCAGAAGAAGTTGTTTCATGATTTCGAATTTTTTGGTTGAACGAATTTGTTTCAGCAAAGATTCGTTCATGAACAACGGCGGGTCGCCTCAAAAGTTGATTTGAGACGAAGTAAAGAAGTCTCAAATCATTTGCAGCAGTCTCAAATGCTCTAAGTGATTGAAAACAAGCGGAGTAGTTTGGGGTGAAGTGATGCCATATGCAGATGCGATGAAAGGATTGCGACGCAAGGGACGATGCCACATGCACAGGTGTTTGTATCAAAAAAGAATTTATTAAACCAGATGTGAACTATTTATATCTCACTGGATTCTACTTCACTGTGTGCGAAGAAAACCTCACACAGAGGAAAGGAGGGCACAGAGAAGTTTTACAAATTCTTCTCCATCCACTCTTTGGGACTGAGACCTGTTTGCTTTTTAAAGGCACGGTTAAAGGTGGCTTTGGAATTAAAGCCGCAATCAAAGGCGATGCCAAGGAGGGTTTGATTTTTCTGCTCGCCCTGTTTGAGCTTTTCAAGCATGGCATTGATGCGGTACTCGTTTACAAAATCATTAAAGTTGATACCGAAACCGGTGTTGATGATTCTGCTGAGCAGCGAAGGGTTGGTGGAAAGTTGTTTGGCTAATTGCGAAAGCGTGAGCTCCGCATTTTCATACAGATGCTGGGATTGCATGAGCGTGCTGATTTTTTCTTTCCAGTTGTCTAACTCAATGTTGTTGATTTTGCTTTCAACGATTTCAAACTCGGCTTCAGTTGTAGTTGCTGCAGTAAGTAAAGCAGGTGATTTGTATTGAAGCAGCAACTCAGGCTCAAATAATAATTTACGCAAAGGAACAACCACTGCATTAAAACCATTAATCGCTACATAATACACCACCACAGCAAATACAAAAAAGGAATACCAGGAACCTCTGTAATCCATATTTTGAAAGAAGGGAAAAAATGATAACAACTCCTCCAGCAACGGAAGCATGGTGATAATGGCAAATGCGATTAAAAAATTGCGAAGCCAGTTGAGATTAGCTACATCAACAAAAGAAAATTCATACATCACATATTGCTTGTACTGGCGGTAAAAGCGAATGGAAAGCACTAAGTAAAAAAGAATACTGATGTTTTGCAGCCACTGGTACCAACCGTCAAAATCAGGGTCGCTGTAGCCATCCATCAGGTAATATTTTTTTACAATGAGCTTATCTGTAACAACTACTATCAAACTCCACAACAAATAAACTACACCGGGAACAAAGTGCAGCAAATCCTTTTTTGAAAACCGAAAATGAAAATTGGTAATGCTTCTTACATAGAAGTACAGCAAAGGCCCCATGAACAATCCATGTACAAAGGGTGTGTAGAATAAAATTTCACGATACACGGTGCCTTGTACATACCAGCCCGCAAACCCCGTCATCCAGGGAACTACGAATAATGCAGCAAAAAATAAAAACCAGCCCAGCAGTTGATCGCTCAGGCTATCCTGTTTGTAACCACGGCGCCATAACATGAACGCATACACCATAATGTGTACAAAAAAGATGAGCAGCAGCGAACTGTAAATATTAAAACTGAATTGCATGCGAGATTGAAAATAACAAACTCTGTTCAATAATGGCACATGGGGTTTTAATTTAATCAAATGTGAAGCATTTGATTCTCTGCGCTCTCATAGCCTCTGCGTGAGATTTTTTTTACACGCAGAGAAGCAGAGGTCGCAGAGAGAAATGATAATGAAATTCTCATTTCATAGCAAAGGATGTTGTTAATCTCAATGGTGTTAAACATGTTTTGTATTTTTAGCGAAATACATGGCATTGAATTCCAATCAGCAATTTTTTAATGAACCACAAAGGGATGTAAGCATTTCAGCAGGGGTAACCAAACTGCCCTGCTTCTTTAAAAAAGTACATTACACGGTTTGTTTATTTGCTGCATCAAACGAGGCGTTGATGAACCGGTTACTAGGAACAGGTTTAGTACCTGCGTTGAAATGGGGAAGAAGTTATGTGGTAGCCATTGGTTTGGTGCAGTATGAAGAAAGTGATTTGGGTAGTTACAATGAAGTGATTGTGGCCATACCATCTTTACCTGAAGGAATGAAAAAGCCTTTCAGCAGTTGGCTGGATTTAATCGGTTCATTGGAAAACAGAAAGGTAGGGCAGCACATCATTCAGATTCCTGTTACGAGTGAATTTTCAAGAGCAGCAGGAAATGAACTCTGGGGTTATCCAAAAATTGTTGCACCGGTTGAACATGATTTTAAATCTGCATCACTGCATTCAAAAGTAGTTGACCCTTTGAGTAATGAGTTGATAATGGAAGTGAAAGGCGAATTGGGTTTTGGTATTCCATCTATTCCTTTGTCATTGATTACCTACTCGTTTATGAATGAAAGATTAGTGCGAACAAAAGTGAAAGTAAGTGGTATGATGAAATTAAGATTGAATCATGGTTTGCGCTTGAGAGTTGGTAATAGTAAACATCCAATGGCGAATGATTTACGAATGCTGGGGCTTGATGGAAAGAAACCTTTTTTGGTGATGGATACAGATAAATTTCAGAGTGTGTTTCATGAAGCGCTCCCCGTATGACGCCCTCGTCTGCACGGGAATATTTAAATCAAAGCAATGATTGACCATACGAAATACCATTTGATTTT
This sequence comes from Lacibacter sp. MH-610, assembly GCF_045780045.1. Taxonomy (NCBI): domain Bacteria; kingdom Pseudomonadati; phylum Bacteroidota; class Chitinophagia; order Chitinophagales; family Chitinophagaceae; genus Lacibacter; species Lacibacter sp. MH-610. The sequence goes on from NZ_CP116002.1 coordinate 475,716, forward strand.
TGAAGATGACTTCAACGAACCTGCCTTGAATGCAGGTAATTGGCTGCCGTTTTATTTGCCGCAGTGGAGTTCACGGGCAGCATCCGAACCAAATTATAAAATTGAAAACAGTAATTTGATTTTGCAAATTACCAAAGAACAGCAACCGTGGTGCCCGGAGTTTAATGGTGCGGTGAAATGTTCATCGGTGCAAACGGGTGTGTTTGCAGGTAAGCTGGGGTCAAGTATTGGTCAGCATGGCGTGTTCAATAAAAATTGTGTGGTGCGTGAAGAACAAACAGCACAACATACTTTTTTGCCGAAGTATGGTTTGGTGGAGATAAAAGCAAAAGGCATTCATACTTTATCGAATGTTGTATCACTGTGGATGATTGGTTATGAAGATGAACCGGAACGCAGTGCTGAGATTTGTGTGTTTGAAATCAAAGGATGGAATGTACAGAAAGAAAAGGCTGTGATTGGTTATGGCATTCATCAATTTGCTGACCCGAAATTGAAAGAACAATTCTTTGAAGAAGCATTTGACATTGATGTGGCGGACTACCATGTTTATGCAGCAGAATGGATGCCGGGCAAAACTGTTTTTTATATCGATGGACAAAAAATAAAAGAGTTACCGCAGGCGCCTGATTATCCTATGCAACTGATGTTGGGTGTTTATGAAGTGCCCGAAGGAGCAATGGATAGCAGTGATTACCCGAAAGAGTTTGTGATTGATTGGGTGAAAGGTTATTCTCTTAAATACTAAGCTGTTTATACTTTGTAGTACTTTGGCTTGGTGTGCAAACGGTGACCCGGCTCATAAATCAAACGTATAAATGTGCTGAACCGTTGATTGTTCCGTTGCAGCGGAATGCCGCTAACAATACCTACCAGTAAGTTTTCTGCAAGACCCACCCGCATTTGCGGACGCATGACGGTGTGTAGGTTGCGGTTTTCGATTTCTTTATTGATTTCAAGCCCCACAAAATTCCTGGTACCCGGAATCATATAGTGCATACTTGTATTTACCTGCCAATTGGTGGGGGCAGCTTTTTCACCTTGTGGTACAAATATCCTGGGACCTGCATACACCATGCTGTGAAAATTAGTGCCCCATCGCTTTGCTGCCACTACAAACGGGTTGTATAAATGTCCTTTGAAAATATTTTTTTTACCGTAGGTATTAAATTCCCTCAGTTCCAGTTCATGAATGTAACCTGCTGCCAATGAGGTTTTGAGTTTTTCTGAAACAAAGAAAGAATACTGCATAGCCATTTTAAAACTGTTCAGTTTGCTGGAAGGCACAGAGTCACGCTGTACACCATTTACCGGATAATAAAACGAGAAGGGTAATTCCACTTCAAGACCCAACCGGTTAACAGGTGCAAACTCATATTCAATAAGTGCTGTATAGAGGTCATACTTGTTGTTATCATTCAATCCCAAACCGATGTTCCATTCTTTTTCACCTTTGCGTGCGCCTAAGTCTCTGATGAGGTCAATGAACAACGGCTCCGCATGTAATACTTTGTCTTTTCCTTTCTTATCACTTTGTACTTCTTCAATATAAAGGCTGTCTGCTATTTTCCTGTATTCCTGAGTACTGTCAACTTGTGCAAAACCTGTTACAGTAAACAGAAGCAATCCCATGAATGCAGTAGATTTTTTCATACCGCAAAAATATCTGATACTTATTGCGGACGAATAGCAATCACTATAAATAAGAAATTTTTAAGAATATCAACTTCAGTTATGAGTTGACTTATTTTAATGCGCTATAAAATCTTCAATACGTAGCGCCACTACTTCCCATCCTTCTTCCAGGTTCATATTATGTCCACCTTTCATCATCACCAGTTCTGCACCAAGCTGTTGCGCATTTCTTTGCAGTGATTGTTTACGGATGAGAAAGTCCTCTTCACCACCTATCATGAGCAAAGGAATGGGTGATGGTTTTCTTTCCGGCAAGTTCAACAACATCATATCCAGGTAAGCCCTGAAACTTTCATCCTGCATCTTTGGAACTATGTCATCAATCAATGCATCACATACCGTTGGTGCAAACATGAGCTTCTTTGCTTTTTCCTTTGAATTGAATACAGGTTTAAAACTCATCGTAACCAATGCTTGTAAAAAAGAAAACGGATAGGCTTTGATTACCTGCCATGTAGCACCACTGATGCCGCTTGCAGGTACCGAACAAAGCAGCACAGCTTTTTTAATTTTTGCTGAAGGATGCTTTTGCAGATAATGCTGCACAATAAATCCACCCATGCTGTGACCAATCAGATATACATCACCTTTAATTGTTGAAACTACGCTATGCACATCTTCTATGTATTCGTTGATAGTTCTCCATCTCAATGAACCTTTCTGTTCGCTTCTCCCATGATTGCGGTAGCTGATGGCAATCACATCATAGCCCTGTTGTGTAAACCACGGTTGAAAATTGGTTTGCCAGTACCAGGCACCAAAGCACACGCCGTGCAGCAGAACGATTGTTCCTTTTGAGGGTGCCGATGGTTTTGTATGGATGGTTTCTATTTGCATGATGATTGCCCACAAAGGCACGAAGGACACAAAGAGTTATTTATTGCTACAAAAATATCTTTAGAATTGACGTTGTGTTTCTTTGTGTACTCCGTGGGAAACAGCCTCCTTCCTCACATAATCCTTCGGCAATTGTTTCAACAATCTTTTTTTGAACAAATGGTGGTCTACGGTTATCGTATGCCGTGGTGTGTTGATTTGTTTAAAGTCAGGATGTTTCAGCTCCTCATCAATCAACTGCTGCACATTGGCAGGGCGTTTCCACTTGCCTGCAATTTCCCTGGCCATGATTTTACTTTGTAATTCACTGCCCGGCCAGATACAACCCAGCGGCTGAAACAAGCCAATAAAATAAACATTCTCAATTGTAGGATGTATCATCCGTAACCATAACGGCACTTCCCCTTCACTGTAATCAATAAAACTTTTATCAAAAAACGGATGTGCAATGACATAACCTGTGCATGCAACAATGGAATCATATTCACCGACTGTTCCATCTTTGAAATAAACCTTATCACCATCCAGTCGTTCAATATCCACTCTTGGTTTTATTTTACCATGACGGATGGTGTAAAACAAATCTTCATTAATAGTAGGATGATGACTGCCAACTGGTCCTTCCGGTTTTTGCAAACCGTATTCTTTATAATCACCATTGCGAATGTATAAGGAAAGATGTACCAACGGTCGCCAGATGAAACGTGGCAACCAGTCAATCTTATGGCTGAACACATCAGCAGGTTTGCCCATTAAAAATTTAGGTGCTACCCAATAACCTCTGCGCCAGCTCATATCCACACTCTTTGCAACCCGACTGCTTTCCACTGCTACATCACAAGCACTGTTGCCACCACCAATCACCAGCACACGTTTATCTTTAAATCTTGAAAATCGTTTTACATGATGCGAGTGAATGAACTCACCGTTGAAACTTCCTGCAAACTGCGGCATGCGTGGTTGCCAGTGATGACCGTTGCACACCGCCAGTGCATCAAAGATGTTTTTACTTTCAATATTATTCTTCACTGTTGTTACCAACCATCGTCCGTCGTTCATCCGTTCACAGTGCTTCACCAGTGTTTCAAATTCAATGAAAGGCAGTAAACCAAAATGCCTTGCATAATTCTGAAAATAATTTTTCAATTGTACATGGCTTGGGTAATCCGGATAGTTTTCGGGCATGGGATAATCTTCATACTGGCTTAAGGTGCGGGATGAAATGATATGCGTGGTTTCAAACACAGAGCTGTGACTTTCTTCTTCTGTAAACACCCAGTTGCCGCCTACTTCTTTGCCGTAGTCAAAAACGGTTACCTGCAATCCTTCATCTAATAAATTCTTTGCCGCTGTTATACCGCTCGGACCGGCGCCTATTACACATACATGTTTGGTCATGAAGGGAAGTTACGGGGTTTGGGCAAAATGATGAAACATCCGTAGGGTTTTGTAACACTTTTTAAGAATCCTGTCTAAAGATCAAAACAACAAAATATGACACACTTTTTTAAACTGATTACCGCAACTGTACTTTTTATGCAGTATAATTCTTCACCCTTATTATTTAATCAAAAAAATCATACTATGAATATGAATGGATCATCTGTTGATACGGTACAAACAATAACAATTACAAAAGTGGAAACTCCCTGGTATGCCACAAGAAATATGATAATAAAACGGTTTGAAGCCGCAATTCCTGATTATGAAAAAATACCGGGTTTAAATGCCAAATCATTTTCATTGAGCAGCAGTGGAAGCTACTTCGGTGGCATTTATTACTGGAACAGCAAACAAACGGCTGAAGCATGGTTTAATCCCGGATGGTTTGAAACAGTAAAAAAGAAATATAAATCTCCGGGTGAAGTGTTATACTATACTGTAACGGGTGAGGAAATTGTAGTACAGGCATTAACCGGAAAAGAGAAGTACTGGACAGTTGTTTCCATAGGCCAAAAAGAAATCAACACAGCGGCACAGGGATTAATAAAAGTTTCATTTGTAAAAAACGAAAAGGGAAGTGAAGGCCATATTTCATTATGGAAAACAGAAGAAGATGCAAGGGCTTATTACCACAACAGTTTATCAGCCAATGAATTTTTTGATACACCGGTATTGCTTGTACACGGTAAGTAACAAGCTTTTTACTTCTTATATTTAATTATTGATTTTATGAAGTTTAGCGATCATACATTATCGGATGAGCAACTTATTGCTGATGCAGTAGCAGGTAATAAAGAAGCTTTAGAGGTTTTAATAAAACGATATCAGGATTATATTTATAACATTTCTCTGCGACTTTTTATTGATCCTGATGATGCTTTGGATGCCACCCAGGAGGTGTTGATCAAAGTAGTAACCGGTTTAAGAACATTCGGGGGCAGAAGCAAATTCTCAACCTGGCTTTACCGGATTGCCGTAAACCATTTTTTAAGTGCGCCTGTAAATAAAATCGAAAAACAATTTGTAAAAGGATTTGATGTAAATACAATTGATTACAGGGAAGAGGAACGTAATTCTTATACAGAAGACGAGTTAGAAGAGGTACGCATTCTCTGCTCCACTGCAATGCTGCTCTGCTTAAACAGGGATCAACGGCTGATTTATATTATAGGCGAAGTTTTTAATGCAGATCATACAATAGGTGCAGAACTCTTCAATACAACACCTGGAAACTTCAGGGTGTTGCTGCATCGTGCTAAAACGGATCTCATGAATTATGTATCCGGCCGCTGCGGCTTGATCAATCCTAAAAATCCGTGCCGCTGTAACAAAAAAGCAAAAGCAATGATTGAAAAAGGATATGTTAATGCATCAAACCTGCAATTTAATAAAGCTCATCTTCAAAAAATAAACACACTGGTAACACAGCGAAAAGATGATGTGAGTGACGATATTCATTTTCGTGTAACAGAACTTTTCCGCAATTCTCCTTTAGTCATTAAAGATGAGCTCAATAAAATTTTTGATAATATTATTAAATAGCTTATTTCTTTTCCAGTGTTGGATATTGTATTCCCAACTGTTCTAAGTATGAATTATACTTAGACGGGTCATAATAAAATGGTTTCAGCTTGGGGCGGTACTCATTCATAATATCTGTGTTCAGAAATATAGCAGGCTTATCATCTGCTTCTACAAATGATTTGTACTTCACGTCTTTTGTTTGCACATTGTTGAAATAATCCCATGCATCTGCAATGATTTTTGGATTGGTGAGCATATCAATCAACGTAGCGGCTACTGTTTTGCTTCCTGCCACTACACCTTTGTGTGCAATAGGAGTCGCCATAGCAATGCCATCTACCCAGCTATGACCCGGTGTGCCGGGAATATTAGATGGATAACGAAGTACAACCGTAGGCACATTCCAGCCGATATCTGCAATATCATCACTGCCGCCACCCCAGCTAAACTGCACAGGTCCTTCTAATGTATCCAACTTCAAAGCCAATCCATCAATCACTCTTCCACGATTATCTTTCTTAGGAGCGCCGCTCATTTTTTGTACAGCTCTTGCTAATGTTTGGTCTTCATTACTCCACGTGGGCAAACCAACCACCTGAATATTTTTATACATCGCTTCAGCAATGGCTTTATTAAAATGTCCGGGCCATGCTGTGCCCAGCAAACGATGCTTTACAGTTGTTTGCGACATCATAGCTGCACCATTGGCAATACGAATGCCATCATCATACATGGCTTTGATATCTTCATAATTTCTTTCTCTGAAATAGTACCACACGCTTGCTTTACTCGGCACCACATTGGGTTGATCGCCACCATCTGTAACAACATAGTGCGAACGTTGTGTGGGTTTTAAATGTTCCCGTTTGTAATTCCAACCGATGTTCATCAACTCTACTCCATCCAATGCACTCTTTCCCCGCCAGGGTGCACCGGCTGCATGTGCAGCACTTCCGTCAAATAGAAATTCAACAGATACCAATCCGTTTTGACCCGCATCACCCCAACTCACATTTAGATTACTGCCTACATGTGTAAAAATGCAGGCATCTACATTTTTAAAATAGCCATCACGTATATACCATGCTTTACTTCCTACGAGTTCTTCTGCAATGCCGGGCCAGATCATTAATGTGCCGGGCAGTTTTTCACGCTCCATAATTTTCTTTACTTCAATAGCAGAAAGAATCACCAATGGTAATCCGCTGTTATGTCCTTCACCATGACCGGGAGCGCCTTCTACAATCGGATCTTTAAAAGCAACACCGGGTTTTTGTGATGCTTTGGGAATACAATCCACATCGCTGCCCAGTGCAATCAATGGTTTGCCATTGCCCCATTTGGCAATCCATGCAGTGGGAATGCCTGCAATACCACGTTCAATTGTAAAACCGTTTTCTTCTAAAATTTTGGTGAGATAAGCTGAGGTTTCTGTTTCATGAAAACCCAATTCAGAAAAGCTGAATACCATATCCACCATCACCTGTGCATCCTTGGCACGGTTGCCGATATTGGTGATCACTTCTTTCTTCCATCCTTCTGCTTTAGATGTCGGAGTTAATTTTTGTGCATAGAGTTGACTTGATAGCATACAACTGAATACAAGAAACAGCTTTCTCATGTAATTATGTTTTGGTTGATGATTGAAAGTTAGGAAATAGTTGCTATGAAGACAGAACGTTGATTATACTAAATGATGCAATCCCTGTTCTTTATTCTTTCCCTCAACTCCTGCAAAAAATGAAATGATTTGCCGGAAGTCTTTCTCTTCATCAGACGGATAAATTAATTCGCCAATGATCACTTCTTTTTTTGTGAAATCAAGACCGGCTAACAGGATAGGCACCTTTGCTTCTTTTGCGATGTAATAAAAACCCGTACGAAGTTTATCTACTTTTTTTCTTGTGCCTTCCGGGCTCATGGCCAAACGGAAATTTTCATGTGCATGGAATTTTTCTGCCACCTGCTGCACCATTCCTGTTTTTGAAAACCGATCTACCGGTGTGCCCCCAATAGCACGAAAGAACCAACCGAAAGGTCCATCAAACAATTCTTTTTTGCCAAGGAAATAAGCATGTTTGATAGGGATCAGATGCCGGGCGCTCAATCCCACCACCACATCCCATCCACTTGTGTGTGGACCAACAGCAATAACCATCTTCGGAACATCATAAGGAAAATGACCGGTTATTTTCCAGCCCTTGAATTTAAACCAGAGGGATAAAAGCCATCCTACCATAGCAATCATTGAGAGCAAGAAAGATAAGTGCTTTTTTTGAATACAGTATTCATAAAAAAGCCCCGTTTAAAACGGGGCTTTTGCATCATCTGAAAATCAGTTGCCGGTTCCTTTAATGTATTTATCATACCATTGCTGGTAACGCTCTAACCGATCTTTGATATAAGAAGGTTTGGTAAGTCCATGAAACTGTCCCGGGTAAACAATCAAACCGGTAGGTACTCCATTGGAGCGGAGCGCCTGGTACATTTGTTCACTGCCAATAGCAGGCACATTAAAATCTTTTTCACCCGTTAAAAACAAAGTAGGCGTTTTAATTTTTTCTGCATTGAGGAATGGGTATGACAGTTTTAAATATTTCTGGTAATTATTGTTTTTCCAAGGTGGACCGATTTCATTATCCAACTGGCGTATGTATTGATCCACTCCATATAAAGAAAGTTGTAAAGCACTTCCTGCTCCGCTGCAGGCTGCTTTAAACCTGGAATCACTGGCAATTGAATAATTGGTGAGAATACCTCCATAACTCCAGCCGCCTATACCGATTTTATCAGCATCAATAATGCCTGCTTTAATCAAATGATCGGCTGCACCCAGAATATCCATTACTTCTTTATTACCCCAATCGGCATAAATAGCTTTGCAAAAAGCAGCACCTCTGCCACTGCTGCCACGATAGTTAACAGCAATTACTGCGTATCCTTTTGCTGCCAGCATTTGCCGTGTAAGATCAAATCCAAACTCATCCTGTGCTACCGGGCCGCCATGGATGAAAAAAATAGCCGGAAGTTTTTTACCCTCACTGCCGGGCGGAAGGAATAACAGGTTGGAAACTTTCGTTCCGTCTTTACTGGTAGAAACAATTTTTTGAACGGAACCTAACTGCAACGGTGCTAAAAATGCATCCTGCACTTTGGTGAGTCTTCTCTTCACTCCATTTTCAACCGCAAATAATTCCGCAGGTAATTGTGGCTGACTGATGCTGGTGAGCCAATTTCCGTTTGGATGTAATTCTAATGATCCTACGCTGTGGTCTTCTTTTAAAATACCTGAAAATGCCCCGGAGCCAATGTTGTAAATACCGATGTAACGGGCACAATCATCTCCCACAATCACTGCTACTTCTTTACCATCTTTTGAAAAACGGGGTGAAGTAACTGTACGATCCAGCGAAGCCGAAAGCAATTTTGGTTCTCCACCTGAACTGTTAATCAAACATAACACCGGTTGGTCGTACATATTAAATGCATCTTCACTGCTGCTGCGTATATAAGCGATGGTTTTACCATCAGGGCTCCATTGTGGTGAGCCATCAGTTCCTTTCCAGGTGGTGAGCTGCCGCATTACGGCACCTTTCTTTGCTTCAATGATGTAGATATCATCATTGCTGTTTTTATCAGGATCGGCGGTACGGTTACTTACAAAAGCAAGTTGTGTACCATCAGGGCTCCACTTAATGGATTCTTCATCGTATTGACCACTGGTGAGCGTATCTGTCTTTTTATCTTTTACATCAAAGAGATAAATATGTGTTTTACGCTTGTCGTACAAATAACCCTGCACATCCTGTTTAAACTGGTAGCGGTCAATAACCCATGGTTCATTCTTTTTCTGCTTGCTGGTATCTTCTGCATCTTTTATAAGAAGCGCCAGCCTTGATCCATCGGGGCTCCATTCATAAGTTTGGAGCTCTCCTTTTACATTGGTAAGGGCATAAGCTTCGCCTCCCATCCTGTTGAGCACATATACCTGCGATGTGCCGCCGTTGCGGGCAGTAATAAAAGAAATGAACTTACCATCAGGGCTCCAGCGGGGAGTCCCTTCTCCTTCAGGCGTGTAAGTAAGCTGCAGGTTAGTAGCGCCATCCCAGCTCATCATCCACAAATCACTTTTTCGGTTGTCTTTAGCGCTGTCAGGTGTGCTGATGCTGTATAACACCCAGTTGCCATCGGGTGAAATTTGTCCGCCACCCACAGAAGGTAAACGATAGATATCCCCCGGCCGTAGGTTCCGTTTGTTTTGTGCTGAAAGGGTAAGGCACATACCACTGAGCAGTAATACCAAGGCCCATTGAATTTTTTTATACATAGTCAGGTTGATTTGAAACCGAATGTAATAAATCCCTTTTTAATTCAACGGTACAGAAAAACAAGGAGTTGGGGTAATATCAATTCTTTTTAAAGGTGATACAACTCATCTCTTTTTTCATAGCTGTAAACTAATCTTGCTGCGTTATTAATTTGCTAATCAATAAATGTAATACTATGTTTGAGCTTTCAAAATCTCCCTTTAAGAATATGATTGCTAATGCCCAACCAGAATTGAAAGAATGGGTTGACCAGATGGCCGCCCATTTCAACCCTGCCAAAGTACATTGGTGTACCGGATCGCAGGAAGAGTATGATTCCCTTTGCCAACAATTGGTAGACAAGGGAACCTTTATCAAATTAAATCCTCAAAAACGTCCCGACAGCTTTGCCTGTTTCAGCGACCCCAGTGATGTGGCCCGTGTAGAAGACCGCACTTACATCTGCAGCCGTCGTAAAGAAGATGCCGGTCCCACCAATAACTGGATGGAACCAAACCAGATGAAATCAGTGCTGGAAGAGCTTACTAAAAACAGCATGAGCGGACGCACCATGTATGTAATTCCTTTCTGCATGGGACCGGTTGGTTCTAAACTCAGCCGCTACGGTGTGCAGATAACTGACAGTGAGTATGTGGTGATTAATATGCGCATTATGACCCGTATGGGTGAGCAGGTAATGCCTTACATCGGAAATGAATTTGTAAAATGTTTGCATACTCTTGGTGCACCATTACAGCCCGGACAGGAAGATGTAAAATGGCCTTGTAACCCAACCGTAAAATACATCAGTCATTTTCCGGAGGAGCGCCTGATCATTTCTTACGGAAGTGGTTATGGCGGTAATGCGTTGCTTGGTAAGAAATGTTTTGCCTTACGTATTGCCAGTGTGATGGGTCGTGATGAAGATTGGCTGGCCGAACACATGCTCATTATGGGCGTTGAAAGTCCGGAAGGTGAAAAGAGTTATGTAGCTGCTGCCTTCCCCAGCGCTTGTGGTAAAACCAATTTTGCAATGCTCATTCCGCCAAAAGAAATGGATGGCTGGAAGGTAACCACCGTGGGTGATGATATTGCCTGGATTCATAAAGGACCACGTGGCCATTTATATGCCATTAATCCTGAGGCCGGTTATTTTGGTGTGGCACCCGGTACCAATGCCAAAACTAACCCCAACGCTATGGAAAGCATCAAGGCCAATACCATTTTTACCAATGTGGCAATTACGCCTGATGGTGATGTGTGGTGGGAAGGTATGACCAAAGAAGTACCTGATGGGTTGATTGACTGGCACGGAAAGCCTTACGATAAAAACAGCGGTAAACCTGCCGCACACCCCAATGCCCGTTTTACAGCACCGGCTTATCAAAACCCGGTAATTGACAGTGAATGGGATAACCCTGAAGGTGTAAAAATCAACGCCTTTGTTTTCGGTGGCCGCCGCACCAGTGTAATGCCTTTGGTGTATCAATCTTTTAACTGGAATTTTGGTGTGTACCTGGCAGCTACTATGGGAAGTGAAATGACTGCTGCTGCTTTTGGCGAACTGGGTAAAGTTCGTCGTGATCCTTTTGCGATGTTACCGTTCCTCGGTTATCATATGGGTGATTACTTTAATCATTGGCTGCAGTTTGGCCGTGACCTGCCTAACGCTCCCCGCATTTTTGGTGTAAACTGGTTCCGTAAAGATGCAGATGGTAATTTTATGTGGCCCGGCTTTGGCGAAAATATGCGTGTGCTCAAATGGATTGTGAACCGTTGCAAAGGAAAGGCCAATGCTATTGAATGTCCTATCGGCTGGCGTCCCCGCTACCGTGATCTTGATTGGAGAGGATTGGATTTAGATAAATTCCCGAGAGAGCAGTTTCATGAATTACAGTTGATTGATGCCGAATTGTGGAAGCAGGAACTGCTGGGTCATGAAGAGTTATTTGAAAAACTTTATGATCGTATCCCCAAGGAGTTTTTATTTATGCGTCAGTTGCTGTTGAGTGCATTATGGCGCTCGCCCAACAATTACCAGTTGGCAGCAGAGCGTATTGATAATCATTAAAAATGTACAGAGTGATAAAAAAGACCGCTGCATTACAGCGGTCTTTTTGTTTTTATTGAAAGGTGATAGTAATTGCATTTCCTTTCCATACAAACGGAGACAGATGAAGCGTTCCGTTTTCCTGCAGGTTCCATTGCTTCCATGATTGTTTGTTAAGCTGCACTTCTGATACATTGCTGAGGCCATGTACAAATACTTCAACGTTGCGTTGCAAAGGTTTTCCGGTATACAATCCTGTACTGCTGAGCATCATAGCGGCATTGTTTTCTTTTTTCATGCAATACAGTTTTATCAGTTCAAATTGTTTTGCAGCTAATGCTTTTGGATTGGCGCCATCATCTTCATACAGTTCCCTTGTTGCTGAACCTTCTGCTGTATAATAGTGAAGTATCAATTGATCTTTGGGATAATAAGCAGTGTTTTCAAAAGCCGGCAGCATTGGAATTACAGAACCACCTTTTACAAATACAGGGATGCTTTCGGTTGTTACATCCACTTCTATCCATCTTCCTCCATCGTATTTTTTTGAAGGGCTAAAAAAATCATACCACACACCTTTAGGTAAATACAAAGTTCTTTTGGCTGCATTTTTTTCAAGTACCGGAGCAATGAGCAATGCATCACCAAATAGATATTGATCAGTTGCTTTGTATAAATTACTGTCTGTATTGTCATGATAAAACATGGGTCTTACCATCGGGTTGCCTTTGGCAGCAGCATCATACATTAAAGTGTACACATAGGGCATTAACCGGTAGCGTAACTGTACAAACTTTCTGAGAATGGTTTTATTGGGCTCATCATAAAAAACAGGCTCACTTTCAATCTGCGGAATTTTAGGATCAGGTGCGTTCACACTTCCATGCGGGCGAAAGATGGGAGTAAACACTGCCATTTGTAACCAGCGCAAATACAATTCAGGGTCCCGCTCTCCCATGGCAAAACCTCCTGCATCGCTGTGCATGGTAGGTACGCCGCTCATACTCATGCTGAGCATAATAGGTAGCTGTGCTTTAAACCCGTTCCAGCTACGGTCCACATCACCACTCCAGGGAATAGAACCAAAACGCCAGGTGCCTGCATAACCGCTGCGGTTGAGATGGAACAAACGTTGTGCAGGATATTGCTTCGCATATTTATCAAACACCATTTTACTCCACTCGTGACCATACATGTTGTGCACTTCATCAGCATTGAACAAACGTGTTTGTTTAAAATCTTTCATGTTGTGATATACATAGTTGGGATGTTTTTCAGGCTCACCCAGGTCGCCCCACCAGCCGACAACTCCTTTTTTAATCTGTGCGTCATACTTACTCCAGAACCAGTCTTTGGTTTTGTTTTGAAAAATGTCTAACAAACCTGTATGACCAAAATAAAATTCTTTAATCCCGATAGTGTCACCTTTTGCATCAACGGTATTCAGTTTGTTTTGCTGTGTGTATTTGTAGTTGAATGATTCGCTTAAAACAAAGGGTTCTGTAATCAAAATGGTTTTGATGTTTTGCTTTTTTAAATCAGCAATCATTTTTTCAGGTTCAGGAAAACGTTGTTTGTTCCAGTCGAGATTACCCATATTCCATGCACCATGCACCGCATCGCCAAACCAGAACAAATCAATAATCACGGCATCAAAGGGAAATTTTTGCTCTTTCATTTTTGCAGCTATGTTCATTACCTCTTCCTGTGTGCGGTAGCCAAACCTGCTCATAAAATTGCCGAGCGCCCAGCGGGGAGGTAAACTCATTCTTCCAACCAATGAAGTGAATTGCTGTATGATCTGTGCTGCATTATCACCAAAGAAAGTATAGAACTGAAGCTTGCCTGCTTTAAAAGCCACTTCCAGTGTGTCTTTACCGGTTTTACCAAAATCCATATAACCACGGGAGGGATTATCATAAAACACACCGTAGTTATTACTGCTTACATAAAACGGCATGGAATAGTTAAGATTATCTGCATTGATACTATAACCATACCATGGATTATTATCAAGCCCTACCCGTTGATTACGTTTATTAAAAGCAATACTGCGGCTTCCTGTACCAAAAAACTGTTCATCTTCATCAATTAAGTTGAATTGAAAAGTATGATGCCCTTCTTTTGTAAGATAATTGCTGAGATACATTTCATCGCCTGTTTTAACTGAACGGTAGCTGATGGTAACAGGTTGTTTTAATATTTCAACTTCTGCAACAGCATTTGATAAAACAATTTTTTCAGCATTCTGCAATTTTATCTTGATGCCTGCAGGTACTGGTTTTGTAATAACAGCATTACTTATCTGCTCTCCTTTATAGGAGGCTGCTTCAAAAGTGGTTTGAATAATCTGGCCCGGGTAATTTCGGAAAATGATTTTGCCGGCAGTTGTAGCAATGGTGATTGTTCCGGGTTCCTGTTTAATGGACTGAAAAGAACCAAAACCTTCCTGCGCAAGTACTCCTGTTGCAACCGCCAGAAAACAGAGCAGGTAAACAAAACGGGTCATAATCAATAATTTTCCCGAAACTAAACAGAGAACAGCTTCAAAACAAGAAAGTTTCCATTTCATCTTTTCAACCTAAATTGCACGCCTTAACAGATGACTATGGAATATGGAAAATTAATTGCAGTTGCCGGTTTGCCCGGACTGTATGAGCTCATCAGCAGCAAAACCGACGGAGCTATTGTACGTTCACTGGAAGATGGCAGCAGCAAGTTTGCCAGCAGCCGTCAGCACCAGTTCTCTCATTTAGAGAGCATTGAAGTGTACACCGTTCGTGATAATGTAAACCTGGTTGATATTTTTAAAGCGATGGATGCTGCCGGTGGCAGCCTGCCTGCTGAGAAAGATGCAAAAGCGGTGAAAGCTTACTTTGAAAAAGTATATCCTGACCTGGATTTTGAAAGGGTATATGCCAGTGATATGAAAAAAATGGTGAAGTGGTTTAGCATCATCAAAAGCAAAGGCATTGAATTGAAGCTGAGTGAGGTAGTTGAAGAAGAAGTTTCAGAAGAAGCACCTGCAGCAGAAGAAAAAAAACCGGCTAAAAAAGCTACAGCCAAAACAGAAGCAGCTGCAGAGGAAGTAAAGCCGGCTAAGAAAGCAGCAAAGCCAAAAGCTGAAAAGAAAGAGGAGGCTGGTGAAGAAGCACCGAAGAAGAAAGCGGCTCCTAAAAAGAAAAAAGAAGAGTAATTGAATTTAATAAAAAAGTTTGCCGGGAAGACGGTAAGGCGGAAAGAATCTTTCCCGTCTTCTTATCTTCCTGGCATTTTAATTCTTAATCATGTACACAGCAGATATTAAACCCGTTGAGCGTAGTTTTTTGCCAAAGGATTTCACCATCACCACATGGGATGCATTGGAACCTTATTTTACGTCATTACTCATCAAAGCAATTAACAGCAAAGCAGATCTGGAACAATGGTTGAAAGATAGTAGTGAGTTAGAAGCCGTGATAAGCGAAGATGCCTGCTGGCGACAAGTACGTATGACCTGTGATACAGAAAACAAAGAACTGGAAGAGGCCTTCAACTATTTCTACATGGAGATTGCACCCAAAATGCAGCCTTATGCAGATAAGCTCAACAGGAAGTTGATGGATAGTCCGTTTACAAACCAACTGGACCACGATAAATACTTTACGTATCTGCGTTCTATTAAAAAGAGTATTGAACTGTTTCGTGAAGAAAATATTCCTATCAATGCGGAGTTGAGTGTAATGCAGCAACAGTTTGGACAGATTGCAGGAAAGATGACGGTGGAAGTGGAAGGCAAAGAATATACATTGCAACAGGCAGCTAAGTTTTTAGAAAATCCCAACAGAGCCTTACGTGAAGAAGTATATCTCAAAATTCAAAACAGAAGATATGCTGACAGAGATGTGTTGAATGAGCTCTTCAACAAATTAGTTGAAAGACGTCACCAGATTGCAATGAATGCAGGCTTTGCTAATTATCGTGATTATAAATTCAAGGAGCTGGGTCGCTTTGATTATACACCACAGGATTGTTTCAATTTTCATGAAGCAGTAAAGCAGCATGTAGTGCCATTGGTTAAAATCATTTATGAAGAACAGAAAAAATCCATTGGTGTAGATGTGTTGCGTCCATGGGATATGGAAGCTGAACCGGAAGGTATTCAACCGTTACAACCGTTTATCAACGGAAAAGAATTGCTGGATAAAAGCATTACATGTTTTGCACAGCTTAACCCCTTCTTTGCAGATTGTTTGAAGAAGATGGATGAGATGAAGCGTTTTGATTTAGACAGTCGCAAGGGCAAGGCACCCGGTGGTTATAACATGCCTTTAGCTGAAACAGGCGCACCGTTTATTTTCATGAATGCAGCAGGTACATTGGATGATGTAACTACGATGGTACATGAAGGTGGTCATGCAGTACATTCTTTTCTCACACATAATTTAGAACTCACAGGATTTAAAGAATATGGTGCTGAAATTGCAGAAGTAGCCAGCATGGCAATGGAACTCTTCAGCATGGAGCATTGGCATATTTTCTTTGCTGATGCAGAAGAATTGAGAAGAGCTAAATTCAAACAACTGGAACGTGTGCTCACCATTCTTCCATGGATTGCACGCATTGATGCCTTTCAACATTGGATTTATGAAAATCCGAAACACACTATTGAAGAACGTGCTGCCTATTGGGTAAAGCTGGCGGATGAGTTCAGCACAGGAATGATTGATACAACAGGGCTGGAACATTTCCGCCCCAATGAATGGCAGCGTCAATTGCATTTATTTGAAGTACCGTTCTATTATATTGAATACGGTATTGCACAGCTCGGCGCTATTGGCTTGTGGATGCAGTTCAAACAAAATCAGCAACAGGCATTAAATAATTATATCAACGCATTAAGCCTGGGCGGTACTAAAACCTTACCGGAGCTCTATGCAGCAGCTGGATTGAAGTTTGATTTTTCGCCTGAACATATTAAAACGTTGATGGAGTTTGTGAGAACTGAAATGGACAAACTCAGTTAAGATTCTAAAGAGTAATAAAAAGAGGAGACAAAAATCTTGTCTCCTCTTTTTATTTATTTACCGTTATTATTTACAGTCATCACAAACACCATTCACCACCATATTACTTTGGTGCGGTTCAAACCCTTTGGGCAGTTTTACTTCGGGTACAAGTACATCGTCCAGGCAAATGGTTTTACCACAGTCTTCACAAATAAAGTGAACATGGTTATCATGATGATGGCCTTCCTCACAACGTTCTTTGCAAAGTGCATACTTTACAGAGTTATCAGCAGTAGGTATGGTATGAATGATGCCCTTTTCTTCAAAAGTCTGAAGTGTTCGGTAGATAGTAACCCGGTCAATGTTATCACCTGTTTTCTTTTCAATATCCGCATGTGCCAGGGCCCCTTCATTGTTATAAAACAAATCAAGTATCTGCATACGGCTGTCCGTAATGCTCATGTGGTTTTTTTTCAATATGTCACGAATGGCTTCGCTCATGAAGTAAAATTAAGAAAGGTTTTGTTTCTTTTGATAACGGCCGACAGGCCTACTTGCCGACAAAGGCTGGGTTTGGTTAAATTACATCGGGTTATTTTGAAAGATACCGTTTACAAAACGTGGTCCGTTGTATTTTTCTTTCAGCAGCAACTGAATGTCTTTATCTAACTTTTTCAATTCCTCTTTATTCAGTCCATCATAAATGCCACGTACTTTGCCGCTTTTATCAACGAGGGCAAAAAGCTGGGTGTGGATGAATTGTTCTTCAATAGCTGCTGTTTCATCATTCTGATCGTCCAGCAAGTAACTTTTTCTTGCGGCCTCATAAAGTTTGGCTTTGGTGCCGGTTAACAGCAGCCACTGCTTGCTGTCAATCTTCAACGAATCAGCATAATGCTTCATGCGGCCAACCGTGTCCTTATCAGGATCAACCGTATGGCTGAGAATCATAAAATCCTCTTCACTTTTATATGTGTCAGCAATCGCCAGCATATTGGTATTCATCTTGGGACAAATGCCTTTGCAGGTAGTAAAGAAAAATTCAACCACCTGCACTTTGCCGGCCACATTACGGTTGGTAATGGTATCGCCATTCTGATCCACAAATTCAAACTCTTTTACTTCGCTCAGGGTGGGTAGCTTTTTGCGCCATAAATCCGTTCCCCAAAACAATACGAGATAAAATACCCCTAACAGCAACACAAAAAAGCCCAGGTAAAACCAGATTTTCTTATTCATAACTGCTGCAAAGTTAAGCAAGTACACTTTCACCAATTGGTTTGTAAAATCGTTTTACCCGGCTACTGCAGTAAACACCAAACAACCGGGAGCCGCAGCAAAGGGAGAAATCCGGTTAAAATAATATTTGCAACAAAATTGCAAATATGTATATTTGCAGGCTCATGAACTTTAAAATAAACTGGGAGGCTTTAGGAATCGGAGCATCGCTGGCCTGTGCTATTCACTGTGCAATACTGCCGTTGTTTATGAGCAGTCTGCCTTTGTTTGGTGTAAACATCGTACACAATCTTTTTGTAGAAGTGCTCTTGCTGGGCACAGCTTTTATCATTGGTTTTACTACGTTATGGCATGGGTTTAAAAAACATCATCACCGTATAGCTGCCCTGGTGTTGTTTTGTGCCGGAATGCTGCTGTTTACCATTAACCAGTTTGTTGCTTTTTCATTCTCTACATTTTTGCTGGTGTTGCCTGCGGTAGCATTGATTATAAGTGCTCATTTTTTGAATCATCGTTATTGCACTATTGCAAAGCATTGCCATAAAGATGATTGCAGCCATTAATCCTCTCCAACTTTTTTAAACAGTTCTTGTTATCTCATCACTATGAATACAAAAGTCATTCGTTTACTTCGCAAAACAGGTATTGCAGAAGGTATTTCCTTTTTAGTATTGCTGTTAATTGCCATGCCGCTCAAGTATATATGGGACTGGCCGCTGGCCGTTAAGTATGTGGGTTGGGCGCATGGTCTGTTGTTTGTGAGCTATGTAGCATTGGCTTATTATGCTAAAGAAATCTACAACTGGCCTTTTTCTAAATTCATCAAAGCATTTATTGCAGCGTGGTTACCACTGGGCACTTTTGTGTTTGATAAGCAGTTGAAAAAGGAAGAGGCGATATTGGAAGCAAAAGCTTGATTAATACTTAAACTTTTCAGGATGCACTTCTTCCCATCCTGTATTTAACTGCAAAGCTCTTCCCACACTTAATAAATTAGCTTCGCCATACAGATTGCCGAGTAAAGTAATACTGGTAGGTAAACCTTGTCTGGTAAATCCTGTGGGCATACACAGTGCAGGATGACCGGTTAAGTTGGTAATCGCTAATTGACTTCCTGCATAGGTAGGTGTAATCACCACATCCACATTTGCAAAAAACTCCTGCATTTTTTTCATCAACAAATAACGATGCCGTTGTGCATTTACATATTCCGCCGCAGGAATAAAACGTGCGGCTCTGAAATAATTCGGCCAGTCATTTCGGTTTTGCCGTGTAAGTTGGTCATCCAGGTTGGTTCTTGTAAGTTCATCAAATGCCGCTGCAGCTTCTGATGCGAGTGTGATGCCCACAATGTCATAAGGATAGGCTGCTGTATCAGGAAAATTCACCGGAATTAACTGCACACCCATTTGCTCAAATGCTTTGAGTACTTTCCATTCATTAGCACTTGTATCTTTTATCCGATCAAAGAAATTTTTTGCGTAACCGATGCGGAGTTTTTTTATATCTGTTTTTGCTGAATAGTTGAACGGCCTGTTTACTGCGCCGGGATCTTTACCATCAGTTCCTTTGATGTAATAAAATACTACGGCTGCATCTTCTGCACTGCGGCAGATAGGACCTGTTTTATCCAGGCTCCAGCAAAGGGTCATTCCTCCGCTGCGGCTTACTGCACCAAAAGTTGGGCGTAACCCGGTTGCTCCATTTGTATGTGAAGGTGAAACAATCGAACCCAATGTTTCTGTGCCGATGGCAAAAGGAACCAAGCCTGCAACCGTAGCACTGGCGCTACCTGCTGAGGAGCCTGAGGAGCCAAAGTTTTGATTCCATGGATTTTTAGTGCGGCCACCAAACCACCAATCGCCTTGCGCCAAGGCACCTAAGGTGAATTTTGCAACCAATACTGCACCTGCTTCTTTCAGCTTTGTATACACATAAGCATCTTCATCAATCACCTGATCTTTGTAAGGTGCAGCACCCCATGTTGTTTTTGTTCCTTTTACGGCAAACAAATCTTTTAAGCCGTAAGGCATACCATGCAGTGGTCCACGATAATTACCTGCTGCAATTTCTGCATCGGCAGCACGTGCCTGTTGCATTGCCATATCTTCTGTAATACTGATAACACATTGCAAGGTGTCGCCCCATTTTTTAATACGGTCAATAAAAAATTGTGTGAGCTCAACGGAAGTGATCTTTTTGCTTTTGATAAGTGCTGCTAATTGCAGCACAGAATAAAATGCCAGGTCGTTTTTATTAGAAGGCATGGAAACATTCTTTGGCAGTTCCCATTTCACCGGCTTCTGCACTGTTTCAAATTGCATACCCGGTAACACCGGGCTTTGCCATAAACTCATCGGCACACTGTTCTCTAACTTTAATGGGTAACGACGTTTGTATTGTGCATTCCGCTGAAGAATGGTGAAGTACATACTGTCAATTTCGGCTGCAGTAAAGTTGATGGAAAATAATTTGCCGGCTGTTTGAATATCAGTTCTGCTGATGGTATCTGTTTGCTGTGCTGCTGAAATAATTGCTGCTGTGACGAATAAAAGGAATAAACTAATTTTTCTCATGCGTTTGAATTGGGACAGAAAGCTACAGAAAAGTACAACAGCATCATCAGCTAGTTGATGAACGGAATTTCACCCACACATAATCATCCAGCAGCATATTGTTTTTGATCACTGCTTTTTTACGGATGCATTCCATCTCAAATCCGTTTTTTTCCAACACCCGCATGCTGGCCTTGTTGGTTTCAAACACTTCTGCATAAATACGATTGACATGCGGATAACCTTTCCAAATAACATCACACATTAAAGCAATGGCTTTTGTAGCAATCCCTTTGCCCCAATAAGGTTCGCCCAGCCAGTAACCGATTTCCATATTATTCCGGTACACATCTGTTTTGGGAACCATACCGATGCTGCCGGCAAACTGCCCATCCGCTTCAATCACAAAATTGAGTGCGGGGGTGATACCAACATTCAGCGCCAGCCACTCTTTCGCCTCTTTTGTAGTATAAGGGTGCGGGAAATAATCCCTTACCTGGTCCCATATCTTTTTGTTATTTGCTAATTGTACTAATGGCTCCAGGTCCTTAGAAAGCCATGATCGTAAAACTGTTTGCATACTTAAAAATACGTTGCCCTTTTGTAAACCTCCCTAAAACAGAAAGCCCCGCAATTGCGGGGCTTTCTTCAGAGTAAAATTTCTTCCATCAAGGTAAATACATTTTTAGGTTTTAGATTAGGGTTCGGATGGAAAAGATTTTTTAAGGATTTCAGATTTTACATTTGTTTTTCAGGATTTTGAATCTGTTTTCATGGAACAATGGATCATTGATTTGTTCAAAGGAATTCAGATTTTATTTAATACCCATCCTGCATCATTTTGCAAAACGGGAGTGTAAAGATGAAAATTTGTAATAGATAAAACAATGTATTTTAACAGGTATTAGTACCTGTATGTTTACTAGTGTTTTTACCAAGAAAAAAGCCGCCCCTTTGCAGGAAACGGCTTTGATACTTACAAACAAACCCGAAGTTTACGATGCAGAAGCCGCACCGCTTTGAATTTCTTTTATCTTTTCACGGATCTTTCCTTCAATTTCATCGGCCAATCCCTGGTTATCTGTGAGCAATGTTTTTACTGCTTCTCTTCCCTGGCCCAATTTATCGCCATTATAACTAAACCAGCTTCCGCTCTTTTGCACAATACCCAGTTCTACACCCATATCAATAATTTCACCGGTTTTGCTGATGCCTTCACCAAAGATGATGTCAAACTCAGCAGCTTTAAACGGAGGTGCTACTTTGTTCTTCACCACTTTTACTTTTACACGGTTACCAACGGCCTCATCACCATCTTTAATCTGGCTCATACGGCGGATATCCAAACGTACTGATGCATAAAACTTCAACGCATTACCACCGGTGGTGGTTTCAGGGTTACCAAACATCACCCCGATTTTTTCACGCAACTGGTTAATGAAAATGCAAATGGTGTTTGTTTTATTAATCGTAGCCGTGAGTTTACGCAAGGCCTGGCTCATTAAGCGAGCCTGCAAGCCCATTTTACTGTCACCCATTTCACCTTCCAGTTCACCTTTTGGTACAAGCGCTGCCACAGAGTCAATTACCACCACATCCAATGCACCACTTAAGATTAAACGGTCAGCAATTTCCAAAGCTTGTTCACCATAATCAGGTTGTGAAATCAAAAGATTATCTACATCTACACCTAATTTTTGAGCATAGCTGCTGTCAAACGCATGCTCCGCATCAATGATGGCACAGATACCACCTTTCTTTTGTGCTTCTGCAATAATATGTGTAGCGATGGTTGTTTTACCGCTGCTTTCAGGTCCGTAAATCTCTACAATACGGCCACGGGGCACACCACCAATTCCCAGCGCCACATCTAATCCAATGGAACCGGTACTCACTACTTCAATTTCATGAATACCTTTTTCATTCATCATCATCACACTGCCCTTGCCGAAGTCTTTATCAATCTTGTCAATAGTGAGCTTTAACGCTTTGAGTTTTTCGTTGCTCTCCTTGCTTGTGTCTTTGTTCATTGTTTTCTTTGGTTTCTCCAAAGTTAATAGCTCTTCCATATCGGGTTTGTTTTTGTTTGCAACTAATTTGTTTAGCAAGATTAAAACTAAAACTTTTATAAACCAAATCTTTTAGCAAAAACTTTTTTGGACCGGCACATTCGCCCAAAAATTGTACAGGGCCTGAACCTTGTGCCTCGATTCTTGTGCCTTGTTCTTTTGTTTTATTGGGGCTTTCACCTCTGGTCTTTTTATCAGCACCTGTACCCCGCCCGTCTTCAATGGCACGCAAAACAAGAGCGTGCCATTTACGCCTAAGCGGGGCAGCCCGTGAGCAGCACTGCATCTTTCAGCAGATTTTTAACAGTATCCGGTTGTCCACAACTGTTTAGCGTTTAACTTTGTGGTTCAATCAAACATTTGTTATATGAAGCATCTTTTAAATGTTGCCATTCTTCTTTTTGTGGGAACCATCGCTTTTGCACAAAGTCCTAAACCTGCTGAAAAAGGAGTTACCTATGGCGCAGGTACGACCAACGAAAACACAATTGCCATTACTGAAATGGAAAAGAAAGTGGCGGCTGATAATAAGTTTGAAGGGAAAGTAGTAGGTAAAGTAACAGAAGTATGCCAGGAAAAAGGCTGCTGGATGAAAGTAGATAAAGGCAATGGTGAAACCCTGATGGTGAAGTTTAAAAACTACGGTTTTTTTATGCCTAAGAATATTGTGGGACAAACAGTGGTGCTGGAAGGTGAAGCCGTGATAAAAGAAGTAAGTGTAAAACAACAAAAGCACTATGCAGAAGATGCCGGCAAGAGTAAAGAAGAAATTGAAAAAATAAAAGAACCCAAGAAAGAAACACAGTTTGTGGCTAAAGGAGTATTGGTATTATAATCAGCAACTTTTTATTATAAAAAACCCGCTTTATTACAAAGCGGTTTTTTTAATTGGTTAATGTTTTATTGTTTGATGATGCTTCTGCTGGTCATTTCATCATTTACCCACAATTGTAATGTATAAGCAGCCGGTATTGCACCGTTCAAGGCTTTTAACTCTTCCCGCCACACACCATTGATTTTTTGTTTGGCAGATTGATAAATGATTCTGCCATCTGCACTTACAATCCTGTATTGAACTTCTTTTACCGTATTCAACTTCAATTGAAGAATGGCGCTTTGTGTAACAGGATTGGGACTGATTGAAAATTCTTCCAGCCCTTCAATTGAAGCTACAGGAGTAGTTCCGTTCATCAGGTTGTTTACATCAATCCGTACGGCCGGCAAATCAGGATAAAAAGTATTACCCGGGCATTGCGTGGCACACCCGTCTCTATGACCGGAAATATTATTGAGTGTTAGATTACTGTTTGCATGAAAAGCTGTGGCAAGTGCATTAATGTTTCGTTCACAGGCTTTCCATGCAAGTAATTGTGCCAGGGTGTTTCTTGCAGCCGTTGTTACGGTAATATTTGTATAATCACCCAGCATGCAAACACCCATGGTGCCACCGTTAGTGCCGCAAAAGTGAGCGCCTGTTATATTATCAGTACTGCTTCGGTAACGTCCTTCATATAAAACACCATTCGGTGCTATCAGCCAGTTATAACCAATATCAGAATAACCATTGGTACCGGTATGTTGGTTCCAGATAGCTAATACAACCGCACCCCAGTCTGATGAACTATTGGTACCTGCGGCATGATGTACTATTAAATGTGTAACCGTTGTGGTGGATGGACTCCACACCTGTGTGCAACCCCATCCTGCTCTGTTTACAAATGAAGGTTGCGGTAAACTGCAGGCCGTTGTTCGGTTCGTAGTTGTGTTGCTGTTATTGGCTATTCTTCCGGCTGGAGCAATGGATTTACCCGGACTGAAAAAGTTGAGAAAGATTTGCTGAATACTGTTTCCCTTTTTATGGAGATTGCTGCTAATATTCAACTCATAATACCGGAACGAAGGGTCTAATTCCATGAGTTGCGATACAAAGGAGAAATTTGTTTTTTCATAGTGCTCATCAGTAGTAATGGTTTTCCAATCTGTCCAGTTGCGTTTGTCTGTTGAAAAACGGATCCGGATGCGACTGTTACCTGCTTCATCATCTACTTCATCCCAACCACAGGAAAAAGATAAGAACGGGCTAATGTCTTTTAACAGCAGTTGCTGTGGAGCAAAGCGGTATTCCACAGGTTGATCTTTATCCACAACTGTTCTGGCTGTACTATGTACATTGGTTGTTTGCACCAGCCTCAGATTAGATGTTAACGGTTGCTGAAAGTGAAATAACTCACGGTAGGTTTCGCTGTTTAGTTCCTGTGCAGGGAGTGAAAGATGTAAAAAAAGAAAAAAGGGTAAAAGCAGCTTCATACCAACAGTTTTGGTTAAGATAAGATGATTTTTACAAACGGCTTGCACAGACCTTTTTCTTTTTCTACCTTCTGCGTTCAAAAAAACTTTTCATTATGCGGAAACTCTTATTCATCCTTGCAGCAAGTGTAGTACTGGCTGCCTGTAAAAACGAAACCAAAGCTCCACGGGAAGTAAAACAGTACACCATTGAACAGTTCTTTCAAACTGAAAGTATTGGTGGCGGTTCTTTCAACAAAGACGAAAGCAAAGTGTTGGTAAACAGCAATCGGAGCAAAATCTTTAATGTGTATGAATTAAACCTGGCCGATACTTCATTGACTGCTAAAACCAATTCAACCGTTGAATCTTTTTTTGCTGTTGACTATGTTCCGGGCACGGATCATTTTTTATACAGTGCCGATAAGGGTGGTAATGAGAATGATCATATCTATTTACAAAAGACAGAAGGAACAGTAAAAGATTTAACACCCGGTGAAAAAGAAAAAGCGAATTTCTATGGCTGGACAAGGGATAAAAAAACGATGTATTACGGAAGCAACGTACGCAACCCCCAGTTTTTTGATCTGTACAAAATGGATACATCCGACTGGGCACCTAAAATGCTTTATAAGAATGACAGCGGTCTGGATGTGAACAGTATTTCTTACAATGAACGTTATATTGTTCTTACAAGATCTGTAACAACCGATCGTAATGAAATGTATTTATTTGATGCACAAACAAAAATCACTAAAAAGTTATCTACTGACAGTTTGGGTGATGCTACCTACAATGCCGCCGGCTTTGAACTCAATGATGAATATCTCTATTACATCACCACTGAAGGCAATGATTTTTCCTATATCGTGAAATACAAACTGGCCGATGGTACCAAAGAAAAATTCTTCAGCACCAACTGGGATGTGAATTATATGTTCATCAGCGAAAACGGAAAGTATCATGTAATTGGTATCAACGAAGATGCAAGAGATAAAGTATTGTTGTTTGATCATGCAAGTGGAAAAGAAATTGAAATGCCGAAGCTTGAAAACGGTTATATCGGTGGTGTTACAATTTCGCCCAGCGAAACAAAAATGCTTTTAACGGTAGTGAGCGACCGCAGCAGCGCCAATAAATTTCTTTACAACCTGGAAACGAAAGAACTCAAACAACTCACCAAAACTCTTACACCTGAAATTAACAGCGATGATTTGGTGGACGCTGAGATTGTTCGGTTTAAATCATTTGATGGGTTGGAAATTCCGGCCGTGTACTACAAGCCCCACAATGCATCTTCTTCCAACAAAGTACCGGCATTGATCTGGGTGCATGGTGGTCCCGGCGGACAAAGCCGTGCAGGTTATAACACTTCTATTCAATATTTTGTCAATCACGGTTATGCAATTCTTGCGGTGAACAACCGTGGCAGCAGTGGTTATGGCAAAGCATTTTATAAAATGGACAATCAGAATCATGGTGATAAGGATCTGAAAGATTGTGTGTGGGGTAAAAAGTGGCTGGCAGAGCAGGAGTATATTGATACCGCTAAGATTGGTATTTACGGCGGTAGCTATGGCGGCTTTATGAGCCTGGCCGGCATTATTCAATACCCCAATGAGTTTGCAGTAGGCGTTGATGTATTTGGTGTGGCCAACTGGATGCGTACACTCAAAAGCATTCCTCCCTATTGGGAAAGTTTCCGTAAAGCATTATATGATGAAATGGGTGATCCCAACACGGCTGACTCCGTTCGTTTAAAAAACATTTCACCTTTGTATAATACAGAAAAAATCAAAACGCCTTTATTGGTATTGCAGGGTGCTAATGACCCACGTGTGTTGCAGGTGGAAAGTGATGAAATAGTTGCAGGCGCCAAAAAGAACGGTACACCTGTTGAGTATGTATTGTTTCCTGATGAAGGACACGGATTTGTGAAAAAAGAAAATCAAATCAAATCAGCGAATGAAACCTTAAAGTTCTTAGATAAGTATCTGAAGAAAGAAGAACCGAAAGGAAAGTTGAATTAAAATAAAAGGCCGCTTACTTGAAGCGGCCTTTTTATTATAACTTTTCGTACAAAGCTCTCAGCTTCTCTCTCGTCATAATTTTTTCCCAGTCTTTTCCCAAGGCGTTTTCCCAAAGCGGTTTCATACCGAGTGATACATTCATCATGGTTTCAAATTGTTCATCACTCAAGCCTTTACAGATGCCTTGCGGAATTTCATAACCGCCTTTCTCCACCATGCGTTTAAATTCAGCTACACCTGTTGGGTAATATTCTTCGAGGTGATTCATTACAATACAATTGCCGATACCATGCTTGGTGCCCAGCAAATAGCTCAAGCCATAACTCACTGCATGCGCCACGCCCACCTGTGAATACGCAATGCTCATACCACCTGCATACGAAGCCATCATCAGTTTATCATCACACTCATCATCCCAAACATCTTTTTCCAGGAAGATATAACGACAAAGTTCCAATGCTTTTTCACCATAGCTTTTGCTGAACTCATTTAAATAAGTTCCTTCCAAACTTTCAATGCAATGGATATAACAATCCATTCCTGTATAAAAACGCTGATTGCCCGGCGCATTCTTGCACAACTCGGGGTCTAATACAATTTGATTGAATGGTGTAAAATCAGAATTCATTCCGAGTTTTCTTGTGGGGCCTGTTAATACTGTTGTTCTGCTCACTTCAGCACCGGTGCCGCTCAAAGTTGGAATGCCCACTTTATAAACACCGGGCTGTTTTACTAAATCCCAGCCTTGATAATCTGCACTTGAGCCGCTATTATTCATCATCAATGAAACAGCTTTCGCCAGATCCATTGTGGAACCGCCACCAATACCAATAACACCGCTCACTGTGCCATATTTTTCTTTGAGTTGATTGGCCAATGCATCTACATAGGTCGTCTTTGGTTCATATGTAACATCCGCAAAAATGATTTCATCATTGCCACGCAACGGCACACGGCTTGCCAATGGGTTGCCTTCAAAAAAATGATCTACTAAGAAAATCATGGGTGCATCTGCTTTACGATGCGGTGCAATGATTTCATCTAACTGGTTAAAACAACCACGACCATACACCACATAATCCACCATTTTAAAATTGCGGAACTGCATATAAGAATTATTCATTTGATAAATAGTTGTTCGCCTTTTCCATATCCTCCGGTGTATCAATCTCCACACCCATATAATCTGTTACCACCATCTTCAACGGAATACCATGTTCTAAATAACGGAGACATTCAATTTTTTCTGCCGCTTCTAATGGTGTCATTTCCCATTGGGTAAATTGCATCAATGCTTCTTTACGAAATGCATATACACCAATATGCTCATAATAAACCGGTGTAACCTTTTTATCACGGTGATACGGAACAACACTCCGGGAAAACATCAGTGAATTCATGTTTAAATCCACCGCTACTTTTACATAGTTTGGGTCAGCTATATGCTCCGGATGATCCAACACCTGCATGAGTGATGCTACCTGCACCTGTTCATCTTCAAATACATTCAACAGTTTCTCAAGCGGCTCCCGTTTTACAAACGGTGTATCGCCCTGTATATTTAAAATCACATCCACATCCATATGGGCTGCTGCTTCTGCAATACGGTCGCTGCCGCTCTCATGTTCCTTTACACTCATCACCGCTTTGCCGCCATTAGAAATAATCTCATGAAAGATCACATCGCTATCTGTTACCACTATCACTTCATTAAATAAACCGGTGGCAACAGTATTATCATAAGTATGACGGATAATAGTTTTACCCTGCAACTGCTGCATGAGCTTTGCAGGAAAACGAGTGGCTGCATAACGGGCCGGTATCATGGCAATTTTCTTCATTCAATTAGTTTTAAACCGCTAAGGCACTAAGACCACGAAGTAATAAAATTCAAAGCCACCTCTCCTTTTTCCTCTGTGCACTCCGTCTCTCTGTGTTTAAAAATGAATTTACTTCACCGCTTCCGCTGCAAGTTCTTTCAACTTTGCACAACGCTCAGCAAATTGTTCATCCGTCCAACCAAGATTGATGGGGGTGCTCACACATCTGCTCATCACGGCATCACTCTGCGGGAATGGTGCATTGACGATCTGTTTTACTTTTTCAATCGTCTCCGGCGGAAATTTATTCAGCAGTACAGCATTCTTCAAATGATCCCACTTGCGGATGTAATGCCAGTTATTATTGTACCAATAAAAAATACCGGGCAGTTTTGCTTCACTGCACAATGCAACAAATTTTTGCGTTTGTGCTTCTGTTTCAAAAAAGAACGAAAGGAAAGAACAGGTATCACCGCTTTCATCGGGCACAATTCTAAAACTCAATCCATTAACATCGCTCAATGCATTCTTTAATTGCTTATGACGACTGCGTTGTACTTCCAGCACTTTATCCAGGCGTTTGATCTGTGCCAGGCCAACTGCCGCATGCAGTTCAGATATTCTGAAGTTATAACCGATGAACGGATGCAGATCAGCACCACGATCCACACCTAAATGATCATGACCATGATCGCTGTAGCCATCACTTTTTATAAATACATCTTTATTATTCGTCATCACCACACCACCTTCACCGCAGGTCATAATCTTTACAAAATCAAAACTGAAGGTCCCTGCATCGCCAATTGTACCCAAATGTTTTCCTTTGTAAGTGCCGCCGATACTTTGACACGCATCTTCCAGTAAAATCAAATTGTGTTTTTGACAGATGGCTTTGAGTTCATCCATATAACTCATGCTGCCGCACATATGCACGGGCATGATCATTTTTGTTCTGGGAGTGATGTTACGTTCCACTGCTTTGGGGTCCAGCGTTAAACTTTCATCCACATCTGTGAGCACAGGAATCGCACCAACGGATAACACCGCTTCAAAGCTTGCCACAAACGTAAACGTAGGCATGATCACTTCATCACCATAACCAATGCCGAGTGCTGCCATTGCAGTTGTGAGCGCTGCTGTACCACTGCTCACCAGTTGTGCATACTCACAGCCGAAGTAGCTGCATATCTCTTTTTCAAGTTCCTTACTCTTCCACATGCCTTTGCGCTGTGCATCAAAACCATAACGCATAAGGATGCCTGTTTCCAGCACATCATTTACTTCTTTGCGTTCTTCGGCGCCAAACCATTCGTATCCGGGCATAAAATAAAATTTCGGCAAAAATAAAGAGCCCCGCCTGAATGCGGGGCTCTTTATTAAAGTTCTGAGGAATTTATTTATTAGAGGACATTAGAAATCAAATTGGCCCCACTCTGTGCTTTCATCTTACTCTGTATGAAAAAAGGCACACAGAGGACACAGGGTGCACAGAGAAAAACAGTACTTTTCGGATTTACTCTGTGTTCTCTTCTTTCCTCTGTGTGAGACTACTTGGCTTTATTCATTTCAAGCAATACAGTTACTTCCACTTCTTTACCCACAACCAGTCCACCGGCTTCTGTAGCACGGTCCCATTTGAGGTTGTAGTCAAAACGATTGATGGTAGTTGTAGCTTTAAAACCGGCTTTATCACCACGTGTGCTGGTAGCAACACCGCCAAACT
The DNA here is from genome assembly GCF_045780045.1 of Lacibacter sp. MH-610. Classification (NCBI taxonomy): domain Bacteria; kingdom Pseudomonadati; phylum Bacteroidota; class Chitinophagia; order Chitinophagales; family Chitinophagaceae; genus Lacibacter; species Lacibacter sp. MH-610. The sequence goes on from NZ_CP116002.1 coordinate 506,285, forward strand.
TTACATCAAACTTTACGCTCTTGGTTACATCACGAATGGTAAGGTCGCCTACCAGTTCATATTTGTTATTACCAAGTGGTTTGAATGATTTACCAACAAATGTTGCTGTTGGAAATTTTTCAGCATTAAAGAAATCATCGCTCTTTAAATGCTTGTCACGGTTTTCATTGTCTGTATTGATAGAGTTGATATCAACGCTGAAGTTGATCTTCGCATCACTCAGATCTGCTTTGGTATGCTCAATAGATCCGTCAAAAATTTTGAAAGAACCTTCAGTTTCAGAAACCACCATATGTGTTACTGTGAACTTGAGGTTGGAATGACTTTTGTCTAAAACCCATTTAGTGGGAGTTTGTGTTGCAGGAGCAACAACTGTGTTTTTTTGTTGAGGTAAGAAAGCTGAAAGGGTAGCGATTCCGGCACCGGCCATCAGCACAAATAATAATTGTTTCATTGTTCAATTGATTTAGGACGCAAAGATGCGGAATTATATGTACGTACATGCAATCAGGGTGTTAAAAAAATTTAAACGACTGCCTGAGCGGGAAAAAACGGGGTCTGAACAGGAAACCGCAACTGAAACCGGTTTTCCGGCTCAATGCTTTCTGTTGTACCTGGTATAAAATCACCAGTTTGTGTGATAGGATAACTTGCCGGACCGTTTAATTTTGCATCATCATCCACCAACCTTATCATCATGAAATCAAAACAGGTACTTTCCGGTTCAAGAGCCGTTAAAAAACCTTCGTTAAAAAAAGCTACCGTTAAAAGCCCCCATCAGCCACAGCAGTTCTGGCAGGCAGTGGCGATGGTAGCAATGTTTGAGCTCAAGCACAGGCGGCAGATTATTGAGACGGAATTCTACCGGAAATAATATTCAGCTATAGTTATTCCTGCTTCTTTCGTGCTGTCGCCACCCATCAAAAACATTTTGCGGCTCGCCTTGGTTTTCTCAACTTCATGGCCTTAAAACCAATTGTAATGAGAAGACTCTTTCTGTTGTGCCTGCTCGGCATGAGCATTACTGCACAGGCACAGGTAAAGCTGGAACAATTTAAAAACATGAAACCCCGCAACATCGGCCCGGCCGGTATGAGCGGACGTGTTACAGCCATTGATGCTATTTATTCGAATCCGGAAATCATTTTTGTAGGCGCTGCCAGCGGCGGCGTTTGGAAAACAGATAATGGCGGTGCTAACTGGAAACCTTTGTTTGATGAGCAACCGCTCATTAACATTGGTGCACTGAAAGTTCAGCAAAGCAATCCTTCTGTAATCTGGGTGGGCACGGGCGAAGGTAATCCCCGCAACTCTTTGAACTTAGGTGAGGGTATTTTTAAAACCCTCGACGGTGGTAAAACATGGAAGCGCATGGGTCTTGAAAAAACAAGAAACATCCACCGCATCATCATCGACCCCACCAATCCCAACACCGTGTATGCAGCTGCTATCGGTAACCCTTATGGTATTCATCCGGATCGTGGTGTGTACAAAACCACCAACGGCGGCGAAACATGGGAGCGTATTCTCTACACCAATGATACCAGCGGTTGTGCAGAGCTCATCATGGATCCTTCCAATCCCAATAAACTCATTGCCAATATGTGGCAGCACCAGCGCAAGCCATGGAACTTTAACAGCGGTGGCCCCGGCGGTGGAATTTACATTACTGTTGATGGCGGTAAAAACTGGAAGAAGCTGAGCAAAGAAGATGGACTGCCTGCAGATCCAATTGGTCGTTGCGGTTTGGCATTTGCTCCTTCACGTCCAAACATTGTGTATGCAAAAGTAGAAGCCACCAAAAATGGTTTTTATAAAAGTGAAGACGGTGGTTTTACCTGGAAGCTGGTGAACAGTGATCCGGCACAGGTAACAGATCGTCCGTTTTACTATAATGAAATTTATGTGGATCCCAAAAATGAAAACCGCATTTATGATATTCACTCCACAGTTACATTAAGTGAAGATGGCGGTAAATCATTCACAACGTTGATTCCTTATAACGGTATTCACCCGGATCATCATGCATGGTGGATTCATCCTACCAATGAAAACTTAATCATTGAAGGAAATGATGGAGGTATTGGCATCAGTAAAGACCGTGGTTATACCTGGCGCTTTGATGAGCAGTTGCCTTTTGGTCAGTTCTATCATATCAATGTTGATAATGAACTTCCCTACAACGTTATGGGTGGTTTGCAGGATAATGGTAGCTGGCGTGGTCCTGCGTATACATGGATCGATGGCGGTATCCGCAACTATTATTGGGAAAGTTTATGGGGTGGTGATGGTTTTGATGTAGTGCCTGATCCTAACGACAGCAAATGGGTGTATGCCATGAGCCAGGGCGGAAGTGTGGGACGTTATAATATCACAACAGGTCAACAGGAGTTTATCCGTCCACCGGCACCTGAAGCAAGAAAGAAAATGCGCTTTAACTGGAACAGTGGTATTGCACTCGATCCGTTTGATAAGAACACCGTTTATTACGGCAGTCAGTTCTTACATAGAAGTAAGGACCGTGGTACAACATGGGAAATCATTTCTCCTGATTTAACGACCAACAATCCGGACTATCAAAAAGAAGAAACTGGCGGCTTAACATTGGATATTACAGGCGCTGAAAATCATACAACGATTCTTGCTATTGCACCTTCTGCTCTCAACCGCAATGTGATTTGGGTGGGTACGGATGATGGCAATGTGCAGCTCACACAGGATGGCGGTAAAACATGGACCAACTTCCGTGGTAAGATCACAGGTATGAACACCGGTGCGTGGATTACACAGGTACATGCCAGTCGCTACAATGAAGGCGAAGCATTTGTAGTAAGCAATGATTACCGTCGTGGTGATTTTGCCATTACTATTTTCCGCACAAAAGATTTTGGAAAGACATGGGAAAATATTTTAGCGAATAAAGGATTGAAAGGTTATGCATTGTGTATGATCCAGGATCCTGCAGAACCCAATTTGATTTTTGTAGGCACAGAACATGGACTGTGGGTGAGCTTTGACAATGCCAAAAGTTTTCAGCAATGGAAAAACGGTTATCCTTCTGTATCAACTTATGACTTAGCTATTCAAGAGCGTGAAGCTGATTTAGCTATTGCAACGTTTGGTCGTGCCTTGTGGATTTTGGATGATATCCGTCCGCTGCGTGCTGTAGCCAAAGCTAACGGCGCCAGCCAGGCGAATAAAATAAAAGTGTTTGATGCTCCAACTGCTTACCAGGCCAATTACCGTAACGCACCCGGTTATGAGTGGAGCACCTGGGGTTTGTATGAAGGTGAAAACAGGAGAAGAGGTGCCATGGTTTCCTTCTTTGTAAATCATGCGGCAGATACCAGCAAAGCAAAAGCAGATAGTGCCATGGTGAAAATATTTGATGAAGCAGGTAAGCAACTCCGTTCGTTCAAAGTAAAAGCTGATAGTGGCTTTAACCGTATGTACTGGAACTTTGATACCAAAGGAAGCCGCCAGCCCGGCAGTCCTAAACCAAGACCCGGTGCTGCAGAGCAAGGTGGCGGATGGCCTGTTTATCCCGGCACTTATAAAATGGTAGTAACATTGGGTAAAGCCAGTGACTCTACGATGATTAAAGTGGAAGGCGACCCACGAGCACCTATGACGAAAGAAGTTTATGAGGCCAAAAAGAAAATGGCTGACAGATGGCAGGCAATCGCCGATAAGTTAACTGCAGCATTGGATAAAATTGCAGATGCCGAAGAAACCTTAACAAAGATGGATGCACAGTTGCGTGGTGTGGAAGGTAAAGAAGCTGATAGCTTGCGTAATGAAGCCAAGAAGATCCGTGATGAAATCAAGAAGATCCGTGAAAGCATCAGCGGCCGCAGTGCAGAAAACAGGCAGGGCATTACCCGTTTTGCTGATATCACTACACAAAGCATTTTATTCAATGCACGTGGTGAGATTGGTAACAAACTCGCTGCGCCTACTGCACAAACGGAACGTTTGATGAGTGAAGCAGAAACAGCCGTGAATGAAAGTGTAACCCGAATTAATGAATTTATGACTACGAAATGGGCGGCGTACAGAAAGCTGGTGGAGAGTATGCCGGTGAAGTTGTTTAAGGACTGAGCAAGGAGTTAGAAAGAGTAAAAAGAGTAAAGGAGAGCCGCTGCAGATTGCAGCGGCTCTATTGTTTTGGAGAAAGTAATGTTCTTTTAATTACTCCGTTTGTTTAAATTTATGTTGATTATTAAGTGTTTTTAAGCCAAAATATTACGCAAAGCAAGGCGTTGTATGTCACCCTAAACAGCATCCTACTTAAATTCAAACTAACATGACTTTACCACCCGACCCCACTCTATTTTTAGCACATTGCAAGGCACACAACGCCGACACACAAAAGCCAACCTTGCAAAGAGCTAAAAATCCCAACACAAAGCCTACCCACCCCCGCTTACGGAATTCTTATCAACTTGACTTTAGAATATCATCTTAAATCAACTATCAACAAAACCCCAGTGGTTGATGCAATCATCCTTTAAGGAATAAATTTTTAGATAACCCTGTTCAACATTCAATTTCTTTTCCTTACTTTGCGAAGTAACTATCATAAATTGACACTTACTTCATAAAATGGCAAAACAATACTATAAGGCTGTTTACTTCAGCGACTATCCTTCAGAAGATTCAAAAGATAAATCCGTGACACTTGCCTTTAGTGAACCAGAAGCTCCTTACTATACTAAGGTCAAAGACATGACAACTCAAGAAATTAAGGAGCTAATTGGAATAAAAACTTATAAACAGCTTTCCGTATTTGCTGACAAACAAGAACGGTCAATTAACCAAGTTGTAAAGCGACTGATAAAACAAAACTTATCAGAAGTTGACCAAGTCAATGGCATGACTAAAAAAGATGTAACTTTTGTAAAAAGCAAAGACACTCCTTTTCAAAGATGGTATCCTTATATTGAAGGCTATTCAACCGACTTTGTAAAATCGCTTATCAAGAACTTTGACATCAAAGACACTTTAATTTACGAACCATTTGCAGGGACGGGCACGACTCTTTTTGCAGCAGATGATGAAGGACTCTCAACAGTTTACTCAGAGGTAAACCCTTTGCTGCAATATCTCATTCAGACAAAAACAAGAGTTCTCAAAGCAAAAGAAGCTCAAAGAAAAAAACTCTACGACAACTTGAATGATATTTCTCAAACGTTAATTCAATCACTCGACAAATTTGAAGAAGATAAATCGTTGAAGGAAGCATACAAAGCACTATTTGCTGATAGTGAATATTTTTCTGCCGAAAAACTTTCCGAAATCCTCAAGCTACGTTCCTATATTGACATTGTAAAATTGGAGGATGAATTACTTGCAGACACTTTAACCATTGCTGTTTTGTCTTGCTTATTACCAGTTTCTCATCTAAAGAAAGCAGGTGACGTGAGATTTAAAACAGAAAAGGAACTTGAAAAAGAGTTTACAACCTTTGAAGAAATACTGCCTCAAAAAATTGCTGATATAGCTGAAGATGTTTTAAATTTCAATTTCACCCTGAAAACAAACCACGAATTAATTTTAGCCAACGCTAAAAATATCAGCAGAATTAACGACCTGAAAATTGGGGCAGTCATTACAAGTCCACCATATTTGAACGGAACAAACTATTTCAGAAATACAAAAGTAGAATTGTGGTTTCTCCGCTATTTACAATTTGAAAATGATTTACGCTTTTTTAGAGACCAGGCTTTAACGAGCGGTATTAACGATGTTAAGAAGGAATATGCTTATGTAAATGGTTTGGACATTTCTTCAAAAAGTAAAATCCTTAAGTTAACGTTGCTGGAGTTGCACAAAAAAGCATACGATTCACGAATTCCAATAATGGCGAAGAGTTACTTTGAAGAAATGTATCGGATATTCAGCGACTGTAAGGAACACTTAAGCAACAATGCAAAAATCTTAATTGACATCGGTGATTCTATTTTTTGTGGAGTTCATATTAACACAGATGAAATCCTAATTGAACTTCTGACAGAACTTGGTTTCAAATTGATTGACAACAAAATTCTGAGAAAGAGAAGGTCAAGGAACAAAGAAGTTTTGACACAATCACTTCTTGCATTTCAATACAATTACAAAAATGGTAAGCACATCAATGGTAACACTCCGACAATTTGGAGAAAGAATTGGAATCATTTTAAAACTGTTGTTCCCCATCAACAAGAACCGTATTCAAGTCGTAACTGGGGACACAACAATCATTCGCTTTGTTCATATCAAGGGAAACTGAAACCCGCCATTGCCCATCATTTGGTTGAAACATTTGTTCCTGCAAACGGCTCAATGCTTGACCCATTCGCAGGAGTAGGAACAATTCCTTTTGAAGCAGCATTGGCAGGAAAAGCTTCTTTCGGCATTGATATTAGTTTACCAGCTTACTACATTTCTTATGCAAAGGTGACTGCACCGCAAGCAAACGAAAGTCATAGCTACATAAATTCTTTAAAGCAGTTCATTAAGAGAAACAAATGCACGAAGGAAGAATTGAATGAGGCGAATACTTTCGGTTTCAACAAAACACTTGCAGAATACTACGAAGAAACAACACTGAAAGAAATTTTACTTGCAAGAAGATTTGTGAAAGAAAATTATCCGAAAACTCCAAGCGAAATGTTGGTAGTAGCTTCATTACTACACATTCTTCATGGCAACCGACCCTACGCATTAAGCCGACGTTCACACCCTATTGTGCCTTATGCACCAACAGGAGAATTTGAATATAAGAATTTAGTTAATAAACTGACAGAGAAAGTTGACAGGGCAATCAATGAAGAATTACCAATAAATTTTCGCAACGGAAAAATCTTCAATCAGGACACAACAATCATTTGGCCACAGGAAATAAATAATCTTGATGCAGTAATCACTTCGCCGCCCTTCTTCGATAGCACAAGATTCTATTTGGCAAACTGGATTCGCATTTGGTTTTCAGGATGGTCAGAAAAAGATTTCAAATTTCAGGTCAACAATTTTGTTGAAGAAAAACAGAAAAAGGATTTTGCCATTTATGAAAGCATATTTCGCCAGTCAAAGGAGCGATTGAAGAAAGACGGAGTTTGCGTTTTGCATTTAGGTAAGAGTGCAAAATGTGACATGGCGAAAGAGTTACAGAAAATTAGTAAGCGATGGTTTAAGACTGCCGACTTGTTTGATGAAAGTGTTGAGCATTGCGAATCACATGGAATACGGGACAAAGGCACTGTTACTTCACATCAATATTTAGTTTTAATATAACTTTTACTTCTTTAAATATTCATCTGCCTTGGCAATATGAACCGGAGAAATAATTTTAGAATGTTTAAAGAAATCAAACCCAGTTTCTTTTAATAAGCGATTGCGTAGCTTTATTATTTCATCCATGTAAGCACTATATTTTGTTAGCATGGCATCAACAACATCTGAGTTTTTCAGATTATCTAAAGCATCTGGATTATAAAAAGCTTTTCCTTGCAGGATGTCGTAATCAATACCTGTAATAACAGAGAGCTTTTTTAACTCTGTAGGATTATAATATTCAGACGGCCACTTTCCTGATTTCTCTCCGTTATGGTCTCTGCATAAAAGCGTAGCATTATCAGTGCTTAAAGGGAAAAGATAATAAATGGGAAGAGTATGGTCTAATGGCCTTTCAATCGCTGATTTGACGGTGCTCAAATCTTTCCCACATTTAAAACATTTGTATCCAAAACGCTCATGTATTGTTTTACTATCAATTTTGTGTTGTCCAGACAAATCCAGATACATTCTTCTTTTTTGAGCCGCCTCTCGGTGCTGGTCAGAAATTCTGGATTGATTTTTTATAGAATTATAAACTCCTTTACATAATCTACATTCTCCCTGCCTACCTGATGCACGGGCAGAGTGTTTATCAAAAAGATAGGTTGGTTTAATTGTATTGCAGACAATACAATACTTATATTCTTGAGCTTCGTTAATATAATCGTCATGAAGAATTGCAAATTCACCTTCCTCAATTATCTTGTTTTCTTTGGTGTTTTCTAGTTTATAGTCATAAAACTTTGTTTCCTCACCAGATTTGAATTTAAACTGACAAACAGGGCATTCAATTTCAAATTCCTCATTAATTTCATCTTTTCTGACAAACAGGAAGTTTTTACAGCTACTCCTGAGGCATTGAAAGCCTTTAAAGAGCACATCTCCCATGCCCTTAATGTGAGCTTCTCTAATTTGATTCTCTTTTAAGACTTTTGTATAGGGGCTTCTTCTTGACATTTTCTTTATGAATGACAGTAACATAATCTGCCGAAAATACAACTTTATTAAAAAATGGTCGACGCACCAAGCCAGGCACATTTGCAAGGCGCACAAAGGCGACACACAAAGCCACCCTTGCAAAAGAGCCTGTCTTGTTCCTACGCTTCCGGGACACACCCTGCTTCGGTGGACACATACTCTCAATTCAAAACACCAAGACGAAGGGCGAACATACAAAAGGGAGTTTGCTGCTATGCTGGCAGACGAATATATTCTCAGCTTCATATCGCTATCAGCCCATATCCGGCTGACCGAATTCTATCAGCTTTTGTTGATATCTTCATCATCAGTTTTTCAATCAGCTGCGGCTCCGGGCTGGACATTATAAAATACCAGCACAGCAGCAAGCTCTTACCGTTGCTTTCATTATAATTCCAATTTTAAGTATGGCAGACGATTTAATAAAAATATTAATTGACAAGGGGCTTTTAAGTATTATGCTGCTTATCGCCGGATATTGGGTTAGCAAGTACCTGGAGATAAATAAGCAGACTAATGAACTTCGAAATAAATTAAAGGAAAATAACCGTGAAAAAATTCTAAACGCAATTGAAAAGCAGCTTTCTTTATTTTACTATCCCATTTATTTCAGACTTCAAAAGGATAATGCACTTTGGGAGCTATCGCCCCGGTTATCTGATGATCCCAATAGCCTCCCTATAGATACTAATGATATCATTGAAAGTGAGTATATACTAAAAAATCATCGTGAAATTGTATCAGTAATTGAGAATAACATTCACTTTGTAGAAGTTGACGAAGAATTGCAACTAACAATTAATGCCTATCTTAAGCATATTGCGGTTTATGAAACAATTCGTAAAATTGATGCATTAAAAAGTTATAACCCTATTGACTTCAATGCTCCGTATCCTGAATTATTCGAAAATGTCATTAAAGCGAGAATGACAAAGCTGCAACAAAAAAACAACGACTTGCTTCAGCAGGTCTAAAGAATATGCCAAAACTCAGGGGCTAAAAACCTCCTTACTCTTCCCCCGGCTCCCACAATTGAATCTTATTTCCCTCAACATCCATGATATGTACAAACTTGCCGTAAGGATAAGTTACAATGTCATCCAGTACAGTTACACCTTCAGCTTTTAATTGCTCCACCAGTGCACTAATGTTTTCAACACGGTAATTAATCATGAACTCTTTAGCTGAGGGTTCAAACATTTTTACTTTTTCCGTAAATGTATTCCAGGCAGTAGAACCTTTTTTGGAAGGATCCTCTGCATCACGCCACTCAAAATTGGCGCCCCACTTTCCCGCATCTATTCCTAAGTGGGTATGATACCATTCTTTTACTTTTTCGGGGTCTTTGCATTTAAAGAACACCCCACCGATTCCTGTAACCTTTTTCATATTGTTGTTTTAAATATTATAAAATCAAATTGCAGGTCATCAGGCAATGGCCGCCTGTTTGCGTTTTAAGATGAGGGCTGTAATCAAGGATACGATCAACCCCACCGGTAAAATTTCCATATAGCTGAACATGGCAAAGAAAAAAGGGTTCTTGTACATTTCTTTGTAGGAGTTCATTTGCTCAATGGTTTTTTGTAACTCCGCAGGTGTTCCGCTTGTTTTTGCATTTTCAATCATGGCGGCAGCGTATTTCTCCATAAAATCCGGCATATAATAATGATGTACAAAAGCCCAGGTAATCACATACATGGTGGAAGCGATCAACGAAATAAACAAACCCATTAAAAAGGCTTTACCAAAACTGATGACCCCTGCATTTTGTTTGTCACGGAAATTTTTAACCGCCACAAAAATGAGGGAGAAGGCAATGAGCATACTCAGGTAGCCCACCACCATGGAACCGGTGCCGGCTTCCAGCTCCGGGTGTTTGGACATATAGATCATGCTAAAGGCCATAATGGTTGAAGCAACCACGCCGGAAATCAAACCAAAAACCAAAACATTCTTTTTCATATTTTTTGTTTTAGGGTGTAAAGATGCTGCGGCAAAAGAGCAAGGGCCTCATACCAAAGTATGAAATACCGTTTGCAAGTACAAATTCATACGAAAGGAGGAGGAAGAATAGCACACAGAGCTAATGGGAGAACACTGAGGAAAAGGCTAACGGCAATAATAGGATCATTTTTCAATCAATCAACATCAACTGTCTTGCTTTTTCAATAGCCTGTGTGCGGCGTTTTACATCCAGCTTAAAAAACAAATTAGACGTATGTGTTTTTACGGTGGGGAGTGAAAGAAACAAGCGGTCGGCTATTTCCTGGTTGCTCAGCCCCTGTGCCATTAGTTGCAACACTTCCAGTTCCCGGCTGCTGAGGCCCAGCTTTTGTTTTTCTGTTTCAATGGCCAGCAGTTCTTCATCTGTCCATACTTTTTCATACACGGGTTTTTCAACAATCACCGTTTCAATTTTTGTTTTCGGCCTCATGAGTTTGAGCGCCAGCCAGATGCCCAGGCCGGTAAAAATCAATGCAATAAATAGCAGGTATAATTCATAAGCATGGTTGAGCAACAGCAGCTTATACTGCAACACCTGCAACAGTATCAGCAGTGCTACCAGGGCAGCAGCGTAGAGAAGAACCTGTTTGTATTGATGCCGGAAGCGGAACATGACGCTAAAAATACTGCTTTCTGCAAAACGTAAAAAAGGGTTGCTTAGAAAAGCAACCCGCATCACAATCACTACTTATTAAACAACTTATTTTTTTACCACTTTGCCGCTTCCATTGATGCGTGCATTTACAGCCGGAGTTCCTTTGTAATACACATCACCGCTGCCATCAATCCGCACGTCCAGCAATTCACTCACGGTAAGTTCTGTGTTACCACTACCACTTACTTTAACAGTTGCTTTTTTGCACTGCAATCCAAAATTTCTTACATCGCCACTGCCGGAAATATGAATATCAGCTTCCTCTACTACGGCATTGTTGATGCTCACATTGCCGGAGCCATTAATCTCAACACTGAAGAAATCAGTGCCGGTAAACGGGCCATCAATTATAAAATCACCGCTGCCGTCTACACGCACTCCTTTTAAGGAAGGCAGGGTAATAATTGCTTTTGACTTGCCTTTGGTAACCCAAACATTGCGTTTGTAACCAACACGTAGTTCATCGCCACTCAATGATGTTTCTACTTCATTTACCAGGTTTTCATAATCACTTACGGTTACCCTGAAACTGCTGCCCTGTATCAAAGTAATATCTGTTATACCTGTAATTTTTACCCGGGAAAAACCGGAAACAGTACGTTCTTGTGTTACTATATCACCCTTTCCATGAATGATCTCTTTTTTGCAGGATGTAAATACGATTGAAATAAAGACAAGTAATGTTGCTGAAAATTTAATTGTGTTCATAACTGATTATTTTTTGATGATAAAATGGTTTTTTAAAATTCAATTTTGTAATTCAGAACAGGAATCAATCCATTTTGGTGAATAGTAATGACTTCCTGTTTCAACGGATCATAAAAGCGACCGAAGACATTTAAACGATTGGTTGCGTTTTGCAGATCGAGCGAAAGAGTACTGGTTAATTTTTTACGGTTCCATTTCATGCTCAACTTCAGATCAGTACGATAGTAAGCGGGCACCTGTAACGTGAATGCATCTTTTTCAACATACTTAGCGGCACCGGCTGCTTTTGATCTTTCAATATCAATAGGTGTCTCTCTGAAACCACCCTGGTACACTAATTTGATGTTGATACCAAATGTGCGGCGCTGATTGGCAGCGATAAATTCCTTTCCTGCCACCAGGTTGCTTACAAAGCCACCATTAAACCTGGTATTACGCTCTATTCCATCCAGCGCTGTGTATTTGGATTGATAGAATGAGTTGCTGAACATGTAATAGAAATGATTGCTCAGGTATTTTTCCAGGGAGATCTCCAAACCATAGTTGTGTCCTTTGCCTTTGTTCACTAAAGCATCTGTTACAAAACCATCAATGATGTTGAGTGTGGAGAAAGTGCTGGTATCACTGTTGGCCACAGGAACATTGCTGAGTTGCTGGTAATACAATTCTGTACGCAACTTTAAATTTTTACCCAGCAGGTACTGGTGCGATAATACATAATGCTGAGATTGTGTAAAACCTAAATTCTTATTCGGTTGTTGTGTATTGCCTGAAGCATCATTTACCTGTGCAAAGTATACGCCCAATCCCTGCACCTGGCTATGCAAACCATACCCGGCAGAAAGTGAATGTTTATTGTTGATATCCCATTTTACAGAGGCTCTTGGTTCAACAACACTTTTATTGTTGAGCAATAGTTGCAGGTAATGAAGACCACCGTTCAAGGTAAGTTTATTGGTAGGCTTGTACTGCCATTGTGCATACGACTGAACAGTGTAGGTATTACCGGTATGATTGATACGATCCAGTAAAGGCTCATCACGTTCTTCTTTTGACCGTTGATAATAGTTGTATGCAATCCTGTTAACAATCACTCCTGCACGGAACGAACTCCTGGTGCTGAATTTATGATTGAGCATACTGTTGAAGCCCCACCTCCCCGTTCCGTATTTTTCATTACTCCACTGCTCAACAATGGATTTTGTTTTGGCGTAATCCAGTTCAAAGGTTGCTTCTACTTTTGAGTAACTGATGGCCGACTTTAATGTAGTACTGCTTCCCAAACGAATGGTGTGTGTAACTGCATTCATATATGTTTTACCACTGTAAGTAAAACGGAAACGATCGCTTTCGTTTTTCCACTCCGTTGTATCTTCTAAAAATTTACTCGCTTGTGAACTCAAACCGCCAAAACCAAACAGTGTGAATGTGCCGGCTTTATTCGCAGGTAAATAAATATTATAAGACAGGTCCTGGAAGTTAGTAGGAGAGCCATTAGGTATAACACCCAGCTTGTTCAAAATATTTAATGTTGAATATCGATAGTTGATGAGATAAGAACCTTTATAATTTTTTTTGAAAGGTCCTTCTGCAGAAACATTCAGACCGAGCACACCGGCCTGGAATGCAAATTCTCTGCGCTCATTATTTCCTTTCCGCAATTTGAGATCAAACACACCACTCAATGCATTGCCATATTCAGCAGCAAAAGCACCGGTGAGAAAATCTGAGTTGGCCAGTAACTGTGAACTGAGAATCGAAATACCGCCGCCACTACCTGCAGCATTGCTGAAGTGATTGGGATTGGGAATATCAATGCCTTCCATACGCCATAACAAACCGGATGGTGAATTACCACGAATCACAATATTGTTATTACCATCATCAGCCGAAACAACCCCGGCAAAATTGGTGGCCATACGCAAAGGATCATTTACCGAAGCTGCGTAACGCTGTGTTTCTTCAACCGTAAATGCCCTTGCACTCACGAGGCTCAATTCATTGATGGGTTTGTTCTTGCGTTTGTCACCTTTAATAATGATTTCTGATTGTTCTTTAACAATGGATTCAACAGGAATGGTCAATACTAATTCTTTGCCTGCATTCACCGTAAGATTGGCAACTACTGCCTCTTTAAAACTTACATGTGTGATCCTGATGGTGTGCGTACCTACGGGCACATTTAAGAACCGGAAATTACCGAGACTATCAGTGAGTACAGACTTATTACCCAAGAGTGTAACGGTAGCTCCCGCAACAGGTGTTTGTAAAACAGTTTCATTAACCGTACCACGAATGGTTTGTGTAAACTGTGTGAAACCGATTGCTTTAATAAAAGTGAAAATGATGATAAGGAAAAACTTTCCCCGGTTGTTTGTCATGATAAGAGTTTCTTGAATAACAACTCAACGAACCCTTACCCTTATGCCTGCAATATTTTTTTTGAATGAAAACCTGTTAAAGACTGTTAACAAAACGGAACTGTATTTGATTAAAAGAAACGTGTTTTACTATTAAAATATTAATTCAATTCGTTTAAGCAGCCTCGGAGAGGCGTAATGTTAGTAGGAAAAATGCATGAAAAGCAAACAAAGCCCCATAGGGGCGATATGTTATTATTCAGAAATAGTAAAACATGTCGCTCCTACGGAGCTTAACTTCTTATTATTTAATTGTACTACTGACATTGACACCCCGCTGGGGTTTAGGTAGATTTTCCAATAGCACAACACGTTAAAATATATTAACGCCTGCCGTAAAACCGATCCATCCTTTTACACGGTCAGAAAAATCATACGAACGCAACGCATTATTATAAAAAGGGAATTTATAACCGGCTACTGCCACTTTTTGATCGCTGATGAGAACAGAGAATGATGGGCCTGCATACACTGAAATCCCTTTTACGGGTTGCCATTGTATATTCAATGAAAATTTATTGAGCAGATTCATGTAGTCCCATGTGCCTGCATATAATGAATGACTTGCAAGTTCCGTGTTTAAAAAGATCTGTTTACTCAACCGGATATCTTTCCCCAAACCAAAGCCAAAAGAATATAACCGTTCATTGGATTGAAGTGTAGCGCCTGCATGAATGGCTGAATACATTTTTCTGCTGCCGGTACGAATGGCCACATTCAATTGTGTTACTTCATTGGTGCTGATGTTGAGTTTATGATAACCGTTTTTCCGAACAAAATTGAGCAAACCAATGCTGTACCCATCAGAACTATCAGCCAGATTGATTAATCCAATTTGTACGCCTCTTACGTGTTTGGCATAATTGAACACTCCGGCAATTTGTACACCTTTCATGTTACGATTGGCTATATTACCTACACCGGCAATTTGAAGACCACTCGTTTGCTGCTTGCTGAAATTACTAACACCGGCAATTTGCATACCTTTTACTGTATCAATGGCATGATTATAAACACCACCAATCTGTAAACCCGTGAATTTTCCTTTTACATAGTTACTTACTCCGGCTGCCTGCAAACCATTGACCGTGTCCAGCACATGATTGTGTAATCCCGCCACCTGTAATCCACGTACATCACCACCTACCAGGTTCAATAACCCTGCCCCCTGCAGGTATTTTACATTTGTTTTTGTGATATTGAATAATCCTCCCAGTTCCATCATGCTCACACCACCGGTATACCCACCTAATACATTCACAGAAAAGGCCGTAGTGATTTGCGGACTCAATTTTCCCTGTGTGCTTAAACCGGGAAACAATGAAATTTGAAACGCTCTTGTGGTAAAGAACTTACCTAGGTTGATGCTTTGCATCCGTTGTTTGGAGGAAAGCAAAAAACGTCCGATCCAGGAACGTTGTACTTTAATTGTGTCTTCTTTGGTGTAAGTAACTGTTTCACCTGTAGGAAGTTTTACTTCAATAGTGTCAGGTAAAAAATAATCTTCCGGCGACACCGTGATCATGGTTGTAAAATTATCCTGTGGCCGCAGGCTGATGATCAACTGCTGATTGAGTTTCGGTTGAATGGTTAATGTGGTGTCTTTATACGAGTCTTTACTTACAGTGATCGTAGCTGTTTTGTAACGGCTTTTTAGTTTCAATGTAAAAGCGCCCTGACCATCTGTTAGATCAGAAGCCAGCTGATCGGGTTCATAAATGCTGGCATTGTTCAAACGCTCACCGGTAAATTCATCAATGATATAACCAGCCAGGTAATAATTCTTGTCTTCGGTAGGTGATTGCTTTACAGTGGCAGCAATCGTAATGGCTTTGCGGCGCAGAATTAAATAGTTGCCGCTCTCAATATAATCATAGCGGTTGTTGAACAGGTAATTCAATACTTCACGAACCGGTTTGTTGGTGAAATTTAAACTCACGAGGCTGTCACGCTTTACAATGCTGCTGTTATAAGAAAAATAAAAATTGCCGTTGTTGCTGATAATTTCCAGCACATTATCCAGCCGTTGTTTGTTAACCTGTACGGTAATGCTTTTGTTGAGAATATTTTGAGCTGCTGTACAAATACTGAAACCCAGTAAAAAGCAAACAACAATTCCTTTCCTGTAAAATGCGTTCATTCCTTTGTTCTGTTACTGTAAGATGATTTGGTTTTCTGTTGTTACCACCTGCAACTGAAACGTTTTAGCAATAATGTCCAGCACATTCTCTAATGATTCATTGTTGAACGTAGTGCTGAGGCGGAGGTTACGTAACCCCGCACGACCGATCACTATATTGCTGCCATAGGCTTCATTCAACACTTCTACCAGTCGCCAGAGCGGAGTATTATCACACACAAATTCTTTGCTTTGGTAATAATCATAAAGTTGATCAGTAATGACAGTTTTTACAAGCGCTGAATCTTTTGCAGGTGTGATCAGTTTTTCGTTGGGTGTTAAACGAATGGTTTTGCCATTTCTTGTTACTTCTACTATTCCTGTTTTTACGATCACTTCTGTTTGACCGTTCACTGTTTTAATATTAAACGATGTGCCCACAACTTTCACTTCTACATCATTCACTGCAATTACAAATGGCTTTTCTTTATTGGCTGTAACAGTAAAGAATGCCTCTCCCTGCAGTTTTACAGCACGTTTCCTGCCCTTGGTGAATTTTTTATTGTACTCAATACTTGAATTCTTATTAAGAGTTACAACACTTCCATCAGGTAATGTATCAGCCAAAACAGTTTGTTGTGTTTGCACCAGTTCAATACTGTCACCTGTATTAAAAAATGTACCTGCAAACCATCCGCCAACAACTATTATAATAACTGCAGCTGCCATCTGTAACCAGCGCTTCGGCTTTGTAATAGAAATAATACGGCCACCTGTTTTTACTTCATTTCTTTTTTCAACAAAACGTTGCCATGCTGCATGCTCATTTACGGTACTTGCTGCTGCAGCTTTTTGACTTTCCTTCCATACAAATTCAAGATGCTCCAGCTCTTTCCTGTTGGCTTCGCTCTGAGACAACCATTCTTCCACCTGCTGTTGTTCAAGAGGTGTGGCTTCCTGCAGCAGGTATTTTACCAGCAGCACATCCATTGTTGTATGTAAAGGTTCGTTCAAATGAAAAGGATTAACAGATTAAAAAATAAAACGATCAATGGCAAATAATCTACAAGTTTTATACGCAGCAACTTTAATGCTTTACCCATCTGTGCTTCCACTGTTTTGATGGAAAGACCCAGTTTATCAGCAATTTCCTGGTACTTGAGCTCTTCAAAACGGCTCATCTGGAAAATGGTACGGCATTGCTCGGGTAACTCACTCAGGGCTGTTTTTATTTTCTGCTCCAGCTCAGCCAGCAAAATTTTCTTTGATGCTGTTTCTCCTTCTCTTGTCGTATTGCTCATGGAATATTGGGCATGCTGCGTATAGGAATGTTTTACTTTCTGGTGTTTGATATAGTTGCAACTTTCATTATAGACTGCCCGGTAGAGATAAGCTGTAACCGAAGAAGAGATATTGAGGTTTTCGCCACGGTCCCACAGTTTGAGAAACACATTCTGTACAATACCTTCAGCAGCAGGGCTATCCTTTACAATGGTACAGGCATAAGCATGCAGGTTTTTAAAATGGGATTTAAATACCTGTTCAAACGCCGCCTCGTCTTTTTGAACGAGTTGCCGGGCCAATTGAGGTTCGTTTAATGCCATGCTTAACACTCTAATGCCGGTTTATATAAGAATAACAACTGTAAAGGCTGTTACCCTTAACCCGGACAAAATTTTTTATAGTGCGGGCTAAAGTAGACAAAAGAGCCGGGCCCGTCAATCACATATTTAAGTGAAAAAGAGGCATACCCCATCTTTTCCGAATGGATAGCTTTCAGTAAATTGGGGAATGAAAACTTCCCGTTTATACCTTCATCAGCATCAGTTGATCAGTATTTTTTGGATTCTTACCTGTGCTTTGCTTTTATTTAGTTCCTGCAAAGAGGTTCAAAACAATGCATTACCGCAAACGGCAGACTGGAGTAAAAGAACTGCAACATTAAGCAGCAATGATTCGCTGTCTGCAGGAACCACCTATCTTTCTGTGTACTCACATATCTATACATTATCACAGGAGCGGATCAGCGATTTAACGGCCACCATCAGCATGCGCAACACCAGCACCATCGATACCTTATATCTTTTTAAAGCGGAATATTTTGATACCAATGGCAAATCCGTCCGCAACTATGTTACACAGCCCATTTTTATTACTCCTATGGAAACAGCGGAGATTGTGATTGAACAAAAGGACAATGCCGGCGGCAGCGGTGCCAATTTTATTTTTGATTGGAAGAGTAAACCCGGCGCACCGGAGCCTTTGTTTGAAGCCATTATGATTTCTACATCGGGCCAGCAGGGATTGTCTTTTACAACACAGGGCAAGCGGATAAAGTAAATAGCTTTTTAAATTGATCGAAACTGCAAAGGAGTTAACTGTACCTGTTTTTTAAAAAAACTGTTGAAATGCGTAGCTTCTTTAAAACCCAATGCAAAAGCAATTTCAGCAACATTCCATGGACTGTGTTTCAATAAAATCTTTGCTTCCTGCAAAATACGTTCACCTATAATTTGAGAAGTGGTTTTACCGGTGTTTTCTTTTATGGCTCTGTTTAAATGATTCACATGTACATTTAACTGTGCGGCAAAATCAGAAGGCGCTCGTAATGTAACCTCCGGATGATGTTCATCGATGGGGAATTGCCGTTCCAGCAATTCCATAAACATCGTAGCAATACGTTGCGAAGAGGAAAACTGTTGCGGTCCACTGATATCGCTGTTGGGTTGCATTTTTAAAGCCATATGAATCAACTCGAGCACTAATGTTCGAAGTATATCGTATTTATGAACGTAATCGCTTTTAAGTTCTTCAAACATTCGTTGAAAAACAGCAGAAGCTTTAGCCAATTGATCTTCATTTAACTCAAATACCCGGCTACCCTCCGGTTTGTAAACAGCATACTGGTTTAAATTCCCAAACTGGTGAAAAAACTGCTGATCAAAAATGCAGAAAACACCGCCGGTAATTTTATCCAGGTGCTCCCATTTGTAAGGAATGTTCGGACTGGAAAATGTAAGTGCCTGTTGTTGTACTTCATAACATTTATCAGCATAATATACTTTACCGCTGCCGAGTGTTATGGTGATTTTATAAAAATCCCTGCGGCTGTAAGGAACAGGTTGGGCACGGCTGCCCACATATGGATCCAGACGGAACACATTAAAGTGACCGATTTCTTTATTCATGGTTTCCGGCACCCAGTTAAACTTACGTTTATAAAATTCCTCTATGGTTTCCACCTTACGCATCTCCCACAAACTTACAGTTTGTTTTTGTTTACGACCGGCGAACATAGTTTTTATTAAAGTTGTAAATCAAACTCATATTCCATACAAAACGGTTGCCGGCAATTTCTGTTTTGAAGGCCCTGTTCATGATGGTTTGCAGGCTTAGTGGAAATCTTTGATGTGCTATTGTAAAACTGTGTGTAGCATAAAAACCATCTCTGCCGGCCATGTTTAAGTAATACAGCTGCGGGTTGAATTTGGCATAGAAATTTCCAGCGAGTTGAATATGGGTGAAGTTGGCATTGAGGGTGATGAAATGTGTGTTTTGTACGGAGGTTTTATCTAATCCGTGTGAGTACAAATAATAAACACCCACTGTTGTATTTTTTGAAACAACAAAGCTTGGTGTTAAGTCCATGGCTGCATAGCGATCGGCACGGTTGATAGTAACGGTGGTCCCGTTGTTATTCATGGGCACAGTTCTGAACACATAGGATGGATGTGCACCCATACTCATTCTGAACCTGGAGTTGTTGACGAACTTGTATCTCCCCCAAAAAATAAAAGCCCACGGCTTGCCATCCATTCCAAATCGGAAGAAAGGTTCAAAAGTGAGTTTCTTGCCGCCGATGTTTAGATCAAACATCATAGCAGGTCTGCCCAATGAAAACGATGGAATGAGTGAAATGCCGTTTTGTGTAGCGGTAATGGTGCCGCCAAAATGAACTGTTTTTGGAATACTATCATTTACAATTACAGATGTTCCTTTCGATTGTAAGCATAAAAACAGGCATACAATCCAAAATGTATGTTTGCAGAAAAATAATTTGGGCATCTGGCTTAATTCTTTTTTACAAAAGAACTTTACCTGAACTGTGTTGCCTAACAGAATTCAAACAAGTGATTATAGAATTCAAACAAGCGGAAAAAAAAGCAAGCGATTGCTTACTGCTTTCCGTGAATCATTTTTGAAACCAGCCCGTTGTATAATTTGGAATCGCTCCATACCACACCGCTTATATGGATTACTGCGTAAGTATAAAAGGCCCATTGCAGCAACTCATGTGTTTCTTTGGCGGGGTCATGAATGGATTTAAAGAAAGGCACCTCTTCAAAAGCCAATATTAATCCTGTGCAGGCCATAAGTACAATCAACACATAAAAAATAAGATAACCTGCCTGCACCATGCTGAAATGATTTTGCTCCAAAGCAGTTCCTTCCACCTGTTGTTTGCGATTGAATGATGCTTTGAGTTTAGAGGCAAGGCGATTGTTTTTACTTAAACGAAATTCTATGAACATACGCCACAGTAACAAAATACAAATTCCGAAACCTGCATATTTATGTAATTCCCAGATGGGTTCCCGGAAAGTTCTTACAATGGCTCTTGTTTGATCCCTGTCGAGTGTTACACCTTTTTCCTGTGCAGCATTATTGACCGCTTGTATTTGTGTACGCCCATCAAGAATAAACTCGTTGATGCTAACGGTAACAATAGAAACAGAGAAAAACAACGCAGTAGCCCAGTGCCAGATACGGATGGATAGAGGCTTGGCATCAGCAAACGGACGGATAGTGGTGGATGGATGACTCATGCGGGAGGTTTGTTTTGCAATATAATATTTCAGGATAATGGGGGCATACCATTTATAAAATATAGTAATGGAATGATTGCTTATTGCTTAGCCGCCTGTTGTTCCATCACCTTCGGCTCTTCTTTTCCATTATATTCAAGAACTATTACTGCATCATCTTTTATAATATGATTGTATTGTACAAACTCCTGCCAGTTAAAATGAACAGGAAATAACACATGGCGGAACTGATGATGATTGAGTTTGAATTGCTCCGTAAGTTTTGATTTTAAGGCCGCATCTACTTCTACCTGCAAGAGATCTACCGGTTTTATTTTGTGCTGCAGGTAATAATCAATGGAAATGAGTTGTTGCAATACAACATCATCCGCATACGATTCTTTAGCAAATGCAAATAAAAGCTGATACACATCCCGCAGATCATGTTTGTGAAAATCAGAATGGGTTTGAAAATAATTACCAAGCCCGAGCAAAAAATCAAACACACTGTAATAAGCCGTTACATATTTGAGCGTATGAAATGCTCTTGGTTTGTTCCAGTAAATTTCCAATGCTTCTTCTACAAGTGTGATATTTGCCAGCTCTTCTTTACTCAGGTACTTGCTTTCAATAATCTGGTAGGGAGCCACAGGATCATACTTGTAACCATGCTGCTCCGTTTTGTATCGAACCGGTGTGCCTTTCAGGAATTTTAAAAAACCCAGTTGCAGTTCAGGCGGAAAGAGTTTGAACACTTCTTCAAAACTGTACTTGATGTCTTCATAATAATCCAGGGGAAGACCCACAATCAAATCCAGGTGCAGTTCTACCTTATCACGCACCTGTGCAATGATGCTTTTTGTTTTTTCAAAGCTCTGCTTGCGGCTCACTTCAAGATTTGCCTTTTGATTGACGGTTTGAATACCAATTTCAAAACGAAATAAACCCTTTGGCACTTTTTCATTGATGAATTGGATGATATCAGGATGCAGGATATCAGCCGTTATTTCAAACTGAAACACATTTTCCGGACGATGATGATCTAAGATGAACTGAAATACATCCAGTGTAAAATCACGTTTCATGTTAAAAGTTCTGTCCAGGAACTTGATGACCCTTCCGTTTTGCATTAAGTACAACAGGTTGTCTTTAATATCCTTCATGGGCAAATACCGCACTTTGTTATCCAGGCTTGCCAAACAGAATTCACATTTGTAGGGACATCCCCTGCTGGTTTCTATGTAACTGATTTTATTGTACAAATCTTCAGCAGGATCATGCACATAAGGA
Source organism: Lacibacter sp. MH-610 (assembly GCF_045780045.1). Lineage (NCBI taxonomy): Bacteria > Pseudomonadati > Bacteroidota > Chitinophagia > Chitinophagales > Chitinophagaceae > Lacibacter > Lacibacter sp. MH-610. The sequence goes on from NZ_CP116002.1 coordinate 528,581, forward strand.
TTTACACCAATAAAGTTGCTCATATCATACATGGTGCTGCGTTCCATGTACTGCACTTGCCCATCTTTCTTCCAGGCAAGATTTGGTACTAAAGAAACATTCGGATAGTTGTTCAACAACTCATGAAAGGGAATTTCACCTTCACCTGTAATAATAAAATCAACACAATCATTTTGAATCATCTCTTCCCATTCATAACTCACTTCAGGTCCGCCGAGTAAAATTTTTGTATTGGGGTTTATGCGTTTGATGCGTTGTGCTACATCGAGTGTTTGTGTAATATTCCAGATATAGCAACTGAATGCCACTACTTCATACTTACTGCACTCTGCTGCAATCTCCTCCTTGTTTTGCTTGATGGTAAATTCTTTCCATTGCAAACCCTTGTGCTCTTTATTGAGTGTGTACAACAGCCTTATGGCCAGGTTCATGTGAATGTACTTGGCATTGAGCGTAGTTAACAGGATTTGTACGGGCTGTTGCATCCGGCAAAAATAAACGTTCCGCACCAAGCCTGAAATGGGAGAACCGGATATTGCTGATTTATTTTAATTCACGGATTATTATTTCTATTTTGTGTGCACCTTAAACTACCAATATATGAATAGCCGATACTTGCCGCTGTACTCTGTACTGCTGTTGCTCTCTTTTCATTCAATGGCTCAACAAGCCGCCTTTAATCAAAACTCATCCCGCAGTAATCATACCCGTAGCATGACCACCGGTAATGACTGGCAGTTCGGCATCAACTCCGGTGCTTCTTTCGGGCTCAACATTAATGAAGCTTCCTTGTTTCGTGGCAATGGTCTTGCTACAGGATTAAATGGTCAATACTTTGCAGGCCCTTTGGGTTTGGGCATAAGTGCCGGGTTCATCAACAGCAAGCTCAATACATCTGCCATCAATCAATTTATTATTGACCGAAAGTTTCCTCAAACAAGTACCATTACAACTACTCCTGCACAAAATGCATTTTTGATGCTGGGGCCCAGCTTCCGGCTTGGAACCAAAGTGCAATTATTAGCAGGTGTAAAAGCCGGTATCTTTTTTAACCAGGGAGGCGGATTAATCATTGGTCAGCAGGGAGCATTGCGCCCGTTCTATCGTTTTGAAAGTGGTACCAAAAGCCTGTTCCCCGGTTTTAATGGCTCTGTTTCCTTTTCTTATCCTGTAGGTAATACATCAGCCATTGTATTATCAACTGACTATCTGCGTTCCTCTTCATCTGTGCAGGTATTTGATCCGCAGCGGGGCATTGACATACCGGTTGAGCAGAAAAAGAATTTTCAAACGATTAACGCAGGTGTTTCCTTCATTAAAACCTTCAATGTAAAATCTCCACGAGATGTTGCCAGTGGCCAGGCAAGCGGTAAACGATCTGCTGTAAACAATGATGATGAGCAGCAAACCACCAACCGTGTATTGAAAACAAAAACACGCAGCAATCAAAGCAATGATCGTGTAAGTACAGATACAGATGATGATGGTGTAAGCATCATTGATCCGGAAAACAAACGGGTACTCAAAACAAAAACGAAAAGTAATCAGAGTAACGATCGTACCACCACTCAAAGCTGCGGACCTGTAACATTAAAAACCACCAGGCCTGATGGTACAGTTGAAGAACAGACATTCAGTTGTCCGGATGATGCATTGCAGTATCAACGAAAAGGCGATATGCCGAACCGTATTTCTATGAACGTAACAGTTCCTAAACAAACACAGGGAGCTACGTTTGGTGAAAAAGTAAACAGAGGATTGAATCATTGGGGCGATCGTAGTGAATACACTGAACGAATGCAGACAGGTTCGCATATCATTTCCGGAAGGATCATACATACAACTAATGAAAAAAGTATTATTACCAACCGTAATCATATAGGTGGTGCAGCTGCAGCCAGTTATGCGGCCACAGGACTTATGGTACAACCGGGCGTTCAAACCAATCTTTATGTTCGTGAAAGCAACAGCGGGCTGGCTACCGGCAAACGCACAAGAGAAGCAGGCAGTGGTATGGCAACGGGACGCCGTCAGTATCAACCTTTGTTCTTTGATGGCTTACCACAGGAAGATGTTTGCAATCCTTGTCTTGGCCAGGTAAAAAACAATCCGTTGTATGAAGAAAAAGGCGGCACTAATAATCCTTTATATAAAGGGAGGATAATCGGTAATGAACAATGTGATGATAAAAATTCAGTATTTGATGTACAACTGATTGATCGTAATACAGGTGCGGTAGTAGCTACTACAAAAACAAATGCCTGCGGTGAATATTGGTTTGCTAATGTACCTGATGGTAACTACAGTGTTGCTGTTCTTGCCATTTGGGCAAGCAAAAAAGGGTATGATTATTACCAGGCACAGTCTAATGCAAAAATCAACGTTGCGGGCGAAGTATTGGTGCCCGATGAAACATGGCAGCATATTATTTATGGCGCAGCAAGAGGTAAGGTAAGTGTACAGGATATATCAGTAGTGATGGCAGATACCGATGGTGATGGCCAGGCAGAATTTTTCCGGGCAAACGGAAGGCTTACTGATGGAAATACGCAGGACTTTACACCATCATCCGCTGCTAAAGGAGGTGGTACCGGCAAAGTGAGTATGCAGGATTTTCATTTTACACTCCCCGCTTCCAATCAAAGAGGCGGTGGTAAAGTAAGTGTGCAGGATATACATTTTACAAAACGTACAGGCAAATTTACTGCTACAGCTACTTTCAGTGATGGCACAACTCAGGATGTAACAGAGTTGATTGAAATAAAACAAAGCGGAGCTGTGCAGCAATTCAATGTGCAGGTGGGCGATGTAGATGGTGATGGCGCACCGGATTTGATCTGGAGTCCACGCAGCAATGTTGGTGTAAGTTCCCAATCAGCAAAAGTGAATGTACAGGATCTTTCGTTTACTAAAAAAACAGATCATTATATACAGTCTTTACCGGTTTATATTGGTGATGTAGATGGTGATGGTGCGGAAGAAATGATTATTGGCAGTGGAAAGATTTCAGATTTTGGCATGAGCCGTAAGGGCGGCGGTTTTCAAAATGGTGATATTCCTAACCAGGATGATTATACCAATTCTGTCGCAGGTAATCCTGTTGGAGGATTAACGATTAAAGGAGGTAAAAACCCTGGAGGCGACTCGGGGCGTATTTATCAAAGATCAGCAAACGGAAACGATCCTTTTCAAAATGATTTTCCGTTGGCTATTCCCGGCAGTCCTATCGGCGGTTTAAGTATTAAAGGCGGCAAAAATCCCGGAGGTAATATTCAGCAACGTACCACTAACAGTTTGGGCGAATTTGAATTTGAGAACCTGGAAGCGGGTAACTATACATTTATTATTGAGGCAACCTATGTATTAAATGATGTTACTGATATTGATTTGAGTGATGAAGGAACAGGTATTTATAGCAGAAATGGCATTGTAAAACTTACCGCATCTCAAAACAGCCAATCTTTACGAACCAACCCTGCCACTACAGAACCAGCTCCCAATACAAAAGCACAGGATTACAATTCTTCCCGCTCTAACAAAACCGCAAGCATTGCCTCCTTTAATGATTTGCTCGAAGTGTTGAAGGATCTGGATCACCAATTGCAAACAGACAACACGCCACAAACCAAGGCAGGCGTAAGCACATCCCGCAGTAATGTACGCAACCTGAATGCAGTGATTGAAAGCATTATCAACGATATTGAAAACGATAACACCAATGCGGCCAAACAAAAAATGAGCAGCATGAATATGCAGTTCCTGGCATTGCAGCAATCATTACAAAAGCTGGGCGGAAGGTACACAGCTATTTCAAACGTGCTGAAAACAAAACACGATACAGCAAAAAACAGTATCAGTAATATCAGGTAATCGTTACGGCGGCACCTTCAAAAAAGGTATCGCCCCAAAATCTCAGGGAGAGATAACCGGTTTAAACTTTCTTATTTTCGCCCTGTATGTACCGTCAGCAACTTACGAGAGAGCAGGCTTTGCAAAAAGCAAAACACTATTGTGCTTACCAGGAACGATGTCACAGTGAAGTGAAAGAAAAACTCTACGGCTTTGGTTTGCGTAAGATGGATGTAGAACAGTTGCTCACACAATTGATTGATGAAGACTATTTGAATGAAGAGCGGTTTGCAGTACAGTTTGCAGGAGGTAAATTCCGGATGAAACAATGGGGCCGGGTAAAAATAAAATACGAACTCAAGCAAAAAGGAGTAAGTGAGTATTGCATCAAAAAAGCATTAAAGGAGATTGATGACCAAGCTTACCAAAAAACGCTCCGTAAATTATTTGATGAAAAGATGAAAACCCTCCGCTCAGAAACCAATCAGTTCACCCGTAAACGCAAACTACAGGACTATCTCCTGCAAAAAGGATATGAAGCGGCATTTATTCAGCAACTCTTTTCAAATGATGATTGATTCGTACTTTGCAGGAATGAAGCAATTTTTATTGCTGCTGTGCTTTATCAGCGCAAGTATTGCATTAAAAGCCCAGAAGCCTTTCCGCAATGAATTGATGATTTTAACAGAGAACGATAATTACGACCTGGAATTAACGGATCGTTATTATTCCAATGGTTTTATTATTCAATACAACCGGCTTGCTGTTAAACACAAAGAAACTGCTTTAAAAAAAATTCACCGTGCAGAACTGGCACATAAGGTTTATAATCCTGTAAGCAACCGGCGTTCATCTGCGGAAGTATTAGCCATTATGGACCGGCCTTTTGCAGGATGGTTCTCCGCCTCTTATGGTGCTAATCTTATTTACAAATCTCAACACATATTGCAATACCAGGTTACGGCTGGTATTATGGGTCCTGCTGCAGCAGGACGTCAGGTTCAACAAGGATGGCATAAACTTATCGGTTTGTATAAAGTGTACGGATGGGAGTACCAGTTAAATAATGAAGCAGGATTAAATGTGGCGGCAGAGTATTATCATTCCCTTATTTCAAAACAAGACAACAACAACACAACCGTGCACCTCACGGGCAAAGCAAGTTTAGGCAATACGTTTACTAATGTGGCGGCAGGTGTTTTGCTCAAAACAGGAAAACTGTTATCAGAAGAAAATTCTCATTACTGGAATGCGGGCCTCGGCAGGGATGTAAAAACATCACCCCGTCATGAATTTGTTTTTTTTGCAGAGCCTTTAATACAATATCAACTTTACAATGCTACGATACAAGGCGGTTTGTTTAGAAGCGATAAAGGTCCGTTTACCACAGCTCTTGAGCCATTCGTATTTCAAACAAAAACCGGGTTTATGTTTAACGGTAACAGGGCAGGCATCCGCTGGTATTATACCTTCCGCACAAGAGAAGGTAAAGCAATGTGGAAAGGAGAGCATTGGGGAAGCATTGGACTAACACTTCGTTTTTAAAAAATCATTTAACTATACTTCATGAGTCGTTTATCCATTACATTAGTTCAAACTAATCTGCATTGGGAGGATAAGCAAGCCAACCTGGCCATGCTGGAACAAAAAATCAATTCCATGCAGGAACCAACTCATATTGCCGTATTACCTGAAATGTTCAGCACGGGATTTAGTATGAAACCGAAATTGCTGGCAGAAGATATGAATGGCGATACAGTGAGTTGGATGAGGCGGGTAGCCGCTGAAAATAAAATAATACTTACGGGGAGTGTAATGATAAAAGAAGGAGATGATTTTTATAATCGGCTCATCTGGATGTTACCGAACGGACAGTGTGCCTGGTATGATAAGCGGCATCTGTTTGGCTATGCCGGTGAACACGAGCATTACACTGCAGGAAACAAACGCCTCATCGCATCCGTAAACGGTTGGAAAATCAATCTGCAAATCTGCTATGACCTCCGCTTTCCTGTTTGGGCAAGACAAGCTGCCGGCCAAAATGAAAATGAAGCAGAGTATGATATCCTGATCTATGTAGCTAACTGGCCGGAACGGAGAATACATGCCTGGCGTACTTTATTACAGGCAAGAGCTATCGAAAACCAATCTTATGTGATTGGTGTAAACCGGGTGGGTGATGACGGCCACCAGGTTCATCACTCCGGCAATTCAATGGTGGTAGATGCGATGGGTGAAGTATTGTATGAAAAAGCAGAAGCAGAAGATGTTTTTACCATTTCACTTTCTAAAGAAACGTTAGAAGAAGTAAGAAACAAACTTCCTTTTCTCAAAGACAGAGATGGATTTATGATTCAGCCCTAACGTTTTTCCACAGAAACAATTTTGTAGTAGTACGAAGGTGTTGCACAAAAGCAGGGCGCCCGTTCTGTAGTTTCTTTCAAACAAATAAAAACAGCTGTTGAGTCTGCTGTTGGTTGCAGGCTCCATGGTAATTCTTCTTCTTTCAGTTGTTTGGCTTTCCAGTTACCGCTGCGGCTTTCTGCAAAATACCAACCAAGACCATCAGCCGCAGGGCTGCCACCCCAGTAGATATATCCATTACTGCACTCTGCCTTTTCATCTTTATTACAGGAAGCAACTGTAAGGCAAAGCACTGTCAGCACAACAAATAATCTCAACATAGAAGAAGTTTAAAACATGACCTTGCTTTGCTGCAAAGCGTTGCACTTTGCAAAATTTTATTGCCATGTACTTATCTGATAATTAAATTTGATTTATAATAAAGCGTTTACTTCCGGCGCTGCTTTATCAATTCAATTGCTTTCTCCAGCTTAGGATCTTTATTCAGTTTTATACTTTCTGCCGTCGCTTTAACTTCTATATCCGGCAATACACCGGTGCCTTTTGCAAAATTCCTGTTGTTTACAATACGGTAGAGCGGTAACCGTACTCTCAATTTGGTGTTGGGCAAAACTATTTCCGGAATGAAGACTCCGTTATTACCATAATAGCCGCCTCCTGTTTCTTCACCCAGCAGTGTTACGTTGTTCTGTCCTTTTATGTTGGACAAAAACATGGTTGTGGCTGAAAAAGAATAACCCCCCGTAAGCACTATTACATTTCCCTTATATGCATTTGTTTTGGGCTCGTACTGTTTCTGAAAAAAAGAGAACCGAAACAGGCTGTCATTTTGTTTCCGGTTGAGCAGTACCATGCCAATGTTATGAAAGAATTTCTTTTTCACTTTAACGGATGAACGGATCACTCTTGTTTTGCTGAAGATAGAGTCAGTAAAATAAAAAGGTTCTTGCTTAACAAAACGGGTGAGCAGTAGGGAGGATTTAATAAGACCGCCGCCGTTATTCCGAACATCAATAATAAGATTGGTTACCTGCTGCCGCTCCAAATGACGGAATGTTTTTTTGAGATACGACTTTTTTAAATACCTCGTAAAGCTGTTGATACGCAGCAACGCATAAATCTTAGAACTGTCTATTGTAAAACTTCTTACAGCATTGATTTTTCGCCGGCGTTCTGTTGTGGTGGCGGGCGGTGTACTTATTACATGGCGTCTTGTTGTATCCCTGCTGCTGCCCAGTGAGGGTATTACTATGGTGCGTACTTCATTACGTTCATTAGTATAAGTAACTGTATAGTTTTTTAAGCCGGGAAAACGGCTGTTGTAATAGGATGCAAAGCTGTTGCTGATATTTTGATAGCTGAAGTTTTTGGCATAACCATCAATAGCAACCAAGGGAAATAATGTATCAATGACCCGGCGGGCTGAAAGGCTATTAATGGAATGAATCTTTATGCCCGGCTTCAGTACAGAATCTCTTCTGTTAAAATTGTTGGTGATGATAAGTGTACTGTCATCTGCAATTTTTAAATTCAAAGGGAAACCCTGTGGTGCTTTTCCCCGCATAGAACGGGCATAATTTTCTGAAAGCCGTACACTGGTGTGACCGCAGCGGATGGGGAATACCGTTTCAGCAATAAGATTCTTAAACGCATTTTCGTTGAGTGAATCACCTGTTAAATGATAGGCTCTTTCAAAAGAAGCTTCTATCTCTTCTGGACTGCTGTACCAATCCAGCGAAGGATGATTACGTTTTAATGTTTGCTCTAATGCTTTTACGTCCTCTTTTAATTCTTGTGGGCTGAATTTTTTTTCAGTCGAATAATATCCGGTAACGGCGCAGGAACTGAATGCTGAAATAAAAATTAAAATCAACACCTGCCGGGGTAATGAACGCCGGCAAAGCATACTGCAGAACTGTTGAAAGTTATGAGTGGATGTTTTTCGCATCTGTTATTTTGAAAACGCATTCCAGCCCTGTGCTACCAGTTGATGTTTGTTGCCACCTCTTGTAATGATGGTAGCACCTTCTTTTGCATCAGCAATATAACCAATGACGCTGATGCCGTTTACTTCTTTCACTTTTTCATAGTCATTTTGTGAAATGGTAAATACCAGTTCGTAATCTTCTCCGCCGCTTAATGCACAGGCGGTGGGATCAATCTCCAGTTTGTAAGCAAACTCTTTGGCATCAGGATGAATGGGAATTTTATCTTCATACAACACCGCACCCACTTCACTTTGTTTGCAGATGTGGAGCACTTCACTGCTGAGGCCATCACTGATGTCCATCATAGCGGTGGGTGTGAGTTGTACATTCCTGAAAAAATCAATGATATCTTTCCGGGCTTCCGGTTTTAATAAACGACCAACGATGTATGCTCTGTTTTCTAAATCAGGCTGTACGCCTTTTGTTTCTAAAAATATTTTCTTTTCTCTTTCTAAGAGTAACAATCCAAGATAAGCGCCGCCCAGGTAACCGCTCACACAAATCAAATCATTCACTTGGGCACCACTTCTTTTTACAAAGGTATCCGGTGCCACTTCACCAATGGCTGTTACACTAATTACTAATCCTTTGGAAGATGAGGTAGTATCACCTCCAATCAAATCCACACCATACTCTTCACAGGCGGCATAAATACCTTCATATAATTCTTCCACCGCTTCCACACTAAAGCGATTGCTGATGGCAATACTCACTGTTATTTGTGTGGGTGTGGCATTCATGGCATAAATATCACTCACATTCACCACCACACTTTTATAACCTAAATGCTTAAGTGGTGTGTACATCAAATCAAAATGCACACCTTCCATGAGCAGGTCGGTTGTTATAACGGTTTGCTTGCCGAAATGGTCAATCACTGCTGCATCATCACCTACACCAAGTATGGTTGATGCATTTTGAAACTCGATATTTTTCGTCAACTGCTCAATCAGTCCAAACTCTCCGAGAGAGGAGATTTCTGTTCTTTCTTCACTCATAATATATTTCAGATTTTAGATTTACGATTTCAGATTGCGGTTCAATCTCTCCTTTTCTTTTTCAGCACTTAGATTTTTAAGTGATGTATTTATTGATGTTATTGTTATTGAAAGCAATTCATTAGCTTCTTTATAAAGTGCTCGCAACTCAGATTTGAGTTCCGGGTTAAACTCTGCAAGTAGTTCATAAAAAAACATACTTTCATCGAGCTCTTCCTCAACTATTCTTAGCTTATTAATAAAGTCAGGTTTTGATTTTGCTCTGCAGGCAGCCCTGTAGTTAGCTCCGCTCGAAGCAGAACTTCGGATTACCTGGCTGTTATATTCTTTGTTTACTGCATTGAAAGGAAGCTGCAAACAAAGCTTGACTGTATTAACCGCCAGCAGCTTTGTACGCTTTTTCATTTCATTTTTATCCATGACTTAAAGTTAATCTGCAATCGTACATCTAAAATCTGCAATTCACAATTGTTTTCGATTATGAATTACTTCCACCAACTCCTCATGTATTTTACCATTTGTTGCTACTAAATGTGGTTGATACGGTGAGTAGTGATTGTTTTCAAAATCAGTTACTTTACCACCTGCTTCTTCTACCATTAAAAATCCGGCAGCACTGTCCCAGGCCTGTAGCTTGTGCTCATAAAAACCGTCAAATCTTCCGGCTGCCACCCAGCACAAATCTAATGCAGCGCTTCCAAGCCGGCGTACAGGTACACCTTTTCTGATCAGGTGCTCAAATACTTCTAACGGACCATTGGGCATATCAAGATAGGTGTAAGGAAACCCGGTTACAAGACAACTCCTGAGCACTTCGGTTTGATTACTTACATTGATACGTTTATCATTAAGTGTAGCACCTTTTCCTCTTTCAGCCAGGAAGAATTCGTTCAGAAACGGACTGTACACAGCGCCCAGGATCATTTCGCCGTTTTTTTCAATACCAATACTCACACAGCAGATCGGAATACCTTTTGAAAAATTAATGGTGCCGTCAATCGGATCAATAATCCATTTGTACTGAGAGTCCTGTTTTAATTCCCCGGTTTCTTCGCTTAAAATAAAATGATCAGGAAAGTTTTTTTGAATAACGGAAATAATTGCTGCTTCTGATGCATGGTCAGCCGCAGTAACCAGGTTGTTTACACCTTCTTTATTGGAAACGGTATATTCTTTATCATAAAAATGAACGAGTTGTTCAGCGCCTGCACGTGTGGCTTCAATAAGGGTTTGTTTAAGCATGCGCAAAGATAGCGGCGGATTTCAGACTGTAAAACATAACAACAGCTTATTTGACCAATTGGTCATATATATGCATTTATATTAGTAGCAAGTTAGAATATTAATATGTTGGCATTATTAAACAAAAGAGTAAAGTCAGTATTAAAATCTTAGATTTTAATACTGACTTTACCGTAATTAAAAATATTATAACCAGACTCTTTCGATAGCTAAATATACAATCAACCCTACAATTATTATAAGAGCAAGGATTAATGCTTCTAGCTTTGCACTTCCGCTATCTTTTGCTTTTAATGCTTTTATGATCGAAAAAATTTTATTGCTTATTGCAATACCGAATATAATAGCAGCCATTAACTTCATGGGTATAATTTTACTAGTCCAAATAAGCTTCTGCAATACATACACCAAAGCTTACTACAGCTATAGCCACCCCAACAGGACCAAGAAGTCTTTTTGCTATGGCTCCAAAGGCTTGTTTCATTGCGGCCTTTGACCAACTACCCGTCATTGAAGGCCCTGCAGCTGACGCAAATTGAACACCAATTGCAACCAATCCGCATCTTAAGTAATCATGCCAAGTTACATCCCCTGCGTATGCAGATTGTCCAAAAAATTGTGAAAAATAATTATTGCGCTTAGAAGTTGGAGATGGTTCATTCGATGCTAAAATCATTGCAAAAGGAATTAAATCAGCCTCCACCGCACCAGAATCAATTACCATTTGATTCAGCTCTTCATTAGTGAAGCCTTTTGTATTTAGATAAGCTCTGGCTTCTGTTAATAATGGATTTAAACTGCTTACAACCTCATTTATAGGCACATTAAACCCATGATTTGTTGGCGATGGAGTGTATTGAATCACAGCATTGTAGTTAAGAACTAAATCGGACATCTGTTGAATGCTTAAAGAGCCAGGAAGTTCACCCAACCCACCCCTCCGGGAGGCTGCACATACACGTCCTCAAGATACTCATTTTCTGAGGTGATATCTGCAAAAGCTTCTGAAGAATTATTGATAGTCAAGCTTGGGTTGTTCAATTGACTTGCTGTAACAGAACCTATTAACGATTTATTCTTATTAATCGCATCATAAAATCTAATTTTGGCTTCACTGTTATTATGATTATTATTTGTTTTCTTGCAGGACTGAATTAAGCCAGCAACTCCAAAGAATGTAATTTTCAAGGCTATTAACATAACTATACCCCTTGAAATCTTGATTAAGTTTTTTCTTTTGCTTTGTAACATGGTGTAAGTTTTTTTTAAATAATAGTGTTAATCATTGCAATGACCATGTGAAAGAAAAAAAAATACTAATACCGAACAATTCCAATTTGGAATATGTTGTTAATGAAATGCTAACACAATGTACTTAGAAAAACTGCGGAAAATACGGGAATCCAAAATGCTATCGCAAAAACAACTTGCCGAAATGATTGGGTTAGATCAATCTGCTTATAGTAAAATCGAAAACGGTATCAATCAATTAAGTGTTTTTACACTTTTGAGCATAGTTGATGCACTCAAAATATCGGTTACTGATATTCTAAATCAGAAATCCTTGATTTTAAACCAGCCATTAACTTACAATAAAAAAAAATTTTAATGAAAAGCTAGAGATTTATAACAATGCAATTAAAGAATTAGAGCTTATTGTAGAAGATAAACTCAAGAATATTGAGGAGCTTAAGAAAAACAGAGATGAATTAATAAAAAAATGGAGAGACTTAACAATTAACATTAATGCTTGCTCGCCTGACAGGCGATAATTCATCATTCTTTAATCAACCTATAAACGTAGAGTCGCCTGCTTGGGTGGATGAGAGAAGGCATGCAGCTTCAATTTTCAAATTTTACCATGTAGATTTGGTGCTTCTATGCAGCTATCTGTCATCATCGTTAATTACAATGTAAAATATTTCCTGGAGCAATGTCTTTGCTCTGTACATAAGGCAATCAGGGATTTACAGGCTGAAGTAATAGTGGTGGATAATGCATCAACTGATGGAAGCAACGAATACCTGTCATCAAAATTTCCGCAGGTACGATTCATCCCGCTCTCTGAAAATCCGGGTTTTGCAAAAGCAAACAATCTTGCATTACAGCAGGCAACAGGGGAGTTTATTTTATTTCTGAATCCTGATACAATTGTTGCAGAAGATACCTTTCGCCAATGTATTTCTTTTTTTGAGCAGCAGTATGATGCCGCATCTGTTGGCGTGCAAATGATTGATGGCAGCGGCACTTTTCTTCCGGAGAGCAAAAGAGCGTTCCCTTCAGCAGCAGCAGCTTTTTTTAAACTGAGCGGAATAGCGGCGCTCTTTCCCCATTCACCGGTATTTGCACGGTACAACCTGGGGCATCTTTCCCTTGATGAAATACATCGGGTGGATGTTTTGAGCGGTGCATTTATGATGGTGCGTAAAACAGTGCTGGATATAACAGGCGGTTTTGACGAAGCTTTTTTTATGTATGGCGAGGATATTGATCTCAGTTACCGTCTTTCAAAAACAAAGAAGAATGGTACTGCATACGCTAACTATTATCTGGGTACTGTATGTATCATTCATTTCAAAGGTGAAAGTACAAAACGAAACTCCGCCCGTTATGTGCATCTGTTTTATAAAGCCATGCAGCAGTTTGTAGATAAGTACCCGGATGAGTTTTATCACGGGTTCTTCAAAATCATTTTTACAACCGGTATTGCAGTCCGTCGTTTCATCAGCAGCCTCAGCAGGTTTCTGCCGAAAGCTTCTCCCAAACAAAAGCAGAATGAAACGTTGTTAATAGCTGCACCCGCACCTCTTGCAGAGCAACTGCAAAAAAAAATACCCGGCTTTACCTGTACAGGAGTTGTACAGGATCTTAATTCAAAACTTCCCACTGCTGATGCAATTCTCTTGTGTAATAGCGAAGCGTTATCGTATCAGCAAATTATTGAGCAAACAAAACGGCTCGGGCAAACGTATCACATCTACATACATGGCGAACACAGTAAAAGCATAGCAGGAAGCTATTCTAACAAAGAAAGCGGTGTTACGATGGAATTGCAGTAAGAAACCGTCTTTACAATTTTATCTTCTTCAATACAACGCATTGCATTACATTTGTTTTCATCAAGTTTGCCATCAATGCCGCTATTTGATATTCATCTTCCTAAAAGCATCAGTAAGGCACTCAACCTTCCTGTGAACTCGCCCAAGAGGCAACAGGTAAAGGCGTTGAAAAAACTGTTGAAGAAAGCTGTGCAAACAGAGTTTGGACAACGTTACCAGTTTGATGAAATTTTAAACAGCCGTCATCCCGGTAAACGGTTTCAGCAACTGGTACCCATACACGATTACAATAAAATTTATAACGAGTGGTGGCATAAAACACTCGAAGGTCATACGGATGTTTGCTGGCCCGGTAAGATTAAATTTTTTGCACTCAGCAGCGGCACCAGTGAAGCTGCCAGCAAGTATATACCTATTACACAGGATTTAATGAAGGGCAACCGGATGGTGATGATTAAACACCTGCTTACCCTGCGCACTTATGAAAATCTGCCGGTACGCAGCTTAGGTAAAGGATGGCTCATGCTGGGCGGAAGTACTGATCTTCAAAAAGGTCCGGGTTATTATGCCGGTGATCTCAGTGGTATTACCGCTAAGAAAATGCCGTTCTGGTTTTCGCCCTTTTATAAACCCGGTAAAAAAATTGCCAAAACAAAAGACTGGAATAAAAAGCTGGATTACATTGTTGAACAGGCGCCTAACTGGGATATTGGTTTTGTGGTGGGCGTGCCTGCATGGATACAGATGTGCATGGAAATGATTATTGAGCGCTACAAGCTTAAAAGTATTCACGACATCTGGCCCAATCTTGCCTTCTTTGTACACGGTGGTGTTTCGTTTGAACCATATAAACATGGTTTTGAAAAACTCATCGGAAAGCCGTTGATTTATATTGAAACCTACCTGGCCAGCGAAGGATTTATTGCTTACCAGAGCCGGCAGGATGCTGAAGGCATGAAGCTGGTTACCAACGAACACATCTTTTTAGAATTTGTTCCTTTTGAAGATAAAAATTTTGATGCCGATGGAAATATCAAAGCTGATGCGGAAGCACTCATGATTCATGAAGTAGAAGAAGGTAAAGAATATGCACTCCTTATAAGCACCAGCGCCGGCACATGGCGTTACCTCATTGGCGATACGGTAAAATTTACCGATAAGGAACATTGTGAAATTGTCATCACCGGTCGCACCAAACATTTCTTATCTCTTGTGGGCGAGCATTTGAGTGTAGACAATATGAACAAAGCCATACAAATAGTAAGTGATGAGTTGAATATTTCGATTCCTGAATACACGGTGGTAGGTGAGCCCCATGGAACTTTCTTTGCTCATCATTGGTATGTGGTTTGTGATGACCGTGTAAATGCGGAAACACTACGCACCAGGATTGATAATGCACTCAAAGAAATTAATGATGATTATGCAGTGGAGCGTGGCAGTGCTCTTCGTGATGTGTACCTGGATATTTTAAGTGAGGATTGTTTTATGAAGTTTATGGAAAGTAAAGGAAAGATCGGGGGTCAACATAAATTTCCGAGAGTATTAAAAGGTAAGATGCTGGAGGACTGGAAACAGTTTCTGAGTTTACAAAAAGCAACATCCTGATTTTAAAACGCATCCCCGATCCTGAAATAATAACCCAGCATACCGTTGGCAGTTACTGCAATATCTCCCCTGAAATAAATCTTTTTCTCTTTGTTGATAAGTACTCTTAAGCCGGTGCCGCCACTTACCTGCACCTGTTGTGCCAATAAACGATCAATAGATGGGGCGGTATTACCTGCCGCAGCAAACACAGCGATTTTTAAAAAACGGTTGAGCCGGTAGCGGTACTCTGTCTGTAACGTCCAGAATGTATTATCACGAAAGCGGCCCTGGAAAAATCCACGCATCATATTGGAGCCACCTATTCTTGCTTTTTCAAACAAGGGCATTTCATCCGTAGCTAAAGAAGTATAGAGCTGGTGTGCAAAAATATGACGGCCTGTTTCGTTATACTTTCTCAGATCAGTGGTGATGAGTGTGTAAGCATATTGTTTGTTCTGCAAATCATAGTTAGCTATAACGGTAGCATCAGCAAAAAAACCTTTGGTGGGGCTGAACTGGTTATCTCTCTTATCTGCCGTAAATGATAAACCGGCTCCTGTAATTCTTGAATTGTTATTACCCGCAGGCGGTACGGCTGTAATACCTTCTTTTTCCTGGAATTTATTTCTTGAATAATCGCTGAAGTAAAATGAAACTCCTGCAAAATATTTATTACCCAGGTTGCGCTGCAGTTTAGCCTGTGCATACACTCTGTTATAAGTTACTTCCGCATATTGATCATTGGTTACAGATGGTTTTGTAAAACCCCAGAAGCGCTCATAGTTACTGATGAACCCTCCACGGAAGAAAATATAAAACTGTTCATTGGATGTATAAGTAGAAGTGTAGGCTTCTGCCGTAAACTGGTTACGGGTGCTGTACAAAGCCTGTACCCAACTTAAACTGGGGCGGACTGTTTTGCCGCTGTCACTTTTTGTTCTGTAGAAATAATCCACAAATACCCCGGCCTTCAATCCTGTTTCAGGAGTGATTGTAACACTGGGCAAAGGAAGAAAACGGAGATTACGATTGGTAAGCGTGTCTAAATTGAGTTTCTTAAAGAAACTTTTCTTTTGTGCTTCAACAGGAAGATGAATAAAGCAAACAACAGACAACAGGATGAAAGAGCGAAAGAGAATCATTTATAAGTTCAATCAGTTAATAAGCCATATAACAAAAAATTGGGCATTTGGTTGAGCCATGTACAAAAGAGCTAAGGGGCATCGGCATCCGGTTCATTCCAGTCCCACAAAATCACCAGCCAATCTTCATGATCATCCATAAAATGATGAATGGTTTTAAACCCGGTTTTTTCATGCGCCCTTATGCTTCGGGTGTTGCGGGTGGCTACAGAGGTAACTACAAAATCATATTGTGCCTGCAGTAGCTCTTTGTGCTTTTGGTACAACAGCTCAAATACACCTCTGCCCCGGTAATTTTTATGAATACATATCTGCCCCATTACATAAAAGCGATGCGTATAAAGTGGTTGACCGTGGTAGTTTAACTGCTGCAGCATCTGAAATAAGGAAACCAATTCCGGGAAAATGCCTCCTGCCTCCGGCATCAGTACCAATGCATAAGCAATTACACGGCTATCATCTTTTACAATTACTGAAGGAGATAAAGCATGCAGAATTTTTAATTTTTCTAAGTTGTGTTCAACCGTTACAAATCCCTGTTCCTGCTCCTCCTGCCAACTGGTATGACCGGCCAGGTATAATTGCTGCAGTTCCAGTATCTGCATCAGTTCTTCATCTGTTTCTACTGTTTTTGTAACAAGCATCTTGTAAGTTACTCAAATTTAGTTTTCTTTTTTAAGTATGATGGTATTGATTTATTTTACAGCATGCAGGAAGCAATTGTAAAAGGCCTGGCATTGGGTTTACTGCTCGCCATATCGGTGGGTCCTGTTATTTTTTCTATCATCAAGCAGAGTATTAATAACGGCCATAAAGGTGGCTTAAGTTTTATTTTCGGCGTTGCTTCCAGCGATATTACCCTGGTCCTCATCAGCAATGTGTTTACAGAACTGTTCAACCGTTTATTAAAGTTTGAACGTATCATTGGCATGGGAGGCTCGGTGCTGCTCATCATCATCGGAGTTTATTTTCTTTTCTTTAAAAAAATAAAACTGGCTGATGATGGTATTTCGCCACATCATCATCTCAAAACATCTGACTACGTCAAAATCTATTTTGCCGGTTATTTCATGAACACACTCAATCCGGGTGTAATCGCTTTCTGGTTTACATGGGCTACTGCCTTTGCAGCCATGCCTATTGATGACCGCCTGGTTTTGTTTGCTACCTGTTTAGGCGTTGTATTTGCAGCTGATCTGCTTAAAGTGTTCCTGGCCGGTAAACTCCGCAGCCGGCTTACTGCTAAAGTCATCCACCGCATCAATCAACTGAGCGGATTCATCCTGATTGTATTTGGTATTCTACTTATTGCAGGATTGATTTTTTACCGTAAGTGAGGTTCTTAACAAACTTTTTAAAAAACGGGCTGTTGCTTTGTAAACACATGAGAATCTATCTGCTATTGGTTTTTTTATTTTCTGTTGCTGTTTCAAAGGCACAATTCAACCAACTGGTATTGCGTAAAGATGGCCGTGCTATTAAACGCTACCAGGAAGGATCTGTAATAACCCTGCAAACAAAAACCGGTTTGAAGTATACCGGCACTATCTACCTTATTCAAAATGACAGTATCTACTTTCAGGAAGAAGGGATGAAGGTGAGTGATATAGCCGTGGTTTACAAGCATGCTAAGCGTAAGGCAAAACTCATACCCATGGGTAAAGAAGAATTTTTGTATGCCAACCTCGGCATTCCGCTTTTTGCAACTATTCTTACATTGGGAGGCCAGCCCTTTGGCTCCTCACTTGCATTTGGCGCTACACTTGTTTATGGTCCGGTGTTACTGTACAATCTTCAGCGGATCATTTTCAATGGCAACCGCAGGTACGTCATTGGCAATACCTATACCTTGCTGGCACTGGATTTATATAAAGCAGAAAAGCTTCCGGGGAAACAATGACCGTTTCTTTTATCTTGCAGCCATGGCCTCTAAACAATCTTCTTCTTTTTTTGTACGGTTCTTTCGTTTTGTAAAACGTTTGCTGCTTTGGTTATTTGTATTACAGCTCGTTTATATTATTGCTTTGAAATGGGTAAACCCGCCTGTAACAATCACTCAACTCGTAAGTCTGCTGCAGGGTGATGGTTTGAAAAGAGATTATGTAGATGTAAATGATATGAGTGCTGCTGCTAAACTATCAGTTATGGCTGCCGAAGATCAACTCTTTCCGGATCATAATGGTTTTGACTGGAAGAGTATTGAAAAAGCAATGGACTATAACAAACGAAAACCTAACCGTGTACGGGGTGCTTCCACAATCAGCCAGCAAACGGCCAAGAATGTTTTCCTCTGGCAGGGCCGCAGCTGGTTTCGTAAAGGACTGGAATTATACTTTACACAAATGATTGAATGGATCTGGGGAAAGGAGCGGATATTAGAAGTATATCTGAATGTAATTGAAATGGGGCGTGGTGTTTATGGCATTGAAGCAGCCGCACGAACCTATTTTAAAAAACCGGCTCGCTTGTTAAATAAAAACGAAGCAGCACAGATTGCAGCCTGCTTACCCAACCCAAAAAAATATACAGTAAAACCGTTGAGCAGGTATGTATCTGCACGTAGCGGATGGGTGCTCCGGCAAATGAATAACCTGGAAGGAGATGCGGATGTACAAAGGTTAATCTATCCTGCACAGAAATCATTCAAAAGCAAATAAGAAAGAGCTGGTTGTTCTCACATCTCCTGCTCTGCCATTCTTCCTCTGTACAGCGCATCAGTAGCTGCTATTGCCTGTTGCAATCGCTCTTCATAATTTCCGCTTATTTCTGCCCACGGTGTTGCCTGGTGTACGAGCAGGTCTTTGTAATAATGATAGAGTTTCAATCGTCTTTCAAGATCAGGATACTCCCGCAGTTCATCTTTCACCCAAGGCAAATCAGGCTTGCAAAGCAGGTAAAGATCATATCTCCGTTCTGTAATCTGATCCAGTATCCATTTATGACATTGATCAAATACAAACTCACACCACACTTTCATCACGTACATATCAGTATCAATAAATAAATACGGGTGGATGCTTTTTGCAGCAGTTCTGTTTGCTGAAATTCCCAGTAGCTGTTGAATACATGTATCTTCCTGCTGCAGTTGTGCTTTAGCAATGGTTAATAAATCGTCGTATTCATAACTCTTACCATGAGTAAGCAAATATTCCCTTGCATATTCCGGACAGTATAAGGAATGATAATGTGTTGCCAGCTGCCGGCAAAGCGTGGTTTTTCCCGTGGATTCAGGTCCTACAATCACAATTTTTTTAATACTCATGAATTAGCTCTTATAGAAATACTGTCAAATGCAGCGGCGGTGTAAAAATAGAAATCTGTTTTTACTTAAAGTTTCCATTCATCCTTTCTGTTTGACAGAATGTTCTAATTTCGTTAATTCATGAAAAGGATACTGCATACAAGAGTACTACGCTGGGCGTTGTTGAATGGTGTTACATTGCTGGTGCTTATGAGCATTTTACGACTGGTGTTTACTTTTCGTTTTCACCCCGTTTCTTTTTCATGGAAACAAAGTCTGCCTGCCTTCTGGCTGGGTCTTCGGTTTGATCTGCGTGTTACCTGTATCGTTACTCTTCTTATCTGGCTGTTGGCATCTATCCCCTTTTTCAATCCGTTTAAACACACTGCTGCTAAAAAGTTCTGGCTCGGGTTTATGGCCCTGGTTACATTGGTGTTTTGTATTTTTTATGGCGGTGATTTTGCACACTATGCTTACCTCACCCAGCGGCTCAATGCCTCTGTTATTAACTACACAGAAGATGCTGCTATATCTGCAAGAATGGTATGGCAAACCTATCCCGTAGTACGTATCGTTTTATTGTTAGTTATTGCAGTTTATGGAATGATGTGGCTGGTTCGCCGTTATTACCGCTGGGCAGCAACTGAAGTTCAACCGGTGGGCAGGGTAACAAAAATCATTTCATCAATTGTTGTATTCCTCTTGTTGGGTCTTGGTATTTTCGGAAAGATCGGGCAATACCCTTTGCGCTGGAGCGATGCTTTTACCTTGGGTGATGATTTCAGCAGTAATACAGCGCTCAACCCTTTTCAGAGTTTTTTCAGCACACTCAAGTTCCGACACAGCACCCGTGCTGATGAAGCTAAAACCAAAACTTATTACCCCTTAATAGCTGAGTATCTCGGTATTCAAAACAAACAGCCTTTGCAATACGATCGTTATGTACCTGGTGTTGATTCACTGGCTCAGCGTAAAATGAATGTGGTACTGGTGATTTGCGAAAGCTTCAGTGCGTATAAAAGTTCTATGTGGGGAAATCCGTTAAACACCACACCCTATTTTCAACAGCTTTGCAAGGAAGGTGCATTTTTCAGTCAGTGTTTTACACCTGCCTATGGAACGGCAAAAGGAGTTTGGGCTTCTATCACCGGTATTCCTGATGTTACTACTTCCAAAACAGCCAGCCGTAATATGGCCATGGTGAACCAGCATACCATCATCAATGATTTTAAGGGGTATGAGAAATTTTATTTCCTGGGTGGCAGCACCAGTTGGGCGAATATCCGTGGCTTATTGGTGAATAATATTGAAGGATTGCAATTGTATGAAGAAGGAAGTTTTGCTTCGCCACGTGTGGATGTATGGGGCATCAGTGATAAAAACCTTTTTCTTGAAAGTCATGAAGTTTTAAAAAAGCAAACGGCTCCTTTTTTTGCCGTTATTCAAACAGCCGGTAATCATCGCCCCTACACTATTCCTGAGGAAGACATGGACGAGTTTAAAAAAGTAGAATACCCTGCAGATAGCCTGCGCAATAATGGCTTTGATAACAATGATGAATTGAATGCTTTCCGTTACAGTGATTTCTGTATTCAGAAGTTCATGGAAACTGCCTCCAGGGAAAAATATTTTAAGAATACACTGTTTGTTTTTATTGGCGATCATGGAATATTGGGCAGACCGGGTCCGCCATTTAACAAAACATGGATGGAGGGTGATTTAACAAGAGAGCATGTTCCGCTCTTGTTTTATGCTCCCGGCTTGTTGCAACCGAAAACTTATACGGCTGTCTGCTCACAGGTGGATCTCTTACCTACCATCGCTTCTGTAACAGGTACTGCTTATCACAACACAACACTTGGAAGAAATATTCTCAGCCCTGTTCATCTTGCAGACACTTCTTTATTCAAGCAAAGTGCATTTCGTTTTAATGCTGAAACGAACCAGGCCAGCCTGGTAATGAACCAATATTACTACGAACTGCATATGGCAGATGGTAAAGAGCGGTTGTTCTACCTCCATTCTGACGAGACCGTACCTGTAAACGAACAAACGGAACAGGTAAAGAAACAGGCAAAAGAATTAACAGAGGCGATCTGGGAAACCTCCCGTTACATGCTGTTGCATAATAAAAGAAGCAATAAATAAGCAACCCGATCCATTTATTCCTGCCTTTAAAGTAAATTCAACCAATGCCCGTCAACTATTGTAAAGACGGCTGCATGGAGTTAATGGCTAAGCAATCAATCATTCAAACGGTATCAGCATACGGAACCCGGCTCTTCGGTTTCATACGCAGCCGTGTGAACAGTGATGAAGATGCAGAAGATATTTTGCAGGAAGTGTGGTTTCAGCTAAGCAACCGGGGCGAAGTTGAAACCCTGGAAAGTGTGAGCGGATGGTTATACCGTGTGGCAAAAAATAAAATCATTGACCGTTCCCGCAAAAAGAAAGACGAGTTACTGGAAGATTTTGGAACGGAAGATGAAGAAGGAGCTTTTCAGTTGCCGGATTATCTTTTAGCTACTTTTAACGACCCCTCTTCAGAAAGTTTGCGCAAGTTATTTTGGGAAGAACTCACCAATGCCCTTAATGAACTGCCGGAGAAGCAACGTAATGTTTTTGTGTGGAATGAACTGGAAGAAATGACTTTGCAGCAGATTGCTGATCAGGAGCAGGAAAATATCAAAACCATTATCTCCCGTAAACGTTATGCAGTACAGCATCTTCGCAAGCGGCTGGAGGATTTGTACAATGAATTTTTAAACGATTAAATAAAATAAGTATGAGCAAGTTTCGTAAATGGATGATTGTGGCGCCTTTTGTATTTGCAGGTGCAGTGCTGTTGTTTGGATGGATTGTGATGCTGTTGTGGAATGCCATTCTTGTGCCCACACTGCAGGTAGGTGTGCTTAGTTTCTGGCAGGGTGTTGGGTTGCTCGTTCTCACACGCATATTGTTTGGCAGTATGGGCGGTGGCGGATGGAAAAAAAGAGGTGTTGCCGGAGCAGGCTTCAAACAGAAATGGATGAATATGAGTGAAGAAGAACGTTTGAAGTTTAAAGAAGAATGGAAAAAACGCTGTGGCTACAGCAGGGACTAAAAGTGATACAGCAAAAAAAACGGGGCATTGCAAATGCCCCGTTTCTGTTTAAAGTAAATCAGTTTTTGAATCGTCTTCTTTTTTACAGGCCGCAATAAGGCTGTTGAAAAGGAGACATTTTTTATTCATAACAAAAAACAAAGACAATGTATTATCAAAGTCACGCCGCAAAAGGCACACACGGAAGCAAACATTTGCTTTACCGTTCGCAGCAAAGAGCTGCAGTAAGTATTTACAAAACAGAAACCAGTTATGAAATGCTGGTATTTGCACCCGGACGCATTAAGGAAAATTTTTCAGTGAATGTAAAGGGAAACGAACTCACAGTTTCCTACACACCGCCGGAAGGGTTTCCAAAATTTGATTGGGTGCTGAGAGAGTACAGCCGTGGTGGGTTCATCAGAAAGTTTACGATGGATGAAACCATTGATGCCACTGCAATCACAGCTAAGTATGTTGATGGCGTGTTACAGGTATCATTGCCACTTACTCCCGGAAAAGAAAAGACAGAGCAAACGGTTACCGTTGCATAAGTTGGTTTTGATTCAGTAATGTTCAAAAGCGGCAGCCTTAAGTGGTTGCTGCTTTTTTGGCTTTCTGCATCCAGGTAATCAATCCGAATACAGCCATCACCAGTAAAATCAAATAATATACACTGGTAAATACATACTGCTTTACAAAGTATAAAGGAATAGAAGTGATGTTCGTAGCAATCCACCAGTACCAGCTTTCCACTTTCTTTTTGGTCATGAGCCACATGCCCGTGAAGGCAGTGGCGCTTGCAAACGCATCCGCCCACGGAATAGCACCGGGTGCAAAATTTTGTTTGAGATAGCTGAGTGAAAAATAAATCGTGATATAAAATGAAGTAAAGAATAATAATTGATAACGCCACCATCTCCCATCAGAAAAAGTAATATGCAATACAGGATGCTGTTCTTGATCTTTCTTCAGCCACAAATACCAGCCATAAATACTCATCACTGTATAATAAAAATTTACACTCACCTCGCCAAACAAATGACCCTTGGCAGAGAGATAGATATAGATGATGGTATTGATCAGGCCAACAGGATACACGAGGATATTTTCTTTCCTGCTGAACCATACACTGGCAATACCTGCAAACACAGCAATGTATTCCAATGCTGTAGTAGCTTTCATGCCTTCTGTAAATTGTTGTAAGAATTCGTTCACCGCTTGGTTGATTGTTTTTTAGGCCGATACCATTTCCATGCTTTGAGGTAACGCACACCTTTCTGTGTTTCAAATCTTGTAGCCACCTGCTGCCATTGTCCGTTGGGTGCAAAAGTCCACACAATAAAATGCAGATGCGGAAACGCAGTATAGCCGGTGTTGCCGCTCCATGCAATTTGCTCACCTTGTTTCACTGTATCACCTACATTTACCAGCACGCCCTCTTTTTGCAAATGCCAGTAGCCGCTTCTGCTGTTATCAGCATGTTGCAATACTACAAAGTTGCCGTATTGACGGTATTCACTTTTCAATCCGCCTTTATCACCATCTTCCCGCAAGCGAATAACCACGCCATCTCTTGCTGCCAATACTTTTGTTCTTTTGGGCATTTTAAAATCCAATGCAGCTCTTTCTTTATGAGAGAATGCTCCAAAGTATCCCTGTACAATGAACCGTTTCTTACCTGCTTCAAAAGGTAATTGATAAACATAGCTGGTATCATCTTTTATTGTTCCTTTCTGCAATGCTTTGATTTCGGTACGCAGCGGGTTGCTGCTTACGGAGCAGGAAGAAATGAATAGCTGTGTAAACAGTATTACAGGAATCCAGTTATAGAAAACAAATAATTTCTGTTTCAAATGCTGTAAATTTAAGCCCTTAATAACATTCTTCTTTCAAAAAACAAAACAACTATGATACGTCATGCAACAGCCGTTTGGAACGGCAGCGGTAAAGAGGGCAAAGGACATCTTACCACCGCCAGTACAGTTTTAAATCAAACACAATATTCATTCAATACCCGTTTTGAAGATGGTGTGGGCACTAATCCTGAAGAGTTGGTAGCCGCAGCGCATGCTGGTTGCTTTGCCATGAAGCTGAGCTTTGTATTGGGCGCCGCAGGGTTTACACCCACTTCTTTAGAAACAAAATGTGAGATTACATTTGAAGAAGGAACGTTGAAAAAATCACATCTTATTTTAAAAGCAAGTATTCCCGGTATTGATAATGCGAAATTCCAGGAGTGTGTAAAAGATGCAGAGCAGAACTGCCCAATCTCCAAATTATTAGGCGCAGGCTTGCAAATTACAAGCGAAGCTTCGCTGGTATAATAAATGAACTGCTTACTGTAAAAGTCCGGTACATAGTGCCGGACTTTTTTTGTTATTTTCAATTCAGAAATACAACAATGAGTGCAATCACGAACAAAACGGTTTTAATTACAGGAGGCGCTTCAGGCATTGGAAAACTCATGGGTGAATTATGCTTACAGGAAGGGGCCAAACGTTTGATCATCTGGGATATCAATCGGAAACACATGCATGATGTGGATGCAGAGTTCACCGCCAGGGCTTATGAAGTACATTCCTACTATGTAGATGTGCGGAATGTTGATGAAATAAAAATGGCTGCCGATGATATTAAAAAAAAATGGGGAGGCATTGATATTCTTTTCAATAATGCAGGGATTATTACCGGCAATAAAAACTTTCACGAATTTACACATGAGGATATTGAAAACACCATGCGTATTAACAGCAACGCACTCATGCATGTAGCGTTAGAATTTCTGCCCGGTATGATCGCACAGAAAAGCGGACATATTGTAAACATTGCATCAGCAGCCGGTTTGATGCCCAACCCCAAACTATCTGTGTATTGTGCATCCAAACATGCAGTAATCGGCTGGGGCGAAAGCATGCGACTGGAGCTGGAACAAATTTCAAAAGACCTTCATGTTACCACCGTTACACCATCGTACATCAGCACAGGTATGTTTGAAGGGGTGCGTTCGCCATTGGTACCGCTGGTGCGACCGCAGGTAGCAGCAAAAGCCATCATCAACGGGGTAAAGAAGAATAAAATTTATGTACGCATGCCATGGATTGTTTACAGTGTTCCATTCATCAAAGGCCTTTTACCTCAACGATGGATGGATTTTTTAACAGGAAAGATTTTTGGTTTTCATAAAAGCATGGATGCCTTCAGAGGTAAAACAAATTGAGTATGCAAAAAGTAAATCTCGCCGAAAAATTTTCAATGTTCACAGAACATTGGTCGCCCAAAATAGCAGGTGAGCTGAACGGGCAGCAGGTAAAACTTGTAAAATTTTAAGGTGAGTTTGTATTTCATCACCATGAACAGGAAGATGAATTGTTTTATGTGGTGAAGGGTAGTTTTGATATGCACTTTACTGATAAAGTAATAACGATTAATGAAGGAGAGTTTATCATCATACCCCGTGGTGTGGAGCACAAGCCTGTTGCCAGAGAAGAAGTACAGGTTATGTTGTTTGAACCCGCAACTACACTCAACACAGGAAATACAGAAAATGAAAAAACAGTAAAAGATTTAGAAAGCATCTGATCGTTCCTGTTTCCCAACTTCTTTCTCCCGAACTTTGCACCAAATTCAGTTTTATGACGACTGCTGTTCTCGGCGCCGGTATGGTGGGCCGTGCCATTGCACTGGACCTTGCTACCAACTTTGAGGTTACTTCCTTTGATATTCATACACAACATCTGCAACTGCTGCAGCAAAAAAATCCTTCCATTAAAACACAGCAGGCTGATTTGCAAAAACACAGTCAGTATGCAGCCATGCTGGCACCATTTGATTTGGTAGTGTGTGCAGTGCCCGGCTTTATGGGCTTTGCTACATTACGACAGGTGATTCTGTGCGGCAAGAATGTAGTGGACATTTCTTTCTTTCCTGAAGATGCACATCACCTGGATCACCTGGCAAAAGAACATAATGTAACCGCTATTGTGGATTGCGGTGTGGCGCCCGGTATGAGCAATTTAATCCTCGGCCGCTATAACGAAGAAATGGAAGTGAGCAATTTTGAAGCGTATGTAGGCGGTTTGCCCAAAATCAGAACCAAACCGTTTGAATACAAAGCGCCTTTCTCTCCTGTGGATGTGATCCAGGAGTACATTCGCCCGGCACGATTAAAAGAAAACGGAAATATCGTTATTAAACCTGCTTTAAGTGATTGTGAGTTGATGGAGTTTGAGCAGGTAGGAACACTGGAAGCATTTAACACCGATGGTTTACGGAGTTTGCTCTTCAACTTTCCTGCCATTCCCAACATGAAAGAAAAAACCATGCGGTATCCCGGTCATGCAGCATTGATTACACAACTCAAAGAAATCGGCTTTTTTAATGAAGACCCTATCAATGTTCATGGTGCGAACATTTCACCCCTGCAGTTTGCATCAGCGTTATTGCTAATACAATGGAAACTGGGTGAAACAGAAAAAGAATTAACAGTGATGCGTGTACTGGTTGACGGACATATCGGAAACCAATTTCAAAGAATCGAGTATAATTTGTTGGATACGTTTGATGAAACTTCTCAAACTTCTTCCATGGCACGCACTACCGGTTATACCTGTACCGCCGCTGTTCATTTACTGAATAACAAAATGTTCACTCACAAAGGAGTCTTTCCGCCGGAGTTGATTGGTAAGGATAAAGGATGCTTTGATTTTGTTTTGCAGTATTTAAAAGAACATGGTGTGTATTGGGTAAAATCATGAAGCCACAGAAAACACAGCCTAACAAAAAAGCGAAGCTTTCGCTCCGCTTTAAATATCTTGATCTTACTATCAATTAAACTGTTGCTCAACTTACGTTCAGAGGATGGGGGCTTCGCTTACTCCGCTTCCGCCACCACTTCTTCCACTTCCGGAATCATGCGCTTCATCATGCCTTCAATACCGGCTTTTAAGGTAATCATGGAAGAGGGGCAACCGCTGCAGCTTCCCTGCAACATCAGGTTCACTTTTCCATCCTTAAAACTTTTGAACTGGATAGCGCCACCATCCATTTCCACCGCAGGTTTTACATAGTTCTCCAAAATTTCCTGGATGCGTTTTACCACATCACCCTCATCGCCGCTGAAAACCACTTCTTCTTTAGCAGGCTGCACCACTTTACTTTCATCAATCACTTCATTTCCTGCTTCGAGGTATTCTTTTAAAAACGTACGCACACTGGGAATCACTTCCTGCCACTCAATATCCTCACCGGTGCGGGTAAGTGTTACAAAATTGCTGGCAATGAATACCGCTTTTACAAACGGAAATGTAAACAACTGCTGTGCCAGGGGACTTGCCTCGGCGGCAGATACTTCCGGGAAATCAATGCTCTTGCCGGGATAAAGGAGTTTGTTGGCTACAAACTTCATTGTTTCCGGGTTAGGCGTCATTTCTGTATAAATACTGATAACGGGGTTACCTGTTTGAATCATAGCTTTCAGTTTAAAATTCCTTCAAGAGGACTGCAAATATAAGAACAAAGCAGGGCAACGATTGTTCGGCCCGGGGATTCAGTTCCGATTGGGCATTTATTTCCTGATATCGTAACTTAGAAGGATTAAATTGACAATATGTTAAACGCAAAAATTGAAAAAGCACTCAACCAACAGATTCTGCTGGAAGCAGAGTCGAGCCAGATTTATTTAGCCATGGCCAGTTGGGCCGAAGTGGAGGGTTATGCAGGTATTGCCGCCTTCCTGTTTCATCATAGCGATGAAGAGCGCATGCATATGCTCAAACTGCTGAGGTTTGTAAATGAGCAGGGCGGTCATGGTGTGGTACCGGCATTGCCTGCCCCATCAGCTAAATACAAAGGAGTAAAAGAACTGTTTCAGCAGGTGCTGGAGCATGAAATACTGGTAAGCAACGAAATCAACAAACTCGTGGATATCTGTTTGAAGGAGAAAGATTACACCACCCATAATTTTTTGCAGTGGTATGTGAGTGAGCAGATTGAAGAAGAAGCACTGGCCCGCAACGTAATGGACAAACTGAAACTCATTGGCGGCGATAAAAGTGGCATGTACTTTTTTGACCGTGATATTGCCGGGCTGGCAGCAGCAGAAGGTGGCGGTGCCGATGCGGAAGGCGGCAAATAAAACAATCCACTTTGTTGAATAAAGAACAAAAGGATGAAACGCAAAATATGGGTGTTTCATCCTTTTCATTTAACTTCATTTTGATTGATGGAGGTAGCTTAGGTAACCGGCAGGGGTACTGCTATGGAGCATCGTTGCGCCTGCCTGCCGACAGGCGGGTCGCACACTTCATCGTCTGTTTCAATACTAATCAGATCAAAGAAGCAAGAAGTTAATTGATGATGTGTTCTTTTATTTTTCAATAAACAAACAAAAGCCCGGCCCCCCCTCTGCCTTTGGAGAGGGGAATGAGGGGTGAGGTTAAAACATTTCAGCTTATGAACAGAGAAATTTTCAGTTGGTACAGTCCTGCACTGGGTAAAGACATGCCCATTGTGAGTTATGGTCATTATGGTTTTGCTTTATTGCTGGTACCTACTGCCGCAGCAGATTACTTAGAGTATGAACGTTTTCAACTGATTGATTCCATCAGACCATGGATTGATTCGGGCAAAGTGCGTGTGTTTTCCGTAAACAGCATTAACACAGAAAGCTGGCTTAACAATGAAATGGCCGGTGAGCATAAAGGCATCCGTCATAACCAGTTTAATGAATACATCTACAACGAAGTAGTACCGTATATCAAAAACAAAACAAGCTGGGAAACACCCATCTATGTAAGCGGTGCTTCCTTTGGTGCCTTGCACAGCATGAACCTTTTTTTAAAACGTCCTGATTTAATCAGTGGTGCCATTGCCATGAGTGGTGTGTATGATTTAATGGAATACACCAAAGGTCATTATGACGACCAGGTGTACTACAACAGTCCCATGCACTATATGCCTAACTTAACGGATCATGGAATTTTAGAACAGATCCGTCGTTCGCCACATATTCATATTGTTACCGGCAGTGGTGCGTATGAAGATCCTTCCAGCAGCGGACGCTTTGCAAAAATTTTATACGATAAAGGTATTAACTACAACCTCGACATCTGGGGCGAAGAATGGCCACACGACTGGAACACATGGCGTGCCATGATGCCCGTTTATCTTGAACATAAATTGTGGTAAACCACTAACAGGAACTTACAACAAAGTTCTGGAGAGTTAAATAAAAAACAAGCAGAAAGAGACCTATTCTCTTTCTGCTTGTTCTCTATATTTCTTAACCTCTTTGTCTCTTCTTCTCCGTGTTAAAAAACTCACATCTTCACCGCTTTCACCGTATAACCGGCTTTTTGCAACAAACCGATCACACCGTTTTTACCGGCGAGATGGGCGGCACCTACGGCAAAAAAGCAACTGCCTGTTTTCATGTTTTGTTCCATTACAGGAATCCAGTTGTTATTGCGCCGGGTGAGCAATGCTTCTTCAGCGTTCATCAGATCAGGAGAGCCTTCCACTGATTGCATCAGTTTATTCAGGTTCTGTTCTTTGTACATTGCCACCATGGAAGCAAATTGCTTTTGTTGTTGTTCGTAGTCACGAATCATTGTTACAATGTTTTTGGCTTCCACACTATCCGGTATATCATCAAACACTTTCATCTGGTCTTCTACTGTTTCCAGTCCTTGCAGATCTTTCTTTTGCTGTTTGGCCAGCGTCATAAAATATTGTTCGTAGGATTCACTGCTGCTGCAGGGCAGCATTTTCAAATACAACATACTCATGACCATCATGGGTTTAAAACCATTGAACATAACAAGCGGCATCTGTAGTTTTGATTTAAAGAAACTATCCACCAGTGCATAATCATCACCAAATATTTTTTTCAGACTTTGTCCGCCGGTAAGTGCAGCCAGTTTCATCAGTTTCATTTGCATGGCAGGATCATCTATGTCTATTTCCAGGAAAATCTTTGCAGCCTTGCTGAATTTTTGCTCTACCACCGGCGACATGATAAAATCTTCTTTACAAATCATGTGAATAGTGCCAAAGAGATAAGAAGGTTGCTGCAAACCCTTGCCGCTGATTTCCCAGAGCAGACTGTTTTCATTTTGTGCATTTACTGAGAGAGCGACACAAAGCAGGAGGGATACAAAAAATGATTTCATGAAAAGCCGGGATTGGTTAATTCTTAAAAGGAAGTTCATTCATTTCGTTTACAATCTGTCTTAATTTTTTTACATGCCTGCCATAAAGCAGGTTGATATACCATTTGTTTAAAAAGAAAACAGGAACTGTAAATACCAGTGAAATAATAAACAGTGCTATAAAAAAGTAAATAAAGAACGCTTCTTTATTCAGCGGCACATCCTTTGGTAAGGGAGAGGTGAAATAAACAATTATACCGGAAAGCATTAAAATAACCGGTACCAGTAAGGTGCCCGCCCATAAATACAGCTTTAGTAATTTTTCAAGCGTTACCAGTTGTGTACTCAGGTTGCTTTTTACTTCGCAGGTTACACATTCCATATTTAAAAGCAGTTTGCGTTTGGTGATGTAATACCATCCGTACAAAGCGCCCAATACAGCCATCATCAACGCCAGGTACAACATACCGGTTTGATTTTGTACGAGGTAATAAATAATGGTACCTCCATACATTACCACCACCACCATTAACTCCCAAAACAAATTGCGTTTGAGTTTGGCAATAGGGCTCTTAGATTTTTTACTCAGCAGTTGCTCCAGCTCTTCAGGTGAAGTGGATGCAGCACTGCTGCCCACCTCTTTCCATGCTGATTTTAATGCTTCAAGTTCCATAAGCTTCCTCCTTTGTAAATGTTCTCAATTTATCTTTGATACGGTTCATTTTTACCCGCAGGTTGCCATTGCTGATACCAAGGATCTCTTCCATTTCTTCATAACTTTTATCTTCCAGGTACAGCATTACAATCGCTTTTTCTACATCGCTCAGTTTTTGAATGGCCGCATACATTTGTTTTAACTGTTCTTCTTTGGCATCATCTTTTACATCAGCCTCTTCTCTTGGTATAAACTCAGGAAACTGCAGGTCTACCCGGCGGTTTTGTTTGCGTAAATCAGAAATGGCGGTGTTCAATGCTATGCGGTACATCCAGGTGCTGAACTTACTTTCCCCTCTGAAACTCCCATAGGCTTTCCACA
This sequence comes from Lacibacter sp. MH-610, assembly GCF_045780045.1. Lineage (NCBI taxonomy): Bacteria > Pseudomonadati > Bacteroidota > Chitinophagia > Chitinophagales > Chitinophagaceae > Lacibacter > Lacibacter sp. MH-610. Next base: position 560,322 of record NZ_CP116002.1, read on the forward strand.
GTTGAATCACAATTTCCTGGTACAGATCTTCTTTGCCCACTTCATCACGGCCATACATATGACATACCTTACGGATAATGCCCTGATTGCGGTTTACAATCTCCAAAAATTCGTTCTGTACAGCGGTTGGTTTCAACTAAAACAGCAGTTTAATGTTATATTGGTTGCCCGAAAGGTAAATTTGTTACGCAGATGAAAAAAATATATCACCTCGGCACCTGTACTACCAGCCAGGCTATTATTAAGGAAACAGGTATTGCTCAAAAAGGTTTTGAAATGCAGGATATTAAAGTAGAGAAAATAACACCTGCCCAGTTAGAGGCGATGCAAAAAATGGCCGGCAGTTATGAAGCACTCTTCAGCCGCCGTGCTTTAAAGTACAAAGAGCTGGGTTTGAAAGATAAACAGCTTACAGAAAAAGACTACCGCCACTACATACTGGAGGAATACACTTTTTTAAAACGGCCCGTAGTCATTATCAACCAATCCATCTTCATCGGCAGCGAAAAGAAAACAGTGGAGGCATTGAAGAAAGCAGTGCTTTAACCGGTCGGTACGGCCCTTAGACCGTCAGACCAAAAAGTACAACAATCGTTTTTTATATTCGATAATTTCAACACATGATTCGCCACGCCACCACTGCAGATTTTGAATTCATTTTTGAACTCTACATGCACCCGGCCATCAATCCGTGGTTACTGTATGAGCCCATGGATGCGGTGCATTTTCAACCCATCTTTCAGGAACTGCTCGAAAGAAAAGTTTTATATGTATTTGAAGTAGCGGAGATACCCGTGGGTATGTGCAAACTGGTGCCTGAAGAACACCGCAGTGCTCATGTGTTGTATGTGGGCGGTATTGGCATTCACCCCTCCTTTGCAGGAAATGGTTATGGCGTACAACTCATGGAAGCAATCAAATTATTTGCTGATGCGGAAGGATACAGGCGTTTGGAGCTGAGTGTTGCGGCCATCAATGAAAAAGCCATGCATGTATATGAAAAGGCGGGTTTTCTGAAAGAAGGCATTCTCCGCAAATACACCTATCAAAAAGCAGAAGACCGTTACCTGGATGAAGTAATGATGAGTTGCTTATTATAACTGCAGGTTTCTTCGCCTGTTCAACGGCGTTACTATTTATATGATGAAGATCATTTGGAAATCGCCTGTTCCTCACCGTACCTTTGAAACAGTCTTACAGCTATGACTTAAAAGAATACTCCGGCTTGGAGGATTGCAAACCGGCAGTTTCCGTAAACCCATCTGCTACGGCAAATCCATTTGAAACAATATTCAGACTTGATGAACGGACTATACGTTTCAGAAACGTATCCTGCGCTGTATCAAGCCAACCTTTAAAACGGAGTTTATGAAAACGATGTTTAAAGCGTTCTGGCTGATGATCGCATTGTTGGCTTTGAACGCATGTAAAAAAACAGTAACGGAAGAGCCTGCTCCGTTGGATCAAAACAAGTTTGCATTTGTAAATGACGAAAGCGGTAATTTTTATGCAGTAAATGCGCAAACCGGTTTGTTGTTATGGAAACGTAACACAGAAGGTGCCGGTGGTTCGTATATTTCATCACCCGCTGTAACACAGGATGCTGTGGTATTTGCTGACAGGGGTAATGAAAAGCTTTTCTGCTTTAATACACCGGATGGTACTGTAAAATGGACCAAAAACTATGTATATGCAGGTTACTATGCTTCACCGGTAATCATGAACAACATAGCCTATGTTCCTAATTACAGTGATTATTTTGAAAAGATAACCGGTTATACATTGGGTGGTGGTGTGGCAGTAAAAGAATTTATGGTGCCGAACGATTATGATGCCAACTCACTCAACATTGTAAAAGATCTGTATGTAGTTGCTACATGCGGCGGACACTTGTTTGGTGTAAGCCAGGATGGTATCAAGCAATGGGAATACCGGAGTAATACAGGATGTTACCACAATAACCCGGCTATTAATGACGGCATTATTTACATACTCAGCAGCAGCGGCAAACTCAGTGCTGTAAAAGCTGCTACCGGCATGGAAGTATGGAGCCGCATGGTAGGCGAAATGGTAGAAAATGCTTCTGTAGTGTATAACAATGGTATGTTGTTTATTGCAGGTTATTATACCAATAATAAGATTTATGCTTTTAATGCTGCTGATGGTGCATTAAAACACACCTATCAAATGCCGGAAGGCGGCAGCTTCTATTATTACTATAACACACCTGCTGTAAACGATGGTAAATTGTTCATGCTTTCTCAAAACGGAATACTGGTAGCCTTTGATGTGAACAATGAAAACATACTCTGGCAAAAAGATTTCGGTATTTCCGGCAGCGGACGTATGCAGGCACAAATTACCTTCCATAACAGAACAGAAAGCATTGCTGCAATGTCTTCTGTAGTGATAGCTAACAACACTTTGTTCTTAACCGTGGGTAAAACCATGTATGCTGTTAACCTGAAAGGAGATATCATGTGGCAGTTCAGTGCCGATGATTATATCTACAGTTCACCTGTTGTGTTGAGTAACTATAACAAAGCATACCGTGGCGGTAATGCGGGAGTAGTTGTTCAATAAGGGTTCTTTACGGGAAGTTTGCAAAAGCCCCGGCACTATGCCGGGGCTTTTGTTAAACAGGTACTATTAAGTTTTCAATTGCAATAAGTGACATTGTTATGCAGGCGAGATAAGAAGTTGGTGGTTACTTCCACAAAAATCCTGCGATAAACAAACCAAACACCAGTGTTACGTGTACAAAGAGCCATGCTTTTTGCCATTTTTTGCGCTCCTGCCAGGTAGCAGGGGCAAAAGGATCAAAAATTAAAGCAAGCCCCAGGTTGGAAGCGGCATCGGTTATATCGCCTTTTACTAGAAAATAAAGGCATAACAGAAGAAAGCCTGAATAAAGTAAACGGTTTACTGTAAGTGATGTATCCTGCTTGCCGGTTTTTATGATGGTCATGGTTTTTTATTGATTAGTAGCCTGCCATCCTTTTTTGTTACACTATTCGATTTCAGTTTTTTTAAACCACCTTACCTTTTACTACCTCCTGCGACTCACACTAAGCTTTTAAACGCACTTATATTCTTCACTCTAAAACTTTTTCAAAATAAAATCCTGCAGGACTTTAAGTAAATTGTATTCCATGTCTGCAACTCTTATAACCGGCATTGATGTATTGCTTTCAACAAAACGTTTCAGCCATCAACGCATTGCCCTTGTTACCAACAACGCTGCCCTTACTGCAACGGGTGAACAATCACGCATGTCATTGCTCAAAAATAAGTTTCATCTTACAACACTTTTTTCTCCGGAGCATGGCATATCGGTACAAGGTGCTGATGGTGCCGCCCAGCAAAACAGCATAGATGCAGCTACAGGCTTACCCATAATCAGTTTGTACGGCCATAAACTGTCGCCATCAGAAGAAGATTTGAAGGATGCAGACCTTGTACTCTTTGATATTCCGGATGTGGGTTGCCGCTTTTATACCTATCTCTGGACCATGACCTATGTAATGGAAGCCTGTGCACAATACAACAAACCATTCATCGTGCTGGACCGGCCCAATCCCATGGGCGCATTGATAGAGCAGGCGGAAGGTCCTTTTTTAGAGGAGCAAAATTGTTCTTCCTTCACAGGCCGCTGGAATATTCCTTTAAAACACAGTTGCACCTTGGGCGAACTTGCTTTGTACTTTGCTGCTACAAGATTACCGCAGCTCACCATAGAAGTGATTCCTGTACAAAACTATCAACGGCACTATACTGCTTTAAAGGAGTTCAGCTTTGTACCTACCTCGCCGGCATTGCAAACAATACGGGCAGCTATGTTTTATCCGGGCACCGGTTTGTTGGAAGGCGTGAACCTCAATGAAGGAAGAGGAACCGGCTATTCCTTCACAGTTTTAAGTGCTCCCTGGATACATGCAACGCAACTTTGTGATGCACTGAATGCACTACAATTAACCGGTGTTGCTTTCAAACCTGTACATTACCGGGCAGTAACACCACCTTATATAAACGAAAATTGCAACGGTGTTCAACTGCATATTACCGATCATTCAAAACTGCAGGCAGTGCATACAGGAGTAACTGTATTACAAACAATAGCTGCATTGTATCCGCAGCAATTGGAGCAACGTTTGTATCCAACTCATGCCAACCCTTCCGGCAGTCAACATTTAGATAAACTGCTGGGTTTCCCCAATGCTTTTGAAGCAATTGTTACAGGTCAAAAAATAAACCTGCAGGTGGCAGAGGAATGGTACCGGCAAATACAAGCTTATCTTTTATATTATTGATCCAATGCATCTAAAAGAAAAAGACGTCTTGCGACGTCTTTTCTCAGTTCACGGGGTACGAATGCAGCCAGCAGCAATTAAGCCGCATCTGCATACGGTTTCTTATAGCCGTTGGGCTTTATTTCTTTTTCTTTTTGTTTGGGGCTGAGTTCAATGGCGTGCAGGGATTGCATTTCACGGTACAGGAAAATCAAGCGTCCGGCTACGGCAATAACCGTAAGTGCCACTGAAAAAAAAGCGGATGGATACGTACTTAAAAAATCAAGTAACATAGGATGGGATTTTTGGGTTTTCAAATAATTGTTCGGATCAGGTTTAAAACTATGCAACCCGTTTCATACAGCCTGTAATAGCCGGTATGTTTTTCAGAGAATACAGTGTTCCATTTAGTGCCGCTAAAAAATTCACTACGGGTCTGCGGCTGCCCATTCTTTTGTTTCTTTGTAACAGCCTGTTTTACAGGGCCGCTTTTTTTATGATGCCTGCTTTTTTAAATGACCGGTTTATTTCAAACGGGGAAGCTGTGCTCCACAGTTCTGATCTTTCTATACAAAGAGGGTATGGTGTGTTTGATTTTTTAAGAACGGTGAACGCACATCCCTTGTTTCTGCAACATCATTTAGATCGTTTTTTTCATTCGGCTGAAAATATGCACCTGCAGCTGCCATACAGTAAAGAAGAGCTCAGTAACATTATTCATCAATTGATGGAACAATCAAAGCTCAAAGAAGCGGGCATCCGTCTCCTGCTCACGGGTGGATATTCGCCGGATACTTATCATATCAGCAAGCCTAACTTACTCATCACCTGTAATCCTGTAGTTACTTCCACAAAAGAAATGTTTCAAAAAGGATTGTCTGTTATCACTTATGAACATCAAAGGGAATTGCCGCATATCAAAAGCATCAACTATTTAATGGCAGTATGGCTGCATCCTTTGTTGAAAGAAAAGAAAGCTGATGATGTATTGTATCATCATAACAATCGCATCACGGAATTTCCAAGGTCCAATGTATTTGCGGTGATCAACAATGTATTGGTTACACCGGCACGTGATATGCTCAAAGGCATGACAAGAAAATTTGTATTGGAGCAGGCTGCTTCTTTTATATCAACAGAAGAACGAGATATCCACCCTGAGGAATTGTATCACGCTTCAGAAATCTTTCTTACCAGCACCACGAAAAGAGTGATGCCTGTTTTACGTGTAAATGATAAAGTCATAGAAAACGGAACACCAGGTCCTGTTGCTGCTGCTATGTGGGAATTGTTTATGAAGATGGAGCAACAACTGTAATTGCCTCAATGCCCATTCTTTGCACGTCATAGCGAGGAGGAGGTACGACGACGTGACTATCTCCTGAACATTTATACAAATCCCTGTCTTTTGTACTTCATTACAGGCTGCAATACCTTTTTACTTTGCATGGTGACGTATCAATCTTCTTCATTACATTTTATACTTTGTATTTCTTACTTCGTACTTACAAAGTGCTCATATCAATCACAAACCTGTACTTTACATCACTCTTCAGAAGTCGCTCATAAGCTTCATTGATCTGGTCCATACGAATGAGCTCAATATCAGAAACGATGTTATGCTGTGCACAGAAGTCCAGCATCTCCTGTGTTTCAGGTAATCCACCAATGAGTGAACCGGCAATACTCTTACGGCCAAAGATGAGGTTGAACGCCGGCACCGTAGCCGGTTGAGCAGGAGCACCCACACAAACCATTACACCACTGGTGCGTAATAAGCCGAGGTAGAAATTATAATCATGATCGGCAGATACAGTGTCGAGTATAAAATCAAAATAACCCATCACACTCTTGATCTGCTCTGCATCAGAAGTAAGCACAAACTTATGAGCACCTAATCTCCTTGCATCTGCTTCTTTAGAAGCTGTATGACTTAACATGGTTACTTCAGCACCCATGGCTGCTGCCAGTTTAACACCCATATGTCCTAAGCCACCTAAACCTAATACACCCACTTTGGTGCCCTTGCCCACCTTCCAGTGGCGCAACGGAGAATAAGTTGTAATACCGGCACACAACAAAGGAGCTGCTGCATCTAAGGGCAGGTTATCAGCAATATGTAAAACAAAATCTTCATGCACAACAATGGAAGCACTGTAACCTCCGTGCGTATGACCACCACTTATTTTATCAGGAGCGCCATAAGTACCGGTAGGTCCCTGGTGGCAGTATTGCTCCAATCCTTCTTTACAGTTATCACATTCCCGGCAGCTATCTACCAGGCAACCTACTCCGGCTTTATCACCCGTTTTAAATTTTTTTACATGACTGCCCACCGCTGTTACTATGCCCACAATTTCATGACCCGGCACACAGGGATAAACGGCATTATGCCATTCATTGCGAACGGTGTGCAAATCACTGTGGCATACACCACAATACCGGATTTCAATCTGTACATCATGCGGGCCGGGAACACGGCGTTCAATGGTAAGAGGCACAAGAGGAGTAGTGGCGCTGAGGCCTCCGTAAGCTTTAGTGGAAGTCATAAAATGTGATTGTTTTTGGGAATGATGCTAAAGGTAATGGCATTTGGTTGAGAAACAGCAACATCTGGAAAATCAGGCTGAATTATTTTCTCAAAACATTGCATTTGGTAAAATAACGCTTTACCTTATACTTCCTTCGCCCCCTATCTCAACTAAGTAACCTTCACTTTCTTCACATTCTAAACCAAAACGACATGAGAAAATTCCTTCTCCTGCTTCTGCTGTTACCTGTAATAGTATGGAGCCAAAACAAAAACGTGGTGAATACCACAAGAGTGTTTCCCAAGATTGATAAAGTACTGGAGTTTGAAAAAGCTATTGCTGCCCATTCACAGAAGTACCACACCGGCGACTGGAAATGGCGGGTTTTTGAAATCCAGACCGGTCCTGATGTGGGGGGTTATCATATTACTGAAGGCCCTGCCAGTTGGGATATGATTGACAGCCGGGGCAACCTGGGTACGGAGCATAACAACGACTGGAACAAAACCATCGCTCCCTTATTGGTACAGGAGCAGCAAAGCAGTTACTCTGTGTACCAGGAAGAGCTGAGCACGATTGCTATTGGCGATTATTCTGATAAGATTGTGATTACGCATTATTATCAGAAACAGGGTTATGGTCCGGAGTTACGGGCGCACTTAGCGAAAATGAAAAAAGCATGGGAAGCAGGAGGTTCTACCATGGCAGTTTATACGGCTGCTGTTTCAGGTCCTGCGCAATTTGCCGTTGTAAACCGCTTGAAACAGGGTTTGAAAGAATTAAACAGTGGTTTCCGCACGCCCATCAAAGAACGCTATGAAAAAATTCACGGAGAAGACTCATGGGATGGCTGGATGGATTTTGTTAAACATCATATCGAAAAAACATGGAGCGAACTCTTATACTTCCGGGCTGATTTAAGTTCCAGATAACAACGGCAACCTTCAGCTCAACCGCAACCTCGTGTTGCGGTTTTTTTATGTATAGGTGAAAGGTTATTGAAGCATTTGTTGGAACAACACTGCGAACCGAACCTGTCTAATTATTAAGAGTAAACTTTTCTATTCAGTTCTTAAGAAGAGATGCATTGCAGACGGGATAGTACACGGTATAAAGCAAAGGTTAAAAAAGTAAAATAAATTATAGTGCTTTACTTACTTTTCTTTTTCTCTGAGCTGAGCAAGTATTCGTTCCAACTCATTACCAAGAGAGGGCAACTCATTTTTAATTACGTTCCAAACCAAAGGAAGATCCGTGCCAAAGTATTGATGAATTAAACGGTTGCGCATTCCTTTAATAAGTTTCCACGGAATTAGTTTTTCCTGTTCTTTTAATTCCTCGGGTAGTTTCGTGACCGCTTCTCCGATTACCTGGATATTATAAAGACAAGCTTCAGTCATCATAAAATCTGCCGCAAAATCGTCAAAGGAAACTGTGGAAGTATATGTTTGAATGTGACGGATACATTTTAATATATCTTCAATAATGAAAGAAGGCTTTCGTTCAGGCATACACAATGTCTTTTTGAACGTAAGGAAGGTATTTGGGTTTTATAGAGCGTAGGGGAACTACATCTGTTTTAATTCCAAAAAGGGCTTCAATTTCATCGGCCATAGCTACAAAATTCAGGCCCATATTCCCGTTCAGTTCCACAGCTATATCTATGTCACTGTCGGGTCCGGCCTCACCACGGGCATACGAACCAAACACGCCCAATTTGCTCACAGGGTATTTGCGTTGCAGTTCCGGTTTATGAGTCCTTAAAATGTTCAGTATTTGTTCCAGTGTGTACACTATACAAAGTAACTGAATTTTATGGATTGAGGTAATCAACCTTGAGGTGAATAAACAATACCTGTTTCCTGCCGTCATAAGGTAGTTCGTACCTCTTACCTCTTACTTCCTTCTTAATACTCCCATAACACATCTTCCTCATCTTTGACACCACATGAACCGTAAAACATTTTTACAGGAGTCAATAGGAGCGCTCACAGCAGTGTGCCTTAGTTGTGCGGCCTGCACCAGGTATAATGAAGAAGAATTATATCCCGTGCGTAACGGTCCCTTGCTCACCATCAACCTCAACAATCAATTACTCAATAACGGCGATACACTCATCAGCAATAATATCATCGTGGTTCGTTTGGCTACTACCAATCAACCTGCATCCTTCACCGCTGTGCAACGAGACTGCACCCATGCAGGCGGACTCCTCTACTGGGATCAAGCCACCACACGCTTCATCTGCCCTGTGCATGGCAGTGAATTTTCAGCAACAGGTGTGGTGCTTACAGGTCCTGCTTTTAATAATCTCAAACGTTATACCATCACCTTGCAAAACAATCAACTGCTCATCACTTCTTAACTACGGCCGGTTTGGGTGCATCATTCAACGTATGTATAAATGCAATGATCGCTTTGGTTTCCGCAGCCGTTAATCCTAAGCTATCTGCCGGCAAGGTTTGATTGCCTGTTTTCAAACCCAAACCTTCACCACCGCCTTTGTTATAAAATTGAAGCAGCTCTTCTAAACTCCCGTACACACCATTGTGCATATAAGGAGCGGTAAGCGCTGCATTGCGTACCGTAGGTGTTTTAAAGGATTGCAGCAGTTGCGGTAGTGGGTGCATCTTCCACCGTCCCTCGTCTTTGTCCGGTTGGGTGCCTCCTGCATCAGCCGGTGTGCCCAGCACTTCACTTTCTGTTTTTTGAAAATTCGGAGGCACGGTACCGTTAAACAAAGGCATGAAATGACAGGTGCCGCATTTGGCCTTGCCCATAAATAAATTAAATCCCTGAACTTCTTCTGTATTCATCGCATTCGCATCGCCCCGCATATACGCATCAAACCTCGAGTTGAAGTTTGCTAAAGAACGGATATAAGAAGCCAGTGCATTCTGCACCTGCCAGGGTTCAATAGCAGCAGCGGAGGGAAATGCTTTTGCAAACAGTGTTTTATATTCTTTATGTTGTTCCAGTTTGATAACGACCTCTTTCAATGATCCATGCATCTCTTCTTTATTCTCAATTACATCGGCGCTTTGTGTTTCCAGATCGGTGCGTCGCATATCCCAGAACTGTCCATGCTGTAAAGCTGCATAGCTGAGGGAGGGTGAATTGCGTTGTATAAAACCACCGTTGAGGGAAGCGCTTGTTTTCAATCCATCACTGAAAGCCTTTTCAGGTTGGTGACAACTGCCGCAGTTGCGGTTATTGTTCACGGAAAGAATATTATCGTAAAACAAACGTTCACCCAATCTTGCTTTTTCATTAGTAAAAATATATTCCGGTGCCGGTGTAAATCCGTTTACATCAAAACCATCAGCATCAAACAAAGTAGCTGCCTCTGTTTTATAAACCCTTCCGTCCTGTACAAAAGCAATTTGTTCCTCCTGCTGGTAACGGTGTAATTGCTCACACAGCGGGTTGATGTATTGTGTGATAAATAAAGCACGGTTAAAATCATTAAATGAAACCGGCTTGCTGCAAAAGGTAATGGCTTTTTCATACTGAGCCAGCAACTCACTGAAGAGGGATTCATTTTTACTTTGCACCGGGCTTAAAGATGTTTGCAGCAACTGTTTTAAACTGTTTAAACTTACAGGCAGTTCTTCCAAGCCGCCTAATGCCACCGGCATATCAAAACCGGTAATGCCCAATGTAATGATGCGGTACAGTTGCAAACGCATGGCATCCATCACCTGTTCTTTTGAAAAGCTGATAGCGTTGAAATGTTGTTTCATCCGTTCACAGGTACCTGTCATGATTTTAAGATTACGGATGAGTTCTTCCCGGTTGTTGGTATCAAAGGAAGGATAGATCAATTCTTCTATTACCTGGAACCCTTCCGGCGGTACGGCTTTGTTTTCTTCCAGCTCCAGTTCATCCAGTGCCGGTCCGTTTACAAACCTTGATGTAGTAGGCATAAAATATTCCACCGCCCATTCTATTTCTTTGTATTGACGGCGGGCCTTGCGGAAAGTTTGCTGCAATGCTTCACTGCTCTCCGTTGCTGTGGCCAAAGGCAGCAGGGTATCTTTTAAAAATTGCTGCAGTTGTTCAATACCGGCCAGCACTTCTACACGTGCTGCATCCGCTTCTGTTTGTTTGGTATTGCATTGACACACCAGTAAAGCGCTTCCTGCAATCATAAACAGGAAAACAAGTAATGTACTTTTCTTCATGCGTTCATTTTATTACATCGGTACAAAAAAACCATCATCATCACTTCAATTAAATAAAGAACCCCCTGCACCAAACAGGGGGTAGAGGTTGTATATAAGAGTGCATTATCTGGGCACGTTGCGCAACAGAATCACCTGGCCACCTTCTTTATTGGTGTTAGTGCCGCTGCCATCCGCATTCAGGTATTTGTTTTCCTGCCAGGTATGCGGGTGAATATTAGCAAGGAAGGTATTGGGTACACCAATGATATCAGAAATATCCCACATAGCGCCCCACTCCCAGCTGCCGAACTTGGTTTCACCTACCGGATTGTACTTGGCATTCCATGCCGCATCGCCACGCTTGTGGTTCATATTGATGAAGGGACGGTTTTGCTTGCTGTTGATATTATACTGCCAGATATAAGAATCATGGGTAGAAGCGGTGTAATAAGAATCACCATCTTCCTGGATGTACACATAGTTATCCGTTACACAAACGTTATCCGGGTTAATGATGCCGGTGCCGGGTGTAGCATCACCATTCACCACTAATTCTAATTTTCCTTTGAGCGGATCAGCCGCATCCAGTACTAATTTGTACAAACGGCCCCACATGGTATAACCTGGCTGGGGATTCATACGGTCAGGCGACTGACCCGTAGCTACAAAATACAGTTCACGGTTATTGGCAGCGCTGCCCTTGCGGTAGTCAAGGTCTTCTACACGGGAGAAACGGATGGCGCCACGGTTATTAGCTTCTGTATTGATTTGTGCACCGGTAAGGTTTTTAGCATCAGGTATTTCCACAAAATCCACATCATAAGAAGTACCGGCGGTGATATCTGTTTCCACCTGGTTGCCATCCCTGCGTTTAAGTACATAAAACTTTCCGCTGTTGAGGTCGCCCACGGTATTGCTAACGTACATAGCTACCTGCCCTGCACTGAGGTGACCGGTAGTAAAGCTCTGGTCTTCACCAATCAGGATTACGGTTTTACCGGGATAAGCGGCCTTGGTTAAAGGCACAGCATTTTCCATACTGGCTTTGCCAAGTGCAGGCAGTACACGGTCGGTACGCTGGCGGTCGCTCACCAGGGCCAGCGGGCTGATGCCATGCACCATACTTTCCTGTCCGCTTTCACCGGCGGTTAAAAAGATGGGTCCAAAACCATGCTCGGCAGGAGTAGCCAGTGTGGCGCTGCACAAACGCCATACACCACCTACACCATCTACAATGTATTCGCCTTTTACAGGCTTAAAGGTTTTATCAAGATATACACGGGATACAGAACGTAAAATTTCATGATTGTTAAGCATGATGTAACCATCACCGTTAGGGTCTTTTAAAAGGGCGGCACCATCAGGCTGGGCGCCGAAAACAAAAGAAGGTGAGTTTGGCAGTACATCATCGCTGCTGATGAGGGTGTTAATAGTAACGCCATCAAAACCGGGCATAGTAAAAGCGAGAGCCGGGTTTACAGAACGGTTTTCAAAAACAATGTCCGTGTTGGTGTTATCCGTTTTGTCTTTTTTCTTACAGGAGGCGGCGGCCAGTGCTGCCGTGAGCAGTACAAGAGGCATCAGTTTTTTGGTCATAGCAAATGATTGTTTAGAACCGCAAAACTCACGGCAGCAGGTTATAAAAACGTTACGCTCATGTAAACAAGCGGTTACCAAACTGTTACCGCAATATGATGGTGTAATGTTTCATAACAGAAAGACGTAGGAGCTTCAACAGTTGATGGGTTATACAGAGCCCAACGCCTGCACGTCATGGCGAGAAGCCTTAATGCCTTGTGCGGATGGGGAGGCGACGTGGCTATCTTCTGAATGCTTCCTTACAAATCTAAATGTGACTTAAAAGCAAATACAAAAAGTCTTACTGATACTATTTTGCAGGATGCTTAATATAACGCCGATAAAGCCGCTTCAAATATTTTTAATGAATGATCAACCTTTTACATGCCATTGTGGAGCACGTTGCGAAACACTTGCAGATTTTTATCACACCAATGCAAGGAGATTGATACAATATTGTTCGAATGATAGATGTAGATTTATTTGCTATGAAGAAGAGGATGAGGTTTTATTTCAAGAGGTTAAATTTCTCGCATTCCACAGTTTTTTAAATAAATAAAGATTGGATCGTAAAATTCAGGTAGTCGTGTATAATCTCTATTGTCACCTGCTGGAACAAATACAATAATTCCTTCTCTTGCCCTTGTTAGTAGAACCCGATAAGTGTTTAATAGAAACATACGTTCTTGCAAGTTTTTATTTTCCTGCCAAGTTGTTCCCGAAAAATTTTTAAAATCCCAAGAATCATTCCTTCTTCTAAGATCAGCATCCCAACAAACGCAAGCCCAATCAATTTCCAATCCTTGAACTTTATATTCTGTTGCTGTAAGTTCTAAATAATATGAAGATCGAACATCATTTTCATCATTTAAAAACCATAAGGCTTCATCAACTACATCTCTTACATTAATTCCATATGGTTTCAAACGTAACCCTCCTGAACTGGCTAACATTCCTATGCGCTTTGATCCTGCTTTTTTATTTCTCAACCACTCTTTTGCCTTGTTAATATCTCTTGTTATTACTAATGGATAAACTTCTTGAATAGAATTTGCGATATTCTTTGCAGGAACAACTTCATTAGCAATAACAGCCTGAACCCAATTGTTCAAGTTGGCTGCTTTAAAAGATCGCTGACTTACGCTCAAATGTAGTTGCTCGTTTTGTTTAATAAGTAAGTGGGAATAATTATTATTAAAAAGTTTTTGATTATCTGTTGAACTGTCTCCTTTAATTAGCTGAGGGGATATATGGACTTCCCAATTTTGATACTTACTTTGTATTGCCTTTCCCCATTCAGCTATTCCACCTTCTCCAGTATTAATCTCTTGGCCACCTCCGATTAATGCGATGATAACAGCCCAACCTTCATGTCTACTCATGAATTCAAATAGCAGCTCAGCCTCTGATTTTTCTTCAATATCAAAAGGGGTTGTTTCTCTGTTCCTGTTTTGCTTGGCTTTATTACTGAATTGTTTTGCATCCCAACAACGCTGTGCCTCATCGAAAACCACAATGCGTTCAACAGGGGCAGTCTTTCGTCTAATGTTATATTTTATGAATTGGTGTAGATTTTGAATTTTAGATTTTACTTTCCGTTCAGAGCCGCCTTTTGCAGGTTTTTCAGAAATTAATCCCTTTTTATAAAGTTGTTGTTGTCTTTTATAATGATCTCTTGCAAGGGATTCTTTAAGAACATTTATAAGCGGGACATTTCCCGAGAAATATGCGGTGTTTGTATCAGTTCCACCAAAAGCATCTTTCTCGTGTACAACATCAAGTCCTACAAGTGTTTTTCCTGCGCCTGGTACGCCGGTAACAAAACATATAATTTTCTTATTGTGTTCTTTTGCGTTATTAATAGCCTGAATTAGGTAAGTACTTGTTTTAGCTAAATTATCTGCACCATAATTTGAAATTTCTTTTACATCCTGTCCAGCGAATAAAGAAGTTGCAGCCTGAATAATTGTTGGCGTTGGACTATAGTCACTCTCGTCCCATTTTTTATAGTCAATAGATTCATTTGAATCAATGTGATAGGCAGTATAAGCATTATTGAGAATCTGTGATAAGTTCACAGCATTCGCATAAATACAATCCTTAACTAATTGTGGGGTTTCTTCAGTAAAGTTTTTGACTATTGATTTTGCTAGTGGGGCAAACAGAATCGGTACAATAGTTTTACTACTGCTTTCTTTATGAAAATCATGAAGATCAAATGCATAATCTTCTACTTGTCTTAAGTCTGCTAATTCATACTGCTTTCTGTCGTATTTAAACTCAACTACAAAAATCAAATCATCTGCTAGTATTACTGCATCAATCCTGCTTTGTAACCGGGGAATTTCATATTCAAGAAATAAATGCCATTTTGAAGCTTTGTTATTATTATCTACTAATTCGACGAATGATTTTTTTAATAGTTCAATACTACTGTTCCAAGATGTTGTTGTTATAGTATATTGACTGGCAAACTGCGTATTGGCTAAATTTAATTTGCCAATTATTTCCTCATTAGGCGTTTTCAAAAATACTTCAATGGATGCGGAGTAATACGAACCTCTCATTTCTTGAATTCTTTACTGTTAAAAAATTCAGCAACTGAGGTGTCTAGCGCTTTAATCAGCCTTTCTAATATTTCAACCGAAACATTACGTCGCCCATTTTCAACATCAGTAACATAAGTACGGTCTACTTCCGCTTTGTAGCCTAAAGCTTCTTGTGAGAGTTCTTGTTCTTTCCGAAGTTGTCGAATTCGAAGCCCAACTTTTCCTTTTAAATCCATGCCCGGAAGGTCTAACAATGTGGCTTTTAAGTCAACGGACTTTAAGGGTCGTATTGTAGTTTTGAAAAACAAACAGCGCAGGCAGTCCGCTTTAAACGGTCCACCTGCGCCGGTTAATGCAAACCCGGTTGCACGGGGTTTACAGCAATACGGTTCTTATCAATTACTTCTTCATAAAACGGCTGCCCTTTTCATTGAGCTCTACCATTTTTCCGTTCTCTAAACGGATATCATTTACATAATTCATAGAATCAACCACACCTTTGGGATCGGTCCATACCTGTTTGTACCAAAGGGTTACCCATTCTGCTTTTTTATCAGCAGAGATTACAGATACATAATCATACATGGTGATCTTGAGATCATTGTACATAGGCCGTGCTGCTTTAAAAAAGCCCAGAGCACTGTCCCGGCTCAGCCTGGCCTGGAACTGGTCAAAATCAATGGTAAGCGAATCACCAATAAGGGAAGAAAGGGTGGTAAAGTCATTGTCAACAAATGCTTTGAGGCTATTCATGGCTGCTGCTACATTTTCAGTACTGCCGATGGCCCAGTTTTTATATGGCTCTGCCAGGGTATAAGCAAGTTTTACTTCGGCAGCGGGGGCGGCATCGGTGGTGGCAGCTTTGTTGTCTGCAGTGTTGCAGGCGTTCATAACAAGCACGAGGCAAAAAAGAAGAATCATCTGTTTCATAAAAATGGTTTTGGGTTTAAATGAAGAAAAAAAAGGGATGAGAAAAGTTAGGGCATTTAAATGCTGAATGCAAGTGTTTGGTTGAAATAGTTAAGAAAGCGGCTTTAGATAACTGCAAAACAAAGAGTTGAAACGGGGAGGGAAAGTGTTACTTTAAACCCGTGTTTTGCTTTGAGTTTTTGCGGTTTAGAAAATGAAAACGAAGGAGCGAAAGCATCAGGAAATTCTTAGTACAAAAACCCTACACATCTTTAACTCATTACTGAAACATGTACCTGCGGTGTATACCCCGCCTTAAACACTTCTACATAACTCTTAGGTGTAAGTACTTCCACGGTCTGTGCCGCATCAGCAGTTGAACATTGTTTATACCCGGCAAAACTCCATTGGTACAGTTGCCTGCGGTACCACAAAAAGGCTTCTTTGCTTTCAGCAGGTTTTAAAAAAACACCATCGGGCAATACCTGTAACGGTGCTGTAAATGTTTTTTGTGTATTGTTTTGTGTGAGGCGTTCTTTATGAATGAGTGCATCAATGGTTTGTATGGATGTGTTATTGTGTAAGTCATAGGTTGCGGCATTTGCCAGGAGCCACAACTGTTTAAACTTTTTATAAGCGGCATGCCGGCAAAAACCACAGGGGCGGTGGCCGGCAGCAAAGGCAGTAGCTTCATCTAAGAAAAATAATTCCGTCCAGCGGTTGGGTGTCATCAGCGCTCTTCGCTTGTCTTTGTAGTGCAGCACACAGGTAATCCAGTATTTTACGGCGTGGTGTTTTATAATTTGTTGATCGGGGTTGTGTAGTACACCACGATTGCCCGTCCATGCTCCACGTTCAGGAGTTGCAATGATATTGCCAAAAGGATTTATACGGTTTTGTAATGGCATGCGGGTTGTTAACATGAATGGTTCATTTCAAATGTAAACAATCTGCATTGTTCAGGTTTGGGAAAATCATCCATCAACCGGCGTTCATCCTCCATTTTTTACGGCTGTAAATCAAATCATCTTTGTGCTGTTAATCACACACACAAATTTTAAAAACAAATAACAATGAAACAGTTTACAGTTCCCACAAGAAACGAAGTATCTCCTGCCAACCAGGAAATTTTTGACAACCTCAACAAAGCCCTTGGTTTTGTGCCCAATCTTTACGCCACTATTGGTCTTTCTTCAAACGGATTGGGCCGCTACCTTGCTTATCAAAATGCAAAAACCAGTTTGAGCAATAAAGAAAAAGAAGCGGTGAACCTGATTGTGAGCCAGATCAACGGATGTATTTATTGCCAAAGCGCTCACACAGTTATTGGTAAAATGAATGGTTTTACGGATGAGCAGGTATTGGATATTCGCCGTGGTACTGCAACAGATGCTAAACTCAACGCATTGGTGCAACTGGCAGCTTCCATCACCAAAAACAAAGGCCGTGCAGATGCTGCAACTGTTGATGCTTTTTTTGCAGCCGGTTATACCAATGAGCATTTAGTAGATACAGTATTGCAGGTGAGTGAAAAAATTGCGATGAATTATTTACACAACCTTACACAAATTCCGGTTGACTTCCCGGTAGCACCATCTTTAGAGCTGACTGCCAGTGTAAACTAAAAGAAAAACCAAATACAACAAAGTCGGGCAAAATCCCGGCTTTGTTGTCCATTATAGGAAAATTGTCCATCACAGTGCGTTCATCCTCCATTTGAAACCTCTGCAGACCCAACGAACTTTGTGTATCAAACAAAAAACGATGACAACAACTACCAATACAGCAAGACTTACAAAAGGTGATTATCAAACTTATCTTCAACAGGGCATCAGCTATCAGCAATACAAACAAAACATGTCAGAAGATCTTGCTTTGAATAAGGATCTGAAGATTAAAGAATACATCAACCTCAACCAACGCAGAATGCATCGGGTGGAAAAAACGTATATCCCTTCTGCTCAAATCATAACACAGGTTAAAAACCTTAAGCATAAAACGTACTGGCTGATATTAACAGAACACTGGTGTGGCGATGCTTCTCAATCATTACCTGCATTGCATGCGCTTGCTGAATTAAGTGAAGGAAAGATTGAAATGAAATTGATGTACAGGGATCAGAATAATGAACTAATGAATGCGTACCTCACCAACGGAACAAGGTCAATTCCCAAATTAGTTCAGTTAGATGAACATTTTAATGTTACGGGTATCTGGGGGCCAAGACCAACGGTTGCACAAAAACTGGTGAAGGAATTAAAAGCCAATCCTGCCACTGCTTCCTCCTATGCGAACGAGCTGCACTTGTGGTATGCAAAAGATAAGCAACAAAATCTCGAAAAAGAAACAGCACAACTGTTATTCAGAGCCAATTTATATTGTCCTGATTGTTTATCATAAAAATAAAACATATGGAACAACGTCATCCCCTTCCGCCGTTTACAGAAGAAACTGCCAAACAAAAAATTCAAATGGCCGAAGATGCCTGGAACAGTAAAGACCCGGTAAGGGTTTCAAAAGCTTACACGGCGGATAGTGAATGGCGAAACCGAAATGTTTTCTTAAAAGGCAGAGATGCGATCGTACAATTTCTTAGCGGCAAATGGCAAAAAGAGTTAAACTACAAACTCAAAAAAGAATATTGGGCACATACGAATAACCGAATTGCTGTGCGTTTTGAATATGAATATCAAAATGCAGCCGGTCAATGGTTTCGTGCTTATGGCAATGAAAACTGGGAGTTTGATGAAAACGGGTACATGGCCAAACGGTTTGCAAGCATTAACGATTTGGAGATTGAAGAAAAAGAAAGAACATTAAAATAAGTTTATGACACATGATGTAAATAAAACAAACGAAGAACTAATAGTAATTCCTGACGAATGCGGTGATACACTTTGGGATGCCGTGCTTGCGCTAACAGCATGAAGCTGTAACTTACAGCACAGTTACATCAAAACAAACAGTAATGCTCATACCTATTTTACAATCCCTTTTTGAACGGGATCTTCTCAGGTTAAAAACAGAAATAGAACTGTACAGGGACGAATCAAAGCTCTGGCATATTGAAAAAGGTATTGCTAACTCAGCTGGTAATTTGTGTTTGCATTTAATCGGCAACCTTAATGCATTTATTGGTGCACAACTGGGCAATACAGGTTATGTACGTAACAGGGAACTGGAGTTTTCATTAAAAGATATGCCACGAAAGGAGTTGCTCGAAAAAATTGAAGCTACAATAGAAGTGGTAAATCAGTCGCTGGAAAAAGTTACAGATGAACAACTGCAGGCCGAGTATCCAATCATGGTATTCAAAGATAAACTCAGCACGGCAATGTTTCTTACGCACCTTGCAACGCATCTTACCTATCATTTGGGTCAAATTAATTATCACCGGCGTTTACTGGATGCAGAAAACTGAATATTATTGAAATGATGAATCAAACTGCCTTTACATTGGTCAACCCGCAAAACGGCAACCTGGCATTTAAATTATTTTCCTTTGAAGACAATAGTTTTTTTGACCACATTCAGCGAAACAATTATTATTCGCTTATTTGGGTTAAAGAAGGAAGCGGGAAATTAAAAGCAGATTTTGCTGAATATGATTTTGAACCCGATACGCTTTTTGCCTTTTCTCCTTACCAGCCTTATATGATTGCAACAGATGCACAGGTGAAAGGTGTTGCTATTTATTTTCACCCTGAGTTTTTTTGCATTTATAAGCATCATAAAGAAGTAAGCTGCAACGGTGTGCTGTATAATAATATTTACAACCCCCCTTTTGTAACAGTAGATGAAGGTTCAGCGGCAACTTTTGATATGCTGTGCACACAAATAAAAACGGAAATGCAAAATCCTGATTTAGCACAGTATGAATTACTGGTTTCTTATTTAAAAATATTTTTAATAACGGCGGCCCGTTTAAAAACACAACAGCAACCTGAAGCGGCAGCCGTACTTAGTGAGAACAAAGAGCCCTTTATTCTTCAAAAGCTGAAAGATGCCATTGAAGAAAATTTCAAAATCAAACATTCGCCAGCAGATTATGCAGCATTGCTCCACATTACACCCAAAGCTTTAGCTAAAATAACCAAGTCGTATTTTAATAAAACACTCAGCAGTTTAATTAACGAACGTATCATCATTGAAGCCAAGCGTGAATTATATCTCACCAACAAAACGGTGAAAGAAATTGCGTATGAGTTGGGTTATGAAGACGAATACTATTTCAGCCGCTTTTTTAAAGTAAATGCAGATGTGTCGCCGCAGTTGTACCGGGAAACGGTGGGCTATGCAAAGGCAATGGCATAAACAGTCATCTCTTCTTGTTTTCAATTGTTCTATAGCTGACGAAAAGTACAATTCGGGGTTTTTATTTTTACTGCAATGAAAGAGCTGCTTGCGCAAATACGTTCCTGCACTGTTTGTAAAAAGGTGTTGCCCAATAAGCCAAGACCTATTGTGCAGGCGGGGAGTTCTGCAAAAATCATCATCATTGGTCAGGCACCGGGTACAAAGGTTCAGAACAGCGGCATACCATGGGATGATGCAAGCGGCAATGAATTAAGAAGATGGCTGGGTGTAACTAAAGAACAGTTTTATAATGACAAACTGTTTGCACTCGTGCCCATGGGATTTTGTTATCCCGGCAAGGGCACCAGCGGCGATTTACCGCCACGCCCTGAATGTGCACCGCTGTGGCATGAACAATTATTGAAGCAGATGAAAAAAGTGCAACTCACCATCCTTATCGGGCAGTATGCACAAAACTATTATTTGGATGATACGTTGAAACAAACACTTACTGTAACAGTACGAAATTACAAAGCATACCTGCCAACGTATTTGCCATTGGTTCATCCATCACCCCGTAACAGAATATGGCAAAAGAAAAATGAATGGTTTGAAAAAGAAGTAGTGCCGGCACTGCAGTCAATTGTAAGAAGGTCGCTTGCCTGACAGGCGAGCCACTTTCCCAACAACTTCTCCTGCAAGGGACGTTGCTTTACATATCCTCTTCCTATCCTGTTTTTCTACTCAGCATATATCAACATATATCTATTTAATTCCAGATTTCTCATCGCATCAAAAACACCGTTCCGCTCTTCAACTGCACATCTTCTCCTTTCAGTTGGTAACTGCATTTCCATACAAAACTGCCCGGGTCTTGCGGCAGTCCTTTCACCGTGCCGTTCCAGCCGCTTTGCAAATCCGTTGTTGTAAACACAAGTTCACCAAACCGGTTGTAAATACTGAAATTATACTGGAGCACATCACCAAACAAAAAGGGCTTCAGGTTATCATTCAGCCCGTCATTGTTGGGTGTAAACGCATTGGGCATGTAAAAACCGGTTAAGCATTGTTTCAATGCTACATTCACCGTATCGGCACCGGTGCAGTTATACCCATCCGTTACTGATAATACATATTGGCCCGCTTTGTTGATGTTCAGTTTTGGTGTGGTGGCGCCGTTACTCCATAAATAGGTTTTATACCCTGCAGCGGCTTGCAGCTCCAGGGTACCGTAACTGCAAATGCTCGTATCCTTTCCTAAAAAACGGGAGGGCAAAGGAAGTAGTCTTGTAATTACAGTGGTGTCACGCCCCTTACATCCGTTGGCATCGGTAACGGTTACACTGTAAGTACCCGTATTGGCAACGGTGATCGTACCTGTTTGCTGCCCCGTGCTCCATACATAACTTGCATAACTGCCTGCATCCAGTGTACGTGTGCTCTGGCTGCAGAGCAAACTGTCTTTATTCAAACGCACTATTGGGTTGGCATATACTTGCAACACCTGCATGGTATCGGCAGAACTGCAACCCTCTGCGGTGGTGGCTTTTACAGAGTAAGTGCCTTGTGCTTTTACAGTAAGTTGTGCGGAGGTGGCTCCGTTGCTCCATGTATAATTGGTAAAACCGTTACCTGCACGCAGTACAACACTGTCGCCATTGCAAAAACGTACATCAGGTCCCAGGTTAATGGGTGGTGATGTGTATACTTTTATACGGAGTGTATCAAAACCAAAACAACCGGGTGTTTTTTCGGCCTTCACATAATAGATTGTATCACGGGCAGGGTTTACCACCACCTGTTGAGTGTTAGTAGAGTTGATATTGTACAACGGCCCCCAACTATAGTTGATGAACCCGGCAGGGGCGGTGAGTAATAGTGTATCATTGTTGCACTTGCTTCTGTCGGGACCAATGGAGAGCGGCACGGGTGGAGCAGGGTTGACAATGATGGTATCCGTCTGTATGTTCTTACACGAATCTGTTGCACGCACCCAATAAGTACCTGCTGCATTGATTACAATCGTTGAATCATTACTGCCATTACTCCAAAGGTAGTTGAGAAATTTGTTGCCCGCCCTTAGTGTTATAGAGTTGCCGGAACACAAAGTGGTATCAGCACCAAGGTTTAACATGAGATCTCCTTTGGGTCTGATAACTGTTAACATCGAGTCTTTTACCGGTGTGCATGAAAACTCAAGCGATGCTCCTATTTGTGCTGCTTGAAACGAATTGAACGTTACAACAAGAGATGTATCTGTTTGCTTGATAATAGAAACACCTGATGAAGGAACGCTCCATGTAACAGGCATGGAACAACCTTTATTGCGTCTCAATTTATATTCTACCGGCGTATTTAATGTGCAGATTTCCTGAGGCCCGTAGAGTTTAACATAAGAACAGGAATCAATAAAATCGGTAGGACAGGCAAAAAACACATCGGCATACTTGGTATTGATGCTCAGCGGGTCTGGTTTTAAAACCCCTGCAGCTGTTGTTTCATTGTCCCATATAAAAAGGTTATTACTGACCGTTTGGTTGGTGAAAAAAATATCAATATTAGTGATTTCACAATACACACCGTTAGGATCCTTGCCGGATGAATCGATTTTCAAAAGAGTGATCTTACTGGTGGCAGAGGTATAGGCCTCTATGCCAAATCCAAACTCTTTACCCAATCCTGTAATGGCATCTTTGGCGCCAACAGTGGTATAAGGCAGGGGAGAATTGAAAAAACGGCTGTATTCTTTCGCCCACTTGAGATTAAATTGAGCATCTGTTTTTATAAAAAAGGAATACGCAAAAGAATATGGTTGGAGGTTTAGTGGCTGGGCACCAAAGGAGGTAATGTACCAATCGCCGTTGTTTAAAGGATGCAGTTTAGTATTGCTTGTAAGAACATTGAAAAAAGGTGGGGTTGAAAGAGTTTTGGCCCATAGGGGTGTACCCGAAGTATCAAGATGAATAAGTGTGGTAACCGGATTTACAACACCCGTGGTAGCAAAGGCATTCATTACAAGACCATCATTGTAAAATGCAAGATCCCTCGGGTTTACAAAACTGTTATTAACCAGAATGCTTTTGTTCCAGCGTGTGGCACCTGTTGTGTAATCCAGCTTCATGAGGTTGCCGTAAATGTTTTGTTGAGAGGAAGGTCCGGTATATACTACGGTTTCACAGGCTACATAAACATCATTTCCCTTCACTAAAATCTTTGAAGGATAGTACGACGTAAAGGGGTTGCTGAATTTAAAATATTGTTTCACCCATTTTACAGTGCCATCTGCATGTATTTTAGCAATGGACAATCCTTCAGATGCCAGGTTTCCGAGTGTGCCCGCTACCAGAAAATGAGCGTCGTCTGTTTCAGTTATGGCTACCGGCTCCAGTAACATCCCGTTAATTTCAAAAGAGCGGCACCAGCGTTGATTTCCTTTTTGATCGATGTTTAAATAAAACGGACGGTTATCTGAAACACCGGTTACAAGAAATCCACTGTCTTTAAGCGCAATCATTGGGCCTACCCTTGTATAAAAATCCCGGCGCAGTGTTTTTGTCCATTCAGCACATCCTGATTCTTTGATCTTAATGAGCATACCACTTTCAAAATATGCTGCACCGTTGGGTGCAAGCACATCAGATACATAACCACCGGCCAAATAACCACCACCAGTACCCGAAACCACAGAGGTAGCGTTGTTTTCAAGAAACCGGAATCCATAATTTACTTTTATATTATCTCTGTTAGGGGGCTGATTGCCTGTTAACACATAAATAGCGATAGAGGTGTCGCTGCAGGAGCCGTTACTTGCAATGAGCTTAATCTCATAAAGCCCTGAAATATTGAAAGCATAATTAAATGCCTGCGCTTCTGTAATCAGAAAACCGTTCATATACCACTTTAAAGAAGTAGCATTTGTACTGGTGCTTTCAAACCATACAAGCATTTCATCTGCAAAAATAGAATCTTTGGCAGCGGGGGTAAAACTTGCCGTTACTCCACAGTTATTTGTGTTCGCCCCTTTTAAACAGCAAAATGGTAAGATTAAAAATAACACGATGAGGCCTGCAGCGATTTTCATAAACGTTAATTGATTACAGCAAATTCAACTAATTATTAAGCTAAAATAGTTTTTGTAGAACTGTTTTTTTCGTTTTGTTGTATTACAATACGTTTTAATTAAACACCAGTAAAACAACTCTGTTCAGAGGTTAGACTTTATTTCCGGTAACCTCTTTTGCTGTTTCTGCTTTGCAGTATGAAGATAGCTTTCAATTTCCTGCCATACTAATACTTCAACATTAATTTTCTCCCGCTATCCTTAGTTTGCAACTCAAGGTTTTTTCCACCAACGGCACCCCCTTTCCTCCTTCACTTCGTACCTTGTTACAAATACTCCAACATGAACCTCCGCTCACGCACCCTCTTACTTTTGGCAACAGTAATTACAGCACAAACCTACAGCCAGGCCCTCCGCATACCGCAAACCACCAACATCACCAACACCACAGGCCGTAGGGTAGGCGTTACTGATATACTCATCAATTACAACAGCCCCGGTGTAAAAGGCCGTGAAGGAAAAATATATGGTACTGATATAGTGCCCTATGGTTATACCGTGCTGGGCTTTGGCTCCAATGTTTCATCGCCATGGAGAGCGGGTGCAGATGAATGTACCGTCATCCATTTTTCTACTGATGTTACCATCAATGGTAAAAAACTCAACGCCGGCAGCTATGCATTTTTCGTCGCCGTGTATGAAGACAGCAGCATCCTCATCTTCAACAAAAACACAGCAGCATGGGGCAGCTACTTTTATCGCAAAGAATCAGATGTACTGCATGTACCTACTGTTCAAAAGAAAAATCAACCAACATTGCAGGAGCGACTGGCTTACAATTTTTCCAATCAAACAGACAGTTCCGTACTTATTACGCTGGATTGGGAACGCTGGAGTTTTCCCATACTGGTGCAGGTAGATCTAAAAGCAACCGTGCTGGAAGATATCCGCAGGCAAATGAGCGGCGCTATCGGTTTCGACCCCGTAAGTTTAGAAGCAGCTGCACAATGGTGTGCAGATAATGACGTCAATTATGAAGAGGCACTTAACTGGATCAACTCCGCCACCAACCCGCAACTCGGTGGCAGAAACACTTTTGCTGCACTCTCCACCAAATCAACCCTCCTTAAAAAACTCGGCAGGGAAAAAGAAGCAACAGACATGATGAATGCTGCTGTAGAAAATGCAACAGTTACAGAGTTACACGGTTACGGCCGTCGCCTGCTCTCTGAAAAGAAACTGCCAGAAGCGCTGGCGGTGTTTCAAAAAAACTACGACAAACACAAAACTGCCTGGCCCACCAATGCAGGAATGATGCGTATCTACTCTGCCATGGGCGACTATAAAAAAGCATTGCAGTTTGCCAAAGCAGCCTTACCCCAGTCGCCCGATGAACAAACAAAAAAATTTCTGGAAGCCGCCATTAAAAATTTAAGTGAGGGCAAGCCTTTGTAAGTGAATAGTTTTTTCAGAAGTATCGCTATTGTAACGTTAGAGCAATGCGAAATAAATCTTCATACTTGTTTGTTGTGTGAGAAGATTTCTTTGCGTCTTAATTTGTCGAATGGTTCAGGCCGAAATGAAACCGCTTTTCTGTACTATTCTATTAACCTATTCCTTATTTACACTTTTACTTCTGCAGCCGCATTAATATCGATCTCTTTTGTTTCAGGTGCGTGATGTTGGATTGCATATTTGCCTTCACCTGCTTTCCGTTGATGAAACGCTTTATACATCCTGCCTTTATCAAACATCTTTTCATTACACGAAATAAAAACAGTAGCTACACCATTGCCGATAAAGTTGGTGATAGCTCTTGCTTCAGACATAAAACGATCAACACCCAACAACAAAGCCAATCCTTCAATTGGAATTACTTTTACCGCACTTAAGGTAGAAGCCAGGATGATAAAGCCGCTGCCCGTTACTCCTGCTGCGCCTTTGGAAGTTACCATGAGCACACCTACAATCATCAGCATTTGCTGCAGGGTAAGATCAATATGAAACACCTGCGCCAGGAACAAAACGGCCATGGATAAATAAATAGAAGTACCATCCAGGTTAAACGAGTAACCCGTTGGCACCACCAATCCCACTACTGATTTATGACAACCCATATGCTCCAGCTTTTCCATGAGAGATGGCAATGCTGCTTCAGATGAAGAAGTGCCCAGCACAATGAGCAACTCATCTTTGATATAATTTAAAAACGCAAGCAATGAAATTTTATAATACTTCAATACAGCACCCAGTACTACAAATACAAATACTGCCATGGTGATGTACACGCAAAGCATCAACTTGGCCAATGGTACCAATGTAGCTATACCGTATTTGCCAATGGTAAACGCCATACCGCCAAACGCACCGATCGGTGCCGCCTTCATCACCCAATGCAATGCTCTGAATACATATTTCGAAGCCAGGTAAATAGGCTTTAATAACCTTTGTTTATTTGTAAACCGGCTGAGCACAATCCCGAACAAAATGGAAAACAACAACACCTGTATGGTGATATTCTCTTTGAAAAACTGTAACCATGATACAGATACTTCCCCTTTGTATTTCGTTAGATCAGTGGCGCCTATACCTGATGTATCTACACCGTCACCGGGTCTTATAAAAAAGGCAACAACTACGCCTATGAGCAAGGCAAGTGTTGTAATTACTTCAAAATATAATAATGCTTTACCGCCTACACGTCCCACCTTTTTTAAATTATCCATACCGCAGATGCCGGTAACTATGGTTAAAAAAATGATGGGGTTAATAAACAGTTTGATCACATCAATAAAATATTTTCCCAGTGGTTGCATGGCAACGCCTGTTGCAGGAAAAAAATGTCCCAGCAGAATCCCTGAGAATATTGCAAGCAATACCCAGAAGGTAAGACTGGTATAAAATTTTTTAAACATATAAATGTGTTTAACCCTATCGGGTAATGACTTCATTAACTGCTTTTACACACAAGGCTATCTCCGCTTTACTCACTTGCATAATGCGAAATGTTTCACCGTCTTTATCAATGTAATTATACACTTCTGCATAGCCGCTTGGTAATGTACCGGTGATTGTTTTAATAAAACTAAGTGCTACCAAAAATGTTCCTAATGCTGAGGGATGCGACTCATCACTGTGATATAATTCTATACCCGGTTGTAATGCCATTGCTTGGACCCAGCAGTTACCTGCAGGCACTACAACTGCATTGTTTTGCTTGCCCAGCTCTTCATACATACGGTTGATGGTTGCTTGTGTTTCAGGCGTTTTCTTTCTGCTCCATGTATTATAGATATACGGCTTGGCACCTGTTTGTTTGATTAAATCGCAAAACAACTTTCCGTCACGCAACAGACTGTCTGCACCACGCAAAGGCCTCATACTGTTATCCTGAATCACTACAATATCATAACCGCCATTAAGAATTTTTTCTCTCGATTTTAATCCTCTTGCTCCATTCCAATGATCGGTAAGGGTAGCACCGCCTGCTGTTGATTTTTTACAGATGATTTTAACATCCATACTGTCTGTAAGCAAACCAATCATCTGCGCCAGGTTGTTATAATACACATAGCTGTTGCCCACAAACAATACACGAATCGTATCTTTTTTGGCTGTCTGTGCATGTGCAGTTTGAATCAAACAAAACTGCACACACAGAACAAGGGCAATCAATCGTAACGGCTTTATCAAAAACATACTTAACGGTTAACAGGTGTGGGATCAAATAAGGATGGAATCGGGTTGGGTGTTGATGTATTGATATCAATTTCAAACTGCGGATATAAAAAACGCTGCGGAAACTGCGTACCAAAGTTTAAAGGCACGGGCACACGCACATCTGTTTCTTTAAATAAGCGGCGCATATCATTATAACCTTCTATTTGCCCGATAAAGTTTACATAACGCTCTTCAATAATTTCACGCAACAGGGCACGGTCCTGTGCAATAGGTGAAGTGCCCCCGTTTTCCATACCACCTGCTGCAAAATCTGCTGCTACATACGGATCATAACGCCAGTTACCTGTTGTGAGATACGTAGTAGTGATATAGGCACCGGTATTCATATAGGCCCTGTAGGTATTTAAACGTGTGAGACCTGCAGCAAAACCATTCACTCTTGTATCTGCTTCTGCCAGGATCAATAAATTTTCACCAAAGGTGGCAAGCGGAAAGAAGGTGTTTTGTCCGAAAAATCCGTTCACAGTAAAATTCAGGTTAGTAGCACTGTTGTAAAAATAATTCCAGCGGGCACGCTCATTGGTTTTAGTATTACCTCTGTAACGGGTACCTGCAGGGTTCACCAAACTCACACCATACATACCGGTTGCATCAATCCAATTGGGACGGTCTAAAGAAAGAAACTGAAAGTAAAGATTAAATGCACCTCTGCTGGTAGCAAAATGCGGAGCCATAAAGTTATTAGCCTGCGCACTGATGCCATTCTGTGCTGCCGCCAATGCTCTGGGGTAATCCCGCACATGCATAAAGTAACGAGCTTTCAATGTGTTGGCTGTTTGTATCCAGCGGGTCATGTTGCCGGCAAAGTGAATATCCTGTGCAGCAAAATCTACAAATGCAGTTGAACCGAGGTTTACAATGGCTGAATCAAGCAATACCTGCAATCTTGCATACACATCAGCCTGTGCATCAAATTTGGGATTGGCAAAATTATCATTAGCCGCTTCACTATAAGGTATATCACCCCACAGTGCTGTTGCTGTTCCCAGTAAATTGGCTTCAATCACCTGCGCCACACCCAGCATACGACGATTGTTTACAGCTGTTGCTTTGCCTTTTAAAATTTTAATGTTCTTATATACACCGGAATACACACGTTGCCATGCTGCATCAAAATTTCTGGTGATCACTGTGTATTGATGATAGCTTTGATACTGTTGTGTATAACCTCTGAAATAACCGGTCCACATACCGGCAAAGCGTGCCAGATCTCCTTCCTGTATGTTCATGTTACCCACCATAATACTGGTGAGCATACTGTTCGCATCAGCATCGGTTGGATTATTGGGATCTGTATTAATGTTGTCAACAATTTTACTGCAGGAACTCCATACAGCAATAAAACAAACCAAGGCAATCAAATAACGTTTCATATAAATAAATTTTGAATGGAGATTAAAAATTAAGTTTCAATGTGAACAGATAAGATCGGGTAGGAGGGTTCACAAAATAAACCACACCACGTCCGGAAGTTGAACCCGAGTTGTTGGCATCAGGATCATATCCGTTTACGTTACTGATCAAAAACAGGTTACGTCCGCTTATTTCAAAACCCAATGAACTGATGCCTGCTTTCTTTTTCAGAAAATCACTTGTTACCGTATAACCAAAGTTGATTTCACGCAAGCGTGTCCAGGTAGCATCTTCTAAAAACAATTCGCCCACATTGCCAAACCATCCGCCGGGACCGGTGTACCAGCTTTGATCCAATGCTACATTACCGGCACCAAAGTCTTTGATATTACCACGAAACGGTGTGCCTGCAGGAATAATCGTTCCATTGTATCGTTTCAAAGGCACATCACTCACCCGTTCAAAACCTGTAGCTGCTGATGTACCATAATCAAGTAATACACCTTCTGTACCGTTAATCACATCGCCGCCTTGTGAATGCTCCATCAATGCATTGAGATAAAACTTTTTGTATTTAAGACTAAAGCCAAAAGAACCACGCCAGTCAGGATTAGGATCACCAATCGGTGCCGCTGTAGGATCTACAACCGGAAAACCGTTGGCATCCAATGAAAACTTGCCGGAAGCGTCACGTAAAAATTTATTGGAGAACAATACACCTAATGCATAACCTTCCACTGCTCTGGATGATACACCGGCACTGCCGCCCAATGTTATAGAACCGGCGCCGCTTAAGTTGGTTACAAGATTTCTATTGCGTGTCCAGTTAAGATTTACATCGAGTGTCCAGTCTTTGCTTTGAATGAAATTATAACCAAGATCAATTTCTATTCCTTTGTTTTCAATAGCGCCTGCGTTGGCATACAAAGTATTGAATCCTGTTGCAGGAGATTGTGTTACAGAAATTAAAGCGTCTTTAGTGGTATTGTTATAACATGTAAGACCCAGTGTTAACCTGTTTTTGAAAAATCGTAAATCGGCACCTATTTCAAACTCTTGCTTTTGCTCCGGACGTAAAAAGGCATTGCCTCTGTCATCATTCTGCAAATAAGATCCGGTTCCGTATAAAGCGGGATCAAGAGCACCACCTAAACCATCGCCCCATGTACGTGCCGTAAATGTAGTAGCTGTATTATATGCTAACGGCTGCACACCCACAATACCAAAAGAAGCACGAAGCTTACCAAAGGAAAACCACTCAGCCTGTTCAAATAATTTTAAACGGGTAAACTGCCACGCTGCATCAGCCGATGGATAGAAAAATGTTTTGGATGCGAGACTTCCAAAAGTAGAAGCCGCTTCCAAACGAGCTGTTGCATTTACAAATACCTGATCATAAAATGAAGTACCGATGCTGGTGTAACCGGCATTGGTTAAGCGTCTTAAAAAACGATCAGTTACTGAAATGTTAGCAGGGGTAGCATTATTAAAATCCTGCGGACCTTCAGCTAAAATAAAGTTGAGTGATTGGCCGCCGAGTGTTGTTGTTTTTAAACTGTTATAGTTAAACCCAAGTGTAATATTGCCCGAAATGTTTTCATTAAAATCATGCTGTACTCTTCCGATAACATCGAGGTTAAATTGAAACTCTGAATATTCTTCCCTGTTGTATTGCCCTGTAATGGCATTGGCAGAGAAATAAGGAAAGTAATTGGTTTGTAAATCAGTAAAATAATCAAGACCGGCACGTGTGGTAAGTGTAAACCATTTTACCGGTTTTATATTCACTTCTGCTGCATTCATAAAACGATTGACAACAGATTTGTTTTTGAGTGAATTAATAACCCACAGTGGATTATTAAAGCCGGGATTGGTACTGGAGCCGATTCCGTTTCTGTAAGAGCGATGTCTGTTGGAAACTACAGCGCCTCCGGGACCAGTATAAAAACTTCCGATATAATCGGTGTTATCAAAATCAGCAGGTGTACGTAAAAGACCGATCAACAAACCGGCATTATTAATACCGGCCTGCAATCTGTTGGAACTGCTTAAGATATAAGATGCTTTGTTGGAAACGCTCAACCACTTGTTCAATTCTCTTCCCGCATTAACACGAAATGTAGTTCTTCTGTAATCACTGCTGTTGCGCACAACACCTTTCTGATTCAAATCACTGAAGCTTAAAAAGTAGTTGGACTTATTATCACCGCCGCTTACACTCAATGAATTGTCAAGAAAATAACCCGTTCTGAAAATACTGTTGTAGTTTTTATCATTAAACGTTTCTCTGGAGTTCTTGGTAGTAATGGGATAAATTGTTCTGCCGGTATTGCCCACAAAATAACCGCCCGTTGTATTGAAAACATCATCGGCTCCGGAACGGTTGGCAATTTTATCACCCCATGTACGTATGGCATTCGCCTGCCACACACCGTTATTGCCCTGCCCGTATGTATTTTGTAGATCATAAAATGCACTCACCTCGTCAAAAGAAACAGTAGAACGGAAACTGATGTTTGCTTTGTTGCCACTGCTTCCTTTTTTGGTAGTGATGATGATTACGCCATTCGCTGCCCTGGTGCCCCATAATGCCGCTGCTGATGCACCTTTTAAAATCTGCACACTGGCCACATCATCCATATTGATATCATTCATACGGCTTTGCTGTACGATCTGTCCGCCGCTGGGTTCTCCTCTTGCATCACCGCTCACCGGCACACCATCTATAATCAACAAAGGATCTGTACTGCGGGTAATGGTACTTTGACCTCTGATCAAAATTTGTGAAGAACCTCCCGGGTCGCCCGATGATCTGGAAACACGAATACCCGATGATTTACCGGCAAGCGATTGAATTAATCCCGATTCACCTGAATTGGTAATCGCTTCAGAACTGATACGATTGGTAGCGTAGCCCAGCTTGTCCTTCCTGGTTTCAAAACCCAGGGCGTTCACCACTACATTTTCAAGAGAAGTAGCTGTTACATTTAAGCGAACTTCTATTAACTCAGAGCCGTTCAGTTTTATCTCCTTTGTTTCAAAGCCGATAAAGCTTATTACAAGTTGTGTCTTGCTCGATGGCACTTGAATGGTAAAAGCACCTTTGTCGTCTGTTAAAGCGGTAGTTGTGGTTCCTTTGACTAATACCGTTGCGCCTGATAAAAAATTTCCTTTATCATCCAGCACAACACCTTTTATCGGCTTGCTCTGGCCAAAAGCGTGTGTAAAAAAGAAAAGAACAGCAATGAAGCAAACACAGAATCTGTGTACGTTGAATTGATTCATATGACAGCATGTTTTGGTTTTAAAAAAAACAGTCAATCAAAATAACAGATGTCTGATTGTTTTTGATTTAATAGTACCTTTCCGATTCAATTCTAAAAAAAAACAGGATTTCCGAAACCTATAAAGAATTTCCGAAATTTATAATTGTATAATTTTCAATTAATTAGGTTTGAAGCTCAAAAAAGGAAAAGAGGAAATTATTTACTTGCTTAATCAGGCGATCATCAAGTTTCAGCATGAAACAGGTAAAGAAATAATCCAAAATACCAATCGAAAGAATTACGAAGCCCTCGCCATCGCCCTTAGTGAAATCAGTAACAACCTTCCGCAAACAGCCGAAATCCTAGGGCACATCAGGTATGAGGCCGATACAGCTAAAGAACAACAGGAATACCCGTTCAGAAAATATGACATCACCGGCGGGCAAATCAAAGACGCCCTCATGGGGCTTGTAGCTAACCCACGCCCATTCCTTGTTGATACGTGTTATATCTATGTATATGGTATGGGGCGGCTTGCATTTGAAAAAAATCCGAAAGATGAATACCTCGTTTCAACAGAGGATGCTGAAGATATAACGATGGATGCTTATTCAGTTTTTAAAGAAAACCAGCAACTGAAAGCAACGCTCATCAAATTAAGACATGAACGCAAACGCAGCATCAGCAGAAAAAACACCTTCATCAGAAAAGTAATACTACCACTCTCGGTAATCCTGCTCATACTAAGCGTTTATTTTTTTTATCAATACAATTCAGTAACACAGCAACTGCGTGTTTTTAAAAATGATTTTAAACTCTTGCCATATACACCCACACAGGCACAAATTGATAGTTTGGAAGGTGTTTGGATTTGCTACATCGGTTCACCGCAGGCACGTCTTTCTGATCCCAACAGGTATCATAAAGTGGTGACGAATCTTGTAGAAATAAAATACAAAAACGGTTACTTCCTCTATGAGCGTTATGGTGCAAGCTTTAACCACACAGGGTATATACAAATGGAAGCACCGGGACTTATTTCCATCCACTCCCGCATAAAAAACAATACCAATATCATTGAATCCCCCCGTCACAGTTTAATGCAGCTGGAACCGGGCAAACCTTTTTTAAATGCCATATCAGCATCCTGGAGTTTTGATGTGGGTAACAAAAATCGAATTATCGGTATCAGAGAGGTGTATCAAAAACTGGGTAAAGGAGGTGCCATTGAAGAAGTGATTAATTCTGTTGAAAATGCAAGCTGCCAATGTAAAATCATTCGCTGGAAAAAAAATCAAAAAGACATCAGCACCTTCTTTCTCAAAAATATGTCTCTTGATTCCTTAGCCAATTCTGAAATGAAAAGCATGATTGATGAACGAAGTATCCTCTTAAAAGATCCTGCTGAAGAATTCATCATCATTAAAAAGGCAGAATAAGCAACGCTTTAACTGTTGCTCATTTTAATACAGGTTCCAATAACGGGCCCAGCCGTTCCGCCCATTTCCTGTACTCTAATCCGGAGGGATGTAACCCATCTGTTGCAATTAATGCAGGATTTGATCTGGCTTCACGGGTAGAAGGAGTAATATCCAGGTAACTGATCCGGCAGCTCAGCGTTATCTCTTTATTAATAGCATTAAATAAATCAAGTTCCCTGCGTATGCGGGCTGTATCATTTGAAGAAGCAAAGGGCGTTACACTGTAATCAGGAATTGAAAGTACCACTACATTTTCTTTTTTACCTCTTGCCAGTTCAATACTTCGTTGAAGCAGCACGGTAAACCGTTGTCTGTACCCGGCAGTATCTCTTGTTTGATATTGATCATTTACTCCAATCAATAAGGTAACCACATCATGCGGTGCCGGATTTTGGTTGTTGAGGGCGTTTTGAAGATTGGTGGTGGTCCATCCCGTAGTGGCAATATAAGTAAGTGTACCGATGATGATTCCTTTCTGCTGCAGCCATTGAGCTGTTTGTGCCGGAAAGCGTTCTGTTGCACTCACCCCTTGACCAATGGTATACGAATCGCCCAGTGCCAAATAGCTCTTGGGCGTGATGGAGGGAGCCGGACTCAGTATCGTTTCTGTTCGCTCAGGTCGGCAGGCACTGGTGGTTAAAAACAGTATCAACAGACAGGTTGCCTGTAAAGGATTCATGTAATAAGGTTTCATTTGCTTCACAATACAAATAAAAGCAGGTATTGTTGAAAAGGGAAGCTTTATTCATTCCTGACTTTATCAAGAAGCTCAAACATTTCTTTTTAATAATCCAGCATCATGGCTCTTGCCTGTGGTAAAGGCACTCTTTGCAGGGATGCCTGCAGGTACTTCTTTGCTTCTTCACGCTGGTTCTTGCGTTCAAATAAAACGGCACAATTATAGTTAGCAATGGCGGCTGTTTTATCATCCGTTTCTTTAGTGCGTTTCATACTTTCAATAAGAGCTGCTTCATAATCGCCCCGCTTAATAGCAGCACCTGTGCTTTCAAATCCTTTGCTGATGAGTAAAGGGCGGTAATGCTTTTGCTCACCGGGAAAATAACGGTTGAGGTAATCTTGCACGCATTCAAAAACGATATCATACGCATCGTTCCGCTGCACTACAACATTTGGTCCTGCGGCCAGCAAACCGCTGGCTACATTACGGGAAGAATGAAATTTCTGCCGCACCGCATCATCCGTACGAACCAATCCATCCTTACGGTACAGCGCATATGCCAGTCCTGCTCTTATATCATAAAACGCTTCTCTTGATTTAGAGCCGCTGCTTTCTTTTGTTACATCCACACGGGTTTGTATAAACTCTACATCAAAACCCGTGAGCACAAACGCATAAACGGCGTTGTACTGCTGCAACAGGTTGTTGATGGAGGCTGTATCGTTGTTATTAATAAAGGTATAGCCCCTTACTGCTTCGGCTGCAATACGGGTAGTGCTGCGGATGCGATAGGCGCTCTCCTGCAATAAACTGTCAATCATCTGCATAAATAATGCTTCTTTATTATCCCTGTATTTCTGTGCCTGTACAGAATAGCTGTTGAGCAGAATTACTTTTTGAGGCGCCGGTTCCAGCGGGTATAATGGAACAGTTGGTGTGGTATAGCTGATCATGACCTGTTTAGCGGCACAACTGCTGAGCAACAGCAGGATAAAAATGATATGATACCGTTGCATGAGGATGATTTTACGGTATCGAAGATAAAAAAGAGATGTATGAATTGTATCGTAAAATTTATCTTCTTGTTACAGGAGCCTGTTGACAGAGCAACACTTCGAATACAAAAACATATGCATAGCATCAATACAACAAAGCGGGTATGTTCATAATTTATTTTTTGTTGATGGTAATTTCACTATTGACATTACGGAAATGAATTTGCAATTTGTTGTTGGAAATAGTTTTCGTTACGGCCCCTGGCAAAACACCCCCAATTGTACAAACGGTTAATTTCTTACTCTTTTACTGCTATTAAAAATTTAGTTCCATGAGAAAAATTCTTGTCTTAGTCATGCTACTGCCTGCATTTAATGCGATGGCGCAAAGCCAACTTGAGTATCCTTTTCATATAAACGGTATGGAGGGGTCACTGGTACTCAAGTATGATACCATCTCTGCTGTAAAAGGAAAGCTGGGATTTTACTATAAAAAGGGAGCAATGGAAATTTCGACAGTTGACTCCGGCTTTACAAACGAGTTTTCATTAAGAGAGTTCAGAACAGTGCTGGATGTGCAGCAGGATTCTTTATTCAGAAATTTAAAAAGAAATAACTGTAAAGACTCCTCATTAATTAATACAGCTTTAAAGTATCTTATTCCGCAGTTAAGCGGTGAGTGGTATAAAAAGGCAAAGGAAATCAGTACACCCCAAAAGCAGGCTGCTTCATCTTTTCGTCCTGATATAAAACTGGAACTGGATGACAGCTTAACTGCAGAGGTTATTCCAAACTGTCATTTACCGGTTTATAAAACAGACACTGAATCCCGTAAAAAAATAGCTGATTCTAAGCCTATTCTCATTCCTATACGCAGAATCGCATTGCAGATAAGTGATGGGTTTATTTATGCAATGAATTTTGATATTGATACAACTGAATTAACTGCACCATTAAAAGATGTGATTCAGGAGCATCAGTCATTTTCTATTCGTTACAACTTACGGCATAACCTCCTGGCAAAAGGGATGTTGTTTAATGCACCTCCTCTTATTTTGAAGCGGAAAAACACAACCTATCAGAATAAAGTAAAAGAAATAGAAAGCGGGTATGTTTTTTATATCAAGGATGTTATTAATTACCTGGCTCCTTTAAATGCACGAAACAGCATTTTTACAGCCAAGGACACCGTTGCAACTTATAACCTGTGCGATGGTGGTAAAAAAGATACACTC
Organism: Lacibacter sp. MH-610; assembly: GCF_045780045.1. Classification (NCBI taxonomy): domain Bacteria; kingdom Pseudomonadati; phylum Bacteroidota; class Chitinophagia; order Chitinophagales; family Chitinophagaceae; genus Lacibacter; species Lacibacter sp. MH-610. The sequence goes on from NZ_CP116002.1 coordinate 597,450, forward strand.
CGGATTGGCGAAAAAAGTCTGTTCTCTATTCTTACATTGGATGTATTTGGTGATCTTGTTGGATTTTTTGATCAAAACAACCCTAATGGGTTAATACAAAGTGAACTAAAGGCGAACTTTTATGGCTTCCGCCGGCCCATCGGGCAAAGAAATGCATTTCGATCCAGGTTAACATTCTTTAATAAAGGCGAAGTATATTTCAGGTTTTCAAAAATTGACAATAAAAACAGATTTTTAGATGTACTGAGGGATACAGTGAAACGACAACCGAGCCTGCCGGATACGATTGTAAGGTATGTGCATGGTTACCGCTTACTGGAATTTCAGAATATTACTGCGGGGTTACGTTTTAATTTTCTGGAGTTGGAAAACAGGGGCGGAAGTGTTTCGATTCCTGTAGAGCTTTCTTACCTAAGAAGCCCGCTGCGAGATACATTATTTATCCAGCGCTTAAAAGAAAATAATCGTGTAGATACCATTCTGTCGCCGGTGTCATTTGGTAAGAATACTATGATGATTGTACCCGGTATTAATCTTAAAATTTTTGCAGCCAGTTTTTTGGATATTGACCTTCGGGCCCGGATGTTTTTCCTGATACCTCTGACTAAGCAAATCAATATGAGTTCTGCAGAGTTTGATGATTTTTATGGCAGCAATAAATATGTAAGCATCAAAACAACCAAACTGTTTAATGTAGGAGCACATGTAACTGTTAATTTAAACAGCGATAAAACAAGAAGGCTAATCATCAGGGGCGAAAACTATATCGACCTGAATCAGCGTGGTAATAATTTCTGGCAGGCGCAGGTAGGATACTCAGCTGATCTTAATAAGTTCATCAACCTGAGTAATGGAAAAAAATAGCATTCAGCTCTTTTTATTTTTTTCACATTGTAAATGCCTGTTATGTCTTTTCTTACGATACCTGTAGTTGTATTAATTCTTTTATCACTCGCCGCATTTTTTGTTTTGCCCTACTTTAAGAAAGGGCTGCAATGGTGTATTGCCAGATTTATAAATCTGCCGGGTGATTATGTAAAAGAGATTATTCCCTCGCTCTCTCGTGTTGTAAAACTGAATTGGTATACCTTTCTGATGATTTTTCTGCTTTGGTTTTTGTTAACAGGAACAACTGTAGGAAGGGATATCATTGAAACCTACCTGGACCGTTTAACTGAAAGAAATTGGCAAGTGGAAAAACTGGGATCTTTGTTGAGCTTGTTCGGCACCATTTTTTGTATGAGCATTTCTATCTGGATTTTACCTTTTTTTCTTTACTCAAAAGACAGGATAGATGAAATACAAAACAACTACCTGCGGTTTTATATCGCTACTAAGCTCCTGGCTTTTATAGCTATGTTGCCATTTATGGTTGTAACCAATGCATTTGTAAGTTATAATTCTGTTTTTGAAACAAAAGTGTGGTTACAGATCCTGGTGAATATTCTATTGTTTTTGTTTTTCCTTCTGTTTATATGGTTCACAACGTCAAAGGCTGTAACAAGATTGATTCATAAAATGAATGCATTGCCTTACAAAATTTACAATCCGTATATACTGGTACTTATTCGTCTTTCTGTTCTTATAATCTTATTGGCTGCAGTATTTACCTTATTAATGGGGAGAGAAGGTAAGCCCCTTTATTTTGTTGCCGTTTTTCTGTTTTTCAGCAGCATTATTGTTTTCAGGCTTCTGTTCTACAGTGATGAAAACGGTAGCGATGTTCAGCAAAATGTACGGCACCTGGTTCAGCAAATGGTATCACCCAAAAACAGAAGTTATTCAAAATGGTTATACCTGTTATTGCTTACAGGTCTTGGCGCCGGTTTTTTAATATATTATTTTTTGCCGGATCTTACTGTTATAAGCACTCTTTACATTTTACTGATTGTTTTCAGTTTTTATATTATTTATCTTGATTTCTGGAGAAATGCCTACCGCAACTTCAGCAGCCTGATGAAGATTATAGCATTTGGAGCAACTGTTTTATTCCTGGCTACCCCTTTTCTTGGCTCAGAAAAGCAGTTCCGTATTCAATTAGACAGCAGTAATCACGCACTTGCGGATTCTCCGATTTCACTTGATAGTGCTCTTAAGCAACGTTATAATTATATATTAAAAATGAATACTGACAGTACAGGAAAAAAAGACAGTACTGTATTTATCGTTTGTGCTATGGGCGGTGGCTCCCGTGCGGGATATATTGCTGCAGCCACATTAATGGAGTTAGACCGACGACGTTTAGGATTATGGAACCGAACCATTTGCTACAGTACTATATCAGGCGGATCTGTAGGAGTTTACAATTACATAAAAGCTAAACAATTGCAATTGCAGGAAACAGATGATTATCTGTATAAAATTTATAAGCAGAATTATAATTCCAGCGGGGCATTTGGGTTACTGGCCGGGGATCCCTTAGAATCTCTTTTGCGCAGTGTTGTAACAATACCACGAAGCTGGATTCCCGGTAACACAAGTTCTAACGGTTTTCACGACCGTAACCAACGGATACGGCTTGAATACGACAGAATTTTGCAAAATGCTATCATCAGCAATCCTGCCATAACTGGAAAGGATAATAAGGAAATGACAGCAGCATACACCAGGGATTATTTTAAAACTTATTTTCAGAGGAATGACTCTGTGCCTATTCATTTTGTAAATACGTTTGAGGTAAACAGCGGAAGACGTACTATTCTTTCGCCGCTCATTATCAAAGGTGCTGATACTTCTTTTTTTCTGAATGCTATCTTACCATTACAGGATACATCTTATGATTGCCAGATCCTGCGTAAAGATATCCGTTACAGGGAAGCCGTTAATCTGTCTGAGTTATTCCCGCTAATCAGCGCTGCATCACATATTGGTATTAAGAGTAATGCACAGTTTGTAGATGGAGGTTATTTTGAAAATTATGGCCTTGCAACTGGACTTGATATTTTTCATTATTTAAAAGCACTTAAGGTGCATCCAAAGCATATCAAGATCTTATTAATAAAAAACAGCAAACAGGAACCCGAAACAGCAGAAAGGAATATACAGATATTAGCACCTGTTACAGGGGCAATGAATTCTCCGTTTACCGGGCATGCTAACCAATTTTTATTGGAAGCAAAGAGGATCGTTGGCGATAGTAATGTTTACATTGTAGAGTTTGATGCAAAGAAATATCAAGTGCCGCTCACTCGCTCTTTAAATGAACGGCATATTGTTTCTATGGAGGCGTTTATTGACACCTTTAAAGTAATGGGCCCCGGAAAGCTATTTATGAAACCAAATGAAAAGTGAAGATATTATTAGAAATGAATAAAGGGATGAAATCCGTTCTTATTGAATTTGATAAGTAAAGGTTTTGTTCACAAATCATCTAATTAGGATATGATAATCTTTCTGCTATTATGATTTATATGACTAATGATAGTAGTCTTATGAAATTGCATGTCAATCTATTTTATCTTTCTCCAAACCCAAGGCGCTATTGCATTACCATCTGCCCACAAGCCTTTTTTAACTGCTCTGGCTTCCGTTTCAGCTTTAGCCAAACGCACATCCGTTGAATACTTTTTAAAATGCCAGGCATAGCCTTGCTGTACCAGTAACAGGTTGATGTATTGATTAGCTGCATATACATCACCCAGCAATCTTCCGTTACGGTCTTTGCTGCGATAGGTTACCGTAATAGTTCTATTGTTACAAAATTTGCCCAATGCTGCTTTTGCTTCTCTGTAATAGGCTTGTCCACGTTCCGGGCAATCAATACCATTCAACGCACCCGGTATAAATTACCGTTACTCAATAAATCAAACGTATCTCCGTCAATGATTTTTACGGCTTTGCCGCTGAGCGTAGTGCTTTGAAGTGAAAGGAAGAATACAAAAAGTGCAATCATAAGGTTACAACTGAAACAGGGGGAATTTATTTTATGTTACTCTTTATTTTGCTCACTGCATCTTCCCCAGCACTTTATTCCTTGCAATCAAACAACCACCCATCACCCCCGCTTTTTCGCCCAGCTTGGAGAGTTTTACCTGTGTATCATTATTCACCAGTGAAAGCGAATATTTGTTAAGTGCACTGCGTGCCGGTAAACGTAAATAATCGCCTGTTTCAGCAAGGGTACCACCCAAGATCACTAGCTCCGGGTTAAACAGGTTAATCAATACGGCTAAAGCACGCCCCAGCTTTTCGCCCATCTCTGCCAGCAGTTCAATCATCAGTACATCTTCCTGTTTGGCGGCTTCAATTAAATCTTCGAGTTTCAATTCACCTTTGTTTTTAGTGAGGATGGTGGCTGCACCGGCCTCCATTTTCTCTTTTACTTTCCGCAACAGGGCCTGACCGCTCACTTCTGTTTCCAAACAACCCTTCTTACCGCATCCGCAAATAATTTCATTATCGTAAAAAGGAATATGACCAAACTCACCGCTGAAACCACTCTTGCCGTAATACACTTTTCCATCTACAATGATGCCGCTGCCCGTACCATAATCTAAGTTGATGAAGAGTACATTTTTTTCATTGGTAACCACACCATGTGCAAACTCGCCATACGCCATAGCGTTGGAGTCGTTTTCAAGAAAAGTTTTAATTCCCAGTTCCTGTTCAATGGTGGCTACCAACGGCTCTTCATGAAAGTGAAAATAACTGTAGCTGTAACCGGTAATATTATTCACCCGTCCGCTGAGGTTGATGCCGATGCCCAGAATTTTATCTTTGGTTATACCCTGTTCTTTAATAAAGTTGCGGATGGTATCAATAAGAGCCGTCAGCGATTGCTGTGTGTTTTCCAGCGGGTAAGGAATCTTTTCGTGAACACTCACCAGGTGCTTTTTAAAATCCAGCAGACCTATATTAATATAATACCGTTTTACATCCACGCCTATAAAATAACAGGCATCATTCACTAATCCGTAAATACTGGCACGGCGGCCACCGGTGCTATCAATCTTGCCCAGGTCCTGTAACAGACCTTCATCTATCAGTTCATTTACAAGGCTGGTTATTTTGGGTGTACTGATGTTGAGTTCACGGGAGAGATCGGCAATGGTAAGATCACCATCCTCATCCAACTGGTTGATTATGTCTTTTTTAAGGCTCTTGTTCTTCAATGCCACGCCGCTGCCGGTTATCTCCTCCCCAAAAACCTCCATTAAAGAATGTGTACTGCTCATGCGCTAAAGTTATTAAAACTATTTACCCCGCAAGGATGATTTAGAAGGAAGCACTTTCATTCATCTTTACTAAATAAAAAAAATTAAAAAGAATTTTGAAATTAATAAAAAAGATAAATAACTTCACCTTTCTTATTAATATTCCTTTTTATGGAAGTGTCTTCCGTAACAACTAAAACTGCTGCCAATACAAACGAATCGCTTGCCTCCCTGGCAGGCATGTACCGTGATGAATTGGTCAATCATATCCTACCTTTTTGGCTCAATCATAGCAAAGACGAACAGAACGGTGGTTATTTCACCTGCCTGGACCGCTATGGCAACGTATACGATACGGATAAGTTCATGTGGCTGCAGGGGCGTGGAGTATGGTGCTTCAGTTATATGTATAACAACGTGGAGCAAAAACAGGAATGGCTGGAGATGGCCTTGCATGGCGCCAACTTCATGGAAAAGTATGGTAGAGATCAAGAAGGAAATTGGTATTTCTCACTAACAGCTGAAGGCAAACCCCTCGTACAGCCGTACAATATCTTCAGCGATTGTTTTGCCACCATGGCCTTTGCATCGCTTGACAAAGCAAGCCCAAACGATCGATACAAGCAATTAGCGGTTGACACATTTGAAAATATTCTCCGCCGTCGCCATAACTGGAAAGGCATTTACAACAAAGCGGTACCCGGCACACGTTCGCTCAAAAATTTTTCATTACCCATGATTTTGTGCAACCTCTCTTTAGAGATGGAGCATGTGATAGGTAAGGAACGGGTAGACAGCTTTATTCCTGAAGTGATTCATGAAGTGATGGATGTGTTTTATCAGCCACAATTGGGTTTGATATTAGAAAATGTAAACGAAGACGGAAGTTTTGCTGATTGCTTTGAAGGAAGGGTGTTGAACCCGGGACATGCCATTGAAGCCATGTGGTTTATTATGGACCTGGGCAAACGTATGAATGATGAAGCACTCATCCGCAAAGCATGCAACATAATGCTGGATACGCTGGAATACGGATGGGATAAAGAATATGAAGGCATCTTCTATTTCATGGATGTGCAGGGGCATCCCACACAACAACTGGAATGGGATCAGAAACTCTGGTGGGTGCATGTGGAAGCATTAGTGGCCTTGGCAAAAGGATATGCATTAACAGGTGATGAGCGTTGTTCCCAATGGTTTTTGAAAGTACATGAATATACCTGGAATCATTTTAAAGATAAGGAGTACGATGAGTGGTTTGGCTACCTCAACCGCCGTGGGGAAGTGTTGCTGGATTTAAAAGGCGGTAAATGGAAAGGCTGTTTTCATATACCAAGGTCCTTATACCAGGTTTGGAAAACATTGGATGGATTGAAATCATAATACAATTTTCTCATGTTGAGTTTAGGCTAAAGTTGTTAACTGTAAATAGCACCTGAAAAATACAATCACCACAAACATGAAGTTGAAACAAACTTTGCTGCTGCTGCTCATTACTGCAACTGTTCATGCACAAACGGTGTTGCGTACAGAGGTATTGGTGATTGGCGGCGGCACCGGTGGTTGTGCAGCAGGTATTCAAAGTGCACGCATGGGTGTGAACACCATCATTGCTGAGCCTACAGTGTGGCTCGGTGGTATGTTCAGTGCAGCAGGTGTAGCAGCGTTTGATGGTAATCATAATATGCCTTCCGGTATCTGGGGTGAGTTCAGAGAACAATTGTATAAAGTATATGGAGGTCCCAACGCTGTTGCAACAGGATGGGTAAGCAATACACAGTTTGAGCCGCATGTTGGTGACAGCATCATTAAATCATTTGTAAGTGCATTGCCCAACTTAAAAGTGTTGTATCAAACAGAGTTTGTAAAAGCGATTGTAAACGGAAACACTGTTACAGGAGCTCTGTTTGTTGATGTAAAAACAAAAAAGCAAATCACCATTTATGCGAAACAGGTGATTGATGCAACCGAGTTAGGTGATGTATTGGCAAGTGCAAAAATTCCTTTTGATATGGGAATGGAAGCCAGCAGTGTTACCGGCGAAAATATAAATGTGCCTGAAACGAATGATATCATCCAGGACATGACTTATGCGGCAATCCTCAAAGACTATGGCAAAGGTGTTGACAGAACCTTACCGAAGCCCGCTAACTATAACCCCCTGGAGTTTGACGGATGCAACAATGAATTCAGCAGTACTCCTGAAAAAATTACAAGCAATGTAACGGCACAAAAAATGCTGGACTACGGTAAGTTGCCCAATGGAAAATACATGATTAACTGGCCGGGCAAGGGTAATGATATATACATCAACATGATTCCTATGAATGCGCAGCAACGCAAAGCCGCCATTCAGCAAGCGAAAGCAAAAACCATCCGATTCATTTACTTTTTACAAACGCAATTTGGATTTAAACATCTGGACTTGGCAGATGATGAATTTCCAACAGCCGATAAACTTCCATTAATACCTTATCACCGTGAAAGCAGAAGAGTAAAGGGATTGGTGCGGTTTAAAATTCAGCATATTGCTCAACCTTTTACACAAGCAGAAGCCTTGTACAGAACAGGGATCGCAGTAGGTGATTATCCTATTGATCATCATCACCGTGAAAATCTAAAAGCGCCACAGCATCTGGGTTTCTATCCTGTTCCTTCATTCAACGTACCACTCGGTGCTTTAATTCCTCAAACACATAATGGTATTATTATAGCAGAAAAAAGTATTAGTGTAAGTAATGTGGTGAATGGCACCACCCGTTTACAACCATGTGTAATGATGACCGGTCAGGCCGCCGGTACACTGGCGGCTTTGGCTGTTAAGAAAGAAACCCATGCAAGAGTGGTTGAAGTGAGAGAGGTACAACAGCAATTACTCAACAGCAAAGCTTACATCATGCCGTATTATGATGTAAAACGTTCGCATCCTCATTTTGGAAGCATACAACGGATTGGTGCTACCGGAATATTGAAAGGGAAAGGAGAGCCTTATCAATGGGCTAACCGTACCTGGTTTTACCCGGATAGTACAGTAAAGACTTCGGTATTTCTTACAGATGTTGCCCCTTTCATCAAACTGCAACATTATGATCGCCCCCTCCTCACCATTGATGATGCAGTGCGGATCGTTCGTCAGCTTGGATTTATTTATCAACTGCAAAATGAATTTGATTATAAAAGTTACAGCAACATCAAACAGCAAATTGAAAACAAGTGGAGTAGTTGGGGATTGAAGGCATTTGATGAAAACAGGAACATTACAAGAGCAGAACTGGCGGTATTGCTGGATCAAACCATCAATCCATTTCAGTTAAAACAAGTGAACCACAACGGACAATTTAAGTAAACAACCATTTTTAATAACGATCAAAACTATGATTATGAAAAAGCAATTGCTTATGCTGCTTTTGGTTCTAACGTCAGCTTTGGCGGCAGTTGCACAGCAAATTACTGTAAAAGGTAGTGTGCGTAGTGCAGCAACCGGTAATGTGGCGGAAGGAATTTCAATTAAGGTGAAGGGAACCAACCGAGGCACCATCACCAACGGTAAAGGTGAATTTACCATTAATGCCAGTAAAGGCGAAACGCTCGTTTTTTCCGGTATTGGTTTTAGTACTACCGAAGTTCAGGTGAATGATGAAACCATTGAAGTTTCATTGCCTGCTGTTGCAGGAGACCTTGGCGAAGTTGTAGTAGTAGGTTATGGTACACAACGTAAGGCAAATCTCACAGGCTCGTTAGTGCAGTTGAACAACGCTGCTTTAACTAAACGCCAGGTATCCAGCTCTACACAAGTGCTTCAGGGTTTAGCTCCGGGGGTAACTGTACAACAACAAAGCGGTCGTCCCGGTGCTGATGGTGCAGGCATTCGCATTCGGGGTGAAAGTTCAATCTTGGGAAATAGTAATCCGCTGGTTGTTATTGATGGATTACAATTACCCACCGGTACAGGATTAGATGCGTTGAATCAACTTGACCCAAATGCTATTGAGAGCATTACCGTATTAAAAGATGCTGCTTCTACTTCTATTTATGGAAACAGGGCGAGCGGTGGTGTTATTCTTGTTAAAACCAAACGTGCTACCAAAAATGGATTGCAGGTTAGTTATAACAACTTTGTCACCAAGCAGGATTTCACTTCAATCCCTGACCGTGTATCAGCTTTAGATCATATGTTGTTAAGTAATGTAGCAGAGCAAAACCGTACCGGTAATCCTAATGCAACGGTATTTCCTCAATCATTAATTGATCGTTACAGAACAAATCCTGCCAATAATCTTGACATTATTGATACTGACTGGCTTAATGAAGTTTTAACCAACAATGGTTTAATGCACAATCACAACGTTCAGTTAATGAGCGGCGGTGAGCGTGTAAATGTATTCACATCCATCACCTTCTTTAACCAGCAGGGTTTGATTCAGAATAACAGTTTCAGAAAATATGATATCCGTTTTAACCCTGAGTTTAAGTTAAATGATAAATTAACCTTCTCAGCTGTCATTGCATATAACAACAACTTTACGGTTAATCCTTCCACCGGTTCTCCTGAGTTTATTATTCGCCAGGCCATTGGTTTACCGGCCATTGGTGGAGGTAAATACGGTCCCGGTATGTATGGTACAGCCGCACAGAGTAATAACCGTAACCCTATTGCCATGGCAGAAGGTGCCGGTACCAGCGAAACAGAAGGGAATACACTCTTAACAAGATTTGCGCTTAATTTTCAACCAATCAAAGGCCTCGATATTGAAGCTGCATGGGGTCGTGAAAAAAGAAATCCTTACACTAAAACATTTACAAAAAATGTTGACATTTATCAACCCAACTTAACTACACAGAGTTATGACCGGATTGGTACATGGCCGGGAACTACTTCATTAAGTGAAAGCTGGAGAAACGATCGTTACAATATTTTCAGCGGACAGGCTACCTATAGCTTCCGTGTAAAAGATGAACATGCTTTTAAAGTGTTGGGTGGTGCACAAAGTGAGTTGTATGAAAACTATTTCTTTGGTGCGTCACGTACCGGATTTATTAATCCCAATCAACCTTACTTAAACCTTGGTACAGGTCAGAGAGATAATAATGCCGGCGTAAGTGAGTTAGCTATTGCCGGTTTTTACGGACGTATTAATTATGCTTTCCGTGATAAGTATCTCGTTGAATTAAACGGACGCAGGGATGCTACCAGCCGCTTTTCACAGGAGAGGAATAAACAATGGGGCAGTTTTGCATCAGCTTCAGCAGGATGGATTTTCTCTAAAGAAAAATTCTTTGATAATCTTTCAAAGATCATCAGCTTTGGTAAGCTGCGTGTTTCAACAGGTGGTGGCGGTAATCAGAATTTTGCCTCTAACTATTCGTTTGATGCATTTTATGGTCAGGCCAATTATTCAAATCCCACAAACGGAACCAACACATATTTCAATAATATTACCACAGTAGGTGTTGCATTGTTACAGTTCCCCAACCCGGATATTCAATGGGAAACATCACAGCAAACCAATGTGGGTTTAGATCTTACTATTAAAAACCGCTTGACCATTACGGCTGATTATTATGTACGTACATTGAAAGATATGATTCTGCAGCGTGCATTACCTCCATCAGGTGGTGGTTTAACCAATCCTTTTTATAATGCCGGTAACATGACCAATCGTGGTTGGGAGTTTTCTGCCAATTATAAAACAAGAATCAAGAAACTTTCTATTGATGTTACTGCAATGATCAGTGATGTGAAGAACAAAGTTGATCAGTTGATTGCAGGGTTGCCTTTTCTTGATGGCGGTTCAACCAGAACACAACCGGGCTACGCACTCAACTCCTTCTTCGGTTACCAGGCACTTGGATATTTCAGTGATTCCAATGATGTTAAAAACTCACCGGTACAATTTGGTATTCCCTGGAGCTCAAGTCCTACAACGGGACCTAAACCCGGCGACGTAAAGTATGCTGATATCAGCGGGCCTGATGGTAAACCCGATGGAAGAGTTGATGCATTTGACCGTACATTCTTAGGCAATGCGTTTCCACGTTATGAATACAGTATCAATATCAACCTTGCTTATGCAGGATTTGATTTGAACCTGTTTGGACAAGGTGTAGGAAAGCGTAACAACTATTACAGTGGTACGGGTGCAGTGCCGTTTGCAAGTAATGATTTTGCTGCTTCTTTACTGGAACAACATAAAGATTACTGGAGACCGGATAACCAGAATGCACGCTTCCCCCGTTTATTGCCTTCCGGTTTTGGAGGCAACAACTACCTCGTTTCAGATTTATGGATCAGAAGTGCATCATTCTTCCGCTTAAAGAATGTGAACCTGGGATATACACTTCCTGCTTCTCTGGTAAAGAAAATGCGCATCTCCTCATTCCGTGTATTTGTAAGCGGACAAAACCTGTTCACTATTACCAAGGCATGGAAAGGATTTGATCCTGAGATTAATAATGCGAACGCAGAGTTTTATCCTGTAATGCGTACGTTCACTGCAGGGGTAAACGTAAACTTTTAATAAACCGTAAAAGATTAAGCAAATGAAAAAGTTAATATATATGCCAATGCTGTTGTTACTCATTACAGCAGGCGGTTGTAAAAAGTTTCTCGACCGCAAACCACTTAATGAATCATCGGCCAATAACTTCCCGGCCAATGAAGCAGAAATGCAATTGAGTATTAATGGTGTTTATGCTTCTGCATTCTGGGTGTTCCCGAATAACACACCTTTATTATTTGCTGTAGAAGCTTCCACAGATCTTGCTATGAAACGGGGCGGTAATGCAGAAGATGCTGTTGCTATGGGCGATGGCGGTCCTTTCCTGGTAAACAATCAGCTTGTTAATACCTGCTGGAACCAGGCATGGCGATTGATTCAGCGTTCCAACCAACATTTAAAAGGGATGGAAAACGGCCGTAACAATGTAACAGCACAAGTGTTTGGCCGTTACAAAGCAGAAGCCTTAGTATTAAGAGCCTGGGGCTATTTTCACCTGATGTATATGTTTGGTGATGTGCCTTTTTATAAAGCACCACCCACGGTTGATGAATTACTTAAAGCGCAACGTACTCCTGTAGCTACTATTGTTGCAGAACTTTATAAAGATTTGGATGAAGCTGCTGCTGCTTTTGATGCAGCAAGTGTACAGCCTGTTCAGGAAATGGGAAGAGTGAATAAAGGAGTTGCTCTTGGTTTAAAAGCAAAGCTGGCATTATTAATTAAAGATTACCGTACAGCTGCCAATGCAACAAAAACAATTATTGATGGCGGACAATACAATTTGAACCCAAGCTTTCCGAATTTGTTTTTATTGGCAGGACAGCGTGCTAATGCCGGCCGTGAGTTAATGTTTGTACAAACCTATCCAACAGATGTGTTGGATCCTCAAAACTGGTTAACTGTAATTACCATTCCTCGCCAGGTTACCAATTCACAGAGCAGTCATTTCCCTTCACAGGCATTAGTGGATCGTTTTGAAGCAATTGACGGCCAGCGTATTGATCAATCCTTGGTTTACAATCCCGCAGCACCAAGAGAAAACCGTGATCGCCGTATGCGCTGGACATTAGCCATGCAGGGTGATACCATTGCTTATCAAAATAACACATCCATTGCACCTTACGTAAATCCGAGAGAGCGCACCATTTTTAATATTTACAGTAATGTGCGCCGTCGTTTTAACTGGACAACAGGAGTATTTGATAATGTAACCGGAAATAATGATTGGATTGGAGCACAGGCTGCAGGTATTCAATGGCAGGTAAGTGCTACCGGTAATATTGGTGGCGTTGGATATGTATGGAGAAAATTTGTTGACTCTACTCAGTATTCATGGGAAAATAAAACCGGTTATACTTTAATGCGTTATGCTGATATTTTGTTGATGTATGCAGAGGCTAAAATTGAATTGAATGAAATAGATGCAACTGTTACCAATGCCATTAACCTCGTTCGCAGCAGAGGAGGATTGCCTAATGTAACTGTAAATGACCAGGCAACGCTTCGTCGGATTGTTCGTAATGAACGTGTGGTTGAGTTTGCAGGTGAGGGTATTCGTTTGTTCGATTTAAGAAGATGGGATATTTATGAAAAAGCTAACAGCGGCCCTGTTGTAGGTGCAGCATCAGATCCATTAGTGCCGCCTGCAACACCGGTATTTGATGCCAACGGAATTCCTGATTATACAGCCAGTGTGAATCAGCGTATCCGTTTCCGCAATCAAACCCGTAATAACAATAACCCCAAGTATAAATTGTGGCCTATACCGCAATTTGAAATTGACGCCAATACGAATATCAAGCAAAACAACGGATGGCAATAACAAGTATTTTATTGGGTCATAATCAATAGTTCCGGCCCCGGTGTTTACCGGGGCTTTTTAAATTTATAATTTTAAGCATATGAACAGGAATGAAAGCTTAGATGCACTCCGTGGCTTTGCCATTTTAACGATGGTGCTCAGCGGTACCATTGCATTCGGGAATGTATTACCTGCCTGGATGTTTCATGCACAGGTACCGCCACCGCTGCACAAATTTGATCCATCGATACCGGGCATTACCTGGGTGGACCTGGTGTTTCCTTTCTTCCTGTTCAGTATGGGTGCTGCCATTCCTCTATCGTTGAAAAAGCATATTGAAAACAAAAAAGGATTTCTGTTTGTGTTATGGATGGCATTGAAGCGATTTCTGTTGCTGGCATTCTTTGCATTGTTCACGCAACATATGAAAGCATGGGTGATAGCAGAAACGCCAACAGCTACAGCGCATTTACTTTCAATGCTTGCATTTGTGTTGTTGTTCTTTCAGTTTTATGAAAACAAAAATGAAAAACTGAAAGTAGTGTTCCTGATTACTAAACTTGTTTCATTTGCGGGTGCTTTGTTTTTGCTATGGAAACTCCCCTTCTGGAGTGGAAAGGGTTTTGATTTTTATAAAAGTGACATTATTATTTTGGTGCTGGCCAATATGGCGTTGTTCGGTACGGTGATCTATTATTTCACTGCCGATAAACCTTTATTGCGAATCGGGTTATTGCCTTTTATGATGGCGGTGTTTTTAGCAGCTAAAGAGCCGATGGATGGATGGGCGAAAGAGTTATTCAACTTTAGCCATATTGGTGCTTTTCAGTTTGACTGGCTGTATAAGTTTTACTTTCTGAAATATCTTTTCATCATTATTCCGGGAACATTGGCGGGAGAGATGATGATAGGGGAAATGAAGAATGAAAAATTGAAAATGAAGAATGAAGAAGTAAAGCCATCCGTTGAAAATTGGTTGTTGATGATTGCTTTGGCTTTGGTGATTGTGAATTTGTATGGATTGTTTACCCGGATGCTGTTTGTGAATGTATTAGTAAGCTCATCTTTATGTGTTACCGCTTTGTATTTATTGAAAGCAGCAGCAAAGGAAAATTTATACAAACAACTGGCTAATGCAGGAACTTATTTGTTACTGCTTGGTTTGTTCTTTGAAGCCTATGAAGGGGGTATTAAAAAAGATTCATCTACCTACAGCTATTATTTTGTAACCAGCGGACTTGCTTTTTTTACACTGATTGCTTTTAGTGTAATGGCCAAGCGAAGCTACCTCTCATCTTTTTCAACCTACCTTTCTTTGAATGGTAAGAATCCAATGGTAGCTTATGTAGCAGGAAATTTAGTATTGTTACCGCTGTTGCAACTCACTCAAGCCAAAACCTATTGGGATGCCATGAACCAGAATTTCTTTATGGGATTCATGAAAGGGGTGCTGTTTACAGGAGTCGTTTCCCTCATCACTATATTCTTTGTGAAGCGCAAATGGTTTTGGAAAACGTAGGCATTGGTCGGCACGGCCCTGAGGCTGTCGCTCCATTATTATTGTGACGTTTTATTCTATCAGCATGAGCTCTTCTAACTTCATACCGCTTGCAGGATGAAGGTTTTTAATTTCAACTCCTGTTATGTTCATTTGCTTTTGAAAGAAATCATACAAAGTTTTTTCGTTCTTACCTTTTGTATGAGTAAAAATCATTCGTGCATCCGAAATACTTCTTATATCCACTCCGTAACGCAACTGCTTTTTATAAATGATTTGATTGTTACTATAGAAGATGATTTCGGCAACTACTGTGCCTTCCTGTAAAATGGTTTCCGTACTTGCTTTCAGTACAAAACCGGAAGAGCTTTTTGTGCTGAAATTAAATTTGCAAGAAACAGCTAATTCTTTCTGTGCTGCCGATGTGATATTTTGAAACTGAACTGCTTCATTGATTTTCCACCCGTTTTTGTTTTTTATCGGTTTGGCCTGCGAATAAAAACGTGTTACCCATTCTGCAATGGGTTCATAAGGTAACTGTTCAGGTAATTCTTTTCTTCCGCTCCATGCATAATCCATCGCCAGAATATAAGCGCCAAACTGTTCAATGTTGAGCAGCATGTTTTTTTCACTGCTTTCAAAATCGGCCCAGGTGGTTTGCAGCACACCTGCTCCCTCATCGATGGCTGCATGTACAAAACCACGCACATTGTTGGGCCGTAGCCATGGTGATGCTAAAGGAAGCGTGTTGTTCTGTTTCCAGATTTGCAGGTTCACTTTATAAATCTCCGGATTGGGATCGTTGATATAATGCCAATCGGCTACATAACTTCCCTTGGGAATAAAACTTCTGATCATTGCAGCACGTTCTTTGGTATGGCCGTTTAGTGCATCCGGTCCTTCACCGGGAGCAAGACCCATATCGCCCCACAACATCAACTTTGCTTTTTTCTCTTGTGCATAGTTGTGCAGAAAGTTGATTTGTGTTTTGAAGTAGTCCACTTCTTTTTCTCTTGGTTGATGAAAACCAATCATACCGATTTCATCAAATCCAATATGCATGGTCTGCGGCTTGAGTAACGCAAATGTTTCATCCCATAATTGTTTTACTGCAGTTTGTGATTGCGGTATATCAGGGTTAAGTGTGTAAGGATATTGCGGATTCACTGCCATGAACCGGTTTTGTTTGGGTTTAAAGAACCATTCCATGTGACCGAGACTTTGAATCAACGGAATCGGCTCGTTGTAATGCTTACGCAAGTAATCAAATTCAGCTTTTAAATGATTCATCGGTACGGAAATACTATTATGTAGTTCAGGGCGACTCTTCCATTGTGCCTGCTCACATTGCAGTACCACTTTATTCATCTTTAACGGAAACAAAATACGGTCGTACATTCTTTTATGCAGTTGCCAGCTGGTTGGGCCTGTAAACATGTGAATCCCCCGCCAGGCCATAGCTGGTTCGTCTTTGATGATGCCCTGCGGAATAACCAACTGTGCGTTTATGTTTTGAGTGAGTTGTACTAATGTATGAACTGCATGTTGCAATCCTTGTGGTGTTTTATATTGAATAGCAATCAGCTTCTCTTTGATTTCTATTTGATAACCCTCATCAGCCAATTGATTGTTTTGTTGTGTTTGAATGTTGGGAAAATATTGATTACCGATTTGCCAATAAAGCCTGAGCATTTCTCTGTACTGCTGCACAGCAGATGAAACAGAAGAAGTTTTTGTAGTTGGAATGATGTATGATTCATTTTTTAAATCCATCATCTTTGGTTGAGGAATCAGTACAACAGGCTTAACAATACTGTTCCAAACTTTTTCCTGCTTCGTAAGCGCCACTGATTTTGAAATGCTGTTGTTAATTTTTGAAATGCTTTTTAAACTATCTGAAGCAAATGGAATAATATTAAAACCTCTTGTTAAGCCACTGCTTTTTGATACAGGAATATTGTCTTCATAAAATACAATGTATTGCGATCTGGACCTGTAATCTTCTTTTGCAGGCGAAGGATTTGTTTGAATTTTTATTTTGAAATTATGTGAAGCTGTAATAGCAAAATTTCCAAAAGTTGTATAGACAAGTATGCTGCTGCCATTAAAATTTTCTATTTTGCTTGTACTGTCTCCATCCAAAGGTTGCCAAATGGCATCTTTAAAATAAGGGGCCCAGAGTTTTGCATACACAATATCTGCTGCTGCAGCGTCATCCTGATTCCATTTGCAATCGACGAAGCACCGAATATTATTTTCTTCCTGCAGCATGTGATACGTTCCGTAAACGGCGGTGTTCTCACTGCCAATCTGCAAAGTGGTGCCATGCTGATTCCATACTTCATCCTGCTCCCACCATGTAAAATAATAATGATGATTGTTACGCTGCGGTGTAAGAAAATTAATTTCTGAACCTATAACCCATGTGAGATTGTTAGTCGTAACAAACAAGCCCTTTTTGGGAATGAGTTGCGATGTGGTTTGTGCGGATGCAGTAATAGTAAAAATTGCCAGCGATATAAAAGCCAGAATCGTTTTCAGCACAGTAATTTATTTTAATACTTAATTAATCGTTTACGATCATTTCCAACACACCACCCTGCATTAGTTGCTGATGTGTGATTGAGCGTACAGGAATTTCCTTTCCATTGAATCTTACCCGTTCTATACCGCTTGCTTTTTTAACAGAACGGCGAACGACTTTCACCTGCAATTGTTTTTTATTGGGCAGTTGAATCACCGCATCATCAATCAATGGATAACCAAACACATATTCACCACCTGCAGGGTTCATGGGATAAAAACCCAGACAGCTCCAGATATACCAGGCACTCATTTGTCCGCAATCATCATTGCCAATCAAACCATCAGGCCCTGTTTTGTACATACTATCGGCCACTACTTTAATCCACTGCGCCGCTTTTTGCGGAGCACCCAATGCCGTATACATGTAAATGATGTGATGGCTTGGTTCATTACCATGTGCGTACTGACCAATCAAACCGGTAACATCAGCGCTTGTATTTTCGCCATGCAATACAGACGGTGCCGCAAATAATTCATCCAACTTTGCAATTAATTTTTCTTTGCCGCCAAACAATGATGCAAATCCACTCACATCATGCGGTACAAAAAAGCTGTGCTGCCAGGCAGTACCTTCAATATACTGTCCTTCAAAACCATGTTCACTTAATAATGGGTCAAAGGGCTCAATAAATTTTCCATTACTGTTTTTACTACGCATAAAACCTGTTTGTGCATCAAAGAGATTTTTATAACTCATGCCACGTTTCATAAACAGGTTGTAGTCATCCACTTTACCAAGTTTCTTTGCCACCTGTGCAATGCACCAGTCGTCAAATGCATATTCCAACGTAATGGTTACACTCCATCCATGTTTATCCTGTGGCAGGTAACCATATTGAATATACTCAGGCGTACCTCTTTGATTTTGAAAGGCGCTCTTGCGCATGGCTTCGTATGCTTTATTGTAATCAAAGCCTTTGATGTTTTTCAATATTGCATCTGCAATAATAGGCACGCTGTGATACCCTGTCATGGTATTTGCTTCCCATGTACTTAAGTCCCATACAGGCAGCAGACCGTTATCTTCATATAACTGCAGCATGCTGTTAATCATATCAGGCAAGCGTTCTGTTTGAGTGATAGTAAACAGCGGGTTCAATGCACGAAACACATCCCATTGGCTGAATACGGTGTATTTATTTTTTCCTTTTGTGAATTTTAATTGCTTGTTGTCATGCGTTTGATAAGCACCATCCGCATCGCTGCTGATGAGGGGCGCTAAACAGGTGCGGTATAATGATGTGTAAAATTTTGTAGCAAGTTCTTTATTGTTGATGTTGATTTTTATCTTCTGTAATTCTCTCTCCCATTTGTTTTCTGCTTCTTTGCTCACAGCATCAAACCTTGCAGTGTTGTTTTTGTTCAACTCCAGCAATGCTTTATCTGTACTCACCGTGCTGAGCGAAACTTTTACCAACAGCGGATTTGTTGTTGCAAATTGTAAAGCCACTTTCACCAATTTGCCATCAGCTCTGTTTCCTGTTCTTGCAGTATCATCAATGAATAAATGCTTTTTTACTGCTGATGAAAAACGTGCTGCAAAATATACTTTCTGTCCTTTGGCCCAACCGGTGCTGTAACGATAACCAACTAAAGTAGAATCATTGATGAGTTGCAACATGCCATTGGTGGATTGGTCCCAATTGATGCGAAAGCCCATATCAAACCGCAACCAACCTTCTTTTTTCGGGAAAGTGTAGCGGTGAAAGCCAGTGCGTTCGTTGGCAGTTAACTCACATCTTACTTTGTTGCCTAACTGTACAAAGTAATAACCCGGCTTTGCACGTTCATTTATATGACTGAAAGGAATTTTTATTTTTTCGTTCCTGATATCATTTGTATCTGTTAGTGGCAATACAGAAATATCACACCAATCACCAATACCTGTACCACTTACATGCATGTGGCTGAAACCGGCAATGGTACTGCTGCTGTAATGATAACCGCCGCACCAATCCCATCCTTCATCGCCATTATCAGGACTCAGCTGTACCATACCAAAAGGAACGACTGCGCCGGGGTATACATGACCATGACCGCCTGTGCCGAGAAAAGGATCAACAAACTTAGTGAGTTGTTGTGCTGTAAGAGATGCTGATGTTATAAACGAAAGTATAAGAATGAAATATTTCATTTGATGAAGTTGAGAAAAAATGTTGCCACAGAAAATACAGATTCACTTTTTTTTATTTCTGTGCTTCTGTGCTCTCTGTGGCATTAAAAAGATGAGTAAAGAACTGAACTTACAAGTGTGCGACGCAAAACCGCTTTATAGCAGCACATCAGCTAAGTACAAAAACATTTCTTTTATTGTGTGTAAGGATATTGTCCTTCAAACCAGCTCTTTTTATCTTTTACACCTTCGTAATAAAAGAACACTTCACCTTTAAATCCATTGCGCCTGTTGGTTTGTATAAACTGTGTGAGCAATGCATCAGCAGGGGCAGTACTGCTTCCCGTTCTCAGTAACACACCGGGATAAAACGGAACGTTTGTGTTTTTGTAATATGTTTTTTGTTGTGCTATCGTTGCGTTGTAGTCTGTGATGTTGTAGCGATAGCATTGCGGTATTACTGCATCAACCCATCCACTATCAACCCATGTGGGCCAGTCTTGTAAATATTCTGTTTTGCCCCATGGAAACGGACTGGGGCTCATGGTAAATTGAATGGTTGGTTTTAATGTTTTTACTTCTGTGCGTAAACGTTTTAAAAATGCATTGAGCTTTTTAGCCCGCCAGTCAACCCAGTTGGGTTCTGTACTCAGACCGGGCGGTTCTGCACCTGCATGTTCTGCTTTATATAAGTCAACGGTGTAAGTATCATATCCTGCAGACGAAGGAAGTGCCGGCAGGCGATCATCACCCTGCACACCATCAATGGTAGGATATTTGGTGATCACTTCTTTAAACAAATCAATCATGTACTGCTGTACTTCCGGATGAAATGCATTCAACCAATCGAAACCATTTTTTACTGTTAGATTACCACCGGCATCACGAGCTGCCCAGTTGGGTTTAGCTGCAACAATAGGGCCTCCGTTTTGGGAATAGGAAGATGAAAAGCCATATTCAAACCAGGCATGTACTTTTAAACCCGCAGCTTGCGCCTCTTCAATCATTTCCTTCAACGGGTCACGACCGGTAAATTTTTCCTGAATGGAAATGCCGATGAGGTTTTGCATCACCGTACTTGGGTAAGTGGTGCGTGCATTGTTATACACCACCATAAAAATATTGTTGATGCCTGCAGCTTTACAATTTTGAACACATGTTCTGATATTTTCTCTCGAGTCCAATGCATTGCTTGCTACATTCGTAACCCACACGCCACGGAGTGCATTGGGATCCCATACAGGAGTAGGCGGATTAGTGGGCGGCGTTACTGGGGGATTGGTTGTTCCTCCTCCCTTCTTAGAACAGGCTCTTGCACATAGGATCAGGAGGGCAAAAGCAAGAAAAAAACAAGCTCTTTTCATATGACTCAATTTCGTTGAACGAACTTAATTAAAAATATTCATTTAATACAATTAGTTTTTAATTTTTTTAATTATCTTCCGTTTTCATTCTATACTAAACCAATATTGCTTGTGACCGAACAGTTGTCTCCCAAACGAAATCCCATTTACTGGATACCCAGCACCTGGTTTGCCATGGGTTTGCCCTTTGTGGCCCTAGCCGCCGCCAGTTCCATTATGTATAAAAACCTGGGGATTTCAGATTCACAGATTGCTTTCTGGACATCGCTGATTATGCTGCCCTGGACTTTGAAGCCTTTGTGGGGGCCGTTCCTGGAGATGTTTAAAACCAAGAAATTCTTTGTTTATACTTCACAAATCTTCACCGGGGTATTGTTTGGTCTTGTAGCTCTTTCATTACAGGCCAATGCTTTTTTCAGTATCTCTATTGCCGTGCTTGCCATTATAGCTATCAGCGGTGCCACCCATGATACGGCGGCTGATGGTGTGTATTTAAATGAACTCACTCCCAAGCTCCAGGCAAAGTATGTGGGCTGGCAGGGGGCTTTTTATAATATCGCTAAAGTTATGAGCGGAGGTGTGCTGGTGTACCTGGCGGGTGAATTGGAAAAAAAGATGGGCATTGCAAACGCCTGGAGTATTGTGATGCTTTTATATGGCGTTATCATGATTGCACTTGGCATTTATAATAAAGTAATGCTGCCCAGCGGTGGTGCATCTAAACAAGTGCATTCGTTTCAAGAAGGAATGGATACCCTTAAAGATGTGATTGTTACTTTTTTTCAGAAGCAGTACATCTGGTATGGTTTGATCTTTATTGTATTGTATCGTTTTGCGGAAGGACAAGCCATCAAAATCACTCCGTTATTTTTTAAAGCTGCCAGGGAAGATGGAGGTTTGGGATTATCTACATCGCAAATAGGTGTGCTGTATGGAGTGTTTGGTGCCATTGCGTTTGTATTGGGATCCATCGCTGCGGGATATTACTCCAGCAATAAAGGACTCACCAAAAGAACACTCCTTGTTTTATGTGCTGCATTTAATATACCATTTGCAGCCTATGCCTACCTGGCTATTGCGTTGCCTGTGAACGTATACATTATTGGTGCTGCCGTAGCAGTTGAATATTTTGGTTATGGATTTGGATTTGTGGGACTCATTTTATTCATTATGCAGCAGATAGCACCGGGTAAATATAAAATGGCCCATTATGCATTTGCCAGCGGATTGATGAACCTGGGTTTTATGATTCCTTCCATGATCAGTGGTTTTGTAAGCGATTATCTTGGGTATAAAGAATTTTTTATCTGGGTACTTGTGTCTACCATACCGGCTTTTTTGATTACATGGCTGGTACCGTTAAAACCGGTGGAGGAAGAAGTAAAAGAAGCAACTTTGGAAGCCTAAATCATTTTTTCTCAACAATGCAGTAATCAGTAATGAAACATTTCTTTTACATACTGGGTTTTACTTGTATTTCTCTTGCTTCAAAAGCGCAACAGACTTATGATTCCTCATTCCGCTTTTATTACTATGATCAAAAGCTGAGCATGTTTGAGCAAATGCCCACGCCTAAAAATTGTATTGTTTGGCTGGGCGATAGTATTACGGATGGCGGAGAGTGGAGTGAATTATTCCCTAACTATAATACAATGAACCGTGGCATCAGTTCGGATAATACATTTGGTATTTTGAACAGGTTGCATGAAGTGATCCGCCGTAAACCAAAAAAGATCTTTATCCTGATTGGTATTAATGATATTGCCAGAAACATTCCGGATGAAGTGATTCTCCGTAATTATCGCAAGATCATTGACAGTCTGCAATTGCAAACACCCGCCACTAAGATCTATGTGCAAAGTATTTTACCCACCAATAACAAATACACTCAATTCAAGAACCATCAGAACAAAACAGAACATATCCTTTACATCAACCGGGCATTGAAGAAGTTGTGTGAAGAGCGAAAGATTCATTATGTGAATCTTTATGATGCCTTTTTAGATACAGAACAAAAGTTGAATCCTTTGTACACTAATGATGGTTTGCATTTAACCGGTGAAGGTTATCGCAGGTGGAAGAAAGTATTATTGACGCAAAAATATTTATAAGCAAATGCTCATCACAGGAACATTTATTGATGAAATAAGCCACGATATTCCCCATCAGAACTGGAGTGCGAAAGAATGGGATCAGGATTTTCAGCACATGGCGGCAATGGGTATTGATACCGTAATTATGATCCGCAGCGGATACAGAAAATTTATTACCTATCCATCTGCTTATCTCATCCGGCAAGGATGTTATGCTCCTCCGGTAGACCTGGTGGAACTGTTTTTAACGTTGGCTGATAAATACGGAATGAACTTTTATTTCGGATTGTATGACAGTGGCAGGTATTGGGATACCGGTGATATGCAACATGAAATCGATCACAACAAATTTGTGATTGATGAAGTGTGGAAGCAATACGGTCATTACAAATCATTTAAAGGTTGGTACCTGAGTATGGAGATCAGCCGCAAAACAAAAGGAGCCATTGAAGCTTTTTCTGCATTGGGAAAACAATGTAAACATGTGAGTAATGGATTGCCCACGTTTATTTCACCCTGGATCGATGGTAAAAAAGCAGTACTGGCTGCCAGCGGACAGATTTCCAAATCAGAAACTGTAAGTGTGGCCGAGCATGAAAAAGAATGGACAGAAATTTTTGATGGTATCAAAGGTGCTGTTGATGCCGTGGCCTTCCAGGATGGTCATATTGATTATAACGAACTGGAAGATTTCTTTACAGTTAACAAGAAAATGGCCGATCAATTCGGCATGCAGTGCTGGACTAATGCTGAAAGTTTTGATCGTGATATGCCCATTAAATTTCTGCCCATCAAATTTGAAAAACTCAAACTGAAACTGGAAGCTGCCAAACGTGCCGGTTATGATAAAGCCATTACGTTTGAGTTCAGTCATTTCATGAGTCCGCAGTCGATGTACACATCAGCTCATCATTTGTACAACAGGTATATGGAATATCTGAAAAGCAATCAATAACATTCAATTTATTAATACGTGTCGAATTATTTAACAATGAAACAAATTTTCACGCTGCTTATCTCGTTTATTGTTTTCTCCTCTTGTGCACAAACAAAAGAAGAGCCTGTTCGTGGTACGTGGATCACGAACGTAGCCAGTGAAGCATTACGTTCAGAGAAAAATATTAAAGAAGCAGTAACACTGTGCAAACAGAAAGGACTCAATAATATTTATGTGGTAGTTTGGAATGGAGGTGTCACCATGTATCCCAGTAAAGTGGTGGAATCTTACATTGGCATCAAGCAACATCCTATTTATAACGGTTTTGATCCTATTAAATCGATTATTGAAGAAGGACACAAACAGGGCATTAAAGTTCATGCCTGGTTTGAGTTTGGTTTTTCGTATGCCTATAAAGACACCACCAAAGTATGGAGTCAGAAATATCCGCATTGGGTAGGTCGCAACAGTAAAGGAGAATTGCTGAATAAAAACGGATTTTACTGGTGGAGTGCTATGCATCCGCAGGTACAGCAATTCATGAAAGAACTGGTGCTGGAAATTGTAACGAATTATGATGTAGATGGTGTACAGGGTGATGACCGTTTACCGGCTATGCCGGCAGAAGGTGGTTATGATTCCGCTACTCTTGCTTTATACAAACAGCAAACGGGTAAAGAAGCTCCTGCTGATTACAAAGAACCTGCCTGGTTGCAATGGAAGGCTGATCAACTGAGTACATTTGGTAAAGCATTGTACTCGGAAGTAAAATCTAAGAAACCGGGTTGTATTGTTTCATGGGCACCCAGCATCTATCCATGGAGTAAAGAGAATTATTTACAGGACTGGCCGGCATGGCTCAAGGGTGGATATGCTGATTATGTGATGCCGCAATTGTACCGCTATAACATTGATGCGT
Organism: Lacibacter sp. MH-610; assembly: GCF_045780045.1. Lineage (NCBI taxonomy): Bacteria > Pseudomonadati > Bacteroidota > Chitinophagia > Chitinophagales > Chitinophagaceae > Lacibacter > Lacibacter sp. MH-610. Next base: position 622,414 of record NZ_CP116002.1, read on the forward strand.
ATGAAAAAGTATTGAAAGAGTTGAATGAGCAGGTAACACCTGAACAAAAGAAGAAAGTGTTCCCCGGTTTGCTTACATCATTAGGTGATGGTTACCTGGTGAAGCCTGCGATGTTGCAACAAATGATTCAGCTCAACCGAAAGTACGGTTTTGAAGGGGAGTGCCTGTTTTACTTTGAATGTTTAAGAAAACTCGATAAAATATATTAAGCACATGAAGTATAGAATCTTTGCAATACTTGCGTTGGCACTAACAATCAATGCCTGCTCAAAAAAAAGTAATCCACCTGCAAATAATCCTCCTGTTGTTACACCTCCTGTAACTGTTACACCCATCATCAGTTTGCCTGCCGGCTGGAAAATGGCAACCGGGTTTATGACCGGCTTTCCTGCAGGCATTCAACTATATTCTTTTGACAGCATTTTCAATACACAAAAAATCAAAGCTTATTGTTTAGCCTATGACAGTAAGAACACAAGCTTTGAATTTAAACCGGTACTTTCTGCCACAGCCAAAACACCTTCACAGTTTTTTGCAGACGAGACAGGCATAACCCTTGCGTGTATCAACGGCGGTTATTTTGGCGGCAATCAATCCTTCAGCCTGGTGAAGTATAATAATACTGTTACATCACCTAATATTAAATCTGTTACAAGAACCTTTAACGGCAATAACACAGCGTATTATCCAACACGTGGCGCTTTTGGTGTTTCTTCAACCGGTACACCTTCTGTTGCATGGGTTTATAACGTAGGTACCGGTAACGATTTGATTTATTCTTATCCTTCACCGAGCCCCAATGCTGTAAATACAGCACCACAACCGCAACCCACTGAAACATTTCCTGCAGGTGGGTCTGTTTGGAATACAACAGCAGCAATAGGGGGTTCACCTGTATTAATCAAGAACAACAATATTCAAATAACAGATGCAGAAGAGTTGATTTCCATCAACAATACCACTTCACGTCCACGTTCTGCCATTGGTTATTTAAGTAATGGTATTGTGTTGATTCTTGCAGTTGAAGGGGATAATGCACCCAATTATCCCGGCATTAATTTAGCAGACCTTGCTTCCTTATTAAAAACATTAGGATGCACCGAAGCATTGAATTTAGATGGTGGTGGTTCAACATCATTGGTAGTAAACAATACAAAAACGGTTCGTCCCGGGGATAATGGAGTGGAGCGCCCGGTGGTAAGTGCTGTTTTAATTAAACGAAAGTAAGTTGAAAGGATTTGCAATTGCAGTAATAATAATGATGGTTGTGTTGCAGGCACAATCGCAACCACGTTTTTTCTTTACTGCAAAACAATACCGTGATTCTGTATCACAACAATTAAAGCAACAGGTTGATCGCACCATTGCTCTTCCTTTACATGACAGTACGTACCAACACTGGATGGGTGCTTATTGGGCCATGGAACTAATGTTGTATCAACCGTCGGGATATGAACAATTGATTCCTGTGCAAATAGCCATGTTGCCCAAAACCGGTCCCGGTTTTCAGCGTGCTTTTATGGAGATGCTCTATACACTTTATCTCAACAGGTATAGCGCTGAATTGAAAGTGATACTGCCGCAATTGAAAAGCGATAAAGTAAAAGCAATGGTGCTGGAATATTTAAGTGCATCCGGTACAACATTGCATCATTCAGTTGATCCAGCATTTACCCGATCCTCTTATTATCCATTATACCAATATCAATGCAACAAAAAAGAACAAGCACTTCCTTCAAGAAATGATTTTCTGCATTCATCTTTTCTGCCGGGTCAAACAGTGTTGTGCAGCTTTCAATCAACTGACAGAAACAAACCCGGTTACCTGATGATTCGTTTGGCAGATGGCACGTGGATGAAAAATGAACTGGGCGAAGAACTCCGGTTTCCGCAACTTGCAAGAAGCATTTCCAATCTTCCGTTTTATCTCACCAACGGAAACACACCACAGGGTTTGCATAAAATAACCGGCGTTGATACATCGGATAACAACTGGATTGGTCCTACCACCAATTTGCAAATGATACTGCCTTTTGAAAATAATGTTTCAGATTTTTTTGGAACGGATACTGCTTACGAAAAGTATTACAACAAACTGCTGGGACATCATTTGCAACGGTTCATTGGTTTAAAAGAAAGTTATTGGGCCGGTAAAATGGGTCGTACTGAAATTATTGCACACGGCACCACGATTGATCCTGCGTTTTATCAAGGCCAAACTTATTTTCCTCATACACCTTCACTCGGTTGTTTGTGCAGTCCTGAATTATGGAATGAAAACGGAGAGCGTATCTACAGCGCCCAGGCAGCCTGGATCAGCTATATCCTCACCGGGCAAATAAGACCCCAATGGCTGATAGTAGCCGAAGTGATTGATTTATAATAAAGGATGGCCTTTTACAGGCATCATTTGAACTGATTTACTCCTTACTTTAACAATTCCTCCCCGTTGAGCGGTTTTACCTTTGCGGCATAAAAGAAAACCCTTGAAAAACCCAATCCAAAACCTCTGCGCAGGCAATCTGAATACTAAAACAGAATGGTCATGCGTTTTTTAACAATCTGTAGACAATTGGCACTACATACAACTGTATCCTTTAAAACCCGAACTATGAAAACTGTTCGTAAACATCCTTTTCTCTCTGCAGTATTTTTCCTGTTGTTTTTACAGGTGCCTGTTTTTATATCAGGCGTTGCCGGTTCTAATCACAAAACATTAAAGTTGTCCGTATATACTGTTGCAGTAAGTGAAGAAAAATCTCTGGACGAAAAAATAATGGCAGAAGCAGATAGTATTTATGAACACATGGACTTAAGCGAAACGGGCCTGGCTTCACAGGCATTTCAATTAGCTTTTAAAGGATATAATAAACTTGTGCAGAAAGGCTTAGTGAATCTGTCCAATATTCTTACCATTGTTGATTTTTCAAAATCTTCTTCTGAAAAGAGATTGTTTGTGATTGATATGGAAGAGCAGAAAGTATTGTTTCAAACATTAGTAGCTCATGGACGTAACAGCGGTTTACGTTTTGCAACCAATTTTTCCAACAAACCTGAATCCAATAAAAGCAGTCTTGGTTTTTATCTCACTTTAGATACTTACTATGGAGGCAATGGGTATTCATTAAAGTTGCGTGGACTTGAAGAAGGAATTAATGATAAAGCTTACGACAGGGCCATTGTTGTTCATGGTTCTGATTATGTAAATGCAGCTTTTGCAGGTTCTAATGGATTTTTGGGGAGAAGTTTTGGATGCCCTGCAGTGCCCCGTAAGTATGCGGCACCCATCATTAATACAATCAAAAACGGATCGGTATTATTTATTTATCATCCATCCAAAAACTACGTTAATCAATCAACCATCCTGAACAGTTAAAGTCATTAACCGTTCAGCATTCAGGTTTTATCCCGCTTTACCGGCGGGATTTTTTATTGAACAATCCACCAGCAAACCAGTTGAATAAGAGCTCCCACTGTAAAACCAAATCCTATTTCAAAAGGACGATGATCACTTACAAGAAAACGACTGGTACAAATAATACCCGAAATAAAAACAGCGGCTAATAAAGGAAGACTTTCTTCAATTCTACCCGTAAAGAGCAGTAGAATGAAAAACAGGAATAAACTTCCGGCACCCATCGCATGCATACTCACCTTCAAATAATTATTGATAAGTAAACCGGCAGAAGCAGAAATAAAAAGTGTGAGCAGAAAAGCTCTTAACTCAACGGGATCCTGTAATTTTTTTGATACATAATAACTCCAGAAAAAAAAGGTGATACAGGCAACATACGGAATGATGCGTTCTTTTTGTGTACGTAACTGTATGGATTGAATAAACCCAAGACCTTTGAGCAGGAGCACCGTAATGAGCGGTAGTAATACGGAAGTGCTGATGATGCGCAGAAAAATTTTCATCCGGTCAAACGAATCCATTCCAAGAAAAATCAGATCATTGATGTACAGTAGATAAAAACTGATCCAAACAATAAGCAGGAGCGGATGAAACAGCCAGGAGAAAAACGTTCCTGCGGCACGCAGCAGCAAGGTGGAAGTTGTTTTTTCCTGTAGTTCCCCTTCAGGAGTAATTTCCAGTTCGGCCATAATTAAAGTTGTTTACGAAGCCTTGCCACAGGTATGTTCAGTTGCTCCCTGTACTTGGCAACGGTTCTGCGGGCAATGTTATAACCTTTTTGTTGTAAAAGTTCTGTCAATAGTTCATCGCTAAGCGGTTTTTTCTTTTCTTCTGCTTCAATGAGGTCCGACAGAATCTTTTTTACCTCACGGGTGCTTACTTCTTCCCCGCTTTCTGTACTCAATGATTCACTGAAGAAAAACTTGAGGCGATAGGTTCCGAATTCTGTTTGCACAAATTTACTGTTGGCTACACGGCTAACAGTAGAAATATCCAATCCTGTTTTTTCAGCAATATCTTTCAGGATCATAGGCCGAAGTTCCGTTTCATCACCGGTAAGAAAAAAGTTTCTCTGATGGTTCATGATAGCATTCATGGTATGCAACAAGGTATTCTGCCGTTGCTTGATGGCATCAATAAACCATTTTGCTGAATCAATTTTTTGTTTGATGAAGAGTACTGCTTCTTTCTGGCGTTTATCTTTTTTGCTTCCCCGTTCATAATCCCGCAACATATCCCTGTATCCTTCGCTGATGCGTAAATCAGGAGCGTTGCGGCTGTTCAGGGTTAACTCCAGCACGCCGGCATTGTTGGTAATAAAAAAGTCGGGAACTATGTACGTTTCAGCTTTGTTTACTTCGCCCATGTTGCCACCGGGTTTGGGGTTGAGGCGAAGTATCTGTTGCATGGCTTCTTTCAGTTGATCATCAGAAATGCCCATGCTCCGCTGTATCTTTTCGTAATGCTTTTTTGTAAATTCTTCAAAGTAACGATCCAGTATAGTATGAGCAATACGGATATCTTCCGCATCTGATTGCTTCAATTTGAATTTAATCTGAATGAGCAGGCACTCCTGTAAATCACGGGCACCTATGCCCGCCGGTTCAAATTGTTGAATGAGCCGGATCAATTCTTCTACTTCCTGATCGGTTGTTTCAATATTCTGGCGAAAAGCAAGATCATTTACAATGGCGCTGGTTTCTCTTCGTAAATAACCATCATCGTCAATGCTTCCTACAATCTGCTCCGCAATTACCTGTTGCTTGGCTTCCAGCTTCAGCATGCCGAGTTGCTGCAACAGCAATTCATAAAAACTTGTTTCAAGACGAACAGGATTTGATTTTTTTTCTTCGGCATCGGGGTAGTTATCATCACGCATCCGGTAGTCGGCAATATCATCATCACTGTCACTTACGTATTCACTTAAATCAAGATTATCATATTCATCTTCACTTCCATCCAGTTCAAAATCTTCTTCTTCTGAGCTGTCAAACTCATCTTTGATTTCTTCATTGTGCAGATCTTCACCCTCTTCATTGCCCTGTTCAAGCGCCGGGTTTTCTTCCATCTCTTCCTTGATTCGCTCTTCCAGGTTAGCAGTAGGCACCTGCAGCAACTTCATGAGCTGAATTTGCTGGGGTGAAAGTTTTTGTAAAAGTTTTTGATGTAGTCCCTGACTGAGTGCCATTTGCGGATACTGGTTTATCTTTACACAATGCCGTTAAACGGGTGCAAAATAACAAGAAAAAAAGTTTGTTCTAAAAATTGGAACAATTTTTGTGCATGGGGCCTGTTTTTCTTAACAATTTCCCAGTCAGTATCGGCACAACAGACTGATTCTATGTCCGTTAAGAAGAATCCGTCTATTTTGTTTTTTAAGAGTAATCCTGCATTTCATTTCAGCTTAAATACTTTTCCGGCGCCTGCTCCTGTAAAAATCAGCCCGATGCAGCATTGGGGTATCATGTGTATTGGAGAATACAGGCTGGAGCAAAAAACAGGAATCCCGTTGCGGCTACGTTTGGGTTCGTTAGAATATGTAAATAAACTGGAAGGGAAGCATTAAGGGATTTAACCCTAAGCTCATAACTCCTGCTTTTGCAAGTGCTGTACCACTGCCCTGATGGCACTAAAACTCACCTCATCACCTACAATGGCTTTTAGCTCACTGAGTGATTTATCAGGGTGGGCTATTAACTTTTCTTCAAGGCTTGCCAATACATTTTCTGAAACAAAATCGGTTACACTCACTTCACCGGTTTTAATAAATGAAATGAGATGACTTTCAATGGTGCCTGCAGAGAGATTTCGTTCAGCAGCTATCTCAGCAACACTCTTACCTTGTTGGTATAATTGAAGACTGATAGAAGCTGATGGAATCTTATCTTCTTTTGAAGTTGTACTTTTTTCTTTACGAATCCGTTTTGGATTGGCGCTTTTTGCATCAATGTTTGTTTCCAGTCCATATTGGTTACAGTAGCGCTCTACCATATCCAGAATTTCATCACCATATTTCTCTGCTTTGGCTTTTCCAAATCCGCTGAGTAACAATAAATGCTGTTTCGTTAATGGCAGGTACAAGCAGATTTCCCTCAATGTGTCTGAATTGGCTACCAGGTATACCGGCATATTTTCTTCATTGCAAATACGGTCTCTCCAGGTTCGCAGTGCAGAGTAGAGTTCAGGATTGGGAATATCACCGGAAACAACAGTTTGCTTTTTATTAGCAGCATAGGTTGTAATTTGTATCCGGGGTATTGATAAGTTGAGTTTGTGTTTTAAAAAACCTGCTACTTCAAAGGGCTGTAACGCATACTGCAGGTAATAGGATATTTTGATAAAGGCATGCATTAACTCCTGCAACGGTTCATCCAATACCGCTGCCACTTCTTTGTGCTCTGTAATTATTTCGTGATGCTGCAACTCATCTTTTAAACGATTGACAGCAGGTATAAAATAACCCGCCGCATCATTGATTCTTTTTTGAAGGACAGGGTTGTTTTCAATAACGGCGTCATCTTTCATCAATTCATGGGCACGGATGGCAAACTTATCAGCCACGGATTTCTGCTCATTATATTTTTCAGTATATGACCGCAACCATTCAGTGGAAGCATCACTCAGTTTTGTTGCCTGCAGTTGCACCTGCTTGTTAAGTGTTGCAAGTGGTTGCTGCATTTCTGTGAACGAAAAAATTTCTTCAATCAACTGCAACGTAAACACATGCCGGGCACCGGCAAACCGATCAGCCAGTGAACCTTTTGGCGCCAATGAACTCTGTGCATTCACCACATGCGTATTGGTATAAATAGCTGATGGAGGAATAGGAGTGAGCAATACAATTCCATCCAGGCTGGTACAACGGCTCAGCGCTACATATACTTGTCCGCTGCTGAAGGAGGCAGCAGCATCAATCATCACCCTGTCAAATGTTAAACCCTGGCTTTTGTGAATGGTGATGGCCCATGCCAAACGCAATGGGTATTGGGAAAAGGTACCCAATACTTCCTGCTGCAATTTTTCATCAGAACGGTTAATGGTATAGCGGGTGTTCTCCCATACTTCATGTTTTACCTCAATCTCAACGCCATCACTGTTCACCACAATTTTATCTTTTTCCAGTCTTACAACAGTGCCGATCTTTCCGTTGAAGTATTTTTTGCTCTCCGTATCGTTTTTCAGGAACATCACCTGTGCACCTTCTTTCAATACTAACTCGTTTTCTGCGGGGTATAAATGTTCAGGGAAATCACCTTCTATTTTAGCAGAGTAAGTGAATGCCGGTGCTGATAATGACTGCAGTTTAGACTGATTGATCTGATCTGCCTGGTTGTTGTGTGAAGTGAGGGTGATGTATTTTTCATCAGCCGCTGGACGAAAACCGGGTGTATATCGTTTGTTCAGCTGCTCAAAATCCTCCCGTTCCATATAGTTGTTACGAACCTTGTTAAGTAGCTGCACAAAGCTTTCTTCTTTTTGACGGTAGATCTTGGTAAGCTCTATCAATAAAGGTTGCTGATCTTTAATGGCCAAGCTGTCAAAGAAAAAAGTGGAGTTGTAATAATCTCTCAGCAAATTCCATTCATCATTTTTGGCAACAGGCGGCAGTTGGTACAAATCACCAATGAGCAATAATTGTACTCCACCAAACGGTACATGATGTTGATGACGAACTGATCTTAAAATAGCATCTATGGCATCCATCACATCAGCCCTTACCATACTCACTTCATCAATCACCAGTAATTCCATTTTACGAAGAAGAGTGAGACGTTGCTTTTGGTAACGGATATTTTTCAATAATTCCAGCCGGTTATTTTCTGTAGGCAGAAACGGGTGAAAGGGTAACTGAAACAAGCTGTGCAGCGTTACACCACCGGCATTAATAGCAGCCACACCTGTGGGAGCAGCTACCACCGTATTTTTGGCGCAATGGTTTTGCAGGTATTTGAGAAACGTTGTTTTGCCGGTGCCTGCTTTCCCGGTAAGAAAAATACTTTCCTGTGTTTCGGTTACAAAACGAAACGCCAGGTCAAACAACTCGTTGCGTTCAACACTCATGCGGTGAAATTAAGAGGAATTGAATTCTTTTGTAAACAGGAAAAGGATGGAGCAGGAGAGAAGGGTTTGTTAGTCCTGCCCCATCACTATTTTCAGCCTTGCAAAAATTGCTTTCAGCTTTTATTTTTATCACCTAGCATCAGTAATTCATTTAACTGAACTTCTGTGATGTATTTTTTGGAACCATCTTTATCAGTATAGCTTCTGTTTACCAGCTTACCTTCAATGGCTATTTCAGAACCTTTGGATAAATATTTTTCCGCCAGCTCAGCTACCTTACCCCAGGCAACAATATTGTGCCATTGTGTTTCCGTAACTTTTTCACCTTTGGCGTTGCGGTAGGTTTCATTGGTGGCCATACTGAAGCGGGCCATTTTTTTACCACCTGTGATGCTTTTGATTTCAGGAGCATTACCAAGATTACCAATGAGCTGAACTTTGTTTTTGAGTGCGTACATGACTTTAAAATTTAAATGTTTTGAATTTTGTTATCTCAGCCAACCGAACCAGACGTCATTGCCGATTGACAACACAAAGATGATAGGCCGGAAAAGCCGTAGTCGGTTTTTACCCGTTTCTTCCCGAAGCTAAACGTGTAGAAACGTTTGCACACGGATAATTTTTAATTATCTTGATGGCTCAAACCCTTGCTATGACAGCATTACAAAGCACCCAGCCCAAATCCTGCGCTGCCTGCGGAAAACCGCTCAAAGGACGAATCGATAAAAAATTTTGCGACGATTATTGCCGTAATAATTACAATAACCAGCAAAAAGCGAAGGGTAATTACAGCGCTTTTGTGCGAAACATCAACAATACATTGCTCAAGAACCGGAAAGTTTTAGAGAGCATTCTTCCGCCCGGTGATGAAACAGCCAAGGCAAGCAGGGATAAGATGCAGCGGCTGGGATTCCATTTTAACTACATCACTCATATTTATACTACCAAGGCAGGCAAGCAATATTTTTACTGTTATGATTATGGGTATTTGCCTTTGGAAGGTGATTGGTTTCTGATCGTAAAGAAGAAAGAAGAATAATCAAACTTAGCTGGACAGGTTCCTGCAATTTGCATCACTTCAATGACTACATCCACAACTACCACCATTTCTAACAGAGCCATTGTACTGGGCATCGTTGTTTCTGCACTTGGCTTTTTTGTTGATCTCTATGATATCATGGCCCTGGCTGCTATTGGCGAACCAAGTTTAAAAGCCATTGGGGTGAATGCGGACGCTATGAAGGGAGAGTTGAATTTTTTACAAAGCATGCAAATGTTCGGCATGTTGCTGGGAGGTTTTCTGTGGGGTATGATTGGTGATAAATATGGACGATTGAAAGTGTTGTTCGGAAGCATCATTCTTTATTCACTATTTACACTGCTGAATGCCTTTGTGGAAACACCCGGTCAATATGCTGCCTGCCGTTTCCTCGCAGGATTGGGTTTGGCCGGTGAATTGGGTGCCGGTATTACTTTGGTGAGTGAACAAATGAAAAAAGAGTACAGAGGATTAGGTCCGGCTATCCTTGCAGGCTTTGGTGTGCTGGGAGCTATAGTTGCTGTGATCATTGGTAAAAACTATGATTGGAAAACGGTGTACCTGGTGGGAGGTGTTCTTGGATTTTTATTGTTGTTCTTACGAATAGGTGTGGTGGAAAGCGGGTTGTTCAAAGTTTCACAGCATAGCAAGGTTTCCAAAGGAAATTTTATGATCATTCTCCGCAACAAAACCTATCTCAAAAAATTCATCTTTATTTTACTGGCGGGTATTCCTGCCTGGTTTGTAAATGGAGTGATGATGCAGTTCTCCAATTACATTTCGGCAAGTATGGGCATGTATCCTTTGCCGGATAAAGGCGTGGTGATCGTTTACTTTTTTATTGCCCTATCGCTCGGGGATGTGTTAGCCGGTTTTGTAAGTCAGTGGTTGAAAAGCCGCAAAAAGTCCATTTATATTTTCCTGAGTGTGCATCTGCTATCACTCGTTTTATATTTTACCCTTGCACAAAAATCAGTTACGCTTTATTACATTGCTTTTGCCGGTTTTGGATTGAGTGTTGGTTTTGTGATCCAGTTGTTTACACTGGCGGCAGAAAATTTTGGTACCAATATCAGAACCTTGGTAACAGGCAGTGGTTTGAATTTGGTGAGAGGATGGGTGATTCCTTTCGGGGCATTGTTTACCTGGATGACTTCCTCCTTACACATCGTAGAATGGAAAGCGGCAGCAGCCATTGCATTTGCAGTATGTATTTTAGCCATGTGGTCCATCAGCCAATTAGAGGAAACCTTTCATAAGGATATGGATTTTGAAACTGTATAGTTGTTACGGGTAAAGATTACATATATGCTACTTTTGTGTTGTTACAAAAAATAAGCAAAACTCACTCATGCGTTTTATCATTTCTACCTGTTTGTTACTGGTAAGCATTCTTTCCATCGCACAGAAAAAATCAATCAATGATGAATCTGCCACCGAACAATTTGTATTGCGGTTGCATGAAAAGAAATTTCAGTGGATGGTAAACAAGCAAACAGATTCACTTAACAGCATCCTGGACCTGAGAGTCATTTATGTGCACAGCAACGGCTGGCAACAAAACCGAAAAGAAATTACAGATGATTTAAAAAGCGGTAAACTTATCATGAACAGCGTTTCCGTAATGGAAGCCAAAGCAAGAGTGTACAAAGGAGCTGTGATTATAAATGGTAAGGGAAAATTTGATGTAGTAGTTGAAGGGAAGTCAGTTGTAATTGAATTGCTTTATACGGAAGTGTATGTTCGTAAAAAAGAAGGCTGGCTATTAGTATCACGTCATGCCAACAGGATTAACTAAACAATTAAAGAACTATGAATCTTGAAATCAACAATCATCTTTTTATTGTGGGTGGCGCTACCAGTGGTTTTGGAAAAGCCATTGCACAGGCTCTTTTAAATGAAGGTGCTCAAGTAATTGTAGTTGCAAGAGGAGAAGACAAACTCAGGGAGCTCTACAGCGGTCATGAAAATGCTGAATTACTTTCCGGCGATATTACTGATTACGGAACTATTGATCAACTGGAATACATGGTGGGCGAACGGCAACTGCATGGTATGGTAGTAAATGCGGGAGGCCCGCCTGCAAAAATGGTATTAGAGACTACGCTGCAGGATTGGGATGATGCTTATCAAAAAATACTGAAATGGAAGGTTGCCATTACCCAAACATTTGTACCAAAGATGATGAAGGCAGGTTATGGACGTATTGTGTACATTGAAAGTTCATCCGTAAAACAGCCGATTGAAAATTTAGTGTTGAGCAATTCGCTACGCTTAGCAGTGGTGGGTTTGGTGAAAACCCTGAGCCAGGAAATTGCCAGAAGTGGTGTTACATTAAATATTATTGGTCCGGGCAGCCATAACACACCGGCTATTGACAGGCTTTATATTAAGAAAGCAGAACAAACAGGATTACCTTTTGAAGAAGTCAAAAAGAATGCGGTGAATCTCATTCCCGTTGGTAAGTTGGGTGAAGCCGAAGACTTTGCCAGTCTTGCATTGTGGCTATTGAGCCCGCACAGCAGGTATATAACCGGGCAAACGATGATTGCAGATGGAGGAATGGTGAAAGCTACACTTTAAAGAAATAAAAAAAGGGACGTCGTAGCGTCCCTTTTCTTTAACAGCATCCCCAATCGGTAATGCCACCGCAACATTCGCTGCCACTTCCGCAGCAACCAGGATCATTTTGATTTGTGTTCATGACTGTACATTTTAAGTGTTAATAAAAAAAGGTTTTAACAGCATTTGGCTTTTAGCTTATCAAACAGTGTTTCAAATTCTGATTTAAATTTTTCAAAGGCCTTCCAGTTGATGCAGTAGCAACTGCGGGGACCGTCTGTTTCTCCATCGATCAGTCCGGCATTTTTTAATTCTTTTAAATGTTGTGATACAGTTGATTGTGCCAATGGTAACACTTCCACTATTTCACCACAAATACATTCATTCTTTTGCGCCAGTACTTTTAAAATAGCAATACGTGCAGGATGGCTCATCGCTTTGGCAAAGCCTGCCAGTTCCTGTTCCTTTTGCGTGAATTCTTCTTTCTTATGAACCGCCATTATTAATCGTTTTATTACGATGAATCTGAGTTAAAAAAGAGACGGATCGATCCGCCTTTTAATTTAATATCGCAAATATACGATTAATCTTTTCAGATTTCCAATCAAAAAGCCGGAAAAATTTTTCCGGCTGTAAACTTTATGACTTTTCAGAAATACATTTTAAGTGTGGGATAACACAGTTCCGTTATCTAAACCCATCGCCATCCAGTAAATTACCAATACCTCCCAGCAAGCTTCCTTCTTCTTTACGGTTGGTTGTTCCGTAAGATAGGATGCGGCTGGCCAGTCTTGATACAGGCAATGTTTGAATCCAAACCTTACCCGGACCACGTAATGTAGCAAAGAACAAACCTTCACCACCAAAAATGGTATTCTTGATACCACCTACAAATTGAATATCAAAATCAATCTGATGTGTATAAGCTACCACGCAACCTGTATCAATCTTTATCAATTCACCCGGTTGTAATTCACGTTCAAAAACATGTCCGCCTGCATGCACAAAGGCCATCCCATCACCTTCTAACTTTTGCATAATGAAACCTTCACCACCAAATAAACCGGTACCCAACTTGCGTTGCAACGCAATACCAACACTTACACCTTTGGCAGCACAGAGGAATGCATCTTTTTGACACACTACCGGCCCACCTAAACGTAATAAGTCCAGCGGAATAATTTTACCGGGATAGGGTGATGCAAAGCTTACACGTTTCTTTCCCTGGCCCACATTGGTATAGGCTGTCATGAACAAACTTTCACCGGTGAGCAAACGTTTACCGGCTGAAAAAAGTTTGCCTAATACACCTGTAGGAGCATTGGCACTTCCATCACCAAAAATGGTTTGCATTTGAACGCCTTCATCCATCAGCATAAAACTTCCGGCTTCAGCGATTGCGGTTTCATTGGGGTCGAGTTCAATTTCTACATACTGCATTTCTTCCCCTACAATGCGGTAATCAATTTCATGAGACTGTGGCATGATGATAATTTTTAAGTGAAGGTAACGGAGAGTTTAAAATTTTAAACGGGTATTTTGTTAAACGGAAAAGAAAATCCCGCCACAAGTGCGGGACTTCTTCTAATCAAAACCAACTGTATTATTTTATGCTTTTGCCGGTACCTTCCGTTGCTGGCCCAGCCATACTTTCTTGCCTTGAATGGCTCTAACCAGGTACATGATACCTACAAAGATGAAGAAGAAAGGACCAAGGAAACCAAACAATGCCACGTACTTGGTGCCATAGAATTTTTCCATGGGTCGCTTTAATCGTTCAGCAATGATGTACATACTTGGTACCATCATCAACGTTAAGAAAAAGGCGAAGATGAGACCATAGATAATGGTCCAGCTCAGCGGTCCCCAGAACACAACGCTATCTCCTCCAAAGAAAATTTTAGGATCAAGATGTTGGAACAATGAAACGAAATCAATATTAAAGCCAACAGCGAGCGGTAATAAACCAAGCATCGTAGCTAATGCGGTTAACAATACAGGTATGATACGGATCTTACCTGCCTGTATGGTGGCTTCCCTGATTTTATAACCACGGCCTCTCAACTCATCTGTAAATTCAATTAATAGAATACCATTTTTAATTACAATACCTGCCAAACCAACAATACCAACCAGGAACATGATGGTAGCAATGGTTTGCCCTGTAATTACATAACCGATCAACACACCAATTACACTGAAGAAAATTTCAGTAGTTACAATAAACGGTTTGCTCAAACTGTTAAACTGCAGTACAAGAATCAGGAAGATCAAACCAATAGCAATTGCTAATGCCATACCAAGGAACCGTGAAGTTTCTGCTTCCTGCTCACTTTGACCACTCTGCCGAATGGTTACCCCTTCAGGCAAACGGGTAGCTGCTTTAAATGCATCAATCTTCTCTTTCAATGCAGCATTAATTGGTGCTGCCTGTGTAGGATCAGCTACGTTGGATTGTAACTGAATAGTACGTTTAAAGTTTTTGCGTTTTACTCCACCACTTGTACTGGTATAATCAAATTTTGCCACTGCACCTACCGGTACCTGTTTAATCTGACCGGTTGTGAAATCACGGAAAGTGATTTTCATATTCATCAGATCGTTAATGTTGTTGCGCTGTAAATCAGAGTAACGTAATTGAATTTTATATTCATCATCACCCTGCTTTAATTTACTTACTTCACTTCCAAATAATGCAGTGCGTATTTCCATCCCTATCTGTCCGGTACTTACTCCTTCAATCAAGGCACGCTCTCTGTCAATGGTTACGGTTATCTCAGGATTATTTAAATCCACATCCAGTTGCAGGTTTTCGATTCCCTGTACACGGTTGGTGTCAAGATAATTGAAAAGATTAGTCGCCACTTTTGCTATCTGGTCAAAGTCTTCACCCACTACCTCAATATTTACAGGAGGCTCGGTGGGAGGACCACCGTTTTCCTGTTCTACACTGATAGAAGCGCCGGGAATATTTTTAATACTGTTTCTTATCTGTGTTAGGTATGGAGCAGAAGATTTTCCATGACGTTTTTCAAATTCAACAAATGAAATCTGAATACGGCCCAGGTTACTCTGCGTGCTTCTGTTATTATCCATCGGGTTATTGGCACTCACGGCTACGTTGGCAATAACACTTTCAACAATGGAACCTTCTGCACCCGGTTTTTCATCTTTTAAAATTTCATACACTTTCTTTTCCAGTGATCGTGTTACAGAATCTGTTGTGCGTACATCAGTACCAACCGGCATTTTCAAATAGACATAAATAAAATTGGGATCACCACTGGGGAAGAAGGTTGATTTGGTTCTGCCCGATGAAACACTCATGAACAGTAATACTGCAGAAATCAGGAACAGAACAAATAAAGACACAAACGCCCACACAGGCCTGGTTCCTTTTAAAATCCAGCTCAATAATTTTTCATAACTCCTCATTAAGTAAGGCAATGCCCTTTCCTGGAAAAAGTAAATGGAATCACGAAGTACATAGCGGTTAAGTACACCGGCCAGTGCCATGAAGAACAACAGGTTTCCGGTACCATGATTGCCCATTACATGCATAAGAATACCAATGCCCCAGAAGGCCCACCAATAAGGTTTGCGGAAGATAGCTTTCTTAGATTCATCATAAGCCCTTCCTTCCGGCTTCATAAAGCTCACCGCAAACACAGGGTTGATGATAAAGGCAACGATTAATGAAGCAGCCAATGTTAAAATGAGCATGGTGGGTAAGTAAATCATGAACTTACCAATGATGCCCTTCCAGAACAGCAGCGGAAAGAACGGCGCAAGTGTAGTGGCTGTACCTGCTAATACCGGAATAAATACTTCTCCTGCTGCTTCCTTAGCACTTCTTACAATAGGTACTTTACCGTTATGATAAATACGATGCGTGTTTTCAATTACTACAATGGCATCATCCACAATAATACCCAGACCAAACAGCAACGCAAACAATACAATAAAGTTGAGTGTAACTGTAGTGCCGATGATTCCATCTGCAACAGGTAAAAACAGGAAGGCAACAAATACACTTAAAGGCACACTGAGGGCAACAAAGAACGCATTGGTAACACCCATGAAAAACATGAGGATGAGTAACACCAGTATAAAACCGATAATGATGGTGTTTACCAGTTCATTAAAAGAGGTCTTGGTTTGCTTACTCTGGTCACCTGTAATGGTTACTTTCAGATCTTTTGGTATTTCATCATTATCCTGCATTTCTTTTACAGTAGCCTTGATTTTATCGGCGGCATTGATGAGGTTTTCTCCACTGCGTTTAACAATATTGAGAGTGATTACATTCTTACCATCCAATCTTGCAAAACTTTCTAATGTTTTTACAGTATCTTTTAAGGAGGCAATATCTTTCAGATATACGGGTGCGCCGTTAATATTTTTTACAACAATATTCTCCAGGTCAAAAGCAGTTTTAAACTGACCACGAATACGAACAGTGCGTTTCATATCTCCGCTTTCAATTAAGCCGGCACTGATATCGTTGTTCTCTCTTTGTACAGCTGCTTCAATATCATTAAAGCTTACCCTTGCACCGGCCATGCGGTAAGGATCCACATTAATCTGTATTTCACGTTCAGGAGCACCCACAATATCAGCTCGGGTAATTTCACGAAGGTCTTCAAAATGATCCTGCAGCTTATCAGCATATTGTTTCAGCTTGACGCCATCATAATCACCGCTGATGTTTACATACATGATGGGCATTTCACTAAAAGCAAACTCCTGCACATCCGGTTGCACCGTTAAGTTTTGCGGTAAGTCAGTTTTTGCTTTATCTACCGCATCTTTTACTTTCTGTTTAGCAAGGTCTGTTTTAACATCTGTATCAAACTCAACAATGATGAGTGAAAAATCCTGCTGCGATGTAGACTGTACTTTTACTACACGTGCTCCACTGATGCTTTTAACCTGTTTTTCAATGGGTCTTGTAACCAGGTTTTCAATATCAGCAGGTGAGTTACCCACGTACACTGTTGCTACAGAAATAGTGGGTACTACAATGTCAGGAAACTGTTCCTTGGGCATCGTGTTGAATTTGTATAAGCCATACAGTGTTACAAGAATCGTAACAATGTAAATGGCCGTACGGTTATCAACACTCCAGCTGGTAGGTTTAAATTCTTTAAACTTTTTGCCGATGCCTTCTATAAAATTTGATTGCATAATTTCTTGTTTTGGTGGTCTTCTTTAGAATGAATATTCCGCTGTCATAATTTCTCTTTAGTTGGCTGCAGTTGTTTGGCCATCTATCTGCACCACCTGTTTGTCATATACGCTTTGATAACCGGCAGTAACCAGCTGCATACCCGCCTGTAAGCCTGCTTTGATTTCAATCATATTATTGTAGGACTCACCAACCTGTACCGGTATCTTTTTAACCACATTCCTGTTTTTACTGTCTTTCTCAACAGTATAAACATATTTTCCGTTTTCGTCTGTCTGTACAAGGTTTACAGGTATAACCACAGCCGCAGGAGCACTGTAATCTTTAATGCGTAAAGCAGCAATGGTGTTAGGACGAACCGTGCCACCCGGAATTGAAGCTTCAATGGCAAATGTTCTGCTGTTAGGATCAATAAGCTGTGAGGCAAGATTTATTTTTGATGAATAGGTTTTTCCTGCATCCGGCAAAGAAATTTCAACCTGGCTGCCTACATGTACACGGCTCATATAGTTTTCAGGAATATTAGCCTTTACTTTCAATGTACTGTTATTTACAATCTGAATCTGTGGACCACGGGCACCTGCTCCTGTAAACATTTCACCCACTTTTACATCTACTACATCAGCAATGCCGTTTACAGATGAAGTAACCGTGTACAACCTGATTTGCTCATTGAGTGTTACCAATTGTTTTTCGAGGGCCTCAACATTGTTTTTGGCAGTTATGAGCTGCACTTCACTACCAATATTCTGCTCCCACAAGTTCTTTTGACGGTTATAAATATTCTTTGCAAAATCAAGTTGTACCTGTAATTGCTGCAATTGTGTACGCAACACTTTATCATCCATCTTTAAAATGAGCTGTCCTTTTTTTACATACTGTCCTTCTTTAATGTAGATGGCAGTTACTACACCACCCATACCATTTGCAGGAGCTATGTAAGAAATATCTTCGGCAGTTACGGTGCCTTGTATATCAATGTAATGACTGAAATCCTGTATGGTTACAGGTGCTGCAGCAATGAGTTTAGCTTTGTTCAGCAGCGCAGCAGCAGTATCAAGCCTGGCTATTTCCTCTTCCAGTTTTTTGATTTCTGTAGCGGTTACAGCCATTTCTTTTTTCAGTTTTTCCAACTGTGCTTTTTTATCGCCTAAACTTCCTTTTTTCTCTTTAGCGCCTTCGCCGCAGGCGATTACAAGTAATGCAAATGTGGCGGTGAGTGTGTATTGAATAATCTGTTTCATAATCTGTTTTTTCGGTTGTGATATTATTGGAGTTTTCCGGTTGCTTTTAAGTAAGAAATCTTTGCTACTACCGCCTGGTATAAGGCGTCGAAATAATTTCCCTGTGCCCGTTGCAACTCAGTGTCTGCAGTTAGTATTTCAAAACTGCTGCCCACACCCTGCTCATATTTCTTTTTAGTAGTGTTATAAACATGCTCTGCGAGCTCCAGGTTTTTTTGCTGGGCATCCATATTGATGATGGCATTACGCAGGTTAATCTGTGCTGCATTCTTTTCAAAGTCAATTGCTTTTCTTGTATTATCAAGAATATTGTTTGTTTTATCAAGCGTGTATTGTGCCTGCTGGATTTTATTCTTCTTTACTCCAAAATCAAAAATGGGAACGCTCAGGTTTAATCCTACAAGATTGGAGTTAAACCAAAACCAATTGCTTCCTGTAAACGCAGAAAAGTTTTTATTAAGTACTCCCTGTTGCTGAAACTGGTAAAAGAACGAAAGCGTGGGTAGATAGCCGAGTTTATTACGACGTACATCTAACTGCTGCAGTTTTTGTACGCTGTTGAGCAGGCGCACTTCGCTGCGGCTGTTGTAATCAAATGTGCCATCATCCAGTGTATTTTGTTTTACTAACTCCGGAGTAAGCTTATCTGTTAAAGACAGTTTATCTGTTTGCGCAAGCCCCAGTGTAAACTTTAATGAAGCGTAACCCAACTCAATAATATTCTTTAACTGTGTTTCTGTTGCTTTGGTGTTGTTGAAGGTTACGGTTGTTTTATCCAGATCCAGCTTTTCAATAAAACCATTTTTAAACAACTGTTCCTGATCAGCCCGTAATTTTTCCAGCCGCTGCAATGTTTGCTGCAGTACTTTTAATTGCTCTTCGCCTATGAGTACCTGGTAGTAGGCCTTCTGTACCTGCTCACGGATTTTATCTTCTGCCACTGCGATGTTTTCTTTGGCATATTCAATAGATGTTTTGCGGGCAATGAGTCCTACAAACACATCCGGCTGAAACAGCAACTGATTCAGGCTTACACCTGCAGAGGCATTCCAGGGTTGCACAAAGGAAAACTGGTTTAAGGCAAATTCCTGTTTGGGTTGAATTACATTGCCACTTCCGTCTTTTACACCTTCCTGGTTCAGTACACGGTAAATATCTGTTGCTCCTGTACTGGGGAAAAGAATGAGGGGTAATGTGAGGTAGTGTGTTAATTGAGCGCTTCCTGTTATTTGAGGAAGTGCCGATCCTACGATTTCACGGTTCTGCGCCAACTGTTTGAGTGAGTCAATACGCAGGTTTTTTACTTCAGCTACATTTTTTAATGCCAGGTTCACAGCATCCTGTACACTCAATTTATAGTCTGTTTGAGCATAGGCAGTGATAGTGTTCAGCAAAACAAGTAATGCAACTAACCATTTACTTTTTGTTAGTCTTGTCATAGCTTCTTTTTTTGATTTGTTCTTCTTTGTATTTGGTGATTAACTTATATCCTTTAAGTGTTGCTAAGCCGTACAAAAAATGCTCCATGGTTTCCCGGGCAACAGCAGCCAGGTTATACTTGGTAGGTGCAGAGGCTGCCATACTGAACGCCACCATCATGGTTTCTACCCGGAAGCGGCTCATGGTTTCCACATTAATATCCGGGCGGTAGAGTTCTTCTTTAATACCACGTTTAATATTGTTGGCCACTACCTGCTGCAGGTATTCATCCTTCATCTTTCTGAACTTTTGATAAGCACGGGGATGAAATTTTTCGATATCATACAGTATCATAGGATTCAACTCAGAGAACTGTTCATGAATTTCTTCCATGGTTAGAAATATCTCATCAATGGCATCCTTGGATTGATTTTTACAGAAATCACATTTAATATGCGTTTCTGAATTCTTATAATCCATTACGGCATCTACCAGTTCATCTTTATCATTAAAGTACTGGTAGATGGTTTTTTTACTCATGCCAAGTTGCGAAGCAATATCATCCATTGAAACGGAACGAAAGCCGTAACGCATGAACAGTTCATGTGCCTTACTTTGTATTCTTTCTTTTATATCCATATTGTAAGAAATCGGAGGCAAAACTATGGAAACTTTAAACGTTGCCAAAGTTTCTATCATGATTTTTTTCCGCTGGTAACAAAAAATTAAAATCCGAACATGCGTTTGTAAAACAGTATTTTTGATTCAAGAAAACGTTATTCTATGTTCAAATCCTTCAATTTCAGAAAGTTGTTTCAATACTTTCTGCAGGGTTTATTGGTAACTGCACCACTGGCAATTACCGTTTTTGCCATTTACTGGATTGTAACCAGTATTGATGAACTCATCCCCATTTTTACAACTGTTGAGGATGGCCGGGTTAAGGTTCGGAATTTTGGTTTGGGTTTTCTCATCATCATTGCCTCTATCTGCATCATCGGATATTTGAGTACGTTTTTTATTCAAAGCCGGATTTTTAACCTGTTTGATCACTGGCTGGAAAAAGCCCCCGGCATCAAATTCATTTATACCACCGTTAAAGATTTCTTTGAAGCTTTTGCAGGCGAAAAGAAAAAATTCAATCGCCCCGTGCTTGCTAATATTGATGACAATGATGTGTGGCGTGTTGGTTTTTTAACCAATGAAGATGTGAGTGACTTAGGGCTGAAGGACTATGTAGCTGTCTATGTGCCCATGAGCTACTCCATTGCAGGCAATGTTTATTTAATACCTTCCAACCGTATTAAATCACTGGATTCACATCTGTCGCCAACTGAAGCCATGAAATTTGCCATCAGCGGTGGTGTTACCAAAGTGGACGAATAAAACGGCGAATTACTTTTTGAGCTTTGTATTTTTTTTGAAATTAGCGGTGAATAAAAATACAGTACGATGCGGGGCTTAGAATGTTGAGCCAATGACATGGATAAATTGTTTGGGTTGTAGCTGTGTTTCTTGATAATGAAACAACAATCGATACATGAAAAAATTTTTGTTAAGCCTTCTCTTGCTCTGTTGCTGGCAACAGGTTTTTTGCTGGGGCTTTTTTGGTCATCGTAAAATCAATTACCTGGCGGTTTTTTTGTTGCCTCCGGAGATGATTTCTTTTTACAAAACACATATTGATTTTTTATCAGAACATTCGGTTGATCCCGATAAGCGACGTTATGCTATTCCTGAGGAAGGCCCCAGGCATTATATTGATATTGATCATTACGGCATTTATCCTTATCCTCAACTTCCTCGTTCTTATGACAGTGCTGTGGCTAAGTTTACAGAAGATACCATCCAGGCTTATGGCATTGTACCCTGGTGGGTGCAAACCATGCTCGGCCGTTTAACCTTTGCTTTTAAAGAAAAAAACCAGGCCCGCATTTTAAAACTCAGTGCAGAAATCGGTCATTATATTTCAGATGCACATGTTCCGCTGCATGCCAGTCATAATCATAACGGACAGTTTACCGGGCAAAATGGTATTCATGGTTTTTGGGAGAGTCGTATTCCGGAACTGCTGGCCGACAGGGAATTTGATTTCTGGATTGGTAAAGCAGAGTACATCAAAAAGCCGGGTGAGTTTATCTGGGCACGTGTACTGGAGAGCGGCGCTGCTTCAGATACAGTGCTTCGCTTTGAAAAAGAACTTACGAATGCTTATGCCAGCGATGCCAAATATTCATTTGAAAACAGGAACGGTGTTACGGTGCGTACGTACTCAGCAGGATTTACAAGGGCGTATAATGAAAAATTGCAGGGTATGGTGGAACGCAGGATGCGGCAAAGCATTTATGCAGTTGCCAGTTTCTGGTACACCGCATGGGTAAATGCAGGTCAACCGGATTTGAAAAATCTTTTGAATAAAGAATTCAGTGCAGAAGATTTGAAAGAGTTTGAAGAGCTTAATAATACCTGGCGTAAAGGAAAGATACAGGGCCGGGAGCATGAATAAATTAACGTAATATAAAATGCAGTTTTTAAATGGTAGTTGTTGAAAACGGTACATTCCGTTTGTTATATCTTTTAATGCATTTGAAATTATCCTTCAATTCTTGTAATATCAGCTCCCAGTTTTCGTAAGCGTTCATCAATGTATTGATAGCCCCTGTCAATCTGCTCTATGTTCTGAATAATACTCTTTCCTTCTGCACTTAATGCAGCAATGAGTAATGCCTGGCCGGCTCTTATATCCGGACTGCTCATGGTAATACCTCTCAGTTTCTGTTCCCGCTCCAGTCCTATTACCACTGCACGGTGCGGATCACACAAAATAATCTGGGCTCCCATATCAATAAGCTTATCTACAAAGAACAAACGGCTTTCAAACATTTTCTGATGTATGAGTACGCTGCCTTTTGCCTGAATGGCGGTTACCAGTACAATGCTCAACAGATCCGGTGTAAAGCCGGGCCATGGATGATCATAAATAGTGAGTACACCTCCATCAAAATAACGCTGTATTTCATAAAGCTCCTGCTCGGGAATATGAATATCATTGCCTTTAATGTCCAGTTGAATACCCAGTTGACGGAATTTATCCGGAATGATTCCGAGATGCTCTACACCTGCATCTTTAATAACAATATTACTCTGCGTCATTGCTGCAAGACCAATGAAAGACCCAACTTCTATCATATCAGGTAAAATGCGGTGGGTGGTTCCTCCTAAAGTATCTACACCTTCAATGGTAAGCAGGTTGCTGCCCACCCCACTGATACGTGCACCCATACGGTTAAGCATGGCACATAGTTGCTGAATGTAAGGCTCACATGCTGCGTTATAAATTTGTGTGGTGCCGCTGGCCATACAGGCAGCCATTATAATATTGGCAGTGCCGGTTACAGATGGTTCATCCAGCAGCATGGTAACACCTTGCAGTTGCGGAGCGGTTAAATGAAAAAATCCATCCTCAGGATGATAATCAAAACGGGCACCTAATTTTTCAAACCCGATGATATGTGTATCTAATCGGCGGCGGCCAATTTTATCTCCGCCGGGTTTTGGAATAAAAGCTTTTTTGTAACGGGCCAGCATAGGGCCGGCCAGCATTACACTTCCTCTTAAACGTCCGCTTTTCTTTTTATACGTTTCACTGTGCAGGTAATTAATGTTTACATCATCTGCCTGAAAGATACAGGTGTCTCTTTGCGGTCTTTCTATTTTCACATTCATTTCACCCAATAACTCAATCAGCAAGTTGACGTCAATGATATCGGGAATATTGGTGATGGTTACTTTTTCTGCAGTAAGTAAAACAGCACTGATAATCTGTAAGGCTTCGTTTTTAGCTCCCTGCGGAATGATATCACCTTTTAGTTTATTGCCGCCTCTTACCTGGAATGAATGCATGTGACTGAATTTAAAAATCAATAATAGATGCGTGTTGTTGAGGCGAATGTAAATAAAAAGGGGACGTTTTTGCAAACATCCCCTTTCAAACAAATGGTTGAATTAATATCTTTTTTTAAATTTTCCGCCACGGTTATCTCTTCCTCCGCCGCCATTGTTACGGCCGCCGCCACCACCACGTTGTTGAAAATGTTTATAACGTTTGCCGCCACCGCCACGGTTATCACGGAAATCATCGCTGGGTCTGTACTGTCTTACAAAAGGTTTGTTGTTGAACTCAAGTTCTCCTTTGGTAATCGCCTGCAACTCTGCCTGGATCGTATCATCCTGTACATTCTCTTTATGCCAGTTGTTGTAAGACAGCTTCATGTAATAAGCAATGGCATTGGCAAATCCCTGTTTCTTTTCAGGGTTTTCTTCGCTCAGTGCTTTATTAATTACCAGTTCAATATTTTTTCCGAGGTGATTGTAGCGGGGATAACGTTTAGGGTAATGCAAACGCTGAGGTTTTGCTTTGAGTGTTTCCCGTGTAGGAATAGGATAAGGACTTTCTACATCCAGTTTAAAATCTGAAATTACAAACAGATGATCCCATAGCTTATGACGGAAATCTTCTACGTTTTTGAGATGCGGGTTGAGAAAACCCATCAGCTCAATTACCACATGTGCCTGCTCCTGGCGTTTCTTTTTATCTTCTATGGTTAACAGGTGGTCAACCATTTTTTGTATATGTCGTCCGTATTCACGAATACTTAAACCGGACCGGGTGGTATTATATTCCATACTTTATTTAAAAGACAAATGTAAGCATACGGCTGTAAATAAAAGAACTGCCCTTTTCAGGGCAGTTTTAGTTTAAGAACAGGTAAGCAAAAAGAAGGTGATTTATTTTTTGATGATTTTTTCAGTAGTGATTTCAGATCCGTCAATGATCTGCAGCAAATACATGCCGCTACTCATAAACCCGGCTTCAATACGGTTGTAGCCGGTAGTCATACGACCGGTGCCCAGCTGGCGTCCGTTCATATCTACCAATCTCCACTGGTAAGAACCATTGCTGTTTACCACTACACTGTTTTGGTTAACAATATTGGTAAGCAGGTTGTATTTGTTGCTGTTCTTAACAGGGCGAAGAGAAACGATGTTAGAATAGTATTTCAGTTGTGAGGCGGTAACTACATGTAAACGGTAATACAAGGTTGTTTTTTCAAGCGGCTGGTATACGAATTTGCGGAGCGTTCCATTGATTGTTTGCAGGTTTGTAAATGATTTACCGTCAGATGATACTTCAACAGCTATCGATTCAACCGGTTCGTCAGCAATGATATTCCAATCGAGCTCATGTTTTTCATTGTTAATACGTGCACCTAACTGCAGGTCATATACAGGCAACACAGCGCCTGCCACATAAGAACCGCTCAGTGAGTAATTGCCAAGCATACCATAGTTGGTAGTATTTACATTACCCACATTGGTAACACGTATAAAATAAGTTCCTTCATTCAATACAGAATCAATAATTGCCTGTACTGATGTAGAAGGATTATACACTCTGATTACGGAACCATTAGAAGCCAGTAAAGAAATCTGCAGATCAATATTGGCTGATTGTGTTCCGTTTCCTACGTTATTGGGAGTGCCGTTTAACACAAAGCGGCCTCTTTCAACCAGGTTAAAACGAAACATATCAATATCATTCGTAGAGTTGATGAATGCACTGGTGGCAAAAGTGGAACCATTGATGGTTACGGTGGCTGCCTGTGCTGTGTTGCTTCCTATATCGTCATTGCGGTAGCCGAAACCGTTCTGGTTGCTGGCTATAATACTCAAATCATCTTGTGTTGTACCGCAACTGGTAGAAGTACCATTATGCCACAGTGTAAGATTGCGGGAATAACTGTTGCCCATAATAGGAGCCCAGCTGATTTCGCCACTGCCAATGCCGGGATTGTATTCAAACTGCAGACCACAGGAAGCATTGTACAATTTCTGATGTTCCAGTCCTAATGTATGACCTGTTTCATGTGAGCAGGCTTCTGCAATAGATTTCGGATTCCAGTTTAACAGGTTACTGAAAACAAAGCCCGGTACATCCTGCGTCCAGCGGAAAGACGGGTTGTAAGCAACACCACCGGCACTTCCATACCATGAACTGTAGGAAGTAATGATGATTCTTTGTCTTCTGCCGGGTGTAGCCGCCAGAAACACAGTGGAGTCTGTAGTAATGTTGAGATTAAAAGGCCTGAAATCTTCAGCTACCTGGTTAAACACACGGGTCATCTGGTCAGTGGTTAAACCCGATGGTGTAGCATAAAACGGAGTAACCGTCCAGAAAGGTGAAGAAACTGTTTGGCCATCAAAATCAAGGAAAATAGTTGCTGATGCTTGCGGGTAACTGTTTAAAACAGGCACTTGTGCATTTGCAACTGCTGCGGTTAATAGCAACGCCTTCAGGCTCAGGGCAACGATGAAGCGTTTCATGGGATTGGGATTTAGTTTGGATTATTGGTTATATCTTCTTCAGGGTATACGGATAAAAAACGGGCTAATCTGCTATCATTTGCGAAAGGTTTTTTCGGGTCCACATATAATTGCCGGTAATAATATCTTTCTCCAGCATAATCATGTCGCTGATGTCACGGCTGGTAATAAGGCCCATGAAATCAATACTTCCATCTGCTTTAGTAAACTTTGAAACAGAAAGGATCAATCCTTTTTTCTGCTGACTTTCAACAGTAACAATCTCCAGGCCGTTGCTTTCACGGGTTTTAGTAATTACTTTGCCGCTGAAAACAAAACCATCCGCTAACTGAAAACTGACCTGCTCGTCAAGACGAACACTCAGAATTTCATTAAGAAAACCGGGCTTTACTGAAAACTTGGAGGAAAGATGTTTGAATTGCTGAGGCTTACCATCATGCTTTTCTTTACCGGAAGTAAAATGAAAATCTTCCTGGGAAAAGGCGGCGGATACGGATAAGCTCATTACAAGAATGAATGCAAGCTTCTTCATAGAATTTGGTTTTAACTTGGATACAGAATTAAATCTCCTTACAAACTTATAATCAAAAAACGAATAGAAAAACAGTCATTTTTCAAAACTAAATGGAAGACCCCGCTGGAAAGCGGGGTCGTTTACCCAAAATCCACATTGTAAAACCATCAACTTGCTCCCGTTGCAGTATCAGATAGCTGCCTCGGGAAATTCGTTTTTTTCCTTTATCCTCAATGCTTTATGAAGAATTTTATGTAGTGTTAAGTGTTTCATTCTCTTGGAAGCAATTATTATTCCAAAATCGGTTCAGCGGTTGTTTTTTTTACAGGCAGAGGGCAAGTGAATTTTCAAAATCTAAGTGTATTTTCTTAAAGTAACTGATAGTATTTTTTACATAATTTTTATTCTTCATTAAAGTTACAATAACTATTTGAGCCCTGCAATCGTAACAGCAATGATTTTGTGCTACGCAAAAAACCAGTTGTCTTGCAAAAAATACGGTAATTACGATGTAGTAAGGCTTGTTAAGTATACAATCTTCCCTGCAGCTTACTTTTGCAGCTATGAATGTGGTGATTGATCTTTCTCTCAGAAATCCCGGAACAGATGATTCGTTCTTTTTTTCCGATGAATTACTTGCGGTTCTGCAGGAACATTACCCGAAACATCGCTTTACTTTTATTAATAATGAGAATAGCAGGGTAAACTTTTCTGGTAGTGACAGGGTAAAAGAAATTTTGTTTAATCCGTCAATCAATCCACTGCGGAAAATAGTTCAACAAAAATCTTTACAAAAGGAAACAGAGCAGCTTCGTCCGGATGTTTACATAGGAACTCCCGGTTCTATCTTCTCCGCCCAAAAAAAATTCTGCTTGTTTATTTCCGGTGCTGATGAATTAAAAACAGCCCTGAAAAAAAGCAGAAAAAGTAAAGCAGTGTTTTGTACAGATGCATTCAGCTTTGATCAGCTTCAGGCGCATTCTCTTCTGAACAATAGCAGGTTGTTTTATGCGCCGCCGCCGCCACTTCCCTTTTATAAAAAAATTGAATGGCAGGAGAGAGAACAAATCAAAAGCGAACTGAGCGGAGGTTCTGAGTATTTTTTATTACTTAACCCCGTTTTGCAGGAAACGGAACTGGTGAACCTGCTCAAAGCATTTTCATTTTTTAAAAAACGATTGCAAACCTCTATCAAATTAGTAATTGCTGCCCGGCAGGAGGAGTTTGCGGCATCTTTGTTACAGTTGCTGGCTACTTATAAATACAACGCTGATGTTGTTTTAGCCGGAGACCTTACAAACAATAACAAACGGGCCTCTCTTGCTGCTGCCTGTTATGCAGCGTTGCAAATAGCATCACCTTATAAAACGTATATTTTACCACAGGATGCTTTAGCCGCTGCCGTTCCCGTTGTGTTATGCGGTCATCCATTGCATTCTTCTTATGAAAATATGTTTATACAGGCAGGCACAACTCCTGAAGATATTGCCCGTATTATGATGCTTCTTTATAAAGATGAACAATACCGAAAACAGGTGATTGAGAACGGGCAACAAGGGTTGCACAATTTTTCACACAGGGTAAATGCTGCTTTATTAGCAGAATGCATTGAGTACACAGCCGGGGAGGCAAGCTCTTTTTCTTGAGCAGGAACGGTTGAAAACCTACCTTTGCGCTTCAATTTTAACTATGACACATAAGAGTACAATTACAATTAATGTAGCGCTGGATGAAGCCCGTGTGCCCGAACAGATTTCCTGGAAAGCTACAGACAGTACAGCGGATATGGAGCAGCAGGCAAAAGCCATGATGGTTTCTTTTTGGGATGGCGCTGATAAGAGTGCTTTACGCATTGATCTCTGGACAAAAGATATGATGGTAGATGAAATGGCGGATTTTTATTATCAAACCTTTATGACGATGGCCGATTCTTTTCAACGTGCAACCAACCAGCCCGAACTGAGTGCAGAGTTGAAAACATTTGCGCAGGGATTTATCAAAAAATTCAAACAGGAACAGTTGAAACAAAATCAATAAAACTATGAGTCTGGAAACAAGCATCATGGCCGAAATGAAAGAAGCCATGAAGTCAAAAGATGAAGCTACGCTTCGTGGATTGCGTGCTATTAAAGCCGCATTGTTGTTATTGAAAACATCCGGTTCAGAGGTAACAGAAGATGCTGAGTTGAAGATGTTGCAAAAACTGGTGAAGCAACGTAAAGATTCGCTGGAAATATTTCAGCAACAAAACAGAAATGACCTGGCTCAGAAAGAGGAGGAAGAAATAAAAGTGATTGAAAAATTTTTACCGCAACCTTTAAGTGAAGATGAGTTGAAGCTGGCTGTACAAAAAATTATCATTGATACAGGCGCTTCTTCACCGGCGGATATGGGTAAGGTAATGGGAGTGGCTACCAAACAACTGGCCGGTAAAGCAGATGGTAAAGCCATCAGTGCAGCTGTAAAGGAACTTCTTAAATAAACCTGATGATAATTGATGTGGCTGTTGCCGCTATTTTGCTGATGGCCATCATCAAAGGCTATCAGAGAGGGTTAATTGTTGCACTCTTTTCTGTATTGGCATTTATTGCCGGTATTGCAGCCGCTTTAAAGTTGAGCAGTACGGTAGCAGTGTGGTTAGGTGAATCAACCAACCTTGGTGCCCGTTGGCTTCCTTTTGTAAGTTTTTGCGTCGTTTTTCTGGGAGTGGTGCTATTAGTGCGGTTAGGCGCTTCCTTTATTGAAAAAGCAGTGCAGCTGGTATTGCTGGGCTGGCTTAATAAAACGCTGGGTATACTGCTCTATCTTTTTTTATATACAGTCATTTTGAGTGTGTTTTTATTTTATGCTCAAAAGCTGCATGTGTTTTCTGATGCCGTTGTTAAAGAATCTGTAACGTTCAATTATATTGCTCCCTGGGGGCCAGGTGTTATTGATGGTCTCGGATCATTACTTCCGCTGTTTAAAAATATGTTTGATGAATTAGGAACTTTTTTCAGCAGTATGCAAAGCTCAGCGTAGGTGCAGTACCGATACCATTATTGCTGACGGAAGCATCATGAATTATTTCTTCAACAGTTGTAACCTATATAACCTGTTCATATTGAATTTTATTGGCACATTTGGAACAAATCAATTACTTTAGCAAATAACAATTGCTTATCAAAGCTTCATGAACTACGAAATAAAACAGCTTGATAAATTCAGATACATTGAAGAGGGAAGCGGAGAGCCGCTGATCCTTCTGCATGGGCTATTTGGTGCATTGAGTAATTTTAAAGATTTGATTGAATATTTCCGGCATCACAACACAGTGGTTGTTCCCATGCTGCCGTTATTTGAGTTAGACTTACTGCATACAACAGTTGGCGGGCTTGAAAAATTCGTTCATAAGTTTATTGAAGCTAAAGGTTATACCAATATTCATTTATTAGGTAATTCACTGGGTGGTCATGTTGCACTGGTACATGTGCTGAAGCATCCGCAACGGATTAAATCACTTACATTAACCGGCAGCAGTGGTTTGTTTGAAAACGGAATGGGTGATACATATCCCAAACGTGGTGATTATGACTATATCAAACGTAAAACAGAATTAACCTTTTACGATCCCTCAGTTGCTACCAAAGAGTTGGTTGATGAGGTCTATGATATTGTAAATCAACGGTTGAAAGTAATAAAGGTAATTGCACTGGCAAAAAGTGCTATACGCAATAACCTGGGTGATGAGTTGAAAGAAATAAAAATTCCAACACTTTTGATCTGGGGAAACAATGATACCATCACTCCGCCGTTTGTAGGAAAGGAATTCAACCGGCTCATACCAAATTCTGAGCTGCATTTCATTGATCTTTGCGGGCATGCTCCTATGATGGAACGGCCCCGTGAGTTTAACGAAATATTACATGGGTTCCTTACCAAACTTAGTCGCCCGGTACCCGTCTGATTCTAAAAAACAAACTATGACCGCTGCTGAACTTCTTATTAACTCCATCCCCTCTCTGCAAACAACAGACAATGTTCAGCACGCTCTGGAGCTAATGAAAGAATTTCGTGTAACAGAATTGCCGGTTGTAGCAAATCACCAGGTAGCCGGTTTATTGTACGAAGAAGATGTGGAAGATATTGATGCGGCTGATTCCATAGCTCCTTATATCCGCACCGATGCACAGGTGCAGGTTCATGCATCTGACTTTTTTCTTTCTGTATTAAAAATGATGCACCAGCGTAAGTTAAGCCTTGTGCCCGTTGTAAAAGAAGATGGTGAGTACCTGGGAGTGATTACTGCAGAAGATTTGTTGTACGCAGCTTCGCATTATAACAGTGCTGCCGAACCCGGTGCTATCCTTATTTTACAAATGGCCCCTAACAATTTTTCCATTTCTGAACTGGGCAGAATTATTGAATCCAATGATGCACGCATCATACACCTCAACACCTGGATGGATAAAGATAACGGTCATTTAATGGTAGCAATAAAAATCAATAAACCGGATTTACAGGATATACTGGCAACACTGGAACGATATGAATACAACGTGATCCAGTATTTTGGCGAAAATCTTACAGAAGAAGAACTGAGGCTCAACTATGATCACCTCATGAACTACCTCAATATTTAACGAAAAATCCATCCTTCAAAAAGGGCATTTTCCTTCATATCCTTTACATTTACCAATGGCTTACCGTGTGTATTGGATGAGAAAATTTCTGTTTACATATACGCTGCTTGCAGTTCTGTTATTCCCTTTTGTACAACTTATGGGACAGGCTTCCGTGTCCTATGATTCTGTGAAACGGAAAATGGAGGAAACTGTAAGTCAATTACCGCAGGAGGCTGCTGTTCGCATTATTAATATTCAGCTCTCCGGTCATAAAGTAACCAAAGATTATATCGTACTAAGGGAAGTGTCATTTACAAAAGGTACCGTATTGCCGGTGAAAGATTTACTCAAAACCATTGAAAAGGCAAGGCTGGATATCATCAACACCCAATTGTTTTTAGAAGTGCTTCCTAGCTTGCGCATTATCAATGAGCAGGAGATAGAAGTGTTTTTTGTTTTAAAAGAACGCTGGTACATATTCCCCATTCCTTATTTTAAAGTGGTTGACCGCAATCTCAACCAATGGATTGTAGAACAAAATGCAAGCCTGGAGCGTGTGAACTATGGTCTTAAATTTAACTGGGAAAATGTTTCGGGCCGCAGAGATAAATTGTCCTTCCGTTACATTAATGGGTACAGCCGTCAATACTTACTTTCTTACGAACAACCTTTTGCTGATAAAAAACTGGAAAAAGGTTTTTTGTTTTCCATCAATTATACCAGCAACAGGCAGGCTTCTTTCGCCACCGATAGTAATAAACAGGTGTTTTATCCGGCAAACAATAATCTAATCAACGATTTTGTAAGAACTACTTTTAAAGCTGAAGCAGGATTTTCATACAGGAAAGGAGTAAAGCATCGTCATTATTTAAGGGTAGGTTATGTAAATGAACGTATTGCAGATACCATTTCCCGTATCATACAGCAGAATGCATCAAAGGGTTATCTTCCTTTTTTTGCAGATAACAAAACCCGCCAGGCTTTTGGCGAAATAAGTTATAACTACCAGTATTACGATCTTGATAATATTCCTTATCCATTAAAAGGCTTTGCATTTAACGGAACTTTTTTGCAAAGAGGTTTAGGTGCCAAAGGAATGAATCTCTGGCAATTTAACGGTAAAGCAGGCAGGTATATTACACTTGGAAAAAAAACGTACACCTCTTTTTACGGAGTAGGTACATTAAAGTTGCCGTTTAATCAGCCTATGTACAATATGCCTGCAATGGGTTATGGCGATTTGTATATGCAGGGGCTGGAGTATTATGTTATTGATGGGGTAATGGCAGGAATGCTCAGAACTACAATAGCACAGGAACTCTTCAAGGTGAATGTGCCCACGCTTTTTATTAAAGATGAGAAGTATCGGAAAATTCCGTTTCGGGTACTGGCAAAAGTGTATGCTAATATCGGCGGTGCCTACACGCCTTTTTACGCAACAGGATTTTTAAATAACCGTTTGCTGTATACTTACGGGGCGGGGCTTGATATCCTGAGTTATTATGATTTTACAGCCAGGATTGACTATTCATTCAACCAGTTGGGCGAAAAGGGTTTATTTTTACATGTACGTAAAGATTTTTAAATCCATCAATCACTGCTGGTTTTAAATTTCAGCAAATCAAATTCAAATGAAGGTAGCTTTATACAGCCGTGTTTTTGAGCAGGAGCAGAAAGAAGAGATTCAGCGGCTGCTGCAACAACTGGACGATCATAATATTAAACCTGTTTTATATCACGACTTTTTTATGCAGGTAAAAGATGTGTTGCATTTCAGCAGCACTCCTTTGTTATTTAACGAACCTCATGAGTTGGACGATTCTTTTGAATGTATGATCAGTCTTGGAGGTGATGGTACCTTGCTGGACACTGTTACCATGGTGCAGGATAAAAAAATTCCATTGCTTGGCATCAATTTCGGAAGACTGGGCTTTTTGGCAAGCATCGGCCGTGAAGAGCTGGATTCAGCCGTGGCCGCATTGGTAAATCATACGTTTGTAAAAGATGAGCGTACATTGATTCATCTTGACAGCAACACATCTCTTTTCGGCTCCACACCGTATGGGTTGAATGAATTTGCCATTCATAAACTGGACACATCATCCATGATAAAAATTCATACCTATCTCAACGGAGAGTTTTTGAATACCTATTGGGCAGATGGGTTAATTGTGGCTACACCTACAGGCTCTACCGGTTATTCATTAAGCTGTAACGGACCGGTTGTGTTTCCTGAAAGCGGCAGTTTTGTAATTACCCCGGTGGCTCCGCATAATTTAAATGTAAGACCGCTGGTGGTGCCGGATAACAATATTATTTCTTTTGAAATAGAAGGAAGAACAGACAGCTTTCTGTGTACACTCGATTCAAGAAAAGCCATCGTTCAAAAAGATGTGCAGGTAGCCGTTAAGAAAGAAGATTTCTGCATCAACCTGCTACGCCTGAACGAAACCAATTTCCTTCAAACCCTGCGTAATAAATTATCATGGGGGCTGGACCGGAGAAATTAAAAACGGTCCTCTGCAAATGAAAATCCTGAAATTGACGTTATAAACACATTGAATTAAAAAGAACCGAATGAAACAATTCTTGCGCCGTACAGCTATTGCATTTCTTTGTACGCTTTCCCTGCCGGTATTAGCACAATATGAAGGATTCAGACATGAAGGGGAATTTGGTATTCAACTGGGTGCTGCTCATTATTTTGGCGATTTAAACCCTACTACCCGTTTAAACAGACCTAAAATAGCCGCAGGCGTATTTTTCAGAAAGCAGGTGAATGATTATGTGGCTTTACGTATCGGCGCCAACTTTGCACAACTCGGTTACAGCGATGTTTATGAAAAAGACAATGAATTCCGCCGCCGCCGCAATCTCAGCTTTAATACCAACATCTGGGAGTTAATGGTGCAGGGTGATTTTAATTTTTTCCGTTTTAATCCTGCTAACCCCAACGAACGGTTTACTCCTTATCTCACATTTGGTGCCGGAGTGTTTGGCTTTAATCCTTATGCTTATTTAGGTAACACCAAATACTTTTTACAGCCTCTGGGAACTGAAGGGCAAGGCTCGGCTGTTTATCCGGATCGCACACCTTATTCTACCACCGCCATTGCATTCCCGGTTGGCTTAGGTGTAAAATATGCGTTTAATGATCGCTGGAATCTTAACATAGAAGTAGCCCATCGTTTTACTACAACAGATTACCTGGATGATGTATCCTCAACATACGCAGGCATTGCTGCTTTCAAACCCGGTTCACCTGCCTCTTTTTTACAGGATCGCAGCTACGAAACCGGTGCCATCATTGGAGCCCAGGGTAACCAACGGGGTTTTGGCAAGCAAAAAGACCAGTATGTAATGGCTACTGTGGGTATTACTTTCAGCTTCTCCTCCTATCGTTGCCCTACAGGCCAATAAGTTGAGGTTCTTACACCGGGCCAATGGCTCCTATTCCCCTTACTCAAGCGGTTTACAAGCTTGACAGAATGGTCATTAAATTTTTTGTGCAAAAATTTAATTGAAAATCAATTGTTTGCAAAAGCACCCTCAAAAATACTTCCTCATTTCTTTGGTTGATTGGCTGCAGCACCGCTACCTTTGCGACCCGTTCTTAAAAACGGGAAATTTTTCAACAAACTCCACGGGATGGCGTGGTACCGCTGCCGCCAAAAGCTATAGCGGATAAATAAAAACAAAAAACAATGAGTAAACTACATTTCACTACCAAACATGCGAACGAGGCTACCGTGCAGCGTAACTGGTACGTTGTGGACGGCACCAATCAAACCGTAGGTCGTATGTGTTCCAAAATTGCTGCTGTATTACGTGGCAAGAACAAAGCTTATTACACACCGCACGTTGACTGTGGTGATTACGTAATCGTTATCAATGCTGATAAAGTTGTATTTACCGGCAACAAAACTGATTACAAAGAATACCAGAACTTCAGTGGTTACCCCGGTGGCCAGAAAATTGAAATTGCTAAAGACCTGATGCGTCGTCGTCCGGAAGTGGTAATTGAGCGTGCTGTAAAAGGAATGCTTCCTAAAAACCGTCTCGGCCGCAAAATGTACAAGAAGTTATTTGTATATGCAGGCGCTGAGCACAATCAAAAAGCACAGCAACCTAAAGAACTGAAATTCTAATTCATAAACTCATTCACAAATTCCCATAAATGGAAAAGCAAAAAAACGCAGTTGGTCGCCGTAAAGAAGCCATCACCCGTGTGTTCATCAGCAAGGGTAACGGTAACATTACAGTTAACGACAAAAACTACAAAGAATATTTCAGCCTGGTGTATTTACAAAACCAGGTAGAGGCTCCTTTAAAGAGTGTAGATGGTTTAGACAAGTTTGATGTAAAAATTAATGCCAGCGGTGGTGGTATTAAAGGTCAGGCTGAAGCGGTAAAGCTGGGTATTGCCCGTGCACTGCTGGAAGTAAATGCTGAGTTCCGTCCTGTGTTAAAAGCAGCCGGTATGCTTAAGCGTGATCCCCGTGGTGTAGAACGTAAGAAATTTGGTAAGAAGAAAGCACGCAGAAGCTTCCAGTTCTCTAAACGTTAATGGCATTTTCAAATTTTCAAACAATCAAATTTTCAAATTCATAAAATGGAAAATAACACTTCATTACAACAGCAGTTACTGGAAGCAGGTGTACACTTTGGTCACCTTAAGAAGAAGTGGAACCCCAAGATGTTGCCTTACATCTTTGCTGAAAAGAAAGGCATCCACATCATTGACCTGAACAAAACCGTAGAAGGTTTGCAGGAAGCAGCAGCAGCAATGAAACAAATTGCACGCAGCGGTAAAAAAATCATGTTTGTGGCTACTAAAAAGCAGGCAAAAGAAATCGTTACTGAGTGTGCACAAAAAGTAAACATGCCGTATGTAACTGACCGTTGGTTGGGTGGTATGTTAACTAACTTCAATACTGTTCGTAAGAGCGTTAAGAAGATGCAGAGCATTGAAAAAATGCTGAACGACGGCACATTTGATAACATCACCAAGAAGGAGCGTTTGCAACTGAGCCGTGATAAAGACAAAATGGAAAAAGTATTGGGAGGTATTGCCAATATGGGCCGTATTCCTGCTGCTTTGTTCCTGGTGGATATTGGTCATGAGCATATTGCTTTGGCTGAAGCAAAGCGTTTGGGTGTAACTACCTTTGGTTTAGTTGATACCAACTGCGATCCTAACAAAGTTGATTTCTCTATCCCCGGTAATGATGATGCTACCAAATCAATTGCTATCATCACTCAATACATCACTGCTGCTATTGCAGAAGGTTTAGCAGAGCGCCAGACTGAAAAAGAAGAAGAAGAAACAGAAGAAGTAACAGACCGTGGACCTAAGTTTGACGAAGGTGGTGAAGAAGGCAGAGAGCGTGGTGGTCGTGGTCGTGGTGGTAACCGTGGCGGCAATGCAGGTGGCGGAGCCGGTGCTCCCAAGCGTCGTGTACCCAGCACACAGAAGCGTACTTCTGCAAGATAATTGAGCGGTAGGAAGTAAAGAGAAGTAAGAGGTACGAACTACGAAGTACAAAAAATAAATGCTTTCTGCCTGAGTTAGTAAAACAACTTAAGCAGGAAGCATTTTCAAATTATTTAATTACAAATTTTCAAATTGAAATTATGTCTACAGTAACAATCAGTGCACAGGATATTAATAAACTCCGCCAGGCCACCGGTGCCGGTATGATGGATTGCCGTAAAGCGTTAACTGAAACCAATGGTGATTTTGAAGCGGCTATTGACTGGTTACGTAAGCAGGGACAGAAAGTTGCTGCCAAGCGTAGCGATCGTGAAGCAAAAGAAGGTGTGATCATTGCACAAACAAGTGCTGATAAGAAAACAGGTTTTGTTGTGTGCATCAGCTGCGAAACTGATTTCGTAAGTAAGAATGCTGATTTCGTAGCGTTTGCAAAATCAATTGCAGATGCAGCGGTTGCCAACAATGTAAAGAGTGTTGAAGAATTGAATGAAGTTGTAGTAAACGGTGCAAAAGTTTCTGATCTTATTAATGATAAACTGGCTGCTATCGGTGAAAAAATAGGCATTAGTCGTTTTGAAAGAATTGAAGCTCCTTATGTATCTTCTTATATCCACGGCGCTTACCGCATGGGTGTTTTAGTAGGATTAAATAAAGAAGCTGAAGAAGCAGGTAAAGATGTAGCGATGCAGATTGCTGCTATGAATCCTGTAGCAGTGGATGCTGCCAGCGTACCTGCTGATGTAGTAGCACGTGAAAAAGATATCATTATGGACCTGATGAAACAGGATCCTAAAATGGCAGGCAAACCTGAAGAAATGATTGCTAAGATTGCAGAAGGCAAAATGAACGCTTTCTTTAAAGAGCAAACATTAACAGCACAGGCTTTTGTAAAAGATGGTGCTAAGAGTGTAGGTGATTACCTCAAGAGCGCCGGTGATGTAACCGTTACTGAATTCAAGCGTGTTGCATTAGGTTAATTAAATAATCTAAAATATAGAAATGGAGCAGCTCAACCTGCTCCTTTTTTATTGAGTTAAAATCCCCTCTCTTAACTCTTATTCCAGGTGGTGTATTTCATTAAAACATCTATCTTGTACTTATGATAGATACTCAAAAATCAAACTTCATACGCTCAATGTTTACAGAGCTGATCCGTAATAATCCTGCCGCAGAAGCAAAATGGGGAAAAATGAACCTGCAGCAGATGGTGGAGCATGTAACCGATTTTTTTAATGTTTCAAATGGAAAAATTCAGTTGCCTTTTCTTTCGCCTGAGGAACATTTACCTAAGTTGAAAGCATTTTTGCACAGCGATAAAGAGTTCAGGGAAAATACAAAAGCACCATCCCAGATTCTGGGTGAAGAACCGGCACCTGTACGTAATGAATCAATGGAAGTGGCTTTGATCAAACTTCAAAAAAGTATTGAACGTTTCTTCAATTGTTTTGAGGAAAATCCTTCAGCTATTATATCACACCCGGTATTTGGTCCTTTGAATTTTGAGGAATGGATATTGCTGCATTACAAGCATGTAACACACCACGCAAGACAGTTTGGATTGATGAACTGATTTTTTTACAGCATCATTTCAGTTTACCTTCGCAGTACAACGATTTTGCTGTATGAATAAACTGGAAAATTACATCTCCGGCCACTGGATTACCGGTGATGGCGACGGACAATTATTATACAATGCGGTAACAGGTGAAGCTATTGCTTCAGCTTCTACTAAAGGATTAGACTTTGCTTCCATTCTTAACTATGCACGCCAAACAGGTAACCCTGCTTTACGGAAAATGACTTTTCATGAGCGTGGCAATATGCTCAAAGCCCTTGCATTGCATTTACGAAATCATCTTCCGAAGTTTTATAACATCAGCTATCAAACAGGTGCCACCAAAGCAGATAGCTGGGTAGATATTGAAGGAGGTATCGGTAATTTATTTGCCAATGCATCACTTCGCAGAAAATTTCCCGATGATGTGATTTGTGTAGATGGTGAAAGCCATAACCTCAGTAAGAACAATACGTTTATGGGCACTCATATTTTTGTGCCGAAGGAAGGAGTAGCTGTTCATATTAATGCCTTCAACTTTCCGGTATGGGGCATGCTTGAAAAAATTGCCGTGAATTTATTGGCAGGAGTACCCGCTGTTGTAAAACCGGCAACAGTTACTTCCTATGTTACAGAAGCAGTAGTAAAAGAAATTATTGCTTCCGGCATTTTACCTGAAGGTGCTTTACAATTGATCTGCGGCAGTGCGGGTGATATGCTCAATCATGTTACGTCACAAGACGTAGTAACTTTTACCGGGAGTGCATCAACAGGGTTGCTGTTGAAATCAAATGAAAACATTCTTCGTGAAAATGTTCCGTTTAATATGGAAGCAGATTCGCTCAATTGCATCGTTTTGGGAAATGATGTAGAGCCGGGTAT
This sequence comes from Lacibacter sp. MH-610, assembly GCF_045780045.1. NCBI lineage: Bacteria > Pseudomonadati > Bacteroidota > Chitinophagia > Chitinophagales > Chitinophagaceae > Lacibacter > Lacibacter sp. MH-610. Next base: position 661,775 of record NZ_CP116002.1, read on the forward strand.
GCCGGAGTGGGACATTTTTGTAAAAGAAGTGCGTAAAGAAATGACCTTGAAAGCTGGTCAGCGATGCACCGGCATCCGCAGAATATTTGTACCGGAAAACAAGATGGAAGATATGTGGAAGGCCATCTCAACTTCTTTATCACAAACAGTAATCGGTAATCCGCTCAATGAAAAAGTAAGAATGGGATCACTGGCAGGTGAAACGCAAAGAAGAGAAGTGAAGGAACAGGTGCAGAAATTGTTATCGTCCTCACAACTTGTTTATGGTTCTCTGGATAGTGTTGAAGTGGTAGATGCTGATGCAGCAAAAGGTGCTTTTATGAGTCCCTTATTGTTGATGAATGAACAACCTTTTGCAACTAAAGAAGTTCATGAAGTAGAGGCCTTTGGTCCTGTGAGTACCATTATGCCCTACAAAACAGATGAAGAAGCGATTGCTTTAAGTAAGTTGGGCAAAGGCAGCCTGGTAACAACGATTGTAACAGCTGATTATAATACAGCCCGGAATTATGTAATTGGTGCAGCAACACATCACGGCAGAATATTAGTATTGAATAATGAATGTGCAAAAGAAAATACAGGTCATGGTTCACCGTTGCCTTTATTGGTGCATGGTGGCCCGGGACGTGCAGGTGGTGGTGAAGAGATGGGCGGCATTCGTGGAGTAAAACATTATCTGCAACGTACAGCATTACAAGGTTCGCCCACAACGATTACTGAAATCACGAATGTATATCAGCCTCATGCAAAGGGGAAACAACCGGGTAAACATCCGTTCAAAAAATATTTTGAGGAGCTGCAGATAGGCGATCAGTTAATAACTGAGAAACGAGTTATTACAAGCGAAGACATTGATGCTTTTGCAGATTTAAGTGGCGATCATTTTTATGCCCACATTAAGACAACAGATTTTACCGGAACGATGTTTGAACGCCAGGTAGCACATGGTTATTTTATTATGAGTATTGCAGCCGGCTTGTTTGTGGATGATTACGAACTCAATCCTGTGCTTTTAAATTATGGAATTGATGAGTTGCGTTTTACCAAACCGGTTTATCCCGGCGCTGAAATTCATATCCGTTTTACCTGCAAGGAGAAGTTGCCGAACGATAAACGTATTGTAGAAAAACCTGAAGACTTCAAGCGAGGTGATGATATTGACAAAGGCATTGTAAAGTGGCTGGTGGAAATGATTGATGAAACAGATGAAGTAACAGGCGTGGCAACGATATTGACAATGGTGAAGAAGAAAGGCTAAGAGGTTAAAGGAGAAAAAGAGGTAAGGAGAATTGTTCAATAGGCTTTTTTGTCTTTAAGAGATTGAATTCTTACATATGGACATAAATACTCTGACCGGAATTGTAGTTGACCTTTGCGTTAGAATTCATTCTAAAATTGGTCCGGGTTGCTTTGAAAAAGTATATGAAGAAATACTTTATTATGAATTAATTAAACTGGGGATTACTGTTCACAGGCAATGCTTGTTACCAATTGAATGGGAAGGTTTAAATATTGAAAACGCTTACAAAGTTGATTTGCTGGTTGATAATAAACTTGTTTTGGAGCTAAAGACACTTTATCCGCTTCCATCTGTTTACTTTAAACAAATAAGAACACATTTGGGGTTATTAAACTTAAAACATGGAATGCTTATTAATTTCAAAGTTGAACTTATGAAAGATGGTATTCACAGGGTTTTTAATAATTTTGGAAGAGAAGAATCTGAATGAACTCTTTTTCTTCTTTTCTCTTTTATTCTCTTAGCCAAAATTTCTTTTTATGATACACGAAGTAGCAGGCGGTTCAATAACATTTGAACTTCACAATCAAATCGGAACAATTGAGTTTTTTCATCCCCAAAGCAATTCACTTCCTGGAAAATTGCTCGAAGAGTTAGCGCAGGTAATTCATGGTGCCGGTAATGATGACCGTGTAAAAGTGATTATCCTCCGCTCAGCTGGTGAAAAAGCATTTTGCGCCGGTGCCAGTTTTGATGAACTGGTAGCTATTAAAACCGAAGCAGAAGGATTGCAGTTCTTCAGCGGTTTTGCCAAAGTGATCAATGCCATGCGCAAATGCCCCAAATTTATCATAGGCCGCATTCATGGTAAATGTGTTGGTGGTGGTGTGGGCGTAGCTGCATCAGTTGATTATGCCATTGCTACTGATAAAGCGGATGTAAAGTTGAGTGAGTTGGCAGTAGGCATCGGGCCTTTTGTTGTGGGCCCTGCGGTAGAACGTAAGTTGGGAACATCAGCATTCAGTACTTTATCGATTGATGCCGCTTCCTTCCGGAATGCGGAATGGGCACGCCGTAAAGGTTTGTTTGCTGAAGTACATGACTCCGTTGAAAATATGGATGAAGCCATCAATAAACTAGCGGCAGCACTTGCGCACTCCTCACCCGAAGCGATGGCAGAAATGAAAAAAATATTCTGGAAGGGAACCGAACACTGGGATGAATTGTTACAACAACGTGCTGCCATCAGCGGACGATTGGTACTGAGTGAGTTTACTAAAAATGCTATTGCAAAATTTAAGGCTAAGAGTAGTTAAGAGGATGAAAGAGAAAAGGAGTAAAAGAGAAAATTCAAACCTTGCTAATTAAATTTTTAGTTCATAAGACTCACAAGGAAATCTCATTCTCTCTTTTTCTCCTTTAACCTCTTAGCTATATCAAATTTTATCATTCACCTCCTTTACTATTTTTCTTCTTTCAAAATCCTGGCCCATGATTTCAACTTTTTCTTCCGGCAACTTTCAAACATTCTGTAACCATCTTTCCAAAAAAGACAAACACCTCAAAGCTATCATCAAGCAACATGGCTATCCACCAATGTGGACTCGTAAGCAGGGTTTTGAAACACTCATCCTTACTATACTGGAGCAACAGGTTTCTCTGGCAGCTGCATTTGCGGCATATAAAAAACTGAAAGCAAGAGTCGGCACCGTAACTCCTGAAAAAATTCTCAGCATGAGCAATGAAGAGTTACGGGAATGTTATTTCACACGACAAAAACAAGGCTATGCCAAAAACCTGGCGGAAGCTTTTGCAAGCAAATCATTACCATGGAAACAATTTCCTGAGATGACGGATGATGAAGTGCGTCATCACCTCACTTCCATCAAAGGTATTGGTAACTGGACGGCTGATGTTTACCTTATGCATGCACTCCAACGAACAGATTTGTTTCCACTGGGCGATATTGCATTGGTCAACTCTCTTAAAGAAACCAAACAACTCCATCCGCACATCAGTAAAGACGAAATGCTGCTCATTGCAGAACCGTGGAAGCCCTACCGAACCATTGCCGCCATGATTCTATGGCATGCTTACATCAAAAAGCGTAATATCAGGATTGATGCTTAACAACATCTGTTTGCATCAATAACCTTAGCTTTGCAGTAACAATCTTCATGAATACTGAAATCCTGATTAGTAATCTTACCAATCCTACACTGCTGTTTTTTCTGCTCGGTGTAATTGCAGCTATTGTAAAAAGTGATTTGGAAATTCCGCCGGGTTCTGTAAAATTCATTTCATTGTATTTATTGTTTTCCATCGGTTTCAAGGGTGGACAGGAACTGGCACATAGCGGGCTCACCACAGAAATTATCATTACTTTATTTATTGCTTTAGCATTAGCAGCATTTGTACCATTGTATTCATTCTTTATACTCAAACGAAAATTGAATGTATATGATGCAGGTGCCGTAGCAGCAGCGTATGGAAGTGTAAGCGCCGTTACGTTTGTAGCAGCAAGCGCATTTTTAGAAGCAGAGCAAGTGCACTATGGTGGTCACATGGTGGCAGCAATGGCTTTGATGGAAGCTCCGGCGATTATTATAGGCGTCATGCTCATCAGAAAATTTGATGAGCATAAAGAACAACATCACAAACTTCGTTACATCGTTCATGATGCCCTTACTAACGGAAGCGTATTGATGATTATGGGAAGTTTAATCATCGGTATTGTTGCTGATACCAAACAGGCAGAGGGTATTAAACCATTTACATCAGATATTTTCAAAGGGTTCTTGGCCGTGTTTTTATTGGAGATGGGGATGGTGGCGGCCAAGCGTTTCAAAGCATTCCGCAGTTACGGATGGTTTGTTACATTGTTTGGTTTATTGTTGCCGCCTGTTAATGGTACACTTGCCATTTTCATTACATCTTTTTTTGAAATGGAAACAGGCAATCGTTTCTTACTCGCTATTCTTGCAGCAAGCGCCTCTTATATTGCCGTGCCTGCTGCCATGCGTTTAGCGGCACCTAAAGCTGATCCCGGCTTGTACATTCCCATGACCTTAGGTGTAACTTTTCCGTTTAATATAACTGTAGGTATTCCATTGTACTGGTGGATGGCTAATCATTTCTGATAAAAAAATGCCGCCCCGGGGCGGCATTTTTTTACAGGTTGTCAAACTCATATAAAGGATCAAAATGTTCACCGGCACGCATTTCAAAAATAGGCTTAATAATACCATCGTGTAAATCATAGACCCAGCCATGTAAATGTGGAGCCTCTCTGTCCTTCCATGCTTTCTGCACAATAGATGTCTTGGCCACATTCATTAACTGTTCTTTTACATTTAATTCAATCAGTTTATTCAAACGGCCTTCTTCATTTGGGATGGCCCTTATTTCGTCCTGGTGAAAACGATACACATCTTTAATATTTCTCAGCCATTTATTTATCAGACCAAGACTATGTTGTTGAAAGGCAGCTTTTACACCTCCGCAGCCATAATGACCACAAACGATAATGTGATTTACTTTCAGAACATTTACTGAATATTCAAGAACACTCAACACGTTCAGGTCAGTATGGATCACCATGTTCGCTATGTTACGGTGAATGAAGATCTCTCCCGGTTGTGTTTGCGTTATCTGATCCGGCGGTACACGGCTGTCGCTGCAGCCAATCCATAAGAAATCCGGTTTTTGAACATTTACAAGGCGGTCAAAAAAGCCGGGGTCTACTTTTATTTTTTCTCCTGCCCAGCTTTTGTTGTTCTCTAAAAGACGTTCATAAGAATTCATAGTTGTTTGTTTTAATGGTTATTGTGTAACAGTATCTGTTACATGGGTTTTGGTGTTTTCAATTTTATAAGCATTTTTAAAACCTACAAGATCTACTTTGATATCACGATCCTTGCTTGTAAAAGCAAAAAAGTCTTTGATTAACTCCAGCACATCATGATCAATATATACTGTTTCACTGGCATTAATTATTACATGACTGTTAGCAGGTAAATGTGCCAGGGTTTGCTTAATGGCGGCTTTATTAAGAAAGGAGACTTCCTGGGCCAGTTTTATCTCAATGTTTTTACCCTCCTGGTGTTGTTTGTCTTCAAAAAAGTAAGCCAGTTTCATATTGCCTTTCAAAATGAAAATGATACTTACAGCAAGACCGATACCCACACCTTTCAGCAAATCAGTAAATACTACTGCTGCTACAGTTACAATAAATGGGATAAACTGAAACTTTCCATTGTGCCACATGTGTTTAAATACTTTAGGACTTGCAAGTTTTAAACCAATCATAATTAAAATAGCAGCCAGGGCAGCTAAAGGAATTTTATTGAGTACTGAAGGAATAAAAACTACAGCCAGCAGCAGAAATACACCATGTGAAATTGTGGCGAGTTTGGTGCGGCCGCCGGAATTAATATTTGCAGAGGTACGTACGATTACAGAAGTCATAGGCAAGCCGCCAATAAAACCGGCAAGCATATTTCCGATGCCTTGTGCCCGTAATTCGGTATTGCCGCTTGAAAAACGTTTTAGCGGATCCATTTTGTCAGCAGCTTCCAGGCATAAAAGGGTTTCAATGCTGGCAACTACGGCAATAGTAGCACCCAGCAACCATATCTTGCCATCGAGAAATGCTTTGAAATCAGGTAACGAAAACTGGTTAAAAAACTCAGTAAACGACTGAGGCATCGGGAGTTTCACCAGGTGTTCCGGTTGCACAGCAAGTACAGAGCCTGTTTGAATAAACACTTCATTGATTAATACACCCGCAATCACAGCTACCAGGCCTCCCGGCAATAGTTTCATTTTTTTAAGCCGGGGTACTTTATTAAAGGCTATTAAAATTCCAATACATATCACTGCAATAATAATAGCACCGTAATGCACAGAATTAAGAGAATCAATAATGGCTGTAAGAGTATTGTTCCCGGTTGATGGCTCAATAAAGGCAAAATCTCCTTCACTGTCTTTATCAAATCCTACTGCATGTGGAATTTGTTTTAAAATGATGATAATGCCTATACCGGTTAACATGCCTTCAATAACATTGGAAGGAAAGTAGTTGGAAATACTACCTGCTTTTATAAGTCCCAAAACAAGTTGCAGGAAACCGGCAATTACTACTGCGGTTAAAAAAGTATCATAACTGCCGGCGCTGGTTATTCCGGCAAGTACTATTGCTGTTAGACCGGCAGCAGGGCCTGATACACTAAGATTGGAACCACTTAGCATACCTACAATAATTCCACCAATAACTCCTGTAATAATGCCGGAAAATAAAGGGGCTCCGCTGGCTAATGCAATTCCTAAACACAGCGGTAAGGCAACTAAAAAAACAACTAGGCCTGAGAGCAGATCGGTTTTAAAATATTTTGTTTCCGGTTTCATGTGTTGTTTAAAGATGGTTTTATGAATAACAGGAAGCTAAGCATCAATGCTGCTTTGTTATAGCATATTAAAAGGGTTAAAAAAGAAAGAATAGGGAATGGTGGCTGTTAAACAATATTGGGAGGTCGTGTTTCTACATCATCAGAAAAGCGGGAATACATCTGTTCCGCCCAATGAATTACCTGGGTGATGCGGAGTTCTGTGAGCGCTATTTGTTCCTCGTGGCTTAAGGTTGCAATATGTTTTTGCAGTTCCTCAGTAAAACTGGGAGCGGTGGGGTTGTCATTGTGCGGTAGTTCTTCATTCATCTGCTGGCTTTGATACATAGTTGTACTGATTTGTGTAAGCGGCAGTAGCTGTATACACATAACCAGGCAAAGCATCAAGCTGATGAATTGTTTCTTCATACCCTCAACAAAAATAAAGGTATAACCACAAGTTGTAAATAAAAAAAAGGTAAAAGCCAAAACCTTTACCTTTTTTTACGATTTGTGCAAGCGTTAAATATTCAAACCGCCACAGGCACTGATGGTTTGCCCCGTTACATAACTGCTTAAATCACTGGCTAAAAAGAGGGTAACATTGGCAATGTCTTCAGCGCTTGCGAAACGTCCTAATGGTATACCTGCTTTATATTTATCACCTGCTTCACCTTCTTTAAGGTAGGAGGTCATATCAGTTTCTACAAAACCTGGAGCTATAGCATTACAGCGGATATTACGGCTGCCCAGTTCTTTTGCTACACTTTTTGTAAACCCGATAACACCTGCCTTGCTGGCGGCATAACTGCTTTGACCGGCATTACCCATTTCGCCAATCACAGAGCTCATGTTGATGATGCTTCCGCTTTTGGCTTTCATCATCGGTCTTATCACCTGTTTGGTCATATAAAAAACAGAGTTGAGGTTTACACGGATCACATCTTCCCACTGATCCGGGCTCATACGCAACAATAAGTTGTCTTTTGAAATACCGGCATTGTTGACACAGATATCAATAGTGCCGAACTCTTTCAATACATCATTTACAAAGCTCTCACAGGCTGCAAATTCGCCGGCATTGCTTTGATAAGCTTTTGCTTTTACACCCATGCCCTGCAGTTTGGCTTCAAGGGCACTTGCTTTTTCTTTACTGCTGTCACTAACAAATGTAAAAGCTACATGAGCGCCATGCTCTGCAAATTTGATGGCTACGGCTTCGCCAATGCCACGGGCAGCTCCTGTAACAATAGCAACTTTTCCTTCGAGTAATTTCATATGCATTGATTTGGTTATTTGCAAAGTAAAGTGTTTTATTCCTCCATCAAAGAAGGCCGTTCTGTTATTTCGTGGTATTTCACCACATCTTTTGCATAGTAATGAATCACCATGCTTTTACGGGTAAGATCGGGGTTGGTAACAGGTATGCCGCCATGGATAAGATTTGCATGCCAGATGAGAACGTCTCCCTTCTTTGGAAGAAAAATCTTTTTTTCCAATGGGTTTTTCGAAAGAATATCTTCTACCAGGTCTTCATAGTCAGTATATTCTTTTTGGCCCAGTTTAAAACGGGTGCTGTAGTTTTCAAAATCATCATTAAGCAGGTAAGGAAGTTTATGACTGCCCGGGTAGTAGAAAAGCGGTCCGCTATCCGGATGAATATCTTCCAGTGCAATCCATGCTGCAATAAGATAACCGAGCGGATAGGTAGTCATATGAATGCTGTCACTATGTGCCCGCTGACCACTTCCTTTTACAAAGTTGAGCGTTTGAAAGGGCTGTACTTCTTTACCAAGAATAAAGGATAACAGATCAATCAGCCCCTTATCATGCATCATTTCTTTGATTACCGGAGAATGCCTGTAACCAAACATTACTTTATTATCATGTGTAACAGGTAAATGTTTTTGATGTATGAGGGATGCAACCGCATTGTTTACAGCATCTGCCTGCTCTGCAGTAAAATAATTTTTTATGTGCAGGTAGCCATCTCTGCTCCAGTTCTTTAATTGCTGCTGTACATCTGCACTGAAAGCAGAAAAGCCGGGTTGCTGTTCTGCTACCACTGCTGCATCATTTACATCCAGCCAGGCGCCGGACGTTTTATCAGGAAAATCTTTACTGGAAATAGAATTGTAAAGTGTTTTTGTTACGCCGTATTGCCGGTATGCCTTTTTATTATGTTGTAACCGGCGATAATGAAACAGGTTGTTGATCCAATGCGCCAGTTTATATTCTTTTAATTTGCTTCTTATGTTCATGCTCAAAAGGTTAGCCGCAAAGGTAACAGTTACGCTTTTGTAATGATTTAATGCGGCAGATGATTGGTATCAGCCAGTTTATTATTCCTGAAAAGATAATCGTAGTACTGAATAAAACTTCTTGCTGTTTTTAAAGTTGCAGTAGTATCAACAGGCGTGCCGGCATTAAACTTTACACGGCTTATTTTATCATTCGTTACATCAAAATACAATTCAGTATCAGTGGTGGTGAAGAGTAAAAGACCGGGCCATTGTTTTACAGCAACCGTCCATTGCCGTTCCGGTTGCAGGTTGAGCACACTACTGCCAAATGAATTGAATTTATGAGTATAACCGGTGAGATGCATTAGTGTAGGAAAGATGGACAACTGATCTGTTACACCTGTAATTGTTTGTTTGAGACTGCCATCCGGTTTATAAATAAATAGCGGAATCTGGTAAATACCGCTTCCATCTGCTTTTAAAGTAGGATCTTCTTTGTTCCAGTGATCGGCTGTAAAAACAAACAGGGTGTTATTATACCAGCTGCTTTTCTTTGCTTCTTCAAAAAATAATTGCAGGGCACGGTCCAGAAAGCTTACCGATTGTGCAGCGGCTGTATTGCCTTTGGGAAAAACAGAACGGTATTTTTCCGGTATCACATAAGGGTAGTGCGTGGAGATATTAAAAACAGTAGTAAAAAATGGTTGCGGTTGTTTGGCTACCTGCTCCACGGTAAAACGAAAAAAAGCAGAATCATTAATACCCCAGTAACCATTATGCTCTGCTTTGTTGCCATAGGCCTCTTCTGAAATATAATGATCCACCCCAAAACGACGGGTGAGTTTTTCCAAGCCAAAATGATCTTTGCCGGCACCATAATAAAAGTAAGTACCGTAACCACGTTCTTTAAAAACAGCGGGCATGGCTCTTGTAAAGTTGAGATAGTAAGGTGAGTTATCAATGTTATAATCATACAAGGCAGGAATACCGCTGAGTACCGCCTGTATTCCGTTTACTGACATCGAACCATTCGCATAAGCATTGGTGCAAACAAGACTGTTGCTCATGAGTGTATCTAAAAAAGGAGTGGAAGCTTTTTGGGGATCGCCTTTTTCCAGGTAGGCCCTTGATACACTTTCCATGATAAACAAAACCACATTGTACTTTTTTTCTTCAATGGCCGGTAGTTGCTGTACAAAAGGAACTGTTTTAGTAACAGTATCGAACGGATAAAACTGTTTTGGGTTTCCCCAATTGTTTCCAGGCGATTTAAAAGCCGAGTACAAGAAGGTTTGAAGCGTATTGGTCACAATACTGGAATAGTTGGCATTGGTGTAAAGTGAAACTGACAAAGGTGAAAGAGGTCTTGCATTCCATCCACGGATGCAGATAAACAGGAAAAGAAAAACGGGTAGAAAGAGCAGTGTATGTTTAACAGGAAAAGCAGTGCTGACTTTTAACCGTGCTGTAAAACGCCTGAGCAAAAAATGAACACCAACTACCAGGACTAAAGCCATCGCAAAGAGACCGGCATAAGCCAAAGGGGCTGTTTTAAAAACACGCAGGCTATCTGCTGTAAACTGCAGCATTTCTATGGAGCTTCTTTGAAAACTGAATGCATAATAACCGGTATCAAATAAACTGAGGGATATCAAAACAAAAAGAAGCACTTTCAAAAGCAGCAACATCAACTGCAACCATCTTTTGTTAGCAGTTACAAGGTATATGGTATAAAGAAGTAAGCAGGGGAGCAAAATAAGTGCTACAGAGGAAGCATCAAACCTGCTGCCTGCCATGAATACACTCATCTTCTCTTTCAGGTTTGCTGCAGGAAAAAAGCGCCGGTTAAAGGTCCAGAAAATAATACGCAGCATCAGCATTAAACCCATGCACAAGGTAAAAACCATAACAAATGAGTAGAGCAGCTTTTTTTTCATGGCGTTAATGAGTTTAAATAATAATCTGCATCTACCAGGAATACTTTAATGGATGAAGGTGTTTGGGTTTCTTTTTTAATGATTGTTGCAGGGGCATCAAATAAATAAAGCGGCAGACCATTGAACCGCTGTTTGAAATCTTCATCATACATTGAATAACCGGTAGTGAAGCCATCAAAATTGCTGCAGGCAATGAGTGTTTTAATATATATAAGCTTTAACCATTTGGCAGGAAAGCTGCGGTTGTATTGAATCCAGTACAAGGTTTGAATGGTTCCTTTTTTAAACTTCCGGAGCGCCGCACCGTTTCCGCTTTCTACAAATAGTTTTTGACCGAGGTTGTATTGCTCTGCCATCTGCAATAATGCCTGTTCAGCCTGTTTCCTGTTGGTATTGGTTAGATTTTTGAAATCAATCCAGTAAGAAACCGAATCCTTAAAACGGGCCAGCAGTTCCTCTAATTTTAAAACAGAATCTTTGGTTTTCACCGGCAGGTCATGTGTTACTATAAAACATTGCTGTTGTTCCTGCCAGTAAACATCCGTTTCAATGCCTGTAACACCATTACGGATTACATGCTCAAATGCAGCAATACTGTTTTCAGGTAATGCAAGCTTATTAAATCCCCGGTGACTCCAGTATTCAGTGGTATAAACCTGCTTGCTTTTTTTATTGGCAAAAAGCCATTCAATTACACTTGCATAGATTGCCAGCAATACCGCTGCTATCAATACAATGCGTGTAATTTTTTTTACAATCAACAAAAATGAGTTTGTTGCTGCCATTACTGAACAAAAATACCGGGTAAACAGATTGACTGTTGCAGGTTGATTAAGAAGTATTATTTAGAAGTGATGCTTTGCAGAATTTCTTCGAGAATCTTACGATCATTATTGAGGCGGGGAATTTTATGCTGCCCACCCAGCTTTCCTTTTTGCTGCAGCCATGCATTGAAGCTGCCTTTGGGAACCGGTTTTACAAACGGTAAACGAAGCGCCATGTTTTTATGACGTTTGGCTTCATAATCACTGTTCAGGTTTTTGAGTGCCGTATCCAGTTCGTACACAAAATCATTTAATCCCACCGGATCTTTTTCAAATTCAATAAGCCATTCATGAGCGCCTGTGCTGTCGTGGTTAAAATAAACAGGAGCGGCTGTATAATCATTCACCACAGCACCTGTTTGCTCACAGGCTATGGCAATGGCACGGTCTGAATTATCAACAATCACTTCTTCACCAAATGCATTGATGTAATGCTTTAAGCGGCCACTTACTTTGATGCGATAGGGATTTACAGAAGTAAACTGAACGGTATCGCCAACAATATAACGCCACAACCCACCATTGGTGCTGATGATGAGTGCATAGTTTTTTCCGATTTCAACTTTGTTTAGCCCAATTGTATGAGGAAATTGCTTGCCATATTCTTCAATGGGCATAAACTCGTAAAAAATACCATGGTCTGTAAACAGTAACATGCCATCAGCATCCGGTTCATCCTGTGCAGCAAAGAAACCTTCACTGGCATTATACATTTCCAGGTAGTTGATGGGTTTGCCGATGATTTGTTCAAACTGCTCACGGTAGGGTACAAAGGAAACACCGCCGTGCAGGTACAGTTCCATCTGCGGCCATACTTCGCTGATGGATTGTTTACCGGTGAGCTCCAGTATTTTTCTGAAGAGCACCAAGGTCCATGTGGGCACTCCGGAAATGGAAGTAACGGGATCTTTGATAGTATTTTCGGCCAGCATCTGGATCTTGGTTTCCCACTCATCCATCAGGGCAATATTTAAACCCGGTGTACGGATCCAGTTACTCCAGAAAGGAGCATTTTGCATTAATACCGCACTCAGGTCACCAAACTGTATGGTTTCATTTACCTGGCTGATGGTGTGACTGCCACCAATGACCAATCCTTTGCCGGTTAACAAATCGCTGGAGGGGAAATTGTTGTAATAAAGAGTAAGTACATCTTTGGCCGCTTTATAATGTCCATCCTGCATGCTTTCTTCACTCACGGGAATGAACTTACTTTTATCGCTGGTTGTACCGCTGCTTTTAGCAAACCAGCTAATGGGAGTGGGCCAGAGTACATTTTCTTCGCCCTGCATCATCCTTTCAATGAAGGGTTTCAGGTCTTCATATTCGCTTACCGGAACCGTATTTTTAAAATCTCTTACACTGAAGAGTTTTGAAAATTGATGCTGATGCCCAAACTGTGTGTATTGTGCCGTTGTAACAATATCCTGCAATACTTCCCGCTGGGCAGCAACCGGATTTTGAATCCAGCTTTCTATGCGCCACATTCGTAAACGGGCCAGTCTTGATATGGCAGGGCTCAGCAGTTTCATGTTGTAGACTACGGCAAGATAAAAGAAAGCCGCAAAAAGGCAAAACCTGCCTGCTATTTAAACGGTAATATCTACCTCCGGGCTGTTTCCGGCGCCTGAAGCGGCTCTGTTAACGCTTTCAATTGCTTCTTCATGGAGATAATCTTTCCGCTTTAACTCAAAATTGCGGCCGAGGTATAAGCGACGCACCTGTTCATCCTGCGCCAGTTCTTCTGCCGTTCCATGTTTAAAGATTTTACCTTCAATCAGCAGGTAAGCACGGTCACAAATGGAAAGGGTTTCTGTTACATTATGATCGGTAATAAGAATGCCGATGTTTTTATACTTGAGACGGGCCACCACACTTTGAATATCTTCAACCGCAATAGGATCTACCCCGGCAAAAGGTTCATCCAGCAGAATAAATTTAGGGTCTACTGCAAGTGCACGGGCAATTTCTGTACGGCGGCGTTCGCCACCACTCAAACTATCACCCATATTTTTCCGCACGTGGTGGAGACGGAATTCTGTGAGCAGTTCTTCCAGTTTCTGCTGCTGTTCTTCTTTACTCAGCTTGGTCATTTCCAGTACTGCAGCAATATTTTCTTCAACCGTGAGTTTACGGAATACACTGGCTTCCTGGGGGAGGTAACCGATACCCATCTGGGCCCTTTTATACATCGGCAGCTTAGTAATGTTTTCATCATCCAGGAAAACTTCACCTTCATCCGGCTTAATAAAGCCAACCACCATGTAAAATGTGGTGGTTTTACCGGCGCCGTTGGGTCCTAATAATCCCACAATCTCTCCCTGCTTTACGGATATACTTACCTGGTTAGCTACCGTACGGTTGCGGTAGCGTTTTACTAAACTGTTTGTATGAATGGTTAAACTCAAAGCCAAAGGTTTGGTTGCGAAAATACCGTATTCCTGTTCAAGAGTTGCTGTAAAAATGTGAAAGAAGAAGTAATATTCCTTTGTTTACCGCTCCTGCTTTTTTAAGTTTGCAGGCATTGGTAAAACAAACGGGGTTAACCCGGGCTTACCGGTTGCAGACCTCTCCTCTTCAGTTACAGGAAATGCGTGCCGCAGACAGAAACAAAAAGAAAGGGGCTGAAACAATCAAAACAAACAGCAAACATGAAGGTTACGGAACACATTGCCCAGGCGAAAGACACACTTGTATCATTTGAAATTCTTCCCCCGCTCAAGGGGAAAACCATCAATTCTATTTATGATCACCTTGATCCTTTAATGGAATTTAAACCCTCGTTCATTAACGTTACCTATCACCGTGCGGAGCAGGTATTCAAGAAAAAACAGGATGGAACCTTTCAAAAAGTGGAGGTACGTAAGCGGCCGGGTACGGTTGGTATTTGTGCAGCTATCCAAAACCATTATAATGTAGATGCAGTTCCACACCTGATCTGTGGCGGCTTTTCAAAAAGGGAAACAGAAGATGCGTTGATTGATCTCAACTTCATCGGTGTGCAGAATGTTTTAGTGCTGAGAGGAGACGCTGCTAAAAACGAAGCCAATTTTGAACCACATCCCGAAGGCAACAGGCTGGCCATAGAACTGCTGCAGCAAACGATCAATCTCAATCATGGTATTTACCTGGAAGATGATATCCGTGATGGCTTCCGGACAGATTTTTGTGCCGGTGTGGCGGGATATCCGGAAAAACATTTTGAGTGTCCTAATATGGAAATAGAAATGCAGCGGCTCAAACAAAAAGTAGATGCCGGTGCTGAATTCATTATGACGCAGATGTTTTTTGATAATCAAAAATTCTTTGCATTTGTAAAACAGTGCCGTGAAATGGGAATTGAAGTGCCGATCATTCCGGGTTTAAAACCTTTAACCACCAAGAAGCAACTCTCTGTAATTCCAAGGACTTTTCATGTGGATATTCCAACTGACCTGAGTAATGAAATTATGAGAGCTAAAACAGATGATGATTGCAAAAAGATAGGAACAGAGTGGTTGATTCAGCAATCAAAAGAACTCAAAGAATTTGGGGTACCCGTTTTGCATTACTATACATTGGGCAGTCCCAAGATTATTTATAATGTAGTGAAGGAGGTGTTGTAGTTGATTAAATAAAGAAGGCGATAAATCATTATCGCCTTCTTTATTATCCTGTAGTTTACTTTAAACTTTTAATCAGCATCTCATTCACTTTCACCGGGTATTTCTTTTTTAACTGGTTGATCCATTTTTCTTCCAGCAATAACTGGTAATCATTAATCACCAATCCTCTCGCCTCATCAAAGCTTCGTTGTTCTTCTCCGGGATATTTTTTAAGAATATAGCAGAAAGAAGCTGAGCCATCATTTTCATTGGTTTCAACAGGTGTAAATAAACCGGGCACTAAATTAGTTCCTGCTTTAACAGGCAATTGCGCATATTCATAACGGCCACTGTCTGCCAGTGCACGACCGCTCATATTATCCATAATTTCTTTCCAGCGTTCCGGGTGTTGCTGCATCATACGCAATGCTTCATGTGCTACCGTTGTATCAGCACAGTTAAAAAGCACCGCATTCACGCTGGGCATCCACTTGTATTTTGATTTATTGTTATTGTAATAGGTAATTAAACCGGCACTGTCGGCAGGAGCTTTACTCCAGATGGTACGTTCCATTACTTCAAATAATAAACTTCCTTCAGCAAACTCTTTTACCTGGTAGTTGAAATCCTCATTCATCTGCTCCAGGCGGTCCTTGTAATACTGCTCTACAGTTTCGTTTACAAATTGTTTGTACAGGTTGCTGAAGTTCTGGTTACTTTGGTTAACCGGCAAGTTGCGTTGCTGACTTTTAGCATACTGCAGCCAATCTGCAATAGTGATGGTTTTTCCTTTCAGCTGAAATAATGGTTTGCTCCGGTTGGCATTAAAGAAGGTTACATAATTTTTTGACTTCAACATTGTATCAGTGAGTTTCCATAATTGCTGTTCCTGAAATGGAAGGGCTTTGTAACCGCAAATGGTTTGCAGACGTTGTTTCAGCATTTCTCTTGCAACATTGATACGGGTATCAGTACTTACTTTGGCATTCCATTCTTCAAAAGCCTGTATGTCATTCAGGTCAACTTTGAAAGGAGTAACAGCAATACGTTGTACAATATGCCAGCCTAAGGAAGTAAGAAAAGGACGGCTTATGTCACCATCTTTTTTTAATCCGAAAGCAACGGAACTGAAGGCCGGATCATAGCTGGTGAATGTAAACTCAGGTAATACGCCACCGGTGTTATAGGAAAACTTATCCGTACTGTATGCAAGCGCCGCATCAGCAAACTTTAATCCGTTTTGCAAAAGTTGATAAACAGAATCAGCTTGTTTTTTGATCGCTTCTTTCTCAGCAGCAGAAGCACCTTGCGGAATTGTAAAAAGAATTTGTGCTGCTTTCAGTTTACCGGCAGTAGCTCTCCGGCTCAGTAATTTAAAAATATGCCAGCCATTGGCACCCGCCACAGGTTTTGAAATGCTTCCGGTTTTTAAACTGTAAACAATATTCTCCAGTTCGTAAGGCAACGAAAACGCAGAGATGTAACCGATGTAACCTGCATTTTTCCTGATAGCTTCATTGGTTGTGTAAGCAGCAACTGTTTTATTAAAATCAGCACCGCCGGTTAATTCTTTATATGATTTTTCAATCTGTGTTTTGGCAGCGGCACTGTCAGCACCATAGGCCACAAATACATGTGCTATTTCCAGTTCTTCAGTAGAGCGTTGTACAGCTTCCTGCACCAGGTCTCTGCTGGAAGTTTGCTGCCGCATGTATTGTTCTACCAGTTGAGCTCTGAACCCGGCTACATCTCCTTTTAATGTGGGCAAAGTGTCCAGCTTACTGTCTTTAGCTGCCTGCACTTTGAGTTTAAAACGGATGTAGAGCTCCAGGTAATCACGAATGGATGTTTCTGATACGGCACCTGTATTGTTTTTGGTATAAGCCCGCCAGAATTCATTCTTACTTACACTGTGCGGACCATAGGTAAAAACAGTTTGTGCAAATGTGCTCACACTGCCAAGCAGTAGTAATGAAAGAAAGAGGTTTCTCATATTTTTTATTTAAGGATGTTTGGGTTGCGTTTGTTGTTGCCTGTAGTTTAAAAACTCTGTTACCTGTTCAGGATTTATTTTTTTGGCAACAATGCGTTTGTCTTTATCCAGCAAATATATTGTGGGTGTTTGATAAACATCATAGGTTTGGCGGAAACCGGGAATGCTCTTCAACCGTTCTTCTTCTCTTGCTTCAAAACCCTGGTACCAATGGCTCCAGCCGGTTAGTTTCTTTTCTTTGATAAAATTCATCCAATGCTGTTTTACTTCGGGCAGTTTGCTTTTCATGCTTCGCACAGAATCAACCAGCACACCTACCACCCGGATGCCTGATTTTTTCCAGGCGGTTTTATACAAACTGTCAATCACCGGAACGGTTTCCTTACAATGGCCACAATCCGGGTCCCAAAATACCAATAACGTATAAGGCGCTTTGATGTTGTACAGCGTTTGTTTGGCATCCAGAGTATCTAGCATCACCAGCTCTGCTGCCGGCTCGCCCACAATATTGCCCATAATACTATAGGCCCGGTTAAAGACCATTTCTTTATCCTTGGGTTCCAGCCAGGTTACCTGGTTGGTTACATAATATTTTTCAAACAGATGAAGAAACACTACATCTAGTCCCATGTACTTGGGATTCATATATTCATTGGTAAACCGGTTGAGGTAATAGCGAAACATAGTGGTACTGGTGCGGCTGTATAAAATGAAACGGTCCACTTCATTTTTAATACTGTCCGGATGGCGGTACACTACATTTTCAAAATAACGGGTGAGCCGTTGTTCAAACATAGGTGTACGAAGCAGGCGTTCATCGCCCGGTGCAATATCTGCCCAGTATTGTTTTTTGTAGTGATACCAGGCAGCAACAGAATCTGCTTTGGAGCTGCCCTTTACTCTGTACTCCGGTTCTTTCATTAAGCGGAATAACAAAGCCAGGTAACTATCCGGGTGGCGCAGGGTAAAACTGTCTCTCCATTGCTGCGCAGCTGCTACCGAGCCATTGATTTTTTGCTGAACGGCGGCACTGTCTTTTTTGGTTTTAGCCTGTGCCAGTTCCTGCTGCCATTGCTGAAAATTGCTGAAGAACTTTGCGGTAGCTTCTTTGTAATTCTCCAGGTAAGCATTTTCAACGGAGCCGGTGATGGATTGAATGGTAAAGGCCGAAGTATCCAACCGCACCTCAAAGTTTTGTTCCTGGTCTATCAGTAAATCTGTAAAGCGTTGTTTCTGATCATCCACTAAAATATACAGGCCGCCTGTTAGCAGCTTGTCGCCCCGGAAGGTAACAGTTCCATCAGGCTGCAGCGCTGCTGAATCCTGCAGGTACTTTTTATCACCGTAATAATAACCAAGATACAGATAGCCATTCTTTACGGGCCGGTATTGCACCTTAATATGATACCCCTGGCCGTAGCTAAACACAAACAGGATAATGGCAAAAAGAAACAGGATTGTCTTTTTCATACAAAAGGCTAAGTTATTTAAAAATTACAGTGTGGTTGTTAATGAATTACTTATTCCATGACGTAACGAAGTGCAAAACGGTTTCAACTACCTTTGCGCCGTGAAAAAGAAAAAACAAATACGCATACTGCCACAGGTATTAGTGCAGGATTATGCAGCGGAAGGACGCTCACTGGCGAGGGTTGACGGAAAAGTGATTTTCATTGAAGGTGCTGTACCGGGCGATGTGGTAGATGTGCAGTTAGGGAAGAGCAAAAAAGACTGGGCTGAAGGCAAAGCCATTCACTTTCATAGTTTATCTGCAGCAAGGGTGCAACCTTTCTGCAGTCATTTTGGATTATGCGGCGGTTGTAAATGGCAAATGCTGCCTTATGCCGAGCAGATACAATACAAACAAAGAGAAGTAGAACAGAATTTAAAGCGCATTGGCGGTATTGAGTTGCCGCCGCTGAAACCCATTGTGGGTGCAGATGCTACTAAGTATTACCGCAATAAGCTGGAATTCACCTTCAGCAGCAAACGTTATTTAACCAGGGAAGAACTGCAAAAGCAGGATGAAGAAAGGGAAAAGCATATTGCTTCCGGGGCAGATATGCCTTTCACCCCTTCAGGGGATGGGGACGCTCTTGGGTTTCATGTGCCTAAAATTTTTGATAAGGCTATTGACATTGAAACCTGCTACCTGCAACCGGAGCCGAGTAATGCCATCCGCAACTTTGTGCGGCAGTTTGCAAAAGATCATCAGTTTAACTTTTATAATATCAAAGAACATACGGGCTGGTTACGTACCATGATCATCCGTACTTCTTCTACCGGCGAAGTAATGGTAAACATCACATTCGGTTATGATGATGTGCCCAGCCGCACTTTATTATTTGATGCGCTCATTCATGCGTTTCCTGAAATAAGCACCCTGTTGTACACCATCAATCCAAAATGGAACGACAGCATATTTGATCTTACGCCGCAGGTTTACTCCGGCAAAGGATTTATAACCGAGAAGCTGGATGAGTTTGTTTTTAAAATCAGCCCTAAGTCTTTTTTTCAAACCAATACCCGCCAGGCCGAGCAGTTGTACCGCATTACACGGGAGTTTGCACAGCTCAACGGTACGCAAACGGTTTATGATCTGTATTGCGGTACAGGCAGCATTGGTATTTTTTGCAGTAAAGGAGCCCGTAACATCATCGGCGTGGAAACCATTGCCGAAGCTATTGAAGATGCCAAAGAAAATGCAGCACTCAATGGGTTAACACATACGCAATTTTATGCAGGTGATGTGATTGATATCTGTAATGATGATTTTTTTGCAGCTCATGGCCGGCCGGATGTAATTATTACCGATCCGCCCCGTGCAGGTATGCATGAAAAGCTGGTGAAAAAGTTATTGGATATAGAGGCGCCCCGCATTGTATATGTAAGCTGTAATGTAGCCACACAGGCCCGTGATTTACAGTTGCTCAATGAAAAGTATGTGGTAGAGCAGCTGCAGCCTGTTGATTTATTTCCGCATACACATCATATTGAAAATGTAGCGGCACTGGTTTTAAGAAAATAAAAATGGGCCACATCGGGTAGTCTTACAAGAAAAATTAAATTTGTGTATGTCGTATTTCAATTCAGGCAATCGTGTTCAAGGTAATACACCTATTGTAACCAATCTTATCATTATTAATGTTCTGGTTTATCTGGCTCAATTGTTCTTTAAACAAATTGATGTAACAGAACTCGGGTCTCTGCATTATTATAAATCAGAAAAATTTTATCCCGTTCAAATTGTTTCAGCAATGTTTTTGCATTCGCCGCAAACAATCATGCATATCGTTTTTAACATGTTTGGGCTTTACATATTCGGCTCCATTCTTGAACGGTTTTGGGGTAGCAAACGATTTCTTTTTTTCTATCTGATATGTGGAGTGGGTGCTTCAATTTTAGAACAGTTTACTATTCCTTATACAGTTGAACGTATCGTTCGCTCTTTAGATATCCATGAGCAGGGTTTCAGTATCGCTCAAATAACAGAAGCATATTTACAAGAGTATAGCGCTCTTGGCGCATCAGGGGCACTTATGGGTGTAATGGCTGCATTTGCTTATTTGTTTCCTAACACTGAATTAATGATCTTATTCATTCCTTTTCCTGTAAAGGCCAAATACCTTATTCCCTTTTTTGTTTTGGTTGATTTGTTTGGTGGTATCTATGGAATACCGGGTCTAAACATCGCCCACTTTGCCCATCTCGGCGGGGCCCTCATCGGCTTTTTATTGGTGCTGTACTGGAACAAAAAGAACCGCAGAACGTTTTATTGATATTAAATTGATAAGTGCTATGGCGTATCCTCAAACACAAAAAAAGTCAACTTCTATACTGGGCGACAGCAGTAATCCCCTGCTCATGCTAATTGTGCTCAATGTGCTGGTATTTATTATTCTCAATTTCATCAGCATTGTGTATGTGCTCAGTAACAGTGCCCCGGGTACTTTTGAAGCACAGATCATGCAGTGGTTTGTACTGCCTGCTTCCCTTGAAACGCTGGTAACAAGACCGTGGGTAATCTTGTCGCACATGTTTTCGCAGGTAAGTGTATGGGCGTTGATCGGCAATTTGTTTTTTCTGTGGGCTTTTGGTTACCTGCTACAGGATCTAATAGGCAACCGTCATGTAGTTCCGCTTTATATCTATGGAGCGCTGGCAGGCGCTGTGTTGTTTATTGCCAGCGCCAATATCTTTCCCCGCTTTTATGCCGTTGTGGATACGTTTTCATTTACAGGTGCCGGAGCAGCAGTAATGGCTATTGCCGTTGCCGCTACTACATTGGCTCCCGATTACAGAGTGTTTCCCATGATTAACGGCGGCATTCCACTCTGGGTTATTACGCTTATCTATGTGATCATTGATTTTGCAGGTCTTGCTTCAGTAGCATTTCCGCATCACCTGGCACATTTAGGCGGAGCAGTTATTGGCTATGTGTATATACAACAGGTACGTGGTGGAAAAGATCCCGGTAACTGGATGCATCGTTTGTACCATTGGTTCAATCATTTATTTGATCCGTCCAAACGAAAGCTGAAACCTGTGGTAAAAGAGCAGGTGTTTTATAATACTAAAGGCAAAAAACCTTTCACGAAAACACCTACCGTAAACGAACGGAAGATTGATGAAATCCTGGATAAAATAAGTGAGCACGGTGTAGAGGCACTAACACCTGAAGAAAAAGAAATTCTAAAAAAGGCAAGCGAAAACGACACTCTTTAATGGCCGGCTTTTTCAGAAAGTTTACCAAACAGTTGATCATAGGCAGCAATTTGCTGGTGAGCATGGCTATGCTGCTCCTTTACCTGCTGCCGGTAGCTGATCCCAACCGTTTCTGGTTTTTGAACCTGCTGGCACTTGCATTTCCGTTGCTGGTGATAGTACAACTCGGTTTTTTGGTATTCTGGTTATTTGCAAAACGCAAACTTGCATGGATTCCGTTCCTGAGCTTAGTACTTTGTTATCCCTTACTTCGTTCCACCATCGGCACTACATTTCCCTCAAAGAAAGAAACGGCAGCCGGTTTTACAACCGCTACCTGGAATGTACATCTGCTCGATTTTTATGAATACAACGGGCATCACAGCAGCAGTATGCTGCAAAGCATCAAAGCCTTGCAGGCAGATGTACTGGCCACACAGGAACTGGTGTTTTCGCTGGACAGTAATTCTGAAATGAGCCTTGATAACCTCAAACGAAGATTAGGATATAGCTATGCCGTGGCGGGTAATGACCGGAAATTTGGCGTACATACAAATGGCGGCACCAAAAATGAACGCTATTTCCCTTTTTGTGTGGGCATTTTTTCAAAGTACCCCATTCTGCAATGGCAAAAAGTACAAACCCTGCGGGAGTACAATCACACATTTATCTGGGCTGATATTAAAGTAGGAACTGATACCATCCGTTTTTTCAATATTCATCTGCAAAGCATGCACTTTGCCCGCAGGGATTATGATTTTATTGAAAACATTGACAACCAGGGCATGCAGCAGGTAAAAAGCACCGGCAAAAGCATCATCCGCAAAATGAAACAGGCCAATGTGCTGCGGGCCCTGCAGATTAAAAGTGTAGAAGAAGAAATTGCTAAAAGTCCGTACCCTGTGATTCTTTGCGGCGACTTTAATGATGTGCCCAATTCTTATGCCTACCAAACCATTCAGTCAAAATTGAATGATACACATGCGGAAAAAGGTTTTGGCATCGGTCGTACGTTTCTTAAACTTTCACCCACATTGCGGATTGATTATATTTTTTGCAGCAAGAGTCTTCAACCTTTAAGCAACAACACAGTTTCCGGCGGAGAAAGTGATCATAAGGCTGTAAAAGTTAGTTTCGCCCTGCCCGTTACTGAATAGCAGGAAATGCTATCTTTGTTTTCATGAAGAATTATTTTCAATCCTTTTGTTGCTGTTGTTGTATTTGCTGTTAATGCAAATACCTACTTTCTCTTTTCAACAACATTTCTTCATTTCCAATTCACATTTATATGTCTCAGTTAAAAGTTTATAATTCGCTCACCCGTCAAAAAGAAGTATTTGAGTCGATAACGCCCGGTCATGTGGGTATGTATGTGTGCGGACCCACGGTAAGCGGCGAAAGTCACCTGGGTCATGCCCGGCCTTATATTACGTTTGATGTGTTGTACCGCTACTTAACGCATATGGGTTACAAGGTTCGTTATGTACGCAATATTACAGATGCCGGCCACTTTGAAGAAGAAGGGCGTGAAGCAGAAGATAAGATCTCTAAAAAAGCGGTGCTGGAAAAACTGGAACCGATGGAATTGGTGCAGAAGTACACCAATTTGTTTCATTGGGCCATGGAGCAGTTCAACACCGTTCCTCCCAGCATTGAACCCACAGCTACCGGTCATATTGTAGAACAGATCGGCATGATTGAAGAAATCATCAAAGCAGGTTATGGGTATGTGGTGAATGGCTCTGTTTACTTTGATGTAAAAAAATATGCAGCATCACATGATTACGGAAAGTTGAGCGGAAGAGTGATGGATGATCTGTTAGAAACAACAAGAGAGCTGGAAGGCCAGGAGGAAAAGCGTGACCGAGCCGATTTTGCACTTTGGAAAAATGCAGCGCCGGAGCACATCATGCGTTGGAAAAGTCCCTGGGGTGTTGGCTTCCCCGGCTGGCATATTGAATGCTCGGCCATGGCCACTAAATACCTGGGAGCACAGTTTGATATTCATGGCGGTGGTATGGATCTGCAGTTTCCCCATCATGAAAGTGAAATTGCTCAAAGCACCATCTGCAATCATACAGCACCTGTTCGTTACTGGATGCATAATAATATGATCACCATCAACGGTAAAAAGATGGGGAAGAGTTATAACAATGTGATCAAGTTAACGGAACTGTTCAGCGGTGATCATCCTTTGCTGGAAAAAGCTTTTCATCCCATGACCATCCGTTTCTTTATTCTGCAAACACAGTACAGAAGCACGCTTGATTTCAGCAATGAAGCGTTGCTGGCAGCAGAAAAGGGATTGAAGCGTTTATGGGAAGCATACGAATGGATACAGAAGTATGAAGTTGGAAGTACAAAGTACGAAGCAGCAGATACAGCGCTGGATAAAAAGGTAAATGATTTGGTTGCTGAGTTTAGTGAGTTTATGAATGATGATCTGAACACTGCTAAAGTGTTGGCCAATATGTTTGAACTGGTGCCGGTGATCAATGGTATTAAAGACAAACATATTGCGGCAGATGCCATCAGCATTTCAACCCTGGCGCACCTGCAACAACAACTGAAATTGTTTACAGAAGATATTTTTGGTTTGAAAGCAGTTAGCGGGGCAGAAGATGATAAGTTCAAAGCAGTGATGGAACTGCTCATTCAAATACGTAAAGAAGCAAAAAGCCGTAAAGATTTTGTAACCAGCGATAAAATTCGCAACGAACTTTCAGCCATTGGCATCCAGTTGAAGGATGAAAAAGACGGCGGTATGAGCTATAGCTTCTGATCATTCACCTGAAAACATTGCAAAGCGGGACAATCGTCCCGCTTTTTTACTATCCACAGGTTACAGTTCACTCCTTTTTTTCTGCAGTTCACTCCCGGAGCGGCTCTTTGCCGCTGCTTCTGCTGTTGTTAAAAGAAAAAAGGTTATGAAAAAAACATTCTTGTTCCGTTTTGCAACAGCTGGCTTACTCACTGTTGCACTCTCTGCTTCAGTTATCAGTTGTAAAAAGAAAGAAGATCCTCCGGCGCCCAATACGGTTGTAAATGTGGTGGTGAACAATGGCTATTCTACATTGGCTACATTAGTAACCAATGCCGGATTGGTGCCTACTTTAAATGGTACCGGTCCCTTTACCGTTTTTGCTCCTTCTAACGCTGCCTTTACCGGTGTAACTGCACCTACCGGCGCTGCTCTCACAAATCTTTTAACATATCATGTTATTTCCGGACAGGGTTTAACTGCTGCCCAGGTAATTGGTTTAAGTAATGGTAACCTTATTAAGGTAACTATGGCTAACGGAGATTCAGTGTTTGTAAAAGCAAGTAATGCCGGTGGCGTATTTGTAAATGGTATACAGGTTACA
Organism: Lacibacter sp. MH-610; assembly: GCF_045780045.1. NCBI lineage: Bacteria > Pseudomonadati > Bacteroidota > Chitinophagia > Chitinophagales > Chitinophagaceae > Lacibacter > Lacibacter sp. MH-610. Next base: position 687,049 of record NZ_CP116002.1, read on the forward strand.
ACTCCTAATCTTACAGGTACAAATGGTGTAGTTCATGGTATCGGAAGAATTTTGGTTCCACCAGCCGGTAATATTGTACAAACAGCTCAGTCAGTAACCGGTGGTCCTGCTGCCTTTGATTCATTAGTAAAAGCAGTCGTTCGTGTAAGTACCGGTGCAACAGGTGCTGACAATATCCTGGATGTTCTTTCTAACACTAATGCACTTACCGTATTTGCTCCAACTAACCAGGCATTTGCCGATTTGTTTGCAACTGCCGGCTTCCCCTTCCGCCAGATCAATGAGATTCCTGTCGATCTTTTGCGTACCGTACTCCGTCACCATGTAGTTACAGCACGTGCCTTTTCCAATGATTTGGCAAATGGTAATCTTGGTATGGCCAATGGTTCCAATGCCACCGTTGCTGGTGTTGGCACTGCCGCCATTACCATTGATGGCTCAGGCACTGTTTTCAATAACGTACCGGCAGGCATCGTAGGCACCAATATTATGGCCCGCAACGGCGTGGTTCATGTAATAAGTAAAGTATTGATACCATAAGATACCTTATGTAAAAACCACCAGCCCTGAACCTTAGGGCTGGTTTTTTTGTTATGAACTATTCAGTGTTTTTTCAAAACAAATACCGCTATTGGTTTATCCTGGCACTGGCTACATACACGTATGTAAACACAGCCGTGTGCCGGGTGTACGACTATTTCCAGATGCCGATAGAGTGGTACCAGGCCTATCTCAGTATTATCCTTATTACGCTGATTACCTGGGAGTGGAGCCGCATTAACCAGCCTTTTTTTGAGCGTTGGTTTGATGGTGAAAAAAATATTATCAAACGCCTGGGTTTGTTTTTTGTATTTGGCTTGCTGGGCAGCATCATTTTCACCTGCATGATTGTAGTTGCGTTTGAACACTGGGTACTCCACATACCGATGAGCCTGGATAATCCTTTAAAGCTTACACTCACCTATACTTCTCTCATCAATTTGCTTTTTCACCTGGTGAATGCGGTAGTGTTTTTTATGGGTAAGTATAAAAGCAAACAACTGGAGGCAGAAGAACTCTTGCGGATGAACACACAGGCGCAGCTGCAAAGCATCCGGTCCCAGATCAACCCGCATTTTCTTTTCAACAATCTCAACGTTTTATCGTCTTTGGTGTTAAAAGACAAAGAGGAGGCCAATTCATTCATCGAAGCTTTTTCTAAAGTGTATCATTATATTTTAAGAAACCAGGATAAAGAGTTGATTGAATTGCAGAAAGAAATTGAATTCTTACAGCCTTATGTGTATTTGCTGCAGCAGCGCTTTCCGCACAGTGTGGAGTTGAAAACAGAAATTGATGAGCGCTGGAAAAATACCTATGTAGTACCTGTGGCTTTACAAATGCTCGTGGAAAATGCCATCAAGCATAATGTACTTTCTTCCAACAGACCATTGGAAATAAAAATCAAAGCCAATGGTACCAATGATCTGGAAATAACGAATAATCTGCAACCTAAGTTAACAAAGGAACCCTCCTCCAACATTGGACTGAGTAATATCAGTCAGCGTTACGAACTCATCACCGGAAAGCAAATTAAAGTAAACAGTAACGAAAAAGAGTTTAAAGTTTCTTTACCATTAATTGAAGTAAATGCCTATGAAAGTAGTAATCATTGAGGATGAACAACTGGCTGCAGAACGGTTAGTGTACCTGCTCAACCAGTGTGAGCTAAAGGTAGAAATCGTTAAGCATCTTTTCTCGATTGAAGAAAGTGTGCAATGGTTGCGGCAGCATCCGCATCCTGATCTGTTGTTCCTGGATATTCAACTGGCAGATGGTTTTTGTTTTGAAATTTTCAAACAGGTGGAATACACCAACCCTGTCATCTTTACTACTGCTTACAATCAATATGCATTAGATGCTTTCCAGTTGTTTAGTATTGATTACCTGCTCAAGCCGGTAACAGCAACTGCTTTACAGGCTGCTTTGCAAAAATTAAAACAGATTCAAACACCTGCAGTTGTTAACTACCGGCAGTTGACAAATGTGTTTGAAGATGCTTCTTTTAAATCACGGTTCCTGGCACGTGCCGGACAAAAAATGTTTTTTGTAGAATCTAACGAAGTGCAGTATTTCCAGGCAGATGATAAGATTGTGTTTTTGGTAGATAAAGAAGGCAATCGTTTAGTAGTGGATTATACCCTTGAAAAACTACAGGAACTTTTAAACCCCAAAGAATTTTTCCGTTTGAACCGGCAGGTGATTGCACGCTATACATCCATTGCACAAATTAAACCCTATGTAAACAGCCGTTTGAAATTATTACTTCGCAACGGTTCTAAAACAGAGGAAGTGATTCTGAGTCGTGAACGGGTGCATGATTTTAAACAATGGGCCGAGGCTTAACCATGACCCGGTTGTGGAGCAGTGCCCGGTAAAAAATCAGAAAGCTGAAAGAACGGTTGTTTTGTTTCCTCTTCTTCCATCGGCTGATGTAAAACATCACTCAACACACCCAGCAATAATTTTTTAGTGGTTAAGGCCCATGCAGCAAATTCCTTGTTAGCCTGATGATGCGGCAGATAGTTGAGCAATGCACTTAGATCAAATCCATCAGCATAAATACCGGCTCCTGCTTTAGCGCCATCCCTTGCATTACACCATTGTTCAAAGTGCCCCTGCACCGGCACCATCAAGGCAGGTTTGCCCATATACAAAGCTTCGCATACCGTTTCAAAACCGGCAGTAGTTACCAATGCTTTAGCACCTGCCATATAACGTAGAAACTTCTGATCGTCTAAGGAATGAAAGCAAAGTGTATCATTATACTGCCATTTTCCTTTTACAGTTGCGCTGTCAGTAAAGCAATGAATGGTTGTTTCAGGATTGTCTTTATTCCAGTTGATGATATCCTGCATATATCCGCTGTTAAGCAAATAAACCAGCAAGTGCTCACCTTCATACAATTCCTGTACAGCTACTTCTTTGCGGAGCAATGGAGGAGATACAATGATGTTTTTATACACTTGTTGTTGCAAAGGATAAAATGAAAGTGCAACCAGTTTGGAAGAACCTTTGGCAGTAAGTTTTGTGTATTGTTGAATGGCAAACCTGTCGCTGGCATTGCCACCTGCAGGAAACTTAAACTCAGGATGCAGGTATAGAAACTGATGCGCAATGGAAACAATGTTGGGGTGCATGGGTTTGAACATCGAACCCAAGCCAATCAAGGGTTCATAAAAATTCAACACAATATCCGGCTGATGTTGCTGCAACACTTCTTTGATCAACGCAATGCTTTTGCGAAACTGCTTCCATTGAAACAGGTTATGCCGGATTGTTTTTCCGATACGGATGGATTTGTTTTCTTTATCCGTAACAAAGTTGGGACTGGAGTAAGTGATAATAGGCGCTTTGATTCGTTCCTTTACAAACGCCGGAATTTCTCTGCGGCTACTGCTGCCGATTAATACAGCTTTTACCTGGTGACCTCTTTGTGTGAGCATTTCGTACACTGCAATCGCCTGTGTTAAATGACCCCTGCCTTCGCCCTGTACGGCAAATACAAATGTGTTGTTCATAGTATCAGAATTGTGGAGTTAAAGATTCAAGCAATTGTGCAGGTGTTGCATACAGGTCCAGTTCCTCTTGCTGTACAGCAGCTTTAGGTTGTTGTTGTTGAGCCCATTCGTTATAATAAAGAATCTTCCATTCGCCTTCCTGTGTTTCCACCAAAGCACTCATGGTCTCCACCCAATCCCCACTGTTGAGGTAATGAATATGGTTGATTTGTTTATCAGCCGCCTGGTGAATATGACCGCAAATGACACCTTCGCAGTCATTGGCTTTTGCCACTTCGCACAATTGTTCTTCATAATCGCTGATGAAAGAAACCGCCGATTTCACTTTTGCTTTCACTACCTGTGAAAGAGAATAATAGGGCAATCCTTTTTTGGTGCGGTATTGATTGTAATGCCGGTTTACCCAAAGCAGAAACGTATAACCAACATCTCCCAGCTTGGCCAGCCATTTTAAGTTGGTGGTGATGCTGTCAAATATATCACCATGTATCACGTAATATTTTTTAGTGCCGCTTTGCAGAATATGATGACGTTTGATAATAAATTGCCCGAATGAAAAAGGAAGAATCTCATCCAGGAAATCATCATGATTACCACGCAGGTAAATCACCTTTGTGTTGTACTTGTGCATATACTTCATGATGATGCGGAAGAAAGAAGTGTGTTTCTTTTTCCACTCGCCTGATTTTTTCAATTGCCAGCCGTCAATGATATCGCCGTTGAGAATGAGCGTATCACATTTGTGAGCATTTAAAAATTCTACGGCTTCTTTAACCCTGGAATTGCGGATACCAAGATGGATATCGGACAGGATGATTGTTTTGTAGTGTGGCTTCACCGGAAAGAGGTTTTACAAAGGTTTGTTTTGGATGTTAACTCATTATTGACAGAACTTTACCGCAGAATGAATAAATTGTAAAGCCAATGTTAACAGGTGTCAGGATAACGTTGGTGTCAGGACGTCGCAGACGTCAGACACCTTGATCAATCAAACTCAAAAAATCAAACCCTTTCCCATCAACCATCAGTCATGCACTATATTCCCCATCTTTCAAAAGACAAAAAATTAAAAAAGGTACTGGATGCGCAGGAGCCACACAGATTAGCAAAGCGGAAGAAAATTTATTTATACCTCTGTGCCAGCATCATGAGTCAGCAATTGAGTACGAAAGTGGCGAATGTAATTTATAACCGCTTCCTCGCCCTTTACGGAAAGAAAGAACCAACGGCTCAGCAAATACTGGATACACCGTTTGAAACCTTGCGTGGTATCGGGTTGAGTAATGCCAAAGCCAACTATGTGCAGAATGTTTGTCGTTTCTTTATGGAGTACCAGTTAACCGACGCCCGTTTGTACAAAATGAAAGATGAAGAAGTAATTGCATTGCTCACACAGATCAAAGGTGTTGGTAAATGGACGGTGGAGATGATCCTCATGTTTGCACTGCAGCATGAAGATGTGTTGCCGGTAGATGATCTTGGTATTCAGAAAGCCATGATCAAATTGTATAAGCTGGATGATTCTAATAAAAAACAATTGTATGAACAGATGCAGAAGGTAGCTGAAAAATGGCGCCCCTACCGAACCTACGCCTGTGTACATTTGTGGAGATGGAAGGACGGGGAATAATTAATAATTGATAATCGATAGTTAATAATTTGCGATCAGCCTTATTCATATACTTTTTACTTGTTTCGTTTTCCTTAAAGGCGCAGGATGAGTATGTGCCTACGGTGGGGTCCAAACTTCGCACTCTTTCAGGACAGGATATGATGACGGGAAAAGTAATTGATATTGAATTTGCGAATTCACCGGCTTACACGTTATTTCATTTCTGGAAAAGCAACTCAGATTCTTCCATTAAAACCTTTGGGTTCCTGCAGCAGTTTGTAACAAAGAATAAAAGTAAAATGGTGGCATTTGGTTTTCCCTATGAATACCGGAGTGATATTCCGCTGGCAAAGGAACTGATCCGGAAACATCAACTCAACTGGCCGCAGCTGGTACAGTACCGTCAGCCGAACGGTGCTGCGGTGGTGGATGTACTGGTGATCAAAGAATTTCCCACTTATATTTTAATTGACCGGGAAGGGATCATTATTGTACGCTCCAATGATTTGAATGATGTGGATGCGTTGTTGAAGAAGTTGCAGTGATTCATTTCTTTTTTAAAAAGAGAGCTAAATGTTTTTTTGCCAGAAATAAATACTCGCTCTCGGCATCATTATTTTCATCTTCAAATCGATTGTGTCCAAGGGTCTCCGCATCAACCAGCTTATCTTTTTTGAAATAATATTTACCTACAAACAGGTCTTCTTTTGATAATTTTTCTTTGTTAATACCTTTTATTTCATCTGTTTCATATCTGTATTCTTCTTCTTTTACAAATAAAAGTTCTTTGTTTCTAAAATAATAATTTCGAATAATTACGCCGTATGATAGGCCTACCCACTCTTTAATTCTATGTATGGTATTGTCTTTATAAAAAATTATAAGCTCGCCTCCCTCATCGGTAATATGATCCATAAACTCTTCCTGCGCATACGTTTTCTTTTTCAGTTGTACATCTTTATCAATGGATTTGCAAATGGAATCGATTTTCTTTCTAAAGGAAGATTGTTGTGCTTGACCGGCAACAACAATGTTGATAAATAATATCATTAACAGCAGTTTCATATCTCTACTTTTTCACATTTCCTCAAATAACTTTCATCAATCCTTGCGCCAATACCAATCGCTTCATCTATTTCTACAATTCCGTTTTCTTTAAACACCATACCACCCACAACCGGGTCTTCTTTTAACAGCAACGGTGTATCAAGATCATAATGCATAATCAAATCACTGCTGTATGCAAAATGCACCAGTGCAGTAATGGCCAGACGGCTTTCCATAAAACACCCCACCTGCAATTTGATATGATTGGCTTTGGCTGTTTCAATAATTTTTAATGCATTAAAAATACCGCCGCTCTTACCCAGCTTGATATTGAAATAATCAACAGCATTGATCCTTGCAAGATTTGCAGCGTCATGATGATCAAAGCAACTTTCATCGGCCATAATTTTTATGGGACTGTTTGTACGTACCTGCGGAAGTTCCATAAAATTCCATCTTGCGATGGGTTCCTCACAATGTTCAATGTTATAAGCACCCAATGCCTGTAAAGTTGCAATAGCTGTTTCCACACTCCAGCCCTGGTTGGCATCTATACGCAAAGGATGTTCATGGCCAATGGCAGCACGAATCGCTTTGATCCGTTCTGCATCAGCATCCGTACTTGTGCCCAGCTTTACTTTTATGGAGGGGAAACCTGCCTGTTGATACTCTAATGCTTCCTTTGCCATTTTCTCCGGTGAACCAAGCCCCACGGTCATATCAGTTGAGATCACTTTGTTCTTACTGCCTCCTAAGAACCTGTACAAAGGTAGATTGGCCTGTTGTGCTGCTATATCGTACAAGGCCATATCAAAAGCACTCTTGATGTTTTCATTTCTGGTGATGATACTATCCATTATTTTGGTACAGGCTTCAATATCCGTGGCGTCTTTACCTTTTAATGCCTTCGCTAAATATTGCCCAACAATAAAACAGGTGTCCATACTCTCACCGTTGATACTCATGTACGGACTGCATTCACCCCAACCGGTAATTCCTTCTTTCGTATGAATCACCACAATGATATTATCTGCATCATACTGCGGCCCTAAAGAAATCACAAAAGGTTGCTTGAGCGGAATGGAGAGTTTATAAATTTCAATGGAAGAAATAACAGCAGGCATACTCTGATTTTATAATGTGTAAATATAAGGAGGCTTGTGGTGTCAGGACGTCGCAGACGTCAGACACCTGGGAGGAGGACTACAATTCATTTTATAAAGTTTAGATCGCTTCATAATCAAGGTGTCTGACGCCTCCACGGCGTCCTGACACCAGCGTACTATATTCTATCAGCGTAAATAAAATAAGAAGCCCTCCAATGAATTGTTGGAGGGCTTCTTACTCCCCTTCAGGGGATGGGGGCGACTGCTATTACTTCACCAGTTTCAACTCTTTAATCAAATGCCCGGCACCACCTAACTTGTCAATACACCACAACACATAACGGATGTCTACACAAATCGTACGGTTGAGATCTTTATCAAATGCCAGTTTATGACTCAAGGCTTCATAGTTACCATCAAACACAAGTCCCAGCAAATTGCCATTGGCATCAATCACAGGCGAGCCGCTGTTACCTCCGGTAATATCATTGGTGGTAATAAAGGCGATCACCAGTTCTTTACGGAGCGGATCAGCATATTGACCAAAGTCACGCTTCTTCAGCAACTCAATTTGCTTCCCCGGCAGATCGAATTCGTAATCACCTGCTTTGTATTTTTCCAGCAATCCTTTGCTGGTGGTAACAAAATCATACTTCACGGCATCACGGGGCACATAACTTTTTACATTGCCATAGCTCACCCGCATTGTAAACGTAGCATCAGGATACATTTTCTTTGCCTTAGTGGGATTCATTTCCATAATGCCTTTTAAGTATAACCTGCCGAGATCATTATTCTTGATGGTGAACTCCTGGAAGCGGGGTAAAAACTTTGTATTCCAGTTTTTGAAGAACGCACCGGCAATGTTGAACGCTAAATCTTCCTGCAACTTTACGGCATCCGGATTGGCAACAAAAGCATTCCACTTATCTTCATTTAAAATCATGGTATTACCAAACACAGCCGCCGCATACTTTTTCCAGGTGGTTTCATCTTTCAAATCACCGAAGTTGGATTTAACCGTTTCAAAGAAACTGATGGGATGTTGTTCTTTCGGCACATCTGCATAATACATCATCAATACACTGCCAACAATATTCTGATCACTCATGCGGTCATGACTTGCTAAAAAACTCTTACGTGATGTAACAATAGCGTCCATAGCTTTTTTTACATCCTCTTTTGTGGCATTAGTTTTTACCAATGCGGCTTCTAATTGTATAAGTGATGCAGCAAATGAAAGAAGCGGCGAGCCAAATATTCCCTCATTCATATACATGCGGTGCAATGCATAAGGCTGCCAGGCATTGTACACTTTTTCCCATTCGGGGAAAATGGCTGCGTACTCCGGTTTGTCTTTCGCCCATGCTTTGAATTCCTGCTCTGCTTTTTGTTTTTGTCCGAATACATCATATTTCAGCAACTGTTTTGTTTCGCCATCATAAAACTTCCAGTAGTTGGCAATGCTTGCATAATCACTGGCCAGTTTGAGTTTGGTGCCTGCATCTTTCTGCATTTCTGCAAACATGTATTTCAAACGCATGTCACGCAACTTCACCAACGTAGGATTGTTTACATCAGTTGAAAGTTTGATACCGAAGGAAGATTCATAACGGTTGGTGCTGCCTGGATAGCCCCAGGTCATGGCAAAATCGCCATCTTTAATTCCTTTGATGCTTACCGGTAAAAAGTATTTCGGTTTCAACGGTGTATTCTCAGCATTGTATTCAGAAGGCTTTCCATCTTTGGAAGCATACACACGAAACACACTGAAATCACCGGTATGACGTGGCCATTCCCAGTTATCCGTATCACCGCCAAACTTGCCAACACTTTCTGGTGGTGTACTTACTAAACGAATGTCTTTGTAGCGTTGATAAATAAAGGCTAAAAACTGGTTGCCCTTAAACAAAGGACTTACCCTGCATTCAATAAAAGCACCTGCATCGCTCAGTCGTTTATTGATCGCTGCCAGTACCGCAGCCTGTTTATCAGCTCTTGCTTTGCCCAGTAAAGTACCGAGTGAATCATTCACTTCTTTGGTTACATCATCAATACGTACAAGGAACTGAACCGTGAGACCGGTTTTAATTTCTTCTTTATTACTCTTTGCATAAAAACCATCACGCAGGTAATTATTTTCTACACTGGAGGCTGCAGCTATGGCGCCGTATCCGCAATGGTGATTGGTAAAGATCAATCCCTGGCTGCTCACAATTTCACCGGTACAACCGTTGCCGAAAATAATGATGGCATCTTTTAACGATGCTTTGTTGATGCTGTACAATTGTTCCTTGGTAAGCTTCAATCCTTTTTTCTGCATTTCTGCATATACCTGCTCTCCCAGCAGTAAAGGCAACCACATGCCCTCATCTGCATACGAACGAAGCAGCGAAAACACCAATACAACCGAAATAAAAAACTTCTTCATGTTTCAAATTTTAGTGTGACAAACCTAAGGTAAAAGAGGAAGAGAAAGAAGGATTTTTGTCAGTGAGCTTGGGTGCTCCTATCAGGCGTATTTGCGTCGCACACTTGTACGTCTGATACATTGCGGAGCTTTGGTTTATAAGTCAAATCCTCTTTCATCAAAAAATTGGTCTCACAATTATCTCCATCACAACAGGGCAATGCGTTGGTAGTACAAACCGGGCATTGATAATGTCCGTGTACATGAATGAGTGTAACGATGTGACCGCAAAACAAACATTGTTGCATGGTCTAAAAATAAAACCCTGTCAGTAAAGAACAGGGTTTCATTTTTCAACAAACTGTGCATATTGTTTACCGGTAACCTACCCAGCGTCTTTTGTTTTTATCAAAAACAAAGTAAGTGCTGTTGGCAAATCCGAAATTGAATTTTTCAGTGAGCACAATATCTTTCGGCAGTTTCAGCTTCTGGTACAGCAATCCATCCTGCCGGCTGTACAACTCAATTTCTTTGGTGGCAATATTCAATAAGCCAAATTCTGCGTTAGTCATTCCGGTGAAGATGACAGTGGTAGTATTGTAATTGGAAGGCACTTTGGTACTGTCTGCTTTATAATCAGCCGGGGCGGGATTCTTTTTGGTATAACCGATTTTTAAAGTATATGTTTTTTCAGGCACAGGTTTACCGGTACCCACATCAACGGTAACTACCGTTGATCCTTTTAAAAAGTACACTACATTTTCCCTTTGATTGAACACAGCGACACTGTTTGGAATGGGTTGAGGTACGCTGTTAAATACAGTTTTTACATCATAGGGAATACCGGCATCATCAATTACGTAATTCACCCAGTTGCCGCCAAAGGTATTTGCCTGGAATGTTTTCAATACAGGATTGTACCAAAGTCCACGGATATCTGCCAGCAATGCCAGGTCAGGTGGCGAAACCATTTCACCTACGTTATTAAAAAAAGCCATGCTGTAGGTTTTATTCCCAACGATGGTGGCATAGATATTTCTGTTTTTGAGATTCACGGCTACTGTACCACCGTTATCACCATTGCCCTTGGGCATGATCAGTTCTATGGATTTGCGTAACTCTCTTGTGGATTGTGCATGAGCCGAACTCTGCACGATAACAAACAGAAAACAAATACTGTATATGAATTTCATAAAATGATTTAGATGATAAAATTAACGAACAACACCGCATGATGTTGTTAAAAAACAAAGGCCAGTAACTCCATGAGCAATGCAATACCGCAATGCACCATCCATCCACCCCAGATGCTTTTGGTTTCATAACTCACCGCCCCCAGTATCAATCCGCCGAAAAAACTGCTGATGGCTTCCTGCATGGGTTTACCTAAATGAATGGAAAAATAAAATAATGCAACGGGTATAATGCAATGCACCCCTAATACACGACTCAACACAGCGATCAACAGCCCTCTGAAAAATAACTCAATCGTAATAAAGTCTAAGGCATAACTCAACTCAAACAAGCTGTAATGTATTAATGATGCGGAACTACCCAATGCCATTGTTACATCTTTTGCCCTTGGATAAACCTCCTGAAAAGCCGGTTGTACAGCAGCAGCCACCAGCAACGGCAGCATGCAGAGTAATAAAATGAAATAGGGTTGATAGCTGTTAGACTTTTTTATAAAATACAATCCTTGGTTTTTTTCAAAGATGAAATGCAGTAGGCCAATAGCAGGAATCATAAAGAGCAAAGCTCCCAGCCAACCTGCAGGTTTTTGAAAAGCCGTTTGAAAAGAAGGTGAAGTGTTTTGCAACACTACTTCGTCAAAGGGTAATGCTACTTTTAAGGAAAACAACAGTGGCGCTAAAAGCAGTATCCATTTATAATTACCGGTGAAGTTAGTTTGTACGTTGCGTTGTAGTGCTGTAAATAAAAAACCAAGCAGGAAAAAAACAAAAAACAGCAGGAATAAAAATAGCAAGGAATGATAGAACGAAGATTCCTCAGGCCATAAGGAAATGATGCCGCCATAGTTGAGCCAGCAGGCAATACTTATTACAAGAAAACATAACCCATAAGTTAGGATGGAAAAACTTTGCCTGATGTGCTGCCATGAAGCAGTGAATAATTCTTTCAAAGTGGTGTTGTCGGTTTCAAAAAATTACTGATGCTAACCATTCAACTCTTTCCACAATAAATCTTTCAGATCTGTTAATCCCTGTTGTGTTACAGATGAAATAAAGATATGCGGAATGTTTTTCGGTAACTCTTTGCTGATGGCTTCTCTCAACTCTTCATCCAGCATATCACTTTTGCTGATAGCAATCAGAAATTGCTTTTGTAACATTTCAGGATTGTATTCCTTTAGTTCAGTATACAGGATCTCAAACTCCTTACGGTGGTCTTTACTGTCTGCAGGAATTAAAAACAACAATACCGAGTTGCGTTCAATATGACGTAAGAAACGATGGCCCAGCCCTTTTCCTTCGGCCGCACCTTCAATAATTCCCGGCAAATCAGCAATACAAAAACTAAGTCCGTCTCTGTATTCCACCATACCTAATTGTGGTGTTAATGTAGTAAATGCATAATCAGCTACTTTGGGTCTGGCAGCTGTAATACTGGAAAGCAAGGTTGATTTGCCCGCATTGGGAAAGCCTACCAATCCTACATCGGCCAGTACTTTTAATTCTAAAATTTTCGTGCTTTCAATACCGGGTTCACCGGGCTGTGCATGTTCCGGTGCCTGGTTGGTAGGTGTGGCAAAACGTGCATTACCCAAACCGCCACGTCCCCCTTTGATCCAAACCACTTCCTGACCATCTTCCAATATTTCTGCTTCCACGGCACCTGTTTCTTCATCTTTTGCAACAGTGCCCAATGGTACTTCAATAAAATAATCCTTACCGCTGCGACCTGTACAGTTATCTCCACTTCCATTCTCCCCGTTTTCAGCAAATACATTTTTTACATAACGCAGGTGCAACAGGGTCCACAGGTTCTTATTACCACGAAGAATGATGTGACCACCACGGCCGCCATCACCACCATCCGGACCGGCCTTGGGATTAAACTTGGTGCGTGCAAAGTGTTTGCTGCCGGCACCACCATGACCGCTTTTGCAGAAGATGCGTATGTAATCAATAAAATTCTTTTCCATGTATTGCGGCAAAGATAACCGTATATGTTCATTTAGTGAGAAGCAACGATAATTGTAGTTGATTAAAAATAAAACCCCTCCCGCTTTCGCAGGAAGGGTTTTAGCAGGCTGAATTTTTCTTTACCTGTCTTTTAGTACTTAGAAAATCTGGTGCTGGTAACTTCTCCGTTGCCTGTGATCATTTGTAAAATATATACGCCTGGTTGTAAACGATTGATGTTTTGTATTTGTACTGCGTTTACACCCACTGAAAGTTTATTCCATTGTTGTATTACAATGCTTCCGCCGGCGTCAACCACACGAAGCATTACATTGCCTGCTGTTTCAGCTTCAATGCGAACGTTAGCAGTTGCACCCTGTACAGGGTTAGGAGTGAGCAACAGGTTTTTGATTTGCTTACTGTCACTACGAAGCATGATTACATTACTGTATTCAAAACGACCATCCTTATCAACCATTCTTAAACGGTAGTACACTACTTTGCTGCTCAGGCTGCTGATATCATCTGTTAACTGGTAATAAGCCGTTTTATTAGTAGCACCTGCAGGTGCTTTGCTTGCAATTTTTGTAAACTGGGAAGGATTGGTAGCACGCTCTACTTCATACGATTCAAAGTTTTCTTCGTACTCAGTTTCCCAATTCAGCGTAGCGATATTATTCTTCAACACACCTGAAAAGCTTTTGAGTTTTACTGGTAGCGGTGAACCTTGCGGGAAGGCATTGGTAGCAAGATCCTGTACACCTGTTACACTTTGTACAAGCGTTGTTTGTACAGTACCACTACCGGAAGTGTTGATGGTTCCTGCGTTTACATAATAAATGCCATTGCTGGTAGAAAGATACATGGAGCCAAAAAGATCAAATGCCACACCGTTTACACCTACTGTAAAAGGATTACCGTCGGGCTGCACCAGATCCCATGCCTTGGTCATAACTGTTGAAGAACCATTGGGTTTGCCCACAAACATTTTTGTAGCTCCGCCTGTGATATTGGCTAATGCGTAAATTTTTACGCCCCCTTGTTGCGGATCAGTTAATACCGCCAGGTCGCCATTCTGAAAATCAGCAGCGGAAACGCCGGTACCTGCAATGGTAACATCTGCATCAATTACCTGTAAGCGGTCAGCCAGCGGTAAGTTAGCATTGGTAGTTACACCATTTGGTTTGAAGCTGGCTAAATAAATCGTTGTACTTCCATCACCTGCAATCAAATAACATACTCCATCAGGACCCATACCCAGACGTACAAAGCCAAGACTTGTTGTAGAAGCTCCGTTAAGATCCAGTGTACCAATGAGTGTTTGATTGGCTCCGCTGATGGTAGCGCCATATACTTCAACCACACCGCTATTGTTAGAAGTGTTCGGTAACCAATAAAAATAGGGTGTAAACGGATCACCGGGATTCACACCGGGTTGCATGGCGCTCATCGCCAATGCAGCGGTGCTGGTACCCGTTCCTGTATTAGGAGTGAAAATGTTTTGAGGTCCTGCAAAATAGTTGCCTGAACTAACACTGAAAGAAGAAATTCTTGTTCCGCTGTTAGAGGTAGCCCAGAGGCTTGGGTTAAAAACATTAATGTTAATGGTTGATGAAGTGGCACTGCCCGAACCATTTTGTGTACGTTCTACAAAAACAGTAACAGTGTAAGCCCCTGCTTCTGTAAAAGTGAGGTTATGTACTTCAGTATTACAACCGGAAGTACAATTAAAAATGGCCGGTGATGCAGGAATTACAGGTGCCGGACCGGTAATGGTGTACGTAAAAGTGCGGTTGTCATTATTTGCCCAACCGGGACCATCTGTATTAACAGTGAAACTTACCAAACCTCCGCTTACAACTGAAGTGGAAGAAGGTGTTACAGAAATAGTTTGAGCAAAAAGAGCACCGGTAAGAGGGAGCAACAGCATACAGCTGATCAGCCCTTTCAGGAAAGGCGTAAAATTTTTCATGATTTCAGTTTGAGGTAAAGAAATAATGGCCTCAAGGCATAAAGGATGTTGCGGTTAACGCAGGAATTGAAATCAATAAAATTTTTACAAAGGAAATGGTACGGAAATCAGATTAAAAGGGGAGGTTCTTGTACGGATATTCGGGTCTCTTTCGGGTGTAAAACTAAACGCAATATTTTAAAATTGCAAGTTTTTTTTCTTTTTCCTGAAATTCAGGGGATTAGAGTTTACCTGTTTCGGTTACTTCTTTTGCCCTGTATTTATTGTTTTCCAGGTTTCGTAAAGAATATCCTGGTGAGGCCGATCGGGTTCAACTTCATGCAAAGGTTCACATGGCTTCCATTCGTTTTTCATTGCTGCAGGTAGTTGCTGGTAGAGTTGTGTGCCTTTGGTTTTCCATGCAATCATTTCATCACTCACTTCTTTTATTTTTTTTGCCGGGTTACCCAGTATTAAACTTCTTGTTTCAAATACATCTCCTTCTTTTATAAAGCTCAACGCACCTACAATACATTCATCGCCCAGTATAACATGATCCATGATTACACTGTTCATACCAACGAGGCAATTTCTTCCGATGGTTGCACCGTGTATGATGGCGCCGTGACCAATATGACTGGCTTCTTTCAACAAAACGGTTGTACCGGGAAACATATGAATGGTACAGTTTTCCTGCACATTGCAGCCATCTTCCAGGATGATAGCACCCCAATCACCCCGTAAAGCAGCACCCGGGCCGATATAACAATGTTTGCCAATAATAACATTACCTGTTACTGCTGCCTGTGGATGCACAAAAGATGTTTCATGAACTACCGGTATAAATCCTTTGAACGAATAAATCATACGAGTGTTTTATCTGTTCTGAAACAAAGGCCTTTGAACTGTGCTACCATGTGATTCTTCTGATTGAATATTTCAATATGATACAGGCCGGTTGATTTGCCATTGTGCACTTCTGATGCCACGGCAGTTAATTCATCACCCACGTGCACCGGTTTTATAAAGTTGATGGAGGTATCCAAGGCAACCGACAATTGGTTCCTGTTATTGCAGGCAAAGGCAAAAGCACTATCCGCTAATGAAAAGGTAATACCGCCATGAACAATGCCAAAGCCATTCACCATTTCTTCACGAATGGTCATTTTAATTTTGCTGAAACCTTCATTAATCTCCAGCACTTCAATACCCAGCCATTGGCTGAAACGATCCTGCTGCATCATGTGGTTCACAACTTCTACGGGAGTACTCATAATTATTCACCTTTAAAATTTGCAGTTCGTTTTTGCAGAAAGGCTGTAATGCCTTCATTGTAATCATGCGTTTGTGCAGCCTTTTGCTGAAACTCATCCTCCAGCAGCAATTGTTCTTCCCAATTATTGGTAAAAGAATGGTTCAAGGCGTGTTTGGTATACGCTAATCCTTTGGTAGGCATTTGAGCTAATGTAGTTGCTATCTTTTTACTCTCTTCTTCAAAAGTTACATCAGGAAAAACTTTGTACAACATGCCCAGCTTTTCGGCTTCTGTTGCTGAAACCTTATCACCCGTCATCATCAATGCACTTGCTTTTTGCCAACCGATTAATCTGGGTAATGTAAATGTGCCGCCACTATCCGGTATCAAACCGATTTTTGAAAAGGCCTGGATGAAGGAAGCTGATTCAGCAGCCACCACTATATCACAACACAACGCAATGTTTGCACCGGCACCTGCAGCCACACCATTTACAGCTGCAACAACAGGCTTTGGTAAATTACGGATACGCTTTACAATAGGATTATAATGTTCGCTGAGAATTTGTTTGATTTCAATTTTATTTTCCCCTACCAGCTCACTGATATCCTGGCCGGCACTGAAAGCCTTGCCGTTTCCCGTAATATACACACAACGAACTTCGTGCAACGATGCGCATTCATCCAATCGGTTTTGAAGCAGCAATGCCATTTCACGGTTGAAGGAATTGAATTTTTCAGGACGGTTGAGATGAATATAAGCAACCGCATTGTTGATTTCAAATTGAACAGGAGTCATAACAAAGTTTGGGGTAAAACTACATATCAAAACTTACAACGCTTCTGTGTTGCAATAAATAATTGTTGACGATATCGTAATCAAATTTCGGAGCACCGATCCGGTAGGTGTAAACGGCTTCATTGTTTTCTTTGATCATCTTCATACAGCGAAACGTAATTCCTTTTTGCTTAAAATAAGCTTCCATCTCCTCTTTAAAAATCAGTTCTGTATCGTTTGCTCTTATTTTATAGTCTTTTACTTTATGCACTTTGTTGATGAATTGCTGTACCGGTTCCAGTACAAACAAGGCTACCACCACCATACTGCTTACCACAAAAGCCAACGGATAATTATGATAGCCGATGGACATGCCCAATGCTGCTGTAATCCAAATGAGAGCGGCAGTAGTTAATCCATTCACCGTAATACCTTCTTTAAAAATAACACCGGCACCGATAAAACCTACGCCTGTTACAATATTGCTGGCAATCCTGTCAGGACTGATGGTATTGCTTTCTTTGGAAAGAATGGTGTACAAACAGGAGCCTACACAAATAAAAATCATGGTGCGGAAACCGGCAGGTTTACTGCGAAACTCACGTTCAATGCCAATGGCAGCACCAATGACGAAAGCGATGGAGACCTGTGCGGCTTCTTCTAAATAAATGGTAAAATCCATAGCAAGTCATTGTTATGAAATGGAAGGTAGGAAGAAAAGTGGAAGTAAGTACTTACGAGTCTGGCCACTTGGAGTGGCCTGACACATATCAATGACACTTAAAATAATCAAACGGCTCTTTGCAGTCATCACATTGATACAATGCTTTGCAGGCGGTGCTTCCAAACTCACTGATGCGGTGCGTATGATGTGAGTTGCAATGGGGACATCCTACTCCTTCTTCTGTTGCAAACAAATCAGGTGTACAAACCTGTTGCCGGGGATTGGGTGGGGCAATGCCATATTCCTTCAACTTACGCCTGCCTTCTTCACTCATCCAGTCTGTTGTCCATGCGGGAGAAAGAATTTGTGTAACCTTATATTTTTTAAAACCTAAAGTAGCCAGCATGATGCGGATATTGGTGGCAATCATATCCATAGCGGGGCAACCATTATACGTGGGTGTGATTTTTACTTCTACTTCATCATCTTCATGCATTACCACATCTCTTACGATACCCAAGTCGATGATAGACAAAACAGGTACTTCCGGGTCTTTGATTTCTTCCAGGTAAGAATAGATCGCTTTTTTATCAATTGTGTGAAGTGTCATGTTTACCATTCACTGTTGGGATATGCTCTTTGCATGTACTGCAAATCAGACAAAATATAACCGAGATGTTCTGTATGTATTCCTGTTTTACCGCCTGTTTGCATAAATGTTTTTTCGGGAAAGGATAATGCCGCTTCTTCAAAAACGGCGCTTACTTTTTCATGCCATTGCTGTTGAATGCTATTGAAGTCAACGTTGGCAACAGTTTCATAATCTGCAGGCAGAAATAGTTCACCGGTATAACGCCACAATTCATGTACAGCATGAAGCATCCGTTGTTTGCTTTCATCCGTACCATCGCCCAAACGAATCACCCATTCACTGCTCCAGCGAACATGATAGTTGGTTTCTTTTAATGATTTGGTGGCGATGGCAGCGACATGTTCATCATTATGATATTGCAATTGCTGAAATAACAATTGCTGAAACTGACTGTATAAGTATTGGCGAAGAATGGTTTGTCCCCAATCGCCATTGGGTTGTTCAACGAGCAACAGATTTTTGTAGGCACGTTCTGTTCTTAAGTAGGCTAATTTATCCTCATCAACCTCACCCCCCGCCCTCTCCAAAGGAGAGGGAGCTTTTAAGCCCTCTGATTGTTTTGAATTGTTTATTTGTTCAGCAGCATATTGATAAAATAATCTTGATTGACCGAGCAAATCCAATGAAATATTTGTCAATGCAATATCCTGTTCCAGTATCGGTCCATGGCCGCACCATTCGCTGTTACGATGTGAAAGTATCAACGTTGTATCGGCTAGGTGCAGTAAGTAATCTGTGAGAGAATTATTCATTATCCATTAATAAATTATCAATTAATCATCACATATAATTCACTTCATCAGGCAACTGATAAAAGGTAGGATGGCGATACACTTTATCAACAGCAGGTTCATACAACTCACCCGCTTCTTCCGGATTACTGGCGGTGATGTATTTACTCTCTACCACCCAAATGCTCACGCCTTCCATTCTTCTTGTATACACATCCCTTGCATTTTCAATTGCCATCTGTGCATCGGCTGCATGGAGGCTCCCTACATGTTTATGATCAAGCCCCTGTTTACTGCGTATGAAAACTTCCCACAAAGGCCAAGCTGTTTTATCTTTTTCTGTTTGATAATTACTGCCACCACCTTTTTCTTCAGGAATATCGCCGTAGTAGAACTTTCTGATGTTGAAATTCATATCAAGCTGCTTTTTGTTGTGATTTGTTTTTTTGTTTAGCAGCATGCGCCATTGCTGCTTCTCTTACCCATTTACCATTTTCGTGTGCTTTACGTCTTGCTTCTAAACGTTGTTTGTTACAGGGCCCGTTTCCTTTCACCACGTTCCAGAATTCATCCCAGTTAATTTCCCCAAAATCATAATGACCACGCTCTTCATTCCACTTCAAATCTTTATCAGGAAGCGTCATGCCCAATACTTTCACCTGCTCGGCAATCATGTCCACAAAATTCTGACGCAGTTCATCATTGGTTTTGCGTTTGATTTTCCATTTCATGCTTTGGTCGCTGTTGGTACTCTCACTATCTTTTGGACCAAACATCATCAATGATGGCCACCACCAACGGTTAATCGCATCCTGGCACATGGCTCTCTGCTCAGCAGTGCCTTTGCTCAACACCAGCAGGGATTCAAAACCCTGGCGCTGATGAAAACTTTCTTCTTTACAGATACGTACCATCGCTCTTGCATAAGGTCCATAAGATGTACGGGTGAGCATCACTTGGTTCATAATAGCAGCCCCATCTACCAGCCAGCCGATGGCTCCCATATCAGCCCATGTTAAAGTGGGATAGTTGAAGATGGAAGAATATTTGGCTTTGCCGCTGTGCAGATCAGCAATCATTTCATCCCGGCTTTGACCCAATGTTTCTGCAGCAGAATATAAGTACAAACCATGCCCGGCTTCATCCTGCACTTTGGCTAAAAGAATGGCTTTTCGTTTGAGTGACGGGGCACGGGTAATCCAGTTACCCTCAGGCAACATGCCAACAATTTCGCTGTGTGCATGCTGAGAAATCTGGCGTATGTTGGTTTTTCTGTATGCATCGGGCATCCAGTCTTTGGGTTCAATCTTAACTTCCGCATCAATCTTTTGCTGGAACTGCTGTTCTAAATCGTGAATGGACATAGCAAACGAGTTTGTTCACAAAATTAAGTGAAACAAACGCCTGTTTGTTGCTCTTGTTGAAAGTATTATTCACCGTAAGCGGCTGATTTCAATCATTATTTCACATCAAAATCCACAACTACTTTTTCAGTAGTGGGGTGTGCCTGGCAGGTGAGGATAAAGCCATTGTTGATTTCTTCATGGTCCAGCCCCCAATGCACATCCATTTCCACCTCGCCTTCCACCAGTTTGGCTTTGCAGGTGCAGCAAACACCACCCTTGCAGGCATAAGGTACATCAGCACCCTGTTGCATGGCAGCATCAAGAATGGTAGCGTCGCTGTTTAAAGGAATATCAAACAGAAAAGTCCTGCCATCCAGTTTCATTTCAATTTTACTTGATGGAGTGTTTTCACTTGCAGCGTGTGGCGTGTGGCTTGCAGCTTTTTTCTTCTCAGTAGTAAATAACTCAAAATGGATTTTCTTTTCGTTCACACCATTGGCTTCTAAAAACTCCTGCACATCCATGATCATTTCCTGCGGGCCGCAGAGGAAGAATTCATCTGCATGTTGCAGGTCCACCAGCTTTTCAAATAAGTGCGTGCATTTGTCTTTGGTGATTCGTCCGAAGTTGATAGCAGCATCTGTTTTCTCCCGGCTCAGAATATGAATAAGGGTGAACCTTTGCATGTATTTATTCTTCAATCCTTCCAGCTCTTCAAAAAAGATAATAGACGAACGGCTGCGGTTGCCATATACCAATGTAAAACTGCTGTCGGGTTCAGTTGCTAATGTTGCTTTAATGAGGGAGATGATGGGTGTAATACCGCTACCGGCTGCAAAAGCCACATAGTTCTTTTTGTTAGCGGGGTGAAGGGGTGTGTGGAATTTGCCGAGAGGTGTCATTACTTCCAGCACATCACCCTTTTTCAGTTGTTCATTAGCATAGGTGCTGAACACGCCACCATTTACTTTCTTAATGGCCACTTTGAGTTTGTTTTCCTGCGGACTGGTACAAAGTGAATACGTACGCCGGATTTCTTCTCCGTTGAGATTGGTTTTGATGTTGATGTTTTGTCCCTGGGTATATTGAAACTCCTGTTTCAGATTTTCAGGAACCTCAAATTCAACAGAAACACAATCACCCGTTTCTTTAATAATATTTTTTACAGCAAGCTTGTGAAAATGTACGGCCATTCTTCAGTTTATTTCCTCAATCCATCAATCAATATAATCACCATGTTATCTTCCAGTTCTTTGGCTGAAATTTTTGAAGTGGAACGATGCCAGCTTTCAATACCACTTACCGCATGCAGCATAGTAATGATGGCTGTGGGAGCATCTATCGTTTTTATTTCACCTTTTTTTATACCATCTTCAATGAGTGTGGTAAAGCGCTTGCGGTAATTCCGGCGCTGGTTGTGAAAATTAGATAAGTAAGGTTCATCCAGGTGCTTCCATTCCCGGTCGCTCACAATCACCTCTTCATGATTTTCAATCATCTGCTGAATGTGAAAACGCAGGATGGTTTGTACTTTTTCAAGGGCGGTGCCGCCGCCTGTTTCCACCTCATCAAAATACGTGTTGAAACGGTTGGCCACTGCAAAACAAATGCTCTCCAGGATTTCATTCTTTGAACGGATATGATTGTAAAGGCTGGCAGCTTCAATGCCTATGTTTTCTGCCAGGTCACGCATACTGGCAGCGCCAAACCCTTTTTCCCGGAACAGGTCAGCCCCGGCTTTTACTATAATGTCTTTACGGCTTTCGTTTTTAGCCACTTTTAGCTTTCCCATATAACAAAAGTAATTTGTTTCAACAGTATAGCATCAAAGCTATGATTTTGAATGATGTAAATACTGCTTCTTTTTTAAAAATACCATCTGCACGGTATTGTGCCGGCCCTGCCTTATTGTACCTTCATATTCTTAAAACTGAAAACATGAAACAGAAACTCTTCTTACTTGGGTTTATTTGTGCTGCTTTTTTGCTGGCTGCACCGGTTACTGTAAAAGCCCAGACTGACCCTTTTTATTACGAATCCATTTCTAACCCCAGCAAAACAATCAACTTCATCATTGGTGTGTACCATACCAAAAATGAGTTTATTACCCGTGATGATGGAACCGGCTATACTAAAATGCGTATAGCAGTTATCAATAAAGAAGGAGCTGATCCTTTTAAATGGAGTGATTACAAAATTTACATCATGCTCAAAAACGGCGACCTGTTTTATAACTATACCACCAAGGCACAGGATGGCGACCTGGCCTGTAACTGGACTGTTCAGCCCGGTCAAAACCATATTCAATATGTATGTTTTGACAAGGCCTTTGATGTAAGCCAGATTGAGCGGGTGTGGCTGGGCATGAGCGATAACAAATTTTTTGACCTGGTAAAAAGCGATAAATAAGCAGAGTTTTCGTTCTCATGAAAGCGCTCTTGTATTGAGAGCGCTTTTTTTTATGCATGCAGTTTTGAAAGTCTGTTCCCATTACCTTTGCCCCGTTCCAAAATATATTATAATATGAGTTTAATTGTGGTAGGCTCCATGGCCTTTGATGCTATCGAAACACCCTTTGGTAAAAGTGATAAGATCGTAGGTGGCGCTGCTACCTATATTGCCTGGAGTGCTTCCAATTTTACACAACCCGTACAGCAGGTGAGTGTGGTGGGCGGTGATTTTCCGCAGGAAGAATTAGATGCACTTACTGCAAGAGGGGTACAACTGGAAGGCGTGCAGATTAAAAAAGATGAAAAATCATTTTTCTGGAGCGGTAAGTATCATATGGACATGAACAGCCGTGATACGCTAGATACGCAATTAAATGTATTGGCTGATTTTGACCCGGTGATACCTGATAGTTATCAGGGTTGTGAATTTTTAATGCTGGGCAACCTGCTGCCCTCCGTTCAGATGCGGGTGATTGAGCAACTCAAAGTGCGGCCCAAACTCATAGCCATGGACACCATGAATTTCTGGATGGATACGGCTATGGAAGACCTGGCTAAAGTGATTGCCAAAGTGGATCTTTTATTTGTGAATGATAGTGAAGCAAGACAGCTGAGCGGACAGTTTTCACTGGTAAAAGCGGCAAGGGAGATTATGAAGATGGGTCCTAAATACCTCGTGATTAAAAAAGGTGAACACGGTGCCCTGCTGTTTCATGATGATAAAGTGTTTTTTGCACCGGCCCTTCCCCTGGAAGATGTATTTGACCCCACCGGTGCGGGTGATACATTTGCCGGCGGTTTTATCGGTCATGTAGCCAAAACAAATGACATAAGCTTCAACAACATGAAAACCGCCATTATTGTAGGAAGTGCCATGGCCAGTTTTTGTGTAGAGAAATTTGGCACCACCCGTTTAAAAGAAATTTCAAAAACGGATATTGATGATCGTATTCAGCAGTTTGTACAACTGGTGAACTTTGATATTGAACTGGTATGAGCTGAAAGGACTTAACAGTTAACAGATTGAAAGCAGCAGTGATGCTGCTTTTTTCTTACATATTACTTTGCTTCACATGCGTTGTTACCAATACTCTTTTCAAACTCCGGTCAATTAACTCACCCATGCTGGTGCAGCGTTCAAAAGCATTGTCTTCATAGTACTCAGCGAGTTCAAAACCCAGTTGTTTAATTTTTTCGCTTGTAGAAATTTCATCTGCTACTAAAATATCTCTTAAATCCCGAAGACGATGGCGTTCTTCTTTAATGCGCCGGGCTATCAGGGCACGTTCTTCCTGCTGGTACTGCATCATCACATCTTTATTGAAATGTTTGAGTGCCATATCCACATACGGATAATTTTCCTTGAAGTATTGCGGCAGGTAAATTTTTAAACTGCCTTCAAAAAACTGCTGGTCAAAATCAATGGCACGGATGCGGAACTGGAAATCATCAAAGTCCGGCGTAATATCAAATACAAAATTATACGCACGCATATCTCCCAGCAACCGTACAAAACATCGCTCATTAAATTTTACAAACTCTTTGCCGATACGTTTGGGATTAAACTCCGGCCGCTCACTGTACAAAGGAAGAAACACATCACCCGGTATGCCTGCAATATGCTCCTCAACCAATGTATTTTCATGCACCAGGTAGTTAAGCTGGTTGGGGGAGAGAATATGTTCCAGCTCTAATCCATACACCCGGCTGGCATCTGCAATCTTTACATAGAAGTAATCATGCACATCATTATAGCTGTTTACAATTTTAATGCGGAAGGGATGTGTGTTGCCGAAGGTGCAGAAATCAATCCGTTCTATGTACAAATGGCGCTGAACTTTTTCATCACCACCGGCTTTGAGCATAGCATAGATTTTCTTGAGCCCGTTATGAATTTCGTTTTGCTGTTCATGCGGGTAGAGAACCGATTCCCACAAGGTATCTTTTCCCCTTGCATCAATTACAGGAATGGTTTCCAGAAAATCCCGTAACTGCGTATAAGTTACCGGCAGCTTTTTCTCACGCTGGTACAAACGTAAGTACCGGCGCAGGGCTTCGTTAACGGGGTAAATGATTTTTTTGCGGGTGATCATACAACTAAACTTCAGCTTAAAGATAACTGAAGCCTGTTATTGCCGGGTGATGGAAATCAAGATTGATACTGATTCAGGAAACAACAGCAGCTATTACAATCTCCTTGCCAGCACCACCTGGTTTTTAAAGCGTTTTACTTTTCCTTCGAGATTAAAAATTTCTGTAAAGATCACATAAGGGCCTAGTGGCAATTGACCAAACTTGTCATTGAGCCCATCCCAGCGAAAGGAACCTGTTTGTCCGCATAAAGCATTTCGTTGCAAAGCACGCACGGGTCTTCCGTTGGCATCAAATACGGTTACATTCATCACATAACCCGCCTGCGGAAAACGATAGCTGATAGTGAGAAAATCATCAAATCCATCATTGTCGGGAGAGAATACTTCAGGTGAAATAATTACTTCACCCTGCACCTGTAAATCCTGGCGGAACTGTGAGTTTTGAGAAGTGGGCGTGCCATAACCGGCATCTTTAGCAGCACTGGTCCAGTTATCTTTGTTTTTGGTAGCAGCATTGGGGTTAATGCGTTCCAGCGCTACACCTTCACGGTTATCAAGCAAAGCAAAATGCCATTTTTCATCATAAGGTAAATCATCCACCATGGCGCCGGTATTGTTTAAGAGCAATACATTTCCTTTGTCATCACTATACGATGGCATGGAAGAAAGATTAATAAACGCAGTTGGATTTTTTGCCGTGTATTGACGCTTCACCAATGATTCATCTTCACTTATAACGATATATTCAGCAGGAAACAGAGCCACATCCACGAGGCTTATCTGTTTGAGATTAGCAACAGCTCCTGTGCTGCTTCTGTTAGCTAAGAATAAATTTTTAAGATTAAGCACCTTATTGCTTCTATTGTACAACTCTATATAATCGGTACCATCAGGTTTTGGATTGAATAATATTTCATTGATGATTACATCCAAACTATCAGCCTGCGAACTCAAGCCCAGCTTTGCCGTATTAAAACCACCGATTGTATTGCCGCTGCAATCACCCACATTGGTCGCTGTAATAGTGTAAGTAGTGTTGCGGACAATGGGTGCATTCAATCGCAGTTGAACTGTATTAAATAATTGCGGATTCGTAACTGCTGCTACGGGTGTTCCAATACCATTGCTGATGGAATAATTAGCAGCTGTAGCGCCACGTAAACTATCTAACGGTTCATTAAATGTAAGTACCACTGTTACACTATCGGTTGCAAATGCCCGGATTAATTGAGGCGGTGTTTGATCTCTGTTAGTTCCGTCAACAGAGTTTTTTATGCCCGGCGTTCCGCCTCTCACATCCACACTTCCACGCCAGTTGCTGGCACCGCTGCAGGGATTTTTTGTGTCCACCATTTCCAGTGTCCATCCACCATCACTCTTTACGGCATTGTTAAACCAGGAAAATGTGTATTCCACCGCATGAATGGTTACACCTGCTGCATTACGTATAAAGATCAATTCCCCTTCATTGGCCAATGATGGAAACGAAGTAACACCAAAGGTTCGCCCAAACTGTTGCATGGTAGTGGCGGCAGTAGTGCCGCAGATGATGGCACTGCTGTCTGGCGGTAAAATAAAATTGGGAAGCGGACCGCTCACACCACCGGCATCACCCACCCGCCAGTTCTGGATATTGATTGGATTGGGAGATGTATTCCTGATTTCAATCCATTCAAAATTAGGCAGACCTACTTGCGGTGTTGGGTCGCTCATGATTTCACTGATCACAATATCATAACGGGCTTGTGCATTCACTCCAACCAAACCCCAAAAGAAACAAACAAGTGTTGCTGAAAGAAATCGTAAAAGCATGCTTTAAATGTAGAACTAATAAAGAAAAAGCTATCAACTGTTCTGTAAAATTTCAAAAAACAATTTGGCAAACTAAGCAAGGCAGTTTATTTTTGAAGCCATGTTGATGACCAAACATACAAAACGCACAAAAAAACAGTTTCCGCAGGGAAGGTGAACTTGTACGTTGTTGTATTAAACATACGAAGACCTTCCCTCAAACGGAAGGTCTTATTTTTTTACACCCGTCAGACGCCCTCGTCGGACGGAATTTATTAATCACTTAAAAACAAATCTGTCCGACGAGGGCGTCTGACAGAAAGCAAAAAATGAAAGTAGCAGTCGTAGGCGCCACCGGACTTGTAGGAACAAAAATGTTGCAGGTACTGGCCGAAAGAAATTTTCCCATATCCGAATTATTACCCGTTGCATCTGAAAGATCAGTAGGTAAAGATGTGGAGTTTAAAGGAACGAAATACAAAGTAGTGAGCATGACCGATGCAATTGCAGCCAAACCTGCGGTTGCTATTTTCAGTGCAGGCGGCAGTACTTCATTGGAGTGGGCTCCCCAATTTGCATCAGCAGGTATTACGGTGATTGATAACAGCAGCGCCTGGCGTATGGATCCTTCCAAAAAATTAGTAGTGCCTGAAGTAAATGCAGATGTGTTGACTGCTGACGATAAAATTATTGCGAACCCCAACTGCTCTACCATTCAGATGGTTGTGGCGTTGCAGCCTCTGCATAAAAAATATCAAATCAAACGGGTAGTGGTATCAACGTATCAAAGTGTTACCGGTACCGGTAAAAAAGCAGTGGATCAACTGATGGGAGAGCGTAATAAAGCAGTAGCCGGAAAGAATGAAGAATATCCGATGGCTTATAAATATCCGATTGATCTGAACGTAATTCCGCAGATTGATGTGTTCCTTGAAAACGGTTATACCAAAGAAGAAATGAAAATGGTGAAAGAAACCTGTAAGATTATGGGTGACGATTCCATTCGTGTAACCGCTACTACCGTGCGCATACCTGTAATGGGGGGTCATAGTGAAAGTGTGAATGTGGAATTTGCAAATGATTTTGATCTGAATGAAGTAAAAGGTCTTTTATCATCTGCTCCGGGAGTAATAGTAGTTGATGATAATGCTACTCAACAATATCCCATGCCCATGGATGCCCATGAAAAAGATGAAGTTTTTGTAGGAAGGCTGAGAAGAGATGAAACACAACCCAACACACTCAATATGTGGATTGTGAGCGATAACCTGCGCAAAGGTGCTGCTACCAATGCGGTGCAGATTGCAGAGTATTTAGTTAGTAAAGGACTTTTATGATGGAAGACACAACGGCAGCAAATGATTGCTGCCGTTTTTCTTTATTCAGTAGTACTCACTGCTTCATTTAAGAATTCATTCAACGGTTGCAGCGATTCAAACGCAGTAAGGATTTGTTTTTTATAAGCAGGAGAAGTCACATCTGCATCTTTTATTTTAATAACGGCTACAAAACTTTTCAGTTTTAAATAATCAGCTGCTGCGTTATCAGGTTCATAGCCTTTGGGTACACGGCTCAGCAGGTATTCGGCACTGCGGTCCAGGTCGCCATAAACAGTTTTGAACTTTTTTGATTGGATGATTTTTTTAAAATCAGCAAAGTTGTAGTCAATTTCCTGTCTCACTTTCTTCAACTCATCCGGCATGGGCATGTACATACCGCCACCGGCGAAACATTGGCCGGGTTCAATATGCAGATAGTAACCTGCTGTTGTTGCTTTTTTACCTCCGGGATTAATGAATGCTCCTATATTGGTTTTATACGGGCTTTTGTCTTTGCTGAAACGAACATCCCGGTTAATCCGGAACATACAATCTTTGGCCTGCAGGTGTGCAATAGACGGATCTTTTTTAGCATGCGCCTCAATAATGCTTTGCACAAAAGCTGCTATATCTGCTTTGGCTGCTTCGTATCGTTTACGATTGGCATCAAACCAGGGTTTATTGTTATTCTTCTTTAAGTCTTTTAAAAATTGAAGTGTTGCTGATTGAAGCATGGTTGTGAATGGTGAATTGTCAATGGTGAATAGTGAACAGGCAATAGTGAATAAACAATGTGTGAAAACCAGAATTAGCAAATGTTAAGGACAACAGGCTAACGACTACCGGCTATTAACTTTTTACCGCACCCCAGTTCTCGCCGCTGCGTATTCTGTATAAAGTCATTTCACTTACATTGTATTTTTTTGCCAACTGTTTATAAGTGATGGAGCGCTTGGGATCATGAATGATTTTTTTGATTGTTTTCACCTGTGTGGGTGTAAGCTTTAATCCTTTTTGAGTGGCGCTTCTTTCTTTCTGTAATTTTTTATAAGCAATCTTAAGCGGACTTTGTTGCTGATGGGCAGCCATATCTTCCAGTGTAGCCCATTTTAAATTGGCAGCACGGTTATCTGTTTTATTGTGGTTGATATGAATCACAAACTTCTGCCGTGGCGATCCTTTTTTACAAAAGAGTTTTGCAATTTCACGATGCAGGTAGATGGTTCCTTTGTTACCCGGGCGGTGCAGGTTTAATGTTTTATAACCGGTGGTAAGAGAACCATCCAGTAATTTTCCATCATCCATTATGTCTTTGGTATAACTGCAACAACGTCCCTAGGTGGAAACTGCATACCGGCGCTTCAATAACCTCCAACCAGTAAATTGCATTTGTTTCCATTGTTCACCGGCAAGTTTCTTGATCATATAAAACGATTGGTTGATAAATATACAAAACTGATAACGGTAATGTCAAGTATATCTATTAATTTTTAAGCATGTTCAAAAATTCTTCTTCTGTAATAATCTTTACCGTGTTGAGTTTTTTTGCTTTTTCCAGTTTACTACCCGCATCTGCTCCTACTACGAGGTAATTGAGTTTAGCACTAACACCGCTTAGTATACTGCCGCCGTTTGCTTCCACCATCTGCTCCGCATCACTTCGCTTGAGTGTGGGTAAAGTGCCGGTAAACAAAAAAGTGAGCCCGTTTAAATTACCGCTGCTGTGAATTTCTTTATGCTCATTCTTCAATACCACACCCAGTGCTTCTAATTGCTGCAGCAGTTCAATGTTTTCTTTGTTCTGGAAAAAATCATAAATAGCTGTTGCAACTTTTGGACCAACATCTTCCAGTTGCTGTAATTCTTCCAATGATTTCTGTTGCAGATCGGGCAGGTAGCTCACAGCATTCGCTAATGTTTTTGCAGTGGCTTCACCAACAAAACGAATACCCAGTGCATAAATCAAACGGTAGAGAGGTTGGCTTTTGGAGTTTTCAATGGCGGCTTTAAGGTTGTCAATACTTTTGGCACCAAAACCTTCCATCTCTTTGATTTTTTCAAAAGGCAGTTGGTAGAGTGATGGGATATCTTTTAAAAATCCAAGTTCATAAAACTTCCGCACATTCGCTTCGCCCATACCACGTATATCCATGGCATCTTTACTGTTAAAATGAATAATACGCTCCACCACCTGTGCTTCGCAATTGATATTGTTGCAACGCCATACTGCTTCGCCTTCCGGTTTTACGAGCACGTGCCTGCACACGGGACAATGTGTTGGAAACACAATGATTTCTTCTGTGCCGTTCCGTAACTCAGGAAATGATTTTACAATATAGGGTATCACATCACCGGCACGTTCCACCAAAACACTATCGCCCAGCCGTAAATCTTTTTCAGCAATAAAATCTGCATTGTGCAATGAAATACTTGCCACCGTAACACCACCAATCGGCACGGGATCAATTTTTGCAACAGGAGTAACAGCGCCGGTACGTCCTACCTGGTATTCAACAGCACGTAACTTACTGGTGGCTTGTCTTGCTTTAAACTTATAAGCAATGGCCCAGCGTGGATGATGACTGGTCATGCCCATTTTCTCCTGCAGTTCCAGGTCGTTCACTTTTATTACCATGCCGTCAATTTCATAAGGAAGTGTATCTCTCATTGCTTCATACTCCTTACAAAAAGCTATCACACCCTCAATACCCTTGATGATTTTCTTTTCGTTCTCCGGACTTCTGAAACCCAAATTCCATAACATCGAGAGAGCATCAGCATGAGTATGAGGTACTTCATACTTCGTACTTCGCACTTCCGATTTCATTACATATCCTACATGGTACAGAAACGCTTCTAAATTTCTTTTCGCTACTTCTTTTGCATCTTTAATACGCAGACTTCCGCTGGCAGCATTGCGGGGATTGGCTAAGGGTGGTAAATTTTCTTCAGCCAGTTTATCATTGTACGCTTTAAAGTTCTTTTTCGTCATCAGCACTTCACCCCGTATTTCAATTTGCTGAATACCGTACTCGCTGAAAGCTGCTGAAAGCGGAATCGAACGGATTTGTTTGATATTGGTAGTAATATCTTCTCCTTCTGTACCATCACCACGTGTAGCTCCACGCACCAGCAAATCATTTTCATAGATGAGCGAAATACCGGCCCCGTCAAACTTCGGTTCAGCACAATACTCCACTTCTTCTTTACCGGTTAATTCTTTGGCTTTACGATCCCAGTCAATCAAGTCTTCTGCATTGTAGGAGTTTTCTAAACTCAGCATCGGAACGAGGTGTGTTACCTTCTGAAAATCGGTACCCAAACCTTTTGCTACACGTTGTGTAGGCGAATCCGGTGTGATCAATGCAGGATCAGCAGTTTCCAGTTGCTCTAATGATTTGTACAGTGTATCATATTCAAAATCGCTGATGAGCGGATCATTCAGAACATAATAGCGGTATTCATGAAAGCGGAGTACATTCCTTAATTCATTGATGACAGAAGAAACGGGAGGGTCTTGTTTGATTTGCTGCAGCAGTTTATTGGTTTGCTCCTGCAGTGTTTTGGTGGCCGATGCTGAATACATAAATAAAAATGAGAAAGTAAAATTAGTATTGTTGCAACCAAAACAAATTAAATTCGTTTTCAATTTTTAAAGTATGAGAAATTATATTGCTTTTTTCAGCATGATTTGCCTGCTCATGAGTTGCTCCACTAACAACGAAGCAGACCTGCTTTTGTATAACGGAACTATTTACACAGTTGACAGTGCTTTCAGTACAGCAGAAGCAGTGGCGGTGAAAGACGGAAAGATTATTGCAACAGGTACTAAAGAAGCATTACTAAAAGAATTCAATGCCAAACAACAGGTAGACCTGGAAGGTAAATTTTTATATCCCGGCTTTATTGATGCACACGCTCATTTTTACCGTTATGGATTAGGACTAAGAGAATGTGATTTAGTGGGCACAGAAAGCTGGAGCGAAATTTTACAAAGGTTAGATGTTTATGCAAAAAGCATACCTACAGGTGAGTGGATCATTGGCCGTGGATGGGATCAGAATGATTGGCAGGAAAAGGAATTTCCGTTTAACGATTCATTGAATACCCGTTTCCCTGACAATCCGGTTATATTAACAAGAGTGGATGGTCATGCTGCTATTGTAAATAATTACGCACTTCAAAAAGCAGGCATTACCGCTGCTACAAAGTTGGTGGGCGGTGATGTGATTTTGAAAAACGGTAACCCAACCGGCGTATTAATTGACAATGCGATTGACCTGGTAGGCAGTATTATTCCCAATGCGAATGAAGCACAGGCAAAAGAAGCATTACTGAAAGCACAGGCAAATTGTTTTGCTGCAGGGTTAACCACTATTGATGATTGCGGATTGGATTTTGACCAGGTAGAACATATTGAAGCTGCTTATAAAAGCGGTGAGCTCAAAATGCGTTTGTATGTAATGCTCAGCGATGCTAAAAAGAACTATGATTACATTTTCAAGCGGGGTATGATTAAAACCGATTGGTTAAATGTGCGGAGCTTTAAAGTATATGCGGATGGTGCTTTGGGTTCAAGAGGTGCGTGTTTATTACAGCCTTATAGTGACAGGGCCAATCACCATGGATTTTTATTGAGCAATCCTGCACATTTTGATTCAGTGGCTGCTGTTATTTATCAAAATAAATTTCAGATGTGTACGCATGCTATCGGCGATAGCGGCAACAGAACCATCCTCAATATTTACGGTAAGTATTTAAAAGAGAAGAATGATTTGCGTTGGCGTATTGAACATTCACAGGTGGTGAATCAAAATGATTTCAATCTCTTCGGCACTTACAGCATTATACCCAGCGTACAACCCACACATGCTACCAGCGATATGTATTGGGCCGAACAGCGGCTTGGTAAAGAACGGGTGAAAGGCGCTTATGCATTTAATGATTTGATGAAGCAAAACAACTGGATTCCGCTGGGCACTGATTTTCCGGTAGAAGATATTGACCCCATTAAAACATTCTATGCAGCCGTGTTTCGTAAAGATGCCAAAGGATGGCCTGCAGATGGCTACCAGATGGAAAATGCATTGAGCCGGAAAGATGCTTTGCGTGGTATGACCATCTGGGCTGCCCGTTCCAATTTTGAAGAACAGGAAAAAGGAAGTATTGAAAAAGGAAAGCTGGCTGATTTTGTTTTACTGGATACTGATTTAATGAACGCCGGCTTTGAAGAAATTCTCAAAACCAAAGTGCTCAAAACCATTTGTGGTGGAGAAGTGGTGTATGAGAGGAAGAAGTAGGAAAAACAAGTAGGAGGTAGGAAATAGGAAGGAAGAAGTAATTCTATACTATGAGTCCTTAACTATAAACTTCAAACCAGAAACCAGAAACTTCTTATGCAGCTTCACTCCTGAACTCCCTTGGGGTACTGTTTTTCTTTTTATAAAAAACCCTGTTGAAATAAGATACCGAATCAAAACCGGCACTGCGTGCAATACCGGCAATAGGTTTATCTGTTTCCAGCAGTTGATAACAGGCATAACCAATTCTTATTTCATTGAGATAATCAGAAAAGGTTTTACCGGTGGTGCGTTTAAAGAATTTACAAAAAGCGCTCTTGGAAATATTAATGATTTTGGCTGCATCTTCTATGCTGATAGGTTTTGAAAAATGCTGTTCCAGGTAATTGCACACTTTGTTGATGCGTTGCTCTCTGCCAATGGCTTGTGTGATTTCATAATCAGCCGATGCCAGCTTTCTTCCTTTTTGCCGGGAGAGTTGTTCCAGTATCCAGATGAGATCCGTTATTTTTTCAATCCCCATTTTTTCAGGAAGACCAAGGATCTTTTCCTTTAATGCTTTGCTGTTTTTAAAATGCAATCCATGTTTGCTGTTTTGGAGCAGCCGTTTGATACGGTCAAATTCTCCAAGATGTGTAAAGCTGTTGAAAAGGTTATTGGAAAACTGGATCACCACAAAATCACAGTTTTTATGTTTCTCCTTCCGGTTGGTTACCCAGGTGTGCGGTAGATCCGGGCCTATTAAAACAAGATCGCCGGGGTGAAAATCTTCGTAACTATCGCCTACAATGCGTTTCCCTTTTATATTGATCTTAAAAGTGAGTTCATACTCCGGGTGGTGATGCCAATAATATTCCAGATAAGGCAGGTTCATACGGTACGCCACCAAAATGGTTTTGCCTTCGCCCGGTACAATTTTCTCCAGTTCTGCTTTCATAAAACCACAGGTTTTAAATAGTGCTAATTTAGGCAATCTTGGAAATATAGTGCAAGAAATTGGAATTATAGTTCAACTTGAGGCAGGGGCTCTTTATTAGTTTTGTTGGCCCAACTGTTCAGAGCTTAAGTAATTATCAGTCAGAATCTTAAACAAGTGCAAACGTTATAGCTTTTGAGGCTGATATTTACAGGCGGCAAACAAAATTGATTATGATAAAGCTTCGCTGTATGAAGAAAATTCTACTTACTGTTTTTTCTGTTCTTGTCTATGCTGTTTCTTACGCCCAGCTTTTAACATGGACTCCCAACTTCCCAACTGATAACAGCAGCATTACTATTACTGTAGATGCTACCAAAGGAAACAAAGGATTACAGGGTTTTGCCGGTCCGGTATATCTTCATACAGGTGTTATTACATCTGCAAGCACTTCTCCATCTGACTGGAAATATGTGCAGGGTCAATGGGGTACTACTAATGCACCACAGGCAACAGGTTCTACTAACACCTGGAGTTTTACGATTCCTAACATCCGTGCTTTTTATAATGTTCCTGCGGGTGAGCAGATTCTCCGCATCAGCATCCTATTCCGTAACCAGGCAGGTACATTGGTTCAACGCAATATTGATGGCAGTGATATGTATATCCCTGTTTATTCAGCCGGACAGTTTGCTGTACGCTTTACCTCACCTGCCATGCAGCCGATGTACAATATGATTCCGGAGCCCATTGGCACCGGTGTAACATCCTTGCCGGTAACAGCCGTTACATCTCAGAATGCGGCCATCACACTCCGCTTTAATAATAACCAGATCGGTTCAGCCACTAATGCAACAACGGCCAGTGGTACTGCTAATGTTACCACTAACTGTGAGCAGGCCATTACGGTGGAAGCAAACAATGGTGCAACCACGCTTCGTGATACGATTAACTTTTTTATTCCTCCTGCTGTTTACCCAACAGGAGCACGGCCTGCAGGAAGAAAGGATGGTATTACGTTTGAAAATAATAATACAGAAGCTGTTTTCATTCTCTATGCGCCCGGCAAGCAACGTGTATCTGTTATCGGCGATTTCAATAACTGGACACAAACCTGTTCCGGTTTAATGAGCCGTGATGTAGATGGCAACGGAAACTTTTACTACTGGGCCAGAATCACCGGTTTAACACCCGGGCAGCAATACCGTTTTCAATACCTGGTGGATGACAGCATTCGTGTAGCAGATCCATACAGCGAGTTGGTGCTTGATCCAAATAACGATCGGTTTATAGCATCTGCTACTTTTCCCAATATGCCTGCTTATCCTACCGGAAAAACCTCGGGTATTGTTGGTGTGATTACACCCGGCGAAGCTCCATTTGGCTGGACGGACGGAGCGTATCAGCGTCCAAACAAATACAACCTTGTTATTTATCAATTGCTGGTTCGTGATTTTGTATTCAACCAAAACTGGCAATCTTTAAAAGATACACTTCCTTACCTGGCGGCTCTTGGTTTCAATGCCATTAAAGTACTGCCGTTTAACGAGTTTGATGGTAATAACAGTTGGGGCTATAATCCCATGTATTATTTTGCTCCGGATAAAGCGTATGGTACCAAGAATGCATTGAAAGAATTCATCAATGCGGCGCATAATAATGGCATGGCGGTGATTATGGATATTGCATTTAATCATGCTACGGGTCAGTCTCCTTTAGCAGCCTTGTGGTGGAACAGTTCATTAAGCAGGCCGGCTGCCAACAGTCCTTATTTTTATGAAACAGCGCAACACGACTTTAACGTGTTTAACGATTTTAATCATAATGTAGCGCCCACAAGATATCACACGGAACGCTTTATTGAACACTGGCTCACAGAGTATAAACTGGATGGGTTCCGATGGGATTTAAGTAAAGGATTTACTACGAACAATACAATCGGCAACATCGGCGCCTGGAACTCCTATAACCAGGGACGTGTTGATATCTGGCAGAACTATTATAACAAAATGCAATCTGTATCCAATAGCTCTTATTGCATACTGGAGCACTTGGGTAATCCTGATGAAGAAGCAGAATTAGCAAAACGTGGCATGTTGCTCTGGGGTAAAATGACCGATCAGTTTACTGCAAATGTTACAGGTAATGCCGGCGGTTCAGACGTGAATACAGCTTACTGGAAAAACAGAAGTTTCTGGAACGATGCCTTCTTAGATGATAAACCCGGTTTAATTGCTTATGCTGAAAGTCATGATGAAGAGCGTGTAATGTTTAATGCACTCAATGCAGGTGGTTCTGTTGTAGCCGGCAACCTGAATGGTGCACTGGCACGTACAGAAGCAATGGCGGCTGTACTAATGGCTATTCCGGGTCCTAAAATGATCTGGCAGTTTGGAGAGTTAGGTTATGATTTCTCCATTAACTCCAATGGTGGCAGAACAAATCCTAAACCTATCCGCTGGGATTATTTCCAGAATACGAACCGTCGCCGTTTGTATGAAGTATTTGCAGCGATGGCCAAACTGCGTAAGCAAAAGCCTGATGCGTTTAACCGTACTACCATTTCAACCGGTACCAGCTTAGGAAGCAATCTCTGGAAAACGGTGGTGATTAACCATGCCTCCTTAAAGATGGTGGTAGTAGCAAACTTTAATAATAGCACACAGATACAGTCAGTAACATTTCCTGCAACAGGAACCTGGTACGATTACACTAATGGAGGAACCTATGTTGTATCAAATACTACGCAGAGTGTAACACTTCCGGCAGGAGGATACAGAGTTTATATTGATCAGAACATTCCCGGTGGTCTTGTTACAAACGTTCGGGATATTATTGCCAATAGCAATGAGTTTAAACTGAAAGTATCGCCTAATCCCGTGCAGCAGCAGGCAACCATTACCTATGAATTGCCTAAGAGCGGACAGGTGAGCATTCAATTGATTAATATGCAGGGGCAGGTAATGGCAACCAAGAATATGGGATTCCAGTTAAAAGGATACCAGGTGCAGCAGTTGAACAGAGATTTGTTTGGCGGTATATCAGTAACACCGGGTCAATACCTGCTGCAGGTGAGAGTAGATAATGTGGTGCGTTATGAAAAAATCGTGATGCAGCAATTCTAAGAGGCTACTTGTTTATATAAAAGGTGCCTGCTGATAACCATTTGTTCAATACCTGCTTTCAATCATATCCTTTGAAGACCGCATAAGTGTTGTAAATTTTTTGTTCATTATAAATTGCAGTCTCTTAAAACCTAAACTATTGATTATGGATCTAAAACGTCTGCTTATCAGAGTGGGGATGTTGATTCCGATGCTCCTGATTTTAGCGCAAGTTGGTTTTGCACAAGGTAAAACCGTTTCAGGCAAGGTGACTGACAGTAAAGATGGAAGCCCTGTTGCAGGAGCATCTGTTACTGTTAAAGGAACCAACCGTGGTACTACTACAGATGCCACCGGTGCTTTTCGTATTACTGTAGATAATAATAATGCTGTCCTTGTTATTACTTCGGTAGGCTTTACCCGCCAGGAAGTAGCAGTAGGTGCTCAAACGGATCTCAGCATCAATCTGGTAGCCTCTCAATCCAACCTTAACGAGGTAGTGGTGGTAGGTTATGGTACCCAGCGTAAGAGAGATCTTACCGGTGCTGTTGCAACAGTTACCTCCAAAGATTTTGTAAAAGGTGCTATTCAAACACCGGAGCAATTAATTGCAGGTAAAGTAGCCGGTGTGCAGATTACTCCTAATAGTGGTGCTCCCGGTAGCGGAAGTACCATTCGCATCAGGGGTGGCGCTTCATTAAATGCAAGTAACAGTCCGCTCATCATCATTGATGGAGTACCTGTTGATGGAGGTGTTGCCGGTTCTTCCAATCCTTTAAACCTGGTAAACCCTAATGACATTGAAAACTTTTCAATTTTAAAAGATCCCTCGGCAGCAGCTATCTATGGTTCAAGAGCTTCTAATGGCGTTATCATAATTACAACCAAAAAAGGACGCAAAGGAAAGATGACTTTCAATTTCGGTGCTCAAACATTTGTTTCGCAGGCCGCCAAACAAATTGATGTGTTATCCGCTCAGGAGGTTTCAGAAATTGTAAGAGCAGAAGGATCTCTCACAAGTAAATTAACCAATGCAAATACAGACTGGCAGGACCAGGTTTTCCGCACATCATGGTCTCAGGATATTAACTTCAGTGCAACGGGTGCAATTGCAAAAGGCAAATTGCCTTTACGTTTATCTGCCGGTTATCTGAACCAGGATGGTATTTTGCTCAGAAGTAATTTCCAGCGTTTAAGCGGTGCCATCAACTTAAGTCCCCGTTTTTTGAAAGATAAACTCAAAGTAGACCTCAACCTGAAAGGTGTACGTACAACCAATAATTTTTCAGATGAAGGTGCTGTAGGAAATGCAGTAACATTTGATCCTACCAAGCCTGTTCGTTCCGGCACTAATCAATGGGGCGGATATTGGGAGTGGCCTGATCCAAGTCAGCCCAACCTTCCTTTACAGCTTTCTAACCGTAATCCTTTAGGACTCATTAACCTCAGAGATAATACAAGCGAAGTGTTCAGAAGCATTGGTAATCTTCAATTGGAT
Source organism: Lacibacter sp. MH-610 (assembly GCF_045780045.1). Lineage (NCBI taxonomy): Bacteria > Pseudomonadati > Bacteroidota > Chitinophagia > Chitinophagales > Chitinophagaceae > Lacibacter > Lacibacter sp. MH-610. The sequence continues at coordinate 725,777 of NZ_CP116002.1, forward strand.
TACCAGGTTCCTTTCTTAAAGGGATTGAGAGCTAATCTGAACCTGGGTTATGATTTTCAGCAAGGCCAGGGCCTCAATAAAAATTCTGACAGTGCTGCTTCTGAATACAGACGTAAAGGATCATACAGACCTTATTTCAGTCAAACCAAAAACAATCTGTATGAGTTTTACCTCAATTATGTAAAAGATGTAAAATCCATCAACAGCAGGTTTGATGTAATGGCCGGTCATGCATTCCAGGAGTTTAAATTTTATTCTTTCAACAATCCTGACCGTCAGTTTAATGGAACAGTTATAGCGGGTTCTCAACCTAATTTTATTTCTCAGGAAGATAAATATGCCATGATCTCTTATTATGGTCGTTTGGTATATACTCTTGCCGGTAAATATATTGTTACTGTGAATGCCCGTACGGATGGTACTTCAAGATTCAGTCCTGATACACGTTGGGGTTTCTTTCCTTCGGTTGCAGGTGCTTGGAGAATCAGTGAAGAAGCTTTCTTAAAGAATTCAAAAGTAATATCTGAATTAAAGCTCAGAGCCGGTTGGGGTGTTACGGGACAACAGGATGGTATTGATTTGTATGGATATATTCCCCGTTACTCAATTGGTGGTAATCAATCCACTTACCAGTTTGGTAATAATTTCAGCCCCATCAATACTGTAACTCCTGCAGCTTACGACCCGGATCTGAAATGGGAAACAACAGAAAATATAAATGTTGCTTTGGATTTCGGCTTGTTTGATAACCGTATCAACGGAACTTTTGAAGTGTTTCAGCGTAAAACAAAAGATCTGCTTTCAAGAATTCCGATTGCATCGTTCACTAACTTCAGCAACTTCCTGCTTACAAACGTAGCCAATATTGAAAATAAGGGCTTTGAAGTTACCATTAACACAGTGCCTGTTAGAAATCAGAACCTCCAGTGGGAGCTTGGTTTCAACGTAACTTATACCGACCCGATTGTAACCAATCTTACACTCAATCCTGATCCTAAGTTTTTCATTGAGGCAGGAGGTATCCAGGGTGGTACCGGTAATATCATCCAGGTACACCAGTCAGGTTATGCACCGTTTACATATCGTGTTTTGAAGCAGGTATATGATAAAAATGACAAGCCTATTGAGGGTTTGTATGAAGATCTGAACAGAGATGGTATTATCAATGATGATGACAATTATCTCTATCAATCCAGAAATGCAAAAGTGTTCCTTGGCGCAAGTTCATCCATCAGCTATAAGCGGTTAACAGCAGGTTTTGTATTGAGAGGCAGCTTTGGAAACTATAACTATAACAACATTGCTTCTAATCTTGGTGTTCGTCGCCAGATCATTAATCCTTTAGGCTTTATTCAGAATGCATCACGTGATTACCTGGAAACAGGGTTTGTAAACAATCAGTACTCTTCTGATTATTACATCCAGAACGCTTCCTTCATCCGCATGGATAATATCAACTTCGGTTATGATTTGGGAGAAGTAATTAAGAAGACAAGGTTAAGGCTTTCAGCAAACATTCAAAATGCGTTCCTGATTACAAAGTATAAAGGAATTGACCCTGAAGTATTCTCAGGTATTGATAACGTGATTTATCCCAGACCCAGAGTATTTGTGTTTGGCGTAAATATGGATTTCTAAAAAAATAAAATCTTAGATATGATACATCAATCATTAAAACTGTTTTCGATTTTATGTTTAGGTGTTTTATTAAACGCCTGTCATAAAAGGCTGGATGTATTGCCTCCAAACACACTCACCTCTGAAGATGTGTTTAAAACAGAAGCAGGCTACACTCAGTTTCTTGCCAAGGCTTACAGCAGTATGGCCTTAACCGGCAGCAATGGACCCGGCAGCAGCGATATTGCAGGTATTGACGCCGGTACCGCCGACTTTCTTCGTCTTTACTGGAAAGCACAGGAGTTATCTACTGATGAAGCAGTAGTAGCCTGGAACGATCCCGGTATCCAGGATTTTCATAACATGAACTGGGGCGCACAAAACCCCATGCTTACCGGTTTGTTTGCAAGATGCGTGTATGTAATTTCTATCTGTAATGAATTTTTAAGAGAAAGCACTCCTGAAAAATTAAGCAGCAGAGGCCTCTCATCCATTCAGGGAAAAATTACTCAAATGCGTGCAGAAACCCGCTTTCTCCGTGCTTATCAATACTGGGTGTTAATGGATTTGTGGGGTAATCCTCCATTTGCAACAGATGCTGATGGTATTGGAAAAATCAATCCTCCCCAAACTAACAGGACCCAACTGTTTACGTACATTGAAAATGAGTTGAAAGCCATTGATGGCGACCTGGCAGCACCACGTACTAATGAATATGGCCGTGCTGATAAAGCGGCTGCATGGGCATTGCTGGCACGTCTTTATCTGAATGCAGGTGTTTACATAGGAACTCCTAAGTTCACTGAAGCGATCACTTATTCCAAGCGTGTAATTGATGCAGGATACACTTTGCTTTCCAACTACCGCTGGTTAATGCTGGCCGATAACAATCTGAATAATCCTGAGTTTATCTGGACGCTGAACTATGATGGTATTAACACCCGCAACTTCGGTGCTACTACATTCCTGGTAAACGGATCAGTAGGTGGTGATATGGATCAAACAGTTTCAGGTTTAGGTGGATGGGGTGGTATCCGCACTACTAAGAACCTTCCCTTGCTGTTTCCTGATATCAATGGAAATGGTGATACAAGAGCACAATTTGTACAAGGCTCTCAAAATCTGGAGATCAATAACATCTCTGATTTTAAAGACGGGTTAGCGGTTATCAAATACCGCAACAGAACCAGAACGGGTGGCTTTGGTAAAGACCCAGAGCGTACTTTCTCTGATGTAGATTTCCCGGTATTCCGCCTGGCAGAAATGTACCTGATTTATGCAGAAGCAGTAAAACGTGGCGGCAGCGGTGGCACTGATGCACTGGCTGTATCTTATCTGAATGCCTTGCGTACACGTGCACAGGTAACAGCCGGAAGCATTGGTACCTATGATTTGAATTATATCCTGGACGAACGTGCCCGTGAATTGTATTGGGAAGGATTCCGTCGTACAGATTTAATTCGTTTCGCACGCTTTACAGAAGCAAGTTATTTATGGCCCTGGAAAGGCGGAGTTAAAGATGGAACAGGTGTTGATCCTAACCGTAAACTCTTCCCCATTCCATCAAGAGAACTTGCTACCAATCCTAATTTGAAGCAAAACCCCGGTTATTAAACTAATTAATTCATATAGTATGAAAAAAATAATCAATCTCTCCTTCGTTCTTGCCGGCGTGTTTCTGGCATCCTGCGAAAAAACAGAGAACAAAGTATATTTTGAGGGCGGTACTCCTCCCAATTTAACCGCTTCTACTACAACAGTTCGGCTGGAGGCAGGCCAGGAAAATAACCAGGCCATCCGCTTTAACTGGACCAACCCTGAATATCGTTTCAATACAGGTATTAATTCGCAAAATGTAAGTTATACTTTGGAAATGGATACAGTTGGCGGCAACTTTAACAGCGGTGCAAAAGTATCACTGGTAATTGCCAACGAATTATCTGTGGCTTATAGTGTAGGTGATTTTAATAAAATCCTTACAACGGGCTTAAACGGTGGAAAGGGTATGAACCTTGTAAATGATCCCCGTCGTGTATACACAATTGAAGCAAGGGTTTCTTCAAGCATTGGCAATGCTGTAAAGTTGTTATCGCCCAATAAAGTAACATTTACAGCAAGCCCGTTCCCTCCTCCTCCCAAAACAGCAACACCTGTTAACGATGAAATATGGCTGGTAGGCGGTGCAAGTCCCGGCGGATGGAATAATCCTTTAAACGCTCCTTTTATCAACAACCAGAAATTCACACGCCGTTCAAGAACACAGTATGACCTGGTGGTTAACCTCAATGCCAACGATGGTTATCTCATTCTTCCTGTTATGGGTAGCTGGAGTGCTAAATATTGTATTGAAGATGGTGTGGACCGTGCTTCTACAACAGGTGGCGGCGACTTTGTATATAAAGGTGGTGGCGGGCAGGATTTCTTATCGCCCACACCCGGTGGTACCTTTAAAATTTCACTGGATTTCCAATTGGGTAAATTCCAGGTGGTGAGACAATAACATTCTAAATCATTTTTGATATGAAACTATTTAATAAAATTTCATCTTTTGCACTGGCTGCCATGCTTGCATTTGCATCCTGCGAAAAAGCAGAAGACTTAAAAACTTTTGCTGATGGTTCAGCTCCTGTACTTTCAACACCCACAGCTACAGTGGCGCCTAACGCTTCAGACTCTAATAAGGTTTCCCTTATTTTAAACTGGACGGATCCAAAGTATGCATCGGCTACTACCACTAAGTATATCCTGGAGATTGATTCAACCAATCGTAATTTTTCAAGAGCTTATTCAAAAACTTTTTCCGGTAAGCTCACTGACTCTATTATTGCGAAGGACTTGAACGCCGTAATGCTGGCCTGGGGATTTGAATTTAATAAAGCATATGATTTAGATGTGCGTGTTATTTCATCTCATGCCAATAACAATGAGCGTAAAATCTCTAACATTTTAAAAATCAGGGCTACTCCTTATAAAATTCCTCCCAAAGTTGCTTTGCCTGTAACACAGCGCTTGTTCATTATCGGTGGTGCAACTGTTGGTGGCTGGAACAATCCGGTGCCGGTTCCATCCCAGGAATTTGCAAGAATTGACGAAACAACATGGGGTGGTGTATTCCAGTTGAGCAGCAGCCAGGGTTATTTGCTTTTACCTGAAAACGGAAGCTGGGGAACTAAGTATGTAACTACAACGCCTACTAATCAGGGTGGCGATCTGCAAGGTTCTTTCCAGTTCAGTACGGGTCCGGGTTCTGATTTTACTTCGCCTGCTACAACCGGCTTGTATAAGTTTACTGTTGACTTCCAGCAAGGACGTTATAAACTCGAGCCAATCAGTATTGTAAATGGTCTGCCAAATGATTTATTCATGGTGGGCGGTGCAACTCCCGGTGGCTGGAACAATCCTGTTCCTGTACCGCAGCAGCAGTTAACAAGACGTAACTCAGCACAGTGGGATATTACACTCAACTTTACTTCAGGCCAGGCCTACCTGCTCTTACCTGTAAACGGAAGCTGGGGTCAAAAATACGGTGCTGAAAATGCAGGAGCTCCCAATGCCGGTTTAGGTGGCAAGATTAAAGGAGAAGGCGCTGATATTCCTGCTCCACCCACCAATGGCAGTTATAAGTTTACTGTTGACTTTTACAAAGGCGAGTATAAATTAACGCAATAAGCTATTTGTATTCTTTTAAAAAGACCCCGAAATCCCGGGGTCTTTTTGTTTTTGCAGGCTTTGTTTTCAGTAAAAACAGCTCTAAAACTATGCCTCATCAAACTGACTCAAACCCATGGGGATTCCTTACCTTCGTGCCCTTAAATTTTCAGGGTTATGACCTCCCTTAAAGAACAATTGGACATGAGCCGCCTGCCGCAGCATATTGCCATCATCATGGATGGTAACGGGCGTTGGGCAAAGGAGCAGGGTCAGGATCGTTTGTATGGTCATTTTCATGGGGTGGAAAGCGTTCGCAATATTGTAGAGGGATGTGCAGAGCTGGGTGTAAAGTTTTTAACCCTTTATGCTTTCAGTACTGAAAACTGGGACCGCCCGGTAGAAGAAGTAACCGGCCTTATGGAGCTGCTGGTAGATTCCATCCGCAAGGAAACAGGAACCCTCAAAAAAAACAATATCCGCTTGCATGTGATTGGTGATATTAATATGCTCCCTGATTATGCAAGAAAAGAACTGCAGGAAAGTTTAAGGGAGTTAAAAGACAACACCGGGCTGAATGTAATTATGGCCCTCAGTTACAGCAGCCGCTGGGAAATTGTAAATGCTATTAAAAGCATTGCAGCCGATGTAAAAAGCGGTAAGCTGCAGCCTTTTGAAATAGACCAGGACACTATCAAGGATTATTTAACCACCCGTGAGTTTCCTGATCCGGAGCTGATGATACGCACCAGCGGTGAGTACCGCATCAGCAACTTTCTTTTATACCAGTTAGCGTATGCAGAACTCTATTTCACCAATGTTCGCTGGCCCGACTTCAGAAAAGAAAATCTGTACGAAGCCATCCTGGACTACCAGAAAAGAGAACGCCGCTTTGGAAAAACAGGGGAGCAGTTAAAAACACCGGCTCCTGTAACATCTTCTTAATTCTCAAAGAACATGGTTGTTTTAACAAAGAGTTTCAGCAAAACCAATTATTTTGCCGCCCGGCCAAAGGCAGAATAAGCAAACCCATAAACAGGCCACTTGAATTGAATGTATTTAAAGCGCATTATACCTCTACTCAGCATCTGCTTATTGTTCTTTGTATCCCTGTCAACCGCACAGGTGCGTGACACAACGCCGGGTGTATCAGTTGATCCTGAACTGGAAGCTATTTTTAATTCCAAAACACCAAAAGAATACATCATTGCAGGTATTGAAATCACCGGCTCACAAACATTTGACTCTTCGTTGCTGGTTTCCATTTCCGGGCTGGCAGTTGGCGATCGTGTTTTTCTGCCCGGTGGTGATTTGTTCAGCAAGGCCATCATCAATATCTGGCGCCAGCAGTATTTTGAAGATGTGGCTATTTACATAACAAGAGTAGATGGAAGAGATATTTACATTGAGATTAATGTAAAAGAACGTGCCCGTCTCGGTTCTTACTTTATAAAAGGCATCCGTAAAGGCGAAGAAGATGAATTGAAAGAAAAAATCAATCTCACTCCTAATAAAGTTATTACAGAAAACCTGAGACGCACTGCTGTAGAACGTATTGAAAAGTTTTACGTTGAGAAGGGGTATCGTACAGTATCAGTAAAAATTGATGAGTCCAAAAACTCCATCAACCCAAACTTTATTGATCTTACGTTTAATGTTACCAAGGGCAGCAAAGTAAAGATTGAAGATATCTATATCGCCGGCAATGAAACGGTAAGTGATCTTAAACTCAAGAAGCAGTTAAAAGGCACTAAAGAAAAAGCCCGCATTACATTAAAACCAGATGAGGAACAACCCGTTTTCGGCAGAAAAGACAGTACTACTTTCAAACAGTTTCTTTCCAGGAAAGACTTTTTGCATGTAAGCCGTATCAAAGATTTTATTGATCCCTGGTTCCGTTTCAAATTATCATCTGCCAAGTTCAATCAAAAGAAATACGAAGAGGACAAAGAAAAACTGCTGGAGTATTTCAATTCACTGGGCTACCGTGATGCTGTGATTGAAAAAGATACCAGCTATTACAACAAGAAAGGAAACCTGGTAGTAGAACTGAAAGTAAACGAAGGAAGAAGATATTATTTTGGTGATATAGCCTGGAGGGGTAACACTAAGTACAGTGATTCTATTTTAACCAGTTTGCTCGGCATCCGTAAAGGAGATATTTATAACCTGGAAACACTCAACAAAAGATTGGGTAAACAACTTTCACAGGAAGGTGGCGACATCAGCGGATTGTATATGGATGATGGTTATTTGTTTTTCCGTATTGAACCGATTGAAACAAGAGTGTATAGTGATACTATTGATTACGAAGTGCGAATTTCAGAAGGTCCGCAAGCAACCATCCGTGCTGTAAATATTGCAGGAAACGATAAAACAAAGGAGCATGTAATCCGTCGTGAAATACGTACGATCCCCGGCGAAAAATTCAGCCGTAGTGATCTTATCCGCTCCCAGCGTGAACTTTCTGCATTAAACTATTTTAACCAGGAGAAAATAGGCATCAACCCGGTTCCTAATCCTGATGATGGTACAGTGGATATCAATTATTCATTAGAAGAAAAATCCAGTGACCAATTGGAGTTGAGCGCCGGCTGGGGTGGTATTATTGGTTTAACAGGTACACTGGGTATAACCTTTAATAACTTCTCAACTAAAAAACTGTTCAAGCCTAAACAGTGGGATGGTATTCCAAGTGGTGATGGTCAACGTTTATCATTGCGTGTACAATCAAACGGTCCGTCCTTCAGTACACAAAACTTTTCGTTTACAGAGCCTTGGTTAGGCGGTAAAAAAAGAAATAATCTTACCGTTAGTTTATTCCGCACCCGTTTAAGTAATGCGTTTGATCCTGTTACAGGCTTACCGTTGCGCTCCCGTTCTAATGACAATAGTTATTTGCGTACTATGGGAGCTACTTTGTCATTCGGTAAGCAATTAAAATGGCCTGATGATTATTTTACACTCATCACCTCTTTAAGTTATACCCAATACAAATTAAAGAAGTATGCACTGTTCCCGGAATTGGATAGCGGTTTGAGCAATAACCTGAATATCCGTTTCCAGTTGCTTCGCTCCAGTGTGGATCAGCCAACATTCCCACGCAGCGGTTCTAATTTTTCATTAACGGCAACTTTTACACCGCCATGGAGTTTGTTCAGGGATGTAAACAAGTATTCTGATCCTGCCGAAAAATTCCGTTTGGTGGAGTATCATAAATGGCGTTTGAATTATGAGTGGTTTATTCCTATCGGTAAACCGATGGGTGCTGAAAAGAACCGCCAGTTCGTACTGCGTGCAGCAGCTAAATTTGGTTTCTTAGGTCGTTACAATACCAATCTTCCGCTTTCACCATTTGAACGTTTCCAGGTGGGTGATGCAGGTTTGCAGAACAACTTTGGTATTATCGGTTTTGATATCATTGCCCATCGTGGTTACCCGGTATATGATAACAGCAACCCACGTATTAATAACACGGGTCAAACTTCAGCCAACCAGTTCTTTACCATCTTTAATAAGTACAGTCTTGAAATGCGTTATCCGCTCAGCACCAACCCCAGCTCTACCATTTTTGCACTTGGGTTTTTTGAAGCAGCGAACGGATGGTATGAGTTTAAAGACTACAACCCCTTCAAACTGCGCCGCAGTACCGGTTTAGGTATGCGTTTCTTTCTGCCGATGTTTGGATTGCTGGGCTTTGACTATGGTATAGGATTGGATCGTTATTTCCCCAATGCCAAGTTGAGGGATGTAACCCGCTTCACCTTTATGCTTGGCTTTGAACCGGAATAAAGCATAAGGTAAAAGTTAAAAAGGTGAATGGTGTAAGGCGAAAGAAGCAACTAAAAAATAAGTTCAACTCATCTCACTTAAAAAATAAAACTATGAAGAAGTATTTATTGCTGCCGCTGTTTTTGCTGATGGCAGGTGTTGCTGCTAACGCTCAGCGGTATGCTATTATTGATACCAAGTATATACTGGGAAAAATTCCGGAATATAAAGAAGCCAATACCAAACTGGAAGAAATGGCAGATGCCTGGCAAAAAGAAATTGACCTGATGCAGAGTGAACTGGATAAAATGTACCGCCAGTTAGACGGAGAGCGGGCCATGCTTACACCGGAGTTGCTCAAGAAAAGAGAAGATGAAATTTTTAATAAAGAAAAAGCTGTGCGTGATTTACAACGCCGCCGCTTTGGTTTTGAAGGAGACTACTTCCGTAAAAAGCAGGAACTGGTGAAACCTATACAGGATAAGGTTTACAACGCTGTACAAAAGCTGGCCACCGAGCGTATGTACGACTTTATTTTGGATAAAAGTGAAGGAATTACCGTTATATTTGCCGACCCCAAACTGGACAAAAGCGACGATGTACTTAAAATATTGGGTGTTAAACTTTAATTAACGTACGCTGGGGCTGCAACCAAAACAAGGGGTTAGTACACTTAAATAAAAAACAACTACGAAATGAAAAAAGTTATTCTGTTTGCAGTAATTGCATTGATGGGAACAACTGTAAACGCTCAAAAATTCGGGCATATTAACACAGGTGAACTCTTATCCGTAATGCCTGAAACCAAAAAAGCACAGGACAAATTGCAGAAAATGCAGGACTCTCTCAACACTTCTTATGCAGAGTTGATTAAAGAGTACCGTGAAAAAGACAGCATCATCCGTGCTGATTCATCTAAATGGACTCCTGCCAAAAAAGACATTAAGTTTAAAGAGTGGTCTGATCTGGGCGAAACACTTCAGAACTATGCCAATGGTGCACAGCAGTACCTGCAGCAAAAAGAACAGGAAATGTTTGCTCCTATTCAAAAATCAGCAAGAGATGCTATAACCGCCGTTGCAAAAGCAAACGGGTATGCGTATGTATTTACAGCAGAAGCTTTACTGGTAGCTCCTCCTACTGATGATTTGCTGCCGCTGGTGAAGAAGTATTTGAAAATACCTGATGCGCCCGCAGGTAAGTAATAAAGATTTTGAATCCCGCCCCACCGGCGGGATTCTTTTTTAAACGTATTTTGTACTCATGCAGGGTTCTATCGGCATCTTTGATTCTGGTTATGGTGGTTTAACGGTATTGAAAGAAATTACGGCGTTATTACCGCAATACAATTATTTGTACTTGGGAGATAACGCAAGAGCTCCTTATGGTAACAGGAGTTTTGAAACGGTCTATCATTATACGTTGCAATGCGTAGAATGGTTTTTTGCGCAGGGTTGTCCTCTGGTGATTCTTGCCTGTAATACAGCATCGGCCAAGGCTTTGCGTACCATTCAGCAAAATGATTTGCAAAGGCTGAATCCTCATAACAGAGTGCTGGGTGTTATAAGGCCAACAACAGAAGTAGTTGGTCGCTATACCAAAACCAATAAAGTAGGGGTACTGGCTACCAATGGCACGGTACAATCTCAATCCTATATCATCGAGATTGAAAAATTTTTCCCGGAGGTAAAAGTATATCAGCAGGCTTGCCCCATGTGGGTACCGTTAATTGAGAACAACGAACATAACACACCGGGTGCTGATTATTTTGTAAAAGAATATACCAATGCATTGCTGCAGCAATCTGCTGATATTGATGTGGTGCTGCTGGGATGCACGCATTATCCTTTGCTGCAGGAAAAGATCAAACAGGCATTGCCGCCACAGGTGCAGGTGTTGAGCCAGGGCGCTATTGTAGCTGCCGGTTTAAAGGATTATTTACACCGCCATCCTCAAATGGAGCAGCGGTTGAGCCGGGGCGGGGAGCGGTTGTTTTATACCACTGATTCAACAGAGGATTTTAATACACATGCCCGTCTTTTTTATGGTGCCGATGTGCAATCAGCCCATGTGGAGCTGAAAAGCTGAAGTGCTATTTATGCAGCCACCCTGCATTTTGCAAATGAATAGAACAATCGAGCTAAAAAACCGGGGTCTTTATCCACGCCCGGACGGGGAATTAACATCTTAAAAAAGAGCAGGACCGAAAGGGGTGGGGCTTCGATCCTAAAATTTCTTCCCTTCAGATTCCTCAAAAAAACTTCAATTCCCCTACCTTTGCCGTCCTTTCACAAACGGTGGGAAGTGGTGTTCCCGCTGAAGGATTAGAAATAACCGGCTTCTCCCCGGCATTTTTAAACAAGGAAAAATAAATTACAATGGCACAGAAAAGAACATATCAACCTTCCAAGCGTCGCCGTAAAACCACACATGGTTTCCGCAAGCGTATGCAGGATGCAAATGGCCGTAAAGTATTGGCCAGCCGCCGTAAGAAAGGACGCAAGAAGCTTACTATCAGCGACGAGCGTGGCGCTAAAAAATAAGCAGTCAACTTATTTCTATAATTCAAGTCCCGGTAGTTTGCCGGGACTTTTTATTTTTACCACCTTGGCAGCATCCAAACAACATACACTTAAGAAACAGGAGCGTTTAAAAAGCCGCAAACAACTGGAGCAGCTTTTTAAAGAAGCGCCTTCGTTTCATGCGGGTATGCTCAAAGTATATCACCGGTTGCAGGAACCTGCGCAGCAGGAGCCTTTGTTGTTTGGCGTGGGCGTGGGCACCCGTCATTTTAAAAAAGCAGTACATCGCAACCGCATCAAACGACTTATACGGGAGGCTTACCGGCTGCAAAAACAAGCATTGAAAGAACAGCTTCAAACCAAACAGCAAACACTTTGTATTTTCTTTATTTATACGGGAAAAGAACTGCCGCTCTATGAGCCGTTAGCTGAAAAAACAGCACTGGCATTACGTAAATTGCAGGAGATCTATCAATGAAAACAATAAAGCAAATACTCATATTTCCTTTTATCCTGCTCATTCGTTTTTACCAGTATGTTATCAGCCCGGCTATTGGTCCTAAATGCCGGTACACACCTACCTGCAGTCATTATGGTATTGAAGCCTTGAAAAAACATGGTCCTGTCAAAGGTCTCTGGCTGACCATAAAACGGGTGAGTAAATGCCATCCGTGGGGAGGAAGTGGTTATGATCCCGTTCCGTAAATAAGTACGAAATATAAAATAAGAGGTAAACATTATGCCCAAAGAAAAAATCCGTTGCAGTTGGTGTCTGAAGGATGATTTATACAAACAGTATCATGATGAAGAATGGGGTGTACCACTTCATGATGATCAGAAGTTGTTTGAAATGCTTTGCCTCGAAGGGGCACAGGCAGGGCTGAGCTGGTACACAGTGCTGAGTAAAAGGGAAAATTACCGCAAAGCTTTTGATGGTTTTGATGCAAAAAAGATGGTTAAGTATAACGAGCAAAAAGTAGAAGCTTTATTGCAAAACCCGGGCATCATCCGTAACCGTTTAAAAGTGCTGGCCTTTATTCAAAATGCAAAGGCCTACTTAGCTGTACAGAAAGAGTTTGGAAGTTTTGATCGTTATATCTGGCAATTCGTAGGAGGGAAACCGATACTTAACCGTCCGGCTACATTAAAGGAAGTACCTGCCAAAACAGCGTTGAGTGATGCCATGAGCAAAGACCTGCTGAAACGTGGTTTTAAGTTTGTAGGCTCTACTATCTGCTATGCTTTTATGCAGGCCACCGGTATGGTAAACGATCATGTGGCGGATTGCTTTAAAGCTAAAAAAGGTTAAAGCTTTTGTTTGTAAAAACTATTTGCAAACTTTGTTGTAGATACTACAAACAGTGGCGTATGAAACATCTTTTACTATTTCTTTTTTTGTGTGCAGGCATTGCCGCCAATGCACAGACAGATAAAAAAGATTCCTCCTTTCAATGGCCGGCTGCTTTTAAACCGGCAGACAGTTCTTCGCTCATCAAACTATTTCCCAACCCGGCCAAGGATAATGTTTTTATAACGGTTAAAGAATGGGATGCTAAGGCCCGCTACAATTTTGTGCTGCTTGACGGTAAAGGAAGACCCATCAAGAATATCATCTTACTGCAACCGCAGCAATTAATTCCTTTAAAGCAGAGTTATGGCAAAGGATTGCTGTGGGTGCAAGTGTACAAGGAAAAACAATTGATAGGTAAAGAAAAACTTTTTGTAGCAGACCGCTATTAAAAAACGGGGCGCTTTGCGCCCCGTTTTATTTTAAAGTGCAAACGCTGATTTTATTTTGCTGCTGCAAAACGCTCCGCTACTTTATTCCAGTTGATTACATTCCAGAATGCGCCGAGATAATCTGCACGGCGGTTTTGATATTTGAGATAGTAGGCATGTTCCCAAACATCCACACCAAGAACGGGTGTTCCTTTTACCTCAGCTACATCCATCAATGGATTGTCCTGGTTAGGGGTAGAACTTACTTCTAACTTGCCATCTTTTACAATCAGCCAGGCCCATCCGCTGCCGAAACGGGTCATGCCTGCATTCGCAAACTTTTCTTTGAATGCATCAAAACTGCCGAAAGCGGTATTGATAGCATCTGCTAAGTCACCTGAAGGTTCATTAACAACCGTGGTTAAAGGAGTTGGTTTTAATGATTCCCAGAAAAAAGTATGATTCCAATGGCCGCCGCCATTGTTACGTACTGCAGGAGAAATACTGCCTGCTGCTGCCACCAGTTGCTCCAGTGTTTTGCCTTCATGCTCTGTGCCGGCAATGGCTTTGTTCAGATTGTCAACATAAGCCTGGTGATGTTTACCATGATGGATTTGCATGGTCAAGGTATCAATATGAGGCTCCAATGCATCATGTGCATAGGGAAGTGGTGCTAATGTAAATGCCATAGTCTTAATTTTTCTTTGTTATTAAATTGTACCGAAAGGATAACAAAGGTACAGCGGGAAGGTTGAATGAAAGTTGCTGCTGTATATTTTAATCAAAAAGATACATGCCGGGGCAGGATTATTTGAAAATTGTTATTGAGAACAATACCAGCTCAACCGGTCCTGTGCCGAAAAATAGTTCAGCCAGTAGTCCCTCACGTTCACCCGCATAAGTGTGCCACGGCTTCGGTTGTACACATCACGAATACCCCAGCGGCTGAAATCACCATACAAAACATCGCCGGTAAACGGTCGTAAACTCCAGTTCTGAACAATAGCATAGCCGTTAAAAGTTTCTACTACAAAGTGATCGCAACTGAAATCAGCATACACCACTACGCCCCGTTCTTGATTTAGCCAAACGCTTTCATCAATAGGAGCAGCGGGCAGGTCAGACTTACGGCAGGCTGTAAGTAATAACAGGCTGAAAAACGTAATGTGTAAAAGTGTTTTCATCTTACAATGTTTTTATAGATTTATACAATCATAAGATGTGCCACAGAAAAAGAAGCACTAAAGTTTTGCTGAAGAGTTTGTTAAAGATGAGCTATGTACTAACGCATCTGCTTAAAAAAATCTTTCATGAGCCGGGCACACTCTTCTTTTAATATGCCGCTGGTAATGGCCGCTTTTTGATGAAAGGGAGATTGATCTTTGGTAATACGCTGGTGCCCGTTTTTTTCATCATCAGCACCCCACACAATGCGACCGATTTTACTCCAGTACAGTGCACCGGCACACATCAAACAGGGTTCAACTGTTACAAATAAAGTAGCATCGGGTACATATTTGGAGCCTAGGAAATTGAAAGCGGAAGTAAGAGCAATTATTTCAGCATGGGCAGTGGGGTCGTTCAGCTTTTCAACCTGGTTATGCCCACGTGCAATGATTTTGTTATTTAAAACAATTACAGCACCTACCGGTACTTCTCCTTCATCAAAGGCAATGCGGGCTTCTTTCAAAGCCTGTTGCATAAAATACTCGTCTGATTTGGGGAGCAGTACATCCATGCATCAAAAATGCAACTATTTTGCTTTGGCAAGTCCTAATTTTTCTTTTCGGCGTTGTTCTTTTAAAAAATCCATACCCACCGTTAATTTTTTAGCGGCATTACTTTTTTCATCCATAATGCGCCAGTAAGGAGTGATTTTGCTGATGGGCTTGCCCTGCGCCAGTTCTTCATGTGCTGCTTCGGCTACAATACGCAGAAAAATACCACTGGTGAGCGGACAGGTTTTATCAGCATGATACTCAGCTGCCAGGTCTTTCCGCATTTGCGCCATAGTAGTTTCCTTACCCTTAGGAATAGCACGGATATACGCATCCACAATTTGCGGCGTGGGAATCAGCATTTTCTCTCCGGCTGCAATATCTGCAAATGATTTTTGTAATACTTCTACCTCAACTTCACGATTGCTGTTTCGTTTCTCAACCCATGTTTTTCGTTTAGTTGTTGCCATAAAACAAGATTTGCGCTAAAGGTACAGGATGCAATCCTGTATTTCCTGTGAGCATCGTCAAACAACTGAACCATCCCGGCTGTTTGTAAGAATAGAAAAAGCTTGGGTTAAAAACTGCCGTACATTTATCAGGATCAAATGAACGTATTATGCAAACAAATAATTTGACGGAGAAACTAGGATTTATGCGCTCTTATTTCAAAACAGGCGTAACCAAACCCTATGCATTCCGTATTGAACAATTAAAAAAATTAAAAGCGGCGATTTATAAATACGAGCAGGAACTGCATGATGCTCTTTATGCAGATTTAAAAAAGAGTAAAGAAGAAAGCTGGGTTACAGAAACAGGAATGGTGATTGCAGAAATCAGTGCCATGGAAAAGGAATTAAAGCAATGGATGCAGCCACAACGTGTTTCAACCAACCTGCTCAACCTTCCCTCTTCCAGTAAAGTGTATAGCGAACCTTTGGGTGTGGTGCTCATCATTGGTCCGTTTAACTACCCGTTTCAATTATTGATTAATCCGTTGCTGGGTGCTATTGCTGCCGGTAATTGTGCGGTATTGAAAGCAAGTGAATATGCATCTGCAACAGCAGCAGTCATCAAAAAAATAATTGAAGAAATATTTCCACCGGAGTATGTTTTAGTGGTGGATGGAATTGGCGCTGAAGTTGTACCTGCCATGATGAATCAATTTACGTTTGATCATGTGTTTTTCACCGGCAGCATTCCCACCGGTAAAGCCATTTATAAAATGGCAGCAGAGCGCTTGGTACCGGTAACATTGGAGTTAGGCGGCAAAAGCCCTTGTGTAGTGGAGAGCGATGCTAATATTAAAGTGGCGGCAAGAAGAATTGCGGTTACTAAATTTTCCAACGCCGGGCAAATGTGTGTAGCACCGGATTATGTTCTGGTGCACGAAACTAAAAAGCAGCAGTTGGTGGAAGAGCTGAAGAAAAGTATTGTGCAGTTTTATTCTGATGCGCCTGCAGATAATTACAACTTCGGGAAAATCATCAATGAAAAACAGTTTGACCGTATTGTTTCTTATCTGGGCAATGGTACTATTCTCTATGGTGGCCGTACCAATAAAGAACAATTATTCATTGAACCCACTTTAATGGAAGGCGTTTCAACAGATGCGCCTGTGATGCAGGAAGAAATTTTTGGACCTGTGCTGCCGATTCTCACCTTTAAAACAATGGATGAGGCATTGAAAGTGATGGAACAACATCCCAACCCATTGTCATTTTATGTTTATACGGAAAGCAGTGCAAAAGAACAGTCCTGGATTGATGCTATGCCATTTGGAGGCGGATGTGTGAACAACAGCAGCTGGCATTTAACCAATCATAACTTACCCTTTGGCGGAAGAGGTTTCAGCGGTACCGGTAAGTATCATGGTAAATATTCCTTTGATACCTTCAGCCACCAGAAAGCTGTGATGAAAACACCTTCCTGGTTTGATCCTTCCATAAAGTATCCTCCGTTTAAGGGAAAGCTGGGATTGTTTAAAATGGTGATACGATAGTATTTTGTATAACCCAAGCTTTTGAGCTTGGGAAAAACATAGTACAGGATTTGGCTTTAGCCTTAAGTAATTTATTCGGACAAGGCTAAAGCCTCATAACTTTAGCGGTAACATCCCATGCTTGAAAGCATGGGTTTTGGAGGAGAGGAAACTTTGAGTAACGGTTGGTAAGATGCAGTTTATTTATTTTATACTTATTATAGGTGCACTATTACTTTTGTCTTGCAAAAACAATGGAGGCAAAACTGAAATCAGTGTTAGTAAGCCAATTAATGACAGTTTTCTTATTGATTCGGAGTTTAAATTATCGCATCTTGAATTGTTTCCTCAAGATGGATTTGTATTTGATACAATAATAAATAACGAAAACAAACTTAAATCTGAACTGTATTTAATTAAGCCAAGGCTCACCAGAAAAGATGATTCGCTGATTGAAAAAACATTAAATGAAGAAATAACTTTTTTTGCAGATGCATTCCTGAAAGACCGAACAGGTAGTAATGATTTAGACTATTCTAAATTATTGGACAGTTTTTGCATCAATATCCGGCCTGTAAATATTTATAAAACGAAGAATTTTGTCAGTTATGTTTTTGAACAATGTTATAGTGATAATGTTTTGATGCGTTCTTATTGTGAGTATGTGGCTGTTAATCTAAATCCAGCTTCAAATGCGCAACTGGTTTTTTCAGATTTATTTTATCTGAAATCCGCTAAAGACACTTTGTCTCTAAAAAGAATGATTTATTCGGCTTTGGGAGAAAAAACAATGTCTTTCGATAATTTAACTTTAGATAGTAAAACAATATTTTCAATGGATGAGAATTATATTTATTTCTTTTTCGAACCATATTTATTTTCGCCATTTAATACGGCTTGTGGAATAAAAAGAAAAAATATAAAATATTTTATTAAAGAAGAGTATCAATGAAATTTTTACGAAAATTGCTTTACTCAGTTGTTCTTATTCTCATTGTCTTAATGGGCTATGTATATTTTGTAAACAGAAATTCTCCTGATATGACTATCCGTCAAAAACTATTAAAAACATTCTATCCTGCGTTTATGTGGGCCAGTGGTAAAAAAGCAAAGCAGTTTGGTAATGAACAGGCAAAAGCACTCGTTTCTTTCTATTTATTAAAAGCCACGGCCAACAACGGAACTTCCTTTGACTTTGAGCAGCTCAAGGGTAAAAAGGTATTGCTGGTAAACACCGCCAGTGATTGCGGTTATACTCCGCAATATGATGATTTGCAGAAATTGCAGGAACAGTTTCAAAACCAATTAGTCATCCTCGGCTTTCCTGCCAATGATTTTAAAGAACAGGAAAAAGGAACGGATGAAGATATTGCACAGTTCTGCAAAATCAACTTCGGTGTAACATTTCCGCTCATGAAAAAATCAAGTGTGATAAAAGGTGCCGAACAAAATCCCATCTTCAAATGGCTCAGCGATTCCACACAAAACGGATGGAATAACAAACAGCCCAGCTGGAATTTTTCAAAATACCTCGTAAATGAACAAGGTGAGCTCATCCATTACTTTGATCCTGCCGTATCTCCTTTAAGTACTGAAATCATCAACGCTATCAATAAACAATGAGCAGCCAGCATCATGATTTAAAACTGGAAATTGCCAACAGCATCACACACGGTATCGGTATTATTTTTGGAATTGCTGCCTTGCCGGTACTGAGTGCATTGGCTGCCACTAAGAATAATACCATTGCTGTGGTAGGCGCTGCGGTGTATGGATTTTGTTTTTTGTTGTTATTCAGCATGTCCACACTCTACCATGCGTTTCAAAATCCAAGAGCGAAAAAAGTATTGCATGTGTTTGACCATATCAGTATTTACTTTTTAATTGCCGGCACTTATACACCGTTTCTTCTTAACTACATGATGAACACCACAGGCATTACCCTGCTTTGTGTATTATGGGGATTAACATTGATTGGTATTGTATTCAAAATATTTTTCACCGGTCGGTTCAATTTTGTTTCAACGCTTGTGTACATCGGCATGGGCTGGATCTTACTCTTTGGCGGCAGACAGTTTTTTGATGCTATTCCGTTTGATGTGATGTTGATGATTGCCATTGGCGGCGGCTTATACACAGTTGGTGCTTTGTTTTATTTGTGGGAAAAACTATACTATCATCATGTAATCTGGCATTTGTTTGTATTGAGTGCGGCTGTGTGCCATTATGTGGCCGTATTATTGATGATCTGATGTTTCATAAACTACAGAATGAGTAAAAGGATAACAC
This sequence comes from Lacibacter sp. MH-610, assembly GCF_045780045.1. Classification (NCBI taxonomy): domain Bacteria; kingdom Pseudomonadati; phylum Bacteroidota; class Chitinophagia; order Chitinophagales; family Chitinophagaceae; genus Lacibacter; species Lacibacter sp. MH-610. Next base: position 745,042 of record NZ_CP116002.1, read on the forward strand.
ATAATCCATCGCTTCCTTTTATTAAAGAGAACTGGACGGGTAATCTGCTGAATGAAAAAAATCAGTACATCAATCTCGATGGCCCGGGGGAACGCAGCTTTGCCGAACTCTTTAAATGGCAGGCTGAAAAAAATCCTTTAAAGCCACTCAAGAAAAAGCAAGAGCCGGGAGTTGAGGTAATACACAATACTGCACTAACAAAAAATACGGATGAAGGATTTACCTGGTTGGGTCATGCCACCTTCTTATTTACACTCGCAGGCAAACATTTCATTACAGATCCGGTATTGTACAACGTAGGGCCGGTGAAACGCTATACTGCTTTGCCCTGCAGCGTTGCTGATTTAAAACAGATTGATTTTATCTTACTCTCCCACAATCATCGTGATCATGCTGATCAAAAGAGCATGCAGCATCTATGTGCATTAAATCCGCAGGCAATCATTTTAACCGGTTTGGAAATAGCTCCTTTGCTCCGCTCCTGGAACATCACCAATCCCATTATAGAAGCAGGGTGGTATCAAAGCTATTCGTTGGAGGCAGATGTTACTGTAACTTATCTTCCTGCTAAGCATTGGAACCGCCGGGGATTAACGGATATGAACACCATGCTCTGGGGCAGTTTTATGCTGCAGTCAAAACATCATACCATTTACTTTGGTGCGGATAGCGGCTTGGGCATTCATTTTGCTGAGATTGGAGAGCTGTTTCCGTCCATTGATTATGCATTGCTCGGCATTGGTGCTTATAAACCGGAGTGGTTCATGCATACCGCCCATACAAGCCCGGCAGATGTACTGGTGGCGCAGCTGCAGTTAAAGGCTGCTCAGTTAGTGCCCATGCATCATGCTACCTTTGATTTGAGTGATGAACCGATTTTTTATCCCAAGCAGGAATTGTTACGTTTGCAACAGGAACAGGAAATAAATAATGTGCTGCATTTAGGAATAGGCCGAAAGCATTTCTTTTAAATGAATTGTACTTTTTAATACCCGGAAACATCCGTCTTCCTTTGATTGTTACTCTCGCCCGGCTTTTTAAAATCACCTGCTTTATACATTCAAAAAAATGAACTATGAAATACTTTCTCACAGGCGCCACAGGATTTGTAGGCGGTAGTTTAGCCAAACAATTAAGAACAGCAGGTCATGAAGTAATAGCAGTGGTTCGCACACCTGATAAAGCAGGAGCTTTAAAAGCAATGGGTGTAACACTTGTAAAAGGTGATGTAACGGATAAAGAAACCATGCGGGATGCCATGCGTGGTTGTGATGGTGTGTATCATGTAGCGGGTTGGTATAAAGTGGGAGCAAAGGATAAAACGCAGGGTTATCAAATTAATGTAGTTGGCACAAAGAATGTACTGGAACTTATGAAGGAGCTGAATATTCCAAAAGGTGTTTATACCAGTACATTGGCTATTAACTCTGATACACATGGCGAATTGAAAGATGAAAGCTTTCATTTTACAGGAACACACATCAGCGAATACGATAAAACAAAAGCTGAAGCACATAAAATAGCAGAACAGTTTATTAAAGAAGGATTACCATTGGTGATTGTGATGCCCGGTTTAATTTATGGCCCTGATGGTACCAGTATGAGTGATGATGCATTACGTTTGTATCTGCAAAAGAAATTACCGGTGATTCCTTCACGCTCTGCTTACAGTTGGGCACATGTAGATGATGTAGCGCATGCGCATATTTTAGGAATGGAAAAAGCAAAGCCCGGCAGCAAGTACATCATTTGCGGAACAAGTCATACATTTTCTGAAGGACTGGATATTGCAGTAAAAATTACCGGTATTAAAAAGCCCGTGGTTGTGCCGCCGGTATTTTTAAAAATCACTGCATTCTTTTCTTCATTGGTAGAAGGATTTTTACCTCTGCCGTATATGTATAGGAGTGAGGCTTTGCGTGTACAGGCCGGAGTTACCTACCTGGGCAATAATCATAAAGCAAAAACAGAACTGGGCTATCATCCAAGATCATTGGAGGAAGGTTTAAAAGAAACATTGCAATATGAGTTGCGCCAATTGAATAAATCATAAAATCTAAATCTATGGCAGCTATCATCTTTAACCCCGGCAATTACCATCAGATTCTTACACGCATCCATACACTTACTGCATCATCGCCCCGTCAATGGGGTACGTTGAGTATAGAGCAAATGCTGGAACATTGTTCCATACAATTAAAAATGGCATTGGGTATCATACCTGACAGCAGTAAAGCAGGTCCGGCTATTTTCAGAACAGCCTTTGGCAGGTGGATGGGCTTGTATGCCTTTCCTTGGCCCAAAGGTTCTGCCACTCCTCCTGTAATGAACATGCAAACAAACGGAGCAGTGACCGGTAGTTTTGAAAACGAACGGAATCAATTACTCAGTTTACTGGAGAAGGTGCAGCAGAAAAATTTTTTTCATCCGCACCAGTTCTTTGGTACAATGAATAAAAAAGATTGGGGCAGGTTAATCTGGAAACATCTTGATCATCATTTAAGACAGTTCAACGCATAATTATGAGTCCTGCTGTTCTCATACTGGGTCGACATGACGGGATGATGCAACAGGTGCTTTCATTCCTTGGCAATCATGGGTTTCATAAAACGAAAGGTGTACTTACGAATGATGCAGTACAAAAGGAATTAATAAGCAACCAATATCAAATTCTCATTATTGGCGGCGGTGTAGATGCAGATACAAGAGCAATAATTCGTGGGCTGATTGCTACGCATCAACTGTCAATAAAAGTAATTGAACACTATGGCAACCCCACCGGTTTGATCCGGCAAATAGAAAGAGCTATGTGAGCAATGGATTTATTTTTCAGGGAAATGAGCAATCAATTCCACTTCAAGTCTTGCTTCATGCATATACAGTCTTGTAATCTGTACCCAGGTAGCTGCCGGAAAATCACCTTTGTAAAATTGTTTGCGCACAAAGTTGTACTGCTTCATCGCTTCTATATCCGTAGTATATAAATTCTCTTTTACTACATGACTGAAATTGAGACCGTATTGTTTTAATGTTTGTTCTAAAGTTTTATAAACACGTTTTACACCCTCTTCATTAACACTAAGCGCTACCGTGCCGGAAATATAAAGAACGTTACCCGCCTTCACCGCCTGTGCATAACCTGCTGATGTATCCTGTTTATTGGGATCATTACCATGCCATTTTTCTTTTTGGATAGGGCCTTGTGTTTGTTGTGCATGAAGAACAGAAGTGAAAAGAAGAGTGATGATAATGGTTGTAAATTTTTGCATAATAGAAATTTCGACCAAAGTAGAACGATTAAAGGGGAACAAAAACAAAAAATCCACCAGCGGTGGCTGATGGATTGAATATTTTTCAGGAAATGTATAGTAGTTTACAACCACTTCCCGATCTCTTCTACCAATTCCCCTTTCGTAATCGGTGTGCCTTTGATTTTGTTATAACCTTTGGCATCTACAAAATATACATCACGGATAATACGGATGAGCTGACCGTTATTGATTTCAGGAATCAACACTGTTTCATAATTCTTCAATAGCTCACCTAAGTTTTTCGGGAAGGGACGCACATATCTCAAATGTGCATGTGCCACACTCTTGCCCTGTGCCTGTAATTCAGCACAGGCACTTTTAATAGCACCATAGGTACTGCCCCAACCGAGTACCAATACTTTTCCTTTTGCAGGACCGCTGTCGAGTGTTTGTTCAGGAATATAATTCGCAATCATATCCACCTTAGCCTGACGGGTCTTCACCATGTGTTCATGATTATCCGGCTCATAGTTTACATTGCCCGTTACATCCTGCTTTTCCAAACCACCGATACGATGTTCTAAACCTGCAGTGCCGGGTATCGCCCAAGGACGTACTAATTTTTCATCACGTTTGTAGGGCAAATATTTTTCTTCTCCTTCTGCCAAACCTTCTTTAAACGCCACTTTGATGGATTGCAAATCTGCAGCCTTGGGAAACTTCCAGGGTTCTGCACCATTGGCAATATAACCATCACTTAAAAAGATTACCGGTGTCATATGCTGTACGGCAATACGTACTGCTTCATACACGGCATCAAAACAATCACCGGGAGTGGAAGCACTTACAATCGGCATGGGGCACTCTCCATTTCTTCCGTAATACGCCTGCATCAAATCACTCTGCTCTGTTTTGGTGGGCAAACCGGTAGATGGTCCGCCACGTTGAATATTGATGATGAGCAACGGAATTTCCAGCATCACCGCCAGGCCCATTGCTTCACCCTTCAATGCAATACCCGGACCACTACTGGTGGTTACGCCCAAGGCACCGCCATACGCAGCACCAATAGCTGAAGTGATGGCTGCAATTTCATCTTCTGCCTGGAAGGTTTTTACACCAAAGGCTTTATGACGTGCCAGTTCATGCAGAATATCACTTGCAGGAGTGATAGGATAAGAGCCAAGGAACAATGGCAGGCCACTTTTTTCACTCGCTGCAATCAAACCATAAGCCACAGCCTGGTTACCCATGATGGAGCGATACACACCCGGCTCCATCTTTGCCTTTTCTACTTTATAAGTGGTGGTAAATGTTTCAGTAGTATCACCAAAATTGTAACCGGCTTTCAACACACGCACATTGCTCTCAAAAATATCCGGCTTCTTACCAAACTTCTCTTTTAAAAAGCTGATGGTGTTTTCCATGTCACGGTTATACATCCAATAGAGAAAGCCCAGCACAAACATATTTTTAGCACGGTCTTTTTCTTTCATCCCCATCGTCATATCAGCCAGCGCTTCACGGGTCATCTTGGTTACATCCATTTTTATCACTGTGTAGTTTTCAAGTGAATTATTCTCCAATGGATTTTCACCTTCCGGATAATTGGCGAGACGAAGATTCTTGGCATCAAAGCCATCCGTATTGGCAATAATCTTTCCGCCTTTTTTTAATGCAGTCAGGTTGGTTTTTAACGCCGCCGCATTCATCGCCACCAGTACATCACAGGCATCGCCCGGTGTAAACACACGGTCGCTGCTGAAACGCAGCTGGAAACCACTCACACCCGGCAAGGTTCCCTGCGGGGCACGAATCTCTGCCGGAAAATCAGGGAAAGTGGCAAGATCAATCCCCATCAAAGCAGTATTGTTGGTAAACTGGCTACCCGTTAACTGCATACCATCACCACTATCACCTGCAAATTTTATAACAACATCTTGTAGTACTTCTTGTGTTCTGCTCATATGACAAATTTACGATGGCTCAATCTAAGAATTTTCTCAATGCAAATAAAAAGCGGAATCATTTTTTTGAGGAGCATCGGCATCAGTACAAAGCCTGACGTTGGTCTCCCGCTTTTCGCTGCAATTCGTCATCCGTCCCGTTTGAAGGCGGAACAGATTCCTCTTTTCCGCTTCAATCGGGGCTATGCTGAGCAATTAAATAAAGCCGGACTGTTTGTGGTGCATAGTTTCAGCTTAGTGCATACACATTGGTACTGACGGTTTACAACCGTACCGACCAATGAGCCCTGTATTCTTGTTACGCCTTCATCTTTGGCATTGCAATTGAAACTTTTTTCAATGATCTCATTCAAACGAAGAAAGATAACAATACCCAACAGGTATAAATAAAAAAGGTGTTGATTTGCTCAACACCTTTTTTATTTCAAACAACGTTTTATTGCTTTACAAATTTGCTCGCTGTTTTTTCAGTACCATCTATAATGGTTACTAAATACACTGCTTTTTGTAAACCGCCAATGTTCAGAACCGTTGCATTGATACCCGCTTCGGCCAGGTAGCTTAAGTTACTCACTTGCTTACCTGAAATATCTGAAATTGTAATAGTTACCCTTGACCGTTTTTTGCTGCTAAATTCTACCTGCAATTCGTTAGCGGAGCGTTGATATACTTTACTCATCCTGATATTTTCAACGGTTCTTACCGCTGTTGGAAAATCTGATGGCGCAAATGCAATCCCTTTAAAAAAAGTATTGGCTGGCGCAGTAGCTATTGAAGAAAAAGCAGCCGTTATGTTGGCATTATACCCCGTGGCATCAGTAACTTTTGAAATACCGGAGTTTGTGCTAACATATAGTGTAACACTGTTACCTGCTACAGAAGCCGTCATACCTCTTGGATTATCAATACCAATAGCATTGTTTTTAATCCATGTGCCGCCTACTAAAGAATATTTACTTAACGTATTGGCAGTGGCGCCGCCAAAGGCATTGCCATCTAAAAAATAAATTACATCAGGCCCGGCAACACCTGCATCAAGGTCAGCCATAAAAAAACCTGTGGGAATGGGACTATTATTAGTTGGCAAGCCGGGCAGGTTGCTGAGAGCAGCAGTAGTAACAGGAAATCCGCTGCCTACAGATGCCAATGAAATGTTTCCCCAATCGGCGGTTACGAATAATTGGTTGTTATATGCGCCTAATACTCTAAAACCAACAAAAGTGGCCCCTGCATTAATAAGCGTAGAGCTGGTTGCACCAAATGTAAGGTAACGGATGCCTCCCGTACCATCATTATTAATATTGGTACCACATACCCAAATATTGGTTCCGTTGGTACTGTAAGCAGCTTCAATGGATTCACCATTATACGCTCCGGTTGAAGTAGTGGTATTGATGGTGCCGTTCTTATCAATCCTTGCCACAATGCGTGGAGCAATAGAAGGTGTAAATGAAGTTAATGGTTGAGAAAATTCATCCACATCAAAACCGGGAAGCAATAAGTACCTGTTATCGCCGGAAAGTGTTATTTGCCCGCCATAAATACCATTATTCAGCATGAATTTTCTGTTGCCGCCGCTTGCAGTTACAGGCATGGCAATGGTTTGTACCAGCGTGCCGGAAGTTGTGTATTCATCTAAAAAGCAACGGGCAGCAGCGCCACCATTATAAACAGTGCCATTTCCAAGCCGAACTACTACTAAATTACCGGATGTAAACTGTGCGTTTAAGAAACCAACCAGGAAAAAGGAAGCAAAGAACAAATGAAATTTTCTCATGTTTTTATGGGCTAAAATTTAAAGGAATGCAAATATAGGTACATGCACAAAAGACCTGTTCAGATTCTTGAAATCATAACTGATTACCTGTAATGTTCGTTTACAAATTCTTTAACCAAACAAATTTGCAAACCGCTTTTGGTTGCTGCTATCTTCATATTCAAAATCAAACATTAATATGAACCCCAGCAATGCATCGTCAGCCGACGATGAGGGCGAGCCTGAAAGAACTGCCCTGTATTTTGACTCCACCATTTTTTTATCATTTTTTTCTTTGCTTGTCACCCGCCGCTCAATCCTGAAGAGGAGCGCAAGCAAATGAAACTGTTGTTGCCGGATTCAACAACAGCCAAGAAACCGGTACAAAAACCAGCCAGGAAAAAAACCATCTACATCACTTTTGATGACGGTCCTAATAAAGGAACATCATCTGTGCTTCGTGTAGTACAGGAAGAGCAGATGCCCGTAAGTTTCTTTGTAGTGGGCGAGCATGTATATGGCAGTAAATGGCAGCAACAGCAATGGGATAGTTTGCAGCAATGCCCATACGCAGAAATTTATAACCACAGCTACACGCATGCACAACACAACCGTTTTGCCGTTTTTTACAAAAGCGACAGCACTGTAGTTGCAGACTTTAAACGATGCCAGGATTCCCTGCAGCTTACTACAACTATTGCAAGAACACCGGGGAGAAACATCTGGCGCACTCTAATGATTACAGCAACGGATATAGCTCAAAGCAAAACAGCAGCCGATTCACTGTATGCAAAAGGCTTTACCATAGTAGGCTGGGATGCAGAGTGGTTTTATACAGGCGATTCTTTAAAGTTAAAACAAAGCGGTGAGGAAATGTTTCAGCAAATAGACAGTATGCTTACGCATCAAAAAACAAAAACACCCGGTCATATTGTTCTGCTCACGCATGATCAGAGTTTTGCAGACTCAGTTGATGCTGCACAACTCCAGCGCTTTATGCGTCTTGTAAAAGAAAAATCCGAATATGGTGTTGAATTTGTAAGTCGTTACCCCGGTTTAAAACAGTAGTATTAAAACAGGAGTGACGTTAAAAAGCAAAGCCCGTCTTTCAAAACGGGCTTTGAATATCTTTTAAAACAGCTGCTTAATACTTAAACGAATTGAAAATTTTGTTAGCTGTAGTTTCAAATGCATCCCTTTCATCTACCTTGGATACATACGTAAGAATATAGGCTTTGCTGTTTGCTACTACAAAGAGTTGTTTCACCTGCATTTCGTAAGCCATCTCACCATATTTGCCTTTGTAAATGATTTCGTAAGCACGGGAGCCATTCCGGTTAAAATACATAGACGAAACCTCCCTGTAATTTTTCATCAGCTTTTTAATTTCACCCAAACTTGCATTTACATAATCTTCAATTGTGGAACTGTAGGATTCAATCTGCAGGTTTACATTCTGTCTGAAATCATCTTCATCTTTCTCTAAAGGTGAAGTGATTTTGATAACAGCACTTTCAGGAGCGTTATTAAACACCCAGTTCGTTGGATAGCCAATTGTAAAACGTCCCTGCGGATCAGCATATTTGGTTAACTCTGTGCTGGTGGTTGTCGTGTTGCTGGTAGTTGTTGTATTTGGTTTGGGGTTGTTACCGGGGGCAGGGTCATTTACAGGAATCCTTGCCTGGCTGCTGCCGGCCAAACTAATCAATACAAGTGATAGGGTAATAACGAGCTGCTTCATAATATTTAGTTTCACTTACTATGTCGGGTATCATAAGGCAATGGTTGCAAAGAAACATTGCCCGGCTTAATTGCTGCTTAAAAGTACAAACTTGTTGCACATAAATACAATGATTCCGCAAAAAATACCGCCCTGCACGGATTTACTCCGTTGGTAAAGAACCACATTTTTGAGTTGGGAAGGATTCCCTTAGTTTTGCCCTCTCATTTCTACGAATATGAAGCTCTGATTCGTCTTTAAGAAAGACACACTCCCATTAACGGCACATTTGCCAATCTCTATTTATTTTTTAATCTTTATTTTTTATCAATGACGAATCAAAACAACCTGTCAAGGCTTTCCTATATTATTCAAACAATCAAACAATCACTCCGTGGTGAGGCTTTTGATTACACCGAAGGCAGTCTGCGTAAAGCGGTTTTTCTGCTGGCCGTACCCATGATTTTAGAACTGAGTTTAGAAAGTGTATTTGCGGTAGTGGATATGTTTTTTGTGGGCAAACTGGGTAAGAACGCCATTCAAACGGTGGGGCTTACTGAATCTGTTATCACTATTATTTATTCAGTTGCCATCGGCTTAAGTACAGCAGCAACAGCAATTGTAGCAAGAAGAATCGGTGAAAAAAATCCTGAGGCGGCAGCTCATTCAGGTGCACAATCCATCATGCTTGCTTTTTTCATCACTGTTCTGCTAAGTATAGCCGGTATTATTTACGCTGCTGAAATTCTGGAAATCATGGGAGCTGCTCCTGATGTGGTGAAAGAAGGCGTTGTGTTTACACGGATTATGCTGGGCGGCAGTGCGGCCATTATGTTCCTGTTTTTAATTAACGGCATCTTCCGTGGGGCAGGTGATGCTGCTATGGCCATGAAAAGTTTATGGATCGCCAGTGGAATCAATATTCTTTTGTGCCCTTTGCTCATTCATTTTTTTGGTTTGAAGGGAGCTGCCATTGCTACGGTATTGGGCAGAAGCAGCGGGGTATTGTATCAGTGTTATCATCTGTTCAAAGGAAGTGGTGTACTTCGTTTCAGGGCTTCGCATTTTGGATGGGATAAGGAAGTAATGACAGCTCTCATCAAAATTGCATCGCCTGCAACCATACAATTCATCATTGCCAGTGGTAGTTGGATTGTGCTGGCCCGACTTGTAGCGGAAACAGGTGGTACAGATGCCAGTGCCGGTTACCAGGTAGCCATCCGTAACGTAGTGTTTTTTATTTTACCTGCCTGGGGCCTGAGTAATGCGGCTGCTACATTAGTAGGGCAGAATCTTGGAGCCGGCAAACCGGAACGTGCTGCCAACAGTGTTATGCTAACGGCTAAGTACAACGCCCTTTTTATGTGTGGTGTTATGTTCCTGTTCCTGTTTTTCAGCCGGCCCATTATTCAGTTGTTTACAACGGAACCAGAGGTAGTGGCTTATGGAGCACTTTCCTTGCAGATTATAGGCAGCGCTTACATCTTTTACGGTATTGGTATGGTAATGACCCAGGCGCTCAATGGTGCCGGTGATACCAAAACACCTACTTATATCAGTTTTGTTTGTTTCTGGTTGTTCCAGATTCCGCTGGCTTATTTTTTGGCCAAAGGTTTAAACTGGAAAGCTACCGGAGCCTTTGTAGCGATACCCATTGCCGAAACGCTTATTGCAATTGTAGCGTTCTACTTTTTTAAACGGGGCAAATGGAAGCAGGTGAAAGTGTAAGGGACTTTGTGCAATTTGATAACGTCAATTTATTCCTGATGAAGCGGGCAATTCTTGATTAGTTTATTTCAAAATAGTTTATAAGACTCTTTAAGTATTTACGGGTGTCATTGGTTTTCATCTGAGCTCATAAAAAATTACTTAGTATTATTCCCATAGATGAATTAGCAGGAATAGTTTATATTCCATTGAATTTACATTCTATTGTTCAACCATCAAAAGAGCATTATGAGAAAACTACTGTTTTTGTGCCTCTTATTGGCACCACTTTGTTATACCCATGCCCAATTTTCAGTAAACGCACTACGTACCAGCCTTACAATGTCTGTTGACGGAAACCTGAGTGAGGCTGCGTGGCAAAACTTTACAAATGTTTCCAAAACAATCGTAGGTACACCTAATAATACAGGCACTTCCTTTGCCGTTACATGGAACAGCACCTACCTGTTTGTAGGAATGCGTGTTACAGACGGCAATTTGTTTAACGAGTCAACAAATGCCTGGGATGATGATGCATTTGAAATTTATATTGATGCAGAAAACAACGGCGGTACAGCTTACGGCACCAATGACCGGCAGTTTGTAAAAGAGTGGAACAGTACTACTATTTGGGAAAAAAATAACCGCACTACAGGTGTATTGCATGCGTGGGCCGCAATTACCGGAGGTTATACATTAGAAGTGGCTATACCCTGGAGCAATTTTGGTATCACAGCGCCTGCAGCTGGATTAACCATAGGCTTTGATATTGCAAATGATGATGATGATAACGGTGCTGCTCGTGAAAGTCAGCTTATGTGGTCGGGTGATAATGATAACTGGCGTTATCCCAGAAATTTTGGGGATCTTGTGTTACAGGATGTGCCGGATACACAGGCGCCATCGGCACCAACTAATTTAAGTGTTGCCAATCTTGCTCAAAGTTCATTAACACTTAACTGGACGGCTTCAACTGATAATATAGCGGTTACAGGATATGATGTATACCGAAACGGAGTAAAAATTAATACAGCACCCGTTACAGCAACAACGTTTAATGTAACAGGGTTATCCGCAGCAACAGCTTACCAGTTTTATGTTAATGCAAGAGATGCGGCAGGGAATACATCATCAAATAGCAATACAGTTAACGTTACTACACCTGATACACAGGCGCCAACTGCACCATCAGGTTTAACTGCTTCTAATATTGCCCAATCGTCTTTAACACTTACCTGGTCTGCAGCAACGGATAATGTGGCTGTTACCGGTTATGATGTATATCAAAACGGGGTGAAAATAAATGCAGGCCCTGTACCACTTACGACATTTAATGTAACGGGACTTACCGCTTCTACCGCTTACCAGTTTTATATAACTGCAGGAGATGCAGCAGGTAATACATCTGTTAACAGTGGTGCGATTAATGTAACCACCGCTTCAATACCCGATACAGAGCCGCCAACTGCCCCATCTGATCTCAATGCTTCTGTTGTAACACAATCATCTTTAACGCTTAACTGGACGGCCTCCACTGATAACGTAGGAGTAACAGGGTATGATGTTTATCAAAACAGTATTAAGATCAATACTTCGCCGGTAACAACCACGTCCTTTAATGTAACAGGGTTAGCAGCAGTTACAACATACAGTTATTTTGTACAGGCAAGGGACGCTGCAGGTAATACTTCAGCACCCGGAAACAATCTTATTGTTACGACGCCCGATACACAATCACCAACGGCACCTGCAGGTTTAACTTCTTCAAATATAACTGCAAGCTCTGTTACCCTCAACTGGTCAGCTGCCACAGACAATGTTAGTGTAACGGGATATGACGTATATCAAAACGGAATAAAAATAAATCCACTGCCTGTTGCGCAGACTACATTTAATGTTACCGGTCTTATAACTGCCACTTCCTACAGTTTTTATGTAAGGGCGCTGGATGGTGCCGGTAATATATCTGCCAACAGCAATACCATAAATATTACAACCTTAGATAATATCATTCCATCCGCACCTGCAAATCTTAATGCGACCAATGTAGCGTCCACTTCATTGACATTGAATTGGACAGCGGCAACAGATAATGTGGCCGTTACAGGGTATGATGTATATCAAAACGGAACAAAACTTAACAGTTCTCCTGTTGCTTCAACAACATATAACGTTACAGGATTAACCGCCTCAACTGCGTACCAGTTTTATGTGAATGCAAGAGATGCAGCAACTAATATATCGCCTAACAGTAATTTACTGAACGTAACTACTCCAGCAGCCCCTGTTGCTTGCAGCGGCACGGGAAGCATTAATTTTCAGCGATGGAATAATGTAACAGGTTCTACTGTTGCCAGTTTAACTTCAGTTGCCGGCTATCCCAATAATCCCAGCACTTCCGGAGCTTTTACATCTTTTGAAATTCCTACTAATTCCGGTAATAACTACGGCATGCGGGTATGGGGCTATATCTGTCCGCCGGTAACCGGATCCTATACTTTTTGGATAGCTGCAGATGATAATGCAGAACTATGGTTGAGCACAACTTCAAACTCTGCTAACAGGGTACGGATAGCCTTTCACACGGGCTTCACCAGCAGCAGGCAATGGAATAAATATGCCAGTCAAAAGTCAGTAGCCATCACACTTAACTCAGGGCAATTATATTTTATTGAGGCACTAATGAAAGAAAGTTCACAAGGGGATAATTTGGCAGTAGGTTGGGCAAGACCGGGGCAAAGCACAACAGCACCAAGTGAAGTAATACCAGGGGTACAGTTACGTACATCTTTGCCGGATACGCAATCACCAACAGCTCCTTCCAATCTTTCATCATCATCAATTACACAAAATTCATTTACGCTAAACTGGACAGCTTCAACTGATAATGTTGCTGTAACCGGATACGATGTATTTCAAAATGGTATAAAAATCAATGCAGTAAATATCACAGGTACTTCTTTTAATGTATCCGGATTAACCGCAGCTACAGCTTACAGCTATTATGTTGTAGCACGAGATGCAGCAGGTAATCTTTCACCTAACAGCAGTATACTCAATGTTACTACGGCTGCCCCTGACACACAGGCTCCTTCAATACCAACGAATCTTGTTGCTTCCAACATCGGGCTTACAACATTTATTCTTACCTGGACTGCATCAACAGATAATACCGGCGTAACAGGGTATGATGTATATCAGAATGGTGTAAAAATCAATACATCAGTTATTGCAGTTGCTTCATTTACCATTAACAGTCTAACGCCCGGCACCACTTATGCCTTTTCAGTAAAGGCAAGAGACGCAGCTAATAATGAAAGCGATTTCAGTAATGTATTAAATGTTACAACAGCATTACCCGTTGCCGGAACAGAAACCTTTACCATGCGTACCATTCTTTCAAATCAGCGAATGCCACATGATTTAGTGTACGGCCCGGATAACAATATCTGGTTTATTGAACGTTTTGCAGGAACTGTAAGTTTTGTTAACCCTGTAACAAGAGCAGAAACAGTGGTACTTACACTTGGAGCAGCAATGGCACGCACGGGCGGTCAGGATGGGTTGTTTGGTCTTGCACTGCATCCGCAATTTAACGGTGGCAAGCCCTTTGTTTATATCGCTTACACTTATCAATCTACAAGTGCTACAGTGCGCAAAACAAGAATAGTAAGATATACCTATAACTCATCAACACAGCAATTAGGCGAACCTGTTACCATTCTTGAAAATATTCCCGGCAGCAACGATCATAATTCCGGAAGATTGGCAATTGGCCCTGACCTGAAGTTGTATTACACAGTTGGTGATATGGGAGCAGGACAGTTTGATAACCTCAGCAGAACAAATTTCTCACAGGATCTGAACGTACTTGAAGGAAAAATCCTTCGGTTAAATACTGAATTAACAGATGGCACTTGGATACCTGCAGATAATCCTTTTGCCAATGCCGGCCAACCTACACCTGTTTATACGTTTGGCCATCGTAATCCGCAGGGATTGGTATGGGGTAACGTAAACGGCACAAATATTCTGTACAGCACTGAACACGGACCTTACAGCGATGATGAAGTAAATGTTATAGAAAGCGGGCGTAACTACGGATGGCCCAATGTGATTGGTTTTTGTGATAACAATTACAACGGCAGAACCACGGGCGGATTTACAATTGTAAATGAACAAAACAATTGTGCCGCTCTTAATGCCAAAGAACCAATCCGCTCACTATTTCCTGTTGCAATTCCTCCTGCAGAAGGAACCAATAACAGCACATGGCCATCTACAGCGCCATCCGGCACTGAATTTTACGGCAGCACGGCCATACCCGGCTGGCAAAACTCACTTTTAATTGCTCAGTTAAAACGTGGTGCTGTTACAAGGTTAAAGCTGAGTAATGACGGACAAAACATTATTTCAGACACCATTCATTATTTCAAAGGTTTAGGAAGATTCAGGGATGTTATTGTATCGTCAGATGGTTTAAAAATCTATGTAGCCTGTGATTCAAGCGGCTCCACCTCCGGTCCTACAGGCGGGGTAACATCAACTCCTGCGAATCCCGGAAGTATTTTAGAGTTCACCTATCAGCCACCGGTGGGAGGAAGAATGAATCAGCACATAATAACAATAACCGAGATACCGGAAGAAAAGAAAGACAGAAGTGTTGAAGTGTACCCTAATCCTGCTACAGGTTATTTTGTGATCTATAATTATAATCCTGAAGCGGGAAGAACAGCAGAATTAATTGACCTGAACGGGCGTGTTGTAAAACGTATCATTACAAACGGAACAGCCACAAGAGTAGATACAAAAGGCCTGCTGAATGGTTTGTATATTTTACGGGTAACGGATATTTCCGGAAAGCAGATAAGTGTTGAGAAACTGCTGATACAGCAGTGATAACAGACTTAGAAAAGAAGAGGCTGTCCTATAAGACAGCCTCTTCTTTTAGTAGCCCCGACAGGAATCGAACCTGTATCTAAAGTTTAGGAAACTTCTATTCTATCCATTGAACTACAGGGCCAAAAACGATTTAAGGAGGGCAAAAATAGCACAAATCGCCTATTGATAATCTTTAATCTCTCCTCAAACCCTACCTTTGCTGCCCAAGAAAAATTGATATGAAACTCTTTAATGTATACATCCGCTACAGGCTTTATATCGGCATTCTTTTTTTAGTTGCCGCAGGTATTGTTCATTATTTCACAGGCTTCTGGCCTTCTTTTATCATATACCTGGTGGCGGTGGTGAGCATTTTCAGTCATTTCTTTTTCGGGCCGCTCCGTTTGATCCAGGAGTACATGGAAAACGGCGACCTCGAAGGCGCTGAAAAAATCCTCAACCAGGTGCAATTTCCCGGCTTGCTTTTCAAGCCTATCCGCTCCGTGTACTTTACATTAAAGGGCAATATTGCCATGATGAAGCAGGATTATGATGGCGCTGAAAAAATGATGAAGAAAGGAATTGATCTTGGCTCCGGTTCGTCCCTCATGCAGGGTGCAGAAGGTGCCAGTCTGCTGCAGATGGGCATGCTGGCCATGCAGAAAAATGATCTTAAGCAGGCAGAAAGCTATATCCGCCAGGCCATCCGCAAAGGCTTGCCCGATAAAGAAAACCAGGCAGCCGCTTTTTTACAGATGTGCAGCATTATGATGAATAAAAGAGAATTCAGGGCGGCCAAAGATTTCTTCCGCAAGGCTAAAGCATTAAAGCCTACGACTCCTCAGATTGCTGACCAGATAAAACAGATGGAAAAGTACATCAGCCGGATGCCGGGATAAAAAAAAGAGGGCGAAAGTGTTCTTGCAGATAGGTTAACATTTCGCCCCCGGGTAATTTTCAGATTCTCAGATACGATTCAGAAGAAAGTTAACAACGGCTGTAACCTGATGACATTCCAAAAATACCAAGGGCCTGTGGTACAAAAAATACCACTTTGCGGGTACTGGGCCTGTTTTCATGTTAAAAAATTATAAACACAGACCGCTTTTGTTGAATCATCCACCCCATTTGCCGAACAATTTTTCAACTGCTGCAAACCGAAACTGAAAAATCTGTTCTAATTGCTGTTTTACAAAAACACTGTTGGCAATATCTCCTAAAAACCAGAACGGGATTTTATAATGCACAATATCTGTCATCTCTACACCTCCTTCAATCGCTTTGAAATGATGTTGATGATGCCATAAAGTATAAGGGCCGAAGCGTTGTTCATCCACAAAAAATTTGTTCTCTTCTACATGTGTAATCTCCGTCATCCAGTACACACGAAAACCGGGTAACGGACTTACTTTATATTCAATAATCTGCCCGGGATACATACGCTCTCCATGATGTTGTGAAATCACTTTGAACTTCATATGCTCGGGGGTGATGGCTGCAAGATTAGCAGGATTGCTGAAAAAATCCCATGCGCTTTCCATTGATACGGGAATGTTCTGAACCGTTTTTAAACTGTAAACTTTTGACATGGCATTATTACAATTTATGAGTTGAATTGTTGCAATCATTTTCTGCAGTCAGAAGATTAACTTTGAACTATGTCATTGAACAAAGAAAAACTGGAGAAAAAATTCAGCGAAGAATATCAAAAGTTAAACGAGCGCCAACGCCTGGCTGTTGATACCATTGAGGGACCTGTGATGGTGATTGCCGGCCCCGGTACCGGCAAAACACAAATCCTGGCGAGTCGTATCGGTAAAATTTTGCTGGATACCGATGCACTGCCTGAAAATATTCTGTGCCTGACCTATACAGATGCAGGTGTGGTGGCCATGCGCAAACGCCTGCTTGGATTTATTGGTCCGGATGCGTATAAAGTAAACATCTGCACCTTTCATGCTTTTTGCAATGATGTAATCCAGGAAAATTTATCATTGTTTGAAAAAACAGCCTTAGATCCTGTTTCTGACCTGGAGCGGATTGAACTCTTTAAAGAACTTATTGACCAGTTGCCCAAAAATCACCCGCTCAAGCGCTACCGTGGGGATGTGTATTTTGAAATCAACAACCTGCAGCATCTCTTCAGCAATATGAAAAAAGAAGGATGGACACCACAATACATTCATCAGAAAATTGATGAATACATTGCTGATCTTCCTTTAAGAGATGAGTTTATCTATCAACGTAAATTCAAAGAGTTTAAACAAGGTGATTTAAAGAAGGATAAAATTGAAGAAGAAACAGAGCGGATGGAGAAACTGCGTGCTGCTGTTGATCTGTTTGAACCTTTCCAGCAAATGATGCGCCGCCGCAACCGTTATGATTTTGATGATATGATCAACTGGGTCATCAAAGCATTTGAAGAAAACAGGCTGTTGCTTTCCCGTTACCAGGAGCAATTTTTATACGTGCTGGTTGATGAATACCAGGATACCAGTGGCACACAAAACCGGATTGTGGAATTGCTCATCAGCTATTGGCAGCAGCCCAACGTATTTGTAGTGGGCGATGACGATCAGAGTATTTACCGTTTCCAGGGTGCTAATGTGGAGAACATGAAACATTTTGCAGATAGTTACAGCAACGATCTGCTCACGGTGGTGCTTACCAATAACTACCGTTCTGTACAACCGATACTTGATGTTTCCAAAACGCTCATCAACCGAAACGAAGAACGACTGGTTAAGAAAATCCCCAACCTCAGTAAAGAGCTCATTGCTTCCAGGGAGCATTTAAAAAATCTGCATCATCAGCCCCGTATCAAAATATATGAAACGCAGCGGCAGGAAATGATTGACATTACGCTGCAGATACAACAATTGCTGCAGCAGGGAACACCTCCCGGAAAAATTGCTGTCATCTATAAAGAAAACAAATATGGCGAGGAACTCACCGCTTACTTCAAACAATTAGCCATACCGGTGTACAGCAAACGCAACCTGAATGTGTTTGAATTGCCACTCGCACAGAAAATGATTTTGCTGCTCCGGTATCTTGCTGCAGAATTAGATGCGCCTTATGGCGGTGATGAAATGTTGTTTGAATTACTGCATACGGATTGGTTTGGTATTCCACCAGTTGAAATTGCCAAGCTTACGGTACAGGTATCACAAACAAAATTTGCTGACGGCCCTGCTTCTTTACGCAGGTTACTGGTGGAAAAAAGTAAAGAACAACCGAAAGATTTATTTTCAACAGCACTGCATCCCGGTTTAAGCAAAGCAGCAATCATTACAGAGCAGTTGCTTACAGATGCCTCCAGCAATACCTTGCAGCATTTAATTGAAAGCATCATCCGTAAAACAGGATTACTGCAACATATTATGCAGGCAACGGATAAACACTGGCAGTTACAGATTCTAACAGCATTTTTTGATTTTGTGAAAGAAGAAACACGCCGCAATCCTCTTTTATCCCTGCAGCAGCTGGTGGGTATTATCGACCTGATGGAGAAAGAAGATATTGCTTTGCCATTGGTACAGGTGAGTGGAAGTGATAAAGGGGTGAACCTGCTTACAGCACATGGTTCCAAAGGACTGGAATTTGAATATGTGTTTTTTGCAGGGTGCAATGCCGGTTTTTGGGAAAAGAAACGGAAACCGGGTGGTGGTTATAAGTTGCCTGATACCATGTTTGTAACACAAACAAAGCAATCAGATGAAGAAGAACTGCGTCGTTTGTTTTATGTAGCACTTACAAGAGCGGAGCAGCACCTGTTCATCAGCTACAGTAAGTTTAAAAACGATGGTAAAGAACTGGAGCCGTCCATGTTTCTTGCTGAAATACAGGAAGTGCATGAGTTGAAAGAAGAAACAGTTCTTTTAAGTGCAGAAGCATTAACTGCCTTTGCAGCCATGCAGTTTGGTGAAGCGGCAGCTCCTGAAATTGATAAGATAGAAGAAGAGTTCATTGGTGCATTGCTGGACAAGTTTACCATGAATGTTACAGCACTGAACAACTACCTTGATTGTCCGCTTGGTTTTTATTTTAAGAACCTCATACGCATACCATCACCAAAAAATGAAGCAACGGAGTTTGGTAGTGCCGTGCATTATGCATTGGAACAGTTATTCAGAAAAATGCAGGAGAGTGGTAAAGAAACTTTTCCTTCCAAAGAAGAGTTCATCAGCGATTTTGTTTGGTACATGCAGCGCCACCGGGAGAGTTTTACAAAAGAACAGTATAACCGCCGAATGGAATACGGGCAGGAAGTGTTGAGTAATTATTACGATCATTCCATCAACTCATTTAATAAAATCGTAGCCATTGAACGCAACATCAGCAAAGTGCTGGTAAAAGGAGTGCCTTTAAAAGGTAAACTGGATAAACTTGAGTTTGACGGCAAAGCAGTTAATGTGGTTGATTATAAAACAGGTGATATTGACAAGGCCAAAGAAAAAATGAAAGGCCCGAGCGACAAAGAACCCAATGGCGGTGATTACTGGCGCCAGGCTGTTTTTTATAAAATACTCGTTGACAATTATGAACTCAAAGACTGGAAAGTAGTGAGTACCGAGTTTGATTTTGTAGAACCCAATAAAAAGAAGGAGTACAAAAAAGAAAAGATAGTGATTACGCCGGCCGATATTGAAACGGTTACACAACAAATCACTACGGTGTGGAGCAAAATTCAGAACCGGGAATTCTATATAGGTTGTGGTAAAGAAGATTGTCACTGGTGCAATTTTGTAAAAACCAATAATATGGCCATTTCATTGCATGAACTGGAAGAGGAGGAGACAGAATCCTGATAGGGGAAGTAACCCTTCTCAAATTCCTGTTAATCCTGCAGGGTATAAAAAATCAGGTTCGGGCAATTACTTTAAGTTTGCAGCCACATGTATCTACAAAGGTCTTTATCGTCTGTTATTTTCATCGTAGCCGGAGCTCTCTTTTTCTTAGGGGGTAATGGTTGTGCTAATATTGTGCCGCCGGGTGGTGGTCCCAGGGATAGTTTGCCGCCTGTAATGATAGGCGCTTTGCCAAAAGATTCGGCATTGAATGTAGCTGCGCCAAAAATCACCATCACGTTTGATGAATTTATTGAGCTGAAGAATGCGAATGAAAATATTCTCATTGCCCCGTATCCTGTAAAAATGCCGGTTACAGAATACAAGTTGAAAACAGTTACCATCCGTTTGAAAGATTCTTTGTTGCCCAATACTACGTATGTAATTGATTTTGGAAATGCAATTGCCGATCTGAATGAAAGTAATGTGCTTAAAAACTTCAAGTATGTTTTTTCTACCGGCAACCGTATTGATACCAATACGCTGAGCGGCCGCATTGTAAATGCTGAAAACGGCAAAACGGACAGTACCTTTTTTGCTTTACTGTATCGCAAACAGGAGGATTCAACTGTTGTAAAAGAAAAACCGGTTTATGTAACCCGTGTTAAGAGCAACGGAACCTTTCAATTCACCAACCTGCCCGAAGGACCCTTTTATGTGTATGCGCTGCAGGATGCAGATGGCGATAAAAAATACTCTCAATTATCAGAGACTTTTGCGTTCCTCGATTCATCGGTTGAAGTGGGTACAAAAACTTCATCCGTACAACTCTTTGCTTTTGCCGCCGAAAAAGAAAAGCCAAGAAGAGCTGCTGTGGCACCTGATAAACCCGGCACGGTAAAACGACTCACCTATACTTCCAATCTTGAAACGGGTGCACAGGAGTTAACTGACAGTCTTAAACTCACTTATCAAAAACCACTGAAGCCGGTTGACAGCACCAAACTGAACCTGTTTATTGATACAACCACACGCATCAGCAACGTAAAAATCATTAACGATACGGCCCGTCGCCAGCTAATTATTTATACCCCTTGGAAAGAAGGTGGCTCCTATCGCCTCATCCTGGAAAAGGAATATGCAACAGATACCAGCGGACTGGGTGCTTTAAAAAATGATACTATCAATTTCAGGGTAAAAACAGAAAAGGAATATGGTTCTATCCGCCTGCGGTTTAAAAACCTGGATCTTTCTAAAAATCCTGTTCTTCTGTTATATACCAATGATCAAATGGCCGGCGCTTATCCGTTAAAAGGAACAGAATGGCTGCAACGTTTGTACAAACCCGGTGAGTACCAGGTACGTATTTTATATGATGCCAATAAAAACGGCCGTTGGGATGCGGGTGATTACTTCATTAAACCAAGACGTCAGCCGGAACGGGTACAGGATCTCAATATTAAAATTACCATCAAGCCCAACTGGGATAATGAATCCAATATTGAAATTCCGGCGGCACAAACTCCCTGATAAAATAAACAGCAGCTTCGTACATTCGCCCTATGTCTTTTTCTTCTTCATTGCTGGAACAGAGTGTTAATGAGTTTGCCAAACTTCCGGGTATCGGTAAAAAAACGGCTTTGCGTTTAGTATTGCATTTGCTGAAACAGAGTAAAGAGGAGGTGAACCAGTTTACCGGAGCCGTGGCACATATGCGTAATGAAATTAAATTTTGCAGGGAATGCTTTAATGTGTCTGACAGTGATGTGTGCAATATCTGCAGCAATGTGAGCAGGAGCAAACGCATTATCTGTGTAGTGGAAAGCATTCGTGATGTAATTGCCATTGAAAGCACCCAGCAGTTCAGCGGAAGATATCATGTGCTGGGCGGCATTATTTCTCCGCTGGATGGAATAGGTCCTGATCAACTGAATATTCAACCCCTGCTCAGCCGTATTCAGAGAGATGAAGTGGAAGAACTCATCTTTGCATTGAACCCAAACATACAGGGCGACACCACTCTTTTTTACATTAACAAGCAGTTGAAAGATGCTTCCGTTAAAATTACCACTATTGCCCGTGGTATTGCTTTTGGCGGTGAGTTAGAGTATGCTGATGAAATGACATTGGCCCGCAGCATTCAAAACCGGCAGCCCGTCGGGAATTATATTGGTGCGAAATAGTATAAAAAGTTATTGACCGCCTTTCTGTTCAGTTTTCTGCCAACCCCATTCAGCAGTTATTTATTCCGGTTCAGCCAAACATACTGTCAGTAAGACAATGAAATTTTAAATTTGAAGTTCTTAATGTATGGCATGAAACGATTCAGGATTTTTTTGATTGTGGCAGTCATTCTTCTCATTGCAGCGGCACTCTATGTTTGGTTTTTTATCTGGAATAAGCCTCAGTTAAACGTAGCCGATGCTAAGGGTATAAAAGTAGAAGCGACAGCCCTGTTTAATGCCTATAGCTCCAATGAGCAATCAGCCAATACCAACTATCTCGAGAAAATACTGGAAGTATCCGGTGAGGTGACGAGTGTCACCCAAAACGCAGAGGGCTTTGCAGTAGTTTTGTTGAAATCAGATGATCCCATGTTTGGGATTAACTGTACACTGGAGCAGAAAAATGTAACTGTAAAAGAAGGTGATACGGTTATATTGAAAGGAATCTGCACCGGTTATTTAACAGATGTAGTGCTTATTCGCTGTTATAAATTAAATTGATCCCTATGCTGCGGAATATTGTTGCAAGTGTCCTGGTATTGGTTACCCTTTTATTTGCCTGCCGGCATGAGCCTGTTTTGGTGAATGGTGCTCCTCCGGATGTAACGCCACCACCACCGGGTGCAGCTACCATTTGTTTTCAAAGCAATGTGTTGCCCATTTTTGTTTCTAACTGTGCTAAAAGTGGTTGTCATGATGCAACTACTAGAGCCAAAGAAATACAGTTAGATAACTATACTGACATCATGCGTGGTATTAAGGCTAATAACCCTGGCGGAAGTAAGTACTGGGAAAAAATTATTGATAATGATCCGAAAGACCGAATGCCTCCCCTGCCTTACAAACCATTGTCAAACGACCAAAAGGATTCTATTTACAAATGGATTGTGCAAGGCGCTCTGAATACAACGAATTGCGGACTAGTTTGTGATACTATGCAGTTTTCTTACAGTATAACAATAAAAAGCATTTTAAAAAATAATGGGTGTATTTCCTGTCACGGAGAAATTGCACCTTTTGCCGGGTTAAACCTTACTGATTATGAAACAGTGAAAGGAATTGCTTTGAATGGAAGATTGTTAGGCTCCCTAATCCAGCAACAGCCCGGAGTATATAAACCCATGCCGCCGCTTCCACTCAAAAAAGTTTCTGATTGTAACATTCAACAGATTACAAAATGGAAAAACGCAGGCGCACTCAATAACTAATAGTATGAACATTAAAAATATTCTCAGCAGTTTGCTGGCAGTTTGCCTTATTTCATCATGTTATTATGATAAAGAGGATCTGTTATACGGAGCAAATAAATGTGATACATCCAATGTAAAGTTTAGTGTTCAGATTTCAGGAATTATCAACTCTAACTGCATTTCCTGCCATGGTGGTACAGCTGCAAGCGGAGGAGGTGTGAAACTGGGTACTTATGCTGATGTAAAAGTGTATGCAGATAATGGCTTATTGCTGAATGCCGTTTCACGCACTGTAAACCCGATGCCCAAGGGTGGTCCCCGCCTCAATGATTGCCGTATTGCGGAAATAAGAACATGGCTCCGGAACAATGCGCCCAATAATTAAACAACGTAAAAACATAAAACACAGAACTATGAAGTTTCTTTTTTCAGTCCTCCTTATCATTGTAAGTTCAGTTCAACTCCATGCCCAGGATATTCATCTTACCCGTAACGGAAAAATCACTTTCTTCTCACATACGAATGTGGAAGATATTGAAGCGGTTAATAACGAAGTAACAGCAACCATCAATAAAAAAACGGGAGCAGTGCAATATCTTGTACTCGTAAAAGGTTTCCAGTTTAAAAAAGCTGCCATGCAGCAACATTTCAACAGCGCCGACTATATGAATTCTGATGCATATCCTAAAGCTGATTTTAAAGGAACCATCAGGGATTTGAGTAAGATTGATTTTACAAAAGACGGCACTTATCCTGCTGTGGTAGATGGTAACTTAACCATTCATGGTGTTACCAATAAAGTAACAGCCCAGGGAACTGTAACTGTGAAAGCCGGTAAAATAAGTACGGCTGCTAAGTTTCCGGTTAAGCTGACTGATTATAAAGTAACAATTCCTGCTTTTTCAGCAGCGAAAGTTTCAGAAGTAGTGGAAGTAACTGTTGCCTGTTCCTATGAGCCGTATAAAAACTGATTGATCATTCATCAAAACAACTGTTATGACAAAACGTTGGTATGCTGCTGCTTTTTTTCTGCTTTTGGCTATAACTGCTAAAGCACAGGAAATTGACCTGGATAAAATGCTGGAAGAAGAACAGAAAAAAGAACAGAAAAATAAAGTACAGTTAACGGAAGCAACGTTCAAAACCACAAGGCTCATCCACGGGCATAGTATTGAAAATACTGCACCCGGAATCCTTGATTTAAAAATATCTCACCGTTTCGGTCAGCTTAACGGTGGTTTATATGAATTTTTCGGATTGGATAATGCCAGTATGCGCTGGGGTTTTGATTATGGTATAAGCCCCAAACTAACGGTAGGCTTTGGGCGAAGTACTTATCAGAAACAATACGATGCGTTCTTTAAATACAAATTACTGCGCCAGTCTACAGGAAAGGTGAATATGCCTGTGAGTTTGAGCTTAATGGCAACGGCCATGATTCAGACATTAAAGTGGCCGGATCCCAACCGTGAAAATTATTTCAGCTCCCGACTGTACTATGCTTATCAACTGCTGCTGGCACGCAAATTTTCTGAAAGCACTTCATTGCAACTGATGCCTACCATGGTGCATTATAACCTGGTGCCCAAAGCATCTGATCCCAATGATGTTATTGCCATTGGTATCGGCGGCCGGCAGAAAATCAGTAAAAGAGTGAGCATTAACATTGAATACTATTACCAGTTGCCCGATTATAAATTAGAAGGCACCACCAACTCCTTGTCTCTGGGTTTTGATATTGAAACAGGCGGGCATGTGTTTCAATTGCATTTTACCAATTCACCCGGTATGACGGAACGTGTGTTTGTATCAGAAACATTTGGCCGATGGGATAGAGGAGATATTTTGTTCGGATTTAATGTTTCCCGTGTATTTTCATTAAAAAAACGAAACAGGGTAGCAGCAAAACAATAATTGAAAATGCTGCAATAACACGGTATCATTCATGCAGATCATTCTTTTCATACTATCCCTCTGGAGTGTAAGTTCTCCGTTAACTCAGCCAAAAATTTATACTACCAATACAGGCACTATTCGTTTTCGTTCAGAGGCGCCCATGGAATTGATACATGCAGTAAGCAAAGAAGTAAAAGGAGCAGTGGATGTTGACAAGAAAACCTTTGCATTTCGCATTCGCATTAATTCCTTTGAAGGGTTTAACAGTCCGCTGCAACGGGAACATTTCAATGAGAACTATATGGAAACTCCGAAGTTTCCCGAAGCGCTGTTCAACGGTAAAATCATTGAGGATGTTGATCTTTCACAGACGGGAACTTATACCGTTCGTGCAAAAGGAATACTAACCATTCATGGTGTGTCCAAAGAAAGAATTATTAAAAGTGATGTAGAAGTAAAAAATGGCATGATGAAAATCAAATCCAACTTTACTGTTTTATTAAGCGATCACAATATTCCCATTCCGAGAGTAGTGAAAGAAAAACTTGCCAATGAAATTGTAGTGGAACTGCTGGCTGAGTTGAACCAGAAATAACATGCGGTCTTTTTGTTTATATATATTCCTGCTTCTTGCTGCAGGTAAAACGGCAGCACAGCAAAACATTGCATCTGCTGAGGTACCTGTTACAGGTAAGTCTTCCTGTTTTCTTTTTTCTTCCAAAGGTTTTTTTTACACCGCTACTTCAGAAGGATTGTTTTTGTTTGATGGAATGGCTATGATTCCGCTTTCAAAAAAAACAGACAGTCTTCCTTTGATTACGGCACTTGGTGAAAACAGTAAAGGTGAATTATGGATCGGGTGCACTAATGGTGCTGTTTACAGTTTTATCAACAATAAACTCAACCGTTGGCAACCAACGGAAGGGTTGCCCAAAGCAGTGATCAGCAGTATTGCGTTTGATGCACAGAATAACTTATGGCTGGGCACAAAAGGTGAAGGTGTTTATGTTTATTATCAAACGCATCTTTATAATATCAATACGGATGATGGGCTGAGTGATAATTATGTATATCAATTGCAGTTTCAGAAAAGCCAAATGATTGCTGCTACTGATAAAGGCATCAGTCTTTGCCGCTTTGATGGCAAACGAAAACAGGTAAAAACTTTTACAGCAGCCGATGGGCTTCCGGATAATATTGTTCAATCTGTTTCATTTGACAGAACCAACCAAAATATTGTTTGGCTGGCTTTTGAAAACGGATGTGCAGGAATGTTTGATCTTAATACGCATCAATATGTAAGTACTTACTGTGGAGAGCTGCCGGTAAAACAAATCCTGGCACTGGAGCAAGAAGTGTGGCTGGCCGGCAATGAAGCGGTGATTGTACTTAACCGCACAGGTATGCAGGTGAAAAACAAAATGACTGCTTCTGGTTTACTGCAAATGGCTGCCGATGCAGAAGCCAACATCTGGCTGCTTCAAAATACATCACTCAAAAGAACTATTGGTGAACAGGTAGAAACGGTGATAACACTAGAACCCGGAGAAGCAGAATCAGTACATGATTTAATTGTTAGCAAAACGGGCAGGTACTGGGTTACCACAAAAAGCGGAGTGGCTTTTTATGAAAACGGGGCCAAAGGATTTGTAAAGAGGAATATTACTTTGCCACTGCACCAAAATTCAGAAGTAACCTGTTTGCACGAAGATGCAGATGGTATGATTTGGGTAGGTACCATGGGCGATGGTATTTTTATGATTAACGAAAGCAACGGGCAGGTACAGCATTTAAATGAAGCTGCAGATCTGCAAAAGGCCAGCATACTATCCATTACGGGTAATAATCATCATCTCTGGATTACTTCGCTGGAAGGGGTATGGCGTATTACAACTGCTGATAAATCATTGGAACGTTTTAATACAACTTCCGTTACAGGGTCAGCATACATATACTATGTGCTCGAAGACAGGAAGGGTCGTGTTTGGTTTGCAACAGATGGAAAGGGGTTAACACTCTGGGAAAACGGTACTTACAAAACCTTTCGTGAAAAAGAAGGGTTGAATGCAAAAGTTATTTATTCACTGGCTGAAGATAAAAACGGAATCATCTGGTGTAATACACTTAACAATGGTATTTACAAGTTTGATGGAAAAACATTTAAGCATTTCGGCTTAAACGAAGGATTAACGGATCTGAGTATATCATCTGTTACGGCTGATGCAGATGGAAATATTTTCTGTGTAGCAGCCACCGGTTGTTTTATTATTGATGCGGTGGGAGATGTAGTGATACCCTTAAACAATGCTGTTGCAAACGGTACACTCAATACCAATCTCAACAGCAATTTTGCATCAGCTAACGGAAGGTTATTTCATGCAGGCAATCTTATCTACAACTGGCGCAAACCTAAATATCAAACCGTTGTACAACCGCAAACAAGAATACTGGGTGTTTCATTGTTTCTTGATGAACTGCAGGACAACCGCAACCGTTTTTCTTACAGCGAAAACAATCTTTCTTTCCGCTTTACAGGATTTTATTATTCTAACCCTGCTGCTGTTTCCTATCAATACAAGCTGGAAGGTTATAACCAGGAATGGCAAACAACTAAAGACGGGTTTGTAAATTTTCCCAAGCTGGTACATGGCACCTATCGTTTCAGAGTCCGTTCTTCGGCCAACGGTAGTTTTCTGAATGCTGATGAAGCAGTGTACACCTTCACCATCAATAAGCCTTTTTGGAAACAATGGTGGTTTCTTTTGCTCAGTATTGGTACGGTTACCGCTGTTATCATTTCCATTATTAAGATCCGTGAAAAGGAATTGCAGAAAATGCAGCAATTGCAAACGGAAAAACTGCAGAGCCAGTATGAAACACTTAAAAACCAGGTGAATCCCCATTTTCTCTTTAACAGTTTTAATACGTTGCTTACAATCATTGAAGATAATCCATCAAAAGCATCAGCTTATGTAGAACATCTGAGTGATTTCTACAGGAGCATTGTCAACCTGCGTGAAAAGGATTTAATACCCATGCAGGAGGAATTCAGGATTATTGAGCATTATTTCTTTATCCAGAAAAAAAGATTTGGTGATGCACTTCGTTACCATAACAGCATCAGCGAAGAGATAAAAGCGAACTTCCAGTTGCCGCCGCTCAGTTTGCAGATGCTGGCAGAAAATGCCATTAAGCACAATGTAGTGTCCAGGGAAGATCCGCTTACTTTATCCTTCGCCATTGAACAGGATTACCTGGTGGTAAGCAATAACCTTAACCCTAAGTTGCAACAGGAAAAAAGCGAAGGATTGGGTTTGCAGAATATCAAAAACAGGTTTCAATTAATTGCTTCAAGAGAAGTGTTGGTTGAAAAAAATGATACACACTTTATTGTAAAACTTCCTTTAATTAAATCAACATGATCAGAATCCTGATGCTGGAAGATGAAGAACCTGCAGCAAAACGTTTGCAGAAACTCCTCAAAGAAACCGGTGAAGAAACGGAAGTGCTTGCGGTGCTGGATAGTATTGCTGCGGCACGTAAATGGCTGCAACAAAACCCGCCGCCTGACCTGATGCTGGTAGATATTCACCTGGCTGATGGCAACAGTCTTCAGCTGTTTAAGGAAATGAGTATTCCGAGCCCGCTCATTTTTACAACTGCCTATGATGAGTATGCCCTGCAGGCATTTAAACTAAACAGTATTGATTACCTGCTTAAGCCGGTGAAAAAAGAAGAACTGTACCAGGCACTGGATAAATTCAAGCGTCAGAAATCAAAAGAGCAGCCGGCTTTAAATATTACCAAACTGCTGGAAGCAATGCAGCAGCCGGCAGCAGATCGTTACAGGGATCGTTTTGTGATCCGTTATGGCGAGCATATTAAAACCATTGAAACAAAAGATGCCGCCTATTTTTATACAGAAGCAAGGGCAAATTTTATGGTTACTGCAGACGGCAAGCGTTTTGTAATTGATTTTAACCTCGATCAACTGGAGCAGATGCTCAACCCTAAATTATTTTTCCGTATTAACCGTCAGTTTATTGTGGCCCTGCAGGCAATTGATGAAATGACTGCATGGACCAAAGCACGGGTACTTATAAAACTCAAACCACCCAGCAAACATGAAACCATTGTGAGCACAGAACGTTCGCCGGAGTTTAAAAAATGGCTCGCAGGTGAATAATCCCTTATCAACACTCTTTTTTTCTGTTTCAGTAAAATGCAATTGTTGTTACAGGATTCTTTACAGAACTTTGCCTTATAAATTGAAATGTATGCGTTTTCTTTTCCTGTTCTTTATTGGTATCACATTGTTTTCCTGTTCTAACAAAAAAGAAGATAATCCTTCTGTAAACATTAAAGAGGGCACCTGGCGTGTTGCTTATTATTGGGATCAAAAAGATGAAACAGCCAATTTTACAGGTTATGCACTGATGTTTGGTGATGGTGGTGTGTTAATGGCTCATAAAGGAGCAGCAATGATCAGCGGTACCTGGAGCGAAACAAGTTCAAAAATCATCATCAACTTTACAGATCCTGTACTGAGCGAATTAAACAATGATTGGCTGATTGTTGAAAAAACACCTTCTTGCATTAAGCTTAAAGATGATAACCCGGCGCAGGACGATCAGCTGCACCTGGCAAAGAATTAAACCTTTTATTCCCCTATAGATCAAGGGCTGCACACTTGGAGGTGCAGCCTTTTTCATTTACATTTGCTGTGCATTTGGCGGATTTGTTTATTGTTCGGCCATAAAAACCCTGAGCGGAGTCGAAGGGTTTTTGAAAGTTTCGAGCGAAGTCGAGAAACGTACAGAACTAATAAACGTCAACAAAACTCTTACAGGGTTTCACCAGCGTTTATAGGTTTGTTCTCCACTTTTTTGGTAGTAGTGCTGCTGTTCAACTGCTGCATTTAATTCGAAACGTTTCAGTATTTCAATTCGCCAATGTTTAATATAACACTTTGTGTTTTGTGGTTAAATTATTTTTATGAGTAACATTAGAAAAGAACTGGAAAAACGTATCCTCATCATTGATGGAGCTATGGGCACCATGATTCAGCGGCATAAGCCTACAGAAGCTACTTACCGTGGTGAACGGTTTAAAGACTGGCCCATGGATGTTAAGAATAACAGTGATATTCTCAATCTCACCCAACCACAAATTATTGAAGGTATCCACAAACAATATCTTGAAGCCGGGGCAGATATCATTGAAACCAACACATTTGCGGGCACTGCCATTGCACAGGAAGATTTTAAGCTGGAAGAATATGTATATGAAATCAATGTAGCAGGTGCAAAAATTGCAAGAAAAGCGGCGGATGAGTTCACAGCAAAAGATCCTTCTAAACCAAGATTTGTAGCAGGCGCTATCGGTCCTTTAAACAGAACACTCAGTCTTTCACCTGACGTTAATAATCCCGGCTATCGTGCCGTTACATGGGACCAGGTGGTGAAAGCTTATTACGAACAGGTGCAGGGTTTGGCAGATGGTGGTGTGGATTTATTTTTGATTGAAACCATTTTTGATACGCTTAATGCCAAGGCTGCCATTTTTGCCATCAAAAAATATTATCATGATACGGGCAAGGAAGAATTGCCCATTATGATCAGTGGTACTATTACAGATGCCAGTGGCAGAACCTTGAGCGGACAAACATTGGAAGCGTTTTATATTTCTGTAATGCATGCCCGGCCATTAAGTGTTGGGTTGAATTGTGCATTGGGTGCAAAAGAAATGCGTCCGCATATTGAAGAGTTATCGCAAATAGCTTCCTGTTATGTAAGTGCTTATCCTAATGCGGGCCTGCCCAATGCAATGGGTGAGTATGATGAACGTCCTGAAGATACCGGTCATTACCTGGAAGAGTGGGCAAAAGAAGGATGGGTGAACATTGTAGGTGGATGTTGCGGAACCACACCGGATCATATAAAACACATTGCGGAGCATGTAAAAAATCTTGCGCCAAGAACACTTCCTGTAGTGGAAGCAATATTGTGATCAATAGAATTTGATTGCTGCTTATTGATGTAAAAACAAAACCATGTCAGTTATTAAACCATACTCAAGATTTTCAGGATTAGAGCCGCTCATCATTCGCCCGGAAACCAACTTTGTGAATGTGGGCGAACGTACCAATGTTACGGGCAGTAAAAAATTTGCACGTCTCATCAAAGAAAACAAATACGAAGAGGCATTAAGTGTGGCCCGCCAGCAGGTAGAAAATGGAGCACAGATCATTGATGTAAACATGGATGATGCTTTGCTTGATGGAGTACAGGCCATGGTTACTTTTTTAAACCTGTTGCAGAGTGAACCGGATATTGCAAAAATTCCGGTGATGATTGATTCTTCCAAATTTGAAATCATTGAAGCCGGTTTAAAATGTGTACAGGGTAAATGCATTGTGAACTCCATTTCCATGAAGGAAGGTGAGGATAAATTTATTGAGCAGGCCATCATCTGTAAAATGTTTGGTGCTGCAGTAGTAGTGATGGCTTTTGATGAAGTGGGGCAGGCTGATACCAAACAACGCAAAGTAGAAATCTGCCACCGTGCTTATAAGATCTTAACAGAGCAGGTAGGCTTTGATCCGCAGGATATCATCTTTGATCCCAACATTTTTGCAGTGGCAACAGGATTGGAAGAACACAATAATTATGGTGTTGATTTTATTGAAGCTACCAGAGAGATCAAGCAATTGATGCCCTTGGTAAAAGTGAGTGGTGGTGTAAGTAATCTTTCCTTTTCGTTTCGTGGTAATGATCATGTAAGGGAAGCCATGCACAGTGTATTTCTGTATCACGCTATTAAAGCAGGTATGGATATGGGTATTGTAAACGCAGGCCAGTTAGTGGTGTATGATGAAATTGAACCGGAACTTCGTACGCTTTGTGAAGATGTGATACTCAATCGTAACAATGATGATAATGGTGCAACTGAAAAACTCATTGCTTTTGCAGAAACGGTGAAAGCCAAAGGAAAAGAAGAAAAGAAAGATGATGCATGGCGAAATACACCTGTAGAGGAACGTTTAAAGCATTCGCTGGTTAATGGTATTACAGAGTTTATTGAAGTTGATACAGAAGAAGCAAGGCAGAAATATCCCCGTCCGCTGGATGTGATTGAAGGTCCGCTCATGAATGGAATGAATGTAGTGGGTGATTTATTTGGCGCCGGTAAAATGTTTTTACCGCAGGTGGTGAAAAGTGCAAGGGTGATGAAGAAAAGTGTGGCGGTATTAACACCTTTTATTGAACAGGAAAAAGAAGACCGTAAGAATGCACATATTGCTGCCGGAACTACCAATGAAGAAGCAGCAGGTGCTGCAAAAATTTTGCTGGCTACTGTAAAAGGCGATGTACATGATATCGGTAAAAATATTGTGGGCGTGGTACTAGGCTGTAATGGCTATGAAATTAAAGACCTTGGTGTGATGGTATCTGCAGATAAAATTCTGGATGAAGCAGAAAAGTTTGGCGCTGATATCATCGGCCTCAGCGGATTGATTACACCATCGCTGGATGAAATGGTGCATGTGGCGCATGAAATGAAACGCAGAGGTATGAAACAACCACTCCTTATTGGTGGTGCCACTACTTCACGCATGCATACGGCTGTAAAAATTGCTCCGCAATATGACAATGGTGTGATTCATGTACTGGATGCAAGCCGCAGTGTAACTGTAGCTGGAAGCTTGCTGAATAAAGAGCAGAAAGATGAATTTTTATCAGGCGTTAAAACAGAGTATCAAAAACTCAAGCAGGATTTTGAAAATAAGAAGCCGGTTAAAGAATATCTCAGTTTTGCAAAAGCACAGGAAAATAAAGTGAAAATTGATTGGAACAACTATCAACCGGTGGTTCCTTCTTTTACAGGCGCTAAACAGTTTGATGGTTATGATGTAAGTGAAATAAGAAAGTATATTGACTGGCAGCCTTTCTTTATTGCATGGGAACTGCACGGAAAGTTTCCGGCTATTTTGAGTGATGCTGTTGTGGGTACTGAAGCTACAAAGTTGTACAACGATGCCAATGCATTGCTTGATAAAATTATTGCAGAGCAATGGCTTAAAGCAAAAGGAACAATCGGTTTCTGGCCGGCAAACAGCGATGGCAAAGATGCTGTTGCCTTGTTGAATGAAAAAGCCGGGCCTGATGAAGTGGTGCAGTTGCAATTCCTTCGTCAGCAAATTAAAAAAACAGAAGGCCAACCTAATCTTTCATTAGCTGATTTTATTGCACCTGCCGGGGCTGATGTGCAGGATTATATCGGTGCCTTTTCTGTAACCATTCATGGTGTTGATCATTATGTGAAACAGTTTGAAGCAGCGCATGATGATTATAATAAAATCATGTTGCAGGCTTTGGCAGATCGTTTGGCAGAAGCTTTTGCTGAACTAATGCACGAACGTGTACGCAAAGAGTTCTGGGGTTATGCAAAGAGTGAACAACTGAGCAATGAAGAATTGATCAAAGAACAATATACAGGCATTCGTCCGGCGCCGGGTTATCCTGCCTGTCCGGATCATACAGAGAAATACAAGTTGTTTGAATTACTTGGTGGTGAAGAAGCAACAGGCATTCATTTAACAGAATCATTGGCCATGTATCCTGCGTCCAGCGTATGCGGCTGGTACTTTGCTCATCCTGAAAGCAAATATTTTGGTGTGGGTAAAATTGAAAAAGATCAATTGGCTGATTATGCGCAGCGCAAAGGTATGAGCCAGGAAGAAGCAACGAAATGGTTACGGCCGATTCTTGAGTAAGGGAACACAGTCTCAGCATATAGCATCTCGCTTTCACCTGTTATCTTTGCTGCATGTATTATCTCGTGTATGGATTTATCCGGCTGTTATCGCTATTGCCTTTGCAGGTACTTTATTGGATCGGCGATTTTATTTACCTCATCGTTTTTTATGGTGCCGGTTACCGGAAAAAAATTGTGATCGGCAACCTGCAGCGTGCCTTTCCTGAAAAATCACCGGCTGAAATCAACAAGATAGCCCGCAGATTTTATCACAACTTTATTGACAGTATGATGGAGATGATCAAGCTGTTTTCTGCCAATCAATCTTTTATTGAAAAGCATGTACAGTTTGATGATTCACTTCTTAACGGCCCCTTTTTACAGGACAAAGCCTTCCAGATACATGCCTTACATCAATTTAACTGGGAGTATATGAACCTGGCGTTAGCAGTAAAAATGAAACAGCCTTTGTTAGCTGTTTATATGCCGTTGAGTTCATCTATTATGGAGCGTATGTTTTATAAAATGCGTTCAAAATTCGGGACGATTTTATTGCCTGCAACGGATATGAAAAACCGTTTTACTGCATGGAGACAAAAACCTCACGGGCTGGTGCTGGTGGCTGATCA
The DNA here is from genome assembly GCF_045780045.1 of Lacibacter sp. MH-610. Classification (NCBI taxonomy): domain Bacteria; kingdom Pseudomonadati; phylum Bacteroidota; class Chitinophagia; order Chitinophagales; family Chitinophagaceae; genus Lacibacter; species Lacibacter sp. MH-610. The sequence continues at coordinate 779,811 of NZ_CP116002.1, forward strand.
GAATCCCGGGCATCCCAATAATTCGTTCTGGCTTCCTTTCTTTAATCAACTCACTCCTTTTGTAAAAGGACCGGAGCGTTATGCAATACAGAAAGCCTGCCCCGTAGTGTTAATTAATACCCGCATTATTAAAAGAGGATACTATCAGTTAAATAGTGAATTGCTTACAGAAGATGCATCACAGTTACAACCGGGAGAGCTTACAAAGCTTTATGTAAAACGTATGACTGAAATTATTGAGGAGCAACCTGAAAACTGGCTCTGGAGCCACAAACGCTGGAAGCATCAATGGAAGCCTGAATATGGTGCACCATTACAATAAAAAAAGCCCCGCAACAGCGGGGCTTTTTTATAATTAGTTCAATACGCTTTTTTCTTTTTCAATTTCAATCTTCTGTTCTTTAATCTTGCCCCAGCCGCCTAAAACATTTCGCAGGTTATGAAAACCCTGGCGTTTTAATAAGGAAGATGCAATCACACTCCGGTAACCGCCTGCACAGTGTACATACAAATTATCGCTGTCTTCAATATTTGCCATTAAAGCAGGATCAGTCATTTCACTCAGTGGTAAGTTGACGGCATCTTTTACATGCCCGTCTGCATATTCTGTTTCTTTCCGCACATCCACTACGATCAGGTTCTCATCATGCGGAATATCCATGGCCAGTTCATCAGCTTCCACATCAATAATCATATCAATTTTTTCACCGGCATTTTTCCATGCATCATAACCACCCTCTAAATAACCGGCAACTTTATCAAACCCAACTCTGGCTAAACGAACAATGCTTTCCTGTTCTTTGCCTTCTTCACACACTAACAGAATGTTTTCGTCAAAAGATAACAAGGCACCTGCCCATTCAGCAAACCTTCCTTCCAAACCTATGCTGATGCTGCCGGGAACAAAACCCTGTGTAAAAACACTGGCATTGCGTGTGTCTAAAACAAATGTTTTGTCTTTCTGCATCTCTTTCTTAAATGTTTCAACACTCAGCGCTTTCAAGCCTTTTTGTAGCACTTCATCCAGTGCTTCATATCCTTCCTTGTTAATTTTTACATTAACAGGAAAATATTTAGGTGGTGCTGCAAGTCCGTCTGTTACTGCTTTAATGAATGCTTCTTTTGTTTGTGGTTGTAATGCATAATTGGTTTGCTTTTGCTCACCAATGGTACTGAAGGTTTCTTTACCTAAACTTTTACCACAACTGCTGCCGGGGCCATGTGCCGGATATACAATTACATCATCAGCCAGCGGCATCATTTTTTTCTGTAAAGAGTCATACATCATGCCTGCCAGTTCGCTCATTGTAATATCACCACCTTGTGCAAGATCCGGACGTCCTACATCACCTACAAACAATGTATCACCAGTGAAGATGCAATGATCTTTCCCGTTTTCATCCTTCAGCAAAAAGCAACTGCTTTCCAGTGTGTGGCCCGGAGTATGTAATACTTCAAGGGTGAGATGACCGATCTGAAAACGTTCGCCATCTTTTGCAATATGCACGGGGAGATTGGTTACAGTGTCAGGGCCATATACAATGGGGGCACCTGTTTGTTTACTCAAATCCAAATGGCCACTCACAAAATCTGCATGAAAATGTGTTTCAAAAATGTACTTAATGGTGGCATTTCTTTCTTTTGCCATCTGCATGTACACTTCTACATCACGAAGGGGGTCTATAATGGCACACTCGCCATTGCTTTCAATGTAGTAAGCCGCCTCACTGATACAGTTGGTATATAATTGTTCAATATACATTGCCTCAAATTTGTGCAAAGTTAAGCGAAACCATTTATCAGGGTTGTTTTGCGCCGGAGGTGTAACAGTTGTGTTACAGGAGCACCTCTATCACCTGCTGAACCTGCAGTAAACGTTGAGGATTAATGCTGTAACGAACCAGTTTGCCTTCCCGTTTAGTTTTTACAAACCCAGCCCGGCGCAATACGGCTAAATGTTGTGAGGCTACTGCCTGTTCCAGGAAAAGACCCGTAAATATTTCAGTAACTGTGAGGGAATTTTTTTCAAGCAGCAGTTTAAGTATCTGCTGACGCAGTTTATGATTGACTGCCCTTAAGATAATGGCTGATTTTTTTATGGCAAGCGCATCAGGAAGCTCCGCAGGGTTGTTTTGTATCGGGTTACTTTCAGTCATGGGAACGGTAAAATTAATCCATTAGCTTAATTTTTAGAAGTGCTGTGAAAGTCTTTTCCATAAAAGGGAGCTGCGTAAGCAAGATAGGCAAAATCCTTTTGCTGAAATTTTGTAAATGCCGCTACAACCATATCTGCTGCGGACCAGTTTGCATTTAAAAACCTGGCATTGCTGTGAGAGCAAAGCGTTTTCCATTTTTCAGCTCCGTTGCCAAAGAAATAAAGGATCTGCTCCTGCAGTAATTCATTGAAGCTGTCTGTTTGCAAAATACATGCATGAGGTTCTTTTACTGTTTGAATTGATTGGGTATAAAGAGCCGTAAAGACTTCCATTCGTCTTGCGTCAATCATAGGGGCCAATAAAAATGAATCATTGGCAGAGAGTTGCTGTAAAGCTGCCACACACATCACTTCAGTAGTGGGCAATGTAATAAGCGGAATGTTTAAACCGAAACACAACCCTTTTGCCGATGCCATTCCTACACGCAGACCTGTATATGATCCAGGGCCGGAAGTAACAGCAACAGCATTTAGTTGCGATGCTTTGATATTCGTTTCATGCAACAGTTGTTCAATGGCGGGTTGCAGAAAGGCAGCATGATCCCTTGGTTGGTCACTTGATTTAATACCCAGCACACGGGAACCGGCAGTAAGTGCAACTGATGCACTCTGCACAGAGGTATCTATACAAAGTAGGTAATTACTGCTCATGTACTTTTTGTTTTAAAAGCGGAGCAGGTTGATAACGTGGCTCTGTGGCTGAAAGTTTATCCAGCAATTGATAAACATTTTTAATACCAATCTTAGAGGCCCAATCAAATGGTCCGTAAGGATAATTAGTACCCAACTTCATGGCTGTATCAATTTCTGAAGGAGCTGATACTTCTTCCCCACAGGCGAAGTATGCTTCATTAATTATTGCAGCAAGAATCCGGGCGGAAACAAAACCTGGTTCATCTTTTGTACGTTGAAATGAAATCCGCCATTGGTGTAACAGGGATTCAATAATAGAAAGACCGGCATCAGTTACTGACAGTTCAAGGATGTTTTTTTGATCAAGTGTTGGCCAGTTGTTGAAGCGTGCAATTGGTTCTTCGTGAATGCTGAATTCACTTAAAGCAGAAAGTACCGACGCAATAAAAACAGGCTTACCGCTTTCTTTGTAAAGATGAATATGCTGCGGATGCTGTTCAAAAAGTAAATCAATGCAAACATCTGCTGCTGTTAATAAAGCAGGCGAAGGCTCTTTTTCAACAATAACCTGTACTCCCTCAAATGGAAGAGGTTTGCCCCACAGTTCAGCAGGAAGTTGATCGTTGATAAGAAGTACTATCATGGCTGCAAAAATAAAGGAATAGACCAGACCAGTAAGGTTTACCGGGCGGAAAGCCGTGGCCGCAAACCTTATAAGTTTTAACGATAAAAAAATTATGTTTGCACCATGGAAAAGAAAATCATCAATACCGGCAATGCACCTTCACCCATCGGGCCTTACAGCCAGGCTGTAGCAGCAGGAAACTTTTTGTTTTTATCAGGGCAGGTTTGCTTTGATCCTGCAACAGGTCAATTAAATAATGCAGATATACCAACCGAAACACACCAGGTGATGCATAATTTAAAAGCGGTGCTGCAGGAAGCAGGTTTTAGTTTTGCCAACGTTGTAAAGACCACCATCTTCTTGAGTGATATGGCCTATTTTGGAGAAGTAAATGAAGTGTATGGTAAATATTTTGAAGGAGATTTTCCTGCGAGGGAAACAGTAGCCGTAAAAACTTTACCCCGCAATGTGAATGTAGAGATCAGCATGATTGCTGCTAAATAATAGTAATCTTTGCGAAAAGAAATAGCCCCGCAAGTGCGGGGCTATTTCATGAAATCAGTTTTTCCGTAGCCGTAGTGTTCCTGTTTCATTTCCGTTATTCCAGCTTACAAAATACACACCGGCCTGTAGTTGGCTGATGTTGAGTATAGTTTGAACCGTTTGTGGTTTTATATCAGTTTTCATAACCAACTTGCCATTGATATCTGTAATCGTAAGTTGTACACCTTTTTTACTTACCGAAGGATGTGTAACAAACAGCCAGTTGCTCGATGGGTTGGGATAAACTTTAAGCTTTCCGGATATATCAATAATAGCGGCTGCGGCGGCACTGCTATCAACCTGATTCGCCTGGGCTGATGCAAAGCAGGCAACAAAACAAAATGCTATTGAGAGAATAATGGATTTCATTGCTCCAGCAAACGTATTATATGCAGAATAAATTGTTTATCTGTTGTTACAAATCTTAAAAAATACTTGTAAATAAAAGAGCCTGCTATTGTAACAGGCTCTTTTATTTTCAGAGTTTTATTTCTTCATCATGGTCGTCAAAGAAATGATATTCTGTTAAATGATAGCTGGAGTTGGCTCTTACTTTGATTTTTTGTTTGTACTTCCAGCTCCATTTCATGCGTTTGGACGGGAATCCTTTTTTAAGATAGGCTTCCATAATCGGGTGCACATCCACTGTAAGCTTATTGTGCTTTTGCATGATGAGATAACTGAGGTTCTTTTCAATTTCATCTTCCAGTATAAGTGCAGATGATACTTTTCCGGTACCGTCACAACTGGGGCATACTTCCTGCGTATTGATGTTTACTTCCGGCTTCATACGCTGGCGGGTAATCTGCATCAAGCCAAATTTGGAAATAGGAAGAATGGCATGCTTGGCACGGTCAATCTTCATAAACTCTTCCATGGCTTCTGCAAGCTTCCGTTTATTTTCAGGAAGCTTCATGTCAATAAAATCAACAACGATAATGCCGCCGATATCACGCAAACGAAGCTGTCTCGCAATTTCTTCTGCAGCTTCCAGGTTGGTTTGCATGGCATTTTCTTCCTGGTTGGTACTTACACTTTTATAACCGCTATTCACGTCAATTACATGCAATGCTTCTGTATGTTCTACAATGAGATAGGCACCACTGGCAAGATTGACAGTTTTGCCAAAGGCTGCTTTCACCTGTTTGGTAATACCAAAGCTGTCGAAAATGGAAGACCCGTTTTGATAGAAACTTACGATATCAACTTTATCGGGTGCAATTTTTTGTATATAGCTGCGGGCATCGTTATAAATGTTTTTGTCATTCACAACAATGCGGTTAAAATCAGCATTGAGAAGATCCCTGAGGATGCTCGTGGTTTTATCCTGTTCACCTAATATTTTAGCAGGGGCAGTGGCGTTTTTGAGATTTTTTTGAATGGCTTGCCAGGTGGCTACGAGGTTGTTTAAATCTTCATGAAGCTCTGAAGTGTTTTTGCCTTCAGCTGCTGTACGCACAATGACACCAAAGTTTTTGGGCTTGATGGCCTCAACAATTTTCTGAAGACGTTTTCTTTCTTCGCCGGAATGAATTTTACGGGATACAGCAACAATGTCATTAAAAGGGGTAATCACCACAAAACGGCCGGGGAGTGATAGCTCACAACTTAAACGGGGACCTTTTGCAGCGATTGGTTCTTTCAGAATTTGTACCAGGATGTTGGGCTTACCGTTCAATACTTCGCCGATTTTTCCTGTTTTTACAATTTCAGCTTCGTTTTGAAATTTCCCGAAATCCTGGATACCCTCGCTTTTATCCTGTATGGAGTGACTGGTAAACTTAAGCAGAGAGCGTATGTACGGACTTAAATCGGTATAGTGTAAAAATCCATCTTTTTCAAAGCCCACATCTACAAATGCAGCATTCATACCCGGTACCAGTTTTTTTACTTTACCCAGGTATAAATCGCCCACCGTAAAACTGGCATCATGACTTTCCTGATGCAGCTCTACCAGTTTTTTATTTTCTAAAAGGGCTATTTCCACCCCGGTAGGGGCAGCATTAATGATCAGTTCCTTGTTCACAAATTGTGTTGTTAAATTGAACCATCTTACCTCACCTGATCAGGAAGGAATAAACTGATAACAGCATTGTTTAATACAAGCAACGTACAACGAATCGCTGTATCAGTGGCGGTACGCTCCAAGGGGGAAAGAGTCCTGCCTGAAACAAGCAGGACTCCGTATCAAAAAAGAAGTTTATTTGTTCTTCTTCTTATGACGGTTCTTTCTCAAGCGTTTCTTACGTTTGTGCGTAGCAATTTTATGACGCTTTCTCTTTTTTCCGCAAGGCATACAAATAAGATTTACGTTCGTTAAATAATGTTGTTTTCTATAATGAATTTCACCGTAACTGTCTGTAAGGGAACAGTTATAATGATTTTACATGCTGTTCAATCTGCTTCACCATTTCCGGGTTCGGCTTCATTTTTCCTGATTGCTCCTGGCGTTTAATCGACTGAAGCAACTGTTGATACCATTTTTTCGCTGCTGCTTTATCCCCTGTTCTTTCATTGATGTCTGCCAATCTAAGCAATACCTCCAGGTTATCAGGTTCTAATTCTGCTACCTTGGTAAAGCGTTCGATCGCTTTGGGCCATTGACCACTTACAGCGGAACCCACACCCAGCATGTATTGTGCAAAGGCATTATCAGGATTCTTTTCGGCCACTTCACGAATCAAACCGATTCCCTTCATGGGAGGTTCATTGTCAGCAGCGCCAAAAAAGTACGTACTGCCGAGGCCAACCTTGGTAGAATCATTTGCCGGGTTTAACTCCAGCGCTTTTTCAAACAGCTCTTTTGCTTCCTTAGCCATCCAGACTTTAAGAGGTTCTTCCTCTACTTTCTGGAGCTCTGCTAACAGCAAATGGGCAGCAAAGGTGAGGTTTTTCTCCGAACTTTCCAACTCAGCAGCTTCTCCCATGTACTTTACATAGGGAACAAAGGCTCCAATACTGTCCATCCAAAAACGGGAAAGTGTTTTATAGGTTTGTATTTGCTGGTCTTTTACATTGCCCCGCACTACAGCGTTTTCCCACTGGGTTACTTTTTCTAACTGAAGCGGGGTAAGTCTTTTCTTGGCCAAACCAAGCATGGTGGGGAAATCGAGGCCTTGTGCCCCGGAATTCTGAACCGCCGGTGCAGTATGGTTATGACCGGAGTGATCTGCTACTGTGCGGCCGAAAAAGAACAAAAGAAAAACCGCAAGAACTGCGGTTGAAATGAATATTGTTTGTTGCCTGCTCACCTTACTTTATAATTAAGGCGCAAAGCTACGCTACAAACAGCAATAAAAGGAAGTTTAAGAAGCTTTAAGTTCCGCTTCTTTGCTTTTTAACATCAGCCACAAACTCTTTGGCCGGCTTAAAAGCAGGAATATAATGTTCCGGGATGTGCACGGCAGTATTTCGCTTGATATTACGGCCAATTTTTGCAGCTCTTTTTTTAGTGATGAAACTGCCGAAACCCCTGATATAGATATTCTGGCCTGATGAAAGTGATTCCTTTACCTCTTTAAACATTGTTTCCAATGTTACCAATACATCTACTTTAGGAATGCCTGTTTTCTCTGAAATCTGGTTAACCAAGTCTGCCTTTCTCATGAATTTGATTTTTAAGGATGAGCCATCAACACAGTAGCAAGGCCATAAAGATGCAGAAAAATATTGGTCCCTGCAAATCTATTTTTGGATAACCCATTGATAATGAGACAGCAGCACGAAATTCTTTTCAGTTGATATATTTGCCGGTAAACTTTGAACAAATTCTTTCTTTTCTCCAATTATGTTAAATAGTGATACAAAGTATTTTCAACAAAAGCTGATGCACTGGCATCGGCACCACAACCATCGTGCATTGCCATGGAAAGGAGAGAAAGATGTATATCGTATCTGGCTGAGTGAAATCATTCTTCAGCAAACAAGAGCGGAGCAGGGATGGAAATATTACGAGCGTTTTGTAAAAGAGTTCCCGACTGTTCAACAACTGGCTGTAGCACCTCTTGAAGAAGTTTACAAATTATGGGAAGGGCTGGGTTATTACACCAGGTGCAGAAACCTCCACGCAACTGCCCGTTATATTGTAGACGAATTAGATGGTCATTTTCCTGATTCTTATGAAGGTTTATTAAAATTGAAAGGTGTTGGTCCTTATACAGCTGCTGCCATTGCTTCCTTTGGATTTAATTTACCGCATGCTGTAGTAGATGGCAATGTCTTCAGGGTGTTAAGCCGGTTTTTTGGTGAGGAAGAGCCGATTGATTCCACTAAAGGGAAAAAACTCTTTGAATCCATTGCCAGTACCTGTCTGGATAATGATGCGCCTGCTCTTTACAACCAGGCCATCATGGATTTTGGCGCCACAGTGTGTAAACCGGAGCAACCACTTTGTACATCCTGCGTATTTAAGCGAAAATGCGTGGCGTTGAAGCAGAACATGGTGCAGCAATTGCCGGTAAAAGAAAAACAGGTGAAACAGCGGCAACGATGGTTTGTTTTCTATGTGTTGAATTACAAGAACAAATTTGCAGTGATGCAGCGTACACAAAAAGATGTTTGGCAGCACCTGTACCAGTTTCCGCTAACCGAATTTGATTCGGAAAAGCAATGGAAACTTTCATTAAAAGATAAAAAAGTAACAGAGCACCCCGGGTTTTTAAAAGCTTCTTCAATTCAATTTAAAGGACAAAGCAAACCTGTTGTTCAAAAGCTGTCACACCAAACTATACATGCAGTTGCTGTTATGGGTGTTCTCAATTCTTCTTTAAAACATCTCCCCGGGTTAGAATGGCATTCAAAAACTGAATTAAAGAAATTGCCTTTTCCTCAAATCATACATCAGTTATTTAAAGGGCATTTGCTGGATGCTTTTTAGACCGGCTCCTGTTCCATCGTTAAAAAAAACTTTGATTATTTGACGGGTGCCTGAAAAAATGTAACTTGGGAGAGAACAGCACCTTTGTGCCAGATTCCTTATCTAAATTTAATTTTATGAGAGGCGTTAACCGTGTTATGCTCATCGGTAACCTTGGAAAGGATCCCGATATTCAACAACTGGAGGGCAATATAGCAGTAGCAAAATTTCCGTTAGCCACAACTGAAACTTTTAAAGACCGCACCGGTAAACTGGTGAGTCAAACAGAATGGCATACTGTAGTATTATGGCGGGGACTTGCAGAACTGGCGCAAAAATACCTGCACAAGGGCAGTCTTGTTTATATTGAAGGACGTTTAAAAACAAGAAGCTGGGAAGATAAAGAAGGAGTAAAAAAATTTATGACAGAGGTAATTGGCGATAACCTGATTATGCTGGATAAACGTACAGATGGTGCCGGTAAAACTGATGCTGCTGATCATCATGCACCGGGTTATCCGGATGATTTACCTCCTATCGGGGAGCCCAGCGGTGATTTACCCTTTTAAAAAGGTGGTTTACAACCCTTATTTTTGCCTGCCTGTTCGTTATCAAAATCAATGGCGTGGATCTTATAACAGAAACCATTCATAGTTGGCTCTTTATTAAACCGGTTTTTTTGGCTGCCAGCCAGGGACTTCCTGTACTGGTAGTGTTATTCCTTGTTCTGTTGTTTTTTTCTTTTATTGTAAGCGGTGCCGAAGTAGCTTTCTTCTCTCTTAAATACAAAGATCTTAACATGCTCAAAACCAAAAATGATGATGGGGCGAGACATGTGGTGAACTTGTTAGAGGGGCCTAAAGTGCTGATGGGTACCTTAATCAGCGCCAATACATTTTTCAACCTCGGCATCATTTTTATATCCAACTTTCTCATTGATGAGCTGCTGGATCTGGATCATAATTTTTTCCTGGCTGAATTCCTGGTGAAAGCACTGGGTATTACTATTCTGCTGTTACTTTTTTGTGAAATACTGCCCAAGGTTTGGGCATCGCACAACAATCTTTTTTTTGCATTAAGAGCGGGGTGGTTTATTGATTCAGTTGTTTATCCGCTGTTTCGTTCTGTGGGTCAATGGATGGCGGAGTATTCTGACGGAATTGAAAAACGTTTGACCAAGTACCAATCTACTTCTTTAAAAGCAGATGAACTGGATTATGCCATTGACCTGATGAGTGAAGATGAAGCGACTGTAGAAGAAAAGAAAATTCTCAAGGGCATTCAAAAATTCAGCAACATAACGGTAAAGCAGGTAATGCGTAGCCGGCTGGATGTAAGTGGTATTGAATACAACTCCGGTTTTCATGCTGTTATAAAAAAAATTGAAGAGCTGCATTACAGCCGTTTACCGGTGTACAGGCAAACACTGGATGAAGTGGCCGGTATTTTGCAAACAAAAGATTTACTGCAGCATATTGATGAGCCGGATAATTTTAATTGGCATCAGTTTATGCGTACGCCTTTTTTTGTACCTGAACAGAAATTGATTGATGATCTGCTCAAAGAATTTCAGCAAAAGAAAATTCATTTTGCAGTTGTAGTGGATGAGTTTGGTGGTACCAGCGGAATTGTGACCATGGAAGATATCCTGGAAGAAATTATTGGTGAAATTAAAGATGAGTTTGATGAAGAGGATACCATCAATAAAAAAATTGACGACTACAATTATGTATTTGAAGGTAAAACCATGATTCATGATGTATGCAAAGTGATGAACCTGCCGCTTGATACATTTGATCAAGTACGTGGCGAAAGTGAATCATTAGCAGGGCTTGTACTGGAACTTGCAGAAAGATTACCTAAAGTAAATGAAGTGAAAGAATCGGGTGATTTCTTGTTTACAGTTCTGGAAGTAAGTCGTAACCGCATTGAAAAAGTGAAAGTAACCATTAAACCGCTTGCTGAATAATTATGAAGCTTCTCAACTCTTATCTTTTATTGCTTATTGTTTTTCTGTTTTCCTGTAACTCAGCACCGGTTCCCAAGCCAAAAGGATATTTTAAAATTGACTTCCCTGAAAAAAAATACGTGTTATTTGATCAGCCTGGTTATCCGTACACATTTGAATACCCGGCTTATGGAAAAGTTGTAAAAGACAGTACCTTCTTTGATGATGAACCCGAAAATGATTACTGGATCAATATTGATTTCCCGGGTTTTGATGGCAGATTGCACATGAGTTATAAAATTATTGGCCCTAACCAGTTTAACAGGCTGGTAGAAGATGCTTTTAAGATGACCAGTAAGCATACATTAAAAGCAACCTCCATTGATGAACTCCCGGTGAAAGGCGGGCCCGGCGTTACAGGATTTGTTTTTGATGTGGGAGGTAACGCTGCTACCGGCAAACAGTTTTTTGTAACAGATAGCCTGCGTCATTTTTTAAGAGGCGCTTTGTATTTCAATTCCACTCCCAACTACGATTCTATTCAACCCGTTGAACAGTTCCTGTATAAGGATATGCAACACCTCATTCAAACTCTGCGCTGGCGTAATTAACAAACCTTTTCTTTAACCGGGTACAGGTAGCCCTCAGAACCCTGTAAGGGTTACCGCTTAAATCTTTTTTTTGTTGTGCTTGCTTTTTGGCCGGTTTTAATAGCTGCCCTACTTTAGATAAAGAATCCAATACCAATGAAGTTTGACCGAGAATCAAACAGTAAAAAATCCAAAAATCCTGACGAAAAGCCGTCGAAATCCTGAAAACCGAAGAAAAATCTGAAATCCGTTCTATTGAAACCTTTTACCAATGAACCGGAAAAGATTGAGCCCCGCAACTGCGGGGCTTTTTTTATGTAAATGATATCCGGAAATTAATTATTTGGTGCGCCGCAATCAATCCAACTGATGAGGTCAGCTTTGTCAGCTGCAGAAAGTGTGGCACCCTGCGGCATAGTACCTGCCTGTACTGCAGCTCTTATATTACTGCGCCGGTTAAAGATCTGGCTGTGATTGGTGAGTGGTCCGCCACTGTTGGTACTGCCTGCTCCGTGGCAACCAGCAGTGAAAGCACAATTGGTTTGTACAATAGCGGATACTCTTGAGGCAAAACTTATACTGCAATTAGGTGGATTGTTCGGCGGATTGTTTCCGCCGTCATCGCTGCTTTTTTTACACGCTGTGTATAAAACTACAGCAATCAACAGGCTGAGAATAAGTTTCCGGTTCATGTATTTAAGTTTTTCGGTTAAAACTTGTGTTTAAGAATGTTTCAACAATTTAAGCAGAAACGTGATTTCGCAAATGAAAGTATCCTGAGCAGGTTAAAACCCTGGCTGAAAAGGAAATTTCTCAGCTCCAGCTATCCAGTATTTCCTGTACATGATTGCCGGTATCCGGCCGGTTAATAACACGAATGATAATTCCCTTTTCGTCAATCAAAAAAGTAGTGCGGATGAGTCCATCATAAATCTTGCCCATAAATTGTTTTTTACCCCACACATCAAAGGCATTGATTACTTCATGAGTTTCATCAGCAATTAAGCGGAAAGGAAGCTTGTATTTTGTTTCAAATTTTTTATGCTTTTCAACATTGTCTTCACTAACACCAATAATGTCAATACCATTTTTTTCAAGAAGTTTAAAATTGTCCCGAATGTTGCAAGCCTGTTTGGTACAGGTGGGCGTATCATCCTGCGGGTAGAAATAAACAACCCATTTCTTTCCTTTAAAACCGGCGGAACTAACTGGCTTACCATCCTGGTCAATACCCTTAAACGCAGGGGCTTTATCACCAGCTTTTAAACGGGTTTCGTGGTTTTTGAAAGGAGTTTTTTTAGCGACCTTTTTTTTGGGTACAGATTTTTTCTTTGCTGCTTTCTTTTTTGTAGCCATTATGCATCAAGTATTTCATCAAACAACAGCCAATGCTGCAAAAAGTTTTATAAGAGCAGAAAGCTGATGATTATTTTCTTGTAAACCTGATAATCCGTTCAGTAATATTCCCGGCTTCATCTTCTGCAATGAGCTTCAGTTCATGTTCTCCTTCGGGGCAATATTCATCAACCCGGTAACGGAAAACAGGTCCCAGCCCGCTGAACAAAAGCCATTCACCATCCAGCTCTGCACGAAAGCTGCGGATTTCTTTTTTGTTATCAGCAACCGTAACAGTAATCAATGTATTATTCACAACTGTTCCTTCATCTACAACCCCGGCAACTGCAATGGTAGGAGGTACTTCATCCACCTCTAACCAAAACTCACCAAACTCCCTGAACCTTGCTTCATACCAACCTTTCACCAAGGTTGCTCTTTCAATTACTGTTTTGCCACGTGCCGTTTTAATCATAATCACCCGGTTCCGTGCAGCTTCACTAATGGGTTTGTTTGGTTTGATGCGAAACATCATGCTGTCATGTACAGGAATCATCGGTGTGTGCATCACGTGAATGTTGGATACTGCCAAAGCACTCACTTTATAATTATAGTTGAAGCGGAACGCATCATAAAAACTTTTTTCAGTGCTTACCATTTGCACATCAGCTGTTTCAAATACATTGATCTGATTGGGCATCATATACCTGCTGTCTTTTTGCATATTAGCAGCAGGAGTAATTGCAGCATTACGCTTGATGTTAAAGGCAAGTGTGGTGGCATTGTCATTGGCATCTTTTACTACAATTTTTACAGCATGTGTAAGTGTATCATTTAAACGAATGAATCCATCCTCTTTTTTAAAGTAGATAGGGAGTCGGTCACCCGGCAAAGGTGAGAGATGCTGAAAATAAGAACCGCCGCCCGTTTTAATGCGGTAATCAATATGCGCATTGAGGTAACGTGTTTGCAGGTAATCAACACCATCAACCTGGAAACCGCTGATGGGTTCTTCATCCAGGTAAACAGCTGCTTCAAATATGCCGTTGTTATTAGGTACACCGGTAATACGATCTGTAGCTACAATGGCAAAACTGATAGCATCGCTGCTCACCGTTAACAAACCACCTGCAATGGTGTGCATGCCTTTACTGTGTACTAAGGGTACCATGCGTGGACTTTGTTCATAAGTGCTTCTGTTGCGGTCATAAACGGCAAGACGTGTTATATCCGGCGGAGTAACATCATACACCCGATGAAAAAGTAATGCGTTTAAACAGGCTTCGTCATTGGTTCTTCTGATTTCATAATGTACATGCGGGCCTGCACTGGCGCCCGTGTTACCGCTGTAACCAATAAGCTGACCCTTCTTTACAGGAAATTGATTTTTTTCAAACTCCACATCACCATTCCATTTCTGTTTGGCATACTGTGCTTCTTTAATCGCATCTGCAGTGGCGGGCGGAAAAGTATTCATGTGTGCATACAAGGTTGTAAAACCGTTTGGATGACTTACATAAATAGCATTACCAAAACCATTGGGGTCAATTTTTATTTTACTGATCCAGCCATCTGCCGGTGCATAAACCGGAAGATTTTCCCTGCGCAGTGTAAAAAGATCAAGGCCCATGTGAAAATGATTGGGCCGCATTTCACCAAAATTAGCATTGAGCTTTAGCGGAATATCCAGTGGATAACGAAAATAATTAGTGGGATAGTTTTGCTTTGGGAATAACTGACCGTGAGAGAATAATGTAAGAAGTATGAAGTATGACGTAAGAATGGGTTTTAGCATGAGTGCAAAATTAAAGCAAGAAGCATTGCCGCTGATGATACAGGCTGCAGTAGGCAAAAAATGTTTTTGGCTGAATAAATATTCTTCAGCTTATTTATTGATTTTAATTTCCTGCCTATGAAGTGTGCGATACTTCGGTTTCGCTCAGTACTGGCTGCCACGCTTTTAACTGTTGCTATGAAAATCCAAGCCTTCAAACGAGCGTGGCAAGGGACGATCCCACATGCACTCCAGTCGGTAACATCAACTTTATCTCTTCCACGCTTTGCGTGGAAAAATTAAACCCGCAAATGCGCTCAAACCAATATTTTTGCGGTCAAATTTCAACCATGCCAAAAGATACATCCATCAACTCGGTACTCATCATCGGCAGCGGCCCCATCATCATCGGCCAGGCCTGCGAATTTGACTACAGCGGAAGCCAGGCAGCCCGCAGTCTCCGGGAAGAAGGAATTAAGGTGATCCTCATCAACAGCAATCCTGCCACTATTATGACGGATCCCATGATGGCAGATAAAGTGTACCTGCTACCCCTAACGGTTGAAAGTATTGAACAGATTTTAGAAGAAAACCAGATTGATGCGGTGCTGCCAACCATGGGTGGACAAACAGCGCTGAACCTTTGTAAGGAAGCCGATGAACTGGGCATTTGGGAAAAATATAATTGCCGTTTGATTGGTGTGGATGTAAAAGCGATTGATACGGCTGAAGACAGGGAAAAATTCCGCCAGTTGATGTTACAGATTGGTATTGGAGTAGCGCCCAGTAAAGTAGCTAACTCCCTGCTGGAAGGAAAAGAATTTGCACAACAGATCGGTGTGCCCTTGGTAATCCGTCCTTCCTTTACATTAGGCGGAACAGGTGGTGGATTTGTAAACACGAAAGATGAACTGGATGCTGCATTGGAGAGAGGGTTGCAGGCCAGTCCCATTCATGAAGTGCTGGTGGAGAAAGCATTGCTGGGCTGGAAAGAGTTTGAACTGGAATTGTTGCGGGATAAGAATGATAATGTGGTAATCATTTGTACCGTTGAGAATTTTGATCCCATGGGCGTGCATACAGGCGACAGTATTACCGTTGCGCCAGCTATGACTTTGAGTGATACTGCTTTCCAGAATATGCGCAACATGGCCATCAAGATGATGCGCTCCCTGGGAAATTTTGCGGGTGGTTGTAATGTACAGTTTGCCTTGAACCCGGAAAATGAAGAAATCTATTCTGTGGAGATCAACCCACGTGTGAGCCGTTCCTCAGCTCTGGCAAGTAAAGCCACCGGTTACCCCATTGCGAAGATTGCAGCCAAGCTGGCGATTGGTTATACATTGGATGAATTGAAGAATCAAATCACCCAAACGACTTCTGCTTATTTTGAACCGGCGTTGGATTATGTGATTGTAAAAATGCCGAGATGGAATTTTGATAAGTTCAAAGGTGCTGATGACCGTCTTGGTTTGCAAATGAAGAGCGTGGGTGAAGTAATGGCAATCGGCAGAAGCTTTTCAGAAGCGGTACAAAAAGCCTGTCAGAGTTTAGAAAATAATGCAGTAGGCCTTGGTTACTACGGGTTAAGTGTAAAGAAGGCGGAAGAGTTGATTGAATATATTAAAGTACCGAAGTGGGACCGCATCTTCCGTATTAAAGATGCACTGATGGCAGGTGTGAGTGTGAAGACGATTGTAGAAGCTACTAAGATTGACCGCTGGTTTATTTACCAGATTCAGGATATTGTGAATATGGAAAAAGAACTGGCCAAGCATGATATGAAGAGTTTGCCGGAAAGTTTGCTGCGTGAAGCGAAGCGTATGGGTTTTGGTGATGAGCAGATCTGCCGCATTATGAAAGAAGATGCCAGCGAAGATGAGCTGTATGAAAAGCGTAAAGCATGGGGCATCAGCCGGGTTTATAAAATGGTGGATACCTGCAGTGCAGAGTTTGAAGCAAAGACGCCGTATTTCTATAGTACGTTTGAATAAAATGAAATCGTTCATCAATGAAAGCCTTGCTCCAAAAGCAGGGCTTTGTTGTTTTCATCAACCTCTAACTGTATCAGCAGCAGATTTCAATATCTTCACTTTATGAAGAAGAACCTCAAGGCATTGATGTTTGGTTGTTTTGTGGCGTTGCTGCTTTGCGAACTTGTTCTGCGTATCTATAATCCGTTTACCAATTTTACGAAACAGGGCAAACTGATACTTCCTGCTAATCAGCAGGTTGTTTTTCAAAACAAATGGATTGCACAACTTGATCCGCAGATTCATTACTCAAGAAATGCATTGGGTTTTCGTGGACCAATGCCGCCTGACAGTATCCATCAACTCAACTCTGTAATTTGCATCGGCGGAAGCACAACAGAGTGCCGTTTTTTGAGTGATGATCAAACATGGCCTGCATTGCTGCAGCTGCAATTGAAAGATTCCATTCCCCGTTTGTGGATCAACAATGCAGGTATTGACGGCCACTCCACGTTTGGTCATTTATTGTTGCTGAAGGAATATATACTCAAGTTGAAACCCCGTTATGTGTTACTGCTTAGCGGTGTGAATGATATTGAAACTGAAAAGCCGGAAACCTACGATGAAATGAATGAAAACAGCATCAGCTTCCGTTCATTGAAATCCTTCATCAAATCTGTACTTAATAAAACAGAAATAGGTGCTACCATATTCCAGGTATATGCTATAAAGCTGGCTTATAAAAAAGGACTCATTCACAGGGAGCTTGATTTTAAAAACCTTCCGGATACAGTGCTTGCCACTAAGTTCATGGAACAGAAATTAAAAGCGCAGCAGCCATTTGTGAAGGGTTATACAGAACGGTTAGAACAAATCATCAGCCTGTGCCTTCAAAACGGAGTACAGCCGGTATTACTCACACAACCCACTTTGTTTGGCGCTTATACTGATCCTGCTGGCGGTATAGTTATGAATGACAAATATTTGCCCGGCGCTGAACCTGTTACCAATAATGCTTTGCAGCAGCAGGTGCTTGCTCTGTATAATAATGCTGCTCTTTCATTTCGCCCCCGGGTTACCGTTATTAACCTTGACAGCCTGATGCCGAAAAGCACAGCCTATTATTATGACTTTATTCATTTTAATAAACCCGGTGCTGAAAAAGTAGCAGCGTTACTGGCGGCTGAATTAAAACGGCAGGTATTTAATCCCGGTGTTCGTTAGAAGAGTGCTCAATCATTTTCATCAAATCATTCATTTCCGGTTCACTTAAGTAGCGCCATTTGCCGGGAGCAATGGCACCAAGCTGTATGTGCATGATACGGGTGCGTTTAAGCTGAATCACATCGTAACCAAATACCTCACACATTCTTCTGATCTGCCGGTTCAATCCCTGTGTTAAGATGATGGAAAAGGTTTTGCCGCTCAGCTGTTTTACTTTGCAGGGTAATGTGGTAGTGCCAAGGATGCGAACACCACGGCTCATCTTTGCTGCAAAATCCGGCGTGAGTTTTTTATCAACTGTAACAATGTATTCTTTTTCATGCTCATTACCGGCACGGAGAATTTTATTAACGATATCACCATTGTTCGTGAGAAAGATCAATCCTTCTGAATCTTTATCCAACCGGCCAATAGGAAAAATGCGTTTGGGGTGATTGATAAAACGGATGATATTACTACGGTCTTTTTCATCTGTGGTAGAGGTAATGCCAACAGGTTTATTAAAGGCGATAATAAACTGATCCTGTTTGGCAGTTGATTTTACTTTCAACAGTTCATCATCAATATACACTTTGTCCTTGCTGCTTACCCTTGCGCCGGGCAGCGCTACGTTTTCATTGATGGAAACACGGCCCTGTTCAATGAGTTTATCTGCTTCACGACGGCTGCAGTAACCGGTGGAGCTGATGTATTTGTTGAGGCTGATGAGTTCTTCGGGCATGGGTGCAAAAGTAAGCATCAAACATCCATCACATCCCTCTGCTCTTCCGGAGATTTTTTAAAGGCTTTGTTCACGAGGTAAACCCCATAAAGCGTTACGCAACCACCTACCATTAATATAGCAGTAAGTGATTCGCCAAAAATCCATGCACCTAATAATACCGCTACTACCGGGTTGATATAGGCATAAATACTGGCCTGTTCTGTTGGCAGATGTTGTAAGGAATACAAATAAGCAACAAAGGCAATCAATGAGCCAAATACAACAAGATAGGCGATGGAAGCCCAGGATTGCCATGGAATATTAGGTATGGCGATAAAACGGGCATCAAACGTAGACATGAAAAATAAAACAGCTCCTGCCACCAGCATTTGAAAACCTAAACCAAAATAAGGATTGAAATGACTGGCGTGTTGCTTTGTATAGAGAGAACCAAAAGCCCAGGTCCAGGTGGCAATAATGCTGAGAATGATTCCAAAACGGAAATCAGGATTCAGAAAGTCTTTCAGGTGATCATAAAAAATAATACACACACCTGCAAAGCCAAGAACAAGTCCCACAATTGCTTTAACAGGAATTTTTTCTTTGTTGGTAAACAACCCAATGATCACCAGCCATAACGGAAAGATGGCTGCAATAATAGAACCCAGTCCGGCTGAAATATATTTTACACCCCAGGTACTTAAACCGTTGCTGCAAACAAAATTTAAAAACGCAAGTACCAGTAACGGTAATACATCTTTGGCTTTGGGCCATGCAGCACCTTTCATGGAGAAATAAATAAGATAAATGGCTCCACCAAGCATTTGACGGATACCGGCCATTTCCAATGCAGGCATATGCTTTACACCTTGTTTGGAGGCCAGCCAGGTAGTACCCCACAACACACTCACAACGGCTAATGCAAAAATGGCTTTTGCTCTTGTACCTTTTTGCCGGATGGTTAAAGGGTTCAGTGCTGATAAACTTTTTACAGTATCAGTAGCAGTAGAAATTGTTTTATTGAAACCTGATTTATGCATCGCCTCTCATCCCTTCCTTCTCTCCCAAGGAGAGAAGGCGGTACTGATTTTCTATTTTAAACTTTTTGTTCTTCCACATAAACTATTTGACTCTACTCTACACATTTCAAACTCTCAGATAGTAATAAGACATTCAAAAAAGCGTGGGCTGTGCCAAGCAATTCTCCCCCTTTGGGGGAGTTAGAGGGGGCTGCTAATGTTTAAAATGCCGCAAGCCTGTTATCACCATTGCAAGGTTGTTTTGTTTGCAATACTCAATAGAATCATTATCACGGATGGAACCGCCGGGCTGAATGAATGCTGTAATACCTGCCGCATGTCCCATCTGCACACAATCATTAAACGGAAAGAATGCGTCGCTGGCCATTACTGCACCATTCAAATCAAACTTGAACTGTTTTGCTTTTTCAACAGATTGGCGGAGTGAGTCAATACGACTGGTTTGTCCGCATCCTTTGCCCACCAGTTGTTTATTCTTTACTAAGGCTATGGCATTGCTCTTTAAATGTTTACAGATAAGATTGGCAAAAGCTAAATCTTCTTTTTCTGTTGCAGTTGTTTCTCTGCCACCTGCTTCTTTCCACTCCGTAAAATTGCCTTCATCAGTACCCTGCACTAATACACCGTTGAGTAATGATTTGAACTGATCTTTTGTTGCGGGTTGTGCTTTAAGCTGTAATAGAATTCTGTTCTTCTTTGATTTCAAAATGGCCAAGGCTTCACTGCTGAACGAAGGGGCAATGAGTACTTCAAAGAAAATTTCATTTATGGCATCAGCAGTGGCTTTGTCAATTTCACCATTGCACACCAGTACGCCACCAAATGCACTTTCAGGATCGCCGGCTAAGGCTGCATCCCAGCTATCTTTTACGGTGGGGCGTTGTGCCACACCGCATACATTGGTGTGTTTGATGATGGCAAAAACGGAGCCCCCATCCCCTAAAGGGGGGCTCTGAAACTCTCTGATTAATTGTAAAGCGGCATCAACATCAACCAGATTATTATAGCTTAATTCTTTTCCGTTTACTTGTGTAAAAAGTTCATCGAGGTTTCCGTAAAAGCGGGCCGTTTGATGCGGGTTTTCGCCATAGCGTAAAATCTTTTCTTCTTTATTGAAAGCCGTTTCAATAGCTGATTGATGAAAATAATTGCTGATGGCGGTATCATAAGCGGTACATACATCAAAAGCTTTGATGGCAAAACTTCTTCTTTGTTCGTAAGATGTTTCGCCATTCTGGTTGCGTAAGATTTCTTCCAGCACCGCATATTCCTTTTTTGCAGCCAGCACCACCACATCTTTATGGTTTTTGGCAGCAGCACGAATCATGGATGGTCCGCCAATATCAATTTTTTCAATGATTTGCTTTTCATCTGTTGTAGAAGCCACCGTTTCTTCGAAGGGGTATAAATCAACAATCACCAGGTCCATTTCAGGAATATTGTATTGCTTCATTTCAGCCAGGTGCTGCTCATCATCACGCTTACCAAGGATGCCGCCAAAAACAGAAGGATGCAATGTTTTTACCCTGCCACCCAGTATGGAAGGATAACTGGTAAGATTTTCAACCGGAATAACAGGAACACCCAGCTTTTCAATAAAGGCCTGTGTGCCGCCCGTAGAGTAAATGGTTACACCTTGCTGATATAATAACTGAACGAGTGAATCCAGCCCGTCTTTATAAAAAACAGAGATAAGGGCTGATTGAATTTTTTTCATGTTTGAAGAAGCTTTACCACGAAGGCGCAAAGTCACAAAGAAGCAACCTCAACGTCTTCGTGTCTTAGTGGTAATAAAAAGAAGCCGCAAAGGTAGCGGTCTACAGGTTCATCACAAAAGCGCCTTGTTCACCTGTTGTGAAAAACGGAATTTGGTAACGTTGGCAATCTTCTTTCCATTTTTTGATTTTCCATTGCGGGTTGGAGCTGTCAAACACAATAAGCTTTGGTTCAACGGCTTTGAGCAGGTATTCGATATACAATCTGGGATTATGACTTACAATAAGTACATCCACTTTCAGTTTCTGTTCCATTGGCTGAAAGCGGTAGTTCTCCTGCAGAAAAAATATCGTTTTATGATTGATGCGGTAAACTGTTTGGCTGAAGAGATTAGGCGTGAGCCCCTGCTCGTAGGTACGGTGTACAATACGGGAAGGTTTCAGGTGAAAATTCCTGAGAAAGCCATCTTTCAGCAAAATGGTATCACCGGTAAAAAGATAATGATGGCCCAGCATAAAATCAGTAGCCGCATGCTGTGATAAATTATAGACCACTAATTTTTGCTGCGTGTTGGTGTGGTATGCATAAAAACTTTGCAGCCCAAAAAATAAAACAAGACAGATCAAACTCCATTTCAGTGCTTTCGTGTTTTTATGCAGCAACCAGATGGCAGTGGCTGTAATGAACAAATACAGCAGCAGGGTTTGTAAAGGTGTATGCATAATGCCATCTGTTACAGCAAATGAAAAATGATCCACCCAGGTTATAAACCCGTTCATCCATTTTAATAAATGAGTCAATACAAAGCCAACCGCATGTGAAAGCAACTCAGAAAACGAAACAACAACCAACAGGATTTCGCCAAACAAAATCATACTGCTCAGCGGTACAGCTACAATATTGGTAATGAGAAATAAATTCGGCGCCTGGTGAAAATGGTACATACATAAAGGCAGTGTGAGTATTTGTGCTGATAGCGTAACGGCACTGAGTTGCCATAGTTTATCAAGTAATGGGTTGCTGATGCTGAACCAATGATAAATCGGCTTCATGAACACAACAATGCTTAATACAGCTGCGTACGATAACTGGAAACCCACATCCCACAAAAGGAACGGATTCCATAACAGCATCACAAATGAAGAGGCTGCCATGCTGTTGTAGATGTTTCCTTTTTTACCCATCAGTTCACCCAATGCAATTATGCTGAACATGAATGCAGCCCTCACCACCGAAGCGCCCGCACCTGTGAGTAAACTGAATATCCACAAACAGGCAAAAGCTATTACCGGCTTCAACCATTTTAATTGCTTGCGTTTGTCTAATGGCTTCAACAGTAAGAGCAATAGCCAGTAAATCAGTCCAAGATGCAAGCCGCTGATGGCAATTACATGTACCACACCTGTATTGCTGTAAGCTTGTACTAAATCTCTATCCAGATCATCACGGTAGCCAATCAATAATGCCTCAGCCACGCTTACTTCCTGATTGCCGACAATATTTTTTCTGAGCACATTCAGAATGTATGCCTTGGTATTAAATAACCATTTCTGAAAACTGTTTTGTTTTGTAAACTTATCAATAACATAATCCTTACTGTTGAGAAAAAGCTGATGGGTGATACCGTTGAACAAAGCATAACGTTTGTAATCAAATCCACCGGGGTTACCTGCGTTCTGAATGAGCGGAATGCGTTTAGCTGTGAGAATTATTGAGCCGTATTTAAGGTTGGGTTTACTGCTATCCTTCCGGAAGTAAAGCATGAGTTTCCCGGTTACAGGCTGTGTTTGTTGCTTATTTTTTATTGAAACAAACTCAGCCAGCGCCTTATATGATTTTTCCTTTTCACTTAAAGGCTCCAGTAAACGAATAGCTGTAATGTCTCCTTCATGATAAGCATATCCAAACCAGCTGTTTTTAAAAGTTGGTTGCCGCAGTTGAACCAGTGTAACAGCTAAAGAAGCAAGCAGTAAGTTAACACCTGCGCCAAGTAACCATCTTACCCTTTGTTCACGTTGCCAAAGAAAGTATAACAACAGGCAAAACAAGGAAGCTGAAAAGATGATGAGTGCAATAATTAATGTTAGCTGAAAATACCAGGCAGCAATTATTGCCGGCATCATCGGCAGCAGAAAGCGAAGAAAGGGGATGCTTTTCCAGATAGACAGCATAGCAGGTATTTGCTGTAAGATAAACAGCAATCCTGCAAACTGCAAGCAGGAGTTCTCATTGCAATTTTAAAAAGGCGTAATCATCAATCCTGAATTCGAAACGTCACTCTCCTAATAAATTCTTCAAAAAGGCAATCTGCCCCAAGTGATAAATATTGTGTTGCATCAACCCGTTCAGCAAAAAGCGGTAGTTATATTCCCTGTTAGGAAGCTTTTGACTCAGCAGTGCGTCATCTTTTGTTTCAAGTAAAGCCACCAGTTTTTTATGTGTTTGCTCCAGTTCTTCCAATGCTGCATTCCATGTATGCACTTTAGGATCAATGCCCCGCCAGTTAGCAGGTATTTCACCAATATCACCTTCCCTTATTGTACCATTTACGGCATCTGCAGTAAAATGCATCCATGCAATCATGTGGTACACAATTTCAATGGCAGCATGTGAGTGAGGCGGATTGATATACACAACAGCCGGGTGAATTTTCTTTAACATCACCATCACTGCATCACCATACCAGGGTTGATGATACATTACATTATCCATATTACGGATGATGGATTGCATTTCTTTGTTATTCATAGATAATTCATTTTAATTAAGTAAAACTTTATACAATTCATCCTGTACTTTACCACGTACATTCAATGAAAGTAATCTTGTATTCGTGCCTCCATCCGGATATACACGGTTGCTTAAGAAAACATATACAATTTTATTCGTCGGGTCTGCCCATACACAGGTGCCTGTATAACCTGTATGTCCGAATGTTTGCTCTGATGAAAGAATGGAAGGATAGCCGTCTTTACGCATTAAGGTGTCCTTACCCATGTATTGTTTCATCACCATGCGTTCCGGTTTGTCAAAACCTAAACCACGGCGGCTGTTTTCACTGCCATAAGCTGTAAATAAATCAACCGTTTCTTTTTTAAAGAATTGGTGATTGCCAATGGTGCCGCCATTGTTGAGCATTTGCATGAGTACAGCTAATTCATAAGCCGTGCTGAACAGTCCTGCATGACCTGCTATGCCGCCGAACATAGCAGCGCCGGGGTCATGTACATCGCCTCTTAATTGCTGGCGTCTGAAAATCACTTCATGTTCTGTAGGAACAATCTGTTGCAGGGAAAGATGATTGCGAGGTAAAAAACCGGAATGATGCAGATCCAAGGGTTCGTAAAATGTTTTACGTACATAGGCATCTAATGTCATACCCGTGAGTTGCTCTACAATCTTACCAAGGAAGATAAAATCATTATCACTGTACACATATTTTCCGTTGGACCCCAGTTCGCTTTGCAGAATGCGTTGAAACATCGTATCCCGCCAGTCGTTGCGCATATATAATTCATTTGCTACACGAATATTGTATTGCGCATCGGCCACACTTTCAAACTTATCATCTTCAGGTACGCCTGTCTGTGAATCAATTACTTCTTTAAAAAAAGGGATCCATGCTTTGAGCCCGGCACGGTGAAGTAAAATATCTTCCAGCAGCAGATCAGCTTTGTTGCTGCCGTTTACCCATGGCAGGTAAGTGCCGAGGTTTTTTTTTAAGTCAATCTTTCCTTCTTCGTACAACTTCATAATGGCAAGGGTAGTGGCACAGATCTTTGTAACAGAAGCCATGTCAAACACACTTTCTGTAGTCATCGGCTGTGTTTGTTCGTAATCATAATGGCCATAAGCTTTTTCAAAGGCGATCACTCCATCTTTTACAGCCATCACTACACAGCCGGGGAAAGCACGTCGGGCAATAGCGTCTGCAACAATGGAATCAACCGTTACAAATTTTGAAGGATCAATAATTTTTTTTTCGAGATATACTGCTGCAGCTTTTGGATAACTCAGTCCGCTGCCATATTGAAAGTTTTCACACACCGTTACAGGCAGCTTACCATGCGGATTTATTTTGCCGGTGATAATTTCAAAAGTTTTACGCTGGATGATATCATTATCCTCATAGCAAACCATTAAATTTTTAGCGTTGCAAAAGTTTTTGGCTGCATAAGGATTGCCATATAAAATAATGGATGCCTTCGGCAGCAGCAGTACTTCATTAGCTAATTGCAGGGCAGCATTACTGATGCCGAAGTTATTGGCCGGTCTTCTGCTGTAATTGTGCAAGCCAATCACCACCTGCCGGTAATTCTTTTTCAGTAATTCAGCCATTGATGCAATCCGTCCCGCATCATCTTTATAACCAAAGAAGAAAATATCTGCATTAAATTCTTCTTTCATTTTTTTAGTAATGGTATTTTCAGTGGTGGTGCCAATGGCCAGATAAGCCATCTTCATTTCTTCATTGGTTACTTTATTTACAAAGGCAATAGCGGAGGGATTGAAAGGGAAAACAGATTCTTCATTTTTCAGCAGGGTAATAGCATGTTCTGCAATGCGTACATTCAAAGCAGCAGTGCCCGCATTTAAATCTTCCACCAGGTTTTCAGTGTTGATAGGTTGCATATTTCCTAAGCCGTATAAATATTTTGCCATGAGCACACGATGCACACGGCTGTTAATATCATCCCAGTTAAGTTGTTTCTTTTTGATAGCGGTTTTTATCTTGTTAATAGCAGCAGGAATATCAGAGGGAAGACATAATAAATCGTTTCCTGCAAGTATGGATTGTACGCTTGCTTCTCCATCCGGGAAAAACTTTTTTACCCCCTGCATTTCCAGTGCATCCGTAAACGTAAGACCGGTGTATTGCAATTCATTCCGCAGAAGTTTGGTGACATTGTTATACGAGAGCGACGTAGCAACATTCTTTGTATTATCAATAACAGGAATGTAGAGGTGTGCCACCATTACACTGCCCACTCCGTTTGAAAATAATTCACGAAACGGATAGAGTTCTAATGAATCCAGTTGTGGTTTTGTTTTATTAATGATGGGTAAGTCATAGTGGCTGTCAGTATCTGTGTCACCATGACCCGGGAAATGTTTGGCGCAAGCCATCACGCCATGGTCCTGCATTCCTTTCATTACCTGTACACCAAAGAGCGACACTTTGTATTTATCTTCTCCAAAAGAACGGTCATTAATTACAGGATTATTGGGATTATTATTCACATCAACAACAGGTGCAAAGTTTACCTGTATGCCGATGCGCTTGCACTGTTGGGCAATAAGTTTTCCGTATTCATAAGCAAATTGAGCATCAGGCACAGCGCCCAGCATTAATTGGCGGGGCAGACTGATGACACTGTCTAACCGCATGCCCAATCCCCACTCTCCATCAATCGTAATCATCAGTGGTGTTTGAGCGATACTTTGGTAGTAGTTAGTGAGATTCGCCTGGCGTACAGGTCCGCCCTGGAAAAAGCACAAACCGCCTACGTTGTATTTTTTAATTTGATTGGTTACAAGATTCACATGGTCTGCACCCAGGTTACTGTGTGCACGTACAATCATGAGTTGTGCAATACGTTGGTCTTTGGTTAAAGAGGCCAGCACACTATCGGCCCAGCTTTTTGCTTTTACCTGCGGCGTTTGTGCATGTGTTTGCAGGTACAAAAAGCCAATAAAGAAGTAAAGCGAGGTCTTCTGCAAAAACGTTTTTACCATAGGTGATAAAGTTAGTGAATTATGTTGCTGTGGTTGATTGAAGAACTGTAAATTTGCCGTTCGCCAAAAGTTAAAGTTCAAGTGCCGGATATTATTCAATTATTGCCTGATCACATTGCTAACCAGATTGCTGCCGGTGAGGTGATTCAACGCCCTGCCAGTGCGGTAAAGGAGTTACTGGAAAATGCTGTAGATGCAGGTGCTGCCGAAATCCAACTCATCATACAGGATGCCGGCAAGCAACTGTTACAGGTGATTGATAATGGCAAGGGAATGAGTGAAACGGATGCACGTATGGCTTTTGAACGGCATGCCACTTCCAAGATCAGGGAAATTGATGATTTGTTCCGTATCAAAACCATGGGCTTTCGTGGTGAGGCCCTGGCTTCTATTGCTGCGGTTGCACAAGTGGAATTAAAAACCAAACGTGCAGAAGATACTGCAGGCACATATATTGAAATTGAAAACAGCGTTGTAAAAAAACAGGAGCCTGTTGCAATGGCTACAGGTACCAGCATTGCTATGAAGAACTTGTTCTTTAATGTACCGGCACGTCGTAATTTTTTAAAAAGCAATGCAGCCGAGATGCGGCATATTGTAGATGAGTTCATCAGGGTAGCCATGGCTTATCCTGATATCTTTTTCTCACTTTCTGCCAACGGGCAGCAAATGTTTCACCTTGAAAAAGGAACACTCAAGCAACGGATTGTACAAATTCTCGGCAACCAATACAACGCTAAACTCGTAACAGTGCAGGAGCATACGGATTATATGAATATCCGTGGCTTTATCGGTAAACCTGAAACCGCCAAGAAAACAAGAGGTGATCAATACTTTTTTGTAAACAACCGTTTTATTAAGAGTGCTTATCTCAATCATGCAGTGGCAAGTGCGTTCCAGGAAATGATTGCGGCTGATAGTTTTCCTGCCTATGTTTTGTTTATTGACCTTGATCCGTCCCAGGTAGATGTAAATGTGCATCCCACGAAACAGGAAATAAAGTTTGAAGATGAAAAAATTGTTTACGCCTTTGTACAATCTGCCGTGAAACATGCATTGGCACAATTCAGTATCACACCTACGTTGGATTTTGATTTAGACCCCGGCATTCAGCAATTAGATGCCGTTAGCAAACCTTTTACGGAACAACGTAAAAACGAAGCTTCTTCTTCATCGCTTTACCAAACCTTTACGCAAAAATATGCGGCACATAAAATAGATCCTTCTCACAAAAGTGAATTGAAACATTGGAAGGATTTTTATACTGCAGATAGTCAGCTAACAGATGAGCGTAACAAGATGACAGATGAAAGAGGACCGATGACAGTCAATACAGGTACTGATGTGCAAGCACTGTCAACTTCCGGCTATCATCCTTCTACTTTACCCGACCAGGATTTTACACAACTGCACAACACTTATATAGTTGCTGCAACTAATAAAGGCATCATACTTATTCATCAGCAAAATGCACATGAGCGTATTTTGTTTGAACGTTATCAACAGGCTATGAGCGGCACAGCAGTGGCTACACAGCGAAGTTTGTTTCCTGCCACCTTACAGGTGTCGCCACAGGATGCAGTTATGCTGAATGAAATTATTCCTGATTTGCATCAACTCGGTTATCATGTAGAGCCATTTGGTAAAAACACATTTGTAATACAAGGCACACCGGCTGATGTAGAGCAGGGTAATGAAAGCTTTGCCATTGAACTGCTGCTGGAGCAAATCAAACATTTCAGCAGTGATGTGAAGTTTTCAAAGCGTGAAAAAGTGATTCGCTCCCTGGCACAACAGCATTCTGTTAAAGCAGGCCGTTCCCTCACACAAAAAGAAATGAAACAATTAGTGGATGATTTGTTTCAATGCCGCCAGCCCAATGTAACGGCACTGGGTAATCCTACTTATACTGAATTAAAGAAAGAAGAACTGGAGAAATTATTCGGCAAATAAAAAGCAGCCCTTAGAAAAGAGCTGCTTGTTTGCTATAAGAAAAGTAAATCGCCGTCTTTAATTCACTTTTTGAAATTTACTGCTGCATACAATACCATTGTATTTTACTTCGAGTGTGTAATAACCTGCCGGTAATGTAGCAATACCAATATTGAAACTGTTCCATCCCTGCAAACCGTTAAAGAAATGTACGGTTCTGCGTACCCCCATTGCATCAACGATTGAAGCAGTTACAGTTTGATTGCCTCTTAACTCCAGCCTGAAGAATATTTGTGTTGTGGCAGGATTAGGTGTTACCTGTAAACTGCAGGTGCTTGGGATTTCACCTATGCGGATGGTATCACAATATTCTTTTACACAACCGTTAATCGTTACAGCACGCAGACAAACTTTATAGATGCCCGGCTGTGTAAACGTGTAAGTAGGATTATTGGCATTAATGATCACCGGTGTTGTTGCATTATCTTTTTGAATGCTCCAGCGTTGTGAGATGATGGTTTGATTGCTCACTGCAGTAAACTTAATACTGTTGCCTGCACTGTTAAGCCGCTGGTATTCAAATTTTACAGTTGTTAATGAGCAGGGTAACGGTCCCACCACAATTTCTTTACAGGTGGTGGAAGCACAGTTTTCACCACGATATACTGTTAAACAAATGGTGTATTTGCCCGGCTTTGCATAGGTATGTGAAGTGGATGCTGTAAAAGCTCCCGTACCATCTCCAAACGTCCATACATATTTTAAACTGCTGTTGGCAATCGCAGCTTCTGCTTTGATGGTATTAGGTACAGAGGTTAAACGTACTTCAAAATTGCTGAGACGCTCACATGATGCCGGTTCCGGAATTACAATGGTTTTACACACTTCTTTAGTGCATCCTTCAAAGAAGGCAATCTTCAAACATACATGGTAAGTTCCCGGTTTTTCATATTTATGGAAGGGATTCCATTCGCTGCTTTCAGTACCATCACCAAAACTCCAGCGTACACGAAGAGGTTGAATAGTGAGTACAGGTGTTGTATTTCTGAACTGAACACCACGTAATGGGTAAATACTATCTAATTGCCAGCTGAAACCCGGTTCAATAGTGCAGGCACGTACCACCACCTGTTTGCAGATTTCTTTGACACAGGTATTGCTGATGTACACCTTTAAACAAACAGTATAAACACCGGCCTCTTTGTATTCATGTGTGGGGTTCCATTCGCTGCTGGAAGCGCCATCACCAAAACTCCATCTTACCTGTGCTGTAGTTGAAGTGGGTGCTGTCAGATTGGTGAATTTATACTTCAGCGGATTGGATGCATCGGCAGTCCAGCTGAAATTCGGCTGCAGATTACAAGGAGGAGGAACAATAACTTTTGCACAGAATGTTTTTTCGCAAACGCCATCAATACGCATGATCAGGCATACTTCATACTCGCCCGGTTGCTGATAAATATGTACAGGAGAAAAATCAGAAGAAGAACTTCCATCTCCAAAACTCCATTTAAAACTTACACCTGCCGGTGGAGGGTTGGGTTGCGATACGTTGTAAAATTTAATACGTGCAGGATGTGCAGAATCTCTTTGCCATTCAAATTTCGGCTTGAGCAGATCGCAGACATTGCCAAGCCTGATTTCTTTAACAGCAGAATCATAACAGTTCAGCACTTCATCCTTTATATAGTGTATTACTTTGTACACACCCGGACTGTTATAGGTAAATACAGGATTAGCTGCATCTGAGCTTGCATCGCCTTGGCCAAAAAGCCAGCGATGTTTCAGTTGCGTATTACTGGTGTTAAGAGAGTAAAAGTTTACAGTAAGATTATTTACCGTAAACTGAAAATTTGCCTTCCCGGTGCAGGGATTTGTGGTTCCCTGGGCAGCGGCTCCGCTTGCCCAGAAAAACAAAAGGGCATAAAGAGGGTACAAAACCTTTTTCATACTTTTTTGGTTTGGGTTTTAAAATGCTGTTTACTCACGGAAGTGTCCAGCAACAAAGGAATTTTCAAAAGGGTTTACAGGTATAGTTCCCTTTTTAATGAACAGCGATGCCCGGCAGCAGAATTTTTTTTTAGAAAAAACTATATCATTTAAATAGTGGGGAGATTGCGGGGTATAGCCCGCTGCAATTTTTAAAGCAGCAGAACTTAGTAATCAGTTTTTTACCCTGAGCTCTTTAATAAATTTTTCTACGGCCCTTCTTACCGCAGCAGAAGAAGTATTATGATTATTTACAAGAAATGAAAAGACCAGCAGGTTGTTTTTATTGGTGTAGAGATAACCGCTCAGTGCTACTACGCCGCTGAGCGTTCCTGTTTTGGCATAAATGTAACCGGCTTCCTCTTTATAGTAGTTGCGGAGTGTTCCGGTATTGCCGGTTGCAAAAATATTTTTCAGCCGCTCCATTCCGAATTCATCTTTCATCTTAAGCAGGAGCCACACAAAATCATCAGGTGAAAACAAATTATAACGGCTGAGCCCGCTGCCATCTGCCCAGCGAGGTCGTTGGGGCATGTTTTTAAAATCGGATCTGATGAGCGAATCTGTCAATCGTTGCTCATCCATATAACCCAGCAACTGCTGGCTCACCATCAGCAATGTTTGTTCCGCAAAAAAGTTATCACTCCGGTACATCAATGGTTTAAACATGGAATCAGATGGCTGGGAATAGATAATGGAGGGTTTCTTTAATTGTGTAGTAGTTGTATAAATTTCTTTTTGCAAACTGTCTTTCAGTAATTCCAGCGTTGCTTCAATGCCATTGGTAACAAAAGGTACTTCCAGCTCAGCTTTCATTTCCCTGCCTTCAGTAATGGTGTATTTATTTTCTGTACGTGGGCGGTACACATCAAACGAGCGTGCTTTTACCGGTTCAAATGTTACGGGCCAATTTATTTCTGGCTCAGTTGTAATGATAACACCGGTATCTTTTTTCCCGTTCTGTTCTTCAATTGTTTTTTGTTGTGTCCACTTAATATAGTTTCCATACACAGGCATGGGGCTACGCTCAACGCTGTAATAACCGAGATAATCATTCCAGGTCCATCCGCTGCCAAGTGCTTCTGTTTTCCAGTTGCTGCTGTTTACAGCAACAGGTTTGTTTACTGATTTGAGAAAATCAAACACCGGGTGCTTTTTATAGTCTGCATGTAAAAAAGTAGGATCTCCTGCAGGGGCGATAAGCAGGGTATCGTTTCTGTCTTCTGCGAGCAGACCGGGCAATTGCAGCCCTAGGTATTTCATGCCTGCATACAGAGTTGGAATTTTTGTATTACTGGCCGGTACAAAATATTTACGGCTGTTGTATTGTAAGATTGTTTTTTGCAGGGTAGCATTATAAACAGAAACACCAATATGTGCATTTAGTAAAGCACTGTCTGCGGCATAATGTTTTTGAAATGCCTTTACAATTTTTCCAGTTGAAGAACAGGAACTAAATAAACTGCCGATGATAAGCGAAATAACTGTAAGACTTGGCTTCATGGTTGATGAATTGAAGAAAACGAGGCAATAAATATACAGGTTTCTGTATGGTTGTTTTGTATTGCATACGAGGTTGCTTATTTTTAAAGTATGTATTGGTTCCGCCGTTTACGTTACTTCAGTGGGTTGATTCTTCCCTTGGGTTTGTTTTTCATACTCCTGCTTACAGGTACGTTTGGCTATATGCTCATTGAGAAGTATTCTTTTTTTGATGCCTTGTACATGACGGTGATTACAGTGGGCACAGTTGGTTATATGGAAGTGCATCCGCTTTCTGTGGCCGGGCGGGTGTTTACGGTTTGTATCATCCTTGTTAACATCGGCGCCTTTACCTTTTTTGTTACCTATCTAACCCGTTACCTGCTCGACGGGGAATTTATAAGAACGTATAAACAAATGAAAATGGACAATGCTATTCAGCAACTCAGAAATCATGTGATTGTTTGCGGTTTAGGAAGAAACGGTACTGAGTGTGCACAGGTGTTACATAATAATAATATTCCTTTCGTAGTGGTGGAAGAGAAAAATGAAATGCCCGATGATCTTCCTTTTAAAGTAGATTATTTTATGAAAGGTGATGCCACAAAAGATGAAACACTGCATGAAGCAGGGATTGAGCATGCCCGTGCCATTATTGCAACAATGCCCATTGATGCTGATAATTTATTTATGGTGCTTACAGCAAGACAATTGAATCCTAACATTACCATCATCAGCCGTGCATCACAGGACAGCAGTGTGGGTAAACTGAAAATTGCCGGTGCTAACAATGTGATTATGCCCGATAAAATAGGCGGAGCACAAATGGCCACTCTTGTTTTGAATCCTGATGTGCAGGAAATGATTGCGTTAATGGCCAGCAAAAACAACAAACAGTTTCAATTGGTGGAAATGGTGGCTACAAAGAATACATCACTCAGCGATATAAATCTTTGGGCCCGCACAGGCAGTACCTTGCTGGCTGTGAAAAATGCAAATGAATATATTCTCAACCCCGGTCCTTCCTTTGTTATACATGGCGGGGAACGATTGATTCTTATGGGCAGCGAAGAACAACTGGAACAGGCAAAAAAGCTGCTGTAACTACACCTTGATGTAGATTTTCTTTTTGTCCAGCCAGTAGCAGATAGCCCAGTACATGATGATCATAGAAAGGGCGTAGAATAATGATCCGTTTTCAGGAATGCCCGGCACCAGTTTGCAGATTTTTTCATAGTACCAATCAAAAGCACTTAAATAATCAGGAGTACCATCTTCATTCATACCATTGGGTAAGCGGAACAAACCGAGGAATCTTGGTAAAAAGCCACTGAGTACAAAGATGAAAAGCGGGTTTTTGCCAAATACATCAAAGAACTTTGTCCATCCTCCTTTTACCTGTTTAAACTCTATCAGGTAAATCATCGTTGATAGGGTGAAAATAGCCAAGCCCGTTGTGTACATCACATAAGAGCTGGTCCATATTTTTTTATTGATGGGGAAAGCAAGATCCCAGCAAACACCGGTTACAGTGAGCACAACGCCGGCTGTAAACAAACCGCTGAGCATTTCATGATTCTTTCCTTTGGTTTGAATATAATCACCCACGAGGTATCCTAAGATAACCTGTGCAATAGGAGCAAACGTGCTCATGAAACCTTCCGGGTCAAAAGGCACCCCTTCACCTTTGTACAAATGTTTTTCACCTAAAAGAGCAATGTCGTATTTATTGCCAAACCAGCCCTCGAGGCTGTATGGATCAACAGCATTTCCTAACAGTAAACACAGGAGCCAATAAAAAAGTAATAGCACCATGCTTACTACAAATGCTCCTTTTTGTTTGAGGTAATAAACAGCGACGGACGCAAAAAAGTAACAAAGGGCAATCCGTTGCAATACCCCCAGGATGCGTACATTTTCCCATGCTTTGAATACCAGGTTATCGCCGCTCCATTTAATAAAAGGGCTCCAGTTTAAAAAAAGACCGATGCCAAAAATGAGGAGGGTCCTTTTGATCACTTTTTTCCAGAACACAGCATCACCCCCCGCCTGCAGTTTGGGCATTACAAAAGCCATGGCATTGCCCACCGCAAAAAGGAAAAACGGAAACACAAGATCTGTAGGCGTACATCCATGCCAGGGCGCATGTTCCAATGGAGCATAGATATGACTCCAGCTTCCCGGGTTGTTTACTAAGATCATGAGGGCAACTGTAGCACCTCTGAAAACATCAAGTGAGTAAAATCGTTGTTGCACAAGCAATGTGTTTTGGGATATAAATGTAGGGATTGTGTTATCAACAATTACCGGAAAAAACTGAATAAAAGAAACCGGCGTATTTGTTCGGGTTTCAGGTTCAAAGGCTATATTGCGGCCTGAAAAACAATGTGTAAAGGCCCGAGGCGATTAGGTAACCCAACAACAAATGATAAGGGATTTAAACCCATATCTTTGCAACTGAAAAAAGCAGGCGTTTTGACTGCTTGGTTTTATGATCAAAAGCTGTAGCAGAAAAGAGTACCAATATTTGCCGTTAAGGCATTTAAAATAGTTAAAAGGGTGGGCAGGCCTTAAAGGCATGTTTGCCCCTTTTTTTTGAAGATTTCTGAAAAGGAGACTCAGTTTTTTTTAGATGTGACTGAGGTGGCGAAGCTTTTGCCTGATATGACCGAAGCAAAAAAATGGTACGCAGTTTACACCAATCCCCGCTGGGAAAAAAAGGTGAGCGGTCTTTTTGAAAAGAAAGGTTTGGAATATTACTGTCCGCTCACCAAAGTACGCAGACGCTGGAGCGATCGCTACAAAACCATTGAAGAACCTTTATTCAAATCGTATGTGTTTGTAAAAATTACGGAAGAAGAAAAATCAAGGGTTCGCTTAACTGACGGGGTGGTAAACTTTGTATATTGGTTAGGCAAACCGGCACAGATCAAAGAAGATGAAATTGATGTTATCCGGAAATTTTTAAAAGAGTACACAGGAGTGCAGGCAATACCTGTTGATCTGAAACAAGGTGAACAGGTACGTGTTAAAACAGGAGTGCTGATGGATACGGAAGGTTCGATAATAAAAATTATCAATAACAAAGTTTTTGTATTACTGGAAAGCCTCGGCTACCAGCTAACCGCTACTTTTGAAAAATCCAATCTGGAACCCCTTCCCAATAAAAAGGCTTTATAACCGTTAAATTGTAATAATGATTCGATTCTTAACCAAAACGCTCAGGTACCGGGCCTTGCCGGCTGTATGGCTGCTTGCAGCTTTGTTCAGTTCCTGCGTATCAGCTGAAAAACTCCGGAAAGAACTGGTTTATTTTAATGAAGGGCTTGATACAGCTAAGCTTAAACAATACATGCTTGTAGAACCGGTAATCCAGAAAGGGGATGTGTTGCAGATTACCATTTCATCACGCAGTTCTTCCTCTAACCAGTTGTTTGCTCAAAACTATTCTACCAATATTTCTGGAGTTGCTTCCGGTGGTGGAACTGCAACAACTCCCGGTTCAGCAGGTTACCTGGTGGATATTACCAGCGGTGAAATAAAACTTCCGTTGCTGGGAATTATTAAGGCTGATGGTATGACCAAGCAACAACTGGAAAAAGAAATCATCAAAAGAGCATCTGAATACCTGAAAGAAGATCCTATTGTAAATATCCGTTACATGAACTTCACTGTTACTTTTCTGGGAGCAGTGGGTAATCCGGGAAGAGTAACTTTTGAATCAGAGCGGATCAACTTTTTACAGGCACTTGGCGAAGTAGGTGGTATTGCACCCGGCGGAGATTTGAAAAAAGTATTGCTGATGCGTGAACAGAACGGTGAGCGTATCTGGCAATTTATTGATCTCACCAATGGAGAATTCTTAAACTCTCCCAATTATTACCTGAAACAAAACGATGTGATTTATGTTAGCCCCTCTAAGCGCCAACTCTTGGCTGCAGACCAGGGTGCCAACCGAATTACACAGTATATGGGTCTCGGATTTGGAGTTCTTAACCTCATTGTTCTCATACTTACACGTCTATAATCCATGAATCAAAACGGCAACGAACAACTATTTACAGGTGAAGGCGAGAGCAAACTGCTTTCCTTTAAAGAAATCCTGTTCAAGTATATCTCTAATTTACCATTGTTCTTTTTTGCATTGGGCGCTGCCCTTATAACGGCATGGGCTTACCTGCGTTGGGCCACACCTGTTTATAGTGTGGGGGCCAGCATGATTATTAAAGTGGAGAATGCAGCCAATATCAAAAGCAATGATAAGTTCAGCAGCATCTTTAACCCGATTGACAAAATCAATATGGAAGATGAAATTGAGCTGATGAAGTCAAAAGAATTCCTGAGCAGGGTGGTTGATACATTGCACCTCAACAATAAGTACATTGAACATGGAAAAGTAAGAAGCAGTGAAGTGTACCAGGGCATTCCCTTTGAAGCAGAAGTGATCAATATTGCAGACAGCTCCGGTTATTATTCTTTCTCTCTTCAGATTCTGAATGAAAAATCTTTTCTGCTTAACAAAGAAACCAAACCCAGACCTTTTTACAGTAATATAGAGCTGAATGGTTCCACCTTCCGCATTGTTCCCAAAATAACCAATCCCGAGTTTGATGGTGGCAGGAAGTTTACTTATACATGGGCTCCTTCAAAAGCGATAGCAGGTGAAATCAGCGGCCGATTAATGATTTCGCAAAAGAGCCGTAACTCCAGTGTGTTATCCTTTGCACTCAATACACTCAATCCGGATAAAGGAAAAGTAATTCTGAACCAGATCATGAAGGAGTATGGTGATTATAACGTATATGATAAAAGCCGTATCTCTAAAAATTCTCTTGCATTTATTAATGAACGTTTAGGCCGTTTGGAAAATGAACTGGGAACAGTGGAAGGCAATCTACAGGATTTCAGAAAGCGTACACAGTTCCTGGACATGGAAGAGCAGTCAAAAATGTATCTCGAAGACATCAGCGCTACAGAAGAAGAATTGAGAAAGCAGGAACTGCAATTGAAAGTAATTGAACTTTTAGACGATTATATTAAAGACAAAAAGAATATCTATAATCTCACTCCCACTAACCTGGGTATTGATGATCCTGTTTTAACCAAACTTATAAGTGAATATAATAACCTCATCATTAGAAGGGATAATGAATTATTAAACAATAAGGAAACCAATCCTGTAGTAAAAGAAATTGAGTTCAATATTGAAAAAACAAGACAGGGTATTATTGAAACGCTTAAAAACATCCGGGAACTCTACGTTGTATCAAAAACAGAACTCGAAAAGAAGAATCGTGTGAGCAAAGGAGAAATGTTTTCGCTCCCTGAAAAAGAAAGCCAGATCCGTGAAATCAAACGGCAGCAGGCAATCAAAAACGAACTGTATAACTTCCTGTTGCAAAAACGTGAAGAAACAGGTATTCAACTTTCGTCTATTGTTTCCAACGCAAAAATATTTTCTGAAGCGGAGGGTGGCTACATTCCCATTTTGCCCAAACGCAAGAATGCATACATGTTGGCTATTTTCTTTGGCCTGCTCATTCCGGTAATCATCATCTTCATCAGGGATCTGATGAATGATAAAGTAACCACCAAAAACGACATCATTAAAAATACCAAGATGCCGGTGATCGGGGAACTGGGTCATAATGACAAACCGCAAACATTGGTGGTATTAAAAAACAGCCGGATCATTCTTGCAGAACAGTTCCGTATCATCCGATCCAATCTTCAATTCCTTTTGAAAAGGGATCGTACACCTGCTTTTCTCATCACTTCATCATTCAGTGGTGAGGGTAAATCGTTTGCTGCTACTAACCTTGCTGCATCCATTGCATTAACCGGTAAAAAAACGGTGTTACTTGAATTTGACTTACGCAAACCAAAAGTATTGAGTGGATTGGGCTTGCAGCGTACAGTAGGTATTACACATTTTGTAGTAGGTAAAGTTAGTGTGGAAGAACTTCCGGTAAAAGTTCCTGAAACAGATAACCTTTATGTGATTGGTTGCGGACCTACTCCTCCTAATCCATCAGAGATGTTACTTGATCCGAAGATTAAAGAGATGTTTGAATATCTCAAAGACGCTTTTGATGTAATTGTGGTGGATACCGCCCCTGTTGGACTGGTGAGTGATGCTCTTACGCTTGCCAATTTTGTGGATGCCAGTTTGTTTGTGGTGCGCCAACGCTACACTTATAAAAAGCAATTACAACTGCTGGAAGAATTGTATCAACAGAAAAAATTCCCGAACGCCGCCATTATGGTGAATGATATTAAAGTGGAAGGCTATAACAGTTACTACGGTTATGGTGGATATGGTTACGGTTACGGTTATGGATATGGTTACGGTTATGGATATTATGATACGGATAAGACACGTAACAAATGGTATATACAGGTTTTAAAATTCATCGGGCTTAAATAATCATGTGCCGCATAGCCGGTATATATAATCCTAAAGAAACATTCCTGCCGCAGCGTATTGCAGCCATGCGTGATGCTATGCAGCACGGAGGTCCTGATGACGAAGGTGTTTTTCTGCATCCGGAACTTCCGTTGGCATTTGGTCACCGGCGTCTTTCGTTAATTGATCTGTCGCCTAACGGGCATCAGCCCATGCATTTTAAAGATGCAGGATTAACCGTTGTATTTAACGGTGAAATTTATAATTACAAAGAACTTCGCTCCACCTTGCAGCATCACGGGTTTCAGTTTCAAACAGAAAGTGATACCGAGGTAATATTAAAAGCCTATGCACATTGGGGAGTGGAGTCATTTGAATTTTTTAACGGCATGTTTGCTATTGCCCTGTGGGACGATCGTAAAAAGCAACTTGTACTTGCAAGAGATCATGCCGGCATCAAACCTTTATACTATTACCTGGAAGAAGGTGTTTTATATTTTGCTTCAGAAATAAGAGCTTTTGCACATTCGGGAAAAATATTTGAAGAGCATCCGCACTGGAAGGCGGCATTTCTTTCATTTGGTCATTTGCCCGAGCCCATCACCACTTTGCACAAAGTGATTCCTTTGCCCAAAGGTTCAGCATTGGTAATTGACCTGCCTTCTCTCAACACAAGGAAGCATCATTTTTTTAAATGGAAGTTTAAAGGTGATTTAAAAAATGAAGGCGACGCATTGCAGTTGATGCGTGAAACACTGGAACAATCTGTTGAACGTCATCTCATATCCGATGCACCTATCGGTTTGTTTCTCAGCGGTGGTATTGACTCCAGTCTTTTAACCCTGCTGGCAGCACATTCACAACGGGATAATCTTCATACGCTTTCGATTGTATTCAACGAAAAAGAATTTTCAGAAGAAAAGTACCAGCAACTCATCATTCAAAAAACAAATGCAAAGCATCAATCCTTCCTGGTAACAAAAGAAATTTTTAATAAGCATATTGAAGATGCTATTGCAGCAATGGATCAGCCCAGTATTGATGGTATCAATACTTATTTTATTTCTAAATATGCGAGGGCTTATGGACTAAAAGCGGTGCTTTCAGGTGTGGGTGCAGATGAATTGTTTGGCGGATACCCTTCTTTTCAGCAACAAAAGAAAATGAAACTGGTACAGCATATCCCTGACCGTATGCTTCGTGGTTTGCAACACCTGCCGAACCAGCGTATGAAAAAACTGAGCTATGCAGGATGGCAGCACGCAGCGGCTGAATATCTTTTATACCGTGGCATATTTACATCCAATGCAACAGCTTCAATTCTTCATATGCCGCAGGGAGAAGTAGAACGAACATTGGAATCCATCAGTAAAAATTATAAGCTCAACGGATTGGAAGATGGTAATCGCATCAGCTGGATTGAAACCAACTTCTATATGCAGAATCAGTTGCTGAAGGATTCTGATTATATGAGCATGTGGCATTCACTTGAAATAAGAGTACCGTTTCTTGATAAGGAAGTAATGATGATGGCGGGTAGCATCCATTCTTCCATTAAGTTTAAAAATACAATGCCCAAATACCTGTTGGTAAAAGCATTTGAAAAAGAATTGCCTGTTGAAATCTGGAAACGGAAAAAACAGGGCTTTACATTTCCATTTGAACGCTGGTTAAAAGAAAATGAATACAGCAAGCCTCATTCAACTGAAGAAGAACGGCTGTATAAAAATTTCACCAACGGTAAATTATCATGGGGCCGTTATTGGTGTGCACTTTTGATGACCCGATTCAGTACTAAATCTGTGCATGCCGCATCGTAGAATTTTAAGTTTGGTGCTTACTTCTTTTTCCAGTACAGGAGGTATTGAAAAATTCAACCGTGCTTTTTTTAAAGCAATGGACGAAACCGGACAGCAGCTTGCTATAGAGTGGAGTGCTGCAGGTATGTATGATTCCGGTAGCGATGACCGGTATCTGCCAAAAGAAAAATTTTATCCGTTTTATGGAAACAGAATTCGCTTTATCATCCGTAACCTGTTGCGTTTTTTTTCAACGGATGAATTGATTCTCGGGCATATGAATCTTTCGGTAATGGGTGTTTTATTTAAATGGCTGAGGCCTTCAAAAAGGCTCACACTCATCTGTCATGGTATTGAAGTGTTTCAGGAGGTGAAAGGAATTCAGAAAAAAGC
This sequence comes from Lacibacter sp. MH-610, assembly GCF_045780045.1. Taxonomy (NCBI): domain Bacteria; kingdom Pseudomonadati; phylum Bacteroidota; class Chitinophagia; order Chitinophagales; family Chitinophagaceae; genus Lacibacter; species Lacibacter sp. MH-610. Next base: position 820,722 of record NZ_CP116002.1, read on the forward strand.
ATTGCTTGCTGCAGATCGTATTTTGGCGGTAAGCAACTACACCAAACAACAACTTATTACACTTCAGGGATTACCGGAAGAGAAAGTGATTGTTTTTCCTAACACACTCGATCCTTTTTTTGAACTGCCTGCACAGTTTCAAAAACCTTCTTATCTGAAAGAACGCTACCGGGTGCAGGAAAATGAAAAGGTATTATTTACGCTTACAAGGCTGCGTAGTAATGAAGGGTACAAAGGGTATGATAAAGTAATCCGTGTGCTGCCCCGGCTTCTTCAAGAGGGGTATCAGTTTAAATACATTCTTGCCGGCAGTGCAGATGAGAAAGAATTATTTGCTGTTAAAAGTCTGATCAATGAACTGGGGTTACAGCAACATGTAATACTCACCGGTTTTATTGCTGATGAAGAAGTAACCGATCATTATCAACTGGCAGATGTTTTTGTGATGCCCAGTAAAGGTGAAGGTTTTGGAATTGTGTACCTGGAAGCGATGGCCTGTGGTTTACCGGTAATTGCCGGTAATAAAGATGGAAGTACAGAAGCATTGCAGTTTGGAAAACTGGGAACACTTATAAACCCTGATGATGAAGACGAACTGTTGCAGGCTTTGCAAACAAGATTACAGCAACCAAGTAATCCGTTGCAGGTACAACAGCAAATGCTGGAATATTTTGCGTTTCCAAAATTCAGGGAACAGTTACATAAAGTACTCGCTGCATAATTTTTTATGAATCATTATAACGATACAACGGATCATTGGGATCTTGAAATAAAACCCAAGGCTTCTTTGTTCAACCTTAATTTAAAGGAAGTATGGAGCTACCGTGATCTTATGTTCCTGTTTGTACGGCGTGATTTTGTTGCCCAGTACAAACAAACCATATTAGGTCCGCTCTGGCACATCATTCAGCCAATTCTTACCACCATCATGTTTTTACTGGTGTTTGGTAAGATTGCCAACATTCCTACTGATGGAATTGAGCCCATACTCTTCTATATGAGTGGCATCACCATCTGGAATTATTTCGCTACCTGCTTAACTGCAACGTCTAACACCTTTGTAGCTAATGCACATATTTTTGGTAAGGTATTTTTCCCGAGACTTGTATTGCCTTTATCAATCGTTATTTCCAATATGGTAAAGTTTGCCATACAGATGGGCATCTTATTACTGGCGATGATCTGGTTTGCTGTTTTTAAAGGAGTACCCATTGTGTTTGGATGGCAATGGTTGCTCATACCTGTACTTATGTTGTTAATGGCCGGTATCGGCCTGGGAACAGGTATCATCATTTCATCACTTACTACCAAGTACCGTGACTTTACCATACTCATCAGCTTTGCAGTGCAGTTATTAATGTATGCAACACCGGTAGCTTATCCGCTTTCTTATTTACAAAACAAATCATTTGCCCCGCTTATACAATGGAATCCGTTAAGTGCAGTGGTAGAAGGATTCCGTTATGCGTTGTTTCATACAGGCAGTTTTGAAATAGCATCACTGGCTTATAGCGCCGGTTTTATGATTGTGGTGCTGCTCTTTGGAATTGTTTATTTTAACAGGGTGGAACGTTCTTTCATGGATACTGTTTAACAAAAGACAGCCGACTTAATTTTTATTGAATGAGTAACACAGTAATCAAAGTAGAAGGTCTTTCCAAACAATACCGCCTGGGGCAGGTAAGTACCGGAACACTTACACATGATCTTAACCGCTGGTGGCACCGTGTTCGTGGTAAAGAAGATCCTTATCTGAAAGTGGGCGAAGAAAACGACCGTACCAATAAAGGAACAAGTGAATATGTATGGGCTTTGCAGGATATCAACTTTGAAGTAAAACATGGCGATGTGTTAGGTGTTATCGGTCGTAACGGAGCCGGTAAATCAACACTACTGAAAATATTGAGCCGTACAACAGCGCCTACTACAGGTTCAGTAAGAATTAAAGGACGTGTAGCCAGTTTGCTGGAAGTGGGCACCGGTTTTCATCCTGAATTAACCGGACGGGAAAACATCTTTCTGAATGGCGCTATACTTGGGATGACCAAAAATGAAATCAAACGAAAGTTTGATGAGATTGTAGATTTTGCAGGAGTGGAGCGTTACATTGATACCCCGGTAAAACGATACAGCAGTGGTATGTATGTTCGTTTGGCCTTTGCTGTGGCGGCACATTTAGAGCCTGAAATACTCGTGGTGGATGAAGTGCTTGCGGTAGGTGATTCTGAATTTCAGAAAAAAGCACTCGGTAAAATGAAGGATGTAAGTAATAAAGAGGGCCGAACGGTGTTGTTTGTAAGTCATAACCTCAGCGCTATTAACAGCCTTTGTAATACCGGTTTATTATTACAAAACGGTAAAGTGCAGATTTTTGATAAAGTAGATAAAGTACTGAATACGTACCAGCTTACAGGCAAATCATTAACAGCAGGTTTAAATACAGACAAACGGTTTGGTGCAGGCGAAATAAAAATTGCTGACCTCGAATTAATTTCTGCTCACGAATCCGGTTTGATTGCATCCGGCTCACAACTTGACATCGTGTTTTCTTATGAAGCCGCTCACATTGATCCCAATGCTTCTTATGAATTTGCACTGGGTGTGTGGAATGCATTTGAGCGTCCCATGTTCATGGCAACTAATGTGTACAAGCAGCAGCAGATACGCTTAACAAGCAATACAGGCAAGGTGATTATACGGGTTCCAAAGCTCCCGCTGCACACCGGTTTATATACCATGAATCTGGCTATCCGTAAAGATGGTATTGACCAGGATTTCCTGGAAGAAGGAAAAACCTTCCAGGTAGAGGTGGGTAATTTCTTTGAAACAGGAATTGCTTATCACAGTGAGTATGATGGTTTTTATACTGACTTTGAGGTAATCGTTGCATCTTAATTTATTCAATGTTCATGATAACACGTGGTCTTCGTTTTATAAAGCGTCAGCTCAAAGCAATACCCGCAGCAATCAGTTCATTTTATTTTGACAAACTGCTGAAGCGTTCTTACTATAAAAAAATTCCGACAGGTATTCTGTGGATGAATTTTATTCATCAGCGTTTGTTTGGCATCAACGGTAAGGTTCCATTCTCTGTTTACTATACCAATTCCATAGAAGGATTTGAAAATATTATTCTTCCGGAAAATGATGAAAGCATTAAAACCAGTTTTGCAGTGAGTGGCGGCTGTTATTTTGCAATTTTCAAAGGCACAACACTTGAAATAGGTGAAAAAACAATCTGGGCTTTTAATGTGTGTATCCAAACGGGGAATCATGATTTGTATGACCGGAGTGTTTATCACACCAGGTCTGTAAAAATTGGTAAGAATTGCTGGATCGGCAATGGAGTTACTATTCTTGCAGGAGTTGAGTTGGGAGATAATGTCACAGTAGGTGCCAACAGCGTGGTTACAAAATCATTTCCTTCTAACGTAGTTATCGGCGGTGTGCCCGCCCGTATTTTAAAAGAGCTTTAAGTATGTGTGGCATTGCAGGTATCATACAGTTTACATCCAAGCAGGTTACAACGCATGAGATCAAATCACTTACGGATGTAATTGCTCATCGTGGGCCTGATGGTGAAGGTTGCTGGATTCATCAGCAAAACTTTTTAGGTCTGGGTCATCGTCGTTTGTCCATTCTTGATCTGAGTGAACAAGGGGCACAACCCATGCATTATGCTGATGGCCGTTTAACACTCATCTTCAATGGAGAAATTTTCAACTTTGCTGAGCTGCGGGAAGAATTGAAACAAAAAGGATACAGTTTTCATTCTGATTCTGATACGGAGGTATTGCTTGCAGCCTATCATTGCTGGGGCAAGGATTGTTTGCAACGCTTTAATGGTTTCTGGGCATTTGCCTTGTGGGACGAACAAACAAAAGAATTATGGCTTGCAAGAGATCGTTTTGGCATCAAACCACTTTATTATTTATATCAATCCGGAGAACAATTGGTATTTGCTTCAGAAACACATCAGTTCAAACATGTGGAAGGTTATCAGCGGGAGGCAGAAGCATCACATCTCAGTTATCTGTTGCAAAACCCATGGGGGCTTGAAGGATTAGGAAAAACTATTTTCAAGCAAATTGAACAGGTGCGTCCGGGTCACTATCTCACAGTCAAACCTGATGGAACAATCCAGACTGTGCAATGGTGGAATACAGCAGATGAATTGATAGATGTACCGGAAAATTTTGATACCCAGTCAAAAGAATTTCTTGCGCTGTTTGAAGATGCCATCAAGCTTCGCCTGCGCAGCGATGTGAGTATTGCTTCAGCACTCAGCGGCGGACTTGATTCTTCAGCAGTGTATTGCACGATTCATCATCTCGTATCAAAACAAAAAGATTTATATCGCCTGCCTGCCGACTGGCAGCGTGCTTTTGTAGCGGTATTTCCCGGAACGGAACAGGATGAGCGTGTGTATGCAGAACAGGTATTGCAACACACCCATGGCACCGGTGAATTTTTTGATATGACTACGGGTGCAGATCTAACGGATCGTTTACTCAGCAGTATTACAGCTTATGATACGGTGTACTCTACACCATTGTTTATTTTAGATGGTGTATATGGTGCCATGCGTTCCAAAGGAATTACTGTTTCTATGGATGGTCACGGCGTGGATGAAATGATGTATGGTTACCCGGCTAATGTTTTGCAGGCATTGCAATATGCACATACACAACAGGATGCTGCTTATACTAATGATCTTACTGATACTTATCTCTCCATGCTGCCTCCTGATCAACGACAGGCAAAAGCAAAAGAGCTCAGCAATAACGGAACTTCTTTTATTCATAAGCAATGGAACAGGGTAAAACGCAAGCTTCAAACAAACGTGCAGGAAGCGGCATGGTTTGAACCATTTGATGCTTCAGCACTTTCTTTACCCTCCATGCCGGTGCCCAAACATTTTAACCGGGCAGAAGCACAGCTGTACACGGCTTTTCATTATACCGTGTTGCCTACTGTACTGCGGAATTTCGATCGTGGTGCCATGCGTAACAGTATTGAAATACGGATGCCCTTCCTTGATTACCGTTTGGTACGTTATGTGTTTTCGCTTCCCATGCAAAGTAAGTTGGGTGGTGGGTTTGCCAAACGCATTCTCCGTGAAGCCATGAAAGGTATCCTGCCGGAAAATATCCGCACCCGCAAACTCAAAACCGGTTTTAATGCGCCGCTGCAAAGCTGGTACCGTAATGAATTAAAAACATTATTGCTGGATGAAGTAAATTCTGCTTCCTTCCTCACCAGCGATTACTGGAACGGTAAAGTGATCCGTGATTTTACCGAGCGTACCTGCAAACAAAACAACTGGACAGAGGCAGCAAGTTTCCGTCTCTGGCCTGTGTTAAACGCACATTTATTATTTAAACAATCTGATAATTAGATGGGAGTTTCTCCTTTACGATTTGCCATTATTGGTTGCGGACGCATTGCCCAGCGTCATGCAGAACATATCAACAACAAAGCACAATTAACTGCTGTTTGTGATACTGTTCCTGAAAAAGCCGATGCACTGGCGCAGCAATACAATGCAAAAGCATATTATTCTGTTACTGATTTATTGAAAGACAGTAACAGCTTTGATGTACTGTCTGTTTGTTCACCTAATGGTTTGCATGCGGAGCATAGTATTCTTGCTCTCAATGCAGGTGTACATGTGCTTTGCGAAAAACCGATGGCGTTAACCGTTGCAGACTGCGGACGTATGATACAGGCTGCGGAAAAAAACAACCGTCGTTTATTTGCCATTAAACAGAACCGCTATAATCCACCTGTAGCAGCAGTCAAGCAGTTGATTGATGACGGAAAGCTGGGAAAGATTAACAGCATTCAGCTCAGCTGTTTCTGGAACAGGAATGAAGCTTATTATGCGAATTCATGGAAAGGTACCAAAGACCTGGACGGCGGCACTTTGTACACACAGTTCAGTCACTTTGTTGATTTACTTTACTGGATGGTAGGCGATGTGGGAGAGGTGCAGGCAATGATGGGCAACTATGAGCATACCAACAGCATTGAATTTGAAGATACAGGTGTTGTGATCTTACGCTTTGCCAACGGAGCAATTGGAACCATTAACTATACAGTGAACAGCTATGAAAAAAACATGGAAGGTTCTTTAACGATTTTTGCAGAAAAAGGAACAGTAAAAATTGGTGGTCAATACCTCAACGAGTTGGAGTACCAGCAAATTGAAGGAATGAAAATTGAAAATCTTCCGGAAGGCAACAAGCCAAACAATTATGGTACGTATGTAGGTTCTATGAGCAATCATAACCTGGTTTATGATAATGTGATTGAAGTACTGGAGAAAGGAGCAAGTATTACCACGAGCGCTTTTGAAGGATTGAAAACGGTTGAGATCATTCAGAAAATTTATGCAGCAGCCTCTAAATAATCAACCTAATCTCAAACAGGCCGGTATTATAAACGTTCAGTTTGGTGAAAACGTAACCGTTGTACAACCGGTTAATCTTTATGGATGCAGTATCGGTGCTCATACATTTATCGGACCGTTTACAGAGATTCAGAAAAATGTATCCATCGGCACTCATTGTAAAATTCAATCACACAGTTTTATCTGTGAGCTGGTTACTATTGGAAATCATTGCTTCATTGGTCATGGAGTGATGTTTGTAAATGATCTCTTTCAAACCGGTGGCCCGGCAGGTGGAGATGCAAGCAAGTGGAAAGCAACACACATCGGCAATCATGTTTCTATCGGCAGTAATGCAACTATATTACCGGTATCTGTTTGTGATCATGTGGTGATTGGTGCAGGTGCTGTTGTTACAAAAGATATTACAGAACCGGGCATTTATGCAGGTAACCCGGCTAAAAAACTGAGATCTATCTGATGAATAAAATTCCTTTTGTTGATTTAAAAGCCCAGTATCATTCCATCCGTTCAGAAATTGATGCTGCCATGCAGCAGGTGATGGAACAAACGGCTTTCATTGGCGGTAACAATTCTTTTGTACAACAATTTGAACAGGCATTTTCTCAGTACCTCGGCATCAAACATGTAATGAGTTGCGGTAACGGAACTGACTCACTGGAAATTTTATTAAAGGCTTATGGCATTGGTACAGGTGACGAAGTGATTGTGCCCGCCATGAGTTGGATTTCCACTTCTGAAGTGGTATCCGCAGTTGGTGCACGGCCCGTGTTTGTAGATATTGATCCTGTTTATTATACGATTGATCCTTCTAAAATTGAAGCCGCCATCACCTCCCGTACAAAAGCCATCATTCCTGTGCATTTGTATGGCCAGCCGGCTGATATGGATCCGATAATGAGCTTAGCTGCTACTCATAATTTAATTGTTATTGAAGATTGTGCTCAGGCACATGGTGCTCTCTACAATGGTAAAATGGTAGGCACCATCGGTCATGCATCTTCTTTCAGTTTTTATCCCGGCAAAAATTTAGGTGCTTATGGCGATGCAGGTGCCATGGCTACCAATGATGATCGTATAGCTGCTGTATGTCGTATGATTGCCAATCATGGTCAACAGGGTAAGCACAATCATATTATGGAAGGACGCAACAGTCGTTTGGACGGATTGCAGGCCGCAGTTCTTGCTGCTAAACTTCCACATTTAAAACAATGGACTTTACTGCGGCAGCAGCATGCACAACAATTCAATTCTTTATTACAGCATCCTTCTATTGTTACACCGCAGGTAAGCCCTTCAGGTGCGCATGTATTTCATTTATATGTGGTGCAGGTACCGGATCGCAATCAATTAGCACAACACTTAAAAGAAAAAGGAATTGAAACAGCGGTACATTACCCGGTGGCACTACCGTTTCTTACCTGTTATCAACACTATCAACATACTTCAGAACAGTTTCCTGTAGCTGCTTCGTTTCAAGATAAAATTATTTCATTGCCCATGTATGCAGAGTTAACAATGGAGACCATTGCGTACATCAGTGAACAAGTAAAACAATTGATTTAATCAGATGAAGGTTTTTCAATCGGCACATACGTTTGCAGCATTTAATCAATACCTGGAGCAGAAGCATCAGATCAGCAGGCAGCAATACAGTTTTGCACAACTGCAGCAAATGCTCATAACAGAAGGCTTTAATGCCGTACACCAGGTGTTGCCTGTTTTAGAGCCGGCAAAGGGAAAAGGCTTTTTTACGTTGTGGAATTATGAACCCATTCAGTTGCAGTGGGCTAAAGAAAAAGGATGGGCCGAAACAGATTTAAAAAAAATTCTTTTTGCCCAGATCGAAGAATTTGGGGGTGATGTGTTTTACAATTTATCACCCATTCAATATAAACCGGAAGAAATCAAACAACTGCCGGAACGGATGGTGAAGATTGGCTGGTTTGCATCACCTGAAAAAAATAATATTGATTTCAGCGTTTATCACACCCGGTTTACCAATCTTCCTTCAGATGTGGATCCTGATGCAAAGCGTGGTTTCCGCAGTCACTTCTTTCAGTTAAGTGATGCACCGGTGTTTCATGAATACACAAACAATGAGAACCGCCCCATTGATGTGCTGTTCTTCGGACAATACCTCGAAAGCCATTTTGATAAACGCAATGGTTATATTGATGAGTTGATACGTTTGCAGGAGAAACATGGGTTCAACCTCGTATTAGCTTTGATGGCAAACTATAAATACAAATATCTTTTGCCGTTTAAGCTGCCGATGGCTTTGCATCAGAAATTTAAAGTATTACAGTTTCCTCCCCGGAAGGTAGCGGCACATGCATCGCCTGCATTGTTTGGTGCTGATATGCTGCGTCATATCGGCGAAGCAAAAATTGTGTTCAATTGTCATGTGGATATGGCGGGCGATTACAGGGTAAACATGCGCATTTTTGAAGCATTGGGTTGTGGCGCACACATGTTGAGTGATGAAGGTATTTATCCTGATGGATTGCAAGCAGGCGCCCATTTCTCCGTATACAAAGATGTAGCAGAGCTGGAAGAAAAGATTCTCTACCTGTTGCAGCATGAACAGGAACGTAAACAGGTAGCAGGTGCCGGCAGTGCTGCACTGCGTACACACTATTCAAAAGAACAACAGTGGCAGCAGTTTCAGCAGATTGTTGCACAAATCAGTTGATATATGAACCAACCGTATATACTTTCTTTTCCACCTATCGGAGATGCTTCACTCGGGTATTTGTCAGTTGCACAGCAGCTTTCAGATGTTCCCTTTGAAATTGCAAGGGTTTACTGGACTTATTATACACCGCAGGATGTAACCCGTGGTGGACATGCCAATATCGATAAAGAGTTGGTGCTTGTTGCTGTTGCAGGTACTATCACCGTTACAACAGAAATGCAGGATGGCCACAAACATACTTTTGTTTTAGATCATCCCTCAAAGGGTTTATACCTGCCTAAGCTTTGCTGGCACACCATGCAGTATTCTGAAAACGCCGTGCAGATGGTGATTGCCTCCAACCTGTACAGTGAAGATGATTACATCAGGGATTATTCCTTATTCAAATCATGGCAGTAACGCTTTGTGCATTTGATACTGTTTTCCTGGAAGCTTCCTGGAATTGGTTGCAGGATGAAGAGTTGTGCAAACTGGTAGATGCGCCGGTTATTACAAAAGAACAACAGCAAAGCTGGTTTGAAACGTTGCCGCAGCGAAGGGATTATTGCATCTGGGGTGTTTTATATGACGGTAAGCCTGTGGGTGTAACCGGTATTAAAAATATTAAGAGTAACACCGGTGAATACTGGGGTTATATCGGCGATAAAAATTATTGGGGAAAGGGGATAGGTTCAGCTATGATGCAATGTACCATTGCTGAAGCATATTCCTTACAGTTGAAACAGCTTACATTAAAAGTGTTGCGTACCAATCAAAGAGCTATACAGCTTTATGAAAAGAACGGGTTTGTACAAACACAGGCTGATGAAACCCATCTGTTGATGCAAAAAACACTTTCATAAAATTTATGAGTGAGTTGAAAGACGAATGGATTGAAGTTGCTGCAGATGCCTATGCACAGGTAATACAGCATCCGTATCATATTTTTAATGCGGCTGCTTTTACAGAGTTGAACAGCAGTAAATGTGAAGAGGCTTTTTATTTACTCTATAAAGATACCAAGTACCGCCTTGCTCTTACAGCCGGTATACGTGGTGGTATATTACTTTCACCGTTTTCAGCGCCTTTCGGCGGTTTTAGCTTTTTAAAACAGGATGTTCAGATTGCTGTTATAGAAAAAGCAGTTCAGCAATTGGAAGTGTTTGCTCTTTCAAAATCCTGTAGCGGCATCCGTTTGATATTACCTCCTTTGATTTATAACGAAACCTTTCTGGCCAAACAAATCAATGTATTGTACCGGATGGGATATCGTAACAGTAATCTTGATCTGGATTTTTATATTCCGTTGCAGGCCGGTGCATCCTACGAAGAGTTGCTCTGGTACAACGCCAAAAAGAATTTACGCATCAGTCAGCAGCAGGACTTTGAAGTAACGGTTTGTAATGAGGATGTAACGGCACAGCAAACGATTTATGAAGTAATCAGGGAAAACAGAATCAGCAAGGGAAAACCAATGAACATGAGTTGGGATGAGATCCGCTCCACTGCATCTGTTATACCCACTGATTTCTTTTTGCTGAAACGTGGTGATGAAGCTATTGCCGGCGCAATTGTGTACAAGGCAGCAGCAGGTATCCGCTATGTGCCTTTTTGGGGTGATCGTCCGGGTTATACGCCGCAAAAGCCGATGAACTTTTTATCACATTACATTGCTGAGTTCTATCGCCGGGCCGGTGACCAATACCTTCATATCGGCATCTCTACGGAAAACAGTGTACCTAATTACGGGTTGTGTGAGTTTAAAGAAAGTATTGGCTGTACCATTACACCCAAGCTTAGTTTTGAAAAAAAAATTTGATCGTATAATCATCATGAATATTCCTTTTTTGTCTTTTGATGCAGTAAACCGACAGATCAAAACGGAAATCACACGTGCTTTTGAAACAGTGTTTGATGATGCCTGGTATATCATGGGGAAACAGTTAACTGCTTTTGAACAGGAGTATGCTGCTTTCAACAAGGTGCAACATGCAATCGGCATCAGTAATGGGTTGGATGCATTGCATATTGCACTGAAAGCAGTAGGTGTGGGTGCAGGTGATGAAGTGATCGTTCCTTCCCATACTTATATCGCTACGGCACTGGCCGTTTCTTATGTGGGCGCTACACCTGTTTTTGTAGAACCTGATCCTCTCACCTATAATATTGATGTAACAAAGATTGAAGCTGCCATCAGTTCCAGAACAAAAGCAATCATGCCGGTACATTTATACGGTCAGGCATGTAACATGGAAGCTATTGAAAAGATTGCAGCCAAACATCAGCTTACTATTATTGAAGATAATGCGCAGGCACATGGTGCCACATGGAATCAAAAGATTACCGGAAGCTGGGGCCATATCAATGCCACCAGTTTTTACCCCGGAAAAAATTTAGGTGCCCTTGGTGATGCAGGTGCTGTTACCACGAATGATGCTGCTCTTGCGGCCAGAGCTTCCATGCTTCGTAATTATGGTTCTGTAAAAAAGTACCATCATGAGTTGATTGGTTATAATCAACGGTTGGATGAGTTGCAGGCCGCTTTTCTTCGTGTAAAGTTGAACTACCTGCAGGAGTGGACGCTCCAACGGCAATCCATCGCTGCACAGTACAATGAACTTTTAAAAGATGTGGGTGACCTGGTGTTGCCTGCTGTAGCACCTGAAGCTACCCATGTCTATCATTTATATGTAATCCGCACTGCACAAAGAGATGCCTTGCAAACTTATTTGCAGCAACAGGGAATTGGTACACTTATCCATTATCCTATACCTGTTCATCTGCAGGAAGCATATCAATCTTTGGGTTATGCAAAAGGAAGTTTTCCTTTAGCTGAAACCATTGCTTCCACTTGCTTAAGTTTACCTGTATGGCCGGGCATGAGTACCGGCGAAGTGGAACAGGTAGCTCAAAAAATCCGTTCGTTCTTTTAATGGAAACTGCATTGCCGCTTGTTACAGTTGTGGGTTTGTGTTATAACCACAGTCGCTATGTGGTAGAAACATTAGAAAGCATCCGACAACAGACATATTCACACCTGCAGGTAATACTCATAGATGATTGTTCCAAAGATGATTCTGTTGCCATTGTTGAAAACTGGTTGCAGCAACATCAGCTTAACTGGACTTTTATTAAGCATGAACAGAATCACGGTATTACAAGATCACTCAACGAGTCGCTGCAGTCAGCACAAGGAAAATATTATAAAGCCATTGCCTGTGATGATGTATTGTTACCCCATTTCATCAGCACCATGGTGGAGCGGTTTGAACAATTGCCGAACGATTATGCACTCATTTATTCTGATGTACAAACGATCAATGAACATTCAGAAGTATTCGGCACCACACCGTTTACGGAACGTGGTTGGGATGCAGAAGAGAAAGTGCCTTCCGGAAAATTATTTGATCAGTTAGCCGGTTGGTGTTTTATTCCGGCTGTGGGAACTTTTATGCGTACATCCGTTTTAAAGGAATTGAAATTTGATGAAACGCTCATGGTTGAGGATTGGGATATGTGGCTGCAAATGGCGAGGAAGTATCAGATCAAAGGTATTGTTCCTGCCATGGGCCGGTATCGTATTCACAACGCTTCTATGTACCAGCAAAAAAGTCCTGCTTACAGGGATCATGAGTTACGTACGCTGGAAAAACACCTGGGCTTTAGTAAAGCAGCCGATGAAAAAATCAACGATTTTATTTACAAACAAAGCATATTGTTGTACATGCACAACGGAAACCGCCCGCTCCATTGGTTGTGGAAACGGTTCCTGATAAAAAAAACAGCGAATAACTTTTTGCATGTGCTACTTGCTTTGTTCAATATCTCTTATAAACAAAAGGAAAAATGGCTCAGGCGGGTGAAGTAAATGCAGTAGCAGTACTGGTATTATTCTTTAATAAACTGGATCAGACAAAGGATTGCATCCGGAGTTTTATTCCTTCCGGTCAAATGATTTATGTGCTCAACAACGGATCGTCTGAAGATCAGTGGCAGGATTTACAACAAACATTTGCAGCGCACAGCAACGTAAAATATTTTAATGCAGCAAAAAACCTGGGAGCAACCGGTGGCAGGAATTATTTGATTCAGCACACAACAGAACCCTGGATTTTCTTAGTAGATAATGATGTAACGGTGAAACAGCAAATGGAATGGGTTTCATTGTTTCATTCATTTTTAAAAAAGCAGCCGGATGCAAAACTCATCAGCTGTAATGTGTTTAACATTCATGAAAATGCTTATACGCAACAATTACGTGTAGTAAAGCAGGGAAAAAAAGTACAGATTGAAGCAGGCTCCTTTGAAATAACCAATACTTTTTCTGCCTGCGGAACGATTGTACACAGAACCATTTTTGATACCTACGGTTTGTTTGATGAAAACATGTTTGTAGGTATGGAGGAATATGAATACACTTTACGTACGATGCAATCGCCGGCCGGTGAAATAAAAGTGTATCAATACAATGCTATTGAAATCATTCATGATCACCGCTTTCAAAAAACTACGGCTGATAAGGAAGCAACAAGGGTTCGTTACAATATGGAAATGCTGCAGGCCGGTTATAATCACATGGTTCAGAAATATGATATTGAAATGGATCATGATTTTGAATGGTGGTCTAAAAAACAGGTGGTTACCATGACGGTGCCCCGCTGGAAACAAATACTTCAAAACCTGGTTACAAAACTCCTGCGTAAATAAAACGTGCATCTGTTACTGGTTACATACGAGTTTCCTCCTTTTATGGCTACCGGTGGTATTGGTTCTTATATGTATCACCTGGCACATGTAATGGCAGCTAAGGGGCATCATGTTACCGTTTTTTCTGCAACACAGACGCACAAAGAAGTTACTGTGCATAAAGAAAAAGAATACACCAATTACCTTATTCCCGCTGCTGACACCATTGTTTTTCGTAAGCAAGTTTTGAAATTATTTGAAAGCTATATTCAGAACCATCCGGTAGATGTGATAGAGAGCCCTGAAGTAGGAGCTTGCGCCCTGCCTATAAAAGAAGCCTATCCGTTTCTGCCGCTGGTGGTTAAAATGCATACACCTGGAGTGCTTATCACAAAGATTTCAAATACCTATCAATCGATATTCACAAAGTTGAGGTACGTTGCAGGTGCGTTTTTGAGGGGACGTTTTGATTTAGGTTATTGGTCAAAAACAGATTTAAATAAGGAATCAAATCCTGAGTACCGGATCTGTCAATTGGCTGATCATTTGTTATCACCTTCTACCGCATTAAAAGATTGGGCCATACGTTACTGGCAACTGCCGGAGCAAAAAATAAAAATTCTCCCGAATCCTATTTCGGCTGATGAGCATTTGTTTTCAGTCCCCATCAGCAATCGTCCTCAAACCATCTGCTTCATCGGAAAGCTTACAGTGTTAAAAGGAATGATGGCATTGACACCTGCTATCAAAGAAATTTTACTAAGGCATCCTGACTATAAAATGATTATTGCAGGAAGAGATGAAGCCTTGAGTGATGCTGTTCCTTCCATGAAAGCCTGGATGCTTCATCAGCTGGAGGCGGTAAAAGACCGTGTGTTATTTACCGGTGCACTTGAAAAAGAAAAAGTATTGGAGATTTTATCTCAAAGCAGGGTTTGCATTGTACCCAGCTTGTGGGAAAACTATCCCAATGTAGTACTGGAAGCCATGGCGGCCGGTTGTACAGTAGCAGCTGCACACAGAGGTGGTATTCCTGAATTAATTGACGATGGTAAAACCGGATTACTATTTGATCCTTTAAAACCATCTTCAATCGTAAAGGCGATTGATCAATTGCTGAACGATGAGCCAAAGCGTCTGCAATTAGCTGCCGCTGCAAGAGAAACAGTGTACAACCATCAGCACAGTACAAAACTTGCCAATGATCTGGATGCCTTTTACCGTTCCGTTCAAAAACCGGAACCGGTTATCAGCGAATTATTTTGAACATAGTTCATTTTCATAATGGTTTCGGCGGAGGTGTATTAACGGTTATCCGTAACCTGGTACAATACCGTCAGCATCCTGAATGGAAACAGTTGGTCATTTATACGTTGGATAAAAAAAAGTTTTCTGCTTTCAGTCCTATGCTGCCGGAAAATATGGAACAGAAAATATTGTATTACTCCGGTAACTGGAATTTTTATCATACCGCTAAAAAACTTTCAAAACTATTACCTGCAAGTGATACTGTTCTCATTGCACACGACTGGCTGGAACTTGCTATGATCAGTAATCTTGGTTTAAATTACCCGGTGGTTCAGTTCCTGCATGGTGATTATGACTATTATTACAGGTTAGCACAACGCAACGAAGCCTGGGTTGACTCTTTTATTTGTGTGAGTGCATCTATTGCTGATGAATTAAAAAAAAGAATGCCGGAACGAAGCAATGATATTCAGTACCTCCGTTTTCCCGTTCCTGAAGTAAATGGTACAAGAGAAGATCCATCAACACTCGAGTTGGTATTTGCCGGCCGGTGTGATGAAGCAAAAGGATATCATTTGTTGCCATGGATTGATGCAGCATTGCAGCAAAAAAATATTCAGGCGCATTGGCATATTGCAGGGCCGGGTTCTGATCAACCCAAAGTACAGCAGCAATGGAAGCAGTCGCAGGTTCGTTTTTATGGTAATCTATCTCAAAAAGAGTTGACTGCTTTGTTATTGAAGTCAACTGCTTTTGTTTTGCCTACCTTGGCAGAAGGTATGCCTCTCTCGGTAATTGAAGCGATGAAAGCAGGTTCCATACCTGTGGTTAATGATTTGAACGGCGGCTTGCGGGAACTGGTTACCAACGATGTTACAGGTTACCGCATCCCCAACAATGATCCTTTGATTTTTGCAGAACGGATAGCGGCTATTGCAGGAGATGGAGAAAAGCGAAAACAGTTATCAGCTGCAGCTGTTTCATTTGCCAATACACATTTTGATCCTGTTCAAAATACAAAGCTGTTTGAAGATTGTTTTATAAAAGCATTTCAACATGCAAAAAAGAAAACAGCTTTTAAAACAACCGGCAGCAGGTTGGATCAACCTTATCTTCCTAACCTGCTGGTAAAAACCATACGCTCACTCATTTAGACCAATCAACTGTATGAGCAAACCACTTTTTTCCATCGTAAGCCCGGTGTACAGAGCAGAGCAGATTGTTCCTGAACTGGTACGCCGCATTCGTGCTGCTGTTGAAACCATTACACAGGATTATGAAATTATCCTGGTGGAGGATGGCAGTCCTGATAGAAGCTGGGAAGCCATTGCAGCAGAAAGTAAAAAAGAAGCAAGAGTAAAAGGCATTCAGCTCAGCCGGAACTTTGGTCAGCATTATGCTATTACCGCCGGGTTAGATCATACAAATGGCGAATGGGTAGTGGTAATGGATTGTGATCTGCAGGATCAGCCGGAGGAGATTGCGTCCTTATATCAAAAAGCAAAAGAAGGATATGATGTAGTGCTGGCGCAACGGAAAGAACGACAGGATAACTTTTTTAAAAGAGGTTCATCACAACTGTTTTACCGTACACTCAGTTATTTAACCGGCACCAGGCAGGATCCTTCTATTGCCAACTTTGGCATCTATCATTACCGTGTGATTGAAGCGTTGCGAAAAATGCAGGAACCTATCCGCTATTTCCCCACTATGGTAAAATGGGTAGGCTTCCGTCGCACAGCTATGCAGGTAACACATGCAGAACGTTTTTCAGGAAATACATCTTACAACTGGAGCAAGTTGTTTCGTTTGGCATTGGATATTATCCTGGCCAATTCCGATAAGCCCATACGTTTGATTGTAAAGTTTGGATTTTTTGTTGCATTCATTTCTTTCCTCATTGGTGCTGTTGTAATCTACCGTTACCTCATGCATCAGATAACCGTGCCCGGTTATACCAGCTTACTGGTTTCCATCTGGTTTATAGGTGGTATGATTTTATTTGTATTGGGATTGATTGGTCTCTACATCGGAAAAATATTTGAAGGCGTTAAAAGCCGGCCTATTTACATCGTTTCAACCAAAACTAATTTATGATCGGTTTTTACCTGATGACGGAAAAAGGTTTTGAAGTACTTCGCTCTGTACTTCAAGCATACGGTGCACAAGCTGTTTCTTTTGTGGTAGCAGCTAAAGATGCCCAGTTGCAAAAAGATTATTATAAGGAGATTGAAATGATTTGCAGGGAACACTCCATTCCTTTTTTTAACAGGGAAGAGAAAGTTTCATTACCCTCCTGTAAGTATCGTATTGCTATTTCCTGGCGCTGGCTGCTTTCCAATGAAGAACAAAATTTAATAGTAGTGCATGATTCTTTATTGCCGAAGTATCGGGGTTTTAATCCCCTGGTTACAGCATTGATTCAGGGTGATACGGAGATTGGTGTAACGGCTTTATGGGCCGATGATGAAATGGATGCAGGGAATATCATCTTTCAGTCTTCCTGCAATATTAATTATCCCATAACCATTGCCGCAGCCATACAAAAAATTACAGCTTGTTATACGCAAGTGATTTCATTGATTATTGAAACTGTGCTTGCCAATAAAACATTGCCCTCTCTTCCGCAGGATGCGGCAAAAGTGAGTTACAGTCTGTGGCGGGATGAAGAAGATTATCATATTCAATGGCAGCAACCGGCTGCACAAATCAAACGGATGATTGATGCAACAGGCTATCCTTATGCCGGTGCTTTTTCGATGGTTGATGGTGAACAGCTCAGGATTTTGGCGGCAGAAGAAACGGAAGATATCACCATTATTAACCGTGATTGCGGAAAAATTTTAAAACTTATTAACGGCAAACCGGTGGTGGTTTGCGGCAGCGGACTTTTATTACTCAAAGAAGTAAAAGATAAAAACGGAACAGATTATAAGTTCACCAAAATGCGTTTACGATTTTCATGAGCAATTATTCCATTCCTTTTAATAAGCCCAGCTTAACCGGTAAGGAAACACAGTACATCCAGGAAGCAGTAGCTTCCGGAAAAATTTCCGGTGATGGTATGTTTACAAAAAAGTGCCATCAGTTTTTTGAAGAGCGTTATGGTTTTCAAAAATGCCTGCTCACTACTTCCTGTACGGATGCACTGGAAATGGCAGCTATCCTCATCAACATTCAACCCGGTGATGAAGTAATCATGCCTTCTTACACGTTTGTATCTACAGCCAATGCCTTTGCATTGCGGGGTGCCAGACTTGTTTTTTGTGATAGCCGTGCGGATCATCCCGGTATGGATGAATCAAAGATTGAATCCTTGATTACACCTAAAACAAAAGCCATTGTGCCGGTGCATTATGCTGGCGTAGCCTGTGATATGGATGTAATTATGAAGCTGGCAGATAAATACCAACTCTTTGTGGTAGAAGATGCAGCCCAGGCCATTGACAGTTATTATACATTTCCTGATGGCAGCCGTAAGCCATTAGGTGGTATTGGCCACCTGGCTGCTTTCAGCTTTCATGAAACGAAAAATGTTATTGCCGGTGAAGGTGGTATGCTGGTGATTAACGAGGAACGTTTTAACGAACGTGCTGAAATCATCCGTGAAAAAGGAACCAACCGCAGTAAGTTCTTCAGAGGTGAAGTGGATAAATACGGCTGGGTGGATATTGGCAGTTCTTTTCTTCCTTCGGAAATTATTGCTGCGTTTCTGTATGCACAACTGGAACATATAGGCGAAATTCAGCAAAAGCGTTCATCTATCTGGAACCGGTATCAACAACTGTTACAGCAGCCGGGTGCTCCTTATCAATTGCCGCAACTGCCGGCCTATGCTACTAACAATGCACATATGTTTTACATACGCTGTTCCTCTCTGCAGGAACGTTCTGCGTTAATCAATCATCTGCGTAAGGAAGGCATCCTGTCCGTATTTCATTACCAATCTTTACACCGTTCTGATTATTACCTGCAATCCAACCCGCTTTCAGAACTACCCATGAGTGATTATTACACGGATCATTTGCTGCGGTTACCTTTTTATAATTCTTTGCAGGAAGCTGATCTTGAAAAAATCACTTCACTTATTCTTTCCTTTTACCAACAATATACTGCCTGATGGAAAATAGTATGCAATCGTTTAAACGCCTGCAGTGGATACTCATCCTTGTATTCTTTGGTATTTTACTGTTTACGTTTTCACAGGAAAAAACAGTGAATAATGGAGCCGGTTATGATGGAATTTATTACCGTGACCTGGTGCGGAATTTTCCGGAGATGCTTCGTGCCAGTTTCAGTGATTATAAAGCCAGCCGTGTACTGCCTTTTGCTGCTGCACATTATTTACTGAATGTATTAAACATTGAACCAACAGATGGTGTGATTCTCTTTACCATCTGGGGAATGATGTTCCTGCTCATGATAGCAGGAGTTGTTTATTATTTTAAAATCGCTAAGCTGCTGCAGTGGCGGCCTGATCTTACACTGCTTGGCTTTGTACTCCTGTTTTACCAGTTTGCTGTTTTAAAATACAGTGGTTACTACCCGATACTCACGGATCATTTTATTTTTTCACTCACCATTATTGTACTGTATCATTTTTTAAAGAAACAAACCCTGTACATGATGCTTACAGGTTTTGCTGCTTGTTTTATCTGGCCCACTTACAGTTTGTTTATTCCGCTGCTCTTATTGAACAATCCTGTAAATCTTCCTGCTGAAAAGATGCAGGAAACAAAATACGGACCATTATTGTGGAAGCTGGTAAAGCTCGGACTTGCATTGGTACCGGTGGTATTGTTTGTGTACCTCATACGTTCACAAAATCTGTGGATTGAAAAACGATATCTCACAGCAGATCGTATCTATGCCAACTTCAGGCCTTATAACTTCCTTGTTTCAGTAATTGCTACAGCAGCGGTTTATGTGTACTACCTGGCTTTGTTGTGGCCGGTGCAGTGGCAGATGATTACAGGCTGGTTCAAAAGTTTATTCCAAACAAAAATCAAACAGGTGGTATTGGCGATTGTATTTGTGGCAGCAGTTGCAGCTGTAAAATATTTTATGACGCTGGGTAATACAGAACCACCTTATCCTACCATCGGTTCTTTACTGGTAGAGTTTACGTTCCGCCCGGCAGTAGCGCCTTTTAATTTTATCGTATTTGCATTCTGGTTCCTCGGTTTATTGGTCTTCTTCAGCATCCATTATTACAAGCATTTATTACAACAATTCCTGCAGCTGGGCAACGGTTATTTTATATTGCTGGTGTATTCACTTATTTTTTTAACGACGGCACAGCCACGTTTTTTAACTACCATGCTTCCGTTTTTCCTGGTAGCATTAATGCCGGTGTTGCAACAGTTCATCCCTAAACCGGTACCAGGTAAATTATTAATGGTGTTGGCCGGGTTCTCTTTATTGGTTTCCCGTTTTTGGTTTCCGGTTGAAGTAAATCCGCATTACATGGTGGATGGTGATAGTGCTGCAGAGAAACTACCCATGTTCATCGGGCCGTGGATTTCAGATTACTTCTATTGCTGGCTCATTGCAACCGGATTAGTACTTTATTTTATATGGCATCGCTGGCTGCTGCGCCCTATGCTGCAACAAACACAGGAATAATTTTATGAGTCAACCTGTTTTAGTAAGTGTGTTAATGACGGCTTATAACCGGCAGGCTTTTATTGCCGAAGCCGTTGAAAGTGTATTGGCTTCTACCTATCCGCATTTTGAATTGATCATTGTGGATGATGGTTCCAGAGATGATACGGTATCAATTGCTCAGTCTTATGCAGCAAAAGATAGCCGTGTAAAAGTGTACATCAACGAACAAAACCTCGGTGATTATAAAAACCGCAATAAAGCAGCTTCTTATGCAAGCGGTACCTATATCATGTACGTAGATTCTGATGATACTATTTTCCCGGATGGAATTGAACGGTGTGTGCATGTAATGGAGCAATATCCGCAATCAGGTTTTGGTATGACCGGTGCTAAACTGAATTTAAAGCAACCATTGTTTTTGAATAGTGAAGAAGCCATTCAGAACCATTTTTTTAAAGAACCATTTTTAATGGTAGGGCCGGGAGGTACTATTCAACGCAAACAGTTTTTTGAACAAATCAAACAGTACCCGGTAAAATATGGTCCTGCTAATGATATGTATCATCATTTGAAAGCTGCTTGTTTTTCCCCGGTTGTTTTATTGCCTTTTGAATTTATCTATTACCGCCGCCATGAAGGGCAGGAAATAAACAATCAATATTCTTACCTCTACAACAATTATAATTACCTGCGGGATGCTGTAATGGAACTGCCGCTTCCTTTATCTTCTTCAGAAAAAAAATGGATCTTAAAAAAGAATAAGCGGAGGTTTGTAACCAATATCATTTCGTATTTCACCACTACGTTTGATCTGAAAAAAACATTCGGTGCAATCCGTGCAGCTCATTTCAGTTTCCGAAACGCACTGGAAGGGATATTCCAGGTTTGAATTTGCTTAAAACCACTCTAATATGACCGACTACTATCATTCCGGTTATTTCTCTTCCAGCATATTTGACTATGATTATGCTGCTATTGCAGAAACAATAATAAAGGGGTATCAACCCAAACGAATTATAGACTTTGGCTGTGGCACCGGCGATCTTGCAAAGGCTTTTGCATCCCGTGGTGTAACCGTTGAAGCTATTGATGGGTATTCAACTCCTGATTTTTCAGCTTACAGTAATATACATTTTACAAAAGTTGATTTGAATAATACTGTTGCCACTCAGCATTTTTTAGAACAGTTTGATGGAAAGTTTGACCTGGCCATCAGTATTGAAGTGGCGGAACATTTAAACCCTGCTGTTTCATCTTCTTTTATTGAGTGGATGACTTCTATGGCCGATGTGATTGTTTTTTCAGCAGCGGTTCCCAGCCAGGATGGGGATGGTCATATCAACTGCCGTTCCCGTTCAGATTGGTATCAGTTTATAAAGCAAGATAATTTTGTGATTGCCGATACTCTCCGGCAGCATTTTATATCCAACCCCCGTTTAGGCCTCTGGCACAAACTCAATATTGTAGATTATTTGCAGAAAGATTCAGCATTTGCAAAACGAATTCAAGCAGTTGAATTAACTGAACGCCTGATTGCAGCAGAAACATTTGCTGCATCACAATGCTTTCATTATGTAAAGCATTCACAACTCAGAGAATGGGCATTAGGTTTACAACCGGTAAAAGCTGCTGTTCAATTGCGAAATATGCTTACCCGTATGCTCGGTAAGACATCTATTGAATTTTGAAGCTTTCACATAAGATGTCCCAACCACTCATTTCCATCATCACACCCTGTTATAATGCAGCTCCTTTTTTAAAGGAAGCAATGGACAGTGTATTATCTCAAACCTATCCGCATTTTGAGTGGGTACTGGTAAATGACGGATCAACAGATGCAACCGAAGCCATCATTCATTCCAGCAATGATGCACGGATACGTTATTACAAGCAGGAAAATAAAGGTCAATGTGCTGCATCCAATTTTGGTTTAAGCAAGGCAACCGGTGATTATATCAAATTTTTTGATGCCGATGATGTTATGAATGCGCAACACCTGGAAGCACAATTAAAAAAACTGAATGGCCGTACAGATGCTTTGGCTTCCTGTGCATGGGGACGTTTTTATGATGGCAATCCTGCTTCCGCACAATTTATTCCTGAAACGGTATGGGAGGACCTGGAGTCACTTACCTGGATCAGGAAAGCACTCTCGCAACAATATGATATGATGGGCGCCTGGGTTTGGTTAATTCCAAAAGGTGTTTTGGAAAAAACAGGTGGATGGGATGCTTCTCTTTCGCTCAATAATGATTTTGAGTTCAGCATCCGTCTCTTACTGGCGGTGAAAGAAGTATTGTTTACTGAAGATGCCAAAATGTATTACCGCTCCGGCAATGCATCACTCAGCCAGCGGCCATCAGAAAAAGCTTTTGCAGCCGCCATCCGTTCTACAGATATGGGTTGTGCGTATTTGCTGCAGAGAGATCACTCTCCTTTAATGAAGCAACTTTGTGCTAACCGTTACCAGGAATGGTTGTACCGTATATATCCTGATGCACCTTTGTTACAGCAGGAAGTAGAACAGAAAATAAAACTGTTAGGCGGCAGCAACCGCAGCATGGACGGAGGCAAAGTGTTTCAGTTACTCTCTTCCATATTCGGCTGGAAAAAAGCCAAGCAATTACAACGCTGGTTAAAACAAAGAGGTTACCGAAAACTTCCTTTTAACTGATGCCGCCGCATATACTTTTTGTAAGTACTTCTAATCTTGCTACCAATCCACGTTTGGTAAAAGAAATAGAACTGGCTTTGGAAAAAGGTTACCGTGTTACTGCACTGGTATGCAGCTTTCACAACTGGAGTTATGCGTTGAATGAAGCGGTGAAGAAAAAGCTGGCTGAAAAAATTCAGTTGGTGGAAGCAGTGGCAGATCGTTCAGCATTTCCGGTTTGGGTTTTGAGTACATTGCTGCAAAAGTTTCAGCTACTGAAATTAAAGCTGGGCGTTTCTAATCCTTCTGTGTTAAGTGATGTATTGATTAAGCGGAGCATACTTCTGCGTTGGAAATTAGGCCAGCTTAAAGGAAATTATCAACTGGTGATTGCACATAATCCCGGAGCTTTTGAACCGGCTGCTGTATTTGCAAAAAAGCATCGTACCCCTTTGGGTATTGATGTGGAAGATTATCATCCCGGTGAAGCAACCAATCCTGCTGAATCAAATAGAATGAAGCGACTGCTACAGCAGGTATTACCACAGGCAAATTATGTAAGTGCTGCTGCGCCTTTAATATTAGAGAAAGTACAAAAGGATTGCAGCAATGAGTTAAGGAATGCTTTTACCATACTCAACTATTTTAATAAGGCAGAGTTTGTTGCTCCACTTTCTGCTAAAGACAAGCCCTTGCAGTGTGTTTGGTTTTCGCAAAACATTGATCAAGGAAGAGGATTGGAACCTTTGCTGGCTCTTTTAAAATCTTTTGGCGAAGAGGTGCAACTTCATTTATACGGAAATGCCAATCCGTTGTTTTATGAATCACATCTGGCAGGTAATCCGCAGGTTATTCTGCATCCGCCGGTACCGCAGCAGCAATTGCATCAGCTGCTGGCATTGTATGATGTTGGGATTGCGTTAGAAGATCTAACATCAAATCTTAACCGTACAATTTGCTTAACCAATAAACTGCTTGCTTATTACCAGGCCGGGTTATACATCTTAGCAACAGATACAGCGGCACAGCAACAATTTTTAGAACAGCATCCTTCGCACGGCATCATTACATCACTTTCAAATTTGCAGGAAGGATTGCAGCAACTGGTACAGCAAAAAGAAACCATTCGTGCCGGGTCACAAACCCGTTATACAACTGCAGCAAAGCATCATGCAGCAGCTGAGTTGCAGCAACTGGCTCATTGCTGGGAACAATTGATAAAAGAAAGTTGTAAATCCTGAGATTATTCTTAGTAGTTTAAACATTGATTCAAGAAACTTATTTTTCTTAATAATGAATAAATAATTCTCTTTCTTTTATTAAAACTATAATTCTTATTTCATTAGCAACCGATGCTATTTAATTCGCTGGATTATTTTTTGTTTCTGCCGCTGGTGTTTATTCTTTACTGGTTTGTAACCTATAAGAAGCTGGCGGTGCAAAACGGCATGCTGCTGGTAATGAGTTATGTGTTTTATGGCTGGTGGGACTGGCGCTTTCTGTTTCTGCTGCTGTTTTCCACCTTGCTGGATTATTTCAGCGGTATAAAAATTCATGAATCGGAAAACCCGGTACGCCGCAAGTTCTGGCTGGTACTCAGCATTGGTATCAATCTTGGCTTTCTTGGTTTCTTTAAATACTATAACTTTTTTGCAGCAGAGTTTGGTGCTTTGCTGCAGCAACTTGGTTTTAATGTAAATGAGTTTACGTTCAGGATTATACAGATTATTCTGCCGGTAGGTATTTCATTCTATACGTTTCATGGTCTTTCTTACATCATTGATATTTATAAAAAACGAATTCCGGCTGTCTACAATTTTGTAGAGTACGCTTTGTTTGTAAGTTATTTTCCACTGCTGGTGGCAGGTCCTATTGAACGGGCAACGCACTTGCTGCCTCAATTACAAGTTCCAAGAAAATTTAATTATCACCAGGCAGTAACCGGTCTGAGGCAAATTTTATGGGGCCTGTTTAAAAAAGTAGTGATTGCAGATAGCTGTGCCTACTATGCTAATATGATTTTTAATCATAGCGGTGATTATAACGGCAGCACCCTCTTCTTAGGTGCTTTGTTTTTTACCTTCCAGATCTATGGTGATTTCAGCGGCTACTCAGATATTGCACTCGGTACTTCCAAACTGTTTGGTATTGAACTGTTGCGCAATTTTGCCTTTCCTTATTTTTCAAGAGATATAGCGGAGTTCTGGCGCCGCTGGCATATTTCACTCTCTACCTGGTTCCGTGATTATCTCTATATACCATTGGGAGGAAGTAAAGGCGGCAAATGGATGAAAGTGCGGAACACATTTGCTATTTTTTTAGTGAGCGGTTTCTGGCATGGCGCTAACTGGACCTTCATCGTCTGGGGTTTTTTAAACGCTCTTTATTTTATTCCGCTCCTGCTTTCTAACAAGAACAGGGATCATATCAATATTGTAGCCGCCGGTAAGCTATTACCCTCCATATCAGATGTGGGAAAAATTGCCATCACTTTTTTCTTAACGGTACTTGCGTGGATCTTTTTCCGGTCCGCTAATCTTACACAGGCATGGGATATTCTCACTACCATCTTTTCATCATCTCTATTACAGCCGTTGCAGGTGTTTCCAAAAGAACCTTTACTGTTGATTGTATTTTTTATGTTGATTGAATGGCTGGGAAGGGAACACCAGTTTGCACTGGAAACATTTGGTCTTAAATGGAACAGGTGGTTACGACTTGCTTTTTATATGATTCTTACTGTGATGGTGTTTATGTACAGCGGTAAAGAAGAAACATTTATTTATTTCCAGTTTTAGTAATGCGATTGTTTCTTACCAAACTGCTGCTCTTTTTAATTCCGTTCATCCTCTTATTTCCATTATATGTGGTAATGGATCCTTTTAAAGTTTTACGGAAGTATGATAGTTATTACCCGGCTTATGGTACCAGTCCGGCTAATATTAACAAGGATTACGTATCTACCCAAAACCTTTTGCACCGGTATAAATCGGCAAACTATAACAGTTTTATTTTCGGTAGTTCCCGTTCTATTTTTTACCGTGTAAATGAATGGAGCCGTTATATTCAAACGCCTCCGCAGCAATGTTATCATTATGATGCCTTTGGTGAAAGTTTGTACGGCATCACCAATAAAATCAGGTTTCTGCAAAAGCAACAAATACTCATCAAACATGCTTTGCTCATCTTTGATTATGCATTACTGGAAGGAGCAGAGCAACCGAAAGAATATTTTCGTCAGCAGCATCCTGCCATTTCCGGCAAAAGCAGTATTACCTTTCATTACAATCATTTCAAGGCGTTTTACAACTATCGTTTTCTGAAAGATTATTTTACCAACCTCTATGGAAAAAAATCATCTGTGGTACATGATGCTGCCTTATGGGAGGTGAATAAGCAAACCTATGATGCAGCTATGAATGAAGCACGCTTTGATGACCTGGAACAATTAATCCGTACAAAAGGTGATGCGTATTATAAAGAACGCAGTACTGTATTTTTTAAGCGGAGTACCACGCCGCAAGTTTATGGTGCGGTGATTCGTGAGGTGCAGCAAAAACAATTGCAACAGATCAAAGCCATCTTTGATGCCAACGCTACTGATTACCGCATCGTCATCAGTCCTTTGTACGACCAGGTACAACTAAACCCTGATGATTTACAGTTTCTTCAAAAGCTTTTCGGTAAAGAAAAGGTGTTTGATTTTTCAGGTATCAATTCTTTTACAACCCCTGTTACCAATTATTACGAAGAATCACACTACCGGCCACAGGTGGCTGATAGTATTCTGAAAATTATTTACAGTGCCCGCCAATAAGAAATTACTTATCATCAGTCCGCACTATCCGCCTTCTAACCTTGCAGCGGTACACCGCAGCAGGTTGTTTGCACAGCACCTGCCTTCCTTTGGTTGGGAGCCGATAGTTCTTACGGTTCATGAGGATTATTATGAGGAAGCATTGGATCATAACCTCGAACGTTTATTGCCAAAAGAACAAAGAATTGAAAAAGTAAAAGCATGGCGGGTAACAAAACCACGATTGATTGGTGATATTGGTCTGCGGGCTTTTTTTCAACTCCGCAAACGTGCAGTGCAGTTGGTAAAAGAAGAGCGCATTGATTTTGTATATATACCTATCCCTTCTTTTTATGCAGCGTTGCTGGGGCCTTATATAAAAAGAAAAACAGGTGTTGCTTATGGTATTGATTATATTGATCCTTGGGTGCATCGCTTTCCGGGTTCGGATCGTTTGTTTTCAAGACATTGGTTCAGTACCCAACTGGCACAATGGTTAGAACCGAAGGCCGTAAAACATTGTTCATTGATTACAGGTGTGGCACAAGGTTATTATGAAGCGGTGTTACAACGCAACCCGCAGCTCCGGCAACAATGCATTACGGGTGCTATGCCTTACGGCGGTGAAGCAGCAGATCATGAAAAAGTTAAAGAGCTTTCCCTCACACCTTACTTGTTTCAGAAAAATAAGAAACTGCAATTAGTGTATGCAGGTGCCATGTTGCCAAAAGCGTATCAACCACTGGAACAGATTCTGCAGGTAATTGCAGTGAACCGTTCTCACTTTGAAAATGTGGAGTTTCATTTCATCGGTACCGGTAAAACGCCTAATGATCCGGAAGGATTTAATATCAAACCATTGGCAGAAAAATATAGTTTGTGGGAAAGCGTAGTGTTTGAATATCCGAAACGCATTCCTTATCTCGATGTGTTAACGCATCTTGAAGCTTCAGATGGTGTGTTTATTCTTGGTAGTACAGAAGCTCATTATACACCCAGTAAAACCTACCAGGCTGTACTTAGCAAAAAGCCGGTTCTTGCTGTGCTCAATGCAGAAAGTACAGCTGTGGAAGTGCTGAGGATTGCAAATGCAGGCGAAGTGCTGGATTTTGCAGGCGAAAATGATTTGAATACAATCGGAAACAAATGGATGAGTTGCTGGGAACGTTACCTTGATTTTTATAAAAAATTTGATCCTCACAATGTGAACCGGGAGGTATTTAACAGGTATTCTGCCCGTGCTGTTACAAAAGAGTTGGCTGATTTATTGAATCAAATACCTATTTAGCATGCCTGTGCGAATTGTTCACATAATGATCTATGAAAAATTTACCCGGGATTACATTTGTTTTCTCGACACTCATTTTAATATTCAGGAACATGTTTTTTATGTGATTGGTAAAAACGATTCAGGATACCCTGTTGATGGGCTACTCAATGTTGTTAAGATCAATAGTCACTGGTCCTTACCCGGTTTAATAAAAGGACTTCTGTTTGCTGATAAAATTATTCTTCATGGCTTGTGGCATCCTGTGATGATCAGGTTGCTTCTTTTGATGCCATGGACCATTCATAAATGTTATTGGATGTTGTGGGGTGGTGACTTTTATTTTCCTGATAAAGAACCGGCTTATAAAAAGAAATTAATAAAACGCATCAGGCATTTTGTTGGGTTTATAAGAGGGGATTTTGATTTCATCTGTACTAATTATGGCGCTAAGGGTGTTTTTCATGAATGTATTTTGTATCCTGTTGTATTTGCTGAGGACACCCAAACCGTTGCTGAAACTAAAAGCAATAACGAAGATTTAAAAATTCTTGTTGGTAATTCTGCAGATCCTTCCAATAACCACCTTGAAATATTTCAGAAACTAACTGCTTTTACCGGTTCAAACTTTGAACTTTTTGTTCCCCTGTCTTATGGTAATGATGGGCATGCATTAAACGTGATTGAAGAAGGCAGAGCAAAATTTGGCAATAAGTTGAAGCCCTTGCAGCAGTTTATGTCTTTTGAATCTTACAAACAATTACTTCAAAGCGTAGATATAGCCATATTTAATCATAAGCGCCAGCAAGGCCTTGGTAATATTGTTCAATTACTTTCTAATGGAAAAAAAGTTTTTTTAAGGAAAGATGTAACAACCTGGGGGTTATTTACTGACCTGGGTGTTAAGATATACGATATTGAAGAGCTGAACCTGGAGCCGATTGATCCCACTATTGCCAAAGAAAACATTCATCTCGTACGTCAATATTTCAACGAGTTGAATTACATCCGTCAATTAGAGCAGTTGTTTGAAGTAAAGTCAAAGGAGAAATGATAATGAGGCGGTTTTTACGATACCTTTTAGTTTATGTTATCTACTCCGTCCGGCTTTTACTTTTTAAGAAGAAATTCCGGAGTTTCATTTATGATTTACGGCATTTTTTTTACTGGTACCGTCTTCAGAAAACCGGTCAATCACCGGTAGATCTGCAAATACCCTGGCTGCAGCAATTGACTTTTTGAAAAAATGGCTGCACAGGGAGATGGTCGTTTTTGAATATGGTTCAGGGGGTTCTTCTTTATTCCTTGCTGCAAGAGTAAAACATCTTTATTCAGTTGAGCATGATGCATCATGGTTTGCAACTGTACAAAAAACAATACAGGAAAAAAATATCAAGAATCTTTCTTATAAACTTACAAGGCCGGAGCCTGTTTCACCAACCCCGAGCGATTGCGGCAATCCGGGTCTTTATCTTTCCTGTATGAATGAATATAAAGGCTTTAGTTTTGAAGCATATGTAAAATCAATTGATCAATATCCTGATCAGTTTTTTGATATGGTAATTGTAGATGGCCGTGCCAGACCCTCCTGTATTCAACATGCTGTTGGAAAAATTAAAAGAAATGGCGCTTTGCTTTTAGATAATGCGAACCGCAGCTATTATCTGCAGTCTTTCCCTGATCTGATGGATACAGCACAATGGCAAAGAATAGTTTTTGAAGGTCATTTTCCCGTTAGCCCTGCATCAGTTCTTAATACAACCATGGTTTTCATCAAGCGATAATTTTATAAAGATGCTTCAGTTTGCACTTGTTATACCCTTCCGTCCTAAAAGCGAGTCAGAGAATTGGGAAACAGAAAATGAAATACTGTATCAAACGGTGCATTCCTTATTGCATCAAACTTATACTCATATACATGTATATGTAGTGTATACCGATATGCCCACTTTTGAAATGCCGGATAGCCGTTTAACACTGGTGCCATTTCCGTTTGAATTTAAAACCTATGAAGCTATTGAATGCCGGGAAGCATTAATGAAGCGGTTTAAGTCAGAAAAGCTGGTGGTACGCCGTTGGGATAAAGGCCGTAAACTGAGTTACGGCGCTATGCTGGCCAAACAAAACGGAGCAGATTATATCATGGCCTTTGATTCAGATGACCGAATAACAAAATATTTTTTTGAACGGTTGAATCAAGCTGCAGGAACTCAGAAACCTGCAGGCTGGTATATTGAAAAAGGATTTTTATTTAAAGAAGGCAGCAGCTACATGATCCGTATTCCCAAGAATATGCGGTACTACAACGGATCAACACATGTATTACGGAGCGACCTGGTACGTATTCCTGATTTTAACTCATTGGACTGGAATGATTTTAATCTCTTTACAGATCATGGATGGATCAAAGACCGCATGAAAGAAACTTATGGTGTTGAACTGCAGCCGGTAATGCAACCTTCATTGGTGTATGTTGTTCATGGATCCAATATGTCAAAAGTAAAACGGGAATTTACATTAAGCCTGAAAGGAATTGCTAAACGTATTATCCGTGGTGTTTGGTTGAATAATAATATAAGACGGGAATTTTTTTTAGAACCACGACCCACCACAGATACATTGTTTTTTTCTTTTAAGTGGCTTTCAGTATCACGCTTCACAAAAATTCTTCAATTTATAAAGGAGCACCCCCTGGCCGGCAGAAATAAATGGAAGTATTACAAACGGTTTTTCTATTGGCAAATTTCACAGCGCTTCTTTGCACATGACCAGGTATGGAGATTTACTTCTAAAACCAAGCTTGTATTGCGCAGACATTTAATAGGAGCCACCGGTAACCTGTACACAGGGTTGCAGGATTTTGCTGAAATGGGTTTTGTATTACATTTTCTGAGAAGTGAAGATCTGTTTGCTGATATTGGCGCCAATGCAGGAAGTTATACAGTACTTGCATCCGGTCATGCAGGTGCTAAAAGCCTCGTGTTTGAACCGATGCCAAGTACATTGATCGGGTTAAAGAAAAATATTAACATCAACCATCTCCAGGAAAAAACAGAACTGCATGCAGTAGCGCTGGGTGATGTAAAAACAACAGTCCGTTTTTCCAATAACCTCGATGCAGAGAATCACGTACTTCCGGATTGGGAAAAGGCCGATGAAACACTGGTGCAGGTGGAGCGTTTTGATGATTTGTTTTATCCTGCTAAAGTTCCTTTGCTGGCTAAAATTGATGTGGAAGGTTATGAAACAGCTGTGCTCAAAGGAATGAAGCAAACAATAGCTGATCATCGCTTAAAAGCCATTATCATTGAATTGAATGGTTCCGGTTACCGTTATGATTTTGATGAAAAACAGATTCATCTTGATTTATTGGCAGCAGGTTTCCGGCCTTATGCCTATGAACCATACAGCAGGCAATTAACGTTATTGGAAACCTTTGGGGCAAACAATACTATCTACATCCGGGATATAGAGTTTGTGAAACAACGATTACAAACAGCAGAGAAAGTTCGTGTAAACGGAGTGGAATTTTAAAGAACAGGAAGTGCATATTCCCAAACTTGCCATTATTACAACACACCCTATTCAGTACAATGCACCTTTATTTAAGGTGCTCAGCAGTCGTGGCAGGGTTGCAGTGAAAGTGTTTTACACCTGGGGACAGTCAAGAGATAAAGTGTATGATGCACGTTTTGGAATTGAACGTAACTGGGATGTGCCCTTGCTGGATGGATATGATTACGAATTCATCAACAGCACAACAAAGGCTCCAGACTCCAATCGTTTTTTCGGCATCGTTAATAAAGGTCTTTACCGCCGTCTTTTAAAGGAAGAGTATGATGCGGTATTGATTTACCGCTGGAGTTTGTGGAGCCATTTTTTATTAATGCAAAAGCTGGGCGGGAAGCCGCTGCTTTTTTTTCGTGGTGATTCGCATTTATTACAACAACCGTCCGGCTGGAAACGGTTATTGAAAAAATGGTTGCTTCGGTTTGTTTACAGAAAAGTAGATATGGCTTTTGCAACCGGTACCCATAGCAGGGATTATTTTTTGTTCAGTGGTTTAAAACCTCAACAGGTGCTGATTGCACCTCATGCTGTTGATAATAATTTTTTCAGTACTGATGCTCCGGCAAAAGAAACAGAAGCATTGCAACAACGTCGTCAACTGGGCATCCCTGATGAAGCAGTTGTGTTTTTATATGCCGGTAAGTTTTATGGAGTGAAACAACTGCATCTGCTCATCAATGCATATAAGAACCTGCCATCATCACAATATTATTTACTCCTCGTAGGTAATGGAGAAGAAGAAGCATCATTAAAATCTCTTGCTGCCGATCATCCCCGTATCATATTTCAGTCGTTTCAAAATCAATCGGCCATGCCGGTAGTTTACAGAACGGGTGATGTATTTGTATTACCCAGCAAAAGCGAAACATGGGGTCTTTCCATAAATGAAGCAATGGCTTGTGAACGACCCGTTATTGTGTCGGATCAATGCGGTTGTGCTCCGGATCTTATTAAAAGTGGTACAACCGGTTTTGTATTTGAGTCAGGTAATACCGTGCAATTGCAGCAGCTATTGTTGAAGTTTTCTGACAGAGCAGTTTCCCAAAAAATGGGCAAGCAGGCGTCGGCATACATAAACGAGTTTTCATTAGAAAGGATTGCAGCAGCAATAGAAGAAAGGCTACTGCAAAAGATTGCTATGTCTTTATAAGAGATGTCCGTTGTATGAAAAAATTAGCCATCATCACTTCACACCCCATACAGTATAATGCGCCTTTGTTCCGACTGCTTACTGAACGAAACAAGCTGCAACTGAAAGTTTTTTATACATGGGGACAAACACAACAAGGTCAGGTGTATGACCCTGATTTCAAAAAATCCTTTTCCTGGGATATTCCCTTGCTGGAAGGATATGATAAAGAATTTGTAGAAAACGTTTCTGCACAACCTGGAGCCGGTCATTTTAAAGGCATTCAAAATAAAGATCTTATTCAAAAGATTGAACAATACAACCCTGATGCATTACTGGTATTTGGATGGAGTTTTAAAAGTCATTTGGAAGTGTTGCGTTTTTTCAGCGGTAAGAAAAAAATAGTATTTCGTGGCGATTCAACTTTATTGGATGAACCTGAAGGCTTTTCATTTAAAAAATTATTACGCCGTTCTTTTTTAAAATGGGTGTACCGTCATATAGATGTTGCATTGTACACAGGTGCAGCCAATAAGGATTATTATCTCAAACATGGGTTACTTACTTCTCAATTGATGTATGCGCCGCATGCAATAGAAAATGAACGCTTTTATGAACAACCTGCTTTGAATTACGAACAGCAGGCAGAGCAATGGCGTAAAGAATTAGGTATCGATAACGATTGTTTTGTGTTTTTATTTGCAGGTAAATGGGAGCCCAAGAAAGACCCGCTGTTGCTTTTAGAAGCATTCTGCAGCATAAAAAATAAAGAACTGCGTTTGATTATGGTGGGAGATGGTGTGCTGAAAGAACAGGTGAAACAATTTGCCGCAAAGGACGAACGGGTGATCCTGCTTGGTTTTCAAAATCAACAGAAAATGCCCGTAGTGTACCGTTTGGGTGATGTGTTTGTGCTTCCATCAGCAGGGCCGGGCGAAACCTGGGGATTGAGTGTAAACGAAGCGATGGCTTGCAGCAGACCGGTTCTTGTAAGCAGCAAATGCGGATGTGCAGCCGATCTTGTAAAAGAAAATGGCTTTGTATTTGAAGCTCAGAATAAAGATGCATTAGTAAAGGCAATGCTTAGTTTTGTGGATCAAAAAAGTGCCTGCGAACAAATGAGTTTAAAAAGCAAAACAATTATTGAACAGTTTACGCATGAGCAGATAGCTGCATGTGTGGAAGAAGCAGTATGAGATGGAATAAAGGCATATACGGATTAATTGCTTTCATTGCTGTTGCTTTCGCTTCAACGATCGAAAGTATTCGTATAGAGGAGTTGATCGGCATCGGTTTATTTATATATGTTTTGCTGGATTTTATTGACTCTATTGGACGTACTTACAACATTCTTGATATCCCCATCCTGCTGGCCTTATTTCAATGTGTGCTTATGCCTGCAGTGGTGTATCATAATTTCAATGATGATCCGCTGGTTATTGCGTTGAAATATGATATGACTGTTTCGGCTGATGTTTATTATGGCTTTATGTTGCCGGCAATTATTGCAATGACTGTAGGTATGAAATTGCCTCCCATCTTCATGCCTTCTTATGAACAGCGCTTTCAACGGGCTGTGTTTAATGTAAGAGCTTATCTGAAAGGAAGAGGTAACCTCGGTGTGTTGCTCATGCTGGTTGGTTTTGTACCTAATATTTTCCGTGATTTTGTTACGGGGCAGATTCAATACATAGTTTACCTGCTCAGCTTGTTGTTTTATATCGGAGTGTTGTACAGTTATTTTTCAGATCATAAACAAAGGAAATGGTTTCTCATAGGTGGTCTAATTGTAATTTTTGTACAGGCTATTGCCAAGGGAATGTTTGGAGAGTTGGTATATGTGATGTTATTGGCCATACAATTAGCCTTGTTAGGTACTAAAATCAAAAACTCACTTAAGTTTTCCCTTGCCATTGTGGGCATGTTTGCTGTGATCTTACTTCAAAGTATCAAAGCCGAGTTCAGGGATATTACCTGGAGAGGTATTGGTGCAGGAGAAGAATCAAAAACGGAAGTTTTTTTCAATCTTATAAGCGGACGTTTAACAGAACTGGATCAGTTTGCTGATATCAAAGCGATGTTCCCTACCATCAACCGCTTTAACCAGGGAATGATTGTTGGAAAAGTGCTGGATCATGTTCCGAAAAATGCTCCGTACGCAGAGGGTGAAACAATATTCGTATCCCTGGCGGCCACCTTCGTGCCACGATTGTTATGGCCCGATAAACCCATGGCCGGCGGTCAGTTTAACATGGAGCGTTTTGCAGGTTTTCGTATTGAAGGGGTGAGTATGAACATCAGCCCGATGGGGGAGGCGTATGGTAATTATGGGGTGCAGGGCGGTATATTCTTTATGTTTTTGTACGGCCTGTTCTTTTCGCTGCTCATTGTAATCCTGATGAACAGCGTAAAAAGCAGACCTACACTCATCCTCTGGTTTCCTGTATTGTTTCTGAACTCCATACAAATTGAAACAGATATACTCATGTGTTTAAATTCCTTTATTAAGAACGGCCTTTTTGTAGCTGTTTGTTATTGGGTATTTAAACGTATGCGTTTGAATTTATAGGTTCCTTACTTTTTGTGAAGACAAAACTTCTTATTTTTTACGATCATTTTTATCCTTCCTATAAAGCAGGAGGTCCCACACAATCCGTAGTTAACCTGGTGAGGGCACTGCATCAAGAATTTGAACTATCCGTTGTGTGTAAACCACATGAAATGGGTGCAAGTGAAACGCTCCCCGGCATCCGCATCAACCAATGGATGGATTGGGAGCAGAAAGCCCGTGTGTTCTACTGGAAGTATGGCTGGCGTCAAATACTGCAATTGAAAAGAGTGATAATGGATGCAGCGCCGGGTATCATTTATATCAATGGTATTTATTCTTTGTTTTTCAATTTCCTTCCTTTGTTAGTAGCCCGTTCTGTTGGAGCTGCTATTGTTGTGGCGCCAAGAGGGATGCTGCATGACGGAGCCCTCTCACAAAAAACCTGGAAGAAAATACCTTTTCTGTTTTTGTTTCAGCTGCTTGGCTTGCCCAAAAAAATACACTGGCATGCTACCGATGAAACAGAAGCCAATTTTATCCGCTCTAAAATGGGAAATGATGTTCGTATTTCTATAGCACCCAATTTGCCAAACTTGTTAAGCATCTTGCCGGCGCCTGAAAAAAAGAAAGGCGAATTAATATTGGGTAGCATTGCACTCATCAGCCCTATGAAAAATCATCTGGAAGTGATTAAAGCCTTGCAACACGTACAGGCAAAAGTAGAGTGGCATATTTACGGTCCTGTTAAAGATGCAGCTTACTGGAAACAATGCAAGGCCATGACACAGCAGCTTCCTGCAAATGTGCAAATGCATTATCATGGTGAACTGCCGCCACAGGAGTTGAGCAATGCCATGCAGCAATTCCAGGTATTTATCCTGCCCAGTAAAAGTGAAAACTTCGGGCATGCATTAGCTGAGGCATTAAGTGCAGGTAAGCCTATCATTACTTCTGTTAACACACCATTTGCAGGCATTGAATCTTATGGATGTGGTAAGGCCGTTACAGAACAGGAAATGCACTTACAATTAGCGGAAGCTATTGAACAGTATGCGTCAATGGACGCTACTGAATTTAACCAGCAGGTTACAGCCACTCAAAGCTATACTGAACTGAAATTTAAAAATACCGATGTGCTGAAACGTTATTATTCTCTTTTCAGTGATAGTTTTGCTTCATGATGCAAACAAGACTAGATCAATATAACAACAGTTGGTATAAGCCAGGCCGTTCTGTTGCGGTGCGGATGCTCTGGCATTGTACCAGTGTGCTGCTGGTACAATGCAGTTGGAATCTGTCTTCTGCTGTTCGTACCTGGTGTTTGCGTTTGTTTGGTGCAAGTATTGGTAAAGGCGTTGTTATTAAACCCGGCGTGCAAATAAAATATCCATGGCTGCTCAAAGTAGGGAATCATGTTTGGATAGGAGAGCATGTATGGATTGATAATTTAACAACAGTTACGATTGATGATCATGTATGTATATCACAAGGTGCTTACCTGTTAACCGGTAATCATGATTACACATCAGAAAAATTTAATTTGATGGTAAAGCCGATTATGTTGCAACAGGGTGTTTGGATTGGTGCAAAAGCCATTGTGGGTCCGGGTGTAACGGCAGCGCCACATGCCGTTTTAACGGCCGGCTCTGTAGCAACAAAAGATTTAGAGGCATTTAAGATTCATAGTGGCAATCCGGCATTGCCGGTAAAAGAACGGGTATTCAGGCAATCATGAAAATTTCAATTATCACTGTTGTTTATAACAGGGCGCAGACGATTGAGCGGGCCATCAACTCTGTACTCAATCAAACCTATAGCAACATTGAATACATTGTTGTGGATGGGGCTTCAACAGATGGTACGGTGGATGTAATAAATAAATATGCTCATCGACTTTCCCGTTTTGTGTCTGAAAAAGATGCGGGCATGTATGATGCATTAAACAAAGGAATTAAGATGAGCACCGGCGATGTGGTAGGCATTCTGCATGCAGATGATGTATTTACAAATGAACGGGTCATTGAAACAATTGCCGCAACATTTGCCCAACAGCCGCAAATTGATTGTGTTTATGGTGATGTGGGCTTTGTAAAAAATGAACGGCCTGATAAAATTGTACGTTATTACTCCTCAGCTATTTTTAAACCGGGACTTTTTACCCGTGGGTTTATGCCGGCACATCCTACTTTCTTTTGTTACAAACGTTTTTTTGATTTGCATGGATACTATCGTACCGATTTAGATATTGCTGCAGATTTTGATTTGCTGGTAAGGTTTCTCAAGGTAAACGCATTACGTTCCTTTTACATTCCGCAAATGCTGGTGAAGATGAACCTGGGAGGTAAAAGCACGAACGGTTTAAGCAGCACACTTAAGATTAACAGGGAAATTAAAAAGATATTGACCGAGCAGAATCTGCCTTCAGGTTACCTGCGGTTATATTCACGGTACCTGGTGAAAGTGCAGGAGTTCTGGAAGAATAAAAATTGAGTGAGTTTTTTAAAACAGTTATTAAAACAGCATAAATGAAAAAAGCATTGATTACGGGTGTTACCGGCCAGGATGGAGCTTATCTCTCCGAATTCCTGTTAAAGAAAGGGTATGAAGTACATGGTATTAAACGCAGAAGCTCTTTGTTTAATACGGATAGAATTGATCACCTGTATGAAGACCCCCATGTTAACAACCGTCATTTCATTCTTCATTATGGTGATTTAACGGATAGTGCTAATCTCATCCGCATCATCCAGGAAGTACAGCCGGATGAAATTTACAACCTTGGCGCCATGAGTCATGTAAAGGTAAGTTTTGATACGCCGGAGTACACTGCCAATGCAGATGGGATCGGTACACTTCGCATTCTTGAAGCCGTTCGTTTATTAGGCTTAACACAGAAAACAAAAATTTACCAGGCATCCACGTCTGAATTATATGGGTTGGTACAGGAAGTACCTCAATCAGAAAAAACACCTTTTTATCCCCGCTCACCTTATGGAGTGGCTAAATTATATGCTTACTGGATTACTGTAAACTACCGTGAAGCTTATAATATGTTTGCCTGTAACGGTATTCTTTTTAATCATGAATCTCCGTTGCGTGGTGAAACATTTGTTTCCAGGAAAATTACAAGAGCCGTTGCAAAAATTGCAATGGGTATGCAGGATAAATTATACCTCGGTAACCTGGATGCAAGAAGAGACTGGGGTCATGCAAAAGATTATATTGAAGCCATGTGGCTGATGTTGCAACAGGAAAAACCGGAAGACTTTGTTATTGCTACCGGAATTACAACTGAAGTAAGAGAATTTGTACGTATGGCCTTTGCTGAAGCCGGAATTAAAGTTGCCTTCCGTGGCAGTAAAGAAGAGGAGAAAGGTTATGTGGTATCCTGTTCTAATCCTGAGTTTCAGTTAACAACAGGTACAGAGGTGGTGGCCATTGATCCTGCCTACTATCGCCCTACTGAAGTGGATTTGCTCATTGGCGATCCCACTAAAGCACAAACCAAACTGGGATGGAAACCAAAATATGATTTGCCTGCATTGATTAAAGAAATGGTGGCTTCCGATATTCAACTGTTTAAACGGGAGCGACATTTAAGGGAAGGAGGTTTTCAGTCAACAAATCAATACGAGTAATGGATCCGAAAGCAAAAATCTATATAGCCGGGCATAGGGGCATGGTGGGTTCTGCCATTGTAAGAAAACTGCAGGCAGAAGGGTTTGAGAATCTGTTATTAAGAACATCTACTGAACTCGACTTAAGAAACCAGGAAGCAGTAGATCGTTTTTTCAGAGAGCATAAACCGGATTATGTTTTCCTGGCAGCAGCAAGAGTAGGTGGTATTGTAGCCAATAATACATACCGTGCAGAGTTTTTGTATGATAACCTGATGATTGAAAGCAATATTATTCATGCAGCTTATCAACACAGTGTAACAAAGCTTTTATTCCTGGGGTCTTCCTGCATTTATCCTAAACTGGCACCACAGCCACTCAAAGAAGAGTACCTGCTTACCGGAACACTGGAACAAACAAACGAGCCTTATGCAATTGCTAAAATTGCCGGACTGAAATTGTGTGATGCCTACCGCAGCCAGTACGGATCTAATTTTATTTCGGCCATGCCTACTAATCTATACGGGCCTAATGATAATTATGATTTAAACAACTCGCATGTGCTTCCGGCATTATTACGGAAAATGATTGTGGCAGAACGTAACGGTGAGCCACAGGTGGAAATATGGGGAAGCGGTACACCCATGCGTGAATTTCTGCATGTAGATGACCTGGCTGAAGCTTGTTATTTCCTGATGCATCATTATAACGAAGCAGGTTTCATAAACATCGGCACCGGTACTGATTTAAGCATCAGCAGCCTGGCTGTTTTAATAAAAGAGATTACAGGTTATAAAGGGCAATTGGTATTTAATACAGAAAAGCCGGATGGCACTCCCAAAAAACTACTTGATTGTTCACGCATTCATGCATTAGGCTGGAAAGCACGTATTGATTTAAAGAACGGAATCGAAAAAGTGTACCAGGAAATTAAATCACTTCCTTTTTAAGATGTTCGGATTATTTAAAAGAAAACCAAGCGAGCCTGTTTTTAAAGGTAATTACAGCGGTTTGCATACGGATATGCATTCGCATCTTTTACCGGGCATTGATGATGGAGCGCCCGATCTTGATACTTCTGTTCAATTAATTAAGGGAATGATGGAGCTGGGGTTTCAAAAATTTATTACCACTCCGCATATTTATCCTGATCTATATCCTAACACAAGGCAAACCATTGAACAGGCGCATACATTATTAATGCAGCGATTGCAAGAGGAGCAACTGAATGTAACTGTTAAAGCTGCTGCTGAATATTTTGTAGATGAACAGTTCCCTGAACGGATTGATCAGGGGGAACAACTGTTGACGCTTCATAAAAACTGGGTTTTATTTGAAGTATCTTTTGTGAGTCCGCCTGCTGATCTTGCTGATACCATATTTAAAATGATTGTTGCAGGTTATCAACCTGTACTGGCCCACCCGGAACGCTACAGTTTTTATCATTATAAAAAAGAAGTGTTTCAACGGTTTAAAGACCAGGGCTGTTTGTTGCAGGTAAACCTGCTTTCCCTGTTGGGTTATTATGGAAAATCAGTTCAGGAAACAGCACGTATGCTGGTAAAAGAACAGATGGTTGATTTAATTGGCACTGATCTGCATCATATCCGTCACCTGCAAACCATGAATCATCCCTTACTCATGGCAGAAGTTGATGCCTTGCTCCAAAGTGGAAAAATTTTAAATCCTACTCTCTGAGCCCTTCTCCCAAACCAAGACTTTTAATGGTTTTAAACCGCCTTTCCATTGGTGGCCCGGCTGTAAATACATTGGCTGTTGCACATCAGTTAAGCAATGATTTTGAAATTCTTTTATTAGCCGGTGAACCGCTGCCACAGGAAGAATCAGCAGCTTATCTGCTGCAGAAATACAAAGGATTCCGTGTGGAAATACTTCCATCCATCAGGCGGGCTATTCAACCGGTTCAGGATCTGAAAGCTTTTTTTCAGATCAAAGAAAAGATCCGCTCCTTTCAACCGCAAATCATACATACACATGGTTCTAAGCCCGGCGTATTAGCACGCCTGGCAGCTTTACAATGCAAGGTGCCCGTAATTGCACATACGTATCACGGGCATGTATTTCACTCTTACTTTAGCCGTTTTGTTACTTCTTTCATTTTGAAAGCAGAAAGATGGCTGGCAAAAAGAAGCAGTTTTCTAATTGCCATTAACAGCCAATTGATGAATGATCTTACTGAAGTGTATTGTATTGCACCGGCAGATAAGATCGTACTCAACCGGCTTGGTTTGGAAACAGCAGATATGTTTGATGAAACAGGTGCAGGCCGCCAACGGTTCAGAGAAGATTATGGTTTAACAGCGCAAACTGTTGCCATCGGTATTGTGGGCAGATTAGTGCCTATTAAAAATCACCGCCTTTTTATAGAGCTTGTTGATTATTTGTTACATACATCTGCCATAAAAATGCCCATGCGTTTTTTTATTGTGGGCGATGGT
The DNA here is from genome assembly GCF_045780045.1 of Lacibacter sp. MH-610. Classification (NCBI taxonomy): domain Bacteria; kingdom Pseudomonadati; phylum Bacteroidota; class Chitinophagia; order Chitinophagales; family Chitinophagaceae; genus Lacibacter; species Lacibacter sp. MH-610. The sequence goes on from NZ_CP116002.1 coordinate 862,394, forward strand.
GAAGAGCGAACAAAGCTGGAAACTTTATTGCAGCAAAAGCAGATTGAGTTTACAAGCGATGACCAAAATATAAATGAGGAAGCACCTGTTGTTTTTACCTCTTGGCGTACCGATATGGATCTTGTTTATGCAGGGCTGGACCTCATTGTTCTTACTTCTTTAAATGAAGGAACTCCTGTTTCAGTAATGGAAGCGATGGCGGCGGGCAAACCGGTTCTTTCAGCCAGAGTGGGGGGTATTGCAGAATTGTTTGGCGCCCATGAAAACGGCTTTTTCTTTGAAACGAAAGAAGAATTCTTTCAACTTGCTGAGGAACTTGTTCAAAATGCGCAACTACGTCATACGTTGGGTACCCGTGCCCGTTCTTATGCACAGCAGCAGCTCTCCCTGGAGCAGCAGTCAGGAGGGTTAAAATCTATCTACCACTCTTACTTAGCTGAAAACTAAGCACAGCCTTCTCTATCAGCCTGAAAACCAATTTTCCCCGGTTTTTATCACCCCAGGCCCTAATCTCATAAGTATCAAGTCTTTATTTTTTATTTTTTAAACATTTTGTAGGTTCGAGGTGTATTATTGGAGGTATGAACAAGTTCACAATAAAGGATCTGGAGAATTTAAGTGGTATTAAGGCCCACACCATCCGTATTTGGGAGCAGCGGTACACTTTTTTAAAACCACAACGTACCGCTACCAATATCCGTTACTATAGCAACCAGGAGTTAAAAATGCTTCTCAATATTTCCCTGCTTAATAAGTACGGGTATAAGATTTCGCATATTAACCGGATGAAGAATGAGGAACTGCGGGAAAAACTCCTGTCTTTGTCGGGTAGCCAGGCGCAGCAGGAACGTATTGTGAATGACCTCATACAGCACATGATTGATCTCAATATTGATGAGTTTGAAAAAGTGCTGGATCAGTTTATTGCAACAAGAGGTATTGAAAAGGCCATTACCTATATTATATTCCCCTTTTTAGAGCGTATCGGAATTTTATGGCTTACAGATCATATTAACCCTGCCCAGGAGCATCTCATTACCAATATCATTCGTCAAAAGATTATTGTTGGAATTGAAAATATTGTTACACCACTGGAGTTAAAGACAACGGTGCTCTTATTCATGCCCGAAAACGAGCACCATGAACTGGGACTTTTGTTCATGAATTATCTGCTCAAAAGCCGTGGCGTAAAAACTATTTACCTGGGCGCCAATGTGCCTTTATCTGACCTGGAGTTTGTAGCCGATCTTAAAAAACCTGAATATATCTATACCCATCTTACCACGGTAATGAAGGAATTCAACTTTGAGAAATTCATCAACAATCTCAAGAACAGGTTCCCCAATACTCCCATCATGATTTCAGGGCTTTTAAGCAGCAGTTTCGATAAAAAAGCCCCGGGCGGTTCCATCCGGTTTATTAAATCTCTTACAGAAGCCACGGAGTTTATCGGTTCGCTTCAGTAAACCACCGGTTTTTCCCTTTAAATCGTCATAACTAAAAGCTATAACAGCCGCCCCAGGGCGGCTTTTTTTATAACTGGCTGGTTTAAAGTGTTTTACTTTTTAAGAAAAAAATTAAACAAAATCCTTGGTAGTTTGGAATAAGTTTGTTTAAATTTGACGAGTCAATAATTAAACATTATTCGCCATGTCAACAGTAGAGTTCAACCAAATGCTTGTTAGCAATACCGATTTTCTGAAGCCGTTTGCCTTCACGCTTACAAGGGATAACGAAACCGCTAAGGATCTGTTACAGGAAACTATGTTTCGTGCATTGGCTAACAAAGACAAGTACAATGTGGGTACCAATATCAAAGCGTGGCTGTACACTATCATGCGTAATATTTTCATCAACAACTACCGCAGACGTGTAAAACAGAACACCATTTTTGACTCTACTCCCAATGACTTTTTTATTAACTATCAACAGGCAACTGTGAGCAATGATGCAGAAGCAAGTATGAAGTTGAAAGAAATTCAGAATGCGGTACATCAGCTCCCCGATATTTTCAAAAATCCTTTCATGCTCTATTTTGAAGGATTTAAATACCACGAAATTGCAGAAGCACTTGAAGAGCCTTTAGGAACCATCAAGAGCCGCATTCATTTTGCCCGTAAATTGCTGAAAGAACAAATCAGCCGTAATTAAACAATCATTCTATTTGTGCCTACTGCTATTGTAATCGGAAGCGGTTTTTCCGGTCTGGCAGTTTCCTCTTTTCTTGCTAAACAGGGATGGAAGGTTACTGTATTGGAAAAACATTCACTCCCCGGCGGCCGTGCCCGCAAAATGGAGGTGAACGGTTTTACATTTGATATGGGTCCCAGTTGGTACTGGATGCCCGATGTGTTTGAACGTTACTTTCAACAATTTAATAAACAGGTAAGCGATTATTACCAGCTTTCACGTCTGGATCCTTCCTATCGTGTTTACTTTAAAAAAGATGTACTGGACATTGCTGCCGATTATGAGCAGTTGAAACAATCCTTTGAACAGTTAGAACCCGGCAGTGGCGCCCGGCTGGATGCTTTTATGTCCGAAGCTGCTTATAAATACAAAGTAGGTATTAACAAACTGGTGTTTAAACCCGGTCTTTCCGTTACAGAGTTTTTTGATGCAGAGCTTGTAAAAGGCTTGTTCAAATTGGATGTGTTTACTTCCATCAGCAAGCATGTACGTAAGTTTTTTAAAGACGAACGATTGATTGAGCTGATGGAATTTCCCGTGCTTTTCCTGGGAGCATTGCCGCATCATATACCTGCACTGTACAGCCTTATGAATTTTGCCGATGTAAAACTGGGCACCTGGTTTCCCAAGGGTGGTATGTACAGTATTGTGGATGGTATGTACCGTTTGGCAAAAGAACAAGGGGTAGAATTCCTGTTTAATCAGAATGTATCTGAAATAAAAGTAGTCAATGGCAAGGCAAAAGGAGTGGTGGTGGATGGCAATCTTATAGAAGCAGATGTGGTTATCAGCAGTGCCGATTATCAGCACACAGAGACAAAACTGCTGGAACCCGCTTACAGAACTTATTCTGATGCTTACTGGGCGAAACGGGTGATGGCGCCTTCCTGTCTCTTATATTATGTTGGGTTAAATAAGAAACTTTCAAATGTTCCGCATCATACGTTGTTTTTTGATACCGACTTCAAAAAGCATGGTGCTGAAATCTATACGCATCCGCAGTGGCCCACCGATCCGCTTTTTTACGTAAGTGTTACAACCGTAACCGATCCTTCCGGCGCACCGGAAGGTTGTGAAAATATGTTCTTTTTAATACCGGTGGCTGCAGACTTGAACGGAGATTCTGAGGAAGTAAGAGAACAATATTTCCAACAGATTGTTAAACGTTTTGAAGCCCGTACCGGTGAAACGATTGCATCCGATATCATTTATAAAAAATCATTTTCCGTATCTGATTTTAAAACGGAGTACAACGCATTCAGGGGCAATGCCTATGGTTTAGCAAACACGTTGTTGCAGACAGCGAATTTAAAACCATCGTGCAAGAGCAAAAAAGTAGCTAACTTGTATTATACAGGTCAGCTTACAGTGCCGGGTCCGGGCGTTCCTCCTGCATTAATCAGTGGCGAAGTGGTGGCAGGGCTCGTGCATAAAGAGTTTCACAACTAATCATAAAGCGTATGATGCAATTATTCCATGATGTAAGCGAACTGTGCAGCCGTATGACTACGGAGCGATACAGCACGTCTTTTTCGTCTTCCATCCGGTTGTTACACCAGGATCTTCGCCAGCCTATCCATAACATTTATGGCTTTGTACGTTTTGCCGATGAGATTGTAGATACATTTCACGGGCATGATAAAGAAGAACTGTTGCGTCGTTTTAAACTGGAAACCTATGATGCCATTGAACGTGGTATCAGCCTCAACCCGATCCTGCACAGTTTTCAGCTCACGGTAAATGCTTATAAAATTGATCATTCATTGATTGAAGCATTTTTCAAAAGCATGGAAATGGATCTTGATCAAAAGCAATACAATCAGCAATCTTATAACGAGTATATATATGGCAGTGCTGAAGTAGTAGGGTTGATGTGTCTCTACGTATTTCTTGAGGGCGATACAAAAGCGTATGAACAACTAAAGCCACATGCACAATCTTTGGGAGCCGCTTTTCAGAAAGTGAATTTTTTAAGAGATGTAAAAGCAGATTACAACTCCCTCAACCGTACGTATTTCCCCGGGCTTGATTTTTCTAATTTCACTACCCGCCAGAAAGCAGAAATTGAAGCCGATATACAGAAAGATTTTGACCATGCGTACGAAGGAATCTTACAATTGCCTATGAAAGCAAGGTTTGGTGTATATGTGGCATTTAAATATTACCTGTCGCTCTTTAAAAAGATTAAAAAAATGCAACCGGCAAAAATTATGAACGAGCGGGTGCGTATTCCTAATTATGGTAAAGCCATGATTCTGTTGCGTGCAGGTGTACGCAACTCGTTAAACCTGATGTAATAAAATCCAACGTTCTTTTTTATTTCCGCCGCCGGTACTCATTGGCGGCGGTATTATTTACAGAAACAAAACATTTCAAATAAAAACTCTTTGTACTTTCAATGATGCAGCAGGTAATTTTAGTGAATGAGCAGGATGAAGCCATTGGTGTGATGGAAAAAATGGAAGCCCATGAAAAGGCGTTGCTTCACCGTGCTTTCAGTGTTTTTTTATTTAATAAAGATGGTTTGATGCTGCTGCAGCAAAGAGCCTTGACAAAGTATCATAGTCCCGGTTTGTGGACCAATGCCTGTTGCTCTCATCCCAATCCCGGCGAAGAAGTACAAACAGCAGCCCTGCGCCGGTTGCAGGAAGAGTTGGGTTTTACCACACCGGTTGAAAAAGCATTTCACTTTACTTACAAAGCGGCGTTTGATAATGGATTAACGGAACATGAATTTGATCATGTATTTGTTGGTTTGTATGAAGGAGCGATGGTGCTTAATGAAGAAGAAGTAAGTGCAGTACATTACAAAAGCATAGATGCAATTGCAGTGGAACTGGAAACAATGCCTCATCTGTACACAGAATGGTTTAAGATTGCATTTCCTTTGTTAAGGGAGTGGATGCAAAAAAATAATTTTATACATGCAGCGGCGTAAAGCTATTGTTATTGGTAGTGGAGTAGCAGGGTTGGCAAGCGCTGTTCGTTTAACTGTACAGGGTTTTGAAACCATTGTGTTTGAACGCAACAGTTATGCCGGCGGTAAATTATCACTTCTTGAAAAAGATGGATTCCGGTTTGATGCAGGTCCTTCTTTGTTTACACAGCCGCAGAATATTGAACGCCTGTTTCATGATGCAGGTGAAGACATCCATGATTATTTTCACTATGAATCAGTACCTCTTTCCTGCCGTTATTTTTACGATGATGGTAAGGTACTGGATGCAGCTACAGATGCACATGTGTTTGATGAAGCCTTACAGACAGTAATGGGCGAAGAGAAAGGAGCGCTGCTGCACTATCTTTCCAAAAGTGAGCAACTGTATCAATCCATCGGCACTGTTTTTTTAAATCATTCGTTGCACAAACGCAGAACATGGTTGCAGCCCTCCATCATCAAAGCGTTAAAGAGTGTGCGGTTTCCTTATTTGTTCAGTACACTTCACCAGTATAACAAAAAACATTTTTCTAATCCGCAAACGGTTCAGTTGTTCAATCGGTTTGCCACCTATAATGGCAGTAATCCTTATCAAACACCGGGAATGATGAGTTTGATTCCCCACCTGGAATTGAATGAAGGCACGTTTTATCCTAAAGGTGGCATGATCAGTATTACCAATGCTTTATATGCTCTTGCTGTAAAGAAGGGAGTGCGTTTTTATTTGAACCAACCTGTTGACTCCATTATACATCACCAGGGTCGTGTGAAAGGAATTGTGGCCGGCACTGATAATTATTTTGCCGATGTAGTTGTAAGTAATGCGGATGTTTATTTTACTTATCAGCAGTTGCTCAGGGATGAGAGTAAAGCCCGCAAAGTATTAAAGCAGGAACGGAGTTGCAGTGGTGTTATTTTTTATTGGGGTATGAACAAAGAATTTCCGCAACTGCATCTGCATAATATTTTCTTCTCCGGTAATTATGAAGCAGAGTTTGCTTCCATCTTTCAACGCAAACAGTTGTTTCATGATCCAACCGTGTATGTAAACATTACTTCTAAAATGGAAGCAGAACAGGCACCTGCAGGAAAAGAAAACTGGTTTGTATTGATCAATGCGCCTGCAAATACCAAACAAAACTGGGAACAGTTAAAAGAAGAATTAAAACAACGGGTGGTGCAAAAACTTTCAACTGTTTTGAACGAAGATGTGAGTGCTGCTATTGAATCGGAAGAAACATTAGATCCTGTTACCATTGAAAGCCGAACCGGTTCTTATCTCGGTGCTTTATATGGAACCAGCAGTAACAGTAAAATGGCGGCCTTTATGCGGCATCCTAATTTTCAATCGCATATCAGGGGATTGTATTTCTGCGGCGGCAGTGTGCACCCCGGCGGCGGTATCCCACTTTGTTTTAAAAGTGCAGAGATTGTAAGTAATTTGGTGGCACAGGACTTTAAAAGATCATAGTTGAATGACCGGATTGATTCAAAAGAAACAACAGACCGCACTTTACCTTGCAATACTATTTCATACTATCGGGTTGCTGGGTATCTTATTCGTTAATAAAGATTTTTTTACACAGCTTACACCGCTTAACCTGATGGTGAGTTTTGCATTAGTGCTGTGGACACAGGAGGATAGAAATTTATCTTTCTGGTTTTTTGCTCTTATCTGCTTTATAACCGGAATTATAACAGAATACCTTGGTGTGAATTATCAATTGTTATTTGGTTCGTATCAATACTTGTCACCATTAGGGGTAAAATGGGAAGGTGTTCCATTAATGATCGGTGTTAACTGGTTTGTGATCATGTACTGTTGTGGTATAAGCGTTCAGATTGTTTTAAATGCCATCTGGAACCGGTTGAAAGATGATGATATGCCCGTGCGTAACAATGTTGGTTTCTGGGCCATTGTACTGGATGGGGCACTGCTGGCCACCTTTTTTGATTGGGTAATGGAGCCCGTAGCAGTGAAACTCGGCTTTTGGCAATGGCTGGGCGATGGCAGTATTCCATTCAAAAATTACTGGAGCTGGTTTTTGGTCAGTGCTTTTTTGCTGTTGCTGTTCCGTTTACTGCGGTTTGAGAAGCAGAACATTTTCGGTGTACATTTGTTATTGATTCAGTTGATGTTTTTTTTAATCCTCAGAACATTTTTATGAGTTTGTTATTCTATATCCTGCTGGCCTTTGCTGTTTTTTTTATCATGGAAGGTATTACCTGGCTCACCCATAAATATGTTATGCATGGCTTCCTGTGGTATCTGCATGAAGATCATCATCAGCCCCGTGGTCATTTCTTTGAAAAGAACGATGCCTTCTTTTTAATCTTTGCCATTCCCAGTTGGTTATGCATTATGCTGGGATTAATGAACGGCGTATACTGGGTAGTGAGTATTGGTGCCGGTATTGCCATGTATGGCCTGGCTTATTTTATTGTACACGACATCATCATTCACCAGCGGTTTAAAATCTTTTCAAGATGGAACAGTACCTATGTACGTGCTATCCGCTGGGCGCATAAGATGCATCATAAGCATATGGATAAACAGGATGGTGAAAGTTTTGGTATGCTCTTCGTTGCCAAAAAGTACTGGGAAAAAGTGCGGAAGGAAAAGCAACTCAATCCCCATATTAAATAGCCGTCTTGAATCACCACTATATTTATTTTCTCATCCTTGGTGCATCGCTGGCAGGTCCTTTACTGCTGAGCTTTGACAAGAAAGTAGCTTTTTACAAACAGTGGAAATACCTGTTTCCTGCAATGGTTTTACCGGCATTGTTTTTTATTGTGTGGGATGTGTTTAAAACCAGAGGCGGTGTGTGGAGTTTTAACGATGAGTATATCATTGGCTCAAAATTCTTTTCATTGCCGCTGGAAGAAATTCTTTTCTTCTTTGTAGTTCCTTACTGCTGTGTGTTTATCTATGCCTGCATGCGTGCTTATTTCCCATCCATCGCCGGACGTAACTGGGGAAAGCCTTTTCTGTGGAGCTTGGTATTGTTGTTTATCATTACTGCTGCATTAAATACAGAAAGAAGTTATACGTTTTATACTTCTTTGTTCAATGTGTTGTTTATAACATTGGTCTTGCTCTTGCCCAAATGGTTCCGTGGTTTTGATGCTTCTTCTTTTCTTGTTTCATATGCCGTTACGGTTATTCCTTTTTTAATTGTGAATGGTTTTTTAACCGCCATACCTGTTGTGTTATACAACGATGCAGAAAACCTGGGCATCCGTATTTTTTCTTTTCTGCCATGGCCTATGCATCATATTCCGGTGGAAGATATTTTTTACGGGATGCTGCTGGTGTTTATGAATATTGTACTATACGAAAAACTGAAACACCAGTCTCCGTTTCCGGTGTAAATATTTCAGAAACCCTATTGCAAAAATATTTTGCGCCGCTGTTTTGAAATCTCCTCAGATTCTGTAATATCTTTGCATCAGCAAACGTTGGTAAAACAGTGGTTGCTTACGATAAATGAACAATACCCCTTTTAGGGCTGCTGCAATTCTTCTACACCTGCTCCTCAACTTTTTCCTTGTTTCATGGCTTATGGATTTTGACCTTACCGGAGGGTGGATTCGTTTTGTCCTGTTTCTAAGTGTGTGCTTACTGCTGCTCATGCTGTTTGTGCTGCACATGATCTCGTTCATTCGTTATTTACAATCAAAATAAACTACTATGATTTCAACAGTTGTGTTTTTCTTAGCCCTGTTCATCGCAGGGCTCTTTCTCGGTGTATTTAAAAGATCCACCTATTTTTTTGAAGACGGAAGGTTTAAACCAATCGCCTTATTCAAACCGTTGTTTGCACTCGTTATTGCATTGGTGGTTGCTGCTGTCAATCCTATAGATATTGAACGGATTGATGCGGGACATGTAGGTATCAAAGTGAGCAATGTGGGGGATAACCGTGGCGTAGGTAAAACGGAATATGTTACCGGTTGGGTGTTTTACAACTCATGGATTTCACGCATTTTTGAATTTCCCATTCACCAGCAGCATATTGACTACGAAGCCAATGATATCGTAACCAAAGGTGGTTTCCGTGCTACCATCAAACCTTCGTTCAACTATTCCATCAATGCCGGTAATGTAGCTGATATGTTTCAGAACCTGCGTGTGGGTGTAAGAGAAATGGAACAGGGCTGGTTAAAGAATGCCATTGTGGGTAGTGTGAATGATGTGGCCAACCGTTATACCGTTGATTCTATCTTCAATCACCGTGAAGAGTTTGAAGCAGATATTGTAAAGGAATGTAATAAGCGTGTGGCCAAATGGTTTAATGTTTCGCAACTGCGTACCAATATTATTCCGCCAGCAGAAATTTCTGAAAGCATTGTTGCCAAAACAAGAGCCATCCAGGAAGTACAGGTTGCTGAAAACAGAAGACAGGTAGCCATAGCTGAAGCTGAACGAAAAATTGCCGAAGCAAGAGGTGATAGTGCCCAGGCAGTGATCCAGGCGGCTGGCCGTGCAGAAGCGATCCGAAAAGAGCAGATGTCGTTAACGCCGTTATACATTGATTATATCAAAGTGCAGAAGTGGAGCGGACAGGTGCCTACAACGGTTGCCGGAGGCAACAGTGGGTTTATGATTCAGTTGCCAAAAGAGAAAGACTAAAGGAATAGCGTATTGTAAGCCAATAAAATGTTCTTTGAAACAGGTAAATGCAATCATTATTTGATTCAAGGTATCTGACGCCTTAACGGCGTCCTGATACCACCCTCTGAATTTCAGAATGTCTGTGGTGTCAGGACGTTGAAAACGTCAGACACCTCTAAGGACGAACCTGAAAACAATAATTAATTTTATAAACCTGCGGAGTGTATACTTCGCAGGTTTTTTATTGTGAACCCGGGCAGCCCACTCTTTTTTGTTTTTTGAAAGATGAAATGCCGGATGTGCGTTTGTACCAATCCACATACGGTCGAATGGTAAATGTGAGTTGCACAAAATAATAGCCATCTTTATTCTTTTCATTTCCACGGAGTGCACCTGCTGCTGGATAAGGACCCGTACCACGGTACGCCATTTGTACAGCGGTAGCACCACGGGCATTGAGTAATTGTGCCTGGTCAACATAATTGGTGCTTACATCGTCTATATAATCCGTAAAAGTTCTTCTGTATCCTAATTCCAAACCAATACGCATATCTTCATTCAATGCATACTCGGCACCAATACCAAATGGTATTGTCAGCACGGTTCGCTTGTAATCGTCTTTGCCGGCAATAAAGCCTTGCCCTTCTGTACTCAGCGGTTGTAAAAATGTTTTATTGTTGTTATTATCAAACGCATAAGGTTTGAAATTGAAAAATGCAACTCCGGCAAAGGCATAAGGCGTCCACCACTGATCGTTCAGGCTGAAGATATTGTATTGCATGCTCAGCTCCAGTTCTTTGATGCGGCTTTCAAAACTCAGGTTACGTTGTTGCAGTGAAGTGTTTTTGTTCTCTGCATCGGCTGCTTTTATAGTACCATAGCTGATAAATCCTCTGGCTGTTAAGTGTTCACTCAGATCATAACGGGCACCAATGCTGCCCACCATTTTAGCCTGGTTGAAGGTAAAGCGACGTTCCTGCAAATCGCCCTGGTAATTGGCCAGGCCAAAGCGGAAACCGATATGAGTGTTTTGAGCATTGGTATCTGGATAAACCAACAGGCTTAAAATACAGTACAGCAGTGTACGCAATGAAGGACGCATGAAGTGAAGTTTATGCTTGAAAAACGATAAATCCATCAAATTCGTATAAATCCTATGCCGTACACCCCCTTAAAAAGCGGGTCGCCATAAATTCGCTCAGGCAAGTTTATTCTGTTTATCTTTGAAAGGTGAAACGATTTCAAAAACTGAGCATCGTATGTTTACTGTTGTTATATGCAGCCGTATATACGCCGGTTTCTGAATTGTTTAAACTCCCGGTGCTCATTACACATTTTGCAGAACACCGAAATGAAGATCAAAACATTTCTTTCCTCCGTTTTTTACAACTCCACTATTTTAACGGCAATCCTAAAGATGCAGATTATGACCGGGACATGCAGTTACCTTTTAAGAATGGAGAATATACATTGGTTTCTTTTTCTGCCATCTTTATTCCTGTAATGGAGAAAGCAGTGCCTGATGTTCCGGTGCAACTCTTACAAACAAAAATGATCAATCGGTCAGATAATTTTGTCAGCCCCGTTTATCTTTCTAATATCTGGCAACCTCCCCGCCTGAGTTAAGTATTTTCTTTTTTTGAAAGGAGTGATGATGCCATCATTCCGGATTACTTATACTTAAACTTCATTCATGCTGAATAAGATTATAGAGTTCTCTATTAAGAACAAACTCATCATGCTGTTACTGGTATTGTTCTGGGTGGCATGGGGTGCTTATCAAACCACAAAGCTCCCGATTGATGCGGTGCCCGATATCACCAATAACCAGGTGCAGGTAATAACAGTTACTCCGGCGCTGGGCGCACCTGATGTAGAACGACTCATTACCTTTCCCATTGAGCAGGCCTGCAGTAATATTCCGGGTGTTATTGAAATGCGGAGTTTCTCCCGTTTCGGGTTATCGCTTGTTACGATTGTATTTAATGATGCAACCAATGTGTATTGGGCCAGGCAACAGATAACTGAACGATTGCAACAGGTACAATCAATTATTCCACCCGGCGTAGGTGTTCCTTCATTGGCGCCTGTAACTACCGGCTTAGGCGAAATTTATCAGTACGTGGTTCGTGCTAAAAAAGGGTATGAAGGAAAATATGATGCCCGTGAATTAAGAACCATACAGGACTGGATTGTACGCCGTCAGTTACTCGGTACACCCGGTGTAGCAGATGTAAGTAGTTTCGGCGGTTTACTCAAGCAATATGAAATTGCAGTAAAGCCCAATGAACTGAAAGCCTATAACATCACCATTGCCGATGTATTTGCTGCTATTGAAAAAAGTAATGAAAATACCGGTGGCGCTTATATTGAAAAAGGACCCACTGTACTGTATATACGAAGCGAAGGACTGGTAAAAAATATAGCCGACATTGAGAATATCGTTATCAAAAAAACAGTCAATGGTATTCCGGTGCTGGTTCGCAACGTAGCCGAAGTAAAAATCGGGGATGCCATCCGTTACGGTGCTATGTGCTATAATGATAAAGGAGAAGTGGCAGGAGCAATTGTAATGATGTTGAAAGGGGAGAACTCCAATACCGTAATCAAGCGTGTGAAACAACGCATTGTACAGATCCAGAAAACACTGCCTGAAGGTGTGGTGATTGAACCGTTCCTGGATCGTACTAAAATGGTTAACAATGCAATCGGTACCGTGGAGCGTAACCTTATGGAAGGTGCACTTATTGTTGTTTTTGTACTGGTACTTTTTCTTGGAAACCTGCGTGCAGGTTTGGTAGTAGCCAGTGTTATTCCGTTGTCTATGTTATTTGCCATCAGTATGATGAACCTGTTTGGCGTAAGTGGTAACCTCATGAGTTTGGGTGCTCTTGATTTTGGATTGATTGTAGATGGTGCTGTGATTATTGTAGAAACCGTTATGCATCGGCTCACACACTCCAAACATTTCAGCCACATCAATAAGTTGTCGCAGGGGGAGATGGATAAAGAAGTAAAAGAGTCAGCTTCCAAAATGATGAACTCAGCGGTATTTGGTCAAATCATTATTCTCATAGTATATCTTCCGATTTTATCGCTGGAAGGTATTGAAGGAAAAATGTTCAAGCCCATGGCGCAAACTGTTTCCTTTGCCATTTTAGGAGCTTTTATATTATCACTCACTTATGTGCCTATGATGAGTGCATTTTTCCTCAGCAAAAAAATCACGCATCGGCCTACGTTTACTGATAAGATGATGAACCTGCTGGAGCGCTGGTACCAGTATTGGCTGGAACGCATTCTAAGGTTTCCTAAAACAGTGATTGCTGCTGCTGTTAGTTTGTTTGTACTGGCGGTTTTTATATTAATGACGCTGGGTGGTGAGTTTATACCCAAACTGGAAGAAGGTGATTTTGCAGTGGATACAAGAGTGCTCACCGGAAGTAATCTCAACACAACGATCAAATCAACACAGGAGGCGGCGCATGTATTACTCAGCAAATTTCCCGAGGTGGAAAAAGTTGTAACCAAAATAGGCAGTGGTGAAATTCCTACAGACCCGATGCCCATTGAAGCAAGTGATATGATGGTGATTCTGAAAGATAAAAAAGAATGGACCTCTGCTAAATCATTTGATGAGTTAGCCGAAAAGATGGGTACTGAACTGAGTACCATTCCCGGCATTACAACAGGATTTCAGTTTCCGGTGCAAATGCGTTTTAATGAACTGATGACAGGTGCAAGGCAGGATGTAGTATGTAAAATTTTTGGTGATGACCTGGACTCGTTGGCATTGTATGCAGCAAGATTGGGTGAGATCATCCACACAGTGAATGGCGCTAAAGATCTCTATGTTGAAACGGTAAATGGTATGCCGCAGATCATGATCAACTTTAACCGGCCTGCCATTGCACAATTCGGTTTAACGGTGAATGAAATCAATCATGTAATCAATACCGCATTTGCGGGAAGGAGTACAGGAATTGTTTTTGAAGGAGAAAAAAGATTTGACCTGGTAGTACGTTTGGCAGGTGATGCAAGAAAGAATATAGAAGATGTTCGTAACCTGCTCATTCCTGTGCCTAATGGCACGCAAATACCCTTGTACCAGGTAGCGTCTATTGAAGAAAAAGAAGGCCCTAACCAGATACAAAGAGAAGAAGCTCGCCGCAGAATTGTAGTTGGATTTAATGTACGTGGCCGTGATGTACAATCAGTAGTGAATGAAGTACAGCAGAAAGTGGATAACCAGATCCGCTTTCCAGCCGGTTATTATGTTACGTATGGTGGTGCTTTTAAAAACTTAGAAGAAGCAAAGGTTCGTTTAAGCATTGCTGTACCGGTAGCCTTGTTGTTGATTTTACTGATGCTGTACTTTGCATTTAAATCCGTAAAGTATGGTTTGCTGATTTATTCTGCTATTCCTCTGTCGGCTATCGGTGGAGTATTTTCATTGTGGAGCCGTGGAATGCCATTCAGTATTTCAGCAGGCGTTGGTTTTATTGCATTGTTTGGTGTAGCCGTGCTCAACGGTATTGTATTGATTGCTGAATTTATCCGCTTGAAACAGGAAGGATGGACAGATACAAGACGTATTGTAATACAGGGTACTAAAATTCGCTTACGACCTGTTTTAATGACGGCTGCTGTAGCTTCACTCGGATTTTTGCCAATGGCATTAAGCCAGGGAGCAGGTGCTGAAGTGCAACGTCCTTTAGCTACAGTCGTCATCGGCGGGTTAATTACTTCCACACTGCTCACACTTTTTGTATTGCCGGTGTTGTACATTCTTTTTGAAAAAGGGTATAAAAAATCAAAGATGAAAACTCCAACTGTTTTGCTGTTCTTGTTTGTCGCCGGCAGCTCAGCTGTTAATGCGCAATCGTTAACATTACAACAGGCTATTGACACAGCACTGGCACAGAATCTTCAATTAAAAGCCGCACAGCTTAATACCGGTTATTACCGGCAGTTATCCCGTGCATCAACTGATTTCAGTACTACTGCAGTTACAACTCAGTACGGACAGATGAACAGTATCAATAACGATACCTGGATTGGTGTAACACAAAATTTTTCGTTACCACAGGTGTATCGAGCACAACGGGAACACTGGAAACAACAGGCAGGCGTAAGTGCATCAGAAGAAGTTGTCAGAAAAAATGAGCTGAAACTGCAGGTAAAAGAATTGTACTACGGGCTACTTATTACTGCAGAAAAAAAGCAATGGCTCTTACAGGCTGATAGTTTGTATGCAGAATTTGTAAAACGGGCAAGGCAACGGTTACAGGCAGGCGAAACCAATGTACTGGAGTTGAATACGGCTTTGAATCATCAAACACAGCTCCGCAATCAAATGCTTTTACTGCAACAGGAATATGAACGTTTGCAACAGGAACTGCAATTGCTTTTAAATGCTACTATTCCTGTGGTGCCTGTTCCGGGTGCTGTAGTATATCCATTTCAGCTAACAACTGCTGATGCAGCAGCACATCCCTTACTCCAATGGCGGGAGCAACAACTGGCATTGGCAAAACAGCAGGTTCAGTTGGAGAGAACAAAACTGAGTCCGGCTTTCAGCATTGGGTATAATAATATTTCATTGATCGGGTTTCAAAAGATCGGCACTAATGAAGTTTATTTTGGAGGAAGCAGGCGGTTCTCTTCTGCCTTGCTGGGCATGAATATTCCTTTGTTCAGTAAACCGGTACAAACAAAAATCAAAGCCGCCGGTATCCAGGTACAGCAGCAACAGGTGTTGAGAGATGCCATGCAGCAACAACTGCTCTTGCGAAGAAAACAGGCGGTTAATGAATACCTTAAGTTGCAGGAAGTAGTTGCTAATTACAATGGATTACTCACCGGCAGTAATGAACTAATGATTAAGGCTGCCAATCTGCAGCTGCAGAAAGGTGAAATTAATTTTCTTGAATGGACATTGCTTATTAATAATCTGTACCAGTTACGCTTACAGTACCTGGATGCAGTACGCATGCTTAATAGTGCAGCTTTTGTTATTGAAAGTTTATAAAGTTGTTGATACAATGTGGCCAAAAACAATAAAAAAGAAACAAATGAAACAGGTTTTATATATGCTTTTTGTTACAGTAATGTTATCCTGTAACAACAATAAAAATGAAGCCCCCGTTGCTGGAAGTGACAGTACAGCTGTTGTGGAGTTAACTGCTGAGCAGATAAAAAAAGCAGGAATTGTAACTGATACGCTTACTTACAGAACGATGCACAGTCGCCTGCAGGTAAATGGTATGGTAGATGTACCACCGCAGAGTATGATCTCGGTAAGTTTTCCGTTAGGTGGTTATCTCAAAGCTACCAAACTGCTGCCGGGATTGCGTATCAGGAAAGGAGAAGTGTTGGCGGTGCTGGAAGATCCGCAGTTTATACAATTGCAACAGGATTACCTCATGGCAAAAGCAAAACTTCAGTTTGCGGAAGCTGATTATCAACGGCAGAAAGAATTAAACAGCACACAGGCATCGAGCGAAAAAGCATTGCAGATGGCTAAGAGTGAGTATGAAAGTAATAAAGTGTTGGTAAAAGCGCTGGCACAAAAACTATTGCTTATCAATATTCAGCCGGAAACATTAACGGAAAATAATATCAGCCGGCAGGTGAATGTGTATTCGCCCATCAATGGTTTTGTAAGTAAGGTCAATGTTAACATCGGAAAGTATGTTAGCCCTACGGATGTGCTGTTTGAATTGGTAGATCCTTCCGATATTCATTTGAATCTTACCGTGTTTGAAAAAGATGCTGCTTTGCTGGCTATCGGTCAAAAAGTTACAGCTTACAGTAACGACAAGCCCGATGAAAAACATGCAGCTGATATATTTCTCATCAGTCGTAATGTAAATGAAGACCGTGCAGTTACAGTACATTGTCATTTCGATCAATATGATCCCTTACTGCTGCCTGGAATGTATATGAATGCGGTGATTGATGTGAATAATAAAAATGCAACCGCCTTACCTGATGCAGCGATTGTAAGATGGCAGGATAAATTTTATGTGTTTGGTACAACAGGTGCATTGAAGTTTGAAATGATTCCTGTAACAACAGGTGTTTCGGCAGATGGTTTTACAGAAGTCAATTTTTCACCGGACGTAAGAACCGAAGGACTACGTTGGGTTACCGTTAACGCCTATACTCTATTGATGAAGTTAAAGAACAGTGGGGAGGAAGAGTAAGGGTAATTATCGGGATATTTTATTTAGGGAGAACATTTGCTTCTCCCTTTTATTCTCTGCTGGCTTGCACTTTAAATTGATAGGGATCCATTCAGGTTTAGTATTAATGAATACTTAGAGTTAAGGATTTTAATTGAATTTTAATACCAGCTTAATTCCTGTTTTAGTACTGCCTTATATTCTTGCAATAATAAAGAGAATACATGCAGAAACTGTTTCACAGGATATTGGTGCCGGTTGATTTTTCATTCCGTTCTATTAAGGCGGCTGAAAAAGCAGTAGCTACAGCTGCAGCCTATCATTGCAGCGTTACATTATTACATGTAGTAGCCAGGCATCCGTTTGCAACTGTTGCTCTTTCTGAAGGCCATATGCATGTTCCCTATGATCTTATTGATAACCGGCAGGAGCTCGAATTTCAATTAGCTAAACTGGTAGATAAGGCTGTACAAAAAGCTCCATCACCTGTTTCTGTTTCAACAAGTATTGTATGGGGTCAATGGGATGATGCTGTTATTGAATACGTGCAGAATCATAGTATTGATTGTGTCATGGTTGGTCAGCGGTCGAGATTTAAGCGAAAGCGTCATATGTTGCTGAATCCTGATAAGATTGCTGATGCAACAAATGTTCCGGTTATTACGTTGCCGGTCAATAAAAAGATGATTGGGATCAAATCAATCGTAATACCGGTAACTGATTTTTTCCCGATACGTAAACTCTTGTATGGGTTGTATATCGCTACTCAGAATGACGCTGCCATTGAACTGCTTGCTGTTGAGCAGGAGCAGAACAGTGAAGTAACAGATTACTATTTAAAGAAGTCGGCAGATTGGCTGTTGCAGCATGGAGGTACAGTAAAAGTAACCAGGGTGCAGCACAATAACATTTCAGCAGCTGTTACAGATTTTGCCAATGAGCACGGTACCGATTTACTCATTTTAAATCCGGGTTTGCAAACTACCCTGCCGGGATGGTGGTCTTCATTATTGGGAAATATAATTCAGAAATATTCTTTGCCGCCGGTTATGACGGTAACATCTGTATAAATAATAGAAAACGTTTCAAATAAAATGGTTCTCTTACAGCTAAAAAAAAGGACTGCATTCTTGCAGTCCTTTTTTGTAGCCTCGACAGGAATCGAACCTGTATCTGGAGCTTCGGAAACTCTTATACTATCCATTGTACTACGAGGCCTGTTAATTTGAAAATGGATCAATTTGAAGATTTGAAAATGGTGGCTTTACTGATTTTCAAATTACTTAATCAACCCTCCCACATTACTGCCGAATATTTTTACGGCAATGGCCAGCAAAACTACGCCAAAAAACTTACGTACAGCAATCAATCCTGCAGGACCTAAAACTTTTTCAATACGGTTAAGTGAACGTAGTACCACATAAACAATTAATAAGTTTAAAAGAATGGCCAATAAAATCATCCATTCATTTTTGTCACTTCGTTCAAAGGTAGCTTTGAGCGACATGATAGTTGTAAGCGTTCCCGAACCTGCAATCAAAGGAAAAGCAATAGGAACCACCGTGCCTGCTCTTGGATTATTATCAGCTTTAAAAAATTCAATACCCAGCACCATTTCCAGGCCCAGTATAAAAATCACAATAGAACCTGCAACGGCAAATGATTTTACATCCACACCCAGTAAATTGAGAAATGGTTTGCCGAGGAAGAAAAACAGAACCATCAGAAAACCGGAAATCATCGTTGCTCTTGCTGCATGAATACCGCCCAGCTTTTCTTTTAAGGAAATGAGCATCGGCACAGAGCCGATAATATCAATCACCGCAAAAAGTGTAAACGTTACTGTGAGCAGTTCTTTCAGATCCCAGGTCATAGTAAAGGGTTTGCGCAAAGATATACGGGAAACTTTATGCCGGTATTAAATCGCAATAGAAGAAGCCTGTGTCATAAGGCAACGGGTTATTACTGAAGCATTCATCATCATCTGCTGTAGGTGTATAACTGCGGCGGACTGTTTCACCTTTTGTAAATGCGATGGGCTGTTGTAAGATCGGTCCTTTAAAAACAAAGCTGTGAAATTCGCCATACTCACCACAGGGATCAACTGTTGCCGGCAGATCGTTCATGAATTGTTCGTCAATGATGCGTCCGGCAAACGAAGCTGGAAGATGTTTTTCATTCACACATACCAATATGGTTTCATATCCCAGTTCCAGGAATTCGTTGAGTAAGGTTTTGCTGTTTTCTTTCCACAGGGGAAAGTGTGCCGTAAAGCCTGCCTGTTTTAATTGTTCTTCACGATAGGTTCTTAAATCTTCAAGAAAGATATCTCCGAAAACAGCATGCTCAATCTGTTCTTCTTTTAATTCCTGCAAAGCTTTTTGCATCACTTCATTATAAGCTTGCATCGTAGCATGTTCCGGCAAATAAATTTTTTTGAGCGGAATGCCAATGGAAGCAGCCTGTTGTTCCAGTAATACTTCCCGAACGCCGTGCATGCTGATGCGTTGGTATTGCTCACTCAGTGTTGTAAGCAGGCATTTGATCTCCAACTTTTTTTCTGCGAGCACACGGTGCAGTGCTAATGTGGAATCTTTTCCGCCGCTCCAGTTAAATACTGCCGGTATCATGATAATTTTATTAAGAAGCCGGATGTTTTACATCCGGCTCTATGATTGATTAAAAACGAAAAGAAGCACTCAGCACCAAACCTCTGCGGCGGGTGTTGTACCCGGCAATATCCATATACTCCTCGTTAAAAATATTATTGAGCTGAAGTTGTAACAATACCTGTTGATGCACTTGCCAGTTGGCAGCTAAGTTCACCAATGTATAATCGTTTAATGCATTTCTTCCTAACGCACCATAAGGCCCCAGTTTACTGTCGTAAAATACATCCTCTCTGCCACCCACATAACGAAGATCGGCTGTGAGTTGCAAAGCAGCAACAGGTTTATAGGTGAGTGACAGATTAGCGGTAGAAGGACGGCGTACCAGTTTTTGTACGTTCACATCTTTATTCAGAAAACTTCCGTTGCTGTATAACTGTACATGATTGCGTTTTGTTTTGTTTATGTCAATATCAGCAGTGCTGTAATCCAGTTCTCCTTTCATGAGACTGCCGTTACCGGAGATGGTTATCTTTTTGGAAAGTACTGCATTGAAGCTGAGTTCAGCGCCCAGCACCGTATTCGTACCGATGTTTAAATACGTATCGCCATACGCATCTGCAAAACCCAGATTGCTTACCGGGGTATTTCCATTCCACAAATACACATATTCAATGGCATTCTTCACTCTTGTGCGGTATCCGCTGAGCGTAACAAATACTTTTTTAGTGGGTGTGAATTTCACGCCCAACTCAGTAGATAATGATTGTTCCGGCTTCAAACTTTCATTACCCCTTGTAATACCTGAATTAAAATCCTTGTTAGGTGCAAAGAGTTGATAAAGGGAAGGTGCATTGAAGGCGCTGGTAACAGCACCATACAATAATACTTTATCAGCAAAGCGAAACGAAGGAGTAACTTCAAAAGTGGTGTAATTGCCAAACAGGCTATGATCATTCAATCTTCCTCCTGCTGCAATCGAAAGTAGATTTTTGCCCAAAACTTTCTTCCACTCTGTGTGTAGATAAACAAATTTCGTATTGGAGTTAACGGAGTCAATTTTTCCATTACTTGTAAAACTGAAGAACGGTGATTTGTAAAACACAAATGTTTCCAACGTCATCTGTTCTTTTACAATACCGGCACCACCGGTGAGGTTCCAGCTTTTATTGTTCCAGTTGTATTGCAGTTCATTGTTCCAGTTGCGGCCGCTGTATTTGCCGGAAGTAAATGTATAATCACTCATGCCGTTACGGAAGGTAGAATCATCACGGTCTCTGCGGAACATATTAGAGTATCCCCCGATAAACTTCAATGAGGAATGCGTGTTGAATGTATATTGACCACCATAGGTAATCAGATCTCTTTTGATGCGGATGGTACGGTTGTCATCATCCATATAAGCGCCGTCATCAATATCACTTTGCTGAAAATTGTTGCGGTAAGAAACATACGCATCTGCTTTTTTATTTCTGAAACCAAGTTTACCGGCCATATCTGTTTTATAAAAAGCATCACGTTCATTCAGCTTGAGTGCAGCATTACGGTTGGTGTCAACAATAGCGTTAAGTCCGTTTACACGGGTGTCCAGCACTTCAGCATTGGCATAAAAGCCGCTTTTATCTGTATAGTTCAGGAAGGCCTGGTTGGTAAACTCACCCGTATTTTTTCCAAATGTTCCGTAACGGCTGGAGATATTTCCGTTAAAACCTTTTTTGCCGTTTTGTTTGGTAATGATATTGATAACACCACCAATAGCTGATGAACCGTAAAGTGTGCTGTGAGAGCCTCTTACAATTTCAATACGCTCAATGTTTGCCAATGATAGTTCTGAAAAGTCAAGTACATTATCCGGTGATGTGGCATCAGAAATTTTAATACCGTCAATTAATACCAGTGTTTGATTACTGTTAGCACCCCGCATGCCAATGGTTTGTAAAGAACCGGGTGTTTGTAGAGCGCCGGGAATAAATATTCCTTCACTGCGGCTTAACAGATCGCCTAAATTTTGATAAGGCAGTTTTTGAATGTCAGCAGCACTGAAAACAGTAACACTGCGTGGTGCTTCTTTTACTTTCTTTTCTGTGCGTGTGGCTGTAATCACCACTTCATTTAATTGTTTGACGGTGGTGTCTTCTGTGAGCGTGGCTTTTTTGTTTTGTGCCTGTGTGTAACTGCTGATGCATACTGCAGCAGCCGCCAAAAACATGTTCTTTTTCATTTCTTGAAAAATGGTTTAAAGTGACTGCTTCCGAAAAAAAGATAGAAATGTTACGTTCCTTTTATCCCCCTCCTTCGGAGGGGTTAGGGGAGGCCCCATCTCAAGCCTTTCACCCGAAAGCTGAATGATTGTTACTGCAACCGGCAGGTCTTCTGGCTTTCCCGCCTTTTAAACTTCCTTCCCGTTTTGCATGGCAATACAGTGGATGCAGTTGTTTAAAAGTTTGCCCACGGAGGGGCGGGATTACAGCTACGGGGATAGCGCCGGATTTGCACCGGACTTCCCTTTTAATTCCGAAGGTTCGGAAACCAGCTACGGCTGCAAATGTAGGGTTTGACGTTTCAAACAACTGTTTTTCTTTTTCACAAAGTTTTTCACAGCATCGTACACGAAAACGGTACGATCATCGTTTTCAATGATTGAACTCCACATTATTCGCATCACTCCAACAACTGTTTAGCGGGAATTTATTCATCAACATGTAAATTCTTTTCATGAACAGATTTGTTGTAGTTATTACAGCCGTATTTTTATTTTGTACTGTTGCAGTGCATGCTCAAAACAAAGCCTCCCGCTACGAAGCCGGTATTGCCATTGGTGGTTTTGTTTACCAGGGTGATCTTACACCCAACCGTTTGGGTTCTTTTCCTACTATGCGGCCCGGTGTTTTGTTGCACGGTACCCGTAAGCTCAATAACAATTATGCAGTAAGACTTTTATTTTCCGTGGCTTCTTTACGGGGTGATGATGCTAAGTTCAATACGCCTGCTTTCAGGCAGTTCCGCAATTTTAATTTCCGTTCACCTTTGATTGAGTTATCACCGCAGTTGATGTGGAGCCCATCGGGCTGGAGTGAGCAGGGGCCACGCATTACACCTTATGTTTTTGGCGGTGCCGCACTCAGCTATCTCAACATACGAAGGGATGCAAGTGGTTTTGATGCTTCTAAATTCGGACTGGAAGAAAACCTGCCCCAACGGATTGCTGAGGATCTGCAAAACCGAACACCAAGGTTATTGCCTTCTATTCCTGCGGGTGCAGGGTTGCGTTATGCTGTTTCACCTTCATTGGTTGTTAATGGTGAACTCAATTACCGTTTCACTTTTAGCGACTATGTTGATGGGTTCAGCGTTGCGGCCAATCCAAAACAAAAAGATGCGTACTACAGTTTATCGATAGGGATTATCTATCGTTTCGGAAAAAAGAACAGTTGGGATTGTCCGCCGGTGCGTAATTAATGCTTCTTTTTTGTTTGAAAGAACAGGCTGATACCTGCTGTAAAATTTCTCCCCGCCGCTATATTGAAAAAGCGGTTGGCTGCTGCGTTGATATCATTGCCCAGTGAATAGGTTTCATCAAATACATTATCAGCACCTGCAAAAATATCCAGCGTGGTTTTTACAAAACGATGCCTGTAACCCATGCGGATATTGCATAAATAATACTCAGCTGCTACAAACGTATTGGCATCATTTAATTGTACAGGGCTTACATAGTTCAGCGTAAAGTTGGCATAAAACCCTTTGTGCACATCAGCATCTATACCCAATACCCAGTTGTGTTTGGCTGCTCCGGGTAATTTCTTGCCGGAGAAATCATTGGTAAGCTGCTTAAAATCTTTATACTTAAAATCATTGTAGGTATAACTCGTCCATACCGTTACCTTTTTCAGCAGTTTATAATTCAACAACGCTTCTATTCCTTTTTGATTCGTACTTCCAGCGTTGATGAAAAAATCAGCGCCACCCTGATCACGACGTTGCACAATGGCATTGTTTAACTGAAAGTAAAAGGCGTTCACATCAGCAAACAATTTACCCTTCCATAAATTCATACGTGTGCCGAGTTCATAGTTCCATCCTTCTTCTGCATTTAATCCTGTGGTAATAACGCCGGTAGAAGGGAGTACTTCAGCAGAAGTAGGAGGAGAGAAACCTTTTGCAACAGAAACATAAACTGAAACATCTTTATGCAGCTTTCTCAGCACAGCCAGGCGTGGTGCCAGTTCATTATCATACGTGCGGCTTTGCGGACTTAACGGAAACTTATTGAGCCTTGTGATTTTGATTTTATTTTGATTGATGCTGGCACCAAGTGTAATGGTCCATTGATCATTCGGTTGATAATCGGTTTGCACAAACGCACTCCATATATTGGTATTCACTTCATCTTCTGTTTGCAAACTATCACTCACACCGCTGCGGTTACGGTAAACCCTGATGTTATACCAGCCTGTTTGTAATTCAGCACCGGCTACTATTTTCAAAGCACCTTGCTTCAACGTTGGTGTGAATGAAAAAACAGTTCTTCCCCCGAGGTGCGGTTCCAGTCTGCGTTCATAGTTGCGTACCGTCGGGTTGTTGAATTGTGAAAACGCACCGTATAGTGAGGTAGTGTTTTTAAAACCGGAACTGATTTCAAAATCATGACTCACACCGGTTAAAAAACTTTTTTGATTCACACCTGCATGGGCTTCGCTGCTGGCGGGTGTAGCACCTACTCTTGGTCTTGCCTGTTTGGGATTGGCGGCAAACTCGGCCGGTGTTAATCCGCCCGGTGTTTGATAACGCAGATCACCATACAATAAAAAGGTTCTGATCTTTTGCTTTTGATTCAGTTCAAAAGCTCCATCCCATGTAAACACGGAGCGGTCGAGTTTTGTCCAGTTACGGTAGCCATCACTATGCAGTTTGGTAAAACCAATGGTTTGTTGATTTTTATGTTCGCCGATGCGTGCATACACATTGATGTTTTGCAAGCCAAAACTACCAAGGCTGTAATCAATACCTGCACCTGGTGGTTGATGATTGAGATGAGTACGTAATAAAACAGCACCACCACTACCGGCGCCATACAAACTGCCACCCGGACCTTTTAATACTTCCAGCGATTGAATATTAAAAAAAGAAAGCAGGTTGAGGTATGTAGAACCGCCGGGTTCAGTAAATGGAATATCATTGAGATATACTTTTACATTGCGTACTCCAAAAGGAGATCGGAGTGAACTGCCACGGATATTGAAGCGGTAACTGCCGGGGCTTCGTTCTTCCATACGCACACCGGGTTGTGTGTTTACTGCAGTTACAATTGAAGTATTGTTGAAACGCAGCAGTTGTTTTTGATGGATGCTGCTGATGGCAGCAGGCACATCTAACAATTTCCTTTTTTGTTCCAATGCCTGAATCACCACTTCACCTAATTCCCTGGAAGTAGAATCAGTTGTTTCCTGTGCATGTGAACTGAGGGGAACAATAACAGTTGCAATAAGGGTTAGTAATTGGTTCTTCATGATGAACAAATGTAAAAAGAAACCACGGGGGTTCATATACTTATCTTTTGATTGGGTATGCTCCTGCAAAATCCCGGTGTTTTACTGATAACCAAAGAACAATTATCTTCAACGCATATATCGGCTTATGCAAACAAACAGTAAACTCAATCTTTTTTCTTTTACCATGATTGTGGTGGGGTTGGTGATTGGTATGGGTATTTTCCGTACGGCTGCCACCAGTGCCAAAGATGCCATTGCTCCCTCTGTTTATTTCAGTGCGTGGATCATTGGGGGATTGGTTGCTTTGTGCGGTGCTTTAACCTATGCCGAAATCGGGAGCCGTTTTCCTGTAACCGGTGGTTATTACAAAGTGTTTGCACAGGCCTATCATCCCAGTATTGCATTTGCCATTAATTGTTTGATCCTGGTGAGTAATGCAGCCAGTCTCAGTGGTGTGGCTTTAATTGGCAGCGGTTATATTCTCAAGCTTATTCCCGGTGAATGGACGGATATTCATAAGGCATTGCTCAGTTGCGGTGCTATCATCATCTTTTATCTTATTAACCTGCGTGGGTTAAAGATGAGTTCTACTGCCCAGAATATTTTAATGACCATCAAGATTCTCATGATCATTGTATTGATTGCAGCTTTATTTTTTCCTGATAAATATGCGATGGTGGCTGCACCGGCTGCTGATGTTCCGCCACTGCCTTCATCATCTGCAATGGACTGGATTAAAAGTTTAGGCGTGAGTTTGATTGCCGTTTCTTTTACTTATGGCGGTTATCAGCAAACCATCAACTTCGGGCAGGAAGTAAAGCAACCCAATAAAAATATTCCGAGAGGAATTTTCATCGGCATCGCCATTATCATCATTCTGTACCTGCTGGTGAACCTGAGTTATTATAAGATCATCGGCTTTGAACAGATGAAAGGCGAACGTGAAATTGCCTATGTAGTGATGGATAAAATATTCGGCTCAACAGGTGCCACGGTTTTCTCCGCCTTTTTGTTTTTAGGCGTATTGGCTTATGTAAACGGTTTGCTCATGAGTAACCCAAGGGTGATGTTTGCCATGGGTGATGATGGAGGTTTGCCCAAAGTATTTGCCAAAACCAACAGCAACGGTGTACTTACCTTTTCATTAACCGTATTTGCTGCCGTGTGCATGGTGATTTTGTTTTTTGCCCAGCAGTTTGAAAAAATCCTCACTTTTTCCATCTTCCTGGATTGTTTTGGGATGATTCTGAGCAGTGCCACCATCTTTTGGTTTCGACGTAAAACCAAACACCTGGAAGGAACTGGTATTTATAAAATGAAATTTTTCCCCTGGATACCGCTTGTATTTATGAGTGCTTATGTATTTGTGGGTACCAGTATCTTTCTTTCAGACCCATCTGCAGCGTTAACGGGTCTTGGCTTACTGGCTGCTTTTGTAGTCATTTATTTCCTTTCCCATCGTTTTAAAACAAGGTAGCCCTGTAACATTCTTTTCAGAACAGCTACCAATGCGGTATTGCCGGCTGTTAAAGCCCGGGAGTTCTGTCACCCGTTTGTCAAAAAAAGATATATTCGCTTCCTTAATCAATCTATTTTTGCTTACAGGATATAACCGTTAAAAGAATCACCGGATTTTTACTAACCTCAAAGGTCATTTTAATGCGTTATACTTTGTGACCGTAAAACAATTATAAATAACACATGAAAAAAACGAAACTGCTGATTTTACTGTTGATCAGTTCTTCCGCTCTTCTTCAGCAGGTTACAGCACAGGAAAAATGGGATTTGCGCCGATGTGTAGACTATGCCTGGGAACATAATATTTCCATCCGGCAATCCGATGTACAGGCCCGTATTGCCAAGCTTACTTATGAGCAGAGTAAGATGAGCCGTTATCCCAACGCTAATTTCACCAATTCCACCGGTACTAACTTTGGCCGTGCAGTGGATCCCACTACCAACCTCTTTGTGAGTTCTACGCTTTTGTTCCAGCAATACAACCTCAATGTAAATGCTCTTATTTACAATTTTGGCAATGTAAAAAACCAGGTACTGTTCAACAAAGTATTAGCAGATGCCGCTCAGAAAGATGTTGAAATTAACAAGAATGATATTGGTCTTACAGTCGCCACAACTTACCTGCAGGTATTACTCGCTAAAGAACAGGCCCGTATTGCTTATGCTACCATTGAACTTACACGTGCCCGGTTAACAGATACACGCAAACGTGTAGATGCAGGTGCTTTACCGGAACTGAATGCGTTGGAACTGGAAACACAACTGGCCAGGGACAGTGCCAATTATATCAACGCTTTTACAACGGCTGAGCAAAACCTGCTCAATTTAAAAGCAACACTTAACCTGGATGCTGCCACTCCTTTTGATATTGCCGAACCGCCGGTGGAAATGATCCCGGTTGATAATATTGCTGATCTGTTGCCGGAAAATGTATACCAGATGGCATTGCAGAGTCAGCCGCAGGTAAAAGCCAATGATTTCAGGATTGAAGCCTTACGTTACAATCTCAAATCAGCCAAAGCAGCACTTTATCCCAGCATTAATATGTTTGGCGGATTGGGTACCAACTTTGCCAACCCCAGCATAAAAGTAAACGGCGTCAATTTTCTCGGTTTTGTACCTACCCAGCAGGTTGTGGTAGTAAACGGGGTGAATCAACCGGTGCTGGAACCCAATATTGAAATCATCCGTGGTAAAAAAGGATTTGGCGAAATGTGGACCGGATGGGGCAATCAACTGGATCAGAACTTCCGCCAGAACATCGGTATTCAGATCAGTGTTCCTATTTTCAATGGCGGTCAGGCACGTACTAACTACAAACGACTTGAACTTAACATGAAAGGTGCTGAGTTTACCCGTGACCAGGCGCTGGTAACATTAAAAAACAATATCTATCTCGCCTATGTTACGGCACGCAACGCCATGGAGCGTTACAATGCCAGCAAACGTACACTGGAGATAACGGAGAAAACTTTCAACCTGGCACAGAAGCGTTATGATGCCGGTTTGATGACCACCATTGATTACATTACCAATCAAAACAATCTCATAAGAGCACGCTTTCAGAAACTGGCTGATCAGTATGATTATGTCTTCCGTATGAAAGTGCTGGAGTTTTACAAAGGACAGGGTTTAAGGCTCTGAGTTCTTCAATCAATCAAAAACAACAATCTAAATAACTGAGTTTTATGAACAAGAAATTATGGTGGATCATTGGCGGGGTACTGGTGTTGATCGTTGCACTGGTGGCGCTTAAAAAATCCGGTGTACTGGGTAAAGAAGAAGGCGTGAAAGTAGCTGTTGAAAAAATCATCAAACGTACCATTGTTGAAACAGTGAGTGCCAGCGGCAAAGTATATCCTGAAGATGAGCGTAAAGTAAGCAGTGATGTGAGCGGAGAAATTACCGACCTCTTTGTACAGGAAGGCGACAGTGTACGTAAAGGGCAGGTGCTGGCCCGTGTGTTTGCAGATGTATTAACCAGCAACCGTGACCGCAGTGCCTCCGTGGTAAACCAGCAGGAAGCACAGGTGGGTAATATTGAAGCAAGTATTGCTTCTTTTGAAGCAAGACTCAACCAGGCCAAACTGGCTTACGACCGTCAGAAAAAATTATTTGATGATAAAGTAATTTCAAGAGCAGAGTTTGAGCAGGCAGAAAGTCAATACCTCACTGCCAAAGCTGATTTGAGTGCTGCCCGTCAGAATGTAAAAGGTACCAAGGCAGCGGTACAAAGTGCAAGAGCTGATTTGAATGCGGCCAATAAAAACCTCAGCCGTACCAGCATCATTTCGCCCATGGATGGTATTGTATCCTTGCTTGCTGTAAAGAAAGGGGAAAGAGTAGCCGGTAACCAGTTCAGCCTCGGTACAGAAATGATGCGTATTGCTGACCTGAGCAAGATTGAAGTAAGAGTAGATGTTGGTGAGAATGATATTCCTAAAATTCATATCGGCGACAGTGCCACTATTGAAGTGGATGCTTATAACGACCGCAAGTTTAAAGGTGTGGTAACACAGATTTCCAGCAGCAGCACTTCGGCCCAAACGGTGGCTGCCGCTACTACCAGTGATGTTACTAATTATAAAGTGTACATCCGTATTGATCCTGCTTCTTATGTTGATTTGATTGATCCCGCCAAGCCCCGCAGTTTTCCATTTCGCCCGGGTATGAGCGCCAGTGCCGATATTATGACCAAGCATCATGAAAATGTATTGGCCATTCCTATTCTTGCCATCACCACCCGTGATAAGAATGAAAAAGCAGCAGGTGCCAAGGCTAAAGAAGAAGCGGACAAAAAGAAAGCACAGGGGATTGAAACCAGTACCAATAACGCTGTGTTGAGTGAAGAGATGGAAGAAGTAGTGTTTATCATTGGTGCTGATGGAAAAGTGAAAAAAGTTCCGGTACGTACAGATATCCAGGATAACGAATACATTGAAGTGCTCAGTGGTGTAAAAGAAGGCGACCAGGTGGTGAGTGCTCCTTACAATACCATCAGTAAACTTTTGAAAGATGGTATGAAAGTGCTCATTGTACCAAAAGAAAAAGTGTACGACACAAAATAATCATTCAATCCCTCCGCACCACGGAGGGATTTTTTTTGCCGTAGTTGGTCGTCTTGCCATTGTTGGTCACCTTGCCGTAGTTGGTCGCCTGACCAACAACACTCACTTTCTTGCGCAGGTCTCCGGACCTGTGCATATCCGTTACTTTTATTCCGTTGTTTTATCGCTTTTGCCGTTGTTGGTCGCCTTTTCCCGTTGTTGGTCGCCTGACCAACGACAGCATAGCCATCACATCATCCTTGTGACTTCACTTTTTTTATTATCAGTTCTTTTACTGCAGTATAATCATCACCAAGGTCAGAGGGGTTGATCAAAAGATCTCCCACACCTTCTGTTTGCATATTATGAAACCGTTGTGCAAACTCTATGAACTTTCTGAACAACGGCGTGAACTGTGCTGCATTATAGTCATGCGGATATTTGAGTTTAATTCCTAATGCCGGTACTGAACTGGCGACCCTGTTACGGCCAGACAGGATGCCGGTTTCACGAACCTCTTCTACATCTTCCCACAAAATCCAGCCGGTGCTGATGCCTGCCGGTTCATACCAGAATCCTTTTTCTGTAGCTGTAAACAAGGGAGGTGTTGCTTTTACAAGACGAACAACGATTGTAATTAAAAAAAAGTGAACGATGCTGTAAAACAAACCAAAGGCAATAAGCTGTACGGATGTTATACTTTTCAAATCATCTTCATGCCAGATGATTGTTGGTTTAAAAAGCAGCAGGTTGGCAGCTACTGCAAAGCCCAATGTTATTAGCAGCAATACCAGGTAAACGGCTTTCACATTGCGTTTTTCAATCTTCATCAATACAACTGCTTTGGCCGCAACATGCTCCTGCTGTTGTTGAAATGATTTTTGTGTGAAGAACTGAAGTGCTAAGCCGGCCACAACAAAAATTGCAATCAGCAATACAGCTATCCATAATACGGTATCGATGATTTCAAAAACGGAATAAATGCGTTTATCATTGCGGTAACCGGCATCAGCAAACCGGAAAATAAAATCAATCAATAATAACGCCGCCATGGGGTAGGTTATCCATTGGAGTTTTCTTACAATTCGTTTTTGCTGCTCATTCATACCATACAGTTTAATCTGCAACTTAAGGAATACTCAGTATCATCCTTTTTTATAATTTTTCCTCGGACCGGTTATAATAATTGAATCCTTGTTTTATCGCTTTTGCCGTAGTTGGTCGCCTGACCAACAACACTTGCAAGTCCCTTTTCTTGCGCAGGTCTCCCGACCTGTGCATCTCCGTTACTTTTATTCCGTTGTTTTATTGCTTGGAGTCCTCGCCAACCGAAATGATGTCAGCATAAAACCCGTTGATGGTACTACCAGCCAATAAGAAAAGATTCCTTTCAAATAGTTCATTTTTTGTTGAAATCCCTACCTTCATATGGTCTTATACAAACCGGCAACCCACTGCCTCACAGATCGTTTTTCCAGGTGGCCGGTAAACGTTCAGTTTCAGCATCAATAGTAGTATTCAGTTTCGTAGTTATTTCAGTTAAGGATCGTTAGCGTCAGTAGTTATTAATTGGTTCACACATTAAAACAACGGCACAATGAAGCTCTCTGAATTTATCCTGTTAAGCGAAGCAGAAAAGCAACAGGCAGCACTCCACCTCGGCGTACTCGTTGCCAAACGTAAACTGCAGAACGGCATTCTCTTCCTATTCCGGCTGGAAGATTATTATGTAGAAATGAGTTGCAATACGGTCAACCGCCGGGTAACACAGTACCAGGTATTTACCGGCAGCACACTGCTGGAGCCGTATTTAAGCCAGATTTCTATCAGCCGTTTATTACCGTAAAACGGTACCCTCTTTTTGAGCTTAACTGCCTTAAGCAGCGGTACTTACGCCTGCTCTGAGCCATGTTTGTGTTGTTGTATCAAACACAAACATGCGGTAATGCAATGGTGACAGCAGAGATAATTACAGCTCTTACCAAAAGAAATGGTATCTTGCACCCGTAAATTTGAGTCTCGCATCAGTAATCGTTAATTATCCTGCTCAGCAATCTGCATCTTAGTTAGTTTCTTACTTCTTGCCTCTCAAGCATTTTTCATTTTATTAATTATTTAGACATGAACATTTATGTTTCCAATCTGAGCTTCAACGTACAGGATGAAGACTTAAGAGAATTTTTTACACCTTATGGTGAAGTAACATCTGCAAAAATCATTACAGACAGGGAAAGCGGCCGCTCACGTGGTTTCGGTTTCGTTGAAATGAGTGATGATGCTGCTTCTAAAAAAGCAATTGCTGAACTGGATGGCGCTACCGTAGAAGGTCGCACCATTAAGGTAACAGAAGCAAAACCCAAGGAAGACCGCCCGGCCCGCAGCAACAGCGGCTATAACAACAGCGGCAGCTACAACAAAAACAGGTATTAATCTTATACATGCCTCTTTTTACAAAGCCTCACCCATTGGTGAGGCTTTGTTGTTTACCATTGCTCAGCAAATGAGGTATAGCAGTTTGATGAAAATAGCTGTCTTCCCGCCTGCCCCGATTTTTTCGGGGAGCTTAGGAGGGAACCGCCGGTAATGAAATTTCGTGTACTTGTTGATTGGTCAGGCTACCAACAACGGCGTAGCTTGCAAGATCGGGTGTAGTTTTTACATTATTCTACAATAAGTTTTTGTTGCTCCACTATAAAATCAAATGAAAGTTCTTCTAATTTTTTTCCATTTACAACCGCATCCCAGGCACCGTGCCCTCTGTTTAAAAGTGTATATAGTTTATAAGCAGCACCTGTTGATGTGTAGATATTCTGTAATTCAATGGCATTCGTATATGCTACAGTAGAATCTGCAGTGCCGTGTGCAATCATAATGGGGGCATCTGTACGGTCAAAACGTTGATACCCATAAACATTATTGATGGATGTAACGCCTACACCACTGCCCCAGAAATCCAATATTGTTTTAACGGTATAATTATTACTGCTCAGATTGGTAGTTGCCAGGGAAGGATCGTTACTTAAAGAAAGTTCGGTAGTAAAATCTGTTGTAGTTGTTATTCCCAGCGTGGTAGCAATAACTGCGCCGGCTGAACCTCCTCCCACTGTAATGTAACCGGTGTCTATATCATATCTGTCAGCATTTGTTATAAGCCACCTCATGGCAGCCTTAGCATCTCTGTGCGCAGGATACATGGCAATGAATTGAGCCTGGTCAACAAGCGGTACGCTGCTTTGTGCGTATTGAATCCATGCTGCGGGCACAGTACCTCTGTCACTCAATAACCGGTAGTTGATAGAAAAAGCTACCCATCCTCTTGCAGCAAAGTAATTGGCAAGATTTACAATGTTCACATCACTTTTATCCCCGCCCACAAATCCTCCTCCATGAATGAATACAATGGCAGGTTTCTTTTTCGAATTATTGGCAGGTTTATAAACGTCTAATTTCAAATCCATCGTGGAATAAGAAGCGCTGTTTAAGGTTTGATGCCTGAGCCCCTGGCAATAATTAACATTTTGCTCTGTCACCACAGCATAGGTTGCTGCTGCTTTAACTGACATTGGATTAGAAACAGTTGCGTCTGTAGTTTTATCTTTTTTGCAGGAACTTACAGCAGTAAGCAACAGTAATAATTGAATCAGCAGTTTCATAGTTGATTGATTAAAAAGCTGAGACCTGCAGTATCACAAAAGGTTTAATCAATTGCTGCCTGCATTCCTGAACTTGTTGCTTTGTTTTGCTGCATAAACGAATCCTGAATGAAAATATTTTAATGCCCTTGTTGGTGATAAAACGCAACGGGGCACTTTTCTTTTATTCATCTATGGCTTTTTCCCATAACTCAGCAAATGATGTATCGTAGTTTGATGAAAAAAGCCTCCCTACTTTAGGTGAAAACTGCCGGGAATGAATTATCGTGTACTTGTTGATGGGTCAGGCGACCAACAACGGCGTTGCTATAAATTGCATGTTGAGTGTTCTGCATATTTTTCGTCAACTATGTTGTTTATCATGGCAGGTTTTGCAAATAGATACAAGCCATTCTATTGGTTCTCTGCCAATATTATACTTTGCATATTTAGTGTGATGAACTTGTGTCGCTTTACCGCCACAGTAAACACAACGCCAATTGTCTCGTTTCAAAACTAAGTATCGTTTTCTTTTCCATGCTTCGGACTTCAAATAATCATTACGATAATAGTCACGTCTTTGTTTTCGTCTGTGCTCAAATACAAACTGTTTGAAAGCAAATATTGCAATTGCAATAAGTATTAAAAGCAATTCTTCCATACTCCGCCTTTTGATTTTGGCAGTTAGTTAATAACAACAGAAGGATCGGTTTTGTCAATTCCCGTTCTGTTCTTGTATTGATATGTGCCAATTTGCCTCGTTTTATCGGTTGGTGCCCTCGCCAACCAAAATTAAGTTATGGTAAAATTGGTTGGTGGGGACACCAATCAGTAAGAAAACCTTTTGTTAGCGGCTGTTAAGGTCTGTTCAATGCCTCTTCAACTAATATTTCACTAGAACGGTTCATTAATGCTTCGTCACTGTCCCTAAATAAATTGTAATATAAATCTAATATTAGAGGACTTTTGCTTCTATGTTCAAAGATTTCGTCCTGTAAACGCCGTGAGTTTGCTTTTAATAAATCATCTGAATATTTATTTTCCAATGCGTCATCCCAAATTTGCCTTGAATAACTTACAAGCTCGTTTAACCTGTTGGCTGCATCTAAATTGTCATTGCATTGTTTTATACAAAACTGAAAGAAGGGAACTAATCCACCGGCGATTAAAGTGATTTCAATTAATGATAAATTAGAAATATATCCAGCAATCATCATAATTACGAAAACAATTAAGCTGGCATACTTAAGGAAAGACGAATATCTTTCTCTGAGTTTTGAATCCCACCAACAATTAGTTCTTTGACAAAGAACTCGAGCAATTTTGATTGGCAGTTGTGAGACTTTGGGAGAATACCAATCTTTGATTTTCTCTACATTGGTAGCTATTTTTATGTGAGCGTTATAATACAGCAGTACTTCTTCAACTGTAATATCGTCAACCGTCTTTAAAGGCGATTTTGGCAGGTGTAAAATATCACAGTCGAATAACTCTTGAATTTTTGCAGCCTTAGTTTTCCGTTTTTTTATTACCGGTTCTATGAGTGAAATATCAATTAAGAATGATGCTACACCAAAAATTGCTGCAATAACTGCGAAGTCATTGAACATAAAGGCAAGTCCGGCTAGTATTACTGGAACAATCACCGTAAGAATAATTTGAAATCCATGCCATTTTTTAGCAGACGAATATAATTCTCGCTGTGCAGCAAGTCTTTCTAGTTGCTTCTGACTGTTTTGTTCTGTTGAAATTTGGTTCATCGACTTGGAAATTCATTGTTATAGAAAAGTTTCCACCAGTAGAATGCATCGTCAACATTTGACTCCCTTTTTTCAACAGCTTTTTCAGCTCTTGTATATCCGGTTTTTACTTTTGACAAGGCATCTTCTCTTTTCGCCTCAGTTGAGCATGCTTTAACATATCCGGAAATACCCATGGGGTCTTGAATGCTAGGTAAATCATTGTCATAAAGGATTTTCATAACTCTTTTTACATCTATGTCATAAACGATTGAAGATTCTCCCTCCGCATATTTTGTAGTTCTAAGTTCAAGGTAGAATGAACTAATTGGAACATTATTATAAAATTTCCAAGCTTTAATCAATCGAATTAATGGTTTTAGCTTACCTCCCAATCTATCATTTTCTCTGTTTACATATGAATTATGTGCACCCGGGCTTGACTGCATCCAGCCTCCGTCACTATTTGGTATGTCATAAGAATATTTGTCTCCTACCGGAGTAGAGACAAGCCCATTTCTCGTTGCAGGTGTAACTTCTAATGTTTCCGAGGCATAACTACCAAATGGTATTCTAACTGCTGGACTTCTGACTTCAATTTCTTTAGTTTTCCAAAACGTATTTTGTAACGCTTCCTTTACTTTCCTAAGTGTATATCCTGAGTCAGTCCAAAATTCAGATGAAGGACAAACGGCAAAATAATCTGTATCGCTATGATGTCGTACCCCTGTTCCATTTCCAAAAGAACCTGTTTCGAAAAAATTTGAGCATTTGAAATTATTTACCATACAACTGTTAACCGAATCTTTATGAGATTTGGCTTTGTCATGTTCAGATGAGAGAGGAACGAGCCATGATAAAAAGGTATCGAAACCCTGATCTAAAGTTCTTGCCATAAGCTTAAGTTTTGTCAGATAAAAGATTTAGCAATTTAACTGCCAAACCTTTTAGCATGTCAAATTGTCAAAATATTTTTGAACTCACTTCGGAAGGCTGTTGTGCGTAGTTAAACTGGTGGATTCAACAAGTCGCCAACATGATTAGTTAAATTAGCAATAAGTCTTAGTGGTATAGCTGTCCCTACACCTAAGTTTAGATTTTTCTTCATCTCTCCAATCAACTGTTGAATTACTTGAACTGGATTTATACCACCAATGACCATTGCGGCTTTTGGGTTTGCTTGTTGTACTTGTGTCAAAAATGTTGACAGGTTTCCAAATTTTGAATTTACGATTGCTACAAGTTCTCCATTAGAATTAAACAAAGGTCCACCTGAATTGCCGTGATTAACAGAACTGTCAATTTTCAAAAGTTGATTTCCATTATGAGTTTCAAAGCCAGCAATATGAGCAAATAAAGCCGTGATGTTGATGCCATATGATGGATACCCTGCAACAAAAGCTTCATGTCCTATGCGCAAGTTGTCAGAATTACCTAAGGCAACTCCATTACCCATTGAATTTTGGGCTTGAAGTACAGCAATATCAGCGGCAGCATCATTAAAAATTGCAGTAACTATTTGTCCATTATTTTGTCCAGACAAAACAGCAACAGTCTGAGT
Source organism: Lacibacter sp. MH-610 (assembly GCF_045780045.1). Taxonomy (NCBI): domain Bacteria; kingdom Pseudomonadati; phylum Bacteroidota; class Chitinophagia; order Chitinophagales; family Chitinophagaceae; genus Lacibacter; species Lacibacter sp. MH-610. The sequence goes on from NZ_CP116002.1 coordinate 898,925, forward strand.
ATTTGCAACCACGCAATGAGAGCATGTCAAAATTTTTCTTCCATCACCGATAAGTACCCCACTTCCAGATGATACAATTTGAATATTTGGAGTCTGTCCTGTTATTGAAATAATTCTCACAACAGAATTCTGAATTTGCTGAAATTGATTTGAAAAGTCCATATTAGAGGGTCTAATTAATTACGCACAACTCACTTATTTGCGAAACTCTTGCTGCCCTTCAAATTTCGTTTTTTTGTAAAGCGAGTTTGTTTTCAGTCGTTTTTTAAAAATTGTTTTCTTTTTTAAAGTTTCGCCAATACAATCTTTGCTATACGTGTGCAAACGTTTATAAGCACTTATACACGGCAATTGCTACTACAAGGGTTCCGGCAATCTAACAGTCCTTAAAAAGATCGGCTTTAACAGCAGTCATGCAGGAGTTGGCATCTTCACAGTTAGTCTTTCGGTGTCCCGGCCCTTGTGGGCATACTGCAGTGGTTTAAAAATAAAACACGGCTTTTAATTTTTCAAATAAAACAGGTTCCGTTTTTGTAATATAGCTTTTAGTTGTAAACGCTTCCGGTATGGCGCTGTCTTTGCACACAGTCCTCTTCAAACAAATCTTTTCTTCGTAGCAGGAGATTGCCACGACTTTACCTTACACACATGGCCCTTGAAAGCCTCGCAATGACGTTCCTGTTTCATGTGCATCCGTTGAGTAAAGTATCAAAGCCCAAACCTTGCACGTCATAGCGAGGAGGAGCAACGACGACGTGGCTATCTCCAAACGTTTGCACACAGCCATGTTCAAACAAATCCTTTCTCCGTAGCGTAAGATTGCCACGTCGCTGGCTAAGCACCCGGCCATGAAGCTCCTCGCAATGACGTTCCTGTTTCATGTTCATCCGTTGAATAAAGTATCAAAGCTCAAACCTTGCACGTCATAGCGGGGAGGAGGTACGACGACGTGGGGCTATCTCCCAACGTTTGCACACAGCCATGTTCAAACGAATACCTTCCTGCATAGGCTCAACATGCTTCCTGTTTACTTCCACATCCCTTCCACCATAGTTCCATAATGTGTGCAGTTACGTGCCGTTTGGTGCCGTTGCATGCCGTTTGGTTCCGTTCTGTTCCCTTTGGTGCCGTTTTGTTCCGTTCCGTGCCCTTACAGTACCCCGGCACCTGCATAGTACAGGCATAGAGAGAGCATGGAGAGAGCATACAGAGAGCATGGGGAGTGCATGCAAACACTTCCGTTTCTGGAAAGACGGCGGGCCCACCTTTTCATCCGCATATTTCTTTAAGTAGTATATTAGTCGCTCTGAATTTAAAACCAAGATCAACTGGAACAGCAATCTTCTATAGCAGTCATCGGCAGCGGCAGTTTTGCAACGGCACTGGTAAAAATTTTAAACGATAACGGGCATCCGCTCTGCTGGTATGTACGCCACCGGCAGATAGCCGATCACCTGCGCCGGCACAAACACAACCCGGCTTACCTGCGTTCTGCTGCCTTTCAAACAGAACTGCTGGAGCTCACCACAGAACTGGAAGCTGCCATCCGCAGTGCGGAGTATATTGTGATGGCCGTGCCTTCTGCCTACCTGGAGTCAACACTCAGCCCTTTACCCAAAGATATTTTCAACGGTAAAAAAGTGATCTCGGCCATCAAAGGCCTCATCCCCGGTAAAAACATCCTGCTCAATGATTACCTCAAACAGGAGTTCGGTTTTGATGCCAATGATTATTACACCATCATGGGTCCCTGTCATGCAGAGGAAGTAGCAGCAGAGAAATTATCTTACCTCACCTTCACCGGTTTGCAGGAAGAAAAAGCGCAGGAAATTGCAGACCTCTTCAGCAATCATTATATCAACACAGTTACTAATACGGATGTGTACGGTGTACAGTTTGCCGCCATCTTAAAAAACATTTACGCTCTCGCCAGCGGTATTGCCAACGGGCTGGATTACGGTGATAACTTTTTAAGTGTACTCATTGCCAATGCGGCAGATGAAATGGCTGTGTTCCTCCGCAAAGTGGGTATCCGCAATATTGAAGTGGGGGTGCACAAAGAACCCATACCGGGCGTGCAGCTCATTAAAAATCCGTTGCGCAAGAGTGCTAACTATGCCGCCAGTGTGTACCTGGGCGATTTGCTGGTAACCTGTTACTCACCTTACAGCCGTAACCGTCGCTTTGGTACTATGATCGGTAAAGGCTACAGTGTGCAAACAGCACAACTGGAAATGAATATGGTGGCCGAAGGTTATAATGCCAGCCGCAGTCTCTACCTTATTAACCAGGAAGTAAAAGCAGATATTCCCATTGCCACTATGGTGTACCGCATTTTGTGGGAAGGTCTTTCACCGCAGGAAGGGTTCAGCCAGGTAGAAGAAACCATGATTTAAAACTGTTAATATTTTTTACTGCAATTAAAGAGCGGGGCAAAGCTTCGTACCTTTACAAAAAGAAATTATGCCTGTATCATTTACCGGTTTTGCTCCTTATCTCTTACTGCTTATGCTGGCAGTGGGCATTGTGCACCACTTACTGAGCAGTCGCAGTAAGCCACAGTAAAACATACAGCCCCGTTCCGTTACACCAAACCAACTATTGTATGCCAGGAACCCTCATTAAAAAAATCCGGGAACAGAAAAAACTTACCCAGGAAGAAGTAGCCCGCCACATAGGAATGTCGCAAAATGCTTACAGTAAGATTGAAAATAACATCACCCAGCTTACCATCAACCATGTAAAACAGATCAGTGCTGCATTAGAGGTATCGCCGCTTGAATTGCTGCGGGGTGATTTTGAAGTACACAAACCGCTTTCTCTCCATGCACAAAGCATTACTAAGGAAACGATCTTAATGAACCTGGATGCCCTGCGTGAAAAAATAAGCCAGATACAGGTAGACCGGCACGAGTTATACCCCATCCTCATGTACGAAATACAGGCGGCGGATAATATCCTCTCTCATATTGAACTCTGATTTCAGAAAAACAGATCAGCCGCAATACCATCGGCAAAAAGTTTTCCTTCCTGTGTAAGTACGAGGTGATTGTTTTGATGCTGCATCCATTGCAGGTGTACAAAACGCTCCGATTGATTTACTAAACTTTGTTTTTTATCGGCACCAAATTGCTGTGCCACCAGTTCCAGGTTACAACCTTCCAGCAAACGCAGTGAAGTCATAATGTACTCATTGAGTTGTTGCGTGGGCGTGAGTGTTTCTGTTTCAAAAGGAATTTGATCCTGCTCTAAAGCCGCAATGTATTGTTGATTGTTGCTTACGTTCCATTGCCGGCTGCTGCCGTTAAAAGAATGGGCGGAGGGGCCTAACCCCAAATAAGGAATGCCCTGCCAGTAGCTGCTGTTGTGTTTGCTGCGGTGCCCGGGTTTGGCAAAATTGGAAATTTCATAATGTTCAAAACCCGCTGCCTTCATAGTGTGCATGAGCTGCAGAAACTGCCTGCTTTGCTGTGCTGTATCGGTGTCCTGTTTTTGATGCTGACGTATGAGTTTATCCAATGGTGTTTTGGGTTCTACCGTTAATGCATAACAGGAAATATGGTTGATGCCCTGCGCCAGTGCCCAATCCATATTGTATTGCCAGCGTTCATCGGTAAGACCGGGAATGCCGTAAATAAGATCAATGGTAAAATGTTCAAAGCCGGCGGCCCTTGCTTTTGCAATCACCGTTTGTGCCTGTGCAGCAGTATGGGCACGGTTCATCCACTGCAGGTCTTCATCAAACAATGATTGAATGCCGATGCTGAGCCGGTTGATGCCGGATTCTTTCCACTGCTGCAGCAGTTCTTCTGTAACATCATCGGGGTTTGCTTCCAGCGTCATTTCAACGGTTGCTGCCGGTGTAAAATACTGCCACAATGTTTGGAGAATGCTCTTTAATTCTTCTGCCGAAAGCAGGCTGGGCGTACCGCCGCCGAAATAAACGGTATCAATTGCCGCACCGTTCAGGTAATTATTTTGATGCTGTAATTGCAGTTCTTTCAATAAAGCGGCAATGAATTCGTTTTTATACCGCAGGCTGGTACTGAAATGAAAATTACAATAGTTACAGGCCTGCCTGCAGAACGGAATATGAATATAGATACCTGCCACAGTTACAAGAACGCTTTTGTTTCTTTCAGCAGGTAAACCTGCCTGCAAAAAGGAATATGAATGTATATGCCTGCCAAAACTTAATTTAGAAACTGCAAATGTACCTTTTTGTGCTCCAAATAAAGATTCGGTTACTGCCTTGGTGGTTCATGATGTTCTGTGTACTCACGGGTAGCATGGCAGCAGCACAAAACAAATACCTCCTGCAATACCGCCAGGTTGACAGTACTGCTGATCTTTCCCTGCTGGGTTTACAAAAAGAATTTTCAGGTAAGTCAGCCTGTACTGAGTACATTTTTCAACTGCCGCAACTCCTGCAGAAAAAAGGTTTCATGGCGGCATCAGTTGATAGTGTTGCCGTTGATTCATTAAGTGCAACAGTTTGGTTGTACACCGGCCGTCTTCTCAAATGGAACCGTTTAAAAACAGATTCCATTCCTGCAGATTGGTTGAATGCTGCCGGCTACCGGGAGAAAAACTTTGTGAACCAGGTAGCTGATATCAAAAACATTCAGCTGGTGCAGGAGCGTTTGCTCAACCGTTTGGAAAATAATGGTTATCCCTTTGCCAAAGTGTACTTAGATAGTTTTGTACTGGCTGATGAAGGAATTACCGCATCGCTTAAAATCAACAAAGGTCCTTTGTATAAAATTGACAGCATCAGGATTTACGGCGATGCTAAAATCAGCAACCGCTTTCTGCAACGTTACCTGGAAATCTATAACGGTGATCTTTATGAGAAACAAAAGCTCATGAACATCAGTCAACGTCTGCGCCAGTTGCCTTATCTCGTGGAAGAACGCACCTGGAATATGAACCTGCTGGGTACGGGTTCTATTCTCAACTTATACCTCAAGGAAAAAAAGAACAGCCAGATCAATGGTATCATTGGCTTTTTGCCCAGCAATGATCAGCTGGGTGGTAATAAATTACTGGTAACAGGTGATTTTAATCTCAACTTAAAAAACGGGTTTGGGTTAGGGGAGTCGCTCAGTATTTTGTTTCAGCAGATACAGGTGCAATCGCCCCGTTTGCAATTAGCTTACCAGCAACCGTTTTTGTTTGGCTCTGCATTTGGTGCAGATTTTTCCTTTGATGGGTTTAAGAAAGACAGCAGCTTTCTCAACATTACCTTGCAGGTGGGTATGCAATATTCTTTTGGCGGTAACCGTAGCGGTAAAGTTTTTTTACAACAGTTCATCACTAACCTCAGCAACATTGATACGCTGGCCATACGTCTGAGTAAACGTTTGCCCGACCAGATTGATCAAACCACTACAAATATTGGTGTGGATTATGAATGGTTCAATACAGATTACCGTTTTAATCCTCGTAAAGGTTATGACCTGCGTTTAACCGGCACTGCAGGTATCAGACGCATCCGTGCCAATAACTCCATTACATCCATCAAAAACCCGGCTGATCCCAATTTCAATTACAATGCTTTGTATGATTCGGTGCAAACGAGAGCTTATACTTTCCGGGTAAAAGTAGCTGCAGCCCGTTATTTTAAAACAGGAAAGCAAACGGTTTTAAAAACAGCATTGAACGGCGGTTGGGTACAGAGCCCGCAGTTATTCCGTAATGAGTTGTTCCAGGTAGGAGGGTTTAAACTGCTGCGTGGGTTTGATGAAGAAAGCATTTTTGCCAATGCCTATGCAGTTGCCACCATGGAGTATCGTTTGCTCATCGGGTTAAACAGTTATCTCTATGCGTTTACTGATGCAGGCTGGAGTATCAATAAAAGTCAGTTTGCCAATACCTCCAATCAGTTTATTGGTGCGGGGCTTGGTATGGCTATTGAAACCAAGGCCGGTATTTTTAATATCACGTTTGCTGCCGGTAAACGTAATGATGTGCCGTTGAATCTGCGTCAATCGAAAATTCATTTCGGTTATGTAAACTTTTTCTAACGAAAGAGAATGTTGTTTTTTATTGTTGATGGATGGCATTTTTGCAGTAAAGCATCACTTACTTTTGCATCATTCATGATTCGTTTCTTCATTTTCATTGTTTGTTGCCTGATGGGTATTGTTGCTGGTGCACAAGACACATTGCGTCCCGTAACAGATACCACGCAACAAGTGGCTGATACAATACCTGTTGTTACAATTGCTCCTGTAACAGTAGTTTCTTATGAACGTGCACAGGTGGCTGTTCTTTCTAAACTCAAAGGGCTGAACCTGCAATCCAAAGCTGAGTTTTTGATTCAGGAGCCTAAAGCAGTTGCGGGCAAGGATTGGCTTTTCTATTATTTACTTGGTGTATTGCTTTTGTTTGGTGCATTGCGGTTAACCTATGCCCGTTATTTTAAAGATCTGTTTCGTTTCTTTTTCCGCACCTCTTTACGGGTGAATCAAATCCGGGAACAATTGGTACAAAGCGGACTGCAATCGCTTTTGTTCAACGTATTTTTTGCTGTAGCCTTTGGCATCTATCTTTTTTTATTACTCAAACATTATAAAAGTGATATCGGCATCAGTGAATGGTTATTGCCCTTAACAGGCACTGCCGTGCTCATGTTACTGTACCTAGGCAAATATCTTTTTTTACAACTCAGCGGCTGGCTGTTCAGTATGAAAACAGCAGCAGAAACCTATACGTTTATTGTTTTTCTCATTAATAAGGTGGCGGGTATTGCCATTCTGCCTTTTATCATTCTCATCGCTTTTGCTCCAACTTACCTGGCTGATATGGCAGTGAACATATCATTGATCCTCGTATCGGGCCTGTTTTTGTACCGTTTTTTAAGGGCTTATCAACCGGTTTATGCTGAAATAAAGCTGGAACGCCTCCATTTTTTTGTTTTTTTCCTGGCGGTGGAAATTGCTCCCTTATTGCTGATTTACAAAGTTTTGGTGCTCTATTTCTGAAACAATGTGCTTACATTTGCCAAAATTTTCCAGACCAGGTATGGATAAAAAAGGGCAGCAAACTTCCACTAAAGGCATCCAGAACATACTTATTACTCAACCCAAGCCTGATTCTGAGAAGTCACCATATTTTGATTTAGCAAGGAAATACAATGTAAATCTTGTGTTTCAGCCCTTTATCCGTATTGAAGGCATTCCTTCTAAAGAATTCCGGAAACAAAAGATTGATATTCCTTCTTATTCAGCCGTTATATTCACCAGCCGTAATGCCATTGATCATTTCTTCCGCACCTGCGAAGAGATGCGTATTACCATTTCGCAGGACACAAAATATTTCTGCATTACCGAAGCGGTAGCCCTCTATCTGCAGAAATTTATTCTCTACCGTAAACGTAAAGTGTTTTACGGAGCCGATGGTACCAATAAAAGTTTGTTTGATGTAATCAACAAACACAAGAGCAACGAACGCTTTCTCTATCCCTGCAGCGAAAACCTGGATAATGAAATAACGGGTTGGTTACGGAATCATAACTGTGAATTTGCAACACCCATCCTGTACCGAACGGTGAGCAATGATATCAAAGACCTGGTGACCAACGGCAACTACGACATCATCTGTTTCTTTACTCCCAGCGGTGTAAAAAGTCTGCTTGAAAATTTACCCAAGTACAAACAAAACGGAACCTTTATCGGTGCCTTTGGTGCCAACACTTTTAAAGCGGTGGAAGATGCCGGTTTAAAACTCCAGATCAAAGCACCGGAGCCGCAATCGCCCAGCATGGTATCGGCATTGGATCGTTTTTTGGCAGCACATACCAAATAAAATTTCTTTGTAAACAAACAATCTCTGTGGTTTTGCAGTTAGCTGCATACATACCTTTATGTTATGAGTGCTACCAACAGATTAGCCGCTGAAACCAGTCCTTATTTATTACAGCATCAGCACAACCCGGTTGATTGGTACCCGTGGGGAGAAGAAGCCCTGCAGCGTGCCAAAGCAGAGGACAAACCTATACTGGTGAGCATCGGTTATTCTTCCTGTCATTGGTGTCATGTAATGGAGCGGGAGAGTTTTGAAGATGAAGCCACTGCTGCGGTTATGAACCGGCATTTCATCAATATCAAAATTGACCGGGAAGAACGCCCCGACCTGGATCATATTTACATGGATGCGGTACAGGCGATGACCGGTAGCGGAGGCTGGCCGCTCAATGTTTTTCTTACACCGGATTTAAAACCTTTTTATGGCGGTACTTACTTTCCGCCGGTGCGTGCTTATAACCGTGCCAGTTGGAAAGAAGTGTTGCATGGTGTGGCTGAAGGATATAAAAGCAGGAGAGATGAAATTGAAGAACAGGCCATGCAGTTAACAGCTCATCTGCAAAACGCCAATTCATTTGGTATGGATAAAGTGTTGCAGATAGATATTCCTGTTGAAGAACTGTTTACAATGCTACAGGTTCATGAGGCTTATGAGGCACTGATGAAACAGGCCGATACAGAATGGGGTGGTTTTGGCCGGGCACCCAAGTTTCCCCAAACATTTGCCATTCGTTTTTTACTGCAGTACTATCACTTTACAAAAAAGGAAGCTGCTTTGGAGCAGGCCTGTTTGTGTTTGGATAAAATGATCATGGGAGGCATTTACGATCATATCGGTGGTGGCTTTGCCCGTTACAGTACCGATGCAGAGTGGCTGGCACCACATTTTGAAAAAATGCTCTATGATAATGCGTTACTGGTAATTGCTTTAAGTGAAGCGTATCAATTAACAGGTCGCTCTCTTTATAAAAAAACAATTGAGGAAACGCTTGCTTTTATTGAACGGGAAATGACTTCTCCGGAAGGAGGTTTTTATGCGGCGCTGGATGCTGACAGTGAAGGGGTAGAAGGAAAATATTATACCTGGAGTAAACAGGAAGTTGATGCCATCCTTGGCAGTGATGCTGAGTTGTTCTGCAGGTTGTATGATATTACAGATGAAGGTAACTGGGAGCATGTAAGTATTCCACGCTTATTGCAAACCATAGAATCATTTGCAAAGTCCCATCAGCTTTCCGTAGAAGCAACTGAGCAACTGGCTCTTTCAGGAAAAAATAAATTACTGGCGGAACGTTTCAAAAGAATCCGCCCTTTACTGGATGATAAAATTTTATTGGGCTGGAATGCATTAATGAACCAGGCTTACAGCAAAGCTTTTATGGCTACCGGAAATGCATCTTATCGGGCCAAAGCAATAGCGAACATAGAGTTTCTGCTTCATGCTTTTGCAACAGAAGGAGATGCAGGTTTGTTACACACATGGAAAAACGGCACAGCTAAGTACACGGCTTTCCTGGATGATTATGCTTATCTCATACAGGCTTTAATCAGTCTGCAGGAAATCAGTTCTGATACCGCTTATCTTATAAAAGCAAAGGAATTAACGCAGACAGTGCTTGACCGTTTTGTTGAAAAGGAGTCTGGTTTTTTCTTTTTTACCCCTGAGGGAGAAAGTAATATTCTCGTTCGAAAAAAAGAAGTGTATGACGGCGCCACTCCTTCGGGCAATAGTGTAATGGCTCAGAACCTTTATTATCTCGGTTTGATATTTGACGAACAGGAATGGCAGCAGCAAAGCATCCGGATGCTCGGTGCGTTGCAGCAGGCAGTGGTTCGTTATCCTTTATCTTTTGGTGGTTGGCTCATACATCTTACAAACCTGGTACAGGGCTACCTGGAAATTGCTGTAGTGGGTAAAGGTTTTGAAACAGGAAGAGATCAGTTGAATGAATTATACCTGCCTAATAAAATTATGCAGACGGCTGCAATCGGCAGTTACGGATTTCCGCTGCTGGAGGGTAAAAACCCCTCGGTAGAAACCCTTAGTTTTTATCTCTGTAAAAACTATGCCTGCCGGGCACCCGTGGCTGATTTTGAAGAATTCACGGATATTTTAACAAAAGAGCGCATAAAAACAATAAAATAAAACGGCTGCCGTTATCGGTAGAAGAAAAAAAAGTCATTTTGTATTTAAAGAAATTAATAGTAGCATTGCGTTGTGGTTCAGGAAATGATTTCCGAATCAGTTCCGGATCACCCAATTCCTACATGAAAGTAAATTTCGCAAAAATGAAAAACCAACTTCTAAGTTGCTTCGCATTCGCTGCCCTGTCCGTACTAGTGGTAAGTTGTGGCAAATCAAAATCTGCCGGAAAAACAACCGCCAGCAATGGCCAGTTAGTCGGCGCTACATACAGCGCCAAAATCAATAACAACACACGCACTGGAATGGTGCATATTCCGCAGGGTACCTTTCATATGGGTCCCAGTGATGAGGATATGAACTACTCCTACACGGCCCGTAACCGTCAGATGTCCATCAGTGGCTTCTGGATGGATGTTACGGAAATCACCAACCGTGAATACAAGCAGTTTGTATTTGACGTGCGTGACTCCATTGCCGCCACTTTGCTGGGGTATATTGATCCCAAGACCAATAACCTGGACAAGAAGAAGATGGCCGGCATCTGGAAGGAAAAAAATGTATATGAAAAGCTGGGTGCTATGATGATGGCTCCGGACGATCGCATCTTCGGTCGTATGGAAATTGACCCTGATAAGCTCATCTACATGGAAGAGTACGTGGATTATAAAGCAGCTGCATACCGCAAGCCGAATGAGCCCCGTTCTAAATTCATTATTAAAACTCCGGTAAAAATATATCCAGACACATTGGTGTGGGTTCGTGACTTCTCTTACAGTTACAATGAACCGATGAGTGTGCGTTACTTCTCTCACCCGGCCTTCCAGAACTATCCTGTAGTGGGTGTTACCTGGAAACAGGCCAGTGCGTTTTGTACCTGGCGCTCCCGCCTTTTGAATTCGTTTAACGATACAAAAGGATATGCTACCGAGTCAAACTACCGTTTACCTACAGAAGCTGAGTGGGAGTATGCTGCCCGTGGCGGTCGCTCTCAATCTATGTTCCCCTGGGGTAACTATTATCTCCGTAACCGTAAAGGATGTTTAATGGCCAACTTTAAACCCGGCCGTGGTAACTATCCTGAAGATGGCGGCTTCTACACTGTACGTGCAGATGCCTACTGGCCTAACGATTTCGGTTTATACAACATGGCAGGAAACGTAGCTGAGTGGACAAGCTCCCTTTATTACGAAGGTGGCTACAACTTTGCCCATGATATGAACCCGGATATCCGTTACAATGCGAAAGACAGTGATCCTCCCCGTATGAAGCGTAAAGTGGTACGTGGCGGAAGCTGGCAGAGTGTAGGCTATTATCTCCAAACCAGTACCCGTAACTATGAGTACCAGGACACAGCGAAATCGTATATCGGTTTCCGTTGTGTGATTGATCTTGCACCGGGTGTTGGAATGAAGAAACGTTAATTCATTTTCAAATTTTAAATCTAATACACCCAAGAAGTGGAACGGCTGCGGCCGCAATGCTTCAATTGAATCACTATTTTAAAACCAACAGTTATGGCAGTCTCTCAATCTACCGAAAAAATCTCAAACATTATCGTTTCACTCGGCGCCGCAGTAGTAATCTTTGGTGCCTGGGCCAAAATCCTCCACTTAAGCTTTGCTGACCTGATGCTCACCATCGGTCTGCTTACAGAGGCTGGTATCTTCCTTGTGTACGCTTATCTTTCAACACAGGGTTACGGGTTACATGAAAGTCCTGCACCGGCCGCCGGTAAAGGAACTCCGGCTCTTGCTTCATTGGATAAAATGATGCAGGATGCTGATATTACACCCAGCAGCCTTCGTTCACTCAGCGATAATTTCCAAAAATTAAATACAACCGTTGGTGGTATTAAAGAAGTAGGTGATGTGGTATCTGCTACCGGTGAACTCAGCATCAAAACCAAAGAAGCGGCTGCTGTATTAGGTGGTATGAAAGATGCTTACCAGCAGGCTTCTGCTTCTGTAGCATCTTTTAACAGCGCTGCAGAGAGCACAAAGCAATTCCATACACAGGTTGAAAATATGACCAAGAACCTCAGCTCTTTAAATACTATTTACGAGCTGGAGTTACAGGATTCAAACAATCACCTCAAAGCCCTTAACAAATTCTACGGTAACCTCGTACAGGCTTCTGAAGCTATGCAGGGAAGTGTAGAAGATGCAAAAGCGGCACATAACCAGATTTCTAATCTGGCCAAGAACCTGGGAACGCTCAACAATATTTACGGTAACATGATCAATGCGATGCAGGGTCGTTAATTAAAAAAGGAAACCATTATTAGTTAACCAGAACAAAACCAAAATCCTAAGATCATGGCACTACCTAAAGAGCCCCGGCAGAAGATGATTAACCTCATGTACCTCGTGTTAACAGCACTGTTGGCACTGAACGTATCTGCGGAAATCATCAACGCCTTTAAAGTGGTTGATAACAGTCTTACTTCAACCAATGGTGTGGTTAATGCTTCTACAGCAACCATCATTAAATCGTTTGAAGAAAAGCTGACGGATCCAACCACCATGGAAAAAGCAAAAATGTGGAAGCCTAAAGCTGACCAGGCAGTAGCCTTGTCAAAAGGCGTCTACGATTATATTGAAGGACTGAAATTAAAATTAAAAGTAGCCGCAGGCTTCGATCCTTCTGATCCCAATTCAACATTTAAAGAAGACAATACCAACTTTACCAGCCAGATTTTTGTGAAGAATAAAGTGGGTGATACACTTCTTCAGAAATTAACAGATTATAAGAAAGCCTTATTGGCAATTGATCCTGAAGTAGGAAAGCAATTTGCCAATTCGCTCCCCATCAACCTGGAAAAACCCAAGTTGAAGAATACTAAAATGGGAGATCTTTCATGGGCCGCTTCTTATTTCTACATGACGCCTACTGTAGCTGCATTAACCATGCTCAGTAAGTTTCAGAATGATGTGAAAACATCAGAAAACAGAATCGTGAACGAATTCCATAATAAGATCGGACAGGTAGTAGTACGTTTTGATACCTATGAGCCTATTGTAGGTGCTAACTCTACGTATCTCTATCCCGGCCAGGAATTACAGATCACAGCCGGTATCGGTGCCTTCAGTAAGAATGCATTGCCACAGGTAACTATCGGAGGCCGTGCTGTTCCTTTGAACGAGCAGGGTGTAGCTATTTATAAAACAGCCGTAGGAGCCGGTGGCGGTTCAGTACCGGTTGTAATCCGATACAAAGACCAGGAAGGCAGAGACCAGGTTCGTGAAACCAAAATTGACTATACCGTAGGTACACCAACTGGCGCTTTTGTAAGTGCTGAAAAAGTAAAGGTGCTCTACATCGGTCTGGATAACGAGCTGGCAGTAACCGGCGGTAGTGTGGGAGATGAGAAAGTGAGTGTAAGTATTAACAACGGTACGCTCCGTAAAGTAGGCCCCGGTCGTTATATTTCCAGTCCTACAAATACTGGAACAGCAGTTGTAACCGTTAATGCAGATGGAAAGGCTTCCAGTTTCACCTTCCGTGTGAAGAATGTACCGGATCCTGTTCCGATGGTGGGACAAAGCAGCGGTGGACGGATGCCTGCCAACGTGTTTAAAGCGCAGCAAGGCGTACGTGCAGATTTGAAAGACTTTGTGTTTGAAGGCGTAACCTTTACTGTTACAGGATATACGTTGTATTGTGTTGGAGCCGGTTTCCAGGATGCACCCGGTGTATTACCCGGAATCAATTCCAACTCGTTTGCACCGGCACAAAGCCTGATTCAAAAGTGCAGACCCGGTACAACAGTAGTTGTGGATGAGATCAGGGCGGTAGGTCCCGGTGGTACCTCAAGAAAACTGCCACCCATGGTATTTAATCTTTATTAAACTGAACGAGATATGAACATGAAAAACCTGCGTGTAGGAATGTTGTTAGTGTTGGTATTGGCTGCAGCAGCATCCAATGCTCAAACCAAGCCACGTAAAAAAACAAGCCGTCCGCCTGCCAACTCCGGCTATGGTCAGCCTTCTGGTTATGGCAATCCGCCTGCTAATAACAATCAGCAGCAAAGCGGTTATGGTAACCAGAGCGGCTACGGTAATAACAACCAGCAGCAGCAATCCAATAAGCCCCAGGCAAATATTCCGATCGTAGTGGTGCCTTCTTCCGGTAACCCTGCTTTGGATTCTATTAAGCCTTCTTTGCGGAATGATGCATCCATTGAGCGTAATCTCGTTAAAGACCGCCAGCCACTGGCATACGAGCATATCCGTGAGGATGATGCGGTGTACCGCCAGCGTGTGTGGAGGGAGATTGATACCCGTGAGAAAATGAACCTTGCCTTCCGTTATGCAGCGGATGAGGATAACGGTAACCAACGTTTTATTGCTATTCTTTTAAACGCCATCCGCAGCAGGGAGTTAACCGCTTTTGATGCGTCCGATGACCGTTTCACCACACCACTTACTCCTGCTAAAGTAATGGAAGCGTTCAGTGGTGGTTTGGATACAGTTCCTGTATATGATATGAATGGTGATATCACCCGTTATGAAGTACGTGCCCGTGAAATTGATCCGGATAGTATCTATCGCTTCCGTATCAAGGAAGAATGGGTGTTTGATAAAGAATCATCCCGCTTGTTTGTTCGTATTCTCGGTATTGCGCCTATTAAGCGTTTAACCAGAAGCGATGGAACAGATATCATTCCCGGACAGCCGGAGTTTGCTCCCATGTTCTGGATCTATTATCCTGATTCACGTTCTATTCTTGCCAAGTACGAAGCCTTTAACGGTAAAAACTATGGTGCACGTATGACCTGGGAAGAGCTGTTTGAAAACCGTATGTTCAGCAGTTATATTACCAAGTCAACCATTGATAATCCTTACGACAGAACCTTGCGTAGTTATATTAAAGATCCTATCCTGCGTTTGCTGGAAGGAGAAAATATCAAAGAAAAGATTTTCAATTACGAGCAGGACTTATGGTCTTACTAATAGCTGATTCAATTCAAAAAAAATCCCGCCTCAAGGCGGGATTTTTTTTTGTTTTAGCCTGTACAAATGTTTTACGCTGTAGTATCAAACACTCCACAGAAAATGTGCAAATCATTTTAAAAAAATACCCACTTTAGGGCATTGATTATAGCTACAGGTTGCCTATCTTTGTTACGGTTTTTCATAGGATATTGGATTTTAAAGACGGGGCTGGATCTCTATCCTGGCCCCTTTTTTTATGCCTGTTATTTTTGAAATGCTTCTATTAAAAAATCAGTCCTTCTTTCTCCAATCAATTCAATCAATTCTTCTCTGCTTGCTTTTTTAATATTCGACACTGAGCGGAATTTCTGCAGTAACAATTCAGCAGTTGCTTTACCGATGCCGTTAATATCTTCCAGTTCGTTTTTAAACGTACCACGGCTGCGTTGGTTGCGATGAAATGTAATACCGAAGCGATGTACTTCATCTCTGATACGGCGCAGCAAATGAAGCGATGGGCTGTTATACGGAAGCTTTAATGATTGCTGATCACCTGTAAAAAATACTTCTTCTACATTCTTAGCCAAACCAATTACTGTTAAACGGTTTTCAATATGCAAGGCCCTGATGCTTTCCATAGCAGCAGAGAGCTGGCCTTTACCTCCATCAATAATAATCAATTGCGGCAGTGGTTTATTTTCTTTCAGTAAGCGATCATAACGGCGATGCACCACTTCGCTCATGCTGGCAAAATCATTAATACCTGTAACTGTTTTAATATTGAAATGACGGTATTCTTTTTTATCAGGCTCCCCGTTTTTAAAACAAACCATAGCACTCACAGGATAACTGCCCTGAAAATTTGAGTTATCAAAACATTCAATGTGTACAGGCAATTCCTGCAACTGCAAATCGTTTTGAAGTTGTTGGAGCAACTGTAGTCCCTTTACTTTTGCTTCATTTAAATGCAGTAGTTTCTTTTGCTTGTATTCACGGAAAAAATGTTCAGTATTTTTTTGTGAGAGATCCAGCAGTTCTTTTTTGGGTCCTGCTTTTGGAACGGTAATCTTTACAGCATCATCAATGGTTTCAATTTCAAAAGGCAGTATCAGTTCAGCCGCATGACTTTCAAACAAAGAAGAAATACGGCCGATAACTGATTCCAGCACTTCCTGCTCTGTTTCATCCAACTTGCAATCCATCTGCAGATTTTCTGTTTGAATAATAGCACCATTCTGTACCATCAGGTAATTGATAAAGGCTTTGTCTTCATGCCTGATGATGCTGTACACATCTACATTGCCCAGCTTTGGATTTACAACAGCAGAACGGGCCTGGTAATTTTCCAGGTGCTCCATTTTCTTTTTGATGATTTCAGCTTTTTCAAATTTCAGTTGTGCTACCTGTTCTTTCAGTTCATTTTTTAAATGCTGCAGCACGGGTTTAAGATTGCCGCTGAGCAGGTTTTTTACCTGTGCCAGCCCTTCATTATAATCTTCCTGTGTTTGCAATCCTTCACAAGGTCCTTTGCAGTTACCAAGGTGATATTCCAGGCAAACTTTAAACTTCTTCTTTTGAATATTACTGTCGGTAAGATTGAGTTTGCAATTACGTAAGGGGATGTTTTGACGGATGAACTGGATGAGCTCTCTCACTTTGGCAACGGATGTAAAAGGGCCGAGGTAAGTAGAGCCGTCTTCAATTTTTCGTCTTGTAAGAAATACCCTGGGGAAAGGTTCTTTTTTAATAACAATAAACGGATAACTCTTATCATCTTTTAAATTGATATTAAAAACAGGCTGAAACTGTTTGATGAGTGAGTTTTCAAGGAACAAAGCATCCTGTTCCGATGTGACGATTGTAAAATCAATACTGTGTATGCGGCGTACTAACTCTGCTGTTTTATACGAAGCAACTGTTTTGTTGAAATAACTGGATACACGTTTACGTAAACTCTTGGCCTTACCTACATACAATAGTTTTTTATCAGCATCATAGTACTTGTAAATACCGGGCTGCAGCGGAATGGATTTGCTTATTTGCTGAAATTGTTCCTGTGTCATGCAACCGGTTATTCTTCCGTATCGTTCCAGTTAATTTTTTCGTTGAGCACCTTTTCTGTCTGATCGGGTTTGTAAACAGTAGTAATGATGCGGCAGCTTTTATTATGCTTCCAGAGCAACTGTTGGGTAAAAGATGAATCATTTGTGTTGTTACTGCGTACGATGTACAACCTGTCAATCTGTTGCGTTTCAGGATTTACATACACATCTACTCTTTGTACCGGCAGCTCTTTATTGTTTTCCGGCTCATAAGTAAGGGTGATGGAGTTGATGCCTGCATCAGCAAACAACGTTTCTTTATAGAGTTCCTGGAAATTTTTCTTTTCCAGTTCCTCTGTTAAAAAAGGTAGTACCAGGACCTTGAGTTGTTCTTTATTTAAAAAGACGGTATCTGTATAAACAGAATCTTTTAATATAGTTTTTTCAAATGCAAAGGGCACTGTGTCAAGGTAGGCTAACTGCCCCTTGAGATAAGCGCTTACATCAATAAAATCAGGTTTTTCTTGCTGTGAAGATTTTGACCGGCAGGCCATGATAAAAAGCAGGCATGCAAGTGTAACCCCTTTCAATACATTAAACATGGTGTAAAATTATTGAAATGTGCGGCAAGAATACTTATGAAGTTATTTACCTGAGATTTTTTATGAAACCGAACTTGATACCATAATCAATGAGATGTTCTTTAATAGGATAGCTTTCTTTAGCATTGGAGAGCAATTGGTAACGAAGTTGGGGTCCTAATTGAAATTCAGAATTCTTTGATTTCACCCTGACAAAGGTTTCAAAACCGTAGTTAATATTGAATGATTTGAGAAACTCAGGAGCCTTGATATAGTTTTTGTAATCATTGGTAAGCATATAGCCGGTGCCTGCAATTAAGTAAGTAGGTTGTAAGGTGGATGAAACATTCCAAACAAATCTTTTTCCTTCCACAATATCTATCCTGATACCCAGCGGTACTGAAACCTGAAGCGTTTTGTTGAAAATGTTTTCATCAAAATAACCGTTACTGGTTCTGAGTGAAGTTACACGCTGTATGTTACGGAACGGGCTCAGGGTTACTGTGGCCACTTCCGGCGAAAATTTGGAGCCGGTAACTACATAGCTGGTGAAATTAAACTGCAAACCACTGGTAAAAGCTACGGTTTTACTGATGGGTTTTATATAAGCTGCACCTATTTCCAGTCCCAGGAATGGCTGATGAATGATGGCTGATCTTGGATCCCTGATGTTACCAAAGTTGTACCTGTTTTCAGTTACCAAAACACGATAACTGGTAGAAGGTGTGATGTAATATTGAAATTGTTTTTCAGGTTTTTTAGTTGTTATTACCGGCACATTTACTTCATAATTCAGATCGGCATCTGTTTGGTTATTGTCGGGTTCGCCGGTAACAGGCTCTTGTACTAATGCAACGGGCTCTTTTGCAGTGGTCGCAAAATCACCGGCAGGCAGCAGTGACATTGTCTTCAACTCCTGGGCACCGGTTGTTGTTAAAGTAGTTTCGTTGTTTAAAGTTGGCTCTTCAACCGGCACTATCGTTTCTTTTATCGGCTCTTCAACACTTGCAGTTGTTATTGTTTGCTGTTGTTCTGTTAATTGCTGAATATCTTTTTTGATCACCGGCTTTTGTACTGTTGCAATGATCAATGGTTTGTTTTGTTTTGCAGGAACTGTATAAACATTGCTCTTATTTTGAACAGCAGCTTGTGTTAATGGTGTTAAATTGCCGGCAACCATGTTTACTTCATGCTGGTTCACAGAAACCCAGAGACCGGCACTCAATAATGTAATAGTGAAGAAAGATGCCAGCTTCCAGCGGAAACGGGCGGGTTGATGCAGGCGTTGATAAATCACATCCCAAGACTGATCAGATGGGTACATACGGTACTCATCTGCCCGTTGCTTCAACACCTGTTCGAAAGAATCATCCTGGTACATAAAACGCTCCATAATCAGTTTCAGTTTTTGGTTAGGTACGAATTGGATTTAAAACCGAGGATGGGCTGCTGCAACCCATTCACCTTGTCGTTGCGGCTGGAGAATAATTTTCTTCTGAACTAATAATTGCTCCAGCATGGCTTTGGCTCTTGTGTATTGCGACCGGCTGGTACTTTCTTCAATCTCCAGCATCTGAGCAATTTCACGGTGGGTGAAACCTTCAATGGCAAAAAGATTGAGTACCGTACGATAGCCCACAGGTAAAGTGCGGATGCATTCAATTACCTGTTTGGCCTGGATGATTGAAGGCACACTTTCTTCCCGCACCATAATATTCTGTGCGTTGGAAATATCCACAGCGTCATTAAACTTCTTGTGTTTTTTAAGATGATTAATGCAGGTGTGAACAATGATGCGCCGGATCCATCCTTCAAAAGAGCCTTTGTGTTGAAACTGGTGAATCTGGGTGAATACACGAATGAAGCCTTCCTGGAGCATGTCTTCAGCATCTTCTCTGTTGCGGGCAAAGCGGTAACATACCGTAAGCATTTTGGGGCTGTAACGGCTGTACAACTCCTGCTGCGCAGCAGGTTGATTATTGAGACATCCTTGTAAGATTGCTTCTTCCGTCATCCGGATTGGGTTTGCAACCCTCAAGTTAGACAAATTCCTGCATATACCTGCTGCTTGTAAAAGGAAATATGTTGGCAGACGGAAATTTTACAAAACCTTCTCACTGTTCGTTTTAAACAGGGCCCGGTCGGTTGTACTTTTATGAGCCCGGGGGCTAAGTAATCACAGGCTTAAAAAATGCCACTGCTTCAATGAAACAGTGGCATTGATTTTTATAATGATCTCAGAGGGAGGCCCTCAGCGCTACAATAAAATTCCTGCCCGGCGCTGAAAAACCGGAAGAGAAAAAGCGGTAATTTCTGTCGAAGAGATTTTCAACGGCCAATTGAACCGTTATGTTTTTTTGTACCCTGAAAGAAGAGCGCATATTGAACGTAAACCAGCCGGGCATACCATCCGGTGTGGCATATTGCGGATTGTCTTCCCCATCAGCATTAAAATCATCCAGCCGTTTCCAGCCATTGTATAATGCAAATAACTCCACCATGAGTTTATTCTTTTCATATTGAAAGCTTGTTTTTCCGAATACAGGCGGAATATGATCCAATGGTTTGCTGCTTACTTTACGGCTTACCAAAGCATATGTACCATTGCTTTGCTTTTCGTAGATGTTTGAATTTTTAGAGGCATCGGTTTGAAAACGACCTTCTGTATAACTGATGGTACTGCTGAACGTAAATTCCTTAACTGTTGCATATACGGCTGCTGTAAAACCATAGAGATAAGCCTTGTTGGCATTTACATTGGCTAATACCTGGCTTCTTACTCCGTTATATAAAATAGAATCCTGTCCGTTAAAAAGGAAAGGCGCTTTTACCAATGCATTGCGAAACCAGGTGTAGAAGGTGCTTGCTTCCACCCTGAAGTTTTTTCCAAAGTTCTGGCTGATGCCTAAGTCAATATTATAAGTTCGTTCGGGTTTGACATCCGGATTCGGTACAACCACCTGGCGAATTCCTCCACTGGTACCTGATTCAAATATTTTGGCCAGATCATCCACATTGGGCACACGAAAACCTGCAGATAAGTGGGTAGAGATTTTTGTTTGCGGACCGGGTAGATACACCCAACCAATATTACCTGTTAAAGCTGAATTCTTTTGATTGATTCTGGTGTAAGGAAGATTACGGAATGAATTATCAGCAATGGTAGAATTAAGCGTACTATGCTGCAAACGCAAGCCATCGTTCAGTACTAATTTTTTGTTTTTGAATTTGTAAATGTGCTGAACAAATAACCCCAGGTTATTCATGGAGTTATTACCATTGGGGTAACGGGTATCCACCAGGTTACTCACCACTCCCGTGTTTATATTGGTTAGCATACCTGTTGATTTCAAGGTGTTGAATTGACCATCAGCACCCATCGTTAATTCATGATCCTTGATCACTTTACGGGTATCCACAATAAAACCAAATACTTTTACCCGTTCAATACGTGTTTCTTTGTTGGCAGCACGGAACTGACGTTGTACCCGGCTTTCTTCAATATCCTGGTAGTTTACATTCAGGTTGATATTGTCAAACCATCCTGCTTTTGCAATGCTTAATTCGTAAGAAGTCAGGATTCTTTTTTGCGGACCATAATACCATTCTGCCCAACGCAAGGTATTGCCAATGCTGCCACCAAAATTTCTTTTGTCCTGCAAACGATCATAACGGGGGACATCGTTGGTATTGGAGTATTGAAAGTTGAGTGTGTGTATTACGTTGTCAGACTGCTTGTATAACAATTTCTGCAAAACATCCCATTGCTTGTAACCGCTGAACTTCTGTACATTGGGATCATCATTTTTTACAACCGTATCCCTGTTGTTGATGCGAGTTATGAATGAATCTCTTCTGCCAAAACTGGGATATTGATCAGGATAGTTCCTGCCCATCTTCACATCACCAAACTCACTGAAGGTATAGGATTGCAACCATGCAAATTTTTTACCCCCGATATTAAAATCAGCATGAATACTTTTTTCATTGTTGGCGCTGCTGTAACGGGAAAATCCATTACCGGAAATGAACGTGTTCTTTCCATCTAATGCAAGTTTGGGCGCCTTGGTTCTGAAATGAATAACACCACCCAATGCATCACTACCATACAAGGTAGAGGCAGGGCCATATAAAATTTCCATGCTTTCCAGCATATTCTGATCCAAAGTAATGGCATTCTGCAAATGACCGCTGCGGTAAATTAAGTTATTCATACGCACACCATCTACCACCAGCAGTACACGGCTTGCTTCAAAGCCACGTACCACCGGGCTACTGCCTCCCTGCTGACTTTTTTGAACAAACACATTGCCGGTGTTGATCAACAGATCACCCGTGTTCTGTGCATTAACGGTCGCAATAAATTTTGAGTTGATAACATCAATTCGCTGTGCCACGTTTCGTTTTTTTTCCGGAAACTTACTGGCACTGATCACGATTTCTGAAAGATCTTTTGAGGTAGAATCTTCCTTTTTTTCCTGAGCGTTGGTACCAATGAAGACATATGATAATACAGTTAGTAAGAAAAACTTTTTCATTTTTTGTGAAGGGTTGAAATAAATAACTATGCACATGAGTTTTTATTCCCTTTGTCAGGGGTATGTGCATTCATCAATTTTCGGAACTTATGCTAACTGTATTTAGGAGGAGGAGCAACCACGCCTGAAAAAGGAGAGGCGTATAATGATGATCTGTAATTATTGTAAAGATTAGCTTTTGTATAATCGATGATTTGAATTGCCGGTGCAGAGGAAGGGGCAGTTACATTTAATTGGAAAAGCTTTATCCATTTTCCTGCTGCTGAATTTTTTTTCTGTTCTTTGGTTTGGTGGGCAATGCCTGCTATGATTTCTTTTTCCTTTTTATCAAATAAACCGGTAAGTGTTAATTGATGGTCCTTCTGTGCCCATTCTTTTACATCAAACATTTCGCCGTTAATGATGCACTCTTTTCCATTGTGAATCCATTGTACTTCGACCGCATCCATGGTAACAGTGATGAGCTCTTTTTCTTCCAGCGCTTCCCGCATTTCCCACTGCACATACAATTGCTGTACTTGCAAAATGGCGGGTGTTACCAAAGGCAACAGCAATAATGCAATAAGCAAAACAGTTGATATGTGTTTGAGCAGTTTCATTGCACACGGCGGACATACTCGTCAGACGGAATGATTAAATGGTTTAGTTAGTAATTGAATGCGGTAAGTGCTTTGGTCCTCGTCCGACGAAAGCGTTTGACGCTTAAGAAACCAGCACTTCACCCGTCATCTCCTTCGGTATGGGCAAACCCATTACCGTTAAAATGCTTGGTGCAATATCGCCCAATTTCCCAGCTTTCACCGTGCCTTTCCATGAACGGCTGATGACAAACAAAGGAACAGGATTCAAGGTATGAGCAGTATTAGGCGTACCGTCTTCATTAATCATATAATCGGCATTACCATGATCTGCTGTTAAGAACACGGTATAGTCATGATTCAATGCTGCCGTTACCACACGCTGTACACAGGCATCCACTGTTTCAACAGCTTTGATAGCGGCGCTGAACACACCTGTATGGCCCACCATATCCGCATTGGCATAATTCAGACAAATAAAATCAGCGGTTTCATTTTCTATTTCAGGAACAATGGCATCGGTTACTTCCACAGCACTCATCTCGGGTTGCAAATCATAAGTAGCAACTTTAGGTGATGGAACCATGATTCGTTTTTCACCTGCAAACGGCTTTTCTCTGCCACCACTAAAGAAAAAGCTCACATGCGGATACTTTTCTGTTTCAGCAATCCGGATTTGTGTTTTACCATTTGCTTCCAATATTTCGCCTAATGTTTGAGTGAGATTGTCATTTTCAAAAATCACGTGCACATTGTTGTAAGTTTTATCATACTCCGTCATGGTGGTGTAATGCAGATTGAGTTTGTGCATGTTTTGTTCATGCATATCCATTTGTGTCAACACCTGTGTGATTTCACGGCACCGATCAGTACGGAAGTTGAAACAGATCACCGCATCGCCATCAGCTATCACTTTGTCTTTGGCGGAAGCAAGAATAATCGGTTTGATAAACTCATCTGTAACACCGGCGGCATAAGATGATTCAACTCCTTTCAACACATCATCCACCAGTTCACCTTCACCATTGACCAATGCATCATAAGCCAGCTTTACACGCTCCCAACGTTTGTCTCTGTCCATGGCATAATACCTGCCCGTTACAGAAACTATGGTTCCTGTGGTTTGCTCCAAATGCTTTTGCAAATCGGTTAAATAACTTAACCCGCTTTTAGGGTCTGTATCTCTTCCGTCAGTAAACGCATGCACATACACATTGGTGAAACCTTTTTCCTTACACAAAGAAGCAATTGCCTTTAAATGATTGGTATGGGAGTGTACACCACCATCACTCACCAAACCGATGAGGTGTAATTTTTTATTATTGCGGATGGCATAGTCAATACTTTGATTGAGCACCGGGTTTTTAGCAAAACTGCCGTCACGAACGGCTACATGAATACGTTGTAATTCCTGGTACACAATTCTACCGGCACCTAAGTTTAAATGACCTACTTCACTGTTGCCCATCTGTCCATCAGGCAAGCCTACCGCTTCGCCACAGGTAGTAAGTGTGGTATTGGGATAGGCTGCATACAAGCTGCTTACAAAGGGAACATGGGCATTTTGAATGGCATCGGCGCTTTTAACAGGGCCTAATCCCCAGCCATCCATGATGATTAACATTGCTTTCTTACTCATATGGTCAAAAATAAATCAATTGGGCCGAATAAGTGTTTGCCCGCATAAAAGCAGCCTTTCTGTTGCAGGGGCCGTCTGTGATTTGTATGTTTGGCATGTTTTTAGCCCAATCAATCAAAAAGATAGCCATGAAGACCCGGCTTTTTTTACATACCGCTGTATTACTCCTGTTAAGTGTATTCATCGTTTCTTTTGATCAGAAAGATGAGATTGTAGCCGCATTAAAAACAGGGAGTGTTGATAAGATGAGTCCTTATTTTGACCAGATGGTGGATGTGTCTATTCCCGGTAAAAGTAATTCTTACAGTAAAGGCCAGGCTGAACTGGTGTTGAAAGACTTTTTTAATATGAACCGTGTAAAGAACTTCGAATTACAACATAGCGGCAGCAATCCATCCAGCAATTTTATTATCGGGAAACTTGTAACTGCCAATGGCGAATTCAGAACCACAGTTTATATGCGACTCCGTGGCGATAAACAAATGATCCAGGGAATTGAATTTGAACCCAAACGCTGATGCATTCTTCATTAATTTCTCACACTAGTTTTTAATCCGTTTTATCCGGAGGTTTACAGACTCTTTCTATACGTTCCTCAACCATCCTTCTCACTACAAACCATTAGTTTTGCAGCATGACGCCCCTTTACCATGAGTTGCTTGATCATTTGATAAACGAAGCGCTGCAAGAAGATATTGGTGACGGTGATCATTCCACGCTCAGTTGTATTGATCGTAATGCCAGAGGCAAAGCGGTTTTAAAAATCAAAGAAGCCGGTGTGCTGGCGGGAATGACTGTTGCCCGAACAATTTTCAGCAAAAGAGAACCTAACTGTGTATTTACTCCGTATAAGAAAGACGGGGAGTCTATGAAACCCGGCGAAACAGCTTTTGAAGTAGAAGCCGGCGTTCATACGATTCTTCAATGTGAGCGGTTGGTATTGAACTGTATGCAACGCATGAGCGGTATTGCGACCCTCACCCAAACTTATGTGCAAAAACTGGATGGATTTAAAACCCGGTTGCTTGATACAAGAAAGACAACTCCTAATTTCCGGTTGCTGGAAAAAGAAGCAGTTCGTATAGGAGGTGGCATCAATCACCGTTTTGCTTTGTATGATATGATTATGCTTAAGGACAATCATATTGATTACTGCGGCGGTATTGAACAGGCAATTGATAAAGCATGGAATTATGTGCAAACGGTGAAGCCCGGTCTCAAAATAGAAGTGGAAACACGCACACTGGCAGATGTTGAAAAGGTACTTGCAACAGGAAAGGTTAACCGCATTATGCTTGATAACTTTACTCCTTCCCAACTGGCAGATGCAGTAGTACTGATTAACGGGCGTGCAGAAACAGAAGCAAGCGGCGGTATGAATCTTGAAAATATCAGGGACTATGCTGCAACTGGTGTTGATTATATTAGTGTGGGGGCACTCATTCACCAGGCACGCAGCCTTGATTTAAGTTTAAAAGCCAAATTGAGCTGATATACTACGATTGATAAAACTCCGTTTACATGAGTAAAAAAAATAAAGCTGACAGCAGGGGATTTGTGTATAGTACCGATCCATCCTTTAAATTTGAAGAGGAGGAGCAGCCGGTTGTTACCCTTGCCCCGGCGGATCAGAAATTGCTGGTACGGCTTGAAACCAAGCATAGGGCAGGTAAAGCAGTAACATTAGTAGATGGTTTTACGGGTACAGAAGCCGACGCAGAACAACTTTGCAAACAGCTTAAAAATTTTTGCGGTACCGGTGGTTCTTATAAAGATGGTGAATTGATTATACAGGGTGATCAACGTGAAAAAGTACTACAGTTCTTGTTAAAGCAGGGCTATAGCAAAACAAAAAAACGCTGAGGAATCAGGGATACATCAACCAAACAATCATTTCTTTCTGCTATGGATAACATATACTTTTTAGGATTGTACACAGCCCGGCTGGAATTATTCCGCTTGTTTTTCTTTATGTCGTTCGGAGCTTTCTTGTGGAGCTGTTACCTGTATTATGATGCTTCAGGCTCCAGCACCCGCAAAAAGAAAAAACGACGGGCGCTGATTCTGATGATCGTTACCGGCATCATCATGCTGGGGATGAGTATCACCTGGTTGCTCAGCAAAACCAATATCGGTTGGTGGTTTGAAGAATAGATTTATCCTGCAAATCCTGCTTTTCTGTGAGTACCATCGCAATAAGGTTTATTGGATGATTGACCGCAGCGGCATAAAGCTGTAGTTCCTTTTTTAGTTTCTGTTGTACCGTTGCTGTGTTGTATAACACATTCTGTTTTGATGAGAATCGGTCCATTGGCAGCAATCTCAATATTCAGGAGTTCTGCTTTTTCGGCAATTATATCTTTTCCTTCTTCATTGTTCATAAAATAACTCAAAGCACCGCTGGGACATTTACGTACCTGTTCAATTATTTGTTGCGTGGCGGCTCCATCGGGTTTAATCCAGGGCCGTTCAGCCGGGTTAAACACTTCCTTCAGTCCCTTCCAGCAAAGCGTGGAGTGAATGCAGCTATCCGGTTTCCAGACTATGGTAACTTCCCCGTTCGTGTATTTATGTGTTGTTTTTGGCATAAAATGCAGTTTAACAGTTAACAATAAAACTCTCCGGAAAGAATTTTGTTTACTTTAGTAGCACAATCTATGATTTCTGAAATATCACAGGGAGTTAAAATTACGGTAGAAACATTTTACCAGCCTGATTACAGCAATCCGCTTACAGGTGAATATATGTTTGCGTACCGCATCACCGTTGAAAACAACAACACTTATCCGGTAAAACTGCTGCGCCGTCACTGGCATATTTTTGACAGCAATGGTTCATACAAAGAAGTGGATGGTGAAGGTGTAGTAGGAGTGATGCCGGTAATTCAACCCGGCGATCAATACCAGTATGTGAGCGGTTGTAATTTAAAAACCGAAATGGGTAAGATGCTGGGGCACTACACCATGGAAAATCTCAACAACCATCAGCAGTTTAAAGCCTTCATCCCCGAGTTTGAAATGATTGCTCCGTTCAAAAACAATTAATGTTTTATTTCGGCCGGTAACCCGCTGCATCAAAAATCTGTTTGGCTGATGTTTTCATCAACGCATCGGGAGTAACATTCTCTTTCTTTTTTATATACGATTTTACTATCTGCCATCCCACAAAAGCGCCAATATTACCAGGACTTTGCTCCGGCATGCCTTGTGTAAACGGCCCTTCGCTGGTATAAGGTTGGGTAAGAGCGGGGTCACGTTCGTATAAAAGATTTTGTTGGGTGAAGAAGTTGAAAATGCTGCGTTCATTTTCATGGCACCATTCCAGTTGATCATTTGTATAACCGGTGAGAATGGTATCATGTTTTTCCGGTAAAAAAGATTGTAACAAATGAAGACGTTTTCCTTTTTCAATGAAACGTTCAATCAAAGGCAAACGGTTGCTGCTGTCAGGATATAAATCATCAATCACCAGCGTCATCAGATCAGTACTCATATATTCTTTGCTGAAACGTTTGCTCCGGTACTGTGGGGCCACACTTGATACATAACCCGGGTCATTATAAATACTGTAATCTTTCCCGAGGTAGAACTGAAGACTAAGAGCAATAAATCCTTCGCCCATATAATTGGGGGTAAGTATCTGATTGCTCATAGGGGCCAACGCATCCATTGGGCCGATGGTAGCGATGAGTTGCGGAATTTTATAGCCAGGATAATAAAATTTTACATAACGAAACGCATCCTCCATTTCATTTTTAAAACTGTTGAGGTTGCGGTGAACGATAAGGGAAGTATCGTATACCGGTTTATTCAGCTTCAAAAATTGTTTAGTTCCTATATAGGCGAGTTGATTGGTATCGTTCAACGGTCCGAGGCCCAGTACATTGCTGATAAATAAGGGCAAGAACTGCGGAAATTCATTTTGAAGCTTCACCAGGCTTTGCTGCAGATTATTGGTGTCCAGTTTAAAAAAAGCCTCATCAAAACGCTTCAGCTCCAGGTTTACTTTAATAGCAGATAAATCCGGTCTCGAAGTGTTATTGTTACAGGCGAACAATAAAATAATTGCAGAAAAAACAAGTATTTTTTTCATGATGATGAAACGGGTGGCTTTCTGTTTTGTTGTTGCCGGCTTCAAAATTAGTTGGCATTAAATCATTCCAAAGTTGCAGCTTAATTGTTTGCAAGCAAAAATCCATGAAATTTGCTTTATGAAGATTTTCTTAGCGCAGCAAAATTATCATATCGGCAATTTTGAAAGCAATACAGCTAAAATTATTTCAGCTATTGAAGAAGCAAAGTCAAAAGGTGGCGATCTGATCCTGTTCAGCGAATTGAGCGTATGCGGTTATGCTCCCAGGGATTTCCTGGAGTTCAATGATTTTATTGAGAAATGTTATGCGGCCATTGATGTAATTAAACAACATGCGGATGGTATTGCGGTGATTGTGGGTGCCCCTGACCGTAACAAACGAAAGGAAGGGAAAGACCTGCACAACGCTGCTTTCTTTTTATGCGATAAAGAAATCAAAGCAGTAATTCATAAAACCTGTTTGCCCAATTATGATGTGTTTGATGAATACCGCTACTTTGAACCGGCTTACGATTGGAATATTGTTGAGTACAAAGGCAAGCGATTGGCCATAACAGTATGTGAAGATATCTGGAACCTGGGAGATAACCCGTTGTACAGGATTTGTCCGATGGATGAGTTGATGAAATTCAGGCCGGATGTAATGCTCAATATTTCAGCATCGCCGTTTGATTACACGCATGTGGAAGACCGGAAGGCTATTGTAAAACTCAATGTAATCAAGTACCAACTGCCGATGCTTTACTGCAACAGTGTGGGCAGCCAAACAGAAATTGTATTTGACGGCGGATCATTGGTGTTTGATAAAAATGCCAACATGATTGCGCATTTGCCATTGCTGGAAGAAGCATTGATAGGTGTTGATTTAAAAGACGATGGTACGTTTGAACAACCCATTCAGCAAAAGGCAGTTGATGTGCCCGATGAAGAACTCAATCCTTTGCACCTGGATGAAACACTCAGCACCAAAGAAATTTATGATGCCATTGTGCTGGGCATCAGGGATTATTTTTCAAAGATGGGTTTTACCAAAGCGATTCTTGGCAGCAGTGGCGGTATTGACAGTGCTGTTACGCTGGCACTGGCATGTACTGCATTGGGCAAAGAAAATGTAAGAGCCATATTAATGCCTTCACATTATTCTACTGAACATAGTGTGAGTGATGCAGAACAGTTAAGTAAGAATCTTGGTAATCCTTATGACATCGTTCCTATCAAAAATGTGTACGATAGTTTCTTGACAGAACTCAGGCCCATCTTTCAGGACTTACCATTTTCATTGGCGGAAGAAAATATTCAAAGCCGCACTAGAGGTAATTTATTGATGGCGATTGCCAACAAGTTTGGATATATTTTACTCAACACCTCCAACAAAAGTGAACTCGCAACGGGCTATGGTACGCTTTACGGAGATATGGCAGGCGGGTTAGGTGTATTGGGCGATTGTTACAAACTGCAGGTGTATGAACTGGCGAAGTACATTAACCGCAACGGAGAAATCATTCCCGACAATATCATCACCAAGGCACCTAGTGCTGAATTAAGACCCAATCAAAAGGATTCGGATTCATTGCCTGATTATTCCATTCTGGATAAAGTGTTGTATCAATACATTGAACGACGTCAGGGTCCCAAAGAAATTAAGACGATGGGTTATGATGCAGCGTTAGTAGACCGTGTGCTCAAAATGGTAAATGTAAATGAATACAAACGCAACCAGTTTTGCCCCATTATCCGTGTAAGTCCCAAAGCATTTGGAGTGGGAAGAAGGGTGCCTATAGTAGGAAAATATTTGAGCTGAACGATAATTTAACCGCCGTCAGGGCTTTTAGCCACTAACGGGGTTGTTTGACTCCAATCAGAGCCTGTTTCATTTATCTTTGCCGCAAATTTGAAACATGCTGCAGGTAGCTTATTTAAGACAGAATACCGAACTGGTAAAAGAGCGGTTAAGCGTTAAACATTTTGCTGAATTAAGTTTAGTAGATGAGGTAATTGCCCTGGACGACCAGCGCAAACAACTCACTTTTCAATATGATGAAACACAATCATTAGTAAATAAAGCATCCAAGGAGATTGGTATGCTGATGGGTAAAGGGGAAAAAGACGCTGCGGAGGCAAAGAAAACAGAAGTAGCCGAACTCAAAAGCAAACTTCAGCCCATCAATGAGCAATTGGTAATAGTTGAAAAACAATTGCATGATACGTTGATCAAACTGCCGAATCTTCCTGCTGCATTGGTACCTGCAGGTAAAACACCGGAAGACAATCTCAACGTAAAAGAAAGTGGTGAGGAGCCCAACCTCCCTGCGAATGCACAACCGCATTGGGAGCTCATCAAAAAATACGATATCATCAATTTTGAATTGGGTGTGAAATTAACCGGCAGCGGTTTTCCGGTGTACAAGGGAAAAGGAGCAAGACTGCAGCGTGCACTCATTCAATATTTTTTGGATTACAATACAGCAGCAGGTTATACTGAGTTTATTCCTCCTTATATGGTGAATGAAGCAACAGCGTATGGTACCGGTCAGTTGCCTGATAAAGAGGGACAGATGTACTATATGCCGGCTGATAATTTTTATATGATTCCCACCGCAGAAGTACCTGTAACCAATATTTACCGTGATGAAATATTAAAGGAAACTGATCTCCCGATAAAGATGACGGCTTATACACCTTGTTTCAGACGAGAAGCAGGAAGTTTTGGTGCTGATGTGCGTGGCCTCAACCGTGTACACCAGTTTGATAAAATTGAAATTGTGCAACTCGTACATCCTGATAAAAGTTATGAAGTGCTGGATGAAATGGTGGCTCATGTAGAAAAACTGGTGCAATCATTGGGATTGAAGTATCGTATTCTTCGCCTGTGCGGTGGCGATATGAGTTTTGCCAGTGCCCTCACTTATGATTTTGAAGTGTGGAGTGCTGCACAAAAGAAATGGCTGGAGTGCAGCAGTGTGAGCAACTTTGAAAACTTCCAGACCAATCGTATGAAGATTCGTTTCAAAGATGATAAAGGCAAACCACAGTTGATTCATTCATTGAACGGAAGTTCATTGGCCTTGCCAAGAATTCTTGCTGCTATTCTTGAAAACTATCAAACGGAAAACGGCATTGTGATTCCGGAAGTATTAAGACCTTATACAGGTTTTGATCTGTTGAACTGATGCTGCATCACGTTTTAAATTTTCTAATCACTTAACATAAACATTTGTGAAAGGATAAAGGTGAAAAGCTTTTATCCTTTTTCTGTTTTATGTTGCGGCTTCATCAAAACTATCAACAATGAAAAAAACACTTCTTACAGCCACCTTGCTGCTGCCTGCTTTCTTTGGTTTTGCACAATTTCAAAAAGGAAATAAAGTGTTGGGTTTCGGTTTGGGGTTCTCAACCTATAAAGGGGAAAATCAAAATAATAATACCAGTCCCGTCAACAAAAACCAATCTTTCAATTTTTCTACAGAGCTCGGCTTTGCAACAAAAGAGAATGCACTTCATGGTTTTTTTGCAGGTGCAGGATATGGCGAGAACAAATCAGAATCAAATCAACCAATATATAATTTGTCAAAAAACCAGAATCAATCTTTAAATGTTGGCTACTTTACAAGGCGGTATAAATCTTTGGGTAAAGGCTTCTATGTGTTTGGCGATTTACGTGGCGGTTACAATTATTCAGAAAACAAAAACGTGAATGTTAATTCGACAATCAGACTGGAAAATACTCAGAAAACACATACTGTAAACATCAGCGCTTTTCCAGGTATTGCTTATAAGTGGAGCAATCGTTTTTTACTGGAAGTAAGAACGGGTGATTTAATTTCTTTGGGATATAACCGTTCAATCAATACAAACAGCAGCAACAATGAAAAATTTGTAGGCAATAATTTTTCATTCAACTCAAGCCTTGGTCTTGGATTTCTTCAAAATATAGGCATAGGTGCCCGATGGATTATCGGACAGAATAAAAAGTCTTAAATGAAAATCCCGCCTTTTGGCGGGATTTTCGTTTTCTCATGTTGATTGTCAAAAATGCAATTATCTCAAACTGGCTCTTGGTCCGCCCACGGCCCAGGTTGCGTTCATACGGTCTACCTGACCAAGGCTGAACATATACATACAGGCATCATCAGTATAATCCATATAATTCATCGTCATCATTACAGGTCTTCCGCTGCAGGAACTTCTTGTGCCGGCAGCAGGACAGCCATAATTAGCACCGGTATGAGCAGGAGTATCACCCACACCATCATTGCCGCATCTTCTGTCGCCCCAAATGTGACGCAGGTTGAAATAATGACCTACTTCATGCGTAGCCGTTCTTCCTTTGTTAAAGGGTGCAGATGCAGTACCGGTTGTACCAAAAGCATTATCATCACAAACCACGCCATCTGTTTCGGCAGCTCCGCCCGGGAATTGGGCATAGCCTAAAATTCCGCCGCTAAGATTACATACCCACATATTTAAAGTTGTTGTAGGAGATGTGGGATCAATACCTCCGGATGAAGAACGCTTCATCGCATCATTAGTGCCCCATGAAGTATTGGTAGTGGATTTGCGGTTAATTGCAGAAAGCACAAACCTGATTTTAGGTTTGGTGCTGGCGCTTGTAAATTTTACAGTGTTGTAAGTAGATGTAAGATTCAGATCGGAATTGGTTCCGCCAAAATCAGCATTCAATACAGCAATCTGCGATTGAATTTGCGCATCAGATACATTCTGCGCTGCTGTATTGTACAAAACATTCACAACTACGGGCACTTCTAAATTGCCATCAGCTAATACACGAAATGCAGCCGGGTTAGCAGCGTAGCGGGCTGTAAAGGCTTCAATTTCATCCATCCGTTGTTGTAAGGAAGGGTCTTTTCTCAATTGTTCTTCTAACACATCATAAGCAGCACAGGCACGGGCTGCAACCGTATTCACCTGTTCTTTTTCAGGTACGATTTCCTGCTCGCCGGTTTTGTTTTTATTACAAGCTGCAAATAAAACAATACCACAGGCGGCAATGAGCGAAAGTTTTCTCATGTTTAAAAAATTGGTTTAGGTTTGAAAATATGACTGGTGAATTTAAAGGATAAACGGCAACAAGTGTTAGTCTGCCTGATTTAAATTTTTGTAACGCCGCTGCAAAATTTATTATGCAGGAATGGTTGCTGAAGCATTTTTTTCATTTTGAATGCTTCGCATATTCCGGTGCATTACCCAAAACCAAAGTGGAGGAATATGTGCCAGTAGCATCATGCCGGGATAACCCGTGGGCATTTGTGGAGAATCATCATGATGCCGCAGTACCTGGTATTTACGGCTGGCCATATAATGATGATCGCTGTGGCGGCTCAGTTCAAATAACATCAGCCTGCCAATAACATGATTACTGTTCCAGCTATGATGGGGCATGGCTCTTTCGTACAAACCTTGTTCTTTTTTTTGCCGGCTCAGCCCGTAATGTTCAATATAGTTTACACATTCCAGCAGCAGAATTCCCATGAGCGCTGCGGCCATGTAATACAATAATATCTTCCATCCAAACACATAGTAAATGGCTGCTATAAAGATGAGTTGCAACACCTGCGCCTGCAGCATTTCATTTTGCCACCAGGATTTGTTTTTCTTTTTCACTTCATCATTAGCAATTTTCCAGGCGCTGATGTAACTGAAAAAAATGGTACGGGGGTAAAATGCAAAAACACTTTCATGCAGCCGGGCACTGCTGGGGTCTTCATGTGTTGCCACGTTTTTGTGATGCCCCTTGTTGTGCTCAATATAAAAATGAATGTATTGCGATGTAAGTAATAAAGCTTTGGCCATCCATTGTTCAACTTTGTTCACCCGGTGGCCCAACTCATGTGCTACATTAATACCAAATACACCGCAGAGCAGGCCCATTGATAAAATGCGTCCGGTAATATCAACTGCAGTCAGATCCGCTTGCTGAAAGGAAAACAAAAATTGAATGAGTAAAACGTATTGCAAGGGTACAATGGCATAAAGAATGTAATCATAGGTTTTATCTGCCTTCGCTATTTCTTCTTCGGCGGCTGAAAGGTTGGAGGTTTCAGGTTTTAAAAATAATTCCAGCAGGGGAATGAATACAAATGCATAGAGCACCGGGATGTAGGTAACAATACCCCTGTTCGCAAACGCAAAAGCTGCAGCTAATAAAACGATAAAAGGGCTGAGGTATTTATATGGCTTAATTCCCATGCTTTAAAGTTAGAGTGGTCTCAGTAATTTGTAAAATAAATGTATGTGTAAACGAATTTTCACATTTCTTTCGTTTACTGTTAAACCTTGTTCCTCGTCATAAGTCTGAACTCCTGAAATCAATGAATATGCCGGCATCCCTTCAACTTAAAAACCAGCATCTGCTCTGGCGGGCAGGCTTTGGTCCTGCTGTGGAGCAGTGGAATGATCTTTCAAAAACTACCCCTCAAAAGTTATATGACGCTCTGGAAAAAGCCAGTCGTAAGGAACCCATGCCCTTAAAAGTGGCAAATAATTTTGTGGAGGGCTTAATGAATGGTATTGATGGCATCCGCCGAACAGAACTTACCAAAGAACAGCGGCAACAATTGCAAAAGAAATCAAGAGAGGAAATACGCAATCTTAATCTCGAATGGCTGGATGAAATAGTGAACAGTGAACAGCAGTTGCGTGAAAAAATGGCTTTCTTCTGGCATGGACATTTTGCCTGCCGTAATCTCAATGCTTTCTATCAACAGGATCTTATCAACATTATCCGCCGCAATGCATTGGGAAATTTTGGCGCGATGTTAAAAGAAGTAAGTCGCAGTGCAGCTATGCTTGCTTTTCTCAACAATCAGCAAAACCGCAAACAAAAGCCCAACGAAAATTTTGCCCGTGAGGTGATGGAACTCTTTACAATGGGCCGTGACAACTATACCGAGAAAGATATTAAAGAAGCAGCCCGTGCTTTTACCGGATGGCAGTTTCAATTGAACGGTGATTTTGTGTTCCGTCCGCAATTACATGATGATGGAGTAAAAACCGTATTAGGTCAATCAGGAAATTTTGATGGTGATGATGTGCTGGATATTTTGTTACAGCAAAAACAAACAGCACTTTATCTTACCCGGAAGCTGTATGTGTTTTTTGTAAATGAACAGGTTGATGAAGAACGGGTGAAGCAATTGGCGGATGGTTTTTACAAGAGTAATTACGACATCAGCAAATTGATGAAAAGCATTTTTACGGCTGATTGGTTTTATGATGAACGAAATATCGGAATCCGTATTAAATCGCCCATTGAATTAATGGCAGGCATCCGCCGCAGTTTGCCTATGGAACTGGCGCAACCTGAAACACAATTGTACCTGCAGAAAGTGTTGGGACAAATTTTATTCTACCCACCAAATGTTGCCGGATGGCCCGGTGGTAAAAACTGGATTGACAGCTCCTCACTCATGTTCCGTATGCGTTTACCACAGATTGTTGCCATGAAAGAAAGCTTCAGTATCAAAGCAAAAAGTGATGATGACCAGGAAATGGGACGAATGGAAGAACGGATGCAGCAGCAGAATAAACGTATTGCCGGAAGAATGGTAGAAACTACTATCAACTGGAAATTGCCTTATGATCAATTACAAAAAACAAAAAGGGAACAGTTGCTGGTGCAGATGGCTTCACTGCTCTGGCAAACAGACAGTACAAAGTTGAACAGGGCATTGGTGGAAAAACATATGGATGTTTCTGCAAGGGAACGATACATACAAACAGGCATCATTCATTTAATGAGTACACCGGAATACCAATTGTGCTGATTGTAAATTAAGATTGCAGATTTTAGATTGAATGCAATCTGCTATCGTCATTCTCAAATCTAAAATTCTTGATATGTTGATTAAACGCAAAAGCTTCATCCAAATAGGTTCACTGGCTACAGCCTCTGTATTTGTGCCCAAGTTTTTAAAGGCATTTGAAACACCTGCTGCCGTACCACAAGGAAATAAAGTAGTAGTGATCATTCAGCTTAGTGGTGGTAATGATGGGTTGAATACGGTGATTCCTTTCCGTAATGATCTGTATTATAAAAACCGTCCTAAGCTGGGTATTCAAAAAAATGAAGCGTTGATGCTTACAGATGAAGCAGGTTTGCATCCATCACTCACTGCGTTTAAAGAATTGTATGATGATGGCAGTTTAGGTATTTTCAACAGTGTAGGGTATCCCAATCCTGATAAAAGTCATTTCCGCAGTATGGATATCTGGCATACGGCCAGCAAAAGCACGGACTATTGGAACACGGGTTGGATAGGCCGTTATTTAGATGCACAATGTGCCGGCTGTGATAAACCCACACAGGCATTGGAAATTGATGATGTACTAAGCCTTGCGTTGAAAGGTGAACACATCAAGGGCCTGGCATTGGAAGATCCAAAACGTTTGTATAATACCAGTCAGGAAAAATATTTTAAAGAAATCCTGGCTAATCATAAAGCGGATGCACACGAGCAACCGGTAGAGTATTTGTACAAAACCATGGCTGAAACAATTTCCAGCGCTGATTATATTTTTAAGCAAAGCAAACAACGGCCCTCTGCCGAAACCTATCCGGATACAGAATTGGGTAAAGGTTTAAAAACCATCGCTTCGCTCATCTTCAGCGATATCAATACCAAAGTGTATTACATTTCTCTTGGAAGTTTTGATACGCATATCAACCAGGAGTTTCAGCAGAAACGTTTGTTTAATGAGTTGAACGGTGCTGTAAAGGCTTTTGTAAAAGACCTGAAAGCGAATAACAGGTTTGATGATGTGTTATTGTTTTCATTTTCGGAGTTCGGAAGAAGGGTTGCTCAAAACGCAAGTGGTGGTACGGATCATGGCAAAGCAAACAATATGTTTTTTGTGAGTGGTGCTTTGAAGCAGAAAGGTATTTACAATGCACTGCCGGATTTAAATAAACTGGATGATGGTGATCTGCAGTTTCAAATGGATTTCAGAGAAGTATATGCAACTGTATTGGAGAAATGGTTGGGCACTGATGCCGAACCCATCTTAAAACAAAAGATGCAACCATTGAATTTTATTTAAACTGATGACGGCTTTGTTTTCCGTAAAATTACCATCAATGCAAATAAGTGGAAACCCTTGTTGTTTAATCCAATTCTTTTTTTACTTTTGAGTTATCCAATTATCAACGAAAAACTAAAGTCCAATCAACTATGGAAGTAGCATACTTCTTCCGCAAAGCACGGGCCCATGCTTTCAGTATCGAATCACTCTTCGATAATATTCAGCAACAGGTAAAGATTGAAAATCAGTTTAAGCCACAGAAAGTGGAAGTTCCTTCTATCAGGAATTTTGCAGCAAACATCGTTACTGCCGGTCAAAAGCAGTCACGCATCAATCATATTACAGGGGATATTCACTATGTATCGCTTGGTATGAAAAAGTCTAATACGGTTTTAACCATTCACGACTGTGTGTTTCTTACCCGTTACAGCAAATGGAATTTTAAATACTGGCTCTTTAAGTTTTTCTGGTACCAGTTGCCCATGATGCGGGCGAATACGATTACGGTGATCAGCGAAAAAACAAAACGGGAGTTGATACAACTTACCGGTGTGCGTGCTGATAAAATTAAAGTGGTGCCTAACTTTTTTGATCCACGTCTTCAGTTCAGTCCTAAAGTATTTAATTCAGCAAAGCCACGCATTCTCCAGATTGGTACTAAAGAAAATAAAAACCTGCACAACCTGGCAGAAGCATTAAAAGGCATTCGTTGTGAACTGCATATTGTAGGCCAACTGGATGCTGCCGCAAAAGAAATTCTGGAAGAAAATAAAATTGATTACAGGAATTACTCGAACCTGAGTTTTGAGCAGTTGAAAGAGCAATACCTGCAGAGTGATATGGTAACTTTTGTTTCAACCTATGAAGGTTTTGGTTTGCCCATCCTGGAAGCCTGTGCAGTAGGTCGTCCGTTGATAACAAGCCGTATTTCTCCAATGAATGAAATAGCTGATGATGCAGCCTGTAAAGTAAATCCTTACAACGTACTTGATATACGCCGTGGCATCTTAAAAGTAATTGAAGATGCTGATTACCGTGATCAACTTATAAATAATGGCTGGAAAATGCGTTACCGCTACAGCATTGAAAATGTAACCAACCAATATGCTGAAATTTACCAGCAGATTGCTACAGCTCCTGAAACCTTTTCGTTATTACGTCCGGCAAAAGCTGCTGCTTCTTTCTTTGGTTTGGTATAATTCATCCGTTCATTTCTTACTAACCCGTTCTGCATAGTTGTTTAAAAATAGAAAGTCCCGCTTTGCAGCGGGACTTTCTTATTTGCAATAAGAGCAGTGCTGCACTTAATCTTTTAATGTATCTGTTTTCTTAATACCGATGCGGTAAAGCACAAAGCCCATGAGGATGAAGAAAAGCGTACCGATGAGGAAATAGCCATTGGTACCAAGCATTTCTGTAAGTCCATGTTCTGCATTGATTTTTCCAAGAGCAGCTGTAACCGATTCATTCACGGAAAGGATGGCAACCAATACACCGGCCAATGCACCACCTGCCACCAATCCTGTTGCAAATAGATTGCCTTTACCTAAATCTTCTTCCTCAGCAGAGATCTCTTCACCACTTTTCTTTTTCTTCATATCCA
The DNA here is from genome assembly GCF_045780045.1 of Lacibacter sp. MH-610. Classification (NCBI taxonomy): domain Bacteria; kingdom Pseudomonadati; phylum Bacteroidota; class Chitinophagia; order Chitinophagales; family Chitinophagaceae; genus Lacibacter; species Lacibacter sp. MH-610. The sequence goes on from NZ_CP116002.1 coordinate 937,928, forward strand.
CCAAACCACGAATAGCACCACCTGCAAAAATGGGAAGCGTAGTTGATAACGGCAGGTACAAACCAACGGCAAAGCTCAACGATTTGATACCGCATAATTCCATCGTAATGGCAATGAACACACCCACCAATACAAACTGCCAATCAAGATTGAACGAAAGAATTCCCTTAATCAGCGTTGCCATCAATGTTCCTTGCGGAGCCGGGTATTTATCAGTGCCAATGGCATGCGTAATTCCCTGGCTTACCATTTCAGCTGTGGGTGTATCCAGGATTTTAATAGTAGCACCAATTGCAATGGAGGATACAACTGCACCAACAAACAAAGCAATCTGCTGATATTTGGGGGTAGCCCCAACAATGTAACCGGTTTTCAAATCCTGCGAAGTAGCACCGGCGTTAGCTGCAGCGATACAGATCATACCACCAACAACCAGCGCCATTGGTTCAAATACTTTACCCGTCCAGCCCACCGCAATAAAGATCAAACAGGTGCCCATGAGTGTGGCAATCGTCATACCGCTGATGGGATTGTTAGAAGAACCAATCAAACCAACAATACGGGATGATACAGTTACAAAGAAAGCACCAAAGATTACAACAAGTAATCCCAACAATAATTTACTTCCAATGCTGTCGCCGGGTACTTGAGGTAACACAGCCATCAACACAATTAAAGCCAGACTTCCAAAGCCTACAATTTTTATACTTAAATCACGCTCTGTTCTTCTCACACTTGCTTCACCTCCTTCCTGTGCTTTCAATGATTGAATACTTCCTTTAAACGAAGAGATGATAGTAGGAATAGTTTTGATGAGTGTAATGAAACCACCTGCAGCAACAGCGCCCGCACCAATCTGGCGGATGTAAGCACGATAAATAGCAGTTGAATAATCAGCAAATGTGTGTGCCACAGGATCCCATCCACCGGGGCCGCCTGCTTTATCCAGTCCGCCGAGATAACCCAGCTTCACCAGTTGTGCTGCAATTACATCCGGCGGAACCAATGAAGCCATTAATGGAGTGAACGCAAACCAGGCAATCACACCACCCGCCACCAGCACACCACTGATCTTGGGACCAATGATATAACCAACACCCATATACTCCGGTGTAATCTCTCCGCTCACTTTGGCAGAAGGGAAGAATTTATTCGCCTGCTTCGTCATCCAGAAAGGCGTTTCAGCAATCACGTGTACAATCTTTTGCAGAATGGCATAGGCAAATGCAAAGCCCAGACCCATAAAGGCTGTTTTGGCAAAATCACCGCCACGTTCACCTGCTTTCAATACACTGGCGCAGGCTGTTCCTTCCGGATAAGGAAGAGTGCCGTGTTCTTTCACAATAAGGGAACGGCGCAGCGGAATCATCATCAGTGTTCCGAGGATACCACCGAAGATGGCAAGCGTAAGAATGGTGAAGTAATTAAAAAATTCAGCACTGTTCTTTTCACTCAAAAACAAGAAGCCGGGTAAGGTAAATACCACACCGGCTGCTATACTTTCACCGGCGCTTCCGGTGGTTTGAATGATATTGTTTTCAAGAATGGTGGTTTTCAAAAATCTCCTTCCGAGTGTAATAGCTAATACGGCAATGGGAATAGATGCACTCACCGTTAAACCGGCTTTCAAAGCTAAGTACACAGTAGCGGCACCGAAGATGATACCAAAAGCCGCACCTACCAGTACACTTTTAATAGTGAACTCCGGCATCTTGCTTTCATCGGGCACAAAGGGTTGAAATTTTTGTTGAGACATATGGCAGTTGAATTTAGATTAAGAAAGATAATGAAACTTTAATCGTTGATTAATCAGGTAATACCATGCATCATCTTTTGCAGTTTTTTAGACAGCAGCAGTAAGATAACTCCCGCTGCTCCTCCCATAAATACAAACAGCATAAAGAAGTCATAGAGATTGTTCATTTGATAACCCAGAAAGGAAGTAGTAGCTCCGTCTTTTGGATATAACGCTCCCAAAACACCTACTAACTTATTACCTCCTGCATTGCCTAAAAACCAAACAGCCATTAAGAGGGATGCAAATTTTAACGGCGAAAGTTTATTGAAAAGCGAAAGACCGATGGGTGAAAGACATAACTCCCCCCAGGTATGTAATAGATACAAGCCAGTAAGCCAGATCATACTAACAGTTTTTGTTTCTCCTGATTTTGCTCCAATAGCAATCCATAGAAAGCCCAAAGCCAATAATATTAAACCAATACCCATTTTGGTAGGAGTGGCGGGTTGACTTTTCCCCATCTTTAACCATAACCACGCAAAGGCAGGAGCAAAAATGATGATGAAAGCAGCATTAAAGGATTGAAAAAAACTTGCAGGCATTTCCCAACCGAAAATGTTACGATCTGTTTGGTCTCTGGCAAATAAAGCAAGTGTTGAGCCGGTTTGTTCATACGCACCCCAAAAGAAAATTACAAAGAAGGCGATGATAACCATCACCCATACTCTTTGTCTTTCTTCCTTGTTCAGACTTTTATCAGATTGAATAAGGTAAACGATAAATACAAAGCTTGCAATCAACAGGTAAAACAGGTAATTAATTCTTGTATCCAGATAAATAACTCCAATCATAAGAGCTGAAAAAGCTAACAGCCCAATAATAATGAATACAGGGTTTGACCAGATTTTTGAAGGAGCTTTTACAAATGAAGAAGCCGGAATTAAAGGATCATTTGATGGGGTATCAGTACCGGGGGTTAAGCCTAAAATTTTTCCTTCAGGTGTGCGTACATATTTATCATGATACAATTTTTGTATCAATACACTTAACAACATTCCAATACCTGCTACAAGAAAAGCCCATTTAAAATCTGACGGGTCACCTGTGTCACCAAAATATCCGCAAACAATAGGACCAAGTGTAGCGCCAACATTAATTCCCATGTAAAAAATAGTATAAGCAGGATCAACACGCAGGTCTCCTTTCGGATAAAGCTGTCCGACTAAAGAAGATATATTGGCTTTAAAAAAACCATTACCTGCGATCATAAATCCCAGACCTGAGAAAAATAGAATGTTTGCAATCTCTCGGGATGAATCATAAACAGAAGCGCAAACAAATAGAATTAACTCCCCCAAAGCCATTACCAAGCCGCCCACAAGAATGGATCTTTTGTTTCCCCAGTATCTATCGGCAATATATCCGCCAACAAGCGGAGTTAGATATAATAGGCTGATGTAACTGCCATATAAGCCATTTGAAAATTCGGTTTTAAACAATAATGCCTGGGTCATAAAATACGTTAGGATGGCCCGCATACCATAGTAGTTAAAGCGTTCCCACATTTCTGTGGCAAATAATACCCACAGACCTTTAGGGTGTCCCTTTTGGGGAAAGGATTGACTCATACAATTGATTTAGGTTTGTTGTAAGTGAACGTCCGAAAGTAAGGATTAATTCCAAACAGTTGTTATCAGTAAACTGTATTCGATTACAGGATATAACAGATTGTTTATAAATGGTAATTGATTTTGAAACTCCTTCCTGTAATTTGCGGCACGCAACACTCACATCTCATGAATATTTTGCTCCTCGGATCCGGCGGTAGAGAACATGCTTTGGCCTGGAAGATTTCACAAAGTCCTCTTTGTACACAGTTATACATTGCGCCCGGTAATCCCGGTACTGCACAATGTGGTACCAATATTGACCTGCCTATTGCCGGCAATTTTACAGAAATGGAAACCTTTTGCCGCTCTCATCAGATTCACTTGATTGTAGTAGGGCCGGAGGAGCCATTGGTAAAAGGGGTGTACGATTATTTTAAAGCAGCCCATATTGCCAATTCATTTGGTGAGGAATGGTTGGGAGTGATTGGTCCCAGTGCCTATGCTGCTCAGTTAGAAGGAAGTAAAGCCTTTGCCAAAGAGTTTATGCTGCGGCATGGCATACCTACTGCTTCTTATAAAGAGTTTACCGTTGAAACCTTTGAGGAAGGAAAACATTATGTGCTCAACCATGCGTTACCGATTGTGCTCAAAGCCGATGGTTTGGCAGCCGGTAAAGGAGTCATCATTTGTCACAATCATATTGAAGCCATTACAGAATACGAAATGATGCTGCAGCATTCCAAGTTTGGAGAGGCAGGCAAGAAAGTAGTAGTGGAAGAATTTTTAACCGGTATTGAGCTGAGCGTTTTTGCTGTAACAGATGGTAAGGATTTTGTGCTGCTGCCGGAAGCGAAGGATTATAAACGTATTGGTGAAGGAGATACCGGGTTAAATACAGGTGGAATGGGGGCTGTAAGTCCGGTTCCTTTTGCAGATGCAGCCTTTATGAATAAGGTGCTGGAAAAAGTAATCAAACCAACAATTGAAGGACTGGAAAAAGAACGGATTGAATACAAAGGCTTCGTGTTTTTTGGGTTGATTAAAGTGGGTGATGAGCCTTTTGTAATTGAATATAACTGCCGTATGGGCGACCCTGAAACAGAAGTAGTGATGCCTCGCCTCCGTTCTGACCTCGTAGCTCTATTGGCAGCCGCTGCAAAAGGAGAACTGCAACAGGTACAAACGGAGCAGGATGCCCGTTTTGCCGTAACCGTGGTAGCGGTAAGCGGTGGTTATCCGGGTAACTATGCTAAAGGTTATCCTATTGAAGGGTTGGATCAATCCACCGGCAACACAATGGTGTTTCATGCCGGTACTGCAATTGAAAACAACTCGGTTGTAACCAATGGTGGTCGGGTACTCGCCGTTACTTCCTTTGGAAAAACCGTAAGCGAAGCGGCTGATTACTCCCGTCATACGCTGGAAGGCATCCGTTTTACAAAAATGTATTTCAGAAAAGATATTGGTTACGAGTTTGAATAAAGAAACAGATGATTTTAAGATTGTGGTTCGTTTTAAACGAACCATTTTTTTATCAGGTTGCATGTATGCGTAAGTAGTTTCTTTAATTGATAACGGCGTTTGTGTTTATTTTTCATTGAGCAATGAAGACTGCTTTGTTTTCCTTCAACTAAAAAAAATCCCCAAAATCTTTTACTGGCAGGGTTTTCGCTTTGTTATTTCAAATTATTTCACCCACATTTGCAATAACAAATCCTAACTTAATTTTCCTCTATACAAAATGGGACTTTTTAACTTCTTTACTCAGGACATTGCCATTGATCTTGGCACTGCCAACACCCTCATCATACACAATGATGAAATAGTGGTGAACGAACCCTCCATCGTAGCGCTTGACCGTAACAATCCCAAGAACGTATTGGCGGTTGGTAAAAAAGCGTTGATGATGCACGAAAAAACACACGAGAGCATCCGTACGGTTCGCCCGTTGAAAGATGGTGTAATTGCCGATTTCAATGCTGCCGAGCTGATGATCCGTGAACTCATCAAACTGGTGTATACCAAAAAACCTTTGTTTGCTCCCAAATGGCGGATGATGATTTGTATCCCCAGCAGCATTACCGAGGTGGAAAAACGTGCCGTACGTGACAGTGCCGAACAGGCAGGCGCACAGGAAGTATATCTTATTCATGAACCCATGGCTGCTGCCTTGGGTATTGGTATTGATGTGGAAGAGCCGGTGGGCAACATGATTGTAGATATCGGCGGTGGTACCACCGGTATCACTGTGATTGCGTTGGCAGGTATTGTGTGTGATCAATCCATTCGCATTGCAGGTGATGAGTTTACTGCTGATATTATGGAAGCGCTTCGCCGTTATCACAGTTTGCTCATTGGTGAGCGTACTGCCGAGCAAATCAAAATCCAGATCGGAAGTGCCATGAAAGACCTGGATAATCCCCCGGATGATATTCCTGTAAATGGCCGTGATCTTGTAACCGGTATTCCCAAGCAAATCATGGTGAGCTACCAGGAAATTGCCGAAGCATTGGATAAAAGTATTTTCATAATAGAAGAAGCTATTTTAAAAGCACTGGAAATGACGCCGCCTGAACTGGCAGCAGATATCTATCGCCGTGGTATCTACATCACCGGCGGCGGTGCGTTGCTCCGTGGTTTGGATAAGCGTTTAACTCAAAAAATTAAACTGCCTGTACATATTGCAGATGATCCGTTAAAGAGTGTGGTGCGTGGTACAGGTATTGCTTTGAAAAACTACAACCGCTATCCGTTTGTAATGCGTAACTGATAATGAACTGGTTTAATGGTTTAAAGGTTTCATAGTTTTATTCAGCTATCAGCAACCTTTAAACCATTGAACTTTTAAACCTTTTCAACCATTTTTTGTGCGAAATCTTTTCGCTTTCATCCGCAGGTATTCTGTTTTACTCTTCTTCCTCGTGCTGGAAGTGGTTTGCATCAGTCTTCTGGTGAGTTACAACAGGTTTCATCAGTCGAAGTACATGGATGCTGCAGGCGAAATCACAGGAAGCATCCAGGCACAATACGCAGGCATCGAACATTATTTCTACCTCAAAAAAGAAAATGCAGATCTCCGGCGAAAGCTCAATGAACTGCAAAACCGTTTGCCTGAAAATTTCCAGGGGGCAGATACTGCACAAAAGATAGTTACTGATTCCATTCCTTTTGATTCCACGGGTGAACGCAGACGTTATCTGTACATGGATGCAGAAGTAGTGAACAACAGTATTTCACTGCCTAACAATTATATTACGATTCATCGTGGCAGTAAACAGGGCGTGGCTCCTTCCATGGTGGTAGTGGGTCCCAATGGGGTAGTAGGTGTGGTGCTGGATGTAACGGATAATTTTTCAACGGTCATGAGTATGCTGCATAAACAGAGCCGCATCAGTGCCCGCTTGAAAAAAACAGGGGAGAGCGGCCGTGTTGAATGGGATGGCGCAACTCCTAATCTTGTTCAGTTGAGAGATATACCCAAGAGTGTAAAGCTGAATAAAGGTGATACGGTTTTAACCAGCCAGTATTCTGATTTTCCACCCGGTATTATGATTGGTGTGGTAGAGAAAGTGGTACCGGAGCAAAGCAGTAATAATTATCTGATCCAGGTAAAAACGGCCACTGATTTCAGTCGTTTGCAAAATGTTTTCGTTGTAAAAAACCTGCAACGGAATGAGCAAAAAGAACTGGAACAACGTTTACAACAGAAAAAGAAATGAGCAACCTGCTTCGTTATATCATCCGCTTAGCTGTATTCATCCTGGTGCAGGTGTTTGTGCTGTACCAGATACCGCCGTTGCATGAGTACATTACGCCTATATTGTACTTTGTTTTTATTTTGTGGTTGCCCTTTAATATTGGAAGGAGCCAGTTGCTTATCGTTTCTTTTCTCACCGGACTTTCACTTGATTTCTTTACTAAAACCCCGGGTATGCATGCGGCTGCCTGTGTGTTCATCGGTTATATCCGTCCGTTTATTATCAATATCATTGTGCCGCAGCAGGGAGCTGAGTTTAATTACCGGGAGCCAAGTGCCACCAGTTTGGGCAATATACAGTATGCCATTTATGTAGCGGTGTTAACGGTATTACATCATGCTGTGCTGTTTACCATCCAGGCATTTCAATTTGGGAATATTTTATATCTCCTTTTTAAAACTGCCGGTGCCAGTATCATCAGTTTTCTTTTAATTTTAGTTGTTGAAATTATTTTTGTACGGAAACAGAAATTCATCACCAATACCTGAAGCAGCGGTTCTGAAAAACCAATAAGGCTATGGCCGTTTTCAATCAATCAAGACAGGTTACGATACAGTTGATTTTTGCTGTGGTGTTTGGCATTATGCTCATACGCCTGGCATCACTACAACTTTTTTCCAGTAAGTATGATAAGCTGGCTACAGACCAGGCTATTTTACGTAAAGTGGTTTATCCCAGCCGTGGTATCATCTTCGACCGTAAAGGCAAAGCCATTCTTGATAACCGTACCATGTATGATCTCATGGTAACACCTTCCCAGTTACGTTCTTCAAATATTGATACCGTATCACTCTGCCGCATCCTCGGTATTGATACTGCTGAATTCAATAAACGGATTGTTACCGCCATCATAAAAAATACAAGGAACAGACCTTCAGCATTTGAATCACTCCTCAGCCCTGATAAATATGCCCGTATCAATGAAAACCTATTTCGGTTTCAGCCGGCTTTCTTTTTACAGGAACGTCCCATCCGTGGTTATCCTTTCAATGCGGCTGCTCACATACTGGGTTATGTAGGCGAAGTAGACAGTGGTATGCTCAAGCGCTCAAACTTCTTTTATCAAATGGGCGATTATGCCGGGCGGAGTGGTCTTGAAAATTTTTACGAAAAAGTGCTGATGGGGCAGCGGGGTATTCAATACATTCTGCGGGATAATTTTAACCGACCCATAGGTCCCTATGAAAACGGACAGTTTGATACAGCTTCTGTAGCAGGCCGTCATCTCAATACATACATTGATATTGAAGTGCAACAACTCGCAGAGAAATTATTAAACAACAAAGTAGGTAGTGTTGTAGCAATAGAACCCAAAACAGGCGGCATCATTGCCATGGCCAGTGGTCCAAGTTTTGATCCCAATGAACTAACGGGCCCCAATGCGAGAAAAAATTTCGGTAATCTTTTTGTTGATCCCGCTTCTCCATTATTAAATCGTGGTATGCAGGGAGTGTATCCTCCGGGTTCAACCTTTAAACCATTGGGCGGCCTGGTGGCATTAGATGAAGGATTGATTACTCCTTCTTTTGGTTATGCGTGTTTTGGTAATTATGGTCCTTGCGGCCGACCTAAGTGTACGCATGCAGGTGGCGGACATGCGGCTAATTTAAAACTCGCCATTGCCAACTCCTGTAACTCTTATTTTGCAGATGTATTCCGTAAAGCCATTGATAACCCTCAATACAGAAGCGTTGAAAAGGGAATTGTAAAATGGAAAGAGTATATGAGCGGGTTTGGACTGGGGCATCGTCTTGGAGTTGATTTGCCCGGTGAATACAGTGGCTTTATTCCTGATACAACACGTTATAACAATCCAAAGATATTCGGTAAAAACAGGTGGAACTCCTGTACCATTGCATCACTCGGTATTGGCCAGGGTGAAATACAGGCCACGCCTTTGCAAATGGCCAATGCTATTTGTTTAATTGCCAATAAAGGTTGGTATTATCCGCCGCACTTTGTAAAATCTATTGATGGCGAAACCGCAGAAGATACCATCCTTAACAAATACCGTCAGAAAATTTCACCGCTTCATATTCCAGACAGTGCCTACCAGGCAGTGATTGATGGAATGGAAATGGTGGTAACCAACGGTACCGCACGCAATGCAAAAATTGATGGCTTTAATGTTTGTGCTAAAACAGGTACCGTTGAAAACTACTTCCGCAAAGTGAAGCAGAAAGATCATTCTTTCTTTGTTGCATTCGCACCTAAAGAAGATCCTAAGATTGCTGTATGTGTAGTGGTGGAGAACGGAGGATTTGGTGCCACATGGGCTGCACCCATTGCATCGCTCATCATGGAAAAATATTTAAGAGATTCTATTGCAGGGGATAAACGTAAGTCGGAAGTAGATCGTATTGCCAATGCATCTATCATTCCTGCCCGTATTAAGTACGAACGTTTCAAACGTGATTCTATAAAGCAGGTGAAAGATTCCTTACTACGAATCAAACTGGAGCGGGAACAGCAGGCACGTATTGACAGCACCAATACAGCTTTTTATGAACCGCAGGAAGAAGGAATGCATTTGCCCGTGCGGGTACCTGAAAAAAAACGTACCAACACTAACTGGTCTTTTGCATGGATTCCGGATGAACGAAGATTATTTAAAACAGCTCAATTAAAAGCCAACCGTGCATGACAAGAGAAGATAAGATAACAGGCGGAATTGATGGGCGTACGGTGCTGCTGTATTATGTACTGGTGCTTATCGGTTTTATTGCCATCTTTTCAGTAGAGTACAGAAGTGGCGAATCTTTTCTGCAATCATTAATGGAGCTGAAAAAAAGTTATACCAAGCAGGTACTGTTTATCGGCATCAGTTCTGTTGTTGCTTTATTTATCCTGTTAATTGACAGTAAGTTTTTTACCACAGTTGCCAATCTCTTATACCTGTTCGGCATTTTGTTAATGCTGCTCACTTTTATAATTGGTAAAGATATTTCCGGTTCCAAATCATGGATTGCATTAGGTGGTGGTTTTAACCTGCAGCCGGCTGAGTTATGTAAAGTGTTTACCGCTTTGGCACTGGCCAAATATTTAAGCCGGCAGGACACAGAGTTTACAACTTTTCGTTCTCATCTGATAGCCATTGCCATTACATTGATTCCTGCATTGCTTTCTATTGCACAGAAAGAAACAGGATTAGCGCTGGTTTATTTCTGCTTTTTCCTGGTAATGTACCGGGAAGGTTTGCCTGCCATTTACCTGATTCTTGGTTTTTCAGTGATTGCATTATTTGTAACTGCTATTGTACTGGATATGGTGCCTTACGCCATTATGATTGGTGTACTTGTTTTGATAGCTGTTTACCTCTTGTGGCGACCCATCAAGCGGAATTTTATTTTATTCATTTTTATCGCATTGACGGCAGGAGGTACCTTAGGCTTTAAATACTTTGTGGACAATATTGTATTTGATAAAATTATGAAGCCTTACCAGGCTGAACGTGTGCTGAATCTCTTTGGTAAAAGTTATGAGCCTAAAAGCCCTGAACGTATTGCACAATTTGAAAGTGATAAAGCAAAGGGTAAGAAAAAAGATTATACCTACAATGTTAAGCAATCCAAGATTGCCATTGGTTCCGGCGGCTTGCTGGGCAAAGGATTTTTGAAAGGCGTAACCACGCAAGGCGATTTTGTGCCCGAGCAAAACACTGATTTTATTTTCACAGCCATTGGTGAAAGTTTTGGTTTCTGGGGCAGTGCCCTGCTGCTGCTTATTTATTTTCTGCTGCTCATGCGCATCATTACCATTGCGGAGCGGCAGCGAAGTACCTTTAGCCGGGTTTATGCTTACAGTGTGGCCAGCATCCTGTTTTTTCATGTGTTCATCAATATTTGTATGACCATCGGGTTAATGCCGGTTATTGGTATCACCCTTCCATTGTTGAGCTATGGAGGTTCCTCCATTGTAACCTTTACCATCCTCATTTTTATACTGTTACGTTTTGATGGCAACCGCCAGATGGTGTTGCGGTAGGTTGTTTTTTATTATGAATCTGGTTAATCCGAACCGCTGTCTTCTGCAGCCCGAACCTTTTTTGTTTCTGCCTGTTATTATCAGGTAAACCCTTTCACATGAAAAAGTTTCTCTGCACTTTTACACTTCCTCTTTTGCTGGAAGAAAGTTTCTGGGAGCAAATTCCCAGCCACCGCAAGTTCATCAACTCACAAATGGAAGCAGAGAAAATTGTTACTTACTCCGTTAACCATAACAGAAGCAAAGGATGGGTAGTGATCAACGCTGTTTCAGAAGCTGAAGCCAGGAAGGTGGTGGATCGTTTTCCCATACGCAGGTTCATTCATTTTGAACTGGAAGAACTGTTCATTTTTGATTCCATGCTTGGCGCTCCCAGGTTGGTGCTGAATTAATCTCAACAAATCAACAGGTTTATCCACTCCCCGGAGGGGCGTTCTTAACTCAGCCAATCAGAGTGAATAAATGGGGTGGGTTTATAGTCTCTTCTTACGGATATTTGCAGCATGAAAATTATACCCCTTTCGGAAGGAAGTTTTACCGTTGACGGCACTAAAAAATTTGTTCCATTTGATAACCGTACTGATGATTTAAAAAGCCGCCCTCCCGGCAGCCTGCTCGTAGAAGTACAACCCTTTGTGCTTACTACTTCAAAAGATATACTGGTGCTGGATACGGGTCTTGGTTTTACCAATCCTGATGGCACATTGCAAATACATCAAAACTTAATTGATAACGGCATCAACCCGCTGGATGTAACGAAAGTTCTCATGACACATCTTCATAAAGACCATGCAGGTGGTGTTAGTAAAGAAGATGGCATTTTACAAAAACGTTTTTTAAGTTTTCCCAATGCCACGTATGTAGTGAACAAACAGGAGCTGGAAATCGCTTTGAGCAAACTTTCCAAATCTTATGTAATGGAAGATGTAACGGCCTTAACTGAAACAGATAAACTGTTACTGGTAGAAAGTACCGGGGTGATTGATGATTACATTTACTATGAGTGGACGGGTGCTCACAGCCCCTGGCACCAGGCTTTCTGGATCAAAGAAAATAATGAAACCGTTTTCTTTGGAGGCGATGTGGCACCACAACTCATGCAAATGAAAACCAAGTATGTAACCAAGTATGATTTTGATGGAAAGCTGGCAGCAGATTTAAGAATGAAATGGTGGCAACGTGGTCATGAAGAAGGCTGGACCTTTTTGTTTTATCATGATATAAAAACGCCGGTGTATAAAGCCATCAGCAACTAAGCGCCGATTCCCAGCTTTTCTACGGCGGCCTGTGCAGCAATCTGGCTCGCATCTTTTTTATTAAAGGCTTTTCCCTGTGCAATGGTTTCACCATCAACTACTGCAGCAATGGTAAAGAGACGGCGTCCGTTTTCAATACGCTCATCAAGGGTTTCAAACTCCAGTACTTTGCCATTTTTATTAGCCCATCCGTAGAGTTTATTTTTATGGTTGATTTCCAGCAGCTCCAAATCATCCATGTACAGGTGGGGGATGATGATGTTCTTGTTGATCCAGCGTTTGGTTTTATTGTAGCCAAGATCCAGGTAGATAGCACCGAGTAAAGCTTCCAGCGTATTGCCGAAAATCTGTGAAATTTTGAGAGAGTTATCGCCTTTGTTATAAAGAGTGATCTTTTTCAAACCCATCTTTAAAGCAATATCATTCAAAGTGGCACGGTTTACCATTTTGCTCCGCATCTCAGTTAAAAAACCTTCGCCTTTGTAGGGATATTTTTTAAAAAGATAATCAGCCACTACGGAGCTCAGCACGGCATCGCCCAAAAATTCCAGCCGTTCATTATTCTGATCGCTTCCTTCTTTTACGGAACGATGGCTCAGTGCTGTTTTGTATAATTGAATATCACCCGGACTGTAGCCCAGTACATTACGGAGATTACTTTCAAACTTGTTGCTTGCTGGTAATATTTGTCGGATGAGGTTCCGCATCATTCAGTCAACTAACGCCGGCGATTTTTTTGTTGTTACAATTCAAATCTAAATGAATTTATGCATACACAAAGGCATCCACGGCTCAACTTTTCAACTTAATGTTGAAACTAAAGTAATTCCGGAAAGAGGAAGGATCAGGCTTTGAATTTTTTTACAATCACAGAAGCATTATGTCCGCCAAAACCGAATGTGTTACTCAATGCAGCTCTTACTTCTCTTTTCTGTGCTGTATTGAATGTGAAATTAAGGCGAGGGTCTAACTCCGGATCATCTGTAAAATGGTTGATGGTAGGAGGTACCTCATCGTTTACAACGGCCATAATACTGGCAATTGCTTCCAAAGCACCGGCAGCACCTAAGCAATGCCCGGTCATGGATTTAGTAGAAGAAATGTTGAGATTATAAGCGTGCTCCCCAAATACATTGAGGATGGCCTTGGTTTCAGCAATATCACCGAGTGGTGTGGATGTGCCGTGTACATTGATGTAGTCAATATCACCGGGCTGCATACCTGCATCAGCTAAGGCGGTACGCATTACATTAGTAGCACCTAAGCCTTCAGGATGCGGAGCAGTGATATGGTGGGCATCAGCAGTAGCGCCACCACCGGCAATTTCACAATAAATTTTAGCACCACGGGCTAAAGCATGTTCTAATGATTCCAGTACCAGCATACCGGCACCTTCACCCATCACAAAACCATCCCTTTCTTTATCAAATGGGCGGCTGGCTGTTTTAGGATCATCATTGCGTTCGCTCAATGCTTTCATCGCATTAAAACCACCTACACCGGCTGCACTTATAACGGCTTCGCTGCCACCTGTTAAAATTAGATCTGCTTTACCGAGGCGGATGTTATCAAACGCATCAATAATAGCATTGGTGGAGGAAGCACAGGCACTTACAACTGCATAGTTGGGGCCACGCAACCCATGACGCATGGAAATTTGCCCTGCGGCAATATCCAGGATCATCTTGGGGATAAAGAAAGGATTGAAACGGGGAGTACCATCACCCTGCGCAAAACCGATGACCTCTTCCTGGAAAGTGATTAACCCGCCGATACCACTGGCGAAAATTACGCCGGCACGATCAGGGTTAAAGTTTTCAGGAGTAAGGCCTGCGTCTTTAACAGCCTGGTCGCTCACAATGAGTGCGAACTGGGTAAAGCGGTCAATTTTACGGGCTTCTTTTTTGTCGAGGTACTGCGTGGGTTCAAAGTCTTTTACCTCGCAGGCAAAGCGGGTTTTAAATTTCGAAGTATCAAACTGCTTGATGAAATCAGCGCCCGAAACACCATTAACCAGTCCCTCCCAATATTCATCAGGAGTTTTGCCTAATGGTGTTATGGCACCGATTCCGGTAACTACTACACGTTTTAATTGCATAAGTTGTTGCCTGGAGTAAAGAAGGTTACATCCGGCCCTTGAGGGGGCAGATGGTGATTACTTTGCGTGTTCTTCCAGATAAGTGATTGCCTGGCCAACGGTTGTGATGGTTTCAGCCTGCTCATCGGGGATAGAGATGTTGAACTCTTTTTCAAATTCCATGATGAGTTCAACTGTGTCTAATGAATCAGCGCCCAGATCGTTGGTAAAAGAAGCTTCGGGGTTTACTTCTGATTCTTCAACACCCAATTTGTCAACGATGATCTTTTTAACTCTTGATGCGATGTCTGACATTGTCGTAATAATTTGGTTACAGGCTGCAAAAATAGAGGTTTTATCCAATTAGCAAGGGATTAGGCAAAATTGTAGAATTCTGCTCCCGCAGAACCCCGTTCCGGAATACAACCCCTGTGATAACGGTTGTTCGTAGTTCATCAAAAAAATGTATCTTGTTTGCCCAGCAGAACCACATATTATGGCATTGAAACAGTTAGTTCACGGCTCCCCGGATTACCACCAAATGATACAACTCCGGTATGAAATATTGCGGAAGCCGCTTGGTTTGGAATTTTCAGATGCAGATCTGGAAAAAGAAAAAAACGACATTCTGATTGGTGTGTTTGATGAGGATGAAATGCAGGCCTGTTGTGTACTCACCCGTGTGGATGATAAAACAGTTCGGCTACGTCAAATGGCAGTACACAAAAAACTGCAGGGTAAGGGCATTGGTGCCACCCTCATGAATTTTGCAGAGAACCTGGCAAGAGATCATGGGTTTAAAAAACTCATCATGCATGCCCGCAAAGTAGCGGTCGGCTTTTATGAAAAGCAGGGCTATAAAATTACAGGTGATGAATTTACAGAAGTAACGATTCCGCATTTTGTGATGGAAAAGAAGCTGGTATAAGTGCTTTCATCAGCCGTGATTGCTGAAGCAGCTCAGTATAAATTCCGGATTCTTATGGTTTTCACTTAGGCATGGGTTTGCATTGGTATCATTATTGAACTATACTTGTGCAACAGAAAATTATCAAACCCAATCCTTATGAAACTGAACGTACGGTTTTTCTTACTTATTTGTATTATTGGCCTTATCAGCTCCTGCACCCGTTCCGTTACTCCCTATGAGGCGGCCAACGGAAAAAGGCATAACGGAAAATGTTTACGCATCAGATAATTGATCAGCTCTCCTCAACGGAGGGCTTTTTTTGTGCTCTTTGATGGAAACATCTTTTTGACAGTAACCGGCTTAAAGTTTACCTAACTTGCACGCCATTGAATCATTACTGCAAAAATTATGAATCGTTATTGTCTTATTCTTTGCTTTCTGTTTTTATCATTTTCAACATTTGCACAATTAGTAAGCGGACCCATGCTGGGGCCGGTGGAATTAAGAACCGCTAAGGTTTGGGTAGAAGTAAAACCGGGTTCTAATGTATTACTGCAATACTGGAAAAAAGGAAGTGCGCCACAATCTTATCAAATCATTGAAAAGAAAACAAGTAAAGAAGATTGGTTCAGTCCTGTTGTGTTTGATATAGTAGGATTGGAGATGAACACTACGTATGAGTACAGGGTAGTGGTAAATCAAAAACAGGTTACACCACCACAAAAAGCAGACGGCAGCTTTACCACCAAAGACCTCTGGCAATGGCGCAAACCGGCCCCTGATTTTTCTTTTCTCACCGGCTCCTGTGCTTATTTTAATGAGCCCGTATTTGACCGCCCCGGTAAACCCTATGGCGGCGACTCTTCCATATTTGAAACCATGGCCAAAGAAAAAACCGCATTCATGCTGTGGCTGGGCGATAACTGGTACACCCGTGAAGTTGATTACGGTGATAAATGGGGTTTATGGTACAGGGCGAGTCACGACAGATCCAGTCCTGTGTTGCAATCCTTCTTAAAATCCACTTCACATATTGGTATGTGGGATGATCATGATTACGGTCCTAATGATATTGGCAGCAGCTATATTCTGAAAGATGAATCAAGAAAAGTGTTCATGAATTATTTTCCCAACACTTCTTTTGGAATGAATGGCCAGGGCATTTATTCCATGTACAGTTATGGAGATGTAGATGTGTTTATGCTGGACGACCGCTGGTGGCGCAGCACTGATGCTTTCAAAGACTCAGTGAATGGCGCTCCTAATTCGGAGAAAACCATGCTGGGCAAAGAACAATTACATTGGCTGAAAAATGCATTACTGCACAGCCGTGCTACGTTTAAGTTTATTGCTAACGGCAGCCAGGTGCTCAATCCTGTATCGCCTTATGATAAATTACTCAGTTGCCCGGCAGAGTACAATGAGCTGATGGATTTTTTGAAAGAATATAAAATCAACGGGGTTGTATTTTTAAGCGGCGACAGGCATCACACCGAAATCATCAAAGTAAACCGGGATGGAACTTATCCTTTGTATGATATCACTTCATCACCACTTACCAGCGGTACACATAAGTTCAGCGGACCAGAAGCCAATAATCCTTACCGTATTCTGGGAATTGATGAAAAGCAGAATTACACAAGATTCAGTTTTAGCGGTGAGCGGAATAAACGGAAAATGCTGGTTGAGTTTTTTGGCATAAAAGGAGAAAAACTTGGTGAATGGACAGTTACTGAAAACGAATTAAAATCGCCCCGATAAATATGACACTGGAACATGTAGCCTTATGGACCAATAACCTGGAGCAGCTCAAGGAATTTTATGTAAAATACTTTGGTGCCGTGCCCAATCAGAAATATTACAACCCTGCAAAAGAATTTGAAAGTTATTTTCTTTCATTTAAAAGCGGGGCAAGATTGGAGATAATGAAGATGAAGAACATTCCTGAAAACAGGAACGATACGATTCATGAGCAGCACCAGGGATTAATTCATCTTGCATTTGGAGTTGAAACCATGGAAGAAGTTGATGCTAAAGCAAAAGAGCTGGCTGCAGCAGGATTGAGCATTTTAAGTGGCCCACGAAAAACCGGTGATGGTTATTATGAATTTGAAACCCTGGATCCGGATAATAACCGTATAGAAGTAACGGCTTTATTTTCAGAGAAAAATTAACAGTATTAAATGAGTACGCATCCCACTATATCGTTTACCTATAACCGCAAGCAGGTGATCCAGGCATTGCGTTATCATTTTATTTCAAAAAAAGAAATCAGGTTGTTGATTATCCTTGTAAACGTGTTTGCTCTTTTTGCAGCAGTAATGTATGGGTTTCATTTTATTAAACCGCTTGCTTTGCTGCTCAGTTCTTTTTTGTGGTTTACGCTCATGCTTTCTTTCTGGTTTGTATTACCGATAACTGTGTACAAACGTGCAAAAACGTTTCAGGATTCCTTTGTGCTTACGTTTATGGAAGTGTACATGCATATTGAAAACCCCAAGGGCAGTAAAGATTGGAATTACCAGGCTTTCAAATATTTCCTGGAAACGCCTAATTTTTTTCATTTATACATTGATGACCGTTCCTTCTTTCTTGTTCCGAAAGATGCTTTTGAAAATTCAGATGACACACATACTGTGAGGTTGTTGTTGCGTGAAAAAATCGGGAATAAGCGGTAAATAACATTCCGAAAACGATTGCAGAAACTATTTCCCGAAAATTGTTTACATGGCGGAAACTTAGTTACAGAATATAAGTTAGTTTTGCTACCTACCTGATTAAACTAATTACATGAACCCAATATCCATGCTGAAAACAAATGTTTTCAGAATAACGGTTATCGTTGCCTTTCTTTTTTTTCATTCCAACTTAGTTGCACAAATTGTTCCCGGTTTTATTAACCGGCAGGCTACTTCTGCTGCCGGGCGTCTGGTTCTTGATCCTAACAGTGATGGTTATAGTTCCGCAACCACTTCAGGTTTTGGAGCGCCCAGTGATGTGGCTACTTCTGAAATCGGTTATAAGATTGTAGAATCTTATTCAAGTGAACCTTTTGCCGATTTAAGAAGAGGACCTAATCACAGTTATTCAGATTTTGTACCGGATGCTGCAAGGGATGGTTTCTATACTTATTTTACAGGAACAAATTTTCTGTTCCGTTTTCGCCTGGGTTCTATTATGTCAGGCTCAAAAGGGTACAGTGTTTTGTTAGATACAGATGGAAAGTTTGGAGCTACCGGTACCAATGCTGATCCTAACTATCAACCAGCAACAACGGGTACTAATGGCAACCCCGGTTTTGAAATTGAAATTGTTCTGGAAACCAATTTCAGAATTGCCATCTACAATGTTGATGGAACCAGCTCACCTGTTTTAGTAACCTCTTATACAAACTGGCAGGAGATGAGCCAGGTTTCAATTGCTGCAACTAATGGAAATGGTGATCCTGATTTCTTCATGGACTTTTATGTTCCCTTTTCAGCTTTGAGTGCAGCACCTTTTAATCTTACCACATCAACACCATTGCGACTTGTACCAACTACGGTTATGAGTCCGCAAGCAGCCATTGGCGGTCCCAAATCAGATATTTATGGTTTGAGTGATAATAATTATACAAATACCAATCAGCAATACGAAACCTTCATCAACTCACAACCTCCTGTTACGCTTATCAACCTTGTAGGAGGTGGTGGTGGTTTTGGCGGTATGTGTACAGCTCCGCCGGTTGTGAATGCGCCTATTGGAACCGGCACTGTTACTATTGGCGGCACATGGACTGCTTCCAATTTATCAGGTGCTGTAACAATCGCAAATATCACCGTTTATAGAAATGGTGTTTTTGTCGGCACAGTTTCCAATGTAAGCAGTGGCAGTACATGGTCACTTGCTGCTGTGAGTTCTGCAAATGGCGATGTTTTTACAGCACAGGCACAAGCTGCAGGAGAAAGTATGTGTTTGGTAAGTAATAGTGTTACAGCATTAGGATGTAATACATCAAATATTCCTTCTGCTGCGGGCCTAACTATTTCCTGTCTTTCAAACCGTGGACTGGAAGGAGCTTTTACAGGTACTAATACAGTAAAACTCTATTTTATCAGCAGTACACTGGTAACGTCTACTCTTGCAGGTCCCGCTGCTAACTCGCCTACATTTGGTTATAACCTGAACAATTGGTTTTATAATGGAGTGAACTTTAATGGCAGCCAGATTCCCTCTGCCTGTTCCGGCGGTTCTCCTGATATGACTAACGGAACTTATTATGTTACTACCATTGCCTCCGGTTCTTCCTGTGAGTCAGCTCCTGTTTTTGCGTGTCTTGGTTTAACACAAACAACAACACCCACCATTACCCAAACTGAATTGTACACATCTAATACAACAGTTTCAGGAACTGCTACTGCCGGTGCTACCGTTTATTTATGGATTAACGGGCAGCAACGTGCTACCACTACTGCAACAGGCGGCGCTTATTCATTTACAGGGTTGGTTTTAAGTTTGAATGATGTTGCAGAAGTTCGTGCTATCATTTCCGGGTCCTGTATGAGTAATGCAGTAAGCAGAACGGTGAATTGTTTTACCAATCCTCCTTTAATAAATGCAGATAAAAACAACCAGGTTACTGCAGGTCAACCTATAACAGGAACTTCATCAGAACCGGTTGGTACTACTATCCGTGTTTTCAATGCCGCCGGCCCTGTTTTAGTAGCTACAACTACTGTACAATCAGGTGGTACATGGTCAACAGCTTCCGTTCCGTTTAATTCCGTAGCAGGAGTAACGTATTATGCAACAGCTCAGAACGGTTCATGTACCGTTAGTGCTAACTCAGCTAATGTTACTGCAGCCAATAATACATCATCTGCACGTTGCGGAACTATTAACAGCCCGGTAAGTGCCGGTGCTACTTCTGTTTCCGGTACATTATCATCTGCAGTAGCAGGTACTACTGTTAATCTTTACCTGGATGGTGAATTAATAGGTACAACCACAACAGGTACTACATCATGGACTGTTTCCTCTATTCCTGCTACTACCATTTACTCCAATGGAACTTTAACGATCGGCGTTCGTGAATCAGGAGCCAAAGAATTTATTTGTGCTGCAAGTATAATCGTGGAATGTGCGTCATCGCCCACATCACCTGTATTTACACCAACTAATACAAGTATCACGGCCAATCAGTCAGTAACCTATACAATTACAAATGCTGTAACTGGTAGTTTCTATGCCATCTCCAATTCATCAACCGGGCAATCATTAGGTACCGGCAAATGGGCTGCCTCTAATGGTAACTTAACACTTACAACTGATCCTATTCCATCTGTCGGCACTTACAACATTGTTATAAAAGCTACCAATCTCAGCGGTGTTACTGTATGTACTTCTCTGCCATCAGCTGCTACCATTGTAGTAAACGGAACATTACCACTCAACCTGCTTTCTTTTAATGGCGCCTGGGTAAATGAACAGGTGGTTCTTAGCTGGGAAACAGAAGAGGAACGTAATACAGAATCATTTGTAGTAGAAAAGAGTTTAGATGGAAATCAGTTCCAAACACTTGGTAAAAAGGATGCTGCCGGTAACAGTGATCATCGTATTGCCTATTCATTTACAGATATTACGGCACCGGTTCATCTTGCTTATTATCGTTTAAAAATGCTGGACAGAGATGGTAAATTCAGTTACAGCAGGATTGTTGTGATGCGCAGGGCAGAACGTAGTGAAGTAAAATTATGGCCCAATCCATTTAGATCTGCTATAAACATTTCTTACAAAAGTGAAACGGCCACAGTTATAGAAATGCGTATTACAGATGTTAGCGGCAAGCTACTTATTGCACAAAGGTTTAATGTAAACAAAGGGAATAACCAGTTGCAATCAGCTCAACTGCATCAACTCAGCAGCGGAACCTATTTTGTAACAATTACAGATACATTCAACAAAGCCATCTTCCATTCAAAACTTACAAAGCAATAAGCATTACTCTATTGATAATATAAAAGCCGCATCGTTTTTTGATGCGGCTTTTTTCATAAACCGAAATTATACTAAGTAAAATTTCTATAAACCTGTGCTTTTCTTTTGGTGATATTACGTGTTATATAAATTAAAGTATTTACTAAAAATAAATTTTTGAAAATACTTGCAACCGTAATTTCCACATGTTACATTTGCTGTCGAATAAGAAGTTACCCTTAGAGAACGACAGTATTTACAGCAGATTTAGATAGGACAATCCTATCATTATTCATCATGTCTGCTTTGCTTCTTTTAGTGTTGCTTCAAGTTCATTTTTATTTACCTGTACCTAAAGAGAACTTTATGAGAAGACTTTTACTTACTATTATTTTAGTAGCCTTACACGCAATTGGATTTTCGCAGGGCGGTTCTGAACTTATTTTTATGAACCCTGTATTAGAAAGTGGTATTAACAATAAGCAGGGAGCCGTTTACAGGTTTGCCAATGTTAAAACAGGCGTTGATGCTACCATCCGTTTAAAACGGTTTTCCAGAAGTGATATTCATATGGCCACCATTGACAATGCAGTGTTTGGCTGGCCCAAAGCTTTTCAACCTGAGTTTGGTCTTGCAGGTAATGTACCCCCCAATCAAAACTGGTATATTGATTTTGAAGTAACATTCTATGTTGCCGGAACCAATACACGGGTTAAATTGGATACTATCGATTTTACCGCACTTGATGTAGATGGTGATAATGTTACTCTTAGTGAATACGTAGTATATGACAGGCCCAATTCCATTGTACTGGCAACCACCACCGCTTTAACCACCAGCCCGGAAGGATTGCTGGGTTCTGTTGCTACCTGTGCTGATGATAATATTGCAAGTACGATTATTACATGTACCTATTGTTCAGGTTCAGGAGTGTTAAACGACCTGGAAGATACTCATTGTGATGGTATGGGTAAGGTGCACTCACAATGTCTGCATCCTTACCTCGGTGGTACCGGTACCGGTATGTACGGTCCTGTTATGAACTTTACCAATATTGATACATCTGCTTCTATGGTTATGTCCATTTACCGTTATCTCAACCGGGATCGCATCAATTTCAGATATGGTGCAAAAACAGGAGTTCTTACTACCAATGCAGGTATTCGATTAAACTCTATGTGGTTCCGCAGGTTCAGGATTGACCAGATGTATATACTGAAATCGAAAGTGAGCAATTTTACAGCTAATAAATCAAATAATTATGTTGATTTAAGATGGACTATTCCGGCTGAAGAGGGCATTAAAAATTATGTGGTTGAAAAAAGTTCAGACGGAAAATCATATAAAGAATGTACAGTTGTGACTGCTTTAAATCAGGGTTCCAATAATTACCAGGTTACAGATTATTTAACCGGCAATGAAAAGGGCTTACTCTTTTACCGCATCCGTAACACAGAATTCAGCGGCGATATTTCTTATTCAGAAACAAGAGTAATCCGTATGCATTCATCTGGCACTGATGGGGTGAAAGTAAATACCTATCCTAATCCCGTTACATCCGACCTGCGGATTTCAATTCCGGATAGCTGGCAAAAACAACGGGTGGTTTATCAAATTATGACTACTACGGGCAATAAACTCTATCAAAAAGAAGTGGCTGCAGCCAATCAAACCGAGCAGATAAGTCTTGCCAATCTTGCTCCGGGAGTCTATACCCTGCAGGTGAATTGTAATGGTACCCATATTACCAGCCGCTTTGTAAAACATTAAAAGGTTTCTTCTGATTTTAAAAACAGTGTCAATCCGCCCTCCTTTGTGGGGGTGGAATTTTTTTATAGAAAATATTTGGTTTATAAAATAAACCAGTTTATGTTTGTGATAAATTTACAAGGATGAACCACCTTATCAATGTTATAATTCTCTTGCTGGTGTCTTTGGGGCTGAAGGCTCAAACCATGATCAGCGGTACTGTTACAGATGCCAAAAAACAACCGGTGGCCGGCGCTTCACTGGCGATTAAAGGTTCCTATGATGGGGCGACAGCCGACTCTGCCGGCCGGTTCCGTTTTAAAACTTTTGAGAAAGGAACGCAGGTTCTTATCATCAGCTCTATCGGTTATAAGACTGTTGAAATGAACATAAACATCACCGCTGCTGAGATGACCATTCCTGTGCTTATGAAACAGGAGGTTACAGAAATAAGTGCGGTGGTGATTACTGCCGGCTCTTTTGAAGCCAGCGACCGTAAACGTACGGCAGCAGTATTAACACCCATTGATATTGTTACCACCGCCAGTGCCAATGCAGATGTAACCGGTGCATTGAAAACACTGCCCGGCGCCCAGCAGGTAGGAGAGAGTGAAGGCTTGTTTGTTCGTGGAGGAACTGCTGCTGAAACAAAAACCTTTATTGATGGTACCTTGGTCAACAATTTCTTTTTTACAGGTGCACCTAATATTGCAGCCCGTGGCCGTTTTTCACCTTTCATTTTTAAAGGAACGGTTTTCAGTACGGGTGGTTACAGTGCGTTGTACGGACAGGCTTTATCATCAGCACTTATACTGGAGAGTATAGATTTGCCCGATCAATCTTCTGCTAACCTTAGTGTTACGGTATTGAGCTTAGGTGGCGGTTTTCAAAAACTCAATAAAAGGAAAACAGCGAGTTGGGGTATCAACTATGGTTACTCCAATCTTGATCTTGCTTTTTCACTCATTAAACAACAACAGGATTATTCTAAAACACCGGGTGGTCATACAGCCGATGCCAACTTCCGTATTAAAACATCTAAGAACGGCATGCTCAAGTATTATGGTTATTATACATACAATTCACTGGCCTTTACGGTACCCAGTCTGGATTCATTGGGCTATTTAGATCGTTTCAGTTTAAAAAACGGAAACATGTATCATAATCTTTCCTGGAAAGAGCAGTTTAAAAACAAATGGCGTTTGAGTGCCGGTGTTTCTTACTCCAACAACAGGGATGATTTACGTTTCGGCATGACGGATGCATCTAAAAATGATGTGGTGCTGGGCAATCTTGGTTTTGCTAAGAATTTTGATCTTGAAAATCGTGGTGATTATTTCAACACCAAGTTAGTAATTGAAAAAAAGTTTAAAGGATTATCTGCTTTTCGTTTTGGAACAGAATACAACCACAGCAAAGACCGCATCAACTTTATTGCAGTAAACGGGCAACGCTTTCCTTCCACCATCAAAGAAAATATATTCTCTTTGTTTGCAGAGCAGGATGTATATATCACTAACAACCTTGCAGGTAAATTTGGGGTACGTGCTGAGCGTAGTGAATTGCTGAATCAAAACAATATTGCACCCCGCATCTCTCTGGCTTATAAAGTGGGTAAAAACGCACAGGCCTCATTAGCATACGGACAATTTTTTCAGAATCCTGAGTTAAGAAACCTGCCTGCAGTAAATCCGCTCAACTTTCAAAAAGCAACACATTATATTGCCCAGTATCAAAAAACAACCAATCTCACCACCTTTCGTGTAGAAGCTTTTTACAAAGAATATGATGACCTGGTAAAAACCGGCCTTGTGAACAATCAACCAAGAGCTGTGAGCAATGCAGGCTTTGGTGATGCCAAAGGATTTGAATTATTCTGGAGAGATAAAAAGACCATCAAGAATTTAGACTACTGGATTTCTTATTCTTTCCTTGATACCAAACGTGACTTTGCCAATTTCCCTTTTGCCATTACACCCAACTTTGCTGCAAAGCATACAGCATCTGTGGTAATGAAGAAATTTGTAACGAAGTGGAAAACAAATGTGAACCTTTCTTACAATTTTGCCAGCAGTCGTCCATTCTATAACATTCAGCCCGAAGCAGGTAACACCGGCAAGTTTGTATTTGCAGACAGGGGCATGATTGATCCTTATCACAACGTAAGTTTTGCCCTCAACTATCTGCCCAAGATCGGTAAGAAAGATGCCAAATCATTTGTAGTATATGTGCTGAGTGTAAGCAATGTTTTAAACTTTAAACAGCAGTTTGGTTATAACTATTCTTTCAATGGTCAACGCCGGCAGGAGATTGTACCGCCTTCCCGCCAGTTTATTTTCATTGGTGCCTTCTTCAGCTTTGGAGTGGACAGAAGTGAAGACGCCATCAACATCAACTTATAACAACCATCTATCAACTTAAATAAAATTTATCATGAGCAACTTTCAACGCATCCCGGATGCCAACGAACAAAAAGACAAACAACTTTGGGAAGTAGCACAAAAACGTGCAAGTTTTAAAAGTCATCTCATCACGTATGTTTTGGTGAATACTTTCTTATGGATTTTATGGGCCATCAATGGAGCCAAACATTATGGCGGTGGTTTGCCCTGGCCGGTATGGCCCACACTGGGTTGGGGTATTGGTATCGTATCGCATTACCTCGGTGCTTATGTGTATCCTAAATCAAACAGTGTAGAACGGGAATATGAAAAATTAAAAAGGGAACAGGATTCAAAATAATTATCAATCATCTTTAAACGATTAAACAATGAAACAACTCATCATCACCTTATGTATGTTTATGGCCGTTGCTGCTTCTGCACAAAATGAAAAATTCATAGGTGCCATGCAATCCAGGATGGAAGCATATAAAACCGCCAAAACACCCCAGGATTTTTTAGACATCAGTAACTCTTTTGAACGGATAGCTGAAACAGAAAAAAATCAATGGCTGGCGTTTTACTATGCTGCCCATGCACAGGTACTTCAAGGTTATATGCTGGCACAAACAAATCCGGCTGGTCTTGATCCCATTGCTGATAAAGCTGAACAACTCATTAATAAAGCAGATGCGCTGGAACCAAACAATTCTGAAATCACCTGTGTAAAAAGTATGATTGCACAGTTACGTATGATGGTAAACCCGATGCAGCGGTTTATGCAGTATGGAGCACTTGCAACAGAGCTTTTAGAAAAAGCCAAGCAGCAGGATCCTGCTAATCCACGCCCTTATGCACTTCAGTCACAAAGTTTGTTTTACACACCTGCACAACTTGGCGGTGGTTGTGCTGCAGCAAAACCAATTGCAGAGCAGGGGATGAAACTGGAGGAAGCATTCAAGCCTAAAACTGAATTGCATCCTAAATGGGGAAAGCAGCAATTTGAAATGGTGCTGAACGGATGTAAACAATAATGTGTAAAAGTGCCGGCAGCAATTGCCGGTACTCTCTTATTTTTGAACATAAACCATCAGCCATGCAAGAGCAGGAATTTTCTCCGCAGCAAAGTTTAAATCTTATTGAAAGCATGATTAACAAAGCCCGTAACCGTTTTAGTGAAAACGGGCATTTGTATTTGTTGTGGGGCTGGGTGATTTTAGTTTGCAGTATTGCTAATTTTATTTCAGCCTACTTTTTCAACAGCTTAGAAACACTTAAATATGTTTGGATGCTTACTGTGCCCACCGTGATATACCAAATGATTTACCTGGCACGAAAAGAGAAAAATGAAAAACTAAAAACCTATGCTGATGATATATACAATTATGTGTGGGTAGTGTTTGTAATTATGGGTTTTGTTTCAGGAATTATATTGGGAAAATCTGGTAACACTTCTCTTTTTAATCCTGTAATTCTTTCGTTGTATGGTATGCCTACATTTCTTTCAGGTGTCATTCTTCGGTTTACACCTTTAAAAATAGGGGCTTTTTGTTGTTGGGTATTAGCATTAGTATCAATGTTTATTCCGATGGTATTTTCATTTCTTTTACTGGCAATAGCTGTTATTCTTGCATGGATAGTACCCGGTTATCTTTTACGTTCACGCTTTAAAAATCAAAACTGATTATGGCAGAGAAACCATTAACAGAACAGGAGAGTTTGCTCATTATTCAGCAAATGATTAACCGTGCCAAGAACAATTTTGTGGATTCGGGTATCGGTCCCATGTTATGGGGTTCTGTCATTACCATTTGCAGTGCGGTGCAGGCGGCTAAAATTTATTTTGATTTTGAAATGCGTTTTGATATCTGGTGGCTGGCTTTGTTTGCATTGGTGCCGCAGGTTTTTATTTCCATCAAAGAAAGAAACGAACGCAAAGCCAAAGGATGGGATGATGATATTATGAGTTATGTGTGGACCTGTTTTGGTATCGGTGTATTTGTAGTGAATTTTATTAATAACAGGTTGAGTGCAGAAATGGCGCCTGCTTTAGAAGCTTACCGTGCTGCCGGTAATGCTGTTCAGAGTTCCTGGAGTTTTGCGGGTTGTTATTTGTTACTGGTGTTTGGTTTCCCCACCATCATTACCGGCGCTGCCCGTAAGCAACGATGGATGCTGGCCGGTGGTATTTTTTGCTGGGTGAGCGCTATTGTTGCTGCCTTTACACCTACCTATGTTGATTTTGTGCTTATGGCCTTTGCTGCAGCACTTTCCTGGCTTATACCCGGCATCATGATTCGAAAAAAATATGTAGCACAGAAAGGAGCCCATGTTTAAAGATCTGGATCCCATATTACATTCACAGTTGCGCCTCGCCGTCATGAGTTTACTCATTGGCGTAAAGGAAGCAGAGTTTACGTTTATCAAAGAAAAAACGGGCTCTACCGCAGGCAATCTCTCCGTGCAGATCACCAAGCTCAAGGAAGCTGGCTATGTAGAAGTGATTAAGCAGTTTAAAGACAATTATCCGCAAACCATCTGTAAAATAACGCCGCAGGGAATTGAAGCGTTTGAAACGTATGTGAAAGCATTGCAAACTTATCTGCCTAAATAATTACGGGCCTTGTTCAAACCTTATCTTTACAAATCTGTTGTTCTTGCAGAATTGTATGAATCCCATAATTAAAGTAACCCGTCTCTCCAAACAGTTTAAGGAATTGAAAGCCGTTGATGAACTTTCATTTACCGTACAGGAAGGGGATGTGTATGGTTTTTTAGGTCAGAATGGTGCCGGCAAATCCACTACCATCCGGATGTTATTGACACTCATTACACCTACTTCCGGCACTATTGAGCTGTTTGGATATAATCTCACAACACACCGCAAAGAAATACTGCAACAGGTAGGAGCTGTTATTGAACGGCCTGATCTGTACAAGTATCTCACTGCTTTCGAATGTCTTTCCATCTTTGCTACCATGAGCGGATTGAAATTTTCCAAAGCTCAACTGATGGAACAACTGGAACTGGTAGGTCTTGCACAAAGGGCCCATAGTAAAGTACGTACTTACTCACAGGGTATGAAACAAAGGCTGGGCTTGGCTGTAGCATTAGTGCATAACCCGCAATTGATAGTTCTGGATGAACCAACCAATGGATTAGATCCGCAGGGTATTGCAGATATGCGGAACCTGATTTTGATGCTGAGTCGTGAACGGAAAAAAACAATCCTTGTTTCATCACACCTGCTTAGTGAAGTGGAGCAGATAGCCAACCGGATGCTGATTATTGATAAAGGTAAAAAGCTGGTGGAAGGCTCAGTAAATGAACTCTTTCATCCGGATGATACAATTGTGCTGTTGGAAACAGGCAATAAAGCACTTGCAGAAAGTATCATTCAGCAATCGGAGTATGCCGGTGCACTCATAAATGTGGATGCCAGCGGCATTGAATTAAAAATGAGCAGGGATGCAGTGCCTGCCTTTAACCGTTTTTTAGTAGCACAGCAAGTGGAAGTAAAAGGTATTACTGCCCGGCACACGCTGGAAGATTATTTCTTAAAAATTACATCGGCTAATCAACATGTGGAAGCTTATAAAAATTGAAGTATTTAAAATCTTTAAAAAGCCACGTACCTATATTGCTTTCATCGCCGTATGGGCCATTGTATCATTAATACAGGTTGCTATTTATGCCGATGGGCAGAAGTACATGGATTTTGTGCTGAAAGATGTGAAAGATAATTTCCTGGTGATTGGTAATCCGCTCAATGGCTATTTTGTTTGTTTTGTGATTTTGCAAACCCTACTCATTCATGTGCCGTTACTGGTGGCACTCATCAGTGCCGATATGATTGCAGGCGAGGCCAACATGGGTACGCTGCGTTTGATTGTAACCAAGCCGCAAAGCAGAACCCAACTGCTGCTGAGTAAATTCATTGCCTCTTCTGTATATGTGCTGGCCTTGTTGGTTTGGATTGCATTGATCGGTTTGTTTTTATCAATGGGTATTTTTGGAACAGATGGATTAATCAATGCCAAGAGTTCTGAAATCATTCTTATTAATGCCAATGATATTTTCTGGCGTTACCTGCTGGCTTTTGCCTTTGCGGCACTGGCGCTCATCACGGTAGCATCACTTGGCTTTTTCTTTTCCATTTTTGCAGAAAACTCGATTGGCCCCATTGTAGCTACCATGAGTGTGATTATTGTATTCACCATTCTTTCAACATTGGAAATTCCGTTGTTTGAAAAAGTAAAGCAGTTCTTTTTTACCACGCACATGATTGCCTGGAAAGGATTTTTTGAAATGAAGGAAAATGTGGATGGCGAATCCATTCCCGGTACTATCCGTAACCTGCCTGCCGTGTTAAGAAGTGCCGGAGTGCTGGTGGCACATATTGTGTTCTTTGTAGGAGCATCTATTGTTATATTCAAAAGAAAAGATGTGTTGAGTTAGTGATGTTTAAAGGTTTAAGAAGTTTAATGGTTTAAAAGTTATTTCATGCTGTTATAGTAAAGTAATTATTATGAAACATCAATTATACAAAATGAAAAGTGGGAAGTCGGGTACTTCGTATTCCGCACCTCGTACTTTTCTCTTTTTACTTCTTATTTTTTACTTCTTACTTCCTACCTCATCATTCGCTCAGCTTCCCGCTCTCGACTTAGTAAAAAAAGTAAAAGCCAAGCTGGATAAAGTGAATGATTATACTGCTACCGGTAAAATGAAAACCGATGTCGTGTTTATTAAGGCGCCCATCAGCAATATCAAAGCGTATTATAAAAAGCCCAATAAATTTCAGGTAAAGCGTGATGGCGGTATTTCATTGCTTCCCAAAGGTGGCGTAAGTATTAATATCAGCTCTTTACTGTTAACAGAAGATTATACAGCCATTGATGCAGGTAACGGTACTATTGATAACACACCTGTAAGAATCATTAAACTATTGCCGCTCAATGAGAACAGTGATGTGGTATTAACAACGATGTATATTGATGAAAAAGCACTGCTCATCCGCAAAGCCAGTACCACTACTAAAGACAATGGCACCTATGATATGCAGATGAATTTTGGCAAGTACGCTGATTGGGGTCTTCCTGATAAAGTAATTTTTTCTTTCAATACCAAAGATTACAAACTGCCTAAAGGTGTAACCCTCGAATACGATGATGGCAGTAAAAAACAGGAACTGCCCAAAAACAAAAAAGGAAGGGTGGAAATCACATACAGTAGTTATGTGATTAATAAGGGTGTGAGTGAGGATATGTTGAAGTGAAGAACCACAATTTTTACCAGTTGTTTTTTAACCTGTAAGCTTTAGCAGCTTCTTCCAACTCTTCTTCAATATTAGTGTCGTATGTAAAGTTCTGTATCTGCCATTTATTATTTGGGCGATAAAGTAAAAAAGTAAATCTTATTGGCTGCCTCTCATACTTTACTAAATAGCTTTTAAGCACATAACTATCTCCTGCACTTTTTTCTGTGATTAATTCATAGCCATAATACTCGCCAAGTCCGGATAGGAAATCATTCATTTTTATTTTAATTGTTTCTATGTCACTTTTTTTATCCTTCATCCATTTGTTATCAGCAAATAGATCAGTATATGCTTTGGAGGGATTTTGTTTGTAGGTCTTAAAAAATATATCCGTAATTTTTTCGTCTGATTCAATTTGCCCAAATACTGGTAACGCAGCATAAAAAATACAAATGAATAATAATCCTTTGTGTTTTGATAACATAAGTAAGTGTTTAAAATTTTTTAGAATATTTGAATGATCTATAGAACATAGAATTCATTACATAGTCGTATAGTGATTTATTCCTCCTGTAATTTCTCATCCACCGCTCTTGCCAGCAAGGCTGCACTTCTGCGTTTCATCGGGTTGCTTCTTGCCTCTGCATAACCATTTCTTGTTCTGAAAATATCAATGGCAGCAAAAATGGAAGCACGAAGTGATGTTTCGTCTGCTTTTCCTTTCCCGGCAATATCAAAGGCCGTTCCATGATCCGGACTGGTGCGGATAACAGGAAGCCCGGCAGTATAATTTACTTCATCACCTATTGCTAATGATTTAAAAGGAATCAAACCCTGGTCGTGGTACATAGCCAGCACGGCATCAAATTTTTCGTATTGACCACGTGCAAAAAAGGCATCGCTGCTGTAAGGGCCAAAGCAGAACACATCGTGTTGCTGTTTGGCTTCTTTAATAGCCGGTTTAATGATTTCTTCTTCTTCTTTTCCAATCAGTCCTTCATCGCCTGCATGCGGGTTTAAGCCCAGTACGGCAATCTTTGGTTTATCAATTCCAAAATCCTGTTTCAGACTTTGATTCACAATCTTCAGTTTTGAAATAATGGCTTCACGGGTAATGTGTTTGGCTACTTCGCCTACGGGTACATGTTCGGTTAAGAGGGCCACTTTTAAATTATCGGCCGTCATCAGCATCGCAACATCCGGCACGTTAAAAAATGCCTTTAAAAATGGGGTGTGACCGGTGTAAGGGAAGGCATCACTGTACACATTCTTTTTATGAATCGGTGCTGTTACCAGTGCATCAATCTGTTTATTTTTTAAAGCTTCTGTAGCAGCCAGCAATGATTTAATTGCATATTGGCCACCGGTTTCATTCAATTGCCCGGGCGTAATAGCTACTTCTTCTTCCCAGCAACTGAAGATGGTAACCTGCTTTGGGCTGAGACGATCTAACTCACGGGTAGCCTGGTAGCTGAAATTTACATCCGGTATACTCTTTTTATAAAAATTAATCACTTTGTTGGAAGCAAATACAACAGGCGTGCACAGTTCGTGCAAACGGGTATCACTTAATGCTTTTACTATGATTTCAATGCCAATTCCATTGATATCGCCACAGGAAAATCCGATTACAGGTTTTGTTACATTCATAATGGATAAAGATAGTGGTTTTAGTGAGTTTGGAGATGGCGGTTTCTGAATCATTTAACTGCATTCATCTTAGTATATGGGTTCCCGCCAACGAAGATTTATAAGGTTTATTACCTGAATAAATTGATTCAATTCTTTTTGCTGTAACTGCCGGATATAAAAACTTGTTGATTATCAACAGAAGAGGAATATGTTAAGGGTTTTTCTTTATCAATTATACAGGATAAAAGTCGGCTAAAGCATATGCAGGCAAATAAGACTTAACTACCTTGCACTAAATCTTAATCCCATGAAATCTGTTTTACTCTTTGCAGGAATACTCTTTGCTTCAGGTAGCTTTGCTTCCTCACATCCTTCAGTTACTCCGGTTGTTTCAGCTAAAGCTGCTGCCACGCCGCAACAGTTTGGTTATTTCAGAGCACACCGTATGGCGAATGATGCAATGCTTACATGGTCAGTAAGTAATCCCATGGAAGCACAAAGCTTTACCATTTTCTTTTCTTACGACGGTCAATATTTTTACGAGTTAGAAACCATTGCTGCTACCGGTAGCCCTACCTATCGTTACCGTGATGTAACCGCATTACCCGGTGTTACTTATTATAAGATTGTAGCACAACAAAAAGATATGAGTACAACTGAATCTCCTATGGAATCAGTTCGTATCGTAAAACGTGGTTGATAGCATTCAGCTACCGGCCCCGCTGTATCAGTATCCGTCACGACCTCTTAACCGTATCTTATGAAACTTCAAATTTTAATAGCCACAGTTGCACTTGCTTGGTGCACTACAACCGGTGCACAGGTTACCGGCCCGGTTATTAAAGCCAATTTTGGAGTGGAAGCAGATTTGAGAGCTAACTTTTTTAATGGTTTCAGTTCTGCAGGTAATGACGATTGGTTCAGAGGTGCGAGTGCCGGCCCCGGAGTTGGTGTTATTGATACAACCGGTGCTGCCTTTATTGTAAACCGTTATACAACTACTCCTTCTACCCGTATGCAGCCTTTTTTCAGGGGCATGCGTTATCCGCAGTTTTCCATTGTAAATAACCGGATGTTGATTGATGCGATATTTATCAGGGATCACCATGGCGATGACTCCACGGTTTTTGCAAGCGGCAGTAATAAAAACGGGATGAGCCCGCAAAGCTGGTCTACACCTCTTTCGCAGGGCATACCGGATAAGAATGATATTCTTGACATGTACATGCATGTGCGGAGAGACGGACCAAACTCCAATGACTCTCTGTGGATGTTTGGCGGTGTATCCTTAGATAATACAACGGGTAATCGCTACTTTGATTTTGAAATGTATCAAACCGATATTACCTACAATCGGCCTACCCTTTCTTTTACAGGTTATGGTCCGGATGCAGGGCATACATCGTGGCTGTTTGATGCGGGAGGAAATATTCTTAAAGCCGGTGATGTGATTTTTACAGCTGAATACGGTAGCTCTTCACTATCATATATTGAAGCCAGAATATGGGTGCACCAAAGCGCTCTTTCAATTACTCCTGCTGCATTTAACTGGGGCGGAAGTTTTGATGGGGGTTCGCCGGGTGCTACCTATGGCTATGCCAGTATTGTACCTAAAACGGCGGGTACTTTTTATACCGGTCTTCAATCAGCCAATAATACCTGGGCCGGTCCTTTTCAATTAGTACTGCAAAACAATACAGTTGTAGCTAACTATACAGCAAGACAGTTTATGGAGTTTTCTGTAAACCTAAGTAAGCTGGGTTTGGATCCGTTAGTTACTTCAAATGATCCATGTGCCATGCCTTTCAGAAGAGTATTGGTAAAGTCGAGAGCTTCTACTTCCTTCACGGCGGAGTTAAAAGACTTTGTGGGTCCTTTCAGCTTTTTCCGTGCTCCTGCTGCTGAACTGGCTACTGATTTTCCTACGCTTTGTTTGCCGGGCATTGCAACCATTTGGGTGAGTAATCCATTGGTTACTTCTATTTATACCTGGCGTGCATTATCTGGAAATATTGTGAGTGATACGGTGGGTGCTTCCATTCAGGTAGATCAGCCGGGTTTGTATGTAGTAAGCCAGGAGTTGATGGATAGTTGCGGATCTGTATATGTAAGAGATACCATGCTAATCCAACTTGGTTCCGGTTGTACCATATTGCCCTCACAGATCAACAGGTTTGATGTAAAACAACTACAGGCTTACAATCATATCAGTTGGGGTACGGATGTATCGGCGACAGGTGAAATATTCTATGTGGAACGCAGTGAAGATGGAATACGGTTTGAACGGATTGCAGGATTCCCGTCCAATGCAAGCGGCGATTATTCCTATACTGATCCTCACAAACCCAATGGACCGCCTTTATTATTCTACCGCATCAAACAGGTGTCTGCTAACGGAAGAGTTACATACAGCCGTATCATACGTGTGGCTGATGCATCCAATACTGAAATCATCATCGGACCCAACCCCGTTTCCAGGTATCTGAATATTGTATTACCTCATAATCATCTCCCAGCGGAAATAACCGTTCTTAATATAAATGGGGTGATGGTAAAGCAGCAGGTAGTGCAACCGCAACAAAAGGTTGTACAGTTTGATGTATTGCCGCAATGGGCTGCCGGTACTTACTTCGTCATTGTAAAACAAGGCTTGAAAACAGACCGGAAGAAAATTATTATCCATCATTAATCAGTATTCAACTGCTGCAAGCGTTTCTGTTTTCTTTTTCAAACTGCTTCGATGCTTTACGTAGTGTTTTTTCAATTACAATGCGTATAAAATCAAATTGTTTCGGATAAATGAGGCATTGATTTTGATTCAATAGATAAAAATCAATTCCATGAAAACAAGAATCATTACCCTGGCCGTATTGCTTTCCTTGCAACTCCTGTATTGTAAAGCCGGCTCATCCGTTTCCAACCCACAACATATTACTGTACATCACCCGCAACAGGATTATCCTTTTTTTAATGCATATCGTATGGGTCGTGATGTTTCAGTAAACTGGATGTTTAATAATCCCATCCTTGTTGTGTTCTTTCATGTAGAGCGTTCTACAGATGGAGTAAACTTTACGCCCATTGTTGAAATCACTCCCACGAGCAATTTCTTTTTCCGCTACCGTGATAAAACAGTAACACAGGGAACGTTTTATTATCGTATTGTAGCGTATCAGCATGATGGAGCGGTTCTTTATTCCCGCACGGATGTTATTCATATAGGCAGACGTTGTTAAAGAGCATACAGATAATTATCAGGTACTGCACAGCCGAAAGATTTATTTTTGCGCTGTGCAGTACACTTTAAAAAAATCGCTGGGTCAGCATTTCCTGAAAGATGAAGGCATTTGCCGCAATATTGTAAAGGCTGTAGAAGAAATGCAGCCTCAACAACTTCTGGAAGTAGGGCCGGGCGGTGGTGCCATCACTAAATATTTATTACAGCTTGAAGGTGTTTCCTTTAAAGCAGTAGAAGTAGATACTGAAAAGGTAGAGTGGTTGCTTCATACCTATCCGCAACTGAAAGATAAAATCATTCATCAGAGTTTTTTAGACGCTGCTCCTCCTTTTGAGGGTGCCTTTCATATTGTAGGCAACTTTCCTTACAACATTTCTTCACAAATTCTGTTTCATATACTGGAGTGGAAAGAACAGGTGCCGGTAGTAACCGGAATGTTTCAGAAAGAAGTGGCACAGCGTATTGCTGCAAAGGAAGGAAGTAGGGTGTACGGCATCCTGAGTGTATTGGTGCAGGCTTTTTATAAAGTGGAGTATCTGTTTGATGTACATGAGAATTGTTTTAATCCGCCTCCCAAGGTTAAAAGCGGTGTGATACGGTTAACAAAATCAATTGACATTCCGGCCATGAGATCAGAAGCAGATTTTTTCAAACTGGTGAAGACTGCTTTTAATCAACGGCGGAAAATGTTACGTAACGGAGTAAGAGCCTTATTTGATGAATCAACTTTAACGGATGAGCTGTTTACCAAACGTGCAGAACAGTTAACTGTTGAGCAGTTTGCAGCACTCACCTTTCAAATGAAGTAAGAACGTGAAAGCAATTATAACAACACCCTGTCATGAATACCTGCGGCAGAAATTAGCAGCTGCCGGTTACACCGTGGTATATGAACCGGCCATTACAACAGAAGCCTTGCAAAGAGAAGTGGTTGATGCAAAGGGCCTGGTTGTTTCAACCCGTATCCCCATTAATCAATCTTTGTTAGAGGCAGCCGCACAATTACAGTGGGTTGGCAGGCTGGGCAGTGGTTTGGAGTTGATTGATGTAACCTATGCACAAAGCCGTGGTATTAAAGTGTACAGCAGCCCGGAAGGCAACCGGGATGCAGTGGGCGAACATGCGCTGGGCATGCTGCTCAATCTCATGAACAAAATCAGCAGCAGTGCCCTTGAAGTAAAAAACGGGTTGTGGCGTCGTGATGAAAACCGTGGTACAGAACTTGGTGGTAAAACAGTAGGTATTATCGGTTTCGGAAATACGGGGCAGGCTTTTGCAAAAAAATTACAGGGCTTTGATGTAACGATACTGGCGCATGATAAGTATGCATTTGGTTTTGGTGGTGAACGCATCAGGGAAGCTTCATTGGAACAGGTGCTCCGTTACAGCGATGTTATCAGTCTGCATCTGCCGCTTACAAATGAAACATTACATTATGCCGGCACTTCGTTTTTTGAAGCCATGGAACAAAAGCCATATTTCATCAATGCATCAAGAGGAAAAGTACATGATACAGATGCGGTGATACAGGCTTTGCAAAAAGGCCTCATAAGTGGTGCTGCTTTAGATGTATTGGAAAACGAAAAATTAAGTTCTTATTCTTCTGAAGAAAACGAAAAACTTCATTGGCTTTTACAACAGCCCAATGTTCTTATAACGCCGCATATTGCCGGTTACAGCCATGAGTCTTTTTATAAAATGAGTAAGATTATTGCAGATAAACTGGGGTTATAAAAATGAATATTTCAAAAGTTCAAGATTGGTTTTGTTCTTTTTTATACTCTTTAATTTGAAATATAAATGATACTGTAATAAGAAAAGTTATTATAACTCTCATGAATAATCTGAACAGGTCATTCGATTCCATCAGCCTCCGCCAGTCATATATTGTTAAAAAGATAACAGCTAAAATCAAAGTCCCCATGATCCAAAGCCATATATACCGGAGCTTCTTTTTCTGCATAGTTGTTGTTATTTAATATGTATTGGTATTTCTATTTTCACTTTCTCCCATCCAATTACCAGTTTATTCTCAACAATGGAATAATATAATCGTTCAGTCACAACATCATTTGTAATGGGTTTTACCGCTAAGCGTAAAATATCTTCTTCCTGTTTATAGTCATCAGCCAAATGTTGTTCGTAATTTTTATTCAATATAAAGATCCATTCATCTTTACCGGGAATGGTAAAGATGGCATATTTGCCCGCCTTTACTTTTACATCGCCAATACTAAATGGTTTTGAGATGCTGATGTTGGTAGCACTATGGGCACCGGTAACCCATACTTCGCCATAGGGAACCAGTCCTCCCCAAATGGTTCTGTTTTTAACTGCCGGTGAATAATAGTTGATTTCAATTTCAGCGCCATTGATCGTTGCTTTTGTAATACATGGAATACTTTTCTTAAAAGTATCTACAATGGCATTTGGATTGGTAAAACGTTCTTGTGAGTAAGCAATGCTTAAAAGCAGTGTAGCAGCGGTAAAAAACAATACTTTCTTCATGGGATAAAGATAAGTAGTACGAATTTTACCATTTACATTATCTTGTCTTCAGAAAAAGAACACCACATGCTGGTAAAAACATTTGGAAGCGCTGTGTACGGGGTAAATGCCATCACCATTACAGTGGAAGTAAATGTAAGCAGCGGCCAGAAATTTTTTATGGTGGGTTTGCCGGATAGTGCGGTAAAAGAAAGTGAGCAGCGAATAGAAAGTGCATTAAAAACTTCCGGATACTTTTTTCCCCGTACCAAAGTTATTGTAAACCTGGCCCCGGCGGATATCCGTAAAACAGGAACGGCATTTGATTTACCCATCGCCATCGGCATTTTAGGCGCTACAGAACAAATCAAGAATCCCGAGCGGTTAGGTGATTATGTAATCATGGGAGAGTTGAGCCTGGATGGAAGTATTCTTCCAATCAAAGGAGCCTTACCCATTGCCATACAGGCACGTAAGGAAAATTTTAAAGGATTGATTGTGCCGAGGCAAAATGCAAGAGAAGCCGGTATGGTGAATCAACTCAATGTATATGGCGTGGAGCATATACGGGAGTTGATTGAGTTCTTGAATGATGAAACTGCTCTCAAGCCAACAGAAGTAAATACAAGAGAAGAATTTTATAATGCTCAATATAATTTTGAATTTGATTTTAGTGATGTAAAAGGTCAATCCAATATTAAACGGGCTTTGGAAATTGCTGCTGCCGGCAGTCATAATGCAATTCTTATTGGTCCGCCCGGTGCCGGTAAAACGATGCTGGCAAAAAGGTTGCCCACCATTCTTCCTCCATTAAGCTTACAGGAAGCATTGGAAACAACAAAGATTCACAGTGTAGCCGGTAAGTTGCCTGAAAATGCAACACTCATATCAAAACGTCCGTTCCGCTCACCACATCATACCATCAGTGATGTGGCTTTGGTAGGTGGCGGCACTAACCCGCAGCCCGGTGAAATTTCATTGGCACATAACGGCGTTTTATTCCTGGATGAATTACCGGAGTTTAAACGTACTGTATTGGAAGTAATGCGCCAACCAATGGAGGAACGAAGGGTAACTATTTCAAGGGCAAAGATTGCTATTGATTTTCCTGCCAGCTTTATGCTCATTGCTTCTATGAATCCCTGCCCCTGCGGTTTTTATAATCACCCGGAAAAAGAATGTACCTGTCCGCCCGGTGCTGTTCAGAAGTATCTTAATAAAATTTCAGGTCCCTTGCTGGATCGGATTGATCTGCATGTGGAGGTAACACCGGTGCCCTTCAGCGAACTTTCAAAAAACGAAACGGGTGAACATTCTGAAAACATCCGGGAGCGTGTGATTAAAGCAAGAGAACGGCAGGCGCTTCGGTATCAAGGTGTGGAAGGTGTGTATGCCAATGCACAAATGAGCAGTAAGCAACTCAAGGAAATCTGTGTGATATCTCAGGCTGGTCAAACATTGCTTAAGGCTGCTATGGATAAACTTAATTTAAGTGCCCGTGCTTATGA
Source organism: Lacibacter sp. MH-610 (assembly GCF_045780045.1). Classification (NCBI taxonomy): domain Bacteria; kingdom Pseudomonadati; phylum Bacteroidota; class Chitinophagia; order Chitinophagales; family Chitinophagaceae; genus Lacibacter; species Lacibacter sp. MH-610. The sequence continues at coordinate 977,471 of NZ_CP116002.1, forward strand.
CCGCATATTAAAAGTGAGCAGAACCATTGCAGACCTGGCAGATAGTGATGACATCAAAGTGGAACACCTGGCGGAAGCAATTCAATACCGAAGCCTGGATCGGGAAGGATGGGCCGGTTAAGAAAATCAGGCAGCAATTTGCTTTTTGCCTTCAAATTCAACATTACGGGCTGCCCTGCTTCTTTTACTGAATAATGCAACGATATTGCTGATGAAATGAGCCCCGGCCTGGTAAACAGTTACGGCTAATATAGAAAGGTCAAATGCCATGGAGCTATGGCGTATGTAAAACAGGTCCCAGCGAAAACGATGGATGATACTTAAGTCATCAGTTGTGGGTCCACGAAATCCTTTGATTTGTGCCAGCCCGGTAATTCCCGGTTTTACAAAGGAACGGAGCTTATAATTTTTTACAACTTCATTAAAATCTTTGCAATCCTTAAGCATATGAGGGCGGGGGCCAATAATGCTCATGTCGCCGATCAATACATTGAATAATTGAGGCAACTCATCGATATTAGTCTTCCGTAAAAAATGACCCAAACGGGTAATGCGTGGGTCATCATCACTGGCCTGCTTAAAATCTGCCTCAATGTTGTTGTACATGGTGCGGAACTTCAGGCAATAAAAGGTTTTTCCAAACCGACCTACACGGCGTTGTCTGAAGAAAACGGGGCTTCGGCTGTCAATCAAAATCAAAATGGAGACGATGGGAACCAGCCAGGATAAAACTGTTACAATTAAAAAAGAGGCAACAACTACATCAAAAAATCGTTTCATCATCGTCCTTAAAGTCCGGCTGCGTAACTGTTTTGCAAAAGCAGAAGAGGCTGAAAAGCTTTCTTCTCTTTTTTGCCCGGAAAAAGTATGATGAACAGGGGTCATATACGGTTGAGTGCGTGTTTTTCTAAGGTATGCTTTCTTTTAACACGTCTGACAAATGTAGGTGATTTTGTCAGAAACATATACAAGATTTAATATGGAAACGATTCCCTTTTTGTGTAGTTCTTTTTTAAGGGATTATCCTGATTTCAGCGCTTATTTCCGTAATTAAACCAGATATTTATAGCGATCAAACTAAGTGCCAATTATGCTGAAAAAACTGGCTTTTATCGGAGTCGTTACGGGTATCGGTCAGCTCTTTTCCGTATTTGTGCTTAAATACCTGTTAAGTAGTAATAATCCGCACCTGGTGGCACAGTTGGGTCAGGCAGATGCGTTAAGCCAGTTCTTGATCAACCTGTTTGCATTTGGTTTACAGGCAGCGGCCATGCGCAACATTGCGTTACAAAAAGAGTGGAAAAATGAATTTAGTCAAACGCAAAAAGCCCGGCTTACGCTCAGTTGCCTGTTACTGCTTTTTTCAGGTTTTGCTTTTTACGAACCCGTATTTCTCGTTTTTATACTCGTTCCTTTATTTGCATTGAATGGTGATTATGCCCTGTATGCAACCGGGCATCCGTTAACGGGAGCATTGGTAGCATTAGTAAGAGTCATTCTTCCTTTTGGTGCCGTTGCTGCAGCTGCTTATTTCGGTAAAGAAAATCTGTTGACCATATTTGTAATAGTAATGCTGTTAAGCTACCTGCTTACCAACAGCTTTATTACTTATTATCTCAACGTACCGCTGCTGGTAAAACCTGTGCTGCATTCCCTCAAGCTGTATTATCAGCATTTCCAACTTGGGCTGGTATCAATTGCCTTGTATTTCCTGGGCTACGGGCTTGTATTAATAGCGCCCTATCTTTTTCCGGAAACAGAGCAGGTGGCTGTATTGGTAGCAGCTTTAAAGTTTTATATGTTGTACAAAGGAGTGCTTCGCATTATACACCAGGCATACCTGCGTAATATGCTTGATGAGGAAATACAATTGGTTGTTGATAAAACCGGTCTTATTGCCGGAACAGCATTCCTGGCTTTCTTTTGTATGTACCCGCAAACCATGATCCGCATTTTTGTGGGTGATAGCTATGTTGATTATACAATGCTCTTTATAGTTCTTGCTGTTGCAGCATGGGTTTATGCACTCTTTTCAAGCGTAACTACAATTGCCTTGCTCCGAAAAACAGATAAAGATTATTCTTTCATAAGTACAATAGCTGCCCTGCTTACAATTTTACTATTTACAGCATCAGCCCTTATTACAAAAAACCCATCTTTTTCAATATTTGCGCTGCTGGCCGGCGAAATTGTATTTGCTGTATGGATGATCCGCAGGTTACAGCTGTCAGGTAAACTACGGCCACGTCTGGTTTTTGCGTTTCAACTGTTGATCTACGCTGTGCTCTCTTGTTCAGTTGGATTTATGTTAGGTGATTCGTTTACAGCATTCATGGCATCTGTATTGCTGTACGGTATTGTCATGTTTTTCTCACAGCAGCAACTTATCAAACAAATGATGAAAGAACCCGGCAGCTGATATTAAGAAGCAGAGAAGTTCACCCCTTTCCTTAGATTTGCGTGCAGCCGAATTTAACAGCTTAATGAAGTCACTAAAAGATATACTGAGGCAACAAAGTTTTCAACCGGGTATTGCCGCTGTTTTTTTTAATCCTTTTTTTTTGATACGCTACCCGTTGTATCAATCCATTAGACAAATGGCTCCTGAATTAAAAGGAAAGTTGATGGATTTTGGCTGCGGCAGTAAGCCCTATGAAAATCTTTTTACGGTTGACTCTTATACAGGTGTTGATGTAGAACAATCCGGCCATAATCACCGTTACTCCAAAATTGATGTTTTTTACAACGGTACCAGTTTGCCGTTTGAAAGCGAAACTTTTGATAGTGTTTTCAGCAGCGAAGTACTGGAGCATCTTTTTCAACCGGATATAATGTTGAATGAAATCAACCGTGTTTTAAAACCCGGCGGCAAACTGCTGCTCACAGCTCCGTTTGGCTGGAATGAACATGAAATGCCTTTTGATTATGCCCGTTATACTTCTGAAGGCATTTGTTCTCTGCTCCGCCAAAACGGGTTTGAAATAATCCGGTTTCAGAAAACAGGAAATTTTGTTCGGGGTTTATTTCAATTATGGATCCTGTATTTATATGAAATAAGCCGCAAAGGAGGTAAAGTTGCTCTTTATGCAGCTATGCTTTTAATTGTGCCGTTAAATTTACTGGCAGTATTAATCGCTCCGTTGTTTCCGGTGAACCGTTCTTTATATTTCAATAACGTGGTATTGGCACAAAAGAAATCAACCACTGCGGCATGATTAAAAAGCAGGCCATAGCAAATCTTTTTTTTCTCATAGCGCTCTGCTATATTATATCTCCATGGTTTTTTGAGAAGCAACTTTATTTTAATGAAGCACTTTCATTTATAGGTTTGGGAATGCTGGCCTATCATCGTTTTAAAATTGAACGGAGTGAACTGGTAGTTTGCATTTTTTTATTATTGTCGTTAGGAGTTGTTCATTTACTTACTTCTTTATGGCGCATGGACGGTTTGTATTTTTACCTGCGTAACAGTGTGATTGTTTATTCCATATTTGCTTTTTTCATCGGTTATTTCCTGTATAAGTACCTGCCTGTTTTTATAAATAAAATACGGAATGTATTATCGCTTTACATCGGTTTCTTTCTTGTAGTGCCATTGTCCAGGTTTTTATTTGAAAGGTTTGGGATGTCAGTACTTTTTCCTGCTGTTATTCATAACCGCAGTTTAAGGTATGGTTTGTTGTTTCTGATGTTCCTCTGCCTTATTTATGCTTTTGTGTACAGCTCGGCTACTATCATGATCCTCTTTCTCTTTTACAGTACTTTATTGTTTATTCCCGGCTATAAAGCAGCCAGGCAACTGGGGCTGCTGGTTTTAATTTCTTTTATACTGTTTTTTATAACTGTACAGGAGAATCTTTCCATAATGGATACTTTTTATTCCATTTATAACAGTGATGGCATTGATGCTGTTATGCAGTCCAATTTTTTCCTTGGTATTGATCCCAGTACTACCTGGCGATTAATTTTCTGGAAGCAGGCGATAGTTGATCAGTTTCCGTTAAACATAATTGGATTGGGCTTTGGTACACCTTTATTTCGTTTTTACCCGGTTTATGAAATTGAAAAGCTATCCACATTACCTTATGTAATGGGAGCTCATAATTCTTTTGTTTACCTGTTTGCACGTATGGGCATTGTATATGCTCTTATTGCATTTGCCATGTACCGTGTTATTTTCAAAGAATATTTTTATCATAAATCATTTTATTACAGGAACCGGAGTGTTCTTTTTTTCTGGAGTTTTTTTGCTATTACCATCATCGCTTTCTTTAACCCGGTGTTAGAGTCGCCCATTTACGCTTCTGCTTACTGGTTGTTGCTTGGTTTCCTGGCTAAGGCTATTGCAGTAAGAAAGCTTCATCAATCAGTATAACCCAGCCGTGCGCATACTTTTTATACATACACAATATTTACAAAAGGGAGGAGAAGACCGGGCCGTTGAAAACGAAATCGAATTACTTCGATCAAGGGGGCATGAAGTAGAGATACTTTTATTTTCAAACGAAGCAGGCTATGGTTTTTTTCAACAACTCCGAAGCGGGTTGCAGGCTGTTTACAACAGGCATTCTTATAAAATGACCTATGAAAAAGTGCAGGCGTTTCAGCCTGACGTAGTGCATGTGCACAATCTTTTCTTCAAGGCTTCTCCCTCCATACTTTATGCATTGCATAAACTGGAGATTCCGGTTGTTGCCACCCTGCATAATTACCGGCTTCTATGTTCCAATGCTTTGTTGCTTCGGTCCGGTAAACCCTGTGAACTTTGTGCAAACAAAGTTTTCCCTCTTCAAGGAGTTATTCATCGTTGTTACAAATCATCGGCAGCAGCATCATTAGCTGCTACTTCGTTCTCATCTGTTCATAAACTATTGCATACATGGCAGCAAAAGGTAGATCAGTTTATCGTGCTTACTGATTTTGCAAAACAAATCATCGCTTCCTCTTCATTAAAACTTCCCGAAAATAAACTCGTTGTAAAACCCAATTTCACACCGGACATTTTTAATTCTGATGTAAAGCGGGAACCTTTCTTTTTATTTGCCGGCCGCCTGAGTGAAGAAAAAGGAGTTCAGTCATTAGTGCAGGCATTTCAGCAGATGCCGGATGTGCAGTTGGTAATTGCAGGACAGGGGCCATTACAAAATGAAATAATAGATCGTTGTGCTGCTAACTCTAATATTAGATTCGCAGGGAACCTTGCACAACCTGAACTTATCAACTATCTTCAGAAAGCACAGGCATTAGTTTTTCCATCGCTGTGGTATGAAGGATTGCCTTTTACGATGATTGAATCATTTGCTGCAGGAACGCCTGTACTGGCATCAAAACTTGGAGCTATGAGTAGTTTGGTACAGGAGGGCAGTAATGGATTACTTTTCAAGCCCGGCAGTGCTATATCTATTGTTGAATGTGTGCGTGCATTTCAGCAAACAGCTTCTGTTAAACAATACAATGAAAAGGCCAGACAATCCTATCTTGAAAAATTTACACCGGCAGCGGGGTATGAACAATTACTAACAATCTACAAAACTGCAATATGGCAAAAGAAGAAACCATAAAGGTCATCAGCCTTTATCCGCATGCCATGCGGTTTGCGGAGGCTATGCAATGGGTAGTAAATGCCGGCATAAATAAAAAGCAGGGTTTTGTATGTTTTGCAAACGTGCATATGACCATTGAAGCCTATAAGGATCCTTCTTTTGCACAACAACTGCGTACTGCTTCCCTTGTTTTGGCAGATGGACAACCCATTGCAAAAGCTATGCGTTGGTTTTCAGGAAAACCACAGGAACGGATTGCAGGTATGGATTTTCTTCCTTCATTTTTACACTATGTAAATGAGCGTAAAACAGCGTTACGCATTTTTTTGCTGGGAGGCGAGCAAGCAATTCTCTCTGCTATGCAAGAGCGCATCCGTAACGAATTTCCTTTTGTACAACTTGCCGGTACCTATGCACCTCCGTTTGGTAATTGGAGTGAGGAAGAAAATAATTCCATTATCCGTCGCATTCATGATGCAGAGGCGCAGGTTGTATTTGTTGCCTTTGGTTGCCCCCGCCAGGAAAAATGGATGGCTGTTAATACAGGTGCTATCAATGCTGTACTGTTGGGTGTGGGCGGAGCTTTTTCTGTTTTCAGCGGTAAACAATCAAGAGCGCCGGTGTGGATGCAACGTTCAGGACTGGAGTGGCTGTACAGGTTGCAGCAGGAGCCCGGCCGTTTAATAAAACGTTATGTTACCACCAATTCACTTTTTATCTTGCTTCTTTTAAAACAGTTGATTCAATCTATAGCAGGGTTTGATAAACAGCAATATCATAAAGACACAAAATAATACTGTTACTGACCTGGTAACCTGGTTGTTGGCGGCAGGCATTGCTGTTACAATGGTGTGGTTTCCTTTTTTGAACGGAGCTTTATGTGTATTGTTTTTTTTAATGCGGGTGTATCAAACAAAGTTCCGTTTCCGTATCAATCAACCTTTTCTTTTTTTTATTCTTACCGGCGCTTTTGTGGTTAGCGCCATCAGTTTTTTTTATAGTGCCAATGTAAAAGAAGCACTTAACACACTGCAGCTAAAACTGCCTTTATTAGTTTTTCCACTGGCCTTTGCAGATGGTTCTTACGGAACAGCTCAAAAAAAGAACCAATTGTTGTATTTGTTTTCCGGTTCCGTATTGTTGTACTGCCTGGTTCTTATTGGTAAAGCCATTTTGTTTTATTGGAAGTCGGGCAATGTAAATGATTTGTTTGGTTATCATATTTTGCCGTTGCAATATGTGTACCCATCTGTTGCTGCTTTATTCTGTGTTTTTGGTGTGGCAATCCATATGCATTTGATTAACGGGAAAAAGAATTTGCTTTGCCATCTCATTGCTGTCCTTGTTTTTTTAATCACATTGTTTCTCCTTTCTAACCGGCTGGGTCTTATCTCAGGCATACTGCTTATTGTGTATTTTGTAATCCGCATGTTTCCCGGGTTGAAGTTGCAAATTCTTACAGGCAGTATTCTTTTAGTTTTGATAACAGGATTTATTCTTATTAACCAACCGCTACGTAACAGGTTTCAAACCTTATTTCAATTTAATAAAGCATTAATGGTTCCTCTTGATGAAGATGCAAGCTTGGGTAAATCCTGGGATGGTTTGTATTTAAGAATTGCTATCTGGAATTGTGCTGCAGATGTTATTAAAAGCAACCCCGTTACGGGAGTAGGCGTTGGTGATGTGCAGGATGAGTTGCAAAAAAGTTATGAAAACAGGAAGTTTTATTTTGCTTCCAGGTATAACCGGTACAATGCCCACAATCAGTTTATTGAACAATGGTTGATGACGGGGCTCATCGGGCTGCTGTTTCTGATGCTTGCAATGGCAGTGCCTTTCTATTACAGTATCAGGAAAGGGGATGTACTTTATAGCCTTTTTCTCCTTGTTTTTATACTGTTCTGTTGTACAGAATCCATGCTGGAAATAAGTAAAGGAGTAGTGTGGTATTCGTTTTTTAATTCGATATTTGCTTTTAATCAACATAAACCGATCAATCCATAACTGTATGGAAGAAACAAATAAGAACCGGGCAGAAGAAATAGATCTCTTTACTTTTTTAAAACCACTATGGGATGTAATCGTTCGTTTGTTCAGGGCTCTTGGTTCATTTATTGCACTCATCCGTGCTAATATCGTTTATGTGTTACTTATAACAGTAGCTGCGGGTGTTATAGGATTTTCGCTTCGGTTTATTTTGCCCAAAGCTTACCGTTCTGAAGCTGTGATTGTAACACATGAACTCCCCGCCAAGTTATGTGTGATTTTGCTTGATAACCTGGAAGAACTGGTAAAGAATAAGAAAAACAAATCTGTTTTAGCTAAGCAACTGGATATTACAGAGGAACAGGCTGCATCCGTTGTTGCTATCCGTTCTCAACTTACCAAGGATTCTTTTTTTGTGAACGACCGGGATACCATACGTAACTTTTTTACCATCACAGCCGTGTATGCTGATTCCGGTATCACTGCTGCTCTTCAAAAAGGAATAGTAGATTATCTTGAAAATAACAATTACGCCTTAAAACGACGTGAAGCGAAACGTAAGAGTCTTTTGTCGCTCAAGGCAAACCTTGATGTTAAGCTGAAAAGTCTTGATAGCTTGAAAATGATTGTAAACAACAGCATCATCCCGAGAAGCCAGGGGCAGGGAATTATACTTGGTGAGCCGGTGGATCCTGTAAAGGTGTATGAAGCAGAGATCAATTATTTTAAGGAGCAGCTCTACCTGGATGAAAGTCTTGCAACACTGGATAATGTGGAAGTAATACAGCCTTTTATCACTACTTCTAAACCTAACCATCCCAGGTTCAATGATATTCTGATGTACTTCCTGGGCGGCGGGTTTCTTATTTCCTTAGTTGGTATGTACTTCAGAAAAAGGGCATAGAAGATGTGTCTTTTGCCATGATGTTTCAAAGCTTTTCGGACATGCAACGTTTTATGGATGGGTTAAGTCAGTTTCTATGATTTATTTTTTTTGGTTACAAATTTGCTGATCTTAAGCTCATTCAATCAGCTTTTTCAGCATCTTTGTTTTATCCGGCTTAACAGTCTTTTGTTCATGCAAAATCTTTTTGAGTATATCAATTCATATTTTGATAAAATTTTTATCATCACCCTTACCCGTGCCTCAGAACGTCATCAAAAAATCAAAGAGGATCTGCAGGGATTAGATTTTGAGTTTTTATTTGGGGTGGATGGCAAAGAACTCAACCAGGAACAATTAATTGCCGATGGTATTTACAGCCGTAAGCTGGCGCAGCAACACCATCTCTGGAACCAGCCCATGATTAACGGTCAGATTGCCTGCTCCTGGAGTCATAAAAAAGTATATGAACTGCAGGTAAAGGAAGGGTATAAACGTGTGTTGGTGTTAGAAGATGATGTGGTGGTGAATAAATCCGGTCTTGATCTTTTTTCTCAAATGGTAGAGGAACTTCCTTCCAACTGGGAACTTTTATACCTTGATTATCACAAACGAACTGATAACAACCTTTTAAGCCGGTATCGGAAAGCTGTATACATGATTCAGCATCTTACCGGCCGCAATAACTGGACACCTTCCATGATCCGTAATTTATATGCCATCCCGTTTTCCACTCATCTTAAAAAGGCCGGTTATCATGAGTACACCAGTGCTTATGCCCTTACTTTAAGCGCTGCTCAAAAACTTCAACGCTTGCAAACACCTATTTCTTTTATAGCCGATAACCTGCTGGGGTATGCCGTTACTAATAGGATGGTAGATGCTTATTTGTGTGTTCCGAAGCTGTTTGAACAGGAGTCGCAACAACTGGGCGGCAATAATTACTCTTACGTTACTGATTCTTACGATAACGGGTTGTAACCAACAACTGCTACATTTGCTGTTTGAAAAACTGAATGGTTCGGTTGGGGGGAGCATTTTGTAACTGCTGCGGGCAGCAAAATCCTGTTCCTGTTTTTATCTGTCAACTTTCTTTTAAACACTATCGAACGCAAGCAAATAATTATACATGAAAATTTTATTTAAATATCTCGCTCCATACAAATGGCTGGTTGGTTTAACCATATTGCTGGCATCTATTAACATGGGATTTTCGTTAATTGATCCTATACTCTTTGGTAAACTCGTAAACCTGGCTAACGAGTTTCAACAGAGTAAGGGCGGCGAAACACCGATGACTCAAAATACTTTTTTCTGGATTTATGAAACAGTAGAACGTAATGGTAAGCCTTACCTGCAGATAGGTGTATGGTGGATTATCATTTTTTCAATTACCGTAGCTATGATCAGCCGCATTGCAAAAAACTTCCAGGATTATTTTCTGAATGTGGTGATCCAGAAATTTGGCGCTAAAGTTTTTACAGATGGTTTGCAGCATGCCATGAAACTTCCTTACCAGGAGTTTGAAGATCAACGAAGCGGTGAAACGCTCAGCATTCTTACCAAAGTGCGTACCGATGTAGAGAAGTTTATGAACTACTGCATCAATGTATTATTTGGAATCCTTATCGGTATCAGTTTTGTTTTTGTATATGCTGCTTTAAAAATCAGTTGGTATGTTCCCATTGCTTACCTGGTAGGCATCGCCCTGCTCACAGTAATGACCAATCTGCTCAGTAAAAAAATCAAACAGATTCAGAAAACAATTGTAGGGCAAACAACTGCTTTAGCCGGTTCAACCACAGAATCACTCCGCAATATTGAACTGGTTAAAAGTCTTGGATTAACAGAGCAGGAAGTAAGCCGTCTTAATAAGAATACCTACAAAATTCTCGGACTGGAACTTACAAAAGTAAAACGCATCCGCAGTATCAGTTTTCTGCAGGGTACATTGGTAAACACACTCAGACAGGTGATTCTGTTTATATTGATGTGGCTCATTTTTAAAGACCGGATGGATGCAGGGCAACTGGTAACCATGCAGATCTTTTCCTTTTTTGTATTTGGCCCTTTGCAGGAAATCGGCAATATTCTTCTTTCTTACCGTGAAGCAGAAGCATCGCTCAACAATTTTAATAGCCTCATGATGAAGCAGCCGGAGCCAACACCTGCACAACCCAAACACCTTGGCGAAATTGACAGGCTCGAATTTAAACAGGTAACATTCAAACATCAAACAGCAGGGCAAAACGCTATTACAGAAATCAGTTTTGCTGTGCAGCAAGGTGAAACAGTAGCCTTTGTGGGTCCATCCGGCAGCGGCAAAACAACTTTAATGAAATTGCTGGTTGGTTTATACCGTCCGCAACAAGGCACTATACTTTACAACAGCATTGATGAAAATTCTATTGATTTTGAAGACCTGCGTAACCAGATTGGTTTTGTAACACAGGATACACAACTCTTTAGCGGCACCATTAAAGAGAACCTCACTTTTGTAAACCCTGCTGCTACAGATGATGATTTAAGAGATGTGCTGGATAAAGCAAGTTGTCAAAGGTTATTAGCCAGGGCGGAAAAAGGGCTGGATACGATGATTGGTGAAGGTGGTTTAAAGTTAAGTGGCGGTGAAAAACAACGTCTTTCCATTGCTCGGGCTTTGTTACGCAAGCCAAGACTTTTAATTTTTGATGAAGCAACTTCTGCACTCGATTCTATCACGGAAGAAGAAATTACTTCTACCATCCGTGAAATATCATCGGCTAAAACACAGATTACCATCCTTATTGCACACCGTCTCAGTACCATTATGCATGCTGACAGGATTTATGTGCTGGAAGGTGGCGAAGTAGTAGAAACTGGAACGCATCAACAGTTGCTGGATGAAAAAGGTTTGTACTATGCTATGTGGCGCCAGCAAATTGGTGAACGCCGGAAGATGATTTCTGCAGTTAGTTAATGACATGTTAAGTAACTCAAATCACTGTTTACGATTAAATCTGCATTTACTTTTGCAAAAAATTTGAACGATGGGAGGAACGAAGTCAAAGCCTAATTATTTCTGGAGTGTTTTCAGTATGCATTGTCCCCGTTGCAGAAGAGGCAAATTGTTTAAAGATTACAGTGCCTATAATTTCAAACATACGTTTGATATGCATGAATCCTGCAGCGTATGTCATCAGAAGTTTGATATGGAGCCCGGTTTCTGGTATGGCACCGGGTACGTAAGCTATGCATTGGCGATTGCTTTTTCAGTAGCTACATTTATTGCATGGTGGGTATTGATTGGTATCTCCATTGATGATAACCGTGTTTTCTGGTGGCTGGGTATAAACGCCTTGCTGCTGCTGGTATTGCAACCATGGCTTATGCGGTTGAGCCGTACCATTTACCTCTATTTTTTTGTGCGGTATGATGAGGGATATGAATCCAATAAGCCGCAGCATTTTGATTATTAACCAATGTCGGGCCTGATGTATTCAGCTTTCAGTTACTTTTGCGGTAACTGATACTGATATGAAGAAAGAAACACGCTTACTGCTTTTTACCATCATTATTGCAATTGTTTCAATTGCAGCAATTATTTTCCGTTACGAAAAACTGCTTCGCTCTAAAACTGAAACGCTTTCGCTTACGCCGGTTAAAGGCGGGGTGCCTGTTAAGGAATATACAGCTGATGAAATTGTACAATTGATCAAATCTTCCAAAGAGTATTTGGGTGATTCCATTACTATCTATGAAAACGGTAAGATTCAGAGCTCTAACGAAAAATTCTTTGGTACCATCAATGCCGTATTGGAATCAGAAGCTAATATGGCGCTGGTAAAAAGTAATTGTAATGCTAACAACCTGCCGCTGCAATACAATATTTATGTTTTAGCCGCTACGTTCTACAGGCAACAGTACCCGGAAGAATTTAAAAAATAACTTCTTTGATACCTGTACTGCTATCATGGATTTTTATTGCCTTTGTATCTTTTCATACAGGGGTAATTTTTCATTGTTTGTTGAATTATAAAGATGGATTTGAAAGGCCTTTCATGGCTCACTTCTCAGTTATAACAATCAGCGGATTACTTGTTACGGGTTTTATTAGTAATGTTTTATGTCTTTTTATTCCATTAGGATTGTTTTCTCAGTTGCTTTTACTTGTAGTAGCAGTAGCAGGCATGATTGCTTTTAAAAATCAAACGCTGTTTGTTGTAAAGTACAATGTCGAACTGCTGAAACAAACACCATTTCTGATCCTGCTTTTAAGTACAACCTATCTTTTTATTCTTGCTTATTTATCTTCATTACCTTCTTCGCATGTAGATGATGGATTGTATTATTCCACTTCCATAAAATGGCTGCAGGAGTATGGAACGGTAAAAGGGCTGGCTAATATCAATCCCCGAATTGCCTTTAATAGTTCATGGCTGGTGTTGCAGGCGCATCATAGTTTTTCTTTTTTAAAGATTGGATTGTTTAATGACCTGAATGGCCTTTTGTTTTTTCTCATCTTTATTTATACGCTTGGCGGTATTTTAAAATTATTGCGTGGAGATTATTCTTTTCAAACGCTTCTTCGGGCGCTTATTTTACTCCCTGCACTTTGTTTTCATCATAGCGCCGAATCGGATTTTATGTTGTTCAACATAAATTTTCTGAGTTCTCCTTCTGCAGATATCCCGGCTGCCGTACTCACCTGGTTTATATTTCTTTTACTCATTGAAAATGCAAAAGTGCTCCAACAAACAAAAGGGCAACAGGAGTTGCAAGGTATTTTTTTGTTGTACTGTGTAATGCTTGTAACCATTAAACTAACTACAGCTCCGGTTCTGCTGCTGCCTTTATTTTTATGGATCAATAACTGGCGCATGCGCCATTTCAAAGCTGTTGTTTTAATGGGGTTGCTTTCAGTAATACTTCTTTTGCCATGGCTTATCCGTAATGTTCTCTTAAGTGGGTACCTGGTGTTTCCTTTTTCTGCTATAGATATATTTAATGTTGACTGGAAACTGCCTCTTGAAAATGTTTACTGGTTTGAATCTGCAGTGAAAGCTTTTGCAATATCAGGCCAGCCTGAAACAAGTGATGCAGCAAACATAGCAGCCTGGTTTCCCGCATGGTTTGAAAAGTTGAATTTTGTAAACTCTGTTTTATTGATAATGGTACTATTATGTACCGTTTCTTATTTGCTGATTGCTGCAGTACAATTTTTAAAGAAAGGTCTTTCTTTTTTTAGTGCTTATGCTGCTGTTGTTTTAACACTTGTTATTGCTGCTTCGGGTATTTTACTCTGGTTTTTAAAAGGACCGGATTTCAGATTCGGGTATGGGTTTATCATTCTTTATTGCAGTTTTGGAGTTGTATGGATGACCAGGTTTTTTCTGGAGGATTTATCAAAGTACACAAGCTGGTTTGCATTAACTGTAATTGTTGTTGCAATTGTGTTTGTACACAGCAGCGATCTCTTTAATAGCTTTATTTATTTTTCTGCAAAGCCTTTAACCCCACGAATGCCGGATCAGTTGAAAACAGGTTCATTTACCGGCGGTGAAAAGATTTACATCGTACCGGGCGGAGGCATCTGGAATGCCCCGTTGCCTGCTACAACAGAGGAAGAATATATCTACATAAAACCGGAGATGCGTGGTAAATCAATAAAAGATGGTTTTTATGCAGTGAATAAACAACACTGATGGATTTTAATTTTGTTTTTGTACTACTGCAACTACACTCAACCCCGCAAATCCTGATGTGATTTTATCCAGAACTTTTGCAATTGGTACCAGTTTGTTAAAGAGCTTCATATTGCCGGATGGTATCAATTTCTTTTTCAAAACACTTCCCGCAACAAACCAACCTGCTATGCCCAGGCTATTGAAGTAAAATGATTTTTTCAGGGTGATGTTACTGTTTTTTAATAGCAGATTGTTTAATGATTTCCTGGTATAGCGCCGGTAGTGCATTAACTCACGGTCAAAATTATTGAACAACAGTTGAAAGGCAGGCACAAGAATAATAAGCTCACCTCCGGGTTTTAAAAGCGAAAGCATATTCTTAACCGCCAGTTGATCATTTTGGATATGCTCCACTACATTTAATGCAAAAACTGTATCCAGGCTGCCATGAAGATCTGATGTTAACTGCTTAAATTCATCAGCTACTATATCGATATTCCGTATACTGATTCCTCTTTCTTTATAACGGCTGTTTAAAAATGTCCTGTATTGATCTCTTATGTCCGATAAAATAATATCAGAACCATCAGCTATGAAGAAATCAGAAATATTACCGATGCCGCTTCCTATTTCAAGAATCCTTCCTTTGCAATAAGGTTTAATTGATTCATACATCCATTGATTGAATGCATGTGCTTCCGCAATTGTTTTTAATGTTTCTTCACCTTCAAAATCAAATTCCTTAAAATCCATTTTTATCTGAATAAGTTGTATTTAAGTACGCAGTAAATAGCCCGGAAACCGTCTTTCCATCCGATTTTCTTGCCTTCATCAAATGTTCTTCCATAGTAGCTGATGCCTACTTCGTAGATGCGGATGTTTTTTTGCTTTGCAATTTTAGCGGTTACTTCCGGCTCAAATCCGAATCTTTTTTCTTCTAGTTTTATTTTTTTGAGTACATCGGCTCTGAACATTTTATAACAGGTTTCCATGTCAGTTAAGTTCAGGTTTGTGAGCATATTACTCAGGAAAGTAAGGAACTTGTTTCCTATAGAGTGCCAGAAAAATAAAATGCGATGAGCTTTATCACCGGCAAACCTGGTACCATACACAACATCAGCAAATCCATCATTGATCGGCTTCAGCAGCAGATCATACTCTTGCGGGTCGTATTCCAGATCGGCATCCTGAATAACGATGGCATCACCGTTTGCATTGGCAATTCCTGTATGAATGGCCGAACCTTTTCCTGAATTTTTTTCATGCCTTATGACCACTAAAGGAGTTTCAATGCCTGCTTCTTGCTTAAAATCAAGTAGCCGGTTGTAAGTTTCATCAGTAGAGCAGTCATCTACAACAATGATTTCTTTTTGAATGGCATTATGTAGTTGAACTTTAATAATCTTTTGAAGCAAGACTTTAATAGTACTGGCTTCGTTATACACAGGTATGATTATGGAAAGTTTTTTAATAGAATTTTCGTTCAATGTCTGCATAGCACCTGGTTCGGGGTTGTAAAAGGTACGAATATAGGATATGGATGTACAATGTTTGAAACTTTGTTCCCGGGTTTTATATCAGTCCATCGCCTGTTTCTGCCGTGGCTTTCGCAGAGGCTTACTAAGCCTCTTCATCATCAACATCGAGGATGCGTTTTAAGATGCTTCGTTCTTTCAGTTCCATATCGCTCAGCTCAAGGTCAATGGCTTTAGTACTGCGGAAAATTTCGATGAGAGAAAAAATAAGTGACAGTAATAAGCTCAATAAGCTGCCTGCAAAAATGAGCTGGGCTGCCGCCTGGTGGTTTTCAAAAATCAGGTAAATACAAACTATACAAAGTAAAAAGCTCAACACACCCGCCGCCTGCATGTTTCTTATAAGACTGATACGGCCACGCAGATTTTTGATTTGCCTGCGGAGTAACTTATCTTCTTCCTTGGTGTATTCATCATGCAGCTTACGTACCAGTGCCGCAATAGCTAAAAAGCGATTAGTATAGGCCAGCATTAACAGCGTAATGGCCGGAAATAAAAGTGCAGGCGTATTAATGGAGAGTTCGTTCATTAACTAAAAATAAGCGAAGCGTTTGTAAATAAAAAAACCACTCCTTTTCAGAAGTGGTTCATACAGGTGTGTTTATAATTATTTATTGTATTCTGGTGGGGAATGTTACTTCTACATCTGTTTCACCTTTTGATACTGCGTCACCGGCTGCTTTTTGACCGGGCTTATGTTTAAGCGTAATTTTTAAGGTACCATTACTTACTGCACCGGCTGTCCAAACAGAGCTGGTGCCCAGTGGCAAACCCGCTCCATCATTGTTTAAACCTGAAACTGTAACCAAAACAGTTGCAGGTTCATAATAAATCTGATGGTCGTTTGCTTCTGCAACTATTTCCGTTGTAATATTTTCAGCGGGATTTTTACTTTCATCTAAAAATTGCAACGTGCAATTGTATGCGGTTGATGGAGCTAAGGTAATTTGATCGATTGTTGGTGCATTACCCCCCGCACCATCTACATCCTTCCAGGTATAAGTAGTGGCTGCACCACCTGATATTGGTGAAAGTGTTACTTTCACGGTTGTGATTAATTCTTCTTCATTTTCTTCTTCATCTTCTTTCTTTTTACATCCGGCAATCACTAACCCGGCAAGCATTACAACTGCATACAATTTGATGTGTTTCATCTTCATAACATTTGATTTTTAATTGTGTTGATGTTTAATATTAAATGGAATTTTTATGCGTAAAGAAATATTGCGTCCCATTTCATCACTGAAATAGCGGAATGCATTCATATAATCCCTGTAAGCAAGATTGCCGAGATTGGTAACACTCAGAATCACACTCCAGTTATCATGTTTCATTTTTACCTGTGTGCCTGCTTCCAGCGAAAGCAGAAAATAAGCAGGAGGCGGTGCCAGGTAATCACTTTGTTTTATAGTAGAACCCGGCACTTCAATATTACCGGTGGCAGGCACTCTTTTTTGACGCAGTACGTAGGTGCTGCTGAAGCTGATATATGTTTCGTTGATTTTTTTTGCATTGCCAAACCGGTAGCTCAATTCAGTTTCATACCTGTCTGCAGGCATTTGAATCAACCAATCTTTTGTTTTTTTATTCCAGGCTCTTAACAACGAGGCTTTTCCAATGGCCAGCCAATGTGCATCAAAACGATATTGTACTGTTGCATCCAGTCCGTGCAGCCTTGCATTGGTTTGCGTATAACGGAAAGCAGGAAAGGCACCACGTATGGTTAGCTCCGGCGGAAAAGTAGGCTCCAGGTAAATAAACCCATTAATCTGTTTCAGGTAAACTCCGGCATCAATATCCCATCTGTCAGTATTCAGCAACAGAGAAGCAGAAAGATTATTGCTGCGTTCCGGTGTAAGTGCTGTATTTCCTTTTTCAATACGTGCTGCACCATGATGCAGCCCGTTTGCATAAAGTTCATTTGGTTGAGGCGCTCTCCAGGCAGTTGAAAAATTAGCCAGCAACCTGATATTCTTCCCGGCTTTATACACAAAACCTGAATTGGCAGATAGATTATTAAAGAGCAAATCAGTATAAGCCTGTGTATTACCGTTATCAGAAATATTGAAAAACGATTTTCGGTCAAAGCGGATGCCGGCTTCCCATTCTGTTTTGTTGAGCACCAGTTTTTCAATTACAAAAAAGCCATAGTTGATGGATTGATAATTGGGAATAAACAAACGCCTTGTGTAGCTGTTTTCCTGGAACAGAAACGAACCTCCAACTGTGCCTTTGAACTTACCGGTATTGTAATGATCCCATACTAATTCCGCAATGGCGGTACCAATGGATAAACTCAGTTGGGGTGCATTGCTGCTGCTGGCAAAACGTTTTTGATCATACTCGTCCCTGTTATTGTACTGCCCTGAAATAGTAAGGTTAAGCCGACCGATGTTGCCGGTATTGGTCCATGCTTTCGCTTTCAACAGTTGGTGTTGTACCTGCTGGTATGGACGTTCAATGGCATAACTGAAACCAACATTCTTAATATAGTCTGGTGGTTCTTTGCTCTGAATAGCATTCCATAAATCTGTTACATTACCAATATGCGAACCGGCAAAAATTCCGAGCCGGGTGTTGAATTGTGAATAAAACAACTCTATTCCCTTTGTTTGCGTTTTAAGTGCCGTTGTAACTGAAAAATTCAATTCTTCGTTGGCTGAATTGGCTAACCAATAATTAGGTGTTCTGGCATTACCACCTCTTTTATAGGTACCCTGTAAGCGCCAGCTCCAACTCTTCCATTTTTCACTCTTTCCTTCCAGCATAGCTGATGCCACACCCATTCGGTTATTACTGAAGAAGGAGGTGTTGAATTCTCCTCCAATGCCGGGGTCGTTTCTTAAGAACTTTGGTTCAACCAGTACCACTCCGCCAATGGCATCACCTCCGTAACGTAGAGCGGAAGCTCCTTTTATTACAGAAATACGGTTGGCAATGAAAGGATCAATTTCCGGCGCATGTTCGCTTCCCCATTGCTGACCTTCCTGCCGAACGCCATTATTTAAAATCAAAACCCGGTTGCTATGTAAACCATGTATAACAGGTTTGTAAATATTAGTTCCTGTTTGCAGTACACTTACACCGCTGATGCGTTTGATGCTTTCTGCCAGGCTAAGTCCTCTTGATGCTTCTAATGCTTTTCCTTTCAGTTCTGAAGCGGGCGAGGACCTAGATGTATTTCCGGTAACTACCACTTCACCCAACTGTGCAGCCACATGGTTTAATTCAAAATCTTTTTCAAGATCATTTTTAAGGTGAAAATGAAACTCAACAGACTGGCAGGAAGCGTGACTTACTTTTACCGTGTATAAACCCGGACAAAGACCTTTAAAAACAAAACTTCCATCAGATCGGGCTGTTTGAGAAAGATTGAGTTCAACAATGGTGATGACTGCATTTTCCAGATGCTCCTTTGTTTCTGCGTCATTGATATGACCTGAAAAACTGAGCGTACATTGAGCCCATGATGCAGATAACCCGATGCTGCACATACCCATCAAAAGAATCAAAAACCGCAACATTGCTGCAAAGTAATTAAATGCAACAAAGTTTCAAAAAATATTTGCTTCTTTCTTTAGAGTTGTTGATTTACCGCACTTTCAACATAGGTTTCACCTGCTGGGTTACGCCATTCTGAAAGCGTACATAGTAAACGCCGGGCGGCAAACCATAAGAATCAAAGCTGATTTGATAAGTGCCTGATTGATAATCCCTGTCAACCGGCGTACGCAGCACACGACCAAGTGAATCCATCACCTGTATTAGTGTATGCCCGCCCTTTGTGGTAAAGCTGATGTTAGTTGTTTCAGTAAACGGGTTCGGATAATTGGAGACTAAGGAAACTCCGGTTTCTCTTGTACTTACAGATGTGGTGCCGGTACAGGTAGCAGGAGCCATTACCGGTAACTTCTGAAAGTTCTGGAGCATGATGGTTTGTAATGTTGTATTGTCCACACAAAACCAATCCTGCAGAATAGATGCGTACACACTTCTGAAGTCATACTGCATCGGTATATTATCGTTCACATTGGCTACAGCAGGAATAGTAGGATTCACACCTGTGATACCGGGATTTACTTTTTTGCCAAATAAAAACAGCGGAGCTGCAGCACCATGATCTGTACCCACACTGGCATTGGATTTAATACGACGTCCAAACTCAGAAAAGGTCATACCCAGTACATGGTCCTCGACACCTAAACCCACGAGGTCATTCTGAAAAGCGGTAACAGCATCACTCAGCCGCTGCATCAATGTAGCATGTGCGCCGGTGGTAGTATCAGTATTGGTTTGAACAGAGTGGGTATCAAAACCACCCAAACTCACCATATACACTCTTGTTTTTAAGCCGCCCTTAATGAGTCGGGCCACAATTTTCAATTGATCGGCCAAAGAGTTATTGGTGGGATATGTTCCCTGTGTAGGTACATTATTAGCAGCACCTACAATACGGGCACTGTATTGATTACTTTGCTGTGCCACCAATCTCACATACTTTAATGCATCACCGGCAGGAGTAGGCGGAGCGGGATCCTGGATTCCATTGATGAGATTATAAAAATTGGTAGCGCTGGTAATACTGATGCCTGTATTTACACTCGGTCCCTGGAAGGTGAGTGAAGTGGAGGAGCCGATTTGTATGCCCAGCGGATCGGGCATTTGTGTGTTAGGATAACCTACAGGATAGTTCGGATACTGATCGTTCAGGTACCTGCCTGCCCAGCCGCTTGATAATTCCACATTACTGTCAGAAGCACTCATCCAGATATCAGTAGCACGGAAATGTGAAAAGTTGGGATTGGGATAACCTACGGCCTGCACCAGGCGAAGTTTTCCGTTGTTGTAAAGTGATTGCAAACCCGTCATAGCCGGATGAAGCCCGGTGGTATTGGTACCGGTTAAACTCAGTACACGGTTTTGCGGAATCGCAATATTGGAACGTGCATTGAAATAATTGGAATACTGATCCAGCGGAATCACCATGTTCAACCCGTCATTACCTCCGTTGAGTTGAATAATCACCAGCACACGGTCTGTTTCCACATAAGCATTCAGCATGGCGGCCATGAGCGGATTATCGCCCAGAACTTTAAATGACATGCCATCAATCAAAGCAGGAAGGATGGCTGCGGGGATTGTATTTTGAAGAAATTTTCTGCGTTTCATTTGTACTCGGTTTGATTGAGCAATGGATGATCGGATATCAGGCCAGTTGATACTCAGCCAGGTTCATAAAATATTTATACAATCCTCTCAGTCTTGGATTGATAATATTGAAATTAGCTGTTGTTGGATTGAACAGGTATGCATTCCATGCATTGGTCCAGTAGTAATCCTGGTCTTGTCCGCTCAGTAAAAAATCTTTCTTTAACTGATCTCTTGATGCCTGTGTTAAATCAATCTGGAAAATAATGGCAAGCACATCGTTAATTAATTGATTAGGATCAGAAGGGTTAGGCAATGTTTTAGTAAACTCTACCGCATCAATCCATATTTTTTTACCGTTACGGGTATAACCATTACCAATCATGATATCAGTAAACTGATTTCTTTTAGGAAGTGTATCGGTATTCACCCATAATTCATAATACTGCGGTGTTTGATAATAAGCAGGCCAGCCGGCTACGTTGGGAGGATCACCCAGGTTTTGGCCTGCATTGGCAGCAGCAGCTAAAATATAATTCCACATACCATACGCATCAGCATATTCTGTAATGCTGTTAGGAAATACAATATTCCACTCTCTGCATACGGCTATAATATGATCCAGCGGTGATTTAATTTGTGCTCCTTGGTTTAATACATCATAGAAGTGTTCACTCT
Organism: Lacibacter sp. MH-610; assembly: GCF_045780045.1. Classification (NCBI taxonomy): domain Bacteria; kingdom Pseudomonadati; phylum Bacteroidota; class Chitinophagia; order Chitinophagales; family Chitinophagaceae; genus Lacibacter; species Lacibacter sp. MH-610. The sequence continues at coordinate 998,913 of NZ_CP116002.1, forward strand.
TGAGTAAACGTTCCAAGGCAATTTTAATATCCCAGTTGTTGAGACGAAGTTCCAGCGCCAATGGCTCGATCACATTGGTTTCTGTAGTGGCATCAATTTCTGAATACACAAAAAAGCGGTAAAGTTTTTTGGCAATAAAACGGGATACTTCCACTTGCTTATTGAAGATCATGTTAAGCAGATCATCCAGTTCCTCTGTACCGGCAGTAGCACTGTTGCGACCGGTAATAATGGTGTTATTGAAGAAAGATGAAAACTGCTTATTATTTTTATCATGACGTGATAATGTAAAATAAGAAGGGAAAGGTGCCGTATTAAAATTTACCTGCCAGCCCGTAAGCACTCTTGCCGCTGCTTTTACATCTGCCTCTGTGTAGTTGGGATTATTTTCTTTACCCAGCGTAAATAATTCCTGCAGCTCACGTGCATAGTTTTCATCAGGAGCAGTTAATGTGTTAAACCGACCATTCAGGTAAATAAGCATGGCCGCATCCAGTGTAACACTTCGTACCAATTGCTTAAAATTTCCAAGACAGTTTGTGCGTAACAGGTTTACATGATTATAAATCATATTAGCACTGCTGATGTCCACTGTTTCTGTTGCAAAATGATTATGCCAGAACAGGGTCATCTTTTCACGGATGCTTCTGTCCTGGTTGAGCTGGCAACCTATCCACCATTTTTTCAATGAAGCTCTTCTGCGTGCCTGAATAGTGCCGTCAGTACTAACACTGTTAATCCATGTGGCACCGGCAGCTACATCATTATCAGGTGTGGTAGCGCCCGTTACACCATCGTATTCTTTTACCGGAGGGTTGGGTAAGGGAGCTGTTGGATTCAGCAGTTCATCAACTGTTTCAATCATGGTTTTACCCATGAAGTAATTCACATCAGCCGGCTTAGCCCCAAACATGGTGCGTTTGAGCAAATGCACAATCTCATTCCCGGTCCACGGACCTGTATAGAGTTGCAAACCGGTATTGGTTCGGGCAGATGGAGCAGCAGCTTTTTTTTCTGTTGCTTTTTTACGGGCAGTTAAAAATTCCCTACGGTCCATAGAGCAGTTATTTGAATGTTAAACACTGGTAAATCTACAAAATACAATTGGTGATAGCGAGTCAATTGCAGCAAAAATGCCGCCACAAAAGGCATTTGGTACAAAAAAAGGGCCGCATTGCGGCCCTGTATAAAACAAAACACTTAGTTCTTAAGCAATATTCTCAATAATCCCCGCAATTCCCTGCCCGCCACCTACACAAGCTGTAACAATACCGTACTTCTTGTTCAATCGTTTCATATCATGCGTAATCTGAATCGTAAGTTTTGCACCGGTACATCCCAGCGGATGGCCCAATGCAATAGCACCGCCGTTGATGTTAACGATATCAGGGTTAAGATTAAGTTCACGCATTACTGCTAATCCCTGTGATGCAAATGCTTCATTTAATTCCACCAAATCAATATCATTCAAACTCATACCGCTTTGCTTCAACACTTTTGGAACTGCTTCCACCGGACCAATTCCCATAATACGTGGGTTTACACCCGCCACCGCACAGTTTACCAAACGGGCAATGGGTTTTAAGTTGAGTTCTTTTACCATCCTCTCACTCATTACAATTACAAAGGCAGCACCATCACTTGTTTGGGAAGAGTTTCCTGCTGTTACAGTACCCGTTGCAGAAAAGGCTGGTTTCAGTTTGGCTAATGCATCTGTATTTGTATCAGCCCGAACCCCTTCATCTGTATCTACTACAAAATTTCTTTTTGCTTTTTTGCCTTTGGCATCCAGATAAACTTCCTCAACTGTTATGGGAAGGATACCACTTTTGAAATGACCATTTTCAATAGCTGCTTTTGCTTTCATATGTGAGTTGTAAGCAAACAAATCCTGGTCTTCTCTGCTCACCTTAAAATCTTTTGCAACTGCTTCGGCAGTTAATCCCATGCTCAAATAATAATCAGGTGCTTCAGTTGCAATGGAATAAGCAGGCACAGTTTTCCAGCCTGCAGTGGGTACCATGCTCATACTTTCCACACCACCGGCAATGATGCATTCGGCCAATCCTGTTCTGATTTTGGCGGTTGCAATAGCGATTGTTTCCAAACCACTGGCACAATAACGGTTCACCGTCATGCCGGGCGCATGTTCACCCAGGGCACGTGCAGCTATAATTCGGCCCACCTGCAAACCCTGTTCAGCTTCAGGCACAGCATTACCAACAATCACATCATCCACCTGCTTTGCATCAAGCTGCGGCACAGAGGCCATCAATCCTTTAATTACGTCTATGGCTAAGTCATCAGGTCTTGTAAAACGAAAACCTCCACGTTTTGATTTGGCAACGGCGGTGCGGTAACCGGCTACGATGTATGCTTCCTGCATTTTTGAAAAATTAAGGTTGATGGTTCATAGTTCATAGTTACCGGCAAGTTGAATTCGCAATGAACTATGAACCATTTGCCAATAACCCGAATAGTTGTTTATGCAACTTTCTTGATTCAAAGTTAAGGAAGCGGCAGATTAGAAACCAAATTGCAGGCGTTAAAAAATTGCAGCGTTATCTTCGCAGCCGTTATGTACCAACTCATCCGTTCTGTTTTCTTTTTGTTTGATGCTGAAAAAGTGCACTACTTCGCTATGAATTTGCTGCAGTTGTTGTGTCATGTGGGATTTTTGAGAAGAATGATAGCAGCATCATTCAGGCCGAAAGAGAATGCTCAATGCTCAATGTTCAATTTGCAATTTTCAAATCCCGTGGGACTTGCTGCCGGCTTTGATAAAAATGCAAAGTATTTACGAGAACTGGAAGCGCTCGGTTTTGGTTTTGTTGAAATAGGAACAGTAACGCCGAAGCCACAAGATGGAAATGACAAGCCACGATTGTTTCGGTTACCAAAAGATAAAGCCATCATCAACCGCATGGGTTTTAATAATGATGGAGTGAAGGTGGTGGCGGAACGATTGAAAGAATGGCAAAGGAAGTACGAAGTACGAAGTAAGAAGTACGATAACTCGCCACTCACACCTCACCATTCACGGCTCATCATCGGCGGTAACATCGGCAAAAACAAAGTCACAACCAATGAAGAAGCCTGGAAAGACTATGAAATCTGTTTCAATGAACTGTATGAATATGTAGATTATTTTGTGGTAAATGTGAGCAGTCCCAACACCCCCGGCTTGCGGGAGTTGCAGGAAAAAGAAAGTCTGCGAAAAATATTAACGCATCTGCAAACATTGCGTTCGCAAAAAACAAATTACAAACCTGTTCTTTTAAAAATTGCACCGGATCTTACCAATGAGCAATTGGATGATGTGATTGATTTATCATCTGAAATTAAATTGGACGGATTGGTAGCAACAAACACGACCATTTCACGTGAAGGACTCACGACTGACGCTGCACAACTTTCAGCAATTGGTGCAGGTGGCCTTAGCGGTTTGCCGGTGAAACAAAGAAGTACTGAAGTAGTGCATTACATTCATCAAAAAACGAATGGAGGTATTCCCATCATTGCCAGTGGGGGCATCTTTACGGCAGCTGATGTAAAGGAAAAGTTGAAGGCAGGTGCTTCCTTAGTACAGGTGTGGACAGGTTTTATTTATGAAGGCCCGGCTATAGCAAAGAAGATTACGAAAGGGTTTTAAACAACCCACCCCATTTAAATAGAATTATAGTTTAAGACTCAACCGCCCCTCCCGCGAGGGGATAGAAAGGTCGATTATTAAAGAACATTAACATCATAAGCAATCCTTTACTTTTGCATCTTTAATTTTAAACAACAGCATGGAACATTTATTTACCAGTGAAAGTATCATCAGCTTTTTAGTACTGGTGGTTTTGGAAATTGTTTTAGGTATTGATAACGTCATCTTTGTTTCACTTACCCTCAATCGTCTCAAAGAGGAGAAAGACAGAAACAAAGCACGTAAGTACTGGATGGTGCTGGGTATTTTGATGCGCAGCTTGTTGTTGTTTGGTTTAAGCTGGTTGCTGGCACAAAAAGGCAAAAATTTATTTTCTATTGGTGACAGAGGTTTTGACCTGGCAAGTTTGGTGATGCTGGCGGGTGGTCTGTTCCTCATCTATAAATCAGTAAAGGAAATACACAATAAACTGGAAGGTGAAGACCCCAATGAAACCATTAAAGGACAGAAAGGAATTTCATTTGGTGCTGCTGTTGGTCAGATCATGTTAATTGATGCTGTGTTTTCATTTGACAGTATCATCACCGCCGGTGGTACAGCCAAACATGTAGAAATTATGATTGCAGCAGTAGTGATTGCCATGATTGTGATGTTCCTCTTCAGTCCGGCCATTTCATCGTTTGTACATAAACATCCCACTATTAAAATGCTGGCTTTATCTTTTTTGGTGATGATTGGTTTGAGCCTTGTAATTGAAGGCTGGGACAGTGAAGCGGCGCATCAACTGCATTTGAAAAATTATATTTACTTCGGTATGGCCTTCTCCTTTGGAGTGGAAATGCTCAACATGACCATGCGCAGCCGGGAAAAGAAACGCAGATCAAAAGTAGTAGAACTGAATGAACCGGTGCTGGAAGAAAAAGAAGAAGGGTATAATGATATGGCGAGATAAATTGTATTTATACCAGCCTGTTTTTAAGTGCCATCGCTACTGCTTCGCCAAGTGAATGCACATGCAACTTTTCATAAATCTTTTTTACATGGGCATTTACTGTAAAATAGCTGATACCCAGTTTATCTGCGACCATCTTATAGCTCAGGCCGTCTGAAAGAAGTTTGAGTACTTCTTTTTCTTTGGAGGTAAGATTATACGATTCGTTTTGTTGTTGGTGGTGATTGAAATGTTTCATTACTCTCAGCGCTACGGAAGGTGTCATATAAGCTCCACCCATATATACCTCTTCTATGCTTTGGGTTATTTTTTCCGCAGAAGCTTTTTTCAGAATATAACCTTCGGCACCTGCCTGCAGAGATGCAAATATTTTTTCATCATCATCAAATACAGTTTGCATTACAATCTTGATTTCAGGAAATTGTTTTTTAATAAGTGCAACTCCATTGATGCCGTTTACATGCGGCATCTCAATATCCATTAACACAACATTGGGTTGCATTGTTTGCATATCATCCAGTACACGACTGCAATCATGAAAAACACCAACACATTCAAAGCCCTCTGTAAGTGCCAGCAAAGCCTGCAAGCTTTCGCAACGCTGTAAATTATCATCATATATTGCAACCCGTATCATACTATCGAATGTAGAATAAGTTTGAAATGTTTTAATGACTAATATTAGCGAGGGGAATTTTACAGGTTATATGTGTGCCTTTTTCAAGTGAGCTTTCAATCAGCAATTCTGCTTTTAATAGTTCAGACCGCTTTTTCATATTGCTGATTCCGTTTCCGTTTCGGGCAGTACTAGGATTCATACCTTTTCCATTGTCACTAATTTCTAATACAAAATATCCTACCTCATTCTGAGCACGTATGGTTACTTCAGTTGCTCCACTGTGTTTAGCAGCATTGTTCATGGCTTCTTTTGCTATCAGCAGAATGTTGCGCCTGGCTTCAACATTTACTAATTGCCGTTCTGCTTCTTCATTAATATCGTACGTACAATTGATATTTCTCGCTGTTAAAATTTCAAAGCCATAATTTTTAAGCTTATCGGTCAAAGTAGTTTCATCGGTTGTAAAGGTTTTGATGGCCCACACTATATCACTCATATTGTCCATAGCTTGTGCAGTGTTGTCTTCAATTTTTTGAATCGCTTCTTTTGCTATTTCAGGTTGTTGCTGCATGGATTTCTCTGCTACCGCTGCATATACCTGTATGCTGCTTAGGATAGCGCCTACTTCATCATGCAGGTCACGTGAAATTTTATTGCGCATCTCATTTACTTTTTCCAGTTGATGCCGTTTGCGGATGTTAAAGAATGCAAGTAAAGACACAGGAATAAATGAGGCGATAAATACTGCAAGAATGATAATCCATATTTTTCTGCCTGAAGCCACTTTTCTGCTCAATTCATTTTCTTTTTGAAGTGATGTTAAGGCTGCTTGTTTTTTTTCTGTTTCATATTTAGCCAGTATTTCAGTAATGTTGTTTTTGTTAGAAAGCTGTTCAATACTATCTCTTATGTTTTTGTACTGTGTAAAAGCGTTGGTTGCTTTTTCTTGCATTCCCAGTTTTATATAACTGTCAACAAGATAGGAGGCTGCATTTAAATGGTCGGCAGGTTCCGGGGCGTTCATTAGAAGTGCATCTTCAAAACACCGGATGGCTTTTTCATAATTTCGTGAATAAAAATAACCGTATCCCAAAAAAACAAGGGATGATTTTATAAAGTGCGGTTTCTTATAAATTTTTGACAGTTCAAATGCTTCATTCCCTGTGTTAATAGAGGCTGCCCAGTTTCCTGTACCCTGCTCATCCATTAACCGGCTGTAGAGCATTACCATCTGCATATTGGTGTCTTTTCCATTTTTATTGAGTTCAAACCCACGTTGTAAATGATAAGTCCGTAATTGTTTCAGCTGCTGCTTTTTATAAATTTTCGAAAGCACAAAATGGCAATTCACAGCCATGATGTTTTCCTGTGTACGTTCATAGTAAGCTGCTGCTTTTTTCAGAAATTCAATAGCTGCAGGAATGTTTTGGTTAGAATTTAGTCCTTCATCAATAATTCTGAAATTGCAATAATACAGATAGAAGGTATCTGTGGTTTTTTCAAAATATTTCAATGCCTCTGTTGCATATATCAACATGGAATCTTTTTTCTTTAACAGGTAATAGTAATCACATATTAGTTTATTGAAACGTGCCTTAGTTAGCACATCAATATTTTTTTCCTGTTTTAGTTTTTGTATATAAACAGCCGCTTTTTCTTTATTCGTCATACTCATATCTATTCCCTGTTTGTTTTGGGAATAGGTTGAAAAGCATTGCAACAGCCACAAGAAGATGAAAGCAGTAACACGCATAATTGTTAACCTGAAAGTTATATCTAAATTTTAAAGCTCAAAATAGCACGACTATTTTTATTAATGCATAGCCTTCACTCACTAGATTTAGTGAGCCTCCCGGCACCGGTGCTTTTATACCTTTCGGGATTAAAATTTCTTACTGATGAACCTGAAATTTTTAAGAATGAAGGAATCCGTTCTTTCTGCCTGTTTTTTGGCCGGCGCTGCAATGCTTTTTTCAGGAATTTGTTCGGCACAAAATAATACCTACTACCGTGTGAACACAGGCGGTGCCGGTAACCTTAGTATTGGATTCGGAATCGGTTCTCTTAACAGTAACACAGGTGTACGCAACTCCGCACTGGGTTACAACTCTTTGTTCAGTAATCTGGGTGGAGATAACAATACAGCTATCGGTTATCAATCCATGTACAGTAACACTACAGGCAACAATAATACAGCTACAGGTTATCATTCTCTTTATTACAATATAAACGGCATAAATAATTCTTCATTTGGTTTTCAGTCACTGCTTAACAACACCAGTGGAAGCAGCAATTCCTCTTTTGGAGCGAATGCATTGTTAAGTAATACAACCGGTGCACAAAATGTTTCAATCGGGCATAATTCACTTTATAACAATCTTACCGGCAATACCAATTCAGCATTTGGTTTTGGAGCAATGTTTAATAATGAATACGGGTTTAGTAATGTGGCGATTGGCGTTCGTTCTTTATATAATATTAATTCCGGAAGTAATAATATTGCTATCGGGGATTCGGCAATGTATTGGGGAAATGGGAGTGATGCAGTTGCAATAGGTTCTAAGGCTCTTTATAATTATCCGGGGTTTGGAAACACTGTGGTTGGGTTTGAGTCGATGTACAATAACTCAAGTGGTAACTATAATTCTGCTTTTGGATGGGGTACACTTTTTTCAAATCAGTCAGGCAGTTTTAATAATGCATTTGGATTAAGGGCTCTTTATTATAACACTTCAGGTGAAAGCAATAATGCGTTTGGCTATTATGCTTTGGAAAGCAATACCTCAGGTGATTTAAATACGGGATTCGGTAATTATTCTTTAACTAATAATACAACCGGGAGTTTTAATACTGCAGCAGGAGCTCAATCATTGTATAGTAATGCAACCGGACGTTCAAATGTCGGCATCGGATATGCTGCAATGCGACAAAATACAATCGGGTCAAACAATGTTGCTGTTGGTGATTCGGCTCTGTATTTCAATAATGTTAGCGGCAATGTTGCGGTTGGTAGTAAGGCAATGTATAGAAACAGTACGGGTCAATATAATACTTCACTGGGGGTTCAGTCTTTATATAATAACTTAACGGGTAGTGAGAATATTTCGATAGGTTACCAAAGTATGTTTACCAACTCCGGCGGAAGCCAAAACCTGGCAATAGGCAGATATACCTTATACAATAATACCACCGGAGCATCTAATATTGCCCTGGGCATAAGAAGTTTATACACCAATACAACCGGTAACTATAATGTCGGTATCGGAAGCCTTGCTTTAGAAAGTAATACTACAGGGATTTATAACATAGGTTTAGGCAATAATGCTTTGCAAAACAATAATGATGGGTTTTATAATATTGGTATTGGTGCCTTTTCACTTTTTTATAATGAAAGCGGGAGAAATAATATTTCAATCGGATACGTCTCGGGATATTTTGGAACAACCGGGTATAGTAATATATCAATTGGTGTAAGGGCATTAAACGATAATCAAACCGGTAGCAACAATGTTGCCGTTGGCGATTCTTCTTTACTCAACTCAACTACAAGTAACATGGTGGCTGTAGGCAGTAAAGCACTCTACTTAAACACCACGGGAACATTTAATACAGCAACTGGTAACCGTTCGTTATATTCTAACACAACTGGCAGTTCCAACAGTGCCTTCGGGTATTTCTCAATGTACAACAACAGTACAGGTATCAACAATGCTGCTTTTGGAGCGCTCTCTATGAACAACAGCAATGGTTCTTATAACAGCGCATTTGGTTATGGTGCACTTAATAATAATACAACGGGCAATAGTAATGCTGCAATGGGTAATACCTCTCTCAGCAGTAATACAACAGGTACAGCTAACAGTGCATTGGGTTCGCAAAGTCTTCAATCAAATACTACCGGCTTTGCCAATACAGCTATTGGTTTTGCAGCCTTGTACTCCAACACAACCGGTAACAGAAATACCGCTCTCGGCGACTCAGCAGGTTATCAAAACAACGGCAGCGGCAATGTATTCCTCGGTAAACGAGCCGGTTATAATGAAACTACGGCCAATAACAAACTCTATATTTCCAACAACACCACTGCTACGCTTCTTTATGGCGATTTCAGCACAGGACAGTTACTCATCGGAAATAATAATCCAACCGGTTACACGTTCATCGGCAATCGTAAACTTAATGTAGTGGGTGGTACGATTACTGACAGCATCCGTGTGGCTTTGGTTACTGATTGGTCTGATTTTGTTTTCAATGAAACTTATCAGCTCCCTCATCTTTCTGAAGTGGAACAATTTATTAAACGCAACAAACACCTACCGGGTATTCCTTCTGAAACATCCGTCAAACAAAACGGAATAAATGTAGCTGAAATGGATGCAAAACTTTTGCAAAAGATTGAGGAACTCACACTCTACATCATTCAGCAGCAAAAAATGATTGATGCACAACAGCAGCAAATCAATCAACTACTCAAAGCATTTAAGAAGGAATGATGTGCGGAAGAACATATCAAGCACAGTTGATTTTTTTGTTACTGATATTTCAAAGCCTTGTATCAGCAGCACAGGATTTATTTTTTGTTCAAAACAATGCACGTGCAGTGGTGCAGTCAAATGCACAGGCAACCGTTCATGGTGGTGTACAATTGTTCAACGGAAGTTTACTTACAAACAATGGAACAATTACAGTGAAACAAGTAGGTGCATCCGGCGCTTCTAACTGGACAGATGCTACTGTTACACCTTATTTTCATGGAAGCGGTACAGTCATCTTCAATGGTACGGGTGGTCATACGGCAACATCGCCCAACCGTTTCGGTCGCATCAACATCAATGCAAGCGGTCATGTTACACTTAGTTCTAACATCAACACAGATAATTTATATCTCACCAATGGTAGGGTAAATACAACCGCTGCTTACCGAATGGTTGTGCTCACAACACCCGAGCTTGCAGTACAGGCCGATGTATCCAATACCAACTTTGCAAACAGTTGGGTAAATGGCACTTTGCGAAGAAATGTAAATACATCTGCAGTAAACAATTATTGGTTCCCGGTGGGTGATGCGGTAAAGTGCAACCGTGCATTGTTGACTGATCTTACTGCAAATCCTTTGAACAATCTTACCTATATCAATGCAAGCTTTGGTCCTAAACCCGGAACAGATGTAAACCTGAGTGTGGCAGATTTTACTCAATATGCAGTTACAGTAAGTAATGGTGGTGTATGGTATTTGGATGCGGATGTACAACCTACCGCAGGAAATTTTGATTTGTTGCTTTACTTTAATGGATTTACAGATCTTTCAAATAACCGGTTTTCAATTATACGTCGGCCACTTGCATCTGCGGATGCAGTACAATGGCAGGTGCCTCCGGGTTCAAGTATTGATGCCAATAATACACCAGGCAGAACTGTAGCATCCGGCTTTGCAAGAAGATATAATATTTCAACACTTGGGCAATTTGGATTGGGGTTGTACTCTTATCCATTAGCTGAAGAAGAATTGCTTTTAGCTGCAAACCGTAAAAATGAAATGGAAGTTGCCTTGCAATGGCAGTCAAATCTTGATCTTACTGTTGCAGCTTATGAATTGGAACGGAAAGTAGATGGAGAAATTTCGTTTAAAAAGATTTATGCCATTAATTCAAAACAGGTTACAGGCATTGCTACTTATGATTTTACAGACTTCAATAACTTCCCGCAGAGAAGTTGGTACCGTATCAAAGCTGTCAATGCCAACGGTAGTATACAATTTTCCCCGATACGGTTTGTTGATGGCAGCCGATCTGTGTATCATAATATAAAATTGTATCCAAATCCTGCCAGTAAGTTTTTTACAATTCAAACTGCTGAAGTATTACTAAATAATGAAGCGCTTCTTTTTGATGCAGCAGGAAAATTGATGAAACGTTTCAGGCTGACAGATGTAACTACAGTTTGCAGTGTTGATGATTTGTCTTCGGGTGTTTATACATTAGTAATTCCCTTTACAAATGAACGGAATCAGAATTTCATTCAGAAAGTGATTATACATCATTAACACGGTGGTACTTTTAATTAACTGAATAAAGTCGGGCTGTTTCCTCCATGCGGCGTTTTTCCCAAATGCTCATAGGCTTTACCCGTTACTTCTCTGCCTCTTGGTGTGCGTTGTAAAAACCCTTCCTGTATTAAAAAAGGTTCATACACTTCTTCCAGCGTGCCGGCTTCTTCTCCCACTGCAGTAGCGATGGTGGTAATGCCAACGGGTCCGCCTTTGAATTTATCAATGATGGTACTCAGGATTTTATTATCCATTTCATCCAATCCATGCTCATCTACATTCAAAGCTTTTAGTGCATGTTGTGTTATGCCGATATCAATTGTTCCCTCGTTCAGCACTTGTGCAAAATCACGAACCCTTCTGAGCAAACCATTGGCAATACGTGGTGTGGCTCGGCTGCGACCTGCAATTTCTTTGGCCGCATCAGCCGAAATTTTTACATCCAGAATTTTAGAAGCACGTAATACAATCTTTTGCAAAGTCTCCGCATTGTAATATTCCAATCTTGATTTAATAGCGAAACGTGAAAGCAATGGAGCAGTTAACAAACCACTTCGGGTTGTAGCGCCAATCAATGTAAACGGATTGAGATTGATTTGAATGCTTCTTGCATTGGGGCCGCTGTCAATCATGATATCAATGCGGTAATCTTCCATCGCCGCATATAAGTATTCTTCTACTACTGTACTTAAGCGATGGATTTCATCAATAAACAAAACGTCATTGGCTTCTAAACTCGTGAGCAATCCGGCAAGGTCGCCGGGCTTTTCAATCACAGGTCCGCTGGTTTCTTTAATATTCACACCCAGTTCATTGGCCACAATTCTGCTCAGTGTTGTTTTTCCTAAACCGGGCGGGCCATGAAACAATACATGGTCCAATGCTTCGCCACGCATCTTGGCAGCCTGTATAAAAATCTTAAGGTTGTCAATGATTTGCTGCTGACCGCTGAAGTCTTCAATACTCGCCGGACGGATATTGTTTTCAAATTCTTTATCAGCAGCGCTCAGTGATTCTTTGTTGCTATTGAGATTGGGATTGGCCATATGTTTCTACCGGCAAGGTAAGAAGCTAAAAAAGAAAAAAAAAGTTGATTTAATTTGTATATACAAATAAAACTCCTTTACCTTTGTTTTGTGAAAGCAGCAAGCAGCCGATATTGTAAATGCATGTACTTTTCTTCCCAGGCCATGGCCCGCAAAGTAGAAAAGCTGGCCCAGCAATCCTGGAAGAAAGTGGATTTATCGCCCAGTCATGCTTATTTGCTCATGATGGTTTTGGAGGAACCGGGTATTCAACCCAGTGCACTGGTAGAAGAGTTGTTGCTCACGCCCAGTACAATTACAAGGTTGATTGAAAAGCTGGAAGAAAAAAAATTAGTGGTGCGTACTGCCGAAGGAAAAATTACTAATGTATATCCCACACCTAAAGCCAAAGATTTGTTGCCCAAGCTCAATCAGTGCCTTGAAGAATTTTATCAAACCTATTCATCCATTCTAGGTAAAGAGGAGAGTATGCAAATGGTTCAGCGGATGAATAAGTTAACCGACAAACTGGACGTATAATTTTTTTGCTATCAAATTTGTATATACAAATATTTATTAATCACATCAAACGTTCAACACATGAAGTATGTAGTAACCGGTGGTGCCGGTCATATCACCAAACCACTTGCTGAAAAACTCCTCGCAGCAGGTCATGAAGTAACAGTAATAGGACGTGATGCAGCCAAGCTGCAATCACTTGTAGAAAAAGGAGCAAAAGCGGCTGTGGGTTCTGTAGAAGATCCTTCCTTTCTTACCACAGCCTTTGCAGGTGCTGATGCAGTGTACCTGATGATTCCGCCCAACTTTGGCGTTACTGATTGGCTGGGATATCAAAAGAAAGTGGCTGATTATTTTGTGCAGGCTGTTAAACCCAATCAAATTAAAAAAGTAGTGGTGCTCAGCAGTGTGGGTGCACATATGCGCAAAGGCGCTGGACCTGTGGATGGCCTTGCTTACCTGGAGCAGCAATTGGAAAACGCAGGAACGGATAACAAATTCTTACGTCCTTCTTATTTCTATTACAATCTCTTTGGACAAATTCCTTTGATCAAAGGAATGGGTATTATGGGCGCCAATATGGGAAGTCCTGATACCAAATTAGTATTAACACACACGAGCGAAATAGCAGATGCAGCAGCAGAAGAATTGTTAAGTTTATCATTCACCGGCAGCAGTGTTCGTTATATTGCCAGTGACGAACGCAGTACTATTGAGATTGCAAATGTATTGGGCAATGCTATTGGTAAAGAAAGCCTCCAATGGATTCCTTTCAGTGACGAGCAAATGAAAGGAGGTTTATTACAGGCAGGCCTGGCCGAAGTATTTGCACAAGGATATACGGAGATGGGCATTGCTTTACGCAGTGGTGAAATGGAAGCTGATTACTGGAACAACCGTCCTGCAAAGCTTGGGAACATCAAGCTGGAAGATTTTGCAAAAGAATTTGCAGCAGTGTTTAACGCATCTTAATTTTAAAGAACGGCAGGTATCACCTGCCGTTCTTTCACTCTAAAAATAAACAACATGAATATCGCAATCCTCGGCACGGGTATGGTCGGACAAACAATCGGCGCCGCACTCATCAAGAAAGGTCACAACGTTATGCTGGGCAGTCGTACAGCTACCAATGAAAAAGCGATCGCCTGGAAAAATGAAAATGGTACTAATGCAGCCAATGGCACATTTGCTGATGCAGCAGCTTTTGGTGAATTGATTTTCATTTGTTTAAATGGAAACGGTACTGTAGAAGCCCTGCAAAGTGCAAACCCGGCCAACTTTGAAAACAAAGTAGTAATCGACTTAACCAATCCGCTTGATTTTTCAAATGGAATGCCACCTTCTTTATTACCGCAATATTGCAACACGTGGAGCATGGGTGAAGAAGTACAAAAGCAACTGCCAAACGCACTTGTAGTAAAAGCATTGAATACCGTTACTGCTAATTTAATGGTGGATGCTCACCGGGTAAACAACGGCAATCACAATTTATTCATCTGCGGTAACAATACAGATGCAAAAAATGCAGTGAAAGAATTTTTGTCAGCAAATTTTAACTGGAAACCTGAATTGATTCTGGACTTAGGCGATATCAAGTATGCACGCATGACGGAAGCGATTGTTCCTTTCTGGGTAGCCGTAATGCAGGCAGAAAAAACACCGATGTTTAATTATATGATTGTAACCTAAGCATCATACATATTGATTCATCCGTAATATTAAATCCGGATCAGGGCAATTGTTCAGATAATAATCTTTATCACTCATCCTGCATACACCGGGATAATCACCTTCTTTCAACTCCAGGTCAATAATGATCTGAAAATGCAGGTGCGGTGGCCAATGCCCGTTTTCTTTTTCATGGCCGAAGTGTGCAATCACTTCGCCACGGTTTACATACTTACCGCTTTCCAGTTTATGAATATCTTTTAAGCTGATGTGACCGTACAAAGTATAAAACGAGTGTGTATCTAACTGGTGACTCAGAATCATCGTTGCACCATAATCACCAAAGTTGTTATTAAACGCCACACTGTGCACCATGCCACCCATGAATGCATACACGGGCGTGCCTGCAGGTCCCCAGATGTCAACGCCCAAATGCAAACGCCTTGGTTCCATGGCGCTGCTCACTCCTTCACCAAACGATGCAGACACTGTATCGCCAAACAACGCACTGCGGCTGTACACCGTTCTGTTCTCAGCATAGCCACCAATACCATACCTGGCACCGGCTTCTTTGAGTAAACCATTTACATAGGTGGTAAACTTGCGGGTATCATCAATGATTTCTGTGGTAAGAAGTTCATTGGCTGCTGTAAAATCCATGGCCAGCAACTTATCTTTTGCAGGATCAAAATCTACAACGGGATGAAAGTCGTGTGCATAACGGTTGAGTACAGAAACGATTGTTTGGTGCTGCATTTTGAATCTTGTTATTGGTTTTCAATAATGGATTTTATTTTTCGTTGCAATTGTTTTTTATCGGGCAGGTAAAGCTGGTACTTGGAAACAAAAATCTTGTTAGTAATACCCCGGATAGCATATTCTACAGTAATATCATTTTTATGGCGTGAGAGTATAATACCTATGGGTTGATTATCATCTGCTGTATTTTGCTCTGTTTCAAAATAGTTGAGATACATGTTCATCTGCCCGATATCATTATGTTCTACTGATTTTATTTTTAAATCAATCAATACAAAACATTTTAAAATACGGTGATAGAATACAAGGTCAACCCGGTAATGTTTGTTGTTCAGCGTTATCCTGAATTGTCTTGCTACAAACGTAAAACCCTTACCCAGCTCAAGAATAAATTTCTGTAAGTTGTCAATAATTTTTTGTTCTAATTGTTTTTCTGAATAGCTGTAATGTTCCGGGATATTTAAAAATTCAAGTATATACGGGTCACGGATTAAATCCGTTTCTTTTTTGATCACATTACCTTTCAACGCAAGTTGCATTACGCTCTTCGGTTTTTTACTGAGTGCAATCCGTTCAAACAAAGCAGAATTGATTTGCCTTTGCAGTTCTCTCACTGACCAATTTTCCAGAATAGCTTGTTGTTGATAAAAACTTCTTTCAAGCGAATCAGAAATTTTTAAAAGCTCATTATAATGTGACCAGCTTAGCTCTGTGAAAATGGTTTGAAGTTTTTGGTCAGACACTGTCTGACCGGTTTTTTGCTTTCTGTTTTTTTGGTCAGACGCTGTCTGGCCAGTCATTGGCTGTACATGTCCAGACGCTGTCTGGACAAACTTATAATTTAAGTAAAACAGCCGCATGTAAACAAGATTGCTTCTCGAAAATCCTCTGCCTATTTCTCTTGTAAGTTCTTTTGAGAGAATAATCATCATTTCCCTTGTGGATTGTTCATTGTTCTCATCTTTTATCTCCTGTTGTACAAGTAACCTGCCTACATGCCAATAAGTAAACAGCAATTCTGTATTAATATGCCGTACTACATTGTTTCGACCTTGCTGAACCAATGCCCCGATTTCACGTAAAAGATTTTTGTATTTAGCACTTGAGATTTTCACTGCTTACAAATATAATTAAACAGTCGGAGGCGAATGGCGCCATTACGATCTATCTGTTCCTGTTCCCAACGGTAGCATTTTCATATAGTCGGTTATCATTCATACAGCTTCCTCCTTAACTTAGTCAGCCGTTAATGCACTTGATCAAAGCATATAACGGCCAACCATTCAACTTTCTTTAAACCAAATAACGTAAAAAAATGAAAAAGGTTTCTTTACTTTTTTTCGTACTGCTTGCAACAGCAACTGTATTTGCCCAAAACGCTCCGCTGTGGATGCGTTATCCATCCATTTCACCTGATGGTAAAACCATCGTGTTTTCGTACAAAGGTGATCTGTACAAAGTGAGTACCGATGGTGGTACGGCTTTACCGCTCACCATGCATGAAGCACACGACTATCAACCCGTGTGGAGCCATGATGGAAAGAGCATCGCATTTGCCAGCGACCGCTACGGCAACTTTGATGTATTTGTGATGCCGGCAGAAGGTGGCACTCCTGTTCGTCTTACTACCAACTCAGCCAATGATTATCCGTTTGATTTTTCGCCTGATGATCAAAGCATCATCTTCGGCACGGCACGTCATAGTGTAAACACCAATGTGCGTTTCCCCAACCGTAATTTGTTTTTGCATCTGTATACAGTTCCGGTAAAAGGCGGCCGAAGTGTGCTACTCTCTGCTACCGGTATGGAACATGCACAATACAACAGTGATGGAAGCATGCTCGTTTATCAAGACAGGAAAGGAACGGAAGATCCCTGGCGCAAACATCACACTTCTTCTGTAACTCGTGATGTATGGTTGTATGATACCAAAGCAAAAACCTATTCCCAGTTCAGCAAGTATGAAGGCGAAGACCGTGAGCCCGTGTTCAGCAGTGATGATCAGTATGTGTACTATCTCTCTGAAAAAAACGGTGCACAGAATATTTACAAAGCGCCCATCCGTTTGAAAATTGCAGAACGTCAATTAACCAATTTCAAAAATCATCCCGTGCGTCATCTCACCCGTGCTAATGACAATACACTTTGCTTTACATGGAACGGTGAAATCTATACCATCAAAAACGATGGCGAACCCAAAAGAGTAAACATCAGCATTGTGGCGGATGCCAAGGCCAATGAAGAACGTATTGTACCGGTGATGGCCACCGGTGGTGAAATTGCTGTTTCTCCCAATGGAAAAGAAGTAGCGATTGTATTCCGTGGTGAAGTATTTGTAACCAGTGTGGAAGGCGGTATTACCAAACGCATCACCAACACACCGCAACAGGAACGTATGGTGGAGTTTGGTGCTGATGGTAAAACATTGTACTATTCAACAGAACGCAACGGCAGCTGGGATATTTACAAAACCAGCATTGTACGCAAAGAAGAACCTTATTTCTATGCTTCTACTTTGTTGAAAGAAGAACCGGTGCTGGCTTCAGATAAAGAAGAGTTCCAGCCGGATGTGTCGCCCGATGGTAAAGAGATTGCTTACCTCGAAGAACGCAACATTTTAAAAGTGTACAATCTTGCTACCAAGCAAAGCCGCACCATCATTCCTGCAGGTATCAACTTTTCCTATCGTGATGGCGACCAGAGTTTTGAATGGAGCCCCGACAGTAAATGGCTGGCCGTACGCAGTAACAAAGGCGCTTACAACCGTAGCGAAGTGATGTTGTACAAAGCCGATGGTTCTGACAAAAACGGAACCGATCTCACTCAAAGCGGTTTTAATGATGGCGGGCAAAGTTTTGCACTCGAAGGCAAAGCCCTCATCTGGGCCAGCGATAAATTCGGTAAAAAACCATTGGCCTTCCAGGGCGCCCGTGAAGCGGATCTGTTCATTATGTTCTTTGAACAGGAAGCCTACGACCGTTTCCGTTTGAGCAAAGAAGATTTTGCCCTGCTCAAAGAACGGGAAGACAAAGTGAAAAAAGACTCTGCCCAAAAAGCCAAAGATTCCATTGCCAAAAAGAACTGGCAGCCGAATCTTACAAACATTGATGAACGCAAGCTGCGCCTCACCGTTACCTCCGGCAACATCGGTAGTTATGCCCTTTCCCTCAATGGAGAAAAACTCTGGTACAGCGCTACCAACGAACGCAACACAGAGTTGTGGGAGCTCAACACCCGCACCCGTGAAAGCCGTGTGCTCACCCGCCTCGGCAATGGGGCCAACTTCGTAATGACGCCTGATGGCAAAGCTCTCTTTGTGATCAGCGATCAGGGTATTTTAAAAATTGAAACCGAAACCGCCAGAACAACACCCGTTTCCATCCGCAGCGAAATGGTGCTCAACACCGCCGGTGAGCGTGCTTATATTTTTGAACATGCATGGCGCCAGGTGAAAAAGAAATTTTATGATCCCAAACTGCATGGGCTGGATTGGGAAATGTACCGTGATAACTATGCACGCTTCCTGCCGCATATCAACAACAATTATGATTTCCAGGAACTGCTGAGTGAAATCCTTGGTGAACTCAACGCTTCACACACAGGCGGACGTTACTCACCGCAAAACCCCAATGGTGATCAAACAGCCTCCCTCGGTTTGTTCTATGATGAGTTTGCAGGTGGTGATGGATTGAAAGTAACAGAAGTCATTACCGGCGGTCCGCTGGATGTAGCCACCAGCAAAGTAAAACCCGGAGTGGTGATTGAAAAAATAGATGGAGAAGCCATTACTAACGGTGCCGACTGGGCTACACTGCTCAACCGCAAAGCCGGTAAGAATGTATTACTCTCCGTATTTGATCCTGCCAGGAACGAACGCTTTGAAGAAACGGTAAAACCTATTGCTGGTCAGCAGGAGCAGGGTTTGCTCTACAACCGCTGGGTAACCATGATGCGTAAGATGGTAGACAAGCTCAGCAACGGCCGTGTAGGTTATGTACATGTACAGGGCATGAACGATGGCAGCTACCGTACCGTGTATGAAGAGGTGCTTGGTAAGAATGCTGATAAAGAAGCCCTCATTGTAGATACACGTTTTAATGGCGGTGGCTGGCTGCATGATGACCTTGTTACCTTCCTCGGCGGTAAACAGTATTTAACCTTTGCGCCTTATGGTTTCAGCAGTAAAGGACAGGAGCCGCTCAACAAATGGGTGCGCCCCAGTTGCGTAGTGATGAGTGAGAGCAATTACAGCGATGCCTTTATTTTCCCTTATGCGTATAAAAATCTCGGCATTGGTCCGCTCATTGGCAAGCCCGTGCCCGGTACCGGTACAGCCGTGTGGTGGGAAACACAGATTGATCCCACACTGGTATTTGGTATTCCCATGATTGCCACCATTGGCAAAGAAGGCCGCCCCACAGAAAACCTGCAGATCAATGCAGATTTTGATGTGGCCCTGCCTTATGATGCGTTCATTAATGGTAAGGATACACAAATAGAAAAAGCGGTGGAAGAGATGTTGAAAGCGATCGGGAAGAAGTAATGAAGTAACACGCCCCGTCCGACGCCCTCGTCTGACGGGATTTCATAAAGGAAGCGATACTTTACAACGAGTATCGCTTTTTTGTTGGGCTTCGCCCGCCGTAATGCAATGGAGGCGGGGGCTGTGGGCTGATGTGCTTGTGGCAGCGGTTATCCGGCTTTTCGTTTCAAGCTACGTTGCACTTCGCTTTTCACTTCAATCCGGTCTAAGATCCCGCAGCAGGCGGGGCAGCCCTTTGGCAGAAGTGATGATGCCTTGGTTCGTGTCTTCACAAACCAAAAGTTTTTATTCCTATTCGTGGAGACACGAACCGGGGCGGTAGTAATTTTTTTTAAAAAGAGTCTACTTTGTATCTTCATTAACTATAGTAAGGCAACACCAAATGTTAAAAAATACATTTCAACATATTGAAGGTTTTGGTTCTCTAAAAGAGGTTAGTTTGTGGCAATCAGGGGTATTTACGTGGGACGATTATATAAATAAACATTCTTTTAAAAATACTTTGTTCCCTGATGAACCATTTGTTTCAATATTAGATACTTCTATTATAGCATTAAATAATAAGGATGCTAACTTTTTTGCTAAATCATTAAATTCACAAGAATATTACAGGATTGCACTTACTTTTCCTGAAGATGTAATGTTTTTGGATATTGAAACAACCGGGCTAAGCAAGTATTATGACCATATTACTCAAATCGGTTGGTCATTCCAAAATCAATTTAATGTTTATTATAAGGGATTGTCTAAAAATGAATTTATAAGAGCAATCAAAAGGGCTAAATGTATTGTAACTTATAATGGGTCGATTTTTGATATTCCATTTATTAAGAATGAGTTCCCTGAAATTGAATTTCCTCTTTGTCAAATAGATTTAAGGTTCTTTAGTAAGCGTTTTGGTTATACAGGTGGTTTAAAAAAAATAGAATCAGAAATTGGATATACAAGAGATTTAGAAGATAATGAAATTTCAGGAGAAATAGCTCCTGTTTTATGGCATAAGTATAAAGAAGGAAATACTAAAGCACTAAAGCAACTCATTAAATACAACAAAGAGGATGTCGAAAGTATGAAATTACTTTTCGATATATGTATAGAAAATGCTTTGAAAAATGTACCTATAATTGGCAACAAGATAACTCCTTATAAATTCTCTGGTACTAAATCTAAAATTCAATTTACTACTAAGGAAAATCAAAAAAACAAAATTTATATAAAAGAGTATAAAGGAAAGGTTGGAACTGCGGTTAAAATAAATGATTTACCACAGCACAAAGATTTAAGTATAGTAGGAATTGACTTGACGGGTTCAGAAATAAAACCTTCTGGTTGGTGTCATTTATTATATAATCAGGCAGTTACAAAACAATTATTGTCTGATGATGAATTAGTAGCTGCAACTATAAATACCAACCCACATATAATTTCTATTGATTCGCCATTATCATTGCCCAAAGGGAGAACCTCCGTATTTGATGATGATCCCAAAAGAGATGAATTTGGTATAATGCGTATTTGTGAAAGAATTTTAAAGCGTAGGGGGGTAAGCGTATATCCAGCTTTAATTCCAAGCATGCAAAAACTTACTTTAAGAGGTATTAATTTAGCAGATAGGTTCAGAAGATTAGGTTATACAGTTATTGAAAGTTACCCTGGTGCGGCACAGGATATTTTGGGTATTCCTCGTAAGAGAGCAAGCTTAGAGTATTTAATTAAAGGCTTAAGCTCTTTTGGCATTCATGGTGATTATGAAACTACTGAAGTAAGCCACGACGAGCTAGACGCAATTACGTCATCAATGTTGGGCTATTTTTTTTGGTGTGGAATGTTTGAAGCCTTAGGAACTGATGATGAAAATTATCTTATAATACCTCAAATAGATGAAAAATTTAAAGAATGGGATGATAAATTAGTAATAGGCTTAAGTGGAGGTCTTTCTTCAGGTAAAACTACAGCAGGTGAGTATATAAAGGCAAAGGGTTTTGAATATTGCCGATTTAGCATGGTAATTTCAAAATTGGTAACGGATAAAGGTGAAGAACCAAACAGAAAAAACCTACAAGAAATGGGGGAATATGTGAATAAAGAGAAAGGACAAAGATGGCTTTGTAATACATTATTGAATGAGTTTTTAATAAATTCCAGCAGAATCGTTATAGATGGTCTACGGTTTCCTGAGGATCATTCGTTTATGAAAGAAAAGTTTGGCCCGAACTTTATCCACATTCATTTGGCCTGTCCAGATGAAATTCGTGCAAAAAGGTATAAAAAAGAAAAACGTAATGATATTACCTTTGAAGAAGCAATTACTCATCCAGTAGAAAGGGATGTAAATAAGTTGGCCGACCTTGCTGATTTTATTATTGTGAATGATAAAGATTTCAATAACTTATATACAGAGTTAAACAAACATTTAAAATAAAGTATATGCCGGTATCAGTAATTTTTGGAGGCCAGTTTGGCTCAGAAGGAAAAGGAAAAGTTGCGCACTATTTTGCGAAAGAATTAAAAGCAAAAGCTGTCATTCGTGTTGGTGGCCCTAATTCTGGTCATACTGTTATAAAACCTAATGGCGAAGCTTTAGTTTTAAAACAGCTTCCCACGGCCTCTATCCTAGATAATGTTTACTGCATTATCTCTTCAGGAAGTTATATAAATGTTGATATACTTTTAAAAGAAGTGCTTCAAACGGGAATTAAAGACGAGTTTTTGTATATTGACCCTTTTGCCGTGATAATTACTGAGGAAGATATTTTAAATGAAAGTAAAAACGGCCTTAAAGAAAGTATTGGCTCTACAGGAAGTGGCATTGGATCTGCTTTATCAAATAGAGTTAATAGAATGTCAAGCTTAAGGTTTGCAAAAGATGTAGAAGCGCTTTCAAAATACATCTGTAATACAAAATCCATGGTTAGGCATTTTCTTTTAGATAATGAAAGAATTATTATTGAAGGGACTCAAGGTTTTGGATTGTCATTATTGCACTCTGATTTATATCCTTACACTACTAGCAGAGATACTTCTGCGGCTGCTTTTGTTTCTGAAGCAGGTATCAGTCCGTTAGACGTAGATGATGTTATTATGGTAATTAGAACATATCCTATAAGAGTTGGAGGTAATTCAGGCCCTTTGCCGAAAGAAATTAATTGGGAGAAAGTAACCAATGATTCAAAAAGTAAATTCCCTTTAATTGAATTTACTTCCGTAACAAATAAAGTGAGAAGAGTTGCTGAATTTGATGCAGAAGTAGTAAAGCGTGCTATAGAAGTTAATAACCCCACAAAAATTGTATTAAACCATTGCGATTATTTTGATCTCTCAGGTAATGAATTATTAAAGTCTCAATTAATAATTTCAAAGGTAAAGGAAATTGAAAATTTAATTAATTCAAGAATAGGATACCTTGGATTAGATAGAGATTCAATTGTAGAAAGAAATTTATATGCGAATAATACAATTGCAAAAGTTTTAAAATAAAATAAATGGCAGAGCAAAGTAAGATAAATTCAAAATTAGGGGAGGCATTAAAGCAATATCAAAAATATAGAAACGAAGATCCATACCCAACAATTCAAAGTGCTTTATTAAATTGTGACGACATTATAAAGTACATTGAGAAAGTAAAAATGGTGTTTCCTTTTACTCCTGATAGTACGAATATGAAACCTGCTTCAATAGCATTAAATGTAAAAGGTGCTATTATTTATTTTGACGAAAATGGTAAAAAAAAAGAAATTAATTTAGCAGGTCCAGAAGATACTTTTGAATTAAAGCGAAACACTATTGCATTCGTTTCACTTTCATCTTCCATTAATTTGCCTCATTACATTGCAGCAAGGTTTAATCTACAAATAGAGTATGTTCATAGAGGTATAATTCTTGGAACTGGACCATTGGTTGACCCAGGATTTAATGGAGAATTATTAATTCCATTACATAATCTCACTAATAATGATTATATAATTAAATTTAATGAGCCTATCATTTGGATGGAATTTACAAAACTTAGCATGTCAAGTGATTTTGCAAGTAAAATGGGGGATGATCATTCTGGTAATTTTTTTCCATTTAAGAAAGCAAGCTCAAACTTAACACCTTCTCAATATTTAGCAAAAGCTGCAAAAAATACTCCAATTGTTAGTTCTGTTTCCAAATTAGTGATAGAAGCTGAATATTTGCAAAAAAAATCTGAAGCTACTATTGACCGCTTCAACTGGTTGGGTATATTAAGTCTTGCAACACTTTTAATAGGCTTAGGAACATTTCTTTACAATACTACCATAATGAATAATGAAAATGTAAAGGATTTTCAAAAAATGGAAATTCAGATTGATTCTATAAATAAAAAACTTGATACAGTGATGTCCAAAATTTCAAAAAATAAAAAATAAATATGTGTAGTCGGCTGAGTTTATTTTTTAAAAACTTATCACGAAATATTGTTTCATATATTTCTCATTTTTCTTTTACAATTGTTAAGTTCATAATTATATTCTTAATACTATTAGTTTGCATAGCTATCGCCTGGAACTATTTTGAACGGCGGTCAACAATTGCTAGATTTGATAAAAAGTATAAAGTTTCAGTAGTAAAGTTAAATTCAATAATAGACTTATTAAATAAAAAGTAATTATATGCGTATAGAAATTTGTGGTGCTATTGGTTCTGGAAAATCATCGCTCGCAAAACTTCTATTAGAGCACGGCTATGAGGTGGTTTTTGAGGAATTTAAACTTAACCCATTTTGGAAAGCCTTTTATTCTAATCCAGATAAATACAATTTCGAAACCGAAGTCACTTTTATTCTTCAGCATTACCATGATTTAAAAAGGAAGCTCGAAGAATCTAATAGCGCAGTTTGTGACTTTTCTTTTACTCAAGATTTAGGCTATGCTGTGATGGGACTAAAACGAAAACCTTTAAAAATATTCAAATCAATTTATGATTATATTATAGAGGAATTAGGAGAGCCTAGTTTAATAATCTCTATGAAATGTTCTGCCGAAGAATTATTACGAAGGATAAAGCTACGAGGTAGGGAGGAGGAAATTTTAATTAATTCCAATTTTTTGCTAAACCTTTCTTCATTTGTTAATGCTGAAGTTGAAAAAAAACGAAAGCTTAATAAGTATATACAGTTTCTTGAAATTGATACCGAAAAGCTAAATATTATAACAAATTCTAAAGATCAGAATTTCATTCTTAAAAAAATCGAAAAACTGATTTAGATATAATTATTCTCCAATTGGTTCAAGTACGTAAGCTGCAGGCGCAAGAATGAGGCTTAAACAAAGAGCTTTGGTTTCTTGTGCTAATGTAGCAGTAGCAACATAGCTTGTAGCCTAACTTTAATTCATTCTCTCCTTTCTTTCACAGCAACGTCTCCTGTAAGGGACGTTGCGTACTACGAAGCAATATTGTTATTCATAAATACCTCTCAATACAAATGAAAAACCTTGCTGCATACAAGCGCTGTTCCTATGTAAATATTAACCTGCCAGTCACCTTTTACCATTTCATAAGGTTCGTCTAAACTGTAAGAGGAAGCAGAGGGGATATTGGTAGGCCGCTTCGTATTGTATTTAACAGTTTTGAATGTTTCTCCTTTTTCATTTTTTATTTCTTTGGGATAGATCCACTCAATGGTAACATTGATGTTAAAGGTATCCTTTGTCTCCATTACATAAACAACTCCAAAGTTAGCTTTTGGTACTGCCTGTATGGAATCAGTAGTTCTTACAATCTCAAAATCATCTAACCAACCATGTGTGCCGGTAGGAGAATTGCTTAGTTGTTCCGTGGTACCTGCTTTCACCCTGGCAGGTCCGTAGTCCAGTACTTTAAACACCAATGTGTCACCGGAGCCATTGACGAGTGTTTTCTGTGCATAAGAAAGCTGGGCAAATGATACAAGGATTAGAAAAAAGGCAAATTTCATATATGTTTATTTAAAGTTGATTTGTATAGCAATACTTATACAAGTACATCTGCAAAGACGTACATCGTAATAGCAATGCTTATGTGTTCTGGCTACAGTTGTTCAGGAGTTGGCATTTTCACAATTAGTCTTTGGTGTCCTGGCCGTGGTGGCATTGACTGCAGTTGTTTAAAAGTAATACTCAGGGTTTATATTTTCAAAAAAAATTACCCTTCTATCCTACGCCGTTGTTGGTCGCCTGACCAATCAACAAGTACACGAAAATTGATTTCCCGGCGGTTCCCTCCTAACGCCGGGATGACAGCCCCCTCTTTCCCAACCACCTTCTTCTTTTATGTTGATACATCAGGATACTGTAATTTCAGCTCCTCTTTTACATTGAATCATGAAATATTTTTTGCTGCTCCTTCTTCTTCTTAGTACTTGGGCCGGCCTTGTTGCACAGGACAAATCTCCCTTACGAATTGCTGTGATCGGGTTAACCCATACACATGTACACTACGCCGTTGTTGGTCGCCTGACCAATCAACAAGTACACGAAAATTGATTTCCCGGCGGTTCCCTCCTAACGCCGGGATGACAGCCCCCTCTTTCCCAACCACCTTCTTCTTTTATGTTGATACAGTAGGATGCTGTAATTTCAGTTTCTCTTTTATACTTCATCATGAAACATTTTTTGCTGCTCTTCCTTCTTCTTGGCACAGGGTCCGGCCTTGTTGCACAGGACAAATCTCCCTTACGTATTGCTGTGATCGGGTTAACCCATACACATGTACACTGGATCTTTAACAGTGAACAGCGGGGGGATATCACCATTGTGGGGATCGTTGAAACCAATACGGAACTGGCAAAGCGCTATGCAGATCAATACCGGTTTCCTATGCAAAAAGTTTATAGCAGTATCAATGCACTGCTGAAGGAACAACAACCGGAAGCGGCTGCTGCTTTTGGTACCATTGCCGAACATCTGAACGTGGTGAAAGCATTTGCACCATTGGGCATTCATGTGATGGTGGAAAAACCTTTGTCCATTTCCCTGAAAGAAGCAACCGAAATGCAGCAACTGGCAACAAAGCACAAGATTCATTTGCTGGTGAATTATGAAACCACCTGGTATCCCACGGTTCATAAAGCAAACGAATGGCTGCAAAGCGACAGCATCGGCAGGTTTGTACAGTTGGTGGTGAGAGATGGTCACCGTGGTCCACAAGAAATTGGCATCAATCAAGAATTTCTCAACTGGCTTACCGATCCTGTACAGAATGGCGGCGGTGCTATTACCGACTTTGGTTGTTATGGCGCCAATATTGCCACCTGGTTATTAAAAGGAAAACGTCCGCTCAGGGTGACCGCTGTTACACAGCAATTGCAACCGCACAACAATCCGTTGGTAGATGATGAAGCCACCATCCTGCTTACTTATGATAGTGGCAAAGTAACCATTCAGCCATCCTGGAACTGGCCCATCGGTCGAAAAGATATGGAGTTGTACGGACGAAGAGGAGTGATCTATGCCGATAACCGAAATGATTTGCGCCTGCGTATGGCAAAAGGATATGATGGTTTTACCGAAACGGTGTTAACATTGCCGGAGCAGGCATCGCCTTATGATGATCCGTTCAGTTATTTCAAAGCCGTGATCAGAAAAGAGATCACCATGCAGCCCTATGATCTTTCTTCTTTTGAAAATAACCTGATTGTGATGGAAATCCTCGATGCCGCCAGACGATCAGCAAAAACAGGAACAACCATTCGTCTAAAATAAAAAGAATTTTGATTCCTGTTGGTGGAGACGGGAACCGGGGCGATGGATCGGTTTGAGGTTTATTGTAAAAGCAAGTCTCCTGTAAGAAGACCTGCTTTTTTGAAGGTGCTTTTTGCAGAAATTAACTGAACAAATTATTGGCATCGGTTAAAGACAATCCAAATATCAGGCAGTGATTAGGGTTGCCTGGTACAGGAGCTTTCATTACTCTCCCTCCCTTTTGTATTATTTTTTCAACTTTTGCAGTTCTTATTCCAAATGCATGAAGCCCGGGTTGCATACCTGCCATAATTTGATTGACGTCATCCACACCTTCTATACAATTTACACTGGCATCTGTAAGACGCCCATGCTGGTCAACTTCTTCACTGCTAAATGGTTTTAAGTTTGCATTTTTTAAGCCACGAACAACAGTCCCTTTTTTGATATCAGGCATAACATTAATTTTTTGATGTGTATTATTTAGAATCAAAATACCATGAAGTTCAATAATGCTTTTTACAAACAGGATTTACTTACACAGGTGTAGTAATAAAATAATCTTCAGAAACCGGTGGTGTAAACGTTCCAAAAATTTGGGTTAACTGGTTTAGTTGTGTTGCATCTGCAAAGGATAAGCTTGAAGTGGATGTGCTTACACTTACAGACGGAAGCCCATGAAACGTAGGAGTGATAGAAATATTCGAGAATACCATTTGTAAAACATTTCCGGGCATTTCTGTAACACTGAAACAAATTAACTGAGATAAATTTCCCTGCAGTTTCGCCAGGGCACTTGCAACAGCATCTGTAAGTTTGGATTGCTGCGGCATGCATAACCCTGCAATTTCAGCAGGTGTAATGCCTGTGTTGAGCGTTTTGTTTGTGCTTTTTTGAGCAGTGGTAATCTGAAAGGGAATCTGACTTATTACAGTAGCCCATTCATCACCGTCCATTAACTTGCTTGTATTCTGTAAAATCTGTTTACAAACTGCTGCGCAAATACATTCTGCCAACGAGGGGTTGTTTGCTGAACCGGAACCGGTTGCTGCAAATAACCCTGTTTGTATAAAAGTAAAAGGATTCATTTTGTTGACTCTATTTTGTTTAATTGTATGTATTAGCTGCTTAGCTTGCCGGAGTTAACTGGCTCTGCGGTGTAGCTGATGCATTGAAAAAGTTTGAGGCCGCTTTAAACTGGTTTGTTGAGTTTGTATTAATTAGACTTTGGAAATTTTCATAGTCAGGCCCGTCTTTACGAATATTTGCTGTTTGTACAACGTTCACTATTTCTGTATAGGTCATATTAATATCAATTGACTCAACTGAGCCGCAAATGCTTTTATACTGCTGAAAGTTCTCGTTGAAGGTAATTTGCCTTAAAACGATTGCTCCATAATCAAAATATCCTCCTGCACCATTTGATACGAGATAATTCATGTATGTGCAGGTAAGTGCTTTATAACTTTCTGATTTAACATCTTTGCCGAAAATTACACCACCTATTGAGTTGAGGTAAGAAGAAAAATCAGCTAATAAAGAAGCGCCGTCTGTAATAATGGCTTTTGCAATTAGACTGAGAAATTCTCCTGAAAGCTTTACCCCCAATACGCTGTTGTTATAGGATTTGTTTACAGCAGAACCTATAGAAAGACAGGGAAGATTTGAGATTACATTACTCCATGTATTAATATCAAGTTTTTGGGAGTTTACGGTAGGATAAGTACGATGCATATAGTCATACACCAACCCACCCATGTTAAGTAAATTATTTGCATTTTGGTTCATAATATCACTGTATTTGGGATCAGTAGGTTGCATGCCAATCAGTTGAAATTGAACTGTTCCTTCGTTGCTTGTATCTGCACTGGGATCCGGGGGTGCAGCATCAGCAGCTAAAAAAGCCAATGGAGTGGAACGAAAAAAATCATGCGCTCTTTGAAATGAGTTTTTACTGTCTGCAGCTGAAATCCTTTGTGCAGCCTGTAAAGGTGAAGTTGTTGTTGCCATTGTGAAATGTTTTAAAATTTGTGAAAGAAATTTAAAGCTGTCAATTAATTGAACTCAGTAAATGTAGATTGACCCAATATGTATTTAGCAGGCAAAAAAACCTGAATCTAAAATCAGGTAGAAACACCTGTTTTGAAGAAGTGAAAAATGTTGTTGCCTTGGCTGATGTCGTAGTGGGAAAGCAGAAATGATTAAAGTGCCTGTAGTTTTAATTTCTGATATTCAATTAAACCTTGAGATACAAAAGTACAAAGAGATAAATAAAGTATTGCAGTTAGTTAAATGGTCACCTCATAAATTCCAAACCTCACTGCAAAGATTACTAATCCGGCGGTGTTCTTACAGCCTGTTTTTTGTAAAAGATTATTTCTGTGACCATCTACCGTTCTAAGGCTTACATACAGTTCTTTTGCTATCTCAGCATTTGTATATTCACGGCAAATGAGCTTGAGTATTTCTTCTTCTCTTTTTGTTAATTCAACAGGAATATTATTAACGTTATGTATCGGCTGGTTTTTAAATTTCGCAGCATTTCGCATGGCCTGCATTGTATGCATGTTAAAATAAAATCCACTCCTGTGTACAGTGAAAATGGCTGTTAATAGCTCCTCTTTGTTGCAATTTTTTGCTAGGTAACCCGAGGCGCCGGCTTCAATCATCCGGTATACAAGACGTTCCTGGTCATACATTGAGAGTACAAGCACTTTAATGGAAGGATATTCTTTTTGTATTGTTTTATTCAAATCATTTCCGTTCATGTCGGGCAGTTTCATGTCCAGTAACAGGATGTCGGGCAACTGTGTATTTTGCTTTAAGTATGTAAGTAACTGGCTGGCTGTTTCTGCTTCATACAGCAGTTCCAGGTCGTTCGTGTCGGCAATTAATGAGGCAAGGCCCTGGCGGAATAATTGCTGGTCATCAATAAGTGCTAGTTTAATTTTATTCATTTCCGGTATTTTTTAAATGAATAGGTGGCAGGGGAATGTTAAAAACAAAGGTTGTTCCATTGCCCGGAACGGATGTTACTTCATAACTGCCGCCTGTTAAAGAAATTCTGCTGTCAATATTATGTAAGCCTATTCCGTGTTTGTGATTACTGAGATCATATCCTTTTCCATTGTCGTTATAGCTGATGCAAACTGTGTTGTTAATGAATGCAAATTCTATCCTGATTTCTGTAGCATCGGCATGCTTTAACGTATTGCTTAAAAGTTCTTCAAACACACGGTAGAGGTGAAGTGATGTGATGTAAGGTAATGCTTCTAAAACCTTGCGCTCCGGATTGCTGAATTTAAAGTTGATGCCTGATGCAGTATGTGTAACAAAAAAGAGTTCTTCCAGTGCATCAATAAAACCAAAATATTCAAGGGTGGAGGGCGAAAGCCGGTGAGAAATATTTCGAACCTGATCAATTGCCTGGTCAATAAAAGAAAGGATTCTGATTTCCCCGTCACTGGTTTTTTCCGATGCTGCTCCTCTCTTGTGGTAAAAGGCATTCCTGAGATTGAGAAGTATATTACCAACATCATCATGTAGATCTTTTCCTATACGCATTCGCTCAGTTTCCTGTGATTGCACAGCCGCTTCCAGAAGCTCTTTCTGATGCTTGAGTTCTGCAGCCATAATTTTTTGTTGCTGTACCGCAAGGCGTTTTTGATAGCGTATGTAGAAACGAATAATCGTTCCTCCCATAAAAAGGAAGATAAGCATGCCGGAAACAATGAGAATATAAATATTCATGAGTTCGCTTTCCATAACAAATACTTAAAAGGATGCCTTGGTGTTGAAGTTAACCGGTTGAATGAATAGCGGCAGTTTTTTTGTAAAACAGAAATCCTGCTGCAAACAAGAGATACATAACAATCACAAGGATGGCATGAATAACCCATGCGATTTTATAAAATAGAAATTCTTTGTATAGAAACTCGGAGAAATAAAACAAAATAAACGAACCTGAAAAATAGAGTAAGATCCCCGAATTGATCCAGGTAATTCCATTGTGTCTAAACCGTAAAACATCTTCACTCCCAAGTAACCTGTAAAAAAGCTGTAGCGAAAACACCATAACAATAATCGCTTCAAGCGTTCTTGAATAGCTGTTGTATGTAAATAGATCTTGAAGAAAAAGAATATTAAAAATAGTTAACAGAAAAAAAAGCAGGCTTATAACCGTAAATATTCTATTTGAAACTCCAGTCATACCTGTAAGCCTGAAAAATAAAAGAATCAATACCAGCTCTGCTACAGTGTATATGTGAAATACCAGCATGTTGTTTATGCCATTAATTGACAGCATAATTGAAAGAATACTTGTCAGGCCACTTAAAAGCAAATACAAAGCAATTATTTTCATGGCTGCATCAAGATGGCTATATTTTCTAAATGCTATGAAAAGAGGCAGGCAAACAGAACACGGTGCCACAAAGCCAATTATAAATTTTACCATAAAATAAAAACATAGCAGAATCGACTAACCGGCTTTATTTTAATAGAGGGGACTGTCCGGATCGCAAAAATGGGGGCATGGTTTCGTCAAATCATAAATCGTACTGATTTCTTCTTCTGATGCCCCATTTTTTTCTGAGAGAATATCTTTGTTGTTCTCGTCAACAGGCACTACAATAAAACTGATGGATGAAAAATCGTTTTTGTCTGTTAAACAGATATAGCCACGCATACCACTTGCCTGATGCATATTGGCAATTGCTGTTAGATCCTCAATAGGTATAAAAAAACCCCGGATTACTTTGTCGCCCATAACAGGTTTTAGAATGCTGCGCCAATTTTCTGTTTCCTGTATGGCAGTGTCTTTTGGAACTCTCTTCGGTTCTTTTTTTTGAAGTTGATTGTCCATGATAGTAAAATTAATTTTTTAGTAGTGAGAGCAGTGTTGAAATGAAAGTACCAAAAATAATTGAACATAAAAAAATCGTTTCGGAGTTATAGTTTTCAGCTGCCCCGGTTTTAACGATAAATTTGCTGCGCCGAACAAGGAGTACGCAATGATTGCCTTATGTTAATGGAGTTTTGAACGTTATAGTTGTGGAAACAGAAGCCAGGCCCTTTTATAGCTCATTACCGTTCACCAGATCCTTCATCCAATCCTTGAGCACCTTATTTTTTTGCAGTAAAAAGTGATAAGCCTCTTCACTTCCGCTGGCTTTCAGCAAAAATAATTTTTTCAGTTCTTGTTTCAGTTTTCCATTTTTCTTTAATACCGCTTCATGCTGCAGGAGCAGCAATGACCAGTTTTGAACTGTAAAGTACAGCATGGAGTCTGTATGCGTATTTAATTTCAGGATACCAGCAAGTTGTTGTGTTTTTCCTTGTTCAAATTTATTTCTGCTGTTCTTGTAGTGCTGTTTAAGCAGGGCCGCATAAGCAAGGCTCAGATCGTTGGCATCAAAACGAACCGGTTTATTTTGCAGCAGCAATTCCATTTTTGTTTTAGCTAACTGCTTTAATACTGCTGCCGGGCTTCGATAGCCTTTGATGGTTTTTATTTTTACGCCGTTGTTGGTCGCCTGACCAATCAACAAGTACAGGTTTTATCACCAATCAACAAACCGGTTCATGCCTTTTTCATTACCCCTTTGTGTAATTGACAGGCCGGGATAATTCACCGATTTTTAAGTTCTTAATTCTTGGCTATGAAAAAAGTATCTGTCTCCATTGCCGTTGCATTTATTACGGTTGTTTCGTTTGCACAAAATGTGGGGATCGGCACCACCAGTCCGCAACAAAAACTGCATGTGGCCGGTAACATAAGAATTGATGCATTATCCGGCACTAACGGTATTTTAAAATACAACAGCAATGGTGATCTTGTTCCGCTGGCATACAGTGGCAATACAACGGATGCTTTATTGGGCAATGGTACATGGGGTAATATTAACGGCACCATTCCTGCAGGAGCCATTGTAGCAACAGAAAATTACAATGATGCATTATTGATCAGCAAAGGTTTTGCATTGCTGGGCAGCATTCCCGGTTTTTACAAATACATCAATTCATCCTACACCGCTGCTGCTAACTCATGGGCTGTTACGTACTACAAAGGAAATATTTCAAAATACACACCGCCTCCTTTTGATCCCAATAACCTCATTGCATGGGCTGATACCGAGGCTTATGTATTTTCAGGAAATGTGTTCTATGCTTACAATCCTGTAACAGATATATGGCGTCTGGTAACAACCAACCCGACTGCTTATACCGCATCACCAAATTCTAAAATGGTGTGGACGGGTACAGAGCTTGTGGTATGGGGTGGTTATCATACCAATGCTACTAACAACGGGTTTCGTTATAATCCTGCCACCAATTCCTGGACCGGTATTCCCACCACCAATCAGCCTGCTGCAAGAACCGAATTTACCATGCATTATATCAATGGAAGAATTGTGGTTTGGGGTGGTCGGGATAATTTTTCAGCCACTACTTTTAATAACGGGGCTATGCTGGATATTGCCGGTAATAATTGGATCGCATTGAGTAATGTGAATGCTCCCTCTGCACGTTATAGTGCGGCTTCTGTACAAACTGCTTCTAACACGATGATCGTTTGGGGAGGAAGCGGTCCCGGTTTAGGTGTTTTTGGTGATGGTGCCATTTTTAATCCTGCTACCAATACATGGTCTGTCATAACCAATACCAATGCGCCTTCAGCAAGACGTGATCATACAGGTGTATGGAGCGGTACAGAAATGATTGTATATGGCGGAACCGATTTAAACGGCACTGTTTTTTATAATAACGGCGGAAGATATAATCCAACCACCAATACCTGGACAACCATAGCCACTGCTCCTGTTGGGAGGTTTGTTCATAGTGCAGTTTGGACAGGATCAAGGATGTTGATTTCAGGTGGCTTAAGCGGCTCAATCACTACCAATCCTTCTTCAAATGAATCTTATTTATACAATCCTGCTTCTAACTCCTGGTCAACCGGTGGTATAACAGGGGTTCGGTTATATAATCATAAAAGTATGCTGGCAGGAAACATTGTGTTATTGCTGGGAGGCTACCCGTCTGTATTCAATCCCTTAACAGGTGATTACACTGAAACTATTACCTGGACACAGGGCTCTCGTTTTTTCATAACAAGTACAGCCACTAGCCGTACACAAATACAGGCTGTACAGGATTTATATTTATACATCAAGCAGTAATGAAAACAGGTTCACATGAAAATGGTTTCGTAGTGCATGCACCGGTAAATGTTTTGAGTAGTAAAAAAATTTGCTCTTTCTCTTAGATTATAAAAGATTCAAAAATTAATCAACCCCTTTCACTAATTCCTCCAGCCATCCTCTCAGTACCTGATTCTTTTGCAACAAAAAATGATAAGCTGTTTCATTACCCTTTGCTTTGAGCAGGAACAATTCTTTTAATGATTTTTTAAGCGCCTGGTTTTGTTGCAGTTCTTTTTTGTGCCCCATCAACAGCAGTGCCCAGTTCTGTACCGTAAACTCCAGCATCGGGACATCAGCAATCGTTAATTTCAAGATAGATGCCAGTTGTTTCGCTATGTCTTTTTCAAATTTGATCCTGTTGTTTTTGAACTGCTTTTGAAGTATAGCAGCATATGCTAAACTCAGATCATTGGCATCAAACTGCACACTCTTTTTTTGCTGCAGCAATTCCATTTTGGTTTTGGCTAATTGCTTTAATACCGCTGCAGGGCTTCGATACCCTTTGATGGTTTTTATTTTTTCTGCTTCGCTGTTTGCTAATTGCAATTGTTCTTGTTCCATCGGGCGAAAACCGGCATGATAATACACCCAGAACGCACCTGAGTTGATACCATCACTGTTCTTACCACCAATCTGGTAAGGATCTACTGTAAATCGTTTCAGTTTGTACACCTGTGCATGTACCTCCAGTATCTGCTGAAAAATGTATTGTGATTCACCGCCACGGTAAGCAGGAAAAATATTGAGACCAATCCTTCCGCTGTCAAACAACAACCAGGAACCGGCATAAGCTACAGGCAAGCCATTCTTAAAAACGGTATAACCCATATAGCTGTCTATAGGATGACGACGCTCCGGAATCATTTCCATCAATGCAATACTCAATCCTCTTGGTAATTGATAATAAGAAACAAATCTTGCATCTGTAAAACTGATGGGGTCTATCTCCCGCAGGTGCCGTACTAAAATCATGCGACTGCAATCAAGAACAGCGGCAGCTTCAGCATCATTCAGTTTTACTTTTATGGCTTTGGTAGGAGGTAAAAGTTTTGTTGGCTTGCGCAACAACTCTTTATGAAAATAAGGTTGTATCAACGATGCAGGTAAACCGATAGGTGTGGTGATTTGAATTTCAGTATTCACACCCAAGGCCGTCCAGAGTTCATCTTTCACTTCAGGTCTGGTGTTGTTGTTATCAAACACAGAAAGTAATCCATCCAGAATAGTTTCGCCGGGTGCCAAACTCCGTTCCATCCATTCCTGCCACGTAAAATAAGAGTCCTGTAAAATTTCTGATTCCAGTTTGGTCATCATAGCACAAACAATGGATTGCAGTTGTGCTTCGGGTGCTTCAAAGGAATCAATACGGATGTTTGTGGGGTATCGCTTTCGCAGCCATTTGGTGATTTCAAAACCAAAAGCCGCACAGAGCTTTGTACCGGTGATGCCGGTATTGTACAAACGGTATTGGATAGTTTCGTTTGATTGAATGTATAGTTGCAGTTCCTCCAGTTTTTGTTGCGCCAGTTTGTACACCTGTTTATTATCAGCATAGGCTATAAGAAACAGCAACGTATCATGGTATAATTGAAGAACCGTTTTGTTTTTGAGGTTCTGTACATCAACAGCATTAAGCAATTTAAGTTTCCCGGCAGTCTCCACTTGGCTAAAGGAACGACGTAAGGAAAAAAGTTGTTGTACTGATGTTGCAGATTGATTCATGTGCCGGGCAATTGCTTCACGAGTAAGTTAGTTTATTTTTTTACCGATACTGCAAGGGTGGTGAAAATGTTTTTTGCTGTAAGGCCCGGTTACAGAAATTCATTCTTTCTGCTTATCTTTCTTTAATAACTCTTACAACATGCGATCATCTGCTTTCACCTGCCTGTTGCTGCTGCTGGCAGGCGCTGCGTTTTCACAGCAAACTACCTGGATCAATAATGTAGCCATCGTTAATACCAAAGATGGTAAACTGCAGCCTGCTCAAACGGTTGTGGTACAGGGCGAAAAAATTATTCAGGTAACAAAGTACAATGCAAAAACTAAATTGCCGGATAGTGTAAAAGTGGTGGATGGTACCGGTAAGTTCATCATGCCCGGTATGGTGGATGGGCATATTCATTTTTTCCAGAGCGGTGGTTTGTACACAAGGCCTGATGGATTGAATCTTGGTAAAGTATATCCCTATGAAAACGATCAGCAGTGGATCAGGGAAAATCACAATGATCTCATGCGCCGCTACCTCGCCTGTGGTATCACCACTGTAGCAGATGTTGGCGGACCTATGAGTAATTATGACGTTCGAAAAAAGAATAGTGAGAACAGTAATAGTCCCGGTGCATGGGTAACCGGTCCGTTGATTTCAACGTATCAGCCACCCAATCTTGATAAAAAGGATCCGCCTATTATTAAAGTGAACAATGAAGAAGAGGCAAGAGAGCTGGTACGCAAACAAATACCCTTCAAACCTGACTTTATCAAAATCTGGTACATCGTCAATCCCGGTCAAAAAGCTGCTGCTACTTTACCCATTGTAAAAGCTGCCATTGATGAGACCCATAAAAACGGACTGAAAGTTTGTGTGCATGCTACTGAATATGAAACTGCAAAGCTGGCGGTGGAAGCCGGTGCTGATATTTTAGTACACAGTGTAGATGACCAATTACTGGATGATGCGTTTTTAAAGCAGATGAAGGAGAAAAACGTTACCTATATACCGACAGCCATTGTAGCTAAAAAATACCGTGAAGTATTTACACAGCAAAATGATATTACCACGCATGATTTGACCTATGCCCATCCTTTTATCGTGAATCAGCTATTTGACCTGAAACACTTAAAGGCAAAAGAGATTGGGTTTGATTATAAAGGTTATGCAAAAGCAGTAAAGCTGCATGATAAAACGGATACTGTCATTTGGCAAAACATCAAGCGGGTGACGGATGCAGGTATCAACATTGTTGCGGGTACTGATGCGGGTAATATCGGCACCATGCATGCCTCCGGTTTGTACACAGAGTTAATGGTGATGCGAAAAAGCGGCATGAGCAATGCACAGGTGTTGCGCTCCTGTACGTATAATGCAGCAATGGGTTTTGGTAAAGAAGCTGAAACAGGAAGTATAGCACCCAACAAACTGGCGAATTTTTTATTGCTGAATAAAAATCCGTTTGACAGCCTGGCCTATGTAAATGATTTTGATTTTGTGATGAACCGGGGCAAGTGGATTAAAAAAGATACACTGCTGCCGGTTACACCTCAGTTGCTGGTAGATCAGCAACTGGCGGCCTATAATGCAAGAAATATTGATGCGTTCTTAATTCCTTACAGTGATAGTGTGGAGCTGTATGAATATCCCGGCAAGCTGATGGGCAAAGGAAAAGAAGAAATGCGGAAGATGTACACCGGCATGTTTCAGCAGGTAACACAATTGCATTGTGAACTGGTTAACCGTATTATCCAGGGGAATGTGATCATTGACCATGAAAGTGTGAGCGGCTTTGGAAACAAACCGGTAAGGGCTATTGCCATCTATACCATTTCCAAAGGAAAAATTCAGAAAGTGGAGTTTATACAGTAGAAGCAGGAACGCATCATTACATTCATGGAGTACTTGCTCTTTAAAGATGAAGCAGGCTACACAGTGGCCTTCTTCACCCGTACTGCACTGGCGCCTTTAGGGCCCATCTCCACTTCAAACTGTACTTTATCTTTTTCGCCTACGGCTTCCAGTAAGTTATTGAGGTGTACAAAAATACTTTCCTGTGTTTTAAGGTCCTTGATAAAACCGTATCCTTTGGAATCATTAAAAAAAGTAACGGTACCGGTTCGTATCAGGTCAGCCGGATCGATATCTGCTGCTTTGGGTACACCAATCTCAATATCTTCCAGTTTGAATTTCTTTGCTTTTTTGGGATCGGGTGGGGTGGCGGAAAGATTACCGTTCTCATCCAGGTAGGCCATCATATCATCAATGCCTTTCCCTTTTGCATCTTCTTTGCGTTGTGCTTTTTTTTCAGCTTTTTCTTTTTTCTGCTGTTGCTTTTTTTTCTCTCTTTCTTTTTTATTCCAGGTTTCTGCCATATGAACTGTAAGGATTGATTTAAGGATGAATAAAGATTGTGCTTACAACCTATCTGGAGAAAAAATGATGAGTGATTTCGGCAGATGCCCTAAAGGTAACTGAATTAAGCTTAGTAATAAATCTATCCTTTGAACGTTTATTATGTAGTCAATGACGGTTTTAAAATAAAAACGGGCTTCTGCCGATAAAACCGTAGCTTTGCTGCTCTTACCGTTAGTACTCCCTCTGTTTGTGATCCCTCTCAAATATTGTGATGCATAACCTAAGGCGGATAATGTATCAGCACCTGCTGATAGCCTTATCACAATTTTTAATATAAAATAAGAATCGTGACTTTTAAAGAATTACAGCTGATTGAGCCTGTATTACAGGCCCTCAGCAAAGAAGGGTACACTACACCCACACCTGTACAGGCACAATCCATACCTGCAATTTTAGAACGCAGGGATTTATTAGGATGTGCACAAACCGGCACCGGAAAAACAGCCGCTTTTACATTGCCGCTGTTGCAGTTAATGTTTGAAGAAAAACAACAAACAAGACCGGCGCATCCGCAATTACATACACTTATCCTTACGCCCACCCGTGAACTGGCCATACAGATTGGTGAAAGCATTGCTGCTTATGGCCGTTACCTTCCGTTAAAACATCATGTTGTATTTGGAGGTGTACCACAACAGGCACAGGTGAATGCTATTAAAAAAGGTCTGGATATCATCGTTGCCACACCCGGCCGTTTGCTGGATTTAATGCAGCAAGGTGTAGTGTCGCTCAGCAGTATAAAATACTTTGTATTGGATGAAGCAGACCGTATGCTGGACATGGGTTTTGTGCAGGATGTAAAACGCATTATTGCACACCTGCCGCATCAGAAACAAACCTTGTTCTTTTCTGCTACCATGCCCACAGAAATCAAACATCTTGCTTCCATTCTTTTACGTAACCCCGTAAAGGTGGAAGTAACACCGGTTTCCTCCACAGCAGAAATGATTCAGCAATCCGTGTATTATGTAGAGAAACACCACAAGCAATCTCTTTTGCTGGAACTGCTGAAAGATGGAAGTATTGAAACCTTGCTCGTGTTTACCCAAATGAAACATGCGGCTGATAAATTGTGCAAGCAATTGCAAAAGGCCGGCATCAATGCAGAAGCCATTCATGGTAATAAATCACAAAATGCAAGACAGGCAGCTTTAAAAAATTTCAAGAACCGTAAAACACGTGTACTTGTGGCTACAGATATCGCTGCCCGTGGAATTGATATTGATGAGCTTACACATGTACTCAATTATGAGTTGCCTAATGTACCTGAAACCTATGTGCACCGCATTGGCCGTACCGGAAGAGCGGGAGCAGATGGCACGGCTTTTTCTTTTTGCGACTGGAGTGAAAAAACTTTTTTAACGGATATTCAGAAACTCATTAATAAGCAGATTCCGGTTGTAAAGGGCCATGAATTTGATGTGCCGTCTATGCATGCTGTAACAACACCTGCAGCATCCGGTTCATCAACTTTCCGCAATTTCAGTTCACAAATGCGAAGACCCAGAGGCAGAACGTTTACCCAGCGTTAATAGCGGTAACATACGGCATTGATATTCATGCCGGCGCCAACGGATGCAAATAAAATTACATCGCCCGGCTCCAGTTGATGGGGCGGGGCTTCTCCTTTTTGAACTAGATCGTACAAGGTAGGAACCGTGGCTACAGAACTGTTGCCGAGCCAATGAATACTCATGGGCATAATATTTTCCGGTACTTCGTTGATGCCGTAGAGATGGTATAAACGTTTGATGATGCCATCATCCATTTTTTCATTGGCCTGGTGAATGAATACTTTTTTCAATTCATGAATGGAAATACCGCTTTCATCGAGGCAGGCTTTCATGGCAGCAGGCACATGCGTCATTGCATATTCATACACTTTGCGGCCTTTCATTTTAATATAACGAACCCGCTCATCACTGCCGGGTTTATAGGAGCAACCCATGTTAATGTAGTTCACTTCATCAACGGCATGTGTTTGTGCACAGCAGCCGAGGATTCCCTGGTGAGAAGTTCCTGTATCAAGATACTCCAATACAGTTGCACCGGCACCATCGCTGAAAATCATACTGTCACGGTCGTGTACGTCAATCACTCTTGATAAAGTTTCTGTACCTATAATCAATGCTTTTTTTGCCATGCCCGCATTAAAATAAGCATGGGCAATAATAACTCCCTGCAACCAACCGGGGCAACCAAACAAAACATCATAAGCCACGCAGTTGGGATTTTTTATCTGCAGTTGATGTTTGATCAGGCTGGCCAGTGAAGGCACTGCATCA
Organism: Lacibacter sp. MH-610; assembly: GCF_045780045.1. NCBI lineage: Bacteria > Pseudomonadati > Bacteroidota > Chitinophagia > Chitinophagales > Chitinophagaceae > Lacibacter > Lacibacter sp. MH-610. Next base: position 1,039,994 of record NZ_CP116002.1, read on the forward strand.
GTTTGTATGGTGTGTTTGTACACATTGCCAAAATTGTGAGCGGCAATAAGCAGATCAATTTCTTCAGCATCAATACCACTGTTGGCAATGGCTTCTTTTGCAGCGAGGGCACCTAAATCAGAAGCATTGAGTTGATCATCAGCATACCTTCTTTCTTCAATGCCGGTAATCTGTTTGAATTTCTGCACCACATCTTCTGGCGGTGTATCCAGCAGTTTGCCTGTTTCGCTGTAAAAAGCTGAGGCTGCAAAATCAGCATTGGTTTTAATGGTGGCAGGAATATAGGATCCGCTGCCGGTTATAATCGTTTGTTTCATTGCCTTGAACAAAAAATCTGCTCTTGCAAATAATGCAGGAAGCAGATAGGTTTAAAATGGGCTCTAATATAATTAATCGTTTGCTTCTGAATCAACTGTTTCTTCAAGATTACCTGTTTCAACTGCTAAAGGTGTTTCATCCGTAATGGAGAGTTCACTGTTGCCATTAAAGCTAAAACTTACATTACGGGTACGCAGCAATTTGCTTGTTACGGGATCATCTAACAGTACATCTGCCAGTTCTTTAGCCAGTGCTGTATTCTTGAGCAGGTTGTTCATGCGCCCTTTGTTGATTTCCATTCTTGAAAAACTCAGCTTGAGTTTGCGGCCGCCAAGCGCTCTTTCAAAATCAGTCTGGTTGAGTTGAATGGTCTGCGGACCGTTTGCTGATTTCTTTAAGAACAAAGTGAGCAAAGGCAAATACTTCTTCCAGGTTTGTGAAAACATAGTAATTGTTTTGATGGTTTATTCGGCTTCCGAAAGTCTTGTAAATTCAGCGCCATTAAATATACGGGCCAGGTTGGCATCGCCTGTCCGTTTCCATTCCTCATTATTGCTTTCAGTAACAATGCGCCAGAAGTTTTTTGATTTCAGTTCTTCGTAATCGGCTGTTTGCAGAAACACACCTTTTACGGTAGATCTTTGCTTGAAGTGAATATTTACACGGGCATGTTTCTTCACTTTTTTCTCAATGAATTTTTCAATGATATCGTTGGTCATGTAAAGTTGTTTTAAGGGTTGAAGAGTGTGATTACCATTTATTGCGGGGTCTATCCTCACGGGGGCGTGCTTCGGTTATTTTGATGGAACGGCCATCGGCCATGGTGCCATTGAGTTCGTTCATTGCCTTAGCGGCTGCTGCATCATCCGGCATTTCTACAAAACCAAAGCCACGGCTTTTATTCATGACCCGGTCCATAATTACCTTGGCAGAAGAAACAGAGCCATAAGGCAGAAAGAGATTCTTCAATTCTTCATCCCCGGTATTGAATCCGAGGTTTGATACGTACAAGTTCATACAACAACATTTAAGTTTTAAAAAATTGAGATGCTACTGGTGTAAAGGAAGAATATAAAAAACCGGTAGAACGATTATTCGATTACAGAAGATGAAACTCAAGTGAACTTAATAAAGGTAGCGTTTTTGCTGCGAAAAACTGTATTTAGTTTTTGATAGAGCAGCAAATACCGGGAGGTTAGATAAAGAAAACAACAATAAGCTTCATCATCCGATTATGTGTATGAACCTAACTTTGCAGTAAAAATTATTTTATGGAACTGGGTGTAGGCATGTTTGGTGATAATCATTACGACAGTAATGGAAAGCCGCTATCAACAGGTGAGCGCTTACAAGAACTCATAGAAGAAATTAAACTGATGGATGAAGTGGGGCTTGATTTTTTTGGTATTGGCGAGCATCACCGTCCTGATTATGCTGTATCCTCACCGGAAATTGTATTAGCGGCTGCAGCAACTGTAACCAAACAAATAAAACTAGGCAGCGCTGTTTCTGTACTCAGTTCCTCTGATCCTGTAAAGCTTTACCAGAATTTTGCCACCATTGATTTACTCAGTAACGGCCGGGCAGAGTTAATGGCCGGCAGAGGCAGTTTTATTGAATCCTATCCTTTGTTTGGTTATAAGCTGGAAGATTATGATGAGCTGTTTGAAGAAAAGCTGGACCTGCTTACCAAAATCAATCATAATAATCCTGTTACCTGGAAAGGAAAGTTCCGTGCAGCGCTTAATAATCAGCAGGTGCTTCCCCGTGCTGTAAATGATCATCTCAACATGTGGATTGCTGTGGGTGGCACACCGGAAAGTGTGGTGCGTGCTGCAAAGTATCGCTTGCCTGTTATGTTTGCCATCATCGGGGGAAGTCCTGTACAATTCAAACCCTTATTTGAGTATTATAAAAAAGCATGGCAGCATTTTGGAAATGAAAAAGATGCTTTACAGGTGGGAGTTCATATTCATGCTTTTTTTGGTGAAAACAACAGAGCGATTGCTGATGCATATTATCCTGTTTATGCAGCACAGATGAACCGTGTGGGAAGCACCAGGGGCTGGCCTCCTTATGAACGTTCTGTATATGATGCAGGCAGGCAACGCAATGGTCACCTGATTATAGGCGATGCTGCTGAAGCGATTGATAAAATTTTATACCTGCATGAGTTGTTCGGCCTCACCCGTTTTTCTGCACATATGGATGTGGGTGGCCCTTCTCATAAAGAACTCATGAAGTCGATTGAAATATATGGAAGCAAGATTGCTCCAAAAGTGCGGGAGGCATTGAAAACACGGGTTTCAGCCACTACTTTATAAAATCTATAATGCAGTATAATGTGCCAGGTTAAGTGGGCAGAGTAATTTGTAACTTCTGTTCTGTTCATCCGTATCACAGAAGTTCCACTTTTAAATCAACCACTATGCAACAGGCTGTTCAACGCAGGTATTATATTGACTGGATACGGGTACTTGCTTTTTTTCTGCTCATCTTTTTTCATTGCGCCATGCCCTTTGTGATCTTTGGCTGGGAAGTAAAAAATGAAGATACTTCCATGGGGCTGAGCCGTCTTATCTGGTGGATGCATCAATGGCGTATTCCGCTTTTGTTTTTTATCTCAGGCGTTGGCATTCACTATTCATTGCAAAAACGTTCTGTAATCAAATTTGCCGGCGAACGTATGGTGCGTTTGTTTATTCCGCTTTTGTTTGCCATGTTTTTTACCATTCCGCTGCAGGTGTATTTTGAAAAATTACAGCGTGGCAAGATCAGTGGTTCTTATGCTGATTTCTATCCAACAGTTTGGGAAATGGTTCCATATCCTGATGGTAGTTTAACATGGAGCCATATGTGGTTTGTAGTTTATCTTTTTGTGTTTTGTTTATTGCTGCTGCCGGTATTTGCTTTGTTCAAGATCAAATGGCTGGCAATGATGAAGCAAAAAGCAGCAGCATGGCTTTCCAATCCTTTTCTTTTGTTAGTGATCGTACTTCCTTTTACTTATTATTACTTCACGTTGTATTTATCTTATCCTGAACAACAAAGTTTGCTGGATGATTGGTTCCTGTTTGTATATTCTCTTACATTATTGTTCTATGGATATGTTCTTGGCGGAAAGGAACAATTCTGGGCGAGCTGTGAACGGCATCGTTATCTGTTTCTGATTATTGCAATCGCCTGTGGTGCTTATTTAATGGTGAATCACTGGTGGCTAATGGATTTGCCCAAACAGCAGGGGCCCAGGCTTTCTGTTTATGGTATAGCGAACTCTCTTCACATTTGGTGTATGATTCTTACAATAGCAGGCTTTGCAAAGAAATATCTCAACTTCAGTAATCGCTTTTTACAATACGCTAATGAAGCAGTATATCCATTTTATATTTTGCATCAAACATTAATCGTTGCATTCGGGTATTACCTGGTACAATGGTCATTGCCGATTGCAGTTAAGCTGCCGATCTTGATCATACTTTGTTTTGTCAGCCTTTACCTGTTGTATAACGGAATTATTAAAAGATTCATCATTACCCGGATTTTATATGGGCTTAAATGGACCGGAAGTGGGTCTGAAAATAGCAGCGGTAAGGCAGGGATTAATAGTTTATAAAACGGTTCCGGCTACTGCTGTTTTTAGTAGAATATTCTTTATTTAAGAACCTGGATGCGGATGTGGGTTTTCATAAAGCATTCATCATATCTCATTGACACAGATGCAAGTAAAAAACACGTTCAAACTATATGACGTGTTGAGTTAAAAACTCCTTTTACTGATCTTACTCAAACAACTGTAAAACGGGCGTCATATAAACAGCTATTGGCAGCGAAGTACCTTTCTCTTTCAATAAAATAAAATGAGAACATTTTCTTCTGTTTGGCGGGTCATTATACTGGTGGGTATTATTGCACTTTTTACATCTGCCGATGGGTGCAATGGCAATGAAATGAATGTGGGCTATTATTACATCGAAGTTCCCGGTTATGAAAACGGCGACTACTATAAGATGTTGCAAAGCTCTAACCGGGAAGAGCAATATAATGCGTTAGCCTGTTTATCCTTTGAGTACAGGGATCAGAAAGTTTTGAAATACGACTCCTTAAAAGGTACGGGTCCTTATGATACGGCTTTACTTATTTACAGGAAGGCGATGGAGTTAACCAAAAGTGCTGACAGTTGGGTAAGCAGTGCCGCCTTTCGTTTATTGGGCTCCATGGAGTTAGATGATAAAGATTCAGGTTACTATCAATGCCTGCTCAGCAACAGAAATCCATCTCTCAACGTACAATTAGAGCAGTTTGTACAAATCGTTAATAACAGTGAGTGGGAGTGGAATCCGTTGCAGCTTCATGCAAAAATGGATTTTTACCGGAACCATCCTTCCTGGTTACTTCAAAAAGCAGCACGACAACTGCTCATAACAGGCGATAGTGCTACGATGCAGAATGTGATGAATGAATACCGTACTGCAAAGGATGAAATTGATAAACGTCTTCTTTTGCAGGCTTTACTGCTGCATAAGAATACAACAGTTTTTGATTTTTTAGCAAATGAATGGCAAACCACAAAAGATGAACGTATTAAAGCAATGATTCAGCAAAGTTTGCCAACGGCATCCAATCAGCAACAGGTTATCAACTGGTATGCACAACACACACAGGAGTTATTTAAGCAGCTGCCGTCATTTATTACCGATGGATTTGCAGGATCAGCCGATTCTCCGGTTTTCAGTAAGCTGATTGTACTGGCTCTTGAAAAGGGATGGAAACCTTCTTCACTTCTTGTGAAAAGTGATGAACCACGTTTTAACGGAACACCTAAGCTGTACTATTATCTACTGGAGTCGAAGTACAACCGCAATATTCATCCGGATAGTATAGCGGAACAACAACCGGCTAACAGTAAAAGAGTTGAACAGGCTTTGCTAAAGAACGATAACTGGAATCAGGAATGGCAGATTTTTGAACAACAGCATAAAACACATTTGTTGCCGGCTGCATTAATAACAGCCCACCGGCAGTTAACAGATCAGTATATCCAACAAACAAGAATACTGATGCGGCAATATGGTATTGATTCTGTTTATTACAAAGAGTTGATCCGTTCTGTTTCAGATCAATCAAAATGGATGTATAAAGAGCCGGTGAGAGATCATTAAACCGATTGTTTAAAAAAATCTTTCTTTTTTTCATTTGATAATCAATTACATTCTGTCATTACAAGAACAGGTAGTAAATATTCTACAACTTTAATAGAGTTCCTGTTATATATTAGCGGCTGCCCTAACTATCAATTGTTTTAGGATGTTAAATGAATCCACATTAGAGTTGCTGCCATTTTTTGAAATGACGCCTGATCTTGTTTGTATAGCCGACAAAGAAGGTTATTTCAAGAAAATAAACAAGGCTACCATCGAAAAATTAGGCTATACAGAAGAAGAGTTGCTTGCCACTCCTGTCTTCTCCTTCATGCATCCCGATGACCGGGAGCGTACCGGTGCCCAACGCCAGTTATTGCTGAACGGATCTCCCATGATTAATTTTCAAAACCGGTATATCAAGAAATCGGGTGAAATTATCTGGCTGGATTGGACAGCTGTTTATTTTCCAGATAAAGAATTGGTTTTTGCAATTGCTAAAGATGTTACAGATCGGCGCCGTATGGAACAGCAGCTGCAGGCCAAGTATGAGCAGTACCGTTCTCTGGCTTCGCATTTTAAAACCAGCCTGGAGAAGGATATGAAAAATCTATCTGTGGAGTTGCAGGAAGACCTGGCGCAACTGGCAGCGGTTATAAAAATTGATCTGCAATGGGTACTCCGGTGGGAATCAGATTTGCCATCCTCTGTGGTTGAACAATTAACGCACGCCGCACAGGCCTTGGATAAAATGATGGTCACTATCCGGCGCATGTCTTTTTCACTCAGCCCTTCCATGATTCATGATATCGGGTTTTATGAAACACTGCAGTGGTATTGCAGTGAGTTCAGCGTACTCAATAATATCCCTTGTAAATTAACCGGCAATACAGCTGGAAAAACATTATCAAAAGAAATCAAACTGGATCTGTTCAGAGTAGTACAGGATGCACTGAATAATATTGCCCAGCATTCCGGGGCTACATCGGCGATTGTTGAATTAAACGAAGAAGAAAATCAATTTGTTTTACATATACGAGATGATGGCAAAGGTTTTATGATTGATGCTGTGCCTGATGAAGCAGGGATTAAGAATATGAAGGAACGTGTTATTTCCTTTGGGGGTTCTTTTTATATCACCAGTGGTAATGGCTATGGAACAACAATCCGTGTAATGATTCCAAAATAGATTCGTTATGTATTACATGGATTGATAAACACGGTTGAGCTCAAAAAGTTGAGCCAGGTTTTCAATTCCTAATTTATCAAACAATCTTGCTTTGTGTGTACCTACGGTGGAAACGCTGAGGTGAAGCTGTTCGCCGATTTCACTTACTGACTTACCATTGATTAAGAGATTGGCAATTTCCATTTCTCTTGCAGTAAGCCTTTCAAAAGGATTGCCCATGCGGTCATTGTTTGATTCTGTTGCCAACAGCTCTGCAAGTGTATCACTGATGTAACGCCTGTTGTTCAACGCCAGGTCAATTCCTTTTTTTAATTCTTCTAACCCGGATTTTTTTGAAACAAAACCCATGGCGCCGGCTTTGAGAAAGCGTTTGGCATAAATGTTTTCAGCGCCCATTGAAAAAATCAACACCTTCGCTTCGGGTTGGTTGATGCGTATAAATTCAACAAGATTTAACGGATTTGTATCGGGCAACTGCACATCCAGCAGAACGAGTTGGAAATTGTGTTCCTTGAGCTCTTGTAATGCGCTCTCCTCATTAAACGCTTCCTAGATAGTACAGGGAAAATACAGTTCTGATAAAATTTGTTTAACCCCTTTTCTTACGATCTCGTGATCATCAACAATTAAAAATTTCTTCATTTGCAGTTTTACTTTTTGTGGATGCGCATTTCCGGATTCTTGCTTTACAATACCTCTTCAGGAAATATTGCTAAGCGGATAAAACTGAACTTCACATGTAAAACAACAACGGATGTTAACAAGCTGCGGAATTTTACCCGTGGATTTTACGCAAAGAAAACAAAGAATTACGAATAGAAATTTATGTGAACCTTATTTAGCACATTCTTACAGGTTTTCACTTATTCCATTTTTGATAGGATAATTTGTTAGAAGCTGAAAAACAATCAACTATAAAAAAACCACTTTCAGTATAGAAAGTGGTTGATGTACTTCATAGATATTTCAAATAAAACCCCGGCACGAACACCGGGGTTGTGCTGATATAAAGACTAACTAACTGCTACTGTTTCAGATGGTGTTAAAAGTTCCATCATGTTAATTTCAACTGAATCGACCAGTTGTTCCTCAAGTAAAGTTGCATACGTTTCAAAATATATAATCACATCTTCTCTCACATTCCGTTGCAACCAACGGAAACCACCGGGCAAGCGTTCTAAAACTTTTTTATCTTCTAAATACTCAAGGTTATGAATATCACTGGGTGTTAAACCAACCTGTTGCAGTTTGGTAATGAGCAAGCCTGCCGGTGCATCGGTAACACCGCAATAGTCTTCTGCGAGCTCCGTCCACTCACCAATGCCGGTATGCGCATACTGCAGAATTTCTTCTTTACTAAGTTTGGTAACTACCTGTGTGAGATTGCCGCAATTACAGGATCCATGATTACCCCATGCATAATGGGCGCCGTTGCGTAAACGCTGAGCTGTTTCCCGCAGGGCATTGATTAATGTAAGATTTGCTGCTGCCATATTTTAAAGTTCAGGAGAAATACTAACCTGTTTTTGTTTTGTTGAAAGTTTAACATTACTGCAAAATAAAACCTGTAAACACTCCGTTTTAACCACATACCAACCTTGCATGAAGACAATTTTTATTTCCCTCTGTTTATTGATGTGTAATATTGCCATGCAGGCGCAAATGATTACCGGTGTGTGGAAAGGAAAGATCGGTACAGGGTTGCGTTCACAAAAAATGGAAGTGAAATTGGTGCAGAAGGGCGATAGCATTGCGGGCACCTCTTACTATTATGAAAACAGTAATCATTACAGGCGTTATAGTGTAAAAGGATACTTTAATCAGCAAACCAATGAAGTGGTATGGTGGGATGATGTATTGCTGGAACAGGTAATCCCCGGTTTCAGAGTGTTGAGCCCGAATGAAACACCGTTGCTGATGGAAGCAGATTTTAATTGCCCGGGTGGCGGTATTATGAAATTAGATGGCAAGGCAGTTCATAAAGCTAATACTAAAAGCAAAGGTGAACTACATCTCGATAAAGTGGAACAAACGCAGTTTGATGATGAGTGGAACTGGGTGATTGAAAATTATACTGTTGGGGCAAACAATCCGGAGATCATTGACAGTATTGCACAATTGCATCAACCTGTAAAGGAACCCGTTGTTACCGCAGCACCTGTACCAATACCTCGGCAACAAGAACCGAAACCTGTAACAGAACCGGCAGTTACCCAACAACGACCCTCACAATCCATTCAAAAAGCGGATACACCTGTTACAGCACCTCCGCAAAACAAACCAACAGTGGCGGTTTCAAAACCACCGGCCATTGAAGAAAAATTTGTGCAGCGTAAAAAAGTATTAACTACCGAATTGCCATTGGAAGGCGATACCATTGAAATTCACTTTTACGACAATGCAGAAATTGACGGCGACAGTATTTCCCTCTTCATGAACAACAAACTGGTATTTGAGCATGTAAAGCTGAGTGATAAGCCTTATGTTGTAAAATTTGCAGTGAATGAATTAACTGAAAACAATGAACTGGTGATGGTAGCCGAGAACTTAGGGGCTATTCCGCCTAATACTTCCTACATGATTGCTTACATCAACAAACAACGCTACACAGCCAACTTAGAAAGTACAGAAGGCAGCAGTGCTATGATACGATTTGTAAGAAGAAGTGAAAAGTAGAAAATCGAAAATGAAAAATCATTTTCGATTTTACATTTTTTATTTTTTAGTTTCCTCCACCTGGTATTCTTTCAAATGACGGTACATAAGGTTGCCGTTTTCAACAGCAATCATGCGGAGTTCCATGAATGTACTGTCAGCATCATAAAAACCAACAATGCAACTCATGGGATTGGGTCCTTTCTTTAAACCGGGTTTGGGCATAAAGCCGAGGTTGGGGTACGAAAAAATCTTTTCACCGTTGGTGCCGTTGTACGAAAACTTTACTTCATACTTGAGTGATTCTTTTTGCTCAAATAACTCCACTTTAAGTGTATTGGTTGAATCATCGTTGCTTGTTGACTCAGTATACGTTATTACCGGTCCTGATTTTACAGTTGCACGTTCTTTGGTGTAAGGTTCTGTTTTCGCAGTTTCATTATTACAGGCAATGAAGCTGAGCAGGATAATCGAAAAAAGTAATTGTTTCATGTTGTTTGGTTTTTTACCACAGAGGAAAACAGGAGTAAGGGAGCGCCACAGAGTTTCCTCACTTCCTCTGTGGTACTCTGTGATCTATATTACCACGTTAATCATCTTATTCTTAACGTAAATAATTTTCTTGGGTTGTTTTCCTTCCAGCCATTTTTGCACCACTTCATCTTTCAGCACAATGGCTTCTACTTCCTGTTGTGAAATATCCAGTGCCAGGGTGAGTTCTGTTCTTGTTTTACCATTAATGGCAACAGGATAAGCTTTGGATGATTCTTTGATATACTTCTCTTCAAATCTGGGGAAGTTGGCATCAAGAACAGAGCCGCTGTTGCCCAATGCACTCCATAACTCTTCGCTGATATGCGGTGCATAAGGCGTTAAGAGAATAAGCAACTGCTCCAGTATTTCTTTTTTATGACATTTGAGATCGCTGAGTTCATTCACACAGATCATGAACGTACTCACACCGGTGTTGAAACTGAAGCGCTCGGTATCTTCTTCAATTTTTTTGATGGTCTTGTGCAACACTTTCAATTCAGCATCGGTGGCTTTGTCATTTGTCCAAATTGCTTTTCCATCATCACCTGCCTTCGCTGAAGCTTCGGCAGGCAAGTAAAACAAACGCCAGAGTTTTTTAAGGAAGCGATGAACACCTTCAATGCCTTTTGTATCCCATGGCTTGCTGATCTCCACCGGGCCGAGGAACATTTCATACATGCGGAAGGTATCGGCGCCGTATTTATCAACGATCATATCAGGGTTCACCGTATTGAATTTGCTCTTGCTCATTTTTTCAACTTCGGAACCGCAGATGTATTTGCCATTTTCTAAACTGAATTCAGCATTTGCGTATTCACCATTACGCCATTTTTTAAACTCCTCTATATTTAATTCATATCCATCTACAAAATTTACATCTACATGTAATTTGTCAAGTTTCTTTCCTTCATAATCTTCTTCAGTCGTCAGTAATCCTTTTGATATAAATGTATTGGTGCCATTGACACGATACACAAACCTGCTACTTCCCTGTATCATCCCCTGGTTCACCAATTTCTTATACGGTTCATCATGACCGATATATCCAAGATCATACAAAGCTTTCGTCCACATGCGGCTGTAGAGTAAATGCCCTACTGCATGTTCTGTTCCTCCAATGTAGAGATCCACCTGCCCCCAGTAGTCAGAAACTTTCCGGTCACAAAATGCTTTGTCATTGTGCGGATCCATATAACGTAAGAAGTACCATGAAGAACCAGCATAACCGGGCATGGTATTCGTCTCCAAGGCGCCCCCATCCCCTAAAGGGGTGTTGGTAGCAGCGTAACTGTTTACCCAATCACTGATGTTTGCAAGTGGGCCTTCACCTTCGGGACCGGGACTATAATTTTTTACTTCGGGTAATGTTAATGGTAATTGGTCTTCTGATAATGGGTATGCAACACCATCTTTCCAAACAATCGGAAACGGTTCACCCCAATAACGCTGGCGACTGAAAGCTGCATCACGCATTTTGTAATTCACTTTACGGATGCCGATGCCTTGTTCTTCCAGTTTATTGATGACGATTTCAATAGCATCACGCATTGGCACACCGTTTAAGAAACCACTGTTTTCCAGTACGGCATCTTTGGTGGCATTGGCTTCTTCACCATTGTAATGTTTGCCGATGATATTGGTAATGGGTATATTGAAATGTTTCGCAAACTTATGATCACGTTCATCACCGCAGGGTACCGCCATAATCGCTCCTGTGCCATAACCGGCCAATACATATTCACTGATCCAGATGGGAATTTCTCTTCCGTTAAACGGATTAATAGCATAAGCACCTGTGAACACACCGCTGATCTTTTTTTCGGCCATGCGCTCCCGTTCGCTTCTGCTTTTTACATAAGCAAGATATTCGTCAACGGCAGCTGACTGCTCGGCTGATTTAATTGCATCTACCAATTCGAGTTCTGGTGCAATCACCATAAAGTCAACTCCGAAGATGGTATCAGGACGAGTGGTATAAACAACAAGCCTTGAGCTATTAGCTGTGAGCTGTGAGCTATTCCCGCTGCTCGAAGCTTTTATCTCGAAGCTGATTTCTGCTCCGCTGCTTTTACCGATCCAGTTGGTTTGCATTTCCTTCATAGCATCACTAAACTCAATGCGGTCTAAACCTTCCAATAAACGATCGGCATATTCTGTAATGCGTAAATACCATTGACGTAATTTCTTTTTCACCACAGGATGTCCGCCACGTTCACTTACACCATTCACCACTTCATCATTGGCCAACACCGTTCCCAATGCTTCACACCAGTTTACTTCGCCATAACCGCAATAGGCGAGACGGTAATCCATGAGAATGCTTTGCTTTGTTGCTTCATCAAAGTTTTTCCATTCGTCTGCTGTGAATCGGTCAACAGTCGACGGACGACGGTCCACAGCAAGAGAACCTTCTGTTTCGAATAACGAAATCAAATTGGCAATCGGTTCTGCTTTGTTGGTTCTTCTGTTGTAAAAGGAATTGAAGAGTTGAAGAAAAATCCATTGTGTCCATTTGTAATACTTAGGGTCACAGGTGCGTACTTCACGCTCCCAATCATAACAAAAACCAATATTGTCTAACTGCTTGCGGAAATTCTGAATATTGTTTTCAGTAGATACAGCAGGATGAATACCATGTTCAATGGCATATTGCTCAGCAGGCAAACCAAATGCATCATAACCCATCGGGTGTAATACATTATAACCTTTCAGTCTTTTGAATCTGCTGTAAATATCACTGGCGATATAACCCAACGGATGACCCACATGCAAACCGGCACCGCTGGGGTAGGGAAACATATCCAGCACATAAAACTTGGGTTTGGTGCTTTCGTTGCTCACTTTGTACGCATTGGTTTCTTTCCAATGCTGCTGCCATTTCTTTTCAATATCTCTGAACTTGTATTCCATAATCTGTTTGAATCTTTTTTGAACCACGAAGACGCAAAGGCACGAAGAAGAAGAATCTCAGTGCATACTATCTTACTGGTTTTTTTTGTTCCTGTTTGCACATGCTATGATGTGTGCGACGCAAGGAACGATGCCATAAGCACATTAGCCCGTAACATAAAAATTATCAAAAGAACTTTTAATTCAACATGCCCGCTATCAATGAATCACTTCAACAAGCGTGGGCTGTGCTATGTTTCCCCTTTGGGGATTGAGGGGCTATGTGAAAGAAACCTTAAGAATCCTGTTTCTTCACGCTTTATGCACCTTCAATAAAATAATGGCTTGCAGCAATCGTTAAGAGCGAACAAAATTAAGGATTGCAGGGTGAAATCGTCTATTTTTGCCCGTAGCAAAACTTACAAATCTTACTGCATGACGCAAGTACAAAGCAAAGCAAGCATGAAACGCTCCAAGCCCTCGTATGTGCTTTCCATCATCGGGGTGGCGCTGGTCTTAATCATTCTCGGAATCCTTGGTTGGAACTTTTTAAACGTACGGAAAGTAAGTAAAGTGCTGCGGGAAAACATCCAGATTCATGCCTGGCTCACTACCGGCAATCAAAAAGCGGTGGATAGTGTACAGAACTACATCAAAGCACAGCCTTATGTGAAGAGCTGGGAGTATGTAACCAAGGAAAAAGCAAAAGCTATTTATAATAAAGACGGAAACGAAAGCTGGGATAAAATTCTCAATGAAAATCCCCTGCCCGAAAGCATCGATTTTTTTGCCAACAGTGAGTATGTGCAAAAAGACAGTCTGCTGAAAATTGCCGCCGATCTGCAGGCAAAATTCCCGGGTGTGATCAGCGAAGTGCAATACCCGGCAGAGCTGGTGGTGACGATTACTGACCGCAGCCGCAAGTTTGGAATCGCTTTTCTGATCCTGGCCCTGATGCTGAGTATTGTGGTGATTGTGCTGATTGATAATACCATTCGCCTGGCTATGTTCAGCAACCGTTTTTTGATCAAAACAATGCAGATGGTGGGCGCCACCCGTGGTTTTATTGCCAAGCCCATGAACATACGTGCTGTTATTAACGGACTCATCAGCTCTGTGATTGCCATCGGCGCTATCTGGGCAATGATTTTATGGATTGAAAGTTATGTGCCTGATATGAAGGCCCTTCGTGACCCGATGAACTATGTGATTTTATTTGGCGGTATTGTGTTGATAGGCGTGGGCATTTCCCTGTACAGTACACACCGGAGTGTGATGAAATATCTGAAGATGAAGCTGGATGAGCTCTATTAAAAGTTGACAGCTGAAGGATGACGGTTCACAGGCATTTCTGCCAGCTATCAACTGTCCTCTGTCAACTGTTTTTCCCTATCTTCGCCCCTCAACAAACGATTATGAAAGAGAAAAAAATCATAAGCATTTTTGATAAACAGAATTACCTGTGGATGGTGATTGGTGCTGTTACGATTATTCTTGGTTTTTTGCTGATGATTGGCGGTAAAAGTGCCGACCCGAATGTGTTTAATAAAGAGGAGGTGTACAGTTTCCGCCGTATTACATTAGCACCCATCTTGATTGTGGCAGGTTTGATTATTGAGATCTATGCCATCATGAAAAAGCCGAAGGACTAAGAAAAAAAATATTTGAAGATTAACCGATTTGAAGATTTGAAAATTTGTAGTTCAAACTCTCAAATCGGTTTTTTAATTTTCAAATTCATTCATTTTCAAACCCGCCTGCCGTCGGGCAGGTTTTCAAATTGTCTCCGTGAGCACACTTGAATCCATCATCATTGCCATTGTAGAAGGAATAACAGAATACCTGCCCATCAGCAGTACCGGTCATATGATCATTGCAGAAAGGTTGCTGGGCGTGGAGAGTGATAATTTTACCAAGCTGTTCACCATTGCTATTCAGTTGGGTGCTATTTTAAGTGTGGTGGTGTTGTATTGGAAGAAGTTTATTCAATTCAAGAACTGGAAGTTTTATGCAAAACTTGTTGTAGCGGTGATTCCTGCACTGGTGCTGGGGAAGTTGTTCAGCGACCAGATTGATGCATTACTGGAAAGTCCGCTTACGGTTGCCATTACATTACTGCTTGGTGGTTTTGTGTTGCTGGTAATTGATAAAGTATTTAAAGAACATCCCGTGCAGAAAGAAGAAGATATTTCATTTGGCAAAGCCATCATGATCGGTTTGTGGCAATGTGTAGCCATGATACCCGGTGTGAGCCGAAGTGCTGCCAGTATTATTGGTGGTATGCAGCAAAAACTCACACGCTCTTTAGCAGCTGAGTTTTCCTTTTTCCTGGCCGTGCCTACCATGGCAGCTGCTACCGGTTATTCTTTATTTCTGAAAGACTGGACTGAAAACGGGGTGGAGCAAAAAGGATATGAACTGATTATAAATGACCATGCCAATCTGCATGCTTTTCTTATCGGCAATGTGGTTGCCTTTATTGTAGCCATGCTGGCTATTAAATTTTTTATCGGCTATTTACAAAAGCACGGGTTTCGTTTGTTTGGCTGGTACCGGATTATTGTAGGTATTCTGTTGTTGATTTTATTGTGGACAGGATATTTGAAATGAGTTCAACAGTTTTTCTTTGCGCCTTTGTATCTTTTGTGCCTTTGCGTGAAATAAAAGTTTGAAAATTTCTTCCTACTTTCCTGTTTCAAATCAACCAACCCTCCACATGCAGACCGCTCCCAAAAAAGTTGTGAACGCCTGGGCCATGTACGACTGGGTCAACAGTGTTTACAATTTAGTGATTACTTCAACCATGTTCCCCGCCTATTTTGAAGAAGTTACCAAAGGCAATAATGGAAATGTGCGCTTTTTAGGCCGGGAGTTTGTCAATACATCGCTCTATAATTATGCACTGGCCTTTGCTTTTTTGATGGTGGCTTTTATGTCGCCTATTCTTTCTTCCATTGCTGATTATAAAGGCAACAAGAAAAACTTCATGCGCTTTTTTGCAACGCTGGGCAGTGGATCCTGTTCCCTGCTTTTTTTATTTAAGGGAGATAACTTACTGCTGGGGATTGTGTGCGTGGTGTTAGCCTGTATCGGTTTTTGGGCAAGCCTGGTGTTTTACAATTCTTATTTACCGGAGATAGCTGCAGAAGAAGACCGTGACCGTATCAGCGCCAAGGGATTTACCATGGGTTATTTAGGCAGTGTGCTGTTGCAGGTGGTTTGTTTTGCCTTATTCTTTTTCCCCACCAGTTTTGGTTTAAAAGATGGCACACAGGCTTTACAGGTTTCGTTTTTAATGGTGGGTATCTGGTGGTTCGGCTTTGCACAAATACCATTGTCTGTTCTTCCCATTTCTTCAAAGTCCGAACGGAAAAGTAAACATCATGTTTTAGCCAATGGCTTTATTGAGCTGAAAAAAGTATGGCTGCAATTAATCCATATGCCGGTGCTTAAGCGCTTCCTGTTTTCTTTTTTCTTTTATAATATGGGCGTACAAACAGTAATGCTGGCGGCAACACTTTATGGAAAAAGTGAACTGGCAATTCCTACCACCAATTTGATTATTGCTATTCTGCTCATTCAATTAGTGGCCATTCCCGGTGCCATTTTGATTTCTAAACTCAGTGGAAAAATCGGCAACATCAAAGCATTGATGATTTGTGTAGCTATCTGGATTGTTCTATGTTACGCCGGTTACCTCATTCCCAAAGGTGGCATTATGGAGTTTTATGTACTGGCGGCCTGTGTAGGCTTTGTGATGGGTGGCATTCAAAGTTTAAGCCGCTCTACTTATGCCAAGCTCATGCCCGAAACAAAAGATACTACTTCGTTCTTCAGCTTTTATGATGTAACGGAAAAGATTGCCATCGTTATCGGTATGTTCAGCTTTGGATATATTACAGAGCTGTTCAATGGATCGCAACGCAATTCTGTACTGGCGTTGATGAGCTTCTTTGTCATCGGTCTCATCTTATTATTCTTTACTTTGCAGGCACAGCAAAAAGCAAAGTCATGAACCTTTATACTATTAACACCGGTTATTTTAAACTTGACGGTGGTGCTATGTTTGGCGTAGTTCCCAAAAGCATCTGGAACAAACTCAACCCGGCTGATGAAAACAATATGTGCAACTGGGCTTTGCGTTGTTTGTTGATTGAAGACGGCAACCGTTTGATTTTGATTGACACCGGCAATGGTACCAAGCAGGATGAAAAATTCTGGAGCCATTATTATTTACATGGTGATGATACCTTGCATTCATCCTTAGCCCAACATGGATTTAAAGCCGATGATATTACCGACGTTATTCTCACGCATCTGCATTTTGATCATTGTGGCGGTGCAGTGGATTTAGTGGATGGTAAATTGGTAACCGCTTTTAAAAATGCCACTTACTGGAGCAATGAGGCGCATTGGGATTGGGCCGTACATCCCAATGCCCGGGAGAAGGCTTCCTTCTTAAAAGAAAATATTTTGCCGATACAGGAGAGCGGACAGTTGAAGTTTATGAAGCATGATGGTCAATATCTCCTGCCAGACAGAAATAATAAAGGATGGTCAGCTTATCCACCAGAATCTTCTATTAATTACAGGGTAAAGTTTACTGAAAATATCAGCATCCGTTTTGCTGATGGTCACACATCAGCAATGATGTTACCTCAAATAGAGTATAAAGGCAGGACCATTGTTTATATGGCCGATTTGCTTCCCTCAGCTGCTCATATTCCCTTACCGTATGTAATGGGGTATGATATGAATCCATTAAGAACATTACAGGAAAAAGAAGCTTTTTTAAAAGAAGCTGTAGCCGGAGATTTTATTCTTTTCTTTGAGCACGACCCCAAAATTGAATGCTGTACACTGCAACAAACTGAAAAAGGTGTGCGGATGAAAGAAGCCTTTCCGCTTACTGCAATCTGATTTATCGCCTGATTAAAGATGTAAGTGGGTAACGGATATTTTTATAATCCATCATATCCACTTTTACACTACCTACAGAAATGGGGCTTTCAATACGTAAAGGCATTTTATTGGCATCATCACTCACCCAAACCGTCATCTTTTCACCACCGGTAAAAATGGTTCCTTCAATAAGTAACGGTTTAAACTTAATGGCATTAAAGCGGCCATACTTTGTTTTAATTTTTTCTTTGCCCAGGTAGCGTACATAGAGACTATAATATTTGTCGTCAATAAACATCGTAAAAGGAATCTGTGCCCCCGGTTTGTATTTATTAAAATCAATATTTCTGCAGTAATAAATGGCGCTTAACACATCATGCACACAATTAGGCACTTTGAATGTTCCGTTGGTAGATGTTGCGGTATTGGCTTCATGATTAAAGGTTACGGTTTCAAATTTTTTATAGTCACCTTCCTGTACATTGCGAATGAATTTATAGGGTTGTAAGGAACCGGTATCAACATAAGTTTCATAACGGTCACGTACTTTAAACAGGCCATCAAAAAAGGAATTGGTTTTTCCTTCGCCCACAATATGATAAACCGGTTTTCCATTGAGGCGGTCATTCTTTATACTGAAAGTAGCATCTCCGCCATACACATAAATACCTGCAAGCGTATAGTACACATGATAGTTTATGCTTTCGCCGGCCAGCCAGGCATAGTTACGCAAACCACAGAACTCCGTTTCTGAACCCTGGTTTTGCGGAACAGCAGCAGTAAGACTTACCAGCATCAATACAACAGCCAATCGAATCATCGTTCTTTAAATATTTTAATCGTTAGCAAAAATAAACTGCCCACCAACGCCGGCAATGCAAGATTCAGCAACCACATCGTTACTGTTCCGGCCAGTACTGCCAGTGCATTGGTTGTAAATAAACCTGCAATAGCTAATGCCACTTTTCCACGGATGCCGATTTCTGCAATGGCAAAACCAGGTACAATAGCCATTATCAAAAATACGAGAGAGATGCACCAAAACGCCTGCCATCCGTCCATTTCTGTTTGTAAAGCCTTCCACATGAGTACATATTGCATTGCAAATACTATAAAACGCAACAGGGAGTAAAATAATATTTTTCCATTGGTAACGGCTGTTAAATGTTCAAGCACAAAGGCAAATGAAAACTTTTCTTTCACTTTCGGAAAACGTTGCATGAGTGATACCAGCCAGGACATTCTGAAATAAAACAAACAGGTGATGACGGCAGCCAGCAGCACACCGTAAGTAAAAAGCCGGAAAACAAGTGTAGAAAAACCGGTGCCGGCAAAATGTGCCTGTTGTAATGGTTGTTTCAGAACTAATAAACTGATGCAGCCGAAAATAAGCGTTATAAGCAATTGCGAAACACTGCAAAAAACCGTTAAAGCAATACCACGTAAACGGAAAGCTGGTTGCAGGTATAAAATCCTGCCGCCATACTCGCCAATGCGGTTAGGCGTATTCATAGCAAAGGATAAACCGCTCAGTACGGATTCAAAACTCTTTGCAAAGCTGATGGGTTGAAATTTATTCACCAATACATACCATTTATACGTTTCAAGCGCCCAGTTTACCGGCATTAGTGCAACGGCCAGCCATAACTGCCAGGCATGTTTGCCTGTCATACTTTCTTTCAGGTGCTGCCAGGCAAGGGGTAAGTCGGGCTGCTGCCGTATTTGGTTGTATAAGGAAATACTAATCCACAGAAACAGTACGGGTCCCAGGAAGTAATTGATAAAGATTTTGTAGTTCTTTTTCAGTTTCGGTTATTTGTTCAAAATTAAACGGCTCCTTGCAAACTTTTTCTAAAATCATTTTGGGGATTGATCCGGGTACAGTGGTTATGGGTTACGGGCTGGTAGGCGTTACCGGCTCACAACTGCAGTTAATTGAAATGGATGTACTCAAGCTGGGCAGCATAAAAGATATTTATGAGCGCCTGCAGCGGATTCATGAAAAAGTGAATGAAGTAGTTGCCACTCATCATCCCACTGATTTTGCCATTGAAGCCCCGTTTTTCGGAAAAAATGTGCAGAGTATGCTCAAACTGGGCCGTGCACAGGGAGTAGCCATTGCTACGGCAATGAGTAATGGTTTAACGGTTACTGAATATTCACCTAAAAAAGTAAAACAGGCTGTAACAGGTAATGGCAATGCAGATAAAGAACAGGTTTGGAAAATGCTGCAACATTACCTGCACTTTAAAGCAAAGCCAAAGTATTATGATGCTACAGATGCCCTGGCAGTAGCTTTATGTCATCATTTTCAAACACACAAAGCCATTCATACGGGCAGCAGTAAGGTAAAAGGATGGGAAGATTTTATCCGTAAAAATCCTGCACGTTTGAAAAAGGGTTAAAGTTTAGTGCGGTATAACTTCTGGTGATCTGTTCTGTTGAAATAGTTTTTAATGATGCTGTATGAAAAAGGACGCTCAGGGTCAGTTCGCATCAATACCATATTCTATAATGGTTTGGAAAGATAAAACTGCTCATTGACTGTTTTCCAACGATAACGTTTCACCATCTTCGCATCGCTGATGATTTTTTGAAAACAATGTTCACAGGCGCCATCGCCGGTTTCTTTATAACAGCGGTTGTTACGTTTAAAGAAATAACTGAAGCCGGCCGTATGTTTTCCTGATGTATCTGTTACAATTAATGTAATACTTGAATCAGTTTCAGAAAAACGATAAGGCACCTGCTGTTTGCTGTAAAAACGGATGAGTTGCTTTTTAACATTGCTCCGCTTCATGGAAAGAAAACCCTGTGCCGATGCTGAGTAATACATCAAAAGAAAACCAACTATGCAGTTTACTGAAAAAGCGATCCTGCTTTTCATTAATCAGTTGTTTTCATTTTCTTCAACAGCAAGAGGAAGAAGGCAGCAGGAATAAGTGCCAGCAAAAACCAGGGATTAAACTGTTTCCATAAAGCATCCACGCCCAGTTTCAAAAGCACAACAATTGCAAATGAAATGGGTCCCCATTTTTCCATGCTCCAGATACCGCTGATGGCCACAAAACTGAAAACAATCATGAGTGCATTTGCAGCGGGGTATAAAGTGCCGAAGTCTTTATAAATACCGATATACGATGAAATAATATCCCAGAACCCATAAGCAACCAATGCCAGGCAAAGGAATGTAACCATGGGTGGACGCTTGGTTTTTTTCTTAACACGTTTTTTGTAGCCGTATTCGTTTTTTACATACATAGGTATCAGTTTAAACGGGAAAGTATTTTTTGCTGGGCAGCTTTCATCTGCTCCTCTGTTAATTTCAATTTAGGTCTCGTAAAATTCAAATCATCTGCGTTGTTAATGGGTACGAGGTGCAGGTGGGCATGCGGTACTTCCAATCCAACAACAGAAAGACCCACACGGTTGCAGGGGAAAGCTGCTTCCATAGCTTTGGCAATGGGTTTGGCAAATACAAGCAACTCACTCAGGTATTCATCAGGCACATCAAAGAATTTATCAATTTCCTGTTTGGGTACAATGAGTGTATGGCCTTCAGCTAACGGAAAAATATCCAGGAACGCATAAAACTTATCGTTTTCTGCAATCCTGTAAGACGGAATTTCTCCTGCAATAATTTTTGAAAAAATACTCATGCCACCAAACAATTTTGATTTGAGTGTAAGCAGCAACATGTATAAACGTTTTCTGCTCATCCACAAATCTACAATAGTCAATGCAAACAAAAGCAACGGAATTAAAAAGCCCCGTTTTTAAACGAGGCTTTTTTGTATCAACCGAAACTTTTTAAATACTGATTTCATTGATCTCAAACTTAATCATACCGGCAGGTACCTGCACCTCTGCCACATCGCCCACTGTTTTTCCCAGCAAACCTTTGCCGATAGGGGAGCTTACAGAAATTTTTCCTGCTTTCAGATCGGCTTCTTTTTCACTCACAATCTGATACGTAACCTGTTTTTTAGTAGCCAGGTTGGTCACCGTTACTTTGGTAAGGATGGCTACCTTGCTGGTATCAATCGTACTTTCATCTACAATGCGGGCTGTAGCAATCATTCCTTCCAGCTGCTTGATTTTTGCTTCCAGGATGCCCTGTGCTTCTTTGGCCGCATCGTATTCCGCATTTTCTTTTAAGTCGCCTTTTTCACGTGCTTCTGCTATGGCACGTGCAGCCGCCGGTCGCAACACGCCCTTCATGTGCTGCAGTTCGGCCTGCATTTTTTCAAACGTTTCTTTCGTTACATACTGTGTACTCATAGTTCCTCCTTTCGTTTAAACAGAAAAAAATAACAACGCCTCAGGTATGAGCTGAAGCGTTGCTATTCGTGTATTGCAAATATAGGGAAATTGTTTTGGCAAAAACAAGAGGGGAATTACGATGGAATGTTAAAGAAATCAAGGTGTGTTACCGGCCAGGGTGCCTGCGAGAGGTCGTATTTGCGTCGCACCGGTTGAGGTTCCGTTTCCATAGCAGCAATGGTCTGTGGGTTTAACTCCTTGCTCTCACCAAAAGCCTACTTTTTCGTAAGATGTAAATGAGAAATATTGCTGTTAAAAAACTTGCTATTGGAGCAAATGGCTGCCAAAAATTATAATAAACACCCCATGAAGATGGCAAATAATCTCGGTAAATGGAAGTTATAAAGATTACCAATCGCTCCATCCATAAACCTGTATTTGAAAAAAAGAAAACTGCAAAAGCAAACCATGGATTCAATCTCCATCTTTTAAAATAAAGAAGAATCAACAGTACAATACTTATCACAAACATCAGCATGTAAGACCATGAATAAGGTCCTGAAATCCTGTACTGAAATGTTGTGAATTCTCGATTGTTTTTTGATTGAAAATAAAGGTATGCCAGTTGCACAATTAGTATTGCAAAAGAAAGAGCAATTAAAAACAGCTTAAGATAGTTGTAACTAACAAGCAACTCGGCAACAATTGCAATTCTTCTTTTGAAAACTAAAAACATAATCAATAAAACAGGAGTAACAAAAAATTCACCTTCGTATAATGTATTTGATATTTTGTATAGTAGCTCCAAAGTAAAGCTTGAAATTAATTAGAAATTACAAATAAGCATGGGCTGTGCTTCAGCAGTTCCCCCTTTGGGGGCGGAGGGGGCTGTGCTATAGTTTCTCCAGCATTTCCACCACTTTCTCCCGTTTTAAAATCAAATATCCAAACCGATCATTGCTGATGCCTTCTTTTAATTGATAGCTGAATTGCAACTGTTCTTCCGTAGCTGTTGTTTCAAAATACCGGAAGGAAATGTTGGGATACACTTTTAATTCATCTCCAATCTCATACAGATGCGTGGAAAGAATGAACAATGAGTTTTTGATTTTCAATAAACCTTTAATAACTGCAGTGCTGCAATGCATGGCGTCCTGTATGTTGGTGCCTTTAAACAGTTCATCAATCAACACCAGCCATTTGCGGCCATCTGTAATTTTCAGCACTGTGTTTTTAATACGCTGTACTTCATTAAAGAAATAACTTTCTCCTTTTACAATATTGTCTTGCACCTGGATATTGCTCAGCAATCCATCAAATAAACTCAGCTCCATACTTTGTGCCGGTACACCCATGCCCACATGTGCTAAATACACAGCACATCCCACAGCTTTAATGAACGTGCTTTTGCCTGCCATGTTTGCACCTGTTAAAAAAATAAAATTGGTTTGCGGGTTGAGTGTTACATCATATGCCACCGGTGTTTGCAGTAACAAATGATATAATCCATGTGCCTGTATCAAAGGCTCTTCCTGTTCTTTAACAGTTGGAAAATGCAGGTTAAACTGTTGAACCGCCATCGCCATACTGTAATACGCATCCAGCCGGTGGTACAAATGCATCAGCTTTTCTGCTTCCTGTTTAAACTCATAACGCAGGTAATGACCATACCTCAGCATTTTGGCCGGTGTCATCTTTTTACTTTTCTCTGCTACGAGGTGTTGAATAACGGAAGGCTTCATCAGCTTCTCTGCTTCTGTTACAATATTTTGAAGCAATAAAGAATGATGCTCCTGTTTAAGTAGTTGCAACAACCGGTACATTCCTTTTAAAAAATCCATAAAATGCCCCACAGTATAACGCACCAAACCATAATCCGGTGTATCAAATACCATGTACAAATAAGCAGGAACAGGGGAGTGACTGTTGGGTATTTTATCAAAAGGGTAACCGTAAAATTTTTCAAGCACCAGCAAGGTTCCGTTGGTGATTTCTGCAGGCCATTGCTGTAACAGGCCCTCCAGTTGACGGATAGCTTCCTGTGTTTGACTGATCTCCTTTTCACTACGCAGCGGATGCGTTAATAAATATTGTAAACGCTCTGCACCACCCACTGTTTTACAAAAGTTGATGCGGTGCAGCAGCGAATACTCTTCTTCATTGTTGAAGATGGAGAGATCGTAGTATGTGACTTTGTCTATTTCCAAAATGTATCAGCGTTCAAACGCCAGTCTTGATCCTTTTTGAGATTCATCAAACACACCGTTTTCATAAACGGCATGACCATTTACAAATGTATGGGTAATGGTAGCAGGAAATCTAAAACCTTCCAACGGACTCCATCCGCATTTGTACAAAAGATTTTCTTTGGTTACTGTGTGTTCTTTGTTCAGGTCAACCAGCACCAGGTCAGCAAAATAACCTTCCCGTATATAACCACGTTCTTTGATCTGGAAACAATCAGCCACGGCATGACTCATTTTTTCAGCAACTCTTTCCAGCGGAATGCGTCCTTCTTTTGCATAATGAAGCATGAGCAGCAGCGGATGTTGCACCAATGGTAAACCCGCATGCGCATTTTCATAGCTGCCATTCTTTTCATCCCATGTATGCGGTGCATGATCGGTGGCAATTACATCAATGCGGTTATCCAGCAAGGCTTTCCACAACGCTTCTCTATTTTCTTTGGCCTTGATGGCAGGGTTGCATTTGATCTGGTAGCCCAGTCGTGCATAATCATCTGCTGTAAAATGTAAATGATGTACACATACTTCGCTGGTGATGCGCTTTTCTTTTAACGGCATCATATTTCCAAACAGATCCAGCTCTTTGGCAGTCGTAAGATGTAAAATATGCAGACGGGTGTTATACTGTCTTGCAATTTGTATAGCCATGAGCGATGATTCATAGCAGGCATCTACATCACGTATCAAAGGATGATCAGCCGGTGAAAATTCTCCTTTGGCTGCTTTCAACCGCTCATAATTATTTTTTATAATGCTTTCGCTTTCACAATGCGTGGCAATCAGCACTTCACTTTCTCGAAACACTTTATCCAGTGTATTGTAATTATCTACCAGCATATTGCCGGTACTGGCGCCCATAAAAATTTTGATGCCGCATATTTTGTCCTTGTGTTTATTAGCCTGCAAAGTATCATCGGCACTGGTATTGCTGGTGCCCATATAAAAAGAAAAGTTGGCCAGCGAAGTGTTGGCTGCAATAGTATATTTCTGTTCCAGCAACTCAAGATTAAGTGCATTGGGGATGGTGTTGGGCATTTCCATATAAGTGGTAACACCACCGGCCACTCCTGCTCTTGCTTCGGTATAAATATTGCCTTTATGGGTGAGACCGGGCTCCCTGAAATGAACCTGGTCATCAATCACACCGGGAAATAAATGCTTTCCTTCTGCGTTTATTTCTGTAACGGCTTCTTTTGTTTCAATGTTTGAACCGATTTTTTCAATACGTCCGTTCTTAATCCATACATCTGCAGGCTGTATGGAGCCTTCGTTTACAAGTGAACAATTTTTAATTAAATAATTCGCCATAGCTTATTTTTACTTTTAAATACAACCGCATGCAATTTACCAAAAGCTGTTTGTGCATCCTCTTTTCAACTGCTTCAATTTTTGCAAAAGCCCAGAGTACTTATTTTCAGCAGCAATCCAAACATATTCATTTTATTGACCGGATGGAAATTAAAACCGGTCATGTTTCTGATCTTAATTTCACTTCCGGCAAACCTTATGACCGCCGTTATGCGGTTGAGTTTTTAGGCAGTAAGGTAGATTCATTACTTTCCCTCAAACCTTTATTCTACAGTACAGACACGGCATTAACGCTCAGTAAAACGGATCGCTATAACCTGCACAGTTTGTACCTCAATAACCAGGAGTGGGTAAAAGGCGACCCTGCTGTTTTTAACAGTAAGAAAAAGCTGTTTAATAAGTTGTATCCCACCCCGGCCGGTATGATTGAAAAATATGGCGATGATTTTTTTGTGGTCGTAAACCCCATGGTCAGCTACCGGCAAATGGTGGAACTGAATAATACCAATCAGAATCTTTTTATCAATCAACGTGGTTTGAATGTTCGTGGCGGCATCGGTAACAAAGTAGGTTTTGCAGCCAGTGTAATGGATGTGCAGGAGCGGGGCCCGTTATTTTTTCAAAACTGGGTAAGTCGTTATAATGCGGTACCCGGTGGTAATTTTTACAAACGCTTTAAAAATACCGGTGTTGATTATATTGATGCCAGAGGTTATTTCACCTTCCGTGCGGCCAAGTATATTAATTTCCAGGCTGGCTATGACCGCAACTTCATCGGCAATGGTTACCGCAGTTTACTGCTGAGTGATTTTGCAGGCAATAACCTCTTTGTAAAAATCAATACACGTATCTGGAAGTTTAATTACCAGAACCTGTTTATGGAGTTACACAAAGGAGCGAATAACAACAGCACCAGCAACCTCGTTCCCAAGAAATACGCCACCATGCATCACCTGAGTATGAATGTATTGCCCTGGTTGAATGTAGGTGTGTTTGAAAGCGTGGTGTTTGGCCGTACCAACAGGTTTGAGTTTGGATATATGAACCCCATCATTTTCTTCAGGAGTATTGAAGGAAACCTGGGCAGTGCAGATAATGCATTGGTAGGTGCTGATTTTAAAGCCAATCTCTTAAAGAAAGTACAGGTGTATGGCCAGTTAATGGTGGATGAATTCAATTTAGGAAAACTGCGGGGCGATTCCAGCGGATGGTGGGGTAATAAAACAGGATTACAATTAGGCTTTAAATACATTGATGTAGCCGATATTCAGAACCTGGATTTGCAGGTAGAGATGAACCGTGTTCGTCCGTTTACGTATTCGCATTTTGATTCTGTAAGTAACTATACACATTACAATCAGCCATTGGCACATCCATTAGGTGCTAATTTTAATGAAGTTATTGCGATTGTTCGTTATCAACCTACGGGCAAACTCAATCTTATGGCACGGTTGATTTACTGGAAACAGGGGCTTGACAGTGCCAACGGAAGAAACTTCGGTAGTGATATCTTTCGTTTGAATGGCGACCGGCGCAGGGGCGATTTTGGTTACACCCTTGGTGCCGGTGTAAAAACCACGGGGCTGAATGCTTCCTTTATCGCAAGCTATGAACTGCGTGAAAATATTTTTATTGATGCGAATGTATTAGTGCGTCAATTTAAAACCGGAACTACCACACAAAACACCACTTTATTCGGATTAGGTGTAAGAATGAATTTATGGACGAGGGAGTATGATTATTGATGAACCTAAAAGAACAAAGTGTTTCTAAAGCCAATACATGGTATTTGATTTTTTACAAGAAAATTTTGTACTTCATTTACATTTTGTACATCATATTCAACGACCCTGATTTTCTTTTTATTATTTAAGTTTAAGATTAATCCATCATATGCACCCATTCTCATTTCCAACTTTGTTTTATGAAAATTTCCAATATCCTCAATTAAAATTGTCTTGTATCTGAACCAATAAAGTAACTTGATTTTATTTTCTTCAGGATATAGTATTACTGCAATAGGATTTCTTAATGAGTAAAATAAATAAATAGGGAAAAGAGAATATACAACAACAAGCAATAGGAATCCAGGAGTCGTTGTATCATAATCGTCTGTTATGAATTTTTTATAAGGCCATCTGTACATATATAAAAACAACAGAAGTAGGCCTGCTCTAAGAGCTACTGTAAGATAATTGGGTTTAATAATTTTCATTTCTCTTACCCTTCCAGGTGAATACTAAACACAATCATCCGTGCCTGCATACGGTCAATTACATTACTGTAGATTAAGTTGGCATCACGGCTGTGCACATTACGGAATGTATTGCTGAGTTTTATTTCAGGACTCAAAATAAAACTGGGGAAATAAAAATGAAAGCCCATGCCGGCTTCGTAGCCAAAACCACCTTTGGTAAGTTTTACCAGATCTTCTGCACGGCGTGCCTGGCTGTTACTGGCAAGATCAAATTCAAATTTGGCGCCTGCAAGAATGTACACACGGAAATTATTGATGCGGTCACTGCTGAATTTCAACTGCACGGGAAAACTGGTATAAATACTCTCAATCGTTTTTTGCTGCCAGGAACTGTCGCCTGTTTGCGGATAGGCGAGGTAATAGTTAATACCACGGCTGGCAAAAATGAGATGCGGATTAAAACGTGCTTCCAGATGATTGGCCAAACGTAAAGTGCCGAGCAAACCCAAACCAAAGCCGGGTTTACTTGCTGCTTCAATATAAGTTACACTATCACTGGTTAAGAATTTGGGATGATGTTCAATTTGAAAACGGGAGCTGTTGGTGCTGAGGGTAATACCAAAATAGTATTTCTTTTCCTCGTGCTGCGGCAGGTTAATTTCACGCTGGGCAAAAGAGGCGGTACAGAAAAGAACGAACAGGGTAAGGGTTAAAATTATTTGTCGCCCGTATAAATGCTGCATATTCCGAATGTAAGTGGTTTGCATTGCGTTTGTTTAAAGCCGGTTTTTGTGAGCACCGCTGTAAATGCTTTTCCTTCCGGGAAAGCCTGAATGCTGCTGTTAAGATATTGGTAAGCCTGTTTATTGCTCACGGTGCCTGCAATTGCCGGCGACAGTTTGCCAATGTACCATTTGCACAGAGCGCTGAACCCGGGCAGCCATGGTTTGGAAAATTCCAGCACCACCAATCGGCCTCCCGGTTTAAGTACACGGTTGATTTCGGATAACCCCTTTTCAAGGTTTTCAAAATTGCGTACTCCAAAGGCAACTGTTACTGCATCAAACGTGTTATCAGGAAAGTTTATTGTTTCGCTATCACCGCTTTGGAGCTCTATCACGGTGCTTAATCCTTTATTTTCAATCTTTTTTCTACCGCCTTCCAGCATTTTTTCGCTGATGTCTATCCCAATGATACGTTTGGGTTGCAGGCGATGAGCCGCCATAATAGCCACATCGGCAGTACCGGTAGCCACATCCAGCATTAATTGTGGTTGTAATGCTTTTAACTGGTTTAATGCCTTGCGGCGCCATCCCTTATCAATACCCAGAGAAAGAAAGCGGTTCAGCAAATCATAACGGGGCGCAATAGTGTCAAACATTTCCGCTACCTGTTCTTTCTTGCTTTTTTCAGAGTCGGCACGGGGTACCACTTTATCATGTAAATAGTTATTGCTCATGCGGGGGCAAAGATAGTCTTTAGCCGATAGTTGTTAGTGGTCATAATCCGCTTATAAGTTGGGTACTAACTACAGCCGCCCTCCGGCTATTGGCTAAAAACTTATCTTGCAAGGGTGAACATCAAATCTGCAACATACTTAATCAGCAGTCCTTCGGTGGACAAATGCCCGAAAGCAGACCGTCCGGAATATGCTTTTATCGGGCGCAGTAATGTGGGCAAATCATCGCTCATTAATATGCTCTGCAATAATCAGAAGCTGGCTAAAACAAGTGCCAGTCCCGGTAAAACACAAATGATCAATCATTTTACCGTGGAGAGCGTTCATGAAAAAAGCGGAAAAACCAATGAATGGTACCTGGTGGATTTGCCGGGCTATGGTTATGCAAAAGTGGCGCAGGGGCAACGGAAGCAATGGATTAAGATGATTGAGAACTACATCCGTAAACGGGAGAATCTTGTGAATCTTTTTGTGTTGATTGACAGCAGGCACAAGCCACAGGCTATTGACCTGGAGTTTATCAATCAATTGGGAGAATGGAATATTCCTTTTGCCATCGTATTTACTAAGGCAGATAAAAGCACACAGAAAGAAGTAGCTGCAGTAGTAAAATCTTTTTTAAATGCACTGGCTCAAACCTGGCAGTTCCTGCCGCAGAGCTTTGTAAGCTCGGCAGTAAAACACAGGGGAAGAAAAGAAATTCTTGCGTTCATTGATGAGTGCAATCAAAAAATAAAAGAAAACAGTTAATAACAAAGAGGGCGTTTCATTTGAAACGCCCTCTTTTATTTTTTAAGTAGAAGTTTTTAACCTTCGTTCACCACTAAACGGAAACCGTTGCCGTGGATGTTTACAATTTCAACTTTTGCATCTTCTTTCAGGTATTTACGCAGCTTGGCAATGTACACATCCATACTGCGTCCGTTGAAATAAGTATCGCTGCCCCAGATGCGTTTCAGTGCAATTTCTCTCGGCAACAAATCATTCTTGTACTCACAAAGCATCCGCAGCAATTCACTTTCTTTGGGTGAAAGCGTACTGGTTTTGCCGTTCACTATTAACTCTCTCAGTTTGGGATTGAAATGGTAAATACCCAGATCGAATTCTTTATTTTCTGTTTCGTGTTTGGTTTCCTCGTTACGTTTGAGAATAGCTTTTATTTTATGCAGCAGCACTTCACTGTCAAACGGCTTGGTGATATAATCATCCGCTCCCAGTTTGTAACCGGTAATAATATCATCCTTCATGGTTTTGGCACTCAGGAAAAACAGGGGCACATCCGGATCAATATCCCTTATTTCTTCAGCTAATGTAAAGCCGTCTACATGCGGCATCATTACATCCAGCAAACAGATATCAAATTTGTTGCGCTGAAAAGCAGCTAACCCCAGGCGGCCATCACGTTCCAGCGTTACATCAAAATCGTTCAGCTCCAGGTAATTTTTCAACACACTTCCAAAACTGCTGTCGTCTTCTACCAGTAAAATTTTTGATTTGGTTTCTTCCATCGTTTAAAATTTATTGTCAAATAAAGTTAAAGCTTTTGGGAGTTGTGCAGGCAGCCCCTCAATATTTTGTTAAAGAAGCCGGGGGCTGTAAGCAGTTGTACAAATTTCATCTGTTACCCACGCCCGCCTGCAATGCTCCGCCCGCAAAATCAGGGCGGGCATTTACGTCTAAGCGTGGCAGCCCTTGAGCTGTTATAATTCTTATCATCACTACTTTTGCCATTTAAATGAATGGCCATGCGTATTACATCTGACAATCGCTTTAAAAAACTCATTGTAATCGGAGATCGTTTATTAATCAAACCCAGCCGCCCTGATGAACGAACTGCCAGCGGTTTGTACCTGCCACCCGGTGTACAGGAAAAAGAAAAAGTACAACAGGGTTTTGTTATTAAAACGGGTCCCGGTTATGTCATCCCCATGCCCGTAGAGGAGGAATCCTGGAAAGGAGAAGAAGAGCAGGTAAAGTATGTGCCCCTGCAGGCTAAGGAAAGAGACCTGGCCATCTTTCTGCTGAGCGGAGCTACGGAAGTAATTTACGAAGGAGAAAAATATTTTATCGTTCCGCAAAGCGCCATCCTCATGCTGGAGCGGGAAGAAGAATTATAGAAGGCGCTTCAAGTGAAGCGCCTTTTCTGCAAAAGCATTTTACTTTTTATTCATAAACCAACGTCCGCCATTGGTAGTGTTGGTGCCTGAACCATAAGTACCTTCAAGAAATGTAAATTTAGAGTCTACAGTGGCACTGATGGAGTATTGAATACTTGGTGAATAATTGTAAGTAGCGGTTACGGTGTTGCCACTTACGTTGTAAGTGCCTTCTGCTTTACCCGCCGTGGCAGTATCTGTACCGTCATAAATCCGGACTGTTCCGTTTGAACGGAATAAAGCTGCATACCCACTAGTTGGATAAACAGTAGAGCCTCCATATTTCCCTTGCCAAAAACCTACCATTGAAGGAGCGTCAGGTACAGGGCATTCTTTTTCTTTTTTGCAGGAAATAAAGCAGCAGGTAATCAAAAGGCACGCAAAGCCTGTAAATAAGTGTTTCATTTTTTTGTTGTTTAGGTTATAAAAAATAATTGCTATTTGAGATAAAGCTGCCCCTGGTATTGTATTTTTCATGGGTCAACAACATGGAAAAAACCCGTCGGATAATTTAGTGCGGGGCAGCTTTTTACTTGGTGGTTCGTAGCAGAAACAAAAGTAGCATCATGGAGAGGCCAAGTCAATACTACAATCAGGTAGCTACCGTAAAGTAGTACCTGTTTCAATTCGCCTGTTTTCACTTCCTGTATTTTATTACCTTTCCAACCTAAATCAATTCTATGGCGGACACATCTGCTTTTCTGCAGCAAATAAAAGACGGTTATACATTTAAAGGAGCTTCATTTCAATTAGGCATAGGTATGCTGGATAAAACAGCAGTGCCTGATGCTAATGTGTTACTTCCTTTAAAAACAATGAACCGTCACGGTCTTATTGCAGGTGCCACCGGTACGGGTAAAACAAAAACATTGCAGGTGCTGGCCGAAGGTTTGAGTGATGCAAGCATCCCTGTGGTGCTGATGGATATCAAAGGTGATTTGAGCGGTATCGCTGCTGCGGGAAGTACAAATCCCAAGATTGAAGAGCGCATGCAGCTCATGAATCTTACTTACAAACCCGCTGCTTTTCCAGTAGAATTGATGACGCTGAGCGAAAATAAAAAAGGAGTTCGCCTGCGTGCTACCGTAAGTGAGTTTGGCCCCATACTGCTTTCCAAAATTTTAGGTTTGAATGATACGCAGCAGGGGATTGTGGCCATGATCTTTAAGTTTTGTGATGATAATAAAATGCCGTTACTGGATCTCAAAGATTTTATCAAGGTAATTCAGTACATCAGCGATGAGGGAAAGAAAGAGCTTGAAAAAGATTACGGAAAGATATCTACTTCTTCAACGGGTACTATCTTAAGAAAAGTAATTGAATTGCAGCAGCAGGGGGCAGATGCTTTTTTTGGAGAGCCCAGTTTTGAGGTAGATGATTTAATGCGCATCAGTGATGATGGACGTGGTATGATCAGCATCATCCGTGTGATGGAGTTGCAGGACAGGCCCAAGCTGTTTTCAACCTTTATGCTGAGTTTGCTTGCAGAGTTGTATGCTACCTTGCCCGAAGAAGGCGATATGGATCAGCCCAAGTTGTGTTTGTTTATTGATGAGGCGCACCTCGTGTTCCAGGAAGCAAATGAAGCCTTACTGCAGCAGATTGAAACAGTGATCAAACTCATCCGCTCCAAGGGTGTTGGTATTTTCTTTTGCACACAAAACCCGCAGGA
The DNA here is from genome assembly GCF_045780045.1 of Lacibacter sp. MH-610. Lineage (NCBI taxonomy): Bacteria > Pseudomonadati > Bacteroidota > Chitinophagia > Chitinophagales > Chitinophagaceae > Lacibacter > Lacibacter sp. MH-610. Next base: position 1,072,920 of record NZ_CP116002.1, read on the forward strand.
TGTACCGGCCAGTGTATTGGCGCAATTGGGTTTGAAGGTGCAGCATGCATTGAGGGCTTTTACGGCAGCCGACAGAAAAGTGATTAAACAGGCGGCAGAAAATTATCCTGAAACAGGTTTTTATGCAGTAGATGAACTGCTCACACAGTTAGGTATAGGCGAAGCTTTTATTTCACTGCTCAATGAAAAAGGAATTCCCACACCTTTAGTACACACTTTGCTCGTACCACCACGCAGCCGTATGGATATTTTAAATGATACTGAAGTAGATGAACTGGTGAATAAAAGTAAGCTGGTAAAAAAATATGCTGAAACAGTAGATAAAGAAAGTGCCCTTGAAATCATTACAGAAAAACTGAATGAAGCAGAGGAGCGCACCAAAGCAGCAGAAGAGGCGGAAGTCAAAGCAGAAGAAGCAGCTAAGCAGGAGAAGGAAGAAAAGAAGACAGCCAAGAAGGAAGAAAGTTTCCTGGACAACCCGATGGTAAAGCAGGTAGGACGTACAGCCGCCAATGTCATTACCCGTTCTTTATTAGGCGCCTTAGGTTTGGGTGGCAGAACAACAAGAAGAAAAAAGAGTGGATGGTTTTAAGGAACTTATTTGCGGTATGTTGTAAGCACGATGTTATTGATGAAGCTGCATGGCACATGCAGCTTTTTTTGCTTTTACGGCAAACGCTGCTTGGCTGAAAACTTTTTTTATTAGCAGATGTTGTTTAATTTACGAGCTACATGGACAGTTATTTGTCTGCACATAGGATTGCTTGCGTCTATTTACAAGACAGAACTGTCTACCTATTCATTAACTAAAACTTACCGGCATGAGAAAATCATTGCAACGAACAGGACTGTTCCTAACATTCCTGTTTCTCTCCATGGCAGGGTTCAGTCAGTACACTGTAAAGGGAACAGTTACTGATGCCGCCAAAAACGAACCGCTACCAAACGTATCAGTACAAATTAAGGGAACCAGAACCGGAACAGTTACCGGTGTTGATGGAGGTTTTTCCATTAATATACCTGATAACAAAGGGGTTACCTTGGTTATTTCTTTAGTTGGGTATGCTTCCCAATCTGTGAATGTGAACTCATCCAGCACAAACGTATCCGTCTCTTTACAAACAGATGAGCGGAATCTGGAAGAAGTAGTTGTAACCGGCCTGGCTTCTTCTATTAAGCGGAAGAACCTTGCTAATGCAGTAACTTCTATCAATTCAAAAGAGTTAACGGGAACCACACAAATTCAAACCACAGATGGCGCATTATATAGTAAAGTGCCTGGAGCTAATATCAGAATGAATGGAGGCGCTCCTGGCGGTGGTATGTCTGTGCAGTTGCGTGGTGTTTCATCATTGGTAGGTGCCTCACAGCCATTGATAATTCTGGATGGAGTTTATATTAATAACTCCTTTCAACGAACAGGTCGTGCTACTATAACAGGTGCGGCTGCAGGTGCAGGCGCTCCTGCACAGGATGATGGCTCTAACCGATTGGCTGATATTAATCCGGCTGACATTCAAACCATTGAAGTTTTAAAAGGACCTTCTGCTGCGGCTATTTACGGAACAAGGGCCAATGCCGGGGTAATCATTATCACTACAAAAAAAGGTTCAAGCGGAAAAACGGCTATAAGCTTTGGACAGGATATTGGTTTCGGGCGTCCGTTACGTTTAGTAGGTACCGATAACTGGAGTGTTGAAAAAATCAATTTCTTTTTTACTAATCCAACCAAACGAGCCACAGAACTCGCACGTTTTCAGCAAGCACAAAGCACAGGTCAGTTTTTTGATTTTGAGGACATGTTTTACGGTAATACAGCAACTTTATCTAACACTCGTTTAAGTATGTCGGGTGGTAATGATAAAACTAAATTTTTTGTAGGTGGTGTAATTACAAGTGAAGATGGTATTGTAAGAAGAACCGGTTTTGAACGTTATTCGATACGAGCGAATATTGATCATAAGATCAGTAAGAATCTTAATTTCAGCGTTAATACAAACTATATCCGTTCAATAACAGATCGTGGGTTTACCGGTAACCAAAACAATACAGGTGCATCCATCGGTTACAACATTGCCTATATTCCAAATTATTTTGATTTGCGTCCCAATGCAGCAGGTGTATATCCTGATGTTGATTATGGCGGACCTCGTGAAAATCCATTGGCTGTTACAGATAAGGCAATCAACAATTCTGTGGTTAACCGTTTTATTCAATCCGGTACACTTAATTGGCAAATTTTCAATAAAACAAATTCAGACTTAAAGCTTCAGGTAACCGGCGGTATTGACTATGTACAAAATACAACACTAATTTATTTACCTGAGGATTTGCAGTTTCAGCGTGCTCAGGCAAATCCCGGTGATGTTTTGCATGGACGCCAGGAAAGTTTCAATAAAAACCTACAGGCAGCTTTGGTTCACAACTACAACGTTAACAAATTTAATTTTACAACTCAGGCCGGTATAGTACGCTTGGAATTTGAAAACAGCGCCATCTTTATGCGAGGCAGAGGGTTAGCTCCTAAGCAAATAAATGTACAGCAGGCTACAATTCAGCAGATTGATCAACAGTTTAACAGTGTGGTACAGGAAGCCGGTTTATTTGCACAGGAAGAAGTAAACTGGGATGACAAAATCATTGGTACACTTGGTGTTCGTTTTGATAAGTCAACACTTAATGGCGATAAGGATAAGTTTTATGCTTTCCCCAAAGCATCATTAGCTGTTAATCTTACCAACTTTGATTTCTGGAAAGTTGATTTTATTAATCAGTTAAAGCCACGTATTGCATATGGCGAAACAGCCGGCCCGGTAGGTTTTGGTTCAACATTTACTCCTCTTAACGGAACCAATATCGGCGGTTTATTAGGCTCTGTTGTTTCTACACAAATCGGAAATACACTCATACGTCCTGAAACTGCACGTGAAATTGAGTTTGGTATTGATGCGGGCTTTCTTAATAACCGCATTTCATTAGAAGCTACCTATTACATTAAAACCACTGACAATAATATCCAGAATCTGAATCTGTCTCCTACTGTTGGTGTAAATACTACACCCAGTAACGAAGCACAATTAGAGAATAAAGGTATTGAGTTGGCATTGTCTGGAACCATTTTTCAAACCAAAAAGGTTCGTTGGTTCTCAAGAGCTATGTGGTGGAAGAATGATGTAATCGTTAAAAAATTAGGAATTCCTTCTTATCTCACCGGTGCATTCGGTACAGGCTTGGGGACATTCCTGATTAAAGAAGGTGTTAGTCCTTTAACAATAGTAGGTACACCGGCTATTACTCCCGGAGTATTTACAGTTTGGGGCGAAAATCAGCCCGACTTTACAATGTCATGGTTTAATACAGTAAGCTTCCTCAAAAACTTTGAGTTCAGTATGATGTGGGAATGGCGTAAAGGAGGAGATAACATCAATCTTACATCCTTTTTAACGGACGGTGGTGGCACCACTAAAGGATGGTTTGAAGATGATAATAAAGACGGTACACCCAATGGACGTCAAAGGCCTCCTGCTCCTTATAACAATGCAGGAAGATGGGTACAGGATGCCAGTTTCTTTAAAATGCGTGAAATCGGCTTGTATTATACAGTGCCCCAGGCCAAAGTGAATAGCTGGTTTAATGGATTTGTAAATCGTATTCGTGTAGGCGCATCAGGAAATAACGTGTTTCTGATTACTAAATACGAAGGATATGATCCCGAAACATCAACCTTTGGTGCACAATCTATTGCCGGTAATGTGGATGTAGCTCCTTACCCTTCAACAAGGCGTATCTTCTTCCATATCAATATTGATTTTTAAATCTATAAATTCATTTCAAATGAAATCTAATTTATTTAAATCAGTCTGGGTTACCCTTACAGTACTCACTGTGTGGGGGTGTAATCCTTTAAAACTGAAAGATATTACCGATCCTAATAACCCCTCTGTGGCCAGTGTATCCAGTAATGCTTCCAGGGCACAGATCCAATTTTTAATTACTGGTCTGGAATCACGTCACCGTGACTATCTCTTTACCGTTACGGCTGCTTTTGGAACCTTTGGCAGGGAAATCTGGTATTTCAACGCTTCTGATCCACGTTTCCAAACAGACTGGTTAGGCCAGAGCGGAAGAAGACCTGATGCAGCCTATTTTGGTTTTGGTGCAACAGGAGGTGCCGCCTATGCTTCTCCTTACCAAACTATCCGCCAGGCAATTGTTTTACGTAATGCAGCTTTAAACACAAATGTTTTAAGTGAGCAGGAAAAGAAAGCAGTAACTGGTTTTGCAAAAACTATTATGGGTTACCAGTTTATGATTCCTGCAAATTTCCTGTATGAAAATGGAATTCGTGTTGATGTGGAAGATCCTTTAAAGCCCGGGCCTTTTGTAACCTATCAGGAGGGGCTTACTTATATCAAAGGAGTATTAGATCAGGGTTTTGCAGATTTGAATGCAGCAGGTACAACGTTTCCCTTTATATTAACTTCCGGATGGGCCGGGTTTAATAGCATTGATGGCTTAAAACGTGTAAACCGTGCCATTGCTGCAAGATTGGCTATTTACCGCAGAGATTGGCAGGGTGCATTGGATGCACTCAATGCTTCCTTTATGAATGTTACAGGTAATTTAAGTGCCGGTCCTGCCCACGTATATGGAGCAGCTCCTGATATTTTCAATCCCCTGTTTTATGTATTGAACGCTAATATCAGTACCATCATAATTGTACATCCTTCTATGTTAAGTGATGCTACTCCTAATGACGCCCGTGTAGCAGCTAAGTTCTTCCAGCGTACAACTCCTGCCAGTGTTTCCACAGATGCCGGTACATTGTTTGGTACACACCAGGACAGAAGATGGGCTACCAATACCACTTCTATACCCTTCATAAAAAATGAAGAGTTGATATTGATTAAAGCAGAGGCACATGCACAACTCAACCAGTTTACTGAAGCAGTAGATGCTATTAATGTGATTCGTACTGCAGCTAATATTGGGAACTACAGCGGGGCTCAAACACAAGCCGCATTGATTACAGAAATTTTATATCAACGTCGGTATTCATTATGGGCTGAGCCATGGGGACATCGCTGGATTGATACCCGTCGTTATGATCGTATGAATGAAATTCCTGTAAATCTTGACCAGGGAGCGGTATTCCGTCAATTCCCGAAACCACAGGCAGATCTTAACTGGGATTTGTATGTTGGAGGTTAATCAAAAAGTTTTTATTGCAAAGAGCCATGCTATGCATGGCTCTTTTTTATTAATAAAGCTGAAGCCTTCCATCTGCGTCCATGATTGCTTTTTCTTCAGCAATCAACCGGTTAATAACTTCCTGAATACGTACCCGCTCTTTACTGCCGCTTTGCAGTAATAATTTTTTAGTGTCAATTTTTTTATTGGTTGACCGGCTGATTAAAGACTCATGAATGCGATTGTATTCTTCCTGCGAAAGCTCATTTCCTTTTTTCCATAAGCACACATCGCAAATACCACATTCATCACTATCTGCGTCTCCAAAATAAGTGCCGATAATTTTGCTGCGGCAATGGTTCTGTTCATTTGCATAAGCAATCATCGTCTGTATACGTTTTTCGAATTCAGCTTTTCTGTTGAGCCTGTTTTGCGGATGGATGAATAAATTTTCTACCGACGGGCGGCCTTGTGTAAACTGAAGCTGCGGTTTATCTTTTTGCGGCGAGTAGTTGACAATGCCCAACTGGTGCAGTTGAACTAATTGCTGTTTTACCTCTTCTAAACTTTGCTGTGTAAACTTCACCAGCTGTTTTTCTGAAATGATGCTTTCCATATCAAAAATGCCGCCATAGTTCCGTAACAGTGCTTTAAGAATGGGCTCTAAGTCAGGTCGCTTTTTTTCAAATTCAAATAAGGATTCTTTATCGGCAGTAAACACCAGCCGGGAAGGAATAAAAATCTGCTCTGCATAACTCAGCCATCCTTCCTGTTCCAGCGTTTTTAAACTGTACATAGCAGTATGTACGTTTAGCTGAAATTTTTTGATAAAGTCTGTTATATCAAACTCCATCCATTCCATTTCACCGCTGCCTTCAGGTACCTGTAAATAGTTTACCAGGCATTGATAAACCTGTCTAACTTCTTCAATTGCAGGAAAGCGAATGGCAGGCAGTCCTTCTAATTCTTTCAAATCTTTTTCTTCATACAGTAAAACAGCATAGGCTTTCATTCCGTCACGGCCCGCACGACCGGCCTCCTGGTAATAATTCTCCAGGCAATCAGGAATATCATGATGAATTACAACCCGCACATCGGGCTTATCAATACCCATTCCAAACGCATTGGTGCATACAATGACTCTTGTTTGATTTTGCAGCCAGGCTTCCTGTTTAGCACTTCGTTCATCATTGCTCAAACCTGCATGGTAAAAATCTGCACGGATATTTTGCAGTTGCAGCAACTGTGCTACTTCCTGTGTCATACGCCGGCTTTTGCAATACACAATGGCAGTGCCCTGCACGTTGTTCAGCACCTGTAAAATTTTATTAATACGGCTTTCTACTTTAAAAACACTGAATGAAAGGTTGGGTCGCAGAAAACTTCCTTTGTAAATATGATGATGGGTGAACTGAAGTTTATTACAAATGTCATCCTGTACTTTTGGTGTGGCTGATGCTGTAACGGCTAATACCGGAACATCAGGGAGTTCGTTCCGCAGCGCTGCAATTTTTAAATACGAAGGCCGGAAATCATAGCCCCATTGACTGATGCAATGTGCTTCGTCAACTGCTATCAGTTGTACATTCATACCGGGCAGGTATTCCAGGAACAAGTTGGTTGTTAAGCGTTCCGGTGATACATACAGGAATTTGAGTTTTTCATTTACTGCTAACTGCAGAATTTCTTTTACCTGTGGAAAGGGCATTCCAGTATAAATTGCTGCAGCTTCAATCTTCTTTTGATGAAGGGCCTGCACCTGGTCTTTCATTAAGGCAATAAGCGGACTTACTACAATACACATTCCATCTCTTGCTAGTGCAGGCACCTGGTAGCAAATGCTTTTACCACCACCGGTAGGCAATAAAGCCAGCGTATCTTTTCCGGACAAAACGGATTCAATAATTTCCTTTTGTAAGGGACGGAAAGAAGAATAGTTCCAATAGTGTTGTAATATGGAATGAATATGCTGCATCTGTTCGTTCGAATTTACACTACTTTCTTAACGAACAGACGAACAGAGTTAATAGCCAGCACTACATCACTCAACCCCATAACCAATGCACCAAAGGTGGGGGTTAATAATCCAAATGCAGCTACAGGAATAGCAATGATGTTATAAAAGAATGCCCAGAATAAATTTTGTTTGATGGTTAAAAAAGTGTGCCTTCCTAATCCTAAGCTCAAGGGTAAATTCTTTAAGCCGTGATTCATCAATACAACATCCGCTGTTTGCATGGCCACCTGCGATGCATCGCTCAGCGATATGCCGATAGTAGCTTTTGCAAGTGCCGGTGCATCATTAATACCATCGCCCACCATTGCCGTAGGTGCTTTTGCCGTTAATGCAGCAATGGTTTCCAGTTTTTGTTCAGGCGTTTGTTCTGCTATTACTTCGTCAATACCCAGTTCTTTTGCAATCAATTCCGTTTTGTGTTTACGATCGCCACTCAGCAGAATTGTTTTTATGTTTTTACTGTGCAGGTAAGTAAGAATTGGTTTTGCTTCTGCCCTTAACTCATCTTTTACATCAATCCACCCGAGCAGCTCATCATTCTTCAACACATAAACATTGTGTGTTTCATCATTTGTAAAATGCTCCGCTGCTTTATAGGAGCCGGCAATATATACATCACCTTCTTTGCTCACAGCTTTCATACCCAATCCTTTGATCTCTTCAATACTTGCCCAACGGATATCATCCTTCACCTTCCATGCTTCGCTAATACATCTGGCAATTGGGTGATTGGAATACTTCTCGAGGGAATAGGCAATACGCTTAAAAGAGTCAATAGTCAATGGTGAATGGTGAATACTTGCGGCATCATTCACTATTGCCTTTTCACTATTCACAAATTTGAAATCTGAAATCTGAAATTGACCGGTAGTTAATGTACCTGTTTTATCAAACACTACCTGTGTAATATTTTTAAACAGCTCAAGACTTTTTGCATTACGGAACAGTACGCCATTCTTTGCTGCTCTTCCCAGGCCTACTGCAATCGCTGCAGGAGTAGCCAAACCCATTGCACAAGGGCATGCAATTACTAATACTGCAATACTCCTCATGAGAGCCGGTGTAAACTCTTTTAATATAATCCAGTTGGCAGCAAATGTTACGCCTGCAATAATCAGTACCAACGGAATAAACACTGCACTGATCTTATCTGCCATTTGCTGCATGGGCGGTTTTTCCCCCTGCGCCTGTTTTACAAGATTTACAATATTGGCTAATACAGAATCTTTGGCGGCTGCAGTTACCTGTGCTTTAACGGTGCCATCCACAAGAAGGCTTCCCCCGATTAGTGCATCTTTTTGTTTTTTTGTGATGGGCAAACTCTCGCCTGTAATAATGGCTTCATTTACTGTAGCCTCACCCCATAAGATTTTGCTATCTGCCGGAATCTGCTCGCCACTTTTAATAAGAATCAGATCACCGGTACGAAGTACATTGTTCTCCACCTGGAAAATCTGTTCATGATGATGTTCATCAAAGGCAATCATGTTTGCCATAACCTTTTGGCTTTTGGCCAAACTGTTTAAAGCTCTTTGTGTTTGCATTACAGAAGCATCTTCCAGGTAATTGCCAAGAAATACAAGCGTAATGATGGTAGCTGCTGTTTCGTAAAACATGTATTGTTCCGCCTGCCCGGTGAGTGTACCGTACAAACTGTACACAAAGGCAGCAGTAGCACCTACAGCAACTAATACATTCATGTTCGGCATGCCGTTACGAATGCTCTTAACCGCACTTTTACCGAAATAACTCATGCCGATTATATAAACCGGGAGACACAAACCTAACTGCACCCATGGGTTCATGAGCCAATGAATATGAATAACGGATTCCAGCATGTGCAGCATCAGTACCAGCGTAAACGGAGCGCAAATGAGCACATAACGCAGGTAGCGGTTCATTGGTTCTTTGGTTTCTTTTCGAGTACTGATTCCGTTTTTTTCTGCTACATGATATCCCAGCGATTCAATTCCCTTTTCAATTTTTTCAAAACCATTTCCGGCCACCACGTCAAAAATTACTTCGCCACTTACAGGGTTGGCTTTTACATTTTTCAATCCTTCTTTTTCAAGGTATTTAGAGATGGTTAAAGCACAGTTAGCACAGGTCATCCCTTCTACTTTCCAGTTAATCGTTGCTGTTTGTTCTGAGCTCTTGTTCATATTGCAAAGTTACAACAGGGCTGCAAGCTGCTCAATCAATATCTTTGCAACCATTATTCAAAATCATTGCAAACAGAAGTAACCATACAAAATATACAGGCTGTAGCTAAGGAAATATGGTCTCAATACCACCACTACAAAGTATGGGCTTTTCATGCGGCCATGGGCAGCGGCAAAACCACTTTTATTCATGCTTTGTGTGATGTGCTGGGTGTAACAGATGCTGTAGGCAGCCCCACTTTTTCCATCATCAATCAATACCGGATGGCAGACGGACAAACTTTATATCACCTGGATCTATACCGCATTAATGATGATGAAGAAGCCGTGCAGGCGGGTGTGGAAGAGGTGTTGTACAGCGGCGACTATTGTATGGTAGAATGGCCGGATAAAATTCCGGGTTTATTGCCTGATGATGCGTTGCAGTTGCAGATAGAACCATTAAATGATTCTACACGCAGAATAACCATCACAATTCCCGAATAGTTTTTGTAACTTAACCGTTCAATATTCAATTATTTACAGACCAACCGTATGGCTCTTTCCAAACCGATTGTAAGTGCTTCTTTCAGCTACGAAACTTTAGAGGAAAAATTAGATATTAAGGCAAAAGGTGCCCAGCTTTTTATTGGCATTCCTAAAGAACAAATGTTCCAGGAAAACAGGGTGGCGTTAACACCGGAAGCAGTAAGTGTACTGGTTAATAACGGTCATCGTGTACTCATTGAATATCTTGCCGGGGAAGGCGCTCATTTTTCTGATAAGGATTACAGTGATGCCGGTGCTAAAATAGCTTACGACCGTAAAGAAGTGTACCAGTGTGATATGCTCATTAAATCAGCGCCGGTAACAGAGCAGGAACTGGAGCTGTTAAAGCCGGGACAAACCATCATTTCGCCTTTGCATGTAGCCGTTATGAAATCCGGAATCCTGGAAGGCATGATGGAGAAACGTATTACTGCACTATCTTTTGAAAATCTTAAGGATGATTCCGGAAATAACCCCATCGTTCGCAGCATGAGTGAAATTGCCGGTAGTGCCGTAATGCTGATTGCGGGGCAGTACCTCAGCAATTTCAATAATGGCAAAGGGGTGTTACTCGGCGGCATAAGTGGAATTCCCCCAACCAAAGTCATCATCATCGGCGCCGGTATTGTGGGTGAATATGCAGCCCGTACAGCGTTGGCAATGGGCGGCAGTGTAAAAGTATTTGACAATAATATTTACAAGCTCAAACGCATGCAAACGGCTATCGGCCACCGTATGTGGACGAGTGTGATAGAACCCAAAATCCTGGCCAAGCAGTTAAAGACCTGTGATGTGGCGGTAGGTGCATTGTCTTCCATGGGCGGAGCCCGCAGCCCGATTGTTGTAACAGATGAGATGGTAAGTATGATGCGGCCCGGCAGTGTAGTAGTGGATGTGAGTATTGACCGTGGCGGTTGTTTTGAAACCAGTGAAGTAACCAGTCATGAAAGTCCCATTTTTATCAAACATGGTGTTATTCATTATTGTGTGCCCAATATACCCAGTGGGTTTGCCCGCACTGCTTCACAGGCCATCAGTAATGTATTAATGCCGCTGTTAATTGAAATAGCCGATGAAGGTGGTTTGGAAAAACTGCTGTGGCATAAGCTGAATATCCGCAATGGCATTTACATGTTTAAAGGAGCCCTCACCAATTTCCACCTGAGCCAACGCTTTGATTTAAAGTTTACCGATCTTAATTTGCTGATTGCAAGCAGGGGGTAGAATTTTATTTATACCTGCTAACCGGGAATATAGAATTGCAAAACTTATACTCCTGTTCATCATTGCTGCTCACAATTACCAGTTTCTCCGTGGCATATTGTTGAATGAGATGATGGTACAATGCAATGCCATCTGTATCTAAATTGGTAGTAGGTTCATCCAGGAGTAATACCGGCACATCGCTGAAAATGGCTGTTGCCAGTTTCACCCGTTGTTTCATACCGCTGCTGTAGTAACGGATTTGTTTTTGCGCTGCATGTTTTAATCCGAGTGTTTGAATGATTGCAGCTATATCAGTACGAAAAGGTTTGAAAGAATTATGAAACGCCAGTACTTCTGTAAGCGTCATTTCTTCAGGCAGCTCTAAATAAGGAGCGGCAATGGAGAGGTATTGATGATGCTGTTCCGGTTCAATTGCCCGATCATTGAACTTAAATTCAATCTCGCCTTCGTTGTGCTGTACGGCACCGGCTATTACCTGTAAAAGAGTTGATTTTCCGCTGCCATTGTTTCCTGTAATAGCATAAGCGTTACCTGTATTGAATTCGTAAGTGAGGTGACGAAAAATCCATTCCCTGTTGTATCGCTTACCGGCATCAGAAAGCAATATCTTCATCACCATTGTTTTGAGAATGACGTTTGATAATTCCGATTTCGCTTTTGCGGATAAAGCCAAGAATTTCTTCCCTCGTATCTGTTTCAGGAAGCATCTGCTCAATCAACTGAACAGCTTTGGAAACAATGTGCTTCTCTACAAAAAGAATATGATAGATCTTAAAGATTTCTTCAATCTTTTCCTTGCTGTAACCACGACGGCTTAAACCGACGTTGTTAATACCCACATAACTTAATGGTTCACGTGCTGCTTTTACAAAAGGAGGTACGTCCTTGCGGATAGCACTCATACCCGCTATGTACGTATGGGCACCTATATGTGTAAACTGATGCGCTGCACTCAATCCGCCAATGATGGCAAAATCATCAACCGTTACGTGCCCGGCCAATTGCACAGAGTTAGCAAGTATTACATTATTGCCCACCATACAATCATGGGCCACATGGGCATAAGCCATAATAAGACAGTTGCTACCCACCCTGGTGGTGTTCTTATCAGTAGTACCACGATGGATGGTTACACATTCACGGATGGTGGTGTTGTCGCCAATTTCAGCAAGTGTGTATTCATTACGGTATTTCAGATCCTGCGGTACGGCACCAATTACAGCGCCGGGAAATATTCTGCAGTTTTTGCCAATACGGGAACAGGGGAACACGGTTACATTGCTCATGATATGTGTACCATCACCTATTACCACATCATCATGAATCATTACAAAAGGATCAATAGTAACGTTGTTGCCTATTTGTGCATTGGGATGTATATGTGCCAGCGGACTGATCATTGGTTGGTTCTTTTTACAATTTGAGCAGTAAGGTCGGCTTCACACACAACTTTGCTGCCCACAAAAATGGTTCCTCTCATTTCGCAAATGCCACGGCGGATGGGGTTTTTCAACTCCATCTTTAAAAGTAAGGTATCGCCGGGAACTACTTTTTGTTTGAATTTACAATTATCCACTTTCAAAAAGTAAGTATCGTATTTATCAGTAGTGTTTTTTGGAATGGCCAGTAAGCCGCCACATTGCGCCAATGCTTCTACCTGCAACACACCGGGCATAACATAGTTGCCGGGAAAATGTCCCTGGAAGAAGGGCTCATTATAGGTTACATTTTTTACACCCACAATATGTGTATCGCTGAATTCAATGATTTTATCAACTAGTAAAAAAGGAAAACGATGGGGCAGAATTTTTTCAATCTCTACTACATCATGAATCGGTGGCTTTTCCGGGAAATAAGCCGGAACATTCGCCTTAAACTTGTTTTTCCGGATGTGCTCCTTTATCTTTTTTGCAAAGGCTACATTGCTGGCATGTCCGGGCCTGTTAGCAATAATATGTGCTTTAAACGGCATGCCCACCAGCGCCAGGTCGCCCACAAGGTCCAGCAGTTTATGACGGGCCGGTTCGTTAGGGAAACGAAGTTTGAGATTGTTCAGATATCCCTCGCTGGTAACAGCAAATTTCTCCTTTCCAAAAGCTTTGGAAAGTGTTTCCAGTTGCTCATCGGTTACCTCTTTATCAACCACCACAATAGCGTTGTTCAAATCACCGCCTTTAATGAGATTGTTTTTTAAGAGGAACTCCAGTTCGTGAAAAAATGAAAAAGTACGGCAGGTGGCTATTTCTTCATTAAACTCTGCCATGTTTTTGATCTGGGCATGCTGGGTGCCTAATACCGGAGAGTTGAAATCAATTAAGGTATTGATGCGGTATTCATTGGCCGGCATGGCTACCATTTCCACCTTCTTATCATCATCAGTAAAGTAGATATTATGATCGATGGTGTACCAGGTTTTAATTGCGTCCTGTTTTTTGCGGCCGGCTTTGAGTAAAGCCTGTACAAAAGGGCCTGAACTGCCATCTAAAATGGGAATTTCAGGACCATTGATTTTTACCAGTACATTATCTATTTCACAACCTGCTAATGCAGCCAGCAGGTGTTCAATGGTACTTACTGAGGCTCCGTTATGAGAAAGCGTAGTGCTGCGGTTGGTTTCTGTTACAAAATCAACATCAGCTTTTACTGTGGGCTGTTCTTCAAGATCAACCCGCTGAAACACAATACCAGTGTTGGGTTCGGCGGGTTCAAGCGTCATTGTTACCGAATGACCGGTATGAATTCCTACACCGTCAATAGAAATTGCTTCTGCCAACGTATGTTGGTTACTGCAGCCGTTTCCGTTTCCGTTTTCCATGGCTGCGAAAGTAGTAAAAAAGGGGTAAATGGGGTGGAACAGCAGTTAGTCTCCGGTTCAGATACTCTCTTTTTCTGCCATCAGTTGTTTAATGAGTTGTTCCAGTTCGGCAATGCGCTTTTCCATTTCAGGAAGGGTGCGGAATACCGCCTGGCTGCGGAGCATGCTGGTATAGTCATAAGCAGGGCTGCCTGTAACGACACTGTTTGATTGTTTCAGCGATTTACTCACGCCGCTTTGTGCGTTAATTCGGCTGCCATCGGCAATGGTAATATGACCCACAATGCCTACCTGGCCGCCAATCATTACTTTATTGCCGATTTTGGTACTGCCGCTTACACCGGTTTGAGCCGCTATAACGGTGTGGTAGCCCACTTCCACATTATGTGCTATCTGGATAAGGTTGTCCAGTTTGGCGCCGGCATGTATGATGGTGCTGCCCATGGTGGCCCGGTCAATAGAACAATTACTGCCTATTTCAACATCATCTTCAATTAATACGTTTCCTATCTGGGGTACTTTTTTATAAGTACCATCGTTTTGCGGTGCAAATCCAAAACCATCACCCCCGATCACTGTTCCCGCATGAATGGTAATGCGGTTGCCCAGCGAGCAATCGTGATAAATTTTCACACCCGGGTGTAACACACAATTATCACCAATCACCACATTATTACCGATAAATGAATGCGGATAGATTTTTACGTTATTTCCCACCTTTACATTTTCACCTATGTACGAAAATGCGCCAACAAATACATGCTCACCCAGCCGGGCAGATTTACAGATATAAGATGGTTCCTGAATGCCTGTAAGCTGACCGGCACTCAGTTTTTCGTAAGTCTGTAAAAGTGTGGCAAAGGCAGAATAAGCATCGGGCACACGTATTAACGTAGCGGAAATAGTTTCTTTTAACTCCTGGTTTTCATTAATAATAATGATGGATGCCCGGGTGGTATATAAAAACTCTTCGTATTTGGGGTTGGCTAAAAAGGCGAGCTGACCGCTGGTGGCTTCTTCAATTTTACCAAAGGAACGCACTGAGGCTGAAGGGTTTCCTTCAATTTTACCATTTATGATTGCAGCAATTTGTTGCGCAGTAAACTCCATGTATCCTTGGTGTATTAGTTAAAGATAATTCCTAAAACGCTGCTGAGCAAGATTTATGATGCTGTTCAGGCCTTTTTCAGGATTTGCCCCGGCGCACAAAGGTAGAACTTTTGAGCCGGGCTGCTGCCGGTTAAATGAATCAATCCATACTCAACTTCCGAAATATCTTTCACTTCACCGTTTTTAAACAGGATATTGATCCGTTCATTCTTTGTGTTGTACATCTTATTCTCTGCTATGCCATCAAATACAAGATATGCTGCATCTTGGACAGTAATCTGCATCCATTCCGCTGCTTTGTGCAGCAGCTTTTCTTTTTCTAAGGGATCAATGGGCGTCATTTGCAATTTTGTTTTGAGCATGTTACGGTTGATGAGCATGGTACTGAGGGTGCTCAGAATTTTATCAGGATGATGCGACCATTGTTTGATGGAACTCAATACATCATAATCATCTACCGAGCAGAATTTGTCCAGGTTTTCACGGATGAAAGCGGCTGAATTGGTGGTTCTCAAAATTTCATCCAGCACCGGGTTTACTGAAAATGTACCGGTTGAATCCTGCGCCAGTAACCTTGCCCGTTCAAGAATTTTCACCAGCATATTCTCTGCACTCAAAACCGTTTTATGCAAATAAGCCTGCCAATACATAAGGCGGCGTGCCACTAAAAATTTTTCTATGGAATACACTCCTTTTTCTTCAATCACAATTTCGTTGTTATGTACCGTCATCATTTTGATAATGCGGTCGTAACCGATGACACCTTCATTCACACCGCTGTAAAAACTATCACGGGTGAGATAGTCCATACGGTCTACATCTAACTGACTGCTGATGAGCTGGTGCAGAAATTTTTTGGGATGCGTACCTTTAAAAATGCTCAGGGCCGTTTGCAGTGCGCCATTCAGTTCCCTGTTGAGTTGCTCAAAAATGAGTACGGATATTTCTTCGTGATGTACTTCTTCAATCAGTACATGCTCCAGTGCATGGCTGAAGGGGCCATGACCTATATCGTGCAGCAGAATGGCAATTTTTGCACCCTGTTCTTCATCTGCAGAAATTTCTACTCCCTTACTTTTTAATTCGCTCAAAGCCTGGCACATGAGGTGATAGGCGCCCATGCTGTGGTGCAAACGTGTGTGCACGGCACCCGGATACACAAGGTGCGCCATTGCCATCTGGTGAATACGCCGCAGACGCTGATACCATGGATGGGAGAGCACTTTGAAGATAAGTTCATCATCAAAGGTGATAAAACCATATACAGGGTCATTTACTATTTTACGAAACTTCATGCTTTTACAAACTGTTAAAATAAAGGCAGTAAAAAATCAAAGGTAACAGAAGGGAAGGAATTCAATACATTTACAAACTCTGTATGAATGGAGGGTATTGAATTAAATCCGGAATTTAAAATCTTGAATCGTTATCAACAATGGCCTTAGCGAAAATACTTTGGGTGGATGATGAGATTGAAAGCCTGCAATCTCAAAAATTATTCCTTGAAAATAAAGGCTACGAAGTGCAAACACTAACCAACGGGTTTGATGCCATTGACTATGTAAAAGAGAATCCGGTAGATGTGGTGCTGATGGATGAAACGATGCCGGGCATCACAGGGTTGGAAACATTGGCCAAAATCAAAGAAGTAAATCAATCCATACCCGTTGTGCTCATTACTAAAAATGAAACAGAGAACCTGATGGATGATGCCATCGGTTCTCAGATCAGTGATTATCTTATCAAACCCGTAAATCCTAACCAGGTATTGCTGAGCTTAAAAAAGATCATTGATAATAAACGGTTAGTGAGCGAAAAAACAACCAGTGCTTACCAGCAGCAGTTCCGCAATTTATTTATGGCACTCAACAGTAATCCCAATTACAATGAGTGGATGGATATCTATAAAAAACTCGTGTACTGGGAACTTGAAATGAGTAAGGCTGATAGTCCTGAAATGAGTGAAGTGCTGCAAGCGCAGAAGGATGAAGCAAATAATGAATTCTTCAAATATATCTCCAGGAACTATACACAATGGCTCCATCCAAAAGCAACAGAGGCGCCGGTAATGAGTCATAGTTTGTTTAAGTATAAAGTGCTTCCGCATGCAGAAAAAGGAACTCCTTTGTTTTTTATATTGATTGATAACCTGCGTTTTGATCAATGGAAAACCATCCAGCCCATTTTTGCTGAAAGTTTCCGTATAACAGAGGAAGAAACCTTTTATGCCATTTTACCTACGGCTACACAATATGCCCGCAATGCTATCTTCAGCGGTATGCTTCCCATTGATATAGAAAAGAAATTTCCGCAGCAATGGAAAAACGATTACGAAGAAGGCGGAAAAAATCTGCATGAGGAAGAGTTTTTCAGGGCACAGATGAAACAATTAAACAAAGGCGATTTAAAAGTATCGTTTACAAAAGTGCTCAATCACCAGGCAGGACAGGATTTGATGAATAATATGCACAACCTGCTCAATAACGATATTAATGTGATTGTGTACAATTTTGTTGACATGCTCAGTCATGCCCGCACAGAAATGGAAGTGCTTAAAGAACTGGCCAACGATGAAAAGAGTTACCGCAGCATTACTGCCAGTTGGTTTGAGCATTCGCCGCTGCACCAGGCTTTGAAAAAAATTGCTGACAAAAAAATCAATATTGTATTGGCAACAGATCACGGCAGCATAAGGGTACAAAAACCGGCGAAAGTGGTGGGGGATAAAGAAACTACCACCAACATACGCTACAAACACGGCCGTAACCTGAACTATGAAGCCAAAGATGTACTGGCTTTTCGTGATCCTAAAGAAGCCGGGTTGCCCGTGCCCAATGTAAATTCATCTTTCATCTTTGCAAGAGAAGATGTATATCTCTGCTATCCCAATAACTACAATTATTATGTGAATTACTACCGCAACACCTTTCAACACGGCGGTGTGAGCCTGGAAGAAATGATTGTGCCGGTGGTAAGAATGACGAGTAAATAGTAAGTACGAAGTAAGAGGTACGAAGTACGAACTGTGGAAAAATCATTAAGCTATTATTCATTTTTCAACGCAGGTACTGATACATTTGCGGCATACTAAATTCCCCTTTAGGGGTTAGGGGCATGAAACTCAATCAAACAACATTAGATAAGCTGGAAGCAATATTAGAAGAGAGCGGATACATCGTTCGCTATGAGCGGGGCACTTTTCAAAGTGGCTATTGTATCCTGGAGCAGAAAAAAGTAGTAGTGCTCAATAAATTTCTGCAACTGGAAGGCCGCATTAATACCATGCTGGATCTCATTCCGCAACTGAAAGTAGAGTTTGATGCCCTCACTGCCGATTCTCAGAAACTGTATGAAGAAGTGCTTGCCATGGCAGCTTTAAAGCAAGCGGAGGAATAAGAAATGAAGAATGATCAATGAGAAGGTGTTACCAATGATTTTTAATTTTTCATTTCTTATTTTACACTTTTAATTTTACCCGTGTCTTATCCTTCCATCAAAATAACATTTCTTGGTACAGGTACCAGCAGCGGTGTTCCTATGATTGGCTGCGATTGTGCAGTTTGCACTTCTTCCAACCCAAAAGACAAGCGGCTCCGCAGCAGTATTATGGTGCAAACAAAAAACACCACTGTTGTTGTAGATACGACACCCGACTTCCGGTTCCAGATGCTGCGACTGGGCGTAAAAAAAGTTGATGCTATTATTTTCACACATCCTCATAAAGATCATATAGCCGGGCTGGATGATGTAAGGGCCTTCAATTTTCACACCCGCAAACCTATGGATGTATATGCAAACTATTTAACAGAGGAAGCCTTGCGGCGTGATTTCTATTATGCTTTTTCTGATACCAAATACCCGGGCGTTCCTGAAATCAATTTAAATACCATTACTACGGAACCTTTTACGGTGAACGATCTTAACATACAGCCCATACTGGTGTGGCACTTAAAAATGCCGGTGCTTGGTTTTCGTTTCGGACCTTTTACCTATATCACTGATGCCAATCGTATTGATGAAAAAGAGAAAGATAAGATCAGGGGCAGCAAGGCGATGGTTGTGAATGCACTCCGAAAAGAACCACATATCTCTCATTATACGCTGGATGAAGCTGTGGCATTAGTACATGAGCTGCAAGTACCTGAAGGATATTTCACACATATCAGTCACCAGTTAGGGTTACATGCGGAAATTGAAAAAGAATTACCTACCGGTATTCATTTAGGTTATGACGGATTGGTGCTTGAGTTTTGAACTGTTCCATTCGCTTCTACCCGCTTTGTAGTATTGCATTTGCTTTTGGCTTTGGCTAATTTTAAATGATGCCCGCCATACGTAACACCTGGATAAAAGATTATTTCACCTTCACAAAGAAAGAACGAAGAGCAGTGATCCTGCTGGCGCTTTTTGCCTTGTTCTTTTCCTTGCTTCCTGCCTTGTTTCCATTCCTCGTAAAACATGAAACTGATATTGTTATTGATGAAGAAAAGGAGCAACTGCTGGCATCCATGCGTACCGGTGAAAAAAAGCCTGTTACTTCAAATGAGGAGGCAGGCAATGCAGATTGGTATGAACCAAAACGGTCCGCCATGCCGCAGGCTAAATCAATGGAATCCAAAGGAGAGCTTTTTTACTTTAACCCCAACACAGCAACGGCTGAGGAATTAAGTCGCCTCGGTATCCGTGAAAAAACGGTTCAAACCATTTTAAAATACCGGAGTAAAGGCGGGCAGTTCAAAAAGCCGGAAGACATCAGCCGCATCTACGGTCTTTCTGCCAAGGAGGTGGAGCGACTAATGCCCTATGTAAAAATTGAAAACACCTTACCTGTTGCATCCACCACTTCGAATACAACTTCAGTATCCACACAACCACAAGCAACCAGAAACACCGTTTTTTCTGAAAAGAAGTCAAAACCCATTGATATTAACAAGGCTGATACCTCTGAATGGAAAAGTCTCAAAGGCATCGGTTCTTATTATGCAAAGAAGATTGTGGGCTTTCGTGAAAAACTGGGCGGCTTCTATAAGGTTGAACAAGTAGCAGAAACCTATGGGCTGCCTGATTCTACCTTTCAGAGCATCCGTTCTTTTCTGCTTATCAGTACAGATCTTATTAAACAGATCAACCTGAATACAGCAACTGTTGAAGAGCTCAAAGCTCACCCATACATTAAGGCCAATATTGCGACTGCTATCGTCAACTACAGAGCCAATCATGGCGCATTTAAATCCGTAGAACAATTATTGAATATCGGGGCCATAGATAATGAGTTGTACCGGAAAATAGCGCCTTATCTATCCGTAGAGTAAAGGAAATATTTTTTTGAAGAATCGCTAACATTTGTTAGCAAGCCCTTATCTTTGTGCCGCCGTTACGATTGATTGCTAAAAACAGAATGAGTCATGCTCTGCTTGCAGTACATGACTCATTTATTTAAAAGAAGAATGATGAACTTTCAAACCAACGAATTAACACAACAGGTAGCCCAGGTAGCCAGGGATTTTGCAGTAAAACATATACGTCCGCATGTAATGGAGTGGGATGAAACCCAGCATTTCCCCATTGAAACCATGAAGGCTATGGGTGAATTGGGACTGATGGGCATTTTTGTACCGGAACAATATGGCGGCAGCGGCTTTGGGTATCATGAATACGCTACAGCCATAGTAGAGATAGCAAAAGTTTGTGGCTCAGTGGGCTTGAGTTTGGCTGCACATAATTCTTTGTGCACCGGTCATATTTTATACTGTGGAAGCGAAGCACAAAAGCAAAAGTATTTGCCCAAACTGGCAAGTGGTGAATGGATTGGTGCTTGGGGTTTAACAGAACCCAATACGGGAAGCGATGCCGGCAATATGAAAACAACAGCTGTAAAGGATGGGGATGACTGGATTTTGAACGGAACCAAATGTTGGATCACACACGGTATTAGTGGAGATGTGGCAGTAGTGATTGCCCGTACCGGGGAACCAAGAACAAGCGGTAATGCAACCGCCTTTATTGTGGAACGGGAAACACCTGGTTTTAAAGCCGGCAAGAAAGAAAATAAGTTAGGGATGCGTGCCAGCGAAACAGCGGAAATGATTTTTGATAATTGCCGCATCAGTGATGCACAACGCATCGGCGAAGTGGGAGATGGCTTCCGGCAGGCATTGAAAGTATTGGATGGCGGACGGATTTCCATTGCGGCTCTATCACTCGGTATCGCCAAAGGTGCGTATGAAGCAGCATTGAACTATTCAAAAGAAAGACAACAATTTGATCAACCTATTTCCAATTTCCAGGGTATTTCGTTTAAACTGGCTGATATGGCAACAGAAATTGCCGCAGCAGAGTTGCTCATAGCCAAAGCTGCTGATTTAAAAAACCGTGGTGAGAAAGTAACTGAGGCCGGTGCCATGGCTAAATATTATGCCAGCGAAATTGCAGTGAAGATCAGCAATGATGCCGTGCAGATTTTTGGGGGCTACGGCTACACCAAAGATTTTCCCGTTGAAAAATTTTACCGTGATTCCAAGTTGTGTACGATAGGTGAGGGTACCAGTGAAATTCAAAAGATTGTGATAGCGAGGGAAGTGTTGAAATAGGATAGATTGTTAGATCTAAATTCTCTTTGTTTCTATTCGCTTATTCTATACCACTATTGCACTACGAAATTCTATTGAATTTTTAGTTTAACTTTCATTTGTGTAAAGGGGGCTTAACTTTCCTTTATTTTTAATTGTAATAACGCTAACTTGTTATTTCCTGTTTTGTTTTGTCAGGCAAAGTTTAATTAAGTGCTTACGCAATTATTTAACAGGAGATGATTTTGCGAACTTAAGAAAGTTTAATACTTGTTGAATGAGGTTCCTGCTTCTAACTACGTTGTTGCTATGTTTTAAAACATCTCAATGTCAGTTTCTCAAACCAGAGATAAAGGCTATTTTTGACAACCCTGTCTGCGAAAGTATTTATTTGCATTTTGACCGTCCTGTGTATGCGCCGGGTGATACAGTATGGTTTAAGGCTTATATTTTAGCTGGTCGCAACCTTTCATATTCCAGTACGAATTTCTTTATTGAGTTTTTTAATGCAACTGGTGCGCCGGTAAAGCAATTAGTTTACCCGATAATTTCAGGATCTGCTGCAGGATTTATCAAGATAGATCAAAGTTTAAAATCGGAGTTTCTTTTTTATAAAGCATATACAAGACAAATCCTTGATTTAAACAGAGAGTTTACAACAAGGGGAATGCTGCAGGTTATTCAACCGGAATCAGCCAACTCAATCAGTAAGGTCTACATCAATAAACAACATCAACTTTCTTTTTTTCCGGAAGGGGGGAATATGATAAAAAATGTAGATAGTTATATTGCCTTTAAAGCAGCAGGCAATAATGGAGTCCCATTGAAAACTCAAGGTGTTATTATTAATAATTTTAATGAAACACTTGCGAAATTTAGTGATACGCATAATGGAATGGGGAAATTTGTATTAACTCCGCAAGGGGATTCTATTTGGGCTGTATATCAAATAGAAGGTACTCCCGGTTATAATAAACTACTACTGCCACAGCCGCAGGAGCAGGGTGTAGTTTTTAATATCATTAAGCAAACAGACACCGGTTTTGTTTTCCGGGTGAAGAGGGGGAATGTACTCAATCCCAACTCAAAAAGGTTCTTCTTATTAGTGCATTCCGCAAACAATGTATTTTATGAAATGCCGATTGACTTAAGTAATAGTTATGAGTTTTTTGGATCAGTAAAAACAACAAAGAGTGAATCCGGAGTATTGAAGTTTACCTTGTTTTCTGAAGAAAAGTTGCCGGTAGCCGAAAGAATTGTGTTTATTAATGCAAAAAGCCATTTGCAATCACTTAATGTGTCTAATACAAAGATCGGGTTAGGCAAAAGGACTTTAAATGAAATTGAAGTGGGCATATCAGATACTGTTCTCACCAATATGTCAGTTGCTGTTGTGGATGATGATCTTCTTTTAAGTAATGAACTGCAGTCTGACATCATAACAAGTACCTTATTGGAAAATGAACTTAAAGGCTACATTTACCAGGCATCTTACTATTTATCTGATACTGTAAAAGCTGAGTATCTTGATTTGCTGATGCTTACACATGGCTGGCGCCGGTATTCTTTTGAAAATGAAAAGGATACCTATGTTCCATTCACTTATCAAACAAATGAAAACTACATAACACTGGAAGGTAGTGTAAAAGGATTAACTAAAGATGATTTAGCAAAAGCCGGTGAGCTGAATTTGGCTTATAATGCTTCGGATACTTCCTTCAATATTATTCCTGTTGCTCTTGATAATAACTGTAATTTTCAAATGAATCAACTGTTGTTTACCGATAGTTTGCAGGTGTCTTTTGCTTTTGCGAAACCTCCCGGTAAAAATTATCAAATCGAAATTAATTCCGGATTCAGCTTTGATAATACTCCTGAAAACATAACAACAGCTACCGGCAAGTATCCAGTAAGGCAAAATACTGTACTCGGCTTTAAACGTTATATCAGCGCTGACAGTATCAGGAATAACGAAATCAAGTCGCTCAAGGAAATTATCGTTAAGGGAAAACAAAAGAGTCAATTGGATATTATGGATGAAACCTATACCACAGGGTTTTTTCGTACTGATAGGGCAGTTAGAATAGATGTTATCAATGATCCGTATTTGCTTACGTACACAGATGTGATCTCTTATCTAAGATCAAAGTTACCTCCCGGTATACAAGTTTCATCTACCGGCGGATCAAACCTGTATTTTGTATGGCGCAACTCACTAACACATATTTACCTGAATGAGCAAACGGTAGATGCTGCCACCATTGCTGATTTGTCAATAAATCAGATTGCATACATCAAAGTCTTACGCCCGATTTTTTTAGGGTTGCCTACAAACCCTAACCCAACGGATATTAATATCCCCGGCGGGATAATCGGTATACGACAAATTTTTGGCACAGGCGGAGCTATATGTGTTTATACCAAGCGTGGGAATGACCCTATGATTAAGAAAGAGGCAAATCCGTCAAGAAAAAACATTTTTACTATATCGGGATATTCTGTTTCAAAAGAGTTTTATTCGCCTGACTACTCATTGGCAACACAAAATGACGAGACAATCGACACAAGAAAAACTCTATACTGGAATCAGGCACTTATCCTGGATAGTAAAAAACGAAAAGAAATACTTAAATTTTACAATAATGATTTTGCCAGGTCAATTAGAATAATAATCCAGGGAATTGACGCAAAGGGTAGGTTCGTGTACTATAATCAGCTGCTTAAGTAAAGAACCTGAATCCAGTAAAATTAAATTGTGGTTTTCAGTAAGATTGGTAATAGTTGGCAAATTGCTTTTACTCCAGAAAATCTTCTTCTTCATTCTTTGGGCTGTATTTATCAAACAACTTATCAATAGCTCCACCGAAGATGGGGAACTTTTCTTTGGCAAAATTTTTAATCACATCAATAGCAGCATAAGCCTGCTGTTCAGTAAGTCCTTTTGCCATTAAACGGTTGATGAGTTCCTGCATGTGGTTGTTTTAATCTTTTACTACAAATGTTTCCCAGCCATCATAAACGCCATTATGTTTGCCCGCTTCTTTACCCAGGTAAAGCGTCAACCGGGTGATGATAGCTGGCTCCGGTTTATCTGTCCGGTACATTTGTAAACTGTAAGGATGGGTGCGGCCATCTTTCATAAAGTCCAATTTTTCAACCAGGAATTTCTGGTCGGCCACTTTTAAGAAAAAACTTCTACGGTCTTCTTCTGTTTTAAAATACAGCCAATGATCAATACGACGTTCTTTGGTGAGTTTATCCCCTGCTTTGGTTAATTGCAGAATCACTTTTTGATTGGCCATGGATTCTTTGGTTTCATCATTGGGATATAAAAACTGCAGGTAGCGGCTCCAGTTTCTGTCTTCCTGTATTTCAATGATGAATGGGTATTGCGGAAAATAAGTTTTATAATAATCCGCCAGGTATTTCCGCAGCAGCAGTGTATCGTTTACGTAATAATAGTCAGTTCTTTCACACTGGTAGGTAAATGTTCCGGCCAGGATGCGTCGTTTCTTTTTATCAATTAAATCATTAATCCCGTCTGATATTTTGTAAAGTGTTTGAAATTCCTGCGGAGTAGGAAATCCATCCGGCGAACAATCTTTTATTTTTACTCCTGTAATAACAAGGTAGTGAAAGGTTTGAACAGGTGCCTTTTCTTTTAAGGACATATTGAGCAGTACTGATCCTGCACCTCTTTGATAAGAAGCCATATAGGTATCCCATTCTTCTTTCAACTCCTGAGCAGAACTGTTCAGGTACATAAGAAATAAAACAGCAGACAACAATAATTTCATACTGTGAAAGTAATTTGAATTTTTACAAGGACAGAAAGCTTTCTCTTAAATCTTCAATAAAAAACCCGGAACCAGCCGGTTCCGGGTTTGAGTTATATTTTCAAGTGATGTTTTTATGCTACTTTAAGCATACTCAGCTTGCTCTTATCAAACTTGTGCACTGCATAGTCCAGCGTTAAATGAAACTTCTTTTCATCGCTGCCGGGCATTTCAAACATGGCATCGGTTAAAATGCTTTCGCAAATGCTGCGCAAACCACGGGCGCCCAGTTTGTATTCCATAGCTTTTGATACCATAAAGTCATACACTTCCTCATCAATGGTAAGCTCAATTCCTTCCAGGTCAAATAATTTATGGTATTGCTTGATGAGTGCATTTTTGGGTGTTACCAGTATTTCACGGAGTGTTTCAGCATCCAGCGGGTTGAGATAAGTAACTACCGGCAAACGTCCCAGTAATTCAGGAATTAAACCAAAGCTTTTTAAATCCTGTGCATTTACATATTGCAACAGGTTTTTCTTCATGTGCTCCTGTTCTTCCTTATTTACATTAAAACCGATAGCGTTTGTGTTTACACGACGGGCAATTACTTTATCGATGCCATCAAAAGCACCGCCGCAGATGAAGAGAATATTGGAAGTGTTGATCTTGATTAATTTTTGCTCCGGATGTTTGCGTCCGCCCTGTGGTGGCACTAAAACTTCTGTTCCTTCCAGCAGTTTCAGCATACCCTGTTGTACACCTTCACCACTTACATCACGTGTTATTGAAGGATTATCACCTTTGCGTGCAATCTTATCAATTTCATCAATATAAACGATTCCTTTTTCAGCAGCAGCCACATCGTAATTGCACACCTGGAGTAAACGGGTTAAGATGCTTTCCACATCTTCGCCCACATAACCTGCTTCAGTAAACACAGTGGCATCAACAATTGCAAAAGGAACATTCAACAGTTTGGCGATTGTTTTGGCCAGTAAGGTTTTACCGGTTCCTGTTTCGCCTACCATTACAATATTGCTCTTTTCAATTTCTATTTCACTTTCTGTTTTTTGCTTTAAGCGTTTATAGTGATTGTAAACGGCAACAGCCAATACTTTTTTAGCATCATCCTGGCCAATGATGTATTCATCCAGAAACCGTTTGATTTCAATTGGTTTCTTAACTGTTAACTTAAAATTGGAAACGGAAGCATCGCTTTTGATCTGAAGCTCCTGTTGTATAATTTCCTGCGCATGCTCCACACAGTTTTCGCAAATATGTCCTTCCTGGCCGGCAATGAGGATCTTCACCTCATCCCTGTTTCGACCACAAAAAGAGCAATGCAGCATGTTATTCTTTGCCATTATGTTGGATTTTAAGCAGTTTTTTTATCTGGCAAACCGCCTTCAAAGATAGGAAAGGGTTTTTAAAGCACATAGTTTTATAAAAAAGGAGAAGCACGGGCTTCTCCTGTACAAACAGTTGTTACAGCTTTATAATTTATCCAGTATGCCATCTACAATGCCGTAGGCTACTGCTTCCTGTGCATTCATCCAGTAATCACGGTCAAAATCTTTCATTACCTGGTCCAGTGTTTTGCCGCAATTATCTGCTAAGATTTGTGCACCCAATTCTTTTGTTTTGGCAATCTGATTGGCTAATATTTCCAGATCGGCACTGGTACCTTGTGCACCACCAATGCTGGGCTGATGGATCATGACTTCGCCATGCGGAAAAATAAATCGCTTGCCTTTGGTGCCGCCGCTCAGCAAAATGGAACCCATGCTGGCCGCCATACCCATACAAACAGTGCTCACAGGCGAACTGATCATTTGCATGGTATCATACACCACCATACCGCTGGTAACCACACCACCCGGACTGTTGATGTATAATTTTATTTCTTTACCGGGATCAACAGCATCTAAATACAAAAGTTTATTTACGATTTCTTTTGCGGAGTTGTCATGCACCACGCCCCAGAAAAAAATTTTACGTTGCTCTAAAAACTTTTTATTGTAAGGCCCAAATGCTGCTGCTGAAAATTGTTCCAGGGGATTATCTTTCGGCTCATCATCTTCTTCCATCCGAACGGGATATTTCAAATATTGTTTGTTCATTGTTTCAACGATTTTGTGTTGTTCAATTATTGATCTTTTGCTTTGCGGGGATTCATCACCAGCACTTCATCTACCAGGCCATATTCTTTGGCTTCAGCAGCGGTCATCCAGAAATCACGGTCGCTGTCTTCTTTCACTTTATCAAAAGTCTGGCCGCTGTGGAAGGCAATGATTTCATATAATTCACTCTTCAGCTTCTTTACTTCATTTACCATGATCTGTATGTCAGTGGCCTGTCCGCCTGCACCACCGTACGGTTGATGCAGCATAATCCGTGAATGCTTTAATGCGGTGCGTTTTCCTTTGGCTCCTGCACACATCAAAACAGCACCCATACTGGCAGCAATACCAATGGTAATGGTGCTTACATCAGGTGTGATGTATTGCATGGTATCATAAATACCCAAACCTGCATAGATACTGCCGCCCGGACTGTTAATGTACATCTGTATATCACGTGTACGGTCGGTACTTTCTAAAAACAGTAATTGAGCCGTAACAATATTGGCTACATAATCATTGATGGGTTCTCCCATGAAGATGATGCGGTCCATCATCAGCCTGGAGAATACATCCATGCTGGCTACATTGAGCGGACGTTCTTCAATGATATACGGAGTAAGATTGCTCGGGTTGAAATGTGTTTGATAATTGTGCAGGGTGGCGCCGGAAATACCACGGTGTTTCACAGCGTATTTTTCAAATTCTTTATTTAAATCCATAGTTCAAATTTTCGGTTACAAGTTAAGGGAAACGTTTGGAATCGGAATGTTTTCAAATATCATGCAGGGAAAATTTACAGGACAGAAAGGCAGATGAACATTTTAGAATGCAGATTTCAGCTTGCAGATTGCTGGAAATTTATAGAGACTAACAAAATTTGGCAGATTTAGTTTAAAAAATCAAAAGCCCGCTGAATGCTTTCAGCGGGCTTTCTAAATTCGTATTTATCAGCTTGTACTCCGGATTTATTAATGATGATGGTGCTGGTGCTCTTCGTTCATCTTAATGAACTCTTCAGCGCTTACTTCTTTTTCTTCTTTCTGCACCTGTGCTTCAGCCCAGTTAAACACTTTTTCTGTAATGATACGGCGGTAAGTTCCATCTACCTGCTGTTCATCTTTCATCAGGCTTTCTACGTACTGATCCAGCCATTCCAGGTTATCGCCACCCAAACTCATACCACCGAAATAACCCATTACCTGTTGTTTGAAACTTGCTTTCAATTCTTCAGCCGTTACATCCAGGTTGTTTTCAGTTATGATTTTATCGCTGATGAGGGTCCATTTTAACTGGTTTACAAACGTAGGAAACTCAGCCTCTACCTGCTCTGCAGTTTTGGGTTGCTTGTTGCTGTCAGTTTGTGTGCTCAGCCATTTTTTCAAAAAGCTTTGTGGCAATTCCATCTTGGTATCATCCAGCAGCACATGGTATAAATGATGCTGCAACTGGTTGCTGCTCTGTTTATCCCAATACGCCTGAATGTCTGCTTCAATCGCCGCACGGAATTGTTCTTCTGTTGTAATGTCTTTGCCGGGCAGGGCTTCTTTGAAAAACTCTTCGTTCAAGTCACGCTTTTCAATCAAGCCTACTTTGGTGATGGTGAGTTTGAAATGCTGATCAGCATCTTCAGTATTCAATCCCAAATCATTCAATACCCAGTTGCGCTCTTTTTCTTCAAAAGCCTCCTGTAGGTTGATAACGAGGGTGTCGTCTTTTTTCAATCCCTGCAGTTTGGGACGCACCGCTTCAGAAAAATATTTAACGAGGAGTGAATTATCTTTCTTTAAAGCGCCTTCAGCTACATTGCCATTGGCATCACTGGCTTCAAAAGTTAAGTTGAGCACATGCTCGTCGCTGGTAACTGTTTCAGGCTCGGTCATTTTGCCGAAACGGTTGCGCAGGCGCTCCACTTCATCATTGATCATTTCTGCAGTGGCCTTTACTTTGTAGAAGGCAGCTTTTGTTTTGTTGAGATTAAGTTCAAAAGCGGGTTTAAGACCGATTTCAAATTCAAAGCTGTAATCAGCCGGAGTTTCCATAGCCGGACGAAAGTCAGCGTTCGGCAATGGTAAAGGCTGTGCAAATATTTCCAGCTTTTCATTCACGAGGTAATCATTCAATCCCTTTTCAATATTGCGGAGCACTTCTTCTGTAAAAATGCCGGGGCCATACATTTTCTTTACCATACCCGTAGGCACCATGCCTTTACGAAAGCCTGGGATGTTGGCATTCTTGCTGTAGTTTTTTAATGTTTTTTCAAACGAAGGAAAGTATTCGTCTTTTGTAATTGTAACAGTGAGTTTGTCATTCAGCAAACCAATGTTTTCTCTTGTAACTGTTGCCATAGTAACGTTGAAAGGTTTTTAAGTTGAATGGTTTAATGGTGGGCCAAAATGAATTCGTAACACCGGGATTTTTTTGAAGCTGTAAAACACAACTTTTAAACCCTTAAACCATAAAACCTGTAAAAAAGTCCGGATGGAGGGACTCGAACCCCCACACCTTGCGGCATCAGATCCTAAGTCTGACGTGTCTACCAATTTCACCACATCCGGAAGAACTTTGTTTAAAAACGGGCTGCAAAGGTAGGGGGAAAAGGGTAAAAGGGGCTAACTGCAGAAGGAAAAATCAATCAATCCTTTGAAGCCAGCGCTCAAACGCCTGTTTCATTTCTTTGTTGGAATCATAGAAAAACTCAAACACTTCTACTTCAAGAGTTTTTGCCAACTTCTTTAACATTTCAGCATCAGGCACCGTTTCTCCGCTTTCATATTTACTCATTTGACTTTGGCTGATGCCCGCTTCAAAGGCAAGATGTTCCTGTGTGTAATCTTTGAGCAAACGCAATTGTTTAATTTTTTTACCTGGCATAAGTTGGGGTGTTGGGGTGTTGGGGTGTTGGGGTGTTTTATATCATTGTTTGTACTAATCTAATAAAAATGAATTAAACGAATAAAATATTTTTTTAGCTCATATAAAACAACTGAAATGAATAGGAGAACATAATTCTCAAATGGAATTTTACGGTATTATTTTAAACAAAATTATACGGTCATGAAATGCTTAACATTTATACTAGTAATGCTCTTTGCTGTAATAACAGTAAGTGCGAAGGAGACAAAGAAGATTTCAACAAATGCTTTTTTAAAAACTCAAAAGAAGATTCAGGAAGAAAAAATTAACAAAGACAGATTAGTCCTCTTTGAAAGTGATGTTTGCTATGTAGATGCAGTATTCACTCAAACTTGTCCTGATGGTAGGGAAATTGTAACTGGAGCCGCTGCATTTTGGTTCGATTGTGAAACACTTGAATTATTCTATTATTCTTATATCGAAACGGGCTTGAATTGTAATTGATTCATCCTGCAAGAGCTTATTTAACTTGTTAAATTGCCATTTAGCATATATTATTTTGAACCTAAAAATTTTAAAGTATGAAAAAATTAATTTTGTTCCTTTTATTACTTGCTCCGTTTTCTCTTTTTGCAAAGGATTATTCTAAGACATCAGTTTTAAAAACTGATAAAATAATCGTAAGCTTAACTGAAGCTAAACAAAATCTTAAAACAAATGTTGTTAATTTAACAAACACATTGTCAGCTAAAGAGCAACTTATTGAAACTTGTTCAAGCGCCTGGGTTAGCTGGGGTCAATGTCCGGATGGACGAGAATATGTTTCTGGGGTTTTATGGGTAGAATATGATTGTGAAACCAATGAATTATTAAATTGGGGTTTTGAGGAATTTGGTAATCCATGTTAATAGCAAAATGTTAAATGGCAATTTAAAATTATTAGCTATGAAAAGAAATCTTTTTATTGTTCTACTAAGTATAATGACCTTTAATCAAGGGTATTCTCAAACCGATTCTGTTATCGGCTATATCGAATACATTTATAAAGTAGATACTGATACCTCCAGTACTGGTGAAAATCTACAATACACAAAATTCAAATTGTGGTTTGGAAAGGTTTCTGCATTTTCAGGCTCAGAATCTTTGTCAAGCCCGGCTCAAATGTTTTCCGGGAAAAAGACTAAAAGCGTTGAAGATTCACTGAGGCAAATTAAAATGATGGAGAGTGTTGCTGCTGCTATGAAAGAGTCGGCTAAACGTAAAAGGTACCGTCATGCCTCTAATAATGTTTTTGTTAGTACAGAGCAAACCATTGCTCAAAACAGTTACTGCATCTATGATACCATTCCCCGAATTTCATGGAAATTAAAGGAAGACACAATGACCATTTTAGGAATTAAATGCCAGATGGCCGAAGGCTACTTTTTGGGTCGAAAGTATAATGTTTGGTACACACCGGAAATACCATTGCCGTTTGGCCCCGGAAATTTGGGAAACCTTCCCGGTTTAATTATAGAAGCTTATGATGAAAGGAAAGAGAGGATTTATTCAATAGCAAAATTGGAAATCCCTGCAAAAAAAGAAAACATAATGATTATAGAGCCATCCTGTTCGGGAACTAAGGCAATTGGGCGTAATGAATTCAACAAAATTAACAATGAAGAACGTATTGAGATGATGCGACGAAGCAAAGCTGCTTCCAATAATCCAAACTAATGAAGGTGTTTCGTAAATACATTTTCACCATCCTAATTTACTTTTTGAGCCTGTTTGTTATACAGGCTCAAACTGTTTCTACTATTCATGGGGTTGTTTTGGATTCTACCGGAGCCCCTGTAAAATTTGCGACAGTAAAAATCTCTGAAAAGCCGGACGGAATTATAAAAGCTTTTGCAATAGCAGATAGTGCCGGGGTTTTTACTATTGAGTTTGAACCTTTTTCTTCTCAGTTTTTTATTACAGTTTCGGCAGTTGGGTTTAGGAATAAAGTTTTTTCATTGTCAATAGAAAGGATCAAAAACTTTGCTCCCAATAACAGGATTTTTCTTGAATCCTCGGGCAAAGCCCTGCAGGAAATTATCATTAAGGCCGATCCAAAAATCAAGCAAAATGGAGATACGATTTCATTTAAAACGGAAGCCTTTAAACAGGGTAACGAATCCAACTTAAAAGACTTGTTTGAAAAACTGCCAGGATTTAAAGTGTCTGATAATGGGCAATTATCTTTTAACGGTAAACCAATAAGTAAAATATTAATTGAGGGAGATGATTTATTTGGCTCAGGTTACAACAGCTTGATGGAAAACTTATCCGTTGGTGGAATTGAAAAGGTTGATGTTATTAACAATTTTACCGACCAAACTGATATTGTAAATAAAATTACAGGCGGCAAAGAACAGGTTGTAAATCTAAAATTTAAGAGGGCGAAATACTTTAAATCTTACGGTACACTTTCAGGAGCGGGTGGCATACCTTATGATCGCTATGAATTGAAGTTTGACATGGTTGCTTTGGTTCCAAAATCAAAGTGGGTTTTGTTGGGTAACTCAAACTCTATAGGTCGTATTAGCTCTGAGCTTTTACAAAAAGATAGGATTTTACAAATTCAAACGCAGGATAAATTTCAGGGGTTTAAGCCGCCAGCTATTCAATATATTTCTCAAATCAATGAAATTATAAGCGGCTCCATTCCCTCAAGAAGAACAAATTTTAATAACACTCATTTTGCAAGCATTAACTGGCAGGCAAGGCCATCAAATAAATTCTTAGTAACTGGATCGGTTACTGGTAGTAAAGATTTTTACAAGCAAATGCTTTCCAGGAATCAAAGGCAGTTTGCACCAAATGGCATTGTTCAAATTGAAGAAATGTCAGAAATAGCAAGAAATATCAATGTGCTCGCATCTGAAGTTCAATTAAATTATACCATTACCCCGAAGCTGCAATTTATTTCAGAGTCTTCAATCGTTATTAACCCGGGAAATGATCGAACAACAGGAAGTTTTCAACAACAGTCTCTTAGTCAAAGGTTGTCATCTGATAAATTTTTGTTTCAACAGCAGTTAATCATCAACAAATTAATTGATTCTGTTTCAGGAATTAAGGTTCGGTTATATGGCTCAAGAAATACAATAGATCAGCATCATTCAGTTATGCCCCCTCTTTACAGTGGTCTTATAAGCAACCCGGATCTTTATTCTTCATTTTTTCAGAATGCAGGTTTTTTAGCCCAAAATGCAGGGGCGGCTATAAAATATTTCAGAAAGTTTAAACGGGGTGTTGTAAATAATGAGTTGATTTTTTTTTCAGGAATGGAAAGGATGATGTCTGATGTTCTCTTGCAAATTAAAAACAGTTCTCAAACAGACAAACAGAACAATTTTGAGAATCAGCTTACTTTTTCAAGGTTTACTGCAACGAACAGAACAACTGTTTCATACAGCTTTAATCAAAAACTTTCACTTTCAGCCGGAGTATCTTTAATGAAATTAAATTTAAGATTGCGTTATCCTTCATTAAATAGAACGTCAAATTTAAATCAATGGCTCTTATTGCCTTCTGCAAGTTTGTCACAACAATTAAAGAATAATGGACAGTTTTCATTTACATATTCGGCAGGCAATCAATTACCCTTAATTAACCAAATCTATCAGCAAAATGTTTTAAACACAAACCGTGATTTTATAAGGGGAAACTCGGAATTAAATTCAGTTGTAAATCATTCTGCTGTCATTTCTTTCACAAAGAGTAATTTGATTAAAAGTAAATTCCTTTTCTTTTCATCTGCGAATTATTCATCCAGAGGCATCACCTATTTATCAAACAGCATTATCACTTCTTTCTACACAATCAGAGAAAATATTATCACCGACAAACGAAGCAGCGATCTTCTTTTCATATCACGAATTGAGAAGTATTGGAAGCCTCTTCGGTCTAATTTTACTTTTGATGTAACAGCAGGTAGGCAGTATAATTTTAATTTAATTGATGCTGTTTTGTTTGCAAGCAGGAGTACAGCATATAGCTTGTCTTTTCAAATGAAATCGGGATTTGATAAGTTTTTTAATTTTCAAGCAAGGGTAAGATTTTCTGAAACTATTGGACGAAATAAGTCTGAGCAGGCAACTGGAGCCAAGTTTGCTAATCAGCAAGTGAACCCTTCAGCCACACTTGTATTTAGACCCGGCAATAAGACAATTTTTGATTATTCTATTGAAGCTTTAGTTATAAGAGACGCAGTAGGGAATACATCATCTGTTATATTCCATGATTTTAATTTGAAGTATTTGATTAAAAAAGATAAAATTGATATTGCTTTAATTGGGCGTAATTTGTCAAATCAACAGAATTTTATTTTTAGTACAGTAAACCCCTTGTCCGAAACTTCCTCTTTAAACAGACTGTTGCCCAGATTTGTACTACTGCAACTGAATTACAGATTTTAATTATGTTCCTTCCCTTTCCTTTCTCTTGCTTTTCGTAAATTCGTCCTTCTGGACACGATTACAACCATACAGACCTATACGCTTACTCCTGAACAGGAAAAAAAAGAAATCCTGCGGCATTACCGTTCGCTGTTGCGTTCGTTAAAAACCAAACTTAAAAAGGGCGACAAGGAATTGGTGCGTACCGCTTTTGAAATGGCGGCGGAGGCACACAAAACCATGCGCAGGAAAAGCGGGGAGCCCTACATTCTGCATCCGTTAGCTGTAGCGCAAATATGTGTGGAGGAAATAGGTCTGGGCGTTAGTTCCACCATCTGTGCTTTGTTGCATGACACTGTAGAAGACACGGATATAACACTGGAAGATGTGGCCCGTGAGTTTGGAAATGAAATTGCCCGCATCATTGATGGTCTTACCAAGATTGCAACGGTAGTAGATGCCAACAGCAGTCAGCAGGCTGAGAATTTCAAAAAGATTTTATTAACGCTTACCGATGATCCCCGTGTGATATTGATTAAACTGGCCGACCGCCTGCATAACATGCGTACGCTGGACAGTATGAAGCGGGAAAAGCAACTCAAGATTTCCAGTGAAACAGTGTATGTATATGCACCGCTGGCACACCGCCTCGGTTTGTACAATATTAAAACGGAGATGGAAGACCTCTCCATGAAATACCTGGAGCCGGATACGTATAAAGAAATTGCCCGCAAGCTGTCTGAAACGAAGAGAGAGCGGACCCGTTACATCAATGAGTTCATACGTCCGATAAAGGAGAAAATGGAGAAAGCGGGTTTTACCAGTTTTGAAATTTACGGAAGACCCAAGAGCATTCACTCCATCAGCAATAAAATCAAAAAGAAAAGTGTGAGTTTTGAAGAAGTGTATGATTTGTTTGCCATCCGTATTATTATTGATGCGCCGCACGAACGGGAGAAAGAAGATTGCTGGAAAGCGTATTCCATTATTACCGATATGTACACGCCTTCGCCTGAGCGTTTGCGTGACTGGCTGAGTAACCCCAAGAGCAATGGTTATGAAGCCTTGCACACCACCGTGATGGGTCCGCAGGGTAAATGGGTGGAAGTACAGATACGCACCAAGCGGATGAATGAAATTGCAGAGAAAGGTTTGGCAGCACACTGGAAGTACAAAGAAGGGAGCGGTACGGATGAAGATCGATTTGATAAATGGTTTCATAACATCCGTGAAGCGCTCAATAACCAGGAAAGCAGCTCCCTTGATTTTTTACAGGATTTCAAAAGTTCATTTCTTGCCGAAGAAATTTATGTGTACACACCCAAGGGTGATGTAAAAATGCTGCCATTAGGTGCAACAGCCCTTGATTTTGCATTCAGCGTGCATAGTGATGTGGGCAGCCGTTGTATTGGCGCCAAAGTGAATCATAAACTGGTGCCCATTGCACATAAGCTGCGCAGTGGCGACCAGATTGAAATCATTACCAGCAGCAAACAAAAACCAAGCGAAGACTGGCTCAACTTTGTAGTAACAGCCAAAGCCCGTACTAAAATCAAAGATTCGCTCAAAGAAGAGAAACGGAAAGTTGCCGATGAGGGTAAGTATGTGCTGCAACGCAAACTGGAGCAGATGGGCGCTTCTTTTGATATTCACAATGTAGAAACGCTTACGCTTTATTATAAACTTCCTTCGCAGCTGGATCTTTTTTACAGAATAGCCACCAAGGCTATTGATCTGAAAGATTTGAAGGAATTAACGCTCCATGGTGATAAACTCGAACTGCCCAAACCGGCCAAGCCTGTTTTAGAACCCAAACCTGAGTTTGATCCCAATAAACCCATTGCCGCTCCCAAAGATTCTGAGTTAATCATTTTTGGCGAAAGCAGTGATAAGATTGTATACACATTGGCCAATTGCTGCAAACCCATCCCGGGTGATGATGTGTTTGGTTTTGTGAGTACGGGTAAGGGATTGATCATTCACCGCACCAGTTGTCCCAACGCTTCCCGGCTCTTAGCCAACTTTGGTCACCGGGTGGTAAAAACCAAATGGGCCAAGAACAAAGAAATTTCTTTCCTTACCGGTATTAAGATCATTGGTGTGGATGATGTGGGCGTTGTAAGCAAGATCACCAACCTCATCAGCGGTGAATTGCGTTTAAACATCAGTGCCATTACCATTGAAGCCAAAGAAGGACTCTTTGAAGGCAATATTAAAATCTTTGTACACGATAAAGATGAACTGGATGAACTGGTAAACCGCTTACTCAAACTGCCCGGTATTGAAACAGTAGAGCGGTATGATACTGAGCAATAAAATTACTTTTCCACCCTTTTGATATTTCATTTTGCTGCCATTGTGTTTCGCTTAATTTTGCGGCTTCTGTAACAATTAAGTTGATGGGTTTATTAGTTGATTGGTTTTGTACAATGCCCGGCAAGAGATGCCATGAAAACGGAACCATGAAGTGTGCGACGCAAAAACGCCGCCATGAAATACAAAAGACGGTATCAACACAAAATAAAATTCATTTATGGTTGATGTAATTCTCGGGCTCCAGTGGGGCGATGAAGGAAAAGGTAAGATTGTTGATTTTTTTGCACCTGCTTATGATGTAATTGCCCGTTTCCAGGGCGGCCCTAACGCCGGGCATACGCTGTATGTGAAAGGTGAAAAAGTAGTATTGCACCAGA
This sequence comes from Lacibacter sp. MH-610, assembly GCF_045780045.1. Taxonomy (NCBI): domain Bacteria; kingdom Pseudomonadati; phylum Bacteroidota; class Chitinophagia; order Chitinophagales; family Chitinophagaceae; genus Lacibacter; species Lacibacter sp. MH-610. The sequence goes on from NZ_CP116002.1 coordinate 1,110,410, forward strand.
TACCCAGCGGTATTTTTCATGAAGGTATTGTAAACCTGATTGGTAACGGTGTAGTACTTGATCCGGTTACATTGAAAAAGGAGTGTGATAAGGTAGCGGCTTTTGGTGTGGACGTTCGTAAGAACCTTTTTATTGCAGAACGTACGAATATCATTGTTCCTACGCATCGTGCTTTAGATAAAGCGGCTGAGCTGGCGAAGGGCGATGAAAAAATCGGCTCCACGTTAAAAGGAATTGGTCCGGCTTATATGGATAAAACCGGCCGTAATGCTTTGCGTGTAGGAGATTTGCTTCGTGCTGATTTCCAGGAGATGTATCAAAAGCTGAAAGACAAACATCAGCAGTTGTTAAATAACTACGGTTTTACAGAAGACATCAGTGAGTGGGAAAAAGAATTTTTTGAAGCAGTGGAATTTGTAAAATCGCTCAATATTGTAAACGGCGAATATTTCATCAATAAGAAATTAGCAGAAGGAAAGAAAATTTTGGCTGAAGGTGCACAGGGCAGCATGCTGGATGTGGATTTCGGCACCTTTCCGTTTGTTACTTCTTCCAATACGATTTCTGCCGGTGTGAGCACAGGGCTGGGAGTAGCGCCTAATAAAATCGGTGAGGTAATCGGTATTACCAAGGCTTACTGCACAAGAGTGGGCAGCGGTCCTTTCCCTACCGAATTGTTTGATGCAACCGGAGAAGAGTTGCGTAAAATCGGTAATGAGTTTGGCGCTACTACGGGTCGTCCCCGTCGCTGCGGCTGGATTGACCTGGTGGCCCTCAAGTTTGCCTGTATGGTAAACGGTATTACACAGATTGTAATGACCAAGGCTGATGTGCTGGATAGTTTTAAGGAGCTGCAGGTATGTACTGCTTATGAAATTAACGGCAAGCAAACGGATGAAGTGCCCTATCAAATGAACAAATTGCCGCTGCAACCCGTTTATAAACAATTTGCGGGATGGAGTAAGCCTGTTTCGGCCTGCAACAACTGGAATGAACTGCCTGCAGAAATGAATGCTTACCTGGATTTTATTAATACCTACCTGGGTGTAAAAGTGACTTATGTAAGTAATGGACCGGGCAGGGATCAAATCATCAGTTCCCGTTAACTTTGAGGTAAAGAAAATTTACCCGAATTTTTTTGGCTATTTAAAAATCTCGTAGAAATTTTACAGTATAACCAAGTGTAACGCTATGGCAAAGTCAATCAAAAAAGCAAGTGAAAAAACGTCTCCTGATGAAGAGACTAAAAAACCTGTATCCAAATCCAAGAAGCAGGAAGAAGATGATGAAGAGGATGATGATTTTGATATGGATGATGAGCCTGTTGTAAAAAAAGGCGCTAAGGCAAGTGCATCTAAATCCAAATCAAAAGACGATGATGAGGATGATGAGGATGCAGATGAAGAAGATGATGACTGGAACAAGGCTGATGAGGAGGACGATTATGATCCTGACTTTGATGAATTTGATATTCCCAAATCAAAGGGCAAGAGTGTTGGTGGAAAAAAGAAAGGTGGTGATGATGACGATGATTTTAAAGTGGATGAAGACTTTAAAGAGTTTGATTCTTTTGGTGGCGGTGGTGATGATTTTGATGATGAGGATGATGATTTTTAATACAACACGTGAAGCGAACATTCCAAAGTTTTTTAGTTACTGATTTTAATACAATCAAACAGCAAATGTTGAGCCTGGGTAACCGGTTCAACATTTGTGCTTTTCTGGACAATCATCAATACCAATTGCCGGGTCATGAGCAGGAATGCCTGGCCGGTTTTGGTGCTGTAAAGGAACTGCACTGCAGTGCAACAGAGCCTCATCCCTTATCTTCCTTGCAACGATTACAGCAGTTCCTGGATGAAACGGACGACTGGCGCTTTGGTCATCTGGGTTATGATCTCAAGAATGAGATTGAGCAACTGCATTCAAGATATACGGATGCAACCGGTTTCCCGTTAGTTTATTTTTTTGTGCCGCAGTATGTATTGCAGTTGAATGAACGGGAGTTGAAAATCGGTTCGTTTGAAAATGATCATGAATTACTGTTCAGGGAAATACTTGCTTTTGCAAAAGAAGATGAAGCACTCCCAAAAGTGGAAGTAAAAGAACGGATGAGCCGTGAGGACTATATCAGTACCATTCACAAGATTCAGCAGCATATTTTAAGAGGGGATTGTTATGAATTGAATTACTGCATGGAGTTTTATGCAGAAGAAGCTGTTATCAACCCGGTTCAGGTGTATCAATCTTTAACGGCTGTTTCACCAAATCCTTTCTCAGCTTTTTACAAAATCAACAGCAGTTATTTGCTTTGTGCAAGTCCGGAGCGTTTCTTAAGAAAAAAGGGAATGCAGTTATTATCGCAGCCGATTAAAGGAACATTGAAGCGGAATAAAACAAATACGGCAGTTGATGAGCAACTCAAACAAGAACTCTACACCAGTGCTAAAGACCGCAGTGAAAATGTAATGGTGGTGGATCTGGTTCGTAATGATCTGAGCCGTGTTTGCAAAGAAGGAACGGTGCAGGTGGATGAATTGTTTGGCATCTATTCTTTTCCGCAAGTGCATCAAATGATTTCAACAGTAAGCGGCGAGGTAAAAGAAGATGTTTCTTTCGCAGAAATTCTTCATTCCACATTTCCCATGGGTAGTATGACGGGGGCTCCTAAAAGAAAAGTGATGGAGCTGATAGATTTGTATGAACGAAATGCCCGTGGTTTATTTTCCGGTGCTGTAGGCTACATATCACCGCAAGGTGATTTTGATTTTAATGTGGTGATACGCAGCATACTCTACAATGCAACTGCACACTATTTATCTTACTCCGTTGGCAGTGGCATTACCTGGTACAGCGTGGCTGAAAATGAATATGATGAATGTTTACTGAAAGCAGCAGCCATCAGAAAAGTGTTGCAGTAATTTACACCTGTACCCAGGTTTTGAAACCGTTTTCATAATCAAAGATGGCTCTTCTGTTGCCACTGAGGTGCAGGAACATCCAGTCCATTTTGTTTACAATCGTTTCCACTACACAAAAATGATTTCTTGCTTTTTCTAAAAGCGCTTCATCTGCTTCTTTAATATTCAGGTTGATCAATTCGGGAGCATCCAGCTCAGTACCGGATGGGGAAGATGTAGTGTATGTAAGCTTGCCGGCCAACCGGGAATGTTCCCAACCATAATCAGCTACAGTATCTTTTGTATGGATCACGGCCCTTGCATAGAGCCGCAATTGAATCTTACTTTTTTCATCATAAAAAAGCCAGCTCACCAAAGGATTTTCTTTGATCTGTTTTAGTTTTTGAGAGCGGATATCTGTGTGAAAAAAAAGCTGATGTGTAGCCGGTATCACTCTTCTCAAAATAACAGTACGTAATTCCGGAATTTGTTGATGGATGGTGGCAATGGTTCCGTAATGGAAAGGAGCCCGATGACTTTTGGTTGCTTGCTCCAGCATGTTCCAGATAGCTTCGTTGATTTCAGATAGATTTTGCGATAAAAAAATGTCTTCCATTAACTTTTTTTCTTCACCTGTTTTTTCTTCAGCTCCGGCAGTTCACTTACTTTGGGGTAAATATCTTTCAAACCTTCTTCGCCGTAAAAGCGCATCAGCAGTTGTACACTTTCACTAAGAATATTATAGCGGTTAGCGTTAAATACAATCATTTTATCTTTCGGTAAACGCAACTTAAACGTATTGTTTCCTGACAGTACTTCATCAAACTTTGGATTAAGGGTGTTGAAGTAATACAGGTCCATCACTAAGTTTTTAGCCATCACCACAGAACTGAACTTGCCTGCAATTTCCTGTACGGCAATATTAGAATCCAGTTTCTCCGGTGCAAACTCATTTACTTTCGGCTGCTTACCATCATTCACCATAGTGGTAACACCACCTTTACCTTCCATGATATAATGCGTGGCAATAAATTTCTTTACATGATTACGGCTTTCTTCCGGCAGATAGTATTGCAGCTTCCAGAAATCACGGCTGCCGCTTTTTTTAATGGCGCTGTACACTCTTCCCGGTCCGCCATTGTAGGCAGCAATCACCAGCAACCAATCGTTTAAATCGTTGTAAAGAGAAGTAAGATACTTTGCCGCTGCATGTGTACTCCGGAAATAATCCGTACGTTCATCCATCCAGTTACTTACCATCAAACCATAATCTCTTGCTGTACCGGGCATAAACTGCCAGGGACCACGTGCACCTACCCAACTGGTGGCATTAGTATTGAGACCGCTTTCAATAACTGCCAGGTATTTTAATTCATGCGGCAGGTTGTATTGCATCAACACATTTTCAATAAGGGTGAAATAAGGCAAGCCCCAGCTTTTCATCTTGCTGAGATTTTTTTGATGCCGCTCCAGGTAATCTTGTATAAAACCCCATGCCTGCGGATGAATTTGCCCGTCGTAAGGAAGTGCTGTGTTGAAGTCTTTGTTTACAAACAGGTTTTGAAACCCGTATTTCTCAGCACCGCTTTGCTCCTTGCTGGTATCAGCAGTTGCCGTTCCTTTTTGAGCGAAAGAAGAAAAGGAAAGAACAATCAGCAATATGGTTGAAACGAGATATTTCATGATCAATCAGGCCTTGTATTGTTTCATCCATGTATCAGCAAGGCGCAGCAAAGATACCTCATCAAAATGCTTGCCCATCATTTGCAAGCCAAAGGGTAAACCATTGCTGTGCTGAAATAAAGGAATAGACAGGGCAGGAATACCCACCAGGTTAGCAAAAACGGTGTAAATATCCGCCAGGTACATAGCCAGTGGATCGTTACTCTTTTCGCCAATTTCAAAAGCAGTAGAAGGTGAAACGGGCATGAGAAGTACATCTACTTCGCTGAAAACCAGTTGGCATTGCTCATATAATTTTCTGCGAACCTGTTGCGCTTTGGTATAGTAGGCATCATAATAACCGGCACTCAAAACAAATGTGCCCAGCATGATGCGGCGTTGTACTTCTTTGCCAAACCCCTCTGATCGGTTGGCCGAATAAAATTCCGTTAAATCACTTTTTAGTGGTGTTGATTGATGACCAAACCGAACACCATCATAACGAGAGAGATTACTGCTTGCCTCAGCAGTAGTGAGAATATAGTAAGTGGGAACGATGTAATCCAGCAAATCAAAGCTCAGTTCTTTTACTTCATAACCATCTGCCTTCAATTGGGCTAAAAAGCCGAGATGCTTTTGTTTGATTTCTTCGTCCAGCCCTGTATGCAACAATGTTTCTTTGAAATACCCTGCGACAGGTTTTTTTGAAGAGGACTGCTTGATTGCTTCAGAATAATCAGGAACAGGAGTTGAAGAAACAGTACTGTCAAAATCATCAGCCCCTGCAATAACTTTCAACACGAGTGCCACATCTTCAACAGTTTGAGCTAATATACCCACCTGGTCAAAACTGCTGCCATATGCAATTAAACCATGACGGCTGATTCTTCCATAAGTCGGTTTCATACCCACCACACCACAAAAATCAGCCGGCTGGCGAACGGAGCCTCCTGTATCACTGCCTAAACTGATCATGCAAAGATTAGCCTGCACCGCCACCGCAGAACCTCCGCTGGATCCTCCCGGTACACGTTTTTCATCAATAAAGTTTTTAACGGGACCGTAAGCAGAATTTTCATTGCTGCTGCCCATGGCAAACTCATCACAGTTATTAGTACCGATGATGATGGCGCCTGCATTCAAAAGCTTTTCAACAGCAGTTGCATTAAACAGACTCTTAAAATCTTTCAGCATGCCGGAGGCAGCACTAACCGGGTGAGCTTTCCACGCCAGCACATCTTTAATGGTCACCACAACTCCATGTAAAGGTGCTAATGTATTGCCTGCTTTTTGATGTGCATCCAGTTCACGGGCACGTTCCAGTGCTTCTTCCGCAAACACATGCACTAAAGCATTTAAATGACCGTATGTTTTAATGCGGTTGAGATAAAAGGTTACTGCAGCTTCGCAAGAGGTTATGCCTTGGCGCAGTTGTTCATGGTAAGATGCTATGGTGCTTATCGGAAACAATACTTGCTCCGTTCAGATTTGAAAAGAAACTTGTGAAAAATATTATTGCTTGGCAGAAGAATTGTCGCTGTTGTTGGGAGCTTCCTCAATTTCCTTGCGAACGGTATTCTTAGCATCATTGAATTCACGGATGCCCTTGCCCAAACCACGCATCAGTTCAGGAATCTTACGGCCACCGAATAAAAGAAGTATGATAATGGCAATAATGATAATTTCCTGTGTGCCGAGTACGCCGAGAAGTATGGGTTGAAAATTCATATTCATTCTTTTAACTGAAAAACAAAGGTACAGGTAAAATACCGTAGCTGCATAAAAAAAACCACCTTACGGGTGGTTTTCAGCGGGTTAAAATCCGGATGGATTAACGGATATAATTTTTGCCGCATTTACCTGCTTTACCGTTTGCTGCCTGGTAGGGCGAAATACCACGGTTACAGGAAGTGGCAATAAAACCTAAAATAACAAGGGCGACCAATACTTTTTTCATGATTTCGAAACTTTGAGTTTTAAAAATGAGTACGTGGAATTAAAAGGATCTGGACTCGTAGTTTCGATAGGAGGGATTCTGTAGATCGGGCTACTAATATAAACACAAAATTTGTGCCCCAAAAGAAAAGGCGGTAAATTTTTACCGCCTTTTCTTTTATATGCTTATTATTTCATGCGCTTTTCTTTGATACGTGCGCTCTTACCGCTTCTTTCACGCAGGTAGAACAATTTAGCACGGCTCACTTTACCCACTTTGTTCAACTCAACAGAGTCAATATTGGGTGAGTTTACAGGGAAGGTACGTTCAACGCCCACACCGTCAGAAATCTTACGAACTGTGAATGAAGCAGTTGCACCGGTGCCCTGACGCTTTACCACATCGCCACGGAAGCTCTGGATACGCTCTTTACCACCTTCAATAATTTTATAGTTAACAGAAACGTTGTCACCTGCTTTAAAAGCGGGGTGCTGTTTATTTACTGTGAGTTGCTCGTGTACAAATGCTACTGCGGCGTTCATGACTTTCAATTTTTTGGACGGCAAAGGTAGGGGAAAACTTCAGATTATTACCTCTTGAATTTAGATTTTTTATCTGGCTACGTTTACAGCCCGTTTTTCCCTGATGACGGTTACTTTAATCTGGCCCGGATACACCATTTCGGTTTGAATCTTTTGTGCCATTTCAAAGCTCAGCTTGTCGCTTTCACTGTCTGTTACTTTTTCAGCTTCTACTATAACACGTAATTCACGGCCTGCCTGGATAGCGTATGCCTTTTCTACACCGGGATAGCCCATGGCCAGATTTTCCAGGTCTTTAATACGCTGGAGGTATTGCTGCATGATCTCTCTGCGGGCACCGGGGCGTGCACCACTGATGGCATCACAGGCCTGAACAATGGGAGAGATTACATACTGCATCTCCATCTCATCATGGTGGGCACCGATGGCATTTACCACCGCAGGATTTTCACCGTATTTCTCAGCAAGTTTGGCACCCAATAAGGCATGGCTCAGTTCTGTTTCTTCATCAGGTACTTTACCAATATCATGTAACAAACCGGCACGTTTGGCCAGCTTGGGGTTTAATCCAAGTTCTGAAGCCATGATGGCACAGAGATTAGCCGTTTCTCGGCTGTGCATCAACAGGTTTTGACCATAAGATGAACGGAAACGCATACGGCCCACCATTCTGATCAATTCTTTATGCATACCATGAATACCCAGTTCAATCACCGTACGTTCCCCGATTTCCATTACCTGCTCTTCCAATTGCTTACGGGTTTTCTCTACCACTTCTTCAATACGGGCGGGGTGAATACGGCCATCAGTAACCAGGCGTTGTAAGCTCAAACGGGCTACTTCACGACGAAGGGGATCAAAGGAAGAAAGAAGAATGGCTTCCGGCGTATCATCCACAATCAAATCCACACCGGTAGCGGCTTCAATGGCACGGATGTTACGGCCTTCACGACCGATAATCTGCCCTTTGATTTCATCGCTTTCCAGGTTGAAAACAGTAACTGTGTTTTCAATAGTCTGTTCAGCAGCAGTACGCTGTATGGTTTGAATAACAATTTTACGGGCTTCTTTACCGGCTTTTTGCTTGGCCTCTTCAATGATTTCCTGTTGCAATGACAGTGCCTGTGTTTGCGCTTCCTGTTTAAGGCTCTCTACCAGTTGCGACTTTGCTTCTTCTGCGGAAAGACCGGCAATTTTTTCCAGACGGCGAATATGTTCTTCCTGGTGTTTCTCCAGTTCCGTACGCTTTTGGTTCACCACTTCAATCTGGCGGTTGAGGTTTTCTTTGATGGCCTCATTTTCCTTGATCTGCTTATCCAGGTTGCTTTCTTTCTGATTGATGGATTGTTCTTTCTGACGGATGCGGTTTTCGCTTTCACTCAGCTTTTTATTACGCTCCAGCACATCACGGTCGTGCTCCGCTTTCATCTGCACAAACTTTTCCTTGGCCTCCAGCGCCTTTTCCTTTTTGAGGGTTTCGGCTCTTAATTCTGCTTCTTTGAGAATGGTTTGTGCCTGTTGTTCGGCTTCCTGAATTTGTTTTTGTGTGTTTTTGGCGAAGATGAATTTACCCGCCACGATGCCCAGAATGAGTGCGGCAACGCCTATAATGATGTATAGAATAGTAGGTTCCATTTTGATTCAAATAGTTTGATGTTTGTTTGAGCAACAATTCCTTACGTATGGCAGCAAATGCGTTCATAATGGAAATGCAGTGGGCGAAAATACGAAAATATAAGCAGTAAATAACCTGTCTTGTACTTTAAAATGGAGTATTCAAAGATGCTTTAATGCTCATTAATTACAGGTTTTGGTTATACTAAGGAATGGAAGAACAGAACATATTTTTATGGCTATAAAGGGTTGCTCTCAGGCAACAGTTATTCTGTTTTTTCCTGCGGCAGCAGTTCGTTTACCTGCTCATCCAGTTTTTGGAGTGCCTGCAGTAAAGCTTCATTGTTATTGCCATCAATGGTACCTGCAGTAATTTGAGTAGCGTACCAGATCAGTACCATAGCAATATAATCCTGCATATCCTTGCCTGCAAAGTTGGTCTTGAATTCAATGATCTTTTCATTGATGGTTTTAACGGTCCTGCGTACATGTTCTTCATCCTCCGGCGCTACTTTGATGCGGTAATTACGGTCGCCTATTAAAATATTTACAGGAATTAATGTTTCCATAATGCGAATTACGAAAAATTGTTGTTAAGTTAGTGCCCCCATTAAATAACTGCTTACCGGGATCAACACTTTTGATCCTGATGAAATTTCACCCAAGGTACTACCATTCTGTAATTAAACAGTTTGATTTTATGCTTGCGAAAGTAAAACCACAGGTATTCCTGGACACCTTAAAGATAGAAGTGTTACAGGAAACCAACCAACTGCTTACCGCTGTACTGCGGGATGATAAGGGCTGCATTTGCCGCTCCGCAGATTATACATCTGCCCACACAAAAGATTTTACCCTGAACGGTTTGAATGATCTGCCGTATGGGGTGTATTCTCTGGAACTCTCTCATGGGGAGGAGGAAATGCAGGTACGACTGGTAAAGCGTGTATAAGCCTAACGGCTGAGCATGGAAATGCAGCGGTCAATTTCACCAATAAAATGCTGCAGCTTCTTTTCCATTTCCTTTTTTTCTTTGTCTGTAAGATGTTGCTGTGATGCTTTAAGCATGGCATTCTGCATTTCAAGAATGCTCATTTCCTGCTTAATGGCATTGGTTTGTTCCTTAAATACTTCCACATCCTCTTTGAGCTGCTGGTTTTCTTTTTGCAGCTGGCGTTGATGCCGGGCCAGGAGTTGAATTTTTTCCCGCAGATTTTTAATGTATTGCTCAGCAGTATCCATGCAGGTGCTAAAATAAGCTATGAAACTGAGATTGAGAAAGGGTGGATTGAACCCACCCCTAAGAATCCTATTCATTTTCGGAGACTCTGATTCCCCTCCGAGGAGGGGATGGGCACTCCGATGTTTTTACTTTCTGATCTCCGCACTCAACTCTTTTTCCAGTTGCGTCATAATCTGGCTCATCATTTTATCGGTTTCCGTATCAGTGAGTGTTTTTTCTGCATCCTGGAACACAAAATTCAATGCAATGGATTTTTTATCTGTTCCCAGCTTTTCACTTTCAAACACATCAAACAGGGCAATGTTTTTTAAACGTTTTACTTTGGCTTGTAACACTGTTTGCTCCACTTGTTCGTAGGTGATGTTTTTCGCAAGTACCATCGCCAGGTCACGTTCTACTGCAGGGAATTTTGGAATTTCGATGAAATCAATTTTTGCTTTGGAAGCAATCTTCAGTAACGCATCCCAATTGATATCAGCAATAAACACCGGTTGTTTTATGTCAAACGTTTTGAGCTTTTTTGTTTGTACAGCACCTACTGTTGCAATAGGTTTTTTGTTGATGCTGTAAACAACGCCGTATTGAAAATCATCAGTTGCTTCCATGGTAGCTACAGTTGCTGTTACTCCCATCTGCTGAAACAATGCTTCTGTATAAGCTTTTAACTGAAACAGGTTGCTGGCTTCAGCTTTGTGCTTCCAGGAAGCCGTGCTGTTGCCGGTGATATAAAAAGTAAGGTGTGCTGTTTCCTGATATTCGCCAACAGCTGATGTACTGTACGTTTTTCCAAATTCAAACAAACGCAGATTCAGATTACGACGGTTGATGTTGAAGCCGATGCTTTGCAAACCGGTTTCAATCATAGAAGGACGCATTACATTTAACTCAGCGCTGAGATTATTGAGCATCTTCACTGTTGTGTTCAACGTTTCTTCACTGTACCAGGCACTGTTGGCAATAGAATTGGTAAAGATTTCATTAAACCCGAGACCGATTAAATAGTTGGCAGCTTTCTCCCGCAGGATTTCTGTTTTATAGTTGGTTTCTACTGCCGGAGAAATGGTAATGCTGGTTGGGATGGCAACATTATCCAGCCCATCGATCCGCATAATTTCTTCTACAATATCAGCCGCATGTTCCATATCAGGTTTGCTGAAGGGAGCAGCTACCCTGAATTCATCAATACCTTCTTTTACAATTTCAAACCCAAGAGCAGAGAGAATTTTCTTTACGTTATCCGGATGATAATTTTTACCGCTGAGCTTTTTGAGATAGTGCCATTTAACAGCTACTTCCACTTTTTCTTTAGGTGAAGGATAAACATCCACTACATCACTGGCTATTTCACCACCGGCCAATTCTTTTATCATCAATGCAGCACGCTTCAATACATTTACAGCATTGCTGATGTCCACGCCTTTTTCAAATCGTGTAGCAGCATCAGTACGCAGGTTATGACGAAACGATGTTTTACGGATGCTGATGGGATTGAACCATGCACTTTCCAGGAAAATATTTATTGTAGCATCCGTTACACCACTTTTCAATCCGCCAAACACACCACCAATACACATAGGTTCTTTGGCATTGCAAATCATCAGGTCTTCTGCACTCAGCTTGCGTTCTTTTTCATCAAGGGTTACAAAAGCAGTTCCTTCAGCACAATTTTTTATAATCACTTCTCCACCTGTTACCTGGTCGGCATCAAACGCATGCAGCGGTTGTCCTGTTTCATGCAAAATGAAATTGGTGATATCAACAATGTTATTGATAGGACGAAGACCAATGCTTTTAATCCGTTTCTTAAGCCACTCAGGACTTTCTTTTACAGTCACCCCTTTAATACTCACACCGGCATAACGCTGGCAGGCTTCTTTATTCTCAATGGTTACTTTAATAGGAAGCGAATTATTATCCGCTTTAAATCCATTGGTAAAAGGTGATTTTACAAGGTATTGTTTCTTTTCATGAAAGTTGAGCCAGGCAATTACATCACGGGCTACACCTAAGTGACTCATTGCATCCATACGATTGGGTGTTAAACCAATTTCATAAATCGTATCCGTACTTAATTGAAAATAGTCAGCAGCAGGAGTACCTACGCTGGCATCTTCTTTTAAAATCATAATACCTGCATGACTGTTGCCTAATCCCAATTCATCTTCGGCACAAATCATTCCATGACTTTCTGCACCACGGATCTTTGCTTTTTTCATGGTGAGCGGTTCGCCATTGGTGGGGTAAATGGTAGTACCGATTGTGGCTACCGCTACTTTTTGGCCAGCCGCTACATTGGGAGCACCACATACAATCTGTAAAGGTTCGCCGCTGCCGATATTCACAGTGGTCAATGAGAGTTTATCTGCATCCGGATGCTTTTCGCAGGTGAGTACCTGGCCAATAACAACGCCTTTCAATCCGCCTTTCACTTCTTCAAAAACTTCCATGCTTTCTACTTCCAGCCCGATGGATGTAAGGATGCGGCTGAGTTTTTCAGGTTCTATTGTAACGGGTAAATATTCGTGCAGCCAGTTATAACTGATGGTCATAGTTCGATTTGCTTCTTTTTTTGAGGCAGCAAAGATAACTTATTGCGGGCAAGCATGGCTATTTGCATTGTCAGCAGATACGAATATTCATATCAATCTGCTCCAAAACGCATAAAAATGTTTTGGCACACCGCTGTGTGTAAATCTTTGCTTCAACAGCGAAAAAATAGTTTAAATTGAGGATAAACCGTTTATTGATGTGGATATGCAGGGGAATAGAAGTGGAAAACCGATGAGTTGCTGTGAACTGCAGGCGATAAAAAATTTAATACAAGATGAAGTAATTGTTAACTGTTTCCGAATTACATTCGCTCCCCCACGAAAGTTTTACCCAAAATCTAACTGTTGAGAGGATTCAAAATATGGACATTACGAACTTAAATAAAGACAGAAAGGCAAGACGCAAACCCGGCGTTGATTTAACCACCATGGTATATGGCAAAGTACCCCCACAGGCTAAAGAACTGGAAGAAGCTGTACTTGGTGCTATTATGCTGGAGAAAAGTGCTTTTGATACAGTGAGTGAAATCCTGCGTCCGGAATGTTTTTATGTAGATGCCCATCAGCGCATTTTCCGTGCCATGCAGAGTTTAACCGGCAAGAGTTCACCCATTGATCTGTTAACGGTAGTGGAAGAATTGAAACTCCGTGAAGAACTGGAAATGGTAGGAGGTGCGTACTATGTAACACGCTTAACCAATGCTGTTGTATCTACCGCCAATATTGAAGCGCATGCACGTATTGTGTTGCAGAAATTTTTACAGCGAGAACTCATCCGCATCAATGGTGAAACCATCAGCGATGCATATGAAGACAGTACGGATATTTTTGATTTGCTGGATGAAGCAGAAACCAAACTGTTTGAAATTACCAATAACTACCTCCGTAAAAATTTTGATTCGTTTGATAATGTGTTGATCAAAACCATTCAGCGTATTGAAGACCTGCGTAACAAAGATGAAGATGTTACAGGTGTGCCCAGCGGCTTTGCAGGACTGGACCGTGTTACGTATGGTTGGCAGCAAACAGATTTGATTATCCTCGCTGCACGTCCTGCAGTAGGTAAAACGGCCTTTGCCTTAAACCTGGTACGTAATGCAGCATTGCATGCTTCCAAGCCAACGCCTGTTGCGTTCTTCAGCCTTGAGATGAGTGCGGCTCAGTTGGTGCAACGTATTTTGAGTGCCGAAAGTGAAATTATGCTGGAGAAAATATCCCGTGGAAAGCTGGAAGATCATGAAGTGCAGCAATTGTATAAAAAAGGAATTGAACGTTTAAGCAAAGCACCCATTTTTATAGATGATAGTGCCGCATTGAATATTTTTGAATTGCGTGCTAAAGCAAGAAGACTGGTAAATAAGCACAATGTTGGTTTAATTATCATCGACTATTTGCAGTTGATGAGCGGTACAGGTGGCAACAAGAGTACCAACCGTGAACAGGAGATCAGTACCATTTCCAGAAACCTGAAAGGTCTTGCCAAGGAATTAGGTATTCCCATCATTGCACTCTCACAGTTGAGTCGTGAAGTAGAGAAACGTAAAGAAGGAAACAAGATGCCGCAGTTGAGTGACCTTCGTGAATCGGGTGCTATTGAGCAGGATGCCGATATGGTGATGTTCCTTTATCGTCCTGAGTACTACGATATCACCAGCAATGAGTTTGGTGAAAGCAACCGTGGCGAAACACATGTGCGTATAGCCAAGCACCGTAACGGTAGCCTTGAAACAATTAAGCTGCGGGCCTTACTGCATATTCAAAAGTTTGTGGAAGATGACTTTAATGATTTTGGCGGTGGTGGTGGATTCCCCGGTGGTAATCCGTTGCCTGGCGGTGGTGGCGGTAACTGGAAGCCGGTACCTACTGATGATGGCCCGAAAGTATTTGTACAGAAAGGCAGTAAGATGAATGATATGAATTTTGATGAGGAAACGCCGTTTTAAATACGAAGTGAGAAATACAAAGCAGCAATCGTCACTAAAAAATATTTTATAATAAAAGTGTAGAGCAAGTAACGTAAATGCAAAGGTCAGAGACCTGCGCAAGAAAAATCCCGCCGGTTTGTTTGGCGGGATTTTTTATACAAGGAAGTTTTTACTTTTTTGTATTAGTTGCATCAACATAAATGCCCAGCTTCCATAACTCTGTACGGATCATTTTTCGTAAACCCGCCATATTATTCCAAACATCATTCATGTTTTTGTCAGGAAATACTTTCTTAAAGGCTTCTGCATAGTTGCCTGAGCTCATTTGAGTCGTGCTGGAGAAAAAATTAGCAGTGATAAAATCATATCCTACAGTTTCTGAGTAAGGCATCTCCATGCTGTACAAACCCCAGTCAATTTTATTTCCTGATTTTACAAATTCGGCATGTACCGGTTTGTACCAATCTATCTCTGCTTTTACATATTCTGAAGCTTTGCCGGAGGTGGTACGCATAAAATCAACCTGCACGTATTTGGCAGGATTGGAGTTGATGTTCACCCCATCTATGTAACTGAATATTTCACGCTTTACAATAGTGCGTGCTGCAGTAAATGAATTTAAAATACCATCCAGCGTTTGATCACTAGGATTATTGAGCGACTGTTTTAACCAATTGCGGTAGCCCACACTATCGTCAATTAATAATCCAAGATTGGTTGATACGGTAATTATAACCATATCATAGGCAGCCGAGCTACCGTTGGGGAATAATACATCGTTTACATACCAGCCCATAATCCTTCCGGCCTTAAGATGCTGTTCATTTACTTTTTTAGTGTAATTGTTGAGCAACTCCTGGTATTTTGAATACATACCCTGGTTTACTTTGACATACAAGCCAGAAACATAAACCTTTTGAGAAGTTTGCTGAGCAGCAAGTTTATTGCTGTAACTGAGAAGCATCACGGAAATGAAAAAAGTGGTTACAATAACAAATGCGGAAGCACGCAATGCTGTGCCATGTTTGGGTTGCATAACTAAATTTTTAAGAGTTAAAAAAATAAGGTGTACTCAATGGCAGGTCGCCACAGGGAAGGGAAATGTGTAAGATGTTGTTAAGGAAACGTAGAGTAAGGTATAGGTAAGATTTATGAATTCAAAGCAAATGGGGAATATATTTTCAAATAGTTTTAAAAAGAGTGGAAGCAGGCGATCGCATCTGGTGCAAATCTCCGGACCTGTGCATGAGTGATGCTTACAGTGTCAGGAAGTCGAAGACGTCAGACACCGTAAAGCACAGCAACGTTATCAACCACAAGTTTTCTTTAATTTCACCTCATGCGAATCCTCGTTCTCTTTTTTTCAGTTTTAGTTTCAAGCACTTCAATTGCACAGGCAAACTACTACGATGATGGCTGTGATACTTCCAAACGCCCCATTGTTTTTGTACATGGCTTTCTTGGCAGCGGTGATAACTGGGCTTTGCAACTGCAACGGTTCAGCAGCAATGGCTATTGCCATCAACGGATGTTTGTGTTTGACTGGAACACTATCAACAGAAGCAAGGCAACGGACTCATTGCTTAACCTGTTTATTGATGCTGTGCTACAGCAAACAAAAGCTGCTCAGGTTGATTTAATTGCCCACAGCGCCGGTGGTGGTTTGTGTTACAATTATCTTAATGATTCCTTACATGCGTTAAAAGTGGCGCATTACATACATATCGGCAGCGGCAAAATGAAGGCTGCTGCAGGAAAGAATGCCGATGTGAGAACCATGAATATTTACAGCAAGGCGGATATGGTAGTGAAAACAGGCGGTGATATTCCCGGAGCCGTGAATATAGTTTTGCAAAATGCAGATCATATGCAGGTGGCAACCGGCGAAGAAACATTTGTTCACCTATATAAGTTTTTAAATGGCAATCAAAGTCCGAAAACAACGAAAGTTATTTCACCCGACAATCTTTCCCGCTCAGTAGGGCTAAGTGGAAAAGGTGTAACCCTTGGAGAAAATAATCCTTTAAGTCTGGATAGTTTTAACGTGTACATTTTTGATCCTGCCACAGGAAAAAGAAAGCTGATTGAAAAAAATAAAACCACCAACGGAGCTTATACCGGCTGGACTCGTTTTGCCAAAGATGGAAGTTTTGGTTTTAATATGACTGCAAACAATTATTTTGAATTTGAAGTAAGACCCGTAAACGGAAGAACCATTCATTACTTTTTTGAACCCTTGCAACGAGCTGATAAGGCTGTGTACCTCCGGGCTTTTCCATCAACCGGTATGATTGCAGGAGTGCTGAGCCAGGTTCCTAAAGATGAAAAGCAAACAGTGCTGGTAATTTTCAGCAGCAACAATGCTATCATTGCAGGACGGGATTCACTGGCGATTGATTCCATACCGCTTTCCACTCCGCAATTAGCACCGGCTTCCAAAACAATGATTGCCACTTTTGTTTTTGATGACGGAGACGGCGTTTCATCAAAACAAACATTGAAGACTTTTGGCGGATTTCCTTTTTTAGGCAGTGCAGATCTTTTTATTCCGGCAGATAAAAACGGAACACTGCGTATTTATTATAACGGCAGAACAATGGTCTTACCCAGGAAACCATCCGTTGAAGGAGTAATGATTGCTGTGTTTCAATAAGTATAGCCGCAAACAAATAATTTTGTAATTCACATGGCACTTCCGATTTTTTTTATTGATGCATTTGATACGGGTACTTCATTGATTACGCTCAATGAAGAAACAAGTAAGCATGTGGTGCAGGTGTTGCGTATGCAGGCAGGTGAGCAATTGAATCTTACTGATGGTAAAGGTTACTTGATAACTGCCGAAATTACTGAAGCGCATAAAAAACAGTGTGCCGTCAAGATACAGAGCACAATTTTTAAGGCACAAGGCTCAAGTAAAACAACGATAGCCATTTCGTTGATTAAGAATGCCAGCCGGTTTGAATGGTTTTTAGAAAAAGCAACTGAGATTGGTGTGAACGAAATCGTTCCGTTGATTTGTGAACGTACCGAGCGTCAGCATTTTCGATATGAGCGCATGAAAGGAATTTTAGTGAGTGCCATGCTGCAGAGTCAGCAGGTGTGGTTGCCGGTGTTGCGTGAACCTGTACGATATGAAGATGTAATGAATTTGAAATCGGAAGATTCATTAAAGCTGATCGCTCATTGCGAAGAAACAGAGAAGCAACAATTATCAAATGTTCAAATAAAGCAATCTTCAAATTCCATCATTCTCATTGGACCCGAAGGTGATTTTTCACCCGGTGAAATTGAGTTGGCTTTGAACAATAACTTTCAGCCTGTTGCTTTAGGCGAAACAAGATTAAGAACAGAAACAGCGGGAATGGTGGCGGCGGTGATGATGTGTATTAGATGATTTTGTCTGGCCATTCTAAATGGCCAGCCACTTGTGGAGTAATTTCTTTACTCTTTATCAGCGATACTATTTCTTTTTGTCACTTTTTTGTTTGCCCAAAAAAGTAACCAAAAAAGGGCCCCGATTTCGAAGGACAGCCCGAAATCGGATGATACCCTGATGAAGCTATGTACTACTATGATGAATTACAAATGAATGCTACTCATCATCCTATGTGATGCAGTTTGATTAATAAATAACTTGTAATACTAATGGGTTTGATGCCATGAAAAACTGAGCGCCGAAACGAGCGTGGCAAGGGACGATGCCGGATGTACCATCGCCGGTAACCAAAAAATAAAATTCAGAAATTATAGAGAGACGAAGTTTGGAACCGTGGTTCGCACGGTTGAAAACACCTGCGAACATCAGCAGTTAGTTCACAATCTTGTTGGCGCAACTGCTGCTGGCAAAGGCTTCAGGCTTGGCCTTGAAAGCAAAGCCCATACCGAGGATGTAACCCATAGCTTCACGCAGGGCTTCATTGCTTTTGAAATGCGGATTGGTGTTGATGTCGGCATGCACTTCCATGTCTACATCATACTCCGTAAAGAGATCGCAGAGCTCGTAAGCAATTTCAATACTCTTGGCCACTTCCACCAGCATTCGTTCCTTAATGGAATAAGCCTGGCGTGTTTTTTCATTGTGGATGAACATGAATCCGCCATGACCTTCACGTAAAAAAACAATGACGGTGGCAAATTCCGTTTCATGACCTTTTACCTGGCTATCGGTACCGATACATACTTTGAGGCGGTAGCCTTTTTCCGTTTCACGGATAATGGCCTGTTTTACTTCTTCTTTAATGGGCAGGTGAATGTGCTCACCATTGAATCGTCTCCAGCGCATAGAAAATGGGTTTTCTAAATTTACGGAAATATTTTCCGGCGGTGGAATACTGTGGACGCAACTGTTTATTAACAGGTGGGGATAAGCATTAATAATGGATAATTGATTAATGAAAAATTAATAATCAATAGTACGTTGACAAGTATTATACTTTTTGCTGTTAGGCCGGGGCTGTATCAATGCAGTTTCTGCTTCAGGGTGGTTTAATATTGACCTGTACTCAACATAACCAATGTACATGCTTCAACGGGTTCAATATTGTTTTGCTTTGCCAGTTGATACAACTCCTCATTCTCTGCACCGGGGTTA
This sequence comes from Lacibacter sp. MH-610, assembly GCF_045780045.1. Taxonomy (NCBI): domain Bacteria; kingdom Pseudomonadati; phylum Bacteroidota; class Chitinophagia; order Chitinophagales; family Chitinophagaceae; genus Lacibacter; species Lacibacter sp. MH-610. The sequence goes on from NZ_CP116002.1 coordinate 1,129,375, forward strand.
AAAATAATACGTTGCGGTTTTAATGAAAGAATGTAGTTGTAGTATTGTTGCTGATGTTTGGGGTTTAGATACAGCGTAACCGTATGAATATTTTGCAGAGGCATTTGCTCTGTTAAAATTTCTTCACCGGCTACTACCGATTTGTGTTTGCCGATACCCACTACTTCATGCCCATGTGCTTTCAAACGGTTCATAGCTAAATAACTGTACCGTTCCGGATGATCTGATGCACCAAGCACAAGGGTTTTTTTGTTCATGGAGTGAAGTTACGTTGAAGTTCGTTACTTCAACGTCTGATTGATATTTACAACAAACATCCACACGAACACCAATGCAAATGTTACAAACAATGTATTCATTCCCACTTCACCAATTTTGAAAATCGGTTTCTTCGGAATGTTATACATAGGATAGTAAGCAAATTGTGTAATGAGTTTGCCCGTCCAGTAAGCAGCAATTAAACCGGTGAGTGCTGTAGCCAAGCCGGTGCCGTTCTGTAAATCCTTCACCAGCAGAATGGAAATCAATCCGAAGGAGAAGTTGAGTCCCTGGATATAATGCCCGTAGGTTTTAGCAATTTCCCGGTTGAGTGGTTTGAGTTGTTTAATGTCGTTATACCAGTCAAATACACGGTGACGGATATAAGGATAAATCAATGCAGTAAAGATTTGACCGATGCCGCCGATTATAATGAGCCAGTAGGGAACTTGATATTTCATAACATTTTATTTAAGGTGAACGAGTTCTCTCAGTTGTAAAATCTTCAACTCTCTGTAGCAAATGAATACATAGAAGGATGCCATTAGTGGAGCTGTGTATAGCAAAATGAAAAAGCCAATACCGCCAAAGCAAAGTGCACCTATAAACAGCACGAAGAAATAATACACAAAACGGATATTGTGATTGCTGAACCAGCCTTTAAACACATGAAAAAACATACTCAGCAACTGAACCCCTCCCACAATGAAGTAACTCAGGAATAAAAGTTCAAGGCTTTGTGTTACAGCAAAAACACAAACAAACGAAACTATAAGTGCTGCGTTCAGTACAATTTCAACGAGTTTAAATGTTTTCATATATTAAGTATTTTAAATTTTCAGAAAATAATGAAAATATCATGCTTTAAAAAAGCCGAATTGGTTTCGGCTTGAAAAATTTCATTGTTCAATTATTTAAAGAGCTTCAACGCTGTACTTAAAAACCAATTCTCATCACTCTTCACCAGAACGTCCAGCATATCATTGGCATGGGCGCCAAACTTTTTAATACCGCTTACTGTTTCCAGGAACACTTTTACTTCTTTATCCCGTTTATCACCTTCCACTTTACTCAACTGGTCCATCAGTTTCATCATGGGGTCCAGCTCCCGTTTCTTACGCTCCTTGATGATTTGTGTTGCTACTTTATAAATATCCTTTTCGGCTGTAAAATATTCTTTGCGTTCGCCGGGTATGAGTACACGGTCTACCAGGCCCCAATCAATCAGGTCACGGATGTTCATGTTTACATTACCCCGACTGATATTCAGTTGCTGCATAATATCATCCTGTGTTAACGGATCGGGTGCAATCATGAGCAATGCATGCACCTGTGCCATGGTACGGTTAATGCCCCAATGGGTGCCCATAGCGCCCCAGGTGCTGATGAATTGTTGTTTGGCTTCTGATAACTTCACGAACGTAGTTTGATTTTAACGAGCCTAAATTAGTGCATGTTTCCGAATTTTCAAAATTTTTTGAAAATAAATTTAAGCGGGGTCAAATTTAAAATGGCTTTCCGTGTGTTTGTTTAATCAGGGGTGCTGCCAGGAATGGAAAGGATTGAAAGGATTGTACAAAGAGATTCGTTACCCATGATTTTCCAAAGAAGCCCTGGATCAGTCTGCCGGTGCGCAGCCGATGGGCAAACTGCTTTTGCCATGCTTTTTGATAACGCTGCTCCATTTCAGCTCTTGAAATTTTGTTTTGCAAAAAAGCGTGGATCTGTTCAAATGCCATTTTACTTCCATGCAAAGCCATGCTCATACCGTTGCCGCAAAGCGGAGTTATCATCCCGGCTGCATCGCCCAGCATCAATACATGATTTTGCACCTGTGACTTTTTATCAAAACTGATTTGCGAAATGGTAACCGGTGCCTCATACAAAAAATCAGCGTGGGTAAATAGTTGTTTCAGATGGGGATTTTTAAACAGCACTTCACGCTCCATCTGCTCAATACTGTTGCCATGTTGTTTTAAATTTTCAGCAGTGGTTAAATAACAGAGACAAAATTTTCCATCTTCAATTTTTGAAATACCGCAATAGCCATGTTCAAAATTGTGCAATGCAATGACATCAGCCGGGTGCTGAGTTTTGATATGATACTTTACACCAATGTAGTTATTGAGCTTATTGGGTTTTTGCTGTACAAAGTTTCTGTTCCATTTTACATCGAGATTGCTGCGTTTGCCAAATGAACACGCTACGATTTCAGATGATAGATTTTCGATTGCAGATTGAATGGTAAAGTCTTTGTCATTGTAATGCACATCATTCACTTTTGTATTTTCCAGAACAGTTACACCTGCTGCTTTTGCAAGCTTTGCTAATTCGTGATCCAGCGAATAGCGACTGATGCCAAATCCGCCCAATGGTAATTTAGTTTCAAATAACTTTCCGTTGGGCGCTGTTACCTGTAAGGTTTTAATGATAGGTAACTTCATTTGCGAAAGCGGCAACCCAAGGCGTTCTAAAAAATCCCAACTTTCCAAACTGATATACTCACCACAAACCCTGTGAAGCGGATATTGTTCTTTTTCAAACAACACTGTTTTATAACCTGCTTTCGACGCCTGAATGGATAAAGCAAGACCGGCAAGTCCGCCGCCGATGATAGCTATATGGTAGGACTCATTGCTCATGTTTATAAGTTAACAACCAGCGGAATGCCCACTTCCATTTTAATTGATAATTGATAATGGATGATTGGCTGAGTAATTGAGATAATTCATTTTTATGAAAACCTCTTAATACACTCAGCGGCGCATCATTTTTTACCAAATATGATTTTGAAAATAATTTTGTAAGCCATTTGATAGAGTAATAAGCCAATGGATGCCGCTGCAGGTCATTTACAAAAAAACCAAGCTTTGTGTTTTGTTTCATCCATGCAAATTGCTGCTGCAATTCTTCATTGGTAAAATGATGGCAGAAGAGCGATGAAAAGATGACATCCGGTTTTGTTTCAAAATGTACATTCCGGTAATCATCTGAAATAAAATCAATGTCAAAATTATCTGTCCGTGAACGTGCATACGCAATACAGTTCGGATTCATATCAATGCCGATGAGTATGACAGAAATATCTCTTTCCTTACACCATTTTCCGATCGCACGCAGGTTATCACCGCCGCCACAGCCCATTTCGCAAATGGTTAACTTATCAGAAAGCTGAAAGGCAGAGAGCTTGACCAATGATTCAATGCCATTGATGGTGATGGCATGCCCGCCTAGCCAGGTATTAATGAAGTCCAGCTCTTTCATATTCTGTTTGATGTCTTCAAACGGAATATCATCTCTGTCTAAGAGTTCCTTTTTATTAGAGCGATGCGAAAACTTACTCATAGGTTGCCGTAAAAGTTTCCATGGTTAAACCGGGACCAAATGCGGCGCCAAAAACAGCACCCTCATTTTTATCCTTCATTAATTGCTGCAATACAAATAAAATAGTGGGTGATGACATATTGCCGAATTGTTGTAACACATCATAACTTTTCTGCAGGGAGCCGGCAGGTAATGCCAGGCTTTTTTGAATGGCATCAACAATGCGCTTGCCACCGGGGTGAATACACCATTGCGTAATTTGTTCTTTATCCGTGTTGCTATGTTGTAATGCCCGCTGCACCAATGTCTCAAAATCTTCTTCAATCAGATCAGGAATATAACCGCTGAGTGTCATCAAAAAACCGGTTGATGAAAGTTCCCATGCCATATCCCGTTTGCCTTTGGCAACCACTTCACTGTAAAAACTTTTTAAGTGCAATCCTTTTTGTGCAAAGGAATCATGCGTAACCAATACCGCAGCACTTCCATCAGCAAACAATAATGTGGAAGCAATATTATCCTGCGTGGCTTCTTTTTGAAAATGCAGGGTGCAGAGTTCGGTACAAACAATCATCACTTTCGCCTTTTCATCAGTTTTACAAATTGCATCGGCCATTTTTAAACCATGAATGGCTGCATAACAACCCATAAAGTTGATGGATGTTCTGTACACTTGCTTTGGTAAATCTAATAGCTCCATCACCTGCAGATCCAAACCCGGTGCACTCATGCCTGTACAGCTTACTGTTATGAGATGCGTGATTTCATTGGTGTGAATTTTATCTTCCGCACAATTTCGAATAGCATCAACAGATAGCGGAGCTGCAAACTTATTGTACCACTGCATCCGATGCTCTAATGATGGAAAAGGTTCGAGGTTTTCACTGTGCGGATAAAATTTCCATTCGCTTATGTTATGACTATAATCCGGCACTGCTGAATAGCGTGTATCAATACCGCTGAGGTTGTATAAAAATTTCAGCTTGCGGTTTTCTGTAGCATCCAATGCATACACCTGCTGCATAAACTGCAGAATATCTTTCTGGTTATGTTTATGTGCAGGAACTGCGGTGCCGATGGAAATAATTTTACTCAAGATGATTCATGATTAAAGCGATGATGAAACCAAGATTGGTACAGGTGCTGGCTAATATGTTCATACGCATGGTATGTTTAAAATCAGCCGCACTGTTATCCTTCCACACTTTTACAGCCCACCACAAAAAATATACGAGAATCGGTGTGAAAAAGATGAGTACCATAAAAAATTGTACAAATAAAAGCGAGGCTAAAAACGTATAACCTAAAAAGGCCATAGCTACAGAATAGACAGAAGCACAAAAAATGAAGGTACCCCTGTAACCCAATTTATAACTGATGGTTTCTACACCATCAGCTGCATCTGCTTTGTGCTGGTAGATTTGTGTGAGCGGATAAAACCCGCCAATCAATAAGCTGGCAGCCATCATGCCACTGAACGAAGCATTGGTGTACAAAGCTTCACTGCAACCATGATACACTAACCAATACGTAACGGCTCCCTGGAAAAGAATGACGGTGAGATAACCGGTGAACGGATATTGCTTTAAACGGATACCACGATAACTGTATGCTCTTGATGCCATGATGTATAAAAAAATACCCAATGCAAAATACCAACTGATGAAGAGGGAGGCTGTCACCGCTGCGACATCCATAACCACTGTGGTATAAAATAATTGCTTGGTCGGCTGCAAAGGATTTTTTAAGCCGCCGATGGGCGTTTCATCCCGGTCCATATAACTGTTGTATCCGTTGCTGGCAGGATAAACCAGCAAATGCAGTATGATGAATACAACGGCTGCTCTGCCCCAATGAATATGTACCAGTTGCGTTAATGCCAGCCAGTAAACCGGCATCAGGAAGAAGGAGAAATGAAAACGTAAAAGTTGGATTGTGCTTTTTTGAAGCATTGATTATGATTAATAGTTCAAGTTCGGCTATTTATTTTGAATGAAGCGATGTTGTTGAAGTGTTTTGATATTTTGAGTGGTAAAGAAAATAACACGCCGTGGTTGTGTCTCCCGACCAGCCACATGAATATCTGAACTTTATAGATTCTGATGTTTCTTTATTTTCTTTTTGCTTCTCTGCTCCTTCGGCTTCGCTCAGGAGAAACAAAAAGGAGCCCGAAAACCAATATACTGCCTGGTTTTCGGATTGCGCCCTGATGAAGCATTGTACTACTGTGGTGAATTACAATTGAATTTTATTGTACATCCTATGTGTAGCAGAAAGATGAGCATTGCTGTCATCCCGACGTTAGGAGGGAACTGCCGGGATTCTGTACAGATATGTACAAATTCCTGATAAAACGTACACTGCCCTTATTGTGTGTACTGAGCGAAGTCGAACGTATCACCAACAAGGGATTTTTGTATATGGATGATTTATTAATTTGACAAAGTGTCAGCAATTGTGCTTTTGTCGTTGGTCAAAAGACGCAACGACGGCAGCTATATGCTGTTACTAACTGTAGTGCAAGAATGGGCTAAATACCAATAAAGGCAAAAAGAGGGAAGCGGAAAATTTATGATGAAAGTGAGGTCAAAGATTTAGTAGATAGATTCGTTCAAACATTGCGTCAATTTTACTTAACAAATCCTTTTCTTGATTATCTCTATTAATAAGAAGGTATGCGCTATGCTTAAGTGAGATATGATGTTCAAATGCGACAGGGGATATCAATTCACTTACTACTCTTGAATAAAGCCTAAATCTTTTTGTGTTTTCTTTATCCTCAGATGGAAGATTTGTTCCAATAAATCCGAAAGATGCAAATGGATTCTGCTTATATATTTCTTTCATTATCAAACCAATAGTTGTTAAAACTCGACTGCACTCATTCAAGTTGGTCAGCTTATTGAATCTGTCGTTATGATATTTTCTTTCTTGAAGACAAAACTTTACTATGAAAACAAAAAAAGGGTATTCTTCGATAATTACAACATACCTTTTATTTGTTTTGCCACGAAAAGAATAAACATGCTCGATTAGCTTGTCTTCGCCAATAAATTTCGGTGTGCTGTGATTTATTTTCGAGTAAGGGAAGGATGATAGAAACATCTATAAAAAGTTACATCCAATATTTATATGCCTTATTTCTTTTTTTCCATAAATATTCTTCAGGAACGTATTTGAAAAACTTAGACTTTCCCTGTAACTGTGATTCATTTAATGGTTCTAATCTAGAACTAAGCCAATTTTGAAAAGTTATTAAAGTAGATGTCATACTTTGCATTTGTCTCAATGTGTATCGTAGTGGCCAAGGAACTTTCGAAAGTTTATATGTACTTACCTTTTCTAATGAGGGCATAAGATTGTTTAGCTTGTCGGAATTTTCCTTGTATTGAAGATACTCTTTGTTGTCTTTTAATAATAAAGGCTTGTTCTTCTTCATAAGCTTTTGGAATTTCTTTCTTTTTAATTGAAGCCAGAATCCAAAGAATAATACTAATGGTAATGCTATTAAAAGGACTAATAAAAAAACAAATATTTTACTCAAGTTAGTCCTTAAACTTTCATATAACCAATTAAGGCCAACGACAACTTTTGCGTTTGTTAGGCTAGACTCAAAAGGACTATTTGGTTCAACAGCAAACATGGTAGGATGATTTCCTTTCTAAACGTAAATATAGCATAGAAGTTATATTGGCCCCTAAAAACTTTTATAAAAGGCGCAAATAGCATAAATGATTGACAATCAATCAGTATTTTCACACCAACATCGTCACAGGATTCTCAATAAACTTCTTCAAAGTTTGTAAGAAGCTGGCACCAATAGCACCATCCACAGAACGGTGATCACAACTCAGGGTTACTTTCATCACGTTCGTTGTTCCGAAACTTCCATCCGCTTTTTTAATTACTATTTCTTTAATACGGCCTACTGCTAAAATGCAACTATCCGGCGGATTGATGATGGCAGTAAATTCTTCAATCTCCATCATACCGAGATTAGAAATGGTAAACGTATTTCCACTGAATTCCTGCGGTTGCAATTTACCTGTGCGTGCTTTATCATACAACACATTGGCTTCGCTGGCAATCTGGCTCAAACTTTTCTGATCAGCAAACTTGAACACAGGAACAATCAGTCCCTGGTCAACTGCTACGGCACTGCCGATATGAATATGATTGTAGGTGCGGATAAAATCACCCATCCATGAAGAGTTCACAGCAGGATGTTTACGCAACGCCATCGCACATGCTTTGATCATCATATCCTGGAAGGAAATTTTTACAGGGCTCACAGTATTCATCTGTGCACGGGCAGCCATGGCATTATCCATGTTCAGCTCCATAGTGAGATAAAAATGCGGAGCGGTAAACATACTTTCGCCGAGGCGGCGGGCAATGGTCTTACGCATGCTGCTGTTTGGCGTGTCAACAAATCCTTCACCTGCGCCGGGTGTAAATGTAATTACAGGAGCCGCAGGTGCAGCAGCTTTTGCAGCAGGTGCACTTGCAGCGGCTGCAGGTTTAAAGTTGTCAACATCTGCTTTTATAATTCTGCCACCATCACCACTTCCCTGCACTGCATGAAGATCAATTCCTTTTTCAGCAGCTATTTTCTTTGCTAATGGTGAAGCCTTTATTCTTCCGTTTTCAGAAGATGTTGTTGTAACAGTTGGTGCAGCGGATGCAGCAGTGGATGTAGGTGCAGCATTTGCACCACTTGCAGCTTGCGGCGTAGAACTTGCAGCAGGATTTTTCAACGCAATCAACAATCCGCTCACATCGGTTCCGGCTTTACCAATAATGGCAATCACTTCATTTACTTTGGCAGCATTGCCTGCTTCAATACCGGTGTATAATAAAGTGCCATCCACATAAGGCACTACTTCCATCGTTGCTTTATCAGTTTCTACATCAGCCAGACTTTCATCTGCCTTTACAGTATCACCTGTTTTTTTATTCCATGCCACAATTTTTCCTTCTGTCATGGTATCGCTTAACAAAGGCATGCGGATGACAGTAACGCCTAATTGAGAGGCTAAGGCATCGGCATCAACGCCACCACCAGTTTGTTGTTCAGTATTTGTTGTTGGGGCTGTTGCAGCTTGTGGGGCAGGAGCCTGGCTAGCGGCAGGGGCACCATCCAATAAACTTTTATAATCTTCCCCTTCTTTACCTACAATGGCGATGATTTCATTGATTTGTGCGGCCTTACCTTCTGGCACACCAATATATAATAAGGTACCATCCGCATAACCCACCACTTCCATGGTAGCTTTATCGGTTTCCACATCCGCCAGCACATCATCGCTTTTTACTTTATCGCCCACCTGCTTGTTCCACTTCACAATCTTTCCTTCGGTCATCGTATCGCTCAGCAGCGGCATTCTGATTACTTCAGCCATATAAGTTGAGTTTTTTTCGTCGTAATTGAGGGCGTGAAATTAAGGCAAATTGGGGAAATGCAAGCGGATAGCCGTTAGTCGCTGGCCGATAGTTTCTATTTCGGTCTTTACAACAAGATTTTACTAGAAAAGAAATCAAACGAGAACTCCAAATATATTGGCCAACGGCCATCGAATAACGGCCAACAATTCAATAATCCAGCTCCATCCCTAACCGGTCCTTCAGCTCCTTTACAAGTGGGTATTTTTCCACCATTTTCACAAACTGTTCCTTGGTGGAGAGAGGGCGGTCGGCCGGGTTTTCTTCTTCCTGTGTTTCCACCAGTTCTACATGTATATTAATGGCAGGATTGTGGAAGAAATGCTGCACATGCTCCAGCAGCGAGGTTTTTTCCTGCTTTAGAAAACCCAGCTGCACATTGCCGAAACAGGTGATTTCAAACAGCTCCGGGGTCCGCATTTTGCATTCCATCATTTCAAGGGTAGAAACCACGGAATGTTTGTTGGCAGTTTTGAGTTTGAGAATGAATTCTTTCCAGGCTACCTGCAATTCCTCTTCAGTTAACGGCCGGGCTTTGTGGGCATTGGCATTGTTTTGCTCCGCCACCTGCTGTCGGATTTTGGCCAGCGATGCAATTTTGGGCGATGTGGTTACTGTACCCGAAGTTGTAGTTGTTGCTGTTGCCGGTTTGGTGCCGGGCTGGTAAACAGGCTTCGGCTCCTCAATTATCAGTTTAGCTGACGATGTATTTACTACAGTCTTTGGGCTATCGGCTGCCGGCTTCTTTCCGTCGTCCGTGGACTGTAGACTGTGGACCGCAATAGGCTTTATCGCCCGGAACTGAACTGCTTTCTCAGCTACTTTTTTTTTATCAGGTGCAGCAATATCAAGGGCCTGCTGCAGGTAGGTTAATTTGATCAAGGCTAATTCAACATGCAGGCGTTTATTACGGGCCTGTTTGTAATTGATCTCCGCCTCGTTCAGCACATTTAATGCAGAAATGATCCATGAAGCAGAAGTGGCTTTGGCCGTGGCAATGTATTTGTCTTTAAAACTTTCAACTACTTCTAAGAGGTTGGCTACTTTTTCATCTTTACAAACGAGCAGGTTTCTTAAGAATTCAGAAAAAGCATTCAGCACCATATCCCCTTCAAAACCTTTGCGGTTGATGTCATCATACAACAACATAGCGTCCGAAAGCTTTTGCTGTTGCATCGCTTCCAGGAACCGGAAGAAATAATCCGCATCTAATATGTTGAGGTGCTCCAGTGTATTTTGATAAGTCAGTTCTCCATTGGTAAAACTTACAATCTTATCAAGAATGCTTAATGCATCACGCATGCAACCTTCACTTTTCTGTGCAATCACATGCAGGGCTGGACCTTCGGCTTTAATTTCTTCTTTGGTGGCAATTTCCTGTAAATGTTCAACCGTATCATTAATGGTAATCCGTTTAAAGTCGAAGATCTGGCAGCGACTTAAGATGGTTGGAAGAATTTTATGTTTCTCCGTAGTAGCCAAAATAAAAATGGCATAGGAGGGCGGTTCTTCCAGTGTTTTCAAAAAGGCGTTGAAGGCACTGGAGCTGAGCATGTGTACCTCGTCAATGATATACACTTTGTATTTGCCCATTTGCGGTGCAAAGCGTACCTGCTCAATCAACGTGCGGATGTCTTCTACCGAGTTATTGCTGGCCGCATCCAGTTCATGAATGTTGAGACTGGTTCCTTCATTAAATGTTTTACAGCTCACACAGTTATCACATGCTTCACCGTTTGGTTGAAGATTTTCACAGTTAATGGTTTTGGCCAGGATACGGGCACAGGTTGTTTTACCCACGCCACGTGGACCGCAAAACAAAAACGCATGCGCCAACTGGTTATGGCTGATGGCGTTCTTTAAAGTAGTGGTAATATGACTTTGCCCCACCACTGTATCAAAAGTCTGGGGTCTGTACTTCCGTGCGCTAACTATGAATTTATCCATGGTGCAGGGGTGCAATTTATAGAAAAAGAAATGAGTAAAGTCGGGGGCTGTTACCTGTTGTGCATAAATCATCCGTTGCCGGGCTTTCCGCTGTACCTCCGTTTCACCACCTTAGCTTTCAGCGTCGGTGGGTTCACTCCGGTGCCGCTTCACTCCTGTTGAAAATCCCGCAAGGCGGGGCAGCCCTTCATCCTGCTTGCAAAGCCGGGATATTAGTATTAGCTTTCTGCAAACAACAGTTTATGAAAAAGATCGGGGTATTTACTTTTCTTGTTTTGATGATTGCCTGTAATAATGCGAGTGAAATAAGTACAGTTGATCCTACGGACACCACCGCAGCAGCAGCCGATACCACCGCTCCAGCAGCGGTAGATACAGCCACCTTTATTCCTGTTGATACAGCTACTTCCCCACATCCGGTTAATAGACCGCCAAGCACAATTGTACCAATTCACAATGTTACACCCAGCGCCAGGAAATCAGCCAATATTGCTTATTCCTATTTCAACACTATTAAGCGGAATGAAGTAAAACACATCATGGCCTTTCTCTCTATCAATAAACCCGAGGCAAGAGTGAGAGATACGCTCCGCCAGATTGAACGTAGGGAAACTGTAAATAGTACGGACGATGACAGCAGTATTATCAATTCACTTCACATACCACTGGTTTATGAGCATGTTGAAATATCATTGGAAGATCCGGCCGGTGATTATGATATCAAACCGGTGGGACATGCCTCCAATAAACAACGTATTGATACCATACGGGGTAATAAATGGGATTGGAGCATTCTTACAAAAACAGATAAACCTTCTACCACATTAATTTTAAAAATTACTGCTTACTTACCCGATTCAAGTGAAGAACTGGAAAACAGAAAAATTCCTATTCGTATAAAGCTGGAGCAAAATATGATACGCAAATTATGGGCAGCCTTACTGGACGATCCGAAATATTTCCTTACAGTTATACTCGTGCCTGTGATTGGGTACCTCGGAAAAAAATATTTTGATAAAAAGAAGGCTGCCAAACAGGAGAATACACCTGTTTAATTCTGTTTCTTTGAAAACCGGATCATATACTCGCTCACATAAAAACTGGTATCTGTATTCATGGCTTTATAAAATAAACGTGCTGTCTGTCCTAATCGCAAACAGGTGTATTTATTCTTAATGTCGTCTTCTGATTGGGTGGGCTGCAGCGATGGATACCAAACTGTGTATCCTTTTTTATCCAGCAATAGTTGCGGTTTGGTCCATTGCTGAGAATTGTCACCTGCTCCTAAATCTTTATTAGGGTTGAAGGATATAAAAATTCTGCTTCCTTTCCATGATTGTCCGGTTACTTCTCCCATGAGCATTACCCATTGATTGAGATACGTATTCCAGCTTACGGATGGACCCCAGTGAAAACCACCTTCCGGCGAAGAAGCAGGCCCGCCTCCTTGTTCCATCGGAATCTGAAGCGATGCTACCGGTTTGCCGATACTATTATAGGGAGCATTAAAAGCGGTTCCATCCCAGCGTTTTACTTTGCCCGATGGATTGTCAAGATCTTTCAACGCAATACGTGCAATGCTGATGCACTGTCCGCTCCATTCTGTTTTACGATCGTATTTGGTAGAATCATACACGCCGGGATATCCGTATTCACCATAGAATATGTATAGGTAGTCGCCACTTGCAATGGCAGAAGGATCGCCAACGCCGCCGGCAAAAGTATTGGAAGTGTTAAATGGTTTCAGGATCATTCTTGGTTGCAGATCTTCCAGCACGATGCCTTTGTTTTGCCAGCTATGGCCGCCATCGGTTGATTTCATAATGCCGATACGGCAAACGGCTGCCGGTGATTGCGGACCGGTTAAACCTTGTGGCCAGCGGTAATCAATATATCCTTCACCGGTCGCTTTATCATAAGGCAGGGTATTCGGATAGTTTTCATTATGATATAATGCATAAAGTGTTTTGCCGCTTTTATCCTCCGATGACTGATACACTGTTTCAAACCAAACAGCTCCATGCAACCCCGGTTGACCGATGGGGGCATTGGGCGGCATTTGCGGTTCTGTAAATTCTTCGTAACGGCGTTGAAATACTTCATCTGCATGTTTACCATCAGCATATTTTAATTCATGTGCTTCGCCCCACACAGGATCTTCACCATATTTACCGGGAAAGATGCGCAGTGTATCACCAATCCATGCTTCCGCCATATTGCAATCCACAAAGGATTTAAAATAAAAGGTATCTGAAGGAATCAATTCAAAACCTGCAACAGTCGGTTGTTTTGTTGTTTCGCTGCAGGAGAATAATAAGAACAAAAGCGGAATCCTGAATGGCTTAAGAATACGCATAAGCAATGTTTGAATGTTTAATGTACAAAAGTTTTTGATTGCAGTTAGTTCCTGTTGAATTCTTCACCTGTTACCTGTACGTTAACAGGAACGATGATGATGTGTATTTAAAAAGATGTTGAAAAAATCCTAACCATCATCATCTTGTTTTGTTTTTTCTATCATCTTTCGTTGTATATTAGGCCAATACATTTGACCTAAATTTTTTTTCATGGGTGCAGGTTCTATTATTGCTTTAGCCATTGCAGCCGTTGCTTTTTCGGGAATTGCCATACTTCTTTCCAAGGTAGTATTAAAGGCAACGACGAATAAACAAAAGGGAGAAGCTTACGAATGCGGTGTTCCTACCAAAGGCCCCAGCTGGATTCAGTTTAACACCGGTTATTATTTGTTTGCACTCATCTTTTTAATTTTTGATGTAGAGCTGATTTTTTTGTTTCCATGGGCTGTTGTGGTAAAAAAGGCCGGCATGTTTGCCCTTGTGCAGGCAATTATATTTTTATTCATCTTATTTCTTGGTTTTTTATATGCTCATAAAAAAGGAGCATTAAAATGGCAGTAAACATTGTAGTAGCAGTTGAATATGACAGAACTGAAAAACATACAGGCATCATTTCCGGGACAGGTGATAGAATCCCCTACAGGCGGTGTTGCTACAGGCGTGCTGGATGATGTGATCAATTGGGCACGCAGCAACTCCTTATGGCCATTAGTATTTGGTACGAGTTGCTGTGCCATTGAAATGATGAGCACCGCTTCTGCCAAATATGACTGGAGCCGTTTTGGTTTTGAAGTGGCACGTGCCACACCACGCCAGAGTGATGTAATCATTATCGCCGGAACTATTGTCAATAAAATGGCGCCGGTGCTCAAACGATTGTACGACCAAATGGCTGATCCCAAATATGTAATTGCTATGGGCGCCTGTGCCACAAGCGGCGGCCCGTTCTTTTATAATACATACTCCGTAGTAAAAGGTGCCGATCATGTGATACCGGTGGATGTGTATGTAGCCGGTTGTCCGCCACGGCCGGAGGCATTGCTGCATGCCATGATCACCTTGCAGCAAAAAATTAAAAGTGGCATGACCAGGGAACAGATAAGGAATGAAATGAAAGTAGCGTAAACAATGACGAAGGAAGAACAAAAACTAAAACTGCAGGAACAATTCTCAGCCGCAACTTTTGATGAAACGGGCCAATGGCTCACCATGAATATTGCCGTTGCAGATTGGTTGAGTACTGCACAGTCATTACGTGCTGCAGGTTTCGATTATCTGTTTTGTCTTACCTGTGTTGATTTCAAAACACATCTCACTATGGTGTATCATATGGAGTCAACCATTGAAAGAACTCCATTGGTAGTGAAAGTGCAATTAGACAGAAGCAAACCCGAAATAGAAACAGTATCTCACATCTGGCGCACTGCTGAGTTTCATGAGCGTGAAGTGTATGAATTATTTGGTGTGAATTTCCTGAATCATCCTGATCTGCGGTTATTGATTTTGCCTGATGGATGGGAAGGAAAGAATCCGCTGCGGAAAGATTTTGAAGATGCGGTGAATATGATAAAGTTGTAAAGCCCCTCCGCCCCCCAAGGGGGAACTGCATGGCACAGCCCACGCTTTACGGAGAGTAAGATAAAATAAAGAGTAGTTGATATTTGATAATAAGAACAACAAATGCTGAAATGCCAAATTACAAAAGCAAAATAAAATAAATGTAGCTCGGCCTCCTTCTCCTTGGGAGAAGGAACGAGGATGAGGTTTATGTATCACCAAGTTGAAATAGTAAAAGAGTCTGTACAAACAGAGCCCAATGTGTTTGATGACATGGTCATCAATGTAGGGCCGCAGCATCCTGCTACACATGGGGTATTGCATTTGGTGATCACGCTCAATGGTGAGACCATAAAAAAAGTGGAGCCGCATTTGGGTTATATCCATCGTTCTATTGAAAAGATGTGTGAGAGTTTGAGCTACCGGCAATTTATTTATTCCACCAGCCGCATGGATTATCTTTCTTCCCACATCAATAATCATGGCTGTTGTTTGTGTGTGGAGCAGGGATTACAAATTGAAGTGCCCCCGAGAGCACAGGTGATCCGTGTACTGATGGATGAACTCACACGCATTGCCAGTCATGTGTTGTGGTGGGGTGCTATGGCAATGGATGTGGGCGCATTAACTCCTTTCTTTCTTTCATTTCGTGAACGTGAAATGATTAATGATATCATGGAAGAAACCTGCGGTACCCGTTTAACTATGAATTATATGGTGCCCGGTGGTGTGATGACGGATCTGCATCCCAATTTTCAACGGAGCGTAAATGAATTCATCCGTCATTTCAAATCAAAGATTGATGAATATGATGAACTGGTAACAGGAAATATCATCTTTCAGAACAGGACGAAAGGTGTAGGTGTGCTTTCAAAAGAAGATGCCATTTCTTTTGGTGTTACCGGCCCGGCGGCAAGGGGGAGTGGTGTAAGTTGTGACATCCGGAAAATCTATCCCTATGAAATTTACCAGCAACTCCAATTTGAAGAAATCATTGAAACGGCCGGTGATTCATTTGCCCGGTATGTGGTGCGGTTGAAAGAGTTGCGTCAAAGCATGCATATCATTGAACAGTTAATTGATAATATTCCGGAAGGAGATTTCCAGGCAAAAACAAAAGCAGTATTGAAATTACCAAAGGGAGAATTTTATTCAAGAGTGGAAACAGCACGTGGGGAGTTGGGGGTTTATATTGTGAGTGAAGGCGGAACAACTCCGTATCGCATTAAATTCCGTTCACCTGGTTTCAGTAATCTGAGCGCATTAGATCATATGGCACGTGGTGGAAAGATTGGTGATTTGGTAGCGATGATGGGTACGTTGGATTTAGTGATACCGGATATTGATAGATGAGTGGCCCCCTCCGCCCCCTGAAGGGGGAACTGCATGGCGCAGGCCAGCTTTTTGGAGGTACTTATTAAATGAGAGTGAGTGATATTTAAAAAAGTTGTTTATCCCCTCCCGGGAGGGGTGGCGGAGACTTTGAATGTGAAGATGATTGCAAGGGGTGGGTTGAGGAATAGACTTAAAAGCGCACAAGAGTGCGACGCAACAAAAGATAAATCGTAGTACAAAGGCCGGTAACATAAAAAAATAAAAAATTGTTTTCATTAGAATCCATAGCAAACTCAATTCACGAATGGCTCTACAGTACATTCAATGCAACGATAGCGATGCTGCTGGAGTTTACAATTGTGGGTGTGTGCATTATTGGTTTGTTTGCATTACTGGGCCTGGTGTTGATCATGATGGAACGAAAAGTAAGCAGCTGGATGCAGTTGCGTTTAGGTCCTAACCGTGTTGGGCCATGGGGAATGTTTCAAACAGTAGCAGATACATTGAAGCTGATCGTAAAAGAAGGGATGACACCGTTGGGGGTTGATAAACTGATGTTCAACCTGGCGCCATTTATTGTGATGATCATTGCAATGGTAGTGATGGCTCCGCTCATGTTTGCTAAAGGCTTACAGATTTGGGATGTAAATATTGGTGTACTGTTCATTACAGCTGTTTCATCAGTATCTGTGATTGGTATTTTAATGGCAGGTTGGGCCAGCAATAACAAATACTCTTTGCTGGGAGCCATGCGCAGCGGTGCACAGATTGTAAGCTATGAGTTAAGTGCAGGCTTTGCCAT
This sequence comes from Lacibacter sp. MH-610, assembly GCF_045780045.1. Lineage (NCBI taxonomy): Bacteria > Pseudomonadati > Bacteroidota > Chitinophagia > Chitinophagales > Chitinophagaceae > Lacibacter > Lacibacter sp. MH-610. The sequence goes on from NZ_CP116002.1 coordinate 1,146,397, forward strand.
TTTGGTAATTGTGATCTTAACAGGAAGTTTGAAAGTGAGTGACATTGTCATGTCGCAGGAAAACGGATGGTGGTTGTTTAAAGGTCATATTCCCGCCATCATTGCATTTGTAATCTTTATGATTGCCGTAACGGCTGAAACCAACCGTGCTCCGTTTGACCTGGCTGAAGCAGAAAGTGAATTAACTGCAGGTTTTCATACAGAGTACAGCGGAATGAAATTCGCATTGTTCTTCCTGGCAGAGTATGTAAACATATTTGTGGTATGTGCATTGGGTGCTACTTTGTTCCTGGGCGGATGGATGCCGTTACATTTTGGAACGGATACAGAGTTTAACCGCATCATGGATATTATTCCGTCAAGTGTATGGTTCATGGGTAAGACGTTTTTTTTAATTTTTGTGATTATGTGGTTCCGTTGGACCTTCCCAAGATTACGTATTGATCAGCTGTTGAATTTAGAATGGAAATATTTATTACCGATCGGAATGTTTAACCTGTTGCTTGCAACATTAATCGCCATCCTTGGTTGGCATTTATAAACATGTTCTTGAAAGATTACATATCAGATGTTGTTGGTGGCGTAAAGTCACTCCTGACGGGGATGAAGATAACCGGCCGTTATGCATTGCATCATGGCAAAGAAAAAATCACACAGCAATATCCCGATAACAAGGATACGCTGGTGTTGCCGGAACGTTTCCGTGGCGAAGTGATCATGCTGCATGATGAAAACAATGAACATGCCTGCACCGGTTGTACGGCCTGCGAACTGGCTTGTCCTAACGGAACGATTAAGATCATCACCAAGTTTGATGTGGATGAAGCGACCGGCAAAAAGAAAAAAGCACTGGATACATTTATCTATCACCTGGAACTGTGTACGCTTTGTAACCTGTGTATTGAAGCTTGTCCCACCAGTGCGATAAAAATGGGGCAGGGTTTTGAACATAGTGTTTTTGACCGGAGTAAGTTGATCAAAACATTGAACGAACCGGGATCGAAGATCAGGGAGGGCGTGGAATAGTTGACAGGTAACTGTGAATAGTGAATCGGGTGTTTGATTGTTTGGAATTTGGTTTTTGTTATTTAGAAATTTTTGAATGACTGCTTATCAAATCATATTTTACATTTTAGCGGCGTTTATTTTAACAACTGCTCTGCTCGCTGTTACCAGCCGGAAAATTTTCCGTTCTGCTATCTGGCTCTTATTCTCCCTCATTGGTGTAGCCGGTTTGTATTTCTGGATGGAAGTAGAATTCATAGCTGCCGTACAAATTGTAGTGTATGTTGGCGGTATTGTGGTGCTCATCATCTTCTCCATTTTCTTAACACAGCAATCAGGTAAAGAAATGGCAAAACCACCATTGCTGCGGGTGATCGCTTCTGCACTGGCTGTATTATTTGGTTTTGCATTCACAGCGTTACTGATTTATCAAAACGGGTTTATACCTGTCTCAAATGGATTTTCAACAGAAGTGAGCAGGATAGGTGAAGCATTGATCAGCACAGAAGAAAATGGATTTGCATTGCCATTTGAAGTAGTAAGTATTTTATTGCTGGCAGCGATGGTAGGCTGTATTGTTATTGCCCTTAAAACAAAACCAAAAGAACAATGATGGCGATACCTGCAGAACAAATATTATTTCTGAGTACAGCCCTTTTCTTTATAGGCATGTACGGACTGTTTACGAGAAGAAATCTCATCAGCATGCTGATGAGTGTAGAACTGATCCTGAATAGTGTGAACATCAATTTTGTGGTGTTCAATAAATACTTTTTCCCGGGTAAAGTAGATGGTTTGTTCTTCACCATATTCATCATCACCATTGCTGCTGCTGAAGCTGCCGTGGCACTGGCTATCATTATTAATCTGTACAGAAGTCATCAGTCCATTGATGTGGAAGATGCAACTGAATTGAAATATTAATATGAACTATTCATCTTACATATTACTCATTCCTATGTTACCGCTGCTGGCGTTTGTGGTATTGGGTTTGTTTGGTAAAAAGTATTTCAATACATCTGCAGGAGTTATTGCAACAGGATTGTTGTTGATCTCAACAGTATTATCTGTATATACGGCGTGGCATTATTTTCTCGTTGATGGCAAAGTGAATGATGCGTATCAACCCATCAAGGCATTTCAATATACATGGCTGGTGTTCAATGATCATTTGCAGATTGACATGGGTGTATTGCTGGATCCTATTTCAGTGATGATGCTGGTGGTCATCAGTTTTGTATCATTGATGGTGCATATTTTCAGTCTCTGGTATATGAAAGGGGAGGAGCGGTTTGCTACCTATTATGCATTCCTTGGTTTGTTCACCTTCTCCATGCTGGGACTGGTTATCAGTACCAATATTTTCCAGATGTATATGTTCTGGGAGTTGGTAGGTGTTTCCTCATTCTTACTCATCGGATATTATTTTCAAAAACCATCCGCTGTTGCAGCCAGTAAAAAAGCATTTATCGTTACACGTTTCGCTGATTTGTTCTTCCTTATCGGTATTTTGATCGTTGGCGTACAAAGCAACAGTTTTGATTTTGGTACGATTATTCAAACATTAACCAATACACAATCACCTGAATTTTTATCAGCAACATCTACTTCATTTATTGGGGCATCGTTGCTCACTTGGGCGTTAGCACTCATCTTTATCGGCGGTGCCGGTAAGAGTGCCATGTTTCCGTTACACATCTGGTTGCCCGATGCTATGGAAGGTCCAACACCTGTTTCTGCGTTGATCCATGCTGCCACGATGGTCGTAGCCGGTGTTTACCTGGTGGCGAGAATGTTTCCTGTATTTGCAGTCAATGAAGTATCACTGCAACTGGTAACATGGGTTGGGTTGACTTCTGCTTTATTTGCCGCTATCATTGCCTGTACACAAACGGATATTAAACGAGTGCTGGCTTATTCCACTATGAGCCAGATCGGTTACATGATGTTTGCCCTTGGTGTGAGTGGTTATGGTGGTGAACAAGGTCTTGGTTTTACCGGCTCTCTATTTCATTTGTTCACACATGCTTTTTTTAAATCATTGTTATTCCTGGCAGCAGGTGCTGTGATTCATTTTATACATAGTAATGAAATGACTGATATGGGTGGTTTGCGCAAACACATGCCACTTACGAATATTGTTTTCCTGGTTGCCTGTTTGGCTATTGCAGGTGTGCCACCTCTATCTGGTTTCTTCAGTAAAGAAGAGATCTTATTAGCATCTTTCAATGCAGATAAAATAGTGTATGGCATTGCATTACTTACTTCCGGCCTCACCGCTTTTTATATGTTCCGTTTGTATTTCTCCATCTTCTGGAATAAAACTTCCTCTCCTTTGGAGAGGACGGGAGGAGAGGTTCACGGTGAACATCACAGTGAAGGAGCACTGGCCATGAAACTCCCTTTGATTTTATTGGCAGTATTAACAATTGCTGCAGGAATGGTTCCCTTTGGTGAATATGTAAGCAGTGACGGAAAGCCGCTGGAAACAGATTTGCATTTGCTTTTTTCCATTGCACCTGTTGTCGTGGCCGCATTAGGTATTGGTTTGGCAACCTATGTCTACAAAAAGAAAAGTGACAGACCGGCTGCTATTGCCCATACAATGGGAGCGGTTTATAAAACGGCATACAGGAAATTTTATATTGATGAATTGTATTTGTTCATCACAAAAAAAATCATTTTCAATTTCATAGCACGTCCTGCGGCGTGGATTGACAAGCATATAGTTGATGGCACTATGAACGGACTGGCATCTGTAACCGGCAGTTTCTCTGCGCTCATCAAAGGATGGCAAAGCGGAAAGGTACAGCATTATGTGTTGTATTTCTTTGGCGGTATTGCAGTACTGGCAGTATTATTTATCTATTTATGGAAATAGTTACAGAAGGAAAAGCCCTGTAAGGGCGATATGTTAGTAGAAAACAAACAACAATAAGGAGTGAACGAGCCCCGTAGGGGCGACATGTGATTGACAGGTGATTTTAAAATAATAAATATGGCAAATACATATTCACAGATTTACATACAGATTGTATTTGCTGTAATGGGTCGGCAACATTTTATAAAAGAATCATTCAGAGAAGAATTGCATAAGTATATGACAGGCATTATTATAAATAAGAAACAAAAATTGTATGCCATTTATTGCATGCCTGACCATGCTCATCTCTTTGTAAGTATGAAACCAGACATATCTATAGCCGAGCTTACCAGAGATGTTAAATCAAATTCTTCTTCCTTTTTAAAGGAACGGAAGTTAGTGCCTGAAACTTTTTCATGGCAATCAGGTTATGGAGCTTTCAGTTATTCAAAGTCTCAGGCGCCAGATGTAGTGAATTATATTTTAAATCAGCCACAACATCATCAAAAGAAAACATTCAGAGAGGAGTATCTTGAATTTCTCGAAAAATTCGGAATTGATTATGACCCAAAATATCTTTTTGAATTTTATGATTCAGAATTGTAAAACATATCACCCCCTACGGGGCTCAGTTAACTGTGTGCATGTACGGGCTGCTACTAACATCCCGTGCCGATGGCACTCAATTCCGCATAAATTTGGACATCGTTAAATTAATGCTGCAATGAATTTGTTAATCATTGTCATATTACCCATTCTTTCAGCACTGGCGGTATTGCCTTTTAAGCAACGCCAGCAGGTAAGATTCATAGCGCTTGCCGGCTCCTTGCTGCAATGGCTGGCAGCATTAGCCTTGTTCTATTTCTATTCAACAGGTGAGAACAAGGATGCGGTCATGTTCTTTGAACAGAATTATCAGTGGTACCAGCCGTTAAACATCAACTTTCATATGGGTGTGGATGGCATTTCCATTGCCATGATCCTGCTGACTGCTACTGTTGTGCTTGCCGGTATTCTCGTTTCATGGAAAGAAGAACGCATGAGCAAAGAGTTCTTCTTTTTACTGTTGTTATTAAGCGCAGGTGCTTATGGCTTCTTTGTGTCACTCGATCTGTTTACCATGTTCTTCTTCCTGGAACTCGCTGTTATACCAAAGTTTTTGCTCATTGGTATTTGGGGAAGCGGTAAAAAAGAATACAGCGCTATGAAATTGGCTTTGATGCTGATGGCCGGCTCAGCATTAGTGTTTGTTGGATTAGCAGGATTGTATTTCAACACCTCCACTGATGGTAATTACACATTTGATATTTTACAAATAGCATCACTTACTATTTCTCCGGCGGTTCAAAACTTATTCTTCCCATTTGTATTTATTGGCTTTGGCATTTTTACGGCTTTGTTTCCGTTTCATACATGGGTGCCCGATGGTCACTCCAGTGCACCAACGGCAGCTTCTATGTTTTTAGCCGGTATTAGTATGAAGTTGGGTGGTTATGGTTGTTTGCGTGCTGCCACCTGGTTAATGCCTGATGCTGCACAACATTATTCAACTATCATTATCATTCTGGCATGTATTGCAATTTTATATGGAGCATTCGCCACCATGATGCAGACGGATTTGAAATACATCAATGCTTATTCTTCCGTTAGCCATTGTGGATTTGTATTGCTGGGAATTGGTATGTTAACGAAAACAGCGATCAATGGTGCTGTGTTGCAAATGGTGAGCCATGGATTAATGACGGCGCTCTTCTTTGCTGCCATAGGCATGTTGTATGAACGTACACATACACGTAAAGTGGCTGAACTGGGAGGTTTATTGAAGGTGATGCCGTTTATATCATCCGTGTTTGTAATAGCCGGTTTGTGTTCATTGGGTTTGCCGGGCTTTAGTGGTTTTGTTGCCGAGATGACGGTGTTCATGGGCGGTTGGGAAAAAGCAGAAAGTTTTTATCGCATTGCAACAATTGTTGCCTGTGCTTCCATTGTAGTTACGGCCGTTTATATTTTGCGTGCCACAGGAAGTTCGATTATGGGTGCAGTGAAAAATGAAAGTTATTTAGCATTACATGATGCGAAGTGGTATGAAAAATCAGCAGCGGTCTTGTTGCTGGCAGGAATCATTGCCATGGGGATTGCACCTTATTGGCTCACAGACCTGATCAATCCCGGAACAGATATCATTATTCAAAAATTAGCTGGAAAATAAAGAATGGATTTTTTACAAACGATACAATTCATGAAGCAGGAAATGATGGTGGTGCTCATCATCTTCATCCTGCTGTTTATGAAACTTGCCAATAAAGAATGGAAGAAAGAAACAGTACTGCATACAGTGAATGTGTTGCTGTTCATCAATCTGATTGCCGGTTTCTTTTTCAACGTGGAAGGAAGGGCATTTGGCAGCATGTATATTACCAACGAGTTATTTGTTTTTGAAAAGAACATGCTCAATCTTGCGATGCTCCTGATCTCTTTCCAGGCGTTTGATTGGTTAAAGAACCACGAGCATACCATTGAATGTTATTTACTGCTCCTGAGTTCTTTACTCGGTATGCAATTCCTCATCAGCAGCGGTCATTTGTTGATGTTTTACCTGAGCATGGAACTCTCAACCATTCCGCTGGCGGCATTGGCCAACTTTGATCTTGGAAAACGCCGTTCCTCAGAAGCTGCTATGAAAATGATCTTCTCTTCGGCTTTTGCCTCAGGGTTGATGTTGTTTGGTATTTCATTGTTGTATGGTACTACCGGTGCGCTCGGTTTCAGGGAAATGACACAGGGATTGTACAGCAGCAACCTGCAAATATTTGCATTGATATTGATCCTGGCAGGCATCGGGTTTAAAATTTCTGCGGTGCCCTTTCATTTATGGACGGCTGATGTGTATGAAGGTGCTCCCATTGCAGTTACATCCTTTCTTTCTGTTTTATCAAAAGGAACATTCCTGATGGTAATGGTGCAACTGCTGGCCTATACATTCGGGCCACTGATTGCTGTATTCAGCAATATGCTGATGCTACTGGCTGCTGCTACAATGATCATCGGTAATTTGTTTGCCATCCGGCAACAAAACTTAAAACGATTCCTTGCTTTTTCTTCCGTGGCACAGGTTGGTTTTACTTTACTGGCGCTGATGGTACAAACAGGAGAAGGCAATACAGCTGTTGTTTATTTTGTATTGATCTATATCTTTTCCAACCTGGCAGCATTTGGAGTGGTTACGATCATCAGCAATGCATCAGGGAAAGAAGCCATCGATGATCTCAAAGGTTTTTATAAAACCAACCCGTTGCTGAGTTGGGTACTGGCGATTGCTTTGTTTTCACTCGCAGGCATTCCGCCCACAGCAGGATTTTTTGGAAAATTCTTTTTGATTTTGGCCGGTGCAGCAAAGGGGAATTATATCATCATCACAATCGCCGCATTGAATATGGTACTGTCATTGTACTATTACCTGCGAATTGTGAAAGCGATGTTCATGGATGCCAATGAACAACCGATCGAAAAAATTCAATCAGGCAACTATGCAAAACTGGCGGCTGTTATATGTGTGGCAGGTATTTTAATTACCGGTTTGGCAAGCGGTGCTTATCATTATGTTTACCGTATTGTTATTATGAATTGATAAAAGAAAGCAATGGCGATCAATAAAAATCATGAGTTTGAAGATCTGAATGGTATTAAGTGTGCAGTGGTGGAAAAGAATGCCACACAGGAGCGTATTGATTTCTTACAACCATTATTAGAGTGGAATGGATATACAGTTGTTGTAGTTCCATCACCACCACCCAAAGCAGCTCCGGCACCTAAACCAGCAGAAGGAGAAGCCACCGTTGAGACTTCTGCCCTAAACCCTTCACCTCCCACCTTCACCATCGGTGTTACAGATGTTCGGTTTAATGTAACCAATGCATTGATGGGTCGCATGCTCAAAACAAAAGAAGGTAAAATTGTTACAGTTGATTTCTGGCAACAAAAAGAAACAGTGAGTCAGGATCAGATTCCTTATTTTTCAAAAGACGAATACGTTCACTCATGGAAGTAAAATCTTTGTTTGATAAAGCGGCGTATGATGAAATAATGCAGCGCCTAAGCAATTTAAAGGTTGATAGTCCACGTCAGTGGGGTAAGATGACAGCTGCACAAATGCTCACGCATTGCAAAGAAGCCTACAAAGTACCGTTAACCAGCAAACCGCTGAAACGTCATCCGCTCTCCATCATCGGGTGGATGTTCCGTAGCCAGTTATACAATAGCAAACCTTACCGACAGAATCTTCCTACTGCTCCCAACTTTATCGTAAAAGAGGAGCGTGATTTTGATAAAGAAAAAGCTGAAATGCTTTCCATTGTAAAAGCCTTTCATGAACGTGGTGCTGCAGGCATTGGTGATAAAGTGCATCCCATGTTTGGAAAAATGACGGCTGATCAATGGGGCAGAAGCATGTGGAAACATTTAGATCATCATTTACGACAGTTTGGACAATGAAACCCCCAGCCCCCTAAATCCCCCGAAGGGGGACTTACCACGCACAGCCCTCACTTATTCAACCTTTACTATTTTATTTTGTTAGTAATTATCGATAATTAAAAAAAATTATGAAACCAAAACCACTTTCTGAATTTACAACGGAGGAATTGAAGAAAAATGAAAAGGGAATGAAGATTGCCGTTTATGTGCTGGGTATTTGTGTCGGATTGATGTTTTTGAGCGGTGGTTACTTATATACTCAGAAAGGTTTTACGGCTTCTACTGCATTACCGCTTTGTTTTTTGCCTTTGTGGATTCTTAATTACAGGAACTGGAAAAAGTTGAAAGAGGAACTTGCTAAAAGAGGATGATATATAAACGGTCTTACAAGTATTACTTTCTGAACAACGCCTCAGCCATTTTCTGATCATGCCCATACACATCGTTCCTGAAATTCAATTGTCCGTTGGCATCAACAAAAGCGGTGAGATAAACAATATACACCGGAATGGGTTCTTTAATGTTCAGGTATTTTTCTTTGCCGGCATTCATAGCCTCTTCAATTTTTGCAGAAGTCCATTCTTCTTCATGTCTTAATAAAAATTCAGCCAAACGTTTGGGTTGCGATAAACGGATACAGCCATGACTGAACGCACGCCTGCTTTCTTCAAACTTGGATTTAGTGGGCGTATCATGCAGGTAAATACTATAGCTGTTGGGGAACAAAAATTTCACAAGACCCAATGCATTCCACGGTCCCGGTTTTTGACGCACACTGTTGCCATTCCATTCCATATGGTTGCGTTCCAGGTAGTTTTTATTACGTCGAACTGCCGGTAATATTTCTTTCTGTAAAATACTGTTAGGCACATTCCAATACGGACTGAATACAATATGTTTCAAGGTTCCCTGGAAAATAACCGTGTTATTGGCTGCTGTGCCCACCACCACATCCATACTGAAAATGTAAGCGCCTTTTTCAAATACATGCAAACGGTACTCCGGAATATTCACCAGCAAAAAATCAGAAGTAGGCTGGGCAGGAAGCCAACGTAGTCGCTCCATGTTGATCAAAATCTGTGTTAATCGCTCCTGTACCGGGCGGTTCATTTCAGCTATTACTGCAGTATTGATAATGCCATCTTCTTTTAATCCATAGCGGTGCTGAAATTGTTTAACGGCTGCTAAAGTAGTTTCATTAAACAGATGTGATGTGTCATCTGTCTTGAGATCGCCGGAAAGAAAGAGCCTGTGTTTGATGCGACTGATAACCGGTGATTCATCATGAAGCTGATATTTCTTTTTATCGGCTTTGATTGTTTGCCAGCCTCCCTGTTTTTCGATCTCATAGTATTTGACTAAGTAATCTTTCAGCAATTTGTATTGCTGGTGTACGGGTTCCAGCTCAGATACATTTTCATTCTTATGCGCCAGCATGGAATCCAGTACCGCTACGGAATTAATCCGTTTACGGGGAATATACCATTCCAGTTGCCGGGTGTTAACAGTATTGCTGCCCTGGTACTTGCGGTACGCATATCGAAAGAATTGTGCTGTCAGTAACAACTCCGTTTGAAATACAATGGAATCCTGCATGCGGAACTGGTAGTAACCTCCTGTAATGGAATCATATAAATGTGTAAATAAAGAATTGTGCAAACTGCTGTCTCTACTGTAAGAAATATAATCATTAAAGAGATCAATAAACGTTCCGGCATTGGTACTCACGCCTTGTGAATTGAACCATGCATACTGGTAATTACGTCCGTTATAAAAACTCCTGATTCGTTTTGATAAAGAGTCATGAAACTGTTGTTTACTGATGAATTGCTCCATCGCTGTACTATCCAGGTACATATCAGTAACCGCAATAGCAGTGTCAATCGTATAGTCTCTTGGTACTACTTCACCATTGGCCTGTTTGATCGCATTTTTGCAACTGGTAAAAAGGAGTACAATACAACTGATATAGAAAAGATGTTTCATGCTATTTAAATTGATGTCAGCGTATAACAAATTAAAGAAAGATCGTTGTTATAAAAAATAAAAAAGGGAACTGCAACTGCAGTTCCCTTGTGATCATCGGTAAAGGTTACAGGCCCTTCAATGTTACCAGCCGATCCCATTTATTATTCCTGGCATGTTCAGCAGCTTCTAAAAACTGCTCTGCCAGTTCAGGATCCTTGGCTTTGATCACATTGAAACGATTTTCATGATACATAAATTCACTCAACGGTAAGGATGGCTCTTTACTGTCAATCACAAAGCGTTCACCTTTTGGTTTGAGCGGATTGTAATGGAACAAAGGCCAGTAACCGCTCTTCACTGCAAAGTCCTGCTCTTCGGCGCCATGTGCCATATCAATACCATGTGCAATGCAATGACTGTATGCAATAATGAGCGAAGGGCCTGGATATGCTTCTGCTTCTAAAATCGTACGCAGCGTATGCATATCATTTCCGCCCAATGCAATCTGTGCTACATACGCTGTGCCGTGTGCAATGGCTTGCATGGCTAAATCTTTTTTACCCGATGTTTTTCCATTCACACTGAACTTGGCACTGGCACCCAGTGGAGTCGATTTTGATTTTTGTCCGCCTGTATTGCTGTACACTTCTGTATCAAGTACCAATATGTTTACATTTTCACCGGTGGAAAGCACATGATCCAATCCGCCGTAACCAATATCATAAGCCCAACCATCACCACCAATAATCCAGACAGATTTTTGTTCTAAAAAATCAGCAAGATGAAATAAGTTTAAAGCAGCCATTGATTTCATACCACTCAATCGCTTCTTTAATTCCAGCACCAACTCATGTTTTGTTTGAATCTCGGCTTCTGTTCCTTCTTTTGAATTTACCAATGCATCTACCAGGTCTTCGCCTATCTGCGGCCGTAATTCATCCAGCAACTGGTAGGCCATTTCTTTTTTCTTTTCGCCTGCCAGTCGTAAACCCAATCCAAACTCCGCATTATCTTCAAATAAACTGTTGGCCCATGCCGGCCCGGTTCCTTCTTTATTAGTGCTCCATGGTGTTGAAGGAAGATTGCCGCCAAAAATGGAAGAACATCCGGTGGCATTGGCAACGATCATCCGCTCACCAAAGAGTTGTGTAATCAATTTTAAATAGGGTGTTTCACCACAACCGGCGCATGCACCGCTGAACTCAAACAACGGTTGAAAGAATTGAGAACCTTTCACCGTATTCTTATTCACTCTGGCACGGTCCACTTCCGGTAATGAAAGAAAGTAATCCCAGTTTTCTATTTCTGCCTGCTGAATATCTTTCTTATCCATCATGTTGATGGCCTTATGCCCGGCATCTGTTTTAGAAGTTATAGGGCAATACTCCACGCATAAGGTACAACCGGTACAATCTTCTGTTGAAACCTGTAATGAATAAGCTTCTGTTTCCTTGTTCCATTCCTTACCAATAGGGTCGACATGTTTGAAGGTGGAAGGCGCTTCGTTCAATAAAATTTTATCATACACTTTCGCACGAATAGCTGCATGCGGACAAATAATCACACACTTGTTGCATTGTGTACACAAGCTTGTATCCCATACAGGTACTGCATCTGCAATATTTCGTTTTTCCCATTTGGTAGTGCCGCTGGGGTAGGTACCATCAACAGGAAAGGCGCTCACGGGTAATTCATCACCTTCACCCGCCATAATTTTACTCAATACATCTTTTACAAAATCGGGTGCATCATCAGCTACAATATTGCTCAACTCTACAGTTCCAACTTTGTAAGTACTGTAATCCACTTCATACAAATTGGCAAGCGTAGCATCCACCGCATCATAGTTTTTCTGAACTACAGCTTCGCCTTTTTTCCAATAGGTTTCATAAATCGCTTCTTTAATTTTAGCAATGGCTTCTTCTCTTGGCAATACATTGCTGATGGCGAAGAAACAGGTTTGCAAAATGGTGTTGATGCGGGTACCCATACCTGCATCCTTTGCTACAGTGTAAGCATTGATGGCATAAAACTTCAACTGCTTATGAATAATCTCTTCCTGGATTTTTTTGGGCAGCTTACTCCACAGTTCTTCTTTTTCATACGGTGCGTTTAATAAAAAGGTAGCACCCTGTTCTGCATCTTTTAAAATATCATACTTGGTTAAATAGTTGAAATGATGACAGGCCACAAAGTTGGCTGATTGAATTAAGTAGGTTGATTCTATCGGCTTTTCACCAAAACGCAAATGTGAAACAGTCAATGAACCTGATTTCTTACTGTCATACACAAAATATCCCTGCACATGATCATTGGTTTTATCTCCAATGATCTTGATGGAATTCTTATTGGCACTTACCGTACCATCAGCACCCAAACCAAAAAACAAACCACGGAACAAATGTTGTGCTTCCAGGTTGAAAGATTTGTCATATTCCAAACTGCTGTGACTGATGTCATCTTCAATACCAACGGTAAAATGATTCTTTGGTTTTTCTTTTTTCATTTCACGGAACACAGCTTTTACCATGGCAGGCGTAAATTCTTTACTGCTCAATCCATAACGGCCACCAATTACATGTGCATGATGATTTTCCTGTGCTTCATTCAACGCATTCACAATATTCATGTACAAAGGCTCACCAATTCCTGTAGGTTCTTTGCAACGGTCCAGCACGGCAATGCTTACTACTGATTTAGGAAGTGCTTTCGTAAAAGCTTCTACATCCAGCGGACGGAACAAACGCACATTGATCATGCCAACATGACTGCCATGTGCATTTAAATAATCCACTGTTTCTTTCACGGCACCGGCACCACTGCCCATAATTACAATCACTCTATCAGGATGTTCGTGTCCGTAATATTCAAACAGATTGTATCTTCTTCCGGTGAGTTTGTAAAAAATATCCATCTGTTCCTGTACAATAGAGGGAACTTTTTCATAGTAAGGCGTAGCAGCTTCTCTGTTTTGAAAGTATACATCCGGATTTTGTGCCGTACCACGAATCACGGGTTTGTGCGGGTTCAATGCACGGTCACGGTGTGCATGAATGGCCTCAATACTTATCATTTGCTCAATCACATCATCAGGAATTATTTCTACTTCATTGAGCTCATGCGAAGTACGGAAGCCATCAAAAATATTTAAGAAAGGAACTCTTGCTTTTAAGGTAGCGCTGTGTGCAATCAAGGCCATGTCCATTACTTCCTGCGGATTGTTGCCAAACAACATGGCAAAACCGGTGGAGCGAACGGCCATCACATCACTGTGATCTCCAAAAATAGAAAGTGCATGTGTGGCCAAACTACGTGCCGCAATATGAAATACAGCAGGCGTTAACTCACCTGCAATTTTGTACATGTTGGGGATCATCAGCAGCAATCCCTGCGATGCAGTAAAGGTGGATGCCAATGCACCGCCCTGCAAGGCACCATGTATAGCACCGGCAGCTCCCGCTTCACTTTGCATTTCGATTACTTTGGGCGTGGTGCCGAAAATATTTTTCATGCCTTTGGCACTCCATTCATCGGCCCACTCGCCCATGGCGCTCGATGGTGTGATGGGGTAGATGGCACAGACTTCGCTGCACTTGTACGCAATGTACGCCGCCGCTTCATTGCCATCCATTACTTCTGCTTTTGATTTGACTTGATTGGTAGACATAACGAACCTGTTTGGTTGAAGTACGAAAGTACCTGAGCGTGAAAGGTTGGTGAATGACGGAAGTCAGCAAATAACCTAATTGCCGTGTGGGAGGGGAGTGAGGATGGTTGTGTTACGGGCGGTGGTGCAAACGAGGGGTCGTATTTGTTGAACGAAGTGAAATCCCGCCTTAAGCGGGACGTCGCACACTTCAGGGTTTGGTTTTTCATAGCGGCAGAAACCTCATCCTCCATCTCCTTCTCCAAAGGAGAAGGAGCGGTGCTGCATCTTTTGAATAGGCTATTTGTTCTGCCACATCAACTATCAATAAACATCAACACATCGTTAAGTCACTAATTAATTACAATCTTAAAAATAGTTTCAACAAGTATAAGTTAAATCAACCTGTATCACATAGGATGTTCAGTAGAATTAAAATGTAATTAATCACAGTAGAACACAGCTTAATCAGGGAGCCCTCCGATCCTGCCTACCGTCAGGCAGGTTCGGGCCGTCATTCGAAATCGGGCTCCTTTTTGTTTCTTTTTGGAGAAGCAAAAAGAAAAGAAGAATCAGGAGCTTCTCACCCATATAATCAGTAACTACAAATCAAGCTGTATTAAATTTTCTAAAACGAATAAAACATCTTTTCACACTCAATATCTTTATCGTTCAATAAAAGCTCATGTTTTCCATCCTCCATCAACGCTGTAACCAACTGGTAAAGAATTTTTCAGAAATACCGGCAGAGCGAAAAACAGTGCTTGAAAAAATTGCCGATTACATCAGTGCCAAAAAAGCAAACAACCAAACCGTGCAGTTGGAATTTGTGTGTACCCACAATTCCCGGCGCAGTCACCTGGGACAGATATGGGCCGCCACAGCAGCCGATTATTTTAACATCCATGGCGTGAAAACATTTTCAGGAGGTACGGAGGCCACAGCGTTTAACGCCAATGCCATTCATGCCATTTCCTCCGCCGGTTTTGAAGTACGGAAAACAACCGAAGGAAACAATCCTGTATATCATGTCTATTTTGATGATGACAAGTACGTAACCTGCTTTTCCAAAGTGTACAATCATGAACACAATCCTTCCTCCGGCTTTGCTGTGATCATGACCTGTTCGGATGCAGAAGAAAATTGTCCCTTCATCCCCGATTGTGAATTACGCATTGCTACTACTTACAACGATCCCAAAGCTTATGATGGATCGGTGTTGCAGGATGAAAAATATACAGAGCGGAGTAACCAGATAGGGATGGAGTGTTTGTATGTGTTTTCGAAAGTGAAAATTAATTTGCCTTCTTAAAATATATGTCACCTCTTCTAATTCTAGACTCAATCCCGTAATAGGATACTATGTTTGTGCTTAAACCATAAAATAAATAGGTGTTATTTGATTTTAAAAACTCAAAATCGTGTCTGTATTTAACAGTATTGTTTTCGATATCTGCAATTGTTCTAAAGCTTACTTTATATATTATCGCCTGATCTGATTTCTTATCTTGATTCAATGAGGTGTCTCTCTTTTCAGCAGAGATTTTATAGTTTTTGTTTTCTATTTCCTGTTCGAGCTGCGAATAATGAAGATACCTGAAGGCAGAAATAATAAAACTGTCAATCGTTTCGAAATTATTCTCATAGTCAAAGCGTGGGGGTTCTTCACAAACAGAACAAATTACATTAGGCATAGACATTTTCCTAATTCGTTCTGCATCAACTCTTTTAAATGCTTCAAAAAAATTATAAAATGTAGTTTTTAGCTCATTCTCATTATATTTAATTATTTCAGGCTGTTTCCACTCATCTAAAATGACATCCTGAACTTTTAATTTTGCAGCTGCTGTATCTCTAATCCCATAATACCCCCAGCGTTTTAGTAATCCTTCTTTTTTCATTTGAACTAATTCATGAACAGTATTTCCGTAGTGAGCGGTAGCGACTTTATTGTTAATCGTAAAATATGGAAAGGGAAAGTGGCGATTTAAGCTTTGTCTTGATAAGCCTTTTACTTTATATGTAACATCTTCCGCATACTCAATTTTATGGGGTTTTATTCCTCCTTTAGTCGAATCATAATCCATATAATTCATCGCAGAAAAAGGACTGGCCCATTCGCCACTTTTTGTTTTGTACACTTCATCATATTGCCAGGTTAATTGGGTAAAAGTATCTTTTGAATTTCTCTTGCGTGAAAGATAAAATAAACAATTTTTGTAATCTGCAAAATCAGGCATCTCATAATATCCGTCAACAAGAAATGTGATTTCATTTTTTCTATAGTTTCCGCAAATCTTTTCAATCACTTTATAATGTGCTAAAAACTTATCATAGCAGTGGGTTGAAGTACATGGTTCAGCACTCTCAGGGAGTTTTTTAATTTCAATTTTCTCTCCAATAAATATTAAAAGCTCATCTTCTTCTAAATTCTCCATGCAACTACCTTTCGAATTTTGTTTATTGCATGACAATAAAAACAAAAAGATTACAAGGTTTATCAGATTTGGTATTTTCATATTTGGTGTATGTAAATCATAAAACTTACTGCATCATCTTCCAAACCATCGCCGCAATCACTCCACCCAGTACAGGCCCCACCACAGGAATCCAGCTATATCCCCAACCACTATCTCTCTTCACGCCAATCGGCAATAAAAAATGCATGATACGTGGACCGAGGTCACGTGCTGGATTAATAGCATAACCGGTTGGTCCGCCCAAACACAAACCAATACCCAGCACCAGTAACGCAACTGGTAATGCATCCAGTGCACCCAAGGAACTTTGCGGAGCTGCAATAAACAATACGCCTAAAACAAAAACAGCAGTAATGATCGTTTCAGTTAACAGATTAAAAAATACATTCGGTATGGCAGGCATGTTGCAGAAAACACCCAGCTTGGCATCTGTATCTGTTGTTGCATCAAAATGTTGTTTGTAAGCCAGCCACATCAAGAAACTTCCGGTCATGGCGCCTGCAAATTGTGCAAGGATGTACATGGGCACATCAGCCCAATCAAATTTTTCCAATACAGCCAATGCAATCGTAACAGCCGGATTCAAATGTGCACCGCTCACAGAGGCACTGCTGTACACACCCACAAACACAGCAATAGCCCATCCAAACGTAATCACAATCCATCCGCCATTCTGACCTTTGGATTTATTCAGCAATACATTGGCAACAACACCATTACCCAACACAATGATGAACATGGTTCCGATAAATTCTGCAAGAAAGATTGACATAACGATGGATTAAGGATGATTAAGAATTGTATTTCTTTTTTGGATTTCTCCTGTGATGATAAATGGATGAAATCACAACAAGATTCTTTTCTTCATCAATAAAATAGATAATGAAAAAAGGAAATCGTTTTGTGGAAGTCTCTCTGAATTTCTTATAGGTGTTTCTATAACGATACGGGTCTTTGCAAATCATATCGATTTTTGAAAAAATTGCTGCGGCAAAATTTTCCGCCGTTCTTGTACTTTTTGATTTATACCAGTAAACAGCGTCTTCAAATTCCTGAAATGCTGACGGTGCAAATATGTGCTGAAAGCTCATTTGCGTTTGGTAGTTTGCAATGCTTTTTTGATTTTCTTTTCAGCTTCAGATGCACTTATCATTTTTCCTCCTTTTTCATAGTAGGCGTAGGTGTCATCTAATTTTTTCTTTAATTCAGGTGTGTAATCAAGTTCTTCCTGTTCTATGTCATCTTCCAATAAAGCATATACGGCTTTAACTTTTTTATCATCTGCCACTAACATGTAATCAGCCAGTTTTTTACGAAGTGATGAAGTAGCCATAGAAAATGGTTTTGTTACTCAAATTTAATTTTATAAACGCAATTTTTAAATTATATCTTTTTCTTTTGAGCTAAAAAAGCCAAACTGATATTGACAGTGTAAATTTCGTCCGCCACTTTAAATTTCAATCTCTTCTTACTTCGTACCTCGTACTTCCTGCTTCCCACTTCTTACTTGAGTACATATCCTTCGGCCACTTTATAAAAATCCTTTAACTGCTGTTCTTTCCATGCTTCATCTTTGTTCATTTCTTTCATCATGATATCAGCTACCAGCGGTGCGGCTTCAATAGCTGCTTTAGCATCTAATATCAAAGCCCTTGTACGGCGACTCAATACATCTTCCACCGTAATGGCCATTTCATTACCAACAGCCCACATCACTTCAGCAATGGTATAATGCAAGTTGGGATGAATCGTTTGCGAATAGCCTTGATGTTGTAAATATCGGATGGCTGCTGCATCACTTCCATAATAATGAAGCGGATCATCATAATCCGGTTTTTTGATCCAGCCATGCAGCTTCATTGTTTCTGTCTGGCAACGGGTATACGCAAGTCCGCCTGCATAGTGTGATTTTAAAATTACTTCCTGCGCCATCTTTCTGTACGTTGTCCATTTACCACCGCTGATGTTAATCATACCGCCTTTGCTTTCCCAAATAGTATGATCACGGGGAAGCACGGCTGTTTTCTTTTGTCCCGGAATTTTTATTAAGGGACGCAGACCTGCGAATACACTTTTCACATCGCTGCGTTGTAAACCTGTATGTACATAGCGGTTGAAGTGATTGATCACAAACTCCACTTCTTCTTCCTGCGGTACAGGTTCAATGGTAGGATGGTCTATGCTGGTATCAGTAGTGCCGATGATTACTTTGTCATGAAACGGAACGGCAAACAGCACCCGCCCATCATCCGTACGTGGAATGAACAAAGCCTGTTCGCCCGGGAAGAATTTTTTATCTACTACAATATGGATTCCCTGCGATGGACTTACTGCTTTTTCCAGTCCATCATCATCCATCTTCAACACATCATCTACAAACACACCCGTTGCATTCACAACAATGGTTCCTCTTGCTTCATAGGTTTCATTGTTGATGGTATCATGAATGACTACCCCTTTTACTTTTTCATTTTCACGAATAAGTCCGGTGACTTTTGCATAGTTTAAAACAGTAGCGCTTACATCTGCTGCTGTTAATGCAAGTGTAATGCAGAGGCGTGCATCATCAAATTGACCGTCGTAATAAGCCACGCCACCGCTCAAACGTTTCCCATCTAATCCTTTGATATAATTCTGTGTACGTTTGATAGAAAGCATTTCACTCTTTCCTAAACTCAGTTTGCCCGATAAGAAATTATAAATTTTCAAACCCAATCCGTAGTACAGGGTTTCATACCATCGGTAGGAGGGCATCACCAATTTCAACGGATGAGCCAGGTGCGGTGCGTTCTTCAACAACAATCCTCTTTCCTTCAATGCATCACGCACCAATCGAATGTTTCCCTGCTGTAAATAACGCACACCACCATGTATCAATTTAGTTGAACGACTGGAAGTGCCTTTGCCAAAATCATATTGCTCGACTAATAATGTTTTATAACCCCGTGCTGCTGCATCCACAGCCGCACCCAAACCGGTAGCGCCGCCACCAATGATGATAATATCCCAGTGATGGGTGGATTTGAGCTGTTGTATTTGTTGAGAGCGATTCAAATTCTGTTTCTGATTGAAAATTCAAAAGCTGCAAATTAAATGAAACATGTTGAAGTTGAAGAACAATAAACTATAAACCAAAAACTAGAAACTCATTGCCGCCTTCACCGCCTTCAGCCACCCGTTATACAATGCTGTTCTTGTTTCTTCATCCATACTGTTTTCAAACTTCCGGTCAATCTGCCATTGCTGTTGCAATTCATCAATACTGTTCCAGTAACCGGTGGCTAATCCAGCTAAATATGCGGCACCGAGTGCAGTTGTTTCGGTAATCTTCGGCCGTACAACCGCTGTGTTTAATACATCACTTTGAAATTGCATGAGTGTATTGTTCACGGTAGCACCACCATCCACTCTTAATTCTTTGATTTCAATACCTGCATCTGCTTCCATGGCTTTTAATACATCGGTGGTTTGGTAAGCAATGCTGTCTAAACTTGCTTTGGCAATATGCGCCGCAGTGGTGCCACGTGTTAAACCAACCATCGTACCACGTGTATGTTGATTCCAGTAAGGCGCACCCAAGCCTGCAAAGGCAGGAACCACATACACACCTTCTGTATCTTTTACTTTGGCCGCCAGTTCTTCCACTTCAGATGAAGAACGGATGATGCCTAAACCATCACGCAGCCATTGCACCACCGCACCGGCAATAAACACACTTCCTTCCAGTGCATATTCTGTTTTGCCATTGAGCTTCCACGCAACAGTGGTTAATAAATTGTTGTGTGAGTGAATGAGTTTTTCTCCCGTATTCATCAACATAAAACAACCGGTGCCGTATGTGTTCTTCACCATGCCGGGCTGTGTACAAAGCTGTCCAAATAAGGCACTTTGCTGATCGCCTGCAATACCTGCAATAGGAATATTCTTAGCCGTTAGTATATTTTGTGTAGTGCCATACACTTCACTGCTGCTGCGTATTTGTGGCAGCAAATTGCCGGGGATATTAAAAACCTTTTCCAGTTCACCATCCCATTGCAATGTTTCTAAATTCATCAGCATGGTACGGCTGGCATTGCTCACATCTGTTGCATGCACCTGGCCTTTGGTAAGATTCCAGAGCAGCCATGTATCCACGGTACCAAAACATAATTCACCTTTTTCTGCTTTGGCTCTTGCACCTTCTACATTATCCAGAATCCATTTGATTTTTGTTGCACTGAAATAAGCATCCACCACCAGTCCGGTTCTTTTTTGAATGAGAATGTGCAGGTGTTTGCGTTTGAGCTCATCGCAAAAATCAGCCGTGCGGCGGTCCTGCCATACAATGGCATTGTAAATGGGTTTGCCTGTACTTCGTTCCCACACCACCGTTGTTTCCCGTTGGTTGGTGATACCGATGGCATGAATATTTTCGGCAGATAGTCCGGCCTTGCTTACAGCTTCTGCTGCAACGCCCAGTTGTGTACTCCAGATTTCTTCAGGGTCATGTTCTACCCAGCCCGGCTGCGGAAAAATCTGCCGGAACTCTTTCTGTGCAACAGCAATAATGTTTCCGTTTTTATCAAACACAATGGCACGGCTGCTGGTAGTGCCCTGGTCGAGGGCGAGGATGTAACTGCTCATGCTGACAAGTTAGTAAAAATAGTGGTTGGCCTGACAAACGGCATATCGGTTTAAACCCTGAACGATTACATTTGCAGTATGCAGTTAATCGAAGTAACCACAGCTCAGCACGAAAAAGAATTTCTGAAAGTAAATGTGTTAATGAACCAGGGCGATCCCAATTACATTCAGCCCCTGGATAAAGATGTGCTGCAGGTGTTTGATAAAGAAAAAAATAAAGCCTATCGTTTTGGCGAAACCATCCGCTGGATTTTAAAAGATGACCAGGGAAAACTGATTGGCCGTATTGCAGCATTTGTCAACAAAAAATACAAGACCAAGGGTGATGAAGGTCCTGTAGGTGGCTTTGGTTTTTTTGAATGTATTGATGACCAGCCTACAGCCAACTTCCTGTTTGATACGGCCCGTAAATGGCTGGAGGCAAAAGGCATGTATGCCATGGATGGCCCTATCAATTTTGGCGAACGGGATCGTTGGTGGGGTGTACAGGTAGGCGGCTTCCAGGAGCCGTTGTATTGTATGAACTATAACCCGAAGTATTATCAGAAACTGTTTGAGGGTTATGGGTTCAAAGTATTCTTTAACCAGTATTGTTATGCCTTAAAAGTGAAAGATAAACTGCAAACAAAATTTTATACAAGACATGATGAGGTAGCAAAGAATCCGGATATCAAAGCAGTTCATATCCGCAAAGATCAACTGGAAAAATTTGCACACGATTTTGTTGCGGTGTATAATAAAGCATGGGCAGGTCATGGCGGTTTAAAAACTATGGACTTCCGTTTGGTGATAGGGATGTTTAATGCTATGAAACCGGTAATGGATGAACGTATCAGTTGGTTCACCTATTATAAAGATGAACCCATTGCTGTATGGCTCAATATTGTGGATCTGAATCAATGGTTTAAACATCTGCATGGAAGATTTGACTGGTGGGGTAAATTAAAATTTGCATGGATAAAGAAAACAATGAAGAACAAAAAGTTTAATGGAATCATTTTTGGGGTAGTGCCTGAGTGGCAGGGAAAGGGAATTGACAGTTATATGATTATGGAAGCTGCTAAAATCATCCAGGATCAGCATTTGTATGAAGATTATGAACTGCAATGGATTGGTGATTTTAATCCTAAAATGATGAATGTGGCCAGCAGCCTTGGTACAGATATAACCAGGCACCTGATTACTTACCGTATGATCTTTGATCCCGCTAAAGAATTTAAAAGACATCCTTTAGTGTAATAAAAAAAAGCCCCGCAATGCGGGGCTTTTTTTTATTCTTTCACATTTAATAAATTTTTTATCTGCTGTTTGTTTTTCTTCCAATCATCTTCCCATATCCACAGACGGTCACCCGGCGGTACTTTGTAAAAATCAAATTTCCCAACCATTTTCATAGTTCTCAGATCCACACATAGCCGTTGAAAAGCAGTACTGATGATTTGCTTAGCTGTTTTGTTTTCTGACATTTTCAGCAGCATCCTGTATTCATAAGGCAAGAGTAAATTACTTCCAAACTGTTTCCACATTCCTTTTTTAGAAGTCCATGCTTTTCTTGCTGCCTTGTGTATTACATCAAAATCTGCCGGGTCTTTTGGCAGTGAAGGCCAAACCGGGAAAAAAGCTGCCCATCCTTCTGCCACCATTACCAGGTTGTAGGTGTCACGCTGCGGATCACCCTTGGGTGGTAAATCTTTTTTCTCAAAATAAGTAGTGATGTAAGCCAGCATTCTTCCCCTGCTGTCAATCACTTCACCGCTGGGTAATACGCCCACCTTTCTTCTTTTGCCATTGGGTAAATTGAGGCGCTGGTTTTTTATTTTTTCAAATTGATCACTTGCTTTTTTGCCGGCTTCAATATGTTTCTTTGCTGCACCTGTAACGATTTTCTTTTTCAGGTAATTCCTCAGACCGGCAGGTAATTCAGCAAAGAATCCATCATCCAGTCTTTTTTTTACTTTTTCCAGTTTGGGTTGGGTGATAGCAGCACCGCCAAAAGGCTTTTCTTTTTCCGGTGTATCGCAGGAAACCATGCGGATGGGTTGCTCAATTTTAATGGTATCACCATCCGGAGCACCAATATCTTTTTTCGGACTTACTGCAAAAGAAGGAGGGGGGAGTTTGTAAATGATGGCCATGATTTTTTCTGTTAAGGTGGTCATTATTTGATGAAAATGCAATACCACGAAACGGTGCCCCTTCTTCCTGCGTTTTTTTGATAGTAATCATTGCTTCTTTTGATTCTACTCATTGCCGGAGACGTTGTTTTGTACTTGCTTTGAAGAAGGTATGAAACTTGCTTTATTGATATTGCTTGCGTTTACAGGTGTTACCTCCGTTTCCTGTGGTGCTATGATGGCACTGGAACCAACGGGGAGTTTGTTATTGCTGGATTTGCACTGGCTGCAGCATACATCTTTTGAAAACTTCTCCCTGCCGGGTTTGATTTTAATAGCTGTTGGAGCTGTTCATCTGTTTGCCTGGTATGGAGTAAGAACCAATCGTAAAAACGGGTTGTGGTGGGCGGTAGCGGCCGGTATGCTGATCATCGGTTACGAAGCTGTACAGATGTTATTGTTACAAATGACTTACTGGTTGCAGTACAGTTATATGGCCGTTGGATTATTTATCATTCTCATGGCGTTGCAGTTGAAACATAAAGAATTGATCTGATTAAAACCATTGTATGAAGCTTTCTAAAAAAAGTGCTGTACAAACAGAAGTAGATGCTGCTTATCTATACGAGCAACTGGCCTTATCAGAAACTGAAAATTCGATTGCCGAAATTTACCGGCAAATGGCTGCTATTGAAAACACTCATGCAAAAGGTATGCTGGGCAGTAATGTTCTGCCGGCTCCTTCATGGCGTGCTAAACTGCTCAATAAAATCGGGAAGATTTGGGGCTATGAATATGTGCTGGATTCACTCATGCAAACAGAAAAAGCATTGGCTTACCGGGATCGTAAGCAGAAAGAACAGCAATCTGTTCCGCTTTCCGGTGCTGAAAATAATCACATCCGCATTTTGCAAAACCTCATTCAATCAAAAACAAAAATCGACAGTGAAAAATTAACCAGCCTTGAAGGAAGACGACATAAATCAGTTGGCGGCAATGCATTAAGGGCTGCTGTACTGGGTGCTAATGACGGGCTTGTTTCCAATGTTAGTCTGGTCATGGGAGTAGCCGGTGCTACCAATGGCGAAACCGGTGTGCTGCTGGCGGGTTTAGCCGGTTTGCTGGCGGGTGCTTTGTCAATGGCGTTGGGGGAATGGATTTCTGTAAAAAGTTCGCAGGAGCTGTATGAGCGACAGATGGCATTGGAAATGGAAGAAATCAAACATGATCCCGAAACCGAAGCCCGTGAACTGCAACTGATATACATGGCCAAGGGTATTGAACAGAAGCAGGCGGGGGAAATGGCTCATGCCATTTTGAAAAATCCCGAACATGCGCATGAAGTATTGGTAAAAGAAGAACTGGGCATCAATGCTGAAGAATTGAAAGGTTCTGCATGGACGGCAGCTATTACCTCCTTTGTGCTGTTTGCAATCGGAGCCATTATTCCTGTTGCACCCTTTATGATTACTTCAGGTATGCCGGCGATTATCTGGAGCATTTCTTTAAGCGCTCTTGGGTTGTTTGTAATCGGTTCTGCTATCACTTTATTTACAGGTCGGAGTATATGGTTTTCAGGGTTCAGACAGGTGTTGTTTGGATTAGCTGCTGCAACTGTAACCTTTGGCATTGGTAAGCTGGTAGGCGTATCAATTGGAGGCTAAACGCACCCTCGCTTAACAATTTTTCCTCATTTCTAAATTATCCCATTTTCCATTTTTCAGTTTACCCCTGCCCCCTTACCTTTGCGGCCTGAATAATAACCCCTCTTTTTAAATACATTAAATATGGCCAATACTGGTAAGGTTAAACAGGTTATCGGCGCCGTGGTAGACGTTCAGTTCGACGGCAAACTCCCCGAAATTTACAGTGCTCTTGAGTTGAAACGTCCCAATGGTGATGTACTCGTAATGGAAGTACAGCAACACCTGGGTGAAGACAGCGTACGTACCATTGCGATGGACGGTACGGAAGGTCTGGTGCGTGGTATGGAAGTGGTAGATACGGGTAAAAACATTGTAATGCCTACCGGTGAGTTGATCAACGGCCGCTTATTTAATGTAACAGGTGATGCTATTGACGGTTTGCCACAGGTAAGCAAGGAAAACGGTCGTGCTATCCACGCACAACCACCTGCATTTGAAAACCTTTCAACTGCCAGTGAAGTATTATTCACCGGTATAAAGGTAATTGACCTGATTGAGCCTTATGCAAAAGGTGGTAAAATCGGATTATTTGGTGGTGCGGGTGTAGGTAAAACCGTATTGATCCAGGAGTTGATCAACAACATCGCCAAAGGTTATGGTGGTTTGTCAGTATTTGCCGGTGTAGGTGAGCGTACACGTGAAGGAAATGACCTGTTGCGTGAAATGATTGAAGCCGGCATTATGAAATATGGCGACAACTTCAAACACAGCATGGAAGAAGGTGGCTGGGATCTGAGCAAAGTGGATATGGAAGGCTTGAAGGAGTCAAAAGCAACTTTCGTATTCGGTCAGATGAACGAGCCTCCGGGAGCACGTGCACGTGTGGCACTTTCCGGTCTTACCATCGCTGAATACTTCCGTGATGGTGATGGTACAGGTAAAGGAAAAGACATTCTGTTCTTCGTAGATAATATCTTCCGTTTCACACAGGCAGGTTCTGAGGTATCAGCATTGTTAGGCCGTATGCCTTCAGCAGTAGGTTACCAGCCAACATTGGCTACTGAAATGGGATTGATGCAGGAGCGAATCACTTCTACCCGTAACGGTTCTATTACCTCTGTACAGGCGGTATATGTACCTGCGGATGACTTGACCGATCCGGCACCTGCTACAACATTTGCCCACCTGGATGCTACCACGGTATTGGATCGTAAGATTGCTGACTTGGGTATCTATCCTGCGGTAAACCCATTGGAATCTACTTCACGCATCCTCACTCCTGCTATTGTGGGTGATGCACATTACAACTGTGCCAACAGGGTGAAAGGTATCTTACAACGCTATAAAGAATTACAGGATATCATCGCCATCCTTGGTATGGATGAATTGAGTGAAGAAGATAAGCAAACGGTATTCCGTGCACGTAAAGTACAACGTTTCTTATCTCAACCATTCCACGTGGCTGAAGCCTTTACCGGTCTGAAAGGTGTGTTTGTAAGCATTGAAGATACCATCCGTGGTTTCAATATGATCATGGACGGCGAAGTGGATGAGTATCCTGAAGCAGCCTTCAACCTGGTAGGTACCATTGAAGATGCGATTGAAAAAGGTAAGAAGCTGATGGCAGCTGCGAAAGGATAATTAGCTGATTAGCTAATATGCTGATTTGCTGACGTATTCAATTAGCACATCAGCACATTATCAAGTTATCACATTGTTTTTATGAATTTAGAAATATTAACTCCATCAGGTAAAACATACAGCGGCGAAGTAATGGGCGTACAACTGCCCGGCATTACCGGTAGTTTTGAAGTGCTGGATAACCATGCACCTTTGGTGAGTGGTTTGAAAGCCGGCCAATTGAAAATATTTGTGGAAAAAAACCGCAATGAACTCTACCAGATCCAGGGTGGTTTTGTTGAAGTGCTCAATAACAAAGTAACTGTTCTCGTAGAAGGCAGTAAGCCCGTTGAATAAGATACAAACTACTTGCTTAAGTAATCCCGTTCTGTAAAGAGCGGGATTCTTTTATTTAATTCAATTGCGGGTCAATGGGATAATTGACTAACTGTTCATACTGTCCACCCATTTGCTGTAATGATTTTTTCCAGATGCTTTGTTCATCTTTTTCAAACACAAGATGTTTGTTGGCCTGCACAGTGAGCCAGCTTTTTTCTTTCAGCTCATCATCCAATTGTCCGCTGCCCCAGCCACTGTAGCCGAGATAAAAACGGATTTTAGCAGTATCCAGTTCGCCTTTGAGCAAAAGGGCAATCACCGTTTCAAAATCACCACCCCAGTACACGCCCCGGGTAATCAGCTGACTATTGGGAATAAGATCAGGCACCTGGTGCAGAAAATGAAGGGTGTCCTGCTGTACCGGTCCGCCATAATAAACGTTCAGATCAATACCGGTTAAAGCATCAATCAATTCACCCAGCTTGGGTTGCACTTTACGGTTGAGCACCAGGCCAAAACTTCCTTCTTCTGCATGCTCACACAAAAGCACTACTGTACGCATAAAGTTGGGATCTTTTAAAAACGGATCTGAAATCAGTAATATGCCGCTGCCGGGTTCAATCATAGCCTTAAATTACGGTTCCTTTTTGAAACAGAAATGATTTGTTCAAACGTAAAGCAACGTTAAAAAACCGGGTATTGATTCCATTTCGGCCGATTTTGATGGCAGAAAGGTATTTTTGCCGGAACCAAACCGCTGCTTTGCATCCATCAAACGCATGAAGAATAAGAAAATTTTTCCGGCCATTATTGCCCTCATTTCATTGTCCTTACTGGGGATCATTTTTGTACAGGTGAACTGGATTAAAACCCAGGCAGAGCTGAAAGAAGATCAACTGGTGATGAAACTTTTTGACGTAACGCAGGAAGTGGGTGAAGAACTGGTGATGCAGACCGGCAGCAAGTTCAACAGTGTGGTTCCTTTGCCGGGCATGAAATTTCCGGGTGATGCGTATGATATTTACCGGCAATATTCTGTAGCCAACCGGTTTACCTTGTTTGAAGTAAGAGAAAAAATTAATAAATCCCTGCTGCGTCATGGATTAAAAGACACGAAGTTTGAGTTTGCAATCGCAAGTGATAATATTTACGGTCATTATCCCATGAAGACCACCCGTTTCATGGAAATGGCGCTGGACTCTGTGCATAATAAAAAAAGTTTTTATCCGCTTACACCGGTTGGTGGCAGTTTGCTTGAAAGCCTGGCACCGGAAGAAATTCTCATCATAGTTGTACCGGAGTTCAAGTCCTATATCTTTCAATCACTGGGTTGGTTGATTGCCGGTTCCATTCTTTTCACCATCATTATTGTTACAGCTTTCTTTTTAACTTTTGGCACTTTGATCAGGCAAAAGAAGTTGAGTGAAATGAAAAGTGATTTCATCAATAACATGACGCATGAACTCAAGACGCCTTTAGCTACTATTTCATTAGCCGTAGATGCATTGAAGAATGAAAAGGTGTTGAGTAACGATGAGAAACGCTTATACTTCACACAAATGATCCGTGATGAAAACAAACGGATGAACAAACATGTGGAAACTATTTTACAGGCGGCTCAAATGGATCGCAATGAAATACAGCTCAACAAAAAAGATATTCATGTACATGAAGTAATTCAAAAAGTATTGGAGAATCTTCAATTGCAGATTCAGGATAAAAACGGTAAAGTGGAGTTACAGTTAAATGCTTCGAATGATTTGATGGAAGCAGACGAAGTGCATTTTACCAATCTCATCAATAACCTCATGGATAATGCGGTGAAGTATTCCAAAGAAGATGAGCCGCTGCTATTAAAAGTCTCCACCAAAAATACAGGAAAGTTTATCAGGGTTATAGTAGAGGATAATGGCATTGGTATGAGTAAAGAAACCGTTAACCGTGTGTTTGAAAAATTCTACCGGGCTCATACAGGAAATGTGCACAATGTAAAAGGTTTTGGTTTAGGCCTGAGCTATGTAAAAACGATGACGGAAGCACATGATGGAAAAATAAAAGTAGAAAGTGTGCTGGGGAAGGGCAGTGTGTTTATTGCTGAGTTTCCGTTGAAGAAATAATTATCTTTTTGCAACAGGGATTACTAATTTCAATCCGCTCCATTTATCTGTAACAGCACAAACTTTTACATCCACCAAATTATTTTGCAACGCAAAGTTGCGGATGAAATCTTCATTCATATCAGTAGCTATACCGCTTGATTTTTTATACCAGCTCACCCAAATAATCACATCCTCTTTCAATCGCTTTTCAATTTTGGAAAAGAGTTGATAAAATTCTTTTTGTGATGCGGCAAATAGGTGAATGAAGCTGGGTGTTTCTTTTGTTGAGCAAATTTGGGCGGAACAATCTTTTTCAATAAGCTTCCAATAAGCATCAATGCCATTGGGAGAATTCAAAATGAGAAGCTTTGCATTTTCTTTAATGCCGAGTTTTTTTATGAGTGGTGTGCCTGAGTAGCCAACGTTCATATCATTTTTTTTAACCACGAAGACTCAAAGTGGCGAAGGTATCTTTTTCGTGTCTTTGCGTCTTTGTAGTTTTTTCATTGCCGCCATGAAAAAAACGAACGTATAAGAGTCCCGCTAACGACGGGATTTGCAATGCGACGCAAAACCGCTGCCATGAAATACCCCAGCCTATCCAAACAGACTCCAAATTCACATCGTTTTCGCACTTATCCACAGTTAAATCACAGCTATCCACAGGTGGTTCCTCAAAAACAGTCGTTATTTCTTTTCAAACGCAATACGGTTAAGGGTTTCCGCTTTGTGGAAAAAAGAAAACATGCCCAATTTGTTTGAAAAGTGGGAAAATATGTTATTTTGTGTGAAATAATGGGAAGTTTATCCCGTTTCAATACAAATGATTGGTTTTCTTGGAGAATATGAGGTTACACTGGACGCTAAGGGTCGCTTTCTGCTCCCGGCCGCTTTTAAAAAGCAGGTGCCGGAAGAGTGGGGCAACCAGTACGTCATCAGTCGGGGCATTGAACAATGCCTCACCTTATATCCTATGAAAAATTGGGAACCCATCATGGCTGAGATTGCTCAGTTAAACGATTTCGACCCTAAAGTAAGACAATTTCAACGCTATTTTTTAAACGGGGCAACCAATGTGGAGCCGGACAGTGCAGGCCGATTGCTCATTCCGCAAACATTAAAAACGTATGCAGGATTAGAAAAAGATGCAGTGATGGTGGCCCGTGTGAACAAAATAGAAATATGGGATAAGGTTAAGTACCAGCAGTTCTTTGAAAACTTTTCACCCGACACTTTCAGCAGCCTTGCCGGTGAAGTGATGGTTAAAAAGGAGCAGTAAGGATGGAGCCGAAAAAGCAAATATCCAAAGCCGCATCAACTAACGATGAAGGGCAGGCGCAGCAATATGACTACCATATTCCTGTAATGCTCCTGGAAACAGTAGATGGTTTGAATGTGCAGCCTAACGGAGTTTATGTTGATTGCACATTTGGCGGTGGTGGCCACAGCCGGGAAATTTTAAAACGTCTTGGCCCCAATGGAAAATTATTTGCTTTTGACCAGGACCCCGATGCCAAACGAAACTTGCCAAATGATGAACGCATTGTTTTTGTGCCGCACAACTTCCGTTACATCAGCCGCTTTTTGAAATTGCATAAAGTGGATACTGTAGATGGAGTAATGGCAGACCTGGGCGTAAGCAGTCACCAGTTTGATGAACCTGAGCGTGGTTTTTCAACAAGGTTTGATGGTCCGCTGGATATGCGGATGGATCCTTCCTCCGCAAAAACAGCAGCATCGGTGCTTCAAACATTCAGTGAGCAGCAGCTGCACAAATTGTTTGAGCAGTATGGCGAAGTAACCAACTCCAGAACATTGGCTGCTACCATTGCAGCACAACGCAAAACCAATCCGCTGCAAACCATTGCTCAACTCAAGCAGGCGATACAGGCTGTAGTGAAGGGAAATCCCAATAAATACTTTGCCCAGGTATTCCAGGCGCTTCGCATAGAAGTAAATGACGAATTGCTGGTATTAAAAGAACTGCTGGAACAATTACCTGAAGTACTCAAGCCGGGCGGCAGGGCAAGTATCATTTCGTTTCATTCGCTGGAAGACCGTTTGGTTAAAAATTTTTTCAAACAGGGAAGTTTGGAAGAGGAAGCGTACAACCCTTTTTCAACAGGCGAACGGACGAAAGTTTTTAAACTGATTACTAAGAAACCAATAGAGCCAAGTCCTGAAGAACAAAAACAAAATCCGAGAAGCAGAAGTGCAAGATTAAGAGTGGCTGAAAAACTGTAGATGAAATCCAATATGTGTTGTTGGTGATGTGTTTTTGACGAATAGCAGCACACTAACAACGGCAAACCAAAATCATACCCACTGAATTCCATCTCTGAAACCACAATTTTTAAAATCCAATCCATTTGAAGCCGTAAACAAACTAAAACAAACCCAGAACAAGAACCCAACCGATGGCAGCTAAAGAACCGAAGTTTGAATTGAAGAAATGGTTCAACTATCAATGGATCGTACGCAACGTTCCTTTCTTTCTTTTTCTCTCCCTGCTGGCCATCCTCTACATCGCCAACGGCCACTATGCCGATAATACCATCCGTGACATTAATAAAACCACCCGGCTTTTAAAAGAGCAGGAGTATGAGTATAAATCACTCAACGGTAAACTCATGTTTCAAAACCGGTTGAGTGAAGTAGCTAAAGTGGTGGACACCATCGGCTTAAAAGAAAACATACAACAACCCATCAAATTAACTGACAGTACTGAACAGGCGAAGCAATAATGGAAGTAAAAAAAGACATATTGTGGCGTGTGTATCTCGGATTTCTGGGATTGACTTTGTTTGGCATACTCATTTTGGGTAAAGCTTTTTATACGCAAAGTTTTGAAGGAAGTTATTGGAGAAGCATGGGCGATAGTATGCACACAAAAATCATTGACCTGGCTGCGGAGCGGGGAACTATCTACAGTGAAGATGGCAGCATGCTCAGCACCTCTTTACCGCAGTTTGATATGTATGTTGATTTTGGTGCTGATGGTTTACGGGCCAAGGATGGTAAAAACTTTTTCAGCAATGTTGACTCACTCAGTATTTGTTTGTCAAGATTATTCAAAGACAAATCGGCTGATACCTATAAAAAGGAGTTGAAACTGGCGTATAAAAACAAAGAGCGTTATTATCCGCTGCGTAAAAAAGTTTCGTTTGAAGAATACAAAGAGTTGCGTGAGTTTCCACTGGTGCGTTTGGGTAAAAACAAAAGTGGTTTTATTGCTGAAGTAAAAACAAAACGTTTG
Organism: Lacibacter sp. MH-610; assembly: GCF_045780045.1. NCBI lineage: Bacteria > Pseudomonadati > Bacteroidota > Chitinophagia > Chitinophagales > Chitinophagaceae > Lacibacter > Lacibacter sp. MH-610. Next base: position 1,178,529 of record NZ_CP116002.1, read on the forward strand.
AATCCTTTTGGTGAGTTGGGTTTCCGTACGATTGGTTTATACAGGGAGAATGCAAAGCTGGTGGGTCTTGAACGTTCCTTTGATACAGTGTTAAGAGGCACCAGCGGTAAACGCCTGGTACGTTTTGTAGCAGGTGGCGTGATGATGCCGGTGGAAGGTTATGAAGTAGAACCTGAAAATGGAAACGATGTTTATACCACGCTGGATGTAAACATTCAGGATATTACTGAGCGTGCTTTAATGCGTACCATGACGACTAATGAAGCACTGGAAGGCACTTGTATTGTAATGGAAGTAGCAACAGGAAAAATCAAAGCCATTGCCAACCTCAGCAGAACAGAAGAAGGAACTTATTTTGAAAAAGACAATTTTGCACTCCGCACATCAGAGCCCGGTTCTACCATTAAGCTTGTTACATTATTTGCAGCGTTGGAAGATAAACATGTAACCATCAATGATAATATCACCATTCATGGGGGCAGATGGAATTTGAACGGAAGAACGATTGTGGATGATCATCACGGTCCTGAAGTAATCAGCATTAAAAACTCTTTTGCACAAAGCTCCAATGTGGCCATGAGTAAATTGGCTTATCAGTTTTACACCAATGACCCCAAAAAATATTATAAGCATTTAAAGAACCTGCATCTCACTTCCAAAACAGGAATTGAGCTAAATGAAGAATTTAAACCATTGGTAAAAAATCCCAATACAGCTAAGTACTGGCATCCGCAAACACTGGCATCATGGGGCTTTGGTTATGAAATCATGTTATCACCTCTGCAATTGCTGATGGTGTATAACGCTGTGGCAAATAATGGTAAGATGATGAAACCTTACCTTCTCAATGAAGTACGCAGCTATGGAACAGTGATTCAAAAGGTGGAACCTGAAGTATTGAATGAACAAATCGGCCGTCCTGAAACCATTCAGCAACTGCAGGAATGTTTGAAGGAAGTATGCATCACAGGTACCGGTAAAAATGTATTTGCGAATTCTCCTTATAAAGTAGCAGGTAAAACAGGAACCGCTAAAGTCAATGATGGAAAGTTCAAGTATAGTGATGGCGTGTATCAAAGTGCATTTGCCGGCTATTTTCCAGTTGATGCACCTAAGTACTCCATCATTGTGGTGGTAAAAAATAAACCGCATGCTGCTAATTATTATGGAGGAACCGTAGCTGCTCCTGTGTTTCGTGAAATAGCCGACCATCTGTACAAGTACACCATGAATCAACCACAGCCTTTACAATTACCGGCAGTTGATTCTATGCTCTACACTTTCGGTGGTATGAAAAAAGAAATTCAATCGATTGGCAACACCTTTCAGTTTGGATACAATGATGCAATGAGTGGCAACTGGCGCACAGTAGCTGTAAAAAATAAAATCCTGCAGCCGCAGGTACTTAACCTAGCTGCATCAACCATTCCTGATGTACGTGGGTTGGGTTTGAAAGATGCATTGTACGTTTTGGAAAATAACGGATTAACTGTTCAGGTAAACGGAAAAGGAAAAGTAGTTGGTCAATCCATCAACGCAGGTACGCCTGTGAGTAAAGGACAATCAATCGTTTTGTATTTGAATTAATGGCATTGTTAAAAGACATATTATACAAAGTGCATATCCGCAGCGTTCACGGTACAACGAATGTTGAAGTGAATGATGTGCAGATTGATTCACGTCTTGTAACCAAAGGCTGTTGCTTTATTGCCATCAAAGGAACAGCAACTGACGGGCATGCATTCGTTGATAAAGCCATTGAGCTGGGAGCAACAGTAATTGTATGTGAGCATTTACCAACTACCATCAGCGATGCAGCTACTTATGTAGAAGTGAGTAACAGTGCCGAGGCAGCAGGTTATATCGCCAATCAATTCTTTGGTAATGTAACAGACAAAATGAAAGTAGTAGGTGTAACAGGAACGAATGGTAAAACAACCATTGCCACATTGTTATACAAACTCTTCAGCGGATTGGGATATAAGTGCGGTTTGATTTCAACAGTAGAATATTATGTAGGCGCTGAAGTATTTCCATCAACACATACAACACCTGATGTGATTTCATTGAATCGTCTGTTGAAAAAAATGTATGATGCTCAGTGTACTCATGTGTTTATGGAAAGCAGCAGTCATGCCATTCATCAGCACCGCATTACAGGAATTCATTTTGCAGGGGCTTTGTTCAGTAATATCACACATGACCACCTGGATTATCATAAAACATTTGATGAATATATCCGTGTAAAGAAAGCATTCTTTGACGGGCTTACCTCTGAAGCTTTCGCCATCAGTAATCATGATGATAAGCGTGGCGAAGTGATGCTGCAGAATACAAAAGCTAAAAAGCATTACTACAGCTTAAAAAATGTTTCTGATTTCAAAGGAAAGATTTTAGAAAACGGTCTCACAGGTTTGCACATGCTGGTGAATAATGAAGAAGTGCATTTCCGTTTGATTGGCGAATTCAATGCATACAATTTGTTAGCTGTGTATGGCGCTGCTGTTTGCTTGGGCGAAGACAAAACAAAAGTGTTGCAGATATTAAGCAGTGTTACAGGCGCAGAAGGAAGGTTTGATTATATCATTTCTGCCAAAGATTTAATTCTCGGTATTGTAGATTATGCACATACGCCGGATGCTCTGCAAAATGTGTTGAGCACAATTAAGAAATTAAGAAGAGGTCACGAGCAAATCATAACCGTAGTGGGTTGTGGGGGCGACAGAGATAAAACCAAGCGACCTGTGATGGGAGCTGTGGCTTGCGAGTTGAGTGATAAAGTGATTTTCACCAGTGATAATCCACGTACAGAAGACCCGTTGGAAATATTGGCTGATATGGAAGAAGGATTGAACAGTGCTGCACGCAGAAAATATATTTCAATAGCTGACAGAAAAGAAGCGATTAAAACCGCTGTGAGCCTGGCGCATCATGAAGATATCATTCTCATTGCGGGTAAAGGACATGAAAAGTACCAGGACATTAAAGGAGTGAAACATGATTTTGATGATAAAAAGGTATTGAAAGAAATGTTTGAATTGTTGGAGAGGTGAAAGTTGCAAGTTGGAAACTACAGGCTTCAAGTGTATACAATTAACCAAAACAAAAAACAAGAAACAATAAACCAGGAACCATGTTAAAGAACTTATTCGATTGGCTCAATAGTATCGGGATAGATTTTCCGGGCGACAATCTGTTTCAGTTCATCACCAGCCGTGTGATGCTGGCGTTAGTTCTTTCATTGGTGATTTCAACAGTTTTTGGCAAGCGTCTTATTAATTATCTCCGTAAGAAGCAGGTAGGTGAAACAGTTCGTGATTTAGGGTTGGCAGGAGAACAACAGAAAAAAGGAACACCTACCATGGGTGGCATCATCATCATAGTAAGCATCATCGTTCCTACGTTGCTGCTGGCTGATGTGAGCAAAGTATACATACTGCTCATGTTGTTTGCTACTGTATGGATGGGTTTGATTGGTTTTATTGATGATTATTTAAAAATAAGAGCCAAACGTATTGCACAGGAAAAGGGTATTGCTTATAAAAAAGGAGATAGTGATGGACTCGCAGGTTGGTTTAAAATTTTAGGACAGGTAGTGTTAGGCGTAGCAGTAGCAACAACGCTTATGTTCAATGGTTCTGTGAAAGCTTTCAGAGAATTTACAGGTACACAAATACCTGCAGGTGCTAATACAAAAATTGTAAAGATTGATGGTAAAGAAAAAATCATGATTGAAGCAGATGGTCCGATTACAACTATTCCGTTTGTAAAAAGTCACGAGTTTAATTATTCAAAACTCTTGCCTGCTGCTATACGTGGTATTACCTGGTTACTTTATGTGTTGATTGTGATTTTCATTGTTACAGCAGTGAGCAATGCATCCAACTTAACAGATGGTATTGATGGATTGGCAACAGGTGTATCGGCCATCATCGGTATTGGTTTGGCTGTGTTTGCCTATGCAAGCGGTAATATTCGATTGGCAGATTATCTGAATGTTCTCTACATACCGGGCATTGGTGAGTTGTCCATTTTCATTGCAGCGATGATTGGTGCCTGTATCGGTTTTCTTTGGTACAACTCATATCCTGCACAGGTATTTATGGGTGATACAGGAAGTTTGATGCTAGGTGGTGTGATTGCTTCATTAGCATTTTTGGTAAGAAAGGAATTGTTGATTCCTATTTTATGTGCGGTGTTTTTTGTAGAAGCATTGAGTGTAACCATGCAGGTGGCTTATTTCAAATACACCAAGCGGAAGTATGGTGAAGGACGACGGATTTTTTTGATGAGCCCTTTGCATCATCATTATCAAAAACAGGGATTTCATGAGAGTAAGATCGTAACACGTTTCTGGATTGTAACCATCCTATGCGTGGCATTTGCGATTGTAACACTCAAGATCCGTTAAGATACGATTGAAAAACCATCCGGTTTGGAGATGTGAATCCATCCTGTGAAAGCCATGACAAAACCAACTGTGAAACACACGTACTAACCCATACCAATGAAGAGCCTTTTTTATTCTGGTGAAGTGTAAAAGAGGTTAAAAAACCAAAACAACAAGAGATAAGAAAAAAAGAACAAAAGCGAATGAAACACAAGTGCATCATACTCGGCGGCGGCGAAAGCGGAACAGGCGCTGCAATTCTTGCTAAGAAGCAGGGGTATGAAGTATTTGTGAGCGATGGTGCGCCTATTAAAGAGGTGTACAAAGAAGAGCTCAAAGAACATGGAATTGAGTTTGAAGAGAGCGGTCACACCATGGAAACAATTCTTGCAGCGGATGAAATCATGAAGAGCCCCGGTATTCCTGAAAAAAGTGAAGTAATGAAAGCCATCCGCAAAAAAGGAATTCCTGTCATCAGTGAAATTGAACTGGCATGGCGCTACAAGGGCAACAGTAAGATTGTTGGTATCACCGGAAGTAATGGCAAAACAACGGTTACATCACTTACCTATCATATCTGCAAACATGCCGGTTTGGATTGTGCATTGGTAGGAAATATCGGCATTAGTATTGCCAAGCAGGTGGCACTTGACCCTAAGGAGGTATATGTAGCAGAGATCAGCAGTTTTCAATTGGATGATATCAAAAACTTTCGTGCAGAAGTTGCTGTGCTCACCAATATTACGGAAGACCATCTCGATCGCTATGAGTACAAGTTTGAAAATTATATCAAAGCAAAATTCAAGATTACAGCTAATCAGGCTGCAGACGATGTTTTCATCTATTGTGCTGATGACCCTATAACAATGAAATATCTGAAAAATCAAAACATTAAATCTAACCCACTCCCCTTTACCATGAACCACGAACAACAAAAAGGAGCCTTTATTAAGGACGGCACAATGACGATTGCAGTAAACGACGACAAGTTAACGATGAGCGTAGATGATTTTAAAATCAAAGGCAAACACAACCAGTACAACACTATGGCAGCAGGTATTGCAGCGGCTACACTCGGTATCCGCAAAGAAAAGATTCGTGAGGCTGTTACCACATTTGAAAGTCTTGAACACCGTATGGAGTATGTAGCTACTGTAAAAGGCGTGGAATACATCAATGACAGTAAAGCTACCAATATCAACTCTACATGGTTTGCATTGGAGAGTATGGAAAAACCAACCATTCTCATCCTGGGTGGTGTAGATAAAGGAAATGATTATGAAGTGTTGAAAGATTTGGTGAAGGAAAAAGTAAAAGCGATTGTGTGCCTGGGTCTGGACAACAGAAAAATTCATGAAGCATTTGGTGATACCGTAGCACTTATGGTAAATACTACCAATGCAGAGGATGCTGTAAAAGCTGCCTATCATTTTGCAGAGAAAGGTGATGTGGTTTTGTTGAGTCCTGCCTGCGCCAGTTTTGATTTGTTCAAAAACTATGAAGACAGAGGGGATCAGTTTAAGAAAGCAGTGAGAGAATTATAACTCCGTCTGCACGGCCCTTTGGCCGTCTGACGGGAGTAAGAAAGAAAAAAGAAAAGTTTAAGTATAAAACTACTGTTGAGCATAAATAAATAGCTGAAAAAATGCACAACAGCAGTTTCCCTCTCCTTGGGAGAGGGATAAAAGGGTGAGGTAATATGAATCAATTCGCATCCATAACATCTCAATTGTCTCCATCAGGGTTAAAAGATAAAACCCGTGGTGACAAAGTTATATGGGCATTGGTGATTGTATTGTCATTAATCAGCTTGTTGGTGGTGTATAGTGCTACTAATTCGCTGGCTTATAAAATGTACAAAGGCAACAATGCTGTGTATCTGTTTAAGCAGATTGTATTCATCACCATCGGAATTGCGGTGGTTTATTTTGCACACAGGGTGAATTATACCATTTACTCCAAAGTGGCCAAAGTACTATTCTTCATCTCCATTGCATTGTTGATTTATACGTTATTGTTTGGTGTACGCCTAAATGAAGGAAGCCGTTGGATTAAATTGCCCATCATCAATCTCACCATTCAAACATCAGATATTGCCAAGTTGGCTCTTTTCATGTATCTCTCACGGTTGCTGAGCAAGAAACAGGAAGTGATTAAAGATTTCAAAAAGGGATTTATTCCGCTCATGATTCCCATCGTTATCATTTGCGGACTCATTGCACCAGCGAATCTTTCAACGGCTTTACTCACAGGTGCAACCAGCATGTTGCTGTTATTCATTGGTCGTGTAAGTTTCAAGCACATAGCACTGGTGGCCGCAGCAGTGATTGTTCCTGTTATCATTTTAATCAGTATTGCATCTGCTTACTACGATAAGCAGGAAGGCAAAATGAAAGAGCTGCCTGCAATGCTCGCCGGCGGACGTGTACCTACATGGATAAAACGTGTTCAGGATTTTATGTATGCCAAAGCAGATGATGCGCCTTACCAGGTACAACAGGCAAAGATTGCTGTTGCAAAGGGAGGTTGGTTAGGTCTTGGTCCGGGTAACAGTGAACAACGGAATTTTTTACCACATCCTTATTCTGATTATATCTATTCCATCATCATTGAAGAGTATGGATTGTTAGGGGGTGCGTTCATCATCTTTATATACATGGTGTTTTTGTTTCGAAGCATTGTCATTTTCAGAAGATGTCCGTTTGCCTTCGGCGCCTTCCTGGCATTGGCGTTGAGCTTTACATTGGTAATACAGGCCATGACGAATATGGCAGTGAATGTGGGATTGTTTCCGGTTACGGGTGTAACACTTCCCCTCGTGAGTATGGGCGGCAGTAGTTTTCTGTTTACCTGTTTGGCAATCGGAATCATATTGAGTGTAGCAAGAAACGTAGAAGATGCAGAAGGGAATTCCAAACAAGTGAGTGAAGCTGCAGCTTGATGAAATGAAACATTTTGTTTTTGATAGTTCTTTTTAATAATGGTGTTACGAGCTGAAGTATTACTATGTTTCTTCTGTTGCGTCGCACTCTTGTACGTTCTTAACATTATTGAACATACAAGCAAGTAAAAAAAGTTGAGCATTAAAATAAATGAGCAATAGTGCATTTGAAAATAATGAAGCTGTTACAGAGCCCCCCTTTAGGGGATGGGGGCGTCAGCGTTTTCTTTTAGCAGGAGGCGGTACCGGCGGTCATATTTTTCCCGCCATCGCTATTGCCAATGCCATCAAAAACTTACAACCCGAAGCACAGATATTGTTTGTTGGTGCCAAGGGAAAAATGGAAATGGAAAAAGTGCCGCAGGCCGGTTATGAAATAAAAGGGTTAGATATCGCAGGTTTTAACAGAAGTTCTTTGATAAAAAATATCGGTTTGCCGTTAAAGCTGGTAAAGAGCTTTTTGCAGGTGAGAAGAATCATCAACGAATTCAAACCAGATGCAGTGATTGGGGTAGGTGGTTATTCCAGCTTTCCGGTGTTGCGGTTGGCGCAAAGCAAGGGCATTGCCACATTTATACATGAAAGCAATTCGTTTGCCGGTAAGTCAAACATTTTGCTGGGAAAGAAAGCAACAAAAATATTTGTAGCCAGTGACGGGATGGAAAAGTTTTTTCCTAAAGAGAAGTTGATGATTACCGGTAACCCGGTTCGTTCTGCAATTGCACAGTCAACAGTTACAAAAGAAGAAGCACTCAAGTTCTTTGGATTGCGTACAGATAAAAAAACGGTGCTGGTAGTTGGCGGAAGTCTGGGTGCAAAAAGCTTCAACGAAGCGATTGATGCGGGGATTGATGCCTTTGCACAAAATAATCTGCAACTCATCTGGCAAACAGGTAAACCTTATGCAGCGAAGGGCAAAGCAAGAAGTGAAGGCAGAAGCAACGTGTGGGTGAATGATTTCATTACGCAAATGGAAAATGCGTATGCAGCAGCAGATGTGGTGATTTCAAGAGCAGGTGCAATGGCTATTGCTGAAATCTGTCTGGTAGCAAAGCCTGCTGTATTTGTTCCTTATCCGCATGCAGCAGAAGACCATCAAACGGTGAATGCGATGCACCTGGTCAATAAGAAAGCAGCATTGATGGTAAAGGATAGTGAAGCAAAAGAAAAATTAGTAAGCACCATCATAGAATTGGCTAATGATGATGTAAGACAAAAAGAGTTGAAAGAAAATAGTTCAAAGTTGGGCGTTGCAGATGCTGACAGAATTATTGCAGAAGAAGTTTTGAAAATTATTGAATAACGTACAGCAGCAGTTTCCCTCTCCTTGGGAGAGGGACGGAAGGGTGAGGTAGAAAGAAGCACGCCCCGTCTGACGCCCTCGTCTGACGGGACGAAAAAAGGAATAAAAAAGAAAGAATTAAATCGGTCAGACGAGGGCGTCAGACCTGGTGAACAAATGATTGAGTTGAAGGATATAAAGCAAGTGTATTTCATTGGAATAGGCGGAATAGGTATGAGCGCCATCGCCAGGTTCTTCAATGAAAAAGGAGTGAAGGTGAGTGGTTATGATAAAACAGTAACCCCGCTCACATCACAGTTGGAAGCAGAAGGAATTGAAGTTCATTATAAAGAGGATGTTGATAGTATTCCCAAAGATGTGCAGTTGGTAGTCTACACACCTGCTATTCCAAAGGAGCACAAAGAGTATCAGTTCTATTTGCAAAACAGATACAACGTTGTAAAACGAAGTGATGTATTGCAGATTATAACGCAAAGTTCTTTGAATATATGTGTGGCAGGTACACATGGTAAAACAACCATCAGCACCATCACAGGTCATTTGCTGCGGCACAGCGGTTACGGATGCAATGCTTTTCTCGGAGGTATTGCAGTGAATTATAACAGCAACTTTTGGGCAAGTGATAACAATATATGTGTAGTGGAAGCAGATGAGTACGACCGCTCTTTTCACAAGTTGAGTCCTGATATTGCGGTGATTACTGCAATGGATGCAGACCATCTGGATATTTACGGTACTGCTGAAGCCATGGAAGATGCATTCATTGAGTTCACCGCAAATATCAAAGCAGGTGGTTGGCTCATCAGCAAGTATGGATTGAAGCGTGCAAGGGATTTAAAGGCAACACATCACATTACTTATCATTTGAATAATGATGCTGCTGATGTATATGCAAAAAATCTCAAAGTGGAAAATGGAACTTATTTGTTTGATGTGGTGGTAAAAGATTGGTTGCTCAAAGATGTGCGATTGAACATTGGCGGACTGCACAATATTGAAAATGCATTGGCTGCAATAGCAGTGGCACACCTATTAAAAATTGATGATGTAAAAATCAGAGAGGCGGTAGCTGCATTTAAAGGAGTGAAAAGAAGATTTGAATATGTAATAGCTCCCGGTGAAGCTGATGTAGTGATGATTGATGATTATGCACATCATCCGGAAGAGTTAAGGGCTTTGATAACAGGTGCAAGAAGTTTGTTTGACAACAGGAAAATGGTTTTGGTTTTTCAGCCGCACCTGTTCACACGCACAAGAGATTTAGCGGATGGGTTTGCAGAAGTGCTGGATACGGCTGATGAAGTAATTCTTTTGCCCATCTATCCAGCAAGAGAATTACAAATTGAAGGAGTAAGCAGTGAAATGATTTTGAACAGAATGAAGTTGAAAGATAAGCAGGTGATGAGTAAGGAGCAATTAAAAAGTAGCCTGCAGAAATTTGTTGGTGATAGCACCTACAAGGGCGGCGTGGTCTTCATTACCGCAGGTGCAGGTGATATTGATGCAATGTTGAATGAATTAAAAGAATTGATTTTAAAATAAGTGGCAATCAATAAGAAAATAGTAAAACGGATTATTGCAACGGTTATCTGGTCGCTGGTGGCGAGTGGTGCTGTAGTGTTGCTCATTGCAGCAACCCGTCAGCAGGCAGAAAAAGTGTGCACTGATGTAGTAGTGAATGTAAAGAGTGTGGTTGGTGTGCAATACATCAGCGAAAAAAATATTCTCAACACTATTTCAGGTGGTGCGCCTGAACAGTTGAAAGGTCAACTGCTGAAAACTTTTGACCTGCAGCAACTGGAATCCATTCTTGAAAAGAATTTATGGATTCGTAATGCAGAATTGTTCTTTGATAATAATGATGTGCTGCATGTAGATGTTACAGAGCGTAAACCTGTGGCCCGTGTGTTTGCTGTGAGCGGTGAAACATTTTATGTAGATGATTTAGGTGAGCAATTACCCACAACCAATGACCAGGTGGCACGTGTGCCGGTGTTTACTTCTTTTCCGCAGATTACAAAACCACTCATTGGTAAAGACAGTGTGTTGTTACAGCAAATAAAAGAAGTGGGTTTGTATTTATTGAATCATGATTTCTGGATGGCGCAGGTGGAGCAGGTAAACATCAATAATTATGAAATGGAAATGATTCCCAAACTGGGACAACATACCATTCAGTTTGGAGATGGTACCAATGTGGAAGCAAAGTTTAACCGCCTGTTATTGTTCTATAAGCAAATCATGAATAAAACAGGTTGGAATTACTACAGTAACCTGGATGTGCGTTATGATAAGCAGCTTGTAGCTGTGAGAAGAGATAGTGCCAGTTTGTTCAAAAGTTTTGCGCTTGCTACAAAGGACAGCATCCGCATCAGCAATGTGATTGATAGTTTGCAGAGCGCAAAAGACACATCGCTTGCTATCATTAAAAAAGATTCAATAGTTGGGCTTACCTCTAAAACCAAGACCCAAAACCCAGCATCTGTTCCTGTGAAAACCCAATCCAATCCTTCAACAATGCCGGTGAAGAACCAGAATCCAACCCCTGTAAAAGCAAAACCAAAAACTGAGGAAGAAAATGTATTGAATGAAGTAAAGAAACAGAATGCTCCCAAACCCAAAGCGGTGATGGAGAAGAAAAACCAACAGTGACCATAAGAGAACCAACCCCTATGAAAGGAAAAGAACCAAGAACCAAATGGCAAGAAACAAGGAAGAAGTTAAAAGTAAAAAAATGAAGAGTAAGCTGTTTATCCCCTCCAGGGAGGGGCAGCAGAGACTCAAACAATGAAGATGATGAGCTGGGGTGGGTTGTTGAATAGAATTACTGAACGATGAAGTGAGTGACACAACACAAGCCTGATAGCAGCAACAACGATGACAACAAAAAAATAAACAACAACAATAAACAAATATTTTTCAACACACAACTAAAACTCAATACAACTATGACAACGGAAATGCCAAACGGAACCACTACCGTAAACAACAATCCCATCATTGTGGGTTTGGACATTGGTACTACCAAAATTGCAGCCATTGCAGGCCGTAAAAATGAATTCGGCAAATTGGAAATTCTTGGCTTTGGTCGGGCGAATTCCAACGGTGTACAACATGGTATGGTGCTCAACATTGACCAAACCATTAAAGCCATTGAACAGGCGTTACAAAACTGTTATGCCAGCAATCCCAATTTAGAAATTAATGAAGTGTATGTGGGCATTGCAGGTCATCACATCAAATCACTGCAAACACGTGGTGATATTGTGCGTCAATTAACGGACGAAGAAATTTCTCAAAAAGAAATTGACCAGCTCATCAGCGACCAGTACAAAACCTACATTCCTGCGGGCGACCAGATTATTGATGTAATTCCGCAGGAATTCACCGTTGATAATTTTCAAAACATTCCCAATCCCATTGGTTACAGTGGTGTAAAAGTGGGAGCGAATTTTCACATCATCACAGGTGATAAAAATGCCATTCGCAATATCAACCGCAGTGTAGAAAAAAGTAATTTAAAAACAAAAGACCTCGTGTTGCAGCCGCTTGCATCTGCTGCTGCTGTAATGTGTGAGCATGATTTGGAAGCAGGTGTTGCCATTGTAGATATTGGTGGTGGTACTACTGATCTTGCTGTGTTTTATGAAGGTATTTTAAAACACACAGCTGTGATTCCTTTTGGTGGTGAAAACATTACCAATGATATTAAGATGGGTTTGGGTGTGTTGCGCACACAGGCAGAGCAAATGAAAGTGCAGTTTGGAAGTGCATTGGCTGATGAAGCAAAAACAAATGCGTTCATCACCATTCCCGGTATCCGTGGTATGCAGCCAAAAGAAATTAGTGTAAAGAATCTCGCTAACATCATCCAGGCACGCATGAGTGAGATTATGGATTTTGTAGCCTATCATTTAAAGCAAGTGGGTTTGGATAATCGCTTGTTGAATGGTGGTATTGTATTAACAGGTGGCGGTTCGCAATTGAAACACCTCATTCAGTTAACAGAATATGTTACAGGTTTGAATGCCCGCATCGGTTATCCTAATGAGCATTTAGCTGCAGGTCATATTGATGAACTGGCGAAGCCGATGTACTCTACTTGTATCGGTCTTATCTTAAAAGGTTACAACGTATTTGAAAATACACAGAACAAATTAAAAGGTGTAGTAGTGGAAGAGCCTGTTGCTGAAGTGGTAACTACTTATGATGAACCGACGGATACCCATCAGATACAAATCAAAAAGCGCAAAAGTCTCAAAGGATTTATGGACAGCATTAAAGACGGATTGATTGATTTGTTTCATGAAGAGGAGGATAAAAAGTTCTAAGAATCAAAATTCAAAATACAAATTCCAATAAGCTCTTTTAAAACTTACAACCCGATTAAATAATAGGTCACCAGTCTTCCCCCTTGGGGGAATTAAAGGGGGCTGCTTTAAACGAACATTATGATACATTTTGATTTGCCAAAGGAAAAATCATCCATCATCAAAGTAATTGGTGTGGGTGGTGGTGGAAGTAATGCAGTAAATCACATGCATTCGCAAATAAAAGATGGTGTAAACTTTATCATTTGCAATACAGATGCACAGGCCATTGCACTGAGTGCTGTGCCCAACAAAGTACAGTTAGGTCCGCACTTAACACAAGGGCTTGGTGCAGGTGCTAATCCTGAAATCGGCAGACAGGCAACAGAAGAAAGTTTGGAAGAAATCAAACGCATATTGGAAGTTAATACGAAGATGGCGTTTATCACTGCAGGTATGGGCGGTGGAACAGGTACAGGTGGGGCACCCATCATTGCAAAAATTTGTAAGGACCTGGGCATACTCACTGTTGGAATTGTTACCACGCCGTTTGGTTATGAAGGAAAGAAGCGGATTGCACAGGCGGAGGATGGTATCAATCGTCTGAAAGAATATGTAGACACACTGCTTGTTATCAGCAATGATAAACTGCGTCACCAGTTTGGTAATTTGAAAATGAAAGAAGCATTTTCAAAAGCGGATAATGTACTCGCCACTGCTGCAAAATGTATTACGGATGTAATTAACAGTACAGGGCAAATCAATGTGGACTTTGCTGATGTGTGTACCGTGATGAAGAATGGCGGTGTTGCTATTTTGGGTAATGCAAGTGCAGGTGGTGAAAACCGTGCACAGCTGGCCATTGAGCAGGCATTGAATTCACCATTATTAAATGATAATGATATACGTGGTGCCAAGTGGATTTTAATTAATATCAACAGTGCAGAAGGTGAACATGAGTTTACAATGGATGAAGTAGAAATCATTCAAAATCATTTGCTGAGCCAGGCAGGAGAAGATACGGATGTGATTCTTGGTTTGGGTTATGACCCTGCATTGGGAAATGAAATTGGTATTACGCTTATCGCAACCGGCTTTGAACAAAAAAATCCGTTTGATAAAAAACCGGTGGTAAAAGAAGAAGCAAAACCGAAGGATGAAAAGATTGTGATGGTTTTAGGTGAGCCGGAGCCAAAGAAAGAGATGGTGCAACCAGTTTTGTTCAAGGAAGAAGTAAAAGACCCCATTGCTCCTGTAATTGCAGAAGAAGTAAAAGTGCAGGAAGAAATAAAACCACAACCTGTTGTAGAAACCGCTCGTATTGAGTTTGTACTGGAGCCGGTTGTTAAACCTGTTCAACAACCTGTTGCTGAAACAAAACCGGTTGAAGTTGTTGCGCCGAAAACGGAGGAAAAGAAAGAAGAAATCATTATGCGTGAAGCAACTCCGATGGGCGTTCCTGTAATGAAACAAACGGAAGTAGCTGCAACAAATCAAAAACCATCAACAGGATTTTTACAGAAGCCCTCTATGATTTATGCTGAACCACAGCAGGACCATGCAGCAGAGCAAAAACCGGTTCAGCAGGAATTGCCGAATGTTGAAGAAAAGAAAGAAAAGCATGTCCCCATTCAGTTTGTAAACGATGATGAGGAAAGTTTTGACATGCAACTGGTGGAGAAAAATGCTTCTCAGGTGGAAGAGACAACCAAACAAAAGTTCCAACTGCCGGTAAACGAAGAGCCTCCTGTATATGATGAAGCCCAGGAGCAACGCAAAAAAGCTGCCGAACGTTTACAGAAGTTGCGCAATCTTTCTTTTAACATCAACAATCCTGCAGATCCTAACAGTGAGTTTGAAAATGTGCCTGCTTACCTGCGCAGGAACCTGGAATTGTACAATACCATTTCACCTGCCGAGAACTTTTACAGCAATTATACTGTACAGGCAGATGATAATAATAAAGCCGAGATCAATACCATTAATACTTTCTTAGATGGTAAGAAACCGGATTAAAAAATGTAACCGATGAAAATGCCTTTGTTTTTTATTTCTGAGTAGTTGAGTTTATTAGTTGTGTTACCCCTCTGATTTTTCAGAGGGGTTTTTTACACAGGGCAACGAAGACTAAAACTGTGAATTTGTCTTTCCGGTACCCTTCGTGGTTTTATAGGTAAACACTAACAATTCCCTAACAAACCTCAGGTAAGAATAAGCATCTCTCATATATAAATACAACGCAAACAGCCATGAAATCCTTACTTACCATCATCACTCAACTTCACCAACCCGAATTCATCTGTAACCTGGCCGAACGACTGGCCTGTACCCATGCTGATATGGGTTATGGCACCGTTAAACCTGCCGGCATCTGGCAACCTGTTGAAACTTCTACCAATGATATTTATGCAGGCGGTACTGTAGAAATGTTGATGACGGATGAGCAGTTGAACCTGCCTTTTATCACCAGTTTTTTATTTACCTGTGTAAAAGGCAAAGACGGTATTTATAAATTGGAGTGGGGTTGTTCGTTGAGTTAGTTGGTGCCCACATGTATCATTGGAAAAAGGAACGATGAAGTGAGTGACACAATACCGCTCCCTCGATGGTACATTTGCCGGTTCCATAAATTCCTTCCTCAACTCCTTCTCTTTTTCACACAACCTTTACAGCTTCTTTGTTGTAATACTGCAAATTGAATGTAATGAACGAAATTCGCAGCATGCAGCATCCATCAGCAATTGAAATAAAAGATTATACGTACAACCTGCCTGACGAACGCATTGCCAGGTACCCATTGGAAGAAAGGGATTTGAGCAAGCTGCTTATTTATAAAAACGGGAACATCAGCGAAACAACTTACAGGAATATAGCAGAACAATTTTCCCGTAAAACATTATTACTCTTTAACAATACAAAAGTTATTGAAGCCCGCATCTTTTTTCAAAAACCCACCGGTGGCGTAATTGAAATCTTTTGCCTGGAGCCGGCCTACAATACAGAACTAACACAGGCGATGATAAGTAAAGGCAAAGTGCAATGGAACTGTATGATTGGTGGCGCCAGTAAATGGAAAGAACAGGTGCTGGAAAAAAAGATTGAAGCGGAAGGGAATACCATTCATCTTTTTGCACAAATCAAAGAACGCTTGCCTGATTGTTTTGTAATTGAGTTTAGCTGGCATGATGATTTTGCTTTTGGTGAGCTCTTGCATTATGCCGGTGTTATTCCACTGCCGCCTTATCTGCATCGCAATGCAGAGAAAGCAGATTATGAGCGCTACCAAACAGTGTATGCTAAAACAGAAGGAAGCGTGGCAGCGCCAACAGCCGGACTGCATTTTACACCACAATTATTAAATGAACTTTCGGAACAGGGTGTTTTAATGGAGCAGGTAACCCTGCATGTGGGCGCCGGTACTTTTAAACCGGTGAAGAGTGAAACGATGAAAGATCATGAAATGCATAAAGAATGGATACAGGTAAATAAATCCTCTATTGAAAATATTCTCAATTATCATCCGGAAGATGTAATTCCTGTTGGTACCACTTCACTGCGTACCTTGGAAACACTGTACTGGATGGGTGTAAAAGCATTGATGAATCCGGATGCAGGTATTGAAGAACTGGAAGTAAAACAATGGGATGCGTATGAACTACCTGCCAAAAATATTTCAACTGAACAATCCCTCCAGGCCCTCATCGGATGGATGAACGACCGCCAGCTGGAGCAACTGGTTTGCCATACGCAGCTTCTGGTAGCACCCGGGTACAAACTCCGTATTGCTGATGCTTTGATTACTAATTTTCATCAACCGAACTCTACGTTGCTTTTACTGGTAGCTGCATTTATTGGTGATAGCTGGCGTAAAGTGTACGATTATGCATTGGCTCATGAGTTCAGGTTTCTGAGTTATGGTGATGGTAGTTTGTTGTGGTGTGAGAAGTAAGTGGATTGTTGCAGCCGATAGTTGACAGTTTTTAATGCGAAAAACTGTTTGACTTTAAAAGCAGGTGAATGCGATAAACAGGTGTAAGCTGGTTTACGACTAACAACTACTTGCTAAAGACTTTTTTTCCATTTCACTCCAACCCCTACCTTTACAGGGTAATTAGCAACCAATTTAAAATTTGGTTCGTATCCATCAATAATTCTCTATTTGTGGGAAAGTACACAGAAAAAGTAACAGGTGCGGGGTTATTAATAGCACTTGGAATCATTTATGGTGATATCGGTACGTCACCGCTCTACGTTTTTAATGCAATTATTAATGGCAGAGAAGTGTCAGAATTGCTTATCATCGGATCGCTTTCCTGTATTATCTGGACACTCACTCTTCAAACCACATTAAAGTATGTATGGCTTGTTTTAAAAGCCGATAACAGGGGGGAAGGTGGTACATTTTCTTTATATGCATTAGTACGTCGCCGGCGAAAATGGTTGGTAATTCCTGCTATGATTGGTGGAGCATCCCTGCTGGCTGATGGTATTATCACCCCGCCTATTTCTATTACATCAGC
Organism: Lacibacter sp. MH-610; assembly: GCF_045780045.1. Taxonomy (NCBI): domain Bacteria; kingdom Pseudomonadati; phylum Bacteroidota; class Chitinophagia; order Chitinophagales; family Chitinophagaceae; genus Lacibacter; species Lacibacter sp. MH-610. The sequence continues at coordinate 1,195,993 of NZ_CP116002.1, forward strand.
TATTGAAGGGTTGAAAGTTTTACCTCAGTTCAGGGAGATGCACGTGGATACTATAGTTATTATAGTTTTAAGCATTCTTACTGTTTTTTTCTTTCTGCAGCAATTTGGTACCGGTTCCATCGGCAGGTTCTTCGGACCTGTAATGTTAGTTTGGTTTACCATGCTGGCAGTTTTGGGTTTATTTCACGTTACAGATGACCTGTCTATTTTTAAAGCGCTGAGTCCTCATTACGCAGTTGAATTTTTAGCTACTTATCCGCAAGGGTTCTGGTTGTTGGGTGCTGTATTTCTATGTACTACGGGTGCCGAAGCGTTGTATAGTGATCTGGGTCATTGCGGACGTGGAAATATCCGTTTTTCCTGGATCTATGTAAAAGCATGTTTGCTTATTAATTATTTTGGGCAGGGCGCATCACTATTATCTCATTATAAAGGAAAAACAATCGATGCTGCTTTTAAAGCTGAAACAGGAATTCATGCATTTTATGATTTAATGCCGCATTGGTTTGTTATAGCCGGTGTGATCATTGCTACCAGTGCCACAATTATTGCCAGCCAGGCTATGATTGCAGGGGCATTTACTTTAATAAGTGAAGCGATGCGTCTCAACCTATGGCCCCGGTTAAAAATCAATTATCCCAGTGAAGAGCGTGGTCAGTTGTTCATACCCTTTATGAACCTTTTTATGTTTATGGGCTGCATTTTTGTAGTTCTTTATTTTAAAGAATCATCCCGCATGGAGGCAGCTTATGGACTGGCCATTATTGTAACCATGCTCATGACAACGGTACTGTTTGCCAATTACCTTGTATTGCACAGGGTAAATTCTGTTATTATATGGCTGTTCCTCATTGTTTATTTTGTAATTGAAAGCGGTTACATGATAGCCCTGCTTGATAAGTTTTTACACGGTGGATACATTACACTTATCATTGGCTTCCTTATGTTTCTTGTTATGTACATCTGGTACCGCAGCCGTAAAATCAAAAACCGTTACGTGGAGTTTGTACGGCTGGATCATTACCTGCCGCTCCTGCAGGAATTAAGTAATGATATGACGGTAACCAAACATGCCACCCATCTTGTGTACCTCACCAGCGCTAATAATCCAAGGGAGATTGAGCATAAAATTATTTACTCTATTTTAAACCGTAAACCCAAGCGGGCTGATATTTACTGGTTTGTGCATGTGGATACACTGGATGATCCCTATACCTGCGAATATGAAGTAGATACAATTATTCCTAATGAAGTGATACGGGTGGAATTCCGTTTAGGTTTCCGTATGCAGCCCCGTATCAACCTCATGTTCCGCAAAGTAGTGGAAGATATGGTGGCGAATAAAGAAGTGAATATCACCAGCCGTTATGAAAGTTTACAACGCAATAATGTTGTGGGCGATTTTCAGTTTGTGGTGATGGAAAAATTCCTGAGCCAGGATAATGAATTGCCGTTCCTGGAAAGAGTGGTGATGCGTATTTATTTTGCCATCAAGAAAATAGCGTTGAGCGAAGAAAAAGGTTTTGGACTGGATATGAGCAATGTGTCAGTGGAGAAATTCCCGTTAATTGTAGCCCCAATCAGCTCCCTCAAGTTAAAACGTATTTACCCTCCGGATGAGGAATGAGAAAATTTGAAGATTTGAATATCAGAAAATTTGAAAATTCCCGCCTGATGGCTTCATCTGACGGGATTTTTTGTTTACAAGCTAATCTGCAAAAAACATCGTCCCTTGCGTCGCACACTTGAAGGCTTTGTTTTTCAATAAAGCAACTAAATGGTAAATCTAAAATAAGAACTTGTGTAAAGGCATCTTAGAATTAGTATACCTCTTCATTACAATTTTTCTCTTACATTTAATCATTCTCCCGTCCATAATCAACCAAAAACAACAAATCAAAACCTGCAAACGGCATTCTATTGTCTCCCACGCTCATCTATATCATCCTCGCTTACCTGCTGGTAATGTTGATAGCTTACCTGGTGCAGGAGCGGTTTATATTCAAACCTGAAAAACTCAAACAGGATTTTGAATTTAAATATGATGCGCCGTTTAAGGAAGTGAGTTTTGAGCCAGAGCAGGGCGTAAAAATCAGCGGTATTCATTTTTATGTAAAGAAACCTCATGGGTTGATTATTTATTTTCATGGCAATACCCGGAGTATTAAAGGTTGGGGTAAATATGCCAAAGATTTTTACCGGTTTGGTTATGATGTGCTGTTGGTTGATTATCGTGGCTTTGGTAAAAGCATCGGTAAACGTAGTGAAAAAGCCATGCTCAATGATATGCAGTTTGTATACGATGAAATGCTGGTAAAGTTCCCCGAAGATCACATCATTGTTTATGGAAGAAGCATGGGCAGTGGTTTCGCTACCAAGCTGGCGAGTGATAATCATCCACGCTATTTAATTTTGGATGCACCTTATTTCAGTTTTAAAAAAGCAGCCGAACGCTTCCTTCCTTTTCTGCCTATGAAGTGGGTGCTGCGTTACCAGTTAAGAACGGATCGCTGGATTGAAAATGTGAAATGTCATACCTACATCATACATGGTACAAAAGATTGGTTAATTCCGCTCCGGCAAAGTGAGCGGTTGCAGCAGATTAATCCACGACGCATAACTTTGATACGGATTGCAGGAGGCGGGCATAACAATCTGCCTTCGTTTCCTGAATACCACAACTTTATCCGAGATATTTTAAAAATATGAGCCGCCGCAAACCTGTGACCAAAGCAATCTGGAATGCCGCCAAGGTGATGCTTTTTTTATATGCGCTCATCGGAATTTTGCTCTGGACTTTCCAGGATAAACTCCTGTTTCAATCCAAACAGCTTCCCCCGGATTACAGGTTTGATTTTAAACAACCGCACCGGGATCTTTTAATACGATTGAACGAAGAGGAGCAATTGAGCATTGTGGAATTTTACCCGGAAGACACACTGCACAGCCGTGGTGTGGTACTTTATTTTCATGGCAACAGGGAAAATATCAATCACTATGCAAAGTTTGTTCCCGCCTTTACCCGGCATGGGTATGAAGTGTGGATGATGGATTACCCCGGGTACGGAAAATCAACCGGCGACCCTACAGAGCAGCGGTTTTACAGCGATGCTCTGTTGTTATATAAAATGGCGGAGAAGCAATTCAGCAGTGATAGTATTATTTTTTACGGCAAATCATTAGGCACCGGTGTGGCAACAGAACTCGCCAGTCATGCAGGTGGCAAACGGTTGATCCTGGAAACACCTTATTACAGTTTGCCTTCATTGGCTTCTGCTTTTTTGCCGGTATATCCCACAGCTTCCATGCTGCAGTATAAATTTTCAGTACATGAATATCTGCCGTTTGTGAAGATACCTGTTACCATCTTTCATGGTACGGAAGACGGCGTTATACCTTACAGTAATGCGGAGCAATTGAGACCTTTGTTAAAAACCGGGGATGAATTTATTACAATTGAAAAGGGGAGCCATAATGATTTAAGTACGTTTGAGTTGTATCAGCAAAAACTGGATAGTTTGCTCAATCATTAATTCGCTTCATTCACCACAATCGTCATATCAAAATTAATGGTGACTTTATCTTCAATCTTAATCATATTAAATGGAGTACGGGGTTTTACATGAAAGTCGCTCATGAGTAAATCTTTACTGGCCTTGAGTTGAAAGAGATGGTTGCTTAGCTTGTTTACCTGTACCTGTAATTGATTTTTTTTGCTCACACCGGCAATACTTAGTGTAACATTAGCAGTAAAAGAGTACCAGGTATTATATTGAAGAGAGGAACTGGTGTTAAGAAGTGTGGCATCGTGCAGTTGAATAATGATGTAAGGGTGCTCCTCTGCTTTGAGTGCTTTATGCATATCCCTGTTCATAAGTTTGTTTTTGCAACTGAGTAAGGATGTTTTTACCTGCAGTACCGCATTGGAAAAATCAATACGTCCGTTTTGCTGTTGTGTACCACTGATGATTGCTACCGGAAAATCATCTTTACAGTAACATTCATAATTATTGATGTTTGTTTTACCGTTCAGGTACAAACGGCTTTTTGCATCAATCTTGTACGCTACTTTAAAAGCAGTGTCACCGCTTGCAAAAAATATCAATATGATGCAGATCCATTTCATGTAAAAAGATTTCTGTTAAAACAAAGCCCTGTGCAAAGGATGACAGGGCTTTGTATAGTAAACAGGTATATGAAATCAGAAACCAATTACTGCTTCAACCATAAATCCATTGAACTTGGCATTGTAGCGGTAGTCAGCCCATGGAAAATCATTATACTTTTGATTCACCATTTCTACTTTCAGCAACATGTTGCGTGTGGGGAAATAACCGGCAGCAAAGGCAAAGCGGTTTACATTTACTTTGGCTTGTTGTCCGTTCAGGCTTCCGTCATTAGTACCATATCTTAAACCACTGGGTTCACCGGTTGCAGTTACATAACGTGCACCAATGTACAGTTGTTCATTTTTAAGGAAACGATACACCAGTTCACCATAGGCCTGGTTCCAGTCACGCTTATTCCATTTTCCATTGGCTACATCAGCAAATACTGAACCTTTAATCATATCATAGCCACCCTGGAGTTCCAGTCCTTTGTATTTAAGGAATGGACTAACGTTGATAGCGGTAACCCTGTTGGCAACACCTGGGTCTAAACGGCCTGAAGTAAAGTTGGCAGTGATAGAAGTTGCTGTGCCGTTAATTTGTGCAGGGTCCATTACTGCAAAGTAGTGTGAACCTGTACGGTCGCCGGCAAACAAGGTGTTGCGTACAATGTTAGAGTTGTTGTAAACAGATGCAGATAAACGGAAACGAAGATCAGTTTGAATTTGCTTGTCATAAGCCACTTTACCAAAAATAGATGGAGAACGTTTGGTTCTTACCACGCCGTTAGAATTTATTGATTCTGCTGTGGGTTGAATATTTCCGTTAATAAATCCGGAAGTCATACCGGCCATCAACATAACATCAGCTGTTGGGAATACATACACTTCACCACCAATTTCAGTTGTAAAGGCATCCAGTAACAGGTTTTCAGCAAATGGGTTGAAGATGGTATTACCACCATCACTGCGGCGGAATTGGAAATCACCATAGTTTGGTTGGAAGTGACCGATTTTTACACGCAGGTACTTAGTAAACCATTCAGGGTTGCCGAACATAGGCAGTTTATCTATCTGAATGTAACCACCCTTTACCCAGAACTCATTGTGGTGACGGGCACTCATGTAGTTTTCAAGAAATACACGAATACCATCATCAATCTGAATATCAAAGTTCAGGTTGGCCATGGCCAGGTTAAAACCATTCATGCGGGATGTAACACTGTCATTGTTTTGATAGCTGCCGTTTGCATTCTTAACCAAGCCCACTAAAAGGTTTCTGTTTGTAGCATTGGTAGGACTGGTAACTACATAGTTGGCTTTGTTGGTACTTTTAATGGATTGATAATCTTGTGTAAAAGAACCACCGATTCTTATTTTAAATCCTTCGTAAGCTACGGTGTCTTTTTTGGAAGGTTCAAATACATTGATACCTCTTTTATCATAATAACGGGAGTATTGAATCTTCTGTGCGGAAACAGTTGCTGCCATTGCAGTTAGAATAAAGACGGCAAGTACTGTTTTAAATGATGGACGTTTCATATACGTTTGTTTTAATTTTTAAATAGTTTGGTTTTATTTTTTGTGAAGAACTACATAAATGTCAAGGGTAACTTCATCGCCTACCTTTAATGCACCCAGCATAAAAGATGGAGGTTTAATACCATGGTTACTCATGAGGATTTTTTTAGTGCCTTTAATTTCAATATCACCGTTGGGTAATACTTTCATTTTTAAAGTGAGATCTGTAGGTTTTGAAGTGCCGCCGATGTTTAGATTACCACTTACTGTTACACTGGCTTCTCCACCACTGGCAGGTACACCGGTAACTTTGGTTACGGCGTAAGTGATGTTAGGATTTTTATCAGCCTTTAATGTTTCATGTGTGCGGCTGTCCATTAAACCTGAGTTTTTATCGCTTTTAATGGATTTGGTTACCACATTTACATTACCTCCGGTAACTTTTTCTATGATGCCGTTATTAATTACAAAATCTCCCTGTACTGTAACATTGGTTGCTGCAGAACTCCAATCATGCATGGTGGAAGTTCCTTTTATGGAAAGCTTGTAAGTTGTAGCTGAATAGGTTTGCGCCTGGAGGTATTGAAAAGTGAAAATCAGGATTACCAGAAGCGGACGGATGATGAATTTGATGCTCATAAACTTTTATTTAAGCTGTGAAAAATGACTTCACAAAAGTTGTTCAGCATCAACTGGCAGGAAATGACTCAACTACAGAAACGGTGTGATTATTGTCACACTATGCATTGACTGGCGTCACAAATCAATAAAATTCAGTGCTAATATCAGGGTTCGTATAGCTGTACGTTGTGAGCGTTTATGTTAAGTGAATAAACGCCTCCACATTTTAAAGCGAGGTTTTCCTTATCATGACTTACCGGAAAACCAAAGCAAACAGGGTATTTATATTCAGCAATATGTTCATGAATAATCTGGTATACTTTTTTGCCAAAAGGTCGTTGTGTATCCTGCATATCTGTAAAACCACCAATGATGAGCCCGGCAAGCTGTTCAAATTTGCCGCTGCGTTTTAACTGTATCATCATACGGTCTACATTATAATGCTGTTCTCCTACATCTTCTAAAAAGAGAATTTTATTTTTGGTCTGAATGTCGGAGGTAGTGCCTGTGAGATGTGCCAGCAACGCAAGATTGCCGCCAATTAATTCCCCCGTTGCAATACCGTTTCTGTTGAGTGTATTTGTTTTGCATTGGTACTTAGCCGGTGTTCCTTCCAGCGCCTGTTTGAGGGATTTTACATATTTGTTTTTGTAACCACCATCATTAAAAGCGGCGGCCATCGGCGCATGCAGTGTTGCTATTTTGTAATTACGGTTGATATGTGCATGTAATACTGTAATATCACTAAAGCCAATGATCCATTTCGGATTTTTCCTGAATTGCGTAAAATCTAATTGTTCAATAATGCGGCCAACACCATAACCGCCACGTCCGCAGAGGATGGCTTTTACTTCCGGTGCATCCAGCATGGCCTGAAATTCATTCAACCGTTCCTCATCTGTTCCGCTGAAATAATTGTTGGATTTGCTGCCGAGTGTTTTGCCCGCCAACACTTCATAACCCCATTGCTGTAATGTGTGAATACAGGTTTCTGCCTTTTCCAAAGGCATATAACCTGCCGGACAGGTGATGGAAATCGTATCGCCGGCTTGCAGGTAGGGAGGAATCTTCATTAATAAAATCCTTTTAAGATGTGTTTTATTTCCTGGGTTGAAATTACAGAAGCAAACCTCTTTTTTCTAAGTCCATTGTAAAGTTTTTTATCACCCGTCCATAATAAAGCTCCCAATTCTATACTTAGTGCAACATAAAGAATGTCTTTTGAGTCAATGTCATTTGTAAGCAGTGCTGCAGTTTTAATTGTTTTGGAGCTTATTTCATCTGAGGAAAGAGTAATCAAATGAGCTGAAATGCTTGATAAGAGCATATCAAAATCAGTTGAGCTGATACCGCTGTATTTGCAGATTTTTTTCTTATGCAAATTGACTTCTTTTAATGCAAAGTCAGGTATAACAAATTCTGTTTTTGGGGTACCTACAATAATAATTTTTGGAATAGCGCCAAAAGGATTTAGAATGGCTGATATGATAATATTGGCATCAATTACAATAGTGGTCATAAACCACGCTGCTTTTTAAATTTATTCCAAGCAGCTTCGGAAATTTCATCTGCCAATTTGTTGATAGCTGATTGGGGTACTTTCTTCAATTTGACCGTACTGGCTCTTTCAAGAAATTCAATGTATTCTTTAACCCGCTTGATTCCTGTACTTCCAATCTTTCTTGAAAAAGAAATCGTTACTTTATCTTTATCTAACTTCTCAACGATCATAAACTTGCGTTTCTCAAATTTACAAAATTATAATTCAGTAAGTAATGTTTTTTCATTACTAATCTGCAATTTATGTTTCACCCCACACTTCAACGCATAATTATTTTTCTGGTGCCCCACCGGAAAATCAAAACACACGGGATATTTAAACTCTTTTACTTTCTCCAATACAATTTCTTCAATGGTTTTACCAAAGACTGTATCATTCTCGCCCTCATCTTTTTTTAGTTTAAATCCGCCCACAATCAATCCTGCCAGGTGATCCAGTTTGCCGCTGCGTTTTAAATTCCAGAACATACGATCAATGCTGTACAGGTATTCGCCGGTATCTTCCACAAATAAAATTTTTCCGGTAGTACGAAGATCGCTTTTGCTTCCGGCCAATGATTCGATCGTTTTTAAATTACCTCCTGCCAATATTCCTTCAGCAGTTCCGTTATGGTTGGATGTATTGAATGGTGCAGTGTACTTCATTTTTACACCTTGTAACGCATCACGGATGGAGAGAATGGTTTCAACCTGTATGGGTTCGGCTTTGCTCCAGTCTTCAGGGAAACTATTGCACATTTTGGAATGAATGGATGCAATGCCTAAGTTTCGGTTGAGGTGTGAATGGAGTACAGTGATATCACTAAAACCGATTAGCCATTTAGGATGCAGTTTGAATCTGGTAAAATTGAGTTGATCAATAATCCGTACAAAACCATAACCGCCCCTTGCACAAAGAATCGCTTTTACGGATCTGTCGTCCAGCAGCTGTTGAAAATCATTCAGCCGTTCTTCATCTGTGCCGCCAAATGTAAAGTGGCGTTTGCCGATGGTTGCACCAATTTTTACATCAAACCCCCAGCTTTTGATTTGTTGAACGGACGGCTCAATTTCTTTGAAACTGGAATAACCTGCCGGTGAAGTAATGGCAATGGTGTCGCCGGGTTTTAAATAGGGTGGAAGCATGGGTGCTGTTTCCGGTTCTTCCATACCGGGATGACCCAGTGGAAGTGCCAGGCCGGCCATGCTTACAGATGATAAAAAATCTTTACGGTTCATAGTACGCTGTTCAGTGACGATGATTTGGCAGAAAAATTACGAAAGGTTCTGCTGCCAATGTTCTGCGGTGTAAATTACAGTTTATTAGCTATGAATCATTCTTCACTTGTAAATGCAATCCGGCAAATGGCCACCATTTCACCGCAAAGTGAAGCCGTATTTCTTACGGCATGGAAAGAGTGGGAACTGCCCAAAGATTTTTTACTGTTGCGTGAAAAAGAAGTGAGCGATTATCTTTATTTTGTTGAAAAAGGAATTGCACGCATTTATTATTACAAAAACGGTAAGGAAATCACTGAATGGATTGCGCTGGATGAACAGTTTTTCTTTTCCATCACCAGTTTTTTTCAACGTACGCCCAGCCATCTCATCATTCACACATTGGAGCCTTCGCTTGTTTATGGTATTCACCATAATGATTTAATGCAACTGGCTGCACAGCATCATGACATTGAAACCTTATTCCGGAAAATGCTCACCCGCTCATTGATTCTTTCTCAGAAACGTATGGATGCCATTCAGTTTGAAACAGCACAGCAGCGGTATGAAAAATTATTACAGCAAAATCCCGATATCATCAAACGGGTGCCGCTTTCTTATATCGCTTCGTTTTTGGGCGTTACATTGGAAACACTGAGCCGCATCCGTTCTGCACTTTGATAGTGGTGATGAGTTTTAAAAAAGTTTTTAATTGCAGATTCTGATAAATGCCTGAAAAAATTAAATTTGAAAAAACAAGAACCATGCGTTACTATTTACTTTTTTTATGGGTATTCATTCCGGGTTTCATTCTTGCACAGGATTTATCACTGTATAGAAAAAAGAATTTGCTTACGGCAGTTCTGTACTTCGTTATCGGGTTCTCTACCCTGAAAATTATAACCCTGCTCAAAAATATCCCTGCGTGTTGTTTTTACATGGTGCAGGGGAAAGAGGCAGTGATAATGAAAAGCAGTTAACACATGGGGCCAAACTTTTTCTTGATGCTGCCAACCGGAAAAATTTTCCTGCTATTGTACTTTTTCCTCAATGTCCGGAGAATGAGTTTTGGGCGGCTGTTAAAATGGATCGTTCCAAACAACCCTATCAATTTGAATTTGATTATGCAGCACCTGCAAACTGGCCACTGGCTGCTGCTAATGCACTGGTGCAGCAAATGATTAGTGATGGTGTTGTTGATGCGAAGCGTGTTTATATAACCGGTTTATCAATGGGTGGTATGGGTACATTTGAATCAGTGTACCGTTTTCCTAAACTCTATGCTGCAGCAATGCCTATATGCGGAGGCGGCAATACAAACCTCTACGATGCACGGGTTAAAAAAGTGCCATTTTGGGTATTTCATGGCGCAGCCGATGCTGTGGTGGATGTAAAGCGTTCGCAACAAATGGTGCAACGGCTGCAACAACTTAAAATGCGTGTAAAATATTCTGAATACCCGGGTGTGAATCATAACAGCTGGGATAATGCATTTGCTGAACCTGATTATCTGAAGTGGATGTTTCAACAAAAGAAAAAGAAATAAAAGCTATGTTACTTCTAAACCCTCCGGCAGGAGGGTTTTTTATTGGGTTTGGGCGATGGGTCCGTTTCGGTTAATTTTGCGGATTCTTTTGTGAACGCATTTGCTCCATAGAATTACCTGAAGATGCAGTGTGCGACGCAACTGAAGTTTCATAGTAGATCAAAAGCCCGTTACACAACAATACAATGACTCAACCGAAACGATATTTAATTACAAGTGCATTGCCTTATGCCAATGGTTTAAAACATGTGGGGCATCTGGCAGGTGCCTATATTCCAGCAGATATTTATACACGTTACCTGCGTGCACAAAAACGTGATGTAGTGTTTGTGTGTGGCAGTGATGAACATGGCACCGCTATTCCTATACAGGCAGCAAAAGAAGGCACCACACCTCGTGCCATTATTGATAAGTATCATGAAGCAATGAAACAGGATTTTGAAGACCTGGGTATGAGCTTTGATATTTACCACCGCACAAGTGAACCCATTCATCATGAAACGGCGCAGGAGTTTTTTACCTACTTAAATGACCGTGGTGAACTGGAAGTGAAAGAAACGGAACAGTATTATGACGAAGAGGCAAAATCGTTTCTGGCTGATCGTTATATAAAAGGTACCTGTCCCAATTGCGGCAGCGACCGTGCTTTTGGTGACCAATGTGAAAATTGCGGAAGGACTTTAAGCCCTGACGAATTGATTAATCCGGTGAGTACGTTAAGCGGCAGTGCGCCTGTTAAGAAAAAAACGTCGCATTGGTATTTACCATTGGGCAAACATGAAGCGTTTTTGCGGGAGTGGATTTTGAAAGAGCATAAAGATGACTGGCGTGCCAACGTGGTGGGCCAATGTAAGAGCTGGATTGAAGGAGGTTTGCAATCACGTGCTGTTACAAGAGATCTGGATTGGGGTATTAAAGTGCCTGTAGCAGGTGCTGATGGGAAAATGCTGTATGTGTGGTTTGATGCGCCTATCGGTTACATCAGCGCTACCAAACAATGGGCTATTGATAATGATAAAGACTGGAAACCTTATTGGTATGATGCTGATACCAAGCTGGTGCATTTTATTGGCAAGGATAATATCGTTTTTCATGCCATCATCTTTCCCATCATGTTGAAATTGCATGGTAATATTTTGCCAAGCAACGTTCCTTCTAATGAATTTTTGAACCTGGAAGGTGATAAAATGAGTACGAGCCGTAACTGGAAGCTGGACATGCGTGATTATATAAATGATTTTGTGAAGAAAGAAAACGGGGGCGAACAGTGTGTGGATATGCTTCGCTATTATCTCACACAAATTGCACCTGAAACAAAAGACAGTGAATTCATGTGGAAGGGTTTCCAGGATGCAGTGAACAGTGAACTGGTGAGCATCTTTGGAAACTTCATTAATCGTACATGGGTGCTCATGCATAAGCTCTGCGGCGGTAAAGTGCCGAAGCTGCATGAAGAGCTGCTGGATGATACGGATAAAGAGTTGATGAAAGAAATCGGAAATGCAAAATCGAAAATTGAAAATCTTTTAGAGGATTTTAAATTTCGTGAAGCATTGTTTGAGGTGATTGATCTGAGCCGAAAGGGAAATCAATACATGCAGAAAAAGGAGCCGTGGATAAAAGCGAAGAAGACCACAGACGACGGACCACAGTCCACCGAAGCTCAAAAGGAAATTGATAATTGTTTACATCTTTGTTTGCAATTGAGTGCCAATCTTGCCATCCTCATCAACCCATTCCTTCCATTTACAGCGAAGAAGATGCTGCACATGATGAAAGTGGTGGAGAAGATGCTGGATTGGGAAAATGCAGGCAAATTAAAATTGCTGAGTGTGGGTTATGCCTTACGTGCACCTGAATTGCTCTTCAGAAAAATTGAAGATGATGAAATTAAATTCCAGGTTGAGAAATTAAAAGCAGGGCTTGTAAAAAAGGAGGAACAAAAAGTGGAAGCACCAAAATCTGAAACCGCTGCTCTGAAATCTGAAATTGTATTTGATGATTTTGCAAAGATTGATTTGCGTGTTGGTACTATAGTTACTGCGGAGAAAGTTGAGAAAGCAGATAAGCTGTTGAAACTATCTGTTGACCTTGGTTTTGAAACCAGAACTATTGTAAGCGGCATAGCACTTCATTTCAAACCTGAAGATATCATTGGAAAACAGGTGGTAGTAGTTGCCAATCTGGCGCCACGTAAAATGCGTGGTATTGAAAGCAACGGTATGATTTTAATGGCCGAAAACAAAGATGGCAAGTTGCATTTTGTAAATCCTGACAGCATTATTAATCCCGGGGCCCCGGTGAATTAATCTGCTTTTAATTTTCATAACTCAGGAGTTGTAAACGATGATATTAATTACCCATACGATTGCGTGAAAGGCAAGTGCAACTCCGATAGAAAATAGCATTTGTGCTGTTTTGTTGAAAGTAATTGTTTTCATAACTGTAATTTTTAAGGTTAAGGATTATATACTTCATAGACCCCGGCATTGCCCCGGGGTTTAATTGTATCATGGCCTTAAGTTTTTCTTAACAAGAAGGTTTTTCTGTTGGAGGTGTTTCAAAAATCAATTTTATCCTATCTTCGATTTAAAATAGTTGCATAACTAACTAATTTTCCTCCATCCCCAAAGGGGTATAAATACAAGCTATATGAAAAGAGTAATTAAAAAAGTTGCTGTCCTTGGTAGTGGTGTTATGGGTTCCAGAATTGCCTGTCATTTTGCAGGTGTGGGTGTTCAAACCATTTTGATGGATATGGTTCCGAAAGGAATGGAAGAAAGCATCAAACCTGCGGAGCGGAATAAACTGGTGAATGATGCGTTGGCTGCAGCCATCAAAAGCAATCCATCACCTGTGTACACTAAAGATGTGACGAAGAAAATCACAACAGGCAATTTCACTGATAATATGAAAGACATTGCCAACTGTGATTGGGTGATTGAAGTAGTTGTAGAACGCCTGGATATCAAACAACAGATTTTTGAACAGGTTGAAAAATATAGAAAGCCCGGCACACTCATCACTTCTAATACTTCAGGCATTCCCATTAATATGATGGCAGAAGGCAGAAGTGATGATTTTAAAAAACATTTCTGCGGTACACACTTTTTTAATCCGCCACGGTACTTGCGTTTGCTGGAAATTATTCCCACAAAATATACGGATCCTGCAATCGTTGATTTCCTGATGAACTATGGTGATTTGATTTTGGGCAAGACCACGGTGTTGTGTAAAGACACACCTGCATTCATTGCCAATCGTATCGGTGTATTTGGTATGATGGCTATTATGAACACCATGGAGAAAATGAAGTTGACCGTGGATGAAGTAGATGCATTAACAGGTCCCATCATCGGTCGTCCAAAATCTGCAACATTCCGTACAGGTGATGTTGTTGGTTTAGATACATTGGTGAAAGTAGCAAAAGGTGTGGCAGATAATTGTCCCGATGATGAAGCTAAACATCTCTTCACCATTCCCGCCTGGTTGCAAAAGATGATTGATAACAACTGGCTGGGCGATAAAACAGGACAGGGATTCTTTAAGAAGACAAAAGGTGCAGGTGGAGAAAAGGAAATTCTAACCTTGAACCTGCAAACAATGGAGTATGGCGCTCGTGTAAAACCAAAGTTTGCAAGTGTAGATGCAGCCAAGCCCATTGATGATTTAAAAACACGCATCAAAATGCTTTGCGGCGGCAGTGATAAAGCGGCAGAGTTTTACAAAACATTTCATTATGCATTGTTCTCTTACATCTCTCACCGCATTCCTGAAATCAGTGATGAGTTGTACCGTGTAGATGATGCAATGATGGCAGGCTTCGGCTGGGAAATCGGTGCATTTGAAACATGGGATGTGCTGGGTGTGGCCAAACAAACCGAAGCATTAAAGGCTGCAGGTTATACGGTTGCTCCATGGATTGATGAAATGCTCGCCAAAGGCAATACCTCTTTTTACAAAGTGGAAAATGGCAAGCGGTTGTGCTACTCACCTGCAACGGGAACTTATGTTTCAACAGTGGGTGATGAAAGCGCTTTCATTGTGATGAAGAACTTTGAAAACCAAACCATCTGGAAGAATGCTGTCTGCAGAACCTATCATCTGGGTGATGATGTAATTGGTTTGGAATGGTACACCAAGATGAACAGCATTGGCGCAGAAGTACTGGAAGGATTAAATAAATCTGTTGCTTTGGCTGAAGAAAAGTATAAAGGTCTTGTCGTAGCTAATGATGGGGCACAGTTCAGCGCAGGTGCAAATGTGGGCATGATTTTCATGTTCGCTATTGAGCAGGAGTATGATGAACTGGATATGGCTATTCGTATGTTCCAGAATTCAACGATGCGTTTGCGGTATTCATCAGTTCCTGTAGTTGTTGCCCCGCATGGTTTAACGTTGGGCGGTGGTTGTGAAATCAACTTGCATGCTGATAAATGTATGCCTGCTGCTGAAACCTATATCGGCTTGGTGGAACTGGGTGTTGGTTTAATTCCGGGTGGTGGTGGTACCAAAGAATTTGTATTGCGTGCTGCAGATGAAATGCATGAAGATGAGCCCGAAACCATTACACTAAAAAATCGTTTTTTAAATATTGCAACGGCGAAAGTAGCTACATCAGCACAGGAAGGTTTTCAGATTGGTGTGTTCCGTAAAGGGTTGGATGAAGTGGTGATGAATCAAAGCCGCCGCATTTCCGAAGCAAAACGAAGTGTGATTGAATTGTTTGACAGCGGTTATGTAACACCTGTGCAACGTACAGATATTAAAGTGCTGGGTCGTTCTGCACTCGGTGCACTGCTCGCCGGTATCAACGGTATGCAAACAGCAGGTTATGCAACTCCACATGACGCAACGGTTGCTAAAAAACTGGCGTATGTGATGTGCGGTGGTGATTTGAGTGAGCCTACTTTGGTTTCAGAGCAATACTTATTAGATCTGGAGCGTGAAGCATTCCTGAGTTTGTGTGGTGAAAAGAAAACATTGGAGCGGATACAGAGTTTGTTGAAGGGTGGTAAGCCTGTTAGAAATTAATCATAACAATTGATTTTATTTGCAATCAAAAGTGTTGGTTAACTTAGCCAACACTTTTTTTAATTATGACTTACCGTGTCGCCATTTTTATTTTCAACGAAGTAGAAGTATTAGACTTTGCCGGGCCGTTTGAAGTGTTTTCTGTTGCAGGATTGCGAACGATGAATGTTCCGCCTTTTGAGGTGTTTACAGTCGCACAGTTTGATACCATCAATGCAAGGAATCATCTCACCATTAAACCTACCTATACATTAGAGAAAGCGCCTAAAGCTGAGATCATTGTTATTCCAGGCGGTGGAGGTTTTCATGCAGATGGAACACCGTTCGGCAGCCGGAGAGAAATGAACAATCCCATCGTGCTGAAATGGATTCAGGAACAAAGTGCGCAGGCTAAACTTACTTTAAGTGTTTGTACAGGCTCGCTCATCTTAGCCAAAGCAGGGTTGCTGGAAGGAAAAGAAGCTACTACCCATTTTCTGGCTATTGATGCACTCAAAAAGATTTCTGAAACAATTTCAGTAAAAGAAAAAACCCGTTTAGTTGATAATGGAAACATTATGACTTCAGAAGGTGTTTCAGCAGGCATTGATATGAGTCTGTATGTGGTGAGTAAACTGCTGGGCAAAGAAACGGCAGATGAAACAGCACGATACATGCAATATGATTATTGGAAGTAACTTATTTAAAGCCTGTTGTAATTACAACTAATGAAGTCTTGAAATAAAAGTTTGTAGTGGCTCTGGTTTCTGTATAGTTCATATAGTTTTCAGGAAGTCCGGTAAATTCTCCCGTTTCGTATGCTATCAGTTCTAAAATTTTATTTTCCTTAATCAGTGAATTTTTTTCTTCGTCACTTTTATTATGAGTAAAGTCTTCAGTTAAATGAGTAAAATTCAAAATGATATTATCATCTGCCTTTGCGCCATCTATTTCCAGAATTTTCATCAGCCATAAACCCATGTTTTGCTTAATTTCAGTTTTATCGCCATCAATAATCTCGCATTTTAGTTTTACTATTGTACCAAGCGGAACATGCAGCGCTCCTGTTAATTTTGTAGTTGTATTCAAATCAATATAACTTACTGTCTTTAATATGCTGTCTTTCTTTACAATTTCAGGCGATTTTGGACTTGACTTGCACGCAGACAGGAACGCAATAAATAGGAGTAAGAAAAAAATAAAACTCTTCATAAGTTTGTTTTTCTAAATATAAACAAATCTTCAGTTTTTCTTTGAGGATATAATAAAACTATGGGCACCGTTCAACTTCTTCATCAACAGCAAATCCTTCTCATCCGTTCTGTATTTTTCTTTTACGGCAATGAAGCAACAAATGCATTGGCACAGCAAATTGCATTTGATATTCAACAGCATTGGAATGAGCCCAATGCAATCCTTCATCTCCAAAACAAAAAATGGGATATTCAATTTCAAATAGAAGGTTATTGCAATCAGAATATAGACCCGGAAGAAGTGTGGTACAATACCAATCCAGAAAACAATTACTTCCGCATTGAAGCCACATCACCCACACATATTTCTTTTGTTGATGGTGTGGGAAGTAACACAGGTTATTTTAAGTTGGATAACCTGCTGCAAACTTCTACCACTGCTGCACACGAGTATGGTCATACACTCGGACTGGAGCATCCGGAAGAACAGGATATTCGTGGGGTGGATATGCCAGGTATTATGTATCCCAGGGGCACTATTTGCGACCCGCATTTTCAATATGATGCATCAAAAGCTCCGGGAGAAACAGGAGGTACACTTAATCCGCATCACCGCAAAGTATTGGCAAGTGATATTGCAGATTTAAGATTGCACAAGTTGCAGTTTGATAAAACTGGCTTTGCCGTTCTTGGAGATTTTACAAGTATTTATCATCCTTTCTATACCATTAATGAAGATTAGTGCGTTTATCGGCAATTATTAATATCTTCATTTTGAAAATGTCTATCAACCTCACAGAGTTTATCAGTACTTGCTGAAAAGTCTGTGAGGTTTTTTAAACCAGTTATATGAGCATCTTAACCATATCAGATTTAAAAAAATCCTACGGACGTATCCAGGCATTGAAAGGCGTTTCCTTTGAAGTGCCGGAAGGAGCTGTATTCGGTATCCTTGGTCCCAACGGTAGCGGCAAAACAACCTTGCTGAGTATTATCCTTGATGTATTGAATGCAGACAGTGGTACTTATTCCTGGTTTGGCAAACCGGCCTCACCGGACTTAAGGAAGCATATCGGCTCCCTGCTGGAAACGCCTAATTTCTATCACTATCTGTCTGCAGTTAATAATTTAAAAATCACCAACAGTATCAGCAGTCGTGGTGATGCAGCGGGTATTGATGCTGTTTTGCAGAAAGTGAAATTGTATGAACGTCGTAACAGCCGTTTCAGTACTTATAGTTTAGGTATGAAACAACGCCTGGCAATTGCTGCAGCATTACTGGGCGATCCGAAAATCCTGGTGCTGGATGAACCAACAAACGGACTGGATCCTGTTGGTATCATGGAGATAAGAGAGTTGATCATTGAACTCAGTAAGAAAGGACATACGATTATCATGGCCAGCCACCTGCTGGATGAAGTGGAGAAAGTATGTACGCATGTAGCCATTCTTAAAACTGGAACCTTGATTACTTCCGGCAGTGTACATGATGTTTTGGTGGATGAAGATGTGGTGGAATTGAGTGCTGCCGATATTCAACAGTTGAAAGAGGCTGTTAAAGATTATAATGGAGTGCATACGGTTACTTCATCAGAACAGTTTGTGCAGCTCTATTTACCAAAAGGAACAGCAAAACCTGATGAAATCAATAGTTATTGTTTCGGGAAAGGAATTACACTCAGTCATTTGATGATCAAACGCAAACGGCTGGAAGAAAAATTCTTTGAGCTTACTAATAACTGATTTAATCCTTCAATCAATCATTCTTCATTTTTATCATATGCTCAACTTATTACGTACGGAATGGCTTAAAATAAAAAACTATCCCGGTTTCTGGTGGATCATGGGGGTTACATTGCTTTCTTATCCCGGTATCAATGGCTTGTTTTATTTTATTTACAGGGATCAGACGCAGAATGCAAAGCGTGCAGCTCAAATGCTCAAGATGCTCATCGGTAATCCTTTTGAGCTTCCTGAAGTATTTCGTACAGTAGCCTTCACTTCTTCGCTTTTTGTTTTTATTCCTGCCATATTGGTGATTATGCTTATTACTAATGAGTACACCTACAAAACCAACCGGCAAAATGTAATTGACGGATGGAGCCGGAATGAATTTTTAATTGCTAAATTTTTTAATGTAGTTATTATTACGGCCCTGGTTGTGGGCTTATATCTTGCCGTAACAATCACCATTGGTCTTATTACCACTCCTGAAACCAATGCTGAAAGCTGGAAGATGATGAATTACGCAGCCTTGTTTGCCTTGCAGGTATTTACACAGTTGTCTTTTGCTTTTTTATTAGGATTGATCATCAGGCGTGCCTTTATAGCTTTGGGCGTTTTTGTTTTTTATAAAATTGTGCTTGAAAATATTGTAAGCGGTCTTATGATTAAATATGCAAAAGATGCAGGCCGCTTTTTGCCCACCGAATCATCAGACCGTTTAACACCCATTCCTGCTTTTCTTGGAAAACTTGACCCTGATGAATATGCTAAGACCCTTGGTCTTTTAAATCAGCAGGCGCTCATTACTTTCGTATACCTGCTTCTCTTCTGGGGCTTGGCTTTCTGGGTGTACAAAAAACGTGACTTATAATTTTTCAAGTATGAAATATTTTCTTCTCATTTTATCATGGATTGTTGCGGGAACTGCAACTGCTCAAAATCAACAAACCGTTATTAAAACAGAGGCGTTGAAAATGGCCAAAGCATTAGCTGCTATGGACCTGGAAACCTATGCATCTTTCAGTTGGCCGGAACTGGTGAGTGATCCGCAAAACAAACAACGTATAAAAGCAGCAGCCGACAGTGCAGATAAATACCGGAAGCAATTCAACATCAAAGTAAAATCCATCGTTATTGGGAATCCATCAGCCGTAGTAACTTATAAAGGCGTAATGCAATGTACCATTCCGCAAACATTGGCTGTAGAAGCCATGATGGGAAGCATTGAAACTGAAAGCACACTCATCGGTCTTTCCCGAGATGGGAAGAAATGGTATTTTGTAAGTTCTAATTTCTTTGATAATAAAGAAACAAAAGAGAAATTGCCGGAGCTGAGTCCGCAGCTCATCATTCCCAAACAAAAAAAGCCGGTGATGAAAGATGCTGATGGTAAAGAAATCAAGATGTAATTAATTCATTGAGTGCTGCATCAATCGAAGGATACAAAAACTGAAATCCCGATTGCTGTATCTTTTCAGCACTTACCGTAGTGCTTTTTAAAACTTCAATACTCATTTCGCCCAGTATCAACTTCAACACAAACGAAGGAACCGGTGCTGTAATAAACGCATTGCCCCGCATTTTTTTGGCCAGTTTCAACGTGAGCTCTTTGTTGCTTACCGGTTTGGGTGCAGCAGCGTTATAACTGCCATGCAATTTTTCATTCTGCAGCGCATGCAGAAACATACGGCACAGATCATCGATGTGAATCCAGCTGATGATTTGTTTACCACTGCCCAGTACACTTGCCAGGCCAAACTGTAAGGGCTTTTTAAACTCTTTTAAAGCACCACCTTCATTGCTTAAAACAATACCTGTCCGCAGTTTTACCAAACGGATACCCGATTGTTCAACAGGCTCAATACTTTGCTCCCATTGCAAACAGGTTTGTCCTAAAAAATCACTATGGGGCGGATCGGTTTCTGTAAAAGGTGTTCCGCTTTCCCGGTCAGCTCCATACCAACCAATAGCCGAAGAACTGATCACCGCTTTTACATTTCCTTTATCTTCTTTCAGCGCCTGCACCAATAAAGCGCTGCTGTGTGTTCTGCTGTTCAGAATTTCAGCTTTGCGTTTTTTTGTCCAGCGTTTTTCAGCCACACCGGCACCTGCAAGGTGAATGATGGCATCACAATCCCTCACTGCTGCTCCATCAATAGTGCCCCGCTCCGGATTCCATGTTGCATAGGAAATGCCAGCTGCTCCGGCTTTGGCACTGCGGCTTAAAATAAGTACTTCATGACCCTGTGCTGACAATAAACTTGTTAATCTCCTTCCGATCAATCCTGTGCCACCCGTAATACAGATTTTTGACATGATTCTTGCTATTGTGTATGTAAATTAAATTTTAACCGCATCTTTCAAACATATTTCTTGCTTCCTCGTTAACTTTAAACAGAATAATTACAGATTATGAAAGCGAAAGGTTTATTCCTGTTGTTTATTTTATGTACACTTGGGTTGGACATAACAGCACAACGCATCTTTTATTCAGAGCCGGATCGTGATGATATGCGCCAGATGAAGTTTGAAATCCTGGGGAAATACAACAATCAATATCTCATCTACAAAAATATCCGCACCCGTCACTATATCTGTGTGTATGATGCGGAGATGAAGATGAAAGATAAAATTGATCTTGATTTTATTCCGGACCGTGTTATCAGTGTTGATCTTTTCAGCAATCCTGAAAACACACTTCTGTTTTACCAGTACGAAAAACGAAATGTGGTTTACCTGATGGGTGTGCGTATTGATGGTGCCGGCAAAAAAATAGGAGAGCCGCTGGAACTGGATACCACCCGTATCGGAAGCTTCAGCGATAATAAAGTGTATTCCATCATCAGCAGCGATGATAAAAAGAAGCTGATGGCCTTTAAAATGAAAATAAAAGTGCGGGATGATTTCCAGGTGCAGACCTTATTGCTGAGCAACACCTTAATTCCCATCCGCCGTACTTCCTTTACGTATAGCCTCGAGAACAATAAAGAATCCATTGCTGATTTTTACCTGGATAATGAAGGCAATTTTCTCTTCAGCCATGTAACAAGACCGGGCCAGCGGGAATACATCAGCCAGGCAAAACTGGCCGTACTTCAAGCGTATGCTGATACGGTGAAAGTGTTTCCGCTTACACTGAAAGATGTGTTTCTTGATGAGCTCCGGATAAAAGTAGATAACAGTAATGGTCGTTATATTCTTTCATCGCTTAGCTCTAAATCTAAAAGAGGAAATATTGAAGGACTGTTTGTGTCCATCATCAACAAAAACCTCGAAGGGCCCGATATTGAACGAATTATTGAATTCAGCGATGATTTCCGTTCCATGGCTAAAGGTGATGCTTCCTTAAAGCTTGCGTTTAATGATTATTATCTCAAACATTTTATTGTAAAGAAAGATGGCGGTATTTTAATTACAGGTGAAAGTTCTTACACCAATAACCGCAATAATAATTTAAACCGCTGGGATAATCCATGGATGTGGAGCAATCCCTGGAATAACTATTGGGGCTGGAATCCCTGGAACAACTGGGGTTGGGGAGGCGGATGGAATACATGGGGCTGGGGCAGACCATGGGGTATGAACTCATGGGGACCCAACCAGCAGATCCGCTACTTTGCTGAAAATGTTATTGTGCTGTCGCTGGATAAAGAAGCTAATGTTCAATGGAGCAATGTTATTACCAAATCACAGTATGATGATAATACGGATAACATGCTTTCTTACCAGATCATGAACTCCGGTGCCGAACTTCTGTTCCTGTACAATGAATGGAGCCGGCGTCAACCCATGCTCAATGCACAATCACTTTCACCTGATGGTAAAGTGAACAAAGAGCCGCCGCTTAAAAGTCTTGATAAAGGTTATGAATTCATGATCCGTTTGGGTAAACAGGTAGGCGCAAGGGAAATGCTGGCACCGGCTGTGTACCGCAATTCCTTCAGTTTTGCACGCATTGATTTCTGATGCAGGAATTATTTTTGGAGAATTGATTTTCTTTAGCAAGGTTTGCGTTTAACAACCAATGCTGTGATCCGATTTTTTTCCGGTAACAATCCGCTCAATCTTTTTGTACTGTTATTCCTGGGCATCCTGCTCAAAATGCCTTTTTTTATGGAGCCTGTCACTCCGGTGGCACAGGTTTCAGATGGATTTTTATACCGGCAGATACTAAGTTGGCTGCAACAGCCCGGGTCTTATTTCCCTGTATTGTATCCTATCATCGCTTACCTGCTTCTGTTTATCCAGGCAGTAACGCTCAACGGATTTGTAAATGATCAGAAGCTCTTTCCCACGGGTAACTTCTTAATTGCATTGGCTTACCTGCTGCTCAGCAGCCTGGTACCGGAGTGGAACACCCTTTCGCCGGGTATTATCATCAACACCATCATGGTGGCTGTGTTGCCCTCTATGATCAGTTTGTATCATAGCCGTAACGTAAAAGGATTGTTGTTTAATATCGGTTTTGGTTTTGGGATTGCTTCTTTTATTTATTTCCCTTCCATCTATTTCATCTTCCTGCTCATTGTAGCGCTGGCCCTTTTCAGACCTGTGCAGTTAACAGAATGGCTGGTTACAATCATTGGTGTGCTTACACCGTTTTACTTTTTATTCGTGTATTTTTTTGTGTGGGATCAGTGGCAGCGGGTGTATGAAATCATCCCGGTTCATCAATTGTCTTTGCCGGCAGGTTATGGTCATTGGTCTTTTTGGGTGATGCTGGGTTTATTGCTCCTGCCAGCATTGATTGGTTTTTTTATGAGCAATCGTTACAGTTTGCGCCTGGTAGTACAGGGCCGAAAAAGCTGGGGTTTATTGCTGTATTATCTCTTACTGGCATTATTTATTCCGTTTATCAATCATCATGGAAACATGGGGTATTTTATACTGGCGGCCGTACCAATTAGTATTTATGCCGCTGCCTTTTATGCCTTTCCTTCCCGAAAAACTATTCCGGAACTCAGCATCTGGCTATCTATCGGTTGGATCATCTGGAGTTATCTTAACTGACCTTATTTTATTTATCACAAACAATCAACAGGCAAGTCTCTTTTCGGCCCCTTTACGTTACCTTTGCCCCTTCTTATCAACCTCAATAGTAATACATGAAATTTGGTGTTGTAGTTTTCCCCGGCAGTAATTGCGACCGTGATATGCAGGATGCCCTGCAGAATGACTTAAACCAGGAAGTTATCATGCTCTGGCACAAGGATAAAGATCTGAGCATGTTTACCACTGAAGATTGTATTGTACTGCCCGGCGGTTTTTCTTATGGTGATTATCTGCGTTGCGGTGCCATTGCCCGTTTCAGTCCCATGATGGAAAGTGTAATCGCTTTTGCTAACCGTGGCGGCAAAGTGCTGGGTGTGTGCAATGGTTTCCAGATTTTGTGCGAAAGTCACCTGCTGCCCGGAGCACTGCTTCGTAATGCCAATCAAAAATTCATTTGTAAAAATATCTATCTCAACGGCGTGGGCGGTACAGCCTTAAAAATTCCCATTGCGCATGGTGAAGGAAGATATTTTGCTGAAGAAAAAACGTTGGATGCATTAGAGGCAAACGGGCAAATAATTTATCGTTATTGCGATGAGCAGGGAAATGAAACAGCAGCCGCTAATCCTAACGGTGCTATCCGCAATATAGCAGGCATCAGTAACAAGGAAGGTAATGTGTTTGGTATGATGCCCCACCCGGAACGTGCCACTTCTGAGCTGTTGGGTAATACCGATGGCCGTAAAATTCTGAATGCTTTGTTAATCAATGCGGCGGTTGCTGTTTAAGTCAGCTGTACGTCCATAACAAAAAGCAGTTCATCCTATCTTTGTAATCCCGATTACAAATGGAATGCAACTTTGGTTTCAATTTTGTCTTCCTGATAAAAAAAGTACACATGAAGCGAATTATAGTATTGTTGCTGGTAAACTTTATGGCTGCTGCTGTTTTTGCACAAAGTGGCAGCAAAGTAAAATGGGAGTACAGCGCTAAAAAAGTTGCTGATAAAAAATATGAAATACGGATGGTGGCTACCGTGCAGACTCCCTGGCATATTTACAGCCAGAAACAGAGCGAAGATGCCATTGTGCTCCCTACAACTATTAAGTTTAATAATAATCCCTTGGTGGTTTTAAATGGTAAACCCAAAGAAGTGGGCAAACTCATTGACCAGTTTGAGAAAGCGGTCAATGCACGCTCCCGTTATTATGCTAACAAAGTGGAATTTGTACAAACCATTACACTTAAGAGTAATGTAAAAACAGCGGTAACGGGTGAAATTGAATTTATGGTGTGTGATGACAAACAATGCTTACCACCTGATGTAGCCAAGTTCTCCATTAAATTATAACTTTTTAAATCCCGTTACTCAAAACGGGATTTTTTGATAATCGATTCAGCATGAAACAACAACTACTGCTTCTCGGTTTTTTATTTTCTTCTTTGCTGGTAGTGGCACAGGATTCTGCAATGGTGCAATGGAAACTGAGCAGTAAACGCATCAGCGCTAATACCTATGAACTTACGGCAGAAGCAACGGTTGCCAAAGACAAATATTTATACCTCTACAGTAAAGAAGCAGGTTTGATGGATTCTGTAAAGTTTGTATTTACAGATAGTGCTGTGCTCACAAATACAGCATTGAAGTTTGCAGGCAATGTACAAACCATCAATGATGCTTTGTTTGAAGGAAAAGAAATGGCGGTAGCTGCAGGAACCATCAGCATTTCTCAAACATTTTTGTTTACAGGTGTGGTGCCGGAGAGTCTGAAAGGTAAACTGGTATTTACCACCGGCGCTAAAGATGAATTCCTGCCCGGTGAATTTTTATTTGATGTGCTCCTGGAAGGAGGCGTATCACAAAAAGCACGTATTAAAATTGAAAGTATTGATATTAACAATCCCCAGGTGAATTGCGGTGATGAGGGCACGGAAGGAAAAAGTTTATGGGGCATATTCTTATTAGGATTAGTGGGTGGTTTTATCGCTTTGCTCACTCCCTGTGTGTTTCCCTTGATACCTCTTACGGTTTCTTTTTTTACCAAACGCAGTGGCAGCAAGGGTAAAGGCATCCGTAATGCCGTGTTGTATGGCTTCTTTATTTTTTTAATTTATGTATTGCTGAGTTTGCCGTTTCATTTGCTGGATCAAACGGATCCGGAAATCCTCAATAACATTTCCACCAATGTATGGCTCAATATTATCTTCTTTATCATATTTGTTGTTTTTGCTATTTCTTTCTTTGGCTATTTTGAAATTACACTGCCCGGCAGTTTAGCCAGTGGTGCAGATTCCAAAGCAAGTGTGGGCAGTTTTGCAGGTATCTTCTTTATGGCATTAACACTGGCCATTGTTTCGTTTTCATGTACCGGTCCTATTCTCGGTTCTTTGCTGGCAGGTGCTTTAACTAAAGATGGAGGAGCTATGCAATTGAGTTTTGGTATGGGCGGTTTTGGATTGGGATTGGCCTTGCCCTTTGCATTATTTGCTATGTTCCCTAACTGGTTGCAATCCTTGCCCAGGAGCGGTGGTTGGTTAAACACAGTAAAAGTTGTTTTAGGATTTTTAGAACTGGCCATGGCGGTAAAGTTCCTGAGCAATGCAGACCTGGTAATGCAATGGAAGTTATTACCAAGAGAAGTGTTTATGGGTATCTGGCTGCTGATTGGTATTTTGATTGTGTTGTACTTACTGGGATTGATAAAGTTTCCGCATGATGATAAAAAGGTGAAGATTGGCGGAATACGCTGGACTTTCATTGTATTATTTGCAGCCTTCACCATTTATATTGCTCCCGGTGTTACCAATACAAAATGGGCACAGTTGCCATTGATCAGTGGTTTTCCTCCACCGCTTTGTTATAGTGCGTACAGCCACCCGGTAAATTGTGAAAAATCATTGGAACCATTACGGGATTATAATGAGGCATTGGCGCTTGCAAAAAAGCTGAATAAACCTTTGTTGATTGATTTTACCGGCTGGGCCTGTGTCAACTGCCGTCGTATGGAAGAAAATGTGTGGACAGACCCAACTGTACTTGCCATGATGAAGAATGATTTTGTAGTGGTGAGTTTATATGTAGACGAACGTAAAGTATTGCCGGCCGCACAGCAGCAAACCTTCACCACCAAAACAGGCGGTAAAAAACAAATCATCACAGTAGGTGATCTATGGGCTACATTCCAAAGCGAAAACTTTAATGCGGTGGCACAGCCTCAATATGCCATCATCAGTTTAGATGAAAAGGCACTCACAAAAACAAAAGCATACACACCCGATCCAAGAGAGTTTCAAAAATGGCTGGAATGCGGATTGAAGGCGTTTGGAGAAAAGTAAACTTTGTTGTTTGCTGCTATGCAATACTCAACGTACAAGAGTCCCGCTAAAGACGGGATAAATGCGACGCAACAAAAGATGCCAGTAGTACTAAAGATTGTAACTAAAATAAAAAATCCCGCCAAACAGCGGGATTCGTTTTTACAGTGTAGTTTCTTTTACAGTGAAATCTGTTTTTCCATCATCATCTTACGCATATTAATGAGCCCGTAGCGCATGCGGCCCAGTGCAGTGTTGATGCTGCAATTGGTGAGGCTGGCAATTTCTTTAAAGCTCAGATCAGCATAATGACGGAGTACAATCACTTCTCTTTGTTCCTCGGGTAACAAATCCAGCATACGACGGATACGGTCGTAGCTCTGGTTTTTCATCATCTTTTGTTCAGCATTGTCTTCGCTGAAATTCAATACTTCAAAAATATCGTGGTTGTCACTGGTTTTAATGGTGGGGGTGCGTTTTACCCGGCGAAAATGATCCACACAAAGATTATGGGCAATACGCATGGCCCAGGGTAAAAACTTTCCTTCTTCCGTATAACGGTTACCACGGATGGTATCAATTACACGGATGAACACTTCCTGGAACAGATCTTCCGCCAGGTACTTATCTTTTACCAGCAGAAAGATAGAGGTGTAGAGCTTGTCTTTATGACGAAGCACCAGGGTTTCAAGGGCAGTGGCATCACCATCTTTAAACTGGTGTACCAATTGCTGGTCAGTAAATTGTTCGTTTGTACGCATACAATTCTACGGTTGATGGTTTTCAAATAATAAGTACGACAGTAATGTGTTACAGAAACTGTTGTTGAGTAGAATTTGTAGCTATAGGCAGATATGCGATTTAGATCAGTTTAGGAATATTGAATTTCTGAAA
Source organism: Lacibacter sp. MH-610 (assembly GCF_045780045.1). NCBI lineage: Bacteria > Pseudomonadati > Bacteroidota > Chitinophagia > Chitinophagales > Chitinophagaceae > Lacibacter > Lacibacter sp. MH-610. Next base: position 1,223,678 of record NZ_CP116002.1, read on the forward strand.
TAAAAGTAGAGGAAAAAAATGAATCAGCAAACATTCAGAAGAATTTAACGTACACTCACGCAGCAGCAAGCAGCGTAAATTCCGATGCAGGCATAGGGGTTTTACCTTAACACTGATTTTTTTGAACCTGCTTTCAGGGTAAAGCAGGCAATAAGAGAAAAATGCGATTGTACTGTTGAAACGCTTAAAGTGAAATGCATATTGTTTTTTGAACAGATCAAATTCTGTGAGCGGTAAACTATTTCTCTTTCAATGGGAGTCGGGTGTTTTCTGTTACTTTGTACACTATGGGTAAAGGGGTTTCCGGTAAGGCAGCGGCAACAGCCGCAGCGCCTGTTTCCAAAGACGCAATTTTTATTAAAGGGGCAAGGGTTCATAACCTTAAAAATATTTCTGTTTCCATTCCACGTAATAAACTGGTAGTGGTTACCGGTGTAAGCGGTAGCGGCAAGTCTTCACTAACTATTGATACCTTGTATGCAGAGGGGCAACGTCGTTATGCGGAAAGTTTAAGTGCCTATGCCCGTCAGTTTCTCAACCGTATGAACAAGCCTGATGTGGATTACATCAAAGGCCTGTGCCCTGCTATTGCTATTGAACAGAAAGTAATTACCCGTACGCCCCGCTCCACCGTTGGCAGCATGACAGAGATTTATGATTACCTGCGTTTGCTTTTTGCAAGAGTGGGCCGCACTATTTCCCCTGTAAGCGGAAGAGAAGTAAAAAAGGATGATGTAACAGATGTGGTAAAAACTATTCAGGGATTTGGGGAAGGAACAAAAATACTGGTACTCTCCACTTTTCCCATACATGCCAAACGCAGCATTAAAGAAGAATTCAATATCCTCTTACAAAAAGGGTTTACAAGAATTTATAAAAGGGCAGAAACCAAAAAATCGAAAGCTAAAGGAGCCGTTGAAAGTGAAATTCTGCATATTGAAGACCTGCTGGAGTTAAGTGATAAAGAATTGAAACAACAATTCACTATTGATCATTCACCATTCACCATCTTTGTTTTAATCGACCGTTTGATTGCCAAAGATTTTGATGAAGATGATCTGCACCGCATTGCTGATAGTGCCGGTACTGCTTTTTATGAAGGTGAAGGTGAGTTGTATCTTGAAAAGGATGGAACTGAATTATTGCATTTCTCCAATAAGTTTGAACTGGATGATATCAAGTTTGAAGAACCTGTACCCAATTTATTTTCTTTCAACAATCCTTATGGTGCCTGCCCTGTGTGTGAAGGTTTCAGCCAGGTATTGGGTATAGATGAAGACCTTGTAATACCTGACAGAAGTTTAAGTGTGTATGATGGTGCCGTTGCTCCCTGGAAAGGAGAGAAGCTGGGCTGGTGGCGGGAGCAGTTTGTGAAGAACGCTTCTAAAAGCGGCTTTCCGGTACATAAAGCTATCGCTGATCTCAGCAGTCAGCAATACCGTCAGCTTTGGGAAGGTATTGGAGTTGCCTATGGCATTGATGATTTTTTTAAAGAGGTTGAGAGCAATTTATACAAAGTGCAGTACCGTGTATTGTTGAGCCGCTATCGTGGCCGCACAACCTGTACAGAATGTAAAGGATATCGTTTGCGTAAAGAAGCTTTGTATGTAAAAATCGGCGGCATGCACATTGGTGAGCTTTGTGAAATGCCGGTGAAGGAGTTAAAAGTTTGGTTTGATGCGTTACAGCTCAGCAAATACGAACAGGAGGTGGGCAAACGTATTTTAATTGAAATTCATAACCGGCTTCAAACCTTGCTGCATGTTGGATTGGGTTATTTAACGCTCAATCGTTTGGCCAATACTTTGAGTGGTGGTGAAAGTCAACGGATACAGCTAACACGTTCGCTGGGCAGTAACTTAACTGATTCCTTATACATACTGGATGAACCGAGTATTGGTTTACATCCAAGAGATACGGCTAACCTCATCCAGGTGCTGAAAGAATTACGAAACCTTGGAAATACAGTAGTAGTGGTGGAGCATGATGAAATGATGATGCGGGAAGCCGATCATATTATTGATATGGGGCCATTGGCCAGTCACCTGGGCGGTGAAGTAATTGCAGAAGGTGATTATGACAGCATCATCAGCAATCCTAAAAGTTTAACGGGTAAATATTTAAGCGGCAGTAAAACGATTGATGATTTTGGAAAACCCCGCAAATGGAACCGCAGTATTAAAGTGGAAGGAGCAAGACAACACAATCTCAAAAATATTACTGTTGAATTTCCATTAAATGTGTTGTGTGTGGTAAGTGGTGTGAGCGGCAGCGGTAAAACAACATTGGTCAAAAATATTTTATACCCTGCACTCCGTAAGCTGAAAGGTGAGTTTGGCGACCGTGCCGGTATGCATAAACAACTTACAGGAGATATTGATTCCATTGCTGAAATAGAAATGGTAGATCAGAATCCTATTGGTAAAAGCAGCCGAAGCAACCCTGTAACTTATATCAAAGCGTATGATGAAATAAGGGAATTATATGCCGGCCAGCCATTGAGTAAGATCCGTGGTTTTCAACCCAAACATTTTTCCTTTAATGTGGATGGTGGAAGATGCGATGCATGTAAAGGTGAAGGAGAGCAGATTGTGGAAATGCAGTTCCTTGCCGATGTGCATCTCACCTGCGAAGTTTGCGGTGGTAAGCGTTTTAAAGAGGAAGTGCTGGAAGTAAAATACAATGACAAAAGCATTCATGATGTATTGGAGATGAGTGTAGATGAAGCGTTGGAGTTTTTCAGAAATGAAAAAGACCTCGTCAAGAAGTTATCTCCTTTGGCTGATGTAGGTTTAGGTTACATTAAACTCGGGCAAAGCAGTGATACATTGAGTGGCGGTGAAGCACAACGTGTAAAGCTGGCCTCCTTTTTAGGAAGAGGTAACGGTGCCGGTAGTATTCTTTTCATTTTTGATGAGCCTACAACAGGGTTGCATTTTCATGATATCAATAAACTCCTGAAAAGTTTTCATGCCTTAATTGAAAAAGGGCATTCCGTAATTGTAATTGAACATAACACGGATGTAATTGAACGGGCCGATTGGTTGATTGACCTTGGTCCGGAAGCCGGTGACGGCGGTGGAGAACTCGTATTTGCCGGTATTCCAACTGCTATCAAGCAAGCTAAAAAAAGTAACACGGCTGCTTATCTTAACCTGCATCGTTGAATTTGGTAGAACCAGCAGGAAGTAAAAATTAAATGTAAACACTTACAACATTAAGAGTTTTTACTTATTTTTACGTCCTCTGAATCCATCAAAAAACCAAATTCAATATTTATGAGAGCTCAAATCCAGTGTAACTACTGCTTGCAGTCCCACAATTGTATTTCTTCTCTCCAGACTGAAGTGCTTTTCTTCAGACAGGAAATTCCACCAGGGCCGGAATTAATTCAAACAAGTTTTTAATCAACTCATAAGATTTGCCGATAGGGAGCAGATAATCGTATCTGTACCTTTTGCAAACCAACCTGCGCCTGATCAATACCCACCTTCAATCATCATTTACCTCTAATTAACCGGCATTTTTTCTAACTCATTTTATTGGTTTATGAAATGTTTCTTCTTTTTTATTGGGTGTTTTTTTCTAGTAGTAACAGTTGATGCACAAAAAACCTGGGATGGTGGTGCAGGCACCAGTAACTGGTCCGACGGCAATAACTGGAACCCTAACGGAGTTCCTGATGCAACGGACGCTGTTACTATCGGAAACGGGTTTAATGTAGTGCTCAATACAAATGCGGGTATTGCTGCTCTTACAATTGGTGGCGGTGCTTCAGGTTCATTAACCTTAGGAAATAATAATACCAATCGTACATTAACAGTATCCGGTTCTGTTACAGTTTTAAACGGGGCAACACTGCAAACTGCAGGCAATGGCGGTAATGTGTTGAATATTGGCGGCAACCTGCAAAACAACGGTGTGTTTGATATGCGAATTGGCGGGGCTACTGCTGATGTTGTTTTTAACGGAGCAGCTAATCAAACTGTTAATGGTACGGGCGGCACAACTGATTTTAATACAATCAATGTAAACAATACAAATGCTGCCAGCATTATTGATATTGCTTCTTCCAACTTTTCAGCAGCAACCGGTTTTCTTACATTAACAAGAGGTATTATCAGAATGTCGGGTATCTATACCTTCAGCAATACATTTTTTAGTACCGTTAGTCCTGTGATCAATAGTGATGAAGGTATCTGGTTAAATAATCCAAACGTTACTGTAACTGGGCAGAACGGAGATACACAGTTAGCCGGTTTAATCAGAATTACCAATGGTACTTATAACGTTGGTATTGCAGCTGATTGGTGGCTTACCTATAATACTGGTGCTTCTCTAATCATTGAAGGCGGGGCCATGAACATAAGTGGAGCTTTGATACCAAGTGCTACAGGTCAAACTATCAGCTATAACCAATCAGGGGGTACTCTAACAGTTTGTACAGCCGGTAATAATTTTTCAGTTGGTTCCTTTGAGCTTTCAGCAACTGGATCTTCTTTTACAATGAGTGGCGGAACGATTGTTTTTCAAAGACCTTCTGCAGCAGTTTCTGACTGGATCAACAATACAGCTACCTATACGGTCACCGGCGGAACGATACAGTTTGGAAATGCATCCACACCGGCGGCTCCGATATTTCAATTAACAGGAACCACACCAATTCATGACTTAGAAATTAACGCTACCAACTCACCAACATTTCGTTTTACAACTACTTTAAATATTGTAAGAGATGTAATTATTAATGGTGTGCTGGATGCTGACGCATTTGATCAAACAATAAATGTAACCCGCAACTGGATTAATAATGGTTCTTTTACAGCCGGTACAGGAACTGTTGTTTTCAACGGTAGCGATGCTCAATCTGTAGAAGGGAGTGCAGCTACTATGTTTAATAATCTTACCATTAATAAATCTGCAGGTGGCGTTACTCTCAATCAACCTGTATTTGTAAACGGAACTGCCACATTTACAAGCGGCATCATAACATCAACTAACACCAATCTTATTACATTCAATACCGGCGCTGCTGCAGTAAACGCTTCTGCAAATGCACATGTAAACGGGCCGGTTGCCAAAACAGGTGCTACTGCCTTTACATTTCCCGTGGGTAACGGAACCATTTACCGGCCCATTGCCATTGGAGCACCAAGCGCCGCATCAACATTCAGGGCAAGCTTTGTAAGAACGAATCCGGTAATTGCTGTGCCTCCTTATTCACTCGGAACCGGTTTAACAAGAGTGAGTTCCTGCGAATACTGGTTGCTGGATCGTACGGCAGGAAGCGGTAATACAACGGTTACACTTTCATGGGGTGATAATAGCCCCTGCAACACGGCGGACTATGTAACGAATATTGCTGATTTGCGGGTGGCAAAACATAGCGGTGGTGTATGGACGAATGAAGGACAGACGGCATCATCCGGCACTGCCACAGCGGGAACAATTACATCAGGAACTATCAGTTCCTTCAGTCCCTTTGCGTTGGGAACCACCGGTACATTAAATCCATTGCCCGCTGAGTTAAGTACTTTGAGCGCTGTTAAAAACGGTGGTCTTATCGCTCTGCAGTTCCGCAATTATGCTGAAAGAGATGTGTTACGTTATGAATGGATGCGTTCTTCTAATAGTCGTGATTTCAATTCTTTTCAAACAGTGCAACCAAATCTGAACAATGGTGCGGAGGCAACTTACAATACAAATGATGCTGCCGGGGTGGATGCAACTGTGTTTTACCGGGTGAAAATTGTTTTAACAGATGGACAGCAGTTATACAGTTCTATTGTAAAAGTTACAGGCAGTAAACAAAAAAGCTGGAATATTTTACCCAACCCTGTAACACAGTCGCAACTGATGATACAATTCAATCAGTTTGAAAGTGGAACCTATGATCTGTCGCTTATGAACAGCAATGGTCAAAAAGTATTGCAAAGCCAATTGGTGGTACAAGGTAATTTCATGACTTCTCTTACCAGGTTACCACAAAATCTTTTACCTGGTACTTATTATTTGGTAATAACAGGAAAACAGGAGCGGCTTACAAAAACCATTCTTATACAGTAACAAAAAAGCGGATCAAACGATCCGCTTTTTTATGCATCAGCGTAACCGATCCATACTCTTAATGAGTTTCTCATCTTTTCGTATTCCCAGCCATGCCAATAAAAAGAAAACCGGTATCGCAAAGCTGAGCAGGGAGGTAAGGGCAAAATTTCCGTTTGTAAAATCGCTGATCCTCGAAAAATAAAAAGCAAGAATACCCACCTGCAGCAACAAACCTAATAGCGAAAGCTGCATTTGCAATTTCCTGTTTTTAAAAAGGAACAACGCAAACAATGCAGTAAGCGCTGTAGCAACTCCAAGAATCAATAGTAAGAAATGGGATTGTCCGTTTAATTCAGCAAATGTATTATCAGCTTTTGTGCCGCTGTAAAAAGAAAATTTTATAGCCGCAAAAGAGGCGGCTGCTGCAAATGCCAGCCATACAGATTGAATACGTTGAATCATAAAACTAAATTGAGAATAAAACAATCTTTTAACCCAGTTCAGGATAAAGCGGAAACTGCTGCATAAAGTTTTTTACATCTGTTTTTACTGCCGCAATCACAGCCTCATCATCTGCATGCATCAGCACTTTATCAATCATATCCACCACAGTGCTCATGTGCGCTTCTTTCAAACCTCTTGTAGTAATGGCAGGAACACCCACTCGTATACCACTGGTTACAAACGGCGACTTGTCATCATTTGGCACTGAGTTTTTATTGAGTGTAATATGAGCTTTGTCCAATGTTTCCTGTGCTTTTTTGCCGGTAATATTTTTGTTGCGCAGGTCAATCAGCATCAGGTGATTGTCAGTTCCCTTGCTGATGAGGTGGTAATCTTTCTCTACAAATGCCTTAGCCATCGCCTGGGCATTGGCAATTACCTGCTGGCCGTATGCTTTAAAATCATCGCTTAATATTTCAGCAAAGGCAACTGCTTTCGCCGCAATCACATGTTCTAACGGACCGCCCTGCATACCGGGGAAAACGGCCAGGTCCAGCAGCGAACTCATCATTCTTAAATTACCCTTGGGGTCTTTTACACCAAATGGATTTTCAAAATCATGACGCAGCATAATGATACCGCCACGTGGGCCACGCAATGTTTTATGTGTGGTGGAAGTAACAATATGGCAATGATCAAACGGATCGTTTAATAAGCCGGTGGCAATTAAGCCGGCGGGGTGTGCAATATCAGCCAATACCAAAGCGCCAATTTCATCGGCTACAGCACGGATACGTTGGTAATCCCAATCACGGCTGTAAGCGCTGGCACCGCAAATAATCATCTTTGGTTTTTCTGCACGGGCTTTGGCTTCCAGTTGTTCATAATCAACCAATCCTTCAGCCGTAACACCGTAATGAACTGCCCGGTAATTTTTTCCGCTGAAGTTGGCGGGACTGCCATGGGTTAAATGTCCGCCCATGCTCAAGTCAAGTCCCAGGATGGTATCACCGGGTTTTAAACAAGCCATAAACACGGCCGTATTCGCCTGTGCACCGCTATGAGGCTGCACATTGGCCCAACTGGCCTTGAATACCTGCTTCAACCGTTCAATAGCAATCGTTTCAATTTCATCCACTACTTCGCAACCGCCATAGTAACGTTTGCCAGGATAGCCTTCAGCATATTTGTTGGTAGCTACCGTTCCCATAGCCTGCATTACCTGCAGCGAAGTAAAGTTTTCAGAAGCAATCAGCTCAATACCGTTCCGCTGACGTTCGAGTTCTTTGTTAATGAGGTCGAAAATGATTGTGTCTTTTTGCATGTGTGATCGTTTCTTGTTTTGGCTGGTTCAGAAAATTGTTATCTTGAGATGGCAGCAGCAAAACAACAATGAAGCTGTTTCAGGCCGCAAAAATAAGCCCTGCAATGCAGCCCCGGGGCTTTTGTTTATATTTCTTTATAAACAGGTTCTGTACAAACAATACATAGCTCTTGTTTATTCAAAAAGTGGTACTTTAGCCGCCCCTGATTGACCAAATTTTTTGAATGAAGGCAATTATTCCTGTGGCCGGAGCCGGTACTAAACTGCGGCCGCATACATATACGCAACCCAAGGCATTAATTCCCATCGCCGGTAAAACGGTACTCAGCATTATTGTAGATCAGTTACGTAGTGCCGGTATTAATGATTTTGTTTTTGTAGTTGGCTACCTGGGCGATAAAATCCAGGACTATGTAAAAGAAACCTTTGAAGGCATTAACGCCAGCTTTGTTTTACAGGGCGAACGGGAAGGTTTAGGCCATGCTGTGATGCTCACTAAAGAAATAGTGGGTGATGATGAAGTGATGATTGTTTTGGGTGATACCATTTGTGAGTATGATGTAAAGGAGTTACTGCAATCTTCTGCTTCTTTATTGGGAATTAAAAAAGTAGATGACCCACGCAGTTTTGGTGTGGCAGAAGTTGATGAAGAAGGGATTATTACCAAAGTAGTGGAAAAGCCACAGATTCCTAAAAGCAATATGGCATTGGTAGGTATTTACAAAATCAAAGAGTCTAAAATGCTTTTTGAATGCCTGGAAGCTAATTACAGGGAGGGTGTAAAGAACCGTGATGAATACAGTTTAACAGATGCACTGGAGTGTATGATTACGAAGGGAACCCGCTTTCAGAGTTTTAAAGTGCTTAATTGGTTTGACTGCGGTAATAAAGAATCTTTGCTGGAAAGCAATTCCACCCTGTTAAAAAAATTCGGCACCTCCATTTCGCCCGATCACCGTTTTGAAAATGTAATTGTGGTGGAGCCGGTGAGTATTGGTAAAAACTGCGAAATCAAAAACTCCATCATTGGCCCTAATGTAGCCGTAGGTGATAATACCACCATCAATTACTCCATCATCAAAGAAAGTATCATTGGCAGCTATGCTGACCTGTTTGATATCGTGCTGGAAGAAAGTTTGATTGGCAGTGATACTGAAGTAAAAGGCGAAACCCGCAGTTTAAATATTGGCGATAATACAGAGATTGATTTGGGGTGATGTTTAATTCCTGAGCAAAGTCGAAGGGTTGATTGCAGAATGTTGTGTTGCTATTGAGCTTTTCCTATTTGCACTATAGCTTGTTTTAATTAAACATACCGGGTCATTGATTTTCTGTTATAAACAATTGCAATTACTATTTTCTTTCCATTTTCTTTTTGGAAAATTACAACATAAGGGAAATTTCGAACAGGCTCCACATTAAACCTTATGGCTTTGATGGTGATATTGTTATAACTCCAGATTTGATGTTGCCCGTGCTCATCTGCATAAATTCTCTGGTACGTATCAATTAAAGCAGTTTTAAATTCAGTCACACTTTCGCTGCTTCTTTTGTTCAATTCAGTAATAATTGAAACAAAATCGCCTGTGCATCTTTCATGAAAGTAAAGCATAACTAAAGTAAGATTGACAGGTGATCATCAAATTCAATCAGGCATGGCTTTTCGTTCTCAATGTCTTCTGTCCGTTGCCGTATGATTGCAATAGTTTCTTCAGGAAAGTCTTGTTCAAAGAAAGCATGCCCTTCCTCAAGTGGTTCAAAGCTTGCGTTAATGATTTGCACCAGTTTGCGTCGTTCCTGTTCATTTAACAGCAGTATCTGCCTGATCAGTTCATCCATCATGTTTAAAAATTTGATCTATCTTGCTTTGTCGAAAATAGAAAATATGTCTTCAACTTTCTCTAACCGCATCACTCAACTTTTTCAGATTGAAAAACCCATTATCCAGGCCGGAATGATCTGGGCCAGTGGCTGGCGTTTGGCAAGTGCTGTAAGCAATGCAGGTGGTTTGGGCATCATCGGCAGCGGCAGTATGTATCCTGAAGTATTGAAAGAACATATTCAAAAATGCAAGGCTGCTACACAAAAACCATTTGCAGTAAACGTGCCCATGCTGTATCCCGATATTGATAAACATATTCAAATTATTATTGAGGAAGGCGTGAAAGTTGTTTTTACCAGTGCCGGTAACCCCAAACTTTTAACCCCTGTTTTAAAACAACATGGAATAACTGTTGTACATGTGGTGAGCAGCAGCAGGTTTGCTCAAAAAGCTGAAGAAGCCAGCTGTGATGCAGTAGTGGCGGAAGGTTTTGAAGCCGGAGGTCATAACGGTAGAGAAGAAACTACCACCATGGTGCTCATTCCTGCTGTTAAAAAAGCAGTTACTGTTCCGGTGATTGCTGCCGGTGGTATTGCAACAGGCAGACAGATGCTGGCGGCCATGGTGCTGGGTGCAGAAGGTGTGCAGATCGGCAGCCGTTATGTTGCCAGTGAGGAAGCTTCTTCGCACATCAACTTTAAAAACATGGTGATTAACAGCACAGAAGGTGATACTAAATTAATGTTGAAACAACTGGCACCGGTTCGGTTACTCAAAAACAGGTTTTTTGAAGAGGTACAGGCTGCAGAAGACCGGGGTGCTGCCAAAGAAGAACTGATTCAACTGCTGGGCCGTGCCCGTGCTAAAAAGGGAATGTTTGAAGGGAACCTGGACGAAGGTGAATTGGAGATCGGCCAGGTAAGCAGCTTGCTGGATGCAATTGAACCCGCTGCAACCATTACACAAAACATTTGGAATGAATTTCTTGAAGCGCTGCAGCAACCTTTAGAAGCCCGGTAAAAGGAGGCTCCCCGATAGATGCAGTTATATAGTTAACAAAAAAATTCAATCATTTTGTGCAACATTTTATTTATTAGAACTACTTTCATAGGCACAAATCTTTGTTTGTACTGAACCATTCATCCATTTGTATGTTGGTGGAAGGGTCAGATCGCAAAAAAGATTCTAATTTTAAACCGATCATCTCAAAACTATCATTATGAAGAAGATAATTCTGCTGGCTGTTTTCGTTACAGGGTTTTCTTTTTTCTCACAGGCGGGTAATGGTGTGGAAACCGGCACCGTGCAGGGCACCATCATTGATGCCGAAACCAAAAAACCTATATCGAATACAACGTTTCACGCTGCAATTTTTAAGGCCTCTTTTGTAAAAGAATTTCAAACAGATGCCAATGGTAATTTTAAAATTACTGTTCCTGCAGGGGAGCATACACTCATTGTAGATAAAATGGGTTACAAGGCCGTTAAGAAAGAAAACGTGGTGGTGAAAGACGGAGCCATTATCAAACTAAACTACGAGTTAATTGAAGCCGAGGAAGAATTACATCATCCTTTTATGACGCCGATTACGCTACATTCTTTTTAATTATTCGAATTAATGCAGATATAAAAAGTCCCTTGGTTTTAAATCAAGGGACTTTTTTATTTTAGGCATTTAGTTCCGTTGTGTTAACCAGATCATCAACATACTTACTACACTGATGATTCCTAAAAAAAGCCATTCTGCTTTCAGCTTTGAATAATCACGGGCTATCCAGGCTTTTCTTATCAGCCATATTCTTCTTGTTACTGCAAACAGAATGATTGCAAACAATAAGATATTTTGTAATTGCATGAAATCTTGTTTGCTGTTTTATGTATTATCCTTTTTTGAATGCCCATTTGAGCATCTCTTTCCAGCTAGCTTTTTTACCGTACATTAAAATACCGGTGCGGTAAATTTTGGCACTAAGCCAGGTAGTGAACAAAAATCCACCGATTAATAAGAACATGGAAAGGAACAACTGCCAGTAGGGTACACTTTCCGGTACACCACCCGCTACTCTTGCCATCATTACAATGGGCGATGTAAAAGGAATAATGCTTCCCCAGAATGCCAATGGCCCTGATGGGTTTTCAATAGTTGATGTGAGCATGATAAAACCAAAGATGATGGGCATGGTAATGGGCAACATCAAACTCTGTGCTTCCTGCGGGTCTTCATTAATTACACTTCCTACGGCAGCAAATAACGCAGCATAAAACAAATAGCCGCCTAAGAAGTAAAATAAAAACATTCCAATAGTAAGAAACCAGTTAACCGAGCTGATGTCAACACCCGTACTGCTCATAATGGTTCTGGAAACGGTATCATTGGGGCCCATGGCACCGGGCATAGTTTGATTGGTTTGCTGTACATTTTGCAACATGTCTGCCGGTAAAATAAGGGGCAGCAGATTTACAAGGATCATAATGAGTATGATCCAGAGCATCAGTTGTGTTAATCCTACAGCAGCAATACCAACGATTTTGCCCAGCATTAGCTGAAAAGGTTTTACACTGCTCACCATTACTTCTGCAATCCGGTTCATTTTTTCTTCCATCACACCCCTCATTACCGAAGCGCCGTAAATAAAGAGTGTGATATAAATGATGATGCCGCTTATAAAACCAATGATTGAAGCCAGTTTTTTATTTCCTTCCTTCAGCTCTGTGCCTTTTACTTTATAGGATCTAAAATTGAGCAGCGCCTCATCTTCACTTTCTGAGCGGATGGAATCAATGATGGCTCGGCTTACACCTTTTTCAAGTAAGAGCTTTTCTTCATTTACTTTTTGCAATTGTTTTTTTACAGCACCGTCAGATGCAAGTCCCAGGTCTTTTTCTGAATACAATCTTGCAGAATCAGGGGTGGACTGATTTGCAGAATAAATGATGAGCAACCCATCATAGCCTTCTGCTTTATAATTTTTCATGCTTATGTTTTCAGGAAATGAAAACGCAGCGGCATTACTGCTGTCCATTTTGTTTTTGTACAGGTTGGATTCGTCTTTTACAGCAATGCGGTATTGTTTGATGGATTTGGCACCGAGGTATGCAGAGCCGAAAATAAAAAGCAACATTACCAGTGGCAGTAAAAAGGTAGAAAGCAGAAAGGTTTTGTTTCTTACACGTGTGAGATATTCCCTTTGTATAATGATGAAGATCTTGTTCATAATAGTAGTTTAAGCAGTGTAATTTTCAAATTGGCGGGCAGTAGGTGTTCCTTCTACCAGGTGAATAAAAATATCATTGAGTGAAGGAAGTATTTCATGAAATGCCATGATCTGTTTGTCCTGGCTCATAAAGTGCTGCAGCACATCGTTGCCGGTATAACCTTCATGTATTTTTACAACCAGTTCCTGTTTATCCCTGTTTACAATTTCAAAGGAAGGGTGTACATATTGAGCTCCGTCTTCATTGAGCTCCAGTTTAAAAATGTTTTCTTTGAACTGCTGTTTAACTTCTTTTACACCTCCATCCAGGATTTTCTGTCCTTTATTTACAAGAATAATATGATCGCAGATTTCTTCTACCTGCTCCATCCGGTGTGTACTGAAGATGATGGAAGTGCCTTTTTGGGCCAGAGCATAAATTTCATCTTTGATCAGGTTGCTGTTCACAGGGTCCAGTCCGCTGAAGGGTTCATCCAGTATCACCAATCTCGGTTCATGTAAAACGGTGGTTACAAACTGGAGTTTTTGTCCCATTCCCTTAGAAAGGTCTTCCACTTTTTTATTCCACCAGCTTTCCATTTCAAACTTTTCAAACCAGTGTTTCACTTTCGTAAAGGCATCCTGTTTGCTCAGGCCTTTCAGTTGCGCCAGGTACATAGCCTGTTCGCCCACTTTCATTTTTTTGTACAGTCCTCTCTCTTCGGGCATGTAACCGATGTTAATCACATCATTTACGGGGTCAAATTTTTTACCGTTGAGTTGAATGTTGCCCGCATCAGGATAAAAAATTCCCGTAATCATACGGATGAGGGTGGTTTTACCGGCTCCGTTGGGGCCCAGCAATCCAAATATGGAACCCTTTGTTAAGGTGAAACTGATATCGTCCACAGCTTTCTGCGACGCAAAATATTTCTTCAGGTTTTGAACTTCTAAAATGGTACTCATAATTGGTATGGGTGTGATGAATATGAAAATTGTTACAGGAATGACTGTTTTCTATCAAAAAATATCATGCTTTAAGTACTGCGGCAATCTTGTCGGCAATTTTTTCTCCATCCATAGCCGCACTCACAATGCCACCTGCATAACCCGCACCTTCTGCACAAGGGTATAATTTTTTCACCTGCACATGCTCCAGTGTATCCGGGTTTCTCGGAATTCTTACCGGTGATGATGTGCGTGACTCCGTAGCTACCGCCACAGCTTCATTCGTAAAATACCCTCTCATCTTCTTTCCGAATGTTTGAAAGCCCAGTCGCAGACTGTCAAATATAAAGGAAGGCAGAACCTGATCAAGATTTACCGCATTTAAGCCCGGTACATAGGAACAATCAGGAAGGGTGGAAGAGGTTTTTCGCTCAAACAAATCAACCATCCGTTGGGCGGGTGCTGCAAATTTTCCGCCTCCGGCTGCAAATGCTTTTTGCTCCACTGCCTGCTGAAAATACATCATGAGCAAGGGATGTGTTTCAAGCGATTGAATATCGCTTTTTAGTTTTTTCGATTTTAAATACTGCAATGCATCTTTTTCTTGCACACTTACTACCATGCCGCTGTTAGCAAACGGATTGTTCCGTTTAGAAGGGCTCCATCCGTTTACAACCAATTCCTGCGGGGCGGTTGATGCAGGAGCAATTATACCACCTGGACACATGCAGAAACTAAATACTCCTTTACCATTTACCTGTTCTACTAAACTATACGAAGCAGGTGGCAAAAATTCATTTCGTACGCTGCAGTGATATTGAATGGAGTCAATAATCTGTTGCGGATGCTCAATCCTTACTCCCAGCGCAAATGGTTTTGCTTCTATGAGTATTCCATTGTTATGCAGTAACTCAAATACATCCCTCGCACTATGGCCTGTTGCTAATATCAAGGCATCAGCTTTCAGTATTGTTGATCCGTTTACTTCAATACCTGTTAGTTCATTCCTGTCAACAAGAATATTGGTGAGTTTGGTATTAAAATGGACTTCGCCGCCGCATTGCAATATCTGTTCCCGCATGGCAGTAATAATATGTGGCAGTTTATTGGTGCCGATATGAGGGTGTGATTGATAAAGAACTTTTTCTTCTGCACCAAATTGATGAAACAGTTCAAGGATGCGTTGAATATTTCCTCTTTTGTTACTGCGGGTGTATAACTTGCCATCACTGTAAGTACCTGCACCACCTTCGCCAAAACAGTAATTACTTTCAGGGTTAAGAACTCCTTCTTTATTGAGTAATGCAAGATCCCGTCTCCGGCTCCGCACATCCTTACCCCGTTCAATAATTATCGGTTTGATGCCAAGTTCTATCAATCGGAGTGCAGCAAATAAACCTGCAGGTCCTGCACCGGCTATCAGTACAGATTTGGAAGCGGTACTTATATTGTTCCAAAAAAAAGGCTGGTTTGTTCTTGGCTGGAACGGTTCTTGAATATAAACTTCAACGGTTAAGTTGATCCATGCCTGTTTGCTCCTTGCATCTACTGACTGTTTTAATAAATGGTACCCGTTGATGGCTGACGCTGATACACCTGCAAGAGAGGCGATTTGTCTTTTTACAGCATCTCCGGAGGCAGCCTGCTCTGGTGTTAACTTAAATTGTAAAGTTGTAGGCATGTGTCAAGTATTGAACCTGAAAACAGATAGCGGCGAAGATACCGTTTCCTTTCAACCAAAGCGACGAACGGAACAAATACATGATAATAAAAAAAATATCATCCGCTCATTTTGTAGTGAATTGAAAAATCCTAACTTACCATTTCCCGAAAACTATCATGCTTAGAGTAAAAACCATTTTTGCACTTTGTGCAGCTGTATTTATTTTCTCAAACTGTAATCCCGTTTACAGGGCTTCTTCCTTACAATATAAAGAGTATCGTGTCATGAATCTTCGTACAGATTCATCACTTCAATCTTTTTTGCAACCCTACCGTGATAGTATGAGCAGTAATATGAATGTTATGATTGCTGCACTTGAAACTGATCTTGAAAAAGGTCAGCCTGAATGTACACTCGGAAATTTTATGGCCGATGCCATGATGGTGATGGCTGAAAAGAAAATAGGAGTGAAGCCGGATATTTCTTTTGTTAATTACGGCGGTATCCGTTTGCCTTCTGTTAAAGCTGGCGTAGTTACAAGAGGAAAATTTTATGAGCTTTTTCCTTTTGATAACCTGCTGGTAATTGTAACCATTAAAGGAGATGTATTGCAGCAGTTCCTGGATCACATAAGTGCAAGAGGTGGATGGCCGGTTGCAGGTATGCGTATGCAGATACAGAATAAAAAAGCCGTGAACATCAGTATTAATGGTGCGCCGTTGGATCCTTCAAAAGAATATAAAATTGCTTTGGGTGATTATACAGCTAATGGCGGGGATGATGCAGCGATGCTCAAAGGACTACCACAACTTAATAAAGGGTATTTAATGCGTGATGCGTTTATTGATTATGCGGCTGCGTTGCAAACAATAAAAGGCGCATTACAAAAAAGGGTGAGTTATGTTGAATAGAAAAGAGTTTATAAAACAATCTGCTTTTACAGCAGGTGCACTTGCTTTTTCATCTTTTGGTTTGGCAGGGGAAGTGGCTGCTGCACAGCGATTGGTTATACTTCATACCAATGATGTGCACAGTCGCCTGGAGCCTTTTCCTATGGACGGAAGCCGAAATCAAGGGTTAGGTGGAGTGGCTGCCCGTATGCAGTTGATCAATGATATCCGTAAAAAAGAAGAACAGGTTTTATTACTGGATGCAGGTGATCTTTTCCAGGGCACTCCTTATTTCAATCTTTACAAAGGTGAGCCTGAAATAAAGGCTATGACCAAAATGGGATATGATGCCTGTACCATGGGGAATCATGATTTTGATGCAGGGCTTGAAAATTTTGCAACACAACTCAATCATGCATCTTTCCCGGTTTTATTATGTAATTATGATTTTACCGGCACTGCTATGGAAGGCAAAACCCTGCCTTATAAAGTTTATAATAAAGGAAGATTGAAAATAGGCGTTACCGGTGTTGGTATTGAGTTGAACGGTCTTGTGCCGGATAACCTGTTTGGAAGAACCCAATACCTCGATCCCGTTTCTAACCTGAACGCTACGGCTGATTATCTGAAAACAAAAAAAGATTGTGATATGGTCATTTGTCTTTCGCACCTTGGTTACCAGTACAGGGAAAATCCGAATCATATCTGTGATGTAATACTGGCAAAGGAAAGTATGCATGTAGACCTGATTATAGGTGGACATACCCATACTTTTTTGAACGAACCAATGGTAGTAAAAAATAAAACAGGAAGTGATGTAGTGATTAACCAGGTGGGTTGGGCAGGCATTCAGTTGGGGTATCTGGCCTATGAATTTTTGCCCGGAAAAAAGAAAAATTTGGCAAAAGCAAACACTGTTGTTATTGGGAAAAAATCAAGTGAATAAAAAATTTTTTTTTCCACGAAAAGTGTTGATATTCGCCGTCCCCCCTAATTTTTTATAATCCTTTCAGATTATAAAAACATAGAGAATCAAACAGACAGAAACTAATTAACTCAACCATAAATTGCTATAGGAAAAATGACGAAGTCGGCTGATCAAGTTTGGAAAAATTGTTTGGCTATTATCAAGGATATTGTAGAGTGGCAGCATTTTAAAACATGGTTTGAACCCATTCAACCTGTTGAACTGAAAGGAAAGATCCTTACCATACAAGTACCAAGTCAATTCTTTTTTGAGTATCTTGAAGAGCATTATGTTACCCTGCTTGCCAAAACTTTAAAAAGAGAGTTAGGCAAAGAAGCAAACCTGGAGTACAGGATTATGATGGACAGCGGTAACAAAAACAATCAGCCCATCACAATGGATGTGCCGGGTCATGGTTATAAAACTTATACAAATAACGAAATGGACTTTCCGCTCGTCATAAATAACCCTGTTAAAAATCCATTTGTGATTCCGGGTTTAAAGAAAGTTCAGATTGATCCGCAATTAAATCCTAATTACACATTTGATAGTTTTGTTGAAGGCGATTGCAACCGTGTAGCAAGACGTGCCGGTAAAACAGTGGCAGATAAGCCCGGTGCTACTTCTTTCAATCCTTTGGTTATTTATGGTGGTGTTGGTTTAGGTAAAACACACCTGGCACAGGCGGTGGGTAATGAAGTAAAGCGTCAGCACCCGCATAAAGTAGTGCTGTATGTAAGCAGTGAAAAGTTTATTAACCAGTTTGTAGATCACAGCCGCAACAATGCCATTAACGATTTTATTCATTTTTACCAGTTAATAGATGTATTGATTATTGATGATGTGCAGTTCTTTAACCGGGCTGAAAAAAGCCAGGATGCATTCTTTGCCATCTTCAACCATCTGCATCAAAGCGGCAAACAGTTAATTCTTACATCTGACAAGCCGCCGAAAGACCTGGAAGGTGTACAGGAGCGTTTACTCAGCCGTTTCCGTTGGGGATTGAGTGCCGATTTACAGGTGCCGGATTATGATACCCGTATTGAAATCCTGGAAAAGAAAATGAAGAATGACGGGTTGGATATGCACAAAGATGTAGTGAAGTATATTGCTTATAACATCAGCACCAATGTGCGGGAGTTAGAAGGAGCGCTTATTTCATTACTGGCACAATCTTCGCTTAACAAAAAGGAAATTGACCTTGATTTAGCAAAGAAAGTGTTGAAGAATTTCGTTAAAACCTCCTCTAAAGAAATTACAATTGATGCCATTCAGAAAATGGTATGTGAATACTTTGATGTAAGCTATGATAAGCTGCTTCAAAAAACCCGCAAGCGTGAAATTGTACAGGCACGACAGATTACTATGTACCTGGCCAAGACCTTTACGAAGAATTCACTCAAAACAATCGGTGAGCATTTTGGCGGACGTGATCATACAACCGTTATTCACTCCTGTCAAACTGTAAAAGACCTGATGGATACAGATAGTCTCTTCAAAGAAAGTGTGATGGAGTTGCAGCAAAAAGTGCAATTAGCAGCGATGTAAACTGCAGCTTTGCATAGACTGCATAAAAAAATAAAATGAGTCCCGGATTATTTAAAAAGTCCGGGATTTTTGTTTTGGCACTTTAACTACAGGTAGCTATTTTTGCAGCCCTCTATTAGAGGAATTCAGTCAAAGTAAGGTGAGGTGGATGAGTGGCTGAAATCAGTAGTTTGCTAAACTGCCGTACGGGTAACTCTGTACCGAGGGTTCGAATCCCTCCCTCACCGCACTATTTTCTAAAAGAAAATCTGAATCGTATCTGGGTTAGCAACAGATACATCGGGAGGTAGTTCAGCCCGGTAGAATATCCCGCTTGAGAGCGGGAGGGTCGCAGGAATTTTTTTCTTCGACAACTCTGCAAAAGAAACTTTCGGGAGGTAGTTCAGCCCGGTAGAATACCTGGTTTGGGACCAGGGGGTCGCAGGTTCGAATCCTGTCCTCCCGACAAAAGGTTATCAGTTTTACTGGTAACCTTTTTCTTTTATCCTGTAACCAACTCTTTTGCTGTTTTTAATGATGATGGTGTGAGTTGTTCGCCACTAAGCATACGTGCAATGGTTTCAATCTGCTCTTCTTTCTTAAGCAATCGAATACGTGTAGCGATCGTTGTATTTTCTTCCTGCTTGTAAACATGATAATGGGCGGTTGCTTTGGCTGCTATTTGCGGAAGATGAGTAATGGTAATCACCTGGTGCTTTGTGGATAGTTCTTTTAAAAGCAAGCCCACTTGCCTGGCTGCTTCGCCACTGATGCCGGTATCAATTTCATCAAATAACATTGTAGGTAAGGCCATTTTTTGTGCTACCAGCGATTTAATGCAAAGCATCAACCTGCTTAGTTCACCACCACTCGCTACTTTATTGATAGGTTCAAAACGGTTGCTTTTATTGGCATCAAATAAGAACAGAATTTCATCTGTTCCAAATGCATTTAATGCTGCTGCTTTCACTTCTGCTTTTAAACGGGCATTCGGCATACCCACCTTTGCAAGCAGGCTATTTACTTTTTCAGCAAAGGGTGCTGCCTCTTTGGTTCGTTGTGCAGAGAGATGCGCAGCTTCTTTTTGCAGTTGATTTTTATAGGCCGTAACGGTTTGTTGTTTGGCAGCAATGGATTCTTCAAGATTCATTAAATCCTGTAACTTATTCTGAAGTTGTTCCTGAAGCTCCAATAATTCAGCGGTGGTGTGAACACCATGTTTTTTTTGCAGTTTATAACCCAGTTCAATCCGTTCGTTTAACTGCTGCATCCTTTCTTCATCAATGGTTACACTGTTTTGAAGATGATCCAATTCATTGGCAATATCTCCCAGTTCAATATGTACTGTGTGTAAACGCTCCATTGTTTCCTCTAACTGTTTATTCAGTTGCCGGTAGGGTTGAAGCCGTTGCAGTAATAATTTGATCTGTTGCACAACCGGTGTTTCATTTTCATTTAACACCGCTACGGCCTCCTGCAAAACAGAAGAAATTGCGCCGGCATTATTCAGTAACTTCAACTCCTGGTCTGCTTCTTCCAGTTCGTTTTCCCTGAACGATGCTTGTTCCAGCTCATCCAGTAAAAAACGGTGATAGTCTTTTTCTTTTTGAGCATTTACTTGTTCCTGTACCAGTAACTGCAATTCACGTTTCTCCTTCAGGTACTTTGTATAAAGTTCATTATATGCAAGCGCCTCTTTACTGCAGCCCGCCATTGCATCCAGTATTTCCCGTTGGAAGTAAGCCTCACCTAATTCTAAAGTATCAAATTGCTGATGCAGATCAACCAGTAAAGCGGCCAGTTGTTTTAAATGCTGTAATGTGGCCGGGGTATCATTGATAAAAGCTCTGGATTTTCCATTGCTGTTAATTTCTCTCCGCAAAGTAATTTCAGGACCCTGATCAATATCTTGTGCTTCCAGCCATTTCTGTGTTTCAGCAGATGTATCAAACAATACTTCTACCACGCATTTCTTTTCTTTATTCCTCAACACGTTGGTATCAGCCCGTTCACCCAGTACCAAACCCAGAGCGCCAAGCAAGATTGATTTACCTGCACCTGTTTCACCGGTAATGATATTAAGACCGGGTTGAAACAAAACTTCCAATTCATCAATAATGGCAAAATTCTGTATGGAGACTTCTTTTAACATGCGCTTTCAAAACTAAGACAAATGAGCACAGTATGATACTGAAACAGTATTGAAAAAATATTGTTGCATGGTACAGGGCACAAAAAAAGCGTTTCAAGTGAAACGCTTTGGTATATATAGAATCTTGAGTTTAGATTTCTACAGAATCATTAAGATCCGTATCAACGAGAATGCGACCGCAGTTTTCACAAACAATGATTTTTTTGTGCTGGCGGATTTCGCTCTGGCGTTGAGGAGGGATGGTGTTGAAGCAACCACCGCAGCTATCCCTGTTAATGGGAACTACAGCCAGACCGTTACGGTAACTTTTGCGGATGCGTTCAAAGCTGCTGAGCAAACGATCTTCTACTGATTCTCTTGCCTTATCTACTTCTTTACGGAAATGGGTTTCTTCTTTCTCCGTTTCAGCAATAATCTTATCTAATTCACCTTTTTTGTGTTCGAGGTTTTTTTCTTTTGTGCCGATTGCCTTTTTAGCTTTCTCCAGCAATTCACTTTTTTCAGCATGCTCTTCAGTAGCATCTTTTATATGCTTTTCGGCCAGTTTAATTTCCAGCCCCTGCATTTCAATTTCTTTATTGATGGCTTCGAACTCACGGTTGTTCTTTACATTCTCACTCTGCTTCTCGTATTTCTTCAACAGGGCCTGTGCTTCTTTGATCGCTTCTTTACGACCCTCAATAAACTCCTGAATACCGTTGATCTCTTCTTCAATACGGTGCTTGCGGGCTTTTAATCCTTCAATTTCATCTTCCAGGTCTTTCACCTCCATCGGCAATTCACCTTTTAAGATCTGGATTTCATCCAGTTTGCTTTCAATTTTCTGAAGCTGGATGAGGCCTTTTAATTTTTCTTCAACTGAGTATTCTTTTGTTGCAGCCATATCTGAGTTGTTGTTTTATGTGCTTTATTGTGTTTCAGTTTCCGGGTTGACCTTCGCTCATTATGTGTTTCCGGCCGGTTCCTTTTTAACTGAAATACTCTACAGGGTTGGTTTTTACCCCTGTTTTGAGGACGGCAAAGGTAGGGAATTTATCCTTCAGGTAATCATGAATCAGGTCAATTGTAAATTGCTCGCTTTCCCAGTGGCCGATATCTGCAAGCAGTAAGTGCCCATCGGCATCAAAAAACTCATGGTACTTAATATCAGCAGTCACATAAGCATCGGCACTACCTGCAATAGCGGCCTGCGTTAAAAAACTTCCTGCTCCACCGCAGAGCGCTACTTTTTCTATCATCTTTCCTCTTAAAACAGTATGCCTGATCACTGATAAACCGAATGCTTTTTTGAGCAATTGTAAAAATCGATCCTCTGAAATGGGTTCTGGTAAATTACCCAGTAGCCCGCTTCCAACCTGCTGTAAATCATTATCCAGCGAAACAATGTCATAGGCTACTTCTTCATAAGGATGCGCTTCTTTCATGGCTCTGATGATGCTGTTTTGCAGCCATGCCGGAAAAATGACTTCAATTTTCATCTCCGCCACTTCCTCCCTGTTTCCAATGGAACCAATGGTTGGATTAGCCCCTTCACCGGGCTTAAAAGTGCCTGTTCCCGTGGTATTAAAACTCGTTTCACTGTAATTACCGATATGGCCTGCCCCGGCTTTAAAAATAGCATCCCGAACCTGCTCTGCATCAGCCTGCGGCACAAAAGTGAATAGCTTTTTAAGTTGATTCTTTTTTGGATGGAGTATCAGCTGTTGTACTAACCCCAGTTTATTGGCGATGGCGCTGTTTACGCCGTTCAGAACATTATCCAGGTTGGTGTGCACGGCATAAATGGCAATGTCTTTTTTTATGGCTTCAATAATGGTCCGCTCTACATAATTGCGGCCGGTAATTCGTTTCAATCCTTTGAAAACAATGGGGTGATGGGCAATAACGAGGTTGCAACCACGGCTATAGGCTTCGGCCAGCACCGCTTCTGTAGCATCCAGGCAAACCAGGATGCCTTTGCAATTCCACTGTGGGTTGCCTGTAATAAGACCGCTGTTATCATAATCTTCCTGCAGGGAAGGGGGCGCCCATTGCTCCAGCGCCGCTATAAAATTGGCAATTTGCATGCAATAAAAATAAGATAATTCACAGCGGAACGTTATTTGAAGGTAGAAAACTCATATAAAACCACTTAAAATGTGTAAAGAAACCTGTAAGGGCTTAGCGGGCACACTAAAACGCATTATCTTTAAAAATCAACACTGATTCTATGAAAAAAGCGGTTTATACTTTAATGCTCTTATTGCTGCTTACTGGCTGTAAGAAATTAATACAGCAAACACAGGAGCAAATAGCAGAAGATATGATTGTGAATGCCATGACGGATGGTCAATGGGTAGTAACTGTATATGATGACGGAACTGATTACCTCACTGAATTTACTGGCTACCGCTTTCAGTTTAAAAGCAACCGTACGGTAGATGCTATTAAAAACGGAACCACTGAGTCAACCGGTTCCTGGCAGGGGGATGGTTACAAACGGGAAATTTCAGCCGACTATCCTGCTTCTGCTACCTCTACCTTACAGCGATTGGATGGTTTATGGAAAATTGTGAACAATAACTGGACCTGGGTAAAAGCCACGCAAACTATAAACGGAAAACTTACTACTCTGGAATTACGCAAGCAATAGTAACCACTTGGTTTTACTTCTTCAGCTTTGAACATTTTTACTGAATAGATGTTATCCTGCTTCAAAAAATATATTAATTATGAGTATTCAGGCAGGACAAAAAGCTCCCGACTTTTCCTTGTACAGCAGCGATCGTACTAAAGTTTCTCTTTCTGATTACAAAGGAAAAAATGTACTAATCCTTTTCTTTCCATTGGCCTTTACCAGTGTTTGCACTGCAGAATTATGTGCTGTCAGAGATGATATCGGCCGTTATAAAAATGCTGATGCTGAAGTATTAGCTATTTCAGTAGATTCTTCTGCAACGTTGAATAAATTCAAGGAACTGGAAGGTTATAATTTTACATTGCTCAGCGATTTTAATAAAGAAGTATCCCGTGCCTACGGATCCATTTATGAAACATGGTTTTCTGAAATGAAAGGCGTTTCCAAGCGTAGCGCTTTTGTAATTGATAAAGAAGGGATCGTACGTTATGCAGAGGTTCTGGAAGATGCCGGCCAGGTGCCCGATTTTGAGGCAATAAACCGCAGTTTGGCATCACTTTAAACAAAAATGTTAAGGTTTTACCCCTAAAAAGGCAGGATTCCTATGTGGCCTGCCTTTTGTTTTTAAGAATTTGTGAGGAAAAAGCTTGTATATTGCACGTAATAAAATTAGATTTACGTCGTTGAAACGCACTTTTACCATATTATCCATTATCCTCATTTCGGCTGTTGCGGCTTCGGCCCAGACCCGTACACCGGGCAGCCAGGTGAAGGCGGTGCGTTTTTTCCCCAACCCTGCTATCAGTTACATCAATTTTGAGTTTGAGACTCCTTTGGCTCTTTCAAACTACAGCCTCAAGGTTTATAATTTTATCGGAAAGAAAATGGTGGAGGTAAACAGCCTTACACCCCGTACTGTTATCAACCTGAATGATTTTTTCAGAGGTGTTTACATCTTCCAATTAACTGACCGTAACGGACAGATTATTGAAAGCGGTAAATTCCAGGTGGTAAAGTAATGTTTCGTGGTTTCATGGTTTAAAAGTTGAAGAGGTTAAAGACCTCTATTTTTTTGCACTGCCACTAACCTTTTGAACCATTCAACTTTTACAGCACCTGCACAATCAAAAATTTTAAATAGTGTGTATTCTCCCAGCCCCAAACAATCGGGTGGTCAGCGCTTTGCGTTTGAAACGTAACCTGTCTTATTTGCCGGCGGGCATCCTTGGCCGCCATTTGAATGATTTCCAGGAACAAATCCGGTTGCACGAGGTTGGTACAGGAGGAGGTAACCAGGAATCCGCCGGGCTTTACCAGCTTCATCCCCCGCAGATTGATTTCTTTATAACCGGTAATGGCTTTTTGAATGGTAGCCCTGGATTTGGTAAAGGAGGGCGGATCCAGCATCACCACATCATATTGACGACCTTCCTTTACCCATGTTTTTAAAACATCAAACGCATTCACACACTCAAATTGGCATTTATCTGCAACGCCGTTTAATGCTGCATTTTTGTTGCACATATCAATAGCCCCTTGCGAAATATCCAAACCAAGTACTGATTTGGCACCATAGTGAGCTGCATGAATTTCAAACGTACCTGTGTAGGTAAAGGCGCCCAGCACTTCTGCGTCTTTTACAATGTGTTGAATAGCCCGGCGGTTATCCTGCTGGTCAAGAAAGTAACCGGTTTTTTGCCCATTTGCAATATCTACATGAAACTGTAATCCATTTTCTTTTATGATGATATTGGTATCAAACGGTTCACTTAAAAATCCTTTTTGCTGCTGCATGCCCTCCAGTTCACGAACGGGTACATCGTTGCGTTCATAAATGCCTTTGGGTTGAAAGATCTGGTTGATGGCTTTTACAATAGCGGGTTTCCATACATCGATGCCAAAGGCCAGTGTTTGAATCACAAAGTAATCGTTGAATTTATCAATGATCAGTTGGGGCAATCCATCAGCCTCACCAAAAATGAGGCGGCAGTTTTCTTTATATCCGAGCTGCTGACGGTGCTTCCATGCTTCACTCAGCTTGTTCAAGAAAAACTGTTCATTGATTTCTTCATTCTTGTTTCTTGTGAGAATACGAACCTGTATTTGTGATTGCGGATTAAAATAACCTCTGCCCAAAAATTTGTTATCATGTGTGTGCACATCCACAATGGCTCCTGCCGCTGCATCACCTTCCACACGGTTTACTTCATTGCCAAATACCCACGGATGACCGTTTAATACACGATGCCCGATTTTTTTATTGAGGATTACTTTTGTCATAGCGGGCAAAGGTATTGTAAAAATGGTGTGCAGGTGCAACGAAAACAAATGGAAGAAGGTCAATTACTAAAATGAAACAAATGAAAACAATCTTATTGTCACTGGGTTGCTTATTTGCTTTGAGTTTTTCCTCCTGCAGCAAAGAAGAAAAAGCCGAAGGTGTGTTTAAAGCCAAACTGATAGCATCCTTTTGTGCCTATAACATTGTAGAAATTCAGGATAAAAATTATTTTAATCTTGGTATGACATGGACTTCACCCAGTGGTACTGTTTATAACAATGTATTTACTGTAAGCAATTATTGTGATTTCAATGCAAAGGGTATAAAGGTGAACGAGCTGTTTGATTGCCGGATTCTTGAAAAAGAAACTCAAGACGGCTGTGGTATATGCTATGGTTACATGGAAACTCCGCCGCTAAATCGTAATATTGAAGTGGTGAAATAAACCCCATAGCTTTTGTTATGAAACAACTATTACAAGGACTCCTGACTTTGACTTTACTCTGCGTTTTGTTTTGGCATTGCAATTCCCCCAAAAAGCTTTCCGGTCCGTTTAAGGCAAAACTGGTGGCTACACTTTGCGGGCAGCATATTGTGCAAATTGAAGATCCTAAGTTTTATAAGTTGGGGATCAACTGGAAAGAGTACCAACATGTTTTTGCCGTAGCCAATCATTGTGATTTTGTAAAAGCCGGATTGAAAGCCGGTGATACATTCACCTGCACTATTGTAGAAAAAGCGGAAGAAGAAAACTGCATCATGTGTGAAGCGTTTATGGAAACACCGGAGATGAAGCGGTATGTAAAGGTGGTAAAATAATTCTGCAATGTTCAACCCCGTTCGGGGTTGTGAACTCTTTTGATGAATAGCCCCCGATTTGCAAATCGGGGGCTATTCATATTCAACTGCTTCGCAGTTGGGAGGAAGATTTAAGCATTTAAAAAACAAGATAAAGATGATAGCTTAACCCCGCAGGGGTTGAACTTGAATGGCCGCCGACAAAATCGGTGGTTATTGGTTTTAAGGTTTTAACAACCCCACAGGGGTTGAATAATGGTTGAATATGATTGATTGTTGAAGGGCTGCGGGATGGAAGTGAAAATGAGGAAACCCCGTCAGCGGTTGAAAACCCTGACGGCGGTTGACGAATTGTAACGTACAGCCCGAACAAAAGCTGATGAATGCCTGATAGCTGAAAGCCCCCAATGTTTTTCATCCCTTTTTCTTTCACGGTCGGCCCACTGCAAGCGGTCTGACCGTGAAAGACAATTTGTCCCTTTTTCCCCCTTGGCAACATTCTTGACCACCTTACCTTTGCCGACAATTTTACAAGTTTATGGAACAGAAAGCGACAGAAATGACAGAGCAACAAACGGAAACTAATGAACTGGGACTGAACTCCGATGAAAATCTTGCAGGAACCACACACCTCAATGAACAGGTGGAAACGGAAACCCAACTGGAGCAACTGAAAGCCCAATTGGAAGATGAAAAAAACAAATACCTCTACCTTGTGGCCGAGTTTGATAATTTTCGCCGCCGTACTTCCAAAGAGCGATTGGAACTGATGCAAACAGCGGGTAAAGAAGTGATTGTTTCTTTGCTCGAAGTGTTAGATGATGCGGATCGTGCAGAAGCCGAACTGGCCAAAAACGGAAAAGAAGATGAAGGTGTGAAACTGGTATTTCATAAACTCAGGTCTCTGTTACAGGGCCGTGGCTTGAAAGTGATGGAAACAAAAGGAACTGATTTTGATGCAGACAAACACGAAGCCATCACGGAGATTCCCGCACCTACGGATGAACTGAAAGGCAAAGTGGTGGATGAAATTCAAAAAGGTTATTTACTCAACGATAAGATTATTCGTTTTGCAAAAGTGGTGGTGGGGAAATAATGAGCTGATTTGCTGATGTGATAATGTGCTAATGAAGCACGCCTCATCAGCTAATCAGCACATTAGCATATTAGCACATTATGAAGAGAGATTTCTACGAAATACTGGGTGTAAGCAAAGGCGCTTCTGCGGATGAAATTAAAAAAGCATACCGCAAAGTAGCCATGCAATTCCATCCCGACCGTAACCCCGGTAACAAAGAAGCCGAAGAAAAATTTAAAGAAGCAGCCGAAGCATACGAAGTGCTGAGCGATGCTGATAAACGTTCACAATACGACCGCTATGGTCATGCAGGTGTGAGCGGCAATGGCCGTGGTGGTTTTGGCGGCGGCGGTGCACATGGCATGAACATGGAAGATATCTTCAGCCAGTTTGGAGATATTTTTGGCGACGATGTGTTTGGAAGTTTCTTTGGCGGCGGTGGTCAACGCAGAGGTAGTGGCGGCGGAAGAGCAAGAGGCGTAAGAGGAAGCAACCTGCGTGTACGCATCAAACTCAACTTTGAAGAAATTGCTAAAGGTGCCAGCAAAACCATCAAGGTTAAAAAATATGTGGGCTGTACCACCTGCGGCAGCAGCGGTGCAAAAGATAAAAACAGCGTACAAACCTGTGGTACCTGTGGCGGCAGCGGACAAGTTCGTCGTGTTCAAAATACTTTTCTGGGCCAGATGCAAACCGTAACCACATGTCCGGCATGTGGCGGCGAAGGCACAACGATTGCTAACAAATGTACCAACTGTAAAGGCGAAGGCAGGGTGTATGGCGAAGAGAACATCACCATTGATATTCCCGCAGGCGTACAGGAAGGCATGCAATTGAATGTAAGCGGTCGTGGTAATATGGGTGAACGTGGCGGGCCTGCCGGTGATTTGATTGTGGTGATTGAAGAAGAAGCACATCAGCAATTGCACAGGGATGGTTTGAATGTGGCATTTGATTTACACATATCTTTTCCTGATGCGGTGTTTGGCACCCAGGTAGAAGTGCCTACGATTGATGGCCGGGCAAAAATTAAAATTCCTGCCGGCACACAAAGCGGAAAAATATTCCGCCTCAAAGGCAAAGGTTTCCCTGCCGTACAGAGCTATGAAAAAGGTGATCAGCTCATTTATGTAAATGTTTGGACGCCGCAGCACATCAGCAGTGAAGAAAAAGCCATGCTGGAAAAAATGCAGCACAGCCAGAACTTTCAACCCAAGCCCGACAAAAGTGAAAAAGGATTTTTTGAACGGGTGAAGGAAATGTTCAGCTAAGAAAATACTTGAAAACAGAAAATGGTGAATGGTTACAGAATCATTCGCCATTTTTTATGGCTGTTATCTTTTTATTACTATTTTTAATTTTTACAACCACAACATTTACTACCAACCGGTCCACTGATAATGAGCGATAAACTGATCTACTCCATCCCGGCACGTTTCCGTCGTATCGAGAATATGCACATCCTTTTCTGGTTAATTAAAGATGCCTGCTGGGCACTCAATCTCCACTGGCCGGCCATCATTATGATTATACCCACCATGGGCGCTGCATTAATCATTACCTGGCAAACAAGAAAAATCTTTTCAGAACTCATGCACAACCTGGCCATCCTGTTCTGGATTACCGCTAACTGTACCTGGATGATTGGTGAGTTTTATGGTTGGGATGAAGGTACTTTCGGTTTGCGTCGCATGGCCTTGATTCCTTTCAGTATCGGACTTGCCATACTCGCTGTTTACTATATTCTCTATTTCACACAAAAACGTTTTCGTGATAAAGTGGTGCAGCAAACAGAGCAGGTGCTGGAAGAAGAAACTCATCTGCAGGAAAACAAGAAAACAGCCTGAACTCACAAAAGGCCTTTCCCTCTCAAATAGTATATTTGCCACCTGTTGAAGCAGAGATAAATTCAGGATGTTACCGGCATTTATGCAAATGGCATCGTCCCTTGCGTCGCACACTTCAACGCTTAGTAATTCTATTCATCAATTCAAACAGCCTGCTATTTATCAGCAGGCATACAAAACTCCCCTTTAGGGGATGGGGGCATCAACTATGTATCGTTCTCATACTTGTGGCGAATTAAGAATTTCTCATATCGGCAACACCGTTACACTGGCGGGTTGGGTACAAACCGTTCGCAAATTCGGAAGCATCACCTTTGTGGATTTGCGTGACCGTTACGGTATCACTCAATTGTTATTTGGTGAAGAACTCAATAAACAACTCGATGAAAATCCGCTGGGCCGTGAGTTTGTAGTACAGGCAACAGGCAAAGTAAACGAACGCAGCAGCAAGAATGCTAACATACCAACCGGTGATATTGAATTGCTGGTGGAATCATTTTCTATTCTCAACAAATCAGCAGTACCGCCTTTCACCATTCAGGATGATACAGATGGTGGCGATGATCTGCGTATGAAATACCGTTTCCTGGATTTAAGAAGAAATGCAGTTAAGAAAAACCTGGAGCTACGTTATGCCGTTAACCGTTCTGCAAGAAACTACCTGCATGAAAATAACTTCATGGATATTGAAACACCTTTCCTCATCAAATCAACACCGGAAGGTGCGAGGGATTTTGTGGTGCCTTCACGCATGAACCCCGGACAGTTTTATGCATTGCCACAATCGCCTCAAACATTCAAGCAATTACTGATGGTTAGTGGGTATGATCGTTACTACCAGATTGTAAAGTGTTTCAGAGATGAAGATTTGCGTGCTGATCGTCAACCGGAGTTTACACAGATTGATTGTGAAATGTGTTTTGTGGAGCAGGAAGATATTCTCAACATGTTTGAAGGATTGATCAAACGCATTTTCAAAGATGTGAAAGGCATTGATTATACAGAAGCGGTTGAACGTATGACCTGGGAAGAAGCCATGTGGCAATACGGAAACGACAAACCGGATATCCGTTTTGGTATGAAGTTGTGCAACTTAAAATTTCCTGCACACACATTTCCAGCCAAAGAAAGTTTATCATCACTCATTGCGGGCGACTTTGCTGTGTTCAATGATGCGGAAACAGTAATCGCTATTGCTGTGCCCGGCTGTGCGGAATACACAAGAAAACAAACCGATGAATTAACAGAGTGGGTAAAACGTCCACAGATAGGCATGAAAGGGCTGGTGTTTATTAAGTGCAATGCAGACGGCACTTATAAAAGCAGCGTTGATAAATTTTACAGTGAAGAAAAACTCAAAGCTATTGCTGATGCTGCAGGTGCCAAAGCCGGTGATTTGGTATTGATATTGGCCGGTACCGAAGAACGTACCCGTAAAGCCACCAGTGAATTGCGTTTGGAAATGGGTAAACGTTTAGGGTTGCGTAAAGCAGATGAGTTTAAATTATTATGGGTGCTTGATTTTCCCTTGTTTGAATTTGCACTGGAAGACCAGGATGGCGGTGGTGCCGGAAGATGGGTGGCACGTCATCATCCGTTTACAAGTCCCAAGCCGGCACATATTGAAACGATGATTAACAATAGTCCCAAGGTGGCGGACTTAGATAAATACTTAGAACATCCTTATGCGGGCATCAAAGCTAATGCATATGACATGGTGCTCAATGGTAATGAAATTGGCGGCGGTTCTATACGTATTTTCCAGCGTGAGTTGCAGGAAAAAATGTTTGCAGCGCTTGGCATGGATGCAGAAGAACAGCAGCACAAGTTTGGTTTCCTGTTAGGTGCGTTTGAATATGGTGCACCACCACATGGCGGTATTGCCTTTGGCTTTGATCGTTTATGTTCCATCCTTGGCGGCAGTGAAAGCATCCGTGATTTTATTGCATTTCCTAAAAACAACAGTGGAAGGGATGTAATGCTGGATGCCCCTTCAGAAATTGCAGAGAAGCAGTTTGATGAATTATCAATTAAGTTGAATTTGAAGTAAGAGTAAGGATATGTTGAGAAAATTTTCTGTTTCAATAAAAGGGTAAGAATACTATGAAAAGAAATTTTTTCTATGTATTTACAATTTCCATTTGCTCTGCTTTACTGCTTACATCGCTATCAACCTTTGTGTTTTTCATAAAAAGAAATCAAAATCAGGAATCAGTAATATTATCAATCATAGTATTCAGCTCGATTTTATTTTGTTCGATTTCACATATACAGTCAATCAACTATAGTTTTTTACTAAAGCAAGAAAAAGAGATATATACTTCTCGTTATCGTTTTTTTCTACTGAACTGTTGTTGTAATTTTATAGTATCCTTTATGTTTCTGTTTGGCTTCATCGAAAATATTACAAATTACTTTGAGCTGGAATTATTAAAAAGTTATTTTTCAATTTTATCTCTCAGTAGTATTTTTCATTTTAATGTAATAGTTTTTGGAATATTAGGAATGCCTTCTTTTTTCCTTCAATTAGAACTTAGAAACCGACTTCTCAAGATATCTTCTAAACAAGAAAGGGATATTATTGATTCATTTAACAGAAAAAAAATAAATTGATAATTAAATTTTGTAAACTCAAATACTCATAATAAAATAATTTAAGTTTCAATAGCAAATATATGATGACTCTTTACCGCATCTTCTCTTATTTTCTGCTCATCATTGCTGCTTTCCTCGGCATTGGTTTAGTAGCTGTATTATTTATCGCTTTAGCTAATCCTTCAATGCTGCTGAATGTGTTTGTGGGTGCTGCTGTAGTGCTGTACAGCATCAGCAGTTTTCTGTTTTTAATTAATGGTATTGACGGTAAGAAACAATTAAAACCGGGGTTAAAAGATTTTATCAGGGTAAATGCGTTTGTAGCGCTGTTCTTTTGCGTAATGAACATCTTTCAATCTGTAACAGTCATCATGAATCCATCCGTGCTGGGAGAAGCTATTAACCAGTTGCCGCAGTTAACAACCGGTCAGCAATTGCCCAAAGAAACCATTCTGAAAGTCTTAAAAGCCACCATGTGGTTCTTATTGATTTATTCCATCATTCTCTTTGCACATATTCAAATCAGTTTTGGTTTGCTCAAGCAAAATGCACATTTGTTTGGCAATAATTCGAAGTCCTGAAATACACTGCAATGCCTCTACATTTTGTAACTTGCTGCCATGCAGGCTCCCTTGGCAGAACGTCTTCGTCCTTCAACACTACATCAACTTGTAGGTCAGCAGCACCTTACCGGTGAGGGTAGTATTCTGCAACGTGCCATTGCAAATAATACGATTCCCAGTATGATTTTGTGGGGACCTCCCGGGGTAGGTAAAACAACCATTGCTAACATTATTGCTCATAGTGTGAATGCAAGTTATTTTCAACTCAGTGCCATCAGCAGCGGTGTAAAAGAAGTGAGGGAAGTAATTGATAAAGCAAAGAGCACCAGCAAAGCCATTTTGTTTATTGATGAAATTCATCGGTTCAATAAAGGTCAGCAGGATGCCTTGCTGGGTGCGGTAGAAAAAGGAATCATCACTTTAATTGGTGCCACCACTGAAAATCCTTCCTTTGAGGTAAACAGCGCCTTACTCAGCCGCTGCCAGGTTTTTGTACTGAAAGCTTTAGACAAAGAAGATTTATTGCAATTGCTGCATACAGCCATTACAGAAGATGAACAGTTAAAGCAAAAGCAAATTGAGTTGAAAGAAACCGAAGCCATCTTACGCTTAAGCGGCGGTGATGCAAGAAAATTGCTGAACGTATTAGAAATCGTTACAGATGCTTTTAATAGTGTTCCTGTTATCATCACCGATGAAATTGTACTTAACACCATTCAGCAGAAAATGGCTTTGTATGATAAAAGCGGGGAACAGCATTATGATATCATTTCTGCATTCATCAAATCCATTCGTGGCAGCGATCCCAATGCCGCTGTTTATTGGTTAGCAAGAATGATTGAAGGTGGAGAAGATGTAAAATTTATTGCACGCAGATTATTGATATTGGCCAGTGAAGATATCGGTAATGCAAATCCTAATGCTTTGTTATTAGCCAATGCCACTTTTGAAGCTGTGAATAAAATCGGTTATCCTGAAAGCCAACTCATCTTATCACAATGTGCTATTTATCTCGCTTCTTCACCTAAGAGTAATTCGGCAACGGTTGCTATTGGTGAAGCAATGGCTACAGTAAAACAATATGGCGATTTGCCGGTGCCCTTACACATCCGTAATGCGCCCACCAAACTCATGAAAGACTTAGGGTATAAGAAAGGATACGAATACAGTCACGACTATGAAAACAATTTTTCATCGCAGGAATATTTACCGGATGCTCTTAAAGGAAAGCAACTGTATGAGCCGGGCAGGAATGCACGTGAAGAAGAAATGCGAAAATTTTTAAAACATCTCTGGAAAGAAAAATATAACTATTAGTATGGCACAATTACACTGGGTTTTAAAACCTTTCAACGAACTTACTCCTCATGAACTTTATTTTATTATGCAATTGCGTAGTGAAGTATTTGTAGTAGAACAAAACTGTATTTACCAGGATGCAGATAATAAAGATCTGAAAGCATATCACCTGATGGGTTTTAATAATGAAGGTCAGCTTATGGCTTATACACGGTTACTTCCTGCCGGTATATCTTACAAAGAACCATCCATCGGCCGTGTGGTTACGCATGCTGATGTACGGAGAACCGGTGCCGGCAAAGAACTCATGCAGCAATCCATTCAAACCTGTTATACTTTATTTGGCAAGCAGGATATTCGGATCGGTGCACAGTTATATCTTTTAAAATTTTACAGCGGGCTGGGTTTTCAACAAAGGGGCGATGTGTACCTCGAAGATGGTATTGAACATATTGAGATGGTGTTGTCTGTTTAGAAAGTAATTTTACGATCCTGATTCGTAAATCCGCTTTGGTTTTTGCCTGTTGCTAAGGATTACCCTTATAATGTCTGAAAATATTTTGATGTTCAGGATATCTTTTCTAATATTGTTTTCTAATATCCTTATATACTTGAAAAACCAAAGCTCCAAGTCCATGAAGAAGCGTGTATTCTATACTGCACTTTACACATTCTCATTATTATTTATTGGAAGTAATGCCTTGCAGGCGCAAGTGGGTCTTTCCTCTTCAGATTCCCGTTGGGAAATAGGATTGAATATTGGTCCTATGAACTTTCTTGGAGATCTGGGTGGTAATAAAGGAAAAGGAACCATTGGCCCAAAGGATAACAACATTCCTGTTACCAATTTTATAGGTGGTATTTCTGCTTCTTATTATCCTGCCGAGTGGATCGGGTTCAGAGCCGCCGTTAACCTTGGACAAATGGAAGGTGATGATCGCCTGGTAAAACAAAAAACACCTGCTGATACATGGGAAGGATCCCGTAAGTACCGTGATCTTAACTTCCGCTCTCCGCTCCGTGAAGCATATATTGGTATTGAACTTTATCCTACTGCTTTTATCAGTTTAAAAAATAATTGGGGATTACCCCGTTTCCGTCCTTACCTTATTGGTGGTATCGGCTTTTTCTCTTTTAATCCGCAGGGATTGTACAGAGGTCCCAACGGTACTAATACATGGGTTGATTTAAAGCCGTTGCGTACAGAAGGACAAGGCATGCCTGAAACCGGCAATCCAGAATACAATCTTTCTTCTTATTGCATACCAATGGGTATTGGTATTAAATATGATATCACTGAACGTTTAACTTTTGGTATTGAACTCATTCACCGCATGACGGGAACTGACTATGTAGATGATGTGAGCAAGTGGTATATTAACCCGGCTTTGTTTGACAGATATCTTACGCCTTCACAGGCAACAATTGCCAAGCAAATGAACAATCCCAGTGTATTCTACCCATCCAGTATACCCGGTTATTCTCCTTATGGTTTAAGAAGTCCTAATGAGTTTGTAGGAAAGAAAAGAGGAAACCCGGATATGAATGATTCCTATTTCTCCAGCACATTCCGTTTAACCTGGAAGATAGGAGATGTATATGCTGATTGGTTTAAAAACAAAAAATCAATGCGTTGTCCGCAGTACTTCTGATGAACAGAATCAGAACAAACTGCCCGTAACATAACCCAAATCCGTCTTTATGAAAATCGAAATGCAAAAACCCGGCCCTACGGCCATTACATGGCTATGGCGTATCACGCTCGTGGTACTTTATGTTGTCTTTTTTGTTTTCAAGAAAAAACTTTATTTATAAAAAAAAAATTCAAAGTGTAATATCGCTTTAATGTTAATCCGTACCCTAATTCTCTGTTCACTTGGTGAACATTCCATAATCCTTTGAAAAGCGGAAGAGAACCAGCGATTGATATTTCTTTGTATGTTATACTTTGTTTTCTTGGTCCGTACACTATAAAATAACCCCTGCGTTTGCAGGGGTATTTTTATTTTAAATGAACAATCCCCATTCATCTTCAAACTCATCTTTTTGAAAAGTAGCTACCCATGCTTTAAACAGTTCCCGGAACTTGTCAATTTCTGAACGTATTAAACGGCCATGCTCTTCTGCAATTACTCCTTCTGCAATCATGGTAAGTATATTAGACTTGATAAACTGTGCATTCTTACGGATGATGCTGGCATTTTCCATACGTATGATGTACATGCCCACTTCTGAGCTTTTGATTTTTACAGCCACCTGGTAAGCATCGCCGATAATCATTCCTTTAGAATGGGCAATGAAACTTTTCTCAGGATTTTCATCCTCTTCTTCAGGTTCATCAGGACGATGGTCTGTATCAAAAGCGGCATTGAGCAAGGTCATCACTTCCTTCCATTGCTCATACATGGCTTTACAGGCATCTCTTGTGGGGTTGGGTTTCCACGCTTCACCTTCTTCATCTTCATCATCAAACTCATCATCCTCCCATTCAGGAAGACCACTTAAGTTGTCTAAACTCATACTAATTCAGGTTTTAAATAGTGAGCAGTATAACTGGTTGTATGATGCAGCATTTCTTCCGGTGTTCCTTCAAACAAAATTTCACCACCACCATCACCACCTTCAGGCCCCAGGTCAATAATATGATCTGCTACTTTTATTACATCCATATTATGTTCAATCACTAAAACAGAATTGCCACGGTCTACGAGTTTATTGATCACATCCAATAAATGTTGAATGTCCTGGAAATGCAAACCGGTTGTGGGTTCATCTAAGATATAAAATGTTTTGCCGGTATCTTTTTTTGCGAGCTCCGTTGAAAGTTTTACCCGTTGCGCTTCACCACCGCTGAGGGTAACGGCACTCTGACCAAGTGTGATGTAACCTAAACCCACATCTTCCAGCACTTTAATTTTTCGATAGATATAAGGAACCGGTTGAAAAAATTCACAGGCTTCTTCCACCGTCATGTCCAATACATCACTGATGGATTTTCCTTTATAACGGATTTCCAATGTTTCCCGGTTGTAACGACGGCCATTGCATTTTTCACAATGCACATACACATCAGGTAAAAAATTCATTTCAATCACACGCATACCACCACCTTCACACACATCACATCTTCCTGTTTTTACGTTGAAGGAAAAACGCCCGGCATTATAACCACGGATTTTTGCTTCGGGTACGGAAGCAAACAACGTTCTTATTTCAGTGAAGAAGCCACAGTATGTTGCAGGATTGCTTCTGGGTGTTCGGCCGATTGGGCTTTGATCAATTTCAATCACCTTATCAATGTGCTCCAAACCCTTAATGCTTTTGTAAGGCATGGGATTGGCTTTTGAATCATAACAAAACTTGCTCAGGATAGGATAGAGCGTTTCATTAATCAAGGTGCTCTTGCCGCTGCCGCTTACACCGGTAACAACAATCAATTTGCCCAGCGGAAGTTTAACGGATACATTTTTCAAGTTGTTACCATTAGCACCTTTGAGTTCAATCACCTTGCCGTTTCCTTTTCTTCTTTCAGCAGGTACGGCAATTGTTTTTTCACCATTGAGGTATTGTGCTGTATCGCTGTGGCTTTTTAAAACATGCTGCGGTGTGCCTGCTGATACAATCGTACCACCATGTTTACCGGCTTGCGGACCCACATCAATCAAATGATCAGCAGCCAGCATAATATCTTTATCATGTTCTACCACCAACACACTGTTGCCCACATCTCTTAAATTTTTCAATGCATCAATCAAACGATGATTATCCCGTTGATGCAAACCGATACTCGGTTCATCTAAAATATAGGTGATGCCCTGCAGTTGTGAACCGATCTGTGTAGCCAATCGTATACGCTGACTTTCGCCACCACTTAATGTTCTGGAGGAGCGGTTTAATGTGAGATAGGTGAGACCAACGTTTAATAAAAACTGTAATCGTTCTCTGATTTCTTTCAATACATCTTTCGCAATGGTGGCCTGTTTGTTGCTGATGCGAAGTTCCAAACCATCAAACCATGCAGCCAGGTTGTCAAGGTTCATTTCACTCAGCTCGGCAATATTCCGGTCTTCAATCTTAAACCACAGACTTTCTTTTTTCAAACGGGCTCCGTTACAGGTGCCGCAGGTTTTTAAGGTCATGAACTGCTGTACCCATTCTCTCAGGTTC
The DNA here is from genome assembly GCF_045780045.1 of Lacibacter sp. MH-610. Classification (NCBI taxonomy): domain Bacteria; kingdom Pseudomonadati; phylum Bacteroidota; class Chitinophagia; order Chitinophagales; family Chitinophagaceae; genus Lacibacter; species Lacibacter sp. MH-610. The sequence goes on from NZ_CP116002.1 coordinate 1,261,902, forward strand.
TCTGTACTATGGCTGGAGCTGAACCATCTTTTCAACATCGGAATAATTCCTTCATAACTTCCGGTGTAAGCATCCGGTACCGTGTCATCATCAGCATCTACTTCCAGTGATGGGTTGATGTTCTTATCTCCAAACAGCAATAAGTCTAACTGCTCTTTTGGTAATTTATTTACCGGAACATCCAGTTTGATTTTATTTTTTTTTGCAAATGCTTTTACCTGGTTAAAAACACTTGCTTCCCGTTCTTCACCCAAGGGTTTGATGCCGCCTTCTTTTACACTCAAACTTGTATCGGGCAATACTTCATCCATATCAATAGTAAATACATTCCCTAAACCTTTACAGGTAGGGCATGCACCGTATGGAGAGTTAAAGGAGAACGCATTGGGAGATGGTTCTTCATAGCTGAGGCCGGTGTCTTCGCACATGAGTTGTTTGGAATACAGAGCCACGTCGCCCCCATCCCCTGAAGGGGAGTAAGCAGCACTCTCCGATTTATCAAAGAGTGTTTTATTTTTTGGATTTTGTTTTTTGTTTTTTGGTTCTTCTTTTTCAACTAATACCATCATCAACTCTTTCCCCATTTTCAATGTTTGATGCACACTCTGGCTGATGCGTACTCGGAAATCATCACTCACTTTTAACCGGTCTACCACTACTTCAATATCATGAATCTTGTAACGGTCTACCTGCATTTTGGGAACTAAATCTTTGATTTCACCATCCACCCGCACTTTTACAAATCCTTTTTTCCTGATTTCTTCAAACAGCTCCCGGTAATGACCTTTACGACCACGAACGAGTGGCGCCAACAATGAAATCTTTTGTCCGTCAAATCGTTTAAAAATATTTTCTACAATTTCTTCCTCACTCCACTTCACCATTTTCTTTCCCGTGTTATAAGAGTAAGCTTCACCAATGCGTGCATAGAGTAAACGCAGGAAGTCATATACTTCTGTAATAGTGCCAACCGTTGAACGTGGATTTTTATTCGTTGTTTTTTGCTCAATGGAAATAACAGGGGAGAGGCCCGTGATCTTGTCCACATCAGGCCGCTCCATATCGCCCACAAACTGGCGGGCATAAGCACCGAAGGTTTCCATATAACGTCGCTGCCCTTCTGCATAAATCGTATCAAACGCCAGGGAGGATTTGCCACTGCCGCTGATGCCGGTAATCACCACCAATTGATTTTTGGGGATGGATACATCGATATTTTTAAGGTTATGCACCCTGGCTCCTTCCACTGTAATCTGCCCGTTTGATGACTCACTCATTGCTGTTTCTTTTGAAGCGTTTGATTCGTTTGCGAATTTACAGGAAAGCAAAACGATATACGGAGCTGAGTTCTTTACTTTGGTTTTCAAATATTTGTGTTGCAGTTCCGGTATGGAAGTTGAACAAGATCGTTCAACGGTTTTTCGCCCTTGCAATGTTAAGTTTTCATTATGTGGAAAATTTAGCGGCATTAAACATTGGTGTTTTGCGGGTTCCCTCTAACTTAATGCTGTCTATTTTGACGGCCTCAAAAACTTACACTTATGGGTTTGGCAGTTTACAACGCTGTTCCGCTTATTTTAAATGATGGCGAAACAGAGCATCGGTTTACGCTTAAATTAAATCCTTCTACTGACAGTTTCCGATTGGAAAATAATGTCTTCAGGCGCAGCGTATTTATCGGAAGACGTATGTTTAACAAGTTGTTTCAGTTAATACGGAATGAATACGGTACTACATTAGGACGCATTCAGTACAGCGGCAATGATATGCGCCGTGGTTCTGCTTCCACCGCTGAACATGAAGAGTTTCAGTTTGAAATTTTTGAAGGCAGTGATGTGGAAATTATTCTCAGAAAAGATGATAACCCTACCAGGAGGTTACGCATCACGGTTCCCAATGTGGCTGCTAATATCAGGGAAAAAGAAGTACGTGCCGGTGCATTAATTCCATCTGTATTAGCAGCACTTATCTTTTCAAAAGAAGCAAAATTGATTGCCTGATTTTTAGCGAGTAAAAAAAATTTGGAGAAGCCGGTTTTTTGAACCTACATTTGCATCAGTTCTTTACAACGCTTATCAAGAAAGGCTGAGGGATATGGCCCGATGAAGCCTTGACAACCTGCTCACTGTAGCAAGGTGCCAATTCCATTTCGGAGAAATCCGAAGCAGATAAGTCAGATCTCAGCTTTAAAACTTACATACTATATAGTAAAAAGCTCATCTGATTCTGTCGGATGAGCTTTTTTATTTTCCGGTCAAACGACCGACCATTGGGAAAACTCGTTCGAAAACGAAATTGATAAGTGTTTGATTTTAGTAACAATGCACAATGCAGTTTTAAAACAAACACTCGTTATGACACGCAGTAACAAAACTTTTGGAAATTTTATTTGGCAAAGCCAAAAAAACCCTATTACATTTGTAGAGTATTCAATTCGTCGCATGAATCTGAAAATGCAAATCATAGTTCAAACCCCTGCATGCCATCCTGCATGTTGTTGTATGATTTGCTGTATGCCGTAAGGCATAACTACTCCCCCTGCCTGTGTGTAAAGGGATTTTACAGCAGGCGCCACGCAACTTCCTTTCTTCATTCTTATTTAAAATTTTAAAATAATCTCGTTATGAGCAATCAACTCCGTTTTGAAACATTGCAGTTACATGCTGGTCAGCAAATTGACCCCACTACTAATTCACGTGCTGTTCCTATTTATCAAACCACTTCGTATGGTTTTAAAAACAGTGAACATGCAGCCAATCTGTTCGGCTTAAAAGAGTTCGGCAATATCTACACCCGTATCATGAATCCTACAACAGATGTGTTTGAACAACGTATTGCAGCGCTTGAAGGTGGTGTAGCGGCTCTTGCTACAGGTAGCGGGCAGGCTGCACAATTCCTGGCACTTAACAATATTCTGCAGGCAGGGGATAATTTCATCACTACAACTTATTTGTACGGTGGTACTCACAACCAGTTTAAAGTTGCGTTCAAGCGCTTGGGTATTGAAGCCCGTTTTGCCGATGGTGATAATGTAGAAAGCTTTGTTCCCCTTATTGATAAAAATACCAAAGCTATTTACCTGGAAACAATCGGCAACCCACGTCTCAACATTCCTGATTTTGAAAAATTTGCAGCACTGGCAAAAGAATATGATTTGCCGTTAATAGTAGATAACACATTTGGTGCAGGTGGTTATCTGTTTCAGCCATTGAAGCATGGGGCTAATGTGGTTGTGGAAAGTGCAACCAAGTGGATTGGCGGTCATGGTACAACTATCGGCGGTGTAATTGTTGATGGTGGTAATTATAACTGGGGCAATGGAAAGTTTCCGCAGTTTACGGAACCGAGTGAAGGGTATCATGGTTTGAAATTCTGGGACATTTTTGGTGAAGGAAACCCATTAGGCTTACCCAATATTGCGTTCATCATCCGTGCACGTGTGGAAGGCCTGCGTGATTACGGCGCTGCACAAAGTCCGTTTAACTCGTTTTTACTTCTGCAGGGTTTGGAAACTTTATCCTTGCGTGTTGAACGTCATGTAGAAAATGCATTGAAACTGGCACAGTGGTTAGAGCAGCATCCTGCTGTAGAGTTTGTGTGGTATCCGGGTTTAAAGAGCAGCCCTTATCATGAACTGGCGAAGAAATATTTAACCAACGGCGCCGGTGGTGTACTGCAGTTTGGAATTAAAGGTGGTATTGAAAACGGTCGCAAGTTTATTGATTCGCTTAAACTGGTTTCGCACCTGGCGAATGTAGGTGATGCAAAAACTTTAGCCATCCATCCGGCATCAACAACGCATGAGCAGTTAAGTGCAGATGAACGTAAAGCGGCCGGTGTATTGGATAATCTCATCCGCATCAGCGTGGGTATTGAGCATATTGAAGATATCAAAGCTGATTTTGAGCAGGCGTTTGAAACAGTTTTTGCGAAGGAATTGGTAGGATAAGTTTTGGTAACAAGCTGCGGTACAAGTGGCATCGTCCCTTGCGTCGCACTCTTGTACGTTCAGTTCTTTTATCAGTAACCCACCCTGCCTTTGCCGGCAGGCAGGCCCCAACCCCTCCCAAGAGGGGATGCCCTGCAAAGCCCTAACTTTTCAAAGTGCGTTATTAAATGGATGCTCTTTGAAATGTTACGATGGTTTATCCCCTCCCTGGAGGGGTGGCGGAGACTACAACTTTCAAGATGATTGAAAGGGGTGGGTTGCTCAATAGGATTCAAAACGATGAAGAGTGCGACGCAACAGCAGCTTAATAGTAATTTAAAAGATGACAACATCATGTCTTTAGAAATTTTTAAATACGAAAAACCATTCCGTCTTGAAAGCGGTGCCTTGCTCAATGAATATCATTTAGCATATACCACTTTGGGGGAGTTGAATGAAACCAAAGACAATGTGGTTTGGATTTTTCATGCGCTTACTGCCAATAGTAATGCTGCAGAGTGGTGGCCCGGTTTGGTAGGTGAAGGAAAATTGTTTGACCCGGCAAAGTATTTCATTGTTTGTGTAAACATGCCCGGCAGTGCGTATGGAAGTATTTCACCATTGGATAAAAATCCATTGACCGGTGAAAGTTATTATCATGCGTTTCCATGGTTTACCACAAGAGATATGATTCGTGCGTATCAACCTTTGCGGGAAGCATTGGGTATACGAAAGATTCATGTAGGTATTGGTGGCAGCATGGGCGGACAACAATTGTTGGAATGGGCCATTGAAGAGCCGTATTTGTTTGAACATATCATTCCCATTGCTACCAACGCTTATCATAGTGCATGGGGTGTTGCATTCAATGCATCACAACGCATGGCAATAGAAGCAGATGTTACATGGAAAGAACAAAAAGATGATGCAGGCATTGAAGGCTTGAAAGTAGCAAGAAGTATAGCGTTATTATCTTATCGTCATTATGAAGTATACGGCATCAGCCAGATAGAAGATAGTAATGAAGTAACGGATGATTTTAAAAGCGAAAGCTATCAACGTTACCAGGGACAGAAACTGGCCAATCGTTTCAACGCCTTCAGCTATTATTTCTTAAGTAAGGCGATGGATGCACATAATATCGGCAGGCATCGGCAGTCAATCGAACTATCGCTCAAAGAAATCAAAGCAAGAACATTGGTCATAGGCATCAGCAATGATATTTTGTTTCCCTTGGAAGAGCAGCGGTTTTTAGCAAGCACTATTAATGGCGCTGCCTTTAAAGCAATTGATTCTTTTTACGGACATGATGGATTTTTACTGGAATATGAAATCATTACAAAATCCATCAGTTCCTTTTTAAAACAACATTCAAAAGAAGATTCAGAAAAACAATTAGCATAATGAAAGTTGTGGTTCGTGAAGACACGAACCACGGCAGCACGCTTCGGTCGGTGTCTCCACCGACCGAAACAAAAATGAAAAAATTAAAATCATGTCAGCACATAAACAGTTAACCATAGGATTGTTTGGATTTGGTGTAGTGGGAGAAGGGCTTTACAAAGTATTGCAGCAAACACCTTCCCTCAAGGCAAGCATTAAAAAAGTTTGTATCAAGAATCCCAATAAAAAAAGAGAAGCGCCTGATTCACTTTTTACTACGGACAGGTATGAAATTCTTAATGACCCTGAAATTAACCTGGTTGTAGAAGTAATTAATGAAAGTACACCTGCATTTGAAATTGTTTCAACAGCATTAAAAAATGGGAAAGATGCCGTAAGTGCCAGTAAGAAAATGCTGGCTGAACATTTGCCCCAACTTCTGGAACTGCAAAAGCAAACAGGAAAAAGTTTGTTATATGAAGCATCTGCCTGTGCTTCTATTCCTGTTATCCGCAACCTGGAAGAATATTATGATAATGATTTGCTCCACTCTGTAAAAGGAATTGTAAATGGCAGCACCAATTATATTCTCACCAAAATGTTTGAAGAGAAATTGGATTTTAAACAGGCGTTGTTACAGGCACAGCAACTCGGTTTTGCTGAAGCAGATCCTACTTTAGATGTGGACGGATGGGATGCCGTAAACAAATGGGTGATATTGTTATTGCATGCGTATGGTATTGTAGCAAGTGTGGATGAAGTATTGTTCAACGGCATTCAAAACATACAGGGCGGCGATGCTGCAGTAGGAAGAGAAAAGAATTTAGAAATACGTTTGGTTGGTCAAGCAAAGAAATTGCAAAACGGAAAAGTAGCTACATTTGTATTACCGCAGTTTGTAAAAAAAGACGACCACCTGAGTTTTGTGAAAAATGAATACAATGGTTTTGTGGTAGAAAGTTCCTTTGCTGATAAGCAATTTTTTTACGGTAAAGGCGCCGGCTCTTTTCCAACCGCATCGGCTGTGTTGAGTGATATCTCTGCATTGCGTTATCACTACCAGTACGAGTATAAAAAACTATACCATCACCAGCCGGCGCAACTCACCAACGATTTTTATTTGAAAGTATATGTGAGCTTTGACGACTGGAAATACATACCCCGTGAGAAATTTGAATGGATTGAAGAATGGCACGCAGAAGATGACCGGAAATATCTTGTAGGTGTACTTCATGCCAAAGAGTTGATTGAAAACAATTGGTGGAAACAACATAACCTATCTTTGATTCTGAAACCCGATGCCATTATTGAAGATATTGAAATCAGAAATTTAAAGAAGAAGAGTCTGGAGCTGGCGGGGATAGCGTAACGTTTAATAGTTTAATGGTTTGAAAGGTTGAAGGTTTGTTTAAATTTGAAGAACCTTTAAACTCTTAAACCCTTTTAACCAGGAATTTATGAACAATCAACAATACAACGAATTACAGCAGCAATTAGGTAAGGGTGCCGTATCTGATTTGCAAACCATCAGCGATTTGTTTGGTGGGGTTTCTGTGTTCAGCACCAGTTTCAGTGAGGAAGACCAAGTGATTGCCCATTTGATTTTTAGCGGTAATCTCAATATCAAAGTGTTTACGCTGGATACAGGTCGTTTGTTTCCGGAAACCTATTCTGTGTGGAGCCGCACCCTGGAGCAATACCAAAAGTCCATTCACACGTTTTATCCGGATGCTGTGGCGTTACAGCAATTCATCACAGATAAAGGACCCAATAGTTTTTATGAATCCGTAGAAAACAGAAAAAGCTGTTGTCATATCCGGAAAGTGGAACCTCTGCAACGTGCATTGCTGGGGAATAAAATCTGGATTACCGGTATTCGTGCCGAGCATTCATCGAACAGGCATGATATGCCACAGTTAGAATGGGATGATTCAAATCATATTTTCAAATTCCATCCCTTATTACATTGGACCACGGAAGAAGTAAAGCAGTTCATCCGCACACATCAGATTCCTTATAACGCCCTGCATGATAAAGGCTTTGTAAGTATCGGCTGTGCGCCTTGCACCCGTGCCATCAAACCCGGCGAGGACTTCCGTGCCGGACGCTGGTGGTGGGAAGACAGCAGTAAAAAAGAGTGCGGATTACATGTGCATGCTGAAACCCCGTCAGCCGTTATTCCGCAATAAAGCGGAACTGCCGGCGGTTGAGGATAATTTAATTTCTTATTCGTTTGCAACAAACCGCTGACGGGGATGAAAGCCGCCGTCAGGGTTCGGAAACTTTAAAACAGATGTTAGGCTTTTTTGCCCTTTCTTTGCAGGAGTATAAAGTCTATCAGATAAGTAGGATATAATATGAGTAACTATCGTTTAAATTACCTGGAGCAATTAGAGGCAGAGAGTATTTACATTTTTCGTGAAGTGGCTGCCCAGTTTGAGCGCCCGGCTTTATTGTTCAGCGGTGGAAAAGATTCCATCACCTTGGTGCAACTGGCGAAGAAAGCATTTGCACCTGGTAAGTTTCCGTTTCCATTAGTGCATATAGATACAGGGCATAATTTTCCTGAGGCATTGGAATACCGTGACTGGCTGGCCAAAGAAGTAGGGGCTGAGTTGATCGTTCGTAAAGTGGAAGATACCATCAAAGCAAAAAACTTAACCGAGCCTAAAGGAAAATTTGCAAGCCGTAACTGGTTACAGACGTATACCTTACTGGATACGATTGAAGAATTCAAGTTTGATGCCTGCATTGGTGGGGCCAGAAGAGATGAAGAAAAAGCAAGGGCCAAGGAACGAATCTTTTCTGTAAGGAATGATTTTGGTGAATGGGAACCGAAACTGCAACGTCCTGAACTATGGAATATTTACAATGGAAAAATTCACAAAGGAGAAAATGTTCGTGTATTCCCCATTAGCAACTGGACGGAGCTGGATGTATGGAATTATATCAAATCAGAAAACATTCCATTGCCGTCTATTTATTTTTCTCATGAGCGTGAAGTGTTGATACATGATGGTCAACTGATTGCTGTATCACCTTTTATTACCATTGAAGAAACGGATGTAATTGTAAAAAAGAAAGTGCGTTACCGTACGGTTGGTGATATGACCTGTACTGCAGCAGTAGAGAGTGAAGCAAACACATTGGATGAGGTAGTGAATGAAATCAAAGCCACACGTATCAGTGAACGTGGTGAAACAAGAATAGATGATAAAGTAACGGAAGCGGCGATGGAAGACAGGAAGAAGGGTGGATATTTTTAGCCCCCTTCGCCCCCTGAAGGGGGAACTGCTGCTGCACAGCCCACACTTTTCATAGTGTATAAGTTATAGCAGCATGTTTAAAATTTAAACAGCGGGATGTTTATCCCCTCCATGGAGGGGTGGCAGGGTGTAAAGCATGAGTGAAGATTGAAAGGGGTGGGTGGTGAATAGAATTAAAAACGTACAAGAGTGCGACGCAACAACAGCTTAATAGAATTTCAAAAGCTGGTTATAAACTAACTCAATAACAAATTAACTAAGTAACTGATACAATGGATTTACTACGATTTATAACAGCAGGAAGTGTAGATGATGGCAAAAGCACATTAATCGGTCGTTTACTGTACGACAGCAAAAGTATTTTGGCCGACCAATTGGAAGCCATTGAACGCAGTACCAAGAACAAAGCTAATGGTGAAATTGATTTGGCATTACTCACCGATGGCTTGCGTGCAGAGCGTGAACAGGGAATTACAATTGATGTGGCGTACAGGTATTTTTCTACCAATAAACGCAAGTTTATTATTGCGGATGCACCCGGTCATGTGCAATACACACGCAACATGATTACAGGTGCCAGCAATGCAAGTTTGATTATTATTTTGATTGATGCTCGTCAGGGAGTAGTGGAACAAACGAGAAGACATTCTATCATTGCTTCACTGTTGAAAATTAAACATGTAGTTGTCGCTATCAACAAAATGGATTTGGTTGATTTCTCCCAGGATGTTTACAATAATATTGTTATTGATTATTCGGCCGTTGCTGCCAGTTTAGGTTTGAAAGATGTAACCTATATTCCTATGAGTGCATTGCAGGGAGATAATATTGTAGATGCTTCCGCAAAAACACCGTGGTACGAAGGGAAACCATTGCTGCAGTTTCTTGAAGAAATTGAACTGGACAATGATGTGAACCTGGCTGATGCAAGATTCCAGGTGCAATATGTAATTCGTCCGCAAACAGAAGAATTGCATGATTATCGTGGTTATGCCGGGCAAATCTCCAGCGGAATTTATAAAAAGGGAGATACCGTTACAGTACTTCCACAGCAAATTCAAACGACTATTTCCAAAATTGAAATTGCCGGTAAGGAAGTGGAAGAAGCTTTTGCACCGCAAGGTGTTGTATTGCATCTGAGTGATGATATTGACATCAGTCGTGGCGACAGTATTGTGAAATCCGATTCAATTCCTCAACTAAGCAATGAGCTTGAAGTATTGTTGTGCTGGCTGGATGAAAAACCGTTGCAGGCCGGGAACAAGTATTTTTTACAGCATAACAGCAGACTGGTGCGTGCAGTAGTTCGGAATATTGACTATAAGCTGGATGTAAATACACTTCAGCAGCAATCGGTAGAAGGCGGTGTAAAACTGAACGAAGTAGTGAAAGCTACTATAAAAACAGCAGCACCTTTAGCCTTTGATTCTTATGAAAGACTCTCAACCAATGGAAGCGCCATTTTGGTAGATGAAACCGGCAACTCAACGGTAGCAGCTGTATTATTAAAATGATGAGTGTACAAGCATCATACGGAAAAGTAACGCTTGCAGGCGCAGGCCCCGGTGATGCAGAATTGATTACTGTAAAACTGCAACAACGTTTAGCAACTGCTGATGTTATTATTACAGACCGGTTAGTCAATCCTGAAATTATTGCCAACTACGCCAAGAAAAATGTTGAAATAATTACGGCCGGTAAACAAGGATTTAACGATGCATCTTATACACAGGACGAAGTAACTGAATTTATTATTGAGCAGGCTAAACTGGGTAAGCAGGTGCTTCGATTAAAAGGTGGTGATATTGCTTTCTTCAGCAATGTATTGCATGAACTGGAAGCATTACAAAAGCATCAAATTCCTTATGAAATCATTCCGGGTATTTCTGCTGCGTCCGGTGTTTCGGCTTATGCAGGTATGCCCTTAACTGCAAGAGGATACGCACAAGGGGTGCATTTCATCACTTTCAATCCTAACTCTTCTTATACAGAACAGGAGTGGCGTGAACTTGCTGCAACAAGTGATACATTGGTTTGCTATATGGCATCAACAAATCTGGATATTTTGGTAAAACGATTGATGGACTATGGTTCTTCTCCGCAAAAACCATTAGCGGTTATTGAACAGGGTACAACGGTTTATCAGCAAGTGCATACTACAACACTTGAAAATTTTGAAAAGGATTTTGCCGGCAAGACTTTCAGTTCACCTTCTTTAATCATAATTGGTGAAGTGGTAAAACTGCATGAGCAGTTTCAATGGTTTACTTCACAGGCGGTTGGCTCTGTTTTTAATGAGCTCAGCAATAAAAAAAACCTTACAGTGTAAGTGTAAGGTTTTGAATTTTATCAGGCAGTTATTTCTTCTGCTATTAATTTTTCTCTCAATTGTTTGGCGTATGCTGTAAAATCAATTGCCTGTTGCAGATATTCTTTTGCAAATGCTTCAGATGGTGGTATGTCATTCATACGCATTACTGCTGCTTTAAAACTTTCTGCTTCCGTAAATAAGCCGTTTGCAGTAAAATGTTTATCAAAATCATTCAGGATGCCATGCTGTGTATTGCATTGCACATTCTTTTGGAGTAATAAAGCTTTCGCACTGTGTACCTGTGCAGAATAAGCATGATAAATTCCATCCGCCCAGGAACCTTTTTGAATACATGCTTCTGCGGCAGCCAGTTTCTCTTCTGCTTCGAGTATTAATGTTGCTACGAGGTCAATCATTACACCGGCACATTCACCTACACCGATAGCTGTTGAGAATTTGATTTCCTGTCCCCAGTCAATAAACTCATCATCGAGTATGTGTTCAATATCTGCTAAGGGTTTCAACAGTTCATAGTAGTAACGGTCGCCTTTGCGTTCACTGTAATTTAAAAAGCTTTCACCCTTTGAATGTTGCTTATAGTCATTCAATACATAACGGAGTACTTCAGGTGCACGTTTGCTGGGCACTTTGATTACTTTGTCTGCAATACGGCCGTTGCCGCTGCCCAAAACACCTCCGCCAATCAGCACCTGTACAGCCGGTACTACTTGTCCCTTTGCTTTTAATGAGCTTCCGTGAAACCCAATGGAAGCCATGCCATGTTGTCCGCAACTGTTCATACACCCGCTGATGCGTACAGCCAATTCTTTATTCTGTAAAAATTCAGGATACTCTTCTTCTATTACTTCGCTCAAGGCAAGTGCTGTTCCTGTACTATTGCTGATTCCGAGGTTACAGGTATCGGTACCCGGGCAGGAGGTAATATCTGCCACACTTCCAAAACCTGCTGCGGCAAGACCTTCTTCTTCCAGCACAGCGTATATATATTCCAGATGTTCAGGCTTAACAAAACGAAATTGTAAACCTTGATTGATGGTAACACGAACATCATCAGCAATGACATCTTTCAATTTTTCAATCAACCTTCGGCTGGTGTGTGAACTGATGTTTCCATTCGCCACACGAACATATACCGCTAAAAAACCTTCCTGCTTTTGTTCTATTACATTGGTTGATTTCCATAATTCATATTTGAAAGGATTATGGGCAGGCGATGTATACGTTAACTGATAGTTAGGTAACGAAGGTGATGTATGCAATTCCCTGTTGATTGGATAGCGTTGATGCGTGAGAGCCTTTTGCTCCTGTACTACCAATTCGTTAAAAGCATCAATTCCAATCTTCTGAATCAGGAATTTAATACGTGCCTTATGCCTGCTGTTACGTTCGCCATGCCTGTCAAACACCCGCAGCACTGCTTCGAGGTATGGAATTAATAAATCCTCTTCCAGAAATTCATGGGTTGTTATTGCAAGATGCGGTTGTGCACCGAGGCCACCGCCAATCAAAACTTTAAAACCTCGTACTTCTTTACCGTCAATTATTTTTATTCTTGGAATTGCTCCAAGGTCGTGCATAAAAGTGAGCGCTGTGTCTTTTTCAGTATTGCTGAAGGCGATTTTAAATTTTCGTCCCATCTCCTGGCACACAGGTTTGCGCAGGAAGTATTCAAACATGGCATGTGCATAGGGTGTTACATCAAATGGTTCTTCTTTATCAATACCTGCCGTATCTGATGCAGTGATGTTTCGAACAGTATTGCCGCAAGCTTCTCTCAATGTTACATTGTCTTGTTCCAGTTCAGCCCAGAGTTGCGGCGTGCGGTCGAGGCTTACAAAGTGAATTTGTATATCCTGTCTTGTAGTGAGATGCAGGTTTCCTGTTGAATATTCATCACTCACATCCGCAATTCGTTTCCATTGAGCCAAAGTCATTTTACCATAAGGTAGTTTGATACGAACCATCTGTACGCCCTGCTGCCGCTGTCCGTAAACGCCACGGGCCAAACGCAGGCTCCGGAATTTTTCTTCCGCAATGGTTCCTTCCCGGAAGGCCCTTATTTTTTGTTCCAGTTCAATAATGTCTTTTTGTACTAAAGGATTTTCCAATTCAGTTCTAAAGCTTTGCATGCATGAAAGTTAAAGGGTGAAATCTTAAAGCCTACTTATTGTGTAGACTATGCAAATGTAGGTGCTGTGGCTGTTATAATTGTAAAATTCGTGCTATAAATTATTTAACAAGTGTTTGTTTAAGTGAAAGAAAGAAAACGTCTTAAAAGTCTATCAAATCAGTAGGAAATATGTATGTTTGCCATTCTTTAACCGCATTCATTTGTTTCATTACGAGTCATACCTGCAGCAGCAATTACACCAGTTAAAAGAAAATGGCAACTATCGTTATTTTCTGGATGTGAATAAAAGCGCCCGTCATTTTCCTGTTTTTTATTATGAATCGGGAGGAATAACAAAACGTGCCATAAATTTTTGCAGTAATGATTACCTGGGTATGAGTGTGGAAGAAGATGTAATAGCTAAACTTAGTTTCACCGCTCATCAAAGCGGCACGGGCAGCGGGGGTACAAGAAATATATCCGGTACAACAAAACAACATGTTTCCTTAGAGCAAACTATTGCTGCATGGCATCAAAAAGAAGCGGCTCTTTTATTTGGTGGTGCTTACCTGGCAAATTTCACGGCACTTCAAACGTTGGGTCGTTCCATTAAAGACCTGATTTTTATTTCTGATGAACGGAATCATGCTTCCATGATTGAAGGAATGCGTAGCGCCGGTAATCAAAAAATGATTTTCGGGCATAATGATGCAGGGCATCTTGAAGAAATTCTCTCATCGCTGCCTTTGCATCAACCCAAATTAATTGTGTTTGAATCGGTGTATAGTATGAATGGAAGTATTGCTCCTGTTCGTGACATCATCACACTTGCAAAAAAATACAATGCACTTACCTACATTGATGAAGTACATGCCGTGGGTTTATACGGAGCTTCAGGTGCCGGTATTTGTGAGCAGGAAGATTTATTACAACAGGTTGATATCATTAACGGTACCTTGGCAAAAGCGGTGGGAGTAATAGGAGGTTACATTACAGCATCGCAAACTATCATTGACTTCATTCGAAGTTTCGGGAGTGGTTTTATTTTCACTACGTCATTGCCGCCTGCTGTTTGTGCAGCGGCTGAAAAAAGCATAACTCTTATCCAACAGCAATCGTCACAGCGAACGAAACTATTTCATCTTGTTGAATACCTGCGTAGGTTGTTGGGTGATGCTGATATAACTTTCACTGAAAATAGCTCTCATATTACACCTGTGCGAATCAAAAATGCTGTAGAATGTAAGAACGTTGCCGATAAATTGCTGACGCAGCATGGAGTGTATGTACAGCCTGTAAATCATCCTACCGTTCCAAAAGGTGAAGAATGTTTACGGTTGATTGTAACCGCCAAACACACAAGGGAGCAAGCAGCGCATTTAGTAACAAGTTTAAAGCAAGTATTGATTGAAGAAGATACGTATCATATGCAGGAGCAGCAGGCTTAGTTTATTGCAGGCACAGTTGGTGCAGCAAAAAATTATGCAGGCAGAACCCGAAGCTGTTGTTGAAATTATTGGTCGCAGCAGTCGTGGTGACAGGGAGCAGCATGTCTCACTTTCTGCATTAGACGGGACTGATTTTTTTACCGAAGATATTTTTAAAGCATTGGCTAATGATGAAGCGGATATTGCCGTGCATTCATTAAAAGATATGAGTGCGCCGCATTTTTTCAGTCACAATGCATTTGCTGTTGTTGACAGAGATGATGTGCGGGATGTGGCAATCTTTAATCCTGGTGTGATTGAAAAAATAAAAAACGGACAAACGATTTTTGTGGGTACCTGCTCTCCACGAAGAGAGGAAATGGCGGCACACTTTTTAAAGAAAGCCTTACCACAACTGGGAACTATCAATATTGAAACAAAGCCGATTCGTGGTAATGTAGAGGGAAGATTGAAACAGCTGGATGATGGAATGTACGATGCTACGATTCTTGCAACAGCAGGGTTGAATCGTTTATTGAAAGGTTATACAGCCTCGACGGCGGTTGCGAACCCCGGCGGCGGTTTAACTATCAGCGATTTACTAAAACATAAATTGCTGATATTGTTACCATTGTTTGAATGCGTTCCTGCCCCATGCCAGGGAGCAATTGTAGCAGAAGCTCATCCGCAAAATAAATATGCAGTTGAGTTATTGCAAAAAATCAATAATACAGAATTGTTTGCTGAAGCATCTGCCGAAAAGCAAAAAGCATTTGAATACGGCACCGGCTGTTTGCAAAAATTCGGCGTCACAACCATACGTACAAAATCATCAACTCACCTTTATGCCGCCGGTGAAGATGCCAACGGAAAATCATTTCAGCACTGGACAAATCTGCCGCAACTGCAATACAATGAAGAGGAATTGTTTTCTTCAACAGATTGCATGAGAGATTTCTTTGAGTACGAATGGAAACAGAATGTGTTCGACATCAAGCAGCCTATTGTATTTGTAGCTAATTACAAATCTGTTAAAGATGCAGCTGCAACTGCAGCATTGCAAAACAAAAGGATATGGGCTGCAGGTACAAAGACCTGGCTGGAACTTGCCAAACTTGGTTATTGGGTAGAGGGAAGCGCAGATGCCTTGGGTTTTGAAAGTTTGGAGGATGTTTGGCAGATGCCCTTATTGCAGATTGATGCAAGTGAAGTGTGCATCCTCACACATGAACATGCAGCAGAAAGATGGCGGGCCAAGGGATTGAATGCCATATCTAATTATACGCTCGAACCAACAAATGATTCTTCACTGATTAAACGTATTCACGAAGCAAAGGTTTTATTCTGGAGCAGCTTTTCACAGTATGAATATTATGGAATGCATGCAGGTTATGATGCAACGCATATTTGTGCAGGTGGTGAAACAGCAATTTTGCTGCAGCAGGCAGGTGTTAGCCCGATTGTATTTCCAACTATTAAAGCATTTGAACAATGGAGAAAATCTTCTATACGCTCACACAGCGTCGCCTGAGAACGGATGCACATATACGGGAGCTTACTGCATCAGTAAAACTTTCACACAAAAGTTTTATTCAGCCTTTGTTTGTTGATGAAGCATTGATAACTCCAAGAGCCATTGATGGTTTATCCAATGTGCAGGTTGATACAGTATCATCTATTCTGCATACTATTGAGCAGGATTTGCAAAACGGCATCAAAAAGTTTTTACTCTTTCCTGTGCCAGCACAAAAACAGGAACATTCGTTTGATTTTACGTTTGCAGTGTCGGTTATCAAACATATCAAGCAGCAATTTGGCGAAACTGTTTGGCTGGCAGCAGACCTTTGCCTGTGCAGTTATACCACACATGGCCATTGCGGAATATTAAATGAGTCGCACACAAAACTCATCAATCATAAAACAGTAGACGTACTTACAAGGTATGCCACGCAACTGGCTGCTGCAGGAGCGGATTGTATTGCACCGAGTGATATGATGGACGGACGCATTGCTGCCATCCGTACACAGCTGGATGTATTGGGTTTTGATGATGTGAGCATCATGAGCTATGCTGCTAAATTTTCGTCACAGTTTTACGGACCATTCAGGGATGCCTGTCATTCAGCGCCCAATACCAGCGGGTTGAAAAGCAGAAAGAGTTATCAGATTTCTCCATTCAACAGCAATGATGCTATCGCAAGTGCTCTGCGTGATGAAAAAGAGGGAGCAGATATGCTGATGGTGAAACCTGCTGCTTTGTATACGGATGTGATTGCCAACTTGAAACAACAAACGCTCAAACCCATTGCTGCGTATCATGTAAGCGGGGAATATGCAGCCATTGAAAGTTTGGTTGAAAAAGGATTGGCCAACAGGGAGGCTGTACACACAGAAGTGTGGGCGGCCTTACAACGGGCAGGTGCCGATATTATCATCAGCTATGCTGCACGAAACGCCAAAGCATGGATTGAGCAAATCGAATATTAAGAATGCGATATATAACTGTCATATTGTTTGTGATAATAAAATTTACGGCTTATACACAACGGCCAACCACCGGTGTATGGTTCACTTTGAATATGCCGGTGAAGCTAACTGAGAAATGGCAAATACATAACGATGGGAGTTATCGTACATTAGGAAACCGTATTTCCGCTTCACAATATTTATATCGTACAGGTATTCGTTATCAAATCAATCCTTCACTTTCTGTGGCAACGGGTGTGGCTTTTTTCTTTACACGAACATCGTTTGATAAAGAAAACCATGAGTTTGGCAGGGAGTTCAGAACATGGCAGGAATTACTTTATCAAAAACAAATAGGCGCCAAGCTGCAATGGGTTAACCGCTTCAGAAGTGAACAACGTTTTTTTGAAGCTACAAAACGAAAAGAAGCATTTACGGGTCATCGTTTTCGTTTGCGTTCTGCATTGGTAATTCAAATATCAAAAAGCTGGAGTTTCAATGTTTCTGAAGAATATTTCAGGCAGGCAGCACATCATGATTTTTCGTTTGACCAGAACAGGGTGATTACAACAGCTATTTATCAAATCAATCATTCTGCTCAATTACAGGCAGGATACATGTGGCTGCTTTGGCCTCATTCATCTTCTCAACATTTAGCAACATTCACTTTACAAAAAACAATTTCCTTGCATGGAGCAGATAAAAGATAAAAATCAACTATATCCTGTTTTCTTAAAACTGGAGCAACTCCAGGTATTATTAGTTGGCGCAGGTAATGTTGGGTTGGAAAAGTTGCAATCGCTTCTTGTGAATTCACCTGATGCATATATTACCATTGTAGCTCCTTTTGTAAAAGAAGAACTAAGAACATTTATTAGCAGCTATCAAAATTGCAAATTAGTTGAGCGGAGTTTTGAAGAAGATGATTTGAATGGTAAAGAATTGATTGTACTGGCTACCGATGATCAGGAATTGCACAGATATATTTATTCTGTAGCAAAGGAGCGTAAAATTTTAATCAATGTGGCTGATACGCCTGAACTCTGTGATTTTTATTTAGGCAGTATTGTTCAAAAAGGTAATTTGAAAATTGCGATTTCTACCAATGGGAAATCACCAACAGTTGCAAAGCGGTTAAAAGAAGTATTGAATGATGCCATGCCTGCTGAACTGGATGATGTTTTGGAAAACATGAATAAGGTACGCAGTAAGCTGAATGGCAATTTTGAATATAAGGTAAAGAAGCTGAATGCACTTACTAAAGTCCTTGTTGCAGATGAAACTGCTGAAAGTACAGAAAGAAAATGGAAGAAAATAGCTACCTATTCTTTGCTGGCATTTGCATTGATGCTCATCGGACATTTTATTTTTTCATATATACCTTTCAGGCAAATGGCGGATGACACCGTAGCATGGTACAAAACACTTGATAAAAATATTCATTGGATGGTGCTGGCAGGTTTCCTGGCACAGATGGTAGATGGTGCCTTGGGTATGGGGTATGGAGTAACGAGTGCTTCTGTTTTAATGACAACAGGCATCAGTCCGGCTGCAATCAGCGGCGCCATACATACTTCAGAAATTTTTGCAAGCGCTTCCAGCGGCTACAGTCATTATCGGTTTGGAAATGTAAATAAGAAGTTATTCAAAGCGCTAGTCATTCCCGGTGTAATAGGTGCAGCAGTAGGGGCTGTTTTTTTAGTTACGATTGGTGAAGAATACGGAAGTTGGATGCGTCCTGCTATTGCAGTTTATACCTTGTTGCTGGGTATTAAATTTATTATCAATGCTTTTCGGGAAATGAAACCTCAGAAGAAGTTTAAGCGTTACCGCTTGCTTGCTGCTTTTGGCGGTTTCTTTGATTCATTTGGCGGAGGCGGCTGGGGGCCAATTGTAACTTCAACATTGATCAATAACGGTCGCAGTCATAAATATGTAATCGGTTCAGTAAGTTTAACGGAGTTCTTTATTACACTTACCAGTGCCTTTACTTTTTTTACCTTGATTGGTGTTAGTCATTGGCAGGTGATTGTTGCATTGATGCTGGGTAGTTTTATTGCTGCACCTTTAGCTGCAAGGCTAGCGGGTAAGTTACCAAAGAAAACATCCTACTTATTACTGGGCATACTGGTGATTATCTGGAGCGGTAAAATATTGGTGAAGATTCTGTAACTTTTTTTAAATTAATAGTCTACTAATTTGGTAGAATAATAATTGCATCTTATGTTTGTGACGGATATGAAAATCATTATTCTGTTTATGAACCATCACTTAGTGGTGCCAGATCCCACATCCTTTCGATGTTGATGGTGTTGAGTGTTAATTATTGCTTCCGGTGAATCTGTGAAGGCGCTGTTATGCTGCCTTCTCTTGCTATTTATTTGCTACTAATCAATGAATGAAGTATGAAACATAAATTGTTTTTATTTGTATTTTATTTTTTTGCAGGCCAGGTGTTACTGGCTCAACCTGTGCTCACAGGCTTTATAAGAGATGGTAAAGGAGCGCCTATAGACGGGGCTACTGTAAGAGTCAAATCTGTAAAGGGGTTTGCAATAGCAGATGGTAAAGGTAAATTTGTAATTCAGATTCCTGAAACACTCCCGTTTACGTTGCTTATTTCATCAGTTGGTTATCTGCCTGTTGAAACAGAGCTTCGTGAATTAAAGGATTCTGTATTGAATATTCTGTTAGTTGATAACAGCCAGTTGTCTGAAGTTGTTATTACATCAAGACGAAGAATTGAATCGGCGCAGAATGTGCCCATACCAATTACAGTTGTTTCAGGTGCACAGGTAGAAAATTCAGGTGCATTTAATGTAAACAGGCTAAAAGAATTGGTGCCAAGTTTGCAGCTCTATACATCTAATCCGAGAAATACTGGTATTAACATTCGTGGTTTGGGTTCACCGTTCGGACTCACCAATGATGGATTGGATCCCGGTGTAGGATTTTATGTTGATGGTGTTTATTTTGCCCGTCCTGCTGCAGCTACATTTGATTTTATTGATATTGACCAGGTGGAAGTGTTGCGTGGGCCACAGGGAACATTGTTTGGCAAGAATACAACTTCCGGAGCATTTAATATTACTACAAGGCGGCCGACGTTTAAGCCAGGTGTGAACTTTGAAGTAAGCTATGGCAACTTTGCATTTGTACAGGCAAAAGCATCGCTCACAGGTGCGTTAACAAAAAAGATAGCGGGCCGTATTTCATTTTCAGGAACCAATCGTAATGGTCTTATTGAAAATATACGTACCGGTAAATCCACCAATTCATTAAATAATATTGGTGTACGTGGACAGTTGTTATTTAAACCATTTCAAAATACTTCTGTAACACTGGCAGGTGATTTCTCTGCTCAAAATCCTGATGGTTATGCACAGGTTGTTGCAGGTGTAGTTCAAACAAAACGCCCTGCGTTTCGTCAGTTTAATGCCATCATTTCCGATTTAAGCTATAAACTTCCAAGTAATAATGCCTTTGACCGTTTGATTGACCATGATGTTCCCTGGAACTCGGGTAACGACTTTGGCGGTGTATCTTTAAACATTGACCAAAAAATCGGCCCCGGTAAACTTACTTCCACTACTGCATGGCGTTATTGGGACTGGCGTCCATCCAATGACAGAGACTTTACCGGTCTCGAAGCATTGGCTAAATCACAAAACCCATCCAAACATACCAATTGGTCGCAGGAAATAAGATATGCAGGTGAGTTTTCATCTAAGTTGAGTGGTGTTATTGGCCTTTTCTATATTGACCAGGAAATTAAAACGAATGGTTTAGAAGAGTCGGGTCGTCATCAATGGCGTTTTTCACAAACAAGTACCAGCAGCCTGTGGCAAACACCGGGTTTGTTTGAAGGTTTTGGTATCAGAACACAATCTTCCATTAAATCACAAAGTGCTGCCGTATTTGCTAATGTGGATTGGGAAGTTGCAAAAGGATTTCATGTACTACCCGGCTTGCGATTCAATTATGATAATAAAGATGTAGTATATAATCGGGTGGCCTCAGGGGGACTTGATACAGCAACCTTTAATGGCACTGCTGCGCAGAAAGCAACTTTACAAGGGTTTAAAA
Organism: Lacibacter sp. MH-610; assembly: GCF_045780045.1. Lineage (NCBI taxonomy): Bacteria > Pseudomonadati > Bacteroidota > Chitinophagia > Chitinophagales > Chitinophagaceae > Lacibacter > Lacibacter sp. MH-610. The sequence goes on from NZ_CP116002.1 coordinate 1,282,900, forward strand.
ATGGAGTTTACACAAGTCAGAGTTATGTTGCAGGTGCTGATGAAAACAATCTTACTTATCAGCTTACACTTGCTTACAGACCCAATAAATACATCAACGCATTTGCAACATACTCCACAAGTTTTAAACCGGTAGGTGTAAATGTGGCGGGACTTCCAACTGTAAACGGACAGGCTGCAACAGATCTTGCAGTAATAAAGCCTGAAGATGTGAAACATTATGAGATAGGCATTAAGTCCAACCCGGCTGATAACTTTATTTTAAATTTTGTATATCACAATACTGATATTAAAAATTACCAGGCGAATGTACAGTCGCCGGAGTTGGGTGTTAACCGTGGTTATATTGCTAATGCTGAAGCTGTGAACGTGAAGGGTTTTGAGGTAGATGCCAACTACCGAGTGAATCATAGTTTTTCAATCTTTGGAGCTTTGGCCTATACCGATGCTAAGTATGTAAAGTTCACGAATGCACCGCTTCCTCTTGAGGAAACAGGATTAACTGAAAACGGTGTACAAAAAGCATTTAAAGATATTTCAGGAGGCCGTCTTCCTGGCATTTCAAAATGGTCAGGTTCCGTAGGTGGAGAGTACACAGTACCTGCTGAGTTTTTTGCTAAAGAAGGAAAGTTCTTTATTGCTTCAGATGCATTTTACCGCTCAGAGTTTTCATCCAGCCCGTCACCATCGGCTTTTTTAAATATTCCCGCCTATACTTTGGTGAATGCAAGATTCGGATTTCGTGTAACCGGTACCGGACTTTCAGCATTTGTGTGGGGTAGAAATATTTTCAATAAAAACTATTACGAGCAATTGCTTCCTGCCGGTGGTAATGCAGGGCATTACGGTGCTGTGCTGGGCGACCAGAGAACGTTTGGTGTAACCTTCCGTTATTCACTTTAGCAACTATCGGATAATTTCTTATAATTGTAAGAATCTATTCTTAAACAATAACTGATTATGCAGAAGGTTTTGATCTTGCTTATAACTTTCTTTTTTAGTTTTACTTATAGCTTTGCACAGGTTAAGCAAACTGATAACGAAGAACAGATTTGGCTGGGTTATTTTAATCAAACACGTTTTTCCAAACGATGGGGTATGTGGACGGATGTGGCTTTACGTACAAAGGAAAATTTTGTTGACCAATATTCACAGGCTTTTATACGTCCGGGTTTAACCTATTATTTAACGGATGATGTAAAGCTGACGTTAGGGTATACATATGCCTGGCATTTCCCCGCTGATAATCATAAGAATGTTACCATGCCGGAGCACCGGCCCTGGCAGCAAATACAATGGCATACAAAATATCCTAAAGTAAAGTTGATGCAGTGGTTCCGTTTGGAAGAACGGTTCAGAAGAAAAATAAAGAATGATGATGAACTGGCTGATGGGTATAATTTCAACTGGAGAATGCGTTATAATATTCTTGCACAGTTTCCATTAAGTAAAAACCGATTTGCACCTAAAACATTTTCATTAGTTACAGCTAATGAAGTGTTTGTAAACTTCGGTAAAAAAATTGTTTACAATTATTTTGATCAGAACCGTTTGTTCGCCGGATTTCATTATCATGTAAACAAACATGATAATTTACAGTTTGGCTATATGAATGTATTTCAGCAACAGGCAGCGGGGAACAAATACAGGAACATTCACACGGTTCGTTTATTTTATTTTCATAACCTGGATTTAAGTAAAAAGAACTAAGATTATTCCTTTGGCCATTTTACTGCATGCCAAACTATCAATATTGTAAGTGCACTTTCAACGAGTGCCAGGTATACATAAAACTCCCGCCAGGGCACAAGTGAGGTAACAGCAATCAGCAGCATAACAAGCGTAAAAAAACTTCCGAAAATGATGTTCAGCCATTTGTTTATGCCAGGCTTAAGCAACAAAGAGGCACATACCATAACTGCGGGAATACTGAGTGCAAATGCAGCAAGGAACAAATTGAAAGGACTGTTTAATAAATTATCACCTGTTACAAGCCCTTCTGTTTTTTGGGGTACATATAATTCAAAATAGTCGCCATATAAATAACATAATGTTACCGATGTCCAGAGAGCAGCAAGTTTGAGTTTGATGTTAATGTTGAAATCTTGTAATGCCATAGCCAGAAGTATTGATTAATGAGTAATACCATACTACGTATCACTATTTATAAATGTTACAATTTGCAGCAAACATTACTCAACGTATCTGCCCGCTTCCCCGCAACATCCATTTTTCCGTCACCAATTTCTCCAACGCAAACGGTCCACGGGCATGGAGCTTTTGTGTAGAAATTCCTACTTCTGCACCCAGGCCAAATTCTTCACCATCTGTAAATCGTGTGCTGGCGTTGTGATAAACAGAAGCAGCATCCACCAATTGCAAAAACTGTTCAGCTGTTTTATTATTGTTGGTCACAATCGCTTCACTGTGCTTGGTACCATGTTCGGCAATGTGTACTAATGCTTCCCTTTCATTCTTTACAATCTTCACTGCACAGGTGAGTGAAAGAAACTCCCTGTAAAAATCTTCTTTGGCGGCTTTGTACAAATATGGATAACCTTTTAAAAATTTGTATGCTTTGGCATCAGCATAGATGATGACTTTCTTTTGCTCAAACGAAGCAGAAACTTGTTTTAAAAATGCAGCAGCAATTTTTTCGTCTGCAATTATTGTGTCCATGGCATTACAAACAGAAGGCCGGCTTGTTTTTGCATTCACCACAATATCAATTGCCATTTGCAAATCTGCATTCTTGTGCACATACACATGACAAACGCCGGCGCCTGTTTCAATCACGGGTACCAAACTGTTCTTTCGTACAAACTGAATTAAACTGTTACTGCCACGTGGAATGATCACATCAATGTATTTGATGGCAGTGAATAATTCATTTACTATTTCCCGCTGCGGCGGCAATAACAGGACTAATTGTTTCGGCAGTTTGAATTGCTGCAAGACTTTGTGAATGACACCTACAATGGCTTTGTTCGTATTGTCTGCATCACGACTGCCTTTGAGCACACAGGCATTCCTGCTTTTTAAACAAAGCGCTGCAATATCGGCCACTACATTGGGGCGTGATTCAAAGATGGCGGCTACCACACCCAGCGGTACGGTTATTTTTTTCAGGTGAATGCCATTCGGCAATTTCTTTTCTTCTAAAATTTTCCCTGAGGGGTCGCTTAGCTTCGTAACTTTTTTTAAACTGTTGCTGATGGATTGTAAACGCTCCGATGTTAAAAGCAAGCGGTCGTACAAAGGATTGGTTTGCTCCATCTTCGCCAGGTCTTTTTCATTGGCTCTGATAATGGTAGCAGCATTGTTCATTAACTCATCAGCAAAGGATTTGATGATGCGGTTGATCTTTGCAGACTTCGTCTGCTGCAGTTGAATGGCTGCTGTATGCGTTTGAATAATCTGTTTTTGAATTTTGTTCATTTTACTATCTTAAAACAACACAATATCATCCGCATGTGCTGCCATGATGTTTTTTGTTTTGCGGTGGCGATTGATTTCTGTATTGCTCAGTTTTGATTTGGCTACTCCTATAATCTCACTCGCTTCATTCATGAGTTGCACCACCTGTCCTTCTGCAAATTGCCCCACTGCTTTGCTGATGCCGATCGTAAGCAAACTCTTTCTGCTCAGCAATGCTTTTTCAGCACCTGCATCTACATGAATTTGCCCAACCGTTACCGAACCACTCATCAACCATTTCTGACGTTCTTTCAACGTAGATTTCTTTGCTTTGAAATAAGAGCCTTTTGCAAAAGCAAGTGTTTTCTGTAAGGGTTGTGGTCCTTTCAACCCGGTAATAAACACTTCAATGCCTAATGAGGTAGCTAATTGAGTGAAGGTGATTTTTGATAGCATTCCTCCCAGGCCTACTGCTGATTTTTCTGTACTGATAAAGGAAAGAATGGAATCGTCAATATTGTTCACAACCGGAATGATATTTTTAGCTGCATCTAAAAAGCCATTGCTGCTGGTACAGATCATCAGCTTTTCTGCATTAAAGCCAATGGCCAGCAAGGTGGCCAGTTCGTCGTTATCAGAAAACTTCAATTCATGGTTACTGATGAGGTCGTTTTCATTCACCACCGGAATAATATTGTTCTTCCAGAATTCTTCAAAGGTGGTTTTGAGTTGTACAAACTGGTGACGGTTGCTGAAATGATGTCGTTCACACAATGCCTGTGCAACAGTAATACCATGCTTCGAAAAATACTTTTGATACAGGTGAATGAGAATGGGATTGCCAATGGCGGCTGCAGCTTTCTTTTCAGCCAATGTTCCTTTGTATTGCTGCAGAAAATGTTTACCGCTGCTTACGGCACCGCTGCTCACCACAATAATGGTGTATCGCTTATGCAACGCTGCTGCTTCTTCAGCAATTTTTCGAATAGCAGCAGCACTTGTTTTTCCATCAGCACCTGCCAGCACTGCTGAGCCAAACTTGAGGACAAGTATCGGTTTGTTCATGCCATACAAATGTAAGACCTGCAAGGCTTGCACGCCTGCTGTCTTTTACGAAATGTACCTGTGCAGGAATGGTTTATTGTTAAACTTGTCCAATACAAATGGCCGTTTGTTTAGTAATTGAACAATACTCGTTAACTCAACTTATCTTTACCAACAATTTTTTTCTATGGCACTCATTACAGCAACTACCACACATGGTGATTATGGTTTAACGCTTACCGATGCTACCGGTAATACCATGCTTATCGATATCCCTGCGGACCAGGGCGGGACCGGAAAGGGGATGCGGCCCATGCAAACAGTTTTGGCAGCACTCATCGGTTGCAGCAGTGTAGATGTGGTAAGTATTTTAAAAAAGCAACGCCAGGATTATACGTCCTTTAAAATTGAAGTGGATGGCAACCGTGAAGCCGGTAAAGAACCATCACTTTGGGAAAACGTTGAGCTTACGTTTTTATTTGAAGGAACAGTAGATGCCGGTAAGGCTTACCGAGCAGCTGAATTATCTATTGAGAAATATTGCTCAGTAGCCGCTACTTTGCGAAAAGCAGGTGCTGATATCCGCTTTAAAGTAATTGTGAACAATCAAGAATACAAACCATAATTGACGATGGGCAAACATCCCCAAACCAAGGCTATCCGTAACCAAACCAAACGTACGGAACAGAAAGAGCACAGCACACCTTTGTTTCTTACCAGCAGTTTTGTGTACAACAGTGCAGAAGATATGGCAGCAGCTTTTGCTGATGATTCGCTGAATGTAAATATTTACAGCCGGTTTAAAAATCCAACTGTTGATGAATTTGTGAACAAGATTGCAGATCTCGAAGGTGCTGAAGCAGGCATCGCCACCGGCACCGGTATGGCGGCTGTATTTGCAACGTTCATGACCTTCTTGTCAAAGGGTGATCATATTATCTCCGCATCGGCTGTGTTTGGAAGTACGCATACCATTCTTACTAAGTACTTACCCAAGTGGGGATTTGAAAGTTCTTATTTTGATATGAATGCTCCTGAAACTATTGAGGCGCTCATTCGTCCCAATACAAAGCTGCTCTATGTAGAAACGCCTTCTAATCCCGGACTTGATATTATCGATCTGGAATATGTAAGTGCTATTTGCAAAAAGCATAATATTCTTTTTGTAGTTGATAATTGTTTTGCAACTCCTGCTGTTCAGCAGCCTATAAAGTTTGGAGCTGATTTAGTGTTGCATAGTGCTACCAAGTTTATTGACGGGCAGGGAAGAGTGCTGGGTGGAGTAGTGGTAGGCAAAAAAGAATTGATTTATGATCTGTACTTGTTTGTACGGAATACAGGTCCGTCATTAAGTCCGTTTAATGCATGGGTGCTGAGCAAGAGTTTGGAGACTTTGTTTTTGCGGATGGACAAACATGCAGAGAATGCATTGAAACTGGCACAGCATTTTCAAAATCATCCTAAACTCAATTGGGTAAAGTATCCATTCTTAGAATCACATCCGCAATATGCTATTGCTAAAAAGCAAATGAGTAATGGTGGCGGTATTGTTACGTTTGAACTCAAAGGTGGTATTGAAGCCGGAAGAACATTTCTCAACTCATTACAAATGCTGAGCATGACTAATAACCTGGGCGACAGCAGAACCATCGCTTCACATCCGGCATCTACAACTCATTCTAAATTATCTGCTGATGAAAAGAAAGCAGTTAGTATTACGGATGGTTTGGTAAGGATATCTGTTGGGTTGGAACATGTAGATGATATTATTGCAGATATTGAACAGGCGTTGAGCAACATCTGACTTTCTTCTTTACGGTCAATAAAAAGCCCCGGCTACCAACCGGGGCTGAGATATAACCTGATAAAACCAAAACTAAACTTTAACGGGTGGGAACTGCATCATTGTTACCCCTTACCTTTTTGAGTAACATAATGTACCCGCAACAATCTTTTTTGCTTTTGTTCACCTGCACCGGTTTTATCATGTGCCATTCGGAAATCCTGGGCTGATATCCATAACTGATGATATTACCCTGGGAATAACCGTATAGTTTTTTGTAATACACTTGTTTTTCGTCGTAATCGTACATGCGTACTTCGTGGAGCTTGCTGCCGGGATCACCAATGAATACAATATGATACCAGGCGCCCTGCGTCATAGGAACCAGAACGGGCATTTCGTATTCGCTTTCCATGGTCATGCTGGCTTCTTTCAAAACCATAAAACCATTTTTTTCAAACTCTTTCTTCAAACTGTCAACCTGTACACTAATGGAGGGATTGGCGCAACTCTTCTGGCGAATCACATCCTGGGCGGATGCGGTAAATGAAAACAATATAGTTGCCAATGCAATCAGGTTCTTCATTGCGGTACGGATTATAAAGGGTGGTAGTGTTACTGATTTACTACCTGGGTACGATTTCAGCACTAAAATACTGAACCTGCCGTGGTATTGAAGTTTTTGTAACACTATCTTCTCAATTTAAGTAAGAACCCTTAATCAAACGGAATTGATGCAGGCTTTATTATTAGTAACCGAAAGAAGCTTTTTCAAACCTTTTTCTATCTAAAATAATGCCTGATTTGTTGATTTTCAGGATTCACGGTAGGTATAAAAAGAATTGGCCTGTGCGGTACAGGTGAGCACTAAATCGTTAATACAAACATGGGCAGGCAGGGTAGTAGTATAATAAACCACTTCGGCCACATCTTCTGCATATAATGGTGTGTAACCTGCATATACAGCATCTGCCTTGCTTTTATCGCCTTTAAAGCGAACCATGGAAAACTCAGTTTCCGCAGCACCGGGATGTATAGCCGTTACTTTTATTTTATGTTGCAGCAGATCCATACGCATGGCTTTACTGATGCTGTCAACCGCCGCCTTGCTGGCACAATACACATTGCCCCGCTCATATACTTCTTTTGCGGCTGTAGATCCAATGTTGATGATATGGCCACTCTTGCGTTGCGTCATAAACGGCAACACCGCACGGCTCACATACAAAAGTCCTTTTACATTGGTATCAATCATCGTTTCCCAATCATCCATGCCGGCTTCATCAAACAGATCACGACCGGCAGCAAGACCGGCATTGTTAATCAACACATCTACCTGCTGCCACTCCTGCGGTAAAGTTTGAATGCTGTTATACACTTCTTCTTTCTCACGCACATCAAACACCAGCACATGTACCTGTGCCTTGTATTGTGATTGCAGTTCCTCTTTCAATTCCGTCAATCGTTCTGCACGGCGTCCGTTAATAATTACACGATAACCTTCTTTTGCAAACCGGTGGGCACAGGCTTTACCAAAACCACTGGTGGCGCCGGTAATAAATACTGTTTTGTTCATGGGCTGAAAGTTAGGGAGAAACTTTATTGGAAATACAAAGATTTGGTAGCCATCGCCGGTGCATACGAGGGAGCAATGTTGCGTCGCACACTTCATCGTTCTTTTTCCAATCATCTTTTTTCAGCTAACTTTCCGTTTTAAACAGGCTGTTAGTACGCCTGCTCAACCCGGCCAACCAAATGAACAAAAACGAACGACTCATCATCTTTTTATTAGCCTCCCTCAACTTCACTCATATTCTCGACTTTATGATCATGATGCCATTGGGTAATTACCTGATGCCGTTTTTTAATATCACACCCAAGCAGTTTAGTTTATTGGTAGGTTCTTACACCCTTACAGCGGCTGTGAGTGGTTTTGCCGCTGCCTTTTTTGTGAATCAATACGATCGTAAAAAAGTATTGGTAATTGCTTATATCGGTTTTTTAATCGGCACCTTTGCCTGTGGTCTTGCACCTTCCTATGGTTTATTGCTGGCAGCAAGAGTATTGGCCGGATTGTTTGGTGGTTTAATAGGTGCCCAGGTATTATCCATTGTAGCCGATTTGATTCCTTATGAACGCCGAGGTGCAGCCATGGGTTCCATCATGAGTGCCTTTGCCGTTTCATCCACATTAGGTGTTCCGTTTTCATTATATCTTTCTAATCTTTTCAGTTGGCATGCTCCGTTTATATTGGTTGGTGCAGTGGGAACTGTGGTGCTGTTTTTCATCATTCGGTTTATACCTTCCATGACGGCTCATATACAACAAAAAGAAGAAAGCAAAAGGGAAGTGCTTTTTTCTGTTGTTAAAAGTCCGCAACAGCGGTTGGCCTTGTTGTTTTCTGCACTCATGATGATGGGGCATTTTATGATCATTCCGTTTATCAATCCGTACATGGAGTTTAATAACGGTTACAGTAAAGTGCAAACGCCCATGATTTATCTTGTAGGCGGTATCGCTTCTTTCTTTGCCGCTCATATTTTAGGAAAGCTGAGCGACCGTTACGGCAAACTCATTGTATTCTCTGCCAGTTTACTTGCTTCGTTTATGTTCATCTGGTTAATCACCAATTTGCCGCCCATTGCATTTGTTTGGGTGCTGGTGATTTTTGGAGTGTGGTTTGTGCTGGCCACCGGCCGTGCTGTTGCTGCCCAGGCCATGGTGAGTAATGTAGTTCCTCCGGCACAGCGGGGCAGTTTTATGAGTTTTAACAGCAGTATGCAGCAGTTGGGTACAGCCACTGCATCCTTTATATCAGGTATGGTGGTGATCAACGGAACCGATGGTAAACTCATGCACTACAACTGGCTGGGTTATATCAGCATTTTTATTCTGCTCTGTTGTTTTTTGCTGGGGCAGTATTTGTTTGGTAAGAATAGCAGTGTGAAGGCATAAGATTGCTTTCTTGCTTTTCCAAAATTAGATTCTCAAGTTTATAGTCAAGCCATGCAGTAGTACTCTAAAAATGATTTACGGATAAGTTTATTTACTTTAATCGTAAGAATAAATATGGTAGCAGTCTTCAATTTGTATTGTTTACTTTCTTAATAACTTTAAATAACATAATCGAATTAATAATAGCAATTAAAGTAATAGTCGTTCTGCGGTAAATAAAATCTGTTTTTATCAATTCATCTATCAACTCCTTTGAGAACCCTTCATTCAATTTATTCTGAATGGGAATTTGAATGGCAATAGTTGAAATAAAGTTTATAAGGTATAAGGCTAGTACTGTAACTACCATCCAGGTTGGTATTAAACCAGGTCGGTACTTTAGTATCAGCAGATGCAGCAGGAGGTTAAAGAAAAAGAATATTACAAATACCCGTATGATAAGGGCGGCATCCACTTTATGAAAAGCTCCAAATTCCTCCGCACCTACGTAATACCATGTATTATATCCTACCAGGGCGTTCACCATACTGCCTCCAAATACATAAAACGAGCAGATGAGATAAATGGTAAAAATGAGGGTTGATAAGTTATTGTTTTTCATGCTTGAGAGCCTTTTAAGTGTAAAAGATAGTTTATTCATTTATTAGAAGCAATAAAAAGGGTTCTATTTTCACAGGATTTACTAAGGAACCTGAATGAATTGATTGTGTGAATTAGAAAATGGCTCGACTTTTTTTTAATCCGATTCCTTCTTACATTCATCGTCCAAAACCAACTTATATGTTACGATTGATCTGCCTGTGTATGGCTTTCTCTTTATGCCTGCACACATCTGCCCAAAAACAAAAGTCAACAACCGTTATTACTCCATCAACAAATTATGATGAAGTATTCAAAAGCCTCAAGTGGCGCAACATTGGTCCCTTCCGTGGCGGCAGGGCTAATGCCATCAGCGGTGTTAAAAACAACGACAAACTTTATTATGTAGGTTATACCGGCGGTGGTGTATGGAAAACAGAAGACGGTGGTATGCAGTGGACCAACATCAGCGATGGTTTTTTTAAAGTAGGTTCCATTGGTGATATTGCGGTGAGTGAAAGTGATCCCAATGTGATCTATGTGGGTACCGGTGAACATGCCGTTCGTGGTGTGATGACGAGTTATGGTGATGGTGTATATAAATCGGTAGATGCAGGTAAAACATGGAAGAACATCGGTCTCACCAATACAAGACATATCAGTGATATGATCATTCATCCATCCAATCCTGATGTGGTATATGTAGCTGCACAGGGAACGGTGCATGGTCCCAATGCAGACCGTGGTGTTTATAAATCAACAGATGGTGGTGCTACCTGGCGCAAAGTATTATTTGTAAACGATAGTACAGGTGCCAGCAGTTTGAGTATGGACATGAACAATCCACGCATTTTGTACGCTGGTACCTGGCAGCATCAACGCTTGCCCTGGAAAGTGGTGAGCGGTGGTAAAGGAAGTGCAGTGTATAAATCAACTGATGGTGGTGAAACATGGAACAAGATCATGGATGGATTGCCAACAGAAATGGGAAAGATCGGCATCAGTGTTTCAAGAGCCAACAGCAACAGGGTATATGCCATTGTAGAAGCAGAGAAATCAAAAGCAGGTTTGTACCGCAGTGATGATGGCGGTAAGAAATGGAGTTTGTTCAGCAACAACCAGGATATTACCAGCCGCAGTTGGTATTATATGGAAGTGTTTGCTGATCCAAAGAATGAAAACATCGTGTATGTGCTCAATGCACCTATGATGAAATCCATTGATGGTGGCAGAACATTCAGCAATGTAAGAGTAGGTCATGGTGATACACATGATCTGTATATCAATCCCAACAACAGTGAGAATGTAGCACTGGCAGATGATGGTGGTGGTGAAATTTCTTTCAACAACTGCAGAAGCTGGAGCACACTCAACAATCAACCAACTGCACAATTTTACCGTGTAAATGTTGACAATCGTTTTCCCTATTGGGTATATGGCGGTCAGCAGGATAATACCAGTGTGATGACGATGAGCAGAACAAATGGCTTTGGTATTACAGATAAAGACTGGACTGCAGGTCCCGGTTGTGAAAGCGCATGGATCGCTTTTGATCCCAATGATCCCCAACAATTTTATGGTGGTTGTTACCAGGGTTATATTGAAGTGCTGGACGCAACTACCAATGAAGCAAAAGACATACAGGCGTACCCCAGTTTGAATTTGGCGGTAGAACCGAAAAACATGAAGTATCGCTTTAACTGGAATGCACCCATCGTTGCGTCACCACATGATGCCAAAACCATTTATCATGCAGGCAATGTATTATTAAAAACTACCAATGGTGGTTTGAAATGGGAAGAGATCAGTCCCGATCTCACACGGAATGATAAAAGCAAACAGGGAGAAGGTGGTGGTCCGCTCACCAATGAAGGTGCAGGTGGTGAAAACTACAATACCATTTACTATGTGATTGAATCTTCATTGGAGAAAGGTGTTATCTGGACGGGCAGTGATTGCGGTCTCGTACATGTAACTATGAATGGTGGCGGCAATTGGAATAATGTAACTCCGGCAGGTTTGCCTGAAAGTAATATTCATTCGATTGAAGTATCTCCGCATGATAAAGCAACAGCCTACATCAGCGCTACCCGTTATAAGTTGAATGATTATGCATCTTATACTTACAAAACAACGGACTATGGTAAAACATGGACACGCATCAGCACCGGAGTGGATGCAGATGATTTCATCAAAGTAATCCGTGAAGACAGAAAAGTAAAAGGCCTGTTGTATGCAGGAAGTGAAAGAGGTTTCTATGTTTCGTACAACGGTGGTGATCAATGGCAGAAACTGCAATTGAATTTGCCGGTAGTACCTGTAACTGATATTGCTATCAAGGATAATGATTTGGTGGCAGCAACTGCCGGTCGTGCTTTTTGGATATTGGATGATATCAGTCCTTTGCAAAATGCAGCAACATTACTTGCAGAAAAAAAATTAAAAATTGTGGCACCTAAGGCAACTGTGCGTTACAGTGGTGCAGCGAGTATTCCGGGTTTAGATCCCGGCAATGCATTTGGAAGAAACCCCGTGGAAGGTGTAATGTTTGATTATTTCATTCCGTCCAAACCTGATACCAACCTGGTGAAGCTGGAAATAAAAGATGCCAATGGAACTGCTGTACGTACGTACACCAACAAAAAGAATGAAACGTATAAACCTTATCCCGGCGGTCCGCCGCCACCAACCGTTTTAACAGCAGGAGAAGGCATGAATCGTTTTGCATGGGATTTCAGAGGTGAGCAGATTTCACCCGATGTAACAGGTGCTTATACCATGGGTGATTTTCGTGGACATCGTTTGGCGCCGGGTACTTACAAAGCAGTATTATGTTATAAAAATGAAATAAGTGAAACCTCTTTTACTGTTGTGCCCGATCCGAATTTAAAAGTAACGGCTGTTGATTGGAGTGAACAGCAAAGCTTTTTAAAACGCATTGGAGAAGGTATCAGCGCTATTCATAAAGCCATCTTGCAGATGCGTAAGGTAAAGAAACAGGTAGAACATTACAATGAACTGCTTAAAGATAAAAATGAAAATAAAGAGCTGGTAGATGCCGGCAAAGCATTGATTAAAAAGATCGATGAATGGGAAGCGAATCTGATCGAGACACGTCAGCGTAATTTCCAGGATGTGATTAACTGGCCCAGTAAACTGAATGCTGAGTTTTTTAATTTGAAAGGCCTGGCTGATGTACATGATCCCCGCATCACCAATGGATTAAAAGTGCGTTTGGCTGATCTGGAAGCAGAGTGGAACAAATACAAAGCACAGATGGAAGGTGATTTGAAAAAAGCAGTGGATGAGTACAATCAAAAGTTTAAAGGAGCCAACTTCCCTGCTGTAATACAATAATGAACACGGAGAAGGCGAGTAAAGGAGTAACACGGAGAAAAATAGTTCTGTGTTACTCTTTTTCTGTTTTGTCTTATTAACTCTGCGTAAAGAGTTGTAATTTTAGGATAACGCAGTATAAATGTCAGATTTAAAACGATATAACAGTTTTCAGCAATTGAAGCGTTCTGCTGTTCCAAACAAATTAAATGTTGAGCAATCAAAAAAAGCACATGATACTTTTGCTCAATTCTTTTATGGTTTAAGTAAGTTGAAAAAGAAAAAGATCTCTTGAAATCACCCCGAAGTCTAAGAATACTTGCATGCACATAGCCATCCTCGTAAATCCCAAAGCCGGCAAGGGAAAATCATTGCGTATCATGGAGCAGTTACAACAGTGGCTGCAGATTCGAAATATCAACTATCAATCTTTTACAGATCAGTGGCCGGGTTCTTTTGAAGGGTTTTCTGATGTTTGGATTGTTGGTGGTGATGGCACTTTGAATTACTTCATCAACCATTATCCGCAAATCAAATTGCCTTTAGCTATTTTCAAAGGAGGTACCGGAAATGATTTTGCATGGAAATTGTACGGTGATGCTGATGTGCAACAGCAACTGGAAATTGTTTTATCAGCTGCACCGCAGCCGGTTGATGCAGCTCAATGCAATGAATACTTATTTTTAAACGGAGTAGGGATCGGGTTTGATGGCGAAGTATTGAAACAAATGAAAGCCATCCGTCTTATCGGTGGTCATTTAGGTTATTACCTCGTGGTATTGAAAACGATTCTCAGCTTCAAAGAATCTTCATTTGAGATAACAGGAAATGGTTTTGCCAAAAAAGGAAAACTGTTGCTGGCAATGGTGAATAATTCATCACGTACCGGTGGTGGTTTTCATGTATCACCCAAAGCATCAGTGCGTGATGGTTTCATTGATTTGATTACTTCCGAACCCTTGAGCATTTTGCAACGGTTCTTTTATCTTCCTAAAATTGAAAAAGGCAATCATTTGGAATTGCCTTTTATACAACACCGTACCGGTGAATCTTTTTTGATTGAATGTGATAAGGAACTGCCTGCTCAGTTAGATGGAGAATTGATCTGCTCTCAGCGTTTTGAATTCAATATCCTCAAACAACAGTTCTTATTCCGCTATCAACCTTTATAAACATCCGTAGCTTGTCTGCAATTGAATGGAAGCAGGTGCAGCACCACCTTTACAGGCATTTACCTCTGCTTTGTTTTTAGCCATTACTTTTGAAATCCTGCTGGTAAACATAGAACTGGTTTGCCCGGCTTTCACGTTCATGGTAGCAGTTTCGCCGTTTTGATAATAAATTGTAAGTTCTATATCAAATGCATTGATGTTTTTGATTTGTTTCAGTGCGATGAGTTCAGAGAGTTTTTGATCTTTAAAATCAACCTTCATCTCTTTCCATGCAGGCATATCACCTTCGCAGGCGCCTTCACACACAGCATCAAAACTTAAAAGCTCGCCGGGAGAAAGCACATTGATTTTTATGGTACCGGTACCAAGGTCCTGGTCTTTATCAGAAGCGTGGAGTGTAATGGTAACATCTTCTGTACCGGTAACTACTCCGTTATACTCGCCCTGGTATTCTGCCGGGGATTGTTTAAAACTCATACCGCCTGTTGCAGATACTTCCACTAATAAAGGGTCTCTTTTACAGGCAGCCTGGTTGCCGGCGCATTTTTCATTGAGCTGTAACACATCCCAGGAGATTTTGATGTTTTGCCCGGCGCAAGCAACAGATTGCGATACCGTGCCCGGGAATTCGCCTTTCAAGGAAGGGCGCTTGAGGTTACAGGAGATTGTTGTTGTTGCAATAAGGATGAAAGCGTAAAATTTGAAACTCATAAGCCTGTATTTTCAGGTAAAATAAGCCACTTCTTATTTTTCTGCAAGTGTTCACCTTGAAATTTAAGTCCTACGTATTCCTACGTTGCTTTTTGGTGATGGAATCCTTTCTGCCAACCATCAGATTTTCAATAACTTTTTACGCTACTTCTTTAC
This sequence comes from Lacibacter sp. MH-610, assembly GCF_045780045.1. Taxonomy (NCBI): domain Bacteria; kingdom Pseudomonadati; phylum Bacteroidota; class Chitinophagia; order Chitinophagales; family Chitinophagaceae; genus Lacibacter; species Lacibacter sp. MH-610. Next base: position 1,298,052 of record NZ_CP116002.1, read on the forward strand.
CGGTACTGGCCCGCCACAGCATATACCACTCTTCCCGTTCCATTTTGAGTTCTGTGGCATCGAGGGCAGCTTTAATACGTGCAGGTTTGGAAGTACCCAGTACCGGAATGATTTTAGAAGGATGTTGGAGTAGCCAACTCAATAAAACTACATCAGCCGATGTTTGATATTTGGCTGCCAGTATTTCGGCTACGGCAGTAATACGCAGGATACGTTCATCATCTGTGGCCGCAAAAATATTACCACCTCCAAGCGGGCTCCATGCCATGGGTATGACGCCCAACTCCTGGCATTGATCAAGAGTGCCATCCGTGAATGGCTGTAAATAGGTTACAGATGCCTGTATTTGATTGATCTCAACTTTAAAACGGCTGTTAAGCAAAGCCACTTGCGACGGGGTGAAATTGGAAACACCAAAATGCAGCACTTTACCCTGTTGTTTCAGTTGGGCAAAGGCTTCAGCTATTTCATCGGCATTCATGATGAAGTCGGGGCGATGAATGAGCAAGGCATCAATATAATCAGTGCTCAGGTTTTCAAGCGATGTTTCTACGCTTTCAATAATATGTTTGAAGGAGGTATCGTACGATTTGATTTTAAATTGCGGACGATTGACACAGGGCCTCCTGATGCCACACTTGGTAATGAGTTGCATTTGCTGGCGAAGCGATGGCTCTTTACGCAGCACATGGCCAAATTCTTCTTCCGTTGTATAATCGCCATATATATCAGCATGGTCAAAAGTAGTAACGCCCATGTGGATGCTTTCTTTAATGATCTGTTCATAGGAAGCTGTGTCAAACTTAGAGCCCCATAAGCCCCATTTCATTACACCGGCAATAACTTTTGATGTGTTCATGATGGATTGTGTTTTGTGCAATGAAAATACAGTAAAATCATTTGCCACGGATGGCACGGAGGGCACGGAAAGAAAAGATGATGAACACAGGATGCTGCCATGGAAAACAGAAAGCACTAGCGAGCCTGCCTTTGCCGTCAGGCAGGCGTGGCAAGGGACGATGCCATTTGCACAATTGCTTGTATCAAAAGAATGTATTTAATCCGTGTGTACCCGTGCCATCCGTGGCAAGTAAATCCAAGGCAAAAAAAATCCCCCGCAACTTGCGGGGGATTCCAATTTCAATTTTGTTCTTACGCTTCTGCCACTACTTCAATTTCAAACTCAGCTTCGTTGCCGTTACCAAAGTCAACTTTCACTTTGTGTGTACCGATTTCTTTCATGTCTTCAGGCAGGTGGATTTTGCGGCGGTCAATCTGATAACCTTTTTGTTCGTTGATTGCACGTGATACCATTACAGTAGTTATGCTTCCGAAAATTTTTCCGCTTGTACCGGTCTTGGCAGTCATCTTTACAGGAGCTTCAGTAAGTTTTGCAATTACTGATTTAATTTCAGCCATCATTGCATCTTCTTTCTTCTTCTGTACTTTCAAGCGCTCGTTGAGTTGCTTTAAGTTAGAAGGAGAAGCTTCTACTGCAAATTTTTGAGGAATCAGAAAGTTACGGGCATAACCGTTCTTAACTTTTACTACCTCGTTTTTACCGCCAAGTGTATTTACATCCTGGATTAAGATTACTTCCATTGTGTTTGTTTTAGTTTCCGTAACCCAGTCCGGCTTTTGGCGGACTGTCTTCTCCTTAATAACAGAGAGTTAGGGAAAGGTTTACTAAATAGTTTTTACTTCAATAAGTCTGTTACGTAAGGTAACAACGCCATCTGGCGTGCTTTCTTAACTGCATCAGATACTTTACGCTGGTATTTGAGTGAGTTACCGCTTAAACGACGGGGTAATAATTTACCTTGCTCGTTTACAAATTTTTTGAGGAACTCTACGTCTTTATAATCAACGTATTTAATGCCGTAACGCTTAAAACGGCAATACTTCTTCTTGGGCTTATCGGTCTTAATGGCCGTTAAGTATTTGATTTCGTTCTTTGCCATAATTAAGCCTCCGCTTTTTCAGTGTTAGAAAATGCGCCGTTTCTTTTCTTTTCGTTGTACTCAACAGCAAACTTATCCAGTGCAGTGTACATGTGACGGAGCACCTGCTCATCACGGTGTAACTGTACATTCAATTTTGCGTTGAAATCAGTAGCGGCTTTGTACTCAACTACCCAGTAAATACCGGTAGTTTTTTTCTGAATGGGGTAGGCGAGTGACTTCAAACCCCAGGGGTTGCTGTGAACAATTTCACCACCATTGCTTGTTACCAGGTCGGTATAGCGTTTTTGTGCTGCTTTGAACTCATCATCGCTGAGCACCGGGGTGAAAATCACCATCATTTCGTAATTCTGCATTACTGTGTGATTTTTAAATTAATAATTGGGTTTCTCCCACTGGATTCCTTCCTTGCGGAGGGAAAATCTGCCAATACAGATTTGGGGCGGCAAAGATAGGGGTGAATGCCAAGCCGGCCAAAGGTTTGAGAAAGTATTTTTGGCTCCCACAGATTTCACGGAACTGCACAGATGAATGCCATGAATGGCATTGAAAAGCAGGGGTTTGTGTTACCTGCTATGGTGCAGGCGAGGGGGCGTTTTTGCCACGCTCGTTTCATCGTTCCGTTTCCATAGCATCAAAAAAACAACCTGCCTGATCTTGTCAGGCAGGTTGAGTTAGTTGGGGCTGTGGGCGGAGTTCTCCCCCTTGGGGGGAGTTAGAGGGGGCCTCTACCTTAACACCTTTTCACTATAAATTCCCTCCCTGCTGGTGATTACCAGTGTGTACACTCCTTTTGGTAGCAACTGCAGCTGCAACGGCTGTATCTGACCTGCCAGCACGTTGCTCATACGTTTTTCCCAAACCACCTGCCCGTTACTGCTCATTACACGTAACTGCACATCGCCGGCTATGTTTTTTCCAAACTGTACTACAGGTTGAGCTGATGGGTTACCCAAAAGTTTAATATAGTTGCCATCCCGAATAATATTTCTTACGGAAGTAGTAATTAAGTTGGTATTGCTCTGCCGCAGGTTAAAACGGGTAAGCAGTGGAATATGATCAGTTAAACTGTCTCTGTAAGCATTTACCCAATTCACAGCTTCTGTTACCAGCATGGAAGAAAAAGCATGATAATCCTGGTTCATATCATTACTGGTAACACAGTGGTCAATCACATCACTCTGACCGATATAAGAGTTATCACCCCGCAGTGAAGCCCATAAAGAATTCAATGAATAAGAAGCGCCATTGTTTGTAAATGCTGTGTAAGGAGTTGCCGAAGTTCCCGCAACTGTTGAAATAGTAAAATCCAGGTCATCATTATAATCACCGGCAATTAAAAAGTGCTGGGTTGGGTAAAAGGCATTCAGCGAATCGGCCATCAAATCGGCACCGGCTTTCCGGCGTTGATAATCTGTTGCCACACCTAAATCAGCTTTTGCATGAATGTTGAAGAAAGCAATTCGTTTGCTCACACCATCTACGGTAACATCTGCTTCCATTAAAAAAGGAAAACGTCCGCTGCTCCAGTTGAAATTGTTATTGGGGTTCGTACTTGTAGAAGTGTAAGCACGTGATCTGATGTTGCTGAACATATTGCTCCGGTAGATATAAGCCAGCTTTTGTGTAGTAGGCCAGTTGCCGCTTGTATTATCAGGTGCACCGCTGCCAAACAAAGAAACGATATAGCTGTAAGGCCCGTTTTTCAAAGCTCTTGTTACAGTACCAAGACGTGCTGTATCCACAATTTCCTGTAGTAAATAGATATCTGCATCCAGACTATCCATCACCTTAATTGCATTCAGCATTTGTTGTTGTTCATTTGTAGGTGGGTTACTGGTGCCGCCAAACCACGTGAGGTTCCAGTTAACCACATCCAGTGATTTGGATTTGTCGAGTGATGAACCATTCATATCCACTCTTGCTCTGTTTAAGTTAGAAGCAGCAAACGAAAGCGTACCTCCAAAACCTGCATCGGCTGCAGTAGGTTTAAAACGTACAAAAGGAGATTGCTGGCTGTTTAACTCAGTATTGGTATAAGTTACAGATGCGTTATAGCTGGTGTTGTCTTTTGAAATTTCAAAACCGGCAGGTACTGTTACGGTTAAGTTGCCGCTCACTTCATTGGCCCAGAATGAGAATTGTTTAGGTGCAGATGTGTTGCCATTTGTAACGATTCCAAAATTGATAAGTTTTGGTAGCCCATTGCTGATGGTAAGTGTTGCTTGGGGCGCCACACTGTTGGTATAAATTTCTACATTATCCAATGTCCATCTGGCAGCACCGGCACTTGGATTGGAATAATACACCCATGCTAAATAAGTAGCTGCTGATTTAAAGTTATTGAGATTGATGCTGTCACTCAGGGTCCAAACATCCGAGTTGAGTTCAGGAAAACGTCCGTTGATTTCGGTCCAGGTGGCCGTGTTTGGATTGCCGCTGCCGCTATAGTTGGTGGATACAAAAAGTTTCAATGATAAACCCGCAAACCTGGTTCGGCTTCTGAATTGTAAGAGTGGTACATCAAAACCTGTTAAGTTCAATGCAGGACTGATCAACCAATCTTCATTGAGCAGGGCTCCTTGTGCTACTGAGAAGCCAGTGATTTGTGTACCGTTGGTTCCGCCAAAACCAAAGGAAGTACATTTCCAAACAGAATCGCCTGTTACGCTGAATTGTGAAAAGTTGTTACCGGGTGCTCCACCGATGGTGCAACTGTTGAAATCAAATTTGTAATTAGTAATAGCACCGGTGCCGGTACTGAAACTCCAGGTACTGTTACCTGTAATACCTGCAAAATTGTTATTGGCTAAATCTTTGAAAGCACCTGCATCCATTTCAACATAGTATTGCGTGGATGCAATTAACGAAGCGGTAAAGCTTACAGCACTTCCTGAAACAGATACAGCAGCTGAAGTAACATCAAAGGTTTGAACAGTGGTATTATCACTAAAACGTTTAATTAGAATATTGCCGGTTCCTTTTTGCACCGCTTCAGAAAAGGTGATGGTGCAAAGCGGGCTCAATAAAAGATTGGTTGCACCATTTGCAGGATTTAAAGTAGATATTACCGGTGGAGTTACATCACTGTCAGAACTTCTGATATCAATATCATCAATACCAATCCATTCATCAGAGCCTGTTGCATTACCGGTGATGATTCGTAGTTGTAACTCTGCCTGGTTGTTACAGGCTGCCGGCAATACAATGTTTACCTGTGTTTCAAGTGTGGCCAAACTGGGTCCACCTGATGCATCTGCTACAAATGCAGCGGGGATATTGGTAAAATCACCTGTGTTGCCGATTCGGTATTGTAAAGCTATGGGCTGGGTGGAATTATCAGCAGACGCATCCAGATCACGAAGTAAATATTTTACACGTACACCCGTAATGCCGGTTGTATTGATGAACATTAAAAGAAATGGAGCATCCGCTGTTCCTGACCCTTGAATAGCGATTGTGGGGTTAGCAATTGACTGGTCAATTTCAAGAAGACCACCATTAGTGGCGGTAACACCTTGATTGGCTAAAACGTTTACAGGTGTTGTGGTGCCAGCTGCTAAAATAGTTTGCGGATCTACTCCTGTTAAAGTTACAAGGTCATCACCTCTATAACCAATCATACTTGGAACATTGGACCAGTTATCATTTACAGTTATTAACGAAGTGTTAGTCCAGTTTTGTGAAAACGTACCTCCGGAGAGTAAGTGATATGTTTGTGCCTTACTGCCAAGGGCAATAATCGTAAAAATTAAAGTGTAAATTTTTCTCATGTATTTAAGTTTTGTACCTGCAATTTAAATCATCCCGAACCTGAATCGAAATCAAGGCTGTGATTTTTTTATGAACATTCCAATCAGGCGGAGGGTCGTATATCCAGCACTTTCAACTGTAATGAAACAGAGCCATTCCATTCGTTTTCATCAATGGTATAGACAATGTCAAAAGTTCCTTGTTGTACAATAGGCAGGTAATGGGCCGCCCTGAAGAAAATGCCGGTAAGCACCGTGTTGTTTTCTTTTGCCACCAACCTCAGGTGTTGTTCTTTCACCAGTTTGCTGTACCCTGCATCCATTACATTTCTGGTAATAAAAACCGGCCGCATATTCTCAGGACCAAATGGCTCCATTTGCTGAATGATGTTGAAGAAGTTTGGTTTAATATCAGCAAAAGAAATTTCTGCATCAATTTTTATTTCGGGGATTAACAGTTCATCAGGAATCTGTGCGGCCACTACCGTTTCGAAAGCCTGCGCAAAAGCCTCAATTTTATTCGTTTCCAGTGTTAAACCTGCTGCAGCAAAATGCCCTCCATAACCCAGCAAATGTTCCCGGCAGGCATGAATGGCTTCATACAAATTAAAACCGGCCACACTTCTGGCACTGCCGGCAGCATAATCACCACTTTGGGTAAGTACAATAGTGGGTCGGTAATAATGTTCTGTTAATCGGGAGGCTACGATGCCTACCACGCCTTTATGCCAGTGCGGTTGATAAACCACGGTTGTTTTTCTTTTTTGCAGTTCCGGATTTTGTTGAATGATGTGAAGTGCCTCTTCAGTTATACTTGCATCCGCTTCTTTGCGCTCATCATTATCACTGTGCAGCATTTCGGCAAAGCTTAATGCGTCCTCATAACTTTTAGCAATGAACATCTGCACGGCTTTACGGGCATCATCCATACGTCCTGCTGCATTTACCCTGGGAGCTATTAAAAAAACAAGATTGGTGATGTGCAATGCTTTGGTATGACCACTTAAAAACTGTAATGCTTTGATACCGTTGCAGGGATTTTCATTGGCTTTTTTCAAACCATAAAAAGCCAATATCCTGTTTTCGCCGGTAATAGGAACAATATCTGCTGCAATAGCTGTGGCAACAAGGTCAAGGTAAGCATAGGCTTCCTCCAATGGCCTGTTTAATTGTTGCACTAATGCCGTAATGAGTTTAAAACCCACACCACAGCCGCATAATTCTTTGTAGGGGTAACTGCAGTCGGTTTGTTTGGGATTGAGGATAGCAACAGCAGGTGGCAATTGTTCATCCGGCAGGTGATGGTCGCACACAATGAAATCTATTCCTCCTTCTTTTGCATACTGAATAAGTTCAACTGACTTGATACCGCAGTCCAGTGAAATTATGAGTGTAAATCCATGTTCTTTTGCAAAATCAATTCCCTGTTTGGAAATGCCATAGCCTTCCCGGTAGCGATGCGGAATATAGAAATCTACCAACTCCGGCGCTGTGATGGTTTGTATAAACTGAAACATACAGGCTACACTGGTGGTGCCATCTACATCGTAATCGCCAAATACAAGAATTATTTCTTTTTGCTCAATTGCTTTAAGAATACGGTTAACAGCAAGGTCCATATCCTTCATCAGCCAGGGATCATGCAATGCATCTAAGCCGGGGCGAAAGAAATCTTTTGCTTTTTCATAGTCGTCCAGTCCTCTCTGTACAAGAATTTTGCAAAGTGCAGGATGAATTTTCAACTGCTGCTGTAATTGCTGTATGCGTTGCGCATCTGCCTGTTCTATGGTCCAGCGTTTCTGCAAGTTTTAATATTTCCGGTCAGTAGTAAAACGTACCAGTGTTTCAAGTCCGTTGCGGACTTCACCTTCTGGGAATTCATGTAAAATTTCTAAAGCCTCGTTACGCAGCGACAGCATTTTTTGGGTTGCATAATCAATGCCACCTGCTGCAACTACTTCGTCAATGATCTGCTGTACGTATTTGCGCTCTTTGTTTTTGTTTTTAATGATGTAAATCATTTCATTTTTACGGGCAGCAGAAGTATTGTTGAGTGTGAAAATAAGTGGAAGGGTAAGTTTTTTTTCCTTGATGTCATTACCGGTAGGTTTGCCGATGGCATCAGAGCCGTAATCAAACAAATCATCTTTAATCTGAAATGCAAGACCGGCTTTTTCGCCAAAGAGCCTCATTTTTTCAGTGATTTCTTTGTCCCTGCTGGTGGTCCAGGCGCCGGCACTGCAGGCAGAAGCAAGGAGAGAAGCGGTTTTATTTCTGATGATTTCGAAATACACTTCTTCGCTCAGGTTGAGACTTCTTGATTTTTCTATTTGAAGTAATTCGCCTTCGCTCATCTTTTCAACCGCTGTGGAGAGAAGTTCCAGCACTTCAAAATCATGATTGCGCAGTGAAAGGAGCAACCCTTTTGATAACAGGTAATCACCTACGAGCACGGCTACTTTGTTTTTCCAGAGTGCGTTGATGGAGAAAAAGTTTCTCCGTTCATAAGCTTCATCCACCACATCGTCATGTACCAGTGTGGCTGTGTGCAGCACTTCAACCAGTGCGGCTGCCCGGTAGGAACTTTCATTAACGGAGCCAAATAGCCGTGCACTCAAAAAAACAAACATGGGCCGGATTTGCTTGCCTTTCCGTTTGATGATGTAATGCATAATCCTGTCAAGCAGCGAAACACGGCTTTTTACGGCGTCTTTGAACTTTTCCTCAAAGACCGTGAGCTCGTTTTTTATGATGGCCTGTACTGTTTCGATGGAATGCATGGAGCGGCAATTTACGATACGGTTTGAATTGCGATGGATTTTTTGTTTGACTCTTGAATCTGAGCCAGATACCGCTGTTTTTATTTGTTGTGTTAGTAATATAAAAAATTTGCATTTTAAGCTGTGATACATATTTTTGCAATAATCATCAGGATTATTCGAAACTTAATACAACAACTATGGCAAGCAAAAAGTACGCTCTCTTACTGGGAGCCCTATGTTTTTTAATCACCAACCTCTCTGCTCAGAGTTATGACTGGAAGGATTCTTCCCTTGTTCCCAAGAAAGGCCAGTCTCAACACAGCGAATTTTTACAGAACCAATACCCCTTTCCTGCAAAACCACGCAACCAGTGGGAAATCGGACTTAGTGTAGGTAACGTAGCAATCAGCGGCGATGTTAAAAACCGTTTTCCAAACATCGGCTGGGGTGCTCATGTACGTAAGGCGATGGGTTATGTATTTTCTGCCCGTTTGGCTTATTCCGGTGGTATTACAAGAGGTATGAACTGGCTGCCTTCTTATAACTATGGCAGAAACCCTGTATGGGCTAAAAACTATATTGCTCCTGTAAATACACAATGGCAGGCTGCTCCCACTCCCGGTGGCGCAGGTTCTATTCCCGGTCAATTGTACCAGTTACAAAGCACTAACCTTTTTGCAGCTTATCCGCAAAGCCCTAGAACCGGAGACCCTGTGTTCTACAATTATAAAACAACCATTCACCAGTTAGCTTTACAGGGTATTGTAACATTAAACAATGTTCGTTTCCATAAAGCAAAAACCGGTTTTGTTCTTTATGCACTCGGTGGTATTGGTGGTATGGTGTATGACACTAAGGTGGATGCCTTTGATGGCAGCGGATTACCTTATGTTACGCATTTCCGTAATGTAGCTACCAGTTATGCTAATAATGAATATAAAAACCGTAATAAAGTACTCAGAGATCTGAAAGCCGGTATGGATGGTGTATATGAAAGTGATGCTGAAGGTCATGGTTTGCGTCGTCCTAAGTTGTTTGATATGACCTTCAAACCTACCGTTCAAACCGGTTTCGGTATTGCGTTTAAATTAAACAAGCGTTGGAGCTTAGGTCTTGAAGAAGTGTTAACATGGACCAATGATGATTTATTAGATGGGCAGCGTTGGCAGGAAACTCCGTTTGGAGATGCTGCTATGACCCGTGATTTCGATTCATGGCACTATACAAATGTAAATATCAACTACAGTCTCGGTGCAAAATCTGTTGAGCCTCTCTGGTGGTTAAATCCCCTGGATTATGCTTACAACGAGTTAAATGCTCCCCGCCACATGAAAATGCCAAAACCTGTTTTGGATGATGCTGATGGCGATGGTGTAACTGACCAGTTTGATAATGAACCCAACACACCTGCAGGTTGCCCTGTAGATACACATGGTGTAAGCCGTGATACAGATGGTGATGGTGTTCCAGATTGCAAGGATAAGGAATTGATTACTCCTACTCAATGCCAGCCTGTAGATGCTGATGGTGTGGGTAAATGTCCTGAGCCTGAGTGCTGCAAAACTCCTCGTTACGAGCCACCAAAATGTAACCTGGTAGATTTACCAAGCATTAACTTTAAAGGCGGAAGCGCTACTTTATCTCCTGAAGCGAAAGCCTTATTGGGAAGTGTAGCTACTAACCTCCGTGGTGCTCCTGAGTGTAAGCTGGTTGTTTGCGGCAGTGCTGCCAAGAGCAAATCCGGACAAGCTGCTGGTCAAAAGCGTGTTGATGCAATTGTGAAGTACCTCGTTGAGTCACAAGGCATTAGCCCCGACCGCATCATTGCTCAATACGATTGCAGCGAAGGTGATCCTTCAGTAGTTGAGCTCCGTGCAGAGCAGAAATAAGAATAACCCTGATAATAGAAAAGGCCCCCCGCATTTGCAGGGGGCTTTTTATTAGGAAAAGATTAACCGGCTTCGGGATTCTTTTTGAAAAGGAACGGGTTATTTTGCCGCAAACTCTTAACTTTGCCCGCATTTATGAATACAGGAATCCGGATTTTTGTTGTTTTATCATTGTTTTTTATACTGCCTGCCTGTAGTAAAAAGAGTCTTACCAAAGTTCTTAAAAGCAACGATATTGAATACAAACTGCGGATGGCTGAAAAGTATTATGCAGATAAGAAATACAGCAGGGCTCAGCAGATTTACGAGGATTTGTTTCCCGTATTGCGTAATGATCCCCGCTTTGAAGATCTTTATTATAAGTACGCTTATTGTGCCTACTACCAGAAGGATTATATGAATGCTGAAAACCTGTTCAAAGGTTTCCTGGATGCATTTTCAAAAAGCCAACGGGCAGCTGAGGCAGATTACATGCATGCGTATTGTTTTTTCAAACAGTCCCCCAAGGTGGAACTGGATCAAACCAATACGGAAAAGACAATCGGGTTTATGCAGGCGCATATCAATAATTACCCTGAGTCAACAAAGGCGGAGGAAGCCAGGAAAATTATTGGTGAATGTTACGAGAAGTTAGAGGTAAAAGAATTCAAAGGCGCTGAGTTATATTACAACATTGGCGCTTACAGGGCAGCAGCTATTTCTTTTACGAACCTGCTGAACCATTATCCTGATTCAAAACGTACTGATGAATATAAACTCATGATCATACGGTCCTATTACCAGTATGCAAATATGAGTGTGGAAACAAAACAAAAAGAACGTTTTGAAAAAGTGGTGGAAGAGTATTACGACTTTGTAGATCGCTTTCCGGAAAGTAAATTACTCAAGGACGCAGAAAAATATTTTAATCTTTCAAAAAACAGTTTAAAAGTCATCAACAATGAGCAGACTGATAAGAAAAGTTAGTGCCAATACCAGCAATGTGGTGGAAACAAAAAACCTGGCTGACATTAAAAGTAAGACGGGTAATTTGTATGAATCCATAGCAATTGTTGCCAAAAGAGCCAACCAAATCAATATTTCTCTTAAAGAGGAATTGCATAATAAACTGGACGAATTTGCAAGTCATACAGACAGTCTTGAAGAAATTCATGAAAACAAAGAGCAGATTGAAATTTCAAAGGCTTATGAGCGTATGCCCAACCCGGCCATATTAGCTACCCAGGAATTCCTGGAAGATAAAATCTACCACAGAAAGGCAGATAACGATCTGTTCTCTTAAGAACAGCCGAAATAATGTTAATGGCGACCGAATTCGGTCGCCATTGTTTTTTGTTGCTATGATTTTTGCTACTTTACAAGCTCTATTCTGAACAAGTTAAGTTGTCTATAATGTCACTTCAAGGAAAAAAAATTCTGATTGGTATTTCCGGTAGTATTGCTGCCTATAAAATTATCTACCTGGTTCGTTTACTGGTAAAGCAGGAGGCAGAAGTAAAAGTGGTAATGACACCTGCGGCTGCTTCATTTGTATCGCCGCTGGTTTTATCTACGCTTTCAAAGAATCCTGTACTGGTAGATTTGTCCAATGATCATAGCTGGGCCAATCATGTTGCGTTAGGCCGCTGGGCTGATGTAATGCTTATAGCACCGCTCAGCTGCAACACACTTTCCAAAATGGCACATGGTGCTTGTGATAACCTTTTGCTTGCGGTTTATCTTTCGGCTACATGCCCTGTAATGGTAGCGCCTGCTATGGATGAGGATATGTGGAAACATCCGGCAACACAACAAAACCTTTCACAATTGAAATCCTTTGGTCATCATATAATTTCTGTTGAAAAAGGCGAATTGGCCAGTGGATTGTTTGGCGAGGGTAGAATGGCTGAGCCGGAAACCATCGCAGAAGAGTTACGTATTTTTTTAAACAAAAGCGGTAAGGAAAAAGATTTTTCTGGTCAGAAAGTTTTGATAACAGCAGGTCCTACATATGAAAAAATGGACCCGGTTCGTTTTATCGGAAATTTCTCAAGCGGCAAGATGGGGATTGCAATTGCAGAAGAATTTGCACAACGTGGTGCGGATGTAGTTTTGGTGCTTGGTCCAACAAGCCTGAAACCTGGAGGAGTTGTTGGTAAAACCATCTCCGTACAATCTGCTGAAGAGATGTATAAAGCATGTATTCAGGAATTTCAGGATTGTGATATTGCTGTTATGGCTGCTGCCGTTGCTGATTATACTCCTGCTGTAAAAGAAAATGAAAAAATCAAAAAGCAGGGTGAGGGTATGATCCTGGAACTGACAAAAACAAAAGATATACTCGCAAGTTTAGGAGCAGTTAAAAATAAAAAGCAGATTCTGGTAGGCTTTGCATTAGAAACAAACAAGGAGCGTGAGTATGCACTTCAAAAACTCAATTCAAAAAACGCTGATATGATTGTTATGAATTCTCTGCAAACAACAGGAGCAGGGTTTGGAACAGACACGAATGAGGTAACTTTGTTTTTTAAAAATGGTGCAGAGCAGAAAGGTTCTTTAAAGTCAAAAACAGCAGTAGCGGCAGATATTGTAAATGCCGTTAAAACATTACAGCATGATTAAAAAGATAATTGTTGGTTTTATACTTATACTGGCAGCAACTGCCGGTGCATATGCACAGGAATTCAATTGCCGGGTAAAGGTGCAGGATAACCAGTTACCCAGCACGGTTGACCGGAAAATTTTCCGAACACTTGAAACAGCACTCACTAATTTTATTAATAAACGCAAGTGGAGTAATGATGCTTTTAAAACCAACGAACGCATCAATTGCCAATTCCTGATTAATATTACTGAAACACCGGAGCAGAATGTGTACACCAGTTCACTCATTGTACAGGTGGCGAGACCGGTGTATCAAGCTTCTTATGTATCGCCTATCATTAACTTTCAGGATCAGTTTCTTGATTTCAGGTATGTAGAATCACAACCACTGGAGTTTAATGAAAACCGTGTTTCGGGCTCAGATCCTTTGGTGTCTAATTTAACCGCAGTTATTGCCTATTATGTTTACCTGATATTAGGGTATGACTATAACTCTTTTGGTCAGCGTGGCGGTGATATCTATTTTCAGAAGGCGTACAATATTGTCAATAATTCGCCGGAGTCCAGTCGTATATCCGGATGGAGGCAGGGTGATAACGGAAATTTTAACCGTTATGTACTGGCTGATCAACTTATTAATAACCGCTATGCGTTAATACATGATGTTTATTACACCTATTACAGGAAAGGTATTGATAAAATGTATGAAGATGAAAATGCGGCAAGAGCAGAAGTGTTAAATGCATTAATTTACCTGGATAACCTTAACAGGGAAACGCCTAACTTAATGATCATTCAGTTTTTTATGCTGGGTAAAACGGATGAGCTGATTGGTATTTTTAAGAAAGCTTCTCTCCAGGATAAAACCAAAGCTGCAGAAATTTTAAGCAGGCTGGACATTCGTAATGCGGCAAAATTTAAACAGGAATTGAGATGAAATTAAAATTAATACTTGCTGCATTATTGCTGTTCTTATTTTCCTGTTCCGGTAAAAATAAAGTACCGTCTCAATTGATACAGCCCCGCCAGATGCAGCAGATGATGATGGACTTATTGATTGTTGATGCAGTAAATACACAACGGAGTATTACAGATACAACCATAAAGCTTAAAGAGTATAATGTAGCTTCTTTAAAAAGGGTTCTTCAGAATTATAAAGTATCCCCGGAACTGTTTTATAAAAGTTATGATTTCTATCTCAATAATCCTTCCATACTTAAACCAATTGCGGATTCCCTTGTAGCTGAAGCTAACCGTCGTTCCACACAAGCTTACGCAGATACAACCAAAAATAATTTTCATGGTAATAACATCCAAAATCCTAAACAGAGACCTGGGTATTGATGAAGAGATAGCTGACTTCTTTGCTAATAAAAGAGCAGTACCTGCCAATAACCGGTTTTGGAAAAATAAGCGTATTTATCTGTCAGCAGGTTTTGGTTTTTTAACCATACCTATTGCATTTGATCTGTTTTTCAGAAAAGGTATCGCAAAAGATGTACTGTTAGGTGATGAGCATGTTACTTTAATGGAAGATGGTTTTGACCGGTTAAAGCGGTTTGAAATACTTGAAATTTCAGGTGATGAATTAATTGAAGAGTGTAAGAAAATATTAAGTGGTAAAGTAAGACAACAGCACCTGGCTGCTGATATCTTTCATTTGCTTTCCGGTAAAACGCCGGAACATTTTCAGTTTGAAACAAAATACAAAGCGCTGCTGAGAAGTGATATTTTTCTGCTCACACTAGTAGACCTGGATATTACTGATGAGTGGATTAATGATTTTCTTCCATATTGGTATGCGGCTGCCCGGCCTATTCTTCTCCTGGATGATTTTAAAGATCTTGAAGAAGACCGGCGCTTAAATGATGAAAATACGATCATTGAAATGGGAAATGATAAACAGGCGATCCTCAGTGCCTATCAATTGGGGATAGATGATCTGAATTTGCTTGCTGAAGTAAACCCGAAACTTTCAGCATTTATAAAAAAATTTCTGGAAGATGCATTAAACACTCAATACATTCGTGAACAGCTCACTAATCAATAAGTGAATTTTTCATCGCAAAGAAAACAAGCCCTACAGAATTTTTTACACCAAACCGCTCCATTAAACGATCCTTAATGGCTTCTACCGTACGTGGACTGATTTCCATTTCTTTGGCTATTTCCTGGGCTGTATATTCCATACAAAGCAGGCGGATAACCTGTTTTTCTTTTTCGTTGATCTGAATTTCGCTGTTAAGTGAGGGAATAGCTTTTAGCTTGGTATGAGATTTTTTAAGCAGAATACGGTTTACAAAATTGTTCAGGTAATAACCCTTAGTATACACTTCAAGTATGGCTTTTTTGATTTCTGCAGGATCAGAGCTTTTTAAAAGATAACCATTTGCTCCGTTTTCCATGAGGTGTGTAACAAAGCGCTCATCTTCATACATCGTTAACACCAGTACATGGATATTAGGGTATTGCTTGCTGATGATTTTAGTAGTTTCAATTCCATCCTTGCCGGGCATGCGTAAATCCATCAGAATAACATCAGGCTGAGATTCAGGTAATCCTGCCAGTAATTCATCACCATTTTCTGCTTCCTGAACAAATTTGAGATTGGGGTAGCTTCTCAAAGAAAGGATTACTCCTTTTCTGAAGATCTGGTGGTCGTCTGCTATGGCTACTTTTATTTGCGACATAGAGGTAAATACTTTGTAAAGTTAGATGAAATTACACATTTATTGTACAGCGTCAATCGGCAACTCCAGCGTTACTTTATAGTAAGTATTTGTAGAATCTTTTTCATAAAAGATTTTACCGTTCAATATCTTCATCCGGCTGTGAATATTTTTTAAACCCAGACCGGTAGGTGTGTCTCTCATCTTTTCATACTCGGTTTGCGTTAACCCGTTCCCGTCATGATGAATACGCAGGTAAAAATATTCATCTGTTTTATTCTGGGTGATGTGCAGAAAGCTGGAGTTACTGTGCTTGAGAATATTGTTTACAATCTCCTGCATAATGCGGAATACAGAAAGTTCCTGCTCCAGTTTTAATCTTCTTTTATAGTCATGAAACCGGCAACTGCCGTTGATGCTGCCGGTACCATTGATCTTCTGTATCAGGTCAGTCATAGCACTTTCCAAACCAAAGTTTTTGAGCGTGGGTGGTATAAGACTGTGTGAGATATTCCTGATGAGTTGAATGGTATCGTCTACAATTTGCTTGGCATTGTAAATGGATTGCAGTTGTGTTGCCTGGTCCTGGTGAATCAGGTTTTCATTTAAATAAAGCCTGACTGTTGCCAGCAAAGGCCCGGCATCATCATGAAGGTCTGCAGCAATACGCTGACGTTCTTCTTCCTGGCTGTTAAGAGTGGCTTGCAACATCAAACGCTGGTGTTCTGCCTGCATATTACGCATACGCAGCTGGTAGTAAATAACCTTGCGCTGGTGAAACACAATAAAAACAATCAGGCCCACAGCTAACAACAACATACCAAACATACCGAAGTAAACGACGTACGTTGTATTATTTTGGAAACTTTGGGTTTGTAGGAAAAACATGGGGTTGATGGATTGGGTAAGTTTTTTTAGGTGAATGATGAGCTTTCATTGGGAATATTTACTTTCTCTGGCTTGATAAACAAAGCAATCAAAAATAAAAGGTTTCTAAGAATAAAAAAGCTTGAATGTATGTAAATATATTGTTCTAGAAATTGTTCTTCTTGCCTGTGGGTTTGTTTATAGAGAAAGACAAAAAAAGAGCCAGCAAAGAAGAGGAAGAATCCAATAACCCCCCAAAACTGAGGTTGAGAATATATGAAAAGCGATTTTGGTGTTTTGATTTCCTCGTAAAAATAAATGAAAGTAAGAATTATGATCAATAGAGATTCAAGTCCATTAAGAATTGAATTAAATGTACTTACTGAAATAAAGTAGGATGAAACAGCCCATAATAAAGTAAAGCTGAGTAGAGAATAGTTAATGAATTTTAGTGAGCTTTTTGATTTGAATAAGTTCCGAAAGAAAAGGTAAATGAACAGGTATTCCAAAGGAACGTAAAATAGGTTGAAATAATTTCCTAACTCCTTGTTGTAGTGGCGTATCAAGTAGTATAAGAAATCATAGACAATATAAAAAGTGTTGAATAAAACAATTGCCTGTAAAAATTTACTATCCCTTTTTCGGAAAAAATAAATTATTACAGGCAATAATGTTGTAAGCCTTGATATATCTTCAATGTGCACTTCGTTAGTTTCGTCAAATATAACAAGAAGAAACTAATTGAAGTAGTGCATTAGATAGATTCTTCTTTACCGCCCCATCCAGTTTCCATTCTGTCGGCAACAATACCTTCTTCACTAACGATCTGCCCGGAAGCATTCACTACGTTGAAGTTTAAGATTGGCTGACCTTGATTGTCAATTCCAACCAGAACTGATTGACGTAATCCCAGGTCGTTGTAAGCGGGTAAAATAGTAACTCCGGCACAGTTAGGTTGCGCTAAAATCTTTTCAATAATTTCTCTGCCAACTATGTTGCCATATTGTTGTTCAGGATGCTTATCGTAAAAACGCTTTACCATTTCTTCACCGGCTTCGTAACCGATGTGTTGACCGATGGCTTCAACCTGTTGTTTGAGTACTGATTCTTTCTGCATAGTTGTAGGTTTTAGAAGTTTATTTGATGAGCTAATATTCACCAAACTTGAAGCGTACGCAAGGGATTGGTTAGATAATAGAAATGTTGATAACTGCCCAACTAATTGAAAATAAACTAAATAGATTTAAAAATGGGAATAGCTATTGGCAAATGTACGAGAAAAAATACGCAGTATAATGCGTAAATTTACCAGATATAAATTGGTAGATTAACGTGACGCAGGACTGAAAAAATGCTTGGGGAAGGTACTTTGTGAATAAACTGTTGATAAGTGAAAACACTTATCTGGGGTTTTGGATTTTAAAGACGGGGCGCACCGGCATGACATTGATCAGCAACTTTGGGTTCTCGGTTTATAGGATTAATCCAAGCTGGAAGTTTTTCATCAGGATATTGATCTGACCAATGTCAATGAACGGTACAAGGCAAAAATAGTTGCCTCATTTTCATTATACAATCGCAATTGTGACCAATTTTTCAAATCGGAATTTACCTGGAACAAGGTACTAAACTTCGTAGAAGTACGAGCTTAAGAACATAAATGGCATTTTACACCATCAGTAAGGACTATAATTCTGACAGGCAATGCGTAAACTTTTACTTTATTATTCACAAATTGAGTACTTGTACTTTTTATTTAGTAATATTACGAAGTGATTTTCTGATTCCTTATTGTTTATAGGAATTGCTTAATTATCTTGCACTAACCCAACTAAATTAGCTGCCAATGTCAACTGAAATGCAAATCAAGTTTGCGATTGCCGATGACCATAAAATTTTCCGTGACGGAATTAAAATGGCGCTTGGCGGAAAACCTCATTTAAAACTTGCCTGGGAAGCTGCCGATGGCAAAGAAATGATGCATAAGCTTGAAATTAAACGCCCGGACCTGTTATTATTAGACATCAGGATGCCGGAATTGGATGGCATTAATGCCCTTCAGTTGATACGTAAGGAATACGAAGACCTGAAAATTGTGGTACTGAGTATGTATGACGATCAGCAAATGGTGAGTAAAATGATGGAAATGGGTGCTAATGCCTATCTCACCAAAACAACTGATCCCAACGAAATCTACGAAGCCATTCTCACCTGCATGAACGAGGATTTTTATTTTAATGACCTCGTAAACCAGGCGGTATTACTCAAACTCAACCACAAAAAAACGGTTCGGCAGTTTTATCCCAATCCCGTAAAATTCAATGAAAAAGAACTCCAGATTTTGAAATACCTGGCTGAAGACAAAACCACTGAAGAAATTTCAAAACTCGTGTTTTTGAGCCCCAGAACCATTGAAACCATCCGGCAGAACATGAAAAATAAGGTAGGCGCCAAGACCATCGCCGGTTTGATAGTTTATGGCATGCGCAACAAATTGCTGGAGTAACCGTAAAAACCACAAGTTTAAAGTTTGGTAGTTGTACCTAAAAAAAAAACGAAATAATTAGCAACTTGCATTCGAAATAATCCTCTATCCTCTGAAAAAAAAGATATTTTATGTATCAAATGGAAACCGCAAAACCCAATACTACTTTGACCGATACCATCAACGTCGCCATTACTGACGATCACGTGCTTTACAGAGCCGGCGTTAAAACAGCTTTAGGGATGAAAAAGGATATCAAAATCCTCTTTGAAGCTGATAACGGTATGCACTTGCTCAATATGCTTAAAAGCATTCAGCCTGATGTAATTCTGCTCGATGTTCAAATGCCCATCATGGATGGGATTGCTACTTTGCCCGAGGTCAAAAAGTTATACCCCAACATTAAAATCATTATGCTTACCATGCATGATGAGCCCACAATGATTACCCGTTTAATGGAGTTGGGTGCTAACTCTTACCTAACCAAGAATTCTGATAGCGAATTGATTTATGAAGCCATTAAAACCTGTCATGAACAGGAGTACTTCTTTAATGCGCTTACGAATAAAGCACTTATTGACGGGCTGCGTACCAAGCGCCAGGGCGAAGGAAATTATAATCACGAAGTAAAACTGAGTGATAAAGAAATTACCGTTCTGAAACTCATGTGCGAAGAAAAAAGTACCAAAGAAATTGCTGATATTGTTGATCTTAGCCCCCGTACGGTAGAAGCTATCAGGGACAAACTCAAATCAAAAATCGGCGCCCGTTCTACTGCCGGTTTAATTCTGTATGCAGTAAAAAATAATATTATCGAAGGATAACATTCATCCAAAACCAACTGATAACAGCAGGGCGATACATTTGTGTCGCCTTTTCTTTTTACTTTGCTCTAATGCTTCTAATAAATCTGAACGGTAAACTTCTTGCAGCTGATGCGCCGGTTATTCCGGCAGATAACAGATCGTTCCGTTATGGAGAAGGGTTGTTTGAAACCATGCGTTTGCACCGGGGTAAAATTCCACTATGGGAAAAGCATTGGCACCGTTTGTCTACATCACTTCCTTCGTTATACTTTGAATTGCCGAAACATTTTACCTCAAAAAAACTATTGGAAGAAGTGTTGCATCTTGCAGCCAGGAATAATGGAATGCATGCTTCCCGAATACGTATCACTGTATTTAAAGGAGAAGGCGGTTTGTGGGAAACACCCTCATCCTCATTTAATTATTTAATCCAATGTTGGCCATTAGAGCACGGGGATTTTTATATGAATGAAAACGGCCTGGATACAGGGGTGTTTGAAGATGGCAGAAAAACCTGTGATGCATTCTCCCATCTCAAAAGCAATAATTATTTGCTGTATGCTGTGGCTGCACAATATGCCAAACAACAAAAATGGAATGAAGCTCTTGTGTTTAATCAACACGGACGAATCTGTGATACCACCATTGCTAATCTTTTCTTTGTTTCCGGTTCTCAAATTCATACGCCTTCTTTATCTGAAGGGGCAGTGGCAGGTGTTATGCGTGGTTACCTGCTGGAGCAAATGCAACAGACGGGTATATCTGTACAAGAGGGAGCTTATACGGTTCAGGATCTTCAACAGGCAGATGAAATTTTTCTCACCAATGCTTTTTATGGTATCCGCTGGGTAAAGCGTTTGGGCGAGCAAAAATACAAATTCCAAAAATCAGCTCAATTTTTTCAAGAATTTGTCAAACCCTTGTTTGAATCATCCTGAACTTTTTTTTCACTGTTTCGTTAATAGTGCATGCCCAAACAATCAATCTCTATCTGCTGGTTTCGACGTGATTTGCGATTACATGATAACGCAGCTCTGTATCATGCATTGAAAGGGGAGCATCCCGTTTTGCCGCTGTTTATATTTGACCGTTCTATTCTTGATTTGCTGGAAGATAAAGCAGACAAAAGGGTTGAATTTATTCATCATGCCATTACAACTATGCAGCAGCAGTTGCAGCAAACCGGCAGCAGTATGGATGTGCATTACGGTTTCCCTGCTGAAGTATTTCAACAATTGCTGCAGCAATATGATGTGAAACAGGTATTTACTAACCAGGATTATGAACCTTATGCGCAACAAAGAGATGAAGCCATTCGTCAACTGTTGAACAATGCCGGTGCTGCGTTTCATACGTATAAAGACCAGGTGATTTTTGAAAAAGACGAAGTGGTAAAAGATGATGGTAAACCCTACACCGTATTTACTCCTTATAGCAAAAGATGGAAAGCCAAACTCAATGATTTTTATTTAAAGAGTTATCCAACTGAACACTACTTTTCCAATTTTTTCAAACAATCTTCTACACCAGTTCCGTCATTGGAGCAGATGGGTTTTAAAGCAACAGGTACTGCTTTTCCTTCAACAGAAGTAAAAGATGAATTAATTAAGAAGTATAAAGAACAAAGAGATATACCATCTATTAAAGGTACCAGCAGATTGAGTGTGCATTTGCGTTTTGGTACCATCAGCATTCGGGAACTGGCACGTCATACCAAAGATTTAAATGAAAGTTTTTTAAATGAACTCATCTGGAGAGATTTTTATCACATGATCCTCTGGAACTTTCCGCAGGTGGGACAAGGCAAAGCATTTAAAAAAGAATATGACTTTATTGAATGGCGGCACAATGAAAAAGATTTTGAAGCCTGGTGTAAAGGGCAAACCGGTTACCCCATTGTTGACGCCGGCATGCGGGAATTAAATGCAACAGGATTCATGCACAACCGTGTACGTATGATTGTTGCTTCCTTTCTTTGTAAGCATTTACTGATTGACTGGCGCTGGGGTGAAGCGTACTTTGCAAAAAAATTACTTGATTTTGATCTGGCTGCTAATAACGGTGGTTGGCAATGGGCAGCAGGCAGTGGTTGTGATGCAGCGCCTTATTTCCGCATTTTTAATCCTTATTTACAAACACAAAAGTTTGATCCGCAGTTGAAATACATCCGTCAGTGGGTGCCAGAGTTTGAAGGATTCAACTATGTAAAACCAATTGTGGAGCATGAGTATGCACGCAAGCGCTGTTTGGAAGTATATAGTAAGGCTTTGAAAAAGAACTTAGTTGAAAATAAAAAAGTTTCCTCCCCCTGAATTAAATCTCGGGTTTACAAAGTTATTGAGGATACTTCCAAAGCGATAAGTAATACCAAA
This sequence comes from Lacibacter sp. MH-610, assembly GCF_045780045.1. Taxonomy (NCBI): domain Bacteria; kingdom Pseudomonadati; phylum Bacteroidota; class Chitinophagia; order Chitinophagales; family Chitinophagaceae; genus Lacibacter; species Lacibacter sp. MH-610. The sequence goes on from NZ_CP116002.1 coordinate 1,320,198, forward strand.
TCCCATAAAGAAATTATAGTTTGTTTGCAACTGCCTTCTTCTTGATAAAATATCATCTGCAGTTGCGTTGCCCTTAGGCAGGAATACCTGGTCTCTTACTATGGAAGGGAAGGCATATACATTAAAGGAAAGATTACCGGTGAGCCGTACATCCATGAATGTATTGAATGAAATGTTATAAAACTTCCAGTCATTAAAGAAGTTGCGGTAAGTAATGCCTGCTGAAATTGTACCCCATTTTTGGTTAAGCGATAAGTTGGCAGAAATATTCTGACCGGGCAGCCATTCTGCTTTTTTATTATAGATCGTTGTATCGTAATAACTATTCCTTCTTATATCAACTCCGTAACGGATAGTTAATAGCTTAGTGTTTACACTTTTGTAAGGAAAAATGTTGTACTCAATACCGGGGCTGATGTAAAATTGTGATTTAATATTCGAGAATGTACTTTGAAATGCTGAAAGATCATAGCCTGCTGTCCAGTGTTCATTGATGCTTTTAGCGTACGTATGCGAAAAGTTGATGTTATGATTTTTTACTTTCAATTTATCAGTACCTATCGTAAAAACATTCTGATTCTCTCCGCCATTAACACTGAACAAGAGTTTTGATTTATCTGTAACTCTGCTGGCAGAAAACCGACCATTAAGATTTTGCGATTTATAATTCTGATCAGAGCTGAAATTACCATCGGTTCCTGCACGAAAAACCCAGTAATTCCATTTGTCTTTTGTAGTTTGATTACTCTGTTGATTTTTTCCGGTTGAATCTGTCTTTGCTTTAGAGTTAATTGTTAGTTCGTTCAGAAATCCGCTTTTGGCAATAAAGGGTGCTAAACCGGCCTGCAGATATTTTACAACCAGCTCTCTTTCTTCTGCATCGGTGGTTAATGGCAGTGTTTCAAACCGAAGCGTATCTTTTGTTCCGGCAAAGCGGTTAAGCCCATAAAAAATCAGTTGAAACTGTTCGCCGCCACTGCCAATATCCTGTGCCGTGAGCAGTACATGTACATCGGCTGCAATCCGGTCAATTACAAAATCCACAACGGTGATTTCTGTTCGTATATAAGTAAGATCGCACCACATATTGCTGCAGTCAACAAAAACGCTCAATCTTTTTTTAGGGTTGATTTGTGTAAATGCTGTAACGGAGATAATCATAAACGAAAACAGCAGTAGTATTTTTCTCATGCGTTTGGTTTAACGGTCAGCTAAGCTATTAATCTTTTAAAAACCGGTTAAGTTGTTTAATGATTTTGAGATATGTTTAACAGCTTGTTGACGGCCTGCATTCCATCTGTTCCCAAATCAAGACTGTAATTATTCACATATAAATCAATATGCATCCGCATTACTTCTTCACTCATTTCCTGCGAGTGTTGTTTTACATATTCTGTTACCAGTGGATAGTTAGCAAATGCAAATTCCAAACTTTTACGAATCAGCCTGTCAACTTTTGTACAAATATCAGCATCAATTCTTTTATGTGCTACAATTCCACCCAGCGGTATGGGATAACCTGTACTTTGTTCCCAATACGCACCAAGATCAATTAATTTGTACAATCCTTTTTGTTGATACGTAAACCTGTTTTCATGAATAATAACGCCGCAGTCCACTTTGCCGTTTATAACCGCATCTTCAATTTCATGAAACACCATATATTTTTTTTTCTTCGCAGCAGGGAATGCCTGTGAGAATAGAAAATGTGCTGTTGTATTTACACCCGGTATGGCAATGCTTGAATTATTTACAAACTGCTGAAGTTCTTCAACATTTGTACTTGGTACTTCGTGCTTCGTAATTAATAATGGCCCTACACCTTTACCCAGCGCTCCGCCACTTTTCAATAACGAATGTTGATCCATTACCAACGGATAAACCCCATAGCTGATTTTAGAAATATCCAGCTTGCCTTTCAATGCCCATTCATTGAGGGTTTGCACATCTTCCAGTACCACATCAAACTCCAATCCTTCCGTATCTATCTTCTGATTCACTAATGCATCAAAGATGAATGTATCGTTGGGACAAGGAGAAAAACCTAAACTAAGTTTCATAAATCGTTATTACGTATGTAACTACAAACTTTCAACCAGCCGTATCAATTCTGTATTTAAATTCTTTACAGCATCGTTAATTTTCCAGTTCTTTTTATTTCTGTCGCCCACATAGTTGGAAATACTTCTGATCTGTACAAACGGAATATTTTCCCGCAGGCAGGTATAATGAACAGCAGCTCCTTCCATATTTTCAATGGCAGCCTTGTATTTATCACTATATAATGTTGCTGTTTTTTTTGAAGTCGTAATCTGGTTCACAGAAACACTGGTAACCACTGGCAGTTTTGTACGTTGCAAAAGTACTTTGTGCGGATTGCTGAGTTTCTTTTTCGTGAACGGGAATTGTGAAGCAGGTTGCAGTTTTAAATCAAATACATCTTTATATCCGTCTTTTTCGGTAACACCCAGATCGGCTATCAGTTCATCTTTCACAACCACAACAGAACCCGGGGGATATTTTTCAGAAAAACTACCGGCAATACCGGCATTTACCACAATATGCGGTTGTTTTACCTGCAAATGTTTCAAGAGCGCATAGGTAGTATGAACCATACCCACACCGGTAATCAGGAAATCGAGTTGTAAATCTATATGATTTAGTTTGTCCGTAGTTCGGCAATGGGCGATAAACGATTTTATTTCCAGTGATGTGGCAGCTACTATCAGGCAATTCATCCTTGCAAAGTTTATGCAAGATTAAAGCAAAATCAGATGCTGTTCAAATGGCGGGAATTGCCTACATTTGCGCCCTGCTTAATCTCAGGCAGGTTCATTTGCCTTCCGCCCAACTGCTGTGAAGGTGCAAAAAAGTAAAGCATGGTTTACTTAACAAGACTGGAACATTTTAACGCAGCCCATAAGCTTTTTAATCCCAATTGGAGCAAAGAAAAGAATGAAGAGGTGTTTGGTATTTGTGCCAACGAAAACTGGCATGGCCACAACTTTGAATTATTTGTTACCATAAAAGGCGAGGTAAATCCGGATACAGGTTTTCTGTTTGATGTGAAAAAGCTCAGCAAGCTCATGAAAGAGCATGCGGTGGACAAACTCGATCACAAGAATCTGAACATGGATGTAGATTTTATGCGTGGTAAAATGTGCAGTACCGAGAACCTGGCAGTTGAAATCTGGAAACAACTGGAACCCCATTTGCCGCAAGGTGTTTTTCTGCACTGCGTAAAGTTGTATGAAACGCCACGTATTTATGTAGAATATTTTGGCGGGTAAACTTTTTTAATTCGTTGGTGTTATACCATCTGTAATTTCCTGCATCAATGTTTTAGCTTACCCTGAAATGAAAATACTTCGGGGTTGCATATTTGTACATCCGGTTCCTATGGCAACGGAAAATGTGCGTTCAAACCTTGATCAGGCAATACTTCGCAACTTTCTTTTTCAATTGTAATACCCCTTACAGTTCCTAACTTTAAGAATCAGTTTATTTGTTATAGCAACTATGAGCCAAAAAGTAGCCGTTTACCGTCATGAGCATTTTAATGCTGCTCACCGCCTATACAATCCTGCGTGGAGTATGGAGCAGAATGATGCAGTGTTTGGTAAATGCAATAACCCATCTTTTCACGGTCACAATTACGAACTGGTAGTAAAAGTGATAGGCGTACCGGATCCGGAAACGGGGTATGTACTGGATTTAAAATGGCTGAGTGATTTGATTAAACGGGAAGTGCATACACGTTTTGATCATAAAAATCTCAACCTGGATACATCAGAGTTTCAACAATTGAACCCTACAGCGGAGAATATTGCGATTGTTATTTACAATCTTCTGCGTCCGCATATTGATGCTGATAAGGACTTGCAGGTTCGCTTGTATGAAACACCGAGGAATTTTGTGGAATACCCTGTGTAACGGATCATTTAATAATTGATAAATGAAAGCTTAAGGCTTTTTTAGTTTTCAAATTTTCTAATCAGCAAATTTTCAAATTTAATCATGGCTTATAAAAAAACAGAACAGTACGACGAACAATCAACCACCGGTTTGATAAAAAATTACCGGGAAGCATTGAGTTATTTAGGTGAAGATCCGGAGCGTGAAGGATTGCTTAAAACTCCTGAACGTGTGGCAAAGGCTATGCAGTATTTAACAATGGGCTATCAAATGGATGCAAAAGCCATTATTGAAAGTGCGAAGTTTCATGAAGAAGTAAGTGAAATGATTGTTGTAAAAGATATTGAGCTTTACAGTATGTGTGAGCATCACATGTTACCTTTTTTTGGTAAAGCACATATAGCCTATATACCTAACGGATGGATTACCGGTTTAAGTAAAGTTGCAAGGGTAGTGGATGTGTATGCAAGAAGATTACAGGTGCAGGAACGTTTAACTACACAAATTCTGGAAGCAATGAAGGAATCTCTCAATCCTGTTGGTGTTGCAGTAGTTATTGAAGCACAGCATTTATGTATGATGATGCGTGGTGTGCAAAAGCAAAACAGTGTAACAACAACCTCAGCATTTTATGGCGAATTTCAAAAGCAGGCCACACGGAGTGAGTTTTTAAAACTGATTGGTTCCAGGTTGAGTTGAGAATTGGTTTCTTTGTTTATTGGTTTCGGAATGTTTATTATTTTAGAACATCCTTCCAATCAAAGCCATACTTATGTACAACCTTGACGACTTAGAAGTATACAATCTTTCTCAAACTTATAGTGATAAAATCTGGTTTATTGTTGAGAAATGGGATCCGTTTCCGAAAAATGGTTTAGGAAGACAGTGGACAGATGCTGCTGATTCAATATCGTCAAATATTTCTGAAGGCTATGGTCGTTTTTTTATTAAAGAAAACATCAAATTCTGCTTTTATAGCCGTGGCTCCATTCTGGAAAATAAAAACTGGTTGCGCAAAGCAAAAAACAGAAATTTAATTTCATCTTCGCAACACGATGAGTTGATTGAGGACTTGCAGGTGATTCACAAAAAACTAAATGGTTATTTAAAAGTTCTCCGAACGAATCTCAGAAACACAGAAATTAACAGGAAATCAAAAAACCAGTAAACTAATAAACAATTTCATGAAACACGCATTTGTATTTCCAGGCCAGGGTTCTCAGTTTAAGGGAATGGGTAAGGAGTTGTATGAAAACAATGCCAGCGCCAAACGTTTGTTTGAACAGGCGAATGAAATTCTTGGCTTTCGTATTTCAGATATTATGTTTGAAGGCAGTGATGAGGATTTACGGCAAACCAATGTTACGCAGCCTGCTGTTTTCCTGCACTCAGTAATAGCGTATAAAAGTATTGAGAATGCAAAACCTGATATGGTGGCCGGACATTCATTAGGCGAGTTCAGTGCCCTGGTGGCCAATGGCGTTTTGAGTTTTGAAGATGCATTGCAACTGGTGAGTGTACGTGCACAGGCTATGCAGAAAGCCTGTGAAATTCAACCTTCAACCATGGCTGCTGTACTTGCTTTGGCTGATGATAAGGTGGAAGAAATCTGCAAACAGGTGAGTGATGAAACTGGTGAAGTGGTGGTACCTGCCAATTATAATTGTCCCGGCCAGTTGGTGATCAGCGGTTCTTTAAAAGGAATTGATATTGCCTGTGAACGTATGAAAGCAGCAGGAGCCAAGCGTGCCTTGGTGTTACCGGTGGGAGGTGCATTTCACAGTCCATTGATGCAGCCTGCCCGTGAAGAACTGAAAGCAAAAATTGAAGCAACGAATTTTTATGACCCGCAATGTTATATCTATCAGAATGTAGCAGCTAAAGCGGTGTTTAATAAAGATGATATCAAACAAAACTTAATTGACCAACTTACAGGTGCTGTGCGGTGGACACAAAGTGTACAGGCTATGATTGCTGATGGTGCAGTGAAGTTTACAGAAGTTGGCCCCGGAAAAGTGTTGCAGGGTTTGGTACAGAAAATTAATAAAGAGATGATGGTGGATGGAGTGAGTTGAAATATATAAGATACAAGAATAAAGAAACAAGGCACAAGTTTAGATCTTGTGCCTTGTTTCTTTCTGTATTTCTTGTGCCTTAAACAGCGATACTGCAATTCACCCATTCAGGATCAAAGCTGGCATTGTATTTTTTGTAGAAGTTAATAGCAGGTTCATTCCACTCCAATACCTGCCACACAATACCATTTAGCTTTCGTTCTTTCGCTTCTACAATCAATTGATCCATCAATAATTTGCCAATGCCTTTGCCTCTTGCACTTTCAGTAACAAGTATATCTTCAAGATACATTCGCTGTCCTTTCCATGTAGAATAGCGGATGTAATACAATGCAAAGCCAAGAATCAATCCATCTTCTTCTGCAACAAATGCCCACCAAACAGGATTTTTTCCAAAGCCGCTTTCTTCAAAATGTTCTATTGTAACTGTTACTTCCTGTGGTGCTTTTTCGTACAGCGCCAGTTCTTTTACTAATTCTAATAACCGGGCACAATCTTCTTTTACGGCTCTTCTGATTTGAATGCTCATAGTGGAGTAGTACGCTCCGTCAGACGCCCTCGTCGGACGGGTTTAATTTTAATTTATACGTTTTACTTTTATTCGTCAGACGAGGGCGTCTGACATTGTTATTTCTTTCTTGTTGCTTTAAACGTTCCATTCGGTTGTATAAAACTCATCGAGGTTACATTTCCTTTTTCATCTTTTTCAAACTGCACACTGTAACCGCTCAATGCTTTAAAGTTGAAAATGTTTTCTTTTACCGGCACCATTTCATAATCCGGCTGACCGGGCACTAATACCATCAACGTCTTTTCGCCCCGCAGATACACTTTTACAATTGCACCGCTTAGTTCATACTCGCCCACCAGTTTTTCCAGATCTTCTTTCTTCACATCAATGGCAATCACTTCTTTTTTAAACTCGATTGGTTCTACTGCACCTTCCAATGGAAGTTTCAGGGATTCAATTTCACCTTTTACATTAATGGTAAACAAACCTTTCATGGCGTTTTCTTCATCAATATCTGCTTCGTCGGCTGCAAACGCAAAATTGAAATAATCAAAATGATAGTGATTGAGTTTAAATTTTAAACCGTTATAATTTCCTTTCAGTGAATCTTTATCCTGGAAAATCGTTATAGCACCGTAACCATCATTCTTGTACACACCTGTATAATCAACTATGGAATGCGAAGGCCGGGTTCCTTTTTTTTGCTGGGCGCTGTCTTTCTTTACTAGATCTTTAGCAGCAGCTTTTTGTTTTTCAACATCCGTTTTACGCAGCTGATGCCAGTCACGGAATTTTAAACCTAGCATCCGGTCAACAATGGTATTGCGTATAATGGCAGGAAGAGGAGAGCCATTTTGATTAACAGAAATAAAAACACCAATACTATCCGTAGGGAAAAAAGAGGTGCTCGTGCTGAAACCATCAATATTACCACCGTGTTCTACCCGGTAATGTCCACGATAATTGGCCAGGAACCATCCAAGACCATAATTACTGAAAAATACATCAGGTTGTTCTTTGGTAGGCAGCCCGCTGCTGATGATCATTTGTGAACTGACAGCCTGGTTGTAGTACATGGCAGGAACGATTTCTTTGCCATTGAATTTGCCACCGTTAATCCACATCATCACCCAGTTAGCCATGTCTTTTGCATTGGAGTTGATAGAGCCTGCAGGACCCATCGCATCAATATTCATAAACTTCATCTTCAGAATCTTTCCTTCTTCTTCACGATAGCCTAAAGAAAAATCAGGAGCTTTTTGATGATCGTTCATGCTGGTATTACTGGCGTTCATACCCAGCGGTGAAAAGAATTTTTCTCTGATAAGTTCTTCCCAGGTTTTATTGCTTAGTTTTTCAGCAAGTACACCTTGTGCTAAGAACATGAAATTATTATACTGCCATAATTGACGAAGCGGAGCACTTGGTTCAAAATAACGAATGGCATAAAGTAAACTGTCTCTCCTCGTTTTTGCACTGTACCACGCAAGGTCATGACGGGGTAAGCCGGTACGGTGGCACATCATATCACGTGCAGTAATGGAGTTCGTCATTTCATCTTTTATGAAACGCAATTCAGGTAAATAAGAATGAACAGGTTTATCCAGGTCCAATTTGCCATCTTTCATAGGAAAAGAAAGTAAGGCCGATGTAAATGCTTTGGTACAACTGCCAATGGCAAACAAAGTGTTCTCCGTAACAGGTATTTTGTTTTCATAATCTTTATAACCATAACCTTTTGCCAGCAATACTTTATTTTTTTCAACCACGGCAACAGTTACACCGGCAACATGCCATTCTTTGAGCATTCGATTAATGAAGGTGTCGAGCCCGGCCAGGCGCTTGTCAGTTGTTTGAGCTGTTGCTGTTTGCACTAATGTGATGGCAAACAGGAAGAAGAAAAATTTTCTCATTGCTTTCGGTTTTATCATCTGACGCCCTCGTCGGATGACTTATATGTAATAATTGAAAAAACGAATCTGTATGACGAGGGCGTCAAACCGATTGTAACGCCTGTTCAAAATCAGCAACCAGGTCGTTAATATGTTCTAATCCTACTGATACTCTTAATAAATTATCAGGTGTTGGTGAAGCATCGCCTTCCACTGATTTTCGATGTTCTACCAAACTTTCCACACCGCCTAAACTGGTGGCATGTGCAAACAATTGTAACTGACCTGCCAGTTTCAACACATCCGCTCTGTTTCCTTTCACCAGTATCGAAAGCATACCGCTGTAGCCATTCTTCATTTGTTTTTTTGCTACTGTATGTTGCGGGTGTGAAGCAAGACCCGGGTATAACACCTTTTCAATCTTAGGATGTTGTTCTAAGTATTGAGCTAACTGCAGAGCATTGTTTGAATGTACTGTCATGCGTGCAGTAAAGGTTGTAAGACTGCGGCACAACAACCAGCAGTCATAAGGTGATGGTACAGCACCTCCGTATTTCTGAACATTTTTTATGAACTCGTAGCGTTCATTGGTTTCCCTGAACATAAGGGCACCGCCAAGTATATCACTATGACCACCGAGGTATTTGGTAGTAGAATGCAGTACAATATCCACACCCATTTCCAAAGGTTGTGTGTAATAGGGAGTGGCCCATGTATTATCCACCAGTGTAAAACAGTTGTGTTGTTTTGCAATGGCAACAACTGCTTCAATATCGGTTACTTTCAATAACGGATTGGAAGGTGTTTCCATCCAGATCAATTTTGTAGCTGGTTGAATAGAAGCCTGCAGTTGCTCCAGGTTCGTCAAATCCACTCTTGAATACGTAAGACCGAAGTTGACAAACAGATGATCCAATATCGAATACATGGAGAAATACGCATCATCCGGTAACACAATATGATCACCTGATTTCAAACTTTGAAAAACAGCAGTGGCCGCCGCCAGTCCTGATGAAAAGCTGATGCAGGCAGCGCTGTTTTCCATCAAAGCCAGCTTTTGTTCCAGTGAATGACGGTTAGGATTATCATAGCGTGAATAAATATATCCCTCAGGAAACGAGAGCCCATCTTCGCCCCGTTCAAATGTGGTAGAAAGTACAATCGGTGGAGTTACCGCCCCGCTTTCGTGTTTCACATTACTTGTATGTATGAGTTGAGTAGAAAGTTCCATCTTACCTTATTGAGGAATAAATGTAAGCAAACTTGTATGTTTAAATGCTGCAGAAAGAAGTATTTGTATAAATGGTGAATTTCTTAATTTCATTGTTAAACAGAATTTATGCTACAGCTTTTGCAGAATTATGCGGCCTTTAATGTATGGGCCAATCAAACCATAACCGATGCCATTCTTGAAATGGAGGAACACACGCATCAGCAGATTGTAAAAAGCAGTTTTCCTAATTTATATGCTACGGTGCTGCACATGTGGGATGCAGAAAGCATCTGGTGGCAGCGTATGGAAGGTCATGCACAACTGCTGATCCCCGGTAAAGAGTTTAATCCGACTATGAAAGAAGCAGTGAACGGCTTATTGAACCAAAGCCGGGAATGGAGTAGTTGGATGAACCGTGTCACGGAAGAACAGCTGCAAAATGAATTTCATTATAAAAATCTAAAAGGAGAAGCCTTTACATCAGGTGTATGGCAGGTAGTGCATCATTTGTTCAATCATGGCACCTATCATCGTGGCCAACTGGTAACCATGATGCGGGAACTGGGCTCCACTGAAATTCCTTCAACCGATTTTATTCATTGGTACAGGAAGATCAGGTAAGTGCCGCCGTTGAAGTTTTGTAATCAATTGCGGTGCTGATTCCCGTCATTCCCCTTACAGCATCTTCGTTTTAAGTTGCAGGGTTCTAATTCAACGCCATGCAACAACAACTCATGAGTGATATTGAAATCGCTCAATCATCACCCATCCGTCATATCAAAAAAATTGCAGCTTCTTTGGGTGTAAAAGAAGAAGACCTGGAGTATTACGGAAAGCATAAAGCCAAACTTCCACTGCATTTAATTAATGAAGAAACCATCCAACAACATCATCTGATTCTTGTTACCGCCATCACACCAACACCCTTAGGCGAAGGAAAAACAACCATCTCTATCGGATTGACGGATGGGTTGAATCATATCGGTAAAAAAGCGATTGCTGTTTTACGAGAGCCATCACTCGGTCCTGTGTTTGGAGTAAAAGGTGGTGCGGCAGGTGGTGGTTATAGCCAGGTGATTCCCATGGAAGATATCAACTTGCATTTCACGGGTGATTTTTCTGCTATTGAAAAAGCTAATAATTTATTGGCAGCTTTGATTGATAATAACCTGCAAAGCAAAACACGTTCACTCAACCTTGATCCACGCACTATTGTGTGGAAACGTGTGATTGATATGAATGACCGTGCACTCCGCAACATCATTATTGGTTTAGGTGGCACCGGTGATGGAATGCCAAGGCAGGATGGGTTTAATATCACACCCGCCTCAGAAATCATGGCCATACTGTGCATGAGTAAAGACATGAATGATTTAAAACAACGGCTCGGTAATATTTTCATTGGCTTTACTTATGACAATCAACCTGTATTTGCAAGAGACTTACATGCAGTAGGAGCGATGGCGGTATTGCTCAAAGATGCCATCAAGCCTAACCTGGTGCAAACACTGGAAGGCAATGCAGCCATCCTGCATGGTGGTCCGTTTGCAAGTATTGCTCAGGGTACCAATACCATCCTTGCAACAAAGATGGGTTTGAGTTTGGGCGACTATGTAGTTACTGAAGCAGGCTTTGGTGCCGATCTTGGTGCCGAAAAATTCTTTGATATCAAATGTGCTTCATCAGGTTTACAACCGGAAGCGGTGGTGTTAGTTGTTACGGTAAAAGCATTGCGTTATCATGGAGGTGCTTTGAAAGAAGAATGGAATACACCATCCGTTGAAAGGGTAGAAAAAGGATTGCCCAACTTACGCAAACATATTGAAAATCTGCAATTGTTTGGAATGCGTCCTGTGGTTGCTATCAATCATTTTGTGCACGACAGCGATGCAGAAATACAACTCATACAAAACGAGTGCAGAAGCATGGGTATTGAAGCAATAGTGGCTGATGCGTGGGCAGATGGTGGTAAAGGTTGTGCCGCATTAGCAGGAGCAGTGGCTACATCCATCAACAAAAAGGAAAGTCATTTTCATCCATTGTATAAATGGGATACAAGTATTGAAGAAAAAATTCAAAACATCGCATCAAAAATTTATGGGGCTAATGCGGTTGAGTACACACCCAAAGCCAAAACACAGTTGAAGAAAATCAAAGCACTTGGTTTTGATCATATGCCTGTTTGTATTGCTAAAACACCACGGAGTTTCAGTGATGATGAAAGCAAACGTGGAAGACCGGAGAACTTCATTGTTACTGTTCGTGAATTTGAATTTGCAGCCGGTGCCGGTTTTGTCATTCCTTTGCTGGGTGATGTGATGCGGATGCCCGGCTTGCCTGCAGAACCAAGCGCTGAAAAGATTGATATTGATGAAACGGGTAGAGTGACAGGTTTGTTTTAGTTAATCCACTCTTATTCTTCGCAGCTTTACTGTACCGTTTACAATGGGCTGTGTGGCAATGAAGATTGTTTTTGCCAATTCGATCATCAACTCAAAATCAAGTGTTGCAGTTTCATCACTCAGTTGATGGTAGTGTCTGTCATTATCAGGTGTTGCTGAAATAGTGTGTGCGGGAATCCCTTTTAATGCGAAAGGGTAGTTATCACTTCTTGAAAAAAACTGTACAACCGGTGCATTCCCTTTCAAATAATTTTTACCGAATTTTTCTTTGTTTACAGTAAAGAGCTCTTTGTTCATTACACTTTGCACATCACCATATTCTGTACCTGACATATAAATAATTTTTTTGGGCGAACGACCCACCATATCAAAATTAATCACTGCACGTACTTTGTCTTCATCAATGGAGGCTGCAAACTCTTCTGATCCTTTCAAGCCTAATTCTTCACCGCTGAAAGCAATAAATAAAATCGTTCGTTCCGGTTTTGTTTGCACAAAGTAGGAGGCGAGCTGAAGGAGCAGTGCTGTACCGCTGGCATTGTCATTTGCACCATTAAATACTGAATCTTTCTTGCTTTTAATTTTTCCGATATGATCATAGTGGGCAGAAAATATAACAAGTTCATCCGGTTTGCTGCTGCCGGGGATGGCACCAATTACATTGATTGCTTCATGTTTGTCCCAATAACTGAGTTTTCCATAGTTGTGAAAATATCCATCGTTGGTTTTTACAGGTTGTAAGCCGATGGCTTTCATCTGCTGCGCAATAAAATGGGCCGCTTTCATCATACCGTCTGTTCCTGTAGCACGGCCTTGCATGGAATCATGTGCGAGGGCTGAAACGTAATAGTTGATTTGTGATGGAGTAAGAAAGATGCTGTCGAATAAATGGGGCTGAGCTCTGGAGCCCGTAAAAAACACTTGCAAAAGCATCAATAGTTTTAATGCTTTTAAAAAACTAAACGCAGAACTATAGTTTGTTTTTTTAATCATTTAAGTTTTAACGCTGCTGTTCAAAAAAAAGCGATTGCTTTCACAACCGCTTCAACTTCGTATTTCGTTATTGGTACTTACTACTTGCCATCATAGGCCCACTTTATCCATGTGGCGCCCCAAGTAAAACCACCACCAAAAGCAGCCAGCACAACATTATCTCCCTTCTTCAACTGGTTTTCCCATTCCCACAAACAAAGTGGAATAGTAGCTGCCGTAGTGTTACCGTATTTGGAAATATTGATCATTACTTTTTCTTTGGGCAATCCCATACGGTTGGCTGTAGCATCAATAATACGCAGGTTTGCCTGGTGCGGAACCAGCCATGCTACATCTTCTGCTTTCAGGTTGTTGCGTTCCATCAACTCTGCACTTACATCTGCCATACCTTTCACTGCAAACTTGAAAACACTTTGTCCTTCCTGGTAAGCAAAATGCTCCCGGTTGGCTACCGTTTCCATACTGGCCGGCTTCCAGCTTCCGCCTGCTTTCATGTGCAGGAATGGGCGGCCGCTTCCATCAGTTCTTAAAATACTGTCTTTAACACCGTATCCTTCATTGTTGGGTTCCAGTAATACACAGGCAGCACCATCGCCAAACAATATACAGGTGTTACGATCGGTATAATCAATGATAGCACTCATTTTATCAGCGCCTACCACTACCACTTTTTTATAACGTCCGCTTTCAATATAGGTAGCACCGGTAGTAAGTGCAAACAAAAAACCGCTGCAGGCTGCCGCCAGGTCAAAGCCCCAGGCATTAGTAGCACCTATTTTATCACACACAATATTGGCTGTGGAAGGAAACACCATATCCGGTGTAACGGTAGCTACAATTAAACAGTCGATATCCAGTGGAGTAATTCCTCTTTTTTTACATAATTCCAAAACGGCAGGCGCTACCATATCAGAAGTGGCCAGGCCTTCGCCCTTTAAAATTCTACGTTCCTCAATTCCGGTACGGGTGCGGATCCATTCGTCATTAGTATCCACCATTTTCTCAAGATCAAAATTGGTAAGCCTGTCTTCGGGAACCCATCCTGCAACAGCAGTAATGGCGGCAGTAGTAGGAGTATTCATGAATGCTGATTGGTTTGAAGGGTGCAAAAATACAGGATTTGCTCCTATGAGCTGATGATACGGTGGTAGCGGCTTCACATTGCTAATAGGTGTCTATTTCTTTTTCTGTTATTTTCGCTCTATGCTCGCATACCTTAAAGGAAATTTTACGCTTAAAACGCCAACAGTTGTTTATGTTGAATGCCAGGGAGTTGGCTATGAAGTACAGGTGAGTTTAAATACTTACTCCAAAATTCAAAACCTTACGGAAGGGATGCTCCATACCCACCTCATTATCCGTGAAGATGCACATGTGCTGTATGGTTTTTTTGAGCGTTCAGAAAAAGACGTATTTCAACAGTTGATCAGTGTTTCCGGAGTAGGGGCAGCGACAGCCAGGGTGATGTTATCTTCACTTCAACCGGGAGAAGTAATTAATGCTGTTCTTTCAGGCAATGAAACCCTGCTGGAAAGCGTTAAAGGCATAGGAAAAAAAACCGCCCAGCGTATTGTGCTGGAACTCAAAGATAAAATTTCGAAAACCTCCGCCGATGGGAATATTTCTACACTGAATCACAATACTTTAGAGCAGGAAGCGTTAACTGCATTAACCGCTTTAGGTATTGCCAGGAATGCGGCCGAATCAGCGATCAAAAAAGCAAGGCAATCAGGCACTAATCTGACCCAGCTGGAAGAACTGATAAAAGCAGCATTGAAATGTTTGTAAAACCAAAACCTGATTGGCTGAGACTTTGACCCCGTTGCATTACACCATATTTGCTAAAAAAGCCATGGCGTCTTTGTTGCTGTTATGTGCAGCACAAATCGGCTTTGCAACCCCTTCGCCGGTTAAAGATTCCATTCCTTCCGGTGTTCCATTAAAATATCCATTGCAGGACAGAAGAGGCGATGCCTTCAACTATCCTAAAGCAAATAATCCTTTTGATCTCAATAAGCCGGGCAACATCAGCGACTCCATAGTGTATGATCCCGCAACCAAACGTTATTACATCTACGAAAAAATCGGTCGCAGTTGGTACCGCAAACCCACCTATCTCACTTTTGATGAAATGGTGGCGTATAAAACACGTCAGCAGGAGCAGGAGTATTTTCAACGCAGGCTTAATACCACATTAAACCTGAACCGACGCATCCAGGATCCCAAACTCAACATCCGTGAAAGTTATTTTAACCGCTTGTTCAGTAATACCGGTGTGCCGAAAGTTGAAATAAGACCCCAGGGTAATGTAACGCTCACAGCAGGATATATTGGTCAGAATATTAAAAACCCCACTCTTCCGGAGCGTGCCCGCCGTAATGGTGGTTTTGATTTTGATATGCAGGCCAATTTTGGGTTAAATGCCAAGATTGGCGATAAATTAAATTTCCCTGTTACTTACAATACATTAGCCAACTTTCAATTTGAAAACCAGTTAAAACTGGATTACACCGGCAGCAGTGATCAGATCATTAAACGTATTGAAGCGGGGAACGTTTCTTTTCCTGCAAGGGGTACCTTAATGCCCGGCGCTTCTACCTTGTTTGGTATTAAAACAGAACTGCAGTTTGGAAAATTATTTGTGACCACGGTACTGGCGAATCAAAACTCCAGCCGCCAGCAAACACAGGCACAGGGAGGAACCGGTTTGCAGCAGTTCCAGATAAAAGCAGATGAGTATGAAGAAAACCGTCACTTCCTCATTGCACAGTACTTCCGTAAGAATTATAATAAAAATATGAAGAACCTGCCGGCCGTAACATCGCCGGTGCAGATTTTGAGAATGGAAGTTTGGGTTACCAATCGTACCGGCTCTACCACTGAAAACAGAAATGTGGTAGCCTTGATGGACCTGGGTGAAAATCAACCTTATAATTCAAACGTAATTTCTTTAACCGGCACTGATTTTCCGCAGAACAATGCCAATGATCTGTACAGTCGTATTCAAAACGATCCGCAGGCGAGAGATGGTTCATTAGTAACAAACCGCTTAACCACATTCGGTTTACAACCTGTGCAGGATTTTGAACGCACGTTTGCCCGTAAGCTTCGTCCTGAAGAATATTATTTCAATTCACAGATCGGTTTTCTTTCACTCAATACAACACTGCAGCCGGATGAAGTGCTGGGTGTAGCCTTTCAATACACCGTTAATGGAAGAGTTTACCAGGTGGGTGAATTTTCTAACGATGTAACACCGGATACTACCGCCAATAATTCAGGCACACAAAAAGTACTGTTCCTGAAAATGCTGAAAGCAACATCGCAACGTCCTGTATTGCCCATTTGGGATTTGATGATGAAGAACGTGTATTCTGTTGGCTACGGACAACTGGAGCGGAAAGATTTTAAACTCAATATTCTTTACCAGGAACCGGGCGGTGGTGAAAAAAGATATATTCCTGAAGGTGAAGAAAAAGGCAGACCCATTCTTGAACTGGTGAATCTTGACCGGCTCAATAATCAAAACGATCCGCAGCAGGATGGCGTGTTTGATTATGTGGAAGGCTTTACCGTTATATCCTCTCAAAGCCGGATCGTGTTTCCCTTGCTGGAACCTTTTGGCGCTGATCTCAATTATATTTTCCGTGGTCCTGATTCCACACAACTGCGGCAGAAGTATTTATTCTATCCCTTGTATGATTCCATCCGCTGGGTAGCACAGCAATCGCCACAGCTCAATCGTTTTGTAATGCGTGGTGCTTCAAGAAGTGCCGGTGCCAGCAATGAAATTTCTTTAGGTGCATTCAATGTAACTCCCGGCAGTGTTTCAGTAACGGCTGGTGGTAACCGCTTACAGGAGAACGTAGATTATGTGGTGGATTATAATCTCGGCACCGTTAAAATCATTAACCAGGCAATCATTAACGCAGGTATTCCTGTAAGTGTAGGTTTTGAAAATAACGCAACGTTTGGTAATCAAAACAGAAACTTCATGGCCCTGCGCCTGGATTACCGTTTAATTGAACGCCAGACGAAACAACTTACCATTGGTGCTGCCGTGATGCGTTTGGGTGAACGCCCCTTCTTTACCAAAATGAATTACGGCGATGATCCCATCCGCAATACTATGATTGGTGGTGATATTAATTTCCGGAGTGACTGGCGCCGCTTAACCAGGTGGCTGGATGCACTTCCGTTTTATTCTACCAAACAGGTTTCAACAATCAATTTGTACGGCGAGGGTGCCCGTATATTTCCAAGTACAGCACGGCAGATTCGCCCGGAAAAAGGCGGCGGTGGTTTGGTGTACCTTGATGATTTTGAAGGTACCCGTAATGGTATTGATCTTCGTTTTCCGTTTATTGCCTGGACGCTTGCATCTACACCTTATCAATCAAGAGATCGTTTTGGTACGGAGTTGTTTCCGGAAGCAGGTTTGATAAACCAACTGGATTATGGTTATAACCGTGCTAAACTAGCCTGGTATAATATTGAACCTGTATTGCAGGAGCGCCGCAGTCCTAATAATCCGTACAGTAATAATCTGAACGAGTTAAGTGATCCACGTGTTCGTTTTGTAAACAGGGTTGAAGTGTTTCCGCAGGCCACACCTGATTTAGGGCAGAATCAACTCATCACTTTTGATCTTGCGTTTTATCCAACAGATCGTGGTCCTTATAACTATGATGCAAGACCGGGCAGTATTAATGGTACTAATGGCAAACTGCTGAACCCCAGAAGAAGATGGGGCGGTATTATGCGTGCCATTGACCAGATTGATTTTGAAACCAACAATATTGAGTTTATTGAAATGTGGATACAGGATCCGTTTATTCTGAATCCAACCAGTACCGGCGGACAGATGTATTTTAACCTTGGTAACATTTCAGAAGATATTTTAAAAGACGGAAGACGTTTTTATGAAAACGGATTGAGTACATCACAAACACCTGCGAGGGAAGATACCAGTACCTGGAGCCGTGTGCCACGCAACCCCATCCAGATTGCACAGGCCTTCAGTAATATTCCTGAAGAACGTCCGCAGCAGGATGTGGGCTTTGATGGTTTTACGGATGATGATGAACGGAGTTTTCGGAATAATTTCATTAATCTCTACCGCACCAACTATGGCACAGGTGCAGCATTTCAACGGCTCAATGCTGATCCCAGCAGTGATAATTACATTCATTTTCGTGATGAACAATATGATGCCCCTACTATTTCTATATTGAACCGATATAAAGAGTTTAATAATCCGCAGGGTAACAGCCCGGTTTCAACCAATAACCAATCGTTTACTTCGGCCTCTTCACTTTATCCGGATAATGAAGATCTCAACCGTGATAACACATTAAATGAAGTGGAAGAATATTTTCAATACGTAATGGAACTGCGTCCTAAAAATGATGCCGTGATGCAGGTGGGACAAAACTATATTGCCGACAGAAGAGATGTAACGGTGAATCTTGCTAATGGTAACACACGTGTAGAAACATGGTATCTCTTCCGCATTCCGATCCGTCAGTACCAGTTGAAAGTGGGTAATATTCCCGACTTCAAGAGTATTCGTTTTATGCGGATGTTTATGACCGGGTTTGAGGATTCGCTTGTAGTGCGTTTCGGAAAACTGGAACTGGTGCGTAACATGTGGCGTACGTTTACATATGGTTTGGATTCTACAGGACAATACACACAGGTACAAAATCAGAACCTTACATCCTTTAATGTAACTGCTGTAAATGTAGAAGAAAATGACCGCCGTGTTCCCGTTAACTATGTAATTCCTCCCGGTATTGAAAGGGTACAACAGTTAAGTAATAATGGTGTTAACCTTTTACAGAATGAACAATCACTCAGCATGCAGGTATGTAACCTGCAGGATGGTGACAGCCGTGCTGTATTTAAAACACTCAACCACGATCTGCGTCAGTACAAGCGTGTACGTATGTTTATGCATGCAGAAAGTGCCGGCAGAGCAGATCAGTTACAGGATGGAAATGTGATTGCTGTTATTCGTTTTGGTACTGACTTTATTAATAACTTTTATGAAGTGCGGATGCCGTTAAAAGTAACCCGTTGGGGAAGTCTTTTAAAAGATACGATTGTATGGCCTGCACAAAATGAATTTGATCTGAACCTGGAAGAGCTCATCCGTTTTAAATTGAGAAGATCAGGAAGCGTAAATACATTGTACACTGAAAACCGTGGTAACGGTATCCGCTGGGCAGTGATGGGTAATCCTAACCTGGGTGAAGTAAAAGGTTTCTTAGTAGGTGTTGAAAATAATAAAGGTGATGGTAACTCCAATGTTTGTGCAGAAGTGTGGGTTAATGAATTGCGTTTAAGCGGCCTGGATGAAAAAGGTGGCTGGGCCGGTGTGGGCAGAATGGATATTCAACTGGCTGATTTAGGAACCATCAGTGTATCCGGTGCGGTACGTACACAAGGATTTGGTACTATTGAACAAAGAGTAAATGAACGCAGCCGGGAAGATTTTTCACAGTTTGATATTGCCACCAATCTGCAGTTAGGAAAGCTGTTGCCTAAGAAAGCAGCCATTGATATACCTTTTTATGCCAGCTATTCACAAACAGTGATGAATCCTGAGTACGATCCGTATGACCAGGATGTGAAGTTCAAAGACAAACTCAATAATTCTAATAATAAAGATTCACTCAAACAACTGGCGCAGGATTTTGTAGGTATCACAACGGTGAACATCACCAACATGCGCAAGAACAGAACCAGTACTAAAACACCTAAAGTGTATGATATCAGCAACTTTGATGTGAGTGGTTCTTATACCAAAACAGAACGCCGTAATCCGCTCATTGAAAGTGATGTGGTTGAAAAATATTATGCAGGTCTTGGGTACAATTATGCACCACAGCCAAAATATATTGAGCCCTTTAAAAAGCTGATTAAGTACAGAAGCCCCTGGTGGAATATTCTTAAAGACTTTAATATTAACTATCGTCCAAGTCTTTTGAGTTTCCGTGCTGATATCAACCGTCAGTTTGGTGCTGCACGTGCAAGAGAAGTACAGATTCCGGGTGTGCCGCCCAGTCCGTTTAAAATACCTGAAACCTACGACAAGTATTATGTGTTTGATCGTGTTTACAACATGCGTTGGGATTTAACACGTTCACTCAACGTCGATTTCTCTGCAACTAATAATGCCCGTATTGATGAACCTTTTGGTCGTATTGATGATGCAGCCAAAAAAGATTCAGTAAGAAAAAACCTGTTGCGTGGTGGCCGTAATGTTATTTACAAACAAACAGCCAATGCATCTTATAATTTTCCGTTGGCAAAAATTCCGGCGCTTGACTGGACTACTGCACGTTTCAACTATGCAACCACTTATAACTGGATAGGAGCGTCGAGGTTAGCTATTAACTTAGGTAATACGGTTGAAAATTCGCAGCAACGCATCTTTACAGGTCAATTGGATTTTATGCGTTTGTATGCAAAATCTAAATTCCTCCGTTCACTGGATGTACAAACAGATAAAAACCAGGCGCCGCAGTTAGCATCACCTAATATTCAATTCAATCCAAAAGATACAGTTGGTAAGAGTAAGAAATTTGTTGCCCGTTTATTCAGAAGATTAAATCGTTTGGAAGCTAAGAAAGATCAGGGCATACAGGTAGAGCCGGCACCCGCTTTAAAGTTTGCAGGTAAGCTGCTTACAGCTATCAAAACTGTAAACATCAATTACACACAATCCTTCAATTCCCGTTTGCCGGGTTATACTGACAGTACACAGTACATTGGTCAAAACTGGAGATCAAGAGCGCCGGGATTGGATTTTGTTTTTGGACGACAGCCTGATGTTGAATGGCTGAACCGTGCAGCGAATAAAGGTTGGATGACGAGGGATACAAATTTTAATTTCCTCTTTACACAGAGTTACCGTGAAGAGTTAAAACTGGAAGCAACCGTAGAACCCTTCCGTGATTTTACAGTTGATTTGAATCTCAGCCGTTCGTTCAGCAAAAACTCATCAAGCTTATTTAAAGACACAACGGGTTCCGGCAAGTTTGCAAATCTGAATCCTTATGCAGGTGGCGGATTTGAAATTACGTTTATCTCGTACCAAACCATGTTCCGAAAGTTTTCGGCTACCACACCGGGTGAAACATTTTTACAGTTTGAACAGTACCGCCAGATTTTATCCCGTCGTTTAGGCACTGTCAATCCATATACGGGCGGACAGGTGAACACTGATAACTTTTACAAAGGATATGGACGTTATGCACAGGATGTATTAATACCTGCATTCATTGCTGCTTATACCAACCAGGATCCGGAGAAAGTGGCATTAGTAGGACAGGACAATAAACGTATCAACGATAATCCGTTCCGCCGTTATATTCCAAAGCCTAACTGGCGTTTAACGTATAATGGGTTATCAAGACTGCCGGGGCTTGAAAATATCTTTACGAATTTTTCAATCACCCATAGTTATAACAGTAATCTCAGCATGAATAATTTTACATCTGCTTTGTTGTATGCAGATCAGCTGGGGTTAGGATTCCCATCGTTCCAGGATACGATTTCTAAAAACTTTGTGCCTTATTTCATTGTACCGAACGTGACCATCAGTGAGCGTTTTCAACCATTGATTGGTATTGATGTGCAAATGACTAATCAACTCAACTTTAAACTCGATTACGGACGCAGCCGTACTATCAGTTTAAGTTTGGTGGATTTCCAGGTGAGCGAAGTACGTAGTGTGGATATTACTTTCGGAATGGGCTGGCGCAAACGTGGATTAAAGCTGCCGTTTAAAGTGCCATTCACAAAAAAGGATTCCAAAACACTGGAGAATGATATCAGTTTCCGTTTTGATCTTACCTACAGGGATAATGCCATTGCCAATAATATTCTTGATCAGCGGAATACCATCCCCACCGGCGGGCAAAAAATATTAAACATCAATCCCTCCATTGACTATGTGTTGAACAACCGCATCCGTATGCGTTTGTTTATGGAGCAGAGCCGTGTGATCGGTTATATTGCAACACCACCACCGGTAGTAAATACAAGAGCAGGTTTACAGATCAACATCAGTTTACAGTAAGCTGTTTCAAAAGAGTTCCCTTGTAATATTTTGTTTTTCTTTTTTCAGGAACTGCAAATAAGCTTCTGCTGCCGGGGAGAATTTTTTATTCCGCAGCCAGATTAATTGCCATTTACTTTCAATAGGGAAACCCTGTACCGGAATAATCTGCAGCTCACCATTCTTTAATTCATTGCGGATGCCTATAACAGGCATAATTGAATAGCCAAGACCAGCAATCACCGCCTGCTTCACTGCTTCGTTACTGGTAAGTTCCATTTTTTTCTGAACAGGCAGTTTGTTTTTCTGAATATAGCGTTCCATTACAAGCCGGGTGCCGCTTCCGTTTTCCCTGTAAATAAGCGGCAATTGCTGGAAGATTGATTTGGTGTAAGGTTTTTTCTGAAATTTCTCTTTGCTGTTTCCAATCAGGTAAAGTTTGTTTTCTGCCAGTTCTATCGCCTGTACCTTTGGTTGGTCCGGCAATACACTTACTAAAGCAAAATCAACTTCATTCTGCTCCAGGCTTTGCATTACTTTGCTTTTGTTGGTTACATCCATTTTGAGTTCAATGCCTTCATGTTGTTTCAGGAAATTGCTGAGGAAGAAGGGCATAATATATTGCCCGGTGGATACCACGCTTATTTTCAGTTTGCCGGTTAATGCCCCTTTATACGCCATGGTTTTGTAATTGATGGCATAAACCTGTTCCAGTATTTTTTCTGCAGCCGCAGCAATTTCAAAGCCAAAATCAGTAATGTATAACTGCCGTCCTGTTACTTCAGTAAGCGGTATTTCAAATTGCGATTGAAAATTTTTAAGCTGAATGGACAGGGCCGGCTGTGTTAAGTGCAGTTCTTCCGCAGCACGTGTTATGCTTTTGGTTTGTACAATCTTTTGGAAGATCTGTAGTTGATGCAATGTAAAATTCATAAAAAATATTTATGGGATCTATTATAAAGTTAAATGAAATTTAATGAAACGGGACTTCTACTTTTGGCCTGCAAAAAAAATAACTGATCAATGAAGCAAAGAATTACTGTAGCAAAAGGTGATGGCATCGGTCCTGAAATTATGGACGCCACACTTAAAATCATTCTGGCTGCCGGTGCTCAGATTGAGGTAGATGAAATTGAAGTGGGCGAAAAAGTATACCTGGCCGGTAACACTGCCGGTATTGCCAAGGAATCATGGGATGTGATTCGCCGCAACAAAGTGTTTTTAAAAGCTCCTATTACCACACCGCAGGGCGGAGGTTACAAAAGTCTGAATGTAACAACCAGGAAGTTTTTGGGTTTGTACAGTAATGTGCGTCCTTGTATGAGTCTGCATCCTTTTGTACGCACCAAGCATCCACAGATGGATGTGGTAATTGTAAGAGAGAACGAAGAAGATCTTTATGCCGGTATTGAACATCAGCAAACGGATGAAGTGGTGCAGTGTTTAAAACTCATCAGCAGACCCGGTTGTGAAAAGATTGTTCGTTATGCTTTTGAATATGCTAAAGTTTATGGCCGCAAAAAAGTAACCTGTTTTACAAAAGATAATATCATGAAGCAAACAGATGGTTTGTTTCATAAAGTGTTTGATGAAATTGGGGTAGAGTATCCGGAAATTGAAAAAGAACATTGGATCATTGATATCGGTGCAGCTAAAATGGCAGATACACCGGAAGCCTTTGATGTAATTGTGATGCCTAATTTATATGGTGATGTGTTGAGTGATGTGGCTGCACAGATAGCAGGATCAGTTGGTTTGGCAGGTAGTGCTAATATTGGTGAAACCTGCGCCATGTTTGAAGCGATCCATGGTAGTGCACCCCGCAGGGCCGGACAAAACATGGCCAATCCCAGTGGTTTATTGCAAGGTGCTATCATGATGTTGAATCATATTGGCCAGACAGAAGTAGCTGAAAAAGTACAGAATGCATGGCTCAAAACCATTGAAGAAGGTATTCATACCTATGATATTTTTAAAGAAGGTGTGAGTACGCAGAAAGCAGGAACAAGTGAGTTTGCAGATGCAGTAATTGCCAACCTTGGTAAAAAGCCAACTACATTAAAAGAAGTGAGCTATGCAAAAGGTCAAACACTTAACCTTCCGAAAGTAGGACGCAAAGCTCCTGCAAAAAAGGAATTGGTTGGTGTGGATGTGTTTGTACACTGGGCCGGTACCAATCCTGATGAACTGGCAGTAAAAATGCAGAAGATCAACTTTGGAGATGTGCAACTGAGTATGATTACCAACCGTGGTATTAAAGTATGGCCCGATGGTTTTGAAGAAACATTTTGTACGGACCACTGGCGTTGCCGTTTTAAAAATAAGAACGGTGATCTGTTACGTAAAGATGATATTATTCAATTACTGCAATCATCATTGAACGAAGGAATTGATGCCATAAAAACAGAAAACCTTTACAACTTTGATGGTGTGGCAGGTTATTCATTAGGCCAGGGACAATAAAATCAACAACTATGCAAATCAAAATACTGGAAGGAAGTTTTTCAGCAAAAGAAGCGCTGGACATCTTAACACAGCTGGTGCATGTAAAAATCCGCTACCATGAAACTAAAATTCAGCACCTGGATAGCGAAGAGGATATTAAAATGCGGGAGAAACGGATACAGCAATTACAGAAAGATTTGTATGAGCTGCGAACGTATCTGGAAAGCGGGAAAAAGAAAGTGAATCTTTTAGGCTCGATCGAAATCCGATGATTATACCGGGGCACTCTGCAAAGAGTGCTTCTTTTTTTAGGGATGGGTATAAAAAAAACTGCAGGCACAGACGTGCCCGCATTGCTTAACACTCTATTAACCGAAAACTACTGCTGAAAGTGAAACTGTTGAACAGTTCCTTTACTATATTTTTTTTCTTCCAGTAATAACAAACTGCTGAAAGATGGTTTGTTTATTATTATATCTGCTTCTTGCTCCAGTAAATGATTGTCAGTACAGAAAGCCACTCCCACGCCCGCCTTTTGAATCATGCACAGATCATTTTCGCTATCTCCAATACAAATGCAGTTTTCTATAGCGATGTTATACCGCTTTGAAATATGCATTAATGCATTGGTTTTACACACTTCATGGTGGCATTTACTTTCCAGGTTATTATAAAACCAGGATGGAATAATGACTTCTCCTGTTGCCTTTCCTTCAAAAAACTCCAAACGGTTTCCAATGGCGAAGTCAGCACCGATTTTTGATTTCACATAGTCAACCACCAGTTGATAACTGTCGCTGATAATACCGATAACATAACCATTTGATCGTAAAACATTCACTACATCCTCTGCATCATGCACAATGGGGATGGTAGCTGCTGTTTGCAGCAGCTCTCCCATTGATAGGCCCTTGATCAGGTTTGCGATTCGTTTGGTTAGTACGGCCGGGTGTTTTTCGGTAAGCCGTAACCTGTTGAGTTCTTCCTCAAACAGATATTTTTCCGCAAGTGTATCAATAAATCGTCCCCGCAGCAGGGTATTGTCCATATCAAATACCACCATCTTACGCAACACCTGCATTTCGTCTTTTACAGTTGTTCCCAATTCTTCTGTAATCACATGCATAAGACCGAGTTCATTTAAGTTTACAGGATCTTTTTGCCGGAGTGTTGCTTTTTGGATGATTGCTTTAGAAACTTCGCTGCTCATCTTACCTAACTGCTGCCAGGGTTTACTTTTATTTTCAATATACCCGATGTTGATTTCTTTTACTCTTGCCTGCATCAGGAACATATCAATGAGTATTCCTACATCAACACCATAGTCAGTAAAAAAATCAATTTTGCTGAAGAAAGATTTTTTCCCTGCTATCATTCCGCTGAGCGGCTGCTGAAACGCAGAAAGTTCCGGAAAGAAAATCTTCAGCAAAGGTTTTGCTACCAATTCTGTTACTCTTCCTGCATTTCTGGCAAAAGCACCTTTTACAAAATCACATTCATTCTCAATCAGCGGTTGTACCAGTCTTGAAACAGTCTTTTCAGGGTACGGATGAATATCTGCATCCAAAAACACCAATAGCTGATTGGAAGCAGTGCGGATGCCATCTCTCATGGAAAGACCTTTGCCCCGCACATCACTGATGATTACTTTGGCACCGGCGCTTTGTGCATTCTTTACCGTGTCGTCTTCACTTTTATCATCCACCACAATTACTTCTGAAACCAAAGGCTCCTGCAAACTGAAGCGAACAACTTCAGCAATGGTATCCTGCTCATTTAATGCCGGAATGATAACGCTTACCATTTTGTTAGCTTTTAGTTTTTTTAATGTGGTTTCTGTTAGAAGTGAGACTGTCAATCTTTTTTGAAAGCACAGCCAGTTTTTGTTTCGCTTCTAACTGTTTGATATGAAGGGAATCGTTTTTAAGAATCAATTGCTGTCTTTCCCGGATTAATTGCCTGTTATTCTGAACAGCATGTACCAGTAATACCGTGAGAAAAATTAAACCAAGCAGCAATATGATTCCATAAATCTTGGGCTTCATAGCTCTGGCAATATGCGTTACTGTTATTAAAACAGCATTAAAACAGCATTAAATCTTTTTAAGTAGTGTAGCTGCAGGTAATTGCACTTTGAAAATGGTGCCTGTTTCTTTTGTGCTGGATACTTCAATAGTGGCTTTATGTAAAGAGAGGATTCGTTTTACCAGTGTTAAACCTAAACCAAAGCCTTCTTTATGTTGTACTTTTTCTGCCCGGTAAAAGGGTTGAAAAATATATGGTTGTTCTTCTTTCTCTATTAATTCACCATTACTCTGAAAATCAACTGCAATAACAGATTTACTGAAAGAGGTTGTTACAATTGTATGTTGATCATGAGAGTATTTGCAACCGTTTTCCATCAGGTTTTTAAATGAAATATACAGTAAGTTACTGTTGCCGAAAACGGTTAATGCTTCTTCATCATCAGGAATCGTTTCAAAGTTGATGGAAACCCGGCAGGAGGAGTTGGATTTCTGAATATCCGATGCAGCCTTCAGCAATACTTCATCAATGCGTACGGGGCTTAGCTCAATGCTTCCTTCTGTACCTGTTTTGGCAATGTCCAGCAAACTTCTGGTGAGTAAATGAAGATCTTTTACATCTTCATGAATACTTTTCAATACCTCCCTGTATTCTTCGACGGTGCGTTCTTTCTGCAATGCTACTTCTAACTGGCTTGATACAGAGGTAAGCGGTGTGGAAAGTTCATGTGATGCATTGGAGATAAAACGACGTTGTATGATAAAGGACTCCTGCAGCCTGTCAAGAAGTTCGTTAAATGTTTGGCTCAGTTGGTATAATTCATCCTTTGTTGTTCTTTCAGGAATCCTGCGGGAAAGATTATTAGAGCTGATTAATCTTACTTCATGAATGATACGGCCAATAGGGTTGACCAGTGTGTTCGCAAAAAACAAGCCTGTAATAAATGAAACAATGACGCTCAGCATTACTGCAAGCAGTAAAAGATTTTTAAGATCGTTTAAATAGGTTTCTCCATCCAGGTCATAAGCCGCCATAAGTGCTATAAGATTAGCATCTTCATTAAGATAGTGAACAGCTACTGCTGTTCTCTTATCACTTGCAAAGAAATAAGTAGTGTTGATTTTTGCTGCTTCAATCTGATCCGCACTGAGTATAATGTTATGACCAGAGATATCAGAATGCTTGTAAAGGATATTATTACGGTAATCAATTACAGTTACACTTTTGTCAGCAAACGTGGTAAGAGAGGTTGCGTCCAGTTTTTTGATAATGGTGTAATTGCTATCTGATACTGATGCGGCAATCTGTGCAATACTGATTGCCCTGTTTTTTAAGCGGAGCCGGAAAAAATCAACACGTTCTTTTACGCTGAACCAATAAACAGCTAATGCAACAGCGGTTAAAATAAAACTCGCCAGTACAGCAAAGAGGATGGCAATTTTATAGCGGATGCTCATGCTTCTTCTTTCATTACATAGCCCATGCCTACATGTGTATGTATGAGCTTTTGTTCAAAATCACGGTCAATTTTTTTTCGTAAAAAGTTTACATATACATCTATCACATTGGTTTTGGTATCAAAATCCAGGTCCCATACTTTTTCTGCAATATCGCCTCTTGAAAGCACCCTGTTGCGGTTACGCATAAAATACTCCAGCAGTTGAAATTCTTTGGCAGTAAGTTGTATCGGTTTATCATCACGGGTTACTTTTTTGCTATCTACATTTAATTCAAGATCGGCTACTCTTAAAATATTTCCTGTGGGCATCTGCTGGTTTACAGATCGTTTGAGCAGGACCCGCATACGTGCCAGTAACTCACGAAACTCAAATGGTTTTACTACATAATCATCTGCCCCTGCATCAAAGCCTTCAATTTTATCATCGGTAGCACTGAGCGCCGTGAGCATCATAATAGGAACCTGTTTATTGCGGTTGCGGATGCGTTTACACAACTCATACCCGTTAACACCCGGCAAATTAATATCAGTAATTACGAGGTGAAAATTTTCTGATTCAAACATCCGCAGCCCGATAGTACCATCATAAGCAATGGCAACATAGTACTGCAGTTCCTGCAAACCCCTTGCAATACTGTTCGCTATTTTTTTTTCATCTTCAATGAGTAAAACTTTCAGTTCTTCCATACATCGTTTAATTCTGTTCTGTTACCGGAATTTCGTCGTTAATATTTTCAAACTCTTCATTTCTGTAAAAAAGCGAACCGGCTGTCATAATGAAACCGGTTACTAAAATTACAAATAAGAGAATTCCTTCGTTAAATTGTTGTAAACGAAAAGATACCGGTATGCTGTAAAATAATAAAATTGTAATTAACCCCCTTGGCATAAAAAACAGTTCGGGGAAAATATGCGCCTTCAAAAAAAAGCGGAGATAAATGAAGCGGATTACAAACAGCAACACCACAATACAGCTCCCGGCTGTAATTACCTGTAGATCGCCCAGGAGACGTACATCAATACTTAATCCAAATATAAAAAAGAAGAAAGTCCGCACCAGGAAACTTGTTTCGGCAGTGATATTGTGCAGCAGTTCATGAACCTCTTGTGTTTTTTCAGGATTGATCCATTTTTTAAAGCGGTCAAAAAGGTTGTGCCTGAAATTGCTCACCGTGAGCCCGAATAACAATATCACCAGTAATGACGGAAGATGCAGCAGTTTACCCCCTGCGTATAAAAAGATAAGCACAGCAAACACGAGAAAAAAGCGAACTCTTGTGCCGATACGTGTGAGTAAAAAAAGTAAAGCCAGCGAAACAATCACACTCGCCAGGATGCCGATGAGAATATTGCCGAAAAACATTCCGATGTTTCCGGCTTCCAGTATGCGGCCGGCAATGATGTAGTTAAATACAAGAATTCCAAGAATATCTGAAAACGATGTTTCATAAACAAGAAATTCTTTTTTCCAATCGCTTAAGTGCGAAACACTGGGTATAACAATGGCGCTGCTCACAATGGAAAAGGGTATAGAATACACCACACAATTGATGAAGGGTTCTTTCAGGAAATAATATAAAAAAGTAGAACAAACAATGGCAGAAAGTATAAATATGATTAAGGCCGATAGAAAGGCGTGCCTTATGATTTTTAACTGGTATTTGCCGGTAATAGTAATATCAAGCCCTGCTTCCAGCACAATCATGATTAAACCAATGATGCCTAACAGCTCAACAAGCTGCATGGGTGTGGAAAACGGAATCTGCAGTTGCACCAGCACTTCCCTGGCACCTAATCCTAAAAGCAGCAACAGTAAAACAGATGGTATTCCCTTTTTACGGGTAAACAGGTTGATGAGATACGAAATGATGATGAGGAAACAGGCAGCCAGAATGAAATAATAGGTATTCATTCCTGCGAAAATGCATTCCGGCTATTGAAGCAGTATTAAGAACAGATTAAAAAAGGATTAAAAGAGCATCGTTCTAAAATCAAAAACCCGGTTAACTTAACCGGGCATTGAAGGCTCCATAATTTTTTTTGTGGTTTTACAGGATATGGAGCTTGGTTTTTCAGGATTCGGATGGGTTTTTACATTGTACGGATTTGTATGGTTTTCTTACGGGTATTGGTTTTAATCAGGAGTACAAACATAAACAGGGTTGATAGGTTTTTTGATGTTTTGGCTGATTGCTTTTTGAAATTACAGATACTGTTTACCGGCCACTGCGTGGATTTTTGCCGGCTGTAGAATAAATTCTAATAACAAGTAAAGATGCTCTAAGAATTCCCGGTTTTTTGTATGGGAATGACACCCCTTTTGCCGCCGGGTTTTAAGCAAAAAAGGTTCTGCGTAAGCCCGGAATTGCCGCTTTCAGCCATTTGTTACATCTTCCTTACTTTTGGCAAAATCAACGTTTATGAGTCATCAACTTTTGAAAGGAAAGAAAGGAATCATCTTTGGTGCGCTGGATGAAAAATCAATTGCCTGGAAAACAGCTTTGAAGTGTTATGAAGAAGGCGCACAAATTGTATTGACCAATGCACCGGTAGCCCTGCGTATGGGCGAAATCAATAAACTGAGTGAGCAATGCGGCAATGCCCCTGTAATTGGTGCAGATGTAACCAATATGGATGATCTGAAAAATCTTTTTGAAAAAAGTATGGAGCATTTTGGCGGCAAGGTTGACTTTGTGCTCCACAGTATCGGTATGAGCCTGAATGTACGCAAGGGCAAGCATTACACAGAAATGAATTATGAATGGAATGCCAAGACTTTGGATATTTCTGCCATGAGTTTGCATCGTGTATTGCGTTCAGCCTGGGATATGAATGCTATTAATGATTGGGGTAGTGTAGTGGCGCTTACTTATATTGCTGCGCAGCGTGTGTTTCCTGATTATAATGAAATGGCAGATGCCAAAGCCTTGCTGGAAAGTGTAACACGCAGCTTTGGTTATCATTATGGTGTGCGGAATAAAGTTCGTATCAACAGTATTTCACAATCGCCTACACGTACCACAGCGGGAAGCGGTGTAAAAGGCTTTGATGGATTTATTAATTATGCTGAAAAAATGAGCCCGTTAGGTAATGCCAGTGGAGAAGATTGTGCCAACTATATTACGCTCATGTTCAGCGATCTTACCAGGATGGTTACGATGCAGAATTTATTCCATGATGGTGGTTTCAGCTTTACCGGTGTAACGGCGGATGTGATTGAGCAGATGGAAAAATAGAATTCGTTTGTAGTTTGTGGTTTATTGTCGCCTGTTATACATAAACTCAAGCTATTGCTTATTCACTTTAAAACTGAGGGGCCTCTAACTATAAACTACAAACCATAAACTATAAACTTATATTATGACCTTGATTGATATAGTAGGCCACTTTGGTTCATTTTTAAGCAGCATTACTTTTATGCCGCAGGTGTACAAAGCCTGGCAAAGCAAGAGTGTAGGCGATTTGAGCATTTATACCATACTGATTGTGACCTTCAGTACAGTTGTTTGGCTGGTGTACGGATTTGGATATATGCTGTGGCCGGTGATTATCTGCAACTCCATTATCTGTTTTTTGAGCCTGGTACTTTTATATTTTAAGTTGACGTTTAAAAAATAATCAGCAGTTTTGCTGGTATGATTCAAAAGATAATTATCAGCATATGCTTTATGGGATGGTTGATTGTTGCCAATGCACAATCAAACATTTCTGTTATACCGAAGCCGGTAGAATTAAAAGTGTTAAAGACTGTTGGTACAACTCTCAGCAGCCAATCAAAAATTTATTATCAGCAGGAATTTGAAGCGCAGGCAATTTATTTAAAAGAAGAGTTGAGGAAGCAAGCAGGAATCAATCTCTCATTGGTTAAGTATGAAGGTTATAAAAAGATTCCTCAAAACGCAATTGTGCTTGAAAAGTTTTTTACAGCTCAAAAGCAAAAGGAAATCTATGCAATAAAGACACAAGCAAACACTATACATATTGTTGCAGAAGATGTTCGTGGCTTCATTAACGCTTTCCAAACGCTACTTCAACTCATTCCCATCAAACAACAAACATCCATCAGCATTCCTGCTGTTTCAATTACTGATTATCCCCAGTTCCGTTATCGTGGAATGCACCTGGATGTAGTACGTCATATCTTCCCGGTGGAGTATATCAAGAAGTACATTGATTATCTCACTTTTCATAAGTTCAATACCTTTCACTGGCATTTAACGGATGATCAGGGCTGGCGATTTGAAACTACATCTTATCCAAAACTCAATTCCATTGGAAGCTGGAGAGATTCAACACTCATCGGTCATTTTAAAACTACGCCGGCCCGTTATGACGGCAAACGTTATGGTGGTTATTATACCAAAGCCGAG
Source organism: Lacibacter sp. MH-610 (assembly GCF_045780045.1). Classification (NCBI taxonomy): domain Bacteria; kingdom Pseudomonadati; phylum Bacteroidota; class Chitinophagia; order Chitinophagales; family Chitinophagaceae; genus Lacibacter; species Lacibacter sp. MH-610. The sequence continues at coordinate 1,352,565 of NZ_CP116002.1, forward strand.
ATCAGAGAAATTTTAGAGTATGCTAAAGTGCGTGGCATTACGGTGATTCCCGAGTTGGATATTCCCGGTCATAGTCGGGCGGCTATTGCTGCTTATCCGCAACTGAGTACAAAACCTGATACCACCTGGAATGTAGCCACTACGTGGGGTATGTACAACCGTCAAAACAATGTGCTGGCGCCAAACGATTTTACCTTTCAGTTTCTGAAAGATATTTTTAAAGAGCTCACTGATTTATTTCCATCTGCCTACATCCATATCGGTGGTGATGAATGCAGCAAGCTGTGGTGGAAGCAGGATGCAAAAACACAACAGTTCATCAAACAAAAGAATTTGAAAGATGAAGTGGCGCTGCAAACATATTTTATTGAGTATGTAGCAAAGCAACTCAAACAGATGAACCGTACAACCGTAGGCTGGCATGAAATAACAGAAGGCGATGTGGATACATCCGCTTTAATCATGAACTGGGCGGATGATGCCAAAGCATTAAGCGCTGCAAAAAAAGGATTCTCCATCATTATGACGCCGGGCAAACCCTTTTATTTTGATCATTATCAAAGCAAAGACCCGAATGATAGCCTGGCGATTCATGGTTACAATTCAACGGAAGCGGTGTACAATTATCAAATCATTCCCGAAGCATTGAAGAAAGCCGGGCTGGCACATAAAATCATCGGCGGACAGGGAAATGTTTGGACCGAATATATGGAGTGGAGCACCAAAGTGGATTATATGATCTTTCCACGCATGACCGCTTTGAGCGAAAACCTTTGGAGCAAAAACAAAAACTACAGTGATTTTTTAAAGCGATTGGATTCGGTGATGATTACCCGTTATCAATTCTGGAACAGTTCTTATTTCAAAGAGTACAAAGTTTGGGGGAAGGAGAAGTGAAAAGTGAATAAGCAATTTTTAAACAATTATTGTTTTTATTCTCAAATAACTTTCATTTTTGGTCTGACGGCCTTGGGGCCGTACCGACCAAAAGAAAACCGTTCCTTTTCAGAAACGGTTTAGCTATTTTGAGTTCGCTGTCAACTATTAACTAACAGCTATCAACTTGTTTTAATACTCATCTTCATTAAAAAAGAAATCTTCCTGGCTGGGATAATCAGGCCAGATGTCATCAATGCTTTCATAAATTTCACCTTCGTCGTCCAGTTCCTGCAGGTTTTCAACCACTTCAATGGGAGCACCGCTGCGGATGGCATAATCAATCAGCTCATCTTTGGTAGCAGGCCAGGGAGCATCTTCAAGGTACGAGGCTAATTCAAGTGTCCAGAACATAGTATTATACCCTTTTAAATTTCCGCAAAAGTAACTTTCCTGTTGAAATAACCAAATTCGGTTTTCAGGCTGTGGAAAACCCCTTTAGTTGCTGTAAAAGCTAATGGTGTTTGAGCTGTATTCTCATCAATTATGCTAAAGTTACCTTAGGTTTGTATTCTATGCTGCGATGCACAAATATTACCAAACGATACGGACAATTGCAGGTGTTAAAAGGTGTGGATCTTGAAATTGCCAAGGGTGAAATTGTAAGCCTGGTAGGCAGTAGTGGCGCCGGTAAAAGTACATTGCTGCATATTTTAGGCACATTGGATGAGGCAGATGGCGGCGAGGTTTGGCTGAACGATACTTCTTTGCACACCCTACGGGGCAATGCGCTGGCTGCGTTCAGAAACAATCACATCGGTTTTGTATTTCAGTTTCATCATCTATTGCCCGAATTTACTGCGCTGGAAAATGTTTGTATTCCGGGATGGCTGGGCAACCGCAACAAAAAGCAGGTAGAAGACCGGGCCAAAGAATTATTAAAAATGCTGGGACTGGAAAACAGAATTGATAATAAACCCAATGCTCTTTCAGGCGGGGAACAGCAACGGGTAGCTGTAGCAAGAGCACTCATCAACAACCCCGATATCATCCTGGCAGATGAACCCACCGGCAACTTAGACAGTGCCAATGCCAAAGAATTGCATCAGTTGTTTTTTGATTTGCGCAAACAATTCAATCAAACATTTTTAATTGTTACGCATAATGAAGAACTGGCTGCTCAATGCGACAGGATTGTGCATATGAAAGACGGAAAGATTATATAGCATTTTAATTTGGAATTTGGAAATTTCAGTTTTCAAATCTCTAATACCCAATCTTCAAATCTATACCCTCGGCTTCCAGGGAATTTCTTCAATACCTAAGTTATAGCCGGTATAACGGGCCAGTACAAATAAATAATCACTCAACCGGTTGATGTATTTAATTACAAGAGGTTCTACAAACATTTCTTCCTGTTGCATATGTACACACAGGCGCTCACATCTTCTGCATACACAACGGGCCACATGAATGGTGCTCACACTTACATGACCGCCGGGTAAAATGAATGATTTCATGGCAGGAACAATTTCATTCATCTTATCCATTTCTTTTTCCAGCAGGGTAACATCCTTTTCCTTTAAATCAGGAATTTTCATCCTTGGTTCTTTCTCCGGATCACAGGCCAGTGAGGAACCAATAGTAAACAAACGGTCCTGAATTTCTTTCAGCACGGCTTTGGTATGTACATCTGCCACATGATCAGTAACAAGACCAATATAGGAATTGAGTTCATCCACCGTACCGTAGGTTTCAATACGGATATGACTCTTGGGTACCTTGGTGCCGCCAATTAAACTTGTTTTACCCAGATCGCCTGTTTTTGTATAAATCTTAGCCATAACTATGTACAAATTTCTGAATGCAGATGTATAATACAGATTGCACTCTTAAATGTTCAGTAGTTTTTTTAATTAAAGAAAATTCTTCTGTTTTGTTGAACGCAGGTAAACTTATACTTGCTTAAGCCATCATTTTTTCTTTGATGCGGTCGCTTTCAATCAAGCCATCACGCAAACGAACAACACGTTGTGCATAGCCCGCTATATCTTCTTCATGCGTTACAAGCACTACGGTGTTTCCCTGTGTATGAATTTCAGAGATGAGTTTCATAATTTCTTCTGAAGTCTTTGTATCCAGGTTGCCGGTTGGTTCATCGGCCAATATGATAGAAGGATTGTTCACCAGCGCACGTGCAATGGCCACACGTTGAATTTGTCCGCCGCTCAGTTCATTGGATTTATGATGATAACGATCGGCCAGGTTTACTTTGCTCAGCATTTCCATAGCCCGTTCATTGCGTTCTTTTTTAGGCACACCTGCATAAATCAGCGGCAGTGCCACGTTTTCCAGGGCACTTAAACGTGGTAAAAGATTGAACTGTTGAAACACAAAACCTATTTCCTGGTTACGTATTTCGGCTAAGTCGTTATCGGGTAATTTACTTACGTCTTTGCTGTTCAGAATATATTGACCGCTGGTAAGTGTATCCAGGCAACCTAATATATTCATGAGTGTACTCTTACCGCTACCGGAAGGCCCCATCAGCGCCACAAACTCACTGCGGTTAATGGTAAGATCAATTCCTTTTAAAACAGGCAGTTCCTGTTTGCCCAGGTAATAACTTTTACGTAGTTGTTTTAATTCAATAACAGCACTCATGGGTTTGCTTATTTTTTTATCACTTTCGGTACCAGGAAAAACTGTTCATCATGCAGGGCTGCATTCTGCAAAGCTTCCTCTCTTGTAATGGAGTGAATGATTTCGTCTTTACGCAACCGGTTAATTTCATGCGTCAGATGCATGAGCGGTTCGGTGCCGGTAGTATCTAATTCCTGCAGTTTTTCAATAAATCCTATCAGTTGCTGCATATCACTCCGCAAACTTTCTTTTTGCTCGGGTGCAATGTGCAGGCGGGCCAGTTTACTGAGTTTATTGATCAACTCATTACTCACTTCCATAAAACAAATATAGTTGTTTCGGCGGTTGGCTTCCGCCTTTCTTGTAAAGGGTAAATTCAAAGGAAAAACGGCAGCAGTATGCAGCAAACTGTTATCTTCGCTCCCCTTCTAATTTTGATGGAATTATGAGTACGAACCGGGAAATTGTAATGAGCGGCATCCGCCCCACAGGGTACCTGCACCTGGGTAATTATTTTGGTGCCATGCGCAACTATGTAAAAATGCAGGATGAGTATGATTGCTACTTCATGGTGGCTGATCTGCACAGCCTCACCACCCATCCTGATACCAAAGAACTCCGTGAAAATGTAAAGCGGGTATTTGCAGAGAATATTGCCTGCGGGTTAGATCCTGAAAAAGTGGCGTTTTACTGCCAGAGCCATGTGCATGAAACGAGTGAACTGTATTTGTATCTGAATATGATGGCTTATAAGGGTGAACTGGAGAAAACAACCACCTTTAAAGATAAAGTGCGGCAGCAACCGGATAATGTGAATGCAGGATTACTCACTTATCCCGTTTTGCAAACGGCTGATATTATTCTGCACCGTGCTAAATATGTGCCGGTGGGTAAAGACCAGGAACAACACCTGGAAATGGCCCGCAACTTTGTGAACCGTTTTAACCATCGTTATGGTGAAGTGTTCCCGGAACCCTTTGCTTTTAATTTTGGCGGCGAATTAGTGAAAGTTCCTTCGCTGGATGGTACCGGCAAAATGAGTAAGAGTGAAAACCAGAATGCCACCATTTACCTGGCGGATGATGATGAGGTAATCCGTAAGAAAATTATGAAAGCCAAAACGGATCAGGGTCCTGCTGAGCCCAACACACCCAAGCCTGATTATATAGAAAACATATTTCAGCTGATGCGTTTGGTGAGTGATGCATCCACCATTGAAAAGTTTGAGGCGGATTATAATAATTGTGTGATTCGTTACGGTGATATGAAAAAACAGTTGGGCGAAGACATGGCGAAGTTTATAGCACCCATAAGTGAAAAGGCAGCATTCATTCAAAATGATGAGGTATACCTGAGAAAAGTTATGGAGCAGGGGGCTGAAAAAGCCCGTGCAAGTGCTGCTAAAACCATGGAACTGGTGAGAGCAGCGATGGGGCTGAATTATTTCTAAAAAAATCAAATTACAAAACACAAAATCCAAAAAGAATATTTACATTGAACGTTCTGGACCGTTGGTTCTTGTAATTTGAATTTTGGAACTTTTAAAGAGTTATGGCAAAGAATAAAAAACCAAAACATGTGGCTATCGCCGGTAATATAGGTGCCGGTAAAACAACCCTTACTGAAATGCTGGCCAAGCATTATAAATGGATTCCGCAGTTTGAAGATGTGGATCATAATCCTTACCTCAATGATTTTTATGAGGATATGCCCCGCTGGAGTTTTAACCTGCAGATTTACTTTTTGAATAACCGTTTGAACCAGGTGCTGGAAATTCAACGTGGTACTGAAACGGTAATACAGGACAGGACCATTTTTGAAGATGCACACATTTTTGCTCCCAATCTCCACGATATGGGATTGATGAGCAAAAGAGATTTTGATAATTATTTCTCCTTTTTTGCCACATTGAAAACAATGGTGAGTCCGCCGGATCTGTTGATTTATTTAAAGGCTTCTGTACCTACACTGGTGGCACAGATTCAAAAGCGGGGAAGAGATTATGAAGAGAATATCCGCCTGGATTATCTCAAAAAGCTCAATGAATATTATAACAAGTGGATTGAAAATTATAAGGAAGGAAGTCTGCTGGTAATTGATGTTGACGCTAATAAGTTTGCTGAAAATGACGAACATTTTGGTGAAATCATCCAGAAGATCGATTCACAGTTGTATGGATTGTTTTGATTGAACGCATTTGTATAAAAACAGAAAACCCTGCCAGGAATAGCAGGGTTTTTTCTTGTTCTTAGCAAACAATCGATTACGACCACTTACACTTACGTGTAGCTTTTTCAGGAGGTGCCCTTGTAATATGTTCATCCGTTTTTCAAGCCTGCCTTGAGCATGGCGGAAAAAACGTTTTTCTGTTGTTTAAGAATTGACAGCCGTCCAAAAATAAAGGTTGAACAAGGATTGGCAAAAAAGCTGCGGCTGTGCTGGTATTGATTTCATTTGGCATTTTTTCTTTTTTATTAAACAAAGATTATCGAAACTGATCGATTCATAGATATTATTAAATGATTCAATCCAGGAAGTAGTTGAATTTAAAATTTTAAATGAACGGATGTTAGTTTTCCACGTGCCTGCACAAATTGAAAACTAAATTGGGTGGGCCGTATGGTTCATGTTATTTTGCGGCATAAAGACGATTGTATGAAATATCATCCCTTAAATCCTCAGATTTTCGTTCAAAACCGGCAGCGTTTTACCAAAGCCATGTTGCCTAATTCCATTGCCATTTTTGTAAGTAATGACGAGTGGCCCATGAATGGTGATGCAATTCATGCGTTTAAACAAAACAGTGATCTGTTCTGGCTCAGCGGTATTACACAGGAAGACAGTATGGTGATTTTATTTCCTGATAATCCGGATCCTAAATACCGGGAAGTTTTGGTGTTGGTTCGTCCGAACGAACTCAAAGAAAAATGGGATGGTAAACGTTTGCGTGCCAATGAAGCCAAACAAATGAGTGGTATGCCCACAGTAGTATGGCTGGATAGTATTGATGCGTTACTGCAAACATGGATTCATTTAGCTGATCATATCTATCTGGATAGTAATGAAAACGACCGCAAAGCCAATCTCATCCGTTCAAGAGAGTATCGTTTTATTGATGAAATGCAGAGCCGTTATCCATTGCACAGTTACCAGCGTGCTGCCAAAATCATGAAAGAACTTCGTGGTATTAAAACGGCCGAAGAAATTGAAGTGGTACAGCAGGCGATTGATATTACAGAAACTACCTTCCGCCGTTTGCTGCAATTCATCAAACCAGGCGTAATGGAGTATGAGATAGAAGCAGAAATTTATCACTCCTTTCTTTCACAGCGTGCCACGGGTCCGGCTTACGGAAGCATTATCGCCAGTGGCGACAGGGCAAGAACGTTACATTATGTGACCAATAACCAGGAGTGTAAAGATGGTGAGTTGATCCTGATGGATTTTGGAGCTGAGTACGGCGGCTATTGTGCTGATCTTACGAGAACCATTCCTGTAAATGGAAAATTTACACGCCGTCAAAAAACAGTTTATAATGCATGTCTTCATTTGCATGATTATGCCAAGAGTTTATTAAAACCGGGTATTACCATTGTTGATTATACCGATAAAGTAGGAGAGGAAGCCACGCAGCAATTCCTCAAAATAGGATTGCTTAAAAAGAGCGATGTAAAAAATGAAGACCCTGAGAACAGAGCCTATCGTAAATATTTATACCACGGTATTTCGCATCACCTCGGTGTTGATGTACATGACCTGGGAACAAGAACTGCTCCCATTAAACCGGGAATGCTGTTTACCGTAGAGCCGGGTATTTATATTGAAGAAGAACAAATGGGCGTACGTATTGAAAATAATATCTGGATCACCAGGAACGGCCATAAAGATTTAATGAAAAATATTCCGATAACGGTGGAGGAGATTGAAGCGTTGATGAAGAAGTAATTTGAAAATTTGATGATTTGAAAATTTGAAAATGAAACAAGTACCTAATTTATTTACACTACTTAATCTTGTATTTGGCTGTATTGCCATCATACTCATTTTACAACCCGGAGAAAATATTGCTTCGGTACAGGAAGGAACCCTGCTGTTAACACTGCCTGAAAAAATAACCTATGCTTCCTTTTTCATTTTTGCAGCCGGTATCGTTGATTTTCTGGATGGGTTTGTGGCAAGATTGATGAAAGCGTCTTCGGAAATGGGGAAACAACTGGATTCGTTGAGTGATGTAGTAACTTTTGGTGTAGCACCTGCAATGATCATGTATCAATTGCTGCGTATGAGCTATCTCAAAGAAGTATCTGCTTTTGATACATCTGTTCTGTTTTTATTACCTGCACTGCTCATTGCCTGTTGCGCAGCATGGCGCCTGGCGAAATTCAATATTGACGCCCGCCAAAGCACTACGTTCTTTGGAGTGCCTACGCCTATTACGGCAATGGTGGTAGCGTCACTTCCTTTAATCATCTGGTTTAATCAATGGGGACTGGCTGAATTGCTGGTAAACAAATGGGTATTGTACCTGCTTACGCTTGTTTTAAGTGTAATGATGGTGGTGGATGTGCCGATTATGAGTTTAAAGTTTAAAGATTATTCCTTCAAAAACAATCAACCCAAGTTTATACTGGTAGTGGCGGCTGTAGTACTGGCAATAATTTTTCAATGGGCTGCCATTCCCATGATTTACTTGCTCTATGTTGTTTTATCTTTGCTGCTTCGTTCCAAAATCTAATTTCAATTTTATGACATATACAGTTCAGGTGAAAGTAATGCCGCTCAAAGATCTTCTCGATCCACAAGGTAAAGCTGTGATGGGTGGTTTAAGTAATCTTGGTTTAAACGGTGTTAGCGATGTACGCATCGGTAAAAATATTACCATGCAGATTGAAGCAGCCTCAGGTGATGCTGCTAAAGCCATTGCAGAAGAAGCCGCTAAAAAATTACTGGCCAATCCTGTAATGGAGCAGTTTGAAATCAGCGTGAATTAAATACGGATGTAAGAGGTAAGAAGCAGGAGCTAAGACTTGGCCATACTTCATACCTCGTACTTCATACTTCCTTCTTGTCATGCTCTACATCATTCCCACTCCCATTGGCAATTTAAAGGACATCACACTTCGTGCTCTTGAAGTGCTGAAAGAAGTGGATTTGATTTTAGCAGAAGATACCCGCACCACTTCTGTACTGCTGAATCATTACCAGGTAGAGAAACCTATCACCCCAAATCATCAGCACAACGAACATAAAATTCTCCAGCACCTTGTCGATCAGCTGAAAGCAGGTAAGAAAATGGCCCTTCTAACAGATGCAGGTACACCCGGCATCAGCGATCCCGGTTTTTTGCTCATCAGGGAGTGTATTAAAAATGATATTACCGTAGAAACTTTGCCCGGCGCCACCGCTTTTGTTCCGGCATTGGTAAACAGCGGATTGCCCAGCAACCGATTTTGTTTTGAGGGGTTTCTGCCACTCAAAAAAGGAAGACAAACGTTACTCAAGCAACTTGCTGAAGAAGAACGTACCATGATCTTTTACGAATCACCCTTTCGGCTGGTAAAAACATTGCAGGAGTTTATCCAGTATTTTGGCGAAGAACGCTTGTGTTCTGTTGCCCGGGAGCTCACAAAAAAGTTTGAAGAAAATAAACGGGGAACTTTGAAAGAAGTGCATGATTATTTTCTGCAAAAAGCTGTTAAAGGTGAAATTGTGATTGTGGTAGATGGCAAAGCTTCCTGACCTTTACTGTAAATCTACTTAGGTGAAATATATCTTAGTCCTTCTCTTTTCAGCCATTGTGTTTTCAACCCATGCGCAACTCATAAAAGTGCCTGATCTTGTAAAGCAGTCGTTCGACAAACAATATCCTGATGCAAAAGAAGTAGATTGGAAAGGCGGACTGGATTATCACACGGTTTCGTTTAAACTGGCTGATAAAAAATACAAAGCCACTTATACAAAAGATGGCAACTGGAATGCTACAGAAACGGCTGTTGCATTTGATGCATTACCCAAATCAGTTCAGTTGAGCTTTGGCGCTTCTAATTACAAAACATGGACGGTGAAGGATTGTGTTGAAATCAGCAAGCCCAGGGCCGAAGCCAATGAATACAAAATCATCGTTCAGAAATCGGCGATCAATAAAAAAATACTCCTGTTTGATGCCAAAGGAAGATTGTATGAAGAGTTGCGGAGTTTATAACTTAAAACCATACTGAAATTTCTTCCAGTGATTTTCTTTTTAGATCCGGCACCCAGCATTCATCAGCAGCATAGCCTACCGGAATCAGCAGAAATGGTTTTTCGTTTGCCGGACGGTTTAAAATTGTACTTAAAAAATTCATAGGTGAAGGTGTGTGCGTAAGCGCTATCAATCCTGCATTATGAATGGCTGCCAGTAAAAATCCACAGGCAATGCCTACGCTTTCTTTCACATAGTAGTTCTGATGTTTGTGTCCGTTTGCTTCTGTTTCATAACTACGGCTGAACACGATAATTAAATAAGGAGCTGTTTCTAAAAATGGTTTTTGCCAATCAGTACCAATCGGCGCAAGATCTTTCAGCCATTCTTCACTCATCCTGTTATCATAACTTTCTTTTTCTTCTGCTTCTGCTGCTGTTCTTATTTGTTGTTTCAGTGCGGCATCATGCACCACACAAAAAGTCCATGGTTGTTTATGAGCACCGCTGGGAGCAGTGGATGCAGTAAGTAAAATATTATCAATCACTTCACGGGGTACCGGTTTATCTGAAAAATCACGGCAGGTGCGGCGTTTATCCATATTTTCATAAAACACTTTGCTACGTTGTAATAGCTCATCCGTACTGTAACTTTCCTTTGAGTAATGAATAAACGGGTATCCGTTCAGCATTTTCACTTTTTGCATAACGCTGTTTTCCCGAAATTTACCGAATTAAACTATCCACTGTACAATGAAAGTTTTTATTACCGCCTTCTTATTTGTTTCTTCAGCTCTTACTGCCATTGCCCAGCCCAGCCGCTGGCAGCAGCGCATCAAATACACCATGGATGTAAACATGGATGTAATGAGTAACCGCCTCAACGGAACACAAAAAATTGAATACACGAATAATTCGCCGGATACACTGCACCGTATGTTTGTGCATTTGTACTGGAATGCTTTTCAGCCCAACAGTATGATGGATGTACGCAGCCGGGAGCTGGGTAAAAAAATCATCGGCAATAACCGCCAGGATTGGGATGGCCGTGTGCGTGACCGTATCTCCAAACTCAATGATGCAGAAATCGGTTACCAGCGGGTAAAAACATTCAAGGTAAACGGTGTGCTGCAAACAACGGTGGAACATGAAACCATACTGGAAGTAAAACTGTCCAAACCCATTCTGCCCAAACAGAAAGTAATGATTGAAACTGATTTTGAAGCACAGGTACCGGTACAGATCAGGCGAAGCGGAAGAGATGCCGCCAATGGTGTGAAGTTTTCCATGGCGCAGTGGTATCCTAAAGTGTGTGAATATGATTATGAAGGATGGCATCCCACACCGTATGTAGCAAGAGAGTTTTATGGTGTGTGGGGCGATTTTGATGTAAACATTACCATTGATAAAAACTATATCATCGGCGGTACGGGTTATTTAACCAATGCACAGCAGATCGGTTATGGTTATGAAGCGCCGGGCACCAAGGTGGTGCGCCCTGCAGGTGAAAAACTTACCTGGAAGTTTACCGCACCCAATGTGCATGATTTTGTGTGGGCGGCTGATGCGGAGTTCAAACATATTGTAAAGCAGGTAAAGAACGGTCCCACCATTCATGTGCTGTACAATTACAAACCCAATGATGCCAAGAACGATGCCGCCTGGCAAAACGTAGCCGATGCTGCAGAAATCGTTTATCCTTTTATTAAAGAAAACTTTGGTGAGTATCCTTACAAACAATATTCCTTTATACAGGGCGGCGATGGCGGTATGGAATATCCTATGGCTACCTTGCTCAATGGCCCGGGCTTGGGAACAGTGATTCATGAGTGGATGCACACCTGGTACCAGATGCTCATGGGTACCAATGAAAGTTTGTATGCGTGGATGGATGAAGGTTTTACCGAGTTTGCTACAGACAGGGTGGAAGCTTTTTATGCAGAAACGATGGCTAAGAAGAACGGAACCGTGTATAAAGATGAAAACCTTCCTAAGTATCACAGCGGTAACTACGGCGGTTATTTTAGCCTTGTAAAAAGCAGGTTGGAAGAACCGATGACCACGCATGCTGATCAGTTTAATACCAATTATGCTTATTCGGTGGCTTCTTATTCCAAAGGTTGTGTGTTCTTATCACAACTGGGTTATGTGGTGGGTGAGCACACACGCAATAAAATTTTACTGGAGTATTACAAACAATGGCGTTTTAAACATCCCAACGTCAATGATTTTGTGCGGGTGGCAGAAACGGTAAGCGGCATGCAGCTGGACTGGTACCGTGGCTTTTTTGTAAACACCACCAAAACCATTGATTATGCGATTGATAGTTTGTGGGAAGAAGGTGGTAAATCAAAAATCAGTATCAAACGTGTGGGTGAAATGCCCATGCCCATTGACCTGGTGATTACGTTTAAAGACGGCACACAGCAACTGCATTACGTACCCATGTATTTAATGTTTGGCAGCAAAGCTGCTGAGGACAGTATGCAGCGTAAAATATATGCACCGTGGAAATGGACGCATCCCACCTATGTGATTGAGTTTGACAAACGCTTATCTGAGTTAAGTGCTGTTGAAATTGATCCTACACAACGCATGGCCGATGTGGACCGCAGAAATAATAAACTGGAGTTGAAGTGGTAACACCACCCCGGTCTCACCGCAGGTCGGCCCGGGGATTTAAAAATAAAAAACCCGTTTGCAGGTGCAAACGGGTTTTTTATTGGCCGGCATGAGTTGCCAAACAATAAGAGCTATGCATGCAGCATTTTTACAAAAAACTGATTCTTAGCAACGTCTCCCAATAGATTTTGTTGAGAAAATGAACAGAGCTTGATGGGGACGTTGCGTGAAAGTCGTGGATGGATGTTTTAACAGGCAACATGATAAAAGTATATCTATTCTCTTTTGTACGCAACGTCCCCATAAGCTATTTACTAATCTTCAACTTTGAATATTGGGAGACGTTGCTGCGAACGAATTGTATCAGCTTTTGTGCTTGTTTCATCTTGTCTGTAGTTGCAAACTACAGACAGCATTCGGCTATTATTCTTTACTCATCGTTTACTACTGCCAGCCTTAGTTGGTTTGAATGCTACTGATAGCTGGGGCTATACTTAAAAATATAAATATTCTCGTTCAATTATTTCAAAAATATGCTCTTTGCCATAAATCCTTCGTATAGTTTTTACGGTCCAGTTATTTTTTTTGTCGAAGTTTAGATATTCATATTTTGATGAAGAAGATTCTGGCGAATATAATGTTGGAAGAGATACTTCCTCTACTAATTTGTCATTGTTGTATTTATATGTGGTTTTGCTAATTAAATTATTGTACATTTCTATTTCACGCTCAATTAAGTTGTTTTTCGAATCGTACTTTTGTTTGTGTGTTTCAAATACTGCATCGTATTCATAAAATTTCCTTTCTATACAGTTGCCATTGAAATCGTTTGTTAATTTGCTTTTAGAAGAAATACTGCCATCTTTTTTGTATGAAGTCGATTCAATTAAAAACCCTTTTTCATCATATGAATATGTCTCATACTGTAATATTTCATTATCCGATAAAATGTTACGCCATTTTATAAGTCTACCGTTTTCATTATAATCATAAATGTAAGTCTGCTTAGTTTTCTTATTTTGGTCTAATACATTTATTTTCAAAAGTTTATTATTTTTATATTCATAAATTCTTGTTTCATCATCAAACCCGTTAAAGCCCTTTTCAAATTTTTCTATTATATAGCCTTTGGTGTTATATGTTGAAATAGTTAACGACTCCTGTTTCTCTTTTTTTAATTCTCCAAACTTTTCAGTTGCGGAATAGCGTGACTCGGTAATTTTATTTACTTTCCCTTTAATTTTATTTTTGATTAAATCGTTAGAGGACTCTGAGCAGCCGCTAATAATAAACATAAAGACTAAGTAATTGTAGAAAAAAACGTTTTTCATTTGAAAAGTATTTTTTATTATGTTATGTATGCTAATTGATTTCTTTAAAATATTCGTCAAGCTCCGAACTATAGTACAGCAGAATTACCGCAGTTGATTAATCCAATGTTAAGCTCAATAATTAGACATTCTAATGTTAGAGGATAGGCTTTCCTCCATTTAAATTTGGTAAAATGTTTTTCTCCACTTCGAAAATTCCGGTTGGGGAGATATGGACAATGTCCGTCTCTTTATCATACTCAATAATTTTTTTGTCATGCAAGGGTTTTAATATTGCTCTTTTATACATTGAGTAGTCAGAATATTCGACCCATTTATATAAATCTTCTGCAAATTCAAAGTTTTCTGAACTTTGGTATAACAACAAAAGTGTCTTTTGCTTAAAATCTAGTCCCGTTGATAATATTCTTTTCTTTCCAGCAATTTCCCAAATCTCGGGCAATTGTTTGGATGAAAGACTATCTACAATAGCTTGTGCTTCTTCTAATGATAAGCTATGAAAAATTCTTATAATCTCGCAAACTACCCAGTCAGAAATCCGAACTATTGTTTCAATGTCAATTTTGTTTGCTTCAACATCTCCGCCAACATGTCCTATGCCTCTTTTTCCTCTCAATGTGTACAGGAATAAAATCGAACGGGGAATAATTATTCGCAAACTTTCATTTCCAGCAGTTTTGGGAAGATTAATTAGCTTTTGACACTCGTCATTGAAATTTGAGATGTGTGTGCCAAAGGGTATGTGGGTTGAAGTCAACTCGTTCTGGAGAAACCTTAAAATAGTTTCACAAAATTTTCCCGAGCTAAGTCCCGCTGCGTCAAATTCTGAGTTGTAAAGCGCCTTAGAATATCTGGATTTAATTTCCTGATATGTAGAAACTATTTTATCACGAAATTTTTTGTCAACACTTTGAAGAGCTTGGTTAAGCGTTAATATACTCATATTGGTTACTAGTTTCGTTTTTCTCTCTTTTTAACTTTTGGTCACGAACTAATTTCATAAGAATGCCAGATAAATCTGATGCCTTGTAAGTTAGGGCTAAACTAGTATTGCAATGCTTCACAATGTCACCTATTGTTTTCTTTGTTTTGAAATAACCTTCGCTGACCAATTTATCCAGCGTTTGAGATGGGCCTGGCCTTCCCTTTGAAGTACGTGGCTTTTTTTCTCCATTTTCAGCCACTTTCTTTTTCCTTCGCTGTTTCCGTTTTTGGAGAGTATTTTCACTTAACCCTTCATCTTTTTCTTCATTATCTAATGCTTCGTCGGAAATCTTTACACCTTTAAAAAGAAGATCAATGATTTTTAATTGAACATTTTCCGACTTGAATGAGTTGATTACAGTTGACAACTCTTCAAGTTGCTTTCTGACTGTTTCAAAATTTTTTATCATCTGTTTGAATTTAATATTGATGTAGTTTTTACTTTACTTCTAACACGGATTTATATATGTTATTGTACGAAATACTAATTTAAAAAACGTTTTGTAAACTACTAAATCTACATTCAACATTTTGTATTGTTATTACTATAATCCATTTTTCAAAAAATCATTCTTTATCTTTTCTCTCAACAAAAAAAGGCGCTCTTTCAAGCGCCTTGTAATTTGTGTTTAATAGTTAACGGCCAAAGAATTTGTTTACCGCTTCTACACGGTTGTTTACATGCAGCTTCTCGTAAATATGGTACACATGTTTGCGTACGGTTTCGGCACTGATGTTGAGCTCACGGCCAATTTCTTTATAAATTTTTCCTTGTGCCAGCCATTCCAGTATTTCTTTTTCACGGCGGCTCAGTACGGCTACATCATCCGCCTGCTGGCTGGGGGGCAAGGTTTCCTGCACGGGCAAATGTTTAAAGGCATTCACCACTTTCATAGCAATCTGGCTGCTCATGGGAGCGCCGCCTTCTACCAGTTCCTGGATGGCTTCCGTTAATTTGGCGGGAGATGATTTCTTTAAAATATATCCACTGGCACCGGCACGCAGGGCTTCAAAAATCTTTTCCTCTTCTTCATACACAGTACACATGAGGTATAAAATTTCCGGGTGCAGGGGTTTGAGTTCTCTTACAATATCAATACCGCTGGTACTGCCCAGCCCGATATCCATGAGCACCACCTGTGGTTTTACCAATGGAATCTTCAAGAGGGCTTCTTCACCGGTGGCAAAAGAGGCAGTGAGCATGCAATCATCACTCAGTTCAATGATCTGCTCCAGCGCCTGCCGTATGTCTGTTACATCTTCTACAATACAAACCGCAATCTTACTCATAGTACAAATGTGAGAACTTTCAGCACAACCACCAATACCACGAAGCGGGGGGAGGTGGGAAAGTGGAAAATAGAAAGTGGAAAATAGAAGGTGGAAAATGGGAAATGAAAAGAAGTAGGAAGGAAGTAGGAGGTAGGAGGTAGGAGGTAGGAGGTAGGAGGTAGGAGGTAAGAGGTAGGAAGGAGGAAGGAGGAAGGAAGTAGGAAGTAGGAAGTAGGAGGTAAGAAGAGGAAGTACGGAACTGCTATTAACTATGAACCATAGGTCATGAACCATGAATCATCAATGCGCCTGAACATAAAGATTAATTGATATCTCAGAAAGGATAGGTCTGTGATCGGTAGTTCCCCCTTCGGGGGCGGAGGGGGCTTTACTTCCTCACCATCAGCACATATTTCTCTTTAAAAAACTCCTCTTCAAACAGTTGCTCTATTTCCCAAACCAGGGGATGGAGTCCGCTCTGCTGAATTTCTTCGGCAAGATCACCGCCTTTTAAACAGATGAGTCCGCCGTAAAAAGTTTCCTCACCGCAGGTAACGCTTTGTCCCTGTCCTTTGGCTTTAAGAATGGGTTGACTCCACATCCATAAGTCCCGAAGAGGCGCTACGGCACGGCTCACCACATAATCAAACTTGCGGTTTTTAATGTCTTCCGTACGGGTATGCTGGGTGGTAACATTGGTAAGACCGATATGCTGTGCCACGGCTTCCACCACTTTGAGTTTTTTGCCGATACTGTCTGTTAAATGAAACTGTACCTCCGGAAAAAAAATGGCCAGCGGTATGCCGGGGAAACCGCCACCGGTGCCCAGGTCCACAATCTGTGTGCCCGGTTTAAACTGAAATAAAGCGGCAATGGAGAGGGAATGCAGTACGTGTTTTTCATACAGGCTGTCAATATCCTTGCGGGATACAACATTGATTTTCTGATTCCATTCTTCATACACACTGTACAAAGCACTCAACTGTTCTGTTTGCTTTGGTGTAAAATCAGAAAAATAGTTGGTGATTACTTCTATCATTTCCAGTTTGGTTGCGGACGTTTGAATAAAGCAGGTGCAAATAACAGGTAATACAGCCATTGCCAGAGATCCAGCAGCGGGTACATCCAGAACAGATCTCCTTCTCCTAATTTACGCATGGTGCTGAAATAAATAATGCCCTGCAGTAAAAAACGGAAACCAAATACCGCCAGCGCCAGCCACCAGCAATAAAAAATAATACTGGCTATCAACAAGGGATACAGTAAAAAATGACTGAAAGAAAAAAGACCCAGCAAAAATTTATGTTGCCCTTTGTAATACTTGCCCGTAGTGTAATGTCTTGCCTTTTGACTGCGCCAGGTACTCCATTGTGTTTTGGCTTTGCTACAGGTGAAGGCTTCTTTATCAATTACAATAGCAGTGTTGTGTTTGGTAGCTACACGGTTGATGAACAAATCATCATCGCCGCCGGGTAACTGGTTGTGCATGCTGAACCCTTTGTTACGCAGGAAGAGTTCTTTTTTATAAGCCAGGTTGCGGCCCACACCCATGTACGGTATGCCGGCCAGTGCATAAGAAAAATATTGAAGGGCGGTGAAGAAGGTTTCAAAGCGGATGAGTTTGTTAAGCAGTCCCGGTGTTTTTTCATAAGCACCGTAGCCTAACACAATTTCTTTTCCGTTGGCGAAAGCGTCCTGCATATGACGGATCCAGTCAGGAGAATAGGGTTTGCAATCAGCATCCGTTAAAAGCAGCAGTTCATGTTTCGCTTCTTTAATACCGATTGACAAGGGGAATTTTTTTCCTTGTATCAAACGGGCTTCCTGTTTCAGTTCAATGGGTCGTAAATTTTTGAAGGGCCGCTGCAGGTATTCCAGTACATACTTACTGTCGTCGTAAGAATTATCATTCACGGCCACCACTTCAAAAGTGGAACTGTATTGCTGCTGTAATACTTCGGGTAAGTTATCAGCCAGGTTCTGTGCTTCATCACGGGCACAGATGATAACAGATACAGGGTGTTGCTGCAGGGTGTTGTGTGTTGGCTTTTTATACAGGGCCAGCCGCACAAAAAACCACAGGTAGTAAACGGTCTGTACCAGTATCATCAAACAAAAAGCGGCAAAAAGGATTTCGGGCCAGTCAATTCTCATAACAGGCTGCGAAAATATTGTTTTGAAAGGAAACGAACCTTTTATTCATGCTGAAGTTGCCCACGTTCTAAGTAAAAGTGTGGATAGTTTTCAAGAGAGTTGCTTATGATGATTAGCTTCAAAAAGAGTGGGCTGTGGGTTGAAAGTCCCCCTTCAGGGGCGGAGGGGTTTTGTTATCTTTGCCGCCTTTATGCCAGCATTATCTTTTCAATTACATACTACAGATACGCACACCAAAGCAAGAGCAGGAACAGTAACCACAGATCATGGTGTGATTGAAACGCCCATCTTTATGCCGGTGGGTACAGTGGGCAGTGTAAAAGCATTAACAGTACAGCAATTAGAACAGGAGGTAAAAGCACAAATCATCCTTGGCAATACCTATCACCTGTACCTGCGCCCGGGCACCCAAGTGCTGGAGCAGGCAGGCGGCCTGCACCGTTTTAACGGATGGCAGCATCCCATCTTAACGGATAGCGGCGGCTACCAGGTTTTTTCACTGGCAGGCAACCGCAAGATCAAAGAAGAAGGGGTGGTATTTCAAAGTCATATTGACGGCAGCAAGCATTTGTTTACCCCGGAAAATGTGATGGATATTCAAAGAAGTATTGGCGCTGATATTGTAATGGCCTTTGATGAATGTCCGCCTTATCCCAGTGATTATAAATATGCGCACAAGAGTATGGAGTTAACACATCGCTGGCTGGACCGATGCATTCATCATTTTGAGAACATGCCGGACAAATATGGTTATACGCAAAACCTGTTTCCCATTGTACAGGGAGGAACGTATAAAGATTTAAGAACCGCTTCTTCTCAATTCATTGCTTCTAAAAATCTCACCGGTTGTGCTATTGGTGGTTTGAGTGTGGGCGAACCGGAGGAAATGATGTATGAGTTTACGGAATTGTGTTGTGATGAATTGCCCGTACAAAAACCCCGTTACCTCATGGGCGTGGGTACACCCTGGAACCTGCTTGAATGCATTGCCCTGGGTGTAGATATGTTTGATTGTGTAATGCCCACCCGTAACGGTCGGAACGCCATGCTTTTTACCAGCAAGGGCGTGATTAATATTGACAATAAGAAATGGGAAAAAGATTTTTCGCCTATTGATGACGGTATTGATTGCCCGCTCAGTAATTATTACAGCAAGGCCTACCTGCGCCACCTCATAAAAGCCAAAGAAATTACCGGTCTTACGATTGCCAGCACGCATAATCTTGCTTTTTATTTGTGGCTGGTAAAAGAAGCCCGGAAGCGGATTCTTGACGGAAGCTTTGCCGGCTGGAAGAACGAAATGGTGGAGGTGTTGAAGACGAGGTTGTGATTTTGGTCCATGGCCCACAGACGACGGTCCACGGAAGAAAGTCCAGAGAAAATAGTCCACGGTCGACGGTCGACTGACCACGGAAGAGTTTGATTTTTTAAGCGTAAAATTTTTATCAGGCATTATTAATTATTGAAAACGTCTATGGACTGCGATCTGTTATCCTTGGGCCATTATTAACTCCAAATTATAGTAAACGGCTGTGGACTATGGTCCGTCGTCTGTGGACTATTTCCTTACTTTGCACCTTCATGAAAAAACTGGATGCGTACATATTGAAGTTCTTTATGAAGACCTTCTTCTTTTCCCTCTTCCTCTTTGCAGTGATCACCATTGCAGTGGATGCCAGTGAAAAGGCAGAAGATTTTATACGCAGCGGTTTAGGCATCAGTGATATTGCCGGTAAATATTATCTCGGCTTTCTGCCGCACATGATCAGCCTGCTGTTCCCGGTGTTTGTGTTGATTGCGGTTGTGTTTTTTACCTCCCGCCTGGCTGCCCGCAGTGAGGTGGTGGCCATCCTCAGCACAGGTGTGAGCTTGAGAAGATTCCTGTTTCCTTACTGGGTAGGCGGTATTTTCCTGGCATTACTGCTGGGCGTATCCAATCATTTCCTGGTGCCCGTAGCTAATAAAATCCGCACTGATTTTGAAGAGCGCTACATTGATATGGGCGCCATCAACAATCCATCTGCCCAATACATTAACAACCTGCACCTGCGGGTTGATACGTTTACCTATGCCGGTTTCCGCTCTTTTGATACTTCCAGCAAAGTAGGCCAGGGCTTTTTCCTTGAAAAGATCAGGGATAATAAAGTGTACTACAACCTGCGCAGCGAAATGATTACCTGGGATACCGCCAAAAAACAGTGGCGGCTGGAGAATGGTATTGAACGCACCATCAACGGCATGAATGAAACGGTAAAGAAAGTAGATACTACCTATCTCAACATCGGGTACAAACCCATTGATCTTGCCTATGATGATCACCTGAAAGACAAATTACGTACACCCCGCCTGGCCCGTTTTATCAAGCAGGAAGAAATGCGTGGCTCAGAAACAGTGAATGAACTCAAATTTGAACGTTACCGCCGGGATGCCTATGCTATTTCTGTAATTGTAATGACGATGATTGCCGCCATTCTTGCCTCCCGTAAAGTGCGTGGCGGCAGCGGTTTGCACCTGGCGCTGGCTTTTATCATCGGCGTTACGTTTATCGTGTTTGATAAGTTCTCGATGGTATTTTCAACCAAGGGTAATTTTCCCCCGGTGATTGCGGCATGGTTGCCCTGTGTACTGTTTGCCGGGCTGGCTTTTTGGTTGTACAAACGGGCGCCGAAGTAAAGCTCCACCAAACCTCCCCCAAAGGAAGGCTATCCAAACACAGCCCACACTTTTCAAAAAGAATTCAAAATATCTTAATCGTTGATATGAGATGATGAACGATTTAAAAACTGTTTATGGTGTCAGGACGTCGCAGACGTCAGACACCTGCGAGGGGTTCTTAAAGATTGCCTGTTGATGAAAGAATATAGTTGAGGTAAAACATCCCTTGCTGCATTTTGTACGAACCGCCGGGTTAAGCCTCATTGAAAAACCGAACGTACAAGAGTGCGACGCAAAAACGCTCCCTCGCAAGCACCTATGCCGGTAACATCATCCTTATTCTTATAAAAATGTGAAAGCGAAGCTCATTGCAAAAACTATTCAACTTTTCCGCTCCACTCTTGTTACTGCTACAGTTGATTGTTTTACCTTTGACACTAACGAATTGCAAACCATTTATACATTTCTAATTATCAATTATGGGCATTATTAAAGACCGGTTTAAGGCGAAAGCAGATGCGGCTAACGCAGAAATCAAGCAGATTATAAAAGAGCATGGTAACAAAGTAATAGGTGAAGTAACACTTTCCCAGATTTACCAGGGTATGCGTGGTATGACGGGTTTGGTAACTGAAACCAGTTTGCTGGATGCACAGGAAGGAATCCGTTTCCGTGGCTATTCCATTCCGGAATTGCAGCAGCAACTTCCTAAAGCACCGAAGGGTGAACAACCTTTACCTGAAGGTTTGTTTTACCTGATGTTGATTGGTGAACTGCCAGACGCCGAAATGAGCAACCGTGTTACTGATATCTGGCAACGCCGCAGTCATGTGCCCAATCATGTGTTTGCTGCTATTGATGCATTGCCCATCAATACACATCCGATGACCATGTTTGTAGTGGGTGTGATGGCCCTGCAAACAGAAAGTTATTTTGCCAAAGCGTATGGAGAAGGGATCAATAAAAAAGATTACTGGGAGCCCATCTTTGATGATGCCATGATCCTGATTGCCCGTTTGCCACGTATTGCTGCATATATCTACCGCAGAAAGTATAAGAATAACGAACACATTCATCCCAATGGTTTATTAGACTGGGCCGGTAACCTGGCACATATGCTGGGTTATGATGATCATGGTTTTATGGAATTGATGCGTTTGTACATGACTATTCATGCCGATCATGAAGGTGGTAATGTGAGCGCTCATACTACACACTTAGTAGGCAGTGCCTTGAGTGATCCTTATTTAGCTTATGCTGCGGGTATGAATGGTTTGGCCGGTCCTTTACATGGTTTGGCGAACCAGGAAGTGATCAAGTGGATTTTTGAAATGCAGGAAGAGTTGAATACCGATGCGCCTACTAAAGAGCAGATTGCAGAGTATGTAAAGAAAACGTTGAGTGAAGGAAAGGTGGTGCCGGGTTATGGTCATGCCGTATTACGCAAAACAGATCCACGTTTTACCGCACAGATGGAGTTTGGTAAACTGCACATGCCTGAAGATAAACTGGTGAATACGGTTTGGAATATTTATGAAGTAGTGCCGCCTATTCTGCAAAGTCTTGGTAAAATCAAAAACCCATGGCCGAATGTAGATGCACACAGCGGCGCTTTACTGGTTCATTACGGATTGAAAGAGTATGAATATTACACTGTGTTGTTTGCCGTGAGCCGTGCACTGGGTGTAATGGCGAGTTTGATTTGGGACAGAGCATTGGGTCTGCCTTTGGAACGTCCGAAATCCGTGACAACAGAACTGGTGAAATTGTGGATTGAAGGAAAAGATAATATCTGGGGCGAATAAAGAGACAACACCTTTTCAAAAGGTGTCGCCTCTTTATTCAATCAAAGCCGTTTCTTTTTGGAAGCGGCTTTTTTATTTTTGGTCTTTACCATGGGCAGCTTCATTTGTTTTGCTTCTACTTGCCAATGGGATGCAGCCAGCAACAGTTGCTCCAGTTGAAAAGTTTGTATTTCTTTTTTGGAAGTGATGATGATGGAAGCCACCATCACCCGGTCTCTCAAATCCAGTTGCGGCCATGCAAACACGAGGTCCTTTCCCCTGCAGAATCCTACATCAATGCCTTCTTCCACTTCATTGAGATAGCAGAACATACCGAAGTAATGATAAAACGGAATTTTGAAACTGAGTTTTTCTTCCACATCCGGAACGGTGGTGAGAATTAATTCACGGATGGCTTCTGCAATTTCCCGTTTGGTTTCGGGCAGGGATTCTATATAGGCATCTACAAGGCGGTTCATAATCAACACTGAGTTAATGAGGTGCAGAGGTGCACAGAGTTTCTCAATGTACTCCGTTTCTCTTTTCCTCCGTGTTTAAGAGTTTTTCAAAAGCCTGGTTATAAATTTCTTTGTTTCTTTCAACTCCTGCTGTTGTTGTAAGATAAAACTGTTTTCGGCTAAAGATCCTGTTACTTCTTCCTGCTCCTCCGGGTTTTCATACACCATGCTGCGGAAGGGATTGCTGTAATCCTTTGCCCTGCTGTTGTAAATACCTTTCACCATCCATTCTTTGGTGTGCAAGTATTGCGTAAGAAGCGTCGTAATCGTTTCTTTTGAAAGTTGTTTGATGTTTAGCAGTTCACCATAAGCAGCCAGTGCATGTTGCAGTTTTTGCGAAGGATACAATGCTGATTGCTGTTCATAAAATGCATGTACTGCATCCCAGCCTTTTATTTTTCCTGCTACAATTTTTTGTTGTAACAAAGTAAATGCAGCAGCTTCCATCAACTGTCCGCCCACATTGGTCCATGCTTTACGTTTGCCGGGTTTGGGTAGTTGTTTGATGCATGTTGCAAGTGATAAGTTATTGGCTTTGATGAAGTGCATCAACTCTTCTGCTGCATAATAACCAATCAGCTCAAGGAACACACCGTAGCTTTGTCTTACTTTCAGTAAAACGGTTTTGCGTTTGGTATTTTCAAAACCATCCGCAATAATTTCTAATGCATCAATGTTTTTGTCATCAGCAGTTAATAATGCTTTTCCTTTTTTGATGTATTGTGCATCAGAATAATCTTTCGCCGGTTGCTCTTTTTGCAAGGCAGCTTTACCAGTGTACAATTCCAATAGACGAAGTGATTCAAAAATTTCATTCACCGTATCCGGTGCCAAATAGCTGTATTCTAAATGCTGGGTTTTGTCTGTTCTTTTATCCCTGTCCACATATTTCCAGGCGTTGCGTGCCAGTGCGTACATATTGTACAAAAACCAATAGGCCGGCATCACCTGTAATTGATTTTTCGTTTCGTCATTACTTACAAGTGCAAACGGAATAGGAATGTTCAGTTCAGCCGGGTAATCGCCCTTGGCTAATAACGTGTAAGAAGCAAACTTACTGTTGTGTTTGAT
Source organism: Lacibacter sp. MH-610 (assembly GCF_045780045.1). Lineage (NCBI taxonomy): Bacteria > Pseudomonadati > Bacteroidota > Chitinophagia > Chitinophagales > Chitinophagaceae > Lacibacter > Lacibacter sp. MH-610. The sequence goes on from NZ_CP116002.1 coordinate 1,376,655, forward strand.
GCTTACGCAGAGTGCGGGCCAGAAACCTCTGCCTGCAATCAACTCGCCATCTGCGCTGCGGCTGTTATGATTGCTGCCGAGTGTAGCGCCTGCTGCAATATTACTCTGCCCCATCACAGTTGCAGCACATAAGAATGAGTTGTTGTGATGTTGTTCATGTGCAGGAAAGATGAGTGAGTTCAATACTTCGCAACAGGAGATGGTAGCGTTGTTGCCAAGGTAAGAGTTGATGAGCCTTGCACCATACTTCAACTGTGAGTGAGAAGACAGGTAAAAACGAACTGCTTTTACACCGTAGAAAACACGACAACCTTCTCCAATGATTCCATTCACCAACTCACATCCTTCGCCCACCTGTGAACTTGATTTTTCACTGGAGTTGATGGTAACATTTTTGATTTTATTGGCACCTTTAATGTAAGCATGCGGACCAATCCACACATCTTTTATGATGCGGCAACTTTTGATCACGGTACGGTCGCCCACTTTTCCATAATAGCCACGCAGTTTATCAAACTTCTGCTCGGTGAATTCTAAAAATTTTTGTTGCAGTGCTTTGTTGTCACGGTTGCGGCTCCACATCCATGCATCACCCGGCAGCATTCCGTTGAACGGAACAATTTTTCTGCCGGCATTTTCATTGCATACTTCCAGCCAGATGCGGATTTTTTCTTCCTCGCCCTGTTTCAATACACCGTTACCAAACTTGGCATAGTTGGTGGTAGCCATTTCATGCACATTGGTGATGATGCATTCATTGCCGATGATATAATGGCTGAGGTAATGCACACTGTCAATAGAAACATTGTCGCCGAAATCACAGCTGATAATGGTGCTGTTGTACAAACCTACCCGCAGCTTCACCGCATGAAATTCCAGGAAATAAGGTTCCAGTTTGCCGATGCGAACCCAGCCATAGAATTTACAGTTCTGAATTAAATCGGCATTGAACACATCCGTTACTTCAATCATTTCCCAGTTGTCACTTGTATTATTGTTACGGATAAGTGCGTCTATTTCATGATGGGTGAGTTTGCGGTACGTAATGCCGTTGCGGTTTTGTTTACGGCGCAGGTAATACTCATCTTCACCCGCAGGGATGTATTGCTCCGGAAAAAACTTATAGCCGATTTCACTCAGCGGCTTTTTTATAATTGGGTTCATGAAGAATTATTTGTTGTTTTTTGTTTGTTGTTTGACAATTTTAAAACAGCTCGCACTGGTAAATCACAAATCACAAACAACAAACAATATCTATTCCACCGTTACACTCTTGGCTAAATTTCTCGGTTTATCCACATCGTAGCCTTTTGCTATACCTACATAGTAAGATAGTAATTGTAATGGAATCACGCTCAGCATGGGCGCTACAATTTCATCAGCAGGCGGCACAGCAAATACATCATTGCTCAGGCTTGTGCTTAATTCATCGCCTTCGGTAATAATGGAAATCACTCTTCCTTTCCTTGCTTTTATCTCCTGCATATTGCTCACCACTTTTTCATGATAAGAATCTTTAGTAGCAACAAAGATCACCGGTAATGTTTCGGTTACCAATGCAATGGGCCCGTGCTTCATTTCTGCGGCGGGGTAACCTTCTGCATGGATGTAAGAAATTTCTTTCAGCTTCAACGCACCTTCCAGTGCCACCGGAAAATTATAGCCTCGGCCCAAAAACAGTGCATCCGTTGAATCTTTATATTTGTCAGCAATTGCTTTTACTTCTTCAGCATTTTTTAAAATAGCATCTACTTTCTCCGGTACATCATGTAAGTCCTGCAATAATTGCAGGTAGCGTTCTTCACTGATGGTTCCTTTGTTGTGAGCAATCTTTAATGCAATCATAGTGAGCACTGCCAGCTGACCTGTAAAGGCTTTGGTACTGGCTACACCAATCTCAGGTCCGGAGTGTGTGTAAGCGCCGGTGTGGCTTGCACGTGCAATAGAAGAACCAACTGCATTCACTACACCGAAAATGATAGCACCCTGTTCTTTTGCTTTTTCAATGGCGACCAATGTATCAGCCGTTTCACCACTTTGCGAAATGGCAATGATGACATCCCCTTTATTCACTACAGGATTTCTGTAACGGAATTCAGAAGCATATTCTACTTCCACCGGTATTCGACACAATTCTTCAATGATGTATTCCGCTACTAAACCGGCATGCCAGCTGGTACCGCAGGCGATGATGATGATGCGGTGAGCATTTTTCAACTGCTCCATATAATTTTCAACACCTGCCATGGTAATCGTTCCCTTTGCTACATCCAGTCTTCCACGCAAACAATCATAGATGGTTTTAGGCTGTTCAAAAATTTCTTTGATCATGAAATGGTCGTAGCCGCCCTTTTCAATAGCTGCCAGTTCCATATCCAGCTTGGTAACGTAAGGAGTAATTTTTTCGTTGCCCAGGTTTTTTAAAATCAATTCATCCGGACGAACAATGGCAAGCTCATAGTCATTTACATACACCACTTCTTTTGTGTATTCAATGATGGGGCTTGCATCGCTGGCGAGGAAATGTTCACCTTTGCCAATACCAATTACCAACGGACTTCCTTTGCGTGCTGCAATAATGGTGTGAGGGTCTTCTTTATCAATCAACAAAATGCAATACGCACCTACTACACGTTTCAATGCTACACGTACTGCTTCTTCCAGACTGCAATCATTGTGTTGCTGAATATCATCAATAAAGTTCAACAGCACTTCTGTATCCGTATCACTCTTAAAACTATAACCTTTATTCTCCAGTTCTTTTTTAATGAGTGCGTAGTTTTCAATAATACCGTTGTGGATCATCGCTAATCTGCCGCTGGCACTTTCATGCGGGTGGGCGTTACGGTCGCTGGGTTCTCCGTGTGTTGCCCAGCGTGTATGCCCGATGCCGATATTTGCTTTTACATCAGCGCCAATCAGGCTTTCTTCCAACTCCGCCACCTTGCCTTTCTTTTTATAAACTTTGAGACCATGATTGAGCAGGGCTACACCGCTGCTGTCATAACCACGGTATTCCAGGCGTTTTAAACCTTTTAAAACAATCGGGTAAGCTTCTCTTGGACCGGTATAACCAACAATTCCGCACATAGTTGTTCTGTAGTTTTAAGACCGACAAAAATAAGTGGATGATGAATAGAGGAGAAAAGCAATTTTTTTAAAAAGTCTTGTCTGGCAAATGATGAGTTTTTGGAGCTTTCTTTAATTGTACAAGGGGCAGCTATTATCGGACTTTTCATTACAATACCGCCAAATTGTAAGTCGGTATTTTTATTTCAATCCCACAGCCTTTCAGCCATACTACTTTTTTCATCATGTTAAAGACAACACCTTTTGAGAAAGGTGTCGCCTTTCAGTCATTTACAACAACACTCCCTTTAAAAATAAATAGGCCATTGAAAAATAAATCATGATTCCTGTTACATCCACCAGTGTAGCTACAAAGGGAGTAGAAGAAGCAGCAGGATCAGCTCCCATTCTTTTAAGGAATAAAGGAAGCATGGAGCCCATTAAAGTGCCCCACATAACAATACCAACCAATGAGCAGCCTACCGTTAAACCAATCAATGCTGCATGATCACCAAACGTATTTGTAAATGATTGCCAGATGAAAATAACAGAAAACGCAATGATGCATAATGAAAAGCCAAGCAACAACCCGGATATGATCTCCCTGCGCATGATACGCCACCAATCAGCAACAGTAATTTCGCCCAGCGCCATTGCCTGTATAATCAAGGTAGCAGCCTGTGAACCGCTGTTGCCACCACTTGAAATAATCAAAGGAATAAAAGTGGCCAGTATCACCACTTTAGCAATCTCATCTTCATAGCTCTGCATGGCAGTGATGGTAATAAGCTCGCCAAAAAATAATATGATCAGCCATACTACTCTTTTCTTGAAGAGTTTAAAAATCGGTGTTTCAATATAAGGTTCGTCCAATGCTTCCGTACCACCCATCTTCTGCATGTCTTCACTAAACTCTTCATTGGCCACCCACAATACGTCATCAATGGTTACAATGCCCAGCAGTTTATTACTCTTGCTCACCACGGGCAATGCTACTCGGTTATTCATTTTAAATGCTTCGTTGGCTGTTTCCTGGTCATCATCCACATTCAAAGCAATTACACGGCCATCCATCAGTTCTTCTACCGTTTTTTCAGGTGAAGCAAGAATGATATCACGGATGCGGAGATCATCCAGCAAATTTCCTTTCTTATCAATTACATAAATCACATTAATGGTTTCACTGTCTTTGCCATATTTACGGATAGTGTCAAATACTTCAGTAATCGTATCGGTAGCATATACATATACATAATCGGGCGTCATCAAACGACCGATACTGTCTTCAGGATAACCCAGCAGTGATAAAGTGATTTTTCGCTCATCAGGATTCAAGAGCTTAATGAGTTCACGTACCACGTTGCTGGGCAATTCTTCTAAAAATGAAGTGCGGTCATCTGCCGGGAGTTCATTCAGCAGTTCCGCTGTTTTAAAGGGCGGCAGTTCTTTAATGATCTGTTTTTGCGTGGGCAGGTCCAGGATTTTAAATACGCTGGCAGCACGGTGTACACTCATATTGGCCAGGATCTGGCTTTCATAGTCCGGAAATTCATACACCAGTTCCGCCACATCGCTGATGTTCTGGTTGTTCAGGAATTCCTGGATTTCCAGTTTATCCTCACGGCTCATGAGTTCTTCAAACTGTTCTTTGAGCGGTATTTCTTTTTCCAAATCCAGTTCCATGAATCGATGTTTGTGTTAAACCGAAATGTGATTTTATGTCCCGAAATTACAGAGGTCGGGATGAAAAATGATATTAAAGATTCCTTTCAACAAATATTAGTGGATCAAGAAACGGGGAAAGTTAGTTTCTTTGGCTCCAGGCTGAATGATAAGCTTATGATGCGTTTACAAAGTTTATATATCGATAACAGTGAAGGAAAGGGAAGAGGGGTGTTTACCCATGAAGCCATTGATGCAGGAGATGTGATTGAAATTGCACCAGTGATTGTAATGAGTGCACAGGACCGTACGCATCTGGATGCTACGCTTTTACATGATTATATTTTTGAATGGGGCGAAGACCGCAGCCAATGTGCCATGGCGCTGGGCTGGATTCCTATTTACAATCATTCCTCAGATGCCAATTGTGATTATTTCATGGATTTTGAAGAAAGTGCCATGTTTTTAAAAGCAGTTCGTGCTATTGCACCCGGCGAAGAACTTTCCATCAACTATAATGGTGAGGTAAACGACACAAAACCAGTATGGTTTGAGTTAAAATGACGGTCCTGATTGATGAATTTTAAAGGGTACTAAATCAGGTAAAAAATAAAAACCGGCTTAAGGGCTTGCATTTTGGGGCTTAATCGTATTATCTTTATACTACCTATCCCCTGAAAGCTAACCGGATCCTTTCTCCAAGAGAATTATTACCACTTCAGAGAACTTACAGTCAGCAATCTGCACATCCTTGTGTAAACCGTTACATTTCATGTCCTTAATGAAAGCCGCTTAAGAGATTTTAAATGTATCACCTATGATCAAAAGTCTACTCTTAGTGCCGGTTTTATTGGTATGTTTTCTTACGGTAAAAGCCCAGCAGGCAGAAATACTGGGGAATTGTTTTTATGATAACACTACCAATCGTATTACCATCCGCATCGGTATCCGTAACAATACAAATTCTAATGTAAACCTCGAATACATCGGGCAGCGGTTTGGATTTCAATATAACAGCAGCGTTGTAACATATAGCGGCTACCGGAGTTTTATGTACAAGTTCACTGATCAGAACTCCGGAATTAATGCACCAGAGTACATCAATTTTGTAGGCGTTGATACAGGCCCCAGTCCTGCAGTAGGAACAGAATCGCCTTCTTCCAGAGTTGCAACAATTGCAAATAGTGCTTTAACAAAGACCATGCAACGCCGTTATATTAACCGCTCTACCGGCTGGTGTTTTAACATCATGAATGTTCCGCCTAATGAAATGCGGTTATTGCTTGATATCTTTTTTACGCTTAATGATCCTACACAGGCAGCTTATTATAATCTCAATCAGCCGGGTTACGGGTTTAATACACCTGATTTTATTGCCCAGTTTTTTACAAAAGATAACGGGGGCCATGATGCCGAACTGGCTTCTTCAAAAATTGAAATTGGTTTGGTTATTATTCGCCAGGGTAACACATCCAATCCTTATCAACCCTTTGATATGAGTGCCTGTAATGAAGGAAGTGTTAATCCCATCAGTGTAAGTGGTGATAATATCTATTTCATCGGCCCTGTGCAAGGTGTGTTGGCAGGTAATAGTTATCATCTTGCCCTTACTGATAAAAGTGGTTTTGCTCAACTGGAATGGGAAGCCCCAGCAGATGAATTGATTGATCATTTTGTAATTGAGCGAAGAGAGGAGGGGAGCAATTTTGAGATGATTGCTACCATGCCGGCTACGAATCAAACAGAAGCGATTACTTATACCCACAAAGATTTGAGCGGGGTAACTGATACAAAAAGAGAATACCGGGTACTTGCAAAATATGTAAACGGTTTAACCGCTTACAGTAACACCGTTACATGGTCTTCAATTGTAAAAAAAGGCAACAGCTTACAAATATGGCCGAACCCTGCCCGGAACCAGGTAAGGCTGCAGGGTCATTTTATGAAAGGAACGTACCAGGTAAGAATGTATTCATTAACAGGTGTGCTTGTGTTTTCTTCCAATCGTAATGCAAATGATTTAAGTTTTGATGTTTCCGCTTTTTCCAAGGGACAGTATTTAACGGAATTAATTCATTTGCATACAGGCGAACGATTAACCGGAACATTTATCAAACAATGATTATTTCAACCTGAACTACAATTTTCGGAATGCTGATGATGAAAAAAAATCCCCGTTGTAATGACGGGGATTTAATTTTTTTTACCAGCTGATGCCGTAATCATCACCATGATTACTGCTGCCACCCCAGAAGCTGCCGTGCTTCCAGTCAAACCAAATAGCATTGATGGGTCCGCTGGTACGATCATCAAATGAAAGTTGATAACCCATTTGTCTTAATTCTTTTCGCACCCATTCAGGTGTTGCATCATGTAATAATAAATTGCCGGGTCTTGGCCTGCGGTCTGCTACTTTCTCTCCACCTAATGAAAGCCATAATTGATTGGTATTTATATTTGGTGCTTCTGTTGCTTCCTGCACATTCATACCAAACTCTACTACATTCAAAAAGAATTGTAATAAGTTCTGATCCTGCGTATCTCCTCCTTGTACTGCAAATGATAAAAACGGTTTGCCGTCTTTTAATGCCATCGTTGGAGTGAGTGTTACCCGTGGACGTTTACCGGGTTCAATTACATTGAAAGGATTGAGTGTGGGATCCAATACAAAACTTTGTCCACGCTGACTCATTCCGATGCCGGTATTACCTGCAATACAGGCAGGAATCCATCCACCGCTAGGTGTAATAGAAACCACCCAGCCTTCTTCATCCGCTGCTTCAACGCTGGTAGTGCCCATCCATAAGCGTTCCATATACTCCGGATCATTCATAGCTACTCCGTTATTACGCACATCATGGCTGGGCATGAAATTATTTTTATTTGTTGATGATGTGTCCATTGAAAAACCACGCTTCTTCAACATATCCATGTAAGGATTTGTTTCGTTCTGAAACGGATAAGGATCACCGGGGCCCACATTGGCATTGTTACGTTCCCACATAATCTGTTTTGCTCTTTGCCTTGCATAGTCTTTACTCAGGAGCCCCTGCATGGGTTCGGCAGGTGGAAATGCAGGATCTCCATAATAAAAATCCCTGTCAGCAAATGCCATATTCATAGTTTGATAGATCGTATGAATGTATTTGGCACTGTTAAAGCCCATGCTTTTCAAATCGAAATTCTCCAGTATGTTGAGTGATTGCAACAGCATCGGGCCCTGTGTCCATTGTTGCAGTTTGTACACTTCAATACCTTTGTAATTCACATGCATGGGTTCTTCTTCAATGGGTTTCCAGTTAGCCAGGTCATTCATGGTAATTAAACCGCCCTGCTCCTGGCATCCACGAACAAACTCCTGCGCAATATCACCTTTGTAAAAACGATCATAAGCTGCCATGATCGCATCTTTTCTATTCTTTCCTTTTTTTAATGCCTGTTGCTCGGCTTCAACTAATTTGGTGAGTGTTTCCAGTAACTCTTTCTGTACAAATATTTCACCACCCTCCGGTGCTTCTCTTTTTTGTCCCAGGTGCGGAAGAAAAACTTTTTTACTGTAAGGCCATTCTTTAATCAATGCTTTTTGCCGTTCAATACTATTGGCAGTTGAACTTTCAATAGGGTACCCTGCAGCCATCTGCATAGCAGGTGCCAATACATCTTTTAAACTCAGCTTGCCATAATTCGCCAGCATTAAACACAAACCGCCAAAAGTTCCGGGAGTAACTGCTGCCAACGGTCCGTACTGTGGCGGAAAATTATAGCCTTTGCTTTTGTAAAATTCAGGTGTAGCTCCTGTTGGTGCCACACCTAAAGCATTAATGCCGATTACTTTTCCTGTTTTTGGATTATAGATGAGTGCCTGTGTTTCGCCACCCCAGCTTAATACATCCCACATGGTGCAGGTAGCAGCAAGCATAGCACAGGCAGCGTCAACTGCATTTCCTTTTTGCTGAAACATCATGGCACCTGCAGTAGCTGCTAAAGGTTTGCCGGTAATAGCCATCCAATGTTTGCCGTGTAAAATCGGTTTTTGTGTTTGTTGTGCGTTGAGAATAATAACGGATAACAGCACAACAAATAAGGACAGAATCTTTCTCATGCGTTTGTTGATTTGTGATAAAGTTAAATCACATGATTAAACTGCAAAAGAAAATGGATGAATGGTGTTTAAAAAACAACTCCGCCTGTTTAAAGCGGAGTTGTTTTTAGATTTTATTTTGAAGCAGGTGGAGCAGCTGCGGATGCTGCACCTGAAGGAGGCAATGGTTGAGGAACTATGTTCTTAACAGGTTTGATTGTTTTGATATAAGCAAACATGGCTTTTAATTCATCATCTGTAAAGTGCCTGGTGGCTTCTACGGGCATAGGCGGTAATAATTTGCGATTCCCTTTTATGCCTTTTGAATAACCTTCACGTAAAGCTGTTATAAATTGTTCTTCTGTCCAGGATAATGTACCTGTAGAGTCAGGTGTTAAGTTGGCGGCAAAACTTACACCCCATGGCCCCATCCAGAATGTGAGTGTTTGAGACGCAAACATGTTTCTTGATTCCAGAAGACTTCGGTCAATATCCGGTAAAGGAAACTGTGCAGGATGACCGCTTAACATTAAACTGCTGTCATCAACCGGCCCCTGCGGTGTAAGTTTTTTAGGCGTGTGGCAATCACCACAACCGCCTACCGTCATTAAGTGTTCGCCCCACTTTACCTGGCTTTCATAACCGCCAAAGGAACGGGCAGCAGTCGTTTTTTGGTCGTTGTTACATTGGGAAAACACCAATACGAATACGAAGAAGGATGCTGTGTACAGCATGGATTTGAATGGCATAGCAAACGGGTTTTAAGAGTTTAAAAATGCTTTCTTGTTTTCATTGCTTGCTGTTAACGGTGTGTATTTTAACTGCGGGGGTGCGGATTGGGACCATAAAATAAAAATGAATTTTTCTGAATTCAAAGTAGTGAAAGTTGAAATTTTCATTGGAGGAACGACATACGTATTCTCATTTTTGATCCTTGTTAAATAGGAAATGGCAGTAAATACGAGGATATTTTCATTGGTGAATGCAGTGAAAATGTACATACAGTTTTGATGTTTTCATTGGAGAAAATGGCGGTTTTTCCTTTTTCTCATTGGGAAACCAAGGTGTGAATAACTCATTTTCATTGGGGAAAACTCAAAAAAAGTGAAAAAGTATTTGTTGTTTCACTCTATTTATCACATATATTTGAAATGGTAATTACCATTCCCATTAACATTCAAAAACAAAAACGTCATGGCAACAAAAAAAGCAAAGAAACCAGCTAAGAAAGCTGCTCCTAAGAAAGCCGCAAAAAAAGCCGCTCCTAAAAAGGCTGCCAAAAAAGCTGCTCCTAAAAAAGCTGCTAAGAAAGCTGCTCCCAAAAAAGCAAAAGCAAAACGTAAGCCTAATGCTGCGTTCATGAAAGCATTAACTCCCAGTGCTGCATTAGCTGCTGTAGTAGGTGCTAAAGCATTACCCCGCACTGAGGCTGTAAAGCAAATCTGGGCTTACATCCGCAAGAACAAATTGCAGGATGCTAAAAACAAACGCATGATCAATGCTGATGATAAACTCAAAGTAGTATTTGGTGGTAAGAGCCAGGTGTCTATGTTTGATATGGCTAAGCACCTGTCAAAGCATCTCAGCTAATCATTCGTAAAGAATGTTATAAAAAATCTCCCGCATGCCGGGAGATTTTTTTTGCTTGCATTTAAAGATGCACTGCAGTATTTTGTTGGGAATCATCAAAGCAACCATTATGTCAGCATTTCTTCCTTTAAACAAGCAAAGCGATCACGATCAGATTATTTCTTATAAAACCCTCCGTATTTTAATGGGGCTGGCCGGTATTTTTTTACCCTTGCTTGTATTTACAGGCAAAGCTGTTGCTGAAAAAAGTTTTCAACTGGAGTTCTCCATCAGTGATTATTATGATAATACCGCAGGGGGTGATATTTTGGTAGGTGTATTGTTTGCCCTCAGCTTTTTTTTATTTGCTTATAAAGGCCCGGAATCAGTAGATAATAAAGTTGCCAACGCAGGATCTGTTATGGCAATGGGAGTGGCTTTATTTCCCACCACCGTTAAAGGATGGGTGCATTATGCACATTTTGTTTTTGCTATTGGTTTGTTTACGGTGTTTATTATTTTTTCTGTTTACCTGTTTCGTAAAACAAAAAAAGATACGGCACCTACCCCCGAGAAAAAACAAAGAAATAAACTGTACCTCGCCTGTGGCCTGATAATGATTGGTTGTATTGCAGCACTTGCTGTAAGTATGTTTTTCTTTGAAGCTGCCTGTGAAAAATACAGTTTGGTATTTTGGGGAGAAGCGATTGCTTTAGCGGCCTTTGGCATTTCATGGCTTACAAAAGCAGAGTGGTTATACCTTGTAGATAAACCCAGGCAGAATTAAATTTTTCCTTTTACTTAAAACCAGAACCCGATTTTTACAGAAGCTTCGGGGTTGAGCAGGGGTAAAGTATATTGTTTGGTATCTACTGCCACATCTTTATCTCCGCCTGTACGTATGCTGAGCCCTGCCCATGGACTCAGGTAAATATTTTTATGCAGTGTAAAATGATAACCCGCACTTCCATTCAATAAATAATTAGTGAAAGAAGCTGTTTGCAGCCTTGCATCAGTTTGTATGGTACTGTTCCATAAAACCAAACCGCCACCCAGCCAGAAACCTTCCCAATCTTTTTTTAACGAGTAATCTGCCACAGCAGCATAAGCCCTTATATGATGATTGGTGAAACCTTTTCTTGTTGTAAAATCTGGTTTGTTTACAGCAGCAGTAAGTAAGCGGATGCGCCACTGCTCATTACCGGCCCATGCTGCTGCAAACCATCCGCCTGTGGCATAAGGCAAGGCATCCAGTTCAATACCAGCATGAAAACGATGAGCCGTTTGTTTTTGTGCGAAGCCGCTGTTGTATAAAAGCAGAATGGCAATTAGTAAAACTGATTTATACATGATTGATGAATGATTAGCCATAACAGGAAAGCCCGCCAGGTTTTATTTCATCCTTAACGGGCTTTCTTTTCCATGGTACACCGTGTTCCATTTTCAGGCTGGTTGTTTCAGCTGTGTTCTTCAGCTACTTTGCCGTTAAATTTCTCTTCCAGCCGTTCTTTGCCCAGTTTCAATTTTTCATTGAACTGATCTTTGAGCTTCTTACCGCTTTCGGCAATTTTTTGACGGGTTTCAACCCCCTTGGCCGGAGCAAACAAAAGTCCCAGCACACCACCAATGGCAGCACCTGCACCCAATGCAATCAATATTTTAGTTCCGTTTTTCATGTTTCAGTTTTATTGATTGATTGTATAGTTTTTTTATTGTTGACGGAAGGTAGTACGAAATAAAGCCCGCTGAAATGATGTATTACAGAGGAATGATTGACAGGCGTCAGCATCTGCAGTGGTTACAACACTGAACTTTGCGCTTTCCTTGCTCAACCAGCAAGTTTCAAGAAGTGATAAAATATTCCTGTGGGACCTTATAAAGAACGGCGATGCGTATTGCCGTTTTTTTATTGTGGTATAAACTCCTGATTATGAGATTGAAAAAAGTTAAGAGCCTGGTGATCCTACTTAATTGTTTACCCGTATATACAGGAAATGTACCCCTATATGAAAACGGTGTTGACCGGACTTGCCTGTGCAGGTCTGTTTTTCCTATCTGTCAATGGCCAGGCCACGAAAGATCTGCCACGACCTGTGGCCAATTTAATGAACCTGCCTGCTAACAGCTATGTAATTCCGATGGACAATAGCTTGCAGCTAAACAGTAGTGGTTATTTTAATCTGAAAACATATGGTCTTATTGTGCATTTGCTCAATAATAAAGTAAAACTCAAATGGGTTATCCGTGCGGGTAAATCAAAAGATGCAACCGATTTTACAGTTGCTGCCGGACGTATGTTGCCGTCTACTGATGCCATGAGTGTACGCAGTTTTTCAAGCGGTCCATTTGTGATCAATGCCACTGATACCGTTGGAGTTGCTGCATTGATCCATTCATTTTATACTTCTAATGGATTAACCGGTAATGACCGTCCTGCCGTTTTTAAAACCACACAGGCAGTAATGGTTGATGTGCGTTATGATATGGCCGGCTATGTGCCTAAAGCTGGTATTATTAAAGATGGTGATAATACAGCCATTCATCTCTCTTATTTTGAATTTGCTTCTGTTCCCAAATTGAATTATGATAGCATAAAGGCGACTGAACTTCTTTCCCGTTGTTTCAATTTTGCAAGTGAACCTCATGATGATTTTGTAGCTGAGGCTGAAATGAGAGCTGTGCGTTCCTTTATTACGAATGGTGGTAATTTTCTGGCACAATGCGAAGCGGTATTAGCTTATGAAAATAACAGCCTTGGCCGGTTTCAATCAACCAACGGAATTACAAAAGTAAATTCCAATATCATGGCAAGTTCTGTTGCTTATCCAAGTGCAGATCTTTCGTTCAGCCAGTTTCAGGGGGAGTTTAGTATTTCACAGGGAGGAAGCTTTCGAAACTGGCAACTGTCTACGCTGAGTTTCAATACAAATAATACACACTTGCATGCGGCTAACAACAACCTTTCAAGATCGCCGATAGGTGCCAGTGTTTCAAAACTTACGAATGCAGATAAAGGGGGAGGATTGGTTTTTTATATCGGTAATCATGAATTTAAAAGCTTAACCACAATTTCCTCAATTAATGGAATCAGGATGTATCTGAACGCATTTCTTACGCCTGCTTCAATCAATAATAACTGTACGCCCGGTGCAACATTGCTCAATGTACTTTCATTTCGCCCGGCTTTTTTTGATGTGGTGAAGCGTAATGAAAACGCCTTTTTAACATGGGGCGTAGCAAAAGAAATAAATCTGTCTGCAATTACGGTGGAAAGGAGTTTGAATGCTGTTGACTTTGAAACTGTAACCAAAATAGAGGGTAAAAATTTTATTGACGATAACGATATTAAGAAGTACAATTTTGAAGAACTGTTGCCTGCTGATCAAGCAGTTGTATATTACAGGATCAAATTTGTTGATTTTACAGGCGCTCACTATTATTCCGAAGTTAAAAATTTGCGTTATGGACAAGTAAGACCTGTATCATCCTTGAAAGTATATCCAAACCCTGCTGTTAATAATCTAACTGTGCAATTGCCAACTTCATGGAGTACTAATGAAACAGTTTTACAGGTTACTGATTTATTTGGGAGAGTTATGATGCAATACAAAGCAGCAGGCCAAACTTTGATATCCCTGGACATGAGTCGGATATCTTCCGGCACCTATTTTATAAAAGTAATCAGTAAGGAAATGGTGTATAGCCAACAGGTAATAAAAAATTAGCAATCATTCTAATATGAACTTTAATAAAACGGTTATTTATATGCATCATATTGTGGAGGTTCTCGATAGCAAAAAAAATCCTGCAGTAATGCAGGATTTTAAATTTATGAATGTTACTGATCATTTATGCCTCTGCATAACTACTCACAGGCTCACAGGTGCAAATCAAATTCCTGTCGCCATGTGTGTTGTTCACTCTTGCCACACTCGGCCAGAATTTGTTATGCGTTACATAGTACAACGGATAAGCGGCCTGCTGACGTGTATAAGCGTGCTTCCATTCATCAGCTGTAACAACAAACTGTGTATGTGGCGCATGCTTTAATGGATTATCTGCCCTATCAGCCTTACCTTCTTCAATGGCCCTTATTTCTGCACGGATGCTTAAGAGTGCATCACAGAAACGATCAAGTTCACCTTTGTCTTCACTTTCAGTAGGTTCAATCATAATCGTGCCCGGTACCGGAAAGCTCATAGTAGGAGCATGAAAACCATAATCCATTAAACGCTTGGCTACATCTTCAGCTTCAATACCGGCTGTATTTTTAAACGGACGAAGATCTACAATGAATTCATGCGCACAGGTGCCATTAGCACCTACATAAAGAATATCAAAATCTTTTTCCAAACGGGCTTTCATGTAATTGGCGTTGAGGATAGCATACTCCGTTGCTTGCTTTACACCAACGGCGCCTAACATGCGTATATATGCATAAGAGATAAGGAGAATAGATGCACTGCCATAAGGTGCAGCAGAAACGGAACCATGTGGTGCCACACTTCGACTACGCTCAGTGTTGGCATCAGTCCCTTCGACTACGCTCAGGGCCCAATGACCGGGCAGATGTTTAGCTAAATGTGCTTTTACACAAATCGGTCCCATGCCGGGGCCGCCACCGCCGTGTGGAATAGCAAATGTTTTATGCAGGTTTAAGTGGCACACATCAGCACCAATTAATCCCGGACTTGTTAAGCCCACCTGTGCATTCATATTAGCACCATCCATGTACACTTGTCCGCCATGTTTATGAACGATATCACAGATTTCTTTTACACTCTCTTCAAAAATGCCGTACGTGCTGGGATAGGTAATCATCGTACCGGCAAGGTTGGCACTGTATTGCTCTGCCTTTGCTTTAAAATCAGCCACATCAATGTAACCATTCTCCAATGCTTTTACCACTACTACTTTCATGCCGGCCATCACCGCACTGGCAGGGTTGGTGCCGTGTGCAGAAATAGGAATGAGCATAACATCACGATGTGCATCACCGTTAGCCAGGTGATAATTGCGGATGGTGAGTAAACCTGCAAACTCACCTTGTGCACCACTGTTAGGCTGCATGCTGCAGGCATCAAAACCGGTAACGGCGTTGAGATATTGTTCCAGGTTGGTAATCATTTCCCGGTAACCTTCTGTTTGATCGGCCGGCGCAAAAGGATGCAGCTTGCTCCAGTGTGCCCAGCTCAGCGGCATCATTTCAGTTGCTGCATTCAGCTTCATGGTACAGCTGCCCAGCGAAATCATAGAAGTGTTAAGCGACAGATCTTTATTCTCTAATTGTTTGATGTAACGCATCATCCTGCTTTCGCTGTGATGGGTATTAAAGTTAGGATGCGTTAAATAATTGCTGCTGCGTTGCAATGCTGCAGGTATATGCTGCAAGGCGGCTGCTTCATCAATGCTGAAAGCAACAGCGTTTACATCATTTTCAAAACAATTGATTAAATCATATAAATCCTCTGCCGTAGTTGTTTCATCCAGAGAAATACCAATCAACTCATTGCTGTAATAACGCAGGTTGATCTGTTGTTTCTCCGCTTTTGCCTTAATAGCAACGGCGTCTTTTACTTTTACCGTGAGGCTATCAAAATAAGCATCACTTACCAGTTCAAATCCTCTTTCTTTAATGGCTTCCGCTGCTGTTTGTGTTAACAAAGCCACTCGGGACGCAATGTTCTTTAATCCTTCCGGACCATGATATACGGCATACATAGCAGCCATATTTGCCAGTAAGGCCTGCGCTGTACAAATATTACTGGTTGCTTTTTCACGTTTGATGTGTTGCTCTCTTGTTTGCAGCGCCATACGCAAGGCACGGTTTCCCTGTGCATCAATACTTACACCGATGATGCGACCGGGCATGGAACGTTTAAACTCATCTTTGGCAGTAAAGAACGCAGCATGTGGTCCGCCAAAACCTAAAGGCACACCAAAACGCTGGGCGCTTCCAAAAGCCACATCGGCACCTAACTCACCGGGAGGTGTTAAGAGGGTTAAGGCTAATAAATCAGTAGCCATGGCTACCATAGCACCTGCTGTATGAACCTGCTCAATGAAATTTCTGTAATCTTCAATAGAACCTTTGTTATTGGGGTATTGAACCAATGCACCAAAATAAGTAGCATCAATGTTGGTCGTTTTATAATCACCAAACACTACTTCAATTCCGATAGGAGTGCCACGGGTTACCAATAAATCTTTTGTTTGCGGAAATACTTCTTCATCCACAAAAAACTTACGCCGTTCAATTTTATCCGTACGATTGATGTGATGAAACAGCATGTTCATAGCTTCAGCTGCTGCGGTTGCTTCATCCAGCAGGGAAGCATTGGCAATGGGCAGCGCTGTTAAATCGCTCACCATGGTTTGGAAGTTGAGTAAGCTTTCCAAACGACCCTGCGAAATTTCTGCCTGGTAAGGAGTGTATTGTGTGTACCATCCCGGGTTTTCAAAAATATTACGGAGAATCACAGAAGGAGTGATGGTATCATAATATCCCTGGCCGATATAATTTTTAAAGACTTTGTTTTTGAGTGAAAGTTCTTTGATGTGTTGCAGGTAGGCTGCTTCACTCATCGCTTCCGGCAGATCAAGTTCATGGGATGCCCTGATGGCAGAAGGCACTGTTTTAGTAATAAGTTCTTCCATGGAAGAAATGCCGATGGCGGATAACAGGGAGGATTCAGATCCGATTGTTCCGATATGGCGTTTGGCAAATTCGTTCTGCTGCTGTTCAAAGAGATTCATAATATTAAGCTGCGTTTTATAAGATGGGGTCAATTTTTAAAACGGGGCAAAGGTACGGGCAGAAGACATTCAAAATGAATGACCAACAGGGCTGGGGATAGCCTGTTAAATCAAAAAATCAACGTTCTTTGTGCCATGGCGGAGGAACTGTTAAACAACTGGGAAAAAAAGAGTACCGATCATCAAAAAGAGTACAAACGCTTTTTGCAAAGGGCCGATAAAAATAAAGTGCTGAAGCAACTTCCCGATCTGCATGAAGAAGCTTTTGAAAAAGTGGATTGTCTGCAATGTGCCAATTGCTGCAAAAATTATTCGCCCCGTTTTAAAACACCTGATATTAAACGGATCAGTAAACACCTGGGTATGAAAGAAGGAGTTTTTATTGAAACATACCTGCGGTTAGATGAAGAAGGTGATTATGTGGTAAAGACCAAACCCTGCCCGTTTTTGGGTGCTGATAATTATTGTTCCATCTACGAAGTGCGGCCTTCTGATTGTGAACGGTTTCCTTATACGGATGAGGATGTGATTTTAAAACGGCCCCATCTCACTCTTAAGAATGCTACTTTTTGCCCCATTACTTATTTTGTGCTGGAGAAATTAATCCAGTCAAAATAAAAAGCCCTATCTTTTGTTGTGAATATGTTTTCAATATCTTCAATGCATTATTGAACAGAAACGCATACCAAACAACTTTAATATCAACACATGAAACATTTCTTTTTTTGTCTCGCTTTGTTTTTAAGTGTAAGCAGTTTTGCACAATTTCAAAAAGGAACCCGTACGGTCGGGTTTAATATCGGCGGTATCAGTTTTACAGGTAACTCTACTTCCTTTGATCAGGAACTGGTTGGTACGGGTAAAACAGCTACCAATAATTTTAATGTATCACTCAATCCATCCATGGGATGGTTTATCAGTGAAAATGTTTTAGTAGGCGGTAACATCGGTGTTAACTTTGCTTCCTCCAAAAAAGATGGTGGTGGTGCTGAAAGCAAGTCCAATACCATTACAATCGGTGTGGGACCTTTTGCCCGTTACTATTTTGGCAACTCCGGATTTCTGCCTTATGTACAGGCAAGTATTTTTGCCGGCTTCGGTTCAGGTAAAGGTTCAGGAACATCTGCTTCAACAGTTCAGACAACCAAGTGGGAAGAAGATCAGAAAGGAATTTTTAATATCAATGCCGGGGGCGGCTTTGGTGTTACAAAAATGATCGGAAAGAATATTGGTTTTGACCTCGGGCTCGGACTTGCATACATCAGCACTTCTTACGACTACTCTTATATTGCCAATACTCAATTTACTGCGCCACCCAGTTCTACAAGAAGTGAGAACAAAGGCAAGTATACCAATAATGCATTCAATGTAAATGCGTCGGTTGGTTTCCAGATTTTTCTTGATCCCAAAAAATAAACGCATTGTATGGCGTTCACAAAGTATTTGTTGCTGATAGGATTCATCGCTTCGGTGAGTTGCACTTCCCGTAAATTTCAATTTGACGGTAAAAAAACACAGGAAGTAACAGTTGCTGATATGGGTGATTTGTACTCCAGCTATTCTTTTAAGCAATCCGATAAAGCAGAGTTATCCTCCCAATTGAACAACAAAGAACTGGTGAACCAGGTAGTTACCTACAGCCAGGAGCAAAACTGGCCTGATGCCGTAAACACACTTGAAAAGCGCCTGGGTGCCCGTAACACCATGCTCAGGTACCGTTTTTTTAAAGTAGGTGTTATCGGTAATAAAACAGTAGTAGCTGTTCCCGCCTCAAAAAACAGGCATATGCCTTATGGTTTTGTGCCTGCGGGAGCTATGTACATGATTTTTAAAACGGAGGCGGTAAAGGGAAAATAAAACAACAGGTTATTCTGAAATGATAAGGCCGGGTAATCATCCGGTAAACAAAAAGCCTCTTCCGGTAGGAAGAGGCTGCTAATCAGTTACCATTAACCATTAAACCTTATCATCACAACAAATTTAAAGAAAAATCCTTTAAAATCTACAATTCTAATCTATTTCCATTGCGGTTTATAACGGCGGGCATAACTCTCAAATGGCTGTTTGCCGTACATTTTTTCGCCAAAATAGGTGGTAACGGTTTCCATATGTTTTACTTCCAGGTAACCTGCAATCGGTTGCGGTTCGCTGTTGGTGTCGGGAATGAACACGGTAGTGGGGTAAGAAAGCTCGCCTCCCGTTAAATAAATGGCTAAATCATGAGTTTTGTATTGGGGGTTGAATACATAGTTTTTTCCCTTCCATGTAAGCCCGGCCCTGGTTTCTGCATTAAGCTTAACGGCATAAAATTTCTCGTTCACATAGCGGATTAAATCCTTGTGACTGTATGTTTTCTTATCCATCATTTTGCACCAGCCACACCAATCTGTATAGAGGTCAATCAGGATAGGGCGGGGTTGTGTTTTCATTTTTGCCTCTGCTTCTTCCAGCGTGAGCCACTGTATGCTTTCACCGGTTTTTTTAGTCTGGGCATCAGCCATGAACAGAACGGGTAACGCAAGGAGAAAAAGAAAAACAAACTTTTGCATTGTACTTTTGTTAGTGTTAAACATTAAACGAATCAAGGTGCAGAAAATTGTTGTAGCTATGACGGGGGCCAGCGGCTCTGTGTATGCCAAAGTTTTGTTAGAAAAACTGGCCGCTGCCAAAAATCAATACGAAGAAGTAGCATTGGTGATGACGGAAAATGCCAAAGATGTATGGCGCACAGAGCTGGGCAATGAAAGCTATAAGGAACTTCCTTTCAAAACCTATTCCACCATGGATTTTCATGCACCGTTTGCATCCGGTTCTGCCCGTTTTACAACCATGATTATTGTGCCCTGCAGTATGGGTACCCTGGGCCGCATTGCAGCCGGTATTTCCAATGATTTGATAACCCGTGCTGCTGATGTTGTTTTAAAAGAACGCAGAAAACTGATTTGTGTGGTTAGAGACACGCCTTACAGTTTAATCCATATCCGCAACATGGAAACGGTAACACTGGCCGGTGGCATCATAGCACCTGCCACGCCTTCTTTTTATTCCGTTCCAAAAACGATTGAGGAAGTTGCGGCAACCGTTGTAGACCGGGTGTTGGATTTAGCAGGGATTGATGTGAAGACGTTCCGTTGGGGAACTTGAGTAATCAATGATGACAATGAGTTATCTGTTTTTATTAAGTTGTTAACTCTTCATAAGCTGCGGTAAGAGGTCTTTGCAATCCATCTCCTTTCCATTGTGTTTCAAACGGCAATTGCGTTGTTTTAATAAATTCTTCTTTTGTTTTGCCGGCGTTGATTTCTTTTTGTGTGAAATCTAATACTGCACCGAGGTAACCACGAAATGCAGCAAGGTCAGCAATAGTTCCTGTTATATCAAATCCCTCGGCAGAGTGACCAAAAACAAACTTTGTTTTTTTATCAAACTTCTTTTCGGCTTTTTCCAGAACGCTTATCCAGCTTTTCATATTGGCACCGCTGCTTCTGTCAACAAATGGATGGCGGCGGTTAAACAGTAAATCACCCATGTGTACAATATTGGCTCTTTCAAAATGTATGAGTGCATCTCCGTTTGTATGTGCAGCGCCGAAATAATGAAGTGTAATTTTTTCTTTGCCGATCTTTTGACTCCATACGGTACCAAATGTTTGGTCAGGGTATAATTGCTTGTCTTCTGTTTTATTGGCTTTAGCTACACGTTCCTGGTTAGTTTTTGAGTTTTCATGTGCCAGCACATGTTTTGTTAATCCTTTGAAAGAAATGTTGCCGCCACTATGATCGCCGTGGTGGTGGGTGTTGATGAGTAATTCAAAAGGTTTATCAGATCGCTTCTTCAATTCTTCAATGAGGTGATTGCTTTGTTCAGGAAACTGGGAGTCAACAACTACATAACCTTCTTTGCCTGCATAGAACAGGATGGTGCCGCCACGTTCTGTAAATATTCCGATATCATCAGTAAGCATAGTAATCTTCCAGGCCGGTTGCTGTAAGATCAATGCCAATAAATCTTTTGCAGGTAAACTTAATGCAGCGGTTGTAAACGCAGTGTTACGAAGAAAATGACGACGGTTCATAGTTAATAATTAAGGCGTGAATATGAATGCAGTAAATTAATACTCCAATTTACGTAATCCCGGCGCTTTTAACCATGTAATGATGGTTACCAGCAAGGTCATACATCCGCCAAAGACCACACTTGGTACCGTGCCCATTAAAGAAGCGGCTACGCCGCTTTCAAATTGCCCCAGTTCATTACTGCTGTTGATAAAGATAGAGCTTACACTGCTTACTCTTCCCCGCATTTCATTGGGTACAAATAATTGCAGTACCGTACCACGGATAATCACACTCACTCCATCAAACAAACCACTTACAAACAATGCTGCAAAACTCAACACGAAACTTTTTGACAGAGCAAATATGATAATGCAAATACCAAAGCCTGCTACTACGTAAAACAGTTTCTTGCCCTGGTTGTTGCGAAGTGGTTTCCAGGTGAGCAAAGCAATGGCCACAAAATTGCCGAGATAGGTAGCGGCCATTAACCAACCTAATCCCTGCGGACCTACATGCAGAATATCCTTTGCAAACACCGGCAGTAATGCTACTGCTCCTCCAAACAAAACGGCAAACATATCCAGCGTCATGGAGCCGAGTAATGCTTTTTGATGCAATACAAACTGCAAACCTTCTTTTACACTATCCCATGTTTTTGTTTTGCCCGGATCATAGGTGATGGGTTTCTGTGCTACCTTCTGCATCAGCAACAGCGAAAGAAAAACCATACTGCTTACAATGATAAATGCAAGGGTAATGTTTGTATAGCCTAATAGTAAACCGCCCAATGCAGGCCCTGTAACTGCTGCCATCAACCAGGCCATGCTGTTAATGGAAGTAGCACGTACCAGTTCTTCCTGTTTTACTAATTGTGCAAGAAATGCATTAAAAGCCGGACTGCTGTAAGCTCTGACTGCACCCGTTGCAAATACCAGTAAATAAATACTCCATTCTATGGCAGGTGTGGGCACACGTAACAGGAAGTAATTGGAAGTAACCAATAGCATGAGTAACATAATGAGCAGGTAGCAAAAAATGCAAATAGAGATCAATCGTTGTTTATTGCTTTGATCCACTTTTACTCCGGCGGGCAATGCCAGCAGAATAGCCGGAATTACTTCACTCAATCCTAAAATGCCTAATGATAATTTACTGCCGGTTATTTCATAGAGCTTCCAGCCCAGCAGTACCGGTGTCATTCGTATGCCGGCGATAAAGATGATGCGGGCCCATACATACCAAGCAAATTCCTTGTTAATGAAAAATTGTTTGATGCTGTTTGGTTGTGTGCTCATGGTAATGCAAGGTAATGTTGTCCTTCATCATAATCTTTTTCCAAAGCTTCAATGATGGTTTGCAGGTGAACAGGATTGCCCAGCAAATCAGCATTGCTCATATCAATGAACAAGGTTTTAATGTTGTGCTGTTTGATGTAATGCGTATAAGTTTCCTGCAGGTTGAACAGGTAATCATCGGGGATATTCTGTTCGTAGCTCCGGTTACGCTTTTTAATATTTTCCTGTAATTTCTGCACAGGGCTGTGCAGGTAAATCAACAGATCCGGTTGAATGAGTTGCTGATGAATGATATCAAACAAACGCTGGTACAAACGGAATTCATCTACCGGTAATGTAACTTTTGCAAACAGCAAACACTTGGTAAAAAGATAATCTGAAATGGTAACACTGTTAAACAGGTCCTGCGTGTGCAGTAATTCTTTCAACTGTTTATAACGTTCTGCCATAAAAAACAGCTCTACGGGGAAAGCAAACTGTTGCGGGTTTTCGTAGAACTTGGCAAGAAAGGGATTGTCAGCAAATTCTTCCAAAATCAAACGGGCATTGTAGTGCTTGCTCAGCAAGTGGGCCAGGGTGGTTTTACCGGCGCCGATATTTCCTTCTATGGTAATAAAGTGATAGTTCATTGAAACATCCAAAATTCAAATATCCAATTCCCGACAATAAAAAGTAAAAGCCCAAAAACAGAAAGTCGGCAAATTAATGGAAGCAGTAAAAGCAAAAAAATGAATTGCTATGTTGTGGAAAAGTTACGGTTCAATTGGTATAACAGCCAATGTGTCGGTACATTTTTTCAACAATGCAGTAACGGTTTGTTTGTATACCGGATGAATTTTTCGTGGTGAAAGCTCTGTCAACGGCACCAGTACAAAGCGTCGATCCTGAATGGCAGGGTGGGGTAGTGTAACCAGTTTGCTTTTCATCACCAACTCATCAAAAAATAAAATATCAAGATCAATGGTACGTGGGCCGAACTTTTCGGTTCTTATCCGGCCAAGCTGTTGTTCGATATCCAGCAGACTTTGCATGAGTTTTTCAGCCGCTAAATCTGTTGTAATTACAATCACCTGGTTGAGAAATGCTTTTTGATCCGTTTTGCCCCAGGCAGCCGTTTCATAAATGGATGATTCTTTTAAAATGGTTCCCGCATACGTTTGAACGAGGCGTTTGGCTTTTTTGAGATAATCTTTTCTTCTGCCCCTGTTACTCCCCAGCAAAATGTACGCTTTGTGCATGCTGTAAAAATAGGAGTAAAAGTTTTTTTAGAGCAGATGTTAAACCAATAGCTTTGCGTTATGCAGTCAAACTACAGCCAGCTTCGTGCTATGCTGGCCATTACCAAAGGAAGTTTAACCGGAATACTGAGAAGCCCTTCGGCGGTTGTATTCAGTTTTGTATTCCCTTTTATTTTTATTCTTGTTTTCGGATTCATCGGTAACAGCGGCGGTGTGCCGGTTTATAAAGTTGCCCTGGGTGAAAAATGTGATACTTTGAATGCCTTATATGATTCTATCAAAGCAAGCAACCGTATCAGGATTGTAAGGTATGAAACGAATGAAGCGCTGGATAAAGACCTTGCCAAAGGAAGACTGGCGGGCGTACTTACAATTCAAAAAACCGGTGACTCCATTCCAACTGTTACCTATCAGCTAAGCAGCACCAATGCCAGCAGTGATCAATGGCCTCAGTTGTTGAGCCTTCTTTCATCTATTTCATCTCAAGTAAGTGATGCCGCTTTTACTAACAGACCGGCTTATGCGGTGCCTGATTTTAATTATGAAAGAGATATACAGGAGATCCGTCCGTACCGCACTATTGATTTTATATTGCCCGGTCAGCTTGGATTTTCGTTGCTCAGTACCGGTGTGTTTGGTGTTGCCTTTGTGTTTTTCGGGTTAAGAAATACGCTGGTGTTGAAACGATACTTTGCAACACCCATTAAGCGTACTTATATTTTATTAGGCGAAGCATTGGCCCGTGTTATTTTTCAAATGGTAGCTGCTGTAGTGATTATACTGGCAGGTTATTTTGCTTTTGATTTTACATTGATACATGGTGTGCAAACACTTTTTGAAATGTTGTTGCTGAGTTTTCTTGGTTTGCTGGTGTTCATGGGTTTTGGATTTATCATCAGTGGTCTTGCAAAAAATGAAAGCACGATACCGCCCTTTGCTAACCTCATTACCATGCCGCAGTTTTTATTAGGCGGAACTTTTTTTGCAGTAGAAGTATTTCCCAAATGGTTGCAGCCGATTTCAAAAGCACTGCCGCTTACGCATTTGAATACGGCAATGCGTGCTGTAGCTTTTGAAGGTCAGAGTTTGTGGGCTGTAAAAACAGAAATAGGTATTCTGTTGCTTTGGGGGATTTTAGTTTATGTGATTGCTATCAAAGTGTTTAAGTGGGAGTGAGGCACGAGATAAGAAGTAAGAAGTGCAAGGGTTCAATTTTCAATTTTCAAATTTTCAAATTTCTTTCATGCGTTTAATAAAGATGTTTTTATTTGTGATAACTGGATTGGCCATCATGCTTACGATGATTGGTCTTGTTATTCCTTCTTCTGTAAAAATTTCAAGAGGTATTATTGTAGATGCTGATAGTGTTAAAGTATACCAACAACTGAGTGATGTTAAAGAGTGGGGTCAATGGATGCCCTGGGTTACAGCAGATGAAGGAGCATTGGTACAAACCTCACCGGTTACCAATGCGCCCGGTGCTTTTTTTAAGTGGAAGGGGTTGAATAAAAACAACAGCGGTACCATTACCTTGCTCTCCCTTTCACCCAACATGGTTACTACCAAATATGAATTGAAAGAGATGAATGACAGTGAGGGAGGATTTCGTATACGCACATTGCCCAACAATTTATCACAATGCGAAGTGCAATGGTTTATGGAATACAAACTCAAATGGTATCCATGGGAGCGGTTTTACGGCATCTTCCTCGATCATATCATCGGCTCATCTTTTGATAAAGGGCTGCTGGAACTGAAAAACTATCTGGAAAAAAATCAAAATACAAATTCATAAAATATTGATTAGTGAGATACGCTAAAGCTTTACCAAGGAAAACTAATCTTTCCCATGGTTACACTAGGTATCCCTTTCAATTCTTTTCCAAACTGCACATCGCCGCCTGCCACACATTCATTAGCCAGTACTGCAAATAACACGGCTTCTTTTGCATCAGGGTGAATACCTAATTCGCTGGTATGCTTGATTACTATAGTGGGCAGTAAGTTTTGAATATGCTCCATCAGCAATGGGTTATGCATGCCTCCTCCACTTGCATACAAAACAAATGAATTTTTTTGCTGCATTGTTTTTTGTACGGCCTCTGCAATGGTAGTGGCTGAAAATAAATTGAGTGTCGCCATGGTATCATATACATTCAATTCTGCAACACCTGCTTTTTGTTTGGCCTGTTCGAGATAAGAAAGATTGAACAGTTCCGGTCCGGTAGTTTTAGGAAAGGATTGCTCAAAGAACGGATGATCTTTTAATGCTTTCAGCAAAGAATCATTGACGGTCCCCTGTCGGGCCACCGCCGCATCTTCATCAAAATACTTTCCGGGAAACTGTTGCTGCATCAATGCATCCATCATTGTATTGCCGGGTCCGGTATCTGTGCTGAAAATTTTGTTGGCATCCATGCTGCCCGGCAAAAATGTAAAGTTGGCAATGCCGCCCATGTTGAGCATAATGCGGTCTTCGCCTTTTTTTGAAAAAATAAAATAATCACCATAAACGGCCAGCGGAGCCCCTTCGCCTCCAGCTGCAATATGTTTCTGCCGAAAATCGCTGATGGTGATAATTCCGGTTGCTACTGCCATATGATCACCATCGCCTATCTGTAAAGTGGCGTTACCAAATTGTTGTTGCTGATGCAGTGCCTTGGGTGCATGATAAACCGTTTGCCCGTGACTGGCAATGATATCTACTTCCTCTTTCCCGATGTTGTGCTTCTTCAAAAAAGAAAGAATGATATCAGCCTGCTGCAAGGCAACCCATGGATGCAGTAATGTGAGCTTTTCAAAATCCACCAGCTTCTTTGAAAAAACAGTTTTGATCTCATCTTTAAAATGAGGTGGGTAGGCTGTTGTTTCAAATGCTGCCAATTGAATGCGGGTGTCACGCCCACTGCCTGTTATATGGCACAAAGCCATATCCAGTCCATCTACAGAAGTACCGCTCATTAAGCCAAGGATGGTTCGCCTGTCTTTTTGGGCAATAGCTGCTAAAGCCCTTATGTTTTTATTCATGGCAAGTGCTTGGTTTTGCATTTAGCTGCCTGAAAATAAGAACGATTTTGCAGGTTTGTGCCGAAAGTTGAAATATTTTTTGCAGGTTTCTGCAAAGTTTTTCTAAATTCGGATATCATTTGATCATCTGCCAAAACTGATTGCATGCTCAAACACGAACGTCAGGCCTTTATTGTTCACCAGGTAAACCTGCACAACAAAGTGCTCAGCAGTGATTTGAGTGAACAGATCAATGTTTCGGAAGATACCATCCGGAGGGATTTGCAGGAACTTGCTGAAAAAGGAAAAGTGATTAAAGTGCATGGCGGGGCATTGTCCAAATCATTTCACAGTTCCTTTAATAATTCCCAGGTTTACAGCATTGATCAGAAAAAGGTAATTGCACAAAAGGCAGCTACATTGATTAAAGACGGCATGTTCGTTCTTACCAGCGGCGGTACCACTATAATTGAACTGGCCCGGGCCCTTCCTGAAAGTTTGCATGCTACATTTATTACCGGCAGTTTGCCAGCTGCATTAGAGTATGTGCATCACCCGCATCTTGAAATTATTTTCATTGGCGATAAATTATTGAAAAGCTCACAGATAACCGTAGGTGCAGAAGCCATTTTAAAAATAAAACAGATAAAAGCTGATCTGTGCCTGCTGGGTATTAACGCTATTGACAGTGAAAACGGACTAACCGATAATGACTGGGATGTGGTGCAGGTAAAAAAAGCCATGATCGAATCTTCAGCTAAAGTAGCAGCGCTCACCATCTCTGAAAAAATCAACACCACCCAACGTATCCAGATTTGTAAAACAGAAGAACTGGATGTTTTGATTTCCGAACTGTCCCCTGATGATAAACTGTTTACTCCGTATAAAAAAGCCGGGGTAACTATTATGTAGTGTTTACTATTTATCACCAATAAAAACTGCACAATGAAACATGTTGAACTATTGATCCGCAGCACAACCCGTTTTGCATTGTTGCTGTTATCGTTTCTGTTATCCGTAGCTTTTGTACAGGCACAGGTAACCATCAGCGGTAAAGTAACAGGTAAGGGAAATGCTGCACTGTCAAACGCATCAGTAATTATAAGGGGCACTACGTTCGGGGCTTCTACTGATGCTGATGGAAATTACTCTATTAATGCCGCCTTAAAGCCCGGTAAATACACACTGGAGTTTTCGGGAATTGGTTTTAAAACAAAGACTGTAAATGTTGATGTAGGATCGGGGGTGAGTTATGCAGCAAACGCAACACTTGAGGAAGATGTATTGGGTATGGATGAAGTTGTTGTTATCGGTTCATCACTTTCCCAATCAAGGAAGCAGTTAGGAAATACCGTAAACTCTGTTAGTTCCAAGCAATTAGTAAATGCAGGAACGGGTAATCTTACCGGGGCATTGCAAGGAAAAGTAGCAGGCGCTCAAATAACACAAACTTCCGGTGATCCTGCCGGTTCTATTTCTGTTCGTATGCGTGGTACCAGTACCATCAGCGGTTCATCAGAACCATTATATGTAATTGATGGTGTAATTGTGAGCAACGCCACTAATAATGTTACCAACTTAAATGTGCCTGCCGGTGCAAGAGCAGAAATAGGTACCAACCGATTAGTAGATATTAACCCGAATGATATTGAAAAGATTGATATCATTCCAGGTGCATCCGCTTCAGCCATTTATGGTTCAAGAGCCAGTAATGGACTAGTATTGATTACAACCAAGAAAGGTAAGGCCGGGCAGATGCGTATTGATTTCAGCACCAGTGTAAATGTGAATGAATTACGCAAACGTGTTTATATATCTACTTACGGGAAACAGTTTGGATATGCAGCATTGCGTTTGGGTAATATCAGCAATGCAGGAGGGCCTCCCACTTATACAGGCGCAACAATTACTTATACAAGACCTGATGGGCAGGTTCGTACACTGGCTACAGATTTAGTAGATGTTACAAGGTATGATTACCAGGATCAGATATTTCAAAAAGGTGTTGGAACGGATAATTATATTTCTATGAGCGGTGGCTCGGAAAAATCAAAATATTTTTTCAGTGCAGGGTATCTTAAAAATGAAGGAATTATCCGTAATACAGATTTCAGAAGGGTAAATTTCAAGACCCGTTTTGAGCATGTTCTTAACAGGTATGTTACGGTTTTAGGTGGTATTGCTTACACTAATAGTTTGGCGAATGAAAAACCAAACGGTAATGTTTTCTGGAGTCCCATCAATTCTGTAAATATCACAAACAATATCTGGAATATTGAAGAACGTGATGCGGCGGGTAACTTAAAAGGGGTTGAACCCACCCGTGTAAATCCGTTGAGTGTTATAGAAGATATGCAATTAACACAAACGGTTAACAGAACCATCAGCGATGTACAATTGAAAATAAAACCATTCAAAGGGTTTAATATTGATTACATATTAGGTATTGACAACTTCAGCCAGGAAGGCCGAAATTTGATTGAGCGGTATCCCTATATAGCTGCCCAGGAAGGGTTAGGATATGTTGCCAGTGCTTTAGTTAACACCTTCCTCATCAATAATGATGTTAACATGTCTTACTCTACAAAGTTTAAGAAGTTTTCATCGTTAACAACTGCCGGATTTAATCATCAGTTTCAAAAAATTACAGGTTTATTTAATGAAGGCAGGGACTTGCTCAATGGTATAACAACTGTTAATGGTGCTTCTGTACAATTGCCACAACGTTATTCTCTTGACCAAAGGCAGGTGTTTGGTGGTTTTGTTCAACAAACATTTGGATATAATAACTTCCTGTTTTTAACTGCTGCCGGCCGTATTGACGGAAGTACCTCTTTCCCAAAAGATACAAGAACTTATTTCTATCCTAAGTTGAGTGCCTCATGGTCCATCAGCGATATGGATTTCTGGATCAATACGCCGGTAAGTAAATGGATGAACTCAGCCCGTTTGCGTGCATCATGGGGCATAGCCGGTAACTTAACGGGTATTGGCACCTATGATCGCTTCACAACCTATTCATCCAATTTTATCAATGGGGTTGCAACGTATAATATCAATACGGCATTAGGTAATGCTATTATTGAGCCGGAAAGAGCCAGTGAGTTAGAGTTTGGTGTTGATCTTTCATTTTTCAACAATCGGTTAGGCATTACGTTTACAAAGTATGATAAAAAAATAGTTGAGAATTCATTACTGGTTGAAAGGGTTCTTGCCCCATCTTCAGGTGGAAGCAGCCGTTTTGAAAATGTGGGTAATTTGACCAATAAAGGTTGGGAATTGGGAATCAATATCATTCCTGTTTCTTCTAAGAATTTTTCGTGGAATGTATATTCATCCATCAACCGTAATAAAAACTTAGTAACTGCATCCAGCCAGGTTTCACCTATTACACTCAGCAATAACGGAGGATCTCCATCTGTAATACTTGCAGGAGCTCCTTTAGGTGCGTTCTTTGGAAACTATTTTGAACGGGATGCTAATGGTAATTTACGTTTAGATGCCGGGGGAAGACCTATTGCAGCAGTAAATAATCCCACACAAAAAACCTTATTGCGTAAAGTTTTAGGCGACCCTAACCCGGATTGGATTATCAGCATCAACAACAGTTTTCAATACAAGAAACTAAGCTTCGGCTTTTTATTTGATGGGGCGCTTGGACAGGAAGTGTTTAATGCTGACAGAAGGACCAGGCAAGGTGTAGGTATTGGTGATTATGCTGAAAAAGAAGCAAAAGGATTATTACCACGTGGTTATATTTTCTCAATCTATGCCACTGAGGAGTGGAGAGTTGAAAGCGGTTCTTATGTAAAGCTTCGTGAACTGTCATTGTCTTACCAACTCCCCGGTTTTGCAAAATTTGTGAAATCATCATCTATTTCACTCATTGGTCGTAACCTCTTGAGTTTTGATAACTATGATGGATACGACCCTGAAACAAACGCTGGTGGTAACAGTGCTGTATTAAGAGGCATTGATTTTGGTAACGTACCTATTCCAAGATCTTACCAGTTAATTTTCAGAGCCAGTTTCTAAAACCAAAAAATGAAAAGACAATGAAAAAGAACATAATCAATAAAATTGCATTCTTGCTCAGCATAACCTGCATTATTACGGCAAGCTCGTGCAATAAAGAATATATAAATCCCAGTGCGGCATCAACCCCCAGTGTAACCAGCAGTGCTGATGCATTGATGAACCTGGCGGCCGGTTTGCAACGCCGCTTCACCATTGGTAGACAAAGCCCTTTATACAATGCTCCTGTTGGCGGTATGTATGCTGTTTATGGCTTGCGCACTTTAAACGTGGGTAATACTGCAGAAGCTGAGCTGGAAGCCGGTAAAGGAGCTGTTACACAGGCTAATTCTATCGTTACGCAGCTATGGTCGCAATGCCTTTTTACCAAAACAGAAGCTGAAACAATACTTAACAACCTCGGTGTGGCAGCAGATCCCGGTGATAGGGTAGGTTTAAAAGCTTACGCAAGTATTTTTTATGCATTGAGTATGGGCACACTCTGTCAGTTCTTTGAAAAAATTCCGCTCAATAGTGAGAACAATGCAGCCTTTAGCAATAGAATTGATGTGATGCAAAAAGTAATATCTGTTCTGGAGAGTGCTGATGCTGATCTTACTGCTACTTCACCCAGTACAAAATTCATCAACCGGATTCCGCCGGGTATTAATATCCCAAATACGATCAAGGCATTGCTGGCCCGCTATTATAATATTCACAGTATGATGACGGGTACTTATAATACTGCTTCCGGTAACAAAGCCATTACGTTTGCTACCGCAGCCAGTCAAAGTATTAAATCAGAATTCAGATTCACTACTACAACTACCAACCCCCTTGGTGAATGGAACGCAACGGTAAATGTTTTTGGAGCAATCGATTCTACGTTGGGATTACGTAATGGTTTAGCGCCCGTTCCTGCAGCTTCTGATCCACGGATTGGATTTTACATCAGTCGTACAGGGCCTACTACTTTTCCATTAAAGGCATTTGCGTTAAATGTAACGGCTGTTTATCCTGTGTACCTTCCGGGTGAAATGAGTTTGATTATTGCCGAAAATCAGGCTCGTCAAAATTCATTTGCTGCTTCTAAAACAGCTTTGGATGCAGTGCTCACCAAAACCACAGATATTTTTGGAGTGAATGCCAATCAGCCTGCTTACGGCGGTCCATTAACTCAGGCAGATCTCCTGCGTGAAATATACAGGCAACGTCGTCTTGAAATGTTTCTGAGCGGACAAGAATTAGAAGATAGCCGTCGTTTCGGTCGCCCGGCTCCAAACACACCTGGTGAAGAGCGTAACCGTAATTTTTATCCTTATCCTCAAATTGAAAGGGATAATAATGTAAATACACCTGCAGATCCTGCTATATAACTTTTTTTATCAGTAGTTAGTTTTATCCTTCGGCCCCCGATTCTTCGGGGGCCTTTTTTCTTTAACGCTTACGCAACGGTTTTTCTTCTTCAATTGTCACAACTTTGAAACCAGGCATGCAGCACCGGCAACTCATAAAAGATTGTGTAAAGGGAAAAGCAACAGCTCAGAAAGAGCTGTATGATTTGTTTGCTGAATCTATGCTGGCTGTTTGCTACCGGTACACCAAATCGCTGGCTGATGCAGAAGATGTACTGCAGGATGGTTTTATTAAAGTGTTCCGCAATCTTGCCAATTACAGGGAAGAAGGAGAACTGGGTGCATGGATCCGGCGCATTATGGTGAATACTGCCATTAATTTTCTGAAGAAGAAAAGAGAGTACCAGTACGATATGTCTTTTCTGCATGAACCGCTGCACCCGGTAAGTGAGGATAACCCGGAAATAAAAGTGCGTACCAAAGAACTGGCTGATCTCATTCGCCAGTTGCCCAGCGGTTATCAAACTATTTTTAACCTGCACGCCGTGGAAGGGTTTACACATGTAGAAATAGGGCAGATGCTGGGCATTAGTGAAGGTACCAGCCGCAGCCAATATATGCGGGCCAGGAATTTATTGATTACCTGGATTGAAAAATTTAATTCCGAACCTAAACTCAGTTCTTATGGACAATAGAAGTTTTGAAGAGGAAGTACAGCAAAGGATGAATGAGTTAAAACTCACTCCATCAGCACCTGTTTGGGCAGGTGTGGATGCTGCTTTGCATAAAGACAAACGCAGACGCTGGTTCTTCTATCTTCTTTTTGCCGGTGTTTTATTGGGTACAGGAACCTGGGTTTTTTATACAACAGGCACCCGGCAAAGCAAACAACAAGAGCTGGCAGTTAATGATCCATCACAAACAACAAATAAACAGAATACAACCATTGCTGAAAAAAATAAAATTGACATCAACAACAGTACAGAGTCAAAGTCATCCGTTAACCATCCAAAACCTTTATCATCACAAAACCGGGTAGAAAACAACATCGCTTCAAACGAAAAAAGTCCGTTGCAGTTAAGTAAAAAATCAATACCGGTTAAAAAGACGGTTCAGCAGCAGTCTTCTCATCATCAGGAAATCGCAGCAAAACCAAAAACAGAATCAACCGTAATGGAAGATGCAGAGGTAAAAACGGCTGTTGCGCCTGTACAACAAGGAAAAACACCGGTGGTTGAGAAGAAAGAACCAGATACCCTGCAAAACAATGTTGATCAAAAATCTGAACCGCAGATTGTTGTTGCTGATACAGTAAGCAACAAAGATTCCATTGTGAGTGCTCCTGTTTCAATACCTGCTGCAAAGCCGGTTGTGAAAAAACCAAATTGGCAATCCGGTTTTCAATTGAACGGAGGTGTTGCTGATATCAGTCAGTCGCTGGTTCCCCGTGCTAATTTTTTCAGCAGCGATTTGAGCGGTACTAACTATGTAGGACCAACCGGGGTTAATTATCCGGGTATAATTATTAAAGAGAATACAGTGAATCATAATATTCAGTTTGGTTTTGGTTATTTGCTGCGCAGGTCATTGAACAAACGTTTCAGTTTTGCTACAGGTATCCACTATCAGTACAGTAGTTTTAAGGTGAATCAGTTTCAACGGATTGATACATTTTCAACTTCACAAAACCGTTTGGTGAATGCTGTTGTGAATGAATCAACTACTAATTTCAGTTTGCATTATCTGCAGGTGCCCACAGAACTGCAGTGGAAGATTGCCGGGAATAAGAAAGGATATTTAATGTTGAACACCGGTTTGTTGCATCATATTCGCCTGGCAGGTACTTCTGCAAAGCCTCCCTTTGCTGATAGTTCTTCCCGTGCTTCTTTTTATCAACCCCTGTTGCAGGTAGCACCTTCCTATGAATGGAAAATGAAGGATGCACAACTGCAAATAGGCTGGTATCTCAATTATGGATTGTTGCCGGTATATAAAACGGCTGCAGAAAATCATTGGTGGCAAACAGGATTGCGTATCCAGTATTATCTTAAACCGAAAGGAAAATAATTATTGCTGAATAAACTTCAGGTTACGTTGGATGCCGGCAAACTTTGTACGCTTCAAAGGGGAGTGTTTAAAAATTTGCCGGAATGTTTCTTCACTTAACTCTTCCCATTGAGAGGTGGTGAGATTTAAAATTTCAGGAAGGGGAGTAAACTGTTGTTCAGTTGTTGCCTTGCTGAAACGATTCCACGGGCACACATCCTGGCACACATCACAACCAAACATCCAGTTGTTAAATTTACCTTTCATGCTTTCATCAATCAACGCATCCTTCAATTCAATGGTGAAATAAGAAATGCACTTGCTTCCATCTACAACTTTGTTGGGGAGAATCGCATCCGTAGGGCAAGCATCAATACATTTTATACAAGTGCCGCAATAATCTTTTGCAAAAGGCGCATCATATTCAAGCTCTAAATCACAGATGATAGTAGCAATAAAAAAGAAAGAACCGTTTTGTTTGTTGATGAGGTTGCCGTTTTTGCCAACCCAGCCCAATCCACTTTTTACTGCCCAGCTCCGTTCCAGTACGGGGGCGCTGTCCACAAATCCTCTTCCGTTGATGTCACCTATTTGTTCTTTTATCAACTGCATCAACGCTTTCAACTTTTCCCTGATCACTTCATGATAATCCTTACCATAAGCATATTTTGAAATTTTAGGGGCTTGTTCAATTTGTTTTGCAGAAGGATAATAATTCATCATGAATGTAATTATACTCTTCGCACCGGGAACAAGTTTTGTGGGGTCAACCCGCAATTCAAAATGATTGGCCATGTACTGCATGCTGCCATGCATGCCTTTATTAAGCCATTGTTCTAAACGCTTGGCATCATCATCCAGCCGTTCTGCTTTGGCAATGCCGCAATAATCAAAACCCAGTTGTTTTGAAAATTGTTTGATGAATTCTGTGTGTGCGGCAATGTTCATAAAGATGCAAGCTACAGAACATTACCGGCAATTGGCTTTCATCTGTTCATTCACAGCCGCCTGCAGTAGATTGTACAATTCACGCTTTTGAACATCCTGTTCCTTTTTAGGCA
The DNA here is from genome assembly GCF_045780045.1 of Lacibacter sp. MH-610. NCBI lineage: Bacteria > Pseudomonadati > Bacteroidota > Chitinophagia > Chitinophagales > Chitinophagaceae > Lacibacter > Lacibacter sp. MH-610. Next base: position 1,411,865 of record NZ_CP116002.1, read on the forward strand.
AAAGAATAGCTGCATATCCCCTGCAATAATCCACCCACACAAAAGGTGCATTTTGCGCATTGCAACTGATTGTGGTTCCTTCTTTATTTTCAACCCATGTACCCAAACTAAATGCATAGCTATTAAAGAAAGGTGGAGTGAATTTATTCACTGCAGCTCCTGTTTGTATTTTCAGCAATTCATTAACGGATGCTTCACTTAAAATCTGCTTGCCCATGAATTTTCCTTTGTTCAAAAGCATGGAAAGAAAGTTCATATAATCTGTTGCAGTAGATTTAGCACCATCAAACGGACTGATGGCTGCTGTGTAATTGCTGAACGTTGTAAACCGCATGTTGAGCGGTCGCAGTAATTTCTCCTGGATCAAGCGGTCAAACTTTTTCTTGGTGAGCACTTCCAGCACTCTGCCCGCAATATTACAGCCCATTTGATTGTATTGAAACCACGTGCCTGGATTTTGTGCAATACCTCTTTTCTCGGCATAATAGTTCACTTCTTCTTCCAGTGTGGCGAATTTGCTTTTCTGAAATAATTTGCCGGCGCCGCTTTTATCAGCTTCAATGCCGGTGGTATTGGCCAAACAATGGCGGAGTGTAATATATCCTTTCATCCATTTGGGAAAGATGGGGAGGTGTTTTCCGATATTATCATCTAAGGAAATCTTTCCTTCATCCACTAGCATCAATACCAATGCTGCCGTGAGCCACTGACTGCTTTCACCAATGGGTGCCTGTATATTGGGTTTAAAATCACCCAATGCTTTTTGATACAGAATCTTTCCGTCTTTATGAATCAGCAGCACCTGGTCATCGCCCAGCGACTTTTGATTGTTTAACATCACCTGCTCAACAGCTGAAAAATTCTGGGCCAATGTTGATCCTGACAGTGCCAGCAAAAAAAGAAGTGTATAAGCTTTCATGAATTGCGGTTAAGCCATAAAGATATTTGAAAAGAAGATGTGGCTTGTGTAATGGTTAAGTTTTAACCAAAAAGTTTTAGAGGGTTCAGTCAGAACACGAGGTCTTTCATCCGGCCTAATTTCATTATACTTGTATCATGAATTTGAAAAAAGTACTGCCCTGGGTATTGCTGGCTGTTTTATTGGTGACAGTGCTGGCAGTGCGTCGTTGCAATACAAAAGGCAACAGCGAACTTACAGATACTGAAAAGCAAAAGCGTATTGAACGCACCGATGAAAAAAGAGAGGAGGAGAAAACCGATAATGAAAAAAGCAGTCTCGATGTTTTCCGTGATCCTCATGCGAAATATTATTTTACCAAACATGCCCGTTGCCGGATGAAATGCCGTTATATTTCACAGGAAGAAGTAAAGGAAATTGTACAACGTGCTGATGTAAACTATCGTAAAAGCGATCTGGAGGCTGTAGAAGGACCAAAATATGCACTCGAGGGCATTACATCAAGAGATAAGCAGCATGTGCGCATTATCGTTGCTCCAAAGAAGCGGCATTTGACGATTGTTACTGTAATTGATTTGGAAAACGAATGGGAGTGCCCTTCCTGTAAATAACTCATAATGAAATTAGTTTTAAAACCATTTCAGCTCCTGTATGCTATTTATGCAATGCTTCTTTTTGTAATGATTTTATTGATTGTTACACCTTTTGTATTCATTGCATCTTTCTTTGGAAAAATCAATGGCGGTAATGCAGTCATGAAAATTGCACATGGCTGGGCTGATGTATGGTTGTTCCTGATCGGCATGTATCATGTTAGAATTATAGAGCAGGAACTTCGTAAAGACCAATCTTATGTGTTCGTAAGCAATCATAATTCGTACATGGATATTCCGCAGATGCTCAAAGCTATTCGTCAGCCATTACGCATTTTAGGAAAAGCAGAGATGGGTAAAGTACCCGTATTCGGCATTATTTACAATGCAGCAGTTGTGCCTGTATTGCGGGGAAGTGCTGAGGCAAGAGCCAAAAGTGTGATGATATTGAAATCAACACTCAATAAAAATATTTCCATTTACATAGCGCCCGAGGGCACATTTAATATGACCAATGAACCGCTCATTCAATTTTACGATGGGGCTTTTCGTTTGGCAATCGAAACACAAACCCCCATCAAGCCACTATTGTTTTTAGATGCGGTGGACCGTATGCACTGGAAAAGCATTTTTGCCATGACGCCGGGCAAACTCCGCACGGTTTATCTCGAAGAAATTTCTCCTGAAGGTTACACGCCATACGATGTAGACAAACTCAAACAAAGAGTGTATGAGTTGATGGAAAAGAAATTGGTGGAGTATAAGGCGAGCTGGGTAAACCCATCCAATGCCCCTATCCCCTAAAGGGGGATTATTATACCTCTTCACAATTGAAAGAGTTACCTAATTTTATCGGTTCATGGATTTGTTTAATGATGATATTAATGATGATGTACAATCATCGGAGGCGTACCCCCCTTCAGGGGATGGGGGCTTCGCTGATGTGATCATTCCTCTTGCCGTGCCACGTACGTATACTTGGAGTGTACCGGAGCGTTTGCAGGCGCAAGTGCAAGTGGGTGTGCGTGTGGAAGTGGAACTGCGTAAGAAACGTTATGCAGGCGTTGTGAAGAAAATTCACAATCAAAAACCCGATGCCTTTGAACCGAAAGGCATTTTAAATGTGCTGGATGCGACACCGATTATTCATGAACAGCAATTGCAGTTGTGGGAATGGATTGCCAATTATTATATGTGCAGCGAAGGGGAAGTGATGGCCGCTGCATTGCCCGCTCACTTTAAGCTCAGCAGTGAAACTATTTTATTGTTCAATGAAGAAATGGGTGAAGATTTCACCATGCTGGATCATGATGAATATTTAGTAGCCGAAGCATTGCTCATCCGCAAGGAATTAAAGTTGCCCGAAGTACAGCAGATACTTGATACATCACATGTATATCCTGTAGTAAAACGCCTGATTGAAAAACGTATTTGCTTTGTGTGGGAAGCGTTGAAAGAAACCTATACTGCCAAGAAAGAAAGCTTTGTACTGCTCAATCCTGTTTATGATAATGAAGAAAAGCTGAGTGAGTTGCTTAACAACTGGAGTCGGGCGCCCAAGCAAATGGAATTGCTCTTAAGTTATCTGCACTTCATGAAAACAGAAGGCGAAGTGAGCAAGACTGCATTGCTTAAAAAAAGCGGAGCAAGCGATGCACAGTTGAAAGGATTGATAGATAAAGAAATTCTTTTCATTGAAAAACGTGCAGTGGACAGATTGGTGAATCTTCCCAGAAATATTGAGATTGATTTTGAATTAACTCCGGCACAGCAAACGGCGTTTGATGAAATTAAAGCAGCCTTCACCCATAAACCTGTTTGTTTACTGCATGGCGTTACCGGCAGCGGTAAAACGCAACTCTATATTAAGCTCATTGAGGAAGCGATTAAAAAAGGGAAACAGGTGTTGTATTTGTTGCCGGAGATTGCATTAACGGCACAAATCATTCGCAGACTGCAAAAGCATTTTGGCGGCTATATCGGTATCTATCATTCTAAGTTCAACCAGAATGAACGTATTGAAATATGGAATAAAATCAAGAGTGGCGAAATGAAGATAGTGCTGGGTGCACGCAGTGCCTTGTTTCTTCCCTTTGTTAATTTGGGTTTGATTGTATGTGATGAAGAACACGATTCATCTTACAAGCAGCAACAACCTGCTCCACGTTACAATGCAAGAGATGCAGCCGTGTATTATGCGTCTGCATTTAAAGCGAATGTATTACTCGGCAGCGGTACGCCATCTGTTGAAACATACTACAACACACAAAGTGGTAAGTATAATTTGGTAGAGTTGAATGAACGTTATGGTGCAGGTGCATTGCCATCAATTGAAATAGTTGATACAAAGCCCATCTTCAAACAAACGAAAGAAAAAGTAATCATCGCTCCTGCATTGAACGAAGCGATTGAAAAATCCCTGGAACAAAACAAGCAAATCATATTGTTTCAAAACCGTCGGGGGCATACACCGCATCATGTATGTAAAGTATGCGGATGGATTCCACACTGCAGGTATTGTGATGTGAGTTTAACTTATCACAAATTCAAACACAAGTTGCAATGCCATTATTGCGGCACTGTTTATCCTGTTGTTACAACCTGTGAAGCCTGCGGCAGTCATGATTTCATGAAATTGAATTTTGGCACGGAGAAAGCAGAAGAATATTTGCAGGAACTTTTTCCCAAAGCTAAGATTGCACGAATGGATTATGATACGGTGAGCGGCAAAACAGCACACGACCAACTTATCCAGCAATTTGAACAGCAGCGTATTGATATTTTAGTGGGTACACAAATGGTGGTAAAGGGTTTGGATTTTGAACATGTGAACCTGGTTGGAATTTTAGATGCCGATAGTTTGTTAAGCTTTGCTGATTTCCGTGTGAATGAACGGGGTTTTCAACTGATGGAGCAGGTTAGCGGCCGTGCCGGCAGAAAAGATGCTGATGGTAAAGTGCTTATACAAGTTGCCAATACTCAGCATCCGGTTCTGCAATTTGTAAAAGCACATGATTACAAAAGTTTTTTTGCCTTTGAAATTGCAGGCAGAAAGCAATTTGCTTATCCGCCGTTTACAAGATTGATACAAATTACGTTCAAACATAAGCATCGGGAAATAGTAGAAGCTGCCGCACAATCATTTGCTGAAAGTTTGAAACCTGTGTTTGGCAATTACATCACAGGTCCTGCAGAGCCGGTCGTAAATCGTGTACGCAATCAATATTTGATGGAAATGATTTTAAAGTTGCCCAAAGATGCCAATCTGTTAACCCGTTGCAGAGAAATGATACATACACAGGAAGCAGCCATGCACCATCATCCTTCGTATAAAAGTGTATTTATGGTGGTAGATGTGGATGCGGTGTAAATTATCCTCCAAAAAACTCTCCATGAAAGCCATACACAACCGGCTCCGGCAATACGGCCCTGGCAATTTCCTGCATCGTTACCGCATCGAGGAATAACAAAAAAGAATTTTCATTTACAGCATCCAATACAATTGAAATCAAAATACCATCTTCATCATTTTTACTTTGCGGTGATGGTTGAAAAAATGGTTCGCCGGGGTAACAATCTTCTTGCTGCCAATAAAACGCATCACCTGTTTTACTGTTAATCTTCACAATGCTGTTATAAAATCCTTGGGGATTCAAGGGATGTACACTTACACCATAGGTGAAATTATATGCACCATCAGTATTATATCGATTGTAATCAATACGAGGTAATTCAATACAAGCAGTGCTTACAATTTCAGCCTGATGCTTTTTGGTGCGGAGATTAAAACGATAACGTCTTAAAGTGCCTGTGGGTAACAGCAAGTCTTCTTTCTCTAATTCTTTGAGATAGTATTTTTGAACGATGCCTGCATCATCATAGGCATTAATATCCATGATGAGTTCTTCGCCTTCTTCCCAAGCATTTACATGGTGAAAGCTGAAAAAAGCTTCTGTTATAAATTTCGCCTTGAGTTTACCGGTTGCTTTTTCAATGATGTAAACAGTGGCGCCGTCTTTAGCATTCCATGTATGATTTTCTATATAAGGTCGTTTCCAGAATAATAATTCAATCGGTACAACAGTTAATGGTCCGGCTGCAATGATGAAATAATTTTTACTCATACCAAAGCCATGCAGATACGCTGGCTTTTGTACCGGAATACTTGCTAATGGTTGATTGCCCGGTTTTGCTGTATCATAAATTTTGTAATGACTGAACATGCCAAACTTCACCACTACATTGTACGCATGCTCATCTTCCAGGTGCGGATGTGCAGTTGTTTTGTAAGCAAAGCCTCCGGGCACAGGTTCACTCACGCCGATTGTTTTCAACGTATGCGGATCAAACTCCACCTGCATCGGTGTTTCGCCCAGCGCCATCAGCTTGCCGGCAATCTTCGCCACATTCACTTTGGGATTATCCGTCATATTGGGCAAAGAAGGAAACACATACGACTGTACTTTTTTGAAAATGGATTTACAGGGATCACTCGCAAATTCTGAAAACTGAATATCTCCCGTCTCTGTTGTTTTTTTGTACGACTCACATTCAATCATCATATTTTGATACGATACTTTTCCGTTGGTAATATCAAACTTGTGCAAAGCACCCATCGCATCAAACCAGTGATTGAGCCGTTTGTTTTGCAGTTGAAACATACCCGGACCGTTACGTATGTAAGAGCCTTGTAGCCAATCAGGAATTTTTCCGGTTACAGGCACATCATCCAAACTGTAAATCTTTTGGTTTTGCTCAACACCATATTTGAAAAATGAAGCCATGTAAATTGTTTATTGTTCAATTGCGGCCGCAGCAATTTTACCCGAAGCCATTACGGCGGGTACACCGGCACCGGGATGCACACCTGCGCCTACAAAATATAAATTATCAAACCATTTTGATTTTACCTGCGGACGAAAATAGCCACTCTGCATCATAGATGGTTTAATTGAAAACGCAGCGCCTTTGTAACTGTTTAAATTGTTTTGAAAGTGTAACGGCGTTACTGCATGTTTAGCAACAATATTGCTTCTTAACTCCGGCAAATAGTTTTCTTCAAGAAAGCCGAGCACTTTATCTACATATTCATCCATCAACTCATTCCAGTTAATTTTTCCATCAAGATTGGGTACGAGTGATAATACGTAAAAGCAATCACAACCTTCCGGTGCAATGGTAGCATCTGTTTTGGAAGGCATATGCAGATACAATCCCAATTCTCTCGGTAAAATTTTCCGTTGAAAAATATCACGCATCAGTTTGTTGTATTTATTACCAAGAATCAGGTTATGATGCGACAGTTTACTGTTTGTATATTTCTTTTTGGTACCGAAATAAATCACCACTAATGAATTACTGTATTGCAAATTGCTGAGCCAGAAATTCATTTGCTTTGGTAAAAGTGTATTCGGGATATAATTTTTATATGCAAATGCCACATCGCCATTACACACTACCTCATCAGCTTCATATACTGAGCCATCTTTTAATTGTACACCTTTTGCCTGTTTGTTGTGAATGATGATTTGCTGTACTTCAGAATTGAGTTGAATGGTACCTCCACAGTCTTCAAACAATCTGCATAGTGCTTTCACAATGGCACCGGTGCCACCCATGCAATAATGAATACCCCATTGTTTCTCAAACTGAATGATGAGCCCGTAAATAGAAGGTGTATCAAATGGGTTGCCGCCCACCAGCAACGGATGAAAGGAGGCTACTTTCCTGATGAAATCATGTTTGATAAAATGGGCCGCAAATGCATACATGCTTCGCCACGTTCCTGTTTTTATTACATGCGGAAAAATGCGCAGGAAACTCCACAGCGTTGGAAAACTTTTTTCAGTAAAGGGATGAAACCAATGAAAAATATCCGTAACGCCTTTTATAAACTTTCGATAACCAGCAATATCATTCGGACTGTATTTTTTTATTTCTGCTTCCGTATGTTCCTGGCTTCTCCAGTAATCAAAATGATCACCTTTGCCATCAAAAATTCTGTAGAACGGATCTAAGGGCACCAGTGTCATATAATCTTCACGCTTCTTACCTGCCAGCTCAAACAGTTCGTCATATTGATGCGGCGCAGTAATAACAGTGGGGCCGCCATCAAACTTAAAGCCGTTTATCTCATATTGATATGCACGTCCGCCGGGTTTATCGTGCTTTTCAAAAATAATTACCTCATGCCCTTTGGCAGCCAAACGAATCGCTGCAGAAAGTCCGCCGAACCCGCTTCCAATCACTGCAATTTTTTTAGGCTGCTGCATGTATACTAATAACGCATGATAATGGTGAGAGAAGTTTCAGTGGTATGTTGAAACGCACATTGTTTATAACCGGGACCGCTGAAAAGATTTTTTACATTGTTGCTCACACCATAACCTTCTTTGGGAATGCCGAGCATGTTAGTGTTGAGTTCGCCATCATTGTTGGTATCATGAAATAACGCAATGGCATAAGTGCCCTTGGGTACATTACTGAATTCAAGCGTGGCTGTTCCGTTTACAGCGGTTCCTCTTGCAACTTTGTAAGCGGCTGAGGCATTGTCAGGAAATCCTTTGTCTGACGCAAACAATGCGGCCAGTATTTCACCTTTTTTGGCTGAAACACGGGTTACTTTTACTTTCACAACTGACGGCTGTGCGGCGGGTTGCTGAACCTGCAGTTTGATTACGGGAAACAGGTTGATAAAGAGAAAAATAAAAAACGACATGAAAGACTAAACAATCAGCCTGCCGGTTTGTTCATTAAGGCGTACATCGTTTTTTGAAAATACCGTCAGGAATTAAGCAAGTGCAAGTGTATGAAACATATAATCGGATTTATTGTCTCTCTTTTTGTTTTTTCTATTATAAACGCACAATCAACCGGTACCATTAATGGATTTGTTCGTAATGCCCGCACATTATCACCCTTAGAAGGTGCCACTATTAAAATTGTTAACAGTGATTTAATCACAACAGCCGATAAAAATGGTTTTTACACCATTTCCAATATTCCCACCAAAACATGGAATGTGGAAGTAAGTTTCAGTGGTTACCGGAGCGAAACAAAATTTGATGTTTCCGTAACATCAGGTAATGCAGTTGAACTGAATTTTGATTTAGAGCCGGAATACAAAGAGTTGAGCGGGGTGGTAGTGCAGCCGAAGTTTATTAAACCCGTGGGTGTGGTCAACTCTGTTCAAACGCTTGGCATCACAGAAATTGCAAAATACCCCGGTGCTAATTTTGATGTGGCAAAAGTAGTGCAGTCATTGCCGGGTGTTTCCGGTTCGGTTGGATTTAGAAATGATATTATCATTCGGGGTGGTGCACCCAATGAGAATACTTATTTCCTGGACGGAATTGAAATTCCCACTATTAATCACTTTGCTACACAGGGAGCTGCAGGTGGCCCTGTAGGTTTGCTCAATGTTTCATTTATTCAGGATGTTACCCTGCATACATCTGCATTTCCGGCAAAGTATGATAACCCGCTTTCGGGTGTGTTGCAGTTCAAACAACGTACCGGTAACCCGGAAAAATTTCAGGGAAACTTTCGTTTGAGTGCCAGCGAAGCGGCATTAACCACAGAAGGACCGCTGGGAAAGAAAAATGGAAAAACAACATTTTTGGCATCCGTACGTCGTTCCTACCTTCAATTATTATTTCAGCTAATTGAATTGCCTTTTCTTCCTGATTATTGGGATTATCAATATAAAATAACCCACAAGATCAACAACAAAAACGAACTCAATTTTATAGGTATTGGCTCCATTGATAATTTCACATTCAAACGTCCTGATAATCCTACGCTTGAGCAGATAGCTATTCTTGAACAAATTCCATTGAACACACAACGAACGAATACCATCGGTGTTTCATGGCGACATACCATCAACAACGGATTTACATTGCTATCAGTAAGTAATAATCGCTTGGTCAACACAGCTGATCAATTTCAAAACAATGAAAAGCCGGATGAAAAGGAACGCATCCTTGGTTACAAATCAACGGAGGATGAAACACGTCTGCGTTATGAAGTAAATTATAATGCCAATGGCTGGCAACTGAGTACAGGATTGGTGGGCATTTATGCTCGGTATAACAATTCTACCTTTCAACGTCGCCCGGGATATGTAGCTGATTATTTTACGGATATTAATTTCTTCCGTTATGGTTTGTTTGTAAACGGCAGCAAACGTTTTTTTGAAAACAGGCTATTACTTTCAGCAGGTTTAAGAGTGGATGGAAATACTTTCACCACCAATGGTAATGAGATTGGCCGTACGTTGTCGCCACGTATTTCAGCAAGTTATCGTGTGGCACCAAAGTTCAACATCAATGCATCGGCAGGCAGGTATTATAAAATTGCGCCTTACACCATTCTTGGCTTCCGGTTCAATGGTGTATTGGCTAATGAAAATGTAGAATATATCAAGAGTGATCATTTAGTAGCCGGGTTTGAATTCAATCCCAAATCATCAACCCGAATTACACTGGAAGGTTTTTATAAGTGGTATGATAACTATCCTGTTTCTATTGACAAAGGAATATCACTTGCTAATCTTGGCGGTGATTTTGGCGTACTGGGTAATGAACGTGTGAGTAGTAATGGAAGAGGTAAGACCTATGGTTTTGAATTTATGTACCAGGAACGGTTAACCAAAAACTTTTACGGTATTCTTGCTTATACTTTTTATTACAGTCTGTTTACAGGATTCGATAGAAATAAATACATAGCATCTGCATGGGATAACCGTCATCTTGTATCATTTACAGGAGGCTATAAATTTAAACGTAATTGGGAATTGGGCATTCGTTACCGTTACCAGGCAGGGGCACCCTTTACACCTTACAATACCTTTGAAAGCTTAGAAAACTATCCGTTTACGAATGCAGCGGTGCTTGATTATGCAAGAGTAAATTCAGAAAGACTAACCGGCTTTAATGCTATGGATGTGCGTCTTGATAAAAAATGGAATTTTAAAAAATGGAGCCTCGATCTGTTTTTAGATATACAGAATTTCTTCAACTCACAAAATCCAACAGCTCCGGGTTTTACATTGCAACGTACTGCTAATGGAAGTATTGCTACTGCCAATGGTCAGCCTTATAACCCGGGTGTGTTCGGTAATCCGGGAGCGCCTAATAATCGCCAGTTTGCTATTCCTGCCATACTGCCAAACAGCAGCGGATCCAGGTTACCCAGTATTGGTTTTGTTGCAGAGTTTTAAAACATTCATTCATAAAGGGGATTGCGGTTTTTATAATTGAAGTATAGTTTATAAACTCAAAACCTTAAAAGCAGTATTATTGTGCAGACAATCTTACTGCATGCTCTTTAATACGTTTGAATTCTTCATATTCTTCGTTGTTGTTTTTACCTTATACTATACCATCCCGGTAAGGTTTGTGGTTCTGTTCCTGTTGTTAGCCAGTTGTGTTTTTTACAGCTATTTTATTCCTGTTTATTTATTGGTGTTGCTGGCAGTTATTTTAATTGATTTTTTCTCTGCCCGGTGGATGGAGCAGCAGCCGCAACGGCGAAGATTGTATTTGGTGTTGAGTATCTGCAGCAATCTCGGTATCCTTTTTTTCTTTAAATATTACAATTTTGCTGTAACGGAAATTAATAGCCTTTTTGATACAAACTGGGTGCTCACTCACCTGATTCTTCCGGTGGGGCTTAGTTTTCACACGTTTCAATCGCTCAGTTATGTATTGGAAGTTTATCATGGCAGGTACCCTGCAGAGAAAAGGTTTTCAATCTTTGCTCTTTATGTAATGTACTTTCCGCAATTGGTAGCCGGGCCTATTGAGCCGCCACAAAATCTGTTGCACCAGTTTACTCAAAAAAGATTTTTTAATTGGGATAATGTTTTAAGTGGTTTACGTTTGGTTTGCTGGGGCTTATTTAAAAAAGCAGTCATTGCAGACAGGATTTCGTTTTATGTAGCAGGTGTATTTGATGCTCCCGCACAATATAATTCATGGCAGGTATTGCTGGGAGTTGTTTTTTTTACCATTCAGATCTATTGTGATTTCAGCGGTTATAGTGATATGGCAGTAGGGCTTTCCCGTTGTTTGAATATCAAACTCTCTTATAATTTTCAACGACCCTTCTTTGCTTCTAATATAAAAGAATTCTGGCGCCGGTGGCATGTAACCTTATCTGACTGGTTTAAAAACTACGTATATATTCCGCTGGGTGGCAACAGGCAGTTACTATTTATCAAACATGCTGCAGTTATACTCGTGGTTTTTTTTCTGAGCGGTGTATGGCATGGAGCAGGGTTTAATTACATATTGTGGGGCGTTTCCAATGGATTGCTTATTATCTTATACCTTATTGTTAAAAACTATTTCAAAGGTCTGCACAGGGCTCTTACAATATTTCCGTTGATGAATGTATTTTTCACTTGTTGTTTTGTTACGGCAACTTTTGTTTTTTTCAGGGCTCAAAACCTTGATCAGGCAGCAGCCGTATTTAACAAGCTTATTCATTTTTCAGGAAGTCTTGATCTGGGTGGAAATTTTCAACGCTTTGCATTCGGTACCATGAACCTGTTTTACATTTTTGCAGTTATATTGTTGATGGTATGGGTAGAGAAAAAAACGGATCCCGGTCTTTTGATCTTACAGCAAAAACCGGTAACAGATATTTTCTTTTTTATTGTAACAGTGAGTTTGATAGTATTTACAGGAGTGTTTTATAAACAGAGTTTTATTTATTTTCAGTTTTAATGAAAGCAGGTGTACGATTGATATGTATTACAGGTTGCCTTATGGTTTGTCTTTCAGTTTTAAATATACTGGGGAGGCGGGGCTACCGAATTCTTTATGAACATACCTATTACACATTAGATGAAGTGTTTGGAAAAAAGAAATCTGATTTTAATACGTTGATTATTGGCAACAGTATTTTTAAGTTCGGTGTAAATCCTTTTTATATTGATTCACTTACAGGATTACGTTCTGTTAATCTCGGTTATGCTGCCACAGGATTTATTACACAGGAATTCCTGGTGAGGGAGTACCTTCAAAATCATGCATCGCCACGGTGTATTATACTTGGTTATAGTCCTCATACATTTTATGGAGATGATGAGCCGAACAATAAATTACCCATGTATGATTATATGAATGATCGGGATATGGCAGCTTTCTTTAAAGCAAATGCTATTCCTTATGAAAGAGTAAAGTATATTCCGCTTTACAGGTATGTGTTGATGGATGAGTACAGCCGCTTTGGAATACTCAGTGCTTACAGGGGCACTGCTATGTTTCAACTACCCGGAACTTATCAATACAATGGGTTTTACAGCAATCGTCTCGATTCAAAAAAGGTATTAACATTTGCTGCATCAGAAGTACAGACACAACCGGTGGTAAATGAAAGCAACTCCGGGCTTTTTATGAAATAGTCAATGCCTGTACAAGCAATAATATTCAACTCATCCTGGTTCCGTACCCGCATCTTTATAATGAGGGAAAGTCAGTAGGGCATACTGAAGTAAAAACGATCCTGTCAACCTTACAAAATCAAAATAAGATAACGGTCTTAAAAGATGAAGTTTTTAATTTAACAGCAACTGATTTTTCTGACGGCACTCATCTCACTTTTGAAGGCTCGTGTAACTTTTCAAAGCAGATTGGAATAGCTGTGGATGCTCTTATTCAAAAATCGTTTTGATTGCTTTCGTTTAGTTAGACTTATTACATCTTTATGCAAAAAAAATCCCGCCATTACAGCGGGACTTTTCTTATTCATAATTTCTGGGTTTATATCCACCTCCACCTTTGTTGTATCCTCCACCACTGCTACCACCACCACGATAACCGCCTCCGCTACTGCCACCACGGTAGCCACCGCCTCCGCCACCGGAGTAACCTCCACCACCTCCACGATATCCACCACCACCACCGCCGGAGTATCCTCCTCCGCCACCTTGTGGTTTGTCTTCAGCTTTTTTAACCACCAACGGTTTTTTGCTGCGGCCTAACTGAATGTCATTGAGTAACTCAATAGCATCATTGCCATCTTCTTCTTTTTCCATGGTTACAAAACCAAATCCACGGCTCTTGCCTGTATTTCTGTCAATGGAAATTTTTGCGGAGAGTACTTTGCCGAACTTTTCGAAAATTTCTTCGAGTTCAGCATCATCTACATCATAGGGTAAACCGGCTACAAATAAGTTCATGATCGGAATTTGTGTAAAGCTAAGGAACAAATCGTGAAATTGCTCATTTCCGCAGCATTTCCTTGTAATAATACAGGTTCATGCCCGGCCGGCCTTTTTTAGTTGAGTTGATCATTGCCGTTGCTATTGTTGCAGCATCAATCGGTCGCCATGCAGCGGGAAGCAGTTTGGCAATCGTTTGAAAAATGACTCTGAATATTTTTTCACCAAGCCTTTGTTCTGTTCGTTTACCCATAATAAACGAAGGCCGGAAAATGTGAAAGCTTTGGTATTGAAAGGTTGCAATTACTTCTTCCACTTCTCCTTTTAAACGGTTATAAAAAATACGGGACTTACTGTTAGCTGTAGCGGCAGTAATAATGGCAAACTGTTGAAAGCCTGCTTCTTTTCCAAAACGTGCCGCATTCACCGGTATATCAAAGTCAATTTTACGGTAAGCGATTTCATCGCCTTTAACCTGCGAATTGGTTGTGCCGATGCAGCAAAAAATACAATCGCCGCTGCCCAGTTTTATTTTATAGTCTTCATAGTTATTAAAGTCTACGAGTTCAACCTGCAGCTTTGGATGTTGCAAGGCAACAGGTTTCCGTACAAGAATACGTACGGCATTGAATGCATCATCAGCTAATAACTGTTGCACAAGATGTGATCCAGTTAATCCGGTGGCGCCGATGACAACGGCGGTTTGTTGCTTCATAATTTATTACATTGCAGCAGCATGCAAGTTGAGCAAAATATTTCACTCCGGCAATTTAACAGCTTTGGTATTGATGTAACGGCAAGGCGGTTTGCTGCATTTCAAACTGAAGCGGAATTACAAGAGTTGTTGCATGCTTCTGCGCAGGACCAACGACTTGTTTTGGGTGGCGGCAGCAATATCCTGTTTACAAAAGATGTAGATGGATGGATATTGAAAAATGAAATCAAGGGAATTGAATTAATCAAAGAAGATGATGCTTTTGTGTATGTACGTGCCGGCGCTGGGGTGAACTGGCATGCCTTTGTGTTGTATTGTATTGAACGGAATTGGGCAGGTGTAGAAAACTTAAGTTTGATTCCGGGTAATGTTGGTGCCAGCCCTATGCAGAATATCGGTGCTTATGGTGTTGAAATTAAAGAGGTGATGGAAGAACTGGAAGCTTATCATATGCACGATGAAGCCAAAATTATTTTCTCCAATAAAGATTGCGCCTTTGGCTACCGTGAAAGTGTGTTTAAACGTACGTACAGGAATCAGTTTGTTATTTTAAATGTTACTTACAAGCTTCGTAAACAACCTGTTTTTAATATCAGCTATGGTGCTATCCGTGAAGAACTGGAAGCGATGGGTATAAAAGAGTTGAGTATAAAAGCTGTATCCAACGCCGTTATAAAAATCCGTTCTTCCAAACTGCCTGATCCAAAGTTCATTGGTAATGCAGGAAGTTTTTTTAAAAATCCAACCGTTTCAAAGCAACGTTATGATGCACTTAAAGCTCAATACCCGTTACTGGTAGGATATGCCAATACAGATGGAACAGTAAAACTCGCTGCCGGTTGGTTAATTGAACAATGCGGATGGAAAGGTTACCGGAAAGGGGATGCAGGTTGTCATGCAAAGCAGGCATTGGTATTGGTGAATTATGGAACTGCCAAGGGAATTGATGTGCTGGAACTGAGTGAAGCGATTGTAAAGAGTGTAGAGGAAAAGTTTGGTGTGGAACTGGAACGGGAAGTGAATTTATATTAGTCCTTGTATGGATCAATCTTTTTTATTTATATTGTCTAAAATTTATTTTATGAACAAAGTAGCTTTTCTTCTTCTCGGTTTTTGCATTATGTCCAATGCATTAAAAGCTCAATCTGATAAGTCAGCCAATTCAATGCCTGCTTCAAAAGCCATTTATGGTGAATTAGGAGGAAGCGGACTTGTGTTTTCTGCGAATTTTGATTCAAGGTTTAAAGGCCATAAAGGGTTAGGTTTCAGAGCAGGATTTGGATTTTTTGGTGCTGCTTCAGGAGGGGAAGCTGATGGCATTATTACAATCCCGGTTGGAATTAACTATCTGTTTGGAAAAGGAGAAGGGCCTCATCATTTTGAAATGGGCTTGACATACACTTATCTCTCTACGGCAAGTTCTACTTTTGGAGATCAAGAATCAACTTTCTTTTTTCACCCCCACTTCGGTTACCGTTTTACAAAACCAAGTAATAGTTTTAACGGACGGATATACATAGGGCCGCTTATCGGGGATGGGTTTGTGTTTTTTCCTTTTGGTGGATTGTCTGTTGGCTATACACTTCCTAACAGGAAATAAGGATTTAACTCACTGTCCAGCTCATTATAATATTTTCAAGAAACCGGTATTTTACATTGAGAGATACCGGTTTTTCTTTTTCAAAACTGCATTGTAATGTTCCTTCTTCATCAGTTCCATCCAGTTGCTGAATAAGGAGGTGTTGTTTAAAATCCACCCCGCCGGCGCCATACCATTTAAACATGGCTTCTTTAGCACTCCATAGTAAAGTAGCAGTTTGTAAAAGCTGGCTGCTGCTCATGGGTTGGTTGAGCAACTGCTTTTCATTCTCATTTAAAAATTTATGGATGATTCGGAAAATTTTTTCAGTGGGCTGTTCAATATCAATACCCACTCTTTGCTGAGCACTTGCAATAGCTGCTGCATAGTTGCCGCAATGTGAAATGGAAAAGTGATATTGCTCATCCGGCAGAAAAGGTTTGCGGGTATCAGCAATCAAAATTTCTTCCAGCGGAAAATCTTCAAACAAGGTGGGTAATAAATAACGACCTGCCAAATGCTGCAACCGCTTGTGCGGATGACTTACATCACGTTTCAACGGTACTTTGGCAAGAAAGAATTCTTCAGGCTCTTCAATGTGCCAAAGACCAAGCCTGGTGTTGCTGTTGATAGTATGTTGATAAACGAACGGCAAAATCCAATTTAAGATTTTAGATTGCAGATTTTAGATTGACTTTACAAAACTAAACCAAGCATATGATTTTATCAGATAAAAGAATTTTAGAGGAGATGGAGAAAGGCACTATTAAGATTGAACCCTATGACCGTTCTTGCCTTGGCAGTAATTCTTATGATGTACATCTCGGCAGCACACTCGCCACATACACTGAACATTTGATTGATGCTAAAAAACACAATCACATTGAAACCTTTGAAATTCCTGATGAAGGTTTTGTATTGTATCCGCATATTTTTTATCTCGGTGTTACACAGGAATACACAGAAACACATGCACATGTTCCATTCCTTGAAGGTAAATCATCAACAGGACGATTAGGTATCGACATTCATGCTACAGCAGGTAAAGGTGATGTGGGTTTCTGCGGCAACTGGACATTGGAAATTTCTGTAAAGCAACCTGTAAAAGTGTACAAAGGTATGCCCATTGGTCAGCTTATTTATTTTCCTGTGGAAGGGGAGATTGAAGTGAAGTACAATCAAAAAGCCAATGCCAAGTACAGCGGTCAGCCGAACAAGCCGGTGGAGAGTATGATGTGGAAGAATAAATTCTAAGTCATTGCTTTTTTCGATAAGCTATTAACCACCCCGTTACTTCATTATAACTGGCTATTCCTTTTCGCTGAGAGTTTTGACGTAAGTAAAAATCATAAAACGCATCCGTCCAGTTTTGTAAAAAGGTGCGGTGCTTAAGTGCAAACTCCCGCTCGGTTCTGATGTCACGCTTCACACCTTCATTCAACTGTTTGGCAATAGCTTTGGAAGCAACAGAATCCACTGCTCTTAAGTTGCCGATAGAATAGAGAAATATATCTAAGTAGGCAGAGTATTGCATGAGTGTATCCGGCGAATGGGTGGCAGCTAAAAATCCTACAAAGTTGGCTTCACTTTCACTCGCATATCCAATCTGGTGCGCCATTTCATGACAGGTTACAAAAGGCTGTACAAAATTGGGAATGCGGGTATTGATTTGCGCTTCACCGGTAAATGGATTGTAATAACCCTGGAAGCCTACATAGTTACCCAACTTACCAAATAAGGATGCTTTGATACTTTTATTTCTGTAACGCAGAAAGGAATATTGTTTTTCCAATTCTTTATAACCCTCCTGTGCGGCCTGAAACATTCTGCCTGTGTTCATCACTGTATCTTTCTTTTGCAGACAAATCTCTTTGCGATGGTTCACCTGCTCTACCAGGTATTGATTTAATGAAATGAGTTCTTCTTTTTTGAAAGCTCCGTTTTGCAAACCCAACTGGTGTTCTATTCCTTTACGGTAATAATTCAATCCCCAGAACAAATAGAAATACACATACACAAACAAGAGAATCAAACCGGCAGTAAGCAAAGGAGAGAGTTTCTTACCCCAACTGTCTTTTGGATGAAATAACCGTACAATAAATTGGCTGATGTTCCAAACCACCGACACCACTACTACCGAATAAATAAGATCGCCCAGGCTGATGGGTAACTTACCCAGCATTAACCGCAACACCGCAGCCAGCTTTGGAAAGAAACCCGTGGAATAATTGGCCTCCACCCAGCCGGGATAGCCCGATATGAAATAGATAAAAAGCGCCAGCAACAAAAGGGTAACAAGTACTGATATGCGGATTGCTTTTCGAAAGGACATACCTCAAAATTAAGGAATAGGTGAGTTATGGGTAGGTGGTAGCAGGTTGCGGATGTTTATTGGTCAGTCCCTGATTAAATAGATTAAGAATAACTCATAATGCTTCGTTTTTTCTGATCAATCAATATTCCCCGGCTGAGCCTAGCCCCGACCGCAGCGGAAATGGCCCCGCCCATGGTTTGCGGGAGCCATTGCAGCGTAGGGCGGGAATCCAAAGCCCCATCAGGGAAAAGACGCTCCTGCTCCTAAATATCTTTGCCAATACTTTGGCCTGAATGGGTTTTTCGGCTACCTTTGCAAACTCTTTTAAAAAGGGTATATGGCAAGCCGGCGTGAATATGAAATAGCGTTTGTGGGGTTGAAGCCCGGTCTGCACGAGTTCTTTTACGAGCCGGATGATAAGTTTTTTGAAGAATTTGGACCGCAGGACTTCCATAACTGCAAGGCAAACGTAAAACTGGTGCTGGAAAAAAACACCGGGTTTATGATGCTGAAGTTTGAAGTGGGAGGTACGGTAGAAGTAGGTTGCGACCGTTGTGGTAACGATCTGCCGCTGGAACTGTGGGACGAATTTGAAATGCTGGTGAAGATGACGGATGAGCCTGAGAAGATGAATGAAGAGGAAGAGAGCCCGGATGTGTTTTATATCAGTCGTACCGAGAGCCACCTGCATGTTAAAAACTGGATTTATGAATTTGTGAGCCTGAGCATTCCCATGCACAAGATGTGTAAGGAAAGCGAAATAGGCGGCCCCTTCTGCAATAAAGAAGTGCTGGCAAAATTGCAAAACATGAATCCGCAGCAGCCAGAAAACAAACAGATCTGGAAAGATTTAGATAAATTCAGAAACGAGTAAAATTTAAAGATATGCCTAATCCTAAACGCAGACATTCGCAGCAACGCAGTGCCAAGCGCCGTACACACTACAAAGCAGAAACTGTTACTTTGAGTAAAGACACTGCTACAGGTGATATGCATGTTCGTCATCGTGCACATGTGAGCGAAGGCAAACTGTACTACAAAGGAAAGTTAGTAGCTGAAAAAGCTCCTGCCAAAGCGTAACGCTTTTATACTTAATTTGCCTGCATGGTCATTGGTATTGACATGATGGGTGGCGACTACGCCCCTCAGCAGCCGCTGTTGGGCGTAGATTTGTTTTTAAAAGAACCTCCTTACGGAATAGAGTTGCACCTGATTGGTGACGAAGCCATCCTCCGGAAACATTACGTAAACATTCCCCCTGCTGTTAAATTTATTCATGCGCCTGAAGTGATTGGTATGCAGGAGCCGCCCACACGTGCCCTGCGTGAAAAACCCAACTCTTCCATGAGCGTAGGTTTTCAACTGCTGGCCGATGGTAAGATTGATGCTTTCATCAGCGCCGGTAATACAGGGGTGATGATGGTGGGTGTGTTTTACACGATTAAAGCCATTGAAGGTGTGATTCGTCCTACCATTTCAACGGTGATTCCCAAAGTGCAGGGCGGTTATGGTTTGTTGCTGGATGTGGGATTGCAGGCAGATTGTAAACCTGAAAATCTGTTGCAGAATGCCATCCTGGGCAGCATCTATGCACAGAATATTCTGGATATTGAAAATCCAACCGTTGGGTTGGTGAACATTGGGGAAGAGGAAGGGAAAGGCAATTTGCTCTCTCAAGCGGCTTACAAACTGCTCAAGGAAAACGAAAACATCAACTTCATTGGAAATATTGAAGGAAGGGAACTGCTTACAGGTAAAGCGGATGTAATGGTGTGTGATGGATTTACGGGCAATGTGATTCTGAAACTGGGCGAAAGTATTTTTGATATTGCCAAAACAAGGCATATAGATGAGGATGATTATTTCAAAAGGCTGAATTATGAAACCTATGGCGGCACACCCATTTTGGGAGTTGACAAGCCCGTGATTGTAGGGCATGGAATTTCCACAGCTACTGCCTTTAAAAATATGATTCTTCTGGCGGTAAAGATGATTGAAACAAGACTGCTGGAAAAGATGAAGGAGAAGTTTGTGACGGAGGAGAACAGTTAATAAGTAATCATGCTGATGTTGCTGTTGTTTAGAAGTATTCTATAGTAACAGTTATTACATTATTAGTTTATAAAATAGTAAAGGGCTGCCCTATACAGGCAGCCCTTCGATTTTAAAGATGAATGTTTCCTGAGTTATCGTTTGATAAAACTGATAGTTTGTATGGCCTGGTTATCTTTCCATGCAATGAGTTTGTAAAGACCGCCCGGCAGGTTAGATGTTGACAGGGTTTGAAATCCTGTGTTCAACGTTTTTAAAAGATGTGTTCTGCCGGCCATATCCATTACTTTAATCTGTGTTTGATTGGCAAATACAATCAGTTGTACATCACCGGTTGAAACGGTTGAAATTAACTGTACCATTTCATTGTCCACAACCTGTTTAACGGCTCTTATCTGCGATACATTTTCTTTTCCATCCAGATCCACCAACCGTAAACGGTAGTAATTTGTTTTTGCAGCCGGCGGGGTAGTATGTAAAAACTCATAGTATGCAGTTGAGCTGCTGTTGCCCTGCGCTTTCACTTCACCGGCGGCTGTATAATTTCTTCCGTCAGTTGAATGTTCAATTACAAAGTGAGAAGTGTTTTGTTCCTGTAAGGTATTCCAGTTGAGTCTTACAGCACCTTGTACCAGCTTAGCATCAAAACTTCCCCAAAGTGCCGGAAGCGTACCGGAGCCCTTTGTAGCAATAACACTATTGGAAGTGTATGAAACGGTATAGCCGGGAGGTAAGGTTGTTTGAGTAAATGTGCCTGTAATGGTTCCGGTAGTTGTAAGAATAGTATAAGATTGTTGTGGCGCTCCGAAGTTGTCTGTAATATTCAAACGGTTTCCGGTTAAAGTAATGTTTCCTGTAAGATCCAGTACGTTGTGACCGGTACCGGCACCTGAACCATTAAAAATCTCAATTCTGATAGTGGATGTCTGGCCGGATAAACCAGCATCATTAATGGTAAGTACACCCGGCGAATTACCCGGTTTAATTGTTCCTGTGTTTACAAGACTGCCGCTGGAGAAATTAAATCCGCCAATACCTTGTAGTATTCCGGCATTTGTGAAAGGCAACGTATTGTTGAGGAATGTAAAGGCTGAAAGTTTTTTAAACGTACCGCTGTTGATGAAAGCATTAGTACCACTGCCTTGCGCAATTCCTCTGTTAGATGTAAAGGTTTCATTTAACAAACCACTATTGGTAAAAACAGCGTTGTTGAAAATGATATTACCGGCCGTGAGCCCAGAACTCCAGTTGAAAGTTCCCTGGTTGATGAAATTGGCTGATAATGTTTTGTTGAAATTGCCACTCACGTTTGTAACAGCAGCTGCAGAAGTGGTTATTGGTATTGCTAAAGTGCCGCCGAACCAATCAAAACTGCCGTTGATCTGTGCTGTACCGGCACCGCTTATTGTTCTTAAATCGGAAAGAACGAGTTTACCATTGATCAGCAGTTCTGCTCCGGGTCCGTCAGTTAAACTGAGGTTGGCTGATTGTACACTTAAAACCCCTCCGCTGTTTACAATCACCTGGTCGGCAGTAACGGCTGCATCAATTTCAAGACTATCAGTTCCTGCAATGGTAATAACTCCTCCGTTGGTACTGTTTGGAATAACAGAGGTGGTAACCCATGCTGCTCCATCAAAACGTCTCCAGTTGGATGCTGTATTCCATCTTCCTCCTGTTGGTTTGGGAGCAGCGGAACGGTAGTCGCCCACATTGGGCGAAAAATCGGTTGTATTTCGTTCGTAAAGAAGAAACCATTCATAAAGGTTCAAACTATCTTGTGTAGCACCGGTTCCTCTTACTGCAGAGCCATTAGTGTTAGGTGCAACGGGTATACCTCCGGCGGCACATCCATTAGTACAGTTACCATTATTACCATAGTAGCTAATGGTTGGTCTGAAGGAAGGATTGTACATCTGGTTCCATGCAGAGTGACCCACTCCGGCCAATACTGTTAATTTGTTAGGTGGTACCGGATTGAGCAGATTCGTACTGTCATGGTAACGTATATCGGTACTTAAAAGGTAATCAGCATCTCCGGCTACCGTCCACATTTTAACGCCATACTGTGAGCCGAACTTCAATCCCTGTTCCACTTCAACGGCTGTATAACCATTGCTGGCATTGGTACCGGCACTGCTGGCAGTAGCCATGGCCGCAAAGTTTTTAATAAACAGGGAATCCCTGCTTCCAAAGGTTGAAAAGGTACCACCGCCCCCGGCTGATAAACCGGTGAGGTAAATACGTCTTCTGTCAACCCTGTATTTGTTTAAAATGGCCGGCAGTATATGTTTGAGCTCTGTGTAATTATAACTCCAGGTAGGAGCTTGAGGAGACACAACAATAAAACTGTCCTGTACGCCGGTGCGGGGATTTACAGCCACTGCATTAAAGCCATTGGCAATACGGTTCGGAAGCCCGGTATTGTTTACACGGGATAAGTTTGCAAGACCGGTACCGGCTTCACCTGATCCATGAAGGAAGATGATGAGCGGATACTCCCTCGTTGTGCTGTTATACGTTTGAGGAAGCCAGGTGAGGGCATAAGTGGTGCCGCCCCAGGCATTGATCGGAAATTGCTCGGCTATCTGACGGCCGATGATTGTTTGACTTTTAACCGCTAAAGACATGCATACAGCCATGCATGTACATAGGAGTACAATTTTTTTCATCACAGGATATGGTTTTAAAATTTAGCGGTGTTTTCACAGGGTTATGCAGAGTTATACCATTATAGTGCCATGTTCCTTCCGTAAAGGACTAAATTTCAAAATAAACATGAAACCGTAATGATTAACTAAGTAAAAATGCTTACCTGTATATTAACAAATCATAAAAGAACTGGTCAGTGATTTAGAAGCAGCAGAACTGTGATTGTAGAGGTATGGAGGATGTAACAGCAGAAAAATGGAAAAGTTTATGGAAAACACGATGCGGTTATAGTTCTGCCCTATTTGCTTTTTTAAGGCACAAAAGCTTACAGGTGTTAAGTTATGTACATAAAAAAACCACGCATTTGCGTGGTTTGTGATCCCGCTGGGACTCGAACCCAGGACCCCAACATTAAAAGTGTCGTGCTCTACCAACTGAGCTACGGAATCATCCAAACGTTTCCGTTTTTGGGAGTGCAAAAATAGGGTAATTCAGTATCGCTCCCAAACTTTCAAAAAAAATGTTTTCACATCTTTCCACATCTTTCAACTTTTGATGCATCAGCACCGCTTATTTTTGCTACAAATCAAGTAATACAAATGGAATTTTTAAAGAATAAAGTGGTTGTTATTACAGGTGGCAGCGATGGAATTGGTAAAGCATTGGTGGAATTAGCGTTAAACAGTGGTGCTAAAGTTGCAACCTGTGCCCGCAATCATGATAAACTCTATCAACTGCAAACTCTTTATTCAGGAAAACCCCTTCATACAGAAGTGAGTGATGTGAGTAAAGAAGATGACTGTAAACGTTTTATTCAACATGCCATTGAAAATTTCGGTGGTATTGATATCCTCATCAACAATGCCGGCATTTCAATGCGGGCAGAATTGAAAGAAGCAGATCCTTCTGTTATCCGCAAAGTGATGGGCATAAATTTTTTTGGAATGGTCTATTGCACCAAATATGCACTTGATTCCATCGTCAGTCGCAAAGGAACGATTGTGGGTGTATCATCAGTAGCCGGTTATCGTGGCTTACCGGGCAGAACCGGATACAGTGCTTCAAAGTTTGCGATGCAGGGATTCCTGGAATCTTTACGTACAGAGTTGTTGCAAAGCGGTACACATGTTATGTGGGTTTGCCCCGGCTTTACGGCCAGCAATATCCGAAATGCAGCGCTGCAGAAAGATGGATCTTCTCAAGGCTATTCAACGCTGGATGAAGCAGGCTTGATGACGGCCGAACAATGTGCACTTATTACTTATGAAGCCATTGGCAAACGCAAACGAACTCTTGTGTATACATTCAACGACAGGCGAACGATTTTTCTTTCCAAATTTTTTCCGGGTTTTGCAGATAAAATGGCTCATAAATTCTTTTATAAGAACAATGAGTTGGTTAAATGAAATTGTTTGTTGCTGCATTTACCTGTTCTTTGCAGTTTGATTTTTTGATTTACTATTTTTACCTGATAATCATTAACCATTCATGCCTCTCATAACACTTACTTCAGATATTGGAAAGCAGGATTATCTTTCCGCTGCAGTGAAAGGGGTATTAATGAAAATGGATCCTTCCTTTCAGTTGGTGGATGTTACCCATGAACTTCATCCCTTCAATGATTCCCAGGCGGCTTATGTTATCCGTAATACCATCAAACAATTTCCGGCCGGTACCTTTCATATCATATTGGTGAATTTATTTCAATACCCGCCGGAGCATATGTTGCTGGTAAAGCACCGGGATCAATACCTGTGTCTGGCAGATAACGGACTCATCACAATGATACTGGAAGAAACACCGGAACAGGTGGTGGCCTTACCGCTCGATAAATCCTATCACCGCAATACACTTTATTGTACAGAAGTGATGGGTCGGGCTATTGCTGCTGTTGCCACCGGCAAAACGCTGCCGCAGTTAGGCGATGCATCTGTTTCCATTCAGGTACGCAACCCGCTTCGCCCACTTACCACCGGCAATTCCATTGAAGGGCAAATCATCTTTATTGATCATTTTGAAAATGTAATTGTGAATATTACCCGTGACGATTTTGAAGCACAGCGTAAAGGCCGCCGTTTTAAAATTGCATTTAAACGGGATGAAGTGATTGATAAACTCAGTGAAACCTATGCCGATGTTCCTGAAGGAGAAAAGCTGGCCCTGTTTAACTCAGCCGGTTATCTTGAAATTGCAGTAAACAAAGGAAATGCGGCGGGTTTGTTTGGTCTCCAGGGTTTTTCTGAAAAGAATATCAGCCAATACACACAAAGCAGGTTGTTTTACCAAACCATCAGAGTGTTTTTTGAGTAAGTGAATTCCGGGATAACTGCGTCTTGTTAAAACCATTTCAAATCCTTCGTTTCTACCTGCATCTCCTTATTTTTGCCTGCCCCCTTAAAAAGGGTATCAAAACCAATTCTCAACTATGAATTTTCAAAAGGTTAACAACATTACAGGTTGGATTGTAGGCCTTATTGCCTGCAGCGTTTATATTTTAACCATGGAGCCTACAGGCAGTTTGTGGGACACCGGTGAGTTTATTTCAAGTGCGTATAAATTGCAGATACCGCATCCGCCGGGAGCGCCGCTGTTTATATTGCTGGGCCGCTTGTTTTCTATGGTTACTCCCAATGATGCTGCAGTAGGTGTTAACCTCTTATCAGCATTGGCCAGTGGTTTTACCATTATGTTTCTTTTCTGGACCATCACACATTTCAGCCGCCGTTTGTTTTATAAAGCACAGGACGAGTTAACCGGTAATGCCTTGTTTAATGTAATGGCAGCCGGCGTTATCGGTTCTTTAGCATACACATTCAGTGATTCATTCTGGTTCAGCGCTGTGGAAGGCGAGGTGTATGCATTGAGTTCTTTCTTTACAGCTGTTGTATTCTGGATGATCTTAAAGTGGGATCATGAAGATGAAAAAGCCGGTGATGATGATTTAAAACGTACCCATGCTGAGCGCTGGATTGTACTCATCTTCTTCATGATGGGTTTGAGTATCGGTGTACACTTATTAAACCTCTTAACCATTCCCGCCATTGTAATGGTGTATTACTTCCGCCGTTACAAACCTACCTGGAGCGGTGGAATCATTGCATTTATTATTGGTTGTGTAATAACAGGTGTGGTACAGAAAGCTGTGATCCAATGGAGCATTTCCGGGGCCGGTTTATTTGATCGTTTGTTTGTAAACGATTTTGGTCTTCCGTTCTTTAGTGGCTTTATCTTTTTCTTTTTCTTAGTGGCGATTCTTATATGGGTTGGTTTACGCTGGGCCCATGCGAATCATAAACGCTTTTTGCGTTTGGGTTTATGGAGTTTTGCCTTCATGTTGATTGGTTATTCTACTTACATGACTACGATGATCCGTTCTAATGCAGATCCTTCTGTAGATATGAATGATGTAAATAACCCCATGGCATTGGTGAGTTATCTAAGTCGTGAACAATATGGTGATGTTCCTCTTTTAAAAGGCCAAATGTTTACTGCTGAAGCGGATTATGAAGAAGTTGGAGATCAATATCAACGTGTGGGTGACAAATATGAAATAGTTGGTAAAAAACGTAAAGCCGTTTATCCTGCTGAGCAAACAATGATTTTCCCACGTGTATGGGATGCCAGTAACGACCAGGGGCATGCTGATTACTATGCCAGTTTCCTCGGTATTCAAAAAGTGCAGGACCGTCAAACAGGGAAGATTTCCTACGAGCGTGATCCAGATATGGCTGATAATATCAAGTTCTTCTTTGGTTACCAGGTAAACATCATGTACTGGCGTTATTTTATGTGGAACTTCAGCGGTAAGCAAAATGATGTGCAGGGTGTGGGTGAAAAAAGAAATGGTAACTGGATTACCGGTATCAACTTCATTGATAATATCCGGTTAGGTAAGCAGGAATTAATGCCCGATAGTTTAAAGAACAACCAGGCGCATAATAAATTATTTGCACTGCCCTTTATTTTAGGTGTATTGGGTTTTGCGTTCCAGTATTATAAAAACCGAAAAGATTGGTTGGTGGCTACCTTACTGTTCTTCTTCACCGGTTTGGCCATTGTACTTTACCTGAACCAGGCTGGTCCGCAGCCACGTGAGCGTGATTATGCTTATGTGGGAAGCTTCTATGCATTTGCCATCTGGATTGGTTTAGGATTTTACCAGGTAAAGGAATGGTTTGATAAGTTTTTGAAAGGGGCCGTTTCTTCTTATGCAGCAGCGGGTTTATGCATGGTAGCTGTTCCTTTATTGATGGCACAGCAGGAGTGGGATGATCATGACCGCAGTAAAAAAACATTAGCTCCTGATCTTGCTACTAACTACCTGGAAAGTTGTGCGCCTAATGCTATCGTGTTTACAGTGGGTGATAACGATACGTATCCATTATGGTATGCACAGGAAGTAAAAGGAGTTCGTCCGGATGTACGTGTAGTAAACACGAGTCTTTTGGGAACAGATTGGTATATTAACCAGTTACGTTATAAAGTAAATGAAAGCGCTCCGTTTGATGTAATCTGGAATGAATCACAGATTGCGGGGGATAAGCGAAATGTAGCATACTATATTCCTTATTCACAAACTCCTGATACCAGCTACTATGATTTGTTCAGTTTAATGAAAGACCAGGTGGGTAGCGATGATCCTTCCAAAATGTATCGGACGCCTGCAGGTGATTTGCTGAACTTCTTTCCTGTAAAGCGTGTGTTTGTACCGGTTGATAAAAATCTTGTACGGGCCAACGGAACTGTTTCAGCTAAAGACAGCAATATTGTAGACCAGGTGAAATTTGAAATTGCCAAAGGTTATTTGTTTAAAAACGACCTGGCTATTTTAAATATCATTGCTGCCAATAAATGGAAGCGTCCTATTTATTTCACACAACCATTAGGTCTTGGTTTTGATGAATTCCTCCGCCAGGATGGATTAACATGGCGGTTGGTGCCATTGGCCAATGTAGGCAATACCGTAAATGTTGATTGGATGCTGGATAAAATCAATAATAAATTCAAATACGGCAGCGCCGATAAAAACGGAGTTTATTTTGATGAAGAAAACCGCAGGCATTTAACCAGCATCCGTAATGCACATACCATTCTTGCTATGAACCTTAATATGCTGGGCCGTAAAGAGGAAGCTAAGAAAGTATTGCAGCGGGCTGATAAGATGATTTCAGAAAAAAATATGCCTTATGCTATGGCCAGCCGTTATGGTAATGATCATAATGAAAAGAGCATCTACTTTGGTATGGCTGCTTTTGAAGCCGGCGATGCAGAACTGGCGAAGAAAGTATTAGAGCAGGTGAAGAAAGATTGCCAGCAGCAGGTAGCTTATTATGAATCATTACAGGATGAAGAAATCGGTCCTTCACAGAATTACGAATATGAAAAAGCTAAAGAATACATTACGATGATTGACAGTATTCTCAAGCAATATGGCGCCGGTGCCAAACCATCGGCAGAGCAGACGCCGGTAATTAAAAGCCCGGTGGATACTCCTAAAAAATAAAACAGAAAGCCCCGCAAAATGCGGGGCTTTTTCTATGAGAAAAGTTAGATATTATAATTGTTTCAGCATCCAGCGATCACAACCAAAATGGCCGCTGTTACCCAAAGGACCATCCAGGTATTCAAACCCGAATAACTCATACACTTTCAATGCTTGCTTTAGTTCGGGCATAGTTTCAAGGTACACCTGTTCATAGCCGTTTTGTTTGGCCCATTGCAGGCAATGTTCAATGAGTGTACGGCCAAGGCCTTTACCTCTTGCATCTTTGTGCAAATACATTTTCACCAGTTCACAGGTTTTGTTCGGTAATCCATCCGTTGGAAAAATACCGCCTCCGCCGAGTAACGCACCATTTTCTTCAGCAATAAAGTAAACACTGCCGGGTGTTTTGAAAAGTTCATACAAAGCATCTGTTGTACTGTCGTAGTAAACGGTTCCGGGTTTGTTGGCACCAAACTCAGCTAATGATTCCCTGATGATGATGGCTAATGCCCCGTTATCTTTTTGTTCAATGGGTCTGATGTGGATAGACATGCGTCAAAACTAAAAAAAAGAAAAACGTGCTGTTGCATTCCTTTGATGGCAGGTATAAAAAAGGCTCCCTGCAGGTAAGACAGGAAGCCCGGTATAACGGATCAACAAATCCTATTGTTTAATCAACTGTCCCCTGATCTCTCCTCCTCCGAAATTGGAAGTGTGCAGGTTTACATAATACAAACCACTTGTAAGATCAGTTTCCTGGTCAGTAGTTAATGCGGCTGAAGTGTAAACAAAACCACTTGGCTGCGGTGTACCGAAATTAAATACGACAGAACCGTTTGATCCTGCGGCAGCTTTATGAACATGCCAGGCTGTTAATGCAGCACTCAGGCCTGTATAAGTAATGGTAACCGTAAGCACTTTTGTTTGCTGGTCAAATTTAGCATTGGCCTCACCGGTTGCGGTAGAAGTATTAGCAGGCACTTCATTAGCACCCGATAGCACGGCTTTAAAACTAAGAGGCGCCGGTGGGGCCGGAGGGTCTTTTTCTTTTTTGCACGCAGCAAATCCAAGGGATAAGAACAGCAGTGCCAGGAACATTTGCTTCATAACTATTTTATTTTAGTGAAGAAATCGAAACAGAAATCTGTTATTAATCCTAACAAGTTAGTGTGGGTATGAACACCGCTCAAAACAAACTGTACTGAAAGGGAAGAATGATTGTCTGAAAGAGATTGTCATTGTTTTGAAAATAAAAAAGTCTTCCCTGCGGAAGACTTTTTAAATATGATTTGCAAAACTTGTATTAAGCTACTGCTTTCTTTACGAGGTCTGCTGCTTCGCTTAACTGGATGGCACTTTGTACTTTCAGTCCGCTTTCATCAATCAGCTTTTTAGCTTCTTCTGCATTGGTGCCCTGTAAACGAACAATAATTGGAACAGGAATATTGCCGATAGACTTATAAGCTTCAATTACTCCGGCAGCCACACGGTCGCAACGAACAATACCACCAAAGATGTTGATAAGGATTGCTTTTACATTGGGATCTTTCAAAATGATTTTGAAACCCGCTTCCACTGTTTGTGCATTGGCTGTACCGCCCACATCCAGGAAGTTGGCAGGCTGCCCGCCACTTAACTGAATCATATCCATGGTTGCCATGGCCAGGCCGGCGCCGTTTACCATGCACCCCACATTGCCATCTAACTTAATAAAGTTGAGATTATGATTGCCTGCTTCTACTTCAGTAGGATCTTCTTCTGATGTATCACGCATGTTAGCAATATCAGGATGACGCATCAATGCATTGTCATCAATATTCATCTTACAATCCACAGCAATGATTTTATCATCAGCCGCTTTAAACAAAGGATTAATTTCAAGCATACCGCAATCTAAACTTACGTATGCATTATATAGATTCGTTACAAACTTCACACAGTTTTTAAATGCTTCTCCGCTTAAGCCGAGATTGAAAGCAATTTTACGTGCCTGGAAACCTTGCAGCGGTCCACCAGGATGTACCCATTCTTTAAATATTTTTTCAGGCGTATCATGTGCCACATCTTCAATATTCATTCCGCCTTCGGTACTGTACATGATTACATTTTGCTTTTTGGTACGATCCAGCAAAATAGAAAGATAAAATTCTTTGCGCTCACTGGGTCCATCGTAGTACATATCCTGTGCTACCAGAATTTTGTTAACCACTTTACCGGCAGGGCCTGTTTGGATGGTTACCAATGTGCCTCCTAAAATGCCTTTGGCAAACTCCGTAACCTGGTCAATATTTTTTGCCACCTTCACGCCATTTACACCGGTTTCTTTAATTGCTCCTTTACCACGGCCGCCGGCATGAATCTGTGCTTTGATAACAGCAAAACTGTTACCAGTTTGTCCTTTAATCTGGCGGTAAGCTTCTTCTGCTTCGTGTACAGTACTGCAGGCAATACCTTCCTGTACCGGCACATTGTATTTCTTTAAAAGTTCCTTGGCTTGATACTCGTGGAGGTTCATATGGAAAAAATTTCGGCGAAGATAGGGAAGATGCTGTTTTGGAAGACAATGCTTTTACAATGTTCCGGTTAAAATATTGCTGTTTTCTGTTTGATCTGCATCTTTATCAGGGGCATTAAATTGTTATGTTGAACCTGCAGGGCGAACAGGCAAATGAGCGCTACACAGCAATTCAAAACAACTATATTTGTCGCCTTAATCTTTACTATGAGTGATATTCTTAAAAAGATCGGAGAAACGGTTGATTTTATCCGCCGTCATTATAATGAACCCTCGCAGGTAGGTGTGGTTTTGGGCAGTGGCCTCGGGCATTTTACAGATGAACTGCAGGTGCAAAAGGAAATCAGTTATAATGATATCCCGCATTTCCCCGTTTCAACCGTTGAAGGACATAAAGGCAAATTGGTTTTCGGAAAGCTTGGCAATAAGAATGTTGTAGTAATGGCCGGCCGTTTTCATTATTACGAGGGTTATAGCATTGAAGATGTAGTATATCCTATCCGTGTGATGAAATACCTGGGTATTGAAACCCTGATCTTAAGTAATGCCGCCGGTGGTGTGAACCCTGCTTTTAATGTGGGTGATTTGATGATCATAACTGATCACATCAGCCAGTTCAGCATCAATCCGCTCATTGGTAAAAACGAACCTCAATTCGGTACCCGTTTCCCTGATATGAGTGAGCCGTACAAAAAAGAACTCATCAGCAAAGCAAAAGCCATCGCTGCTGATTTAAAAATTGTAGTAAGAGAAGGAATTTACCTGAGTGTAACAGGCCCCACTTTTGAAACAAGGGCTGAATATAAAATGATTCATGTGCTGGGTGCTGATGCAGTGGGTATGAGTACCGTGCCGGAAGTAATTGTGGCCCGTCATATGGATATTCCTGTTTTTGCCATGAGTGTGATTACAGATTTGGGCATCCGTGAAGAAGAAAATGTGATTACACATGAAGAAGTGCTGGAAGCAGCACAGGCAGCGGAACCAAAGATGACGGCCATTGTTAAACATCTGGTACAGCAACTTTAAGAAGCTGTTTGGAAGCACAACAATGAATTCAACTATTTTTACAGCATCATTCACTTGGTCGGTGTCTTCACCGACCAAGTAGTTTAAGCAAGTACAGATTCAGATGATCCGCATTTTTTATTTAATGATTCTTATTGCTGCAACTGTTTCAGTTGTGGCACAACGCCCCGGTGGCCCGGGCGGCGGACGTAACCTGCTGCAGAATATGCCCAGCGGATTTGGCAGTTCACTTGGTGGCAGGGGAGGTGGATTTGGTGGTGGAAGTTCAGGTCCGTTCAAGGATTCATTGATACACCGTACCGGATTGGAAGATTCTGCAACCATTGCTTACCGCTATTTAGATACCGCCCGTTTTTATTTTCTTGACTCGAGTGTGAATGATTTCAGCCGTCGCTGGTATTTACCATGGACGCATGTTTTTTTAGGGAATACCGGAAGTGCTTCCCGTTCTCTCTTGTTTCAGCCTAACCTGCAGGCAGGATGGGATCATGGAATGCATGCATATGATGCGTACATACAAAAAATTCCGGAAGTAAAATTTTACAATACCACACGACCTTATACACAATTAGTATATGTGCTGGGCAGTAAAGCGGAGCAAAATATTACCGTATTTCATACACAAAACATCCGCTACAACTGGAACTTTGCTTTTAAATACAATCTCATCAATGCACCGGGTGTGTTCAGAAACCAATTGAACAACCACAATAATTATCTTTTTAACAGTTGGTATATCTCTCCAAAGAAAAGATACACGGCTTTCTTTATTCTTTCTGCCAGCAAGTTAGCAGCCAGTGAAAATGGCGGTATCAGCAGTAATCGGTTCTTAGACAGTTTACCGGCTTTCGGTAATCGTTTAAATATTCCTACCAACCTGGGCGGAGGTGCAGTTGGTATACAGGCTTTGTTTGGCAATACAGTCAATACCGGTAACCGTTACAACGTTACCAATTGGCTGCTGCGTCAGCATTACGATGTAGGTAAAAAGGATTCTATAATTACCGATTCCAATGTGATGTATCTCTTTTTTCCGAGACTACGTTTTCAACACACATTACAATACAACCGCTACCAGTTTGAATATAATGATGTAAAAGTTGATACTGCCGGTTACCGTAAACTGTATGGGTTAACAGATCTTCCTTCAAAGTTCGGTATCAAAGATTTCTGGCAGATACTGGATAATGAACTGGCTTTGTATTCTTTCCCTGATATCAAAAATCAACAACAGTACTTAAAGGTTGCAGCAGGCTATCAGAACCTGCGTGCAGATTTTGGAGTGAACACTACCAACTTTAATAATCTGTATCTGAAAGGAGAATACCGTAACCGCACTAAAAATAAAAAGTGGGATATGGAACTGGCCGGCACCTTTTTCTCAGCCGGAGAATATGCAGGCGATTACCAGGTAAGTGCCTCACTGCAAAGACTCATTGGAAATAAACTGGGCTTTCTTACACTTAGTTTTACCAATGTAAACCGAACTCCTTCTTTTGTACATAACGATCTCAGCAATTTTAAACGACTCAATATCGGTAACACAGATTTCAACAAAGAAAATACTACAGTAGCCGGTGTTCAATATGATTTGCCGCAAAAGCAATTGAGTTTAGGTGCCAAATATTTCCTTGCCGGGAATTATATCTATTTTAAAAGCATTTCCCAAGCGGAGCAGGAAGGCACACTCTTTAATGTGCTGCAATTATCTGCCCAGAAAAAATTCCGTTTGAGTAAACGCTGGAACTGGTATGCTGAGGCTTTTGCACAACAGGCTACTCCTAATGCGCCGGTAAACCTGCCCCTGCTCTTTACCCGTAACCGACTTGCATATGAAGGAAAAATGTTTAAGAATTTAAACCTGAGCACAGGCCTCGAGTTACGTTATCACACACCGTTTAAAGCAGATGGTTATTCACCT
The DNA here is from genome assembly GCF_045780045.1 of Lacibacter sp. MH-610. Lineage (NCBI taxonomy): Bacteria > Pseudomonadati > Bacteroidota > Chitinophagia > Chitinophagales > Chitinophagaceae > Lacibacter > Lacibacter sp. MH-610. Next base: position 1,445,811 of record NZ_CP116002.1, read on the forward strand.
GTTCTGGGTCAGTTTTATTTGCAAAATGATACTACTATCAGCAATTTGCCTGATATAGCTGCTTTTCTTCATTTCAGGATCCGGAGCTTTTATATGTTCATTAGAGCTGAAAACCTGAACAGTATGCAGGTTTCGCCATCCTTTGGGTTCTTTAATAACAACCTGGTAACTCCTTCCCAGCCGATGCCCGGCTTTTTTATACGTTTTGGCATCTTTTGGGGCTTTGTTAACTAAGTTTAGGTTTTGTGACTTGTTTGCGGAGAATCTGCATTCTATCTTTGTAGTCATTATGCTGAAGAAGTTATTGATAGCATTTATTGCGATGTTTTACCTTGCCGTAAGCAGTGGTATGGCTGTAAACATCCATTATTGCATGGGTAAAATTTCTTCTGTTACGTTTGGCTATGAAAACGATGATAATGACGAAACCTGTGGCAAATGTGGAATGAATCAATCTGAAAGTCATTGTTGTAATGATGAGATTCAGTTTATTAAACTTACTGATGTGCAGCAGGGTTTTAAGGAATCAGCATCGATGGCGCCATTTACTTTTTCAAGTCCCGTGACAATTATCTCTCTCCAGCAATCTTTACAAGGTTGTTCTAAAGAATTACAAAATACTTACTTTGAACCGCCACCTCTTGTTCTCAACAAAGTTTACCGGGCGGTAAATGTTTTCAGAATTTAAGAATCAGTTCGTTGTTGCTTCAATAAACAACATTGATATGCGTTACTCATTTGAGTAACTTTGTATACATCTTGAATCGTATAAATCGGTTCCGGGTTATACCAAAGGAACATAATGATCATTAAAAATTCAAAACCAAAATACATTTTATGAAAACGTTTCAAATTTTATTTGCCTGCTTCTTTTTAATGGCAGGTGTTGCCAATGCACAAAAAGCAAGTGTAAAAACTTCATCTTTTAAAGTGTGGGGTAATTGTGGTATGTGTAAAACCACTATTGAAGGCGCTGCAAAAAACAGCGGGGCATCTTATGCCAACTGGGATATGAACTCCAAACTGTTAACCGTAAAGTACGCAGCTTCTAAAACAAATGAAGATAAAATTCAGAAAGGCATTGCTGATGCCGGTTATGACAATGTAAAATATACAGCGCCTGAAGCCGCTTATGATGGATTGCATGAATGCTGCAAGTACGACCGTAAAGCAGCTGATGTAAATTCAAAAGGCGATAAGGGTACAAAAGATGCCTGCTGTATGAAAGATGGAAAATGTGAAGGTGGTAAAGACTGCTGCAAAAAAACTGAAGGTAAAAGTGATTGTTGTGCAAGCGGTAAGTGTGCAGAAAAAGGCGGCTGCTGTGCAGATATGAAGTGTGAGAAAGGCGAAGGCTGCTGCAAGAAAGATGGCGCTACTGCAAAAGCAGATTGTTGTAAAGGTGGCTCCTGCAGCCATAAATAATTTTTTGAGTGAAGCGGACGCTCCGCTTCACTCATTTTTTTATCTATTAAATAGTGTGGTATGAAATATATTTTTCTGGTGTTTTTGTTTTTTAGTACATCCGTTAATGCACAATTTAAAAGTGCCCGCTTACAGGCATTGGGTTTAACCTGTGCTATGTGCAGCAACTCAATTACCAAGTCGCTCAAGACAATTCCCTTTATTGAAACAGTAGATGTAGATCTGAAAAATACCAGCTATGATTTAAAGTTTAAAGATGGTTCCGATGTGGATTTTGATATGATCCGTAAAAAAGTAGAAAGTGCCGGTTTTTCGGTGGGTATGCTGGTTGTATCAGCTGAGTTTAAAGAGGTAGCCATTAAAAATGATGCGTTGGTAATGGTAGGCGGACAGCTGCTGCATTTTGTTTCAGTAAAAGACCAGGTATTAAATGGTGAAAAGAGTTTTCAGATCATCAATAAATTTTTTGTTCCGCTGAAAGAAGCAAAGAAATATACTTCACTAAGCAAAAGTGAATTGCTCAAAACGGAAAAAGCAGGTGCTCAAGGAAAAGGTCTTGGTGCAGATGCATCCGCACGTGTATTTAATGTGACTATTTAAACGGTGCATGGCTGCGCCAGAATATTATTGTATGCTTCGTTTATCTTCAATCATCCTTTTAATATTTGCCTGTACTTCACTAAGTGCACAGGAGTTATATGTGTTTACAAATCCTGCTTCAAATATTCCGGGCAAAGCGCTGGTAGCCAAGCTTAGCAGTAAAAGCATGGTTTCGTATCACAATAATCAACGGGAATACCGGGTGGCTCCAGAGTTGCAGGCGGGTATTACTAAAAATTTAATGGTGGCAGGCGGTGTTAGTTTCTCTAATATGTTTTTTGATGATGCCATGCGTTTTGAAAGCGCCCGATTATATACCAAATACCGTTTCTACAGCAATGATGCGGCACACCGGCATTTTCGTGCTGCGGTTTTTGCACAAGGTGCGTGGAGTAACAATCCTTTAGTGTACCAGGAGCTGAACCTTGATGGCGACAACAGTGGTCTTCAGATAGGTGTAGTAGGCACGCAACTGGTCAATAAATTTGCTGTATCAGGTGGCGTTAGTTATGTAAGGCAATTGGAGAAAGCAAACAAGATTGAATTTTTCAGAGGCTTTTCTGATGAAGCCGTGCAATATAACCTGTCCATGGGTTACCTGCTGTTTCCCCGCAGTTATGAAAGTATTTCTCAAACAAACCTGAATTTGTATTGTGAGTTTCTTGGCCAAAAAAATACAGATCTTGATGTTGGCTTCCTGGATATTGCTCCTGCATTACAGTTGATTTTTAACAGCCGTGCAAGACTCAACATGGGGGCACGTTTTCAGTTAAAAGGAACAACACACCGCATGGCAGACCGTTCAGTGTTTTTAAGTCTTGAATATTATTTTTTAAATGCAATTAAATAGTGGTGATTCGCAGATTACTTTTCTTCATCTTGTCTTTATTTCAAAAAAAGAACTGCTGTAAATAACGGAGTACAGAAACCTTAGCTTTGTAAACGATGTTCAAAAAGCATGGTATTACAAAGGCTATCTGGCTCATTTCACTTGTAAGTTTACTTACTGATGTGGCCAGCGAAATGCTCTATCCTGTAATGCCCGTTTATCTCAAAACAGTAGGGTATTCCGTTTTTTTAATTGGCGTGCTGGAAGGTTTTGCAGAAGCCATTGCCGGTTTCAGTAAAAGTTATTTCGGCAGGTGGAGCGATGCTTCGGGTAAACGATTGCCTTTTGTACGTTGGGGCTATTTACTCAGCGCTGTTTCAAAACCCATGCTGGCGGTAACGGCACAATGGTGGTGGGTTTTTTTATCAAGATTTTTAGACCGTACCGGTAAAGGCATACGAACAGCACCAAGGGATGCTATGCTCAATGCTGCCTCCAATCATAACAACAAAGCAAGTGTGTTTGGTTTTCACCGTATGATGGATACAACAGGTGCTGTATTGGGCCCGGCCATTGCATTATTGTTTTTGTACTTATACCCCGGAAGTTATCAACTGTTGTTTATACTTGCTTTTATACCGGGTATGCTGGCAGTTGGCGTTACCGTACTGCTGAAAGAACAAAACAAAGCGGCGGCTGCAAAAAGAATCCCACCATTTCATCAAACATTTACTTATTGGAAAAAAGCCCCGGCTTCTTATGAAAAGCTCCTGGTTACTTTGATATTGTTTGCACTCATTAACAGCTCAGATGTATTTCTTTTGCTCAGGATTAAAGAAGCTGGTGTAAGTGATACCGCAGTAATCGGTATGTATATTTTTTACAACCTTGTTTATGCTATGGCTGCATTTCCGCTTGGTAAAGCTGCTGACCGTTTCGGGATGAAAACGATTTTTCTCGCAGGGCTTGTTTTATATGCAGCTACCTACGCCGGCTTTGCATTTGCAGCTTCACATCTGCATTTTGTACTATTGTTTTTATGTTATGGATTGTATGCAGCGGCTACTGAAGGTGTAGCCAAAGCATGGATCAGTACACTGGTTCCGGCCGGTGAAAATGCTTCTGCTATCGGGTTTTATACCGGCTTACAAAGTGTTGCCGCCCTTACCGCCAGCACACTTGCAGGTTTTATATGGATGAATGCAGGTTCTGTTTATGTTTTTGTTCCGGTGGCGGTGGCTGCCATTTTGATTGCGCTGTGGCTGCAATTCAGTTTCCGTTCCCCGGTTGAATCCCCCCGGTAACTCATTCTGCTGGTAAAAATATTTTGCTTTACTGAATTATTTTCTAAATTTGTCTAAATAAAAATTTAGACAAGTCTAAAAAATGAAACAGGTTTTACTTTTATGTTTATTGATGCTCAGTTGTTGTGTAGCTTCAGCACAACAGTTGGTACGTGGTGTAGTGATTAACCGTTTCACAGAAGAGCCTGTGGCTTTTGCCACCCTGCACATTTCCAAAGGGCATAAACATGTAACTACAGATGGAAGGGGAGCTTTTGAATTGTTACTTCAGGATGATAGTCTACAGGAACTCCGGGTTTCAGCTACCGGCTATAAAACAGAAATGATCCGCTTTTCCATAACAAAATCTTTTCTTGAAATACCGTTAGCTCCTGTTGATAAACAACTGGAGGAAGTAGTGGTGAGTGGTACACTTAAAAGTATACATCGCTCTTCCAGTCCCTTACCTGTAGAAACTTATCCTGCACGCTTTTTTAAACGTACTGCCAATAACAACCTGTTTGATGCATTAAGTATGATTAATGGTGTACAGCCGCAACTTACCTGTAATGTTTGCAATACAGGTGCCATTCAGATCAATGGTTTGGAAGGGCCTTATACAATGGTGTTGATTGATGGGATGCCTGTGGTGAGTTCTTTATCATCTGTTTATGGTTTTATGGGCATTCCCAATTCCATCATCAAGCGAATCGAAGTAGTGAAAGGGCCTGCGTCAACTTTATATGGAAGTGAGGCATTGGCAGGTGTCATCAATATCATTACGAAAGATCCGGCCACAAAAAATGAAATCAACGCCGGTACTACTGTTTCTTCCTATGGCGAAGTGAATACTGATTTTGCTGCCAATCTTCGGTTCAAAAAAGCAAGTGCTTTATGGGGAGTGAATCATTTTATGTTTCAAAACCGATGGGATGTAAATGGAGATGGTTTTACAGATGCGGCACTTCAAAACAGGATTTCAGTTTTTAATAAATGGAGTTTTCAAAGAAACAATCAACTGCCGGCTACTATTGCTGCACGCTATGTTTATGAAGACAGGTGGGGTGGTCAACTGCAATGGCAAAAAAAATACAGGGGTGGAAATGAAGTTTATGGTGAAAGCATTTACACCAATCGCCTGGAACTGTTAGGCACTTATGGTTTTAAGATAGGCAATGAACAAATTACGGCTGATTATTCTTACAACTTTCATCACCAGAATTCTTATTACGGTACAACTTATTATTCTGCCAATCAACATGTGGCATTTGCACAGGTACGGTGGAATAAACAAGTCAAAAATCATGAGCTGCTCTTAGGTGTACCGCTACGTATGAACCGTTATGATGATGCTACTGCTGCTACTCAAAAACCTGATGGAACCAATCTGCCTGCTGTTACCCGTTCTGTAGGTTTGTTTGTACAGGATGAGTGGAAGCTGATGCAGCAGATGACCTTACTTGCCGGAATGCGTTATGAACATACCAATCAACATGGTGCTGTTTTTTCACCGAGGGTGAGCTTAAAACTGCAAGCTGCGGAAAATCAAACGATCCGTTTAACCGGTGGAAACGGATTCAGAGTGGTGAACCTGTTTACAGAAGATCATGCAGCACTTACAGGAGCCAGAACTGTGATTATCAAAAATCAATTAAAGCCGGAGCGTAGCTGGAATGCAAATATTAACTGGCTTTCGCATTATCATGCAGGCAACGGATTACTTACCATTGATGCCAACTTGTTTTATACTTATTTCACGAATCGTATTGTTGCTGATTATTTCGTAAATCCTGAGTGGATTGTGTATGATAACCTGAGCGGGCATTCTGTTTCAAAAGGTATATCCGCTACGCTGGACTACAATACAGGAAAAGGGTTACGCATCAATGTAGGAGCCACCTTTATGAACGTTTATACTGTAAATGAACAAAAAGAAAAGGAACAGCAGGTATTCGCTCCTTCTTTTACAGCAAACTATGGAATAGGGTATACCATTCAACCATGGCGCTTAACGATTGACTTTACCGGTCGCACACAAGGGCCCATGCGTTTGCCTATTCTTCCAAATGATTACCGGCCTGAATATTCCCCGGTATATTCATTACTCAACCTTCAATTTGCAAAAAAGATAAAAGCAAATGCAGAATGTATGTTTGGTATTCAAAACCTGTTGAACTTTTTACCTACAGATCCCATTATGCGTCCCTTTGATCCTTTTGACAAAACGGTGGATGATCCCGTAGCAAATCCGTTTGGATATACATTTGATCCATCGTACAATTATGCACCCATGATGAAACGTCGTGTGGTAATTGGGCTTCGCTGGACGTTTAACTAAATCGTTTTATAACGAGTAAGCAAGACTTTTGATTATAGTTTCAATTACATCCGTTCCGGTACTTTAATACCTAATAACTGCATGGCGCCTGCAATAACATTGGCGGTGAAACTGCAAAGCAATAAACGTAATTGTTTTTTGTCGGCTGATTCTGCATTCATTACCGAATGTTCTGTGTAAAATGAATTGTATGTTTTTGCCAGGTGATATACATAATTGGCAATATGTGACGGGTCATGTTCTTTACAGGCCTGTTCAATTACTGCCGGGTAATTTTCAAGCTCAATCAGTAGCTCTTTTTCCAGTGGAAGCAGGTTTGCTGAAACTGTTGTAGTATCTGTTGCTTTTTCTTTTCTTAAGATTGATTTGATTCTTGCATGGGTGTACTGGATAAAAGGTCCGGTGTGTCCATGAAAGTCGATAGACTCTTCCGGGTTAAAGATCATTTTCTTTTTAGGATCCACACGCAGCAAATAATATTTCAACGCACCCAGGCTGAGAGTTTGATAGAGTTCTTTTAATTCTTCCTCAGTAAAATCTTTTACTTTACCCAGTTCTTCTGTTTTCTGTTTGGCTACCTGCTCCATTTCATCCAGTAAATCATCTGCATCCACTACAGTTCCTTCCCTGCTTTTCATTTTGCCGGTAGGTAATTCCACCATACCATAGCTTAAATGATAAATACCATCTGCATAGGACAATCCCAGTTTTTTACAAATGAGCTGCAGCACTTTCATATGATAATTCTGTTCATCACCAATCACATAAATACTTTCATCCATTTTAAATTCTTCATATTTCTGCTGCGCCAACCCGATATCCTGGGTGATGTACACGGAAGTGCCATCTTTCCTTTGCACTATTTTTTTATCCAATCCATCTGCAGTTAAGTCAATCCATACACTACCATCTTCTTTTTGCACAAATACATTTTTCTGTAAACCTTCCTCTACCGTTTTTTTACCCAGCAGGTAGGTATTGCTTTCATAATACATTTTATCAAAATCAGATCCGATGCGCAGATAGGTTGTATCAAAGCCGGCATAAACCCAACTGTTCATTTCTTTCCACAACTCTATTACTTCGGGTTTGCCTGCTTCCCAGTCCAATAACATCTGCTGCGTTGCTTTCATGATGGGGGCTTCTTTTTCAGCAGTTGCTTTATCCATACCGCCTGCTATCAATGCATCAACCTGTTTCTTATATTCATCGTTAAACTTAACATAGTAGTCTCCCACAAAGTGATCGCCTTTAGTATTAGTGCTGCCAGGGGTAGCACCGTTAGCAAACAACTGCCATGCAATCATGCTCTTGCAGATATGAATGCCTCTGTCGTTTACAATGCAGGTTTTGGCGATATCATAGCCATTGGCTTTATAAATTTCGGCAATGCTCCAGCCAAGAAAATTATTTCGCAGGTGACCAAGATGCAGGGGCTTATTGGTATTGGGGCTGGAATATTCTACCATTACTTTTTGGTGCTTTACATCGCCTTTACCAAAACAGATGTCGTTATGGTTTTTAGTGAGTACGCTTATCCAGTAAACATCGGCCACCACAAGATTGAGAAATCCTTTAATAAGGTTGAATGATGTAAACAGATGAGTGTTTTGCTCTAAAAGATAGTTGCCTAATTCATTACCCAGCAGTTCAGGGCTTTTGCCAATAGGTTTGAGCAAGCTAAACAGTACAATTGTATAATCACCCTCAAATTCGGGCTTGGTTTTATTGATCTGGAAATCTTTAGCAGTAAACGTTTTGCCATACAATTGTTCCAATGCGTTAATCGTTGCCGTTTGTATCTGTTGCTGAATACCCATAGTTTATATTGAGCCGCAAAAATAGAATAAAAAAAGCTGCTTCGGGAGCAACTTTCAAACTGAGTTATTTAATGAATTAACCACCAACTCTGAATTGAAAATTTCCATTACCGCCACGCATCATTTCACTTTGGGGTTTGATATCGTAACCTTTTGGTATTTCAAATACTTTGTCATCAATCTTGGCATTTTTATCAATCTTGGTTACCTCGTAAAATATCTTCATTCCATTACGCTGCACCATTTCCATTTCCATGGGAAAACCTTTCAGTTTGTTAATGCCGGGCACTTCTGAACGCATCATGCCGCTCATGCGCATGCCTTCTCCCATTTTAAATTCAGGTGTGTACCAGAGTTGTTGTTGTATTTCTTCACCCTTAGAGTTTTTATAACGTATTACGGCTTTGTAACAGGTAAAACCGGCAATAACTTTTGAATCGCTCAGGTATTCAATAAATGTTTCGGGTTTGTAGGCTTGTATTTTGGTTTTACCAGAGTCTGCACCAGCCATCAGTTTTTTCATCTCCTCTTCATTACTGTAAAAGCCCATTTTTTTGCCCATCATTTCCATGAGGGTGGTAGTGGTTTTTGTATCAGCATGATAATAGCTGTAGTTTTTTCCCATGCCCATATCATTCTCCGTCTTCATGTTCCCGTTTTTGAAAAACATCCTGGATTTCATATCCAGATCTCCGAAACGCATCACATTACCACCTCCGTCAGGTGAGGGTGGCGCATCACTTTCCGGTGGAGTAATACGCATTCGCATTTCAATAATGCCTTCCGTTAAAACTTCCTGGCTGAAGGCCGTAGCAAAACAGGTGATAAGGAAAAATGTGTTGATTATTTTTTTCATAAACAAAATTTGAGCAATGAAATTACGATCGCATTCGTAATTAGCTTATTCCGTTCATCCTTTTTGCGGTTCTTTAACTAAAAATTTCCAACGGAGGCTATAAAAAAATGAAGGGCTGATGAAAATCAGCCCCGTAACCTAAACCAACTGTATATGTATGAGAAAAAAGTTATTGGTTAATCATTTGATCCAATTGTTGATCTGCCTGTACTGCACCTTTTGTTAAGCTCTGCAGATTTACAAAAGTGGCATCCATCTGCTTGTCTGCAGCACGTGCAGCTTCTGGTGAAATGTTTTTGATGCTGTTTGCAGAAAACATTACATCCATTGCAGCATCAGCTTCGCTCAACTGTGGAGTCATGTTCTTTTTAAATGCAACAACCAGGTTCTTCATTTCCAGTTCATCATTGATTGCCACATCCATACCGGCATCAGCTGATTCCATTTCAGTAGCTAAATTGCTGCTGAAGTTGGCAAATAAGGTATTGCTGTAAAAAACACCGTTCATTGCATTGTCAGCATTTTCCAGCTCCATGCTCATTGATTTTCCAAAAGCTACAGCCATCTTATGTGCCATACGCTCAGCGGTTCTGAAATTGGCGTCCATATTCTTGTCGGCCTTTTTCACCAGTTCACTTTTAGTGGGGTTGAGTGCAGCAATGCGGCTGTTCATGTTTGTAAGAACTTCTTTATTGCGCAGACCGTTTTTAAAGGCGGAGTCACCGGCACGGCTGGTATCTTCAGTGGTAAAACTCATACCAACTGTAGCCATAAGCATCAAGGCAACACCAGCTAACAGGCTGGAAACCAAGTTCTTATTTTTCATTTTGAGTGTTCCGTTCATTTCGGAGTTCACTTTCAAATTTGTTCTCATCGTTTTGATGTTTTTAGTTTTTTATATCGTCCCTTTCGGGGCTTTTAATCTCATTGACATAACAAAGATACTATCAAGAGCAGGTACTTTGCAATACATAATACCTTGTTTGGCTCTATAACTTGATGAGTGGTAATTTTTGATTTTTACCGGCATCAAGCCTTTGTTTTGGTTTCGAATCGTTTGTTTTTGGATGCCCTTTTACTAGTTCTTGCAGTTTAACAGGGATTGAGTCGAAGTAAACTGACTAAGGCGGGGTTTCATTAACCAGGTCTTAGATTAGGTGTTGAGGGCACCTTTTTTGATTTGCGATGCAAAGATACAACAGGTAGTGTTATCAAAAAACAAATTTTCAAAAAATTTTGAAAATTGTAAAGTTTTTGACATTTCAGCCTGTCAGAGCATTTGTCATATCATCAAAGAACTTACATATGAATAGACGCAGCAAGGTGATTTTTGTTACATCTGTTACACAAAGCTAAACTGCTTTTTGGGGCGAAAGGAGGTAAAACAGGATGGAAGGACGCAATGAAAAGTTAACAGAAAAGCACTGCTTATTAACGGGGCAAATGCTTTCATGAATGGTGTTTTTGGGCAGATGAACTGTAATACCCGAAAGCGGTGATTAGGATGAATGGTTTTCAGGAAGCTTTAGCAGCACCGGGCTCAACTTTTTGGCAAGCCAGCTGTCTTTGATGGGGATCATCCAGTTATTTTCCAGTTCCTTTTTAGTAAGTACTGTATTATTATAATATATGGTATCCGGGTTAATAAAGCCGTTCTCAACAGCATACTGCAATTGGCCCAGGGGCAGGAGCTGAACTTTATCTTTTATGATGAAAGCCAGGTTCTGGCGGTCGAACATGGATACCTTATATAATTGTTCTATTTCCTTGATCAGCCGCACACTGCTGTCAGTACTGCAGCCGCTTACCCCGGTTGCACGTTCATCGGCCATCAAAACAATGAATTGACCGAAGAAAAGCGTTCCGAAACCTTTCACCGGCGTACCATGACTCTTCCAATTAGCCACAAAGTGATTAAGTAAATCTTCAATCTGCAGGGCTTCACTCATGGTAAAAAGACGGCTGCTTTGGTAAATCCACACACGGGACTCAGGAGCAAAATCAGCGGGCAATAAATGTTTATATTCCAGGTTCATGCTCTAAAAAGGTATTTGCACCATGCAAAGATAGTTAACTGTGTAGTTGCAAGCTAAATATGAATGCTTTGATGCAATGGGATGAAAATTGTTGCGGAAATTAATCCATGAACTATTGAACAGAAGGCACAGCTACTTTGGTATGTTATTTTTTTCTTTACGGGAGTTCCTGTAATTACGAAATGCTTCAAAACCTGCAAATGAAATACCCAGCACAACAATCACTAAAATGTATAAGGGCCAATTGGGCAATAAAGAGGATGTTGACTTGCCGGATAAATAGTTCACCAACCATTGTATTGCAAAAAATACCAGGAAGATGATTCCGCATAGCAGTGAAATAAAGAAAGCAACACCTGCATAATGTAACAATGCCTGAGAAGTTGAGCTGAATTGAGGCAGATTTTCTTTTTCTGCTTTTTGTGTTGACGAGCGCCAGTTTTCGCTATCAAGCAGACCCAGTACAAGTGCAAAAGTTACATAGCGTAAAAGACTTAAGCGGAGAACACGTAAAAGGGAAACATCTCCTTCAATCCAGTCAATGATCAGCCGGATAATGATAAATACCAACAGAAACAAGACTGTTCGTTGTATAAAATTGCGCCAGTTAAACCGGGTTAATAACTTTTTCATTGATTGGTTGAAGCGTTCTGCAAAATTCTAATTGATGTTTGCCGCAACAATTTCAGCAATATCCAGCACTTGCATGCTTTCCTCTTTTTCAGCCACTTTTACGCCGTCGGTCATCATCGTATTGCAAAAAGGGCAGGCCGCTGCAATAATGCCCGCACCGGTAGCGATGGCTTCATTGGTTCGCTCCCAATTCACACGGGTGCTTCCTTTTTCTTCTTCTTTAAACATTTGTGCACCACCGGCGCCGCAACATAAACCGTTACTGCGGCAGCGTTTCATTTCCACCAGTTCAGCATCCAGTGCTTCCAGTACTTTACGGGGTGCCTCATAAATATCATTGGTGCGGCCGAGGTAACAACTATCGTGGTACGTAATTTTTTTGCCTTTAAAACTTCCACTTTCTTTCATCTTTACTTTTCCTTCATCAATGAGTTGTTGTAATAAAGTAGTATGATGAATTACTTCATAGTTTCCTCCTAAGGCCGGGTATTCATTTTTTAAGGTGTTAAAACAATGCGGGCAGGTGGTTACAATTTTTTTGATGCCATAGTTATTTAGCACCTGGATATTATTGTAAGCCATCATCTGAAACAGAAATTCATTACCGGCACGTCGGGCCGGGTCGCCGGTGCACATTTCTTCTTTTCCAAGTATAGCAAACTTAATTTCTGCTTTTTCCAGTATGGTGGCAAATGCCTTGGTAATCTTTTGCGCCCGTTGGTCAAAGCTTCCGGCACAACCCACCCAGAACAGTACGTCAATTGTTTCGCCAGTAGACATAATTTCTGCCATTGAAGGAATTCGCATAGTTTCAGAATTTGTTCCAAAACTATGGCAAATGAACTAAAAACCTGTTTGTTGAACTCACTTATTAAGGCAGCGTTTATCTTTGAGCCACATGCTTAAGAAATTTATTGAACGATTGACAAATTGGGAACTCTGGCCTTTTGCCGTACTGTATTTTCCATTGAGCTTTTTCTGGATTGGCTATATGTTGCGGAGCCGAGCTGTTTGGTTTTTTACACCTTCCAATCCCACCATTGCATTTGGCGGTTTTGAAGGAGAGGGTAAAAAGGAAATGTACGACCAGTTACCGCCGCATACCATTCCCCGTACCATTTATATTATGCATGACCTGCCTTTTGATGAAGTGCTGGAACGAATTGCAGATGCCGGATTTGCCTATCCATTTATTGTAAAGCCAGATATAGGCATGAAAGGGATTCTGTTTCGGAAAATTGATAATGAAGAACAATTACGCAAATATCATGAACGTATTCCGGTAGAGTACATTGTACAGGATTTGATTGAACTGCCTGTGGAAGTAAGTGTGTTTTACTACCGGCATCCGGCGCAACAAACAGGAACCGTAAGCGGCTTTATTTTAAAAGAGTTGTTGCATGTGGTGGGCGATGGAACTTCAACATTAGAACAACTCATTCAAAACCATCCCAGGGCCAAACACCGGTATGATGAAATGCTGCACCGGCATGGTCATCGGTTTGACCGGGTTATTGAAAAAGATCACATTTTTTATTTATCATATGCAGGTAATCATAACAGGGGAGCACACTTCACAAACCTCAAACATGAAATAGATGAGCGCCTGTGCCGGGTATTTGATGAGTTAAGCTTATACTCCAAACATTTTTATTACGGACGGTATGATATTAAAACCACCAGCCTTGAGGATTTGAAAGCTGGAAAGAATTTTTTGATCCTCGAGTACAATGGCTGCGGTGCGGAGCCCAACCATATTTACGATTGTAACATGAAGCTATGGGATGCCTACCGGGAAATTCTAAGGCACTGGAAAGCTCTTTATGAAATCAGCAAATACAATCATCGGAACGGATATCCGTACTGGAGTTTTAAAAAAGGATATGATTTTATTAAAACATCTCAACAACATTTCAAACTGCTCGAAAAATTTGATTAATTTAGGTGTAATATTACGCTGTGAGCGGTGATCAGAAATTCCTCTTACTACGTAATTACAATTATTCACTATGAGCGGCGACCAAAAATTCTTCTTAATACGTAATTACAATTTGTGGGCCCATATTTCAGATGAGGAGTATGAAGAGCTGAACCTGGTGCATCATTTTATTGAAGCACCTAAAGGTGAGTATGTTTACTTTGACAACCATAATCACAATAAGCTTTATTTCTTAAAAGGCGGCACCATCAAGATCGGTCATATTGATAATGACGGTAAAGAAGTGATTAAAGAAATTATAAGAGAAGGAGAAGTGTTTGGTCAATTTACGCTGGAACGTAACAATTTAAATGGCGAGTTTGCACAGGCTTATAAATCAGATGTTTCGCTCTGTGCTTTTAATATTGATGATTTTGAAAAGCTGTTAAAGAAAAAACCTGAGCTGGCTTTTCATTTCAGTAAGCAGGTAGGGCAAAAATTACACCGTTTGCAAAACCGCCTGCTCAACCTGCTCAATAAAGATGTAAAAACAAGATTGGTGCATTTTTTAATCATGCTCGCACAGGAAGAAGGTGAAACAGAGAACAACGACACCTATACGATTCACAATTTTCTTACTCATGAAGATATGGCTCAGTTGATCGCCAGCAGCAGGCAAACAGTTACCACCATGCTTAATGAACTGGAAAGCGATGGATTGGTAACGGTTAACAGACAATTGATAAAAATCCACTCTGTTAAAAATCTCCAAAAGGCGGTGGGTGTCTTTTAGCTGACAGACAACAGGTATCAGCAGGTGTAGCTTTGTTTCATCAATCAAAAAAAATGAAACAACTATTTGTCATCTCTTTACTGCTCGTTTCCGGTTTCGCATTTGCACAGGATCAACAGCGTGTACAGCAATTCAATCTTGAAAAAGGGGTAGCCGTTAAAGGTTATGATCCCGTTGCTTATTTCACACAAAATAAAGCCGTTAAAGGAAAAGCACAATTTGCAGTGATTCACTTGGGCGTGAAATACTATTTTTCTTCCAATGATAATAAAGAAGAGTTTAAAAAGAACCCGGCTAAATATGAGCCGCAATACGGCGGATGGTGTGCTTATGCGATGGGTGAAACAGGCGAGAAGGTAGATTTTGATCCTGAAACCTTCAAGATTCTAAACGGAAAGCTCTATTTGTTTTACAATAAGTTTTTCAACAACACTTTGCCAAAGTGGAATAAGGATGAAGCCAATCTGAAAACGAAGGCCGATGTAAACTGGAAAAAATTTTATCATCTCTAAGCACCAAACATGAAATTTTTTGTCACATTTTTATTAGTACTGGCTGCTGTTTCATTACAGGCACAAAAAACAGAAGTATTTGCTCCCTCCGGTATTGCCTTGAATGGTTATGACGTGGTAGCGTTTTATGAGAACAAGGCAGTGAAGGGAAGTGATTCAATTACTACAGAGTGGAAAGGGGTAAAGTGGTATTTCAGCAGCCAGGCTAATAAAAACAGCTTTCTGCAAAAGCCGCAGCAATATGAACCACAGTTTGGGGGCTGGTGTGCTTATGGTGCTTCCCGTGGTTATAAAGCACCCACTGAGGCAGCTACCTATGCCATCATCAACAATAAGCTTTACTTCAACTACAATATGAAAGTAAAAGAACTGTGGGAGAAAAACCGGCAGGCATATATTGATTCAGCCAATGTAAAATGGCCTTCTTTTAAAAACAAGTAAACTTTATAACCAAAACCAACGTATATGAAATCTCAACAAATACTTCTTTGGGTGTTGCGCATTCTTGCGGCGCTCATCATGGTACAATCATTGTTCTTTAAGTTTTCAGCCAGTGAAGAATCTGTGTATATTTTTACAACAGTGGGTATGGAGCCATGGGGCCGTATTGCTACCGGAACAGCAGAATTGATAGCAGCCATTTTACTACTCTGGCCAAAAACAACCGTGTGGGGCGCTGTTCTTGCAGCCGGAGTTATGAGTGGTGCTATTTTCTTTCATCTTACTTCACTGGGTATTGTTGTAAAAGAAGATGGCGGGCAATTGTTTATATATGCCCTGATCGTTTTTATTGCGTCGCTTATTCTTATCTGGTACCATAAAGAACAACTTTTCTGTTTCTTCAAAAAAATGCTGCCAGCTAAAGCGTCATAACATATTATTTAACGAAATGTATTTATCAGAATGAAATACCTGATTGTCTTTTTAGTCTTCCTTTGTCAAACAGCAGTTGCTCAGACGTATTCACCGGTAGATGCAGGTGATGCTGTACAGTTCCGGATCAAAAATCTTGGTTTTGACGTAAACGGCAGTTTCCGTGGATTAAAAGGAAAAATTCTTTTTACAGCCGATAATCTGTCTGCATGCAATATTGATGTTACCATTGATGCCGCAACCGTTAATACCGATAATTCCACCCGTGATAAACACCTGCGGGGGAAAGATTACTTTGATGTAACTGCTAATCCTCAAATAAAAATAACTTCTGAAAGGGTTGCAAAATCCGTTACCCCCGGTTACTACGTATTTTTTGGAAAGCTCAGTATGAAAGGAGTGGTGCAAAACATCAGTTTTCCGTTTAAAGCCACTGAGGAGAGCGGGGGCATCCGTTTTACGGGAACCTTTTCTATAAAAAGGAGAGATTTTGGAGTAGGTGGCCGAAATACTATTTCGAATGATGTGGATATTAAACTGAATGTATTAACCAAAAAACTTTAATTTTAATTACAACAGATTATCTATGTCACTTTTCAGTTCCATCAAAGAATCATTCACACAATTAAACGTAGCGCTGGACAGTATTGATGAGTATGAATATACACTTCCTTCTCCTCTTTTAAGTAATGCTACTATTGGTCAGCATACCCGTCATATCATTGAATTGTATCAATGCCTGTTGAACGGATATGAAGCGGGATTGGTTTGTTACGACCACCGGAAACGGGATGTTGCCATTGAAACAAATAAAACACTGGCACAACGTTTAATGGTTGAAATTACACAGCAAACGGAGCGACCCAATAAAGAAATGCAATTGAAAGCAATATACGGTGATGCAACAGCGGAGGAGTTGAATGTAAATACCAATTACTACCGTGAACTGGCTTACAACCTGGAGCATACCATTCATCATATGGCTTTAATTAAGGTGGGATTGAAAGAACTGAACAAAGCAGCAGTGAGTGATAGCTTTGGCGTTGCATCATCCACCACAAGACATCGTCAACATTAATATGCCGCTTAAAAATTCTATGAAGAAGAAGTTTCATATGGCGGTATGATTCGTTTCCGATTCTGCGAGCTTAAAAAATGAGATAAAGATTCAATAACTTTTGTATCCATGTGCACTGTTACTTACATACCCTCATCAAACGGATTTTATCTTACCAGTAACAGGGATGAAAAGAAACTACGTCTCAAAGCAGAAGCTCCCCGTTGGTATTCTTTTGCAAGCGGTCAGTTGATGTACCCGAAAGATGGTACAGCAGGTGGCACCTGGATGGCTTTGCATGAAAACGGAAATGCCATGGTGTTGCTGAATGGTGGATTCAACAATCATCAATCAGCACCTTCTTATCGTAAAAGCCGTGGGCTCATTTTCCTGGATATTTTTGATCATCCGCAACCTATTGCTGCATTTGAGCAGATTAACCTACAGAAGATAGAACCCTTTACATTAGTTATTCGTCAGCAGCAATATTTATTTGAAGCGGTATGGGATGGTGAAGAAAAAGTTCTTACAGAATGTGATGTGCAGCAGCCCCGCATCTGGTCTTCTGCTACGCTTTATCCGCCGGATGTGGTAGCGAGGCGAAAAGAATGGTTTGAAGCCTTTATCCGTAATAACGGCACGGTGAATGATAATCATATTCTCAACTTTCATCACTTTGCAGGCGATGGTGATAAAACCAATGACGTGCTCATGAACCGCAATGATGAAATGTTTACGGTAAGTATTTCCATGCTTAACCGCAACAAACTGGATTCTTCTTTTCAATATTTTGATTTACGCAATGGTGAAAGTTCCAGGCAATTATTTACTCATCAAACACAGCCCGCTGTAACGAATGAAGTGGAATAGACTCTTTACCCATCATCCTTTCTTTATTCGTTTGTTTAACTGGGAGTACTGGAGTTTTAATACGGTGTATGGTCCTGTTTACATCATTTTTGCTGTTTTCATAATGCGTGCCGGTTTCCGGTATTTTTTTTCTGCCGCAAATCCATCTATTAAGAATGGTGGTTTTTTGATGGAAGAAAAGCAACACATCTATCCATTAATACCAACGGAATTTTATCCTGCTTATTTCTTTGTTCCGGTAGGCACACCCGAAGCGGAAGTGCAAAAACAATTTGAACAAAGCGGTTTTTCATTTCCTGTAATTGCCAAACCTGTTGTAGGTATGCAGGGTAAGGCGGTAAAGAAAGTAAAAGATCTGCAGGAGTTATTACAGTATACATCGCTTTGCACGGTTGACTTTATGGTGCAGGAATTTTCATCGTACACCATGGAAGTGGGTATTTTTTATCATCGCATTCCCGGTGAAACAAAAGGAACCGTTACAGGAATTGTAGCTAAAGAACCTATGAAAGTAACAGGCGATGGTGTTTCTTCATTGTACCGGTTAATTTGTGAAGAGCCGAGGTATATTTTACAGATGAACCAACTCAACCGTATTTATGGGGAAACATTGCTGCATGTACTGCCGAAAGGAGAGGAAATGATTTTAGTGCCTTATGGTAATCATGCACGTGGCTCCAAATTTTTGGATTGGACGGAAAAAGCAGATTCGGTCTTTATTGATAACATTGATAAAGTGTGCCGCCAAATCAACGGATTTTATTACGGAAGGCTTGATGTAATGTACAGCAACTGGGAGGAATTGCGGAACGGAACCGGTTTTCATATTATTGAATTGAACGGAGCCGGAAGTGATCCCACGCATATGTATGATCCCAGACACTCCATCTTTTTTGCATGGAAAGAAATTGTAAAGCATTGGTTGATTTTATTCCGCATCAGCCGTCTGAATCATAAAAAAGGGATTGCTTATATGAGTTGGAAAGAAGGCGCTGCCATGTTCAAAGCAAATACAGCATTGGTTAAAAAACTGGATGCTTTCGGAGAAAAAATTTAGTAACCTTTTATGCATTCATAAAGTCTTACAATCGGGTTCCTTATTGTTGTGATTAGACTTTATATTTGTTCAATGCCGCCTGTTGTTAAAATACTGCTCTGGGGATTTATCATTAGTTTTTTGGGCTCTCTTCCATTAGGCACCCTCAATGTGGCAGCCATGCAAATCGGTATTACTGATGGCATCTCACCTGCACTCTGGTTTTCTGCCGGATCTTTAACTGCTGAAATTATTTATGTGCGATTGTCACTCGTAGCGATGGATTGGGTACGCAGGCAGGAAAAATTATTAAAAGCATTGGAATGGATTACAGTGATTATTGTACTGGCATTGGCAGCTTCCAGTTTTTGGGCGGCCATTCATCCGGAAGGGGAAAAGAATGTAATCTTATCCAACACCATGCATCGGGGATTGCTCGGATTTGTGATGAGTGCCATTAACCCGGTACAGATTCCGTTCTGGTTTGGATGGAGTACGGTGCTGTTTACAAAAAATATTCTCAAGCCCGGCTTCTGGAATTATAATTCATACATACTTGGTATTGGTATAGGAACGCTTGTAGGTAATTGTGTATTTATTTTCGGTGGGAAATTAATGGCAGAGCGTTTGAATGCGAGTACTACTATCATTAACTACATCATCGGCTCTGTATTTTTAATGACAGCCATCATTCAGATCATAAGAATCTGGCGAAAGAAAGATGCCATTCATCAATTAGAACATCCGGAAGAAGTAACAGCAGGGTTGGAAGAAAAGATTCATTAATTGTTCTGCATTTCTTCCGCCCATTTATCTCTCTCATCCGGACTGAACTTCCACGGTGCAAAATTATTCTCCACATTGCTGAACATGGCATTCCATTCGCCGGGCGCATTACTGTCTTCCATAATTAACGAACGTCGTAATTCTAAAATAATGGAAAGCGGGTTGATGCTTACCGGGCATTCTTCCACACAGGCATTGCAGGTAGTGCAGGCACGCAACTCTTCAACCGTAATATAATCGTTGAGTAATTTTTTTCCATCATCAATAAAAGAACCATTGGCGTTGATATTCTTTCCTACTTCTTCCAGTCGGTCTCTTGTCTTCATCATAATAGCACGGGGGCTTAACAATTTACCGGTAGAATTTGCAGGGCATGCTGCGGAACATCTGCCACACTCTGTGCAACTGTAAGCATCCAACAAACTTTTCCAGCTCAGGTCCATCACATCTTTTGCACCGAATTTGGAAGGAGGTGTGGCATCAGTAGGAGCAAGCTCCGGCTGCATCATATACTTCACCTCGTTTTGTACCGATGTCATATTGTTCATTTCACCGGTATTGGTGAGGCGGGCGTACCATGCGTTAGGGAAGGCGAGTAAGATGTGCAGGTGTTTACTCCACGGTAAGTAGTTTAAGAAAGCAAGAATGCCAAGGATGTGCAGCCACCAGGCACTGCGTTCCATAAGAATTAAACTGTTTTCACTCATGCCCTGAAAGGAGGGAGCCAGCAGGCCGCTGATGATGAAATTTCCGGCATCATGATAATGAGCACTTCCATTGAGTTGTAATGCACGGTCTGCAGCATTCATGAGTAAAAACAAACTCATCAAAACAATTTCTGTGATGAGAATATAATTAGCATCACTACGGGGCCATCCGTTTAAATCTTTGCTGAGAAAACGTTTTATCTTCAATGCATTTCTCCGGGCAAGAAAAATCACACAACCAATCAGCACCGTTAAAGCCAATACTTCAAAACAGTTGATGAGGAAAGTGTAAAATCCGCCAAGTGGCGAAAGAAACAAACGGTGTGTACCCAGTAATCCATCCAGCACAATTTCCAGCACTTCAATGTTAATGATGATAAAACCAAGATAGATGAACAGATGCAGCACCGCAACGAACGGATTTTTAAACATCTTCTTTTGACCAAAGGCCAGCAGCAGCATATTTTTCCAGCGTTGAGGTTTGTTATCCGTCAGGTCTTCATCCATTCCTAATAAAATATTGCGACGTATTTCTTTTGCTTTTTTGCTGAAAAACCATACGGCAAATCCCAAACAGGCGGCGAAAATAATTTGCTGAGCTATCTGCATACAATCGTATTTGTATTGCTAAGATAAGGAGGAAAGATTTAGGGTAGAAGGGGAAAGGCGTAAGGTAAAAGGCATGAACCTTATCTCGAAATTGTACTATGGTTTCCTTTAGCCCTACACCTTTAACCTTACACCTTTTTCCTATCTTTAAATCATGAACGTTGAAAAGAAATACATTCTCGATAAAGAAACAGCAGCACGCAAAATCAAGCGGCTGGCTTATGAAATTGCAGAAAGGAATTACGACACCCAATTGGTGTACCTGGCAGCCATTACACAAAGCGGAATGGCCGTGGCTCACCTGCTCATGAAAGAGCTGAAGGAAATCAGCAATCTTTATATCACTTTAATTGAAGTATCGCTGGATAAGAAGAACCCGGCAGATGTGGTATTGAGCCTGAATACTGATTTTACCGGTCAAACCATTCTTTTGGTGGATGATGTGAGCAACAGTGGTCAGACCATGCTATATGCACTCCGTCCCTTCCTGCAATACCATCCCCGTAAAATACAAACACTGGCACTCGTTGAGCGTACGCACAAAACCTTTCCTGTAAATATCGACTATGTAGGTATGAGTGTAGCCACCACCGTGGAAGAGCACATTTATGTGGAATTTGAAAAAGGAGAGATCAGCGGGGCGTATATGTATTGATGAATTTATTGCAATGGAATGAATTTTTATCGAGTATTATATTGTAGTGATTACTCCAAAAAAAAAGGGGAATTCGGAATTGTAGATATCAATAAATCTCTCAATGAATATTTACTTGAAGATGGATTAGCTTTTCCAGATGGATTGTTTGATGGAGTTGAATTTTATTTGAAAGGTCCTGCAAAAAAGAATTTAGCAGATTTTCAAATGACCTATTATCCATGGCGATTAATTTCAGAAAAAATGTTTCAGGTTTTAAAAAAATACTCATCATCTAATTACTTTATTTTTTTTTGCCTTAAAAGTTAAAAAAACAGAAAATGAAAGGAGCAATTATTATTTAATGCATTTTACAAAGAAAGATGATGTGCTTGATAAAACACAAACTGGTAGTAGCTTGATGAATCCTGTAATTAAGACTGAAAGTTTATCCGAAAGAGATGTTTTTGTTTATTTAGAATATGACCCTTCTGTTTTCTGCATATCTGAAAAAGTTAGGGAGGAATTTGAAGCAAATTTAATTACTGGTTGTAGTTATCAAAAGATAACCAGGTAAATTATAATCAATTCAACCGCACCTCAAACAGCTTGCTCCAGTTCTTCCCGGTAACAAAGATTCTGTTGCCGGTGCTGTCCCATGCAATGCCATTAAAGTAGTCGGAGGGTGGTTGGGTAAGTTCAGGATAATCATTCTTCAATCCGCTGAAATCTATTTTACCCACCACATGGCCGTTACCGGGGTCAATCTTCAATACTTCGTCGGTTTGGTACACATTGGCATAAATAAATCCATTGATGTACTCCAGTTCATTGATGTTATTGCGAAGACCTGTGTTATCCTGCACACTGATGTGAGTTATTTCCTGAAATGTTTCCGGGTCACGGAAGTAAATTTTATCAGAGCCGTCGCTCATAATTAAATACTTACCATCATTGGTTAAACCCCAACCATCGGTATTATAGGTAAACTCCTTTGTGAGTTTAAAATCAGCGAGGTTATACACAAAAGCCTTTTTATCCTGCCAGGTGATCTGGAACACTTTATTGTTCATCACAGTAATTCCTTCACCAAATAATTTGCCTTTTAATACAATTTGCTGCAAAGATTTGCCGGTCGTAACCTCCACCTTCCGCAGCTTGGAGATATTTTCGCCAAAGCCCGGGTTTCCGGTTCCTTCGTATAGAAATCCGTTCAGGTATTGGAGCCCCTGGGTATAAGAGCTGGTGTCGTGCGGATACACATTTAATAAGGTATAAGTCATCTGCTGCGGGGCGGGCAGGGTTGCCACGGGATCAGCAGGTTTGTCAGGGGTATTATTATTACAGGAGCTGAGGCCGGCCAGCAGTACAGTGGCGGCAGCAAGGGTCCAATTCTTCATTCAGTTCTACTTTAGCCTCAAAAGTAGGGAAAAGCAGTGCCGTTGTTTACCAATTGCTTGTGAAGATTTTCTTTTAGTCATGGTTTCCGTTGTGTCATGAGTGCTTCTTTTCCGGAAATTTGCTCCCTCAAAGGCCGGGCAAACGGTCTTTTTTGAAAAAAGTGGGGGATTTTTCTAAAAAACTTCCTCAAAGGTTTTGCCCGAATATCTCTATCCCATACCTTTGCGCTCCCAAATAAATCTTTGGGATAGATCTTATGGCTCAACGTATCAGAATCAAATTACAGTCTTACGACCATAACCTGGTTGATAAATCGGCTGAAAAAATCGTGAAAACCGTACGCAGTACAGGTGCAGTTGTAACAGGTCCTATTCCTTTGCCTACACGCAAGAGAATTTTCACCGTGTTACGTTCACCCCACGTAAATAAGAAGAGCCGTGAGCAGTTCCAGCTTTGCACACACAAGCGCTTACTGGATATCTATACAAGCAGCAGCCGCACCGTAGACGCTTTGAGTAAGTTAGACTTACCAAGTGGTGTGGATGTAGAAATTAAAGCATGACGTGCCGTCCCGCAAGGCGGGATATTCGTCTTAAGTTCTTATAAATAACTGTCACCTCTCAATTTTCCTGCATTCAGGAAGAAAAAAGAGCTCTGATATTAAAAATTTTCTCAGCGTAAGTTGAGGTAACATATAAACTAGCCCTTCGTGGTTAGTTTACCATCAGTACTTCCGATTCGCACAGTGCGAAACAAAGGAAAAGGTTGGTGGTAAACGGGGATTGAAGATTCCGACTTTCATCGGGTTCTGTCTCTACAACCTTACAGGGCATAAACTGTAAACAAATGAAAGGTATTATCGGTAAGAAAATCGGAATGACCAGTATCTTCAGTCCCGATGGCAAGCAGCAAAGCTGCACCATTATTGAAGCTGGTCCCTGTGTAGTTACGCAGGTTAAAACACAAGACGCTGATGGTTACAGCGCATTACAATTGGCTTTTGGCGAAAAGAAAGAGAAAAACACAACTGCAGCTGAAAAAAATCACTTCGCCAAAGCAAGCACTTCTCCCAAGAAAGTAGTTAGAGAATTCCGCAATTATTTCATTGAAAAAAATATTGGTGAAACCGTTACTGCCGACATTTTCGCTGAAGGCGAGAAAGTTGATGTGGTAGGTACTACAAAAGGTAAAGGTTTCCAGGGTGTTGTAAAACGCCATGGCTTTAGCGGTGTGGGTGATGCTACACACGGTCAGCATGACCGTCAGCGTGCCCCCGGTTCACTCGGTAACTCATCTGATGCTTCACGTGTAATGAAAGGTATGCGTATGGCCGGCCGTATGGGTGCTGACAGAGTGAAAGTAAAGGGTTTGAAAGTATTGAAAATTTTCCCCGAAAAGAATTACATCCTTGTGAGCGGTTCCGTACCGGGTCATAACGGTTCAATCGTTTATATCCAGAAGTAATCACCAATTAATTCAGAAGTCATGCAAGTAGAAGTATTAAATAAATCAGGAAAAGCAACTGGCCGCAAGGTGGAATTACCCGAAGAGATTTTCGGAATTGAGCCGAATGACCATGTTATTTACCTCGCCGTAAAACAATACCTCGGTGCACAACGCCAGGGTACACATAAAGTTAAAACCCGTGCTGAAGTGAAAGGTGCCAGCCGCAAGCTGCACCGGCAAAAAGGTACAGGTGGATCCCGTAAGGGTAATATCCGTAACCCTTTATACAAGGGTGGTGGTACCATCTTCGGTCCTAAACCTCATGGTTACGATATCAAGTTGAACCGTAAGGTGAAAGATCTTGCTAAGATGAGTGCTCTTGCTTACAAAGCAAAAGAAAACGCTATCCTGGTAGTGGAAGATTTTAATATGGAGTCTCCCAAAACCAAAGAACTGGTTACTGTACTCAGCAACCTCAACATCAATGGTAAGAAAACATTGTTTGTATTGCCCGAGTATAATGATAACCTCTACCTCAGTCTGCGTAACGTACCTTCTGTATTGGGTGCACAGCTGGCTGATATCAATACCTACGACATTGTAAACAGCGATGTACTGGTATTAACAGAGAATGTTGCCAAACTTTTTAACGAAGAAGAAGTAGCAGCTTAATTAAAGACTAATTAAAACAACGTCCTGATGAGACAGAGTGAAATATTGATCAAGCCGATTGTTTCTGAAAAAAGCAATCGTTTAACAGAAAAAAAGAACACATACGCTTTTCGTGTTGGTCGCCAGGCAAATAAACTGGAGATCAAAAAAGCAGTAGAAGATTTCTACAATGTAAAAGTGGAAGATGTTCACACAATTGTGGTGCCCCGTAAAGCAAAGAACCGCATGACCAAAGCCGGTTATGTACAAGGAAGTAAGCCCGCTTACAAAAAGGCTTATGTAACTGTTGCTTCCGGCGAAACAATTGATCTGTACGGAACAGTATAAGAAAACAATGAATGGTCCGCAAGACCGCAAATATTGCAAACGATAAAACGATTTTAAAATGGCATTAAAGAAATACAAACCGGTTACAGCAGGTACCAGATGGAGAATTGGTAATGCGTATGCCGAGATTACAACAGATGCTCCTGAGAAGAGCTTGCTGGAAACAGTTAAGGCAACAGGTGGCCGTAACGCACAAGGTCGTCGTGCAATGCGTTACATCGGCGGTGGCAACAAAAAGTTATACCGTAAGATTGACTTCAAACGTAACAAGAAAGAAGTTCCCGCAAAGGTTGCTTCTATTGAATATGATCCCAACCGTACAGCATTCATCGCATTGTTGAATTATGCTGATGGTGAAAAGCGTTACATCCTTGCTCCCCAGGGATTACAGGTAGGTGCCACTATTGTAAGTGGTGATGCGGTAGCTCCTGAACTGGGTAATGCATTACAGATGAAGAATATGCCTTTAGGTACTATGATTCATAATATTGAAATGCAGCCCGGCCAGGGTGGTAAACTGGTACGCAGTGCCGGTACAAGCGCTCAGCTTACCAACAAGGAAGAGAAATATGCGGTATTAAAAATGCCCAGTGGTGAGTTGCGTAAAGTATTGATCAACTGTTTTGCTACAGTAGGTGTGGTAAGTAACAGTGATCATAACCTTGAAACAGCAGGTAAAGCCGGTGTAAACCGTTGGAAAGGTATTCGTCCCCGCAACCGTGGTGTAGCCATGAACCCTGTTGATCACCCAATGGGTGGTGGTGAAGGCCGCAGCAGTGGTGGTCACCCACGCAGCAGAACCGGTAAATATGCAAAAGGTGAAAAAACACGCTCTAAGCATAAGGGTTCAAATAAACTCATTATTCAGCGTGCTGATGGCAGCAAACTGGCGAAGTAAAAATCTGAAATCTAAAATCGATCCTTCGACTCCTCTCAGGATTCAAAGGAAAAACGAAAAAAAATAAAACATGGCTCGTTCGATTAAAAAAGGTCCTTATGTAGCTGCTCATCTTGAAAACAAGGTGTTGGCTATGAATGAAGGTAAAAGCAAGAAAGGTGTAATTAAAACATGGAGCCGCCGCTCTACAATTACTCCTGACTTTGTAGGTCACACATTTGCAGTGCACAACGGAAACAAGTTCATCCCTGTGTATGTAACAGAATTCATGGTGGGTCACAAGCTCGGTGAATTTGCCCCTACAAGAAACTTTAAAGGACACTCAAGCAAGAAGATTGCATAATAGCATTTGAAGATTGGCAATTTGAAAATTGGAAGATTCCATCATCAGATTTTCAAATCTTCAAATTACAAATGAATAAAAATGGAAGCAGTAGCAAAACTCAGAAATTATCCCACATCGCCACGCAGAATGCGTTTGCTGGCTGATGAGATCCGTGGTATGGATGTTGAAAAAGCATTGGCTTTACTGGAGTTTCATCCCCAGCATTCATCTACACCTTTGGGTAAATTATTATTAAGCGCCATCAGCAACTGGAAACAAAAGAATTCTGGTGTTGAAGAAAACGACTTGATTGTAAAAACAATTTTCGTGGATGGTGCCAGAACCATTAAGCGTCTTCGTCCTGCACCCCAGGGCCGTGCTTACCGTGTTCGCAAGCGCAGCAACCATGTAACAATCATTGTAGATAAGAAAAATTAATTGATCATACTATTTAAACCATTCTATGGGTCAGAAAGCAAATCCAATTGGTAACAGGTTAGGTATCATCCGTGGCTGGGACAGTAACTGGTACGGCAACAAAAAAGATTTTGCCGGCAAGCTGATTGAGGATAACAAAATCAGAACCTATCTCAATGCCCGTATCAATAAAGGTGGTATTTCTAAAATCGTTATTGAGCGTACACTCAATAAGCTGATTGTTACCATTCATACTTCCAAGCCTGGTATCATCATTGGTAAAGGTGGCGGTGAAGTAGATCGTATCAAAGAAGAGTTGAAAAAACTTACGAGCAACGAAGATGTTCAGATCAACATCCTGGAGATCCGTCGCCCTGAAGTAGATGCCAACATTGTAGCGGATACAATTGCCCGTCAGATCGAAAACCGTATCAACTATAAGCGTGCTGTGAAAATGGCGATCGCTTCTGCACTCCGCATGGGTGCTGAAGGTATCAAGGTAAAAGTAAGCGGCCGTTTAGGTGGTGCTGAAATTGCCCGTACTGAGGAAATCAAACAAGGTCGTACACCATTGCACACTTTCCGTATGGATATTGATTATGCGAACGTGTTTGCATTAACCGTTTACGGTAAAATCGGTATCAAAGTATGGATCTGTAAAGGTGAAGTATTGAGCAAGCGTGACCTGAACCCCAACTTCATTGGTGGTGGTAAAGAAGGTGGTAACGAAAGAAGAGAAGAGCGCAGAGATGACAGACGTGGTGGTGATAGAAGAGACGACCGCAGAGGCGGTGGTGGTGGCCAGCGCCGTGGCGAAAGAAAAGGACAATAAGTAAATACGGAGTACGAGGTAAGAGGTACGACGTAAGAAAAGAAAACAACAAACAGTAACAAGAAATATAAACAACAATGTTACAGCCGAAAAGAACGAAACACAGAAAATCGCAGAAAGGCCGCATTCGTGAAGTAGCCAAGCGTGGCACCAGCATTTCATTTGGCTCTTATGCTTTAAAAGCTTTGGAACCGGTTTGGTTAACCAACCGCCAGATTGAAAGTGCCCGTCAGGCCATGACACGTGCTATGAAACGTGAAGGGAATGTATGGATCAGAGTGTTTCCTGATAAAGTAATTACACGTAAGCCTGCGGAGGTACGTATGGGTAAAGGTAAAGGTAACCCTGAAGGATGGGCTGCTATTGTAGAACCCGGACGTATTTTGTTCGAAGCTGATGGCGTACCTGAAACAGTAGCAAAAGAAGCAATGGCACTGGCTGCTCAGAAGCTTCCTATCAAAACAAAGTTCATTGTGCGCAGGGATTTGGTAGCGTAATAAAATAGTACAACAGATAAACTGATTATCATGGCTAAGAAAACTGATTTTTTAAAGAGCATCCAGGATTTAAACGCAACTGATCTTTCAGCACGTATTAAAGAAGATGAGCTCCGTCTCAAAAAACTGGAGTTTGCACATGCTATCTCTCCGTTGGAGAATCCCATGAGCATCCGTGGTTTGAGAAAAGATATTGCCCGTTTAAAAACCGTGTTGAAACAAAAACAGGCAGTTGCTTAATACAGCTGATTGATTCAGCGAAAGCTTAAAAAACTAAAGTAATGTCAGAAAGAAATTTACGTAAAACGAAGACAGGTGTTGTTACCAGCAGCAAAATGGATAAGACCATTACAGTAGCTGTTGAGCGTAAAGTAAAACACCCCATCTACGGAAAGTTTGTAAAGAAAACAACCAAGTTCCATGCACATGACGAAAAGAATGAGTGTGGAGTAGGTGATACTGTGAAGATCATGGAAAGCCGTCCTCTGAGCAAAACCAAGCGTTGGAGACTGGTAGAAGTGGTGGAGAAAGCAAAATAAGTAATTGCAGATTGGCGATTGCAGATTGCAGACTGGAATGCACTGCTCCCAAATCTGAAATCAAAAATCTGAAATCTAAAATAGTTTAAGATGATTCAGCAAGAAAGCAGGTTAAACGTAGCCGATAACAGCGGTGCTAAAGAAGTACTCTGCATTAAAGTATTGGGCAACAGTGGCCAGGATTATGCAAAAATCGGTGACAAGATTGTAGTTACTGTTAAGGATGCATTGCCCGGCGGTGGTATCAAAAAAGGTACCGTTGCTAAAGCAGTAATTGTGCGTACCAAAAACAAGTTGCGCCGTAAGGATGGTTCTTACATTCGTTTTGATGACAACGCTGTTGTTATTCTTAACGCAAGTGATGAGCCCCGTGGTACACGTATCTTCGGCCCTGTAGCAAGAGAGTTGCGTGATAAAGGTTATATGAAGATCATTTCATTGGCGCCTGAAGTGCTGTAAAAACAGCAGTGAGCTTTTAGCTATGAGCTATGAGCCCACATAAATGAAAGTTTCTAATTGCTCGAAGCTCATCGCTGACAGCTCAAAGCTTAATAAAAAATGAAGACAAGATTTCAACCAAAGTTCAACATCAAAAAAGGCGATTCAGTAGTTGTAATTGCCGGTGATGATAAGGATGTGAAGAAACCACGTACGGTATTGGAAGTATTTCCTGATAAAAGCCGTGTACTGGTTGAAGGTGTAAACGTTGTAACCAAGCATACCAAACCCAGTGCACAAAACACAAAGGGTGGTATTGTAAAAAAGGAAGCGCCTATCCACATCAGCAATGTGATGATCTGGGATGGCAAGCAGGCTACCAAAGTGCAACGCACCCGTGAAAACGGTAAGCTGGTTCGTGTATCCAAAAAGAGCGGACAGGCTATTAAGTAATTAAGAACAAGTGTAAATAAGATATACAATGAGCACAACAAAATATACTCCCCGTTTAGCCAGCAAATACAAAGCTGAAGTTGTTCCTGCTTTGATGAAGCGCTTTGGTTATAAGAGCATCATGCAGGTGCCTAAGCTTGAAAAAATCTGTTTGAACCGTGGTGTAAACGGTGCAGTAAATGATAAGAAGCTGGTGGATATTGCTTTGGAAGAATTAACTATGATTACCGGACAAAAAGCGGTAGCTACTTCTTCCAAGAAAGATATCTCTAACTTTAAGTTGCGTAAAGGAATGCCGATTGGTGCACGTGTTACATTACGTGGTACCAACATGTATGAATTCCTGGATCGTTTAATCTCCAGTGCATTACCCCGTGTGCGTGACTTTAAAGGTGTAAATGATAAAAGTTTTGACGGCCGTGGTAACTATACGATGGGAGTTACAGAGCAGATCATTTTCCCTGAAATTGATATTGACAAGGTAAACAAGATCACCGGTCTTGACATTACGTTTGTAACGACTGCTTCTACTAACGAAGAAGCGTATGAGTTACTGAAGGAAATGGGAATGCCTTTCAAAAACGCTAAAAAGGATTAATTAAAATAACAAGCATCAAAAAGCAGGAACCAACCGGGACTTGTGATTTGAAATTTGGAACTTAAATAAAACAAAATGGCTAAAACATCAGTAAAAGCCCGTCAAAAGAAAAGAGAAAGAATGGCAGCTCAGTATGCTGAGAAGCGTGCTGCTTTAAAAGCTGCAGGTGATTATGCTGCTCTGGATAAACTTCCAAAGAATGCATCGCCTGTACGTTTAAAGAACCGTTGCCAGTTAACCGGCCGTCCTAAGGGTTACATGCGTTACTTTGGTATATCACGTGTTATTTTCCGTGATATGGCACTTAACGGACAGATCCCAGGCGTTAAGAAAGCCAGTTGGTAATCCTCTTTTTGAGATGAATGTGTGCAGGTTTTGAATATGATGCACACGAAGCAAACAATTTTAACATCATTCAACTAACGAATTAAAAAATGGTAACAGATCCTATTGCAGATTTCCTCACACGTGTACGTAACGCTCAAATGGCAGGGCACCGCATTGTAGAAATTCCTGCAAGCAATTTAAAAAAGCGTATTACAGAAATTCTGTATGAGCAAGGTTATATCTTAAAATATAAGTTTGAAGATAACAACACACAAGGCGTTATTAAAATCGCTTTGAAATACGATCCTCAAACACGTGTTCCGGCTATTCAATCAATGGAAAGAATCAGCCGTCCCGGTTTGCGTCAATACGCCAAGCCCGATGAGTTTCGCCGTGTAAAGAATGGTTTGGGTATTGCCATCGTAAGTACATCAAAAGGTGTAATGACTGATAAGCAGGCAAAAGCCAATAATGTAGGTGGTGAAGTTCTTTGCTACGTATATTAAAATTTGATAATTGGCCAATTTGAAAATTTGAAAATGGTTTCAAATTGGCAGCTATAAAAACTCAGTCGATAATTTAAGTTCTCTATACGGCAACTGAAAACGCTGAGGTTCATTTTCAAATTAACTAATATTCAAATTTTCAAATTGTATGTCTCGTATAGGTAAAAAGCCGGTAACAGTTCCCCAGGGTGTAACTGTAACAGTTGGTAAAGACAATGTAATTACAGTAAAAGGTCCTAAAGGTGAATTGAAAGAAGCCATTGACCGTGATATCACTGTAGAAGTAAAAGATGGTGAAGTAACGTTCAGCCGTCCTACAGATCAGGGTCGTCACCGTGCTTTGCATGGTTTGTACCGTGCTTTAGTTAGTAACATGGTAAAAGGTGTTACAGAAGGTTTCACCAAGAAACTGGAACTGGTGGGTGTAGGTTATAAAGCCGCTAACCAGGGTAATATTCTTGACCTTGCTTTAGGTTACTCACACAACATCATTGTTGAGGTTCCGAAAGAACTGAAAGTAGCTACTGCCCAGGAAAAAGGTCAGAACCCTACCATCACTTTAGAAGGAATTGATAAGCAATTGCTGGGTGCTGTTGCAGCCAAACTCCGCAGCTTACGTAAGCCTGAGCCATACAAAGGAAAGGGCGTGAAGTACAGTGGTGAATTTATCCGTCGTAAGGCAGGTAAAGCAGCAGGTAAGTAAAGCCCCCATCCCCTAAAGGGGAGTTAGGGAATAAATTTTCAAATTTCTTCCGGCAGTATCGGGAGAGTTAAATAAAGAAAGATGAAAACAGGAAGTAAATTAGTACGGAGACAAAAAATCCGTCACAGCATCCGCAAAAAAGTTGCAGGTACACCCGCCAGACCACGTTTGAGTGTGTATCGCAGCAATGCTGATATCTATGTACAGTTGATTGATGATGTAAACGGCGCAACATTAGCATCTGCATCATCTGCTGACAAGGACATTAAAGCACAAAAAGGTACCAAGATTGAAAAAAGCAAGCTTGTAGGTGCAACAATTGCACAGAAAGCAAGTGCTCTTGGCCTGGAAGCTGTGGTATTTGATCGTGGTGGTAATCTGTACCATGGCCGTGTGAAAGCTGTGGCTGATGGTGCTCGTGAAGCCGGATTGAAATTCTAATTTTTAAATCGTAAACATTTAATTTTTTATAAATGTCGAAAGTAATTACAAACAAAGTAAAAGCCGGTGACCTGGAACTGAAAGAAAAGGTAGTTGCCATTAACCGTGTGGTGAAAACAACCAAAGGTGGTCGTGCCTTCAGTTTCTCTGCAGTAGTGGTAGTAGGAAATGAAAATGGGGTGGTTGGTCATGGTTTAGGTAAAGCCAAAGAAGTTCAACAGGCTATTGCTAAAGGAATTGAAGATGCGAAGAAGAATCTCATCAAAGTTCCTGTTATGAAGGGTACGATCCCTCATGATCAATTAGCAAAAGAAGGTGCTTCTAAAGTATTGATCAAACCAGCTGCACATGGTACGGGTGTAATTGCAGGAGGAAGTATGCGTGCAGTACTGGAAAGTGCCGGTGTTACTGACGTATTAGCAAAGTCATTGGGTTCTGCTAATCCTCATAACGTGGTGCGTGCAACCTTCAAAGCTTTAGCAATGTTGCGTGAGCCACTGAATGTTTCAAGAACAAGAAACCTCGGTTTGAAAAAAGTATTTAACGGATAATTGAATACAGTCGTCAGTCGTCAGTCGACAGTCGACAGTCAAAAAAAGACTAGAATATGAAAAAAGTAAAAATCACTTTGGTAAAAAGCCCGATCGACAGACCTGAGCGTCAAAAGCTCACGCTGAAAGCGTTGGGTTTAAATAAAACCAATTCTTCTAAAGAAGTAGAAGCTACACCACAGGTGCTGGGCATGATCAACAAGGTGAACCACCTGTTGAAAGTAGAAGAAGTTGCATAATTTGAAAATTTGAAAATGAGCCAATTTGAAAATTTTGGTTCTTTCATTTTCAAATCTTCAAATTCACAAATTTTCAAATTATAAATGCGAGGGGTGATTCCCCGTAAGTTCAAAATCAGATAAAAGATGAAACTGCACACTTTAAAACCTGCAAAAGGTTCTGTAAAAAAAGAAAAACGTTTAGGTCGTGGTGAAGCATCCGGTAAGGGTGGTACTTCTACAAAAGGTAACAAAGGCGGACAAAGCCGTGCCGGTTACAAAAGCAAAATGGCGCATGAAGGTGGACAGATGCCTATTCAGCGTCGTGTTCCCAAGCGTGGTTTTAAAAACCCGGATCGTGTAGAATACAAAGTATTCAACCTGGGTCAGATTGAAACGATTGCTGAAAAATATGGCTTCAGCGAATTCTCTCTTGAAAATCTTTATACCAACGGATTGATCAGCCGCACTGATAAAGTAAAAGTATTAGGTAACGGTGAAATCAAAACCAAACTCACCTTCAAAGTAAACGCTGTAAGCGCTAAAGCAAAAACAGCTATTGAAAGTGCCGGCGGAAGCGTTGAAACTGTAAAGTAATTTTCACGATATTTGCCCGACCCATGCCAAAGCAGGGTCGTTTTTTTGTTTCGGGTAAAAATTAAAAAAGAAATTTTCCAGTGAAAAAACTAATTCAAACCCTTAAGAATATCTGGAGCATCGAGGAGTTAAAGGATAAAATCGTTTACACTCTTTTATTGTTACTGGTATATCGTATCGGTTCTCATATTGTACTGCCGGGTGTTGATCCTAACGGTTTAACCCAGTTAGGTGAGAAAGCCAAAGGCGGATTGCTTGGTATTTTTGATTCATTTGCGGGTGGTGCCTTTTCAAGTGCATCTATTTTTGCATTAGGTATCATGCCCTATATCTCTGCATCTATCTTTATGCAGCTGATGACCATCCTTGTTCCTCAATTGCAAAAATTGCAGAAAGAAGGTGAAAGCGGTCGTAAGAAAATCAACCAATGGACAAGGTATCTCACCGTTATTGTTACATTGTTCCAGGCAAGTGCGTATGTAACGTACCTGCGTGATCCTAACGTAGCAGGTGGTGCTATCAGCCAGGCTTTATCAGCCACTACTTTCTGGGCCTTAACTACCATCATCTTAACTGCAGGTACTTTGTTTGTAATGTGGTTAGGTGAGCGTATTACTGATAAAGGTTTAGGCAACGGTACATCCCTCATCATCATGATTGGTATCCTTGCACGTTTCCCTGCATCTGTTGCTGCAGAATTTGATTCCAAGATGAACCGTGGCGGTGGTGGTCTCTTAATTTTTATGATTGAGATAGCTGTACTAATTGCTATCATCATGGGATTGATTGTACTGGTTCAGGGCGTAAGAAAGATTGCCATCAATTATGCCAAGCAGATTGTAGGCAACCGTCAGTTTGGTGGTGCCCGCCAGTTCTTACCCATTAAAGTAAACAGTGCAGGTGTAATGCCTATCATTTTTGCACAGGCCATCATGTTCCTTCCTACCTTGCTGGTTGGTTTTAATGCCACAAAAGGTATTGCGGCCACACTCAGCGATCATGGTAATATCTGGTACATGGTGATTTACTCAATTCTTGTAATTGGGTTCACCTTCCTGTACACAGCGTTAATCTTCAATCCGAAACAGATTGCGGATAACCTGAAACAAAACAACGGATTTATTCCCGGTGTAAAACCCGGCCAACCGACTGCTGATTATATCGGTAGTGTAATGGATAAGATTACTTTACCAGGTGCTATTTTCCTTGCTTTCGTTGGTATTTTACCGGGTATTGCAAAGAATTTAAATGTAACAAGTGGTTTCTCCACCTTCTTTGGTGGTACATCACTGTTAATCATGGTAGGTGTAATTTTGGATACCTTACAGCAAATTGAAACACACTTACTGATGCGTCAATATGATGGATTGATGAAAGGAGGAAGAATACAGGGACGCCAGACTGCATCAACAACAAGTATTTAAAAAAATAGTACAAAGCGAAACCCTGGCAAAACAGTCAGGGTTTTTTAATAAGTTATGATTCACTTACGCTCACCATTGGAAATAGAACTCATCCGCAAAAGTGCTTTGCTGGTGGGTGATGCCATTGCAGAAGCAGCCAAAATGCTGAAGCCGGGTATTACCACGATGCAGGTAGATGCAAGAATAGAGCAGTTTATCCTGGAACATGGAGCCATTCCCTCTTTTAAAAATTATCAGAACAGTTATCCTTATGCCAGTTGTATATCAGTGAATGATGCAGTGGTACATGGATTTCCTACGAATAGTGTTTTGAAAGAAGGCGATGTGGTTTCAGTTGATGTGGGTGCATTTATGAATGGCTATCATGGCGACAGTGCTTATACGTTTATCATTGGCTCTGCAGGTGATGATGTAAAGCAATTGCTCCGCATCACAAAAGAATCATTGTACAAAGGCATTGAAAAAGCTGTACACGGGAACAGGGTGGGTGATGTTTCATTTGCCATCCAGGATTATACAGAGAAGCAGCATGGTTATGGTGTGGTGCGTGAACTCGTAGGTCATGGTATTGGCAGAAAGCTGCACGAAGATCCGCAGGTGCCCAATTATGGAAAACGTGGTAACGGTGCCAAGTTGAAAGAAGGAACCATCATTGCTATTGAACCCATGGTGAACATGGGTGTAAAAGAAGTGTATCATGCAGAAGATGGCTGGACCATTTTAACGCAGGACGGAAAGCCCAGTGCCCATTATGAGCATACAGTTTGCGTAAAACGT
Source organism: Lacibacter sp. MH-610 (assembly GCF_045780045.1). NCBI lineage: Bacteria > Pseudomonadati > Bacteroidota > Chitinophagia > Chitinophagales > Chitinophagaceae > Lacibacter > Lacibacter sp. MH-610. The sequence continues at coordinate 1,481,813 of NZ_CP116002.1, forward strand.
GGCAAAGCAGATATACTTTCATCGTTCGCTGCTATTGAGGCTGCGGAAAAAGCCAATCCAAATTTGGATGCTTCTTATTACTGATGGTTTAGTAAATTACAGCTTCAATAAGCTGTATGAACAAAAAAATAATATTCATGAGTGTGGCACTATGCTTCACTCATTTTTTATGGGCACAAACGCCGCAGTTATTAAAAGTGCGTAAGCATTTTGAAGATAACCAGCATGCCATCATCAATGAGTTTGTTTCCTTTCTTTCTATTCCCAATATTGCCGGTGATTCGCCCAATATCCGGAAGAATGCAGAGTTCATTATGAGTGCCATGAGCAAACGTGGTATTCAAAATGTGCAATTGCTCTTTCCTACTTCTACCAAAGCTGTTCCTGCTGTTTATGGTGAAGTAATAACACCGGGTGCCACACAAACCATCATCTTCTACGCACATTATGACGGGCAGCCTGTGATTCCTGCTCAATGGGCAAAAGGGTTATCACCATTTACGCCGGTGCTCACCAGTGAATCATTGGAAAAGGGTGGTAGCATCATCAACTTTCCAACAACAACACCATATGATCTTCAAAACAGGATCTATGCAAGAAGCGCCAGTGATGATAAAGCAGGTGTCATGGCCATTATTAACGCCTATGACGCATTGGTAAAATCAGGACTGAAGCCAAACGTGAACATCAAGTTCTTTTTTGAAGGCGAGGAAGAAAGAGGAAGTGATTTTTTACATGAGATTTTGCAAAATTATTCGTCATTGCTCAAAAGTGATTTATGGATTATTTGTGATGGTCCTGTACACCAGAGTGGATTAAAGCAGGTGGTATTTGGTGTTCGTGGTGATGCACATGTTGATATTACAGTGTACGGGAGCAAACGTCCATTGCACAGCGGTCATTATGGAAACTGGGCGCCAAGTCCACCCATGATGCTGGCCAAACTATTGGCATCTATGAAAGATGAAAATGGAAAGGTGACGATCAAAGGTTTTTATGATGATGTGATCCCTTTAACAGAAGCCGAGAAAAAAGCATTGACGCTTGTACCTCCTGTGGATGTACAAATGAAAAAGGAGCTGGGTTTTCCTGAACAGGAGATGAAGGGAATGAGTTTGGCGGAAGCGATCAATCTGCCATCTCTCAATATCAATGGTTTTCAAAGCGGCGGTGTAGGTAAGAATGCAAGCAATGTCATTACCATTTCTGCTACGGCAGTACTGGATCTGCGTTTGGTGGCGGGTAATGATTATCAAAAGCAACAGCAAAAAGTAATTGAGCATATTAAAGCACAGGGTTATTATGTGATCGACCGTGAACCAACGGATGAAGAAAGAAGCAGGTATGCAAAGATTGCCAAAGTAACATTGAGCAGCGGTTACAATGCGCAAAAAACACAAATGGACTTACCCATCGCACAAAAAGTAATTGCAGCTGTACAATCAACCACGAATGAGCAGGTGGTACTTATACCAACTGCCGGAGGCAGTTTGCCATTGTACGTATTTGAAAAGTATTTGAATGCAAAAACCATTTCGGTTCCTATTGCCAATCATGATAACAATCAACATGCAGAAAATGAAAACATCCGTTTGCTCAATTTCAGAAATGGTATTGAAACCTTTGCGGCATTGATGATGATGAAGTAGACTAAGACCTGCCTGTCAGCAGACAGGGATAAAGGAGGGAAGGAGTAAAGGAGGTTCTTGTTATTTTTTGAAAAGAAGAGTAGTTCAGCATCGGAATGAATAATTCAAAAACTTTGATTGTAATAGGTGGCGGTGCCGCCGGTTTTTTTTGTGCAGCGAATGCAGCAAGAATGAACCGGCAGTTAAAAGTGATTTTGTTAGAAAAGTCAAACAAACTTCTTTCCAAAGTAAAAGTGAGTGGTGGTGGCAGATGTAATGTAACACATTCCTGTTTTGATCTGAAGGATATGAGCCTTCATTATCCTCGTGGTGAATATTTTGTACGCAAGGCCTTTCATCAATTTTTTACAACGGATACCATAGAATGGTTTGAAAGCAGAGGTGTGAAACTGAAAGCGGAAGGTGACGGAAGAATGTTTCCTGTAACTGATTCCTCACAAACCATCATCGATTGTTTATTGCGTGAAGCGAATCAATATGGTGTGGAGATACTGATGAACAGGGAAGTAGAGAAATTGAAAACGGAAAATGGAAAGTGGAAAGTGGTGTTGAAGAACAATCAGGAGTTGGTTGCTGATTTTGTTTGTGTGGCCAGCGGTGGTTTTCCTAAGTTAAATCAATTTGACTGGTTGAAGGAAACAGGCCATACAATCATCGAACCTGTTCCTTCATTGTTCACTTTCAATATTCCCAAACACCCGTTGAATGAGTTAATGGGGGTGAGTATTGCCAATGCAACAGTAAAAATTCAACAAACCAAATTAAAGAACAGCGGACCATTATTAATTACTCACTGGGGATTGAGCGGACCTTGTGTGCTGAAACTTTCTGCATGGGGTGCTAAGGAGTTGCAGCAGTTGAATTATCAGTTTACGATTTCTGTTAATTGGTTGGGTGACAGCAAGGAAGAAGAAGTAAGAAATAAAATACAAAGTACAAGAGCGGAGAGTGCTTCTAAGAAAATCAGCAATACCAATTTGTTTCAACTGCCCAATCGTTTGTGGCACTACTTACTAAGTACATCTGATATTAATGAAGACATGCGCTGGGCCGATTTGCCTGCAAAAGCACAAAACAAACTTATTCAGCTTTTAATCAACCAGGAACTGAAGGTTGCAGGAAAAACAACCTTTAAAGAAGAGTTTGTTACGGCAGGCGGTATATCATTAAAAGAAATTGATCCTAATACTATGCAAAGCAAACTGCAAAAAGGATTATTCTTTGCAGGAGAGATTTTGGATGTGGATGGTATTACAGGTGGTTTCAATTTTCAACATGCATGGACGAGTGGGTTTGTGGCAGCAAAGGCGATTGCTACGTCTGAAGCCCTCGTCTGACGTAGCGATTGTAGTGCTCTTACTTTTTATAAATCACTCCGCACCGTCATGCTGAGGAACGAAGCATCTCTGTATAATAAAGCTGCAACTATATTGTTAGCAAAATAAAACTCAATCAGTTTCAAACTTACGGGATGTCTCGTGCCTCGACATGAAGGTCTCCGATGAGTGTAACTTTCCTGATAATTTAAAGACTTATTTCTCCGCCGTCAGACGAAGGCGTCAGACGGCTTGCCTCTGCTAATTTTATCTGTTCTAATCTGTTCAATTAGTTAAATCTGTGATTCTATCTTTTTTTTACCTGTGCCTCCATCTTCTTATCTTTAGTCAAACCCAACTACCATGAGCTCCCGCAGAAAATTTTTAACACAACTCACTGCCGCAACAGGTGCTTTCACTTTCTTTCCATTAACCAATAAAGCATTTGCTCATGAAGCAGAACATCGTTTTCAACAGTTTCAATCGTTGAATGATGTGGATGCCATGCAGGATGAAGATTTCTGGGGATGGATCAAAGAGCAATTCACTGTTTCGCCCAATTTATTAAATCTCAACAATGGTGGCGTGAGTCCGCAACCAAAAGTGGTGCAGGATGCACATATCCGTTTTTATCAGTTCAGCAATGAAGCGCCGAGTTATTATATGTGGCGTACACTGGACGAAGGAAGGGAAGGACTTCGTGGAAAGTTAGCCGAGCTTGCCGGTTGTAATGCAGAAGAATTGGCCATTAACCGCAATGCAACAGAAGGATTAAACACCGTCATCTTTGGTTTGAATTTAAAAGCAGGTGATGAAGTAGTGTTGACCAAACAGGATTATCCCAACATGATCAATGCATGGAAGCAACGGGAGAAACGTGATGGCATCAAACTCGTGTGGCTCAATCTGAATTTACCGGAAGAAAATGAAGAGGTCATTGTTCAGCAATATGTGAATGCGTTTACTTCCAAAACAAAAATTGTACATGTAACCCATCTCATCAACTGGACGGGACAGTTTTTGCCTATCAGAAAAATCGCTGATGAAGCACACAAACGTGGTATTGAAGTGATTGGTGATGGCGCTCATTCTTTTGCACACACTGATTTTAAAATTCCGGATTTGGGTTGTGATTATTTTGCTACTTCATTACATAAATGGCTGTGTGCTCCCTTTGGCAGCGGGCTGCTGTGGATCAAAAAAGAAAAGATCAAAAACATCTGGGCTTTGCTCAGCAATGATAAACCTGATGGGGAAGATATCCGTAAGTTTGAAACACTCGGTACACGCTCTTTTGCCAGTGAGATGGCGATTGGTAATGCAGTTGATTTTCACAATGTGATGGGTAGTAAACGCAAAGAAGAACGGTTGCGTTATTTAACGGATTACTGGACAAGCCGTGTGAGTGATTTAAAACGTGTTTCATTTTTACAACCTAAGACCAAACACATGTACTGTGCTTTGGCCAATATTGCCATTGAAGGAATGAAACCTGCTGAGTTTGCTTCCACACTTCATTCCAAATATAAAATTCATACGGTGGCGATTGATTGGGAAAACATTCATGGCACAAGGGTTACACCGCATGTGTACACATCTACAAAGGATATGGATCGTTTGGTGAAGGCGGTGAGGGAGATGCTTGGGTGAATTCTAGTTAAATAGATTAATCCAAAATTCTGTTGTTTTTATTTCGGCAGGAATTTGTTCAGTTCCTTTTTTGAGTAGGAATTTAATCCCTTCTTTTTTAGTGATATCAAAAACATCATGAAATAATTTATTACTGGTTTTTTTAATATTTTCTGCTAATTTGCTTAATCCTTTTGTTAGTTTACTCTTCGAGGTTTTTGGTAAATTCTCTTTAAGTAGTTTTGTTTCTTTAATTAGTTCATCTTTTTGCTCATCAGGAATTTCTTCCGAATTAATTACTTTGTATTCAATGTAATTAATGAAGTAATATATTACTTCTTGTTGTTTTAAGTCGAAAGGGTTATAAGCTGAGTCTTCATCTTCATTTGTAAAGTAATTTTTAAATTCATTCTCATAATAGTAGTCAAAAGGATTAAAAAATTCATATGTTACTTTTTCGATATTTAATATGAGTGTATACCATTTTTGAAGTTGCTGTTTTAATGGCTCAAGTTCAATGACATAACTCGTATAATCATTGTTGTATTGGTTATGCGGTTTGTAGTCGATTGTGTAGATTGTTTTTTTTGTTGATTTGTCAAAATTGACATGTCTAATATTAAAAAGATAATCTAATTTATAATCAGCGATACTGAAATATGTCTCAGTACTATTGAGGACTTGGATAAAATTGTCCCTTTCATCAACGAATTTCAATAAATATTTTTTCAAGTTAAGAGCCTCTTCCTTAGATACGTATGGTAGATTTTCAAAAGCTTCTCGTCTCATAATAAGATTCAAGTATTTTATTAGTTAAATTAATTAATACCTCCAACTCTCCAAATCAACTCCCTGCGGACTTCTGGTCTTCACTTCTTCTGCCCATTTACTAATGAACATGCGGTGATAACGTAAACGACTGATATAATTCGGCTGAGTATGATCGCCATTCCAGCAATGTTCAGCTCTATCACCGTAGTCAACAAAGGCATCAGGAGTGGGATTGGTTAACTGCTTTAAACGCTCTTCAAACAAATACACCGCATTGTTCAAATAGTAGTTGTCCATATCACCGCAATACACTCTTATTTTTCCTTGGAGTTTGTTGCCCAGTTTATTCCAATCACGCTGCAGGATATAACTCAAATCAAAATTCTCTTTCCAATATCTTGCAACAGTTGAATCAATCTCACCTGTGTACTTATTCCAGATCGGCTGCGGATAACCATCAGCACCGCAGGGAGAAAACACCGATTCCCACACATCAAACTGATCACCACTTCTGCTGTTGGTGCCCAATGCCAGTTCACGAAGATTCATGTCCCGCAACATCGCATCAACATGACCCAATTAATTTCTGTGTCCGGGTCTTAATGTTTTACGGAAAGGTCCTTCCTGGTAGTACGCATTTTTATCTTTATAAATATCTACGACCATGTAAGCACGAAAGTCAATAGGATCAGGACAGGCACTGTAACAACCATTGTATTCATCAGGATAAAATAGTTGGGCAGCCAATACTTCCCAGCCACCGGTACTACCACCATACATAAATCTCGCCCATCCGGCACCGATACCACGGAAACGTTTTTCAATTTCAGGAATGAGTTCATACGTAATGGCATCACCATACGGACCATTATTGGCACTGTTTACGGCATAGCTGTCGTCATAATAAGGAGTGGGGTGTTGAATTTCTATGGCAAGCACTCTTGGAAAATTCGGCCCTGTCCATAGTTTGTAAAAATCATATTCTTCCTGCTGTACAATTTTGTTATAGCCTGTTAAGTTGAAGCGGGCAATGTAATCAGGCTTCAAATCAGGATCAGGAGGTGTGGTTCTGAAACCGCCAAAATCATCAGGGAAATGTCCATGCATAATGGCTAATGGATATTTTACATTGGGATGTGTGTCCCAACCTTCCGGCAACAACACATGTGCGCCGATGTACATGGGTCGTCCCCAGAACTCCGTTAGTAGCTTGCTTTGTATTTTAATATGTTTGATATACTTCGTGTCTTCGGGTTCTTTAATAGGCGGAATTTCAGAATCAAGTTTAATGGTGTGTGCATCAATGCCTGCGTTATTGAAACGGAGTTGAACAGGCTTGTTATACAAATTGCCGGGTGCAAGGTTCCAGTGTTGTCCTTCGCCTCTGTCCATGGGCAATTTTACCGTGTGTCCATCTTTACGTTTAAAGGTTTCATATTTATGCAGTAGTACTTGCACATAGTAAGTTCCGTTCTTCAACTGCTTCATATTTTCCACCGGGTAACCGAATGCTTTGGCATCAATGGTTTTTACTTCGCCGGGTTTCCAGTTATCTACATTGATTCCAAATACCTGTTGGGTTTGTGGACCATCACTTATTTGAAAGCGTGGTTCAGCTTTGTTATTGGTACTGATGAGTAATAGCAATCTTCCGTCCAGCGGTTTGTTGCCGAACTGCGAGGGATAGGGTATGAGGAATTTGGTTTGGCTGAAAAGTACTGATGTAAGAAGTAAGAGATAAGATGTAAGAAGCAGTTTCATGTGCAATGATTTGGAAAAGAAAGTTACGATTTTGCACCTCACCCTCCAACTGCATTAATAAGTGTGAAAATGTTTTATTGTCGAAACTATAAACATTCAATAATTGTTTTAAAACAACAGATACAGTCTTTGCTTAATGGTAAGGTATCTGACGCCTCAGCGGCGTCCTGATAACGGTCTCCGAATTTTAAACCGGTTGTGGTGTCAGGACGTTGAAAACGTCAGACACCTTATAGGACAAATTAAGCATTGAGTTAAAGCCTTACCGAAATTTTAATATTGTTTGTGCCTTTTGTACGGATTGTATTAATTTTCGTGCTCATACTAATTATGTATTTACTTGTAAAAGTTCTCACACATTTTACCATCTGGCTTACGTGTAAGCGGTTCAGTATTTTCAACAAAACAGTTACTGCAACGGAAACGCCACTGGTGCTCGGTTGTCATCACCCTAATTCTTTTTTAGATGCGATATTGATTGGTGCCCAAATGAAAAAGCGGGTTCATTTCCTCACACGCAGCGATGTGTTCAAAAATAAATGGGCGGCCATGGTGATGCGTTCTGTAAACATGATTCCCATTTACCGCATCCGTGATGGTAAAGAAAATCTCGGTAAGAATGATGTGACATTTGAACTGTGCCGCCAGATCATTCAACGGGGTGAACATGTATTAATCTTTGTAGAGGGTTTCTGCAATCATCAAACTACCTTACAAACGCCTCTTAAAAAAGGAGCACCCCGTTTGTTGATACAAGGTTGGAAAGATGGAGTGGAAGTACAGTTGCTTCCTGTGTGGATCCGTTTCAACTCCTTCACGGTATTTCCTAAGGAAGTGGATATCCATTTTGGAAAGGCATTTGGAAAAGATATTGCAGGTGCCTCTAATGAAGAGGCGCTAATGATGCAGAATATCAATAAAGAAACGGAACGGCAGTTACAGCAGCTTTCCCAAATTCAACATGCAGCTTCAAAAAAGCAATCGGCTTTTCTTTCACTGCCCGCCCTGCTGGGAATACTTACGCACTTTCCTTTGTTTATTCCCGTTAAAATGCTGGCGCAAAAATTCCAGGGCTCCATCCATTATGATAGCATTTTGTTTACAGGTCTTGCTTTAACGTACCCGTTATACTTGTTACTGGCAGCTGTTCTTGTTTTTTGCACAGTTGCCGGATGGGCCGCCTTGGTTACTGTTTTACTGCTACCTTTATTGGCACGCTGTTATACTCTTTGGAAGTAAACTTAATTTTATGAACAAAAAAGTTCTGGCACTTTTACAGTTTGTTTTGTTTGCTGCAACCATTGTTATTAATGCTATGGCCAATGCGTTGCCCATAAATGGGTTGAGTACAGGTGAAGTGAGTGCTCTTTACTCCAATCTTTTTGTGCCGGCAGGATTTACCTTCAGTATCTGGGGAGTGATTTATCTTTTTCTGCTGGGCTATGTTGTTCTCAGCGGCATTGTGTTATGGAAGTTTGATGATGATGAACCGGCATTACAGCATGTGCGTTCCATTGGGATACTTTTTTTAATCACCTGTGTGTTGAATGCCGCCTGGATTTTTTCATGGCATTACCTGCAAACCGTTTTATCACTCATCATCATGCTTTGGTTGTTGCGCTCCTTGATGGCTGTTTATACAAAAATGCAAAAGCATCGTAGTGTTATCACGGGTGTTTACTTCCTTGTTTTGTATGTGCCGTTTGTTATTTACCTGGCATGGATTTCTGTTGCCACCATTGCCAATGTTGCAGCATTGCTGATAAATATTCAATGGAGCGGATTTGGAATCAATGAATGGATCTGGAGTTGTATTATGATTGCGGTTGCTTTTTTGCTTACGGTATGGTTTACTTACAAACAAGGTGAATTGTCTTTCGGGCTGGTTACAGCATGGGCCTTCTTTGGTATCTACAAAGGACAGTTATCAACGGATATTACCGTAAGTGCTGCGGCACTCACTGCATCTGTTTTAAGTTTAATTTTTGCAGTGGTAGGTTTTATACGTTGGACCCGCCGAACACCTCTGGAAGGAATTATCTGATCAGAAGCGTTTCTTCACAACATAGGTTTTTCCGATGCGGTCATGCAACGATCTGTATTTTTCATCTGTAAGCAGAAAAATCATTTCGATCAGGTAGATTACAAAAACAGAAGCTGCCAGTACCAATGCCATTACTACAGCCGGTGTTGAAAACAGATCCATCGGGTTACTCATCATATCTAACTGTGATTCACTGTTTCCATACATCGTTTGAATTTCGATGGCAATGCCTCCTGCCTGTATGGCGAGATAAATGAGGTTTCTCAGAAAAATATGCTGAAAAGTGGGCGGCATGAGTTCATAACTTACAATGCGTATACCCAAGGCCATTTTTCCAACGGTGGCTCCGTACCGGTACTCAAGAATAAGGTGATAAAACAGAGGAACTGATCCAAATAAAACAATCAATGCCAGGTTGTTTTTTTCCGGCATCATCCAGTCAGTCACGAGATTGAAAACGGTTAACAAAATTCCATCCAGGAATAAAGCTCCAAAGCGGGGCCAGAAACCAACAAAGGTGTAGGAGGGTTGTTCAAAATCGTTAAGCAGGCTTTCTTGAGGGTTTTCCATAAAAGGTTGTTTTCGTTGCAGGGATTCTTTTTTATTTTTTTACAAGAACTACTTTAGTATCTGTCCATCGGTCGTGCCATGGATTACCACCTAATGCGGAAAACGGTTCAAATGGAACTGCTCTTGAAAAACCTCTTTTAAAAGCATCTTCCCAGGTTATGGGTGAGCCATCGTCTTTTACAGCTATTGTGCCTGTTATCAATTTACCCAAAGTGCGGCCTTTGAAAAGACCTTCTGTAAGTGACATGAATAAGCCATAGAGCAACAAGCCCAATAACCTGTCAACTAATCCTGACCATGGACTGCTTGACTCATCCTGTAAAAAAGAAGATTCCGGGTTGATGAAATAAATAATGATGCCTAATGCAGCTCCACCTGCAAAAACGAAAATGTAAAAGCAAATAAGATCAATCAGGTAGTTGGCAAATCGTTTGCCCTGGCTGGCTTCTTCCTGTAGTACGGTACGGTCGTATTCGTTGAGGAAGTCGGGTTGTTGTTCGTTCATAATGGTGTAAGTTGAAGACGAATATAAAGGCCGTTTTTCAATTTTTAAAATTTTGAAGAAACGATTCCCGGCCTTTGATTCCTGGCTGAAAATCATCCCTTTTGAAGCCTTATGCCGGGGCTTTCGGTTTTGGCGGCAGACACCTTGAATAAATGATCAAAAAAGGGGTAATTCGCCCTCAAAAAAGCCCTCAATTCCTTTGCCTGCAAGGGTTTTCACCCTACCTTTGCCGCCCCGAACTAAATAAACAATCTCGGGACTATTTTATGTCAGAAAATCAAATTGTTAATCCAAACGCTGATGCACAGGAGAATGCAACAGTAGCCGAGGCTGCTGAAGTATCTACAGCGACAACAAAGGCACCTGTTATTGAAACGGCTCACGACGATTTCGACTGGAGCGTTGACAAACGTAATGTTGTTATTTACAGCAAAGAAGAGTATGCCAAATTCGACACTGTTTATGATGGCACTTTCAAGCAGGTAAATGATGGCGAAATGGTAGAAGGCCAGGTAGTGGCGCTGACCAAAACAGATGTGGTTGTAAACATCGGTTTTAAGAGTGATGGATTGGTTTCTTTAAACGAATTCCGTGATTTACAAGGTTTGAAAGTAGGCGACACCGTTGAAGTAATGGTGGTTGAAAAAGAAGACCGTGAAGGTCACCTGCACCTCAGCCGTAAGCTTGCCCGCATTACACGTGCATGGGAGCGCATTATGGAAGTGCATAAAACCGGTGAAATTGTTACCGGTTTGGTTACCAGCAAAACAAAAGGTGGTTTGATCGTGGATGTGTTCGGTATGGAAACATTCTTACCGGGATCACAGATTGATGTGAAGCCTGTAACCGATTATGATCAGTTTGTTGGTAAAACAATGGAATTTAAAGTTGTTAAGATCAACGAAAACATTAAGAACGCAGTAGTGAGCCACAAAGCGCTCATTGAAAGCGATATTGAACAACAGCGTGCTGCTATCATGAGCAAGCTGGAAAAAGGACAGGTACTGGAAGGTACTATCAAGAACATCACAGACTTTGGTGCATTCCTTGACCTGGGTGGTGTTGATGGCTTGTTGTACATCACAGATATCAGCTGGGGCCGTATCAACCATCCTTCAGAAGTATTGAAGATGGATCAGAAACTGAACGTGGTTGTTCTTGATTTTGATGATGAGAAGAAGCGTATCAGCCTTGGCTTGAAACAATTAACTCCGCATCCTTGGGATACTTTGAGCGAAAGCATTAAAGAAGGTGAAGTGGTGAAAGGTAAAGTAGTGAACATTGAAGACTACGGTGCGTTCCTCGAAATCATGCCGGGTGTAGAAGGTCTGGTACACGTAAGTGAAATCAGCTGGGCTAACACACCAATCAATGCAAAAGAATTCTTCAAGATGGGTGATGAGCATGAAGCCAAAATCGTTACACTTGATAAAGACGCACGTAAGATGAGTCTTTCTATCAAGCAAATGAGCCAGGATCCATGGAGCACAATCGAAGAAACATTCCCTGTAGAAAGCAAGCACAAAGGTTTGGTGAAGAACATCACTCCTTACGGTGTGTTTGTAGAACTGAAAGCAGGTATTGGTGGTATGATCCACATCAGCGATCTGAGCTGGACCAAGCGTTTCAACCATCCCGGTGAATACACAAAAGTGGGCCAGGAAATTGATGTAATGATCCTTAGCATTGACAAGGAAAACCGCAAGCTGCAGTTAGGTCATAAGCAGCTCGAAGAAGATCCCTGGAATGCATTGGAAGAAAGCTTTGCAATCGGCAGCGTTCATGAAGGTCATGTAATTAAGAAAGATGACAAAGGTGCATTGGTTCAATTGCCTTATGGTATTGAAGGTTTTGCTCCTGCCCGTCACCTGAATAAAGAAGATGGCAAAACAGTTGTGGCTGATGAAACCATCCAGTTTATGGTGATTGAATTTGACCGTAACGAAAAGCGTGTAGTGTTAAGTCACACCCGTATTTGGGAACAAGTGAAAGCAGAAGAGAAAGATGCTGAGCGTAAAGAAAAAACTGCTGAAGCGGCACGTACTAAGAAAGCGGTGAAAGATGTACAAAGCAAAGTAGAGAAAACAACCCTCGGTGATTTAGGTGTATTGGCAGATCTGAAAAAGAAATTGGACAGTGATGCTGCAGCTAATGAAAACGCAGGAAGTTAATTTCTATAAGTAGTTCATAAAAGCCCGTTGCAATTGCAGCGGGCTTTTTTTATACAGACGCTTCTGATGGGTATTTTCTATCTTCGTTTACAATACATTCTATGCGCTACTTTATAATCGGGTTTATGGGCAGTGGTAAAACACACTGGGCACGCCAGTGGGGTGAAGCATTTCAGTTGCCTGTTTACGACCTGGATGCTGAAATAGAAAAGAAAAGCGGTAAAACCGTAGTGCAGTTGTTTAAAGAAGAAGGAGAGGATGCTTTTCGTAAACTGGAGCGTAGTGTACTGCATTCTTTCAGTGAAAAGGATTCGTTTATATTGAGCTGCGGTGGTGGTACTCCCTGTTTTTATGATAACATCAAATGGATGAACAAACACGGAGTTACTATTTATCTCAAAGCAACTCCGCTGCAACTGGCGCAGCGTTTACTTACAGAAAAAGATACAAGACCTTTGATTAAAGACGTACCGGATGATTTGCTGGAGTCTTTTATTGCACAAAAACTAAACGATCGCATTGAGTGGTATACACAAGCGATGTATCATTTGCCTGTAGCACATCTTGCCAACGAAAATTTTGATCGAATAAAGTACCGGCATGAAAGATAAATTTTTAAAGATTGCATTTCTTGCGGCTGCTCTTGCTGTAGCATTGGGAGCCTTTGGTGCACACGCCTTAAAGCAATTGTTAGAAGAACAGCAATTGCAGACCTATCAAACAGCAGTTCAATATCATTTTTACCATGCGCTGGCACTGGCACTGGCCGGTTTGCTGCAACTGCATTATAACAGCAAGTGGTTGCGTTATGGCGGCAATCTTTTTTTGCTGGGATTGTTACTCTTTTGCGGTTCCCTTTACCTCATGAGTTTTTTAAAAGCAGGAGGCGTACAGGGCGTTAATTGGTTAGGAGCGATTACACCTCTTGGTGGTGTAGCTTTCATTGCCGGATGGCTGTGTTTGTTTGCAGGAGTTATGAAACCTGATCAGTAAGCGGAAGCGTTAATATAACAGTGGTACCGTTTCCTGCTGCAATGGAAAAACTACCTCCGATATTTTCCATACGCCTCTGCATATTCTTCAACCCGTTACCATATTCATTAAGCTTATCGGCCTGTATGCCTTTGCCGTCATCTGTAATATGTATAATCAAATGTTCATTGCAGGTAAACTCAATTGTTACATTAGAGGCCTGTGCATGTTTGATGATGTTGTTGAGTGATTCTTTCATTACAAGAAACAGGTTACGGCGTTTATTTCCGCTTAACTCAACATCGGGAATGTTTTCAGGTACAAGAATCCTGTAATTCAAATGAAAATTATCCAGGAATTCAGAAGCATTGCTGCGCATGTAAGCAATGGTACCTGTAAGGGTATCATTGCCGGGGTTCATACTCCAGATAATACCATTCATTTTACTCATCAGTTCATTGGCATTATTGGAGATGCGTGCAATTTCTTCCAGCGGTTGATCCTTGGTTTTTTTGCGGGCAATTTCACTCAGCAAACGGATGGCTGTTACACCGCTGCCCAGTTCATCATGCATATCGGCACTGATGCGGGTGCGTTCATCCTGCTGGGCTTTCAGTACCGCAATCTGTTTTTCATATTCTTTACGGTCGGCTTCCTGTTTGAGTACGGCATCCATTTGCGCTTTTTCAATCAGCTCTACTTTGTTTTTGTAAATCAAACCCAGCAAAAAGAAAACCATTTCTATAAAAATGCCTACTTCAAAATAGAGTAATGAATTCCGGAATAATCCTCTTTCAGGCATAAACGGCAGGTTCCGGAAGATGATGAGTAATTGAGACAGGCCCGCAAAAACAAGATTGGCAAGATTGCCCGCCACCAGGAAATTCATGAATTTATCTCTCATGAAAAAGCCAAGTATAACATAGGTAAGTCCCACGGCAATCATGAAAAACTTGCTGATGTTTTCAGTATTGTCCAATAGTTGAAACGGTTGGTTGGTGAAATACATCCAGCTAAAAAAGATAAGGAAAAGTAATACTGTAATTTCAGCGCCGGTAAGCACAAAATTTAAAATCTTATTTCGCTTAGCAGTGCTTATAAAGAAACGTGTAAACCGGATATAAAAAATATAACCGGTGAAGAGTAAGGCATAATCGAGGTATTCCTCATTAAAGAAATTAAAAGGCCTGGAAGATTCATAATAGGCAGCTTTCAGAAACAGCATCAGCGCCACACAAAATGCGTACAGCGAATAATATAAAAATTCACCTTTCCTGTTCTGGAAATAAGTAAAAAACGAAAACAGCAGCATCATAAAGAGCATGCCGGTGATGGTGTAGGTAATAATATCCAGGCTGTCCCAGTTGCTGAGCCTGTATTTAAGAAAGTATTTGTAAAAAGGTTTTTTAATAAAATAAGGACGGATGGCAGAGATGGTTGTCCTGGCATAATTGGTACGCACCATCAATTGTATTTCCTTGTTGGGTTCAAGGGTTATCTGGTTATAGGCCAGTTCTCCATCTCCGGGTGTGGTTTTTGGCAACTGTTTCCAGGGGGCGCCTGTACTGTCTCTTGTAAAAAGCTCAATGTTTTTAGAAAAAAAGCCGGCGGTAAAATAAAGGGTATCGGCCGAAGGTGAATCATTATCTATCCAGAAAAGCATGTAAACATAGCCGTCAATCATCAGTGGCTTTGGCACCCGTTCGTTCTTAAACTCATAAAGGTGCATGAACATTTTATTCCGGAGTTCAAGTGGGTTTTTTGTTCTGAGCGTATCTACATAAATATGGATATACTTGCTTACCTCATAGGCATTCTTAATCCTCGATGTTTTGATAACGGTAAGTGTTGAATCATCATGCGCATAGGTTTGGCTTGCCGCAAGCAGAAGAATAAATAGAAGCCGGGAATAACGCATGGTGCTAAGTTAATGCGCAAAAGTTAGGATATTTATCAGTAATACACAATTTGCATTGCTGTTTCGTGTTTCCCTTTCTTTATCTTTGTTTGAACAGCCCCGTGCGCATGAAGGAAAAACGAAAAACCAAAAAAGAGGAAACGCTCAAGTCGGAAAAAGAAGAAACGGTATCAGTTCAGCAACTGGTAAAAGATGAACGTACCCATAAAATTACCGGTACTGTATTCCTGCTGGTTTCCATTTTAATTTTTATAGCATTAACATCTTATCTCTTTACGTGGAAAGAGGATTTTGATAAAGTATCCCGGAACACTTCCGATTTTCTTTTTGATGATGAACTGCAGGTAGGTAACCTGCTGGGCCGTTCAGGCGCTTGGGTTTCTCATATGCTTTTTCATGGTGCATTCGGCATAGCCTCCTTTCTTATCAGTTCTTTGTTTTTTGTAATCGGCGTGAACATGGTCTTCGGTAAAAAGATATTTTCGGTTGCCCGTAACATCAAATATGTATTGGTAGGATTGCTGGTACTGCCTGTTTTCTTTTCCTTTTTTTTACCTTCCAAAGGTATCAGTTGGGGCGGCGCTATGGGTAATTACAGTGCTGCCTGGCTCCAGGGTTTTTTAGGCAAAGCCGGCACGGCGATTTTATTGGCAGTAGCTGCACTCAGTTATTTTATATGGAGATTTAACCCGGTGTTTTCATTGCCGGCTAAAAAAGAAAAAGCTCCCATACCGGTTACTGACGAATTAAATGAACTTAAAGAAGAAGCGCCTGTAGCAACATCAGAAATTGCAGAGCCTAAAGCTAAAAATCAACTCAAAAAAGAGAATAACCAACCTGTTCCTCTCACCATCAACAATACAGAAGAGAACAATCCGCTTCATGAGTTTGTCGTTTCAGAAAAAGAAACGGTGGGTACAGACCCCCAACCGATAGCGCCTCTTATTCAGGAGTTGAGCATTCCACCTGTACAGGAAATAACAGCGCCTGCTTTCGAGGAAGATATCATTTCACCAGTGGAACCAAAGAAGAAAGCAACCTCCTCAGAACCTTTGGAACTGGAAATAAAAACAACGCCTGATCCTGTTTCAGAAGAAGAAGGAAGCAATCCTGTTGTTGAAAATCTTCCTCCTTATGATCCTTTTCTTGATTTGAAAGATTATAAATTCCCCACGCTCAACCTGCTTGAAAATCACGGCAGCGAAAAAATTGTACAGGATGCAGGTGAACTGGAGAATTACAAGAACCAGATCATTAATACACTCCGTAACTACGATATTGAGATACAAAAAATATCTGCAACAGTTGGTCCCACGGTAACGCTTTATGAAATTGTACCTGCCGCCGGTGTACGAATTTCAAGGATCAAAAACCTGGAAGATGATATTGCTTTGAGTCTTGCTGCTTTAGGTATACGTATCATTGCACCTATACCGGGCAAAGGAACGATTGGTATAGAAGTTCCCAACGTTAAGAAGACAGTGGTGAGCATGAAAACATTACTTTCTTCTGAAAAATTTCAACATAACAATTTTGCATTGCCTATTGCTGTAGGAAAGCGTATTGATAATGAAAACTTCATTGTTGACCTGGCCAGTATGCCTCACTTACTTATGGCAGGTGCAACCGGGCAGGGTAAATCAGTTGGATTAAATGCCATTCTTGTTTCACTGTTGTATAAAAAACATCCTTCACAACTCAAACTTGTATTGGTTGATCCAAAAAAGGTGGAGCTGAGTTTATATCGTCATATTGAACGTCATTTCCTTGCAAAGTTGCCGGGCGAAGAAGATGCCATCATCACTGATACCAAGAAAGTAATCAATACACTTAATGCGCTTTGTATTGAAATGGACAACCGTTATGATTTGCTCAAGGAAGCCGGTTGCCGTAATATCCGTGAATACAATGAAAAGTTTGTAGCCCGTAAACTCAACCCGCAAAAAGGCCATCAATATCTTCCCTTTATTGTATTGGTGGTGGATGAGTTTGCTGATTTGATTATGACGGCCGGAAAAGAAATTGAAATGCCTATTGCCCGCCTGGCGCAACTGGCACGTGCGGTAGGTATTCACCTCATCATTGCTACACAGCGCCCATCAGTAAATATTATCACAGGTACCATCAAAGCTAACTTTCCGGCACGTATTGCTTTCAAAGTATCGTCAAAAGTAGACAGCCGCACCATACTTGATACAGGAGGAGCGGAGCAATTAATTGGTAAGGGTGATATGCTCATCAGTTATAACGGAGAACTCACCCGTTTGCAATGCGCCTTTGTAGATACGCCTGAGGTAGATGATATCGTTTCTTTCATCAGCAAACAACGGGGCTATGCCCAGCCTTTCCTGCTTCCGGAATATGTGGATGAAAAAGAAATGGAAGGAAAAGATTTTGATTTAAGCGACCGTGACCCGTTATTTGAAGACGCTGCCCGTTTAATTGTACAGAACCAGGTTGGTTCTACTTCTTTACTGCAACGCAGGATGAAACTGGGATACAACAGGGCGGGCCGCTTAATGGATCAGTTGGAAGCCGCCGGTATTGTGGGCGGCAGCCAGGGCAGCAAAGCAAGGGATGTGCTCATTAAAACCGAAGCGGAACTGGAACATCATCTGCAAATGATGGGGTAGGCCGGCTGTTAAAATATATGCAAATCATCTGCTGAAAGAATAACCTCTGCAACACTTATCTTTGCCACCCCCGTCTCAGGGCTATATTGAACGTTAATAGTTAATTCAAATGAAATTATTTCGATTGATTGCAGCTTCATTTTTTGCTTTAGTTGTGTATGTTACCGGAACGGCACAAAATAAATCCATGGGGCAAAGTGATGCCAATGCAAAGAAAATTCTGGATGCTGTAAGTAATAAGTTTAAAACCTATAAAGGAGTGCAGGCTTCTTTTTCTTTTACAACTGAGGATGCAAAAGGAAAGATACAGGGCACCAAAAAAGGAACCTTGCTCATGAAAGGTACTAAGTACCGTGTTACGTTAACAGGAGGTCAGGATATTTTTTGTGATGGAGTAAATATCTGGACGTACGATAAAGCGGCGAATGAAGTAACTCTTTCAAAATTTGATCCCAGCCAGAATACCATAACGCCACAGAAGTTGTTTACCAACTTTTACGACAAGGATTTTCTGTATAAACTCAATGGCGAAAAAAAGCAGGGTGGAAAAACACTCCAGGAAATTGAGTTAACTCCCTACGATAAAACAAAGCCTTTCTTTAAAGTGTACGTTTGGGTGGATAAAGCCACTCAATCCATCTACAGTACAAAAGTGATGGAAAAAAGCGGTAACCGTTATACTTACACCGTTTCATCATTAAACGGGAATGCCAATTTGCAGGATGCTCAGTTTGTGTTTGATAAGAAGAAATACCCGGGTGTTGAAGTGATTGATTTACGATGATAAAATGATTTAATAAAAAAAGCGCTGATTTCAGCGCTTTTTTATTGTTCATTTTTTACTATCTTAACTTTTCATCTGATAAAAAACTACAGCTATGAGAAAATTAATTTACGCAGCAAGCCTGCTGCTGTCAGCAGCTATTTTATTTACTGCCTGTAAGGGTGATGCCGGTCCTCAAGGTCCGCAAGGTCCCCAGGGTCCCCAGGGTCCGCAAGGCGCTCAAGGGGTTATCGGCCCCACAGGTCCGGTTGGCCCACAAGGTCCGCAGGGAGTTCAGGGCCCTCAAGGTCCGCAGGGTCCTGCAGGTCAAAATGCCCAGGTCATCTATTCCAACTGGATTCCTTCGCCTACAACATTTGGGGCAGCAGGTTGGTTTGATACCACGATCAGTACAGTTGGCCAGGTAAGTCGTGCTAATTTACCGGCTCCTTCTGTAACACAGGCCATCCTTACACAAGGTCTTACTTTAATGTATCATACCTTTTCCTCAACAGGAACTGCAGGTTTGGCTACAACTGCCAATGCACAGCCATTACCATTTAGTGCAAGAGCAGGTTCTGATATCATTGAAATCAACTACCGCCCCGCTATCGGACGTATGATTGTGTTTATTAAAAACCTTTCTACCACAACCGGCTACGGAGTACTTACCAATCACTTCTTCCGTTATGTATTGATTCCCGGCCTGGTATCAGGTGGACGTTTTACTTCTGGTCCGGCAACAGGTTATACTGTTGACCAGGTAAAAGCAATGAGTTATGAGCAGGTAACAGCCTTGTTCCGCATTCCTGCAACAGGTACCAATGAACGTTGATAAAAAATGCAAATGTCAATTATAAGAAAGCCCGCTGTTATCAGCGGGCTTTCTTTATTATAATGTGGATTTATTTATCGGAGCAGATGCAGGCTTCCTTTTGTTACTACCTGCTTATTATCTTTTACATACTTGCAGTAATAAACATAGGTTCCGGGATCTTGCGGAACTCCTTTAAGCCTTCCGTCCCATCCGCTCAATACATCAGAGGTAGCAAATACCTGCTGACCCCAGCGGTTATAAATTACAAGTGAGTAATCATTGATGCGAAATGCATTGAGTATTTTAAAGAAATCATTTTTGCCATCACCATTCGGTGTAAAGGCATTGGGGAAAAGAATGATACAATCCACACCTGTTACCAATACGTCATCCGTTTTTGATCCGCAGGCATTGGTAACAGTTACGGAATACAAACCGGGTCTGTCTACAATAAATGTACTGTTCGTGGAATTGTTCTGCCATAGATAGGATGCATAATTGCCGGGGAATAAAATCAATGTATCTCCATTACATAATTCCCTGTTAGCTCCCAGGTTTGGTGTGGCAGGCACATCCACTCTCAGGTTGAGTGTGCGTATGCTGTCACAACCATTCGCTGCTACTAAAGTGTCTATATAAGTTCCTGCAACGGTATAACCAAGATAAGACTGTCCCCTGCATATCGTTTGGTTCAATATTGAACGTCCTCTTCTTAAAACGGTGAGGTTTAAAGTACGTACACTGTCGCAACCATTGGCTGCTACTAATGTATCTCTAAAGATGCCGCTGGTAGTATATCCAAGAAAAGACTGTCCTTCACAAATTGTTTGTGTAATGGTATTGAAGGATCTGGGTTTAACAGTTAAAGTAAGTGTGCGGATACTGTCGCAACCTGAAACAGTTTTCAATGTGTCAATATAAGTTCCGCTGGTGGTGTAACCGGCATAAGAAGTACCGGCACATATCGTTTGTGAAACAGTGGATCTTACTTCACCACCAATGGCAATAAATACAGAATCAAACTGGCTGCCGCAACCCGGCACCGTTACTTTTAATTCATATTTACCGGCATTAAGAGCCGATACATTGGGAATCGTTGGGTTTTGCAACGTACTGAAAAAATTATTGGGACCTCTCCACTCGTAAGTAGCTGTAAGTAATGAGTCAGCAACTAATTTGATGGTGTTTCCATCGCAAATGGTGGCAGTAGGAGTAGAAGCGTTTGCATAGTTGTTATTAAAACTGCTGAAAAAGCCAAAGCTGGTTCCATCTCTTTCTGTACCCTGCAACACACCCATATGAAAGAAGGTGATGGAATTGGTAACAGTTACTGTTGAATCCAGCGGCACAATTCCGTTTGGTAATAAAACAGAAGCAGCATACCATTCATTATTGGTGCCAGGGACTACTCTGAATGAATCAGCAATTATAATCGTTGGGTTGTTATTGACTTTAAAAGAACCTTGTCCTCCGTTTTTAACCAGCAGGTTCATGTAAATCTGCCGGGTGGTGCTTTTTGCAAACGTGGCAGAAAGACTACCTGTACATTTGATAGGAGG
Organism: Lacibacter sp. MH-610; assembly: GCF_045780045.1. Lineage (NCBI taxonomy): Bacteria > Pseudomonadati > Bacteroidota > Chitinophagia > Chitinophagales > Chitinophagaceae > Lacibacter > Lacibacter sp. MH-610. The sequence continues at coordinate 1,502,891 of NZ_CP116002.1, forward strand.
AAGGATAGCCGAACCAAGTTCGCAACCAATTCCTGAAATCTGGTACACATATACAGGATTAGTAGAGCGGATATAAATAGAAGGGTTCGTAACGGTTACTTCATAGGTTTGTCCTGCATTGAGCGTGGTTACCTGTACACCATCTTTAAAAATGGCTGTGTTATTGGCAGTGGCAGTTACATAGAGTTTTTCAAGGCTTCCGTTCAGGTATCCTTTTGTGGCCATGTATTCTGTTCCGGTAATACTTACAGGAATGGTTTGATCTCCCACCATATCAGCACAACCAAAGCCAATGGGGCTAATCAAATCATCGGCCAGCGTTATCGCTACCGGTTTATTGGATGTAACACGGGAGCCTTCCAGGTGCTGATTCGGCATGGGTGATGCTGCTACTGCTGCATAGGTTTGTCCACGGTTTAGTGTTATGGTATAAGGCACACCGGCAACATGACCGATCACATCTTTAGAAGGAGTGATGGTAACAGTAGTGTTGTTTTCTGTAGCTACAATACTGAACGATGAAAACGGGGCCGGGTTATAAGAAGCATTGTTGAAGGCTGAATTCTGAGATGAAATAAAGAAGTCATTACCCAATGCATTTCTTCCCTTTAATACAAACAATTCAGGATTACGGCTGGTATGATTCACCTCGTAGTAAACTGAAATCTGTGCAGTAGAACTGATGCGAAGACCTTTGTTGTGCACGGTATTGGCCGGTCTGCATTCAACAGCATCAATCCAGGCAGTAATGTCAACTGATTTACTGGATTGTGGCGCCAATGTAAAAGTTTGAGAAGGCATTCCTCCGCCGGAAGGTTGTGAAATGGTTACAGTACAAGCTTCTTTGAACGAAGTGATCCGAAGAATCATCGGCTTATCAAAGTTGTTATGGGATGATATATCCGGTGCAGCAAACCAGAATTCGGTATCAATTTGCGCATAGCTGCCGGCAGATCCCAACAAAAAAAGTAGCAGGGTAGTTATGGTTTTTCGAATGCAGTTCATGAGGGCCTTTTTCGATGGTACAGAATATTGGTTTTTGTTCACCGGTTTGGCAAAAGTGATTCACAACTGCTTTGCCGGTTTTCGGTTGCTCTAACAGAATTAATCATAACCCTGTAAAAGCCACACAATTTTATAAGATTCTAACGTAAAAAGAAATGAATTGGTATATACTAAATGAGAACCTTTAGTGGAGTTTGAAATTTTACTTATCCGGGAAACTTCCTCAAATAAAAAAACCGCCTGTTGCAACAGGCGGTTGTAAACTATCTTTTAAATGAACTTATTTGTTCTTTGGTCTGTCGAGCATATAATCAAAACGCTTTCCTGAAACTGTTCCTTCCTGTTCCGCCATATCCGGAATGGCTTCTGCTTTATAAGCGCCTGCATCCAGTTTGGCTTTTGTTTCTGTAAAGGCTTTGAGGGTTTCTTCAATATCTGCATCGGTATGAGCCGCAGAAGGAATCAAACGGTAAATGATATGCCCTTTCGGAATTACAGGATATACCACAATTGAGCAGAAGATGTTATAATTCTCTCTCAAATCCATTACCATAGCTGTGGCTTCTTCTACACCACCTGTCATATACACAGGTGTAACAGGACTGTCTGTTTTACCAATATCAAAGCCACGCTCTTTCAACCCTTGCTGCAGCTTGCGTGCATTGTACCAGAGTTTTTCTTTTAACTCAGGCATGGTACGCAACATTTCCAAACGCTTGAGGTTGCCGATTACAATCGGCATGGGCAAACTCTTGGCAAATATCTGGGAACGGATATTGTAACGGATATAATCAATAATCACACGTGGACCTGCTAAGAACGCACCAATGGAAGCCATTGATTTGGCAAAGGTGCTGAAGTATAAATCAATCTCATCCTGGCAGCCCTGCTCTTCACCGGCACCGGCACCTGTTTTACCAAGTGTACCAAAACCATGTGCATCATCCACCAGCAAACGGAACTCATATTTTTTCTTCAACTCACAAATTTCTTTCAGCTTGCCCTGGTCGCCCGCCATACCAAATACACCTTCAGTAATTACGAGGATACCGCCGCTCTTTTGTTTTTCAATCAATGCAGTGGCACGTTGTAATTGCTTTTCGCAATCTTCCACATCATTGTGCTTAAACACATAACGGTGACCGGGGTGTAAACGCAAGCCATCAATAATACAGGCATGGCTTTCGGCGTCATACACAATCACATCATGACGGCCGCAGATGGCATCAATCGCACTCATGATGCCCTGGTAACCGAAGTTCATCAGGATGGCATCTTCTTTCATCTCAAACTCTGCCAGTTCTTTTTCTAACTGCTCATGATAATTAGAGTTGCCGCTCATCATACGTGCACCCATGGGGTAGGCTAAACCAAACTCCTGTGCTGCTTCCGCATCTACTTTGCGGATTTCCGGATGATTGGCCAGACCCAGGTAGTTGTTCAAACTCCACACAATTTTTTCTTTACCACGAAAGATCATGCGGCTGTTGATATCACCTTCCAGTTTGGGAAATGCAAAGTAGCCATGAGCTCTTTCTCTGTGCTGACCGATAGGGCCATAATTCTTAACCAGTTTTTCGAAAATATCTGCCATAAATGAAGGAATTGTTATCTGTTCAAAATTGCCGCAAAGGTAAGGGTTTGAGGGCAAGCATAGAAGGCAGATTTTCAGCCATCTTCTGTGAGAAAATTGACCTGATTTGAAGCCGCAACAGGTATCTTTGAGGCCCCAAAAATCAAACTATGAGAGGATTTTTTCTGAGTGTCAGCGTTCTGCTGGTGATGGCAGCCTTTGCACAGCATAAAACAGGTGCCGTTGTAAAGCCCAATACCATCGAACGACCCAAATTGGTAGTAGGAATTATGATTGACCAGATGCGCTGGGATTACCTGTACCGTTACTATGATCGCTATGCATCCACAGGAGGCTTTAAACGTTTATTAGGGCAGGGTTTCAGTTGTGAAAATGCATTCATTCCTTATACCCCCACAGCTACCGGTTGCGGTCATGCTGCTGTTTACTCCGGCACAGTGCCTGCCATTAACGGCATTACCGGTAATAACTGGTGGGATGCCAAATTGCAACGCAACATGTATTGTGTAGAAGATAAATCTGTAAAAACGGTTGGGTCTGATACAAGAGATGGTGAAATGAGTCCCCGTAATATGATGAGCAATACCATAACAGATGAGTTGAGATTGGCAACCAATTTTAAAAGCAAGAGCATTGGTATTTCCATTAAAGACAGGGGTGCCATTTTACCGGCCGGTCATTCCGGTACCGCTTATTGGTATGATGAAGCAAGAGGTGTGTTTGTAAGCAGCACCTATTACATGAATCAATTACCGGCCTGGGCACAGGAGTTTAATAACCGCAAATTGCCCGATGCGTATTACAAGGAGGGATGGAATACATTATATCCCATCAGCACTTACAGCAACAGTGGTGCCGACAGTGCTGTACATGAGCGGGGTGATTTGCTAAACAAAACAACGTATCCTTACGATACAAAACCGTATATCGGAACCAATTACGGTAAGCTGCCTTATATGCCGCAAGGTACTACCTACACATTTGAAATGGCCAAAGCGGCAATGAACGGCGAGCAGTTAGGTAAAAGAAGCGTTACTGATTTTTTAGCAGTAAGCATTTCTTCGCCGGATTATATGGGACATACGTATGGTCCTAATTCAGTAGAAGCAGAAGATACCTATCTGCGTCTTGATAAAGATCTCGGAGATTTTCTCAACTACTTAGATGCACAGTTAGGCAAAGGTGAGTACCTGCTTTTTTTAACCGCCGATCATGGAGCAGCACATGTGCCCGGATTTTTAAAAGAAAATAAATTACCCGGCGGTTCCATTGCATTGGGCAACCTCGTTAAAAAGGCAAATGAAGAAGTAGCTGAAAAGTTCGGAATAAAAAACGCCATCATTTTTTCTACTTACTATAATCTTTCGCTTAATGTAAAAGCAATGGATACGCTGCAACAGGAAACAGTGGAGAAAATAAAGCAACACATCATTCATTTCTTTGAACAACAGGAAGGCATTTTCAGAGTGGTAGATAAATCAAAACTGGAATATACAGTTCTGCCAAATCCCTTGCGGGAGCGGTTGATCAATGGCTATTATCCTTACCGCAGCGGGGAGTTGCAGGTGATACCACAACCACAATGGTTCAAGGATAATCCGAAAGGTACTGATCACAGTGTTTGGAATCCTTATGACAGTCATATTCCATTACTCTGGTTTGGTTGGAAAATTAAGCCGGGCCGCTCTACCGAAGAAGTGTATATGACGGATATTGCTGCAACGATTGCTGCCATGCTGCGTATTCAAATGCCCAATGGTTGTGTAGGTAAGCCCATACAATCCATTTTGAAATAATTGCACTCTGAAAAATAAAATGCAGTCAGTTGCTATCATTCAATAGCAGCATCCCTCTCTTTTGGAGAGGGACGGGAGGGTGAGGTCGGTAATGAAATAATAGCAGGTATTGACTGCATGGCATTAATCTTGACTCAATAGATACATCATTCAGAAAGCCCCTGAACAAGGGGCTTATCTGTCAAATTGACGAAGTATGAACAAAACAAGTTTGTTTTTAAGAACGCCTGACGAAGATGTTGACTTTTTGCCCATCATCCCCTTAAATGAAAGTGAAGCACAAAGTGATGAAGATCTATCGAGGATTGACACATTGCCCTTACTGCCCTTACGTAATACGGTTTTATTTCCCGGCGTAGTGTTGCCCATTACAGTGGGACGTGATAAAAGCATACAGGCTGTAAATGAAGCGTATAAAGATCAGAAGCTGATTGGTGTAGTAGCGCAAAAAGACAGTAATGTGGAAGATCCTGCCGTTACTGACCTGGAAGATATCGGCACTGTTGCCAAAATCATCAAGTTGATTAAAATGCCGGATGGTGGTACCACCGTCATCATCCAGGGCATGCGCCGTATGCAGATTACCGGCATTGTGAGTGAAGAACCTTTTTTCAAGGCCACCATCACCATTCTCAAAGAAGAAACAACGCCGGAAGATGCCAATTTCCAGGCACAGGCCGGTTCCATTAAAGACCTGGCGGGACAAATCATTCAGCTTTCGCCTAACATACCCAGTGAAGCCGCCATCATTTTAAAAAACATTGAGAATCCTTCTTTTCTTATACATTTTGTAAGTAATAATCTCAATGCAGATATTGTTGAAAAACAAAAACTGCTGGAAACACAAAACATCCGTGAGCGTGCAGATCTGTTGCTCACCTTACTGCAAAAAGAATTACAGTTTGCAGAGTTGAAAAACCAGGTGACCAACAAAACAAGAACGGAGCTGGATAAACAGCAACGGGAATATTTTCTGCACCAGCAAATGAAAAGCATCAAAGAAGAATTAGGTGGTGATGCCAATGACCTGGAGCTGCAGGAAATGAAAAAGAAAGCAGAAACCAAAAAGTGGAGTAAGGAAGCTGCGGAGTTATTCAAAAAAGGAATTGAAAAGCTGGAGCGTATGCATCCCTCCACGCCTGATTATTCTGTTGCTTACAATCATCTTGATTTATTACTCGATTTACCATGGGGTGATTACACAACAGATAATTATGATTTAAAGAAAGCACGCAAAGTGCTGGATCATGATCACTACGGCATTCATAAAGTAAAAGAACGCATTCTTGAATATTTAGCTGTATTGAAGTTGAAAGGCGATATGAAGAGCCCGATTCTTTGCTTGCTGGGCCCTCCCGGTATTGGTAAAACAAGTTTAGGAAAAAGTATTGCGTCTGCTTTGGGAAGGAAATATGTACGCATCAGTTTGGGTGGTTTGCATGATGAAAGTGAAATAAGAGGTCACCGCAAAACATACATCGGTGCTATGCCCGGACGTATTTTGCAATCGCTGCGTAAAGTAAAATCATCCAACCCGGTGATGATACTGGATGAGATTGATAAAATAGGAAATGATTTTCGGGGCGATCCTTCCAGTGCGTTATTAGAGTTGCTTGACCCTGAGCAGAATCATACCTTCTATGATAATTACTTAGAGTTAGAATATGATTTAAGCAAAGTATTATTCATTGCAACTGCTAACAGTTTATCTTCTATTCAACCTCCGTTGCGGGATCGTTTGGAAATTATTGATCTCAGCGGTTATGCCGTGGAAGAAAAAATAGAGATTGCTAAAAACTATCTCGTACCCAAACAGAAAGAGGCACATGGGTTGAACAAAATGAATTTTAAAATCAGCGATACGGTACTCCGTAAAGTGGTGGAAGATTATACAAGAGAGAGCGGTGTGCGGGAACTGGACCGTATGCTGGCTTCACTCATGCGTGCACAGGCAAAAGAATATGCATTGCATGAAAAATTAAAACCTACCATCACAGCAAATGATGTAGAAAAAATATTGGGTAAACCACGTTACAGCAATGAACTCTACAAAACGGCGAATATGCCGGGTGTAGCCGTGGGTTTGGCATGGACTGCTGTTGGTGGTGATATTCTTTTTATTGAAACCAGTTTAACTGAAGGCAAAGGTGAGTTACGCCTCACCGGTAATTTAGGAAATGTGATGAAGGAAAGTGCCACCACTGCTCTCAGTTACCTGCAGGCCAATGCTAAAAAAGCCGGTGTTGATGCGGCCGCTTTTCAAAAGAGCAATGTACATGTGCATGTGCCGGAAGGTGCGGTGCCCAAGGATGGTCCCAGTGCCGGTATTACCATGCTCACGGCAATGGCCAGCGCCTTTACAGGACGCCGGGTAAAACCCTTCTTAGCCATGACGGGTGAAATCACACTTCGTGGACAGGTGTTGCCGGTGGGAGGGATTAAGGAAAAAGTATTGGCAGCCAAACGTGCCGGTATCAAAGAGATCATCATGTGCTGGCAAAATGAAAAAGATGTACAGGAAATTAATTCGCAGTACATCAAAGGAATGAAGTTTCATTATGTAAAAACCATGCAGCAGGTTTTAGAATTGGCCTTAATGCCTGTTCATTAAAACCTATGGCTATATTTTGAAAAAAATGTCTTTTTTCTAAACAATTCAAAGTATTCCCTGTTTTATATTCAACTAACAATTTTTCATGTTGGTTGTTTTAAGGGTTAAAGAGCTTCCCCCGTTTCCACGGGGGAATTTTTTTTGAACTGCTTCTTTGCTGCTGAATCTGTAATTTACAGGCTGTATGCAGCGTGTTTTACTGTTTCTTTTGCTGGTTGTTACAGGTCATTCTCTTGCCGCACAAACACTTGGTGGCAGCAGTACTTATAATTTTCTGCGATTCCCCGCATCACCGCAACTGGCGGCTCTTGGAGGTATAAACGTTGCTCAATCAACCAATGATGTATCGTTAACTGTTCAGAACCCCGCCCTGCTGCATAAAGACATGCATTCGCAGGCATCGTTCAACTTTAACAGCCTATATGATGGTGTAAAAAATTATCATTGGGTGCAGGGTTTTCATCATCCCAAACTCAATACCAATTTTGCTGCTTCTGTACTTTTTTTTGATTACGGCAGTATTACACAAACTGATGCATCCGGTAATAGTTTTGGTACGGTGCGTCCACGAGACTTTGCAATACAGCTTGCAGCCTCCCGTCAATACCTGGAGCGCTGGCATTATGGCCTCAGTGTAAAATATCTTTCCAGCAACTATGGTTTGTACCGGTCTTCTGCTATTGCTGCCAATGCAGGAGTAGTGTATAAAGATTCTGCTAACCTGCTGCAGATTGGTTTGGTGGCGATGAATATGGGCGGACAGTTAAAACGTTATAACGATGCAGTGCCGGAAGAGTTGCCTTTTGATGTAGTGTTTGGCATTTACAAACAGTTAGAAAAAGCGCCCATCCGTTTTTCTTTAACTGCCCACCACCTGCACCGTTTTGATATTTTGTACAATGATACCCTGTTCAATAATGAAAATGGTTTCCGTAATCCTTCTGCTAAAAAGTTTACGTTTGAAAAACTGTTTCAGCATTTTGTATTCTCCACACAGTTGCTCATTGGTCAGCGGGTGGAAGTAACAGTAGGTTATAATTATCTGCGTCGTTCGGAACTGCGTATTACCAATGTGCCTAATGGTTTAACCGGTTTTTCATTGGGTGTGGGTGCCATCCTTCCCAAGTTGCAGTTACGATATGCAAGGAGTTATTTTCAAAACAATACAGCTTATAATCAGATCGGTTTAAACCTGCCGCTCAACCAGTATTTCAGTTTGGGAAAATGGGGAGAGAAAGTGGGGTGGTAGCTTTTGAATGGTTTTACTATAATCCAGTTTTTTCCTTAATCCTCCTCCCAAACAACAACTCCACCAGTACATTGTATAAAAAATGTACAATCATCGGCAGTAACAATCCTCCGCTGATGTACACCAGTGCATGAAAGCCCAATGCAAAGGGAATGATTTGCAGAATGGCTCTTTGCCCCTGTGTGCCATGACCAAAGGCAAATATCACCGCACTGCATCCGGCGGCTGCAATCCACAAAGGAAATGTTTCTTTGTACAGCAACTGAAACAACACACCACGGTATACATACTCTTCACAAAACGCAGCCACAACACAGGCGAGGATCCAAAGAATACGATCCCTTGCAGTATCGGGCAGCAAATGATGCAGCGTACTTTCTTCTTGCTGCTGATTGTATTTCTGTCCCAGCCATGCAATCAATAATGCAGCTATTAAAAAAACAAGCGATGCGCCGATGCTCAATAGATTGAAAGTGCTGTTGATTACAATCTTTAAATCAAGACTGCCTGCAGTGATATAGGCAAGCCCTGCAAGTACTAATTGAAGTGCCATTGATTGCAGGTAGATAGGTGTTTTGGCAAACTGCACATCTCCGGCTTCTGCCTCCAGCGCTTTGATGTTTTTATAACTCATAGCGGAGAGATAAGGAAGCGCTGCTGCAATGATGATAAAGAAAAATAAACTCATGCTTCTGTTTTAATGCCGGCCAGTTGAAGAAATGTTTGATGCAGTTGCATTACCTGCGGTACTACCGGCTCCCGGTCGTTATTGCGGATTACATAATTACAAAGACGCATTTTCAGTTCCTCGTTCACCTGGTTCTTCATCCGTCGTTTTACTTCTTCTGCACTTACACCATCACGATCCATCACCCGTTTTATACGGATAGTTTCAGGTGCCGTAACACCAATGATGTAATCAAGTCCTTCTGCCGTTCCACTCTCAAATAAAAGAGCGGCTTCTTTTATTACATAGGGAGCGGATTGCAATGCAAACCACCGGTTAGCATCAGCAATAGTAGCCGGATGCACGAGGCTGTTCAATAATTCCAATTGTTCTTTCTGCTTAAATACAATCGATGAAAGATGTTCCCTGTTCAGCTTGCCGTGGATATAAGTTTCCGGGCCAAATGCTGCAATAAGTTGCTGCTTTAATAGTTCATCTTCCTGCATTAATCGTTTAGCAGCATCATCAGCATAATAAACAGGTATGCCCAGCACTTCAAATACTTTTGCAACGGTGCTTTTACCGCTGCCAATACCTCCTGTGAGTCCTATCTTGAGCATACTTTATAAAAGCCGATAGCCGGTAGGCATTAGTTTTGAGTAAAGTACACATTACTATTGGCTACCGGCTATTAACGATGAGGCTGTTAAATTATTTCTTATCCGCAGTAGCTGCTTTATTCAGCTGTGCGGTCCAGTCCATACTAATGGAAGATTTTTCAATCTTAATATAACTGCCGGGATTAATTTCCAGCGACAAAGTATTGTCTTCATTTACTTTGTTGATAACACCATGAATGCCGGCGATGGTTACTACTTTATCACCTTTCTGCAAATTGTCAATAAAACTTTTTTGCTCTTTCGCTTTTTTAGCCTGTGGACGAATCATAAAAAACCAGAACACTACAATCATCAATCCTAAAAAGATCAATTGAAAACTTCCGCCACCGCTTTTGGGATCACCCATTAATAAAATAAAATCCATCATTGTTGTTATGTATTAATTATTGTTTGAAAAATTATTTCTTGGCTACCACTTCGCCTTCAAATTTGAGAATATGCTCCCGTTGGGCTGTGTTGCAGGTAACGGTAATATATTTATCTGCTTTACCCACACGGCCCTGGCTGTTAAACTCTGCCTGTATCACACCTTCAGCGCCGGGTTCAATGGGTGCTTCCGGTTTAGAGGGAACAGTGCATCCGCAACTGGCGCTGGCATTGGTAATAACCAATGGTTTGGTGCCTGTGTTTTTAAAATGAAAACTGATGAGCACTTTTTCACCATCCACCACTTTACCAAACTGCTGTACAGAGTCCAGCCATTGAACAGTGGTCCAGTTGCTGCTGTCAGTAACCAGTTCATTGATTTTGTTTTGCTGGGCAGCGGCGTCATTTGGCTCCTTGGGATTTTGAGGGTTGCTGTCGCAGGCACTCATCAAGGCCAGTAAACTCATGCTTAAAAATAACTGCTTCATATACATTTATTTGTCGGTGGCAAATGTACAGCCTAAGTGCGGCTCTACGGTTTTTTGAAAGAAACTTTATGAAGTTTGTTTTCTCTTACAAAATCTTTGTGAATACTGTCAAGGATACCGTTTACAAAGTGACCGCTTTGCGGTGTGCTGTATTCCTTTGCAAGGTCAATATATTCATTGATAGTTACTTTGGGCGGAATGGTTTCAAAATAAAGAAACTCACAAATGCCCATACGCATCAGGATCATATCAAGGAGGGCTGTACGCTCCGGGTCCCAGTTCTGCAGTTTGCTTTTGATGTATTCATTGCACAGTTCCTCTTTGTCAATTACAGCCAGCAACAGGTCTTTTGCATATTTCATCTTTTCACTGCTGATGAAATGCTGAAAATCGTAAGTATGAGGTTTGTTGAAGAAATTCAGCATCAGGAGGTTCATCATTTCACTGTCATCATCCCAATGCACAAAGAGTTCTTCCACATAAGCCACAAAATCTTCATTGGGCAGCATCAGGTCAGTGAAAATAAATTCCAGGATGGATTTTTCTTCCTTCTTATCCCGTAATGGTTTTTGAATATAAGCCCGGTACACTTCTGATTCCGTTAACTCAGTATAGAGTTTCCGCACCCAGTCCATATTCAGCTGGAGTTCGGGTTTTAATTCTTTAACTGCCTGCTGGTAGGAGGGAAGTTCCAGAATGCGCCAGAGCAAGTCATTGCCGGCAATCTTGGTATTTACGTTTAAATCACTTTGGGTAGGTAAATGTTTAGAAGCCTTTTGGCGGCTGTCGGTTTCGGCATAGCGTGCCACTTCGGTTAAAAAGTGCGCAAGAAATATAAATAACTGGCGGCCCTGGTCCAGGTGATTCTCAACTGAGCGCAGTGCCTGTTCACGGGTAATACTGCCATCGGCTGCCGTACAGCTGTAAAGGGTTTGCATTACTTTTACCCGTATGTTTCTTCTACTGATCATTTTCTGAAAGAACTTTTTAACAAGCCGCAAATATAAGCAAACCTTTGCCTTATCTTTACGTTCTTACAGATTCTGTATCATTTAACATTCAACACAAAGCCATGAGAAAAAAACAACTCCTTTTAATCCTTTTATCCTTTTCGTTATTGCTGGTGCAGTGCCGCTTCCAGGAAAACAAAAATCAAACAGCTTCGGAAGCGTATGAAGCGCAGGAAGGGGAAGAGGTTGAAAATGAAGATGGTATTCGTGAAGCACAGGAAATGGATTTTGAAATGACCCGTGATAACAGGCTGGGTTATGTACCGGCGAGCCGGTTAGTGGATGCTTATAACAGGATTACCCTGGAACGCAGAGCAGGCCGTTATGCCCGTACTTCTGCACTTAACTGGGTAGAGCGTGGCCCTAATACTAACACCATCGGACCCAGTAATGGAAATTTTCGTGGACCCGGCCCCGGTGTTCCTGTGGTGAGCGGACGTATGCGTGCTGTACACGTTGACCTCAATGATGCCTCCAATAAAACCGTATGGGCGGCCAGCGTAAGTGGTGGCTTGTGGAAAACCAATGACATTACTGCCAATCCGGCTAACTGGATATTGGTGAATGATTTCCTGGGCAACCTGGCTATTTCCAGCATTACTCAAAGTCCGGCTGATAAAAATATCCTGTATTTCGCCACCGGCGAACGCAATAATAATGTTGATGCTGTGAGAGGCGGCGGTGTATGGAAAAGTATTGATGGAGGTGCTACCTGGAATCTGTTAACCAATACCACAGGTTTCTGGAATGTTTCAAAAATTGTATGTGATGCGGCAGGTAATGTTTATGTGGGAACCAATGGAAATAACCAGGGGTTACAACGTTCAACAAATGGGGGTACAAGCTGGACCAACATCACCCCAACTAATCCGGGAAACAGTAATAGCATTACTGATATTAAAGTAAGCAGTACAGGTCGCCTTCATGTTACCATGAGCGGTACCAATGAAGCCGGTTCTTATTTTACAGATAATCCTTCTACCGTAACATCTGCATCATGGACTGCGCCCATTACACCCATTCCAAATCTTAATCTCAATTGTGAAATAGCGGTTGCAGGTAATGTTCTGTACGCATTACCTGAAGGAGCCAGTGCCCAAACACCGCAAATTTATAAATCTACTGACGGTGGTTTTAGCTGGTTACCAACACCAACATCACCGCCCCCAACTGTACAATTCTCGAACCACTTTATACCGGATTTGACAAGACTTGCGAATCTTATGATTGCATAAGACTTTGACAAGTCTTTTTTATTGCCTGATTTTAAGCGATTTAAAAACCATAAAATTGAGAACTATGACAATTGATAAAGGCTATACTGAATTTATACAGTCTATAAAAAGGCAAATTGTGCAGAGCCGGTATGTGGCCGCCAGGCTGGCCAACAGGGAGCAACTGATGCTGTACTTTAAAACCGGGTTGATGATTTCTGAAAAGATTAAGGCCCAGAAATGGGGTGCTAAAGTACTTGACCAGATTTCGGCAGACCTGCAAAAGGAACTGCCTGGACTAAAAGGTTTTTCGCCGGGCAATTTGAAGAAAATAAGGCTGTTCGCCGAGGCTTATGCACCTCATCTGGCAATTGGTTCGACAGCGTCGAACCAATTTGGGCAGGCTGGTGCTGAAGAACCGTTTTCAATTAGTTCGACACTGTCGAACCTAATTGAAAATAAGACATTTTATGAAGCATTTACAGGCATCAGCTTCTCCCACCATTTTACAATTATAACCAAAATAAAGGGCTGGGAATCCCGCATTTTCTACGTCCAGTCTGCGGCGGGCAATTTTTGGTCGCTGACGGTGCTGGAACACCAAATTGAGAACGACCTGTACGGCAAGGAAGGTAAACTGCCCAACAATTTTGAGGGTACTTTAGCTGAAACTTTAAAGCCTTCTGCACTTAAAGTTTTTAAAGATGAATACCTGCTGGACTTTATTGCCGGAGATGAATTGGACGATGAACGACATATTGAGCAACAGGTGGTTTTAAACATCCGGAATTTTATTCTGCAAATGGGCAAAGGCTTTTGCTTTATTGGCAACCAATACAGGCTTGAAGTAGATGGCGATGAATTTTTTATTGACCTGCTCTTTTTTAACCGGCACCTGCAATGCCTGGTGGCTTTTGAATTAAAGAAAGGAAAATTTAAACCTGCCGATGCCGGGCAGCTTAATTTTTACCTGAATGTGCTGGATGAAAAAGTAAAACTGCAGCAGGAAAACAGCAGCATTGGTATTGTGCTTTGCAAGGAGAAAAATAATACTGTGGTTGAGTTTGCCATTAAAAGTTTTGATAAGGCAATGGGTGTAGCCACTTATAAAACCTCAAAGCATACTCCTGAGAATATAAAGGACTTACTACCAAACCCGAATAGTATTGCCAATTTAATCAAATAACTCTTTATTCATCTTTGCCTGAATTAGATGCCCGTATAACTTCAGGAAGAGTAGTGGCTAATGTCCGTAAAATTAAAGGAGCGGATAGGCCAATATGGAAGTACACAATCTTATTAAGCTTTTGTGCATCATCAAAGTAAACATATCCAAGTATTACACTTAACGCAATATTGAATATTATAGCCAAATAGTACAAGATTGATTTAAAATCAGGACGTCTGTCTTTGGGGGCATTCATGCCATCAATCAAATAAAGAATTTGAACAGCGGCTCCCCCAAGTCCGGAAATAAAAACGGGTTCTGGTATAGACATAATGTTTAATCTATTCGGTTCTTAAATGTTCCTATAATCCTGTCCATTAAGGGCGCCTTATTTCTAAATAAACGCCTTGAAGTAAATAATGGCTCTCCGGCCTTTTTTCTATAAGAAGACCTTACAAATTCCCCGGAATTAGTTATTACATTGACAACAATATTAGGGTCAATTTTTGTTTGCACCGATATTTCATCAAGTGTTTTCCAGTAATCACCTTCTGCTTTGTCAAAAAAAGTTATTATCGCTTCTTTTGCCGTATTTATTTTATCAGACATAGAGCCAATATTTATAAATTTAATTTCATTAAACTATCACATATGAATATATCACTTTTTACAAGGTTGTTTTAAATTGAGCAACGGCTGTCTTTTCCCACTCGTAGAAATTCTCTGGGTCAGCCCAGAATTGTTTCCAGGAATTATTCAACAGTTCACACACTTTACCTTTTGATTCAGGTGAAATGATGTCGCAGCCAATTTGTTTTGTACCAACAAGACAAAATTCTGCCGCCAATTTAAGCAATTTATCAGGTACAGCTACAGGAAATCCAGTTGGTTTTTTATGGTCAACTATAACTTTGAATTCATCCCATTTATCCTCTATTTCTTTCTTAACATCCTTGAAACCCACCAATTCCAGACCATACAAAATTGCTTTCATTCTGGCTTCGCCTGGTGGATGCGATGATTTTTGAAATGTCGGGATTTTATAAACTTCCCATGACATTTTTGTACACATATGTATGTTTGACCAGATATATGCTGGCCCCAAAGTGTATGTAGCGAATAAATCACAGAACAGCTCAACTGACCACTTTTCAACCCATGATTCTTTCCAAACATGAATTGAATCAAATTCTGCCTGATTCGTTTTATTAAGCTCCCGCCTTTTTATTTCATCATCAAAGTACTTTCTCACTTCAACATTAAATAAACCCAGGTTATTTTGCATTGCATCCAGCTTTGGATTTTCTAAATACAAAAGCGGATGGCCTAACTCATGATAAATGTCAGGAATGTGTAACACAAATTCTGATTCCAAAAGAGGTATGCAAATAAGATTATAGTCGGGATAAATGTGATAATACTTTTGAGATAAACATGATGCTACAGGTGTCTGCAGAGGATAATTTATTTCCTGGCAAATTTGATATACAAGTTTATTTACAAACTCATCGTCAGCGGCTTTTCTGCTCATAGCGGCGATGACTACATTTTCAATATCAGACATTCGGCCAGAAAGTTGCTTGAACTTAGAAAATTTCTGCCTTATACTTTTGGGGTCATTGTAGTCATCATCATTGTACAAATAATCAAGTTCAGATATAATTTGTTCAATTTCCCTGTTTGCGATTGTTGCTAATGATGGGAAATACACTCCAAGCTCTCTTGCACCCGGTATCTTTGACATTAGGACCCGACCTTTGGCAATAGCCTCTCTGATTGCGCCGTTAATATAATTCTTCATAAGTTTAATCGCCTATTATCTTTGCCAAAACTTCACTATTCTCAACATCCAAAGCTTCTGTTATCAATTCAATTTTAGGCACAACTGTTTCTGTGTTTTTATTCTTGATATCTTCAATTAATGTACTAAAGAAAACATCAGGTCTTTTGTTAAAGTTCCGCAGTTCCCGTTCAATTATACTTGCCAGCATTTGAAACTGTGGTTCAGCATTATTTACATCAGTGAGTTTGGATACAAAATCAATGAGCTGTTCCTGCCGTGCGTCTGTAATTTCAGGGTGTATTTTGGCCTTCACAATAAAATCATTGAGTATATCCAGATACTTACTTGTAATGCGAAAAGTATTTGTATTTATACCAATATTGCTCATAGTTGTATGTTTAATGTTATGAATGAATAGTTTTAAGAACATCAAGTGCTTCCAAATCAAAATCACTACCGAGTATATTAATTCGTCTGTCAGTTATTTTAATTGTCAACGGGTATCTTGAGCAATCGTCTGGTTTTGTGTAGGCCAGGCATGACAAATAATAGATGTCTTCCAGAATGTGCTCTATATCCATGTTTCCAAAAGGAAATTTAATATATAACGGATTAGAGCTTCCATTATGTTTAAACTCCCGTCCTGTTGTACAAAGAAAAGCCTCCCGATTATTTATCTTAACCCAGGAGCCAATTTCAGGGTTTAATACATAACCGTTGTCATACTCAGTATGCAAAACATCATATTCTTTCAGCACTTCAAAAAGCCGTAATTGAAGTATTGAGTGTTTAGGTATCTCAACAATATTAACAGAAACATCATCAGGCAAAATGCCCTTTTCTTTCAACAATTGAATCGCCTTAAATATTCCATTGCGTTCAACAACAAATAATTTTCCATCACGGTGGATGACAATCTTTTTTAAAAGGTTAGTAGTATTATTTTTCTGCACAGTAATATACCTGACAAGCATTTTAATAATTTGGCTTTCCGATAAACGTTCTTTATTCTTTGATTTATCGAATTTGGTAAGTATGTTCTTAGAATACTTATCAATAAAGGTAAAACCAGCTATATGTTTTTTTACATCAATACCAATTGTTAAATCTGCGTGTAAAGGTGAATTTAAAACATAGGGCCATCTTTCATTATTCAGAAGTACTTGATTGATTGCAACACCTTTCACATAGCCATCGTATTTACCTTTTAATTCTCTTCTTATTACATAACCTTTCTGCCCATTAGTTTCGGTGTATAAAAAACATTCTTCCAAAGTATCGCTGTGCATGATACTTGCAGTAATGTTATATTCTTCAAGGCACTCCGATACTACTAATGCAGCTAAATCATCATGCTGACGTTGTTCTTTTTCTACGCCTGATGGAAGCATAATGAGTGCATACCCGCCACTATTCTTTTTAATATTCTCTTCCATCTTTTGTAAAATTTCAAACCCAATTGCCACGGCATTCCTCTTATTCCTGTTGTCATAAGTAATCACAATGGGATTCCATCCATCTTCTGTAGGATGAGTTCTATTTACCTGCGCCCTTAAGTGACCAAGAAAATGTTTCTCATTACCAAACATATTATATACGGTCTGTGGCACTAAATAATACTGTGTTTCAAATATTGCATTCGTATAAAACCCTGCATTATCATCAAATAACAATGCCTTTCGCTTTTTTCCAAGGTCTTCCAGAAATGTATGAATAGAGTTTTCTGTGTTTCGCACTGACAAAGAAACATTGTTACCAAACAGCGAGTCAGGGGCCAGAAATTTCTTCTTTTCAACACAAATTGGTTGAGTACTTACTTGCAATTTGATTTTACCATACATCAATCTCCGGAAGTAGTTATTATGAATGATGCGAATTAACCTTCTTCTTGGAAAAGGATTTATAATTGACTTATGATGCACTTTTTGCACTATAGGGTCTTCGGTATCATATACTTTATAACAGAGTGCTGCCACTGCGGCTCTCTCTTGCCCATCATTTGTTCTATATAACAACACGGCTGCATCATCCGGAAGATTGGCTACTTCAGGTGGCATAGACTGCCCAAACTTTTCCTGAATATCCTGTAGCAATGTTACCACCTTGCCATCAGCTTCCCGGGTGAACTTATAATTAGATACATTTAAGTCGCTAAATTCAACTGGCCGTATTTCATATCTGACTCCACCATATTGATACACATAATGTGATTTGCTTACCTTTTGCGATTTAAATTCATTTCTTGTTAAACGGGCATTTAGCGGATATAGCGATATGTATTTCTTCGTTATGTCCAGTTCAAAACCAAATCCGTTGCCTGGCAATTCGGTTACCCTTGAATAAAAACCAGTATAAATGCCTACAGGATTTCTTTGCTCTTTAGCAATTACATTAAAGAACCCGTCTCCGGAGCCTGGCTGCCAAAGGCCTTCATTCTTTGTAAGTTCTGATTGGCTATCAAATTGTAAGAACCTCAGAATAACTTTTTTAGTTTCTTCATCATAATTGACAAAATCCAATCTTATAGGATTGCTGCTCTTTTTAAAATATACAACATCGCCGTGTTTTACGGTGTATTCATCAGGTACTTTATTAGTAATATCATCATCTGCCCTTATAACGAGATGAGGCTTTTTATCCTTTGTAACAACAGTAACCGGATGCCTGAGTTTATAAGCCAGGCTTTTGATTATGTATTGAATATTAATATCAAAATCGTCATTGGCATCATCATCAGCCTTTGACTCTTTTAATCCAATTATTTCATACAAAAAATAATCAGCAGACAATAGATTACAATTTTCAATCTTGAAAATGTTCGTCTCGTACTGCGTACTTACTGGCTGTTTCATAACTATTTGTTTTACATATTTTCTGAAATGGACATCTTTGACAATGCTCAATGTATTCTGTGGTGGAAAAATTATCCGCACTCAATTGACTGTACTTTTTATTAGCCCCGGCTATGTGCATCCTGATTATGGCAGAAGACATATTCTCTCCGAAGGCTTCAATTTTATCATCTGTTACATCATAATCCCTTTTTATCCGGTCTTTGTGAAGCAATTGATATTCGGTCAGTTTATAATCCTGAATTTTCCATTTAGAAATATTTGCAGGAAAATCTGCATGAGGTTTTATTGTACCTACTTTATAAAGTGCCACTGCATAGGCAATTAACTGTTCATCGTATGAAGCCGTACCATAGGTATGTACTTTCCAGTCAAAAATATGCGGCGGACTATCATCGAAAAAAGCAATAAAGTCAGGAATTGCCTTTACACTAAACCGGTCAAAATTGTAAATCAATGGCCTTTGACTAATTACATATTTGGCAGTTTTCAGGTAATCAATAAAGCTTTTGTCGTCAAGAATATTTGTAAGAGCAGTAATGATATCATCTTTAGCCTGATTGATTTCCCCGTCAGAAACACCCTCTCCAAGCTCACATTCAAAAAAGGCATTAAATTCAGGGTTATTTGTTAATACAGCATCCGGCTTACGATAGTTTTTAGAAACAGCATACTCTAATTGTACATCAAACATTGCAAGTGCCTGTTCAATAAAATAATCTTTCTTTACCGGGTATTTATTATTGATTGCCAGTACCAGGTATTTGCTTAGAATATTATCTACTATTGTACCCCTCCAGGCTTGAACTGTCTGCAACTTTGAAAGAAGGGTTACTTCCCGCCGAAACAAATCATTCTTTACCCGGCTATCCGCTACAATATTCTTGTAGAACCATAACCTTTCACACTGAACAAACTGCTTATATCCTGTAACTGAAATCATTTTTTCCGATTTCTGATAAACTTTAAATAATTAAGTAATTCCAATTCTTCATCATCTGAAATATCACCAACCCTGTAGGCAATGGATGTTTTACCGGATTCACTTTTCATTTTTTCTTTACGTTCGGGAACAGGATAGCCTACTTTCTCCATAAGCAAATCATAACTTACACCATATATTTCAGAAAGTTTATGAAGCGTTAATGGGGAAGGCTGTTTTACTTTTCCTGATTCAAGCTGACTCAAATAAGCATTCGAAACATCAGCCTGTTTCTCCACTTCCCGAAGGGTCATATTTTTTGCTTCTCTCAAAGCCCTGAAGTATTCGCCATAATTTTGCATGAGTTTAAATTTATCGGTTTGCTAAGTATTGCAAGCAAATATACAGATTGTTGCTTGATATTGCGAGCAATAATTTTAGAAATTTTGTTTCCTTTCAAAATTTTTAATACAACTAATTGATATTTAATTGATTGACAGAGGCAGAACGTTATAATTTCGGAGTATCAGTTGTGCTTGAAATAAAATTTCTGACAAATTTTTCTGCGCTAATAAAATTAATTCGCTTTTGCTCAAGCAGCTTTTTTAACTCAGCAATAAGCCTGAATTGCAACTTAAAATTTATACTGCCTTTTGTTTTGGAATACTCCTGTTTTACTGTCGGCATAATCCTGTTATCAATTTCTGCCAGATAATAAGACGCCGCCGCAGTAATTCTTGATTCGAGCAGTTGATATTTATCCCCTTGTTTTAGTTTGCAGATATTGCTTACTTCGTCTGTAAATTTAAGTGAAGTAGTAATACAGTTTTTAACTCTTACAACTACTTCTGCAATTGCAGAATAGTTGTTTAGAAAATTCTCATTCTGAGAAAAAAAAGCAGATAACTCTTCCCAGCTAAAATGCCCTCTGAGTTTTCGTTCTGCAAACAATGCCTGCTCATTCAAAAGAATTTCGTTTAGTTTATCTCCGTGTAGTGAATTTGGTAAAGTACCGGCAGCAAAAGCTGAATTATTAATAATTTGAAGGTTAACCTGAGAACTTAAGGATAAACCCTGTAAAGATTTTAATCGGCTTAAAGCAACATAAGCCTGTCCCGGAACAAAAACATTTTCTAAATCCAAAACTGCATTTTCAAAAGTTAGTCCCTGGCTTTTATGAATTGTAATAGCCCAGGCTAACTTAACGGGAAACTGTTTGAATGTACCTATTACTTCAGGGCTTACAGTATTTCTTGATTCATTAAATACATATTTTATTTTTGACCAAACTTCCTTTTCAATTTGTATCAATTTACCATCATCAAGAAGGATAGATAATCTTTCAGGTTCTATAATTTTTATCAAACCTGTCTTTCCGTTATAATATTTTTTATCTTTTCCCTTGTCATTACGCAATAACATTATTCTTGCGTCAATTTTTAATGTTAAACAATTCTCAGTGGGGAAAGACACTTCATCAAAGTCGCCATCAACCTCTGCCCACAAAGAGTGCTCTTGGGTGGTAAGCGTTTTAAGCTCTTTTTCATTTATTGAATCAACTTTAGCATTGTGAGTCGTAAGGATAACAGCACTTTTATGATTTACAGCATCAGGTTTGTAATAAGTGTTGATTAACTCAACTTCTCTTTGAGAACAATTACCTGTTCGCATGAGATTCAGCAATTCAATGAAGCTATCGTCTGATTGCCGATAGACTTGCGTAAGTTCGAGAAATAGCGGTGGTGCTTTTTTTACAGATAGTGCGTTTAAGAAATTAATTCCATTGTAATAAGATTTTATCTGCATCCACTCTTCATCTGCAATGATTGGTGAAAGTTGGCATAGGTCTCCTACGAATAAAACCTGAACCCCTCCAAATGGCACATCTTCTTTTTTTCTCGTTCTCCTGAGCACATAGTCAATTGCATCTAATGTATCAGCTCTCAACATTGATACTTCGTCAATAACCAGTAGTTCAAGCTCCTTAATTAGCGCCTTTTTATTACTATCTATTGAAGCTCCTGGCTGACTTTTTCCTGGAAGAAAAGGTCCATAAGGCAAGTTAAAAAAAGAATGAATGGTAACTCCATTTGCATTGACTGCCGCAATGCCGGTAGGTGCAACAATTATACATTTCTTAGCAATGTTTTGCCAAAGTGTATTCAGAAAAGTTGTTTTGCCGGTTCCGGCCTTCCCTGTAAGAAAAACAGATTTATCTGTAGTATTAATAAATTCAGAAGCAAGTTTAAAAGTATCATTAGTTTCTATTGTATTCATTGAACAATAAGAGTTTTTGTGGGCGTTGCAGGCGATTTGCAAATTTAAACTACAATTGTTAATCCAATAAATCACATATTACATACTGTGATATCATCATGTGGTTCCAGCATTTTTTGACTACCCAGCTATTTTCTCCGCCTTCAACCTCCCCACTTCCTCCCCAATCAACCTCTTAATATCCATCTTCACCTGGTAATAATTATCCAGCACTTGCTGTTGCGTAACATTGGAGACCGCAGGAATTTCCCGGTAGTTACTTACTTCTGCATTTAGCTTATCATGGTCATTGATGATTTCGGAATGAAACATTTTGAGTTTTATTTTTTCCAACGGGTCGTCGGCAACCATGCCTACAAATTCGCCGGAAGAAAGGGCAGCGATTTTAGAGGCAGGAATGGCAGCATCCAATTGTTTGCTGTGGCTTACCGATGTATCGGTACGGTTGATGGAAACACTCTGCCTGTCCTGCATTATTTTTCCAAATCTCTCCGATAATAGTCTAGAAGTTTCACCCATCACCTGACCGCTGATGATGTTGCCGGTGATGTTTACAATTACATCTGCTTGTTCCCTACCATAATCTTTTTTGAGCTGACTAAAATCCTGCATGGCTAATGTTGTTGCAACTTTATTGCTTCTGGCAGTGGCAATCAGGCTGTCAATATTGTTGAAGTAGATAGTTGGAAATTCATCAAACACCAAACTGCATTTTTGCATACCCTTTTTGTTTACCTGCCTCACCAACCTGGAAACATACAATGATAACACGGCTCCATAAATCTGCTGCTTCTCCGGGTTGTTGCCCACACAAACAATTTTTGGATGCTTTGGGTTGTTGATGTCTAATGTAAAATCATTGCCGGATAATACCCAATACAACTGCGGCGCAGCAAGCCTTGCCATCCCAATTTTTGCTGAAGCCACCTGACCCTCCAATTGCTCCATTGCATCGTTTTGATATGCGGTAATGAAGGGATTAACCAGCACTTCAATTTCAGGCTGTGTGTTAAGCACCGGAAACAGTTCATCATATTCTGCCTGCATCAGTTCAATTACATGCGGCAGGGTGCAATATTTTCCATCATTATATTTTCGTAAAAACCAAATAACAGCCGTAACAAAATTGATGGGTGATTCCACAAAGAAATCTCCCTGCTTGTTTATCCACTCCCTGTTCAACCCTAATAGTATGGTTCTTGCACTTTCTGTTGCATCGGTGATATCATTCATGCTGTTTGGGTCAAGAGGATTGCAGCGGTGCGATACAGAAAGATTATCAAAGTTGATAACATAGAAAGATGGCTTTACAGAATAGTTGTGTTTGTTTTGTTGGAGCCAGTTGTAAACAATCCTGCTCAAATCATCGTACTTAAAATCATAAACGAACAAGGCAAAGCCCTTTTCAATATGCTGTTTAATTACATGCTGAATAACAAACCAACTCTTACCGGCGCCGGGGCTACCAATAACCAACAAGCCCCGAAAAGGATTGATGATATTTATCCAGCTTTTTCTTACCCTGCCTTTCAGATTGTAACGGGCAGGCAGGTTAATGGAAAATTCATTGGAGATAAGCCGTTCTTCCTGAGGAAATGTTTCGTTGAGTGAATTGAAAACATCGTCACCCAAATTTAGTTTGATTAACCGGCTGAGTAAATTACCGCCTGCAAGTATCAGTAAAAAGCCAATACCGGTGGCTGTGATGTAAACGAAGGCAACTGTCTGTACATCGTACTGTAGTTTAAAATAAAGCTGACTTGAAAAATAGAGCAGCAAGCCAATTAGCAAATATGCTGTGATGCTTCTCCAATTTATCTTTTCATCTTTTTTACCCTGTGCACCAAATAGTGAAATAACCAGCAGCCCCAATGCCATAAATTTTGATGTAAGCTGATTTTGAAATAGTCCTGTGTTAGAAATATTTTTCATCAACCTGTCAGTAATGGTGCTTGTAATTTCCCACTGCTCGAAAGCAACATAGCAGTAATAATAAAAATGCAGCAGCAAAATAAAAATGCTGGCAAATCTGGTCAGGTCAACAATCTTCCGCAGCCCCTGTTCATTCTCGCCTGTGTGTGACATAACATTGTTTTACATTTTACAAATTTGGTTTCTTCTTTTTCCTTTTCTTTTTAAGCAGGCTGTGGGGTGTGTTGTCGTATTGTTCCTTGGTGGATAGCAGAACATCTAACGGACTTTCAGATTTCGTAGTGAGAGATATTGTTTTATCCTGTTGTTTTTGCTGAACCATTTCTTTTTGAATGGAACCACCGGAACCGCTGCCTTTTTTCTCATCTTGTGTTAGCGATTTTTCATTGTCTGTTGCCAACCTGCTTTGTAATGCCGCAGCACTGTAACCTTTACCTAAATCACTGCCATTAAAAACAACCTTGTTCTGATTATCAACAAATGTGATACCGTACAAACTGCCTTCAGCATTTTGGCGAAGCAGGGTGTAGATGTTTTTCTGTTTCAATTGCTCCATTAATTCTTTCATTGTGGAAGGCAATTGTGAAAGGCAATCATCCAGCTTAATTTTTACAAATGGTTTAAGCGATTCCTTTGCAGTTTCATTAAGAGTAAATTTCTTTTCAAGATTACCTAATATTGGTTTGCAAGAAATAGAGCTTGCTTTGATAGGAACACCGACCTTATTTCCATTGTTATCTAAAATGCGGTAAACTAATCCACGGTTCTTGTAAATCCTTCCTTCTTCCTTACCTCTGTCTGCTAATACATTGAACTGTTTGAGTGCTGAATTAAATTCAGGTAAGGATGTAAACTTGTATTGACTGAAAACTGCACTCACTACATTGGAAATACTTCTTTTAGTTTCAACCTTTCCATAAACCGCTTTTTCTGCATCAACAGCTTTAATTCCAGGGCTTCTCGATTGCTGCTGCCTTTCTGCTTTTATCAAACTATATATTTTCTCAATTTCCTTTCTTGCTTTTTCAGATTGATTTCTGCCAATGTTGTGGGTGTTAATCCTGCTGCCATCAGCTTTGATGGTGGTACTTACAATATGAATGTGCGGATGCCCGGCATCTTCATGTCTGTAAACCAGGTATGGTTGGTTGCCAAATCCAATCTTTTCCATGTAGTCAGATGCAATCTGCAGCAACTTATTTTCTGCCAACTTTTCTGACGGGTCAAAATTGAGAGATACATGCAGCGTTTTTGTAGTAGCTCTTTCATTCAAACTGTTTAGTCTTTCAAAGCCAGCCAGCTTTTGATAAAAATTCATCTCTTTTGATTCTTTCAAATAATTTGCAGCATGAAGGCAAAGAGCATTTCCCTTCTGCACTTTCTTTTCGTTGTAGTTGAGTGCAGCTTCAATACTTTTCGGTATCGTTATTTTTGTAACCATTGCTCATAGAGTTGATTCATCCGTAATTTTATTTCTTCCACTTTGCTGATTAATACTTTCTGCAATCCATCATACTGCTGCACCCAAACCCTGAACTCGGGTATCTTATCAAGTATATGAAGTTTGTGTACTGCCTGGTTAAAATTATTGCCGATGGCATTGAGTTCTTTTTTCAGGTTCAGCATGTCCAGCAAAAAATCATCTGCACTTTCGTTTCTGTACTTTACAGTAACAGGTTTTTGCAACGCTACTTTTCGCAGGTAAGCACTTGTATCTTTTTCAGTGGTTTTTTTCTGGAATTTTTCAAGCTGGTTGAACTCTGTTTCATTCATCCTCACCACTACCATTTTCTTTCTCACTTCACTTTCTAACTTCTTCATGGTTTTAAGTTTTCTGTTTCAATATCCCGAAACGACTTCGGAGTGAAGGGCAAGATGACCCAAACGTATAACGTTTGTACATCTTGCCATGTGCAAGACCGGGCACATTATGCCCTTGTAAAGTTTATCGTTTGAGAATATTCTAAGACCTTGCAAAATCATAGAAAAATAAGTGTAAAATCTGTACCAGTATTGCTGTTTGCATGGCTAATATTTAGTCAGGCAAAAGCATCAACGACTGCTAACTATCAGTATTTAAAATCTAATTTTTGGGATGAGCAGTATTGCTTTTCAGAATTTCGAGTAATTCATTGAGTTTATCATCAATTATCAGAATTTCTTTTGTTGCATATTCTTTGCGTTTTGCATCAAAATCCCAGTTGTATTCCAGCAATTCTTTTAGTGAATTATAATAGTGTAAATACATATCAAATGCATCCATATCGTATTCCGGGTAATTGAAATCCGCAATCAGGTGACCAGCCGCATCATAATGAAGAAATTGACTCAAACTTCTCTGCTGGTCCTGTAAAGAATATCTTCCAAACAACACATCATGCAACAAGCCTTTTTGATGAAGCCCTGCACCTCCCGAAAGCATACCTGTAATTAATTCAATTTTAAAAGCAGGATTGTGTAAAACAACCTTTGAAGATGTATTTTCTTTTGAATAGATAATTTCAATTTCAGTATTGGGCGGCAGATGGATTTGATGTGGCAAAAGCTCTTTCAGGATTTGTTTAAAATCCCAGGATAACTGATGAATAAATGACTGCCCCACAACAGTTATTTCATTTATATAGATTGGCGTTGCTAACACAGGTACATCTGTAATCATTTTACCAGATGAAAGGCGGTCAAAGCCTTTATTAATTCCTATGTACCAGGAGTCTTTAAAGTATCCATTCAGCGACTTCAGTATCATGTATGGGAGCAGCCCATTTATGAATGCAGTAAAATGGTTTGAATCCTTTAAAATCATTTCAGCATCACCGGCATTTAACAGGGTTCTGAAATAGGTTAGCTCATAGTTTCCCCAGGGTGTAATGCCTCCAATCATATCAAGCTGTTTACTCAACTCAAAACCTATTCTAAAGTCATAAGTGTAATTAGGCTCTCCTGTATTTTGAAAAAGCCATTGTAACTGGCCATCTGTTACTAATCGTTTTCCATGACTGGTCCGAATGTAGTAAATACGATTGCTTATTTCATGGTTACTTCTTTTTTCTATATAAGCATGAGGAATACTTTTCCGTTTAGGTACATAAATAATAAGAAACTTCGCTTCCGTTTCCTCAATGTATTCAGTGGTTATTTCAATAACGGGACTGATATTATCGAAGCAAATGCTATGTATTTTTCCTTTTAATTCATCCACATCAATATCCTTGTCAAACTCAAAATGCCCGTCATCACTTACTCCAAAAATCAGCTTGCCACCATTTCGGTTAGCAAATGCAACAATTTCACAGGCAATATCCTTTCGGTTCTTGTCATTCAATTGAGTGATTTTATCAAAAGATTTTAATTCAATGTCAGTTCGTTCTCTTTCCTCTGATTGCACTAACTGCTTTAATCTCTCTATGGTTATTTTCATGTGTAAATTTTACTTTAAACTTTGATAAATTTAAGCTGTAAGCTGCAAATATGAAAGAAGCTTTATAGTAGCCCCTCATTAGCAAAGCTATAATACCCTTCGCTGGTGATAATGATGTGGTCTATCACCCGAATATCATGGTAAGAAGCAGCGACTTTTATTTTTTGAGTCATTTCTTCATCAGCCCGGCTTGGTTTTAAATTTCCTGACGGATGATTGTGTGAAAGTATGATTGATACAGCCAAAGATTTAATAGCAGCAGCCAGTATCAGTCTTGGGTCAGCTACAGTACCCGTTAAACCACCTGAAGATGCTTCATAAACACCAATCACTTTGTTGCCTCTGTTTAATAACATCACTTTAAATTCTTCCTGCATTTCGATAGTGTTTTCATTCCATAATTCTTTCAGCAATTGATAGCAATCTTTAACGCTGTTAATCTTTGGTCTTTCAGAAGCTTTTACTTTTGTTTTGTAAACCAATTCTACTTCTGCTACTCTTGTCCATTCCGGAAAATTCATTGCTAACTGTTCCATAACTTTTCATTTTAATGATTTAAAAATTAATTATGGAACCTCATCCGTCTTTTGACGACCAAGGCAATGAAGCAACGGAATAAATAGTATCTCAAAAAGTGTGGGAACAGTTTTCTTTATGCCGGAATTTCGTTGCCGCCCCGGAGACAAAAGGCGAACTTTGTGGGAGAATTAATGAAGGAAAAAAATCTCGAAAAAGATTGCAGCCACAATAAAGACAGTAATGAAATCTCAATAAGTATTTCTGCAGATTATAAGCTGGTCAGGAAATTTCTTTTGTTCTTATTTTATTGAAGGTTTTACATTGTAAAACACTTTTGTATTTCCTGTTGCTGTATGTTGCTTATGTTTATTTGTTATCCAATTCCATATTTTCAACGAACCATCCGTTTTGCATCTCATCCGGTAACGAATTATAAAAGCAGATGTCAGCGTCAGCATACCAATGAAAATGATTGAAGCATTAATGCTTATTAAGTCTGCTATTATTCCTGTAAGTATTGCACCAATAGCATAACCTAAATCTCTCCACAAACGAAAGATGCCGATACTTTTTGCCCTGTCTTGCGGATTTGTATTTTCTGCAACTGTGGCAAGGAATGTTGGATATACCATTGCTGTACCCCATCCTAAAATGGAAGAGAGAACAATAAAATGTAACATAGTATTGGCCCAAACCAAAACAATCAAAGCAATGGCCTGTAAAAACATTCCTATGTAGAGCATATCTTTTTTACAAAACTTATCAGCCATTCTCCCGGTAAACAATTGACCGATGCCCCAAACGGCGGGATATATTGCTGTAACAATTCCGATTTCACGAATAGTAAAACCTTTAGTTGCAAGCAGGATTGGGAAAATTCCCCAGGCCATTCCATCATTCAGGTTATTGATTAAACCTGCCTGTGTTACTGAACCTAAGTTTTTGTCTTTCCATGTTGTATCCCAAAATATATTCTTTAGTCTCGGAACGGTATTGCTGATTGTTTCTTTTGCTACATGATGCTTAGTATCTTTTATAAAAAAGATACTTCCAGCTAATCCCAAAAAAACCAATCCAATTCCCAAATAAAAAGGATACGGTCTTATGCCGTATTCACTGGCAATCCAGCCGGTCAAAAAAGCAACAATAGCGACAGCAATATATCCTGCAAATTCATTTAAACCCATAGCAAAGCCTCTTTGCTTTTCACCAACAAGGTCAATTTTCATCACTACAGTACTTGACCAGGTTAAACCCTGGTTGATTCCTAAAAGTACATTGGCAGCAATTATCCAGTTCCAGTTGGGTGCAAACATCAGCATGAATGGAATAGGAATACCAACTATCCAACCTGCAATTAATAATTTTTTTCTTCCGAATTTGTTTGCTAAAGCACCCGTATAGTAATTGGTGATGGCTTTTACAATACCAAATACAATGATGAAGGAAAGAATCGCTGTTTTCGCTGCAATGGCAAATTCCTTTTCGGCAATTTGTGGCAGAATACTTCGTTCTAAACCAACCATACCACCTACAAAAGCATTTATGATGACAAGTAATGTAAACTGCTTCCAGTTTTCTTTTAACCCTAATTGTATTTTCATTTTTTCTGTTAAGAGATTGAACATCTGTTTGCACCAGCTTCTAAATCAATTGGGTTTATATCACTGAAATCACCTTCAATATTCTTTTCAACAATAGACAAATAATTAGCTGGTGTTGGTGGAATACGTTGCAGAATAGTATTAATAAAATCTTCCTCTTTCAATTGAAGCATTTCCACAGTTTTTTTAATGTTACCTATTGTTGCTTGAATGGGTATGTTATCAAAATCTACCGGCTGACTTGTGTGAGCTGGCAATACAATGATATTTTCATCTAATGCCAGCAGTTTTTTCAACGATTGATAAAGCATTTTTGATTTTTGTATTGCTTCATCATTGTTTGCTTTCAAATCCGGTCTGCCAACTCCGTTTATAAAAAGTGTATCGCCTGTCAGTAATACTTTATCATCAATCAGGAAGCTGATGCTTTCTATTGTATGGCCGGGTGTTTGTATGGCTTTGATTGAGATATTGCCAATTTGAAAAATAGCGGCATCTGTAATTGGCTCAGAAGTAAAACTCACTTTATTTGGTATTGGAAGAAAAAGCGGGGCATTGTTTTTAGCTGCTAATTGTTTTGACCTTGAAAGATGGTCTGCATGAATATGAGTTTCTGACACAAATTTTAATACTGCCTTCTCTGCCAGTAAATATTTTTCATAAGCTTCCGAAACTATTGAAGCATCTATTACCGCTGCTTCATTTTGGGAAATTATCAGGTAAGACAAACAACCCTTACCAGTTCTTCTGAATTGTATTACTTTAAAATTACCAAAGGTCATAGCGGCAGTGTTCCATGCAAGGCTCCAACCTTTCATGCCTGCTTCTAATGAAAATACATTGTAGCCCTGGTCTTGAAGTATTTTAGCAGCAACTAAACTCATTCTGCCGCCTGCACAAAATGTAACCACCGGAACGGCTTTGTCAAGATGCAATCCATTAAATGCTTCGGTATCATTTTTCTTCAGCTTATCATAAGCATTAAAATGTATGCTGCCGGGTATATACCATTCCATTCGTTCTGCTAATGGCCGTATATCGAGAATAGAAACCGGCTGGCCTGTCTCTAACCAGTTACAGAGAGTTTTTGTATCAATTGTTTTTGCTTCTGCCATTTGTGATTTTTATTGCACAAAGGTGAAAGCAATAAATGGCTATTCTTTTAACATAAGATAAATAATCAGCGATGCCCCCGGATGCGGCTGAGGCTTACTTGTGTGATTCCTAAATAAGAGGCAACATACTTTAGCGGAACTTTCATTACTACGTTAGGGGCTTCATTTAATAAGGCATTGTATCTTTCTTCGGCTGAGTGAAACTGCATACCTTCAATACGGTTTACAGTTTCTACATAAGCGGCTTCAAATATCTTCCGAAACAGCCTTTCAATCTCGGGAAAAGTATCATAAAGTTTGAATAGCTGATTGGCATTGATAGCCACTACGTCTGCATCTTCTAATATCTGAATGGCTTTGCGACTTGGTTTGCCTGTAAACAGGCTTTCTACTCTTGCAATAATGTTATTTTCAAATGAGAAACTCTCTGTTATGTCTATGCCATCTTTATAATAATAAATTCTTGCTACTCCTTTATTGATGAAATAAATTGTTTTGCAGGTATGGCCAATGGGTTGCAGGTCTTTATTTTTTTTAATGGTTACAATATTGCTTATTTCTGTAATAGCATTTTCCGCTTCTTTTGAAAGGGGATTGAATTTTTTGAAGTATTTAAAAAGTTTTTGCATAAACTATTAAGCCCTGTAAATATACTTTAGTATTATTCAACAAAAAACCTAAGCTGCCCCGCCATTTTATAAACTCTTTCACAATGTTGCGGGGCAGCTTTTTTATAAGTTTAAGGGGCATTGCAAAATGCCCCTTAATAATCGTCAATAATAAATACCCATGCTGGCCTGGAATAGTGCCAAACAAATGTTTTGCGCTTGCCTTCTCCATCAGCAACAAGAAGAACCTAATTGTTTTGGCGGACATTTTATAGTTCCGTAGCTGCAATAAACACAACAGTCACCTTGTTTAGGCTTTAGTCTTGTCTTGCAGTTTTCACATTCGTAAAAAAATTGGCAAGCATCAGTAGGCATTGTTTCTTCTTTTTTGTGACCGCAGACAGGGCAAGTGATTACCGATTGAAGTATTAATGTGATGTTCATTATTATTTGCTAATGATGGTTGAAGAAGTTACTTTATAGCCGATAATTTTTATAATATTTGCAATACTGTCAACAGATGTTTTACTATTATCAAATCTTACGATTGCAGTAGTATTTTTGTAAGAAGTAGTAGTCTTAATTACTCCGTTTACGTTTGAAAGTTCCCTATTGATATGGGCTGTACAGCCTTCACAAGTCATTCCGCTTATGTTGAGTTGAACTGTTGCAATGTTAGATTTGTCAACTATGATAACCTTTGGTTCTTGTGTTTTAGGATAAAATATTTTTGCGTAATAAGGAAACGCAATTAAAAGTCCGGCCACAATAGTAATAATGGTTAAGAATAATTTGGATTGCCAAAATGATTTTTTATTGTCTGCTTTGCAATCGCAGTCAACCTGCTTTTGTGGTTTTAACTTTTGATACCATGCAAAAGTAAAAATTGCAATTGTTAAGCCAATCAGGTATGGTCGGTACGGCTCAATCCCCGAAAAAGATGAAGCAAGTCCGCTTGCTCCACCGAGAAAAGCTAAAACAGGAGTGATGCAACAAAGAGAGGCTGCAACAGCGGCAATAATTCCAGCAACCCAGCTTTTAGTATTTTTTGTTGTCATTGTCATACTATTTGTGCCGCTACGTCTTGTTGATTGATAATTTTAAAAAACGGTACTAATATTTTTAGATGTTCGCTGCGAAGCGAATAGAAAATGGTTTGCCCGTCTTTTCTGGCTTTAATAATATTGCCATCTTTGAGTTTTCGTAAATGTTGAGACACGGCAGGAATACTCATTCCCAAAATATCACTAAGGTCGCAGGGACAGAGTTCCTTTTCTTCTTTAAGCAGAAAAAGAATTTTCAGCCGCACATCGTTACCTGCCAATGAAAGAATTTGTCCTAACTGCATAAACGATTTGGAGTTTGCCTTTAATTTTTCACGGCAACTTTTTATTTGCTCCATGTCTGCCTGTAACCTGATGCAAGTGTCACTCATTGTCCAAAGTTTTGTCGTGTCAAAGATAGGAAAAGCTTACTTATTTAAGCAAATACTTAAATACAATTGGAATCAGATAATAGTAATCTTCTGCCTGAATAGCTAACGAGCCACACCCTAAAGTGTGGCTCGTTTCCGGGCTTTAAAAGAGGGGCAAACTTTAATAGTTTGCCCCTTGCGACTTAGTTATAGCTCCCTGCATTTTCACCCTTGACAAAACTCTCACAAAGCTGAAAGGCTTTTTGTGTTCTTAGTTGCGCCGTACCGCCGTATAACAAAGATTTCATTTTGGCTTCATCATCTTTGTAATTTCGCACATTCTGAAAATATCCGGTAATGGCGTTGTATGTACCAAACACCGTCCCCTTTGTGGTTTCATATTGTTGCGATGGACTGCTCATGTTGTACTCGTAAACATCATCACACATATTTTTGAAGCAGGTGCTTAATTCATCCAGTTCACCCTTCTCAATGTTCTGCAATACTTCTTTGTTGGGAACCATTGCAAGCTGTATCAGTTTCTGCACTTCTTTATCTGTAATGCGAACCTTTGCCCATTGGTTAAAAATTCCTTCTAACTGTACAGATAGCTGGTTGGATATTCCCATTACTTTGTGTGCTTCTTCCAGCCGTTCTTTCGCATTGGCAGTGTGACGAATTTTAATAAAATTACTACAGTTTCTTAAAGCGGCATTAAGGGTATTGTTACAAACAATACGAATAGGAGTAAAAGCCGCCATAATGCTGCCAAACCCATCATGCGAAGTAGTAAGGAACAAATACTTTTCAATCATATCATCATTGCCCACTTTGATATAACCGGGAAGTTTGGCTGTTATAAAAATCTTTTCGCCTTTTCCCAATGCTCCGGCGGTTTCATACTGTATGCCATCACCATCTACAATAGCATCAAAGAAACTGAAAGCATCGGCATTTTGTACCACTTCATAATCCTTTCCTAAACGGTCGCCTAATATGGCGTTGGTATCAGGGCGGTATGTATAAAATGAACTTGTAGAAATAACCTCATTGCCATTATCCAGTCTATGAAGGTTTGGTCTTTTGCAAACTTCAAAATCAAGTCCTGCAAATTGCAATGCTTCCTTACTGTTGGGATAGTCTTCCACAATTTGCCCTAAACCATGCCATGCTTTTTCTTTTACTGAAAAGAAACTGTGTTTACCTGTTTGCTCATTAAAATTAATATTGTGTGCCATAGTTGTAAATTTTGATTGTTTAAAAAAATGAAAGCATCCCGCCATGTAACGGGATGCCATGAAAGTTAAAATGGTAAGTCCTCTGCAACTTCTGAAACTGCTGCCGGTGCGGTGTTCATTGGCACTACCGGTGCAGGTGCTGTATTGCCCCCTGTGGAACGGCCATGCAGTTTGATGGTATTTACATGGAATGTAAGACTGGCTTTTACTTCACCCTCTTTGTTTGTCCAGGCGTTTGCACCAATGCGGCCTGCACATTCCACCAATGTGCCCTTGGTTAAATACTGTGCCACACCCGGATTAATCCAGTAAGAACAGTTTACATAGGTTACAATTTTCTGCACCTCGGTACTGCCTTTTGCTTTGTAAGTGTCATTAATAGCAATAGAAAAGTTCACCACTTTTTTCCCTGCTTTTGTTTCGCTAACGGTTGCGTCTGCTGTCATTCTTCCGATGATTTCCATAACATGAAATTTTAAATGTTTAAAAAATGATTGTTTAATTGTGTTCTGATGATGAAAAAAAAATGTTTTGTAAAAGAAAAAATGGAAAAAAAGAAAGCATTACAGTAAGGCGGCTGCAGGAAAGCAAAAAGGAAACGGAATAAATAACATCTTAAGTAGTGTGGTATATTCTTGTTTATGCCGTAGTCTTTTTGCACTTTGATAAATCATTATCGCAGCCGCATAGCTTCGCTTTCGCTTTTGCCCATTTTCTTACAAAACGGCTTATTAATATTTATAGACTCTTATTGGGGAAATGAGAGGGGTATTCTTTAAAGTATCAGGAATACTTGAATGTCTGGAATTGTGTTTGGCCGGAGCGATTTCTGGAATCTGGCGGAGAAGCCAATCTCAATTCCCAATAATCTTTACCCGGCGCAATGGTTTCGCCGTTTCGTTATGACGAAGGAGTAACGATTTATATAAACGGTGAAAGGATTGCGCCGGGTCTATTGATGATAGAAGAACAGAACGTTGAACGGAGCGTCGCAACGGAAGATGCACAAAGATTTAAAAGCTGGTAACAACAAAATACTACTTTCCTGAAAGAATAGAATAGTTTTCCCTTCTTCGTTCTTCGTCATGGTCACGAACGGAGCTAATAGATTGCATTTGGGAAATATATTCAGCAGGTAATTTATTTAGGATGGCACCGGACACTATATACTCTTTGTACCAATCATAGGGAAACAAATTATTGTCTATTGCTTTACTATCGGCAATGTAAACCTGTGCCCTGTAAGTATTACCGGCATCATCAAAAAAAGTCAACTTGTCTTCATTATAACCCATGCCTAAACCTTCTGCTTTATCGAGGAAAGATTTTTCATTAATATTAATAGAGAACAACACTCCCCAAACCAATTCAGCAAGATTATCAGTCTTTATAATATTCGCTTTTGCAGAACCATCCTTGCTTACTTTGTTACAAACTAATCTGTACCCCGGAAGAAATGCGTTGGTAATCTTCACTGCTGAAGGAACCCGTTTTGCAAGCCTGTTCAGATTCATATTAGAGCCGTAAGCAAAAATCAACATATAGTATTCAAATTTAGAATTCAAATTTACATTGCTTCTTTGGTTGTCTGGAATTGTGTTTGGCAGGACAGGTTATGTATATCTTCCGATAGCCAAACTCAATTCCTGAGTTCATTGTCCGGCACAGTGGTTCTGCCATCGGTAATAATAAAGGAGAATGTTTGAAAAGGCAGAAGGACTGTGCCGGGTCTCCCTGATAATTAAGAAAATCAGTCTAAATTAGCAATTCACTAACTAACTGTTTATGGCAATCTGGAAATCATATAAAATATCAGACGTAATCAACGAAATCGAAGAGGAAAAATTTGTACTTCCTGTTATTCAACGACGGTTGGTATGGGATGAAGAAAAAATGGAACTGCTATTTGATACATTATTGAAAGGTGACTCTTTTGGCGGCATTATGGTGATTGAAGAAGAGAAGGGAAGTAAACCTCTTTTTAATTACAGGACATTTACAAAAGATGGTGGTATCATAAATTCAAGACAAGTAGATACGCTAACCCAATTACAGAATTTTGTTATTGACGGGCAACAGCGATTGCAATCTTTCTATATTGGATTGAAAGGAAGTTTTAACGGTAAGGTGTTGTACTTTGATTTGTACAGCGATTATAATACGGAATTTGAATTTAAGTTTGAGAAAGAAGAAAGTAAGCTCCCCAAGCAATCAAAGGGAAATGAGGACAGAATTATACCAGAGCATAATTGGTATCTCGCCAGCTCGTTATTGAAAAGACTAAAAGACACCAACGATGAAGACCAGGTAGCAGAGGAGATAATAAAGGCGCAAAATATACAGGATGCTATTCAAAGAAAACATGTTGAGAAAAATATAAAGGCTTTTTACAAGAATACATTGACAGCAGATTGTCTCGGTATTTCAAAAGTATCAGTAAATAAATCATTTGATGAAATAACCAATAAACAAAGAATCGTTGAGTTATTCCGAAGGTTGAACGATGGCGGCACAAAGCTATCTTCTTTTGATTTGGTAGCTTCTGTGCTCAAAGGGTTTGAATGGGAAATGGAGAGCTTTTTGGAAGAAACATTAAAAAGCTATGAAGAGATTGGGTTAACACAGGACAATCTTATTAAGTTGATATTTTTGTTGCAGGACAATCATAAAAAAGAGATGGCTGCAATTGAAGCGGCGGATGCTCAGTTTGCCATAAAGAACAGGGAAAGAATAAAGATTACCCTGAAATGCCTCAAGGATTTTCTCATCAATTCAAAATTATATTATTACTATAAAGATGGCAACCGCTCCTTTATTCCATTGTTTTTTATCGCCTATCATCTTTTTCATAAACAAATAACCGATGGGGAATTGGAAAAATTCTTTGCCAATTTTGATGCTAAGAATACGGAACACCCAAGAATGGAGAAATGGATTTACCATTCTCTGATTAATGGAGTATTCAAAAGCAAAGGAGCAGGATGGATACCCTACAAAACAGGCATCCGTAAGTTATTGGATAAGATGCAACATTTCAAGAACAAAGATTTTCCAACCGATGAATTGTTCCAGGTTTACAATGACCATCCGATAACATTTACACGAACCTATACTATTGGCAATCTCGATGAATTGGAAAGTTCATTTGTTTATTACCTGATGTATGACAGAGGGCAGACCATTAGGATAAATGATATTGACCACATCATGCCTAAATCAATATTAGAATCTCTAAAGATTGAATCAGCAAAAATTAACAGTATCAGGAATTTTCAATTGATAGATTTCAGCACCAACAGGGGATTAAAAAATGCAAGCCTTTTCAAGGATTGGATTAATAGCCATGTATCGGACAAAGCAGCTTTTGTAAAGCGGCATTTAATTCCGGTTGACGAAACATTGTGGACAGAGGATAAATTTGAAGACTTTGCTACTGCAAGAGCAAACCTGATATTGAATTGTATTCTGACGCATTTAAAATAGCTTTTAGAATTGCTGCTAAATGCTTAGAATCACACTTTATATAGCGAAGCGATGAAAGACAAATTATTTAAGAATCTCCTGCACAGCGCCGAGGGTTATGCAGTTCTCAATTCCGGGGGACAACTCACTAAAGGGTATAAACCGGACACTGTCTTGCAAAAGGACAATGATTACATCATTATGGAATGTGATACAGGAACAAGCAGGAAAGGATATTTAGGTGCAATGCTGAAAGCAGCAAAGTTCCTTACCAATGAAAAGAAAGGAATATTAATACTGGTAATAAAGGAAAAGCCAAACACAACCGTAAAGCAAATTGCAGAACATCTTCGGGAATATTTGACATGGTTAAAGCCGCTTACCAACCTGAGAGTAGTTTACTTAATAGAAACAACTAAGTATTGCCCGGATAAAATCCCTTTAAAACTTTTGAGTTCAGAATTTGAAAAATGCGCCATTACCATTAAGGCCGAGATTTAAAAATAGGTACTCACCCCAAACTGAAATCCAGCAAGCTTTGCTGGTGGGTTGCCTAAAATATCTTTTTGCCAGTTGTAACGGTAGTTCAACCGAATCACTGTTTGTGCAGTGGGCCGCCAGCTAATGGCAGGAACAATGGAAAATACTTCGTCACTGATATTATCACCAGTGGATTTGAATGTTCCTTTATTCCAATCCACATATTCAAGACGCAAGGCTGCATTAATAACTGATTTTTCAAAGCCGAATACAGGTTTCTTAATAACAGGTTGCACAAAGTCAATAAAACCTCCTTGTTGTTTTCTGCCAAATTGTTCAGTGTAAGTTTCTGGAACATTCACATTTACCCATGCCCATTCAGCATTGATGTATGTCTTGATTTTTGGAAGCGTTGTGTTAAAATCTATTGCATATACATTTACTCTTCTCTTTTTATCCAATTGCAATCCATCATCCTGATACTTATTGTAAACACCACCCATGTATGAAAGCCCTAATTCACCAATTTTCCGGTTTCTTACAGCAATTTTACCGGTGAACAATGGGCTGCCGTTAAAGCTTTCTTCAAAACGGTCTTTATTTTCTTTGCTCGCCGGCAGGAAAGTTTTGTTTTCTGCATTATCAATTATTTTATCATCAAAACCATTGGTAAGGTAGGCTTCATAAGCATATACCCAATCTTTGCTGTATTTTTTCCCAAACAAACCAAAGCCTACATTGCTCCAGGTTGCCGGAAGCATTTGAGTGGCCGAGACAGGACGGTCAACAAATTCCCATTTAGGGCCATCATGATTTTGATTGAATGCGCCGATTGGGTTCATAACAATACCACCTCTCATGTTTAACAAATGGGCAAATTCAAAATCAACGGACGCAAATTCAATATTGATTTCTTTAGTACCATCTTCAAATTCAATCTCACTCAAAAATTTAATTCTTTTCGAAATGGAAGAAGATACAAACAATGTTAATCGCCTCATTTGAAACTGATGCCCTTCTGATATACCATCTTCCTGTAAATACTGGTAATTGGCTTCTGCATAACCACCTAAGGCAACAGGAAGTTTGCCTAACCGAAGAAAGGGACGGTTATATACAGCATCCATGTTTAATAACAGTCCGGAAGTATCCTTTGCAGTTCTGCGAAGCAATGCAGGGTCAATCTGTGCAATAATAGCAGAGGAAAAGAAAATAAATGTCAATAAGAATATAGATAGTCTCATGTTTTTCTCAAATCAATGAATAGTTGGTTATTGTTAATCGTAACCGGGAAAGTCCTTAAATCTTTGTCAGCAGGCCCGTTGGTCACTTTGCCCCGGTTATCATACTCGCTTCCATGTGCAGGGCACTGGAGATAATCGCCAGCCACATTTAGTTCGGCACCCTGGTGGGCACACTGCATCCATACGGCTGAATAATCTGTATCACTAAACCTGTACACACAAATGGGGAATAGCAACTCTTCGTTTCTAACTACAATATATAGGCGGTGCTTATTTTTTTCTTTTAATGCAAATTCTTTTACATCTATTACTATTCCGTCTTTTATTAATTTACCACTGGCAAATTTTGTAGCAGCACAGGAACTTAAAAATGCAGCGACAGACGATGCAGCCAGACAAGCTGTGCAAGATTTAAGTATGAAGTCTTTTCTATTCATTTTTGATATATACTACAGCGATTTTAAAAATTTTACCAAATTATTTTTCTCCTGTGCCGAAAGCTGCTGAAATTTCTCTTTGCTTTGTTGGGCTTCGCCGCCGTGCATGAGTATCGCTTCTTCAATACTTTTTGCCCTCCCGTCATGCAAGAGAAAGTATTGACCTCCTTGTGAGTTAGGAGATAGACCCAATCCCCAAAGTGGCGGAGTTCGCCACTCAAAAGTTGTGGCGCTGCCTTCTGTATAACCATCATTCAAACCTGGCCCCATATCATGCAGTAATAAGTCTGTATAAGGATGAAAGGTTTTATTTGACAATGCAGCAATAGTTGAAAAACCCGTTTTCAATGTCTGTTTATGGCAATTTTCACAACCGGCTTGTATAAACAGGCTTTTGCCTTGAACTACCTCAGCATCATTTTGATTTCTTTGAATGGGTGCTTTTAATGTTTGTAAGTAGAAGACAACATTATGTACCGTTACATCAGAAACTTCGGGGTCAATATTCAATCCGGTATAAACATCTTTTGGCTGAAATGTTGAAGTGATACCTATGTCCTGGTTGTAGGCATTTACTGTTTGGTGTAATAGATTATAAGCTGCAGCCTTTTTACCAAAGCGATGAATGTACTTGCCGTTTCTTGGAATGGCATTTGAAAAGGGTGTGATGAACGATGGCAAAAATTCATAGTTAGGTACACCGCTTATACCATCGCCATTTGCGTCGTTAGGGTCAGCCATTAACAATATATCAGCATCGGAGACCAATTCAAGAAATCCCAAACCTGTGTTGGCAGGCGGTGTGAACTTTGAAAACGTAGCACCTGCAGGTATTCGTTCAGGTGTATAGCCGGGTAATGCCCTGTTTTGTAATTGCGGGCCACCCAAATTCAGGAACTGGTTTCCACTGCTATCAATTTGCCCAAACCTTGTAAGTGTGGTAAAAGGATGGCCCTTGCCATCACCAGCATGGCAACTGCCACAACTGGTGGCTACGAAGATGGAGCCTAAGCCCGTCTGAGAGGTAAATATTTCGTCATTAAAGGCCACATCACCTGCAAGGAACCGTCTGTTCTCCTCGTAGCTGAGCCCCCCAACAGGACCATCTAACAGCTCATTGTCGGGTGGGGCTTTAGGCAACAGTTTTTGGCAGGCAACTATGCCGATAATCACAAAAATTAATGCTGATATAACTTTAAGTTTATTCATAACTCTCCACTGGCAAAAATAAATAATTAGGCTAATTTAATACAATGATTAGACTAATCTAATTATATTTTTCTACTTGTTTCATTATCTTCATGTAAATATTTTACAACAGTGCATTCATTTACAGAAGAAAACTACCTGAAAGCCATTTATAAATTACAGGAAACCAACGGTGAAGTGGTAGCTACTTCAGCACTTGCCCAGGTAATGGGGGTGCATGCCCCATCTGTAACTGACATGCTTAAAAGGATGGCCGGAAAGAAACTGGTTACCTACCAAAAATCAAAAGGCTTTAAGCTAACAGAAAAGGGTAAACAAGTAGCTGTGGGCATCATTCGTAACCATCGCCTTTGGGAAGTTTTCCTTGTTGACAAATTGGGGTATAAATGGGATGAAGTACATGACCTTGCTGAACAATTGGAGCATATACACAGCGAAGACCTCACTAACAAATTAGATAAGTTCTTAGGCTTCCCAAAGGCTGACCCTCATGGCGACCCCATACCAGATGCCAATGGGGTGCTTCCTAAATCAAAGGCTGTTCTACTTTCTTCACTTAAAGTTGGTGAACAAGGAACATTCACAGGCGTTACAGACCATACACCGGCATTTTTGAATTATCTGGACAAGGCGGGCATATCGTTAGGTAACACCCTAAAAGTAAAAGCCATTGAAGAGTTTGACCAGACTTATACTATACAGCTAAATGATAAAAAAGGTGCCGTGATAAGTCATAAAGTAGCTAATAGCCTGTTAGTGAATAAATAGAAACCAACTACATTAAACGGATGAGTAAATTCCCATTATGGTCTGCCACAGCAAACCTCCTATCACCCAAAGATGTGTTTCAAAAACTGTAGCAGAGCCATGAATTACTTTTGTCCTTCAGAGAATTATCATTACAAGCA
The DNA here is from genome assembly GCF_045780045.1 of Lacibacter sp. MH-610. NCBI lineage: Bacteria > Pseudomonadati > Bacteroidota > Chitinophagia > Chitinophagales > Chitinophagaceae > Lacibacter > Lacibacter sp. MH-610. The sequence goes on from NZ_CP116002.1 coordinate 1,544,161, forward strand.
ACAAGATTTATTTATCTGTATAGGTGGGCAGGCAACAGTCCCGTAACTGCAAAATACACAGCAATCGCCCTGCTTCGGATTTAGTACAGTTTGGCAGTTTGTACACTTATAAAAATACTGACAAGCATCAGTAAGCATTGTTTCCTCTTTCTGAAAACCGCAATTTGGGCAAGTGATAGTGGATTGCAGTGTTAATGTCTTTTCCATGCTTTCTTAGTTTTTATCGAAGCAAGATTTACCACTACCGGGCAAAATCATACTCTTTTACTTTGTAACCTGTTTTATTGATAGCTGCTTCTATTGTTTTTACATCAACTTTCGATTTGTCGAAAGTGACCAAACTGCTTCTTGTCGCATAAGATGTTTTATAAGCTAATACGCCGTTCACTTTAGATAGTTCATTGTTTACATGCTCCTCACATGCCTCGCAAGTCATGCCTTGTATGATGAACTTTACCTGTTGTTTGTTATCAACAACCATAACTGCTTCTGCCTGAACTTTTGGTTTTGGATAAAACACTTTTGCATAGAGTGGGAAAGCCATCATCAGAACAGCAAAAACAGTTACTATGCCCAAAAAATTTTTGGACTGAAGGAATGAAGCTTTCTTAGTTGTTTCGCAATTGCAATCTATATCGTTTGCTTTAGCTGGCTTTAGTTTAAGATACCATGCAAGGGCTAACACGGCAACTGACAATCCTATCAAATAAGGTCTTGCCGGTTCTATCCATGAAAAGTTAGCGGCAATGCTGCTGCTACCGGCAAGCAATGCAATAACAGGGGTTATACAACAAAGCGAAGCTGCAATAGCAGTAAGAACACCTGCGCCGGTAAATGTGCCTGAAGATTTTATACTTATCATACTGTTTCCAGTTTTTGAGTTTGTACATTAATATGTTTGAAGAAAGGCTTCAATATCTTCAAATTTTCCTGTGTAAGGGAATAATAAATTGTTTGCCTGTCTTTCCTGGTTTCAACAATATGTCCATCTTTTAATTTCCGTAAATGCTGCGATACGGCGGGAATACTCATGCCTAAAATATCAGAAAGGTCGCAGGGACACAATTCTTTTTCTTCTTCCAGTAAATAGATAATCTTCAACCTTACTTCGTTACCTGCCAAGGCCAATATAGTAGACAGGCTTGCAAAGGGTTTATGTGCAGTTTTCAGCTTGCTTTTGCAATTCTTTATTTGCTCTTGGTCTGCAAACAACCGGATACAAGTATTATTATCCATGCGTCAAAGATAGGAAAATAATTATTTAAGCAAATACTTAAATAATATAACCCTTATACTATTCTCTTTTAAAACTTCATTCTTTGTATTCTTACCGCATTTAATATTGCCAGCATAGCTACTCCCACATCCGCAAATACAGCTTCCCACATTGTTGCAAGCCCACCGGCACCAAGAATCAATACAATCACTTTAACAGCAAAGGCCAATGCTATATTCTGCCAGACAATTTTAGTTGTTGTTTTACCAATTTGTATAGCAGTAGCTATTTTTGAAGGATGGTCAGTTTGAATGATAACATCGGCTGTTTCAATTGCTGCATCGCTGCCCAGGCCGCCCATTGCAATCCCTACATCACTTAAGGCAAGTACAGGTGCGTCATTAATACCATCGCCTACAAAAGCCACTACATTTATCTTATCCTTTTTAAGGGCTTCTACTTTTTGTACCTTATGTTCTGGTAGGAGGTCGCCATAGGCTTTGTCAATGCCCAAATACTTTGCAACTTTATCTACAACGGCTTGTTTATCTCCGCTAAGCATGGTTGTTTTTACATTCAGTTTGTGCAACGCATCTACTGCTTGTTTACTATCCTCTTTTATTTCGTCTGCAATAGTCAGGTAGCCTGCCAGCTTTCTGTCAATTGCCACAATTACAATTGTATCCACTATTGTTCTTAATCCATCATTTACCGGCACTTTCATCATATCCATCAACTTCACATTACCTGCCAGCATTTCCTTTCCATTCACTTCTCCTTTTAACCCGTGGCCACTTATTTCTTCCAATGCATCTACCTGAATACGACCAATACTATTTCCTGCATATTCAACAACAGCTTTTGCAACAGGATGGGTTGATTTCGCTTCCAGTGCAGCAGCAAGCGGTAACCATTCATCCTGGGGAATGTCATAACTCTTCACTTCCTGCACTTTGAAAACAGCTTTGGTAAGCGTTCCTGTTTTATCCATTACCACCTGGTTTATTTTGGTCATTAAATCCAGGTAGTTGGAGCCTTTGAATAAAATACCAGCCCGGGATGCGGCGCCAATACCTCCAAAATAACCTAATGGAATAGAAATCACCAATGCACAGGGGCAACTGATAACAAGAAAAATTAAAGCCCGGTAGAGCCATGTATTGAAAACATAATTATCAACAATAAAATAGGGTATTACTGTTATGCCAATAGCAAGAAACACAACAATAGGAGTGTATATTCTTGCAAACTTGCGGATGAATTGCTCTGTTTTTGCTTTTCTTGTTGTTGCATCTTGTACAAGTGTTAATATTCTTGCAAGCGAAGAATCATTAAAAAGCTTTGTCACTTTTAACTCCACTACTTTTTCCTGGTTAATCATTCCGGCCAGTACTGTTTCGCCTTTGGTAAAAGTGGACGGTTTACTTTCACCGGTTAATGCAGAAGTATTAAAGGAACTTCCTTCGCTCAACATTTCTCCATCCAGTGGAACTCGTTCACCAACTTTTATCTGAATGGTTTCGCCAACTTTTACACTTTCTGGCGGGAGATTAACGTAAGTGCCATTTCTTAACACATCGGCGCTGTCCGGTCTTACATCCAGCAATGCTTTAATGCTTCTCTTAGCTCGGTTTACAGCAGCATCCTGGAATAATTCTCCCACTGCGTAGAAAAGCATTACCGCAACACCTTCGGGATATTCGCCAATGTAAAAAGCCCCGATGGTGGCGACACTCATCAAAAAGAATTCTGTAAATACATCACCCTTTACAGCAGTTTTTATTCCTTTAATTACTACTGGCAATCCTACCGGAATGTATGCTACCACATACCAAATAAAACGAACCCAGCCTGTAAACCACGCAGGTGTTGGCTTAATCCAGTTGTCCAATGTAATACCGCCTATCAGAAAAATAAAACTTGCGATAGCAGGTAGCCAAGGCTTAATGCCACTGCCTTCTTCGTCACCGTGGTTGTGGCCATCATCTTTACCGTGAAGCGATACCACTTTTGCTTCATTCAATTTTCCATCCAGGTCGCAGCAGGCTTCCTGCTCTGCAATTTTTGTTTCATCATGTTTATATGCCATAAAAACTTATTTAATGTAAAAAAAATGTAACGATGCCTACTATAATTAATACCATACCGGTAATTCGTTTTTCGTTGTGCTCTATAAATTGTGAGTTCATCATCTGCACTCCTTTAAAAGCAAGCATTACAAGAGTGATAATTCCGGTGATGCTGATTGCTGCATACACTAAAGCAAGTAGTAAAATATCATCCCAACCATAGGCTCCCGCTGCAAGGAAAAGACTTTCCACTTCCAGACAGGGAGATAGAAACATCGTTGCTGCGAATATCAGCACCCATTTTGTTTTTGATTTTTTATATTGCTGCACATTCTTGTTGGCAGCATGATGATGGTGCGGCAGGTTTACGGTGTAATATATTAACCCGAATATTATTAACAATACCGGTGCTATTACATGCACATACCCTTCATATTGATGTGCCAGTTTTGAACCAATCATTCCCAATGCAAAACCAAGAATAACAGTGCCCAGCACATGTGCAGATGCTGTAATAGAAGCTACCAGCATCAATTCATACTTTTCCCATTTCTCCGACTTGGCAATAGCCACCAATGGCAACCAGTGGTTTGGAATAAGTGCATGAGTAATGCCTAATAATATGGTGCCTGTTATTATACTATACATGTCACAATAATGTTATTATACAATTTAATTTTAAACAATTAATCAGCGTTGTCTTTTTCGTTATGCTTATTTATCATTTTCTTCTTCCATTCTATATACCAATGCTGGTGATGTAATGAAAGCAGAAAATACAAAGCAATTGCCCCAACAATGGCGATAATAAACATGTTGAGGCCAACTGCCACACCAACTGCCGCTGTACACCAAACAGTGGCAGCAGTAGTTAATCCATGTGATGTACCGGCACTGCTGTTCCGATAGATAATACCAGCTCCAAGAAAACCCACACCCGTAACAATATTGGCTATCACTCGGGAGGCAGCAGCAACATCGCTTACAAGATGAGCCGCAACAGCAGTAAATAACGTAGCTCCGATACAAACGGCGGCATAGGTTCTTATGCCGGCATCACGGCCATGCTTTTCCCTGTCAAGTCCGATAAACGCACCAAGCAGGAATGACACGATAAGTTTAGCGACAATAATTAATTCAACATTTATATCCATCATTAGAACTTTATACTGTAGTTCAAACTCATATTAATGTTTCTAAGCTCTCTTCCTGCGCCATTATCCATTGCAGAGCCTGTTCTTTTTCTATCATGCCGAAATATCTTATCATGGCTTTTGTAAATGGCTGCATGATGGAATACATCAGTTTCTGCCACTTTTGTTCTCCTACGATGGCAATTCTATCTATATCGTCAGCATGTGTGAAATCTGCTTTACTATATTTCACTTCAAGAAGGCCATCCTCCCAAAATCCACCAGAATTTTCGGAAGTATTGCTCTCCATTTCAAAATACCAACGAACTTTTTTTCCTGTCCGGATAATATTGTGAATCAGCGGATGAATTTTTTCGTAATCATTTATGCCTAATATATCATTGGCTCTTGTAGCAATGATATTCTTTTGAGTGATATCAAGTATTTGTAACATGCCTTATACCTTTTTAATTTTACAAAGAGTTATAAGTCCTTTGCGTTAAATGTATCCCCTTGCTTGATATCGCCTGTTTGATAGCCCTTTTTAAACCAGTACATCCTTTGCACCGAAGTACCGTGTGTAAAAGCATCAGGCATTACCTGCCCCGTTGACTGCTTCTGCAACCTGTCATCTCCAATAGCACTGGCTGCATTCAATGCTTCATCAATATCATCTGCATCCAGAATATTTTTCATCTTCTGTGTGTGATGCGCCCATACACCGGCATAAAAATCTGCCTGCAATTCCATCATTACAGAATATTTGTTGAATTCAGTTTCGCTTAGCTGCTGGCGCAGCCGGTTCACTTTATCTGCCGTACCCATCAGGTTTTGAATATGGTGCCCCACTTCATGTGCTACTACATAGGCCATCGGGAAATCGCCGGGTGCATTCAATTTGTATTGCAGGTCCTGGTAAAAAGAAAGATCTATGTACAGTTTATTATCACCGGGGCAGTAGAACGGCCCTGATGCAGAACTTGCATTACCACAGGCAGATTCTACCACACCACGAAACAATACCAGTGTTGGTTCTGAATACTGTTGCCCTTTTTCGGTAAAAATTTTATTCCATACATCTTCTGTTTCTGCCAATACTACTTTTACAAAGGCAGCCCTTTCGTCATCGGCCTTTTGCTCTTCAGGAGTTAATTGCGACGACTGGTTTGTTTGTTCAGAAAGTTGCTGTTGAATTTGTGACGGGTCAATATTATTACCGCTTAGTAAAGTATAAAGCAGGTAAATAACAATGCCGGCCACACCACCGCCTGCGGCAATTTTTCCACCAGATAGCCCCCGGCGGTCATCTACATTGGAGCTTTCTCTTCTTCCAATCCATTTCATGATTTCCTGATTTAAAATTTTAGAGATGATAAATATTAGTGATGGCCTCCATGATGACCTCCACCATGATGCCCGCCATAACTGTGATGCCCTAAATCAATATGATGTCCCAAGTCAATATGCGGCGTAATGATAGGATACAAAAATGGCCTGTTATATCCCCTTCGATACCGCCTGTAATAATTTTGATTTGCCGCATTTTGGTTGGCAGATGACTGTGTGGTAAAAACATCTTTAGCGCCATTGGCATAAACTATCTGCACCGCATCCGATTTGTTGGCCACATAAACAGGCCCATCAGCATTATCAGCTTTGTAATACCGGATTTCTGTTGTGCCTACTTCGGCTACTTTTCCATTAATAGTTTCGCCGCTGCGCAGGGTAATAACATCCTGTGCAAACAGCATAGATGCTGAAAACAGCATCACAAGAAATGCAAATAACTGTTTCATGATTTTAAGTTTTAGAGATTAAATAATTATTTTTTCTTTGAATCCAGTTCATTGCCGCCCATTTTCATGCCCATAGTATCTGTTTCCTTTCTTTCTTTATGAGCGGAATCGTGTTTTTCTGATTGTATTTCCTGTCTTTTTTCTTCGCCACTATTGGTACAACTACTACCGATAGTTATAACTATGATAGCGATTAGGAATATTATCTTTCGCATGTTAAAAAGTTTTGTTTGTTTTATTTGGGTGGGTACGGAAACCCTGCCGCTCAAGGTTTTCCATTTTTAAAACGGGACAAACAAGGCAGGGTTCCGACCCATATTATGTCTATTCTTCCTCTTCCACATTATTCATCTTCGATAATAAATCATAAGCTCCGTTTACTACTACTTTGCTATTCCTGTCAAATCCTTCAGGCAAAATCACTTCGGTATAACCATTTTCTGAAACGCCTGTTGTTACTTCAATTCTTTTAAACGGAATATGTTTTTCAGTAGCTTCTTCCTTTTTCCCATCAGCAGGTTTCTTTTCTTCTTTTGTTTCTTCTGCCGCAATAAAAATGTAAGATTTACCTGCGGACTGTACAATCGCTTTATCAGGCAGAGCGGTGGTGGTAGCAACACCTGTTTCTACTATTCCTTTCAGGTACATACCCGGTAATAAATTTTTATCCTCCTGCAACAGGTGCCCATGCACCCGAACCGTTCTTTCAGCACTGATTTCACGTCCAATTAAATGCACTTCTGCAAAACGTTCCTTTGTTTCATTATTCAACACAAAACGGATTTTCTGGCCTATTTTCAATTTCGGAACATCTTTTTCAAAAATGGTAAGTTCTGCATGAAGGTGGCGGGTATCTACAATTTCAAATAGCTCCTGGTTTGCGTTTACAAACTTGCCTATGTTCACCAATACCTTAGTAACATAGCCTGATATAGGAGCATAAATATTTGCTCTGCCGGAGATGTTTCCCGAATTGATTTTATCAGGATTAATATTGATGAGTTGCAGCTTTGATTTTAATCCCTGCACCCTTGCCATCATACTATTGTACTCGCTGCTGGCTTTTTGCAATGTTTTTTTTGCATTTACATTTTCTTTTGCCAGTTCCTGTTGTCTTTCTAATTCTTCTTTCAGATATACCAACTGGCTCTTATAATCCAGATAATCCTGCTGAAGCTGGATAAATTCAGGGTTTTCGAGTATTGCTATTACTTCGCCTTTTATTACAGGTTTACCTTGCAGCAAATCGGTACTTTTTAATGTGCCTCCATAGGGAGAAGAAACTGTTAATAGCTGTTGCGGAGGGACATCCAGTACTCCCGATGCCCTTATAACACTGCTGAGATTTTTATCTTCTACAGCGCCATATTGTATGTTGACGGTTTTAAACTGGTCTTCCGACAAATCCACCATGTCTGCTTCTTCAACTTTGGTTTCTTCTGCCGGCGTAGCTTCTGCATTCCCTTTGGAAGAGCAGGATGAAAGCCACACAATGGCAGCAGTGAGTATAACCAATGAACTTAAAAATTTCTGTTTCATATTTATAATATTTAACCCGTTTTAATTAATTGATGCCACCAATAAATTCGATAGCAATGACGGTTTGATTGTATTGATTTAAAAGTTTTGTGTATTCCTGTTTTACAACAACAGCATTGTTGAGTGATTGCGTCAATTCATAATATCCGATTTCACCGGCCGTAAAAGCTTTTTGCGCCTGGGTGATGATAAGATTGGCTTGCGGTAAAGCTGTATTGCGGTAGTAGTTGATTTGAACTCTTTGTTTTTGCAATTCGCCAAACAGCCTTGTCAATTCAGCCTGAAGATTGTATTGATAATTGGTCAGTTCTGCTTCACGGCGCACCCGGTTTACTTCGGCAGCCTTTACTTTTTCTTTTTGTGCCCTGGCAAATATGGGAATGCTGACACCCAAATTAACACCCTGGAAACGGCGGCCAACACCATAATATTTATCAGCACCGTTTACGGTTTGATAACCTACTAAAGACTGGTTGAAATAGCCTACTGAGAAATCTGGTTTCAGCCTTGATTGCTCAACAGCTTTCTCCCTGCTTGCAATATCAATCTGCTGTTTAATAAAGGCCAGTGTAGGGTTGGCCGCAATGGCAGCAGTATCAAAATTTACCTGTATCTGCTTTTCAACAAGTGATGTGTCGGCAATAGTTGTAACAGACGAATCGGCCGTAAATACCTTCAGGCGGTTTAGTTCAATACGGTAATCTTCTTCCGCATTTCTCAATTGCGCCTTTATCTCATTTACCTTGCTTTCAGCATTATAATTTTCCAGGGCATTGGTTTCACCTGTCTTATACCGTAGCGCTGATGCTTTCAATACATTTTCGTAGATAGCCAGCAACTCTTTCAGCAATCTTATTTCCTCTATCCAAAAACTTAACTGGTAGTACGATGTTTTTGTATTCGCCGCCAGTTCAGTCTGATAAATTTTCAGTTGCAGTTCACTGCTTTTGATATTTGACTCAGATAACCGTATGAGACTTTTAAAGTAGGCAGGATTCGGTATGCCCTGATTAATGTTGAAATTATTATCATAAGCAATACGACTGTTATACTGACCAAATGTGAGACCCACATTTGTTTTGCCGTAATCCTTTACTGTTTTTTTCAACTGCTGCTGGTAACTTATATCCAGCGTTCCCACTTTTACCAAAGGGTTATTCTTCATAGCAGATGACACGGCATCATTAAGATTTATGATTGTTTTTGGTTGCTGGGCATTTGCAGCGAATGATGATGCTAAAAACAGGATAAGCAATGAGGCTAAACCCTTTGCAACAGAAGACTTTTTAACTTTCGGATTTATCTTTTCAAACCAGGTGTACAACACCGGTAAAACTACCAACGTAAGAAATGTGGCCGTAATCAATCCGCCTATTACAACAGTTGCTAACGGTCTTTGAACTTCCGCCCCGGAACCTGTAGATAATGCCATTGGCAAAAAGCCTAATGAAGCAACCGCTGCGGTCATTAACACCGGTCGCAACCTTACAGAGGTTCCTTTTAGAATAATTGCATTAATGTCAGTCATGCCTTCTTTTTTCAACCGGTTAAATTCGCTGATTAACACAATACCATTTAATACAGCCACACCAAATAAAGCAATAAAGCCAACACCTGCTGAAATACTGAATGGCATACCCCGGAACCATAAGGCAAATACACCACCAATAGCACTCATGGGTATTGCTGTAAAAATGAGTAATGAATATTTGATAGAACCAAACGTAAAGAAAAGAAGCAGCAGGATTAATGCTAAAGCCACAGGAACAGCAACGGATAATCTTTTGTTAGCCTCTTCAAGATTTTTAAATTGCCCACCATAAGTAATAAAGTAACCGGGGGGCATTTTTACCTGCTTCTCAATTTTTTCCTGCATTTCTTTTACAACCGATGAGATGTCCCTGCCTCTTGTATTAAAGCCTACTATGATTCTTCTCTTGGCATCTTCCCGTTGTATCTGGTTAGGGCCTAACTGCAAATTGACATCGGCTACCTGTTCCAATGGAATCTGGTTACCATCAGGGGCCGCAACAAATAATCCTTTTACATCATCAATACTCTGGCGGCCTGTCTTTTCTAACCGCACCACCATATCAAAACGTTTCTCGCCTTCATATACAATACCCGCAGCTTCCCCGGCAAATGCAGCGCTGATGGTGCGGTTTATATCTTCTACATTTAAACCAAATTGCGCAATCTTATCCCGGTTTAGTTTAACCACAATCTGTGGCAAACCGGTCACCTGTTCTACATATAAATCTTCTGCACCTTTTACAGTAGGCACAATCACACCAATTTTTTTGGCCAGGTCTGCCAGCACATCCAGGTCTTCCCCAAATATTTTAATACCTACATCCTGGCGAACACCTGAAATCAATTCATTAAAACGAAGTTGTATAGGCTGCGACAACCCATAGGAAACACCGGGAATTTTTTCCAGTTCTTTTTGCATCAGTTCTGCTAATTCTTCCCGGTTATGTGCACTGGTCCATTCCTTTTTATCTTTTAAAAGGATGGTAATATCACATGCTTCTATGGGCATAGGGTCGGTAGGTATCTCAGAGGCGCCAATCTTTCCAATCACTTCTTTTACTTCGGGAAATTTTTTCATCAGTAAGTCCGAAGCCTGTGTTATTTTTTCAATTGTCTGGCTTAACGAGCTACCTGTTAGCAACCTTGTTTCTACGGCGAAATCGCCTTCTTCCAATGTTGGAATAAATTCGCCACCTAATGTTCTAAAAATTATAAGGCTGATTATAAATACACCAACAGCGATACTCACCACCAGCAATTTCATTTTCAGTGCACCACGTATTAATGGGGTATAAAGCCGTTGGAAAAACTTCATCATTTTATCAGAAAGGTTTTCCTTGTGGCTTATTTTTTTACTTAGAACAAGTGCACTCATCATGGGCACATAAGTAAGTGAAAGCAGGAATGCACCCAGTATAGCAAATGATACTGTTTGTGCCATTGGGCCAAACATTTTTCCTTCAATGCCTACCAAGGCAAGAATAGGCAGATACACAATTAAGATAATGATTTGTCCAAATGCAGCAGAGTTCATCATTTTACCTGCTGACTTATATACTTCATCATCCAATTGGTCTTGTGTCATTCTTCCGGGCTTTCGATGGCCTAACTGATGCATGGTTGCTTCCACAATAATTACAGCGCCATCCACAATCAATCCAAAATCAATAGCGCCTAAACTCATCAGGTTTCCGGATACGCCAAAAAGATTCATCAGCGAAATAGCAAAAAGCATGGCAAGCGGAATCACTGAAGCCACTATCAACCCGGAACGGATATTACCAAGGAAAACCACCAATACAAAAATCACAATCAAGGCACCTTCAATAAGGTTAGTTTTTACAGTTCCGATTGCCCTGCTAACTAAAGCACTTCTGTCAAGGAAGGGCTCAATGACCACACCTTCCGGCAAGCTTTTCTGAATCTGGGTTATTTTTTCTTTTACACTATTAATTACAATGCTGGAATTTGCTCCTTTGAGCATTAAAACAATGCCACCAACTACTTCGCCTTCCGCATTACGGGTTAATGCCCCGTATTGCGTGGCATGGCCCAACTGTACCGTTGCAATATCTCTGACCAATACAGGGGAACCGCCGGAAGTTCTTGTAACTACAATTTTTTCAATGTCAGTGATTGTTTTAATAAATCCTTCGCTGCGGATAAAGTAGGCATTGGGCTTTTTGTCAATATAGGCTCCACCTGTATTCTGATTATTCTTTTCAAGGGCATTGAATACATCTGCTATGGATAGATTATAGCTGCGAAGCTTATCTGTATTCAATGCAATTTCATATTGCTTTAAAAGACCGCCGAAGCTGCTTACATCAGCAATGCCGGGTGTGCCCAACAACTGTCGCCGGACAATCCAGTCCTGAATTGTCCGAAGAGACATGGCATCGTATTTATTTTCATACCCTTTTTTGGCATGTAAGACATACTGATAAATTTCACCTAAGCCTGTAGAGATAGGAGCCATTTCAGGGTTACCAATATTGTTTGGTATTTGGTTACGGGCTTCTATCAGCCGTTCACCTACTTGCTGACGGGCCCAATATATGTTGGCATCATCATGAAATACGACAGTAACTACAGATAATCCAAATCTTGATATAGAACGGATTTCCTGCACTTCCGGAATGGTGGCCATTGTTTGTTCCACCGGAAAAGAAATTAGCTGTTCTACTTCCTGTGCCGCTAATGATGGGCTCAGCGTAATTACCTGTACCTGGTTATTTGTAATATCGGGTACAGCATCAATTGGCAATTTTTTGGCTGAATAAACACCCCATATTATTAATGCAAGTGTAAACAGGCCGATGACCAATTTATTTTTTATGGAGAATTGAATGATTTTATTGAGCATGTCTTAAGTCTGTTTGGTTATATATGATACCTGAAAAAATGAATTGTTCTTTCCACTATTGCGGCAATAAGTATAGCACAGGCAATTCCAATAAGAATGATTCTGATTATTCTTATCACTAAAGGCTTTTTTCTTTTCTTGCTTTTTGTAACTTTTTTGGCTGTGGCCATTGCCAGCAATGGGAAATGAATGATACAATAGCTGAATAAGCCAATAAATGACTTACAGCAAATTCAATAAAGGAGTTGTGAGATTAAGACAATTTGGGAGGCTGCCAGATGCTATTTTGAGCTTCGGTACTAAACGCTACATTGTAAAGGGGATATTTCTCCGATTGAAATTCTACTTTATTTATCTGAGCCTTAGCGAAAGGAGAGTAAAAGGCTGAGGCAGCACAACAGGAACATGAGCAGAACGGAGAACAGGCTTCTGTATTATGTTTATGCTGCTGGTGGTTGTCATTAGCTGCTGAAATTCTTGCTTCTGCTCTGATGTTACATTCCTCTCTGTCGCCGCAGGGCAGGCAGGAAATGTAAAGCATTACCAGAGATACTATTGAGAAGAATAATTTCATTGGTTGCAAAAATAGGATGTTTTGTTGCAAATAATACACTTAGGCATGTATAATTTAGCAATACAGTTGCAAATCAGCCAGTTAAACCATCCTTAAACACCCAGTTGCCGACTATTTCTCAAAAAACTGAAAATCCCTTCGGTTCGGATAAGGTCAACCTTTATTTTTTTCAATATGTATATTCTGTAGAAGCATGACAAGAGCAAAGATTGCAAGTATAAGAAGAGCAAGAATAATCCAAAGCGCATATTTCAGAACCTTTGGAATTGACCTTTTATTCTTAGCACTTTGTTTCTTAATATCCTTCTTCATTTTTTAAATTGCAATAAAAGTTTACAACAAAAGCCCGGATATTGATACTAATTCAGAGTTGGGAAATGTGTAGTTTTTTTCTTCTTGCGTTTGGTACTCACAAAGAATAATGCAAATCCACTTAACACTGTCACCAATCCAAAAATTGAAAAGAATCGAAGCAGATTATTCCCAAAATTGTCCCTGCCTTCATAATCCATCGTGTGCATCATCCACAAGAAATCAAATATTCGCCATTTATTATTCCTGAATTTTTGAACGGTTCCTAATTCGCTGGCAACATAAACGGTGGCTTTTGACGGATGCTCAAATGTAATAGCGTAAGCAGGCAAAGGATTTTCACGGTACTCATGGTGATTATTTGTAGCTGTTAGGTATTCAACAGATTTAACTTCCGGCTCGCCATTAAATCGCCTTTTTGCAACTTCAGTGGCTTCCTCTTTTGTCAATGGCCCCCGAAGGTCACCTGTTTCTGCATCGGCAAGATGGTTCATTGCCTGCATATCATGTTCATGATTTGTTTCGTTGTGGATAGCACTGATACAACGAACCTGATAAAATGGCTTACCCAAAATTTCAATTAACTGAATGGAAACAATTGAATCAATCCGATGAACTCTCCTGATAGTATCCAGTACCATTGTTGGGCTTACTAATGAAATATCGGATGATAAGAGCGGTGCATTTTTCTTTTGAAAATCTCCATGCACTTCATCCATATTGCTCCAACTGAAATACAATCCACCAATTGTCCATAATAAAAACTGGATGCCTAAAATAACACCGAGCCAGCGGTGAGTTTTTCGGATGTAGTAGTGTTTGCTTTTTGCCATAAACAGTAATATTATTTACAATTATGAGTAATAAAAATACAATCAATATAGTCTGTAGCCATGTGCATTAATAATCCGACAGATACGATACGGAATTTTGAAAACAAAAATAACAACGCATATATAACTATTGCGAAATAACTGTGCAGGGGATGAAAACCAATACTGCAACGGCAGGGATGATAAAAAGGGATTGCTAATAAATGGTCAGAATCTATCAACATTGTTAACAATAATATCAGGTAAGCTTGTTTCCATCTTTCTCTGAAAAAGACAAAAGCTATTCCTAAGGGAAAAACAAAGTGAAGAAAATAATGAATAACCTTCTGAATAATTTCCATCCTTTTTTATTCGCTAACGCTATTTTACTTTCAGCATACTTGCATTAATCGCTACCACAACTGTACTTACACTCATTAAAACGGCACCGGCAGCAGGGCTTAACAATATTCCCATTTTGTATAACACACCAGCCGCCAATGGTAAAGCCACTACATTATAACCTGTAGCCCAAATCAAATTCTGAATCATCTTTCTGTAAGTGGCTTTACCAAACTGAATCAATGAAACAACATCCTTGGGATTGCTGTTAACCAGTACAATTCCTGCTGTTTCGGCGGCAATATCAGAACCTGAACCAACAGCTATACCTACATTGGCTTGCGCCAATGCAGGTGCATCATTTACTCCATCGCCTGTCATAGCAACAAATTCTCCTTTATCCTGCAACTCTTTTATTTTCTCTAATTTCTGATGTGGCAATACTTCAGCAAAAAAACTGTCCATACCTAAGCGTTCACTTACACCTTTAGCTACTGTTGCATTATCACCAGTCAATAAAATTGATTTAATATTATTCTGATGCAGCGTTTTAATTGCCTCAAAAGATTCAGGCCTTATTTCATCAGCCAGTGCAATAGAACCGGCAATATCATCATCTATTAAAACAAAGACAAGGGTTTCTTCAGCTTTTACCATGTCATCCTTTGTAAGAAAGGCATACTTTTCTTTTAAATACCCAGGGCTAACTACCATCACATCTTTTTTATCAATGATGCCAGCTATACCCTTTCCGGTTATAGCTTCAAACCCAACAACTTCAGGCAGTTTTAAATTTAATTCCTTTGCTTTAGCTGTGATGCCTGTTGCAATTGGATGTTCTGAATTTTGCTCTAAGGCAGCAGCGTATTGTAGTACTTGTTCCTGGGTATATTTATCATTATGTGTTACATACCGTACTACCTGAAATTTGCCAACTGTCAGTGTTCCTGTCTTATCAAATACTAATGTAGTTATCTTTCTTGCATTTTCAAAGGCAGTCCTGTTCTTTATCAGTAAACCATGTTTTGCTGATAAAGCTGTTGATTTTGCCACAACCAATGGAACTGCCAATCCTAAAGCATGAGGACAGCAAATAACAATTACCGTTACCATTCTCTCAATGGAAAACGCCAAATCTTTTCCGGATAAATACCATACAAGGAATGTAGTGATACCTGCTACAATTGCAATCAGCGTCAACCATCTTGCTGCCCTGTCTGCAATCAACTGTGTTTTTGATTTTGATTTTTGTGCATCCTGTACCAGTTTTATAACCTGTGATAAATAAGAATCCTTTGTACCATGCAGTACAGAAATTCTGATTGCACCATTACCATTGATTGAACCGGCAATTACTTTATCTCCTTTTGTTTTCTCAACAGGTTTTGATTCGCCGGTAAGCATTGATTCATTTAAATAACTTCCGCCATCTACTATTATTCCGTCGGCAGCAACTTTTTCACCCGGTCTTATTAGAATAATGTCTTTCTCTTTTAATGTTTCTGTTTTTACATCTGTTATTTTTTCTCCGTTTACTAAATGTGCATCATCGGGCATTAGCTGCACCAGCAATTCTAATTCTCTTGACGCACCGGCCACCGATTTCATTTCTATCCAGTGACCCAGGAGCATTATTAAAATCAAAGTGGCCAGTTCCCAAAAAAAATCCATTCCCTTTAGTCCCAATACTGTTGCCACACTGTATATGTAAGCAACAGAAATCGCAAATGCCACCAGTGTCATCATTCCCGGGTTTTTTGCTTTCATTTCACCAACCAAACCCTTCAGAAATGGCCAGCCGCCATAAAAGAAAACAATTGATGACAGAATAAGCAACACATATCCGGAGCCGGGAAAGCTGAAATGAATATTGAGCCAGTGCTGAATCATTTCTGACAACAGCATGATGGGTATAGTCAGTATTAAAACAACATAAAAACGTTTTTTAAAATCTGCTATACCAGATGAATGATTTTCATGTCCGTTATGTGCACCCGGTTTAGTGAGTGGTACGAATGTCATCCCACACAAAGGACATTTTCCAGGCCCATCCTGTATGATTTGCAGGTGCATTGGGCATGTGAATTTCTGAAACCCCTGTGTACTTCGCATCTCTATAACGGGTGCAACATGCTGAGCATGGGAAGAAAAATCTCCTTTCTTATACTCTGTGTGTTGATGGTGCGAATCAGAATGTGCTTCTTCTTTTGCACCAATCAGGATAAGCCTCATTCCACATTTGGGGCAGACGCCTGGCCAATCCTCTACAACTTCAAGGTGCATGGGGCAGGTGTAATGCTGTTGGTTGTGGTTCATGCTTTATTTTTTTAGTGTGAATGGAAACTCTACCTTTATTTTTTCCCATGCCACAGCTATCTTACCGGTACTATTATTTACTGGCTCAATAAAATACTGCAGTCTTTCTGTATGATTGTTTTTCTTTGGTTTTACTCTGATTCTTAACACATCGTCTTTTTCATCATACTCTGTGGCAAGATGCTGTTTCCAGTTTTTATTAATAATCAATGTCCATTCTTTTTTACCAGGGATGGTGAAGAAAGCATATTTACCAGCTGGTATTTCTTTGCCATTAACAACAAAAGCTTTTGGCATTTCTAATGTAGTAGCATCATGTGCGCCGGTTACCCATACTTCATCATAAGGAACAAGCCCACCCCATATAATTCTTTTACGAACGCCGGGAGAATGATAGTTGATTTTTAGACTATCTCTGTTTATTATGACATAAGCCATTGACTTGATGCTTTTCTTGCTGGTATCTTTTACGAGGTTAGGGTTATAGCAAACTTCTTCTTTCTTTTGTTCCTGTGCTGTCGCTGTAAATGCTGTTGCTACTATTAAAAGCAGTAAATAAAATTTCTTTTTCATGAGATTGTTTATTTGTATTTATATTTTTTCCGCACTGATTATTTGTACTTCTCCAAACATGGTTTTAAAACGGGTTTTAATGGCCACATTTTCAAACCCGGCATCTGAAATTAATTCAGGCAATAGTCCTTTAGCATTTGCATCTGTTGATTTAAATCCATCCAGTCCTCTTATTATATTGAAAAGTGTTCTTTGAATCCATGACTTAGAACGGCCAAAATCTGCAATAAACAACTGCCCATCTTTATTTAAAACCCGGAATATTTCTGCCAGCATATTTTGCTTTGTATCTGTATCAAGATGATGAAACACCAAGCAGGATAAAGTTCTGTCAAATGCATTACGCTGAAAGGGAAACTCCTTCCCATCATAATCCAGTAAAAAAATATCTAACTTCTTTTCTTTTAATTTTTGAGTTGCCCTGTCTAATATTTCTCTATCCACATCAATTCCTGTCACCTTCGCCTCAGGATACATCTCTTTCACCATAATAGTTAGTGTAGCTGTACCACACCCAAAATCCAATACTTTTATGCCTGCCGGAATACTTGCTGCTTCAATTAATGCCAGTTTAATTTTTTTCTCAGGCATAGTAATGCTGAGAAAAAAATCATACAATGGTGTAAGCCATTTGAATCTGAGTGCCGGTATGTATTTTGTTTGCTCCACTACAATGATTTTAAGATGATACTCAAATTAAATCCCGTTTTAAACGGATTTATCAATTGGTGGGTGCGGAAACCCTGCTCCAGAAACTGTTTCATTATAAATAAGGAAACCAAAGCAGGGCTCCGACCCATGTTATTTAATCTTCCCCCATATTCTTCATTTTAATATCAGCATGTTTATTCGTTACAATCGCTTTAATTCAACTCCTTTTTTTCCTGCTCAGCCAAATATTTCTTCAAGGCTTTTTCTCCGAACAGTTTAAATACAACAGGAGTTACAATCATATCCAATAAAGTTGAACTAACCAATCCACCCAAAATAACCGTAGCAACCGGGTATAGAATTTCTTTTCCTGGCGCCGTTGCATCCATCGTCAGTGGTATCAAAGCAAAAGCTGCAACTAATGCAGTCATTAATACCGGCACTAATCTTTCCAGCGAACCACGGATTATCATTTTGTCGCCAAATACTTCTCCTTCATGTTGTACTAAATGGATGTAATGGCTTATCATCATAATGCCATTACGGGATGCTATACCTGTGAGGGTAATAAAACCTACCATTGTGGCAATTGAGAACACACCGCCGGTAAGCATTACTGCTATTACACTGCCTATTAATGCCAATGGAATATTGAGCATTATCTGCAAAGCAATACGACTGCTTTTGAAATGGCTGTACAGGACTAAGAAAATACCTGCTATTGAAAAGATACTGAGTATGGTAATTAATTTAGAGGCTGATTGCTGGCTTTCAAACTGTCCGCCCCATTGTAAATAATATCCTTCCTGTAAAGGCAAATCTTTCTTTACGGTTTCCTGCATTTCTTTTACAGTGCTGCCAAGGTCACGGCCCTGCACATTGGCAGAGACAACAATCCTGCGCTGAGTGTTTTCATGGTTAACTGCATTAATACTGTTCTCAAGCTCAATCTTTGCAATTTGTTGCAGCGGTATCAACGAACCATCCGATGCTGCAATCTGTGTATTGCGGATTGCTTCAATATTTTTTCTTGTACTGTCATCAGTTCTTAAGACAATATCAAAACTTTTTTGGCCATCAATTATCTGGCTCACTACTTTCCCATTGTAAAATATTTCCAGTTCATCCGCTACATTTCCTACCTGTAAGCCATAGCGCTGTACTGCCATACGGTCAAGCTTAATCATCAATTGCGGCACCATTACCTGGTTCTCAATCTGCACATCAACCACACCCGGCACATTGGAAATAATTGATTTTAATTGTTCGGCATTGGAGCGAAGCGTTAATAAATCATTACCAAATATTTTAACCGCTACCTGTGCCCTTACTCCTGAAAGTAAATGGTCGAGCCGGTGAGAAATGGGTTGACCAATATTGATAGCGGTTCCTTTAAGCACCGATAAGTTGGTACGGATATCTTCAAGCACTTTTGCCCTGCTTCGTCCTCCGGGTTTTAAGGCAACTTCAATTTCAGAATAACTTGGCGGTTCAGCATGTTCATCCAATTCGGCCCTGCCCGTTCGTCTGGCTGTAAGGGATACTTCCGGTACTTTTAAAATTTGTTGTTCAGCTATTATACCAATCTTATTGCTTTCTTCCAATGAAGTGCCGGCAGGAGCCAATACATTCACCGTAAAACTTCCTTCATTGAAAGGCGGTAAAAACTCTGTTCCAAAAAATGGGATAATGCTGATGGAAGCGATGATTAATGCAATAGCCACACCGGTTATTGTCTTTGGACGCTTTAATCCAAAATGCAGCAGCCTGGTGTCTTGTTTTTTTAGCCATCGAACAAGGGCACTATCCGGTTCATGCACAGCATCAACAGTGGGTTCCTTTTTTTTGCGTTTCCAAAAGGCCAGATTGATATGATGTAAATGATTCTTTTTTTCCAATAAATAGCTGCACAGTGCCGGTGTAACAGTAAGCGATACTGCCAATGATGCAATAATAGAAGTGATATAAGCAATTCCAAGTGGAGCAAATATCCTTCCTTCAATTCCCTGTAAATAGAACAATGGAATAAATACCAACACTACAATGATGGTGGCATACACTATTGAATTTCTTACCTCACTGCTGGCATCATAAATTACTTTGAGTAATGGCTTCGGTTTTTCGCTGAGCCAATTTTCTTTTAATCTTCTATAAACATTTTCAACATCCACAATGGCATCATCCACTAACTCGCCGATAGCAATTGCCAATCCGCCGAGAGTAAGGGTATTGATGGAAATATCAAAGAATTTAAAAACAATCGCTGTTATAATGAGCGACAACGGTATTGCTGTAAGTGTTATGATGGTAGTACGAAAATTGAGAAGAAAGAGGAAGAGAATAATTATTACAAGAATGAACCCATCCCTTAATGCTTCTTCCACATTGGTAAGGGAGTTTACGATAAAATGTTTTTGCTGAAAAACATCTGTATTGATTTGAATATTTTTAGGAAGCGATGCTTTTATTTCCTCGATTGCTTTTAATGATTCGGCAGTAACATCAATAGTGCTGCTGCCGGGTTGCTTCTCAATACTAAGTATAACGGCAGGTTTTCCATTAAACGAACCATCACCTCTTTTAATTGGCCCGCCAAATTTTACTTCTGCCACCTGTTTTAATAATACAGGTGCAGCATTCCTGTTACTTACAACGGTATTCGCTAAATCTTCCAATGTGTTGGCACGGCCAATATTTCTTATCAGTGTTTCGGAACCTTTATTGTCAACAAAACCACCCGTTGTGTTTTGGTTAGTTAGTTGTAATGCTTTGTCAACATTATCAATTGATAAATTATACTGTCGCAATTTTTCACTTGAAATCAAAACCTGGTACTGCATTCTTTCTCCGCCAATGGGTATTACCTGGCTTACACCTTTTACACTCATCAGCCTTCTGCGAATAGTAAAATCAGCCAGTGTTCTTAAATCAGCAGGCGAAGCGGTATCACTTGTAACAGCCACCATCATAATCTGCCCCATGATGGAACTGATGGGCCCCATCACAGGTGTAATCCCTTTTGGCAGTTGAATGTTCTGAAGTTTCTCCGCCGTCAATTGTCTTGCACGGTACACATCAGTATTCCAGTCAAACTCAACAAACACCATTCCTAATCCGGGACTTGCTACTGAACGGACTACTTCCACACCCGGCGCACCATTCAATTGTGTTTCCACCGGCAGGTTTACCTGGCTTTCTACTTCTTCAGGCGCCATACCATTGGCTTCTAAAAATATAGTTACTCTTGGTCTGTTCAAATCGGGTAACACATCTACAGGAAGATTAACCAGAGTAAACACACCATACACCATAAGCAAAGCAGCCATCGAAACTACCAGCATCCGGTTCTTCAGGGAAAAATGAATGAGTCTGTTCAGCATAAAATAAAATCTTTAATCGCCATTGTACTAATTAAGGCAGTAGCATTATAAATCATAGCAGGCTTGCTGCCTGCTATGATTTGGTATCCATTTTAATGTTGATGGTTATGTCCATCTGCAGCAGGCTTGGCCTTTGGCGTAAGGTCAAAAGATGCCGATGCAGTTTTACCCCCGGTTGTAAAAGTTACAATTGCCTTGTTGTACTTTTTCGACTTGTCAAGGGTGTACATAAAGCCTTCATTACCGTTTGGAATTAATGTAATAGTTGAAGTTTGACCGTCAGCCATTTGTATAACAGCAGTTCCTGTCACTCCCGTATTCTTCATTGCTTTTTCCTTAGTGTCCAGCAAATAGGCCATCACCATACCATCCTTTACACTTACTTCAATATGAAAGTCACCGGCAGACTTAACTGTTCCACCATGTGGCGAACCATGTTTATGGTTGCCACCACTATGCTGAGCAAATGTTGTAAAAGTTGCTATCAGCATTACTGTCATCAGAATTGTTATCTTTTTCATTGTTTTAAATTTTATTGTTAGAAAATAAATTGAATATTAATGTTCCGCATGTTCGTCTTTCTTCATATCCATACCTTTCATATTGTCGGCATTGCCTTCTGCTACATTCATTACAAAGTCGCTGGTGTAAACTTTTCCTTTGCTTTGGAATTGAATCCAGCCACGATAGACACCGGGTTTTTCAAACGTAGTATGTAAATCAAATTTTCCACCTTCTACGCTTGGGTGTACATGCAAATATTTTTTATCGGCAAGGCTTACTACTACCATGTGGGCTTTTGCTCCGAGGTAATCTTCTAAGGTTGTTACATCCACTTCTTTGCCATTCAGCATCACTACTCCATTAATGTGCATGGCCATATTGGTTAAAAATTTACCACCTTCAGGAGTAAGTGAAACAGAGAACCCATCACCGGCGGTGCCGGTTAATTTATCTGCCCCATAAACTTTTGCGGCAGGTACCGTACCGGCTACTGTTACATTCAGGTAATCAACAGTATGATTGGCGCCGCTTGGTTTATAATCAGCAAACAACGTGTACTTGCCGGGGGCAGGAAATTTTTCTTTTACCGAATAAGAACCGTCAGCATTCAACTCAGGATGTATGTGGTCAAACCAGCTAAGGTCATCACTAACCACAATGAGGTGTATCTTTTTAGTGTGTTCAACATCCAAAGGAACCTGCTCAGTAGGTTTATCTTTTATTTTCGGAGTCATGGATAAAGTAACTTCTTCTCCCGGTTTTGGAGTTGCCGGATTACTTGTAAACTGCATACTAACATTGCTTGGGGCACCGGCATTGTCATTATGCTCCAGTTTCATTCCGCATTTAGGACAGGTATCTCCTTCTTTACCGGTAACTTCGGGATGCATGGGGCAGGCATAAATATGGTCGCCACCTTCATGTGTCATTTCCATTTTTGAGGAATCCTTGTCTGATGTTTTCGCTTCGCCACCGCTATTGTTGCAGGCACTAAAAATAGTTACGGTTGCAAGAGCCATAACAGCCATTGAAATTTTAAATTCTTTTTTCATTGATTTTATTTTTTTGGTTGATGAATTAATTATGATTTTGTCCCTTGTGATTTTGTACTTCTTTCTTTGTTTTTACTTTTGTAAGATTCATATTGCACTTTGGGCATTTGACGGCCTTATCATAAGTTTTATCTCCCTCGCACTTCATGGGGCATTGATAAATGGCGGCAACAGGTTTTGGTACAGCTTTCAAATCCATATTGCATTTAGGACATTTACCTGCTTTATCATAAGTTTTATCTCCCTCACATTTCATCGGGCATTGATAAACCACTGTATCCGCAACTGCAGTTTTATTTTTTGTTTTTGTTGATTGCGCATTTATAGCAGTGAAACTAAAAACCGCTATTGCCATCGAAAGGATGATTCTGATTTGTTTCATTTTTCTTCTTTTATAGTAAAAAATTATTTTGCTTTTCTGAATGATGAATGTGTCTGCACAATTTTCCAGCCTTCTTTTGATTTTCTTAATACTGAGGTAGCCACTCCCTGACTTTTTATTTCTTTGCCGTCTTTAGCAAGAATGATGGTATAGATATAAGTCTCCGTTGAAAAGGCATATTCTCCTGCCACTGTTACATCCACTTTATAATCACTGAAAGTGAATGATTTGAATTCTTTTAGTTCGGGCCCTAAATGATGTTCCAAATAATGACCGATTGTACCTTCATCTTTTGCCTGCTCAAATACTTTTGAGTCTTTAACAAAAAGATTGACAACGCCTGTGGTGTCTAATTTTTCAATGGCTTTTTTGTAATTGTTCAATACTGTCTTTACAGCTTCTTTATCGCTGTTTTGTGCAAAGGTTGTGGTAACAGTTGCCAGCAACAGGCACATCATAAATAACTTTTTCATGTTTGTTTATTTTAATTATTGGTTTAAATACATCATTTTCATTTGATACACATTTGTAGTAACAACCCGTTCACCATCTTCAGTACCCTTGGTAATAACAGTAAACTTGTCATTGCTTTGCCCTTTTACTACGAAGCTGATACTATACTGTTCCGCTTTATCTTTTATAAAAATGGCGGGCTTGCCGTTCACATCTGTAATTGCTTCATTTGGTATTACAACTTGTCGTATAACATTATTTCCTGTCATCCGCACATTTACATTTTCTCCAATCTTAAACTGGCCCTTAGGATTGATAAGTTCAAATACTACTTTTTGAGATTGATTGCCGCTGTTAACAGATTGGGCAGTGCTAATCATTTTTAATTTATAAACCAGTGTATCCGTATTTGAAATGATGGTAAACCCTGTTGCTGATTTCAATTTTTCAGCGTCTGTTGCAAATACCTGGGCTTCTACAAACACCTGGTCGAGGTTGGTTATTTCAAACAAAGTTTCGCCGCTGTTTACAACAGCACCAATAGCATAATTAAATGTGCCTACAACACCACTAACAGGGGAAGTGAGGGTTATCGCTTTTGTATTGCCTGTATTTTTTCCGGTATTTGCATCAAAGAGTGCTTTATTTTTTTTAGCACTTTCATACCTGGCTTTTGCTTCAGTAATATCTTTTTTGGCAGCAATGTCTGCTATCCCCAGCAACCTTTCATATTGTGCTTTGGCAGCTTCATACTCGGCATTTACACTATTGCTTTGAGAGATGATACTAATTTGAGTTCCGGCATCTACCTGTTGTTCTATAACAGCTACTACCTGTCCTTTACCAACCCGTTGGCCGGGTGCTACTCTTAGGGAAACAATTTTGCCAGCCTGTGGTGTTTGAATTACAGCCCGGCCTTGCGGAGCAGCAATTACAGTTCCCAATAAAACGGATGACTCATTAAAATCACCTGTACCTATTTTTTGCGTTTGAATATTAAAAAGGAACTGTGTTTCTTTTTCAACTATAAATGTTGTGGAAGAGGCACCGCCACTTTTACCAGCGCCATCACCATGATCCTCGCCACCATGTGCAGATGCCGGATTGTAAGTGGCCGTTGGCAAAAGGCAAAAAAGAATGATGGCACCTGCAATCATTTTCCTGCTGCGGCTTTTGTTTACAAAGAACATAACGAGTAAACCAATCAGCAACCCCATCAATCCAAAAAACCAATTGCTGCTGTACCAATGAGAATCAGAGTTGCTTTCTGTTGTCATTTTTGAAGCCAGTACTTTTCCTGCTTCAATGTTGTTTAGCTGGATCAAATCAATACCTGCATAGCTATTGATATTGAGTACAAGATTGTATGCTTTCTTTTCAGGAAATGTGGCTTTCAGTTCAAACACTCCCTTATCAATCCTCACCACAGTAATTTTTATGTTGGGATTACCAGCCACTGTTACTTCCAGCTTGGCACTGTCAATTGGTTTGTTTGTATTGAATTCACTTAAGTACAAGCGAAGTGATGTTTCTTTCCCCGGCATTATCGGGCTGTACTTTAACAGCACTTCATATATTTCTGAAGCAGCCTCAGCCGAGAAATAACTTGCAGGCGATACACTTGTTTTTTTTGCGTCACCATGGTCTTCGCCGCCGTGTGCAAATGCAAGTACCGGTAATAGCCCAAATAAAAATTGAATGATTAATCGTTTCATAACTGACCCATTAAATATTTGTGATTGATAACACTGAGATTATAATTTCTTACTGCTTCGAGGTATTTCTGGTAAACATTGTAGGCATCGTTGCTGTTTCTTAATAAACTGATATAATCAATTTCACCACTTATAAAAAAGCGTTGTGAAGTAGTAATAACTTCCTGTGCTTTTTTTAAACCAGTTTGCTGGTAGTAGTTAACAGACTGCCAGTTGGTTTGCATTTCGCTATTGGCATTTATAACCTGTGCAGATAATTCCTGCTGCAAACCCTGTTGTTTGCTTTGAATAACCTGCTGCTCCGTTTTGGCAGCATTGATATTGCTTTTATACTGGCCAAACCATAATGGAATTGTTACGCCAACTCTAAAGCGGTTAAACCATTTCGTATCTCTTTCGCCCTGGTTGAAATAACCAAAAGCCAAACCGGGCAAAGCCTTGCTTTTTTGTAATGAAATATTTTGTTTCGCAACATTCTCCTGTTGCTGTAAGAGTTGTACGGCGGGGTTTGAAAGTAACGCCGTGGAATCAGGTGCAAGTGAGAACAGTGTTTGAGATATTGTAACAGCCAACGGTTCCACCGAAATAGAATCTTTGATACCAGTGAACCATTGCAACTGTGCCTTTAAGGATGCAGCTCTAATAAGCGATTGCTTGTATTGATTATGAATTTCACCATATTGCGTTTCCGCAAATGTTTGTTGCAGGTAATCAATTTGCCCGGCTTTAAATTGGCGAATAGCTGACAGCTTTATCTTTTCATACAATGTATCCTGGATATACAGTTGATTGGTAAGCGAATCAGCATACTGTATTTCTAAGTATAAAACCTTAACCCTGTATTTTAATTCTGCTTCAGTTAACTGCTTCTCTTTTTGAGCCACAGCAATTTGCTGTTTCTGCAAACGGTATTGATTGCTATAAACCGTTGGGAATTCAAATGACTGGGTGATACTACCTGTATAAAACTTACCCGTAGGACTTTCCAAAAAGAAATCAGGATTAGGCAGGTTAATAGCTGATTTTAGTAACTGCTGCTGCTGCTTTACTTGTAGCGAAGTGGCTTGGATATTCTTATTATTAGCCAATGCTTTGGCCACAGCCTCATTTTCTGAAAGCACCTGCTGTGCCGCTGCCGGTAAACTGATAAATCCTGCAAGAAAAACTATAATACTATATCTGAACATAAAAATTGATTACGGTAAAACAAATAGCCTCAAATTGCGATACGCAAAATGAAGTTGGATAAAGCATAAAGCTTTACCAGTTTTACAGTAATCAAATCTGGAAACGCTGAATCGCTATGCGTATGTCAGGCGGTGGGGGGTAATAAAAACGGGCCTTGTAGTTAACTGGAAAATCTTTGAGAGCCGTTGAGAAATCAATATCAAAATAAGTACTCAGGATTGCAATAAACACAGGTACATTGATACCGGTATTTACAGTAACATTTTTATCTAAATTTTGAAACTCCTGCACTTCATTGGTACAGCAGCCACCATCGTCTTTTGAAAATAAGTTGCTGCCATCAGCAGGAGTTTGTTTTACCGGCTCACTTTCATGTTGATGTTTCATACCATCCTCATGAACATGTGTAGTTACTTCAGATGGTTCATTTTCATGTACATGCTTTTTACCATCGTCATGTACATGCACTTTTGCAGCCTCTGCAGTTTGGCTATTATGAGGGGAATTAAAACCCATATCCACACCTATAGCACAGGCAAAACCAACTGCTGTATTTGTTGCAAATACAACCAGCAGGAACAGTGCTTTCAGTTTTATGGATAAATTCCGGTTCATTAAATAAGTTGTAAAAATAAGGCTATTTTATTGAAAAGTAACCCCTTAACGGGGCAAAGATATGGTAGAACGGTTTAGCGAATTTGTAAAATTATAGACAATTTTTACAAAATTTTGCGGTCAATTCCTGCTACTATGCCTGGCTTTTCCGTTGAAAATGTACAATTTGTGTCAGTTAAATGTGTATTTGCCTCTTGTTTTCTAACATCTTCAAACCAAACCACTCAACTGAGTTACTTTCTGACCGAATTGTTATCATTTAATAACAGCCACACAATTTCAATGTTACAGGCAAAACTAAAAACAGGTTGCCTGTCGGCAATATATTTTATAGAAAATCAAACATTTCCGCATTGCATAACTCGATTTCCCTTTTGCATAAGTGCCAATTTAAAAAGCATCTGCACTTTTGCCACTCAAAATAACACTTATGAGTAAAAAAGGAATTGTTTTTAGTTTGATGATAGTAGTATTAAATGTGGCACATGCACAAACCAAAAAAGTAAGCAACGATACACTGCATATAAGAAGTCTGCCCGATGTAACGGTAGTAGGCAGAAACAGCAAAAGTGATTATCAGCAAATGCCGGAAATTGTAGGAACAAATATTTATGCTGGTAAAAAGAATGCTTTAATTGTACTTGACAATGTACAGGGTAATGTAGTTACAAATAATATGCGGCAAGTATTGGCCAAAGTACCCGGCATTCATATTTGGGAAAGTGACCCCAGCGGCATTCAGA
This sequence comes from Lacibacter sp. MH-610, assembly GCF_045780045.1. Classification (NCBI taxonomy): domain Bacteria; kingdom Pseudomonadati; phylum Bacteroidota; class Chitinophagia; order Chitinophagales; family Chitinophagaceae; genus Lacibacter; species Lacibacter sp. MH-610. The sequence goes on from NZ_CP116002.1 coordinate 1,571,925, forward strand.
TTGGTATTGCGGCCCGGGGATTAAGCCCTAACAGGAGTTGGGAGTTTAATGTTCGGCAAAATGGTTATGATATTTCTGCCGACCCTTTTGGTTATCCTGAAGCATATTATAATCCGCAACTACAAGCTGTGCAAAGAATAGAAATAGTAAGAGGCCAGGGCTCTTTACAATATGGGCCACAATTTGGGGGACTTGTAAATTATATTCTTCGCAATGGTAGTGAAATAAATAAACCTTTTGAATTTGAAACGCAGCAAACTGTTGGCAGCAACGGGTTATTTAATAGCTATAATGCCGTAGGTGGCAAAAAGGGTAAAGTTCATTATTATACATTTTTCGACCATCGTAATGGCGATGGCTGGAGAGAAAACAGCCGCTACTATACCAATGCAGGCTATGGTACGGTAACCTATAATTTCACAACAAAATTTTCATTAACGGCAGAAGTAATGCGTTCGCACATCCGCAGCCAGCAGCCCGGTGGATTAACGGATGCACAAATAAAACAGGATGCACAACAAAGTTTCCGCAGCCGTAATTGGTTTGATATAACCTGGACTACCCCAGCATTAATCGCCAATTATAAGATAAATGAAAACACCCGTTGGAATACAAAATTGTTTGGCACCATTGGCGACCGAAACAGTGTTGGATTTTTACAATCCATCACTACCAAAGACAGTATTAACCCTGCAACACTTAGCTACAACAACAGGGTGGTAAATCTTGACCAATACAGGAACTATGGTTTAGAGAGCCGCATTATTACCGATTATCATTTGGGTAAAATGAAAAATACTTTATCCGGCGGTATGCGTTTATACACCGGCACTACCACCAGGCAGGCAGATGGTAAAGGAACAACAGGAACAGGATATGATATTAGTGTTACCGGTAATTATCCCCGGGATATTACTTTTAAGTCCAGTAATGTAGCTGCGTTTGCTGAAAATATTTTTCGTATAAATGACAAGTTCCTGATTATACCCGGAATAAGATATGAATGGTTGGAAGGTTCATCTTCAGGCCGCAATGGTTACACTTCAGGTGGTGCGGAAATTTTATTACAGAATGTTAGCCGGAGCAGAAGTTTTGTGTTAGCAGGAATTGGTACAGAGTATCATGTAACAAAAGCAACAGAAATTTATGCAAATATTTCGCAGGCATATCGCCCTATCCAATTTGCAAACCTGCAGGCACCGCCTACAACAGATGTGGTCGACCCTGATTTAAAAGATGCAAAAGGTTACAATATTGATTTAGGTTACCGTGGTAAAGTGAAAAATTTTCTTCAGTTTGATGTAAGTGGATTTTACCTGCAATATGATAACCGAGTAGGTACAGTTACTGTTAGCGGAACACCTTCATACCGTCTTATCACTAATGTTGGCAGCAGCACCAGCAAAGGGTTTGAAGGATATGTTGAATTTAATCCCATCAGGGCATTTGGCAAAAGCAAACATGGTGACTTAATTATTTTTGGTTCTTACGGATACACAGATGCCAAATATAGCGGCGACCATAAAGATGCCAGCACTAAAGGAAAGAAAGTGGAGAATGCACCAACAAATATTTTCCGGGGTGGTATAACCGGCGGTTATAAAGGATTTTTATTAACAGCACAGGTAAGCAGTGTTGGAGAAACGTTCAGCGATGCAAATAATACTGTTGCTGCTTCTGCTAATGGCAATACAGGATTAATTCCATCTTATACTGTAACTGACTTAACAGCAACCTACAAATTTTCAAAAGGGTTAAATTTTAAAGCGGGAATAAATAATTTGTTTAATGAAAGATATTTCACCCGCAGGGCAGGTGGTTATCCGGGGCCAGGTGCTTTACCGGCTGATGGCAGAACATTCTTTATATCAGTCGGGGCAAAACTTTAAAAGAAAAGCGGCAGCAATATAACTGCCGCTTTTTTATTTATACTGCCTTCGCTATCTTTTCCATAATATGATGGCTTTCTCCAAACTTACAAAGTGCATCACAATGGCTGCGGAGTTCAGAAAACAGGATGTATTTAATTACTACATTGTTTTGTTTAATTGCCGGGCGGGAAAGTTGAAGGCAAACATCTTTTTCCCTTTTGTCTGGCACAATCAGGTAAAACACTTCATCGCCATCGGCTATGGTATAGCTTAAATCGGTCAGCCGCAGAATACCTGAATAGATACTGGTGCTTTTTTCCACTTCAAAAGCTGCGATAACATTATTGGTGCCTTTCTGAAACCATAGCACATCAATCAGCTTTACTGTAGTTAATGTTTCTTTATCTAAAGTAATTTCAGGAAATTGCTGTAAACTCATAAACGAAAAGCTGTTACCGCAATGTGATTTGGAACGGTCGTTTGATGCAGCAATAACGTCATAACCCAAAGCATTCCCGATTTTTAATAAATGATACTGCATTTCCGTATGCAGATTTTCTTCTTCTTTTTCCTGCTGCACACTTTCCTGACGTTTTTCAATTAGTTTTTCCAGTTTTTTCCGTTCGGGTTCAGATAAATATACATCAGTGCCTAAAATCAATTTTTGAGTTCCGATTTCAAATAATAAACCGGCAATAGCGCCTAAATCGGATGATAGTTCTGAGCGATGCTGATTATTGGTATCAATCATTACTTCTCTCAGCTTAAGATATTCACTCCAGCTACCGAGTTTCTTTTTGTCCTTGTATAAAAAATTAAACCCGTTAATAATTGCTGTGTTAAAAGGCGGAATGATGGTTGGGTGCAGAAAATAAAGGATACTTGCAACGGCCGGGCCGAGGCCTTTTATTTTTAATCCATCCAATTTGATTATTTCTTTAATAATCTGCTCTTCAGATTTTGCATTTAAGCAGTTCTCTAAAAACTGACCGAAAGATTGCTTATTATTTTCATTTTCATATATGTCAGGTATCCTCAGTTTCGGTTTCCAGTAAAATGGATGTGAAGCACCTTCAAATACCTGCTTTTGCTCTGTAATGCAGGTAAGTACAAACTCAAGAGACGACCCCTTAAAATCATTAGGGAACTTTTTATTTTTAATATCATCAACCACCTGCATCACACCACGTCGGATTGACCGAAATGCCTTTAGCCGCTCCTCATTATTGATGAACCAGGTGTTGTAAACAGATTGCTTATCCGTTTTATATTGTTGGATTATTTGGAAAAGGTTGCTGTTCATAAATAGTTTAAAAAAGCAAAATACATTATTTGACTCATTTGGTTGATTCTGACTAAACAAACAAAAAAGTGCTATTGAATTATCCTGCCTGCATTAAAGCATCAAATCCAATAGCACAATCAAGACATCAACTCATTATAATTTGAATACAATCCCGTTTGGCTTTTTTCCAACCGGAATGTCCTTAACTTTTGTATGTGTGGCAATATTGATAACAGAAACTGTATTGGCACCCTGGTTAGTTACATATCCATAAGCTCCGTTAAAGGCGATGGCATGTGCATCAGCACCTGTTACAAATTCTCCATGTTTCATCCATGTGTTGCCGCCCATATCAACGTAATAAGCAACTTTGCCATTTGTGGCATCACTAACCCATAGTTCATTTGCTGTAGTATTGAATGCTGCATATCCTGGCTTAAAGTTTAGTATAATCGTTCCAAGATTTGTATTCGTGGCTACATCAATTACAGAAATGCTTTGAGAATCTTCATTGTCAACAAACATTTTTCCACCTGATGCAGGCCATGCGCCAACCGGGTTTGACTCAACATTTATAGTGCCAATTACAGCTTTAGTAGATGGGTTTATCACACTTACGGTATTACTCATGCCATTACATACATAGGCTTTTGTTCCATCGGCGCTGAAGGTAACTTCTGCAGGTTCATCACCTACAGTGATTGTATTTTTTAACGCATAGGTGGTAGCATTATACACTAACACTTTTCCTGCCATGTCCATTTGAGATGTCCAAATTTCAGTTCCATCCGGAGAAAACACTGCATTGTGATTCATTACCGGTACTTCAAAGTTTTTCTTTACTGCTCCTGTAACAGCATCCATTACAACTACCATACCTTTCATACCCGGCATACCACCGGTGTGCCCGGCACTTAAATCCATACCCGGAACCCCAATTGCCAGATGATGTTCGCCGCCTGACTGGTGATGATAAATATGGTGTGGCCACATAATCATGCTGCCACCACTGCTCATTAAATTAATACTGTCTGTTACAGTATTCGTACTAAGTTTAATTACTGAAATTGTACTGCTTTCTCCGTTAACTACATAAGCGGCAGGATAGTCAATATTCTTTTCTTCCATTGACATGCCATCATTTTTTTTGCAGGAAGGAATCGCAAAAATTACTGCCATTATCAATAGTATGGCAGCATTGGATTTTAATTGTTTCATTTTCGTGGATTTGTTTTATAAAAGGTGATACAATGAAAGGTTAAAAATGGTTGCCTTACAACATTAATTTCTTTGCCTGGCAGGCAGGCTGTATATAAATGATACCATTGTTCCAAATGTGGTAAATTTCAGGTTGCTATCGTTCATTCTGCTTAATGGCAGCTTTACGTATGGTTCAATAGCGAAACTCCATCGCTCAGTTATCATCTGTTTAACACCCAAAGAGAAATTTGCTGTGATTGAAGTGGAAAAATCACCACTGTTATGATATGCATTGGTATGGCTTCGCTCTACAATTGTATTTCCGTCAGCCAGGAACCTGTACTGAATATTATCCATTCGCATTTTAATGATTGAAAACCCGCCAGCGTTGTAAAAGTTAGTTTTCTTTTTTGCTGAGAACTGATAATATAACATTACCGGAACTTCTATAAACCTGCAGTAACCGGTTGCATTTTGCAAACTGATAGTGTTGTACGATGGCAGGTTAAGTTTTGCCGAATCAAAGGAAATATTGTTACCAGAAGTAGTAAAATACTTTTTTGCCAGTATTACACCTGACCTGATTTCAAATTTTGGAGAAATTTTATAACCCACTAAAATGCCATAATCATACCCCGGTTTTGACGGTTTATTTAGCTGCACACTGTTTACGTTAACGCCGCTAACTGCTATAAATGAAAAGCGGGAAGTAACAGATTTTTTCTGGACAGGCTTTAAGTTGTTTGCGATATTGGTTGCAGTATCATTTAAAATGTTTGCAACATTAGCCAATTTTACTAAATCAGAGTTTATTACAGTACCTTTTTCAGGAATATTGAACGTCTCTTTTATGAAATTTGATTTGTTCTCAATAGGAATATCCAACCCGGATTTTTTTTCATCACTAATTTCTTTGCTGGCAGTCTTATCGTTTTCATAAACTTCACTTACCTGCTCCTTCAAAGGGGGAGTAAGAGATGTGCTATTCTTTGCCTTCTTTCGTATGTCAACAGGGTTTGTATTGATTGTCGGTGAGGCAGACAATAGTGCTGCGATTTTTCCGACTGGTTCTGTATCTTTTAATACTTTATCAGTATTGTATTTTACAACATTTACATCCTGTGGCTTTATACTTCCGTTTTTTTCATTTTCAGCAGGCACAGTAACCATATGTTTTGTATCTACGGGAGTTTTATCGGAATAATTTTTCTTCGAATCAGAATTGACATCGAATCCCCAATAAGCTGTACCTGCAAGCAGACCAGCAAAAAGAAACCAGAACATAATAAACCTTCTGCGTTTTTTCTTTACAGGCATTTCAATATCTAATTTTTCTTCCAGTTTATTCCAGTCCGGAATGAGGCTCAGGTCGGTGTGCCTTTCAACAGCAAAACGAACCCTGTTATCAAAAAATAAATCATTTTGGTTAAACATATCTTTTATGTTTCATTTTTTTTTCTAATGCTTTTTGTAACCAATGCTTGGCTTTAAAAAGGTTTGACTTGGATGTGCCCTCAGTTATACCAAGGATACCGGCAACTTCCTCATGTGTGTAGCCATCAATCACAAATAAGTTAAAAACCATCTTATATGCAGGTGGTAACTCCATAACGGTCTCTAATATTTCATTGTAACTCATCGCATCCAGTACAGATTCAGAATCGTCGCTTATTTCTGCCATCAGCAACACATTTGCATCACTAAATTCAATTTTAGGATGAAATTTATTCAGGTAATTGATGCAATTGTTGATTAGCACTTTTTTAAACCAGCCTTTAAAAGCGGCTTCGCTGTATCCATAAATATCTTCATTGTACAGGTGAAGGTTTTTAAATGCTTTTACAAATCCATCGCATACGAGGTCCTGCACTTCAATTTTACTTGAAGCGTACCTGTAGCAAACATTGGCTGCAAACTCTTTCAGCCAGTCAAAGAACAGTCTTTCATGTGAACGACTGTTTTTGCGGCATCCGTCGAGCAAATGTTTCAGTTCCTCGTTACAATATGACAACTATTAATATTTTCGTTTTAAAGCGGCTTTGTAAATGGTACAAGTAATTAAAATAAAAGGTTGCCTGTAAATAACAGATTGTTTTACATCTTCATTCCATCCATCGGGTTGGCCCCCTTTTTAAATATAAATTCGCTTTGCAGTAAGTAGGCTCCCCTTATTACAATCACATCACCAACTGCTAAACCTGATTTTATTTCAATCCGGTTGTCGCTTTCCAATCCTGTCTGTACCATTATATTTTTAAATGTGTTCTGGCTGGTTTGAATCCAGACAGTTGCCCCTTTGCCATCTCTTAATACAGCATCAACTGGCAAAGTGAGTGATTGCCGCTGAGGACTTTTTAATAACACATAAGCAGGCATACCGGGCTTTAGCTGATTGAGTGGATTTGGAATAGACACACGGATAAGATTGATTCTTGTATCAGGATTGATTTCAGGGTTTACAAATTCAATTCTTCCTTTTATTTCTTTGTTGTCAAAATCAGGAAGCCGCACGGTAGCGATACTGTTGCTGTTTAGTTCAGCCAGTTGCGAAGTATAAACCTGTGCTTCTGCCCACAATGAGGAAAGGTCAGCCAGCTTTACGATTGTGCCGCCTTCCATTACATAATCTCCTTCACGAATATCAAGCTGCGTAATATAGCCATTAGCTGTGCTGTAAAATGTTGTTGTGGGTGTAGCCTTCTTTGTATTAGTCAGTTCATTTACCTGTGCCTCACTTAATCCCCAAAGCAACAACTTGTTTTTTGCACTCTGAATCAACTGGTCAAAGTCAATAACAGATTCAGATGTAAAAGCCTTTTTTTTATCTAAAGCCAGAATAAATTCCTGTTTGGCATTATTCAGTTCCTCACTGTACAAATCATAAAGCGGCGAGCCTTTCTTTATATAATCACCAAGGTTTTTGTAATACAGTTTTTCAACCCTGCCCATCACTCTTGAACTCACGGACGATGCTTTCATCTGGTCAAAATTCAAAGTTGCGGTTAATACCAACTGGTCACCGATTGTCCCATTGCGGATTGTATCGGTTTGAATATTGCCCAACTGAATTTGCTGCTCACTCAACTGCAATTCATCTTTACTCTCACCATTCTTTTTCTTTACAGGTGTTAAGTTCATTTTACAAATGGGGCATTTACCCGGTTTATATTCTACTACTTGTGGGTCCATTGAGCAGGTGTAATAAGTATCCGGGTCTTTAGGAATTTCCTTTTTGTTTTTGCAGGATACGAAAACAAATAAAAACATTGATACAATTATGATATATCGCATAATTAGTTTTTTACTTTGATGAAACTTTCACTGTCCATTAAATATTGAGCATTTGCCGCTATTGAATCTGTTGTTGACAATCCACTTAATATCTGTATATGCTTTTCATGAATAATACCCGTGTTAACTTTCACCGCTTTAAATCCACCATCGGCTTTTTGAAACACAATTTTTTCCATTCCCAACGAAAGAACTGATTCTTTAGGCAGCCAAAATGCTTCTTTTGAATTTCCGACGATGGTTGCTTTTACCTGGCTACCGATTGGTATCTTCAAAACACTGTTATTGAAATACACTCTTGCGGTGAGTGTTTTACTTTCTTTGCGATAGAATGGCTCAATAAAATCAATGGCTGCCGTAAAATATTTGTTTGGAGCAGTTTCCGGTACAACTCTTACTGTATTGCCAGCTTTTATTAAAGATTGATTATCTCCATAAATATTAAGGATGGCCCATGCCTTGTTGGGATTGAAAACTGTAAAAACAGATTGGCCTTTCTGTACATACATTCCTTCCTTTAATGAAAGTTCTTCGGTGATTAAAGAAATATCGGTCATATTACGGGGTTCGGTATTCATGCCGCCGCCGTTGGATGCTTCATGAATATGGCCGCTGTAATTGCTATACACGGAAATAGTTAATGAAGGCTTGCCTGATTTCATAACTTGCTTCAACTGCTCAATACTCATACCTAAAAGCAACAGCTTTTCTTTTGCAGCTTCTATAAAAGAAGTGTTTCCTGAATCATTTTTTAAAAGGAATAAAAGATTTTGCTGTGCAGTAAGCAATTCAGGACTGTAAATGTCCAGTATCTTTTGCCCTTTAGTTATCTTCTGATACCGATAACGTACATACAATTTCTCAATTCTGCCGGCTACTCTTGCGGAAATACTTCCCACCTGTCTTGTATCATAAGCGATATTTCCTAACGCTTCAATCTCTATTTGTTCACCTCTCTGCACAATGGTAGTAACGGGAATAGATGATACAACAAATTCATTGGTTGGTTTCAGCAATGACTCCAATTCTATATCAGCCACTTTCTTACTATCTGTTTCTTTTTTCACTAAGTCCATTCCGCAGATGGGACAAGTGCCGGGTTTATCTTTAATAATTTCAGGATGCATCGGACAAGTGTATTCCACTTTGTCTTGCTGATGGTTGCTCATTTCCATTTTTACCAAATCCATTCCACATTTCGGGCATTTACCCGGCTTTTCACTGAATACAGAGTCTTCAGGCATCGGGCAGGTGTACATATCCTTTGCAACTTCCGGCTGATGCCCTGAATGTGAGTCTTTGTTGTTGTTACAGGAGTATGCAGCAAAAAACAGAACAACTAAAAGCAAAAAGTTTATTTTTTTCATTTTTTTTCAATTATTCTTTCAATAGTTGCCTGGAGCCTCAATGCCTGGTTAATCAACTCAACATACTCCAGTTGTTTCATGTTTAACCTTTCCCAGGCATCATAAAGCATAAATAGTTCCTCTGTGTTTTGCTCATACCCCAATTGCATGGTTCTATAATTATTCCGCAAAGCAGGAATAATATTTTCTTCATAGAGTTTCAATTGCTTTTTCTTTAGCTCTAATTCATTCCGCATACCGTAAGCCATGCCGCTGAATTCATTTACCATCATTTCTTTTTGTGATTGTATGGCATAGGTTTTCCATTTCAGGCTTTCAATATTTGCTTTGTTCATTTTTGATGACCATTTTGCCATCGGAATTCTTACCATTCCCATAACAGTGTATTGCAGAGGCTGCCCGCCAAAACCAAACATATTATCATAGCGGATACCAAATTGCGGTTTTAGTGCTGCCTTTTCTGTCTCTTGTTTGAGCAGATTGAGATTGATTTCTTTGTCTAATGATTTCAGGTCGCTGCGATTAGTGTAAAATAATGTGCTGTCAAAAACAAGCCCTGAATAATCACTTAAAGCATAAGTTGTATCAATGTCAAAATACATCATAGCATTTCTGCCCATGAGAGCATTGATGCGTATTCTTTTTTCTTTTATATCGTTCTCAAACATCAGTTGCATATTTTTTACATCCCCCAATGCAGCTTTGGCTTTGTAATAGGCACTGATTTTCTCTAAGCCGTTTTTATAACGTATCTCCGCATTTTTAATCATGAAGTCCAGAATCTTTTCATTCTCATTGAGTATCACCAGTTTCTTTTTTAGAATAATCCATTCGTAATAAAACTGTTTGGCATCATTGATTAATTCGTTTAGTGTTGCATTCTTTTTTTCCTTTTCCACTGATGACATGGCTTTCATATAATTTTCATCAGCATCCAGCTTTTTCCTGTTCGGAAACATTTGCTCACCCGATACCATTACCGAACCCATGCCGGGAGTACTGCCATCTTTGCTCCAAAGCCGTACATTATATGGTGTCATGAACTGACCAATGCCAACCTGCGGCGGCATCCAGCTTCTTGCACCTTTGGCTGCTTCATCCATTGAGCGGATTTCGTTATTATACATCTTCACCATCGGGTGTGATGATTTGATACTGTCAATAACAGCATCCAGCTTTAAGGTTTGCGAATGGCTGCTGCCAGCAAACACCGATGCAAACAATACGAGGAGTAGTTTATTCTTTAACATCTATTAATTCAATTTTGCCTTTACGTTTTAATTCTCTTTCCTTTATCATTTCAAATATTACGGGTGTAATCAGTAATACATAAATGGTTGAAGTAATGGTTCCGCCAATCAATGGAATTGTAATTGGCCGCATAATGTCGCTGCCTACACCGGTTGCCCAAAGAATGGGTATCAAACCAAAAAGCCCGACAGAAACTGTCATCAGTTTTGGCCGCAATCTTTTAGCGGAACCTTCAATTACAAATTCCCTTATGATTGCCGGTGTAAGTGTTGCTTTAGAATTACCATACTTTGCAACCATGTTCTGCATGGCTTCATTCAGATAAATAGTCATCAGCATCGCTGTTTCTATTGCCATTCCAAACAATGCAATAAACCCAACCGCAACTGCAACAGATAAATTGATTCCATAGAAATAAACCATGAATACCCCACCTATCAAGGCAAAGGGAACCGTTAACATGGTTACAAATGCTTCTTTGAAAGAATGGTAGGTAAAGTATAATACCATAAAGATGATGACAAGTACTATCGGAAGTATCATCTTTAATGTCTGGTTTGCTCTTATCTGATTTTCCCATTGGCCGCTCCATTCCAGGAAATAACCTTTAGGAAGTTTAGTTATCATCTGGTTCAGTTTCTGCTGTGCTTCTTTTACTGTACTTCCCAAATCTCTTTCTCTTACATTAAACAAAACCGTACCTCTCAGCATTGCATTTTCTGAATTTATCATTGGTGGGCCATCACTTAGTTTTATATCTGCCACTGCTTCTAAAGGAACAGGGCCGAAATTCATCGTCTGCACCTGTAGCCGTTTTAATGATGCAAGATTATTACGGAAATCCTGACCGTATCTTGCATTTACGGAAAATCGCTGACGGCCTTCAATCGTTGTGGTCAATTTCATTCCACCCAATGCACTTTCAATAACTGTATTCACATCATCCACACTCAAACCATATCTTCCGATTTCTTCCCGTTTAATTGCAATGTCCACATACTTGCCACCAGTAATTGGTTCCACATACAAATCTTTTACTCCGTCAATACCATCTAATTGCTTTTTGATGGTTTGGGCAAATGCATAAATGCTGTCTAAGTTTTGACCATATACTTTTAACCCTACATCGGTACGGATACCTGTTGAGAGCATGTTGATGCGATTGATGATTGGTTGTGTCCAGCCATTGGTGACGCCGGGTATCTGCAATTTTGAATTGAGCTCATTAATGATACCGTCTTTAGTCATGCCATCCCGCCATTCACTTTTTGGTTTTAGCAAAATGATGGTTTCAATCATACTGATGGGTGAGTTATCTGTTGCAGTATTGGCTCTGCCAGCCTTTCCTAATACATGCGATACTTCAGGTACATTGCGGATGATTTTATCCTGCACCTGTAATAACCGTTTTGCTTCGGAGTTGGAAACATCAGGTAATGTAACCGGCATGAATAACAATGAGCCTTCATCTAATGGCGGCATAAACTCAGAACCTAAACGGGTCATCATAATTATGCCAACAGTCAGTGCAACAATGTTGATACCGATTGTAGTCTTACGCCACTTCAAACACCATTTCAATATCGGTGTGTAAATTCTTTCCAGTGTTCTTGTAATGGGGTTAGCACTCTCAGGCTTCAACCTTCCTTTCAACAAAAAAGAAATTAATACAGGTGTTAAAGTAATCGCCAGGAAAGCATCTATCAGCAGGATAAATGTTTTTGTCCAGGCTAAGGGGCTGAACAGTTTTCCTTCCATGCCAGTTAATAAAAACACCGGCAAAAATGAAGTAACAACAATGATGGTTGAATAGAATACACCAGGGCCTACCTGTTTGGAAGACTTTTCAATGATGTCCATCCTTTCTTCAGGTGTTAACGGGTCTTTATTTCGTTTGGACCATTTTGCCATGTTTATTTTTTATTAGATGACTTTAATTTTTCTGTTTGTGCTTCGCTAATATGCCGGTATGCATTTTCCACCATTACAATGCCATCGTCCACCACCACACCAATAGCCAGTGCAATGCCTGTTAATGACATGATGTTGGAAGAGATACCAAATAGTTCAAGAAAAATAAAACCAGCAGCAACAGAAATGGGTAATTGAATAAGAATGATTACAGCACTGCGCCAGTGGAATAAAAAGATGAGAACGATAAGTGATACAGCAATCATTTCTTCTATCAATGTGCCTTTAACTGATTGAACCGCTTCTTGTATCAATGTACTCCTGTCGTAAGATGTTTTAAAGGTTACTCCTTCAGGCAACCCTTTTTCCACTTCCTTCATCTTCGCTTTAACGGCTTCAATTACCTTGTTGGCATTTTCTCCATACCGCATTACTACAATGCCGCCAACCACTTCACCCTTTCCATCCATATCAAAAATGCCGAGACGCAAATCGCCGCCCATTTGTACGCTACCTATATCTTTTACCCTGACAGGGATACCGTTGTAATTGTTTAAAGCAATGTTCTCCACATCTTCCTTGTTTTTAATATAGCCTAACCCCCGGATGATATAAGCCATATCTGCCATTTCAAATTTCCTGCCTCCAACATCATTGTTATTAGCCTTTACTTTATTCATTACATCCATCAAAGAGATGTTGTAATACTGCAATTTTACAGGGTCAACCACTAACTGGTATTGTTTTTCAAACCCACCAAATGATGCTACTTCAGCCACACCCGGCACAGTTTGCAATGCAAACTTGATATACCAATCCTGCAGGGCTCTTTGTTCACCTAAGTTCATTTTTGGTGCATCAAGATGATACCAATAGATATGCCCAACTCCTGTTCCATCCGGTCCCAATGACGGTGTTACTCCCTGTGGTAATAAACGCTGAGCAAAATTCAACCGCTCCAACACTCTTGTTCTTGCCCAATAGATGTCAACATTATCTTCAAAAATCACATAAACAAAACTCATCCCGAACATGGAAGTGCCACGGATATTTTTGATTTTTGGAATGCCCTGCAGGTTGCTCACCAACGGATATGTTACCTGGTCTTCCATTACCTGCGGACTGCGACCCATCCACTCTGTAAAAACGATAACCTGGTTCTCACTCAAATCAGGAATGGCATCAATGGGATTTTGTTTGACCGAGTAAATGCCATATGCAAACAGGCCGCCTGCCAGCAGCAGAACGATAAGCCTGTTGCGTAAAGCCAGTTCAATTAATTTTTGAACCATAACTTGATTTTAATAGTTTGGAAGCATTGAAACATTAGTTTGCCTTCTCTTTTAAATCCATCCCGCATTTTGGACATTTTCCCAGTTTGTCGCTCTTAACATCTGAATGCATAGGGCAGGTATATATTTTCATCACTTCCATTTTCATTTTCTCTTTAGGAGAAAGTGTCAATGAAGTTCCACATTTTGAACACTTACCGGGCTTATCACTTGTCATATCAGGGTGATTAGGACATGAATATGTTTGAACAGATTTCTCTTCTGCTTTCAAATCCATTCCGCATTTTGGGCACTTGCCTGATTTATCACTTGTCACATCGGGGTGCATGGGGCAGGTATAGGTTTTCATTACCCCCATTTTCATTTTTTCTTTTGGGGAGCTATTCATTTTTTCTCCGCATTTTGGGCATGTGCCGGGTTTATCACTTGTAACATCAGGATGTGCAGGGCATTCATACAAACCCATCACTTCTCTTTTCATCTTTTCTTTTGGCGATAACGTAGTGCCGCATTTGGGGCATTTGCCTGATTTATCCATAATTACATCGGGGTGCATGGGACATACATATGTTACTTCAGCGGTTTCCTTGTTTTTGTTTTTTTGAAGTGTTGAATCCTGTGCAAAAACTGAAACAGTAAGGATGGTTAAGGCTGCCATCATCAGCATTTTAATTTTTCTCATTTTATTTATGATTTTGTGTTACTAATTTTTTCATTTCCTATCTAAGGGTTTGATAAGCTTAATTATTTAATCAGGCTATCTGGCTACTACAACTGCATGGTTCTATAATGGCAGCAATCGGGCAGCTTGTTGTAAACTGAATCATCTGCTTTATACTTTTCAGTATCATTTCCGGCAGTTGCTATGCTTCTTTGGGCTTTATCTCCGGCTTCTTTTTTAAATACACTGTATTTCAAAACAAGTATTTGAGTGTATTCATTCCACACAGCGGACTTTATGCCATCTACTGAGTATGCCGCAGTTTCAATTCGTCTTTTATCCATGCCGCATGTACCGGATACTTTTACTTTTTCTGTTTTAATGCCAATGGTTCTTTCTGTTTTGTCGCTTTGTGCATTGGCAAATGACACTGTAACCAATAAAATAGCTACAGTAAAAAGCATTTTAAACGTTTTCATTTTATTTATTTTAAATGTTAGGAAACCTGTTTTTTCGGCATACATAAATACCGATAGCCCGACAATTAGTTTGCCTGGCACATAATAGAAGGAAAACTTAAATCAGGAAAGTTCTGTTAAGTATGTAAACTGCAACACCATTACTTCGGGGAGGGGCATTGCTTACAGGATAATCTTCTGATATAGAAGTAAAATTGAAAGAGGGACTTTCAATAAAACCAGTGGGCAGGTCTGTTGCAAGTAATTGCAATAGTTGCAGACCCATATCTGCCGCTTTCTGGTCAGTATCGCTTTTTATAAATTTGTGCTCATCCTTGCAACAACCTTTTTCTTTTGCATCACTGGTTTTCATGCCACAGTCGCCACAGGTTTTGGATTCTTTTTGTCTAAAATCCCAATCAGCCAGTTTGCCCATGCAGTAGTGCATATGCACCGTAGCACCAGCGGAAGTGCTGATGTATAAAACTGCTAATATGGCTGCGGCAAACCTTTTCATTTAGTTCAAAGTTATAATAAATTTATTGAGCTTTTTGCATGATTTGTTTTATTTAAGATACAAAAGAATGGAATTAATCCCTATCTATATATGATAAATATCAGCCCGGCACATGAGTTCTGTAAGTTAATCCCTTATTCAATAATCATTTACAGCAATCTTTCTTCCTTACAAAGAGAACTTTGAAGATTTTCCAGAAAAATTGTCCTATTGATTTTTTTACAGTCATTGTAACATAGTTAGCAGCATTGTCCCACTCATGCCAATCATCAATAAATCTTCAATAATGGTGATGGTACTCATGGGTAAATTAAATACAGCACCAAGGCAGGCACATTTTATTTTTCGTTTATTAAAAACGCTTTGTAAAACCCCGACAATGCTTACCGTCATTACTACAAAGGTAATGGTATTGGTAAGGATAGGATTGAAACCGGTTAAGAAGGCTAAGCCTAAAGCCAGTTCAGCAAACGCATAAACATAGCCCCACCCGTTCCACCTTTTTGCTACAATATCATACATACGGTAGCTCACTGCAAATCCTTTCAGGTTAAGTAATTTAAAAAAAGAAAAAACCAAAAAGAACCCAGCCATAAAATGATTCATCCAACGCATCCACACAAAATCTCCCTGCACCCATTCTGCCAAGAATGTAATGCCTATGATATATCCAAAAATCAGCAGTATGGGTTTATAGGTTTGTAGCCAGGTTTTTTTGTCTTCGTCTGTAGTAGGCGATATTTCTGTATGATGGTTGAGATTTGTTTCAGCGAGTTGGTATTTTGGATAATCTTTTAGTGCTTCTTTTAGCTGGGTAGCAGAAATATGTTTATCCATGTCAATACTGGCCTCTCCTTTTGGCAAATCAATAGTTACATTTTTTACTCCTGGTACTTTTGATAAAAGGCTTTGCACTTTAGCCTGGCAACCGGTACAGGTCATGCCAGTTACGGAATATGTATGTGTCATAATTTAATAATTAACAACACAAAGGTCTATTCAATTTATCCGCAAATGTTATAGAATTATGGGAAAGAGTTATACCTATTTGCTTTTCACTTTATCTAAAGGCTTGCGATGAGAAGAACCTAATTTTTTGAAATGGCTCGGTGTAAGTCCGGTAATTTTCTTGAATTGAGAAGATAAATGCGCCACACTGCTATATCCTAACTTGTAAGAAATTTCACTTAGGTTCATTTCGCCATATACGAACAACTCTTTTACCTTCTCGGTTTTTTGCAGGAGAAAGAACTGTTCAATTGTAATGCCTTCCACTTCAGAAAATAAACGAGAAATATAACTATAGTCTTTATTCAACGCTTTTGTTAAATATGTGGTGATGCTGAAATGCTCTTCCAATTCAGCTGACTGAACTTTTTTAATTAATAAGCCTTTAATTTTTTCAATCTGCTTTTGCTTATGGTCATCCAGAATTTGAAAGCCCAATAAATTCAAGCTATCAGTCAATTGCAGTAATTGTTTTACCGTCGGCTCTTTTTGCAACTCAACCTCTCCCAAATTAATCCGTGTAATTTTCAGGTTAAGTTTTTCAAGCTCCTGACTAACGGCCATTACACAGCGATTGCAAACCATGTTCTTTATAAATAAGACCATAAGTGTTTATACGTATAAGAGTGAATTTAATTATTGGTATTTCTACCGGTTGCAATATCGCTATTTTAAGCAAAGCTATGGCCGTATTTTGAAAGGATGTTGAATTTAAGCCCTGATTTTCAGCAATATTACATAACAAAGACCCGGCTTTGCCATAATCGGTATAAAAATTGAGCGTCAAGTATTTATATATACATCCAATTGAGCCATGATGAGAGCAACATTAAATGACAGGGAGTTGGTAGCTGGCATTTTAATCCGGTCTTTTGTTGACAATAAAAGTGTCAATTACATAATTAAACAAGATGAAAAAAGGGAGCAACGTTTAAAACACCTTATGGAATATTCATTTGATATCTGTAATTTATTTGGTGATGTTTTTATTTCAGATGATAGAAAAGCATGTGCTTTGATTGTTATACCAGATAGAAAAAAAGTTACAGTAAAATCAATACTGCTCGACATTAAAATGGCCCTTTCAGTTACAGGGCTTTCAAATATTAAGAAAGCAATCAGCCGTGAATCGGCAATCAAAAAAATACACCCTGCTGGTCCTCTTTATTATTTATGGTTTATAGGTGTTGAGCCATCCCATCAAGGCCATGGCATTGGCAGCAAGTTACTCAATGAAATTATTCAAAAAGGTCTTTCGGAAAACAGAACAATTTGCCTCGAAACTTCTACCCTTAAAAATATTCCCTGGTACGAAAAGCATGGTTTCAAAATATACAGGGAATTGGATTTTGGGTATAAGCTGTACTGTATGAAAAGGCCTTAACTAAAATAAAAGGTTATGCTTTTGCCTGGTACCCAAATGCATATTATAACGTTTCTGTTCATTTGCATAGAAACAGTTATCCTTTTATACCTTGTCATTTATCGGCTTGCCCGGCCAGATGATAAATCAACTATCCTTAATATTGTCCTTATTTTACTACTAATTCTTTACAACGTTACTGGTGGTTTTTTACCCGATTCAAACCTGCCCGGTTCCTATTTTGTACAAACTTCAATCGCATACGCAACAGGCTTTATTACCCCGTGTTATTTTCCATATTACGTACATAAAGCTTTTGCACTTGAAAAAATGCGGTTTCATGCATATAGAGGCGTTGTGTTATTTCTTGTAATTCCATATTTAATATTTGTAACAATATTTTTTGTAACTGGCAAGTTGGAGATTGCAAAAAATCTACTCGTTATTCCCGTGCTATATGCTATCTGGGTAATCAATACAATGATTGGAGCAGTAAAGTTTAAATATCAAAACAATTTTAAAACGAAAGGAGCGAAGGAAGAAGTTGCCGTTCTTTTCCTGAGTCTTACGCCATGGGTGGGACTTCCAGTGATTGACTATTTTAATTTTGGACAGGCAGTTGAAGCAACTACTACCAATACCGGATTTCTTTTATTACTGGCATTACAGTTAAAACAACATATTTCGTTGGTAAAAGCAGAACATCAGCGGCTGATTGATTCTGAGGAACAATTACTGAAATGGAATGAGCAATTACAGGAAGAAGTGAGAAAAAGAACGCAGGAACTGGAAAATTTAACCCGGGAAGAACGACTTGCACAAAATTGTAAATTATACAGCTTTACAACCCGTGAAATTGAAATTGTTATACTTGTTTATAAAGGATATTCGCACAAGCAAATTGCCGAAATGTTGTTTATAGCAGAACGAACGGTTGCAAAGCATGTACAGAATATTTTTGAAAAGGCACAGGTGTCTAATCGCTTAGAACTCAGCAGAAAACTGGATATGGTATGAAATGCGTAGCTGGATAAAATTGTATAAAATAGTCAATTTTACGCAGGGAAATAGTATGTTTTACGTACAGCAAAGGGCTTACTATTTGATAATTATTTGGTATTCGTAATACCAAATTAAACATCATGTCAAAAAGAGAGAATGGCATTGCTTCTGGTGTGGAAGCAACAGAGAAAATGGAGTTGACATCTGCCACAGAAATACTTCACCAATGGAACTTATCACTTGCTGACGGCTTTGCTGATGCCGATAGTAATTCTGATATGCAGGATAATGGCGTTTTTATTGAGCTATTGAATAAGTGGAGTAATATCAATATCGCAGATAATCTACAGCGATTGATTTTAGATGAAATGATTGGCAGGCACCTTGCAAAAGATAAAGAGGAATTTATCCGGATGGTTCAATTAATGCTGACAAAATTATTAGATAAAGTTTCTTTAGTTTATTCTTGTTCTTCAGTTTCTATAAATGATAATCAGCCCGGTTTGTTAACACAGGAGTTGTTAAAGGCACTTCATTTTATACAAGAATATTTTGGAGCTTATTTTGATAAAAATGAAAGAGTACCGGATGTATTAATATCTTTTTACAAAAAAGAAATTAATAGCTTATCTGAAACCCTCCGGCTAAAATTAACTCAATCAGACCTGGTGGAGCCATTACTTGCAGAAACATTGATTAATCATTTCTCTGGGTCGTTTGAAAGTAGTAACATACCGGTTAGTTATCGCCTGCATTTTTATGAAAAGGAATTGCTACGGGAACTTTCAAAAGAAGTAAACCCTGCAAACGATAATATCAGAAAGCTATTGTACTACTATAACTTTAATTCTTCGGCGTTCGTTATATATGAGTTTGACAGGTTGGTTAATTTGCTATCAGCTATTACATCGAAATCCGAAAAAATATTAATGCTTCGTTCCGAATTAAAGAGTATAAATCAATTACCAGTAAGAGTAAATTATTACTTCGATGATAATATGCCTTCGCTGAAAGAACAGTTAAGTACATGGATAACAGAAGAAATAAAATACTGTGAGGCAGGCCATTTTATACATGCAGCTACCTTAGCCGGAGCTGAACCTGAAAATAAAATCAATACAACCTTGTCTGTTGCAAAGTTAGGCTTGCTCATCCGGCTATTGGTGGTTGATAAAATTATTGTTAATAGAACGGTGGCTCCTATGTTAAGAACCGTTGCCAAAACCTTTACCACTTTGCAAAGGGAGGAAATTTCATTTGGCAGTTTAGAAACAAAATATCATGCACCCGACAAAGCAACAATAGGTATGATGAAGGAAATGCTTGCGAAATGGATTCATATTTTGGGAAAGTTGTAACTAACTCTTTCTATGTGGCAAATCCTGAAGCCACATTAATATTTCAAAAGCTCAAGGTGGATACTTTTATCAAGATACTTCCACAGTTCCTGATAATGATGGTATGTAAAACCATCTAATTTCAACAATTGACTTACCGGCCAATTAAGTAGTTGCTCCATACTACTAAAACAAAGACGGTCACACATATCTTGAAATTCCGGTGTTAATTGATGATTTGATAGCGGACTCTTTATAAATAATTCAGTTTTCATTGATAAAACCTTTAAGTAATTGCATACTGCGGTCTTATTAGGCCGCAATTATTATGCCTGATTAAGTCATATTGCCAACTCATTATTTAATATGATTCGGCAAAGCGACAAAGGCAATCTGAAAAAGTTTGGTGCAAATATTAAAAGGCTCCGGGAGATAAAGAATCTAAGTCTCCGGGAATTGTCGTATGCCTGTGATATTGATAACAGCAAGATTTCGAAAATTGAAAAAGGTCAAATTAATATAACATTTACTACAATTTTACAATTAGCAAAAGCATTGGAAATTTCTCCATCTGAATTACTCAGGACCGATTACGATTAATTCCCCATTCATACTTTTTCATCATTAAGGTAGTCCTACCGTACCTATCTCAAATACGCAGTTTTTGGAAATGTTTTTGTACTCCTGTTATTGATACAAATTCATAACTAAAGATTGTCGGTATTATGTTACAATCAATATCATGGAGCCAATACTTCTCCACTCTGTTGTTATCAATAATTGTTTATTACACCTATGTGGCATATAAATATTTTCGCTGGGAAATTCTTTCCCTGATAGGTATAAAAAAAATAGATGAAAAAGGAACACCCATTCCGGTAGCTGAAATAAAAAAACAGTTTACAGCAAGTAATCATGCAGATTTTTTACCAAAAGAACCGCTTGTTGATGTAAATGGCAAACTACAACCATTTTGGGATGAAATGAATGCTTACCTGGCTGAAGTAAAGCCACAAGCTCCTAAAGAGGAAGTTTGTTTTGCAATTAAGAAAATATTAGAAAAGTATCCAGAGTTAAACAGCACAGAATATAAAACTGAAGTAGAAGCCACAATATGCGGATTACTTAATCAATATTTTTCAGAAAAATTTACAGTAGCAGACATGCAAAATATCTGGCACTGAAAAGTAATGCTTCATTATCGGCGTGCAGGAAAATCAAGTGCGGTGGGTTAGTATAATGAAGCATTCTTTTTTATTATTAAATTCTCAAAATTAATGTGTGTATGAAAAAAATGATTGAAAGAAAAAATGTTGTTTACGGTACAGTCTGTTTTTTATTACTGCTACTTACTGTTTCAGCTATTGCACAGGATGGTAACGCAGGTATAAATGAAGCCAACACCAAAGTACGAAGCTATTTTGCCGCTGGGGTAAACCTTATGTATGCCGTTGGAGCCATTGTGGGATTGATAGGTGCCGTAAAAGTGTACCAGAAATGGAATAGCGGCGACCATGACACAGGTAAAGTAGCAGCCGCATGGTTTGGGAGTTGTGTATTCCTGGTGATAGTGGCCACAGTTATCCGCTCATTCTTTGGTGTATAAAAAACCTGGCGTATGAAAGAAATCTTAATTGGCAAATTACTGGAGTATATCAGGGATAATAATCCTGATATACTTTTTGATTTAGAAGCTAAAGATAAACTCCGTGTTTGGCTGTATGACAAGGTAAGTACCGCCGGGCCATTAATAAAGCAGTTAAAGAATAGCAGCCGGCCTGAATATATTATTGTGGAAACTTGCCTACAGGAAATTACAAAAGAATTACGTCCATCGAGATACAACTACATACTGAATATCCTGGAAACGGAATTTGAAAATGACTATAAGCTACTTCTTCAATCGGGATTGCTTCAGCATGAGGTTGTCAATATGATTAGCTTTTGTAATTCCACTTTTGATGACTTGGTGTTTGCCGAAGAAAATGTGGACAATCAGTTTATCCGCTATGCCATAACCGGCGCAGTAAGTGAATACCTGGAAAGTAATCGTGTGAATGAATCTGTGAGCAATGAGTTACAACAGTCAGCAAAAACTTAAAGACAATATTGAAGCTATTCGTATTGCGTTGAACTGGTCGGAAGAAAATAAATTGTCTTTTGACCAGCTTTCTGCTTTGAAGAAATATTCCGGCTTCGGTGGATTAAAAGCAATTCTGTTTCAAAAGGCATCCAAAGAAGAATGGAAGAAGCAAAATGCTTCTAAAGAAGATTTAAAACTATATCCGCAAATAATTGAACTGCATGAACTATTGCAGCAAAAACTTGGTGAGAAAGAATATAAAGATGCAATTGATTCTATCCGTAACAGTATTCTCACTGCTTTTTACACTCCTGAAATAATTCCGCAAACAGTTTTCAGTGTTTTAAAAGCGAAAGGTATTGAACCTACTGCGATGTATGAACCAAGCAGTGGTGCCGGTGTATTTGTAACAGAAGCTGAGGCTGCATTTCCATCATTGCAAAAAGTCAATGCTGTTGAGAAAGATTTTCTTACTGGTAAAGTATTAACCGCATTAAGTAGTTCGTTATCTATTCCTGCTTCCGTTCAAATAAAAGGTTTTGAAATTACTCCGGCTTCTGAAAATGGAAAATATGATTTAATCGTCAGCAATATTCCCTTTGGTAATTTTAAAGTGTATGATGAAAGCATACAGGAAAAAGGCTTAACGGATAAAATCCACAATTACTTTTTTGCAAAAGGACTTGATAAGCTGAAAGACGGTGGTGTAATGGCTTACATCACTACCGATGCCTTCCTCAACAGCCCCTCTAACCAAATCGCCAGGGAATATCTTTTTACCCGTTCGGATTTTATTAGCCTGAATGTAATGCCGGATAACCTGATGAAAGATACAGGCAATACCGAGGCTCCAAGTCATTTGCTGATTGTTCAAAAGAATCTAGCTAAACAATCTCTTTCAGAAGAAGAAAAACAGTTAATTAAAACTGTTGAACAGCAAAACGAATTTGGTAACTATTACCACAATCATTACATCGTTCTTCATCCTGAACTTATTTTAGGCAATCAGATAAAACCCGGCAGAGACCAATATGGTAAAGCACATGAAACTATCTGGCAAACCGGCGACATTAATTTGATTGCTCCAACTTTAAGCAGAACTATCAACGAAGGGTTTGATAAAAGATTTAATTATGAAAATTTAAATCAGGCAATTAAACAATTTGAAAAGCCAAAAGGCAAACATCTTACTTACACTGAGATGCCAGAAAATAAGCCCGACAATTCTTCAGTACAGTTGGGTTTGTTTGATACCGGTTCAGCAACTATTGTAAACCGTGCTGCGGCTTATATCAATCCGTTGGATGCAACAGTAATTGATAAAAAGACAGCGAGAATTTTAAATATCATCCGAACGAAAGACAAACCGGAACATGAATTGATTGTTTTAATGACGGCTAAATCAACGGCCTTCAAACAATATGTCTATAAACTTTATTCCAATGCCGAAGAACTACAGTTCTCTGCTAACTGGATGAATGCGGCTTTACTGCAACATGAGTTAGCTGGCATAACAAATATGCTGAAAAAATACGACCAGCAATTTTACAATGACGGCGAGGCCGTGTTTCATGTTTCGCTGGGTGATGATGATAAACTGGAAACACTAAAGAACTTTAATCCACTCCACAAAGAAGGAACATTGATTGTACATAATAACCGTGTTGGCTTTGTTTCCTACATGGCATCAGATGATGATAAGCCTGTCTTTATTTCAAGCCTGCATGATAAAAAAGACCTGGGCTTTTACCAACAGTACACTGCGGTAAGGGATATGTATTTTGAGTTGTTTGAAAAAGAAACAACACAACAAACGGAGCATAATGATTTACGAAAAGAACTGAATGAAGCTTATGAGTCATTAACGAAAGGTTATGGCTTGCTGAACTCATCTATTAACAGGCAAAGGATTTTAAAAGATGAAGCCTTTGGATTAACCATGCTTTCATCATTAGAAAGAAAGGAAGGTGAACAATTTGTAAAGGCGGATATACTTACACAGTCCTTAGTACCAAAGCAGGAAGTATTTACAACGGACAATCCTTTAGAAGCATTAGCAAAAAGCCTGAATGATAAAGGCAAAGTGGATATTGAATTTATTGCAGCCGCCACCGATAGCACAGAGGCGGAAACAATTGAAGCGTTGGGCAATCATATCTATCTTAATCCATCAACATTGCAGTGGGGCACTGCAGACCAGTTGCTAAGCGGCAATGTGGTATTCAAATTAAAAGCAGCTACGGAAGTAGTTGAGAAAAATCCTGATAATATTCAACTACTTAAATGCCTTCATGCTTTACAAAAAATACAGCCAGAGAAAATACCTTTTGAATTACTCGATTTTAATTTGGGAGAAAGATGGATACCTCTTGACTACTACAACCGGTTTGCTTCACATCTTTTTGAACTCAATACCGAAGTAAATTATTTTCCGTCTTTAGATACCTTCAAAGTAAAGGCAAGGCTTACCAATGCAAAAATAAACCAGGAATATGCTGTAACACCCAAGAGTGGAAAAACAACTTATGGAGATTCGCTATTGGAGTATGCTTTGGAAAATACAACTCCCTTTTACACTTATGAAATTGGAACTGGTGATAAAGCTATAAGAGTGCCTGATAGCGAAGCCATACAATTGGCTCATCAGAAAATTGAATCCATCCGCAACGGTTTTATTGACTGGCTGAAAGAATTACCGGATGTTGATAAGAAAGAATTAGAGACACTTTACAACGATACTTTCAATTGTTATGTGCTAAGAGAATATGATGGCAGCCATTTGCAGTTTCCGGGTTTGGATAGAAAAAGGTTAGCTATTGATGATTTGTATAGCTCTCAAAAAAACTCAGTCTGGCGCATTGTACAAAACCGTGGTGCATTGATAGACCATGAAGTAGGTCTGGGCAAAACATTAACGATGGTGGTAGCTGCTAATGAAATGAAGCGGCTGCATATTGTCAAAAAACCAATGATACTGGCATTAAAAGCCAATGTGCGGCAAATTGCAGAAACTTACCGAAAAGCTTACCCCAATGCAAGGATACTGTCACCGGATGAAAATGATTTTACACCGGCTAAACGGATGCGGTTGTTTAATGAAATTAAGAATAACAACTGGGATTGCATTATTCTTACGCATGACCAGTTTGGCAAAATTCCCCAAAGCCCTGAAATACAAAAGCAAATATTTGAAGCAGAGCTTGACAATGTAGAAAGGGATTTGCATACCATAAAAGAAATGGGGGGTGAAATTAGCAGGCGAATGTTAAAAGGTCTGGAAATACGCAAAACAAATCTTGGGGTTAAACTTCAGGAACTGAAAAAAAGTATTGAAGAAAAGAAAGACGCAGGTATTAACTTCCGGGAATTGGGTATTGACCATTTGTTTGTAGATGAAGCCCACAAGTATAAAAATCTTACCTACACTACACGACATGATAGAGTTGCTGGCCTGGGAAATAAAGAAGGAAGCCAGAAAGCATTGAATATGCTGTTTGCCGTTAGGGAACTGCAAACAAGATTTAACAGTGACTTGTGTGTTACTTTTTTATCAGGCACACCAATCAGTAACAGCCTTACAGAAATGTACCTGTTGTTTAAATACCTGCGGCCAAAAGAAATGGAACGGCAGCGCATTGAAAACTTTGATGCCTGGGCTGCTGTGTTTGCAAAGAAAACGACTGATTTTGAATTTTCAGTTACCAATGAAATTATTGCGAAGGAACGATTCAGGCATTTTATAAAAGTGCCCGAACTGGCATTGTTCTATAATGAGATTACTGATTATAAAACGGCCAAGCATATTAATTTGGATAAACCTGAAATTGATGAACAGTTAATCAATATTCCGCCAACACCGGAGCAGCAGGAATTTACAAAGCTATTGATGCAGTTTGCCAAAACAGGAGATGGAGAATTAATCGGCAGGCCAAGATTAACGGATGAAGAAGATAAAGGTCGAATGTTGATTGCAACGAACTATGCCAAAAAGATGGCGGCCGATATGCGGCTGATTGACTCAGGTAAGTACAGCGACCATCCAAATAATAAAGTAAATGTATGTGCCAGAAAAGTAGCTGAGATATATGAGCAAAGTAAAGAACACAAAGGCACTCAAATCATCTTCTGCGATATTGGTACACCAAAACTTAATGAGTTTAATATCTATGATGCCCTGAAAGAAAAACTTATTACTGATTTTAAAGTCTATGCTAATCATATCACTTTCATTCATGATTGGACGGATAAGCAAAAGCCGGAACTGTTCCGCAAAATGAATAATGGTGAAATCCGCATTTTGCTGGGCAGTACTGAAAAAGCAGGAACCGGATTAAATGTACAGGCAAAAGTAGTTGCCATGCATCATTTGGATATTCCCTGGAAACCTTCTGAACTTGAACAACGGGATGGCCGTGGCGCAAGGCAGGGAAATATTGTTGCAAAGGAATTTTATAACAACAAGGTGAAGAATTTTATCTATGCTGTTGAGCAATCATTAGATAACTACAAATTCAATCTGCTTAAGAATAAGCAAACTTTTATCAGCCAGATGAAAAATTGCGAACTGAACGTAAGAACCATTGATGAAGGAAGCATTGACGAAAAAAGCGGAATGAATTTCTCTGAGTATATCGCTATTCTTTCCGGTGATACAACGTTGCTGGAGAAATCGAAAATGGAAAAGAAGATAGCGGTTTTAGAAAGTTTACGCAATGCCCACCATAAAGAAATATTCCGGTCAAGGTTTAAATTAGAAAACCTGCAGGAAGAAAAAGGTAAAACACTGCAAACTTTAGACAAGTTGAGTATAGATGAAAAGCAATACAAAAGTCAGTTACAGTATGACAAAGAAGGAATAAAGATTAATCCTGTTCACCTTGAAGGTCTAAATAGTGCAGATGCAGAAACTATCGGCAACCATTTAATCCGTCTCTACACGACCTGGAAACCTGATATTAGTGACGATGATAATAAAAGGATTGGAGAACTGTATGGCTTTGATTTATTTATCCGCAGGCAAAAAGAAACTTATGAGGACAAAGGGTTGTTTGAATACAAATACAGCAATGTGTTTTATGCCGAGAGTAAACAAACCGGTATAAAATATTCATGGAACCAGGGGCATATTAATATTGATAATCCAAAGCTGGCTGCCCGGTATTTTTTAAATGCTATTGACCGGGTGGAAAGCTTGAAAGAAAAATATCAAAAAGAACTCAACGAACTCAATCAAAATATTCCCATGCTCGAAAAAATAGTAGCAAAGCCTTTTAATAAAGAAGATGAATTGGGGCAATTGAAGAAAGATGTATCGAAATTGGAAAGGGAGATTACGCTGAAGATACAGGCAAACCAGATTAAGCAGCATGAGGCCGTTGAAGCAGCAGTTGAAACTCCGGTAGTAAAGTTGGAAATTAAAACACAAAAAGATGAAAAATCCTTATTAGCAAAGAGAAAGGTTAGCGAAGGAAAAACAAAGGGCATTAGAATTTAGTTGCTGCATTATCTCTATGCTGAAGAAGTTTGCCTTTATATACTTTATAATCTGTCATATTGTGTGAAATTATGCTTTTCAAAAACAGCTTCAATTTCTTGCCGTGCCAACGTTTTAGCTTTAGAATTTAACAACTTGTCGGATAAGCTGATTACAACTGTCCAAAACTGCTCACTTCTTAAAATCTCTGTTATTGAAATAATTGTTTCTTGTATATATGCTTTACTATGGTTCTTGTCAATTATTGAAAGTACATAATCAGCCGCTTCAATCCCTTCAGCATCCGGGTCTTTAATACCAACTTCCATATTGCCGATGTAGTCAATGCCAAATTTATATATAGCTTCTGTAACAGGCCCTGCAATTAGTGTATTACATATTTTTAAACAAGCCTGAGGAGTTCTTGCTCTGACAGGTTGTGAAAGTGAATTAAAAAATGCAGGGTCCTTCTTTGCATTTAAAATCCCGGCAATTAATAAATTGTCTGCACCATAATCAAACCTTGTGATACCGCTGCCAGGGTCGGAAGTTATTAATGAAATGCTTTTAACCTCAAATCCTGAGTAAAATCCTAATACCGCATGTCCGGCTTCATGGTAAGCACCAATTTTATAAAGCTTCTCTACCATACTATCTTTCTTAAATATTGAAAGCAATTTGCCAATAATCTTCATTGTGTAACAGCAGTTTTATTTGAAATGAACAGGTAAGATATAGGATTTGTTAAAGAAACAAACAACAGCCATGATTCAAAAGTAAAACTCATAAAGAAAAGCTATGAGGTTGTACTACCTCTCTTACTCCATGAATTGTGCATTTGGAAAACTATTTGCTGCATTTGTTCTTTAAATAGTTATGTCCTCCTCCGTCTATCAAATCAACAAAGGCATTAACCGCAGCATTGAGTTCAAAGGGCTCAAAGCTCAATATATCTGGTACCTGGGCGGCGGTTTAGTGGTGTTGCTGATACTATTTGCAATACTCTATATCAGCGGCCTGGGTATCTTCTTTTGTCTGCCATTCATTGCTATACTTACTACTGCCTTATTTATGCGTATCTATAAACTAAGCCGCACTTATGGGGAACATGGCATGATGAAAAAGATTGCCCGGCGTTCTGTGCCGGATGTGATAAAGAGCTATTCAAAAGTGAAACTGAAAAAGATGTTGCTGAATGAAAAATCTAAATGAGATACTGCCTGTATATGCCATTGAGCATAATGCCATCCTTTCTAAAATGGGTGATGTAACAGTTGTATTTGAAGTGCAGTTGCCAGAACTGTTCACCATGAGTAATGATGATTATGAAGCATTCCATCATGCCTGGATTAAAGCGATAAAAGTATTGCCTGTTAATAGTGTGTTGCACAAACAGGATTGGTTTACCGAAGCAAAGTATAAACCTGCTTTTATACAGGAAGACAATAGTTTTCTTACAAGAAGCAGTGACCGGTTCTTTAATGAACGGCCTTACTTAGACCATCGCTGTTATATCATGTTAACGAAGAAACCAAATAATCGCAAAACATCATCATCAATTTTTAGCAGCCTGTTAAGAAGAACGATTGTACCGGAAGAAACATTACAGCCAAAACATTTCCATGATTTTATGAACCATGTTGGACAGTTTCAAAAGATACTAACCGACAGTGGTTTTATAAGCATGAAGCAAATTGAAAATAACTCACTGGCTGATTCTATACTACATTATCTCAACTTAGGCAATGATTCAGTTCTGCTAAGAGATATTGAATTTAAACCCGAATGGAAAATTGGTGAGAACCATTGCCAGCTTTATACAATGGCTGATGCTGAGTTTGTACCTGCTCTTTGTGGTTCACGGATTAACTACGACAAATACTCTACTGATAAAACAAAATTCAGTGTAGGCTTTGCATCACCCATCGGGCAGTTGCTTACCTGCAATCATATCTACAACCAGTATGTGTTTATTGAGGATGTACAAAAAACGATGCAAAAGCTGGAAAGTAAAAGACTGCGGCTGCAATCACTTTCTGCATATAGCCGGGAAAATGCAATCAGTAAGCAGGCAACAGATGATTTTTTGAACGAGGCCATCAGTGAGCAGCGGTTACCGGTTAAGGCTCATTTTAATTTATTAGCATGGACAGATAACAAAGAGGAATTGAAGAACATCAGAAACCTATGTTCTTCTGCACTTACTCAAATGGATGCCACACCAAAATTAGAAACTGAAGGTTCAGCGCAAATATTTTGGGCTGGTATTCCGGGCAATGCTGCCGACTTTCCGATGAATGATACATTCGACACTTTCAGTCCGCAGGCCTGTTGTTTTTTCAATTTGGAAACCAACTATCGTTCCTCTGTAAGTCCTATTGGCATACGGCTTGGCGACCGGCTAAGCGGCAAACCTATTCATGTGGATATTTCGGATGAGCCAATGGATAAAGGCATCTGCACCAACAGAAATAAATTCATTTTGGGCCCTTCGGGAAGTGGAAAATCTTTCTTTACCAATCACATGGTAAGGAGCTACTACGAAAAAGGCACACATATTGTGCTGGTAGATGTGGGCCATTCCTATAAAGGTTTGTGCGATTTGGTTGGCGGCTACTACTTCACCTATTCGGAAACCAAGCCCATTAAGTTTAATCCGTTTTATATTGGCGAAGGCGATATACTTGATACGGAGAAAAAGGAAAGTATTAAAACACTGTTATTAGCTCTTTGGAAAAAAGATAATGAAACCTTTAACCGCAGCGAATATGTTGCTCTTTCTAATGCCCTGCAATTATATTTTGGGAAGGTAGAGAACGATAAAGAATTATTTCCCTGCTTTGATAGTTTCTATGAATTTTTAAAAGATGATTTTGTAGCGGTGCTGAAAGGCGATAATGTGAAGGATAAAGACTTTGATGTGTCCAACTTTCTGTATGTGCTGCGGCCATATTATAAAGGCGGGGAGTTTGATTACTTGTTGAACGCAAGGGAAAACCTGGACTTGTTGCAGCAACGTTTTATCGTATTTGAATTGGATAATATCAAAGACCATCCGATTTTGTTCCCGGTCGTAACTATCATCATTATGGAAGTGTTTATTTCTAAGATGAGAAAACTAAAAGGAATAAGAAAAATGATACTGATTGAAGAAGCCTGGAAGGCAATTGCTAAAGAAGGAATGGCAGAATATATTAAGTACCTGTTTAAAACGGTGAGAAAGTTTTTTGGTGAAGCCATTGTGGTAACGCAGGAAGTGGAAGACATTATTTCGTCACCGGTGGTAAAACAGGCAATCATCAACAACAGTGATTGCAAAATATTATTAGACCAAAGTAAGTATCAAAACAAATTCGACCAGATACAGGAATTGCTGGGGTTGACAGAAAAAGAAAAGGCGTTGGTATTGTCTATCAACAAAGCCAACGACCCAACTAAAAAATATAAAGAGGTCTTTATTTCTCTGGGTGGTGTGTTGAGCAAAGTCTATCGTACAGAAGTATCGCCGGAAGAATACCTGGCTTATACAACTGAGGAGAAAGAAAAAGTGAAAGTACAGGCTTATGCTGCAAAGTTTGGTGGGGATATTGAAAAAGGGATTAAGGCTTTAGCCGACGAGATTATTCACTCCAAAAACTGATAGTATGAAAACAGTATTTCTTATCCTTTCAGCAACATTAATTATCGCCGGCTGCAATACCAGCGGCAAAGATGAAATCATGGAATTTATACCCGGCACCTATGTAAGAGCCGGGCAAAATGAATTTGGAAAAGAGTTTGACACCCTTGTCATTTCTCTTCAAAATCCAGCAGCAAAAGAATTCAAAATTCAAAACCGATGGCACTATATCCGGCAGGTAGAAGGTGAAGCAAATGTGCCGGAATATAAAGTGAAAGAAACATCAGGAATTTACAATGGCGAAACCAAATTGCTGGAAGAGGCAGAAACCTTAGACCATTATTCTTTTGATGTGAAAGAAAAAGTTTTGTTTGATGGAACTAATAAGTTTAAAAAAATAAAATAGCATGTTATGAAAAAGATATTGGCAGTAGTGGGATTGAGTATGTGCTGTATGTTTTTGCCAATACAGGAAACCAAGGCACAAATTCCCATTGTGGACATCATTAAAGCGGCAGTAAAAAAAGTTATTAAGGCGATTGACCTGCAAATGCAGCGGCTTCAGAACAAAACCATCTGGCTACAGAATGCCCAAAAAACACTGGAAAATAAAATGAGCCAGTTGAAGTTGAATGAGATTAAAGACTGGGTGGAAAAACAACGAAAGCTTTATGATGACTATTTCCAGGAATTATGGAAAGTAAAAGCTGCCCTGGCTTATTATAACCGGGTGAAAGATATTATTGAACGCCAGGTGCAAATGGTAAATGAATATAAGGGCGCCTGGGCTTTATTCAAACAGGATAAAGATTTTACTACCGAAGAACTGGATTATATATACAATATCTACTCCGGCATGATGGATGAAAGCCTGAAAAGCATTGACCAGTTGTTTTTGGTGGTGAATGCTTTTGCTACACAAATGAGCGATGCTAAACGGTTGGAAATTATTAATACCGTTTCAGATAACCTGGAGCAACAGTATGTTGATTTAAAAGATTTCAATAATCAGAATAAGATGTTGAGTATCCAACGGGCCAGTGAACGGGGTGAGATTGAGTATGTGAAAAGGCTATATGGTATCAGCCGTTAACTGGAACAATATTGTGAAGAACGAAAATGTGAAGTATGAAAAGAATATTGCTATTGGCAACAGTAGGTCTGTTTGCCTTTCACTCATCAAGTGCCCAAACCACAGATGAATGGCTCAATCAAAAAGCTACACAAAAGAAATACCTGTTGCAACAAATTGCAGCCTTACAGGTTTATATCGGCTATGCAAAAAAAGGGTACAATATTGTAAGCGGTGGAGTTAATACCATCCGAAACATTAAAAATGGAGACTTTAACCTGCACCGGGACTTCTTTAACAGGCTCAAAAATGTAAACCCTGCCATACGCCGGTATGCAAAGGTGGCGGATATCATTGCTTACCAGGTAAAAATCATCAAACAGACAAAAATCACTATTCAGCAAATCAGGGAAACAAAACAATTTACTGAAGCGGAGTTGGACTATTGCAAAATGGTATTTGATAATCTTTTGGACGAATGCATGAAAACGGCAGAAGAATTAATTCTGGTAACAACATCGGGTAAATTAGAAATGAAAGATGATGAAAGACTGAAACGAATTGACAGGTTATATGCTGATGCACAGGATAAATATTCCTTTGCCTGCTCCTTTAGTGAAGATATGGGTTTGCTGGCTGTACAACGTTTGGGAGAGCAGATGGAAATCAATCGTTCTAAACTTATAAATGGAATAAAATGAAAAAGCTAATTGTGATTTTGATTATGTGCAGTATGAGTTTTCAACTAAAAGCACAAAGCGAAGAAGTACAACAACTGTTGCTTAACATAGAAAAGCTGGCACAGTTTAAAAAGATTTTACAAAATATGTATGATGGGTATAAACTACTGAATAAAGGATATACTGCTGTTAAAAACATATCCGAAGGAAATTTCAACATCCATAAAACTTTCTTAGATGGTTTAATGCAGGTAAGCCCCGCAGTTAAAAAGTATAAACGTATTGCTGACATCATCAGTTATCAACTTCGGATAGCTAAAGAATATAAATTGGCGTATAACCGGTTTAAAGAAGAAAAGCAGTTTACTATTGACGAAATTGATTATCTCGGCAAGGTGTATGGCAACCTGTTTAATGAGAGTTTAAAAGCCCTGGATGAATTGTCTATGGTCATTACTTCAGGAAAGCTGCGTATGAGTGATGATGAACGGTTGCAGGCTATTGATAAAATTTATCTGACGGTGGAAGAACAGTATTCCTTCCTTAAAGAATTTACCAATAACAGCAATTTGCTTTCACTGCAACGTAAAGCAGAAAAAGCAGAAATTGAAATGAGCCGCAGATTATATGGGCTGACAAAATAGAGATTCCATTCCAAAAAGAAGTGAGTATGAAAATGTGTGTAAGAGTTGTTTGTATAGCAATTGTAGTATTGCTGATTCCTCATTTAGCAGAAGCTCAGGGCATGGCTAACAGAATCCGCAGCCTGCATGAAGTGCTGGAGAAGTTGTATGATGATATGATGCCACTCTGTAGCAGGCTCATTGGCGTAGGTCGAGGTATTGCCGGCTTTGCTGCCACATGGTATATTGCTTCAAGAGTGTGGGGACATATTGCAAGAGCAGAGCCAGTGGATTTTTATCCGCTGTTTCGTCCATTTGTGTTAGGTTTTGCTGTGTTGATATTTCCATCTGTAATTGCTATGATTAATGGTGTTATGAAGCCAACGGTTACTGCTACAGCAGCAATGGTAACTGACTCAGATAAAGCTGTGGCAAAACTGCTGGAGATGAAAGAAGAAGCTATAAAGAAAACAGCTTACTGGCAAATGTATGTAGGGCCCAATGGTTCCGGCGACCGGGATAAATGGTACAAATATCATTATGCTGACAAAAAAGAAGGCTGGCTGAAGAGTATTGGCAATGACATTAAATTCGCCTTCGCAAAGTTTTCTTACAACTTCCGAAATTCAATTAAGCAGTGGATGGCCGAAGTGCTAAAAGTTCTCTTTGAGGCCGCAGCTCTTTGCATCAATACCATCCGAACGTTTTATTTAATTGTGTTAGCTATCTTGGGGCCATTGGTCTTTGGCATTGCTGTGTTCGATGGCTTTCAGCATACACTTACTGTTTGGATAGCCCGTTACTTAAATATTTTTCTATGGCTGCCTGTTGCTAACATCTTCGGTGGCATCATGGGAAAAATTCAGGAAAATATGCTAAAGGAAGATTTGCAACAGATAGCAACCAATGGCGATACTTTTTTTAGTACCACAGATACTGCATACTTAATTTTTATGATTATCGGTATCATTGGTTACTTCACTGTGCCGTCGGTTGCCAATTATATTATACATGCCGGTGGCGGCAATACATTACTTTATAAAGTAACAAATATGATGAGTACATCCAGCCGTACTGTTGTAGCGGGTGGCACTTCTATGGTAAGAGATGCAATGGGTGGAGCTTACAACAAAATGAGTAACAGTATGGCTGATGCAGGTGCATCACAAGGATATTTTAAAGAAGGCAATAGTGGTGGCGGAAGTAATTATATGAAGGATAAATTGAGTGGGAAAACATAACTACAACTTCCCAATATTTGTTTGAATGATATTCATTATTTCATCAAAAGGTATCTGGCCTTTGTAGTAAAGCTTGTTTGTTTTTTCATATCTTTTCTTAAATGCGTCCCGTAGTGCAGCATCTGATAAAAGAAAAGCCTGGTTTTCTGTAACCGGTATAGCAAAATCCTTTGCAGGAAACCTTTTCTTTTTATGGGCTTTGTATTCATCAGTGTCTATAAATTGCTGCACCAGTTCATTCTTTAACAGGCAGGCTATATCATAGTACTGCCGCATGTAATTGGGCCTTTCCGTTTTGTCTTCCTGCTCCTGACGAAATTTTGTTGCAATAGTTTGCAACTTCTCTACAAAAGTATAACCGGGGTGGTAGCAGGTAATGTCCACCGCCCGGTTATCATTAATTTTTATACTGCCATTAGCAGCAGCTTCGTCATAGGCCCAGGAGCTTATTGTAAGGTTGTTATTAGGAGTTACGGTATCAAAACCTGCTTCCAGCAAAATTCCTTCTTTCACACCCTCTATACTTTCAGTTTTACTTTCATACAAAAGCCGGATCCCGCCGCTCCGATAGTATGCTTCATCATCAAACGCAGTGTCTCTTTTTACAGAGACAATACCTTCAATCTTTATATTTTCCGCAAGCCAGTCATAGTATTTCTTTCTTGATTCAATATGATTGGGTTTTGTTTTGGCAGGGTTTTCTTCCACCCCTAACTCTGCAGGTGGTTTTATATGGATATCAATATCCTCAGAAAACCGGTCTATAATTTTATAGCCTTTTGATAAAGATGTTCCGCCTTTCAGTTCAAAATCCAATCCTTGTTTCTTTAGTCCATACAGTACATGCATAATCCAGTAATCCTTTTCAATAAGCCCTGGCAGGATGTTATTTTTATCAGCCAGTATATTCAGCAGGTCTGAAAAGTCTTTATGATTATGCAGGTAGCCGTCAGCCATATTAAAGCGTATGAGGTTGTAGTAAGGGAGCAAATAATTTCTTTGCCTTTACACTGCCATATTCCACTACTGAATGTTTCAGCTTTTTCTTATCCATCACTTCAACTTTGTCAGCCACTTTCTTCAATACTTCGCTGCTATCCTCTGCCAGTGATTCAAGATTATTTACTAAATCAACCAATAAAAATTCGGGTGTTAATTTTTTAGGAAAGTGCGGTTTTATCTTAAACTGAAATGTTTTATTACCCAGCTTAAACTCTCCGTGCCGTTTATGATTATACACCGTTCTTACATTATACAATTGGGTGGTGCCCACACCCAGGCTATTATATACATTAGGAGTGGTAAGCAAAAAGCGATGGTCTTTCAAAAAACTTTCTACCAGCATATTTTCATCCGGTGGTGTTTTGCCAAAAGCACTTTCTTTTGGGTAATAGTATAACCCCTGAGACAATTTTTGTAATGTCCCTTCCTGCACCAATTCATCCAGGTGCCGGTCAACCGATTTAGACCAATTGGCCAGCTCTGTACGGCGATAAACCTCACCCGGCTTTAATTGCCTTTTTAATTGCTGTAACCTGCTCATATACTTTTTATTTACTGAACAAAAGTACAATAATTTTTGGTAAATAACAGTTTTTTCATTTAAATTTCATGCAAATGTTAGATTAATATGTTGATATTCAATTAATTTTTATAATTCAGTGCCCCTAAATAGTTTTTTACTTTACTATCGTATTAATATTAATTGATGAGAAAGGATGGAAATCAGGAGTCCAACTTATCAGTTGCTCTCCCTTAAGTTTATGATGAGCAATGTTTGGAAATAAATCCATATCAATGGGATATTTAGCATTGGGATTATGAAATAAATTTAACCCTTCACTCCATGTTTCAGTGCAGTTTTCATCAACCATATATGAAAATGATATTGGGGTAAATGAATTAGAATTGTGGTCATACCGGTCGCCAACTCTCAATACTTTTTGTTTGCTGGATGAAAATCCTGCCTGGATGCCCATCCTCGTAAACTTTGCAATCGTTCCTGTCGTGCTAAATAGTACACCGCTTATGTTTTCACAATCAGGCTCAAAAAAGAATCCTGAATTTATTCTTGCGCCTGTAAGTTTAGTATAGTGTGTTATCTTTTCAGTCTTGGTAAAAGCGGAGCCATCCTCCAAAACAATTAATTCCTCCCTCTGTCCATATAGATATTCGACCAAAGAAATGTATGACCAGGTCATTGAAAAATCATCATGAAAGTCAGCCACAGCCAATAAGAAAGGCTTGTCTTTTAAATGTGATAATTCCCAATATTTTTTACTCAATTTTGAAAAAAGCGTACTGCCATATCTAAGTGGTATTTCATTTTGAATTTTTATCAGAATATCTGCTGGCCTCGTTAATTTTTCTTCATTAGGCAAATATGTTGGTGGATTGTTTTTATCTCTTCCCAATGTAACAGCTTCAACTCCAACTTCAATATCATACTTTTGAATAATAAAATCAGGCCTGTCATGCTTTCTATTGATTAAAAACTCTTGCTCAGTTAGCGAGGCAAACAAATAAATTTCCCAAAGTCTGGCATCAAACCCATTTATTGACTGAAACTGTTCAATAAAATTGCCGTCAATATCCGAAAGGTGGTTGGCAATTTCTATGATAGCTCTCTTTGAAGGGATAAATTGAGTATCCTCATTAAGTCTTGTAAAATAGGGATGAATTTTTTCTTGATTCACTACAATGTTAAATAAATCAAGTCCTCTTTCGGGCAGGTTATGCACAACAGATTTAAGATTCTGTGCTGTATGCCACTTTATGGAATTGCTCAGCATATCTACAGCTTCAGCTTTACTGGAAAAACTTACTTTGGTGTCAAACTCTCTGAATTGCCTGTTTTCATCTCTCACCAAAAGCACATAACTAAAATCCCTGTCATATAAATCTAACAGAACCACTCCTAAAATAGAGTTGTCGTCATTTGAATAGTATTCTAACTCCCTTGCAAAATTTTGTACAGCAGGATGCCGTGTAAACAGCATAAAAATATTAAACTGATTCTTCGAAATCTGTCGTATAGTGATTGGTTCAGTTTTCATTAAAATTTCGATAATGTTTGATTTATGAAGTTAAGAATATTCATTTAGCAAGTGTTTACGCACCAGTTAGCCCTACCTCACTTACCATATAATTCCCCTTCTTGGTAAAGTAATTGCAGAATATACAATTGTGAGTTTGGAAAAATGTGAGCAATGTTTCAGAAAACAAAAAATATAGACACCACTTTCAGGTATATCCGGCTATTCAGTGTGGCGTTCTTAGCTGCCTGTGTTATCATATCCCTTTTTATTGCTTACAAAAGCTATCAGTTATCGTCTCAATCTCAGAACAAGGTTTTTATACTGGCAAATGGAAAGGCATTAGAAGCCTATGCAGCCGACAGGAAAGATAATATTCCAGTGGAAGCAAAAGACCATGTAAAAATGTTTCATCATTTCTTCTTTTCTCTTGACCCTGATGATAAAGTTATTCAGGCCAACATTACAAAAGCATTATACCTGGCAGACAATTCGGCAAAACAACAATACGATAACCTGAAAGAGAATGGGTATTATTCAAACCTCATATCGGGCAACATCAGTCAGGAAATCACAATGGATAGCATCATTATTAATACAGATGTGTATCCGTTTTATTTCAGGTATAAAGGGGAACAGAAAATTATTCGGCCCACCACCATTGTAACCAGGAATCTGATTACCGAAGGATACCTGAGAAATGTTTCCCGTAGTGATAATAATTCACATGGCTTTTTAATTGAAAAATGGCGGACGTTGGAGAATACTGACATCAACATTCAAAACAGGTAGTATGTGGTTGTTCAAGAAGAAAAAGAAAGAGGTTCAGTCAGATGATAAAACTACCGTATCTGATAAAGTGGCCGGCAAAATTGCCGGTGTCGGCATTAAAGCACAACAACTATTTGCAGATAATATGAACAGGATATTTATGAACACAGATTTTAAACGATTAAAACTACTACTGATATTTTTCTGCGTTTCTGCAGGTGGCTACAGTATTTATCTTATTGTAAACAGTGTTTTCAGTCCTGAAAGAAAGCAGAAAGCTTTAGAGATACAGCAAATGGATATTCCAAAGCACTTTAATAAATCGGGAGATGAAACCATAATGCCGGAGGCAACTATAGATGAACAAACTTATTTACAAATACAGGATTTTAGAAAATACATGGATAGTTTAAAATTGAACAGAACGAATGAATACGACAGCATTCTGCAAGCCCGGCCGGGTTTGATGGATAGTGTGCAGGTGCTGGAACAAATCTATTTATCACAAAAACAAAAATGAAGTGTATGAGCAGTGTGCAAAGGTCGCAGGCCTTCCTGCGGAAAAGAAAAATGATGCTGGTGTTACCGCTGCTGGTAATACCATTTCTCACAATGGCGTTTTGGGCATTAGGTGGAGGAAAAGGTAATGAACCTGTTCTTGCAAACGAACAAAAAGGATTAAACCTTAACCTTCCCGATGCTAAAATGAAAGATGAAAACCTTACTGATAAACTTAGTTTTTATGATAAGGCTGATAAAGATTCGGCAAAGTTGGAAGAATGGATGCGGACTGACCCGTATTACCAGCAAAAACAAGATACGGGTTACATACCAGTGAATGAATTGGAATTGCTTACTCAAAACTCGGCTTCAAAATATAATCAGCGTCTCAATTCATCACCTTATGAAATAGC
Source organism: Lacibacter sp. MH-610 (assembly GCF_045780045.1). Taxonomy (NCBI): domain Bacteria; kingdom Pseudomonadati; phylum Bacteroidota; class Chitinophagia; order Chitinophagales; family Chitinophagaceae; genus Lacibacter; species Lacibacter sp. MH-610. The sequence goes on from NZ_CP116002.1 coordinate 1,611,250, forward strand.
TGAAAATAACCCTGAACAAAAGTTGCTGCAAAAATTAGCATTATTACAAAAGGAAATCAATAAACAACCTGAAACTGAAAACACAAATGTTGAAGAAAGTTCATTGCCCAATCAGGGTGATGAATTTTCTAACGAAGTGGACAGACTTGAAAACATGATGTTAACTATGGATAAAACCAATACCGGCGACCCTGAAATGCAGCAGCTCAACGGAACTTTGGAGAGAATATTAGACATACAGCATCCGCAACGGGTAAAGGATAAACTCAGAGAAAAATCTTTGCAACATAAGCAGGTGGTATTTGCTGTAACCACTTCACCCAAACTGGCGAATGTAACGCTGATTGATACGATAAAGAAAAAACTAAACACCAGCAATCAATTCTACGGAGTAACAAAAGAGAGTGAAGAAACTAATGAGGGATTTGCAATTGAAGCTGTGGTGCACAGTAATCAGTCATTAGTAAACGGTGCTGTTATTCAGTTACGGCTTTCTACAGATGTTTTTATAAATGGTGTACTCATCCCGAAAGGAACTCCTGTTAACGGAATTGCATCATTAAACAATGAGCGGCTGGAAGCAGAAATAAACTCCATCCGTTATAAAAATCAACTATTCCCTGTAAAAATAGAACTCTACGATTTGGATGGTTTAACTGGCATTTACATTCCTGGTTCTATCAGCCGGGATGTAGCAAAAAATTCCGCAGATAACAGTTTACAGTTAATGGAGCTTACCACACTTGACCCATCGTTAAAAGCTCAGGCCGCAGCAGCAGGCATTAATACTGCAAAGCAATTACTAACCCGTAAAGTGAAACAGGTTAAAGTGATGATTAAAGAAGGATATAAAGTTCTGCTGAAAGATAAAAATACTGAAACCGATTAATGAACATAAAATAGTAAAGCAATGAAAACAATAGTGAGTATGATTTGTGGGTGCCTTATAGTAATGTTTAGTCATGCACAAACAAAGTTGAATATTACAACTGACAAAACAACAAGCCTTGTATTTCCTTTCGCCATTAAGCATGTTGACAGGGGTACAAGCTCTGTACTGGCGCAGCAGGTAAAAGAAGCACCTGAAATATTATTAGTGAAAGCAGCCGCAAAAGATTTTACAGAAACAAATCTCAGTGTGGTAACGGATGATGGCAGCGTATATGCTTTTACAGTTAATTATGACAGTAAACCTGCCGTATGGGTACTTTATCTACCAGTAAACAGGACAGCTACTATCAGTTCTTATGCCAATATGATATTGGACAATGAAAGGACTATAAAAAAAATAAAAGATAAGAAATACAACATGCAGGCAGGCATTAAGGGAATTTACATTAAAGATAATATCATTTACTATCATCTATACATCAATAATGATGGCACAGTTGATTACGATGTGGACCTGCTTCGATTTTTTATTAAAGACAAAAAAAGAAGTAAAAGAACGGCAGTGCAGGAAGTGGAACAAAAGCCTGTTTACATCACGGGTAATCACAGTAAGATTAAAGGGAACAACTATTCAGTTTTTGTTGTGGCGCTGGAAAAATTCACCATACCTGACAAAAAGTATTTGGTCGTTCAAATAACCGAGAAGAACGGAGGCAGGCATTTTCTGTTAAGAGTAAATAATAAGGCTATAATGAAGTCAAAGGTATTGCCCGATTTGAAATGATAACAGAACATCCCATAGCAGATGAAGTACTCGACCTGGTAACTATTGCATTATCGAAAGGCGAAAAGTACATGGCCTATAACAACAGCCTTTATTTTATAGATGAGAGAGATGTACATTTTTTCAAAACAAGGGATGAAGCTGTTGAATTTGCAGAAAACAATATAAGTGACCGTGACAGGTTCGCTGTACTTCATTTCAATTCAGTAAAAGATATTTTGAATCAAATTCCATACGGGGAACAACTTCATCGCCAGCTAAATCTTGACCCTGATGCAAATGGATTATTTAATAAAGATGGCAATGATTTTACAGACGCATTAATAGACCATTTTGAATCACAGCAATTATCATTATTCGATAAACAATTAAAAACAAATTTTATGAACAATGAAAATCTTCAGTATTTGAAAGACAACATCAAATACATGGGCTTTGGTGAAACACTTAAAGCAGAGTTGGAAAGAAACATGGGTGAAGGCAAGGGAGAATTTCAATTGCACTTCAAAGCAGAAATTAACAAGAAACCATTTGAGGCCACACTCAATTTCCGAAAGTCCGATTCTACGGACATGTACTTTTTCAACAACTACAATGCTTCATTAGAAAAAAGCAATGGCGAGAAAAATGAGCAAACATTTTACCTGAACAAAGGGAAAGGTGTAACAGCAAAAGAAGCCTACAACCTGCTGGATGGCCGGGCTGTTCACAAAGACCTTACCACCAAAGAAGGCCAGCCATATAAAGCCTGGATACAGCTTGACTTTGAAAACAAAGACAAGAACAACAATTTTGAAGTAAAGCAGTTCCATGAAAACTATGGCTATGATTTGAAAGCTGCCGTGGAAAAATTTGCAGTAGCAGAATTGAACGACCCTGAAAAAGCAAAGGCGCTGATGCAATCATTGGAAAAAGGAAATGTACAATCGGTAACTATTGAAAAAGACGGTAGCAGCCATAAGATGTTTATGGAGGCTGACCCACAGTATAAAAAAGTTACGATGTACGATTCAAATATGAAGATGGTTGCCAAAGAATCGCTGGAGCAATACAAATCCGGCATTGATAAAGGCAGCAAAGAAGTAAAGGCAGGCCAGGAAAATGATAAAAAAAAAGAGTTGAAACAGGAGCCGAAGGCTGAAAAGGAAAAGCTGGAGAAAAAGAATGGACAGAGCCTGCTGCCTAAAAAAAGGGAAAGTAAAGGCAAAGGTTTGGGGGTGTCATAGTGCATCCCTAAACCATTTTAATAATTATCAAATGTTGCGCAATGAATATCCAGAATATATCGGAACTGAGTAGGCAGTTAGAGGTGCTTGGCTTTCACGATGCAGGTAGCTTGCTGTTAAAACGAATCTGTTTTAAACCTGCTAATTTTTATCTGCTGCAAAGAGTGATTAAAGAAAAAGATGTAATGCTTTTCAGTTTGTATTTTGAACTGTTACAAAAAACTGATAACTATCTGCTGCAATACTATGATGTAACGCTGCAAAAAGCAAACGGGGGTTTAGCCTTGCCTGTTGATGGAGTAAACCCTGCAGAATTAGAAAAACAGATGGTGGCTATTGACTGGAAAAAAGCATTCAGCCTTGATGATAAAAAATCATGGAACGCTGAAGACAAATCAACATGGGAAACAGAATCGAGAATTTCAGGTATAATTGAAAGCCTTTCCATACTTGAAAAATCAGAACCGGGAAAAATTATTGCATCTACATTGAAACAAAAGTTTTGGGCGGGTACGTTGCATCAGGAAATAGTTGGCTCAATCCCACTTGTTAAGAATAAAGCAGATGTTAACCAGCGGTTTTATATTTCTGAAGATGGTGGTGGTATAACAACAGATGAAGCCTACCGCTTTCTGCAAAACAAATACATGGAAAAACAGTTGCAGCTTAAAAAAAAGCAATCTGATAGTGGTGATGAATCAATTCCAGAAGAATCTAATGGTACCTCAAGTAGCGGACTACTGAAAAAAAAGCGAATTGCCGGCAGAGGAAAACGAAACAGAGTTAACCAGGATTAAACAGTATGGACATCTTTCCACCACTAACAGGCTTTTATTCTGCTATAGCCGCCGATACCCGTATCGGCGCTTCGCATATCAGCATTTACATGGCGCTACTGCAGCAATGGAATGTTACTGGTGGAAATAATCCAGTGAAAATCGAGAGAGCTTTAATTATGAAGGCCGCCAAAATAAATGCCCGGCAGACCTACAACAAATGTATAAATCAGCTACAGGAATATGGTTATATAATTTATGAACCTTGTTCCAATCAGTTTGAGGCAAGTGTAATTCACTTGAAAAATATAGAAATGAAAACATAATAATAAACCAATTTCAATAAGAGGAGGTGTGATATGGCAGGTGTGAAACCGGAACAGGTAATTGAAATTTTAAAGAGGCATAATGTGAATATCTCATTGGAGCAGGCTGTCCTGATACTGGACTTTATGTTTAAATTTGCTAAGTTATCATTAACGCAAAACAGAGGCACATGACAGCAGATTTATACATACGGGTGAGTACAGATGAGCAGGCTGACAAAGGCTACTCACAACGGGACCAGGAGGAACGTTTAAGGAAGTATTGCGAAAACAACCAGATAAAAGTTAGGCAGGTAATTTTTGAAGACCATTCTGCAAAGACGTTTAACCGTCCTAAGTGGAATGCTTTGTTGTTTGATTTAAAGAGGAAGAAAAATGCAGTTGATTTTGTTTTATTTTCTAAATGGGATAGATTTAGCCGCAACGCTGGTGATGCTTATCAAATGATAAATATTCTTCGCAAGCTGGGTGTAGAACCACAGGCAATTGAACAGCCATTAGATTTAGCAGTACCCGAAAATAAATTGATGCTGGCATTTTATTTAGCAGCACCGGAAGTTGAGAACGACCGCAGGGCGTTGAATGTTTTACTTGGAATGAGAAAGGCAAAGAAAGAAGGCAGATGGATGGGAGTTGCACCTGTCGGCTATGCAAATAAAATAACAGAGGATGGTAAAAAATACATTGCTCCTGTAGAACCAGAAGCAAGTATTATGAAGTGGGTTTTTGAAACTCTTGCCGAAGGTCAGTTGAATATTGAGCAAATAATGAAGCAAGCATTTCAAAAAGGGATAAAAACCTGCCGCTCTAATTTCTGGAATCTTTTACGTAACCCTGTCTATTGCGGCCGCATTTATCTTTCAGGATATAAAGAAGAGGAATCAAGGCATGTACAAGGTTTGCATCAGCCAATAATTTCAGAAGCACTTTTTTACGATGTGCAGGATTATTTGAATGGCAAGAAAAGAACTTACAGGGCAAAAGTTGGAAGTATGGATGAACTTCAACTAAGGGGCTATCTCATTTGTCCAAAGTGCGGCAAGTTACTTACAGGCAGTGCTTCCAAGGGAAGAAATGGACGTTACTATTATTACCATTGTGTGTCGTCATGTGGAGCCAGGTTCAAGGCTGAAAATGCAAATCAATTATTTTCAAGTGAGCTTAAAAAATTAGTTCCTAAAGCCGGTATGACTGAAGTTTATAAAGTGGTTTTACAGGAAGAATTTAAAGCCCAAACAAAGTCACAGCGGGACGACCTAAGGCAAGTAAAGGATGCTTTGGAAAAAGCCAATACAGAGCTTACAAATGCCCGCAAATTACTTTTGGCAAACGAGATTGAGCCGTCAGAATACAGGTCAATAAAATCCGATTATGAAAAGAAAATAACCGGGCTTGAATCAAAACTGATAGAATTGTCGCAGGAAGGCAAAAGCATAGAACCCTTGCTCAATAAGGCTTTAGCAACATTAACATCCTTAGATAAATTATACGAAAAGGCTGATAATAAAGCAAAGAGAGAGATTATCGGTTCGATATTCCCCGAAAAACTCGTTTTTGACGGATTTCAATATCGAACCGCTCGACTCAATGAAGCTGTTCGGCTAATATACAGCCTGGGTAAGGGTTTCAGCCAAAATGAAAATGGACAAACCGAGTCAATTTTCGATTTGTCCACTTTAGTGCCCAGCACTGGAACCGAACCAACTATTAACCCGGGACAGGGCTGGTATAACCTGGCAATCGGCATTGATCCAAATAATCCTGATAACTGTGTAGCCGGAGGGTTGAATTTTTACAGAACGACAGATGGGGGTTCTACCTGGACACAGATAACAAGATGGGTAGGCACCGTGCTTAATTATGTGCACGCAGATCATCACGGAGTATTCTGGAATGGCACGCAGGTATTGTTGTCAACAGATGGAGGTATCTTTTATTCTAACAACAATGGTGTAAGCTATTCAGATAGAAATGTGGGCATCCGAACATTACAGTTTTATTCCTGTGCCTTACACCCAACCAATAATTTTTACCTGGGAGGAACGCAGGATAACGGTTCTCATACCGTTACCGCCACAACCGGTATAGGAGGTAGTATAGAAGTACATGGAGGTGATGGTGGCTATACACATATTGATGAGGATGAACCCCAGTTTCAATTTTCTGCTACCACCCGCAGCAGCTACCGCAGAAGTACAAACAGCGGCGTTAACTGGTCTTCTGTAACATTTTCTACAACCGTTGGTCAGTTCATTAATCCAACGGATTATGATGATATCAATAATCGTATGTACTGCAGCGGAAATTCCGGCACCTATGTAAGATGGGAAAATGCTCAAACAGGAAGTACATTTAATACTGTAACCATTTCTGCAGTTACCCCTAACAGCATCCGCAGTTTTAAAGTGTCGCCTTTTACTACTAACCGTGTTTATATGGGCACAGCAGGTGGCGCTGTATTAAGGGTGGATGATGCACATCTTAATACGCCCAACGCTGTTAACATTACTGATGCAGCAATGCCTCAAACAAATGGAAATATTGTTTCCTGTGTTAATACGGGTACCAGCGATAATTTCTTAATTGCTACTTATTCTAACTATGGTTTGCCGCATGTTTGGATAAGTACAAACGGGGGTACCAGTTGGAGCAATGTAAACGGTAATCTGCCAGATGTGCCGGTTCGCTGGGCAATGTTCTACCCGGAGAATAATAACAAAGCCATCATAGCTACTGAGATGGGAATTTTTGAAACCGACCAACTCAACGGCAGCAGCACCAACTGGGTACAGAACAGCACATTCCCTAATGTAAAAACCAATATGCTGCAATACCGCATCAGCGATGGAACTATTCTTGCAGCCACACATGGCCGTGGTTTCTGGACAACACAGGCTCCTGCTTCTGCACCTTTTGTTCGTTTTGGTTCTTCTTACAATTACAGTAAAATAAATACAGAAAGCTCCTTTACCACTGTTGGCTGCAGGAGTTACAGGGATTATACCTTGCCTATGCTGATTGATGCTGCACCAACCGGAGATGCCGTTGTTACTATTAATATAGCATCAGGTAATGCAACTGAAGGAGTGGATTATGATATTACTACCAATGGAAACTTTACCAGCCCTTCCAAGCAACTTACATTTCCAAACGGTCAGGATATAGACCGTACCATTACCATCCGTGTATATGATGATGCAGAACTGGAGAACCAGGAGTCGTTTACACTAACTTACTCAATAGGTGGAGGTACTACCGCAGTGCCATCAACTACCAGCACTTCTTATACTTTTTATATTGGTGATAACGATCTGGCGCCTGTAAGCGGCACCACACTCGTAGAAACTACGGTGAATGCTGCAGCCGCAACAGAGGTTCGTACAAATGGCACATTTTATTTTTACAATCCTGTAGGCGGACGAGTGATGAATAGTATTCAAAATGCAGCAGCGCCTTTAGGATGTGTTACAACAACGATTGTTGAAGCAGGAAATGTATGGCAGAGTTTTCTCAATGGAAACCGTTCGCAGAAGGTGTTTGAAATTACAACTGCATCTAATCCCGGAACCAATTACTCACTGGGTTTTTATATAACTGCCGATGAACTGGCTGGTAAAACAGCAGGTACCCTGCAGATTACTGCTACCACTGCTGCTACCTTGGGTGCTGCAAACAGTTCTAACACTTTCAAATATCTTACGTTGCAGGTTCCGTATGGTTCTGATTATCTGTTTACTGCTACGGTACCATCTTTGCCAAATGCAAAGTATTTCTTAACAGAAGGAGTCACTACTTCTTTGTTTGATATTGACAGAATTCGTGAACAGTTTGCCCGTTTGCTGCTAAATCCTGTAAGTAATCAGATTCCTTTGTACATCAGTAATGAGGAGCGTAAAAAAGTAGTGGCAGTACTTTATAACGCAAACGGTGCCGTTATCAAACGTTGGGATCCCGGAACTGTTAATGGAAATATTTCGCTCAGTATGGAGCATTTGTATATTCTGCCCGGTTCTTATTTCCTTCGCCTGGATGCAGGAAATAAAACCCAAACATTTAAACTGGTGAAGAATTGATCTGCAGAATAGTTAATAGTATAACAATTTTTTTGTTGAGTGCGGCGGTTGTAGTTCCTTACGGCTGCCGTACTCAACAATCATTTGTAAAAAAACTGCACAGTTTTTATATAGAGAAAAAAAGCGGTACTGTAAAACTCCCGGTAACAGATACAGATGCCGGCATGAATGATACCTTGCTGGTTGTGTATGTGGAAGCAACAAGAAATGATTTAAAATGGGATAGTGCTGTTATTAACGGAAAGCAGTATCGTGTTATTCCGCAACTGATAACTACAGGAATCTTTGAAGTAGGCTTTAATGAAAAAGGAGATCCGGTTGTAATGAAAGTAGCCGAAGGGCATCATTTATATCAACTTCAGTTTGAAGCAACGGGTTTGTATATCCAACAGTCTCCGGAAAATGCAATCATACATTATCGGTATAAAAAGAAACTTTACAAAGTTGTTTTACAACCACCGGTTTTATTACAGCAGCTTCCACCTGTATAATCTGCTTTTTTATAGTGTTTCCGGAAAAAAGTGTTTCGTTTCTGCAACAAATTTTTTGAATTATTTGTCATTTAACAACTTAAAACCATAGTATTTTTATCAAAAATGAATCAAATGAAATACCTCATCAGTTCTGTTTGTTTATTCGTACTTTTTTTTCAGTCCCGTGCGCAAATCGGCTCAGTTTCCGGGCCTTCTTCCAGTGCTTCCTCAACGTTTATTTCAGACCCTCTTAACAACAGGCCTTATTATGGCAATAACAGTGATATTGAGGGTAATACTTTCTTCAGCAGTAAATGGAGTGCCGGTAGTATTAAAACAGCCAATGGAATTCATTATACGAATATGACATTGAAGTTTGATGCCTTCCGCAATGAAGTAGTGTTCCTTATCAATGATTCCACGTTTGTATTTGCTGAAGAAATCCGGGAGTTTACACTTAACACCGGCTCTAAAAACGGTGGGGTGGCAAAGTTTGTAAAATCAAACTCTGTTGCCGGCTCATTACCTCCCAAATATGTACTGGCCCTGGCAGAAGGTAAAATCAGTTTTTATATGCATCAGAAAAAGAACCTGGTAACAACAACGGGTTATAATATGGCCGATCGTAAAATAATTGAAGACCGCAATACTTATTACATTGTGCAAAACGGCAACTCTCAGTCAGTAAGTCTTAACAAAAAAAATCTTGAAGAAATCATTGGTGCCAAATGGCAGGAGGTAAATGCTTACATGGAGAAGAATAATCTTTCGGCAAAATCTGAGGCAGGATGGATAGAAGCCATTAACTATTTCAACACGCTGTAAGCATTTATCAGTATGAAACACCTCCGCTTTTTATTTCAGATACAGTTTGTGCTGATGCTCAGTAATGCATCAGCACAAACTGTTTTAGTAAAGGGGAATCCTTTAACCAAAGCTGATCCTAATTTTATTCAGCATCGTTTTGCCCCCGGCGACTGGCAAAATTCCATCTATAAATTTGTAGTGGAAGATGTGATTTATAACTTCTATGAAAAATCAGGTTTTGCGCCGCTTAACAACATAAATGGTTCTGCTTTTTACAACCAGGAATGGAAAAAGGCATCTATCCGTTTAAAAAACGGGCTGGACTTAAAGGATCAGGAAATCATTTATCTCATATCCTACCAGCAAATGCTTTGGAAGGTTACTGATGCCGAAGGAAAAGTAGAATACAAAACGCTTGATGCCAACAGTATTAAAGGAATTGTATTTGAAGACGGGGAGGAAGGACCTGCATTAGAATTTGTACCCGGTTTCTTCGATTTTGAGGGCAGACGTTATGTAGTTTATTTTCAACTGCTGAGTGATGGTAAGGCGCCGTTGGTAAAATACCACCGCCGTAAAATTGAGTATGAATATGAGTATAACAACCCTGCCGGTAAAAAAAGTTTTGTACCCTACTTAGAATATTATTTTCCCGGTGCTGACAGTGTTTGGGTAAAGGTAACTCCGGGTGATTTTAAAGCGCAGGTTATTACCTCCTTCCCGGCCCGGAAAGAGCAGATACAAGACTGGTTTCAGAAAAACAGCTTTAATGCCAAAAAGGAGAAGGACCTGCTCCATTTTTTTTACTGGTTGAGAGAACTGCAATAAGCAGTCTACCGAAAATTTGACAATTACTACCTGACAGTTTGGGCCATGAATTACCCTATTTTTATCTATTCCTGAAATTTTTTCCCATTTCGCCGCATCGGCACTGTATTCGCTTACCTTCGCCTGCCCGATTGAACGGGAATTTTTGACAATCTTTCATTTCAAAACCAAAAAAGTATAACTATGGCAAAGAAGGTAAGTGTTACCCCTTTACACGACAGGGTAATTGTGAAGCCTGCACCGGCTGAAGAAAAAACCGCCGGTGGAATCATTATCCCCGACACCGCAAAAGAAAAACCCCAGCGTGGTACCGTAGTGGCTGCCGGCCCCGGTAAAAAAGATGAGCCTGTAACGGTAAAAGTAGGCGATACGGTTTTATACGGTAAGTACGCCGGCACAGAAATCAGCATTGAAGGCGATGATCTGCTCATTATGCGTGAGAGCGATATTTTAGCGATTGTGTAACCCTCGGCCCCTAAAGGGGAGTAAGACAAGATCTTGCTGTTTGTATTTTTCTCAATAGAGTTAAAGACGTACAAGAGTGCGACGCAACAGCAGCTAAATAGTGTTACCAAAGCCGGTAACCATAAACAACAAACAAAAAACTTAAAAACGATTTCATATGGCAAAGCAAATCTTCTTCGATATTGAAGCAAGAAATAAAATGAAGCGTGGTGTAGATGTATTGGCCAACGCTGTGAAAGTAACCCTCGGTCCTAAAGGCCGTAACGTGGTGTTAGAGAAAAAATTCGGTGCACCTGCTGTAACCAAAGATGGTGTAACCGTAGCAAAAGAAATTGAACTGGAAGATCCTATTGAAAACATGGGTGCCCAGATGGTGAAAGAAGTAGCTTCTAAAACTGCTGATATTGCAGGTGATGGAACTACTACTGCAACTGTATTGGCTCAGGCCATCATCAGCGAAGGTTTGAAAATGGTAGCTGCAGGTGCTAACCCCATGGATCTGAAACGTGGTATTGACAAAGCGGTTTCTTTAGTGGTAGAAAACCTGAAAAGCCAATCACAAACGGTAGGCAGCGACAGCAAAAAAATTCAGCAGGTAGCCACTATTTCTGCCAACAACGATGAAACCATCGGTAAGTTGATTGCAGAAGCTTTTGGTAAAGTAGGTAAAGAAGGTGTAATCACTGTTGAAGAAGCAAAAGGTACTGATACTACCGTTGATGTGGTTGAAGGTATGCAGTTTGATCGTGGTTATATTTCTCCTTATTTCGTTACCAACAGCGAAAAAATGGAAGCTGAATTGCAGAATCCTTACATCCTGATTTATGACAAGAAGATTTCTGCAATGAAAGATATTCTCCACATCCTGGAGAAAGTAGCTCAAAGCGGCCGTCCTTTGTTGATCATTGCTGAAGATTTAGAAGGTGAAGCACTTGCAACACTCGTAGTAAACAAACTGCGTGGTACATTGAAAGTGGCTGCTGTAAAAGCTCCCGGCTTTGGCGACCGCCGTAAGGAAATGCTGCAGGATATCGCTATCCTCACTGCAGGTACAGTAATCAGCGAAGAGCAGGGTTACAAATTAGAGAATGCTGATTTGACTTACTTAGGTCAGGCTTCTTCTGTAACTATTGATAAAGACAACACTACTGTTGTAGGTGGTAAAGGAAAGAAAACTGATATCACTGCACGCATCAACCAGATCAAAGCACAGATTGAAGTAACAAGTTCTGATTACGATAAAGAAAAATTACAGGAGCGTTTGGCTAAATTGAGCGGTGGTGTAGCTGTTCTTTATGTAGGTGCTGCAACTGAAGTGGAAATGAAAGAAAAGAAAGACCGTGTAGATGATGCTTTGCATGCAACACGTGCTGCTGTGGAAGAAGGTATCGTTCCCGGTGGTGGTGTGGCGTACATCCGTGCATTGGATGCATTGGAAGCAAAAGTTCGTGGACAAATTGAAGACGAGCAAACAGGTATGCAGATCATCCGCCGTGCACTGGAAGAGCCTATCCGTACACTTACTGCCAATGCAGGTATTGATGGTTCTATCGTAGTACAGAAGATTAAAGAAGGTAAAGGTGATTTCGGTTTTAATGCAAGAACTGAATCATACGAAAACCTCTTTAAGGCCGGTGTTATCGATCCAACGAAAGTGAGCCGTGTAGCTTTAGAGAATGCAGCTTCAATTGCAGGTATGCTGTTAACCACTGAATGTGTAATTGCAGACAAGCCTAAGAAAGAAGAGCCGCATGCACATGGTGCACCTGATATGGGTGGCATGGGCTACTAAGCAAGTACGAAATACAAAGTACGAAGCCTGCCTGACGCAGACAGGTATAAAATATAAAAATCCCGTTTGTAACATCAGACGGGATTTTTTTGCCCGGTCTGATCGAAGGTCGGCCCGGGCAAAAAAAGCAACATCAATATTGCTCACTTTTAAAAATTGAATGCTATGAAAGAGTTACTCCTTCATCTACAATCTTTTTTTAAAAAGCTGATACGGAAAAATGACGATGATTTTGACAATCCTTACATTGTGTTGTAATAAAGAACCCCGCTCATTTTGAAGCGGGGCTCTTTGTTAATTGCCGGGTTTAAGTTGTATTTTATTATTCAGAAATGCAGTTGGCGTTTCATTACAGTTTTCTTCATTTTTGCTTTATGCGTTTGGATGTGTACCTGGTAGAACAAAGATTGTTTCCATCACGGGAAAAAGCAAAACAGGCCATTGGTGCCGGCTATGTTTTAGTAAATCAAAAAACCTGCAACAAAGGCAGGTGTAATAATTGCAGCAGATGATGCCGTAGAAGTAATCACACATAATCTCTTGCAGTATGTAAGTGCCGGAGGATTTAAGCTTGAAAAGAAGCAATCAGTTTAAGAAAAAAACTCCAATCAATTATTGTAATTGACCGCTGGCCCAGTTGAGCGATGCAAAGGCCTGGTAAAACTTAGCTTTCAGTTCTAATAATTTCTGATAAGCTTCCAGTGCTTTGTTTTCACGGGTGTTGAGCAGGAACAAAGTAGTTTCGCCTAATGAAAACTTCAATTGCTCTGCATCAAAGAGACGTACATAATTACGGTAAGCATCTTCGTAAATACGGATTTGTTTTTGAAGGTTGAGTACCTCGTTATAATGAAACCTTACTTTGTTTTCAAGATTGAGTTGTGTAAAGTCTCTCTCAAAATCCATACTCTGCAATTTGATTTTTGCAGCACGGTATTGGCCAAAACCACTCCTGTTTGGCAGGGGTATGGCTACATTAAAGCCAAACTTATAGTTGTTTTCAAAGAAATTAAAATTGGGACTGTTAATGAAGTTGTAGCCCCGTTGTAAAAAATTATACTTTACATCTGCCTTAGGCAGCAGGCTTTGAAATTTAAGACGACGTTCTACTTCCAGGGCCTGTATTTTATAATTAATCATCTGAAGTTTGGGATGATTGGATGTTGTTTGTGTAAGCCACTGTGTGAGATCATTTACATTAAAGTTCCCGAAGTTTTGCTGCGTCCATAAGGTATCGGGTATTACACGGTCAGTAAGGTACACAGGTTGGTTACCGGGTAACCAGAGATAAGTTGAAAGCTCCAGAGATGATTTGCGGAATTTCAGCCATGCTTCTTCCCGCATCTGTTGAAATGCCTGTAACTGTGCCAATGCTTCCGTAGTATCAATGCCGGCACGGTCACCTTGTTGAAAAGCAATTTTCACCAGCTCATACCTGAACTCATTAATACGAATGGTATTTTCCAGTACCAGGAACACCTGGTAAGCTTTTGCCCATTCCCAGTAAGCCACATAAGCATCCAGCAGTAAATCATTGATAACATTTCTACGCTCCCACTGGCTTTGCTGTACGAATAGTTTTCCCTGTTGCAGTGCTGCACGACGTTTATCAAGTACAAGGTCTTTTAATAAAGGAATGCTTACACCTGCGTAAGAAGCACGGCCTCTAGTAAACTCAGTATTAATAAAGTCACCAATATTGTTTTCGGCACCGGCATAAAGCTCTACTCCAAACCATGTGGGTACTGCTAACTCAGCATTGCTGTAATTGAAATAGGTTTTTCCGTCAAATGTTTTTTGATCATTGTTGTAATAAAGAACCGGATCAAAAGCGCCACGGATGGTTCTTAATTCAGCTCTTGCAATATCAATCAGCAAGCCTCCCTGTTTAGCTACCGGGTGATTACTTCTTACAATAGCCAGGAACTCATCTTCACGCATAATACGTGTTGTGTCCTGTGCACGGGTTGCAACAGAGGCAAATAAAACCGAAAATGCAAAGACGAACTGTTGTATTGTTAATTTCATTTAATATTCAGTTGCCGGTTCATCCAATAACTTATGCTGTTGATGTGATGAAAGAAATGCTTAAATGCATTTCAACAGGATTAAAATTTATGTTTTATTTCTTTTTTCTCTTTGGCGTCTTTTCCTTGCTGCTGCTCTTTATAAAAATCAGGAGGGAAGCCATTAATCTGCCGCCACAATTCATACCAAATAGGAACATCTTTCAATAAGGCAAAGCTTACAGCACCTCCGCCTAATTTTAAATCCTTTGGCCAGGGGCGGTCTTTTTTATCTTCCGCTACCAATACTCTGAACATACCATTATTACTTACATTGCTTTCAATAGCAGCAACTTTTCCACCGAATGTTCCATAAGACGCCTGCGGCCATCCGCTGAAAACAATGGCAGGAAAACCGTCAAACATAAAACGAACTTTCTGTCCTATACTCAGTAGTTGTAAGTCCATTGGCTTCACCCATATTTCAACTGCCAGTTGATATTCTTTCGGAACAATCTCTACAATCATATCTCCTTCTTTCACAATTTCATTAATACCAGCTTTACGGGCTTTAATCACCTGGCCATCCTGTGGCGCCAGTACATAATACTGACCGCTCCTTATTTTATAATTATCAAATTGATTCTGCAGTTTAGCAACTTTACCCTGACCGCTTGCAATTTGTGATTGACTCTGAAACTGATCGCCGGTAGCTTTTGCAATCTTCTCTGCATATTCCTGTACAGCACCGCTACGCTCCAGTTGGTAAATGAGTAAGTCCTGTTTGCTGTTGTTAAAATCATTACGGGCACCGATGAGTTTAGCATTCACATTCTGGTGCAACACTTTTCGCCTTTCGTACTCCGTTAGTGGTATTACACCTTGTTCAAACATTTTGGTGGCACCTTCCAGCTGACGGTCAGCTACCTGCATTTCATTTTCAGCGGCAATTACCTTGATGCTGTCGCTCTGTACCTTTCGTTTGGTTTGAATAATTTTATTGTCAATGGAACTCAGTTTTAAATCCCGTTCGTTGCCGAGAGCAGTAATCTGCTGATCAGTAGCCTGTACTTTTCCCCTGTAATAATCAATAGTCAGTTGTTCAGCGCCCAACTGTTGTTCTGTACGTTGCAGCAGTTGCGGGTCAAGATAGTCATCTTTAATCTCAGCCAGTTGCACAATCGTATCACCTTTACGCACCAGGTCGCCTTCTTTTACCCACCATTTTATGATCCGTCCGGGAATGATATTGTTTAATTGCTGTGGTCTTTGTTCTTGTCTTAAAGTAGTAACAGCACCTTCGCTGCGGATATTCTGTGTCCACGGAATAAACAATACAATTACAGCGGCAATAACCACGCCCCAGAACACACGTTTTACCCGGCTGGTTTTATTTTGACGGTAAATATGTTCAAACGCTTCGAGGCGTTTGCCCACTTTTTCTTCAATATTGGGAGTTAATAATTCTGCCATAATAAAAGTTTAAAGCACTTCATTGGGTTTGCCTTGTTTCAAAATGCTTCCATCCTGCATAAGGATGACATGATCGCTTTTTTGTGCAAATGAAGCATCATTGCTAATGATGATGCAGGTGGTATCGGGTATCTGATGCAATAAATAGCTTTTGATGAGTTGCTGACTCTCTGCATCAAACCAACTCCAGGGTTCTTCCAATAGCAGCAAACGTGGGTTGGCTACCAATGCACGCAACAATAAAATTTTGCGGATGGTACCGCCTGAAAGACGGCGTCCTGTTGGTTCAATACGAGAATCAAAGCCATCTTTTAATCCTGTAATAAA
The DNA here is from genome assembly GCF_045780045.1 of Lacibacter sp. MH-610. Taxonomy (NCBI): domain Bacteria; kingdom Pseudomonadati; phylum Bacteroidota; class Chitinophagia; order Chitinophagales; family Chitinophagaceae; genus Lacibacter; species Lacibacter sp. MH-610. The sequence continues at coordinate 1,627,497 of NZ_CP116002.1, forward strand.
TTCTTTCAACCCGATTTTTTCTGCCAGTTCAATAATATCAGCAGTTGTAATCTTTGAATTGCCTAAGGAAATGTTTTCATACAAAGTACCTTCAAAAATATCCTGCTGACTGAAGAGGATGCCCGTGTGTGCACGAATGGAATCAGGATCGTAGTTGCCGATAGGAATACCATCAATGGTTACACTTCCTTCAAAGGAATGATAAGAGCCGGTGAGTAAACGAATGATGGTTGATTTGCCGGAACCCTCAGCACCCATTAAAACATTCTTGGAGCCTGATTTCATTTCAAAACTGATATCGTTCACCGCATTATGATGTGAATTATAGCTGAATGAAAGACGGTTCATGGCTACGGCCAATCCCTTATTGCTGTCAGTAATTTTGAGGGTGCCTTCTTTTTCAAGCGGCTTATCAATCACCTTGCCTAATTTTTCAAGGCTGGTTAAAAGATCATATACTTTGTCAAGACTTTGGATGAATTTTTCAATAGAAGCTAATACCGTTAGAATTACAATTTCTGCTGCAACGAATTGCCCGATGTTGATTTCATTCTGCACCAGTAACACACTACCTACGATCAACATACCACCGGTAATTAGAATTTTAAAAACGATAAGACTCCAGTATTGCAGCATTAATATTTTGAAATGGCTGGTACGGGCATCCAGGTACTTGGCAACAATTTTATCAGTCTTATCAACAGGCAGTAAAGACCCTTTTGAAAATCGGAATGATTTGAGTACCCTTGCCACTTCTTCCAGCCAACTGGCTACTTCATATTTATGATCACTCTCTTCAAGACTTGTTCTTAAACCACGTCCGCCGGTAACGTAAAGAATCATGTACAAAAGAAAAACCACGAGTAAGCTGAAGATGATAAACACATTTGCATATAACGAAAGCAGAACCAATCCAAAAATGATCTGGATGGTGGCGGTGGGTATATCCAGTAATAACTTGCTTAAACTTTTCTGAAGCGAGATAGTATCAAAAAAACGGTTTACTACTTCCGGTAAGTAATAACCATCTACTTTTTTCATGTCTAATTTGGGAATACGCCAGGCGAACTCAAAAGAGTAGCGGGCAAAAATCCGTTGCTGGATTTTTTCAATAATCTTCATCTGGTTTACCTGGAGCAAACCGGTGAGAAAAACACCAAGCACTACCAGTACTATCAGCACTACCATTGAAGTAGATAAAGCACCGGCCAGTACAAAGTTGATAATGGCCTGTATGCCCAGCGGCACACTCAGTTGCAGCAAACCCGCAAGAATGGCATAAAAGTAAATTGCTCCTATTTCCTTCCGTTCCAGCTTTAATACCTGCCCCAGCCGCTTCAGGGGTTTTTGCAAAATCCCGTCTGTTGATTGTTCTGCCATTTACCGATTGATAGTTTGTTAAAGATTGTTTGCCGTTTTAAATATGTTTCATCAACAAAATTAAGCACGGTTTGTTGAGCGCAAATAACGCTTTTTTTCCACGGAAGGTTGATGAAAATAAATCTGTTAGGATGCTTTTAACATTCACTTAATGAGAGCGGAATATGAACGGCTAAACCACCCTCTGCTGTTTCCTTGTATTTATGGCTCATATCCAGCGCTGTATTCCACATGGTTTTTACCACCGCATCCAGCGATACCTTAGCAAAATCAGGGGTGCTCTGCAGCGCTAACTGACTGGCTGTGATAGCTTTAATAGCACCCATGGTATTGCGTTCAATACAAGGCACCTGTACCAGGCCGGCAATAGGATCGCAGGTTAAACCGAGGTGGTGTTCCATGGCAATTTCAGCAGCCATCAGCACTTGTTTTTGGGTACCTCCCTGGCACTCCGTAAGAGCAGCGGCGGCCATGGCGCTGCTCACACCAATTTCGGCCTGGCAACCACCCATAGCTGCACTGATGGTGGAGCCTTTCTTGAAGATGCTGCCGATTTCAGAAGCGGTAAGCAAAAATTTTAAAACCTGGTCTTCCTGTTGGGCCGGATTGCAAAAAACAAGATAGTACTGGAGCACCGCAGGTATAACTCCTGCAGCTCCGTTAGTAGGTGCTGTAACTACACGACCAAACGAAGCGTTTTCTTCATTAACAGCCAGCGCAAAACAGCTTACCCAATCCAGGATATATTGAAATTGAGAACCTCCAGTACGGATGGCTTCCATCCATGAATCAGCATCAGAATAAGTTCTTCCGCTGAGTAATTTTTTATTGAGTTGATGGGCTCTTCGTTTTACATTCAGTCCGCCGGGTAAATATCCTTCTGTATGACAGCCCTTGTAAATACAGTCTTTCATTACCTGCCAGATGTTGAGCACGCCGGTACGGGTAGTTGCTTCACTGCGCCAGGCCAGTTCATTTTCAATTACAATTTCACTGATGCTCATGCCGGTTTTCATGCACCAGTGCTGTAGTTCATCAGCCGTATCTACGGGGAAGGGTAGTTGCACCTGGGCGGTTTTGGCGGCATCTTCACCTTCTTTAATTACAAAGCCACCGCCAATTGAATAATAGGTTTCTGCCAGAGTGTTTCCATTCTTCCATTCGCATAAAAAGGTAACAGCGTTGGGGTGAAAAGGAAGACTTTCATTGATGAGGAACTCAATATCTTCTTTGGGGTTGAAGTTGATTTCATGCAAACCGCCGAGTATAATTTCATTCATAGTGGCGATGTCGTGCATTTTAGCATCTATAGCGTGTACATCAAATGTTACGGGGTCATCGCCGCTTAATCCTAATTGAATGGCTATATCGGTGCCGTGTCCTTTTCCGGTTTTGGCAAGCGAACCATACAATAAGACCCGTACATTTTTTACTTCCTGTAAAGGCGATTGTAATTGTAATGAATGCAGAAATCGTTGGGCAGCTCTCCAGGGGCCAAGGGTATGGCTGCTGGATGGGCCAACACCAATCTTAAACATATCAAAGACGGAAATAGGTTCGTATGCCAAGCGTAATTCGTTTTTGCAAAAATACGTTGATAAAGCATCTGCTTCTTCTTGTTGTTGCTGCAAAAAAAATCCCGGCTTTCATGGCCGGGATTTAAAATGATTTTCTGATCAGGTTATGGTTACTAATTCAATCTCAAAGATCAATACACTGTTCTTGGGAATAATGATTTGACCGGTTTGAGGATTTACTCTGTCAGTAGAGCCATAACCCATAGATGGAGGAACATATAATTTTATTTTGCCTCCTTCACCAATAAGAGTAAGTGTTCTTTTCCAGCCTTCAATTAATGTTCCTAATTCAAAAGAGACTATATTGTCTCCCTGTGTTTGATCAAAAATAGTTCCATTAGTAAGTTTTCCAACATACTTAACTCTAAGTACACTGCATTGTTCAGCTCTTTCTGTCGAGCCCTGGGTAGTAATGGTGTAGTAAAGACCACTGTTATTTAACTCAACCGCATTTGTAATGTTGTTAGCTGTGAGATAATCAGTAATCATCTGTTCTTCAGATGCCGGGGCCACTGTGGAGCCGGCTTCTCTTGTACAGGGAGTATCTTTCTTTTTACAGGAGTTGAGCGCAAGTATTAATGTGGCACCCACCAAAACAAATTTCATCATAGTTAATAAATTGAGTGATAAATATAGAAGTTGCTTCATTACTTACTGCATGGATGACAGTGTTACATCATAAATTAAGATAGAATTAGCAGGTATGACGGGGTTGATCGCATTGGGATAGGGTTGATTACCGAACCCAAGGGTTGGTGGAATATATAATAAAACATTCCCCCCGGTACCAATCAGGCTTACGCCTAACTGTAAACCTGGCAATAAAGTGCCTAAACGATCTGTATAAAATGAGTTATTGGGACTGGCATCAAAAATACTGTCAGTTACCAGCTTACCTGTGTATTGAATGGAAACAATATTGCAGGGAGCAGGTTTGCTGCCGGTACCTTCTTTAATGATTTTGTAATAAAAACCATTTGGATGCAGGGTGGCGGTAATTCCTTTGTTGTTGAGATAAGTCAAAACTTCTGTACGCTCAGAGCCGGGGGCACTGGTAGTAACAGTTTGGTAATTACATTTCTTACCGTCTTTAACACAGGCACTCAATAATGCCAGCAGAAAAATGGATAAATAAACTTTCATTGGTAAATGATTAATGTGTTTGTTGTTCTTTTTTCTTTTGATGAGCCTTTAATTCGTTAAAACGTTGCTCGTTCAGTTCCCATTTAAATTTCATGCGGAAGATTCCGTAAAAAACGGCAATACCTATCAGGGCCATCAATATTACAGTAAACTGGGAGTTGCTGATATAGGGCATTCGTTTGTACCAGCCCCTCAGCAAAAAACTCAGCAGAATCGGTAATCCGAATACAAGACCCAGCGGTAATCCTACCATTAATTGTGTGAGCCATCGCTTTTCACGAACACGGTTGGCTTCCCAGTAAGCAAGAAATTCTTCATCTGCACGGTTCATAGTCTTTCTTTCCGCAAAAGTAAAGAAAGCAGCAGAACTGCCCCGCTATTAAAACTCTGCCCTTTTTTTTATATGTTTGGAAAAAAATATCCGTGAAAGTACAAGACCTCATTGCAGAATTCCTTTACCAGCACAAAACACTTGCACTACCATCCATCGGCCGGTTTGAGTTAAATGATGCTGTAAATGTTTACGAAATCAAAGACGGGAAGTTTCCGGAAGATGCTATTTCATTTGAGCAAAACAACCAGGCTGTAGCTGAAGAACCCTTCATTCAGTTCCTGGTAGAGCGTAGCGGTAAAATGAAAGCATTGGCGCTGAGTGATCTTGATTCTTACATTTATAACGGACTGCAGTTGCTCAACATAGGAAAACCGTTTACCATAAAAGGTGTGGGCTCCCTCACAAAAAGTAACGGACGCCTTGCATTTGAAACGGGAGTACCTTTTCTTGAAAAAACGGAAACAGCAGGCAACCTTGCGGCAAAAGACCGCACCCGTCAGCAGGAAGAAATAAAGGAGCTGGATTTTGATTCACAAATCCAAAAAGGAAGTAACCGTACGTTGATGATTGTGCTGGCTTCTGTAATAGCTGTTGCTCTTATTGGTGTAGCAATCTACCTGGCGCTGCCAAAACAAAAGAATGAAGAAACTGCTACGGAAGAAACAACGGAGCAAACTACTCCCGTGAGCACTGATACTACGGCTTCCAATACCGTTACTGCAAACCCTGTTCAGGATAGCATAACTGTACAGCCTGTGCGTACTGATACTTCTTTTCAGCTTTTGTTATTTGCTTTCCGTGATTCAGCAAAGGCTAACAGGGAACTGGCAAAACAAATGAGCCGCAGGAATAATATAAACATGGTGCAGAAAGACAGTATTTACAGAATTGTGCTTACAGTAAATCGTCCCTTAGCAGATACAGCTAAAGTAAGAGACTCGCTACGCCTGTTTTACAAATTATATTCAAGGGTGATTCAATAAGTATGGGCAGGAACCAACGCATCATTTCAGTTCTTTACCTGGCAGTTGTTCTTGCCGATCTTCTGTTTATTTATTTTTCAATGGATGCTTACCGGTGGCTGAGCAAACCTTTGCTCATGCCTTTATTAATGCTGCTGGTATTTCTGAATAAGCAGGCAATTCCTTTATACCGTTGGATGCTGACCGGTCTTGCACTTTCCTGGGCCGGCGATGTGTTGTTGCAGTTGAAAGACTTTTTTATTCCCGGTTTAATCAGTTTTTTATTGGCACATTGCTGCTATATCACTTATTTCATTAAAATCAATCCCGGTCGTAAGGGTTTGTTACAGCAGCAGCCGTTGATTGGTTTGCCCGTTTTTATTTACATAGTTATTTTTCTGTGGCTTTTGTATCCCTTCCTGGATGCATTAAAAATACCTGTAACGGTTTATGGTATAACCATCGGAACAATGCTGCTCATGAGTATTAACCTTCAGCAAAAAGTAAACAGGGGAGCAGCGGTTCTTTTCTTCAATGGCGCTTTGCAATTTGTAATATCAGATTCAATACTGGCCGTTAATTTATTTGCGTACAACAGTACCGTTCTCAGTTTATGCGTTATGACCACCTATGCATCTGCCCAGTATTTGCTGGTAAAAGCAAGCAGCAGTACAGAAGAATCAGTTCAATTATGAAACGTGTTTACGAAGAAGATAAGAATTTTGCAGGCAATCAGTTTGCAATACATGGGTTGCCGGTTGGCGAATATGAAGGATGCGTTTTTACTGACTGTGATTTTAGTGGTGCTGATCTTTCTTCGGTTCATTTTTTTGAATGCAGATTTGAGCGGTGTAATCTGAGCAATGCTTTGATGAAGCAAACAGTGCTTAGAGAAGTGAATTTTGTACATTGTAAACTTACCGGTATCCGCTTTGATGATTGTAATCCTTTTTTATTTTCTCCTTCTTTTGAAGACTGTGTATTACAATATGCTTCTTTTTACCAACTGAAAATGAAACAGTGCCGTTTCGTACGCTGCAATGCATCTGAAGTTGATTTTACAGAAGCGGATTTAACCGAAGCTGTATTTGATGCAACGAATCTTGCACAGGCTGTATTTGAACAAACAAACTTACAGAAAGCTGATCTGCGAACAGCGTTTAACTACCGTATCAATCCTTCCACTAACCGTGTGCAAAAAGCAAAATTCGCCTGGCCGCAACTGAAAGGTTTGCTGGGAGAACTGGGCATTGATATGGAAGAATGATGACAGAAGTAGCGTTTAAAAATAATTTCTGCTGCCCGTAAATTCCTTTTATCTTTCTCCTGCCAAATCAAGATATATGCAAAAAGGATTTTTTTTATTGCTGGTTCTCATTTCAGCAACGGTTACTATAGCCCAAACTCCCGCTGAATTTTATAAAAAAGCTGAAACTTCTTACACAGCCAAGGATTATGCAACGGCTGCAACAGCTTATGCAGATGGTATTCGTGCTGAAGGCGATGCGGCTGCTATGTTCCGTTACCGTTCAGCCGCAGCGGCATTTGCACAGGCCGGTATGGCCGATAGCGCTTTCCGTTATCTTTCTTTAATCGCTTTATCGTCAAAGGCAAACAGGGTTGTAGCTGCCGGAATTGAAAATGGATATGAGTTCAGTGTGCTGCATAAGGACAAACGCTGGAAAACAACACTGGCAGCATTGCAGAAAAAAGCCACTGAGAATGGTTATGTGCAGGAGGAACATATTTACGGACGCAAAGATGGGATGGCGCTAACCATGATCCGTATTCAACCCAAAGTAAAAGCAAATGGAAAAGCGATTCTCTTTGTTGCAAGTGGTGGATGGATATCCGGTTACAATGGTATTGAAGCCAATACCTATTTAACGGATCAGTTCTTAGTGAAAGGATATACCGTGTTTCATATTGTACATGGCTCCGGTCCACGATATGCAATACCGGATAATATTAATGATATGAAAAGGGCCGTACGTTTTATCCGTTATAATGCAACCCGTTTTGGTATTGATCCGGATAGATTGGGAATCACAGGCGGTTCTGCCGGCGGGCATCTCAGTTTAATGATTGCTTTGAGTGATGATGTGGTTCAACCCAATTCATCTGATCCGGTAGAGCGTGTTTCAGCAAGGGTGCAGGCAACCGCCGTATTATATCCACCCACTGATTTACTTAACTGGGGTGGTCCGGGTTTGAACATGGTTAACGCAAAAGATCTTGTAAAAGCAAGAGGTTCTTATGGTGCTATTGACTTCAGGGTATGGAATGATAAATACAGGATTTATGAAGAGGTAACGGATACCACGGCCCGAAGTAAAATCGGCCGGGATATTTCACCCATCTATTTTATCAGTAAAGATGATCCACCGGTGTTTATTATTCATGGTGATGCAGATGCAACGGTGCCTTTACAACAATCTAAATCTTTTGTGGCGAGGTTAAATGAAGAAGGAGTAAAGAATAAATTCATTGTAAAAAAAGGTGGTCGGCACATGCCGGATGATATGTTGCCGGAGTACAATGAATTTGTAAACTGGTTTGATGAACATCTTAAATAAAACATTTATGAAACGAATGCTTGCTATATCAATTCTTTTTTTATTCACAGCATGTAAAAATGCTGGCCCATCATTAAACGTTGATGTACAAACAAAAGAGGTAGCTGCCTTGCTGGACTCTTTAAACAGTGCTGCTGCAAGGGCTGACTATGCCACTTACTTCAGTTATTATGCTGATGATGCTGTTTTTATGGGTACTGATGCCACTGAGCGATGGAATAAAGAAGAGTTTATGAAATGGAGTAAACCTTATTTTGATCGTGGCAAAGCATGGAGTTTTCAAACGGTAAAGCGAGCTGTTTATTTTGATTCAACCGGAACACTGGCCTGGTTTGATGAATTGCTGAGTACTCAAATGAAAATATGCCGTGGCAGTGGTGTGGCTGTACGCAGTGGTTCTGACTGGAAGCTGAAGCAATATGTCTTAAGTATGACCATTCCAAACGCATTAGTGGATACAGTTGTGCCCATGAAGGCAATAGCAGAAGACAGTATTCTCAACAGTTTGAAGCGTTGATTTTCTGAGAAGCTTCACATCTTAATAATTAATCTCAACTATTTTTTTGTTGTGGAGTTTTTGCATGGGTTTCGGAATGATGGTAATAATTTCATCCCTTAATGTTTGTATGAGTTTCGTTTTAATATGATCCCTGTGTGTAACAAGGCTTACTTCTCTTGCAGGGCTGGGTTGCTTCAGCCGTTTCACCAGTTTCATTTGGGTTGAATTCAGTTCCATAATTGCCAGTTCAGGAAGAATTGTAATGCCATCACTTTTGTCCACCATCCGTTTCAGGGTTTCAATATTTCCCGTTTCATATTTAAAATGAAAGTCGCTGCTGCGTCGCAGTTCACACAGGTTCAGTATTTGTGAGCGGAAACAATGCCCTTCTTCCAATAACCACAATTGATTGGGATCAATGTCAGCAGGCAATACATATTTTTTATCGCTCAAAGCATTTTTTCTGGATACGTACACATATAATTCTTCGTAAAAAAGTACATCTTCTTTGATGGAAGGATCTTTAAGCGGTGTTACAACAATGCCGCAATCCAGCTTGTTTTTTTTCAGTTCATCAATCACCTCTTCTGTAATGGATTCTTTAATTACAAGATTGAGCTTGGGATATTTCTCACGCATGGCTTTATAAAGTGGCGGTAACAGGTAGGGCGCCAGTGTGGGGATGATGCCGATACGCAGTTCACCTGCCAATGTGTGTTTCTGGTCATCAATCATCTGTTTGATCATGCCGGCTTCTCTTAAAGTATTCCGTGCCTGTGCAAGGATATTGGCACCAATTTCAGTAGGAATAACGGGCAATTTAGTGCGGTCAAAAATCTTTACACCTAATTCTTCTTCCAGTTTTTGTATCTGCATGCTGAGCGTGGGTTGTGTAACAAAACACTTTTCCGCTGCCAATGCAAAATGACGGTAAGTATCCAGTGCAACAATATATTCCAGTTGTGTAAGAGTCATAGACAATAACTATATGAATATAAAAATAATCAATTAGATTTATTGCGCATCCTGCAGTAGTTTTGATTATTTAAGAGAACATCTTCTCAAACAACTAATCTTTAGCATATGGAACAGAACGTAACAACAATGAATGGCATCAGCCAGTGCCCGTTTCATAACGGCACCGTAAAGCAGGGGGCAGGTAGCGGTACTAATAACCGTGACTGGTGGCCCAATCAGTTAAAATTGAATATTCTCCGTCAGCATTCTTCTCTTTCTAATCCGATGGATAGAGAATTTGACTATGCTGCATCTTTTAAAAAGTTGGATTATGCAGCCATTAAAAAAGACCTGGCCGAACTTATGACCAACTCCCAGGATTGGTGGCCTGCTGATTATGGTCATTATGGTCCATTCATGATTCGTATGGCATGGCACAGCGCCGGAACGTATCGTATTCAGGATGGACGTGGCGGTGCAGGAAGCGGCACGCAACGTTTTGCACCTCTCAACAGTTGGCCCGACAATGCCAATCTTGATAAAGCCCGTTTATTACTGTGGCCCATCAAAAAGAAATATGGTAAGCAGATTTCATGGGCTGATTTGATGATTCTTGCCGGTAATGTAGCTCTTGAAACAATGGGCTTCAAAACATTTGGTTTTGGTGGCGGTCGTGAAGATGTGTGGGAACCTGAAGAAGATATTTACTGGGGCAGTGAAACAGAGTGGCTGGGAGACAAACGTTATACCGGCGACCGTGAACTGGAAAATCCACTGGGTGCTGTACAGATGGGTTTGATTTATGTAAACCCTGAAGGCCCTAACGGTAACCCTGACCCGCTGGCTGCAGCAAGAGACATCCGTGAAACTTTTGGACGTATGGCTATGAATGATGAAGAAACAGTGGCATTGATTGCAGGTGGTCACAGCTTTGGTAAAACACATGGTGCTGCAGATCCGTCTAAATATGTAGGTCGTGAACCTGCTGCTGCAGGTATTGAAGAGCAAAGTATGGGATGGAAAAACAGTTTTGGAAAAGGAAATGCGGAAGATACGATTACCAGCGGACTGGAAGGCGCATGGACTACAACTCCTACAAAATGGAGTAATAATTATTTTGAAAACCTCTTCGGCTATGAGTGGGAGTTAACCAAGAGCCCTGCAGGTGCCCATCAATGGAAGCCAAAAGGTAATGCAGGCGAAGGATTAGTGCCTGATGCACATGTGCCGGGCAAATTTCATCAGCCCTTTATGCTTACAACCGACCTGGCGCTTCGTGTAGATCCTGCATACGAAAAAATTTCACGTAAGTTTTATGAAAACCCTGATGCTTTTGCAGATGCTTTTGCACGTGCCTGGTTTAAATTAACACATCGTGACATGGGACCCAAGAGCCGCTATCTTGGTCCGGAAGTGCCGGCTGAAGATTTGATTTGGCAAGACCCTGTTCCTGCTGTTGATTTTGAACTTATAAGTGCAGCGGATATTGCCGCATTAAAAGCTAAACTGCTCAACAGTGGATTAACTACAGGTGAATTAGTTTCAACTGCCTGGGCTTCGGCTTCTACTTTCCGTGGTTCTGATAAGCGTGGTGGTGCCAACGGTGCACGCATTCGCCTGGCTCCCCAAAAAAATTGGGAAGTAAATAATCCTGCTCAATTACAAAAAGTATTAGCAGTGCTGGAAGGAATTAAAAATGAGTTCAACAGTGCTCAATCAGGAAATAAAAAAATATCACTTGCGGATTTGATTGTGTTAGGTGGTTGTGCCGCTGTTGAAAAAGCAGCTGCTGCCGCTGGTATTGCTGTAACAGTGCCTTTTACCCCCGGTCGTACAGATGCATCACAGCAGCAAACAGATGCTGAATCATTTGCTGTGTTAGAACCTGTGGCAGATGGGTTCCGTAATTATCTAAGCAGAAAAGCGGGAGCCTCCTCTGAAGAGTTGCTGGTTGATAAAGCACAGTTATTAACGCTTACAGCTCCTGAAATGACAGCTTTGGTAGGAGGTATGCGTGTGCTTGATACAAATTACGATGGTTCAAAGCATGGTGTGTTTACACAAACACCGGGTGTGCTTTCCAATGATTTCTTTATAAACCTGCTGGATTTCAGTACTACCTGGAAAGCAGCTGATAAAGTGCAGCAAGGCTTCTTTGGTACAGACCGTGTCACAGGTAACATGAAATGGACAGCTACCCGTGCCGATCTCATCTTTGGCAGCAACACAGAACTGAGAGCTATAGCCGAAGTTTATGCCTGTGAAGATGGAAAAGAAAAATTCGTACACGATTTTGTAGCAGCATGGAATAAAGTAATGCAGCTGGATCGTTTTGATTTAGTATAGTGCACACATGCAACAATTAAAAAAGCGATGATTTTATAAGATCATCGCTTTTTTTTACAAGCTTACTGACGATTAGAATTTCTCAATAACTTGCTTTTAAACTGTTTCAACAGTCAACACAGAGCAGCTTTTATTTTTTATACATGGTTAGTGCTTTGCCTTTTACTTCTTCAAAGAAAATTCCGTTATCATAAATGAGATTACCATTAACAAAGGTGTGTGTGACTTTGGTTCCAAAAGTTGTACCTTCAAGCGGCGACCAACCGCATTTATATAGAAGATTTTCTTTGCTTACCATCCAATTTGCAGTAAGGTCAACAATTGTTAAATCGGCAAAATAGCCTTCCCGTATAAATCCTCTTTTTTCAATGCTATAAATGATGGCGGGGTTATGACACATTTTTTCCGTAATCTTCTCCAGCGATATAAGCCCTTGTTTGTAAAACTCAAGCATGATGTTTAAAGAGTGCTGGACCATAGGAGCACCGGACATCGACCGTAAGTAAGGTTGAAGTTTTTCTTCCAAAGTATGCGGAGCATGGTCTGTTGTTATGATATCAATTCTGTCGTCCAGTAAAGCCTGCAGTAATCCTTTTTTATCTGTTTCTGTTTTTATAGCCGGATTCCATTTGATAAGAGTCCCTAAGCTTGAATAATCATTATTTGAAAACCACAAATGATGTACAGAGACTTCTGTGGTAATTCTTTTGTCTTTCAACGGAAGATCATTTCTGAACAAATGAGTTTCTGCTTCTGTACTTAAATGTAAGATATGCAGTCTTGCATTGTATTTATGTGCTAGGGTAATAGCTTGTTTTGTAGCTTCATAGCAAGCGTCTTCACTTCTGATCAAAGGATGAAACTCTACAGGTATTTCTGCGCCGTATTTTTTGTGATAGCATTTTTCATTCTCCTCAATGATTTTTTCTTTTTCTGAATGAATGGCAATAATCGATTTGCAGTTTGCAAAAAGTTTTTCCATTACTCCGGGGTTGTCTGCAAGAAGGTTACCCTTTCCTGTAAAATAAAGACCATCATCAGAAATGCCAAGTATATCTGAAGTGTCAAGTTGAGTTATTGTATCAATGTTATCACCATTAACACCCAGGAAGAATCCAAAATTTGCGAGCGATTGCTTAGCGGCTGTTTCATATTTTTGGTAAAGAAGTTCTGTGGTTAATACGTTTGGTACAGTGTTGGGCATATCAATAAAAGAGGTAACGCCTCCCGCAACAGCAGCTTTACTTTCAGTATAGAGATCACCTTTGTGTGTTAATCCCGGTTCACGAAAATGTACCTGTCCATCAATAATTCCCGGAAACAAATATTTACCTGTTCCATCAATAATCTGAACTCCCGCAGTTTCGATACCGGGGGAAATTTTTTTGATGAACCCTTCGTCAATTAAAACATCTGCAGTAAATATTTGTCCTTCATTTACGATGTTGATATTTTTCAAGAGTGTTTTAGTTGTCATTGTATAATACCGTTCTTTTATATTTATAATTGGATCATATGCTATTTAAATAAGTACGTATTACCAACGGCAACTTAATGCCGTTCATAATTGAAGTATGCGTTACTTTACTCCGGGAATTACAGGAGCTTACATTAAATACCTTTATCTCGTCTCAATTCGCTGATGTAATTTTCAAATGTCTGCAATGAATAACTGCTGAGGTTATTGCTGTTTGTAAGTTTTCCCTTTTGCGCTGCCAGTACACCAAAACGTATATCATGAAAACCACTCAGTTCATGCGCATCCGGGTTGATGGAAATGAGCGCTCCTTTGTTGATGGCTTTTTCAATCCAGCGCCAGTCAATATCAAGCCTGCGGGGATGAGCATTCAGTTCAATCACGACCTGGTTGGCAACACAGGCATCAATAATTTTTTCGTGATTCACAGGGTAGCCATTACGGCTTAATAATAAACGTCCTGTCATGTGACCGAGAATGGTAGTGTAAGGGTTTTCAATAGCATTCATCAATCGCATCATCGCTTTTTCTTCTGTCATCTTCAGGTTACTGTGAACTGATGCAATGACGAGATCAAAACTGCTCAGTACATCCTCATCATAATCCAGGCTGCCATCACCCAGTATATCAGCTTCAATACTTTTAAATATTCGGAAGCCATTGAGTTTTTGATTAAGGGTGTCAATCTCCCGGTGTTGCTCCAGTATCCGTTCAGCTGATAATCCATTAGCATACCCGGCACTTTTACTGTGATCGCTGATGACGAGGTACTCCATACCAATACTTTGTGCATAGCGTGCCATTTCCTCAATGGAGTTACTTCCATCGCTCCATTTACTATGACTGTGAATGATACCTTTTATAGATGATACATCAATGAGGTCTGTTACGGGAGATTCAGTATAAACTTCCCGTAAAGCGTGGGGAATAAAAGCAATGTTTTTCTCAGCAAATAGTTGAGCTTCATCCGGTACATTGGTTACAGTTCCCCATGCTTCTAAAAATCCTTCAGATGCAGAAGTTTGAAACAACACTGTTCCAAAGTTGCTGTGTGTAGCTGTATGAAATTTCAGCACTACATTCTCAGGGCCTTTAAATGCAATCGTATGATCCTGTTCTTCTTCAGTTGTAAAACGGGTAGTTTCAAATAACTGTTTCAAGGAAGTTGTGCCGGCGGTAGTAACCCATTCTACTAAATGAATCACTTCCATCTGCCGTACAAATTCACCTGTAAGTGCAAAGCGTTCACCCGGAAAGTGGTCTTTTAAATTTTTATCGATGGCCTGCACATAAGCTTCCACATCTGCATACAGGTGAACCCCTTTATGCTGCTCAATAAACTCAATGCTCTCCATTACGGTTTGCTGTGTTTTTTCACCAAAACCTTTGTAACGCAGCAAGCGGTTTTCCTGGCAGGCATAATAAAGTTCGCCTACTGTTTCAATTTCCATTTCATGCCAGATGGTAGCGATTTTTTTTGGACCGATACCTTTGATGTTGAGCATTTCAATAACTCCCGGCGGTGTATTTGCAATGAGGTCCTGTAAAGCTTTGAGCGTACCTGTTTGCAGTATTTCAATTACTTTTTTAGCAGTGCTTTCGCCAACGCCTTTATAGGATGCAATCTTTGAAGGCTCCACATCGGCCAACTGAACCGGCAGTTTCTCAATTTGAAAAGCAGCGGCGGCATAGGATTTCGCTTTAAAACTGTTTTCTCCGTGTATATCCATCAGTTTACTCAGGAGCGAAAACTGATCAGCAATTTCATAATTGGTGGGCATGTGTTCAATGTTGGTCTTGGCTTGCAAGATAGGAAGAAGCGGGGTGGCAGTGAGAAACTCTGAGGCCTGTATTGCTTTAAAAGAGAAAAACTTCCTTTCGGAAGTTTTTCACGGACATTGGGTCGGACTCTGATGAGGTCGGACCCCGGTGATTACCGGTATAATGTTTTCATGCTGACAGATCGTTTTGGTTTTTGGAGGATAATTGAATTCTAAACGGGGCTTCCTGTTGAATTCTCATATAATACGCATGTAAAATAGTATTTTTTTTGAAAAATAAAATATTTATTTAGAGAAATTTAAAAAATTAATTTTCTAAAAATCAATGTTTTACAGGTTTTGATTCCATTTAATTACAGATTATTTACCTAAAGTAAAAATTAAAGAAGTCTGTTTTTTTCGTTTGTACCCTATGTATAAAAAAGCCTCCATACAATGGAGGCTCTCTCATCATTTAAGGTTAATCAGAATGTATAACGTACTGCCAATCCGCCCCAATTGCCGGAAAACCCATCGCCATACGTTCCAAATTCAAAGCTGGGCTGCCAATCAAGGCTCATGTTAATGGGAGCGTTTTTAAACTTGTAATCAAGTCCCAGCACTCCATCAATACCAATTACGGCACCACCTACACGACGGCCATAGCGATCTCTCCAGTAACGGTCGTTCCAAAAGCCGACATGTGCACCCGGACCAACGTACCATTTCAAGCCAGGGGCGCCATTAATATCGCCATGAAACTCATACAAGCCCGTTAGTCGCATACCATCTCTCCAGAAATAGCCAATGCCTTCTAACGCAGCATTGCTTTTTACAAAATGCTTTACAGTAATACCTGCTCCGGGGTAAAACTTAACGCCTAACGCTGTTTTGTAAGTGGAGCCCATGGACTGGGCATTTACCTGAACTACTGAGGCTGTAACAATAACAGCCAATAGGATGATTTTTTTCATAATGTGTTTTTGTTTTGTTGAAACCACCCCTTGAAAAAATGATGCCAAAAATGAAATGAAGGCAGAAAAGATGGTTCAGCGGCAGAGTAGTACCTTTGCCGCCGCAGGAAAAAATAATCCGGCTGTTTCTATAAAACGGGTATACAGTATCAAATAAAAAAGCATACGTGAAGAGTAAAACATTACAAAAAAACAAAGTGAACATTATTACACTGGGCTGCAGTAAGAATATGGTGGACAGTGAAGTGTTGAGCGGCCAGTTATTAGCTAATGAAATTGAGGTGGTACATGAAAGTACAAAACGGGATCACAATATAGTGGTGGTAAATACCTGCGGCTTTATTGATAAAGCAAAGGAAGAAAGTATTAATACCATCTTAGACCAGGTGCAGCTAAAGCAAAAAGGAAAACTGGACAAGGTTTATGTTACGGGTTGTTTGAGTGAACGCTACCGTAGCGATCTGGAAAAAGAAATTCCGGAAGTAGATGCATGGTTTGGTACAATGGAATTACCGCTCATGCTTAAAAAGCTGGAGGCTGATTATAAAAAAGAATTGATTGGTGAGCGTTTGCTGGCTACACCTCAGCATTATGCTTATCTCAAAATAAGTGAAGGTTGTAACCGTACCTGTGCGTTTTGTGCTATTCCTCTCATGAGGGGCGGGCATGTAAGTAAAAGCATGGATGATTTAGTGAAGGAAGCGGAAGGTCTTGTAAAAAAAGGTGTGAAAGAAGTAATGCTCATTGCACAGGAACTAACTTATTACGGACTGGATCTGTACAAAAAACGAATGCTGCCGGATCTGATGCATCGTTTAGCAGATGTGAAAGGTTTGGAATGGATCCGTTTGCATTACGCTTATCCGCATAAATTTCCGTTGGAAATTCTGGATGTAATGCGGGAGCGGGATAATATCTGCAACTACCTGGATATGCCTTTGCAACATGCGAGTGATAAAATGCTGAAAGCTATGCGCCGGCAAATTACCAGGAGCGAAACAGAAGAATTAATAGCAGCTGTAAGGGAAAAAGTGCCCGGGCTTTGCTTACGCACAACTTTGATTGCAGGTTTTCCCGGTGAAACATTGGATGATATTGAAGAAACCAAAGAATTTTTACAAAAGCACCGATTTGACCGTGTGGGTATTTTCACTTACAGTCATGAAGAAGGCACCAGCGGTTATGAATTAACGGATGATGTGCCTGCTGCAGAGAAGGAGCGAAGAGCGCAGGATGTAATGAGTGTGCAGCAGGAAATATCTTATGAGCTCAACCAGGAAAAAATCGGCAAAACATTTAAGACGATCATTGATAAAAAGGAAGCCGGCCGTTATTTAGGCCGTACTGAATTTGACAGTGTGGAAGTAGATAATGAAGTGGTGATTCAAAGCGATGCGAAACTGCCCATCGGGGAATTTGTAAACGTTAAAATTACAAAAGCCTTTGATTATGATCTGGAAGGAGAAATTGTAAAATAAGATTTATAGATATTTTTAAACTAAACGGGGTGTTGCAAAGCAACACCCCGTTTTTATTGCGGCTTCATTTATTTGAATGGATTGGAAAACTTTACATCTGTTGAAATAGTTCTGTCAGTTAAGGTCTTCATAAAAGCCAGTAAATCATCTTTTTGCTGCTGGCTAAGGTTCAAACGTTTTACACCCCTGCCCGGTGGCGGGTTGCGGAGTTGAGGTGCCAGGTTGGGGTTCGCCTGAACGCCACTGTTATAATGTTCTATCACCTGCTCTAAGGTAGCAAAACGCCCATCGTGCATATAAGGCGCTGTGAGTTCAATACTTTTCAAAGAGGGTACTTTGAATTTTCCGTTATCTGCAGGGTTGCCATTAACACCACCAACTCCAAAATCTGTAAACGTTGCATCTAGGCCATTATTTTGTGCATTTGGCCCTGTAAATGTAGGAGTACCATGACAGCTGGCGCAAGCAAGCTCCGGACTAAAGAATAATGCTTTCCCCCTGTTTTCGCCGGCAGTAAAATTGGGGAAGGTTGTGTTACCGATATTTGAACCGGGTGGTACCGCTGCAAAACCACTGTCAAACTTTGTTTGATAAGAAACAATACTTCTTACAAACTGTGAAAGTGCTTTTGATACCCTGTCGCTGTTAATTGTTTTATCACCAAAAGCTTTTTCAAATAAGAAGGGATAATGTGTTGTAGAATTCAAACGGTTTATCATCGTATCAAGCCTCATTCCCATTTCAACGGCATCTTGTATGGGTTGTAATACCTGTTGCTCTAAAGTAGCTGCTCTTTCATCCCAAAAAAAACGGCGGTTAGGATAATAACGTGCATTTACAAGACTCATGGAATGTCTGCCCGTATTGCCATTATTAAAACCTTTACTTAAAACTCTGGTATCACTGAAACCGTGCTCCTGTTGATGACAACTGGCGCAGGAAATACTTTTATTTACAGAAAGGGTTTTGTCATAAAATAAAACTCTACCTAAAGTAGAGCCCCAATCAGTAATCGGGTTATCTGCAGGTGTGTTGATCTGTGCAACAATGGGCGGTGCCGTTAAAAAGCCCGGTAAGTTTATGGCGGCATAAGAAAAAGGATTCTCCGGAAGATTCAGTGCTGCCAGTGCGTTTGATGCAGGTACAGGATCGGGAGTAGTTGAAGTTTTTTTACAACTGCTGATGGCAATAATGCCTGCAATGATAAACGAAAGAACAAGGGTGGTTGATTTGGGTGATGGATACATATCATGTTGTGTTTAGGGATGCGGCTTTTGGGGAGGTCGGCCACCTCCGGGAGGTCCCATTCGTCTCATAATCATTTCCATTACTTCGCCAAAGTGCGCCTGTTGCTCCGGTCTGAGCACCGAACGTAATTGCAGAAAATGATTGTAGAAATTCAGGTCAAATGCCCGGCGGTTCACAGCCAGTTGCCGGGTAATAGAATCTATCTGTATGCTATCTGTTACGCCGTTGGTAATCATTGCAGACATAGCTTTACGTAACCTCATTTCTTCATTGCGCAACGAGTCTCTTTTTTGAAAATGAGTTTTACGGAGCGCTTCAAACTGTTCTTCCTGTTTAGCATCCAACTGCAGTTTTTCAAATAACTGGGAGGGGTTGAAGCGTCTTTCCCTGCGTGCGTCTTTTTGAAACAGCAGGTATAATGTAACTGCATTTACAGCCATAAGTAGTACAACCAGTATCGTTAAAATTGTGGTTCTGTTCATGTTAGTAATCAATGGAGGTTAAATCATAATCATACACACGGGTAGCAGTTGTAACCTGTTCGCCGGTATCAGGCAAATCCCTGCTCCATAAGAATACATTGAGCAAAAGAATGAGTACTGCTGCTGAAGCTAATGCTAAAACAGGCCTTAGCGAAGTACGCTGCCGGATTACAGGCTTTTCCAGCCGGGCTAATACACGGGTGGCCAGGTAAGGATTTCCTTCCGCTTTCTCAAGGCCCTCAAGGCTGCTCATTACTTCCCTTATCCATTGTTCTTGCTGCATATACATTTGTTTTGACGTGAATTCATAAAAAAACTTTTGCTGTTTACAGGTTCCTGTAAAAATTTTCCAGGATTTTCCGAAGGTTTTGCCGGGCACGGAACAATAAAGCCTCTACGGATGATACGGATAAATGCATTACTTCCGCTATTTCACGGTAGCTCAGCTGTTCCATTTCGCATAACACATAGGCTGTTTTCTGTTTTTCCGGCAGTTGTTCAATGGCTTTAAAAAGAATGGCTGCTTTTTCTTTATTCTCAGCCTGTACACCGGGATGTACAAAATGAGCAGCGTCTGTAACCGGCTCATTAGAATCTGCAGTAAACAAACCGGTGATGAATGCAAAACGCTTTTTGCTTTTTTTCCGCCGCAGCAGATCAATGCATTTGTTGCTGGTGATACGGTAGAGCCAGGTGCTGATGCTTGATTCGCCTTTGAAGGTTGGATATTGATGATACACTTCCAGGAACACATCCTGCGTTATTTCTTCTGCATCCTCCATGTTTTGTACAATACCCAATGCCGTATTCATCACCAGCGACTGGTGCTGTTGAATGAAAGCAGCAAAAGCATCTTTATCGTTCCGGAAATCGGGCAACATGCCGATGAAAATAGAAAAGTTTTACTGAATAAAGTGTGAAACAGGAATGAACGGGCAGATGTTGGGTTGATTTTTATTTTATCGGTTATGTCCTCTCAAACCGAAATGAGAGTTGTGGTAAAGTTGCGGTTGGTGAGGACGCCAATCATTTTAAAAGAATACTTTTAATTAGTGAATGTCTTTACAAGCCTCCATGTTTTGGATATAGAAGATGCCATCAAAAGCAGTGGTCCATTTGCCATATCCATTCCAGAAATGATCGATGCCTTTCAGGTAAAAATCTTCTTTCTTTTTTGACACGACATTGTATCCTGTAAAATCAATAAACGCATAAGGATGCTGTATCCAGTTTTCAAATGATGTGGCAAAAGGTTCTTTTACTGTAAAACTGCCATTGTAAAAAAGTCTTCCTGCCATGCCCTGCCTGGATGCAAATCCAAGGATATAAGTTTGCAGTTGGTTGTTTGACTTGCTGCAGAAATAACTACCCATGCTTTTAAAGAAGTTGCTGCCCACTACCATTTGACTGTTCTTCATTATGTGAGCATTCGCAGCCCATACAATGATTTTCTCATTTTTGTATTTTTCATTCACCAGCCAGTTTAAATTAGCTGCCATGCCTTCGTCCCTGGAACTTTCTGAAGTGGAAGGCGTAAACCGTGCCCTTGTTTGTCTGCACAAAGCACTGAGGCTGTTGAGTAATACAGACAGGTAGGAATCTTTTTGTTTTTGTTGATCAGCACGGATCAGTTCCTTCAGGTAATGCTCCATGGTTTGGAAGTAATCTGGCGTGTAAAACGTACGTCCGTAGCTGATGATTAAAGAATCCACGAGTTGCAGGATGGCTTGTTTGCGGCTGCTCAACTCTTTTACAGGGAAACGCTCCGCTGTTAACGCTGTATCAAGATACTTGTGCAACTTTTCTTTTGACCGGGAGCCGTGCAGCTGTGTATCAAAACCTGTGACGGTGAGCGGTGTGCCATTGAGCAACTGCTGAGGCAGATAGTTGTAAAACAAAGGAGCAGCGGCTGTACAATACGTCCACATTGGAAAGAGATTTTGCTGGAGGTATGTTCTCAACGTAGCCGTATCTTTTACCTGTTGCCCGCCTGCCGTTAAGGCAAAAAAATCACTTTCAAAAGCCAGTATATTAAATCCATGATGCTCATGCAGGTAACGGATGAGTTTGGTTTTAGCCAGGAATGCGGTTGCATCCCCATGATCCTGTTCGCCCAGCATAATGACCCGTTTGCCGCTGATGGCTTTATCAAGAACATTCAACGCAGCAAAAGAAGTATCCAAAGGATCGATTGATTGAATAGCTGCTGCATTGGACTGTACAAAATGCTGAATGCGTTTTTGTGAAAAAGCATTGAAGGTTATGAGCAGTAAAGGCAGCAGGTATTTCATGGGATAAAAATATTTTATTCTGCTTTAATGGTGTACATCTTTTAGGGTTTTGCTTTTGCGGGATTTTTTGTTTTAAAACAAATACTTACACATACAGATTCTGAAAAGCATCCGAGAATGTATTTATGAAGTTAGAGATGAACAATGTAGCTCCAATTTAATACCAGGTACAAGCCTGACGCTTGCATCAGATGGGAAAACACCGGGCTTTAAAAAAATAAAAATATACCAATCGGTATAAAACCCTAACTTTACACTCCATGGCATCCAAAGCAGAACATACTACCCAATTTATTGTACAGAAAGTAGCTCCCGTGTTTAATAAACATGGTTATGTGGGTACGAGTCTTTCTGATGTAACAAAGATTACCGGGTTAACCAAAGGCGCCATTTATGGAAACTTTGCCAACAAAGAAGAACTGGCCATTTTGGCTTTTAAGCAGAATGTGAGGGATATTATTTTGCCCTTGTCAGAAGAAATGGCCGGGCATGAGAATGCAGTT
Source organism: Lacibacter sp. MH-610 (assembly GCF_045780045.1). Classification (NCBI taxonomy): domain Bacteria; kingdom Pseudomonadati; phylum Bacteroidota; class Chitinophagia; order Chitinophagales; family Chitinophagaceae; genus Lacibacter; species Lacibacter sp. MH-610. Next base: position 1,649,484 of record NZ_CP116002.1, read on the forward strand.
GATAAACTGTTTGCACTCACCAACTATTACCGTAACTACTATGAACAGGTGAAAGGAATAGGCGGATGTCCGGTTTTGAATGTAGGTGTAGATGCCAACAATGTAAACCCGGCTCTGTTCCGGGAGGTAAAGCAAACTGCACTAAAACTGGAAAACAGTTTGCGAAACATTATTGAAACCGGTATTCAAAAAAAGGAAATCAAAAAAAATGTGGATGCGGCTGTTTATGCCCGTACCATTTATGCCATGATTGAAGGCAGTGTTTTCATGGCCTTTACCCATAAAGACAAAACCTATATCAGTAATGTGATGGATCTGCTGGAAACCATAATCCGTGAAAAGCTGACAGCATAAATTTTTTTAATTAAAAATATACCAATCGGTATAAAAATGAACACAATGAACAAACTCTTATCAAGCAAAGTAAAAATCCGCTTCCAGGATTGTGACCCGTTTAATCATTTAAACAATGCACGTTATATTGATTACATGATCAATGCAAGGGAAGACCACCTGATTGAACATTATCAGCTGGATGTGTTTGAAGTGGCTAAAACCACCGGCAGGGGATGGGTGGTTGCATCGAACCAGGTTGCCTACATCAGCCCGGCATTTACCATGGAAACGGTGTTGATAGAATCGCAACTCATCAGCTATGCACCGAAAAGTCTGCAGGTAGAAATTAAGATGTGGAATGAAGCCCATACCAAACTCAAAGCCCTGCTGTGGGTAAAGTTTATACATGTGGATATTGCCGCACAAAAAGCGGTAGAGCATGCCGCACCTTATCTGCAATTATTTGCGGATGTATTGCTGCCTGTAGAGCAAACTGTTTTTGAAGAAAGAGCGGGATGGTTGATGCGGAACGGGAATTGAGGGGAGAGGTTCAAGGTCACAAATTGTGACCTTGAAGCTGGTGAGCTTTTGAGGTGGCAAATTGAAACCTCAAAAGAATGCGGTCACAATCTGTGACCGCATTCTTTTGAAAAGTATTTTACTTATCGGTTGGTGTCCCCACCAACCGAATTGGTAGTTACGGTAAGGATGTGGTTGGTGAGGACACCAACCATTAAGGGAATTTGTGACCTTGAAGCCGGTGAACTTTTTGAGGCTGCAATTTGTGACCTCATTTTTTTTTAAAAGTATTATCTTAACTGCAAAACATTCCTTTATGCAAATTATGAGAAGCATCCAAAACCGCATTTATGAAATAAGAGGCGAACGGGTAATGCTGGACAGGGATTTGGCATTTCTTTACGGTACAGAAACTAAGTCGCTAAATCTTGCGGTGAAGCGAAATATCCAGCGTTTCCCAACTGATTTTATGTTTCAATTAACCAAAGAAGAATTTGAAGGTTTAAGGTTTCAAATTGAAACCTTAGAAACTTCTGACTCTTTAAGGTTGCAGAATGAAACCTTAAAGAAAGGACGGGGCCAGCATAGTAAGTACTTGCCTTATGCATTTACTGAACAAGGTGTTGCCATGCTCAGCGGTATCCTTAACAGCGAACGGGCTATTAAAATGAACATTGCCATTATGCGGGCATTTGTGGAAATAAGAAAAGTATTGTTGCAGGAGTCTGATTTGAAAGAACAATTAAAGCTTATTAAAGAACGCATGGGTGAACATGATGTGCAGCTAAGCCAGATATATGACGCTTTAGAAAATTTGTTGGATGATAAAGCTACAGAGCGGAAATGGGAGGAAAGGGAACGGATTGGGTTCAGGAAGAAGTGATTGTTTTTGATTAATAGTTTCAAAACTACTTCTGCTGAATTAATTATTTTTTAAAATATATCATTGTGAAGTCGATTCTTCTTTTTGTTGTCTTGTCCCACGGATTAATCTTTACAAAATCTGTATTTGCTCAAGTGAAAAGAAACAGCTTTGGTGAGATTAATAACAGAGTAACCCCAATTTTTCTTGATCAATCGGTTAATGATTTCTCCATGATTGATAGCTTAATTTCACAGAAAAGCTTAATCATTTTAAGTGAAGATACTCACCAGGATGGTGCAACCGAAGCAATACGATCAGAAGTAATTAAATACTTAATAGCAAAAAAGGGTTTCACAGTGCTCATTACTGAGTCTTCGTTACACGAAACATACTTTCTCAATTCTGGTATTTCTGATAAAGTATCGGTTGAATCAGTTATTGACAAAATGCATAACGCTTATTTTACCAGAAAGCCAGTTGTTAGTTTGTTGAGATATATTATAGACTCTACAAAAGAAAAATCAATATTTATTGGTGGGCTTGACATTGAAATTCAGGGTAGTGATTCCTGGGAAAAATTGATTAAGGAAGTAGAAGCTTATCCTGAAATGATAAAATACATTTCTGAAAATAAAAATGATTGGGCTGAATTTCGAAGACTTGTAGTTGAATCTTTTGGGGTGGGAGTGAATAATAATATTAATAATAAGTGGTATATGCTCATTGCTTCATGTATTGGCAAAATTCGGGCAGCAATGAATACAATAGATATCCCATGCAAACTAATAAAAGATAAAATCTGGGAAAATCTGTTAAACTATGCACGCTGGACTTTAGTGCGGCCTTACGTAGTTGGTAATAAAAATGGGCATTATGAAAAAGAACTTAGCCTGTTTTATTCTATGCGGGACAGTTTGATGTTTGAAAACTTTAAATGGCTAAAAGCTAATATTATAAAGGGTCAAAAAACAATAATCGTTGTATCAGCATATCATTCTCAAAAAAACTATAAAAGTGAATCAGGGTTCGCAAAGTATATGAGTCCCAATTCTATGACATTTGGAGAATATTTATCCGGCTCGGAATTTAGTAACGTAACTGCTACATTCGCTTTTATTTCAAGTACCGGGCAACGGGGTGCTGAGTATGTGGGGCGTTTATTCGATCTTCCAAAAATGCACTCAAGAAGTTTAGAGTATTTTTTATTTAATCAATCTCTCGCCCATGCTTTTGTAAACCTTCGTGATCTTGATTTTTCATTTTATATGGCGCCTCTTCATTACAGTTCATACATAAAAGCAAATTGGAGTAAAATCTTCGATGGAGTTTTTTATAATCAGGTTATGTATCCAAATTACTGTTATAACTGTGGTTTTTCTTCTAGCAAGTCATCCAATTAGCCCAATTAATAAATCATTCACCACGGGCTGCCGGATTGCAGCGGCACCGCAGCGTAGCGCAGGTACAGCGAAAAGCCGGAAAACCAGCCGCCACAAGCACCTCAGCTCACAGCCCCCAAACCCCATTTTTTCCCAATCTCGAACATTATCTATACTTTTTTGTATAAATAAGCCCGTAACTTTGCGGTTCGGAAATATTGTAGAGCGTTTTAGATAAACTGATTAAACAAATTACACATGAGTGAGATGCTGACCACCCTGGAGCAAACCGCCCTGAGTGAGTACAAGTATGGTTGGGTCACCAATCTGGAGGCCGATGAAGCGCCTCCCGGCCTGAGCGAAGACATTATCCGCTTCATCAGCGCCAAAAAGAAGGAGCCAGAATGGATGCTGGAATGGCGATTGAAAGCCTACCGCCATTGGCTTAAAATGAGCGTGCCCCGCTGGCCCAATGTCACCTATCCTGATGTAGATTTCCAGGCCATTAAATATTACAGCGCCCCCAAGCAGGCAAAAACATTAAACAGTCTGGATGAAGTGGACCCCGAGTTGCGTGCTACGTTTGAAAAGCTCGGCATTTCATTAGATGAGCAAAAACGCCTGAGCAATGTGGCGGTGGATGCGGTGATTGATTCCGTTTCAGTGGCTACTACGTTTAAAGAGCAACTAGGTGAAATGGGCATCATCTTCTGCAGCATGAGCGAAGCCATACAGGAACATCCCGAACTCATTAAAAAGTGGCTGGGTAGTGTGGTGCCTGTGACTGATAATTTTTACAGTGCGTTGAATAGTGCTGTGTTTAGCGATGGAAGTTTTTGCTACATCCCCAAAGGTGTAAAATGTCCGATGGAGCTGAGCACTTACTTCCGCATCAATGCTGCCGGTACGGGGCAGTTTGAGCGTACGTTGATTGTGGCTGAAGAAGGTAGTTATGTGAGCTATCTCGAAGGTTGTACTGCTCCGCAGCGTGATGAAAATCAGTTACACGCCGCCGTTGTTGAAATTGTTGCGCTTGATAATGCCGAAGTAAAATATAGTACCGTTCAAAACTGGTACCCCGGCGATAAAGAAGGAAAAGGTGGTATTTACAATTTTGTAACCAAGCGTGGTATTTGTGCAGGTATCAATTCTAAAATAAGTTGGACGCAGGTGGAAACAGGAAGCGCTGTTACATGGAAATATCCTTCTGTGATATTGAAAGGTGATAACAGTGTGGGTGAGTTTTACAGTGTGGCTGTCACCAATAATCATCAGCAAGCCGATACCGGTACCAAGATGATGCATATTGGTAAGAATACAAGAAGCCGTATTGTATCGAAAGGTATTTCTGCCGGTTTCAGTCAGAACTCTTACCGTGGCCTGGTACAGGTAGGTAAGAATGCGGTGAATGCAAGAAACTTCTCCCAGTGTGACAGTTTGTTGCTGGGTGATAAATGCGGTGCTCATACCTTCCCTTATATTGAAGTAAAGAACAGCACTGCACAGGTGGAGCATGAAGCCACTACTTCCAAAATTGGTGAAGACCAGATTTTCTATTGCAATCAGCGTGGACTTGATACTGAAACGGCGGTGGCATTAATCATCAATGGTTTTGCCAAAGAAGTCATGAACCAGTTGCCGATGGAGTTTGCGGTGGAAGCACAAAAGCTGCTGGCGATTTCACTGGAGGGAAGTGTGGGGTAACCCCTCCGCCCCTGAAGAGGAACTGTTAGCACTCCGATTGAGTATTACAGTATAAAAATTTGAAGTTCTTTTTTAGTGTGTTACCAGCGATAGTGCTACTATGTTACTTCTGTTGCGTCGCACACTTGTACTGATGAAAATGGATTCGTCAGATAAAAAGTAAAAAACAATTGTTCAATAAATAAAAGAAGCCCGGCCTCCATCTCCTTTGGAGAGGGAATGAGGGTGAGGTCTTAAATTATGTTACACATTAAAAATTTACAAGCCCGCATTGAAGAGAAAGAAATCTTAAAGGGCATCAACTTAGATATCAAGCCCGGCGAAGTACATGCCATCATGGGCCCGAACGGAAGTGGTAAATCTACATTGGCATCTGTGCTTGCAGGTCGCAGTGATTATGAAGTAACCGGCGGTGAAGTAGAATTTAACGGCAAAGACTTATTAGAGCTTGCTCCTGAAGACCGTTCCCGTGAAGGATTGTTCCTGGCGTTTCAGTACCCTGTTGAAATTCCGGGTGTGAGCACTACCAATTTTATTAAAACAGCAGTAAATGAAATTCGTAAGTATCGTGGCGAAGAACCCATGGATGCCGTACAGTTTTTGAAGAAGATGAAAGAAAAGATGAAGCTGGTAGAGATTGACCAATCCTTATTAAGTCGTTCACTCAATGAGGGTTTCAGTGGCGGAGAAAAAAAGCGTAATGAAATTTTCCAGATGGCGATGTTAGAACCAAACATGGCAATCTTAGATGAAACAGACAGCGGATTGGATATCGATGCCTTGCGCATTGTGGCCGAAGGTGTAAACAAACTCCGTGATGGCAACCGTTCTTTCTTAGTGATTACACACTACCAGCGCTTATTAGATTACATCGTTCCTGATTTTGTACATGTATTGTACAAAGGGCGTATTGTAAAAAGCGGTGGTAAAGAACTGGCGCTGGAGTTGGAAGAAAAGGGATATGATTTTATTAAAGAAGAATTGGGTGAAAGTGTTGAGGCGTAAGCCAATACCTCCTTCCGACTTCCTCCAAAGGAGGAAGCCATCAACCCACAGCCCTAACTTATTTAGGTTCTTAATTTAAACTTAGGGTGCTTGAATGCTTGATGATAAAAAGGAAAATGATGAAATGCTTAATTACAAAGTTGAAATAAAAAAATAAAGCTCGGCCTCCTTCAAAACAAATTCCATTTCCTTTGCCCTTCTCCTCAAGGAGAAGGTGCTCGAAGGGCGGATGAGGTGGAGAGGGAACGAGGGTGAGGTGCATATGTCAGACTTAAAAAATTTAATACAACAAAAATTCAACAACGAACCTTTTGGCGGCAATGGTTCTTTAAAAGCATTAAGCCAAAAAGGAATAGAGTTGTTTAATGAACAAGGCATTCCTACGGTAAAGCATGAAGAGTGGAAATACACACGCATCAGTGGTGTATTGGGCAAAGAATTCAGCTATGCTGTTGATGCTACTGCTGTAACAACAACCGATGTAGATGCAGTGCGTTTGCCCGGCCATGAAATGGCCAATGAACTCGTGTTTGTGAATGGTATTTATCACGCAGAGTTGTCAAACATCCGTTCATCAGCAGAGGAACTGGTGATACTTCCCTTGAGTGAAGCAGTAAAAGGTGACTACAAATCCATCATTGATAACAATCTTGGACACAGTGCCAAGTATCATACAGATGGTATCAATGCGATGAATAATGCATTTGCCTACCAGGGTTTGTTCATTGCGGTGAAGAAGAATAAAGCAGTAGAGCATCCGCTTTATTGTTATTACATCAACGATGCAAGAACCGCAGGTGTGTTGTCGCAACCACGTACCTTGATTCATGTGGGCGTGAATGCAGAAGTGTTTTTAGTAGAAGAAGAAATCACACTCGGCACCAGCGATTCTTTCATCAATCGTGTGAGTGAAATAGTAGTAGAAGAAAATGCCAACGTGCACATCTATAAAATTCAGAACGAAGACAGTCACAGCAGTTGTGTAAAAACAACCCATGTGCGTCAATTGGGAGTAAGCAAAGTAAACTCAGTTACACTCACACTCAATGGCGGTATGATTCGTAACAATCTCAATTTTATTTTAGAAGCACCAGGTTGCGAAAGTAACATGTACGGTTTGTATTGTGTAAAAGGAGAAACGCATGTTGACAATCATACCATCGTTGACAATCAAATGCCGCACAGCTTAAGCAATGAACTGTACAAAGGCATTATTGATGAAAATGCAACAGCAGTGTTCAACGGAAAAATATTTGTTCGTCAGGATGCACAGAAGACCAATGCCTATCAAAGCAATAAAAATGTTTTGTTAAGTGATGCAGCTACAGTGAACACAAAACCTCAACTGGAAATTTTTGCCGATGATGTAAAATGTTCACATGGTTGTACTGTGGGCCGCCTGGATGAAGAAGCATTGTTTTATCTCAAGGCAAGAGGTATTGGTGATAAAGAAGCAAAAGCATTGTTGCTGCATGCCTTTGCCGGTGAAATTTTAGAAAAGATTGAACTGGAGCCGATTCGTGAGTATGCTGATCAAATTATTTCTGAGCGCTTAGGATTTGAGATTTAATTTGGATTTCGTCTGACGCCCTCGTCTGACGAATAAGCAGAGGCATCTTTTAAAACCCGTCAGACGAGGGCGTCAGACGGAAATGTTGAAATGTTATGCAGGCTATTTTAGAACATACATCCTTTGATGTGCAGGCTATCCGGCATCAATTTCCTGTCCTCAACAGAATGGTGAAAGGAAAACCCCTTGTGTATTTTGATAATGCAGCAACTGCACAAAAACCAAAAGTGGTGATTGATGCATTAACGGAATACTACGAAAACTACAATGCAAACATCCATCGTGGTATTCATTCATTAGCCGAAGAAGCTACAGCAGCTTACGAATCCACAAGAGATACGGTGCAGCAGTTTATCAACGCCAAGTACAGAGAAGAAATCATTTTTACAAGAGGAGTTACCGAGAGCGTCAATCTTGTTGCATATACATACGGAAGAACCAATCTAAAAGCAGGTGATGAAATCATTATCAGTGGCATGGAGCATCACAGCAATATCGTGCCCTGGCAACTCATAGCTGCACAAACAGGTGCTTTATTAAAGGTGATTCCTGTGGATGACAATGGAGAGTTGATAATAGAAGAGTTTCATAAACTCTTAAGCGAAAAAACAAAAATTGTTTCCCTTGTTCATGCAAGTAACTCACTCGGTACCATCAATCCTGTAAAAGAAATCATTGATGCAGCGCATAAGGTTGGAGCTGTTGTAATGATAGATGGTGCTCAATCAACTGTGCACCTGGATATTGATGTGCAGGAATTGGATTGCGATTTCTTCGCCATCAGCTCACACAAAGTATATGGACCAACAGGTATTGGTGTGTTGTATGGTAAAAAGGAATTGCTGGAAGCTATGCCTCCTTTCATGGGCGGCGGTGAAATGATTAAAGACGTTACGTTTGAAAAAACTACCTGGAACGAACTGCCTTATAAGTTTGAAGCAGGTACACCGAGCATAGCCGACACAGTAGCATTCAAAGCGGCATTGGATTTTGTAAGTAGCGTTGGCAAAGCAACAGCAAGAAAACATGAAGATGAGTTGCTGCATTATGCTACATCACAGTTGGAAAGTATGAATGACATCAGAATGATTGGTAAAGCCAAACATAAAGTTAGCGTAGCGTCATTTGTGGTAGAAGGCGTGCATCCGCAGGATCTGGGCATCTTATTGGATAATCAGGGTGTAGCAGTACGCACAGGTCATCATTGTACGCAACCATTGATGAATCGTTTTGGCATTCCGGGTACAACCAGAGCAAGCTTTGCAATGTATAATACCAAAGAAGAAATTGATGTGATGATTGCAGCGCTAAACAAAGCAATAAAGCTGTTAAAGTAAGGTGATGCTTATCCCCTCCCGGGAGGGGCAGCGGAGTGATGAACATAGTAATGATTGAAAGGGGTGGGTTGTTGAATAGAATTAAAAGCGTACAAGAGTGCGACGCAACAGACAATAAATAGTAGTACAAAAGCCAGTAACACAAAATAGAAATGTCTGAACTGAAATCTATACCTGAAATAGAAGAAGAAATCGTAGATGAATTTTCGCTTTTTGATTCATGGGATGAGAAGTATGAATACATCATTGACATGGGTAAGAAGCTGAAACCTTTGGATGATATTTATAAAAAAGATGAAAATAAAATCAAAGGTTGTCAGAGTACCGTTTGGATGGTGAGTGAGTTACAAGATGGTAAAGTTGTTTACAAAGCCGAAAGTGACGCAGTGATTGTAAAAGGATTGGTGAGTATGCTCATTCGTGTTTTGAGTAATCATTCGCCCAAAGAAATTATGGATGCCAAACTGGAGTTTATTGATAAGATTGGTATGAAGCAACATTTGGCACAAACAAGAAGTAATGGATTGCTGAGTATGGTGAAACAAATGAAATTAGATGCTACCGTGTATATGGCTCAGCAACAAACAACAGCAAACTGATGAATGTAAATAAAGAACAACTCAACGAAAAAATCATCGAGAAGCTTCAGTCTATTTTCGACCCTGAGCTTCCCGTGAATATTTATGACTTGGGTTTGATTTATAAAATTGACATCAGCGATAAAGGTTATGTCAACATCACTATGACCTTAACCGCTCCCAGCTGTCCGGCTGCTCAATCATTACCCGTGGAAGTGGACAATAAAATCCGTGAAGTGGAAGGAGTAACAGATGTAAACGTAATGATTACCTGGACACCCAAATGGGAAAAGAGCATGATGAGTGAAGTGGCAGCGTTAGAATTAGGATTTATGTAACCGTCAGACGCCCTCGTCGGACGGCATAAACTATAACAAAGAAAAAATCTTCATATGGCAATGATTTCAATTGATAGTTTAATGGGCAACCAAGGTCCCAGCTATCCTGAGCAAGTAGTAGCACCTTACCGTAAAGAACTGGTGGATTATGGATTTGAACAGATGATGACGGTTGAAGATGTTGAAAAAGTGATCAGCAGCAATCCCGGCAAAGTCATTCTCGTAATCTTGAATAGTGTTTGCGGTTGCAGTGCAAGAGTGAGCAGACCGGGAGCTATCCTCAGCTTTTTTAACCATGTGGTACCTGATGTAAAAGCTACCTTGTTTGCAGGAATGGAAAAAGAAGCAGTAGCTCATTTCCGAGCTAAGTATTTGAATGGCATCACACCATCATCACCTAATATTTTAGTGATGAAAGATGGAGCAGTGTTATTGCATTTGCAGCGTCATCAGATTGAAACAACAGATGCAGGTACGATTGCAGATGCATTAATCAATACCTACAATCAATATTGTACACTGCAAACAACTGAAGAGAGCCGCACTCAGCTGCGGGCTTATTTTCAACAGGTGTACCAAGTAGACCCATTAGCAACACAGGAATAAAAACTTAATCATGAAGATAACTGCCTCAGAAGAATATGGAATCAGGATGCTAATCCGCATTGCATCAGCCGATGCAAGCACAGGCATGAGCATTCCGCAGTTGAGTGAGGCGGAAGGGCTGAGTGAACCGCATGTTGCAAAAATTTGCCGCACACTCCGTATGGAAGGGTTTATCAACAGTACACCCGGCAATAAAGGCGGTTATGTATTGGCCAAACAGCCGCAGCAGATTATCATTAATGATGTAATGAAAGCATTGGGAGGTAATCTGTTTGATCAGCAGTTTTGTGATGCGCATACAGGTTTGGGTCGCCTGTGTACAAACTCAGTTGATTGCAGCACCCGTTCTCTCTGGAAAATGATCCAGTTTACATTAGACAATCTTTTGAATAAACTCACACTTCAGGATTTAATGGTAAAAGAAAAAGAAGTGGAGTTAAAAATTGAAGAAATCATTCAACGCAATACTGAAGCGCTGGTACGTTAATTTATTTCTTATTCCTGTTGTACTCAGCTTCTATCGATTGCACCACCGATACGATGTACTTCAGATATTTTGTGCTTTGAATCTCCATCTGTTTTTCCTGTGAGCGGTACATGCCGGATGAAATGATGCCGATACTGGCTTTTCCTTCAATATCAGAAATGTCATTACTTAAGTTAGGTTCTAAGGTAGTTCTGGCCCGAGGAATAAAAACCCAGCCCACCGGCACCGGAAATCCTGTAGCCAGTAAAGCAGCAAACGTGCCTACACCTGCAATGGAATAACCCAAATGTAAATGGCTCTGTTTCCTCGAAACAAATTTGGAACGTGTAACTTTTATGAAACAACTGTTGGTGGTATCACCACTGTTTAACTTTAAATGGAATGGATGTGTTTCTGTATTGTAAACCGTAACAAATTTCTCCAGTTTTTTCTCCAACAGGTGCCGGTATTCGTAGGGCTGCACTGTTCGGAAATCCATTTCCAGGTTCAGGGTATCAATATTCGCTTCAGGCTTTAACAATAGTTGCGGTGTTCGGCAGGCGCTGCCAAATAAAAGGATCACCAGGAATAACTGCAGAGAGTGCTTCATCAGTTGAGGATTTAAAAACGAAAAATAGGATATGTTGGCCGAATCTTTCAACAAAATCTTTCCCATAATGTTAATTCTGTAGCTACAGTTGGTTACTTTAAAAAGAGCTAACTTGTACATTCTTTACTATGACCGGACATTTTTTTTCAAAATACGACCCTACTCAAAATAACAAATCAAAGTTTGAACAATTACTGGATTTGTTTGCGCAGCTGCTTACTTATACTAATGGGGATGTATCAGAAGCATTGGACTGGATGAACCAACTCGACCGGCAGTACAATCTTACAAACGATGAGTATGGCATGGGAGATTTTATTGATGAACTGAAAGAGAAAGGTTATCTCGATGAAAACCCGGTAACAGGAACTTTCAATATCACTTCCAAAACAGAACAGAGTATTCGTAAACGTTCACTGGAAGAAATCTTCGGTAAGCTAAAAAAAACAAAACAAGGTCAACATCATACGTTCAAGCCCGGCGGTGGAGATGAAATCAATCCCGAAACAAGACCCTTTCAGTTTGGTGATACATTGGAGCAGATTGATTTTACTAACTCCATCCGTAATGCACAGATCAACCATGGTATTGACAGCTTTCAGATGCGGGAAGATGATTTAGAAATTCGGGAAACTGATTTCAAAACGCAAACATCTACCGTATTAATGATTGATATTTCCCACTCCATGATTTTATATGGCGAAGATCGTATTACACCGGCTAAAAAAGTAGCAATGGCGTTGAGCGAACTCATTACTACCCGGTATCCGAAAGACACATTGGATATTGTGGTGTTTGGTAATGATGCATGGCCTGTAGAAATCAAAGATCTTCCTTATTTACAGGTAGGGCCTTATCATACAAATACGGTTGCCGGACTGGAACTGGCCATGGAGATATTGCGTAGAAGAAAAAATCCGAACAAACAAATCTTTATGATTACAGATGGGAAACCTACCTGTTTAAAAATCGGTAAGAAGTATTATAAGAACAGTTTCGGTTTGGATCGGAAGATCACCAACCGTTGTTTGAACCTGGCAGCGCAATGCAAAAAGTTGAAAATCCCCATCACCACCTTCATGATTGCAACTGATCCTTACCTGCAACGCTTTGTACAGGAATTTACAGAAACGAATAACGGTAAGGCATTCTTTGCATCGTTGGATAAATTGGGTGCATTTATCTTCAGAGATTTTGAGAGTGGGAAAAGGAAGACGGTTTATTAAAACTTGCCGGGAAGACGTAAAGGCGGGAAGACACAGCATGTATGAATTAACCATAAAAGAAGAGTATTTGTGTAAGGAAATAGTTGATTGTGCGTATAAAGTACATAGTCAACTAGGCCCCGGTTTGCTTGAGAAAATCTACGAAGCTTGTTTTTGTCATGAATTAATGAAAAAGGATATTCCATTTATACGGCAGGCATCTTTGCCAATACTTTACGATGGGTTGTATTTTGATGAAGGACTAAGAATGGATACGCTAGTAGATGAAACTGTGATTTGTGAGTTTAAAGCAGTAGAAACTGTAAATAAGATTTGGGAAGCTCAAATCATAAGTCATTTGAAATTAACCCAACTTCATGTTGGTTTTGTAATAAACTTTAATGTAGCACTGATAAAAGACGGAATCAGGCGCTATTGTGTAGAATAATCGGGACTTTCCGTCTTCCCGACTTACCGGCAAAATATATGTTACATATTACAACCTTAGGTGAATTAAAAAAGAGCGGCTATAAAAGCAGAAGTATCAAAGAAGAGGTGCGTCAAAACTTAATTGCGAAATTAAAAAGCAATGAAAATGTGTTTGATGGAATCCTTGGTTATGAAGATTCAGTAATTCCTGATGTAGAGCGAGCTTTACTTTCCCGTCATAATATCTTGTTTCTTGGTTTGCGTGGACAGGCAAAAACAAGGATGGCAAGATTAATGACAGAGTTGCTGGATGAATACATTCCCGTAGTAGCAGGTAGTGAATTAAATGATGATCCGTTTAATCCTATCAGCCATTATGCCATTGATAAAGTGGCAACAGAAGGTGATGATACATTGATTGAATGGGTACACCGTAATGTACGTTACGGTGAAAAATTAGCAACACCTGATGTAAGTGTGGCGGATTTGATCGGCGATATTGACCCCATCAAAGCTGCTAATCTTAAACTCAACTTTGCAGATGAGCGTGTGATTCATTATGGCATCATTCCCAGAAGCAACCGGTGCATTTTTGTGATTAATGAAATTCCGGATTTGCAGGCACGCATCCAGGTTTCACTATTCAACATTTTGGAAGAAGGCGATGTGCAGATACGTGGCTTTAAACTTCGATTGCCTTTGGATATTTTATTTGTGTTTACTGCCAATCCTGAAGATTATACCAACCGTGGTTCTATTGTAACACCACTAAAAGACAGGATTGAAAGCCAGATTCTCACCCATTATCCCAAAACGATTGAAACCGGTTTAGCTATTACAGAACAAGAAGCACAAATTCATCCGGAGCAGCAGCAGAAAGTAGAGATGAGTGATTTGATTAAACGATTGATTGAACAGGTGGCCTTTGAAGCACGTACCAGTGAGTTTGTTGATAAGAAGAGTGGTGTAAGTGCCCGTCTCACCATCAGTGCGTATGAAAATGCCATCAGCACAGCAGAGTTACGAGCCATCACCAATAAAGAAAAAGAAACACAGGTATGGGTGAATGATTTGATCGGAGTGATTCCTTCCATCACCGGAAAAATTGAATTGGTGTATGAAGGAGAGCAGGAAGGTCCTTACCAGGTAGCTTTTAATCTACTCAACAAAGCCATCCGTTCTCAGTTCATTAATTATTTTCCCAACCCCGAGTTGTTAAAAAAGCGCAGGGGAGAAGCGGCGGTTGATAATCCCTATAAAGCTATCACCGGTTGGTTTGACAAAGGTAATTCGCTGGCCATGCTCATGAATCTAAAAGATGCTGAAAAAATTCAACTCCTGTACAAAGTAGATGGACTGTATGCGTTGGTGAAGAAATATTTTAAAAGTGCCAACGAAAAACAAAGTGCCTTATTGATGGAATTTGTATTGCACGGGTTGGCAGCTTTTTCACTCATCAGCAAGCAAGTAGTAGAAGGCAGGGTAGAGTTTAAAGATTTGATGGGCAGCATCATCAATCTCAATACATCTCGTGGTGGTAATGACGATGATGATTTTGACGGGGAAGATTTTACGTAAACTAATTCAAATAATAGCCCGGAATTTTCCGGGCTATTATTTTATTCTTCGCTTAGCAGATCATGATCTTCCAGCAGGTTTACATTTACATCAGTTCCTGCAATGCCTTCCACACTACCACGAATATGTGCTGCATTGAGTAAAACTTTTTCCAGTTGTTTCTCCCGTTGCTTCCATAATTTTTCCATGGCATCCCGTTCTTTCTGGATGGAAAGTTTCATACTCATAAAACCTTCCCGAATGGCTTTCCATTGCTCGGCAAATTCATTGCTGGTGAGATAGTCATACAGCATGTGCATTTTTTCGCCTTTGTTTTCCTGGCTTTTGGTAGCTTGAAAAATTTTTATAATGCCTTCACGAAGCATTAATGCTACACCTTTTAAATCAGAGTAAGTGCAAACCCAAACTCCATCTTTCAAGCCAAATCTATCAACGTCTTTTGGTAGAGTTTTTGTTACGATTACAGCAGCATCAGCGCCTAATCTTCTCATATCTTCTTTTAATTTTTCTATCCAATCTCCACCAAATTTTTCTGCTCGTTTACTTTCATAATATATTTTACCACATTCAACACCTAATTTGTTTCTTACAATTTGTACGCAATCGGCACCTCGTTGACCTTTGGCTATTTCCTGAATTAGGTCAAATGGGAAGCTTTCAGTTAGTAATTCCTGTATCAAGAGTTCCTGTACTTCTCCCTGCAACTGCATGCTTCCCTGTTCAGCTTTGCGTTTCATTTCTTCTGCCAGCTTCTTCTGATCTTCCAGTTGCTTTTCCATTTCTTTCAGCCTCAATTGATACTCGGTTTCTTTAGCGGCTATCCGTTGTTCTTCAAGCTTTCGTATTTCCTCTGAAAGTTTACCCCGTTCTTCCAATAATTTCTTTTGCAGCGAGAGTTCAAATTCTTCTTCTTTGTTTTTCAGTTCCTGTTCTTTTTTGAGAATATCTAATTGCTGCTGGCGGGCTGCTTTAAGTTTTTCTTCATTGTCACGAATAGTTTGCTCAGATAATTTTAATCTGTTTTCGTAATCAGCTGCTATATTTTTACGGATCATTTCTTCCGTTTCCTGCTGAATTTTTTTCTTTTCTTCTGATAGCTGCTGATCCAGTTTTTGCTGCTGCTGCTTTTGCCATTCGGTCATTTTTACCCGTAACTCTTTCTGCACTTCTTCCCGAATACTTTCAGTAGGTTCAAATTCATGTCCGCAGTTGGGGCATTTTATATCGTTAGGCATAAAGTTGTTTTCTGCAAGTTTACGAAAGAAGGTTCATAATCCCGGTTACACCTTCTGCTGTTATCTATGCCGTTTTACTGCTATTCTTTGAAAACAGCATTGCTAATTGTGCAGCAGCCTGTATATTTACAGTAGTACGTAAAACCTCCAGAATAAGAAGAATTTATGGTGAATGCGCCCTTAAGCGGAGAAATACTTCAAACCCTTTTTAATCATGCCAGCATCGGTATTATTGTGGCTAACGCCAGGGGTGAAATTGTGTTGGTAAACCAGTTTGCATTGGGGCAGTTTGGTTACGATCGTACCGAAGAAATTAAGGGTAAAACGATTGAGATACTGATCCCCCGCCGTATGCATGACAGGCATGTAGGGCACAGATCGAACTATATCAAAGATCCAAAAAGCCGTCCCATGGGCATTGGGATGGATTTGTATGCGTCCAAAAAAGACGGCTCAGAATTCCCGGTTGAAATCAGTTTGGGTAATTATGAAATCAATGGTGAAAAATTTGTAATGGCTTTCATCAATGATATTACCCTTCGTAAAAAATCTGATGAAGCTATCCGCAAGCTCAATGAAGAACTGGAGCAAAAGGTAGAAGAACGAACGGTTTCTTTACAACATACAGTTGAAGAACTGAACCACCAGATCAAAGAAAACCAGCAGAAAGACCGGGAGTTACGGGAAGCCTTAAACCGTGAAAAAGAATTAGGTGAATTGAAATCAAGATTTGTATCGGTTGCTTCGCATGAATTTCGTACGCCGCTGAGCACCGTGCTTTCTTCAACCTATCTTTTACAGAAGTATCAAACAACGGAAGATCAACCCAAGCGGGAAAAACATATTCAACGTATTATTTCTTCTGTTAACCTGCTTACAGATATTTTAAACGACTTTTTGAATGTAGGTCGTATTGAAGAAGGTAAGATCCAGGTGCGGTTCAGCATCACCAATGTTCAGAAAGTGATCAATGATACCATCAGTGAATTGGTCACCATCCGCAAGTCGTCGCAAAAAGTTACTTATACCCATGAGGGTGATGCTGAAATGGAATTGGATCCCTCTATGTTCAAACATATTATCATCAACCTGCTTTCGAATGCTATAAAATTCTCGCCGGAAGATTCTGAAATTAAAATGCATACTTCTATTACAGCCGCCGGGTTAGAGTTACGCATTAAAGACCAGGGAATAGGAATCCCTTCCGAAGACCAGGAACATTTATTTGAACGTTTCTTCAGGGCTACTAATGCCATAAACATTCAGGGTACAGGATTGGGGCTGCATATCGTAGCCAGGTATGCGGAATTAATGAACGGAAAAATAGTTTGCAACAGTGAGCCGGGAGCAGGTACCGAATTTGTCATTACATTTAACAATCAAACACAATAAGAATGTTAAAGAAAATTTTGTTGATTGAAGATAATCAGGAGATCAGGGAGAATACAGCTGAAATACTGGAGCTGTCTAATTACCAGGTAGTAACAGCACCTGATGGTAAACAGGGCATTGAAATGGCGCTGAGTGAAAAGCCGGATCTGATTGTTTGTGATATCATGATGCCTGTCCTGGATGGTTATGGTGTATTGCATGCTTTGCATAAAAATGATGCTACCAAGAATATTCCGTTCATTTTCTTAACGGCTAAAACAGAGAGGCTTGATTTGCGTAAAGGAATGGAAATGGGAGCTGATGATTATATTACCAAACCCTTCAGCGGTACGGAACTGTTAAGCGCCATTGAAGGCCGTTTGAAAAAGATTGACCTGCTTAAGCAGGAGTTTGGCTCCGGTATTGAAGGCGTAAACAAATTACTGCATGCAGCAGGAAGTAAAGAGTCATTAGAGGCGCTTACCAGCGACCGTGATATCAACCATTACAAAAAGAAACAAACGATTTATAATGAAGGAAACCGTGCCAGCCGTTTGTTTTATGTGGTGAAAGGCAAGGTGAAGACGTACAAAACGAATGATGACGGAAAAGAGCTGGTGGTTGATCTTTATAACCAGGGAGATTTTTTAGGCTATGTAGCCTTGCTGGAAGAAAGCACGTATAAAGAAACGGCAGAGGCTATGGAAGATTGTGAACTGGCGCTGATTCCCAAAACTGATTTTGATGAGCTGGTGAATAACAATCCTGTAGTAGCACGTAAGTTTATACAGATGCTGGCAAAAGATGTGGCTGAAAAAGAAGAGCAATTATTGAAACTGGCTTATAACTCTCTTCGCAAGAAAGTGGCAGATGCTTTAATGAGTTTGCAACGTAAATATAAAATGGGGGATGCTGCTTTCAGCATTAATATCAGCAGGGAAAACCTGGCCAGTATTGCAGGTACTGCTACGGAGTCGTTAATACGTACGTTAGGCGATTTCAGAACAGAAAAACTCATTGATATTAAGGAAGGTCATATCATTATCCTCAATGAAAAGAAACTGGAGAACATGCTTAATTAAAATTAGCATCAGGCAGCATCCAGTAAAAAAGTATTGAAATCGGATTTGAGTTTGTTGAACTGGCGTTCAACGGTTTCCATATCCCGGCTCAGCTTCCAGAATTTTTTGCGGAGATTATTCATGCTGTTATTGTCATCTGACATGTCTTTCAGAAGCAGGTGCTCAATTTCATGTACATCCTGGCGCAGGAGGTGAACGGTTTCATCTTCCGCCAGGAATTTGCTCTGGAAAAACTCGGCTCTTTCCAGGAAGTCCACATCAGTATCAAGTTGCAACACTTGTGACAGCCGGTTCTTTAAAAAATTGTTTTCCTGCTGAATAAACTGCAGGTAACGTTTCCAGCTATCATTTTCATGCCTGTACTGTGAAAGTATTTTTTTTGTGTTTTTATTTGTGATACTCATATACATTTCAACGCTGTTTCACCATTACAATTATTACAAATCTATCATCCTCCTTCCGGCAATCTTATGATTTTGCATCAACCTGGAAAATGATGTTCGTCAGTTGGTCTCTTTCCTGTTAATTTTCAATCCTTTTCTTCATTGCTTTTCTTCAACATTCTGCGTATATCTTCCATCATATCCATCTGTGCTTTCTG
This sequence comes from Lacibacter sp. MH-610, assembly GCF_045780045.1. Classification (NCBI taxonomy): domain Bacteria; kingdom Pseudomonadati; phylum Bacteroidota; class Chitinophagia; order Chitinophagales; family Chitinophagaceae; genus Lacibacter; species Lacibacter sp. MH-610. The sequence goes on from NZ_CP116002.1 coordinate 1,668,298, forward strand.
AATTTCAAATAAAGTCTTCATCTGTTCGGCTATCAGTAAATCCATTTTATGATGCAGGTTTTTTACTTCCACTTCCGCTTTCAGGTTTACGAGATAATCATTTATGGCACGTTGCCGGTCTTTTTCTTCTTTACGGTTCTGACTCATCATAATCACCGGTGCCTGCAAAGCGGCAATGGTGGAAAGAATGAGATTGAGCAGTATAAACGGATACGCATCAAAAGAATGCTTCAGTACATAAAGATTTAATACCATCCATAGCAACATAAAAAACAGAAAAGCAATAATGAATTTCCAACTGCCGCCAAATGCTGCAATGGTATCTGCAATGCGGCTGCTGCGGGATGGATGTGCATCTTCAAACTCCAGCAACTTATTTGATACGAGCTTTTCCTCTTCAATGGACTGCTCCACAATTGCATTTAGTTTTTGCAGTTGCTCATTCTCTGTTTTCAGTAATTCTTTTAATTCTTTCGTTGCCATAGTAATACTGTTAATGACAATGTATCGTTTCTGCTGCCGCTGTTTGAAATTGAGGACTGATATAAGGAATGCCTAAGTTCATACCTCTTAATATGAGCAGGGCCGCTACTGCCATCATTACAATTGGTGTAAGCTTTCTCAGTTTTAAACGCACATGCATTGGTATGCCTGATCCAAACAACATCAATAAGAGCAGCGCCGGCACTGTAGCTAAACCAAAAGAAGCCATAAAAACAGTAGCGTTTGTAATGCTGTTACTCACCAGTGCGCCTGCAATAGCCGCATACACCATGCCGCAGGGTAAAAGACCATTGGCCATGCCCACCCAGAAGGAGCCGCTTTGCTTTTGAAGTGTAGTTGCAATGAAAGACTGTATTTTCCATGTAAAATCCTGGAACCAGCGTGGCTGATAACTTTGTTTGAAAACAAAGTAAAGCACCGTAAGTATGAGCATACTGCTTCCTGCAATAATGGAAAACAATTGTTGAAAGCCGATTAAACTGAAACTCTTGCCAATCAATCCAAACAGTAAACCCAGCAAACTATAAGTAACCACTCTTCCTGCATTATAAAAAAGAGAAGAAGTTATTTGTATGTTTCGTTTAGCAAACGGTGCCGGTAATGCCAGTGCCAGCGGTCCACACATGCCCACGCAATGCAGGCTGCCGAAGAGCCCCAATGTAAATCCGGCTATGATGGTTGTTACAAGCATTATTTTACAGTAAAACTTTGTTCGTTATAATATGGATTACCATCTGCTTTCCAACTGGTTTTAACAGTATAGGTAGCTGCTGCCAGGCGTTCCGGTTCAATGAGCTGAACGGCTTCATTAGTTACATCAATTTTCAACCGCAAATCCTTATGCTCATCATAGGAGCAATAAAACCAGATTTCACCCTGTAGTAATTTTCCTTTCATCTCCTGTGGAAATTGTATGCTGATGCCTGTATCTGTTTGTACGAGTGTAAGTTCAGTTGTTAAGGCGTTGGCATTATTGCTGCCATCTATCACCTGTTGGTATTGCAGTTCATCTTTGTAATAATCTTTACTCACTAACTGAAAATCAGTTTTAATGCTTTTGTACACCAAGGTAAACATGAGTACGCCGAACAGGATGAGTACGATGGTTATTTTATGTCCCCAGTTGAGTGTCATGTTATTCGTTTTAATTTTTATAATCAGTTATTCTCCGCTGTATATGGGTCCAAGGAAATTAGTGGTTACATCACTTATTTTCCGGTTGCCTTCATAGAGTCCGAGTTTGATTTCTGTTTTACGTTCTTTTATGGATTGATTGTTCAGTATCACAAAAAAAGCACCTGCTCCCTGTCCTTCTTTTTGTACGTGTATAAAGTCGCCCACCATTTTTACAGTGCCGTTGCCGCTTTCTAATTTTACAGTAAGCGGAATGGGTTTCATGGTTTTATTCACCACTTTAATATTGTACAGATTGGAAATACTGTCTTTGCCCACTTCCTGGAAGAGCATGCCGGGTGTACGTATTACAGTAGCCTTCACATCTTTTAATGAAAAGATCATTACACCTAATAAACCCAACAAGCCAATGAGTAATACAGTGTACAACTTCATTCTTGTAGTGTAATGTTGTTTTTCACCACTGGCAATATTGTTTTCGCTGGCAAATCGTATAAGACCTTTTTTAAAACCTACACTTTCCATCATATGATCGCAGGCATCAATACAGGCAGTACAGTTAATACATTCCAATTGTGTGCCGTTGCGGATGTCAATACCGGTAGGGCATACTTTCACACACTGGTGGCAGTCAATACAATCGCCGGCTGCACGTTCTTCATTCTTTTTAAACTTTGCTCTTGTTTCACCCCGTTTGTAATCATATGCAACCACTACTGAGTTTTTATCCAGCAAAACACCCTGTAACCTTCCATAAGGACAAACTACTGTACAGGCCTGCTCCCGGAAGAAAGCATATACAGCGTAGAATACATAGGTAAAAACAATCAATCCTGCCAATGTTCCCAGGTTGGTAAAAGGGCTTTTCATCATCGCCCATAATTCTTCAACACCTATTATGTATGCTAAAAAATAATTGGCAATAACAAATGAAATCAAGTAAAACACAAAGTGCTTGAGTGCTTTCTTAACAATCTTTGTACTGTTCCATTCGCTTTTGGCCAATGCTTTTTGCTGCGGTGCATCACCTTCAATGGCATACTCAATCCTGCGGAAAAGCATTTCCATGAAATTGGTTTGCGGGCATACCCATCCGCAGAACAAACGGCCAAAGGCTGCTGTAAACAAAACAATGAACACCACAAAGGCCACCATGGTAATGCCGAAGATGAAAAAATCCTGCGGCCAGAATACTTTACCCAGAATGATGAACTTTGCTTTGGGAATATTAAAAAGAAACAAGGGTCTGCCGTTTACATAGATAAACGGCAGCGCCATAAAAATGCCAAAGAAAAAAAGACTTACAATAGTTCTGGCATTGTACAAACGGCCTTTTGGCTTTTGTGCATACACCCAGTTGCGTTTTCCTTTTGCATCAACAGTTGCAATACGATCACGAAACGATTCATTCACTTCTTTCTTTTTATCTATTGCCTGCATTTCCAAAATCAATTCATTTTAGCGGTTGAAGTACTATCCGGTGCTTTGGTAGAGTCAGCAGCAGGGGCTGTTGCATTTTCTTTATACAAATCACCTTGTGGTGCTTTGGGATTGGGCGGGTTACTGCCCTGTAATGATTTTACGTATGTTGCTAACTGTGCCATCTGTACCGGTGAGTACTGATCTTTCCAGCTTTGCATTCCTTTTTCAGGATAGCCGTATTTGATGGTTTTAAAAATGTCTTTGATGCTGCCGCCATGTATCCAGTATTCATCCGTAAGATTGGGGCCTACGGTATTTCCCTGTCCTTCAGGGCCATGACAGGCAGCGCAGGTTTGCTTAAATATGGCGCCACCGGCACTGATAGCAGCATCCTCTTTTTTATAGGTGATGGTGTTTTCATCTACCAGGTTGGCTGCTTTTGCAAGGAAGGCAGCTTTCTGTTCTTCACCTTTTACCATTGCAATTTTTAATTCCTCTTCACTCAATGGTGCGGTATGTGTTACATGATAACGCCATAAATAAATAGCGGAGAAAAGAATGGTAGCATAAAAGCCATACAACCACCAGCCCGGCAAACGGTTATTTAATTCACGGATGCCATCATAACTATGACCCATGTCAATTTTTGATTCTTCTGTAATGGGACGAAAACTGTTGAGTTTGTCCCACAATTGCTGCCAGTTGGTTTCTTTTTGCACAGCTGTTTCTACTGCCACTGCAAGCTTTGCTTTTTCTTTTGTAAGAAAGGAACGAACAAAAAATGCAAGCACGAGGATCACTACCAATTCCACACCAATTACTGCAAGCAATAAAAAGAAGGTGGTTGATGAAAGTCCGCCATAGCTTACAGGAGCCGCAACAGTTGTTGCCGTTTCCTGAGCAAAACTGAGCGCCGGTAATCCTAAGCTTATCAGCAGGGCAATTGCTTTAGTTGTTACACTGCCGGTTTCTTTTTTGAAATACCATTCTGCAGTTCCTAATACTACATTCGCCAGTAAGGCGATTACGAGCAGTAATACGAGAATGATTGCCAGCATAGCAAGTGCCAGCGGGTTACTCCAAACAGAAGGAGGAACAGCACTGCCGGCAGCGGAAGCAGTTTGTGCCATTACTGCTGCTGATAAGGGCAGCAACAACAGCATCAGCAGGAGATGCTTCATATATCTTGGGTTTTTTAAACTGAACATGTTGTTTATATTTTTATGAGTTAGTCTAATGGAATACGGCTGATTTTTTTCAGCTCTTTACTGTCACTCTTCCACACCCATGTTAACACGGCGCAGAAGAAGATGAAAAAGATCATAAAGGAGGTAAGACCATAAATGCTTACATCGCTTATTTTTTCGAGATAGTGAATGAATTTCATTTCTTACTGTTTGCGTGTTATTGAATAGATGCTGTTTTGTTTTTGCTTTCTGTTTGAATGTCCTTGCCCAGGCGTTGCAGGTAAGCAATCACAGCAATGATTTCTTTATTGGCAGGAGTTTCAATCTTGTCAATTTTTAAATTAATACGGATACCGTTGGCCTGTGTCATCAGATCTTTGTTGGCGATTTTATCATATCCTTCAGGGTAAGGAACGCCTAAAGTTTGCATCGCTCTTATTTTAGCAGGAGTGCTGGTAGTATCGAGGTCATTATCCAGCAACCAAACATAACGTGGCATTACAGAACCCGGGCTCATCAATGTTGGTTCCATTAGGTGATTATAATGCCAGGAATCTGATTTTTTCAATTTATCAGTTCCTTCTCTTGCTAAGTCCGGTCCTGTACGTTTACTGCCCCATTGGAACGGATGATCATACACAAACTCACCGGCTTTGGAATATTCACCATAACGTGCTACTTCATCACGGAACGGACGAACCATTTGTGAGTGACAGGTATAACATCCTTCTCTGATGTAAATATCTCTTCCCTGTAACTCCAGTGGTGTATATGGTTTTACGGCTGCAATGGTGGGTACATTCTCTTTCACCAGGAAGGTGGGAATCAATTCGAGCAGACCACCTATTGCTACGATGATTAAACTCAGTACCAGCATCATTACAGGTTTGCGTTCAATCACACGATGCCAGTATTCTTTTCCGTGAGAAGCTGCTTTTTCAAGAGCAGGAGCTTCTGCTTCTTCATTGGCAATAAAGGAACCGGATGCGGCTGTTTTATAAAGGTTGTACACCATCATAATGGCACCAATGATGTATAAAGTGCCACCTATACTCCTGGCAATGTACATGGGTATGATACTGTTCACAGTTTCAAGGAACTGGAATTTGATTAAACCTTCTTCTGTAAACTGTTTCCACATATCAGCCTGTGCAAAACCTGCCCAGTATAAAGGAATGGCATAGATAACAATACCGATTGTTCCTAACCAGAAGTGGTTGTTCGCAAGACGTGTAGAGTAAAGTTTGGTGCCCCACATTTTAGGGAATAACCAATACAAAATACCAAAGGCCATAAATCCGTTCCAGCCTAAGCCTCCGATATGTACGTGTGCAATAATCCAGTCAGTGAAGTGAGCAATGGCATTTACGTTTTTCAAACTCAGCATCGGGCCTTCAAACGTACTCATACCATAACAGGTAATGGCTACTACAAAGAATTTCAACATCGGTTCTTCACGTACTTTATCCCAGGCGCCACGCAGTGTAAACAAACCATTGAGCATACCGCCCCAGCTGGGTGCAATCAACATCACACTGAATACTGTGCCGAGTGATTGTGCCCAATCAGGCAATGCCGTATACAGCAAATGGTGCGGGCCTGCCCAGATGTACAAAAAGATCAATGCCCAGAAGTGTATGATGGAAAGACGATAAGAATATACGGGACGATTTGCTGCCTTCGGCAAGAAGTAATACATCAAACCTAAAATGGGAGTAGTTAAAAAGAAGGCAACCGCATTATGACCATACCACCACTGTACCAATGCATCCTGCACACCGGCATACCAGCTGTAACTCTTCATCCAACTGAACGGAAGTTCAATAGAGTTTACAATGTGCAGCATGGCAACGGTAATCCAGGTAGCGATGTAAAACCAGATAGCCACATACAAATGACTTTCTCTCCTCTTGATGATCGTACCAAACATGTTAATACCAAACACAACCCAGATGAGGGTGATGAGAATATCAATCGGCCACTCCAGCTCTGCATATTCTTTACCGGTGGTATAACCAGAAAATAAAGTAACAGCTGCCAATACAATAATCAACTGCCAGCCCCAGAAATGAATTTTACTGAGTACATCACTGAACATTCTTGCTTTACACAAGCGTTGCAGGGAGTAGTACACACCCATGAACATACTGTTGCCCACAAAAGCAAAAATCACTGCATTGGTGTGAATGGGGCGAAGACGTCCGAAAGTTGTACCCGGAAAGTTGAGGGATGTTTGTGGCAGGTAGAACTGAAGGGCTACCCATAAACCGACAATCATACCTACCAATCCCCAAATTGCAGTGGCGATGGCGAAGTTTTTTACGATCCGGTTGTCATAAGCGAATTTTTCCATTTGCATATGGTTCGTTTTAAGATTTAGGTTTTTGAATTGTATCGTCAAAGAGAATTCTGCGGGGAGGTGAGTAATCGTCATCCATCTGGCCATTACGGATGCTCCAGATGAACGCTACCAGGAACAGTGCGGCAACACTGATGCTGGCAATGAGAAGTATGATAATTACACTCATGTGGTGCGTTTTTAGTACGAGGCAAAACTATTTTCAGCAGGTGAGGGCTACAGTGATGGGTATCAAAGCCATCAATGATATTTATCAGCGCATGTGTGATTGCAAAGGTTTGCAGTGAACAGATGTTCAGTTATTTACGTCTTCATTGCGGGCAGTAACCATTTGCCTAACAAACTGCTGCTGCCGAAGGTGATGAGTAAAATACTGATGGAACTGGAGGGCATTAAGATGGCAGCAACCAGTGGTGATAACACGCCCTGCAAGGCAAAGAATAATCCCACAACATTATATACGATTGATAAAATGAAGGCTGCCAGGATGATTTGTTTATTGGCTTTGCAAAGTTTTATAAACGATGGCAGCAGGTGCAACTGCCGGGCATCCAGCACGGCATCACTGGCAGGCGTAAAATTATTGGTGTCTTCTGTTACGGCAATGCCCACATTGCTTTGCTGCAGGGCACCGGCATCATTGAGCCCATCGCCAATCATCAGCACTTTTTGATTTTTGCTTTGCAATTGATGAATATAGTTGAGCTTTTGATGCGGCTGTTGCTGAAACAGAAGTTTGGTTCCGGCGCCGAATAAATGCTGGAGATGCAGTTGTTCCGCATTGCTATCACCACTGATGATGGATAAGCGGAATTCTTTTCTCAACGAATCAATCATGGGTTCCAGTTGCTCCCGGTAGTGATTGCTGAATACAAAATATCCCAGGTAATCATCATTGATCACTGCATGCACTTTTGTGCGGTTATCCTGTTGGTCCGTAGTAACAGGAGAGGAGCCCAATACTACTTTCTCATTTCTAACAACACCTTCAATGCCTTTGCCCGGGGTTTCACGAAAATCAGAAACAGATGTAGTTCTGCTGCGCCCCAGGTGCTGCACTAATGCTTTACTCAACGGATGTGTAGATTGAGCTGCAAGAGCGCTGATTTGTTCCTTTTGTTCATTCGTCAACACTTCTCCCGAAAATTCAATATCCTGTTTGTTGGCACTGGTGAGGGTTCCTGTTTTATCAAATACAATATGATCAACAGCGGCCATATCTTCTATTACCTGTGCATTGCGCAGGTAGAGTTTTCTACGGCTTAACAGGCGAATGATATTACCATTGGTAAAACTGTTACTCAGCAATAAAGCACAGGGGCAGGCAACAATAAGTACTGTGGTGATTACATTCCATGCTTTGGTGCTGTCGTAAAAACTCCAGTAAAGCGCTCCTGCTGCTGCCAGTGCCAGCACAACCCAGGTAAACCAGCGGCTGAGTGCATGCACAAATGATTTTTGTTCTTCACCTGCTTTTTTATCACCTTCTTTGTTCCAGAGTTGGGTGAGATAGCTTTGAGTTACTTCTTTTATGGTAAGCAGTTCAATATTGCTGCCGGTTTGCCGGCCACCTGCATAAATAATTTCACCCATTTCTTTTACTACAGGTACACTTTCGCCGGTTACAAAACTGTAATCAATCAAGGCTTTACCACGGGTAAGAATACCATCAGCCGGAATAATTTCATCATGATGAATTAATAAAGTGTCATTCACTTTTACCTGTGGTAATGCTACCGGTGTTTCAAGATCATTTTTAATGACTGTAACTGCTAAAGGAAAATAAGAAGTGTAATCCCGTTCAAATGAAAGTTGCTGGTATGTTTTATTCTGAAGAATGCGGCCCACGAGCATGAAGAATACAATACCCGTCATACTGTCAAAATACCCGGCACTGATATCATTATAAACCTCATACAAACTGCGGAAAAAGGTGATCAGAATTGCTAAGGCGACGGGCGCATCAATGTTCAGGAATTTATTACGGAGCCCTTTCCACGCACTTTCAAAAAATGGCTGGGAACTGTAAAGTAATACAGGTAGTGCAAGAATGATATTCAGTATTCTGAAGGTGGATTGCAATGCCTGTTCGTCGCCTTCAAAACCTAAGTACTCTGGAAAACTGAGTAACATAATATTGGCAAATGCAAAACCTGCTACGCCCAATTGATAAATCATCGATTTGGGGAAGGCCGGTTTTTTATGTTCCAGGTCGTGCAGGCTGATGTAAGGTTCATAACCTACTGAACTGAGCAATGTAGCCAGTTTGCTCAATGCAAGTTCATTGTGATTAAAAACAACTGTTACTTCTTTGGCCGGGAAATTGACACGGGATGAAATGACATGCGGATTAATGCGGTGCAGGTTTTCCAACAGGTACAAACAACTGCTGCAATGCATTTGCGGCAGGTAAAAGGTGATATGTGTTTGTGATGCGTCCTGAAATTGAATGAGCTTTTGTTGAATGGTTTTGTCTTCCAGGAACAGGAATTTATCAGTTCTGATTTCTTTTTGAAGATTAGTGCCGGGTTGCTCGTTCAGGTTGTAATACTCACAAAGCCCGCTTTTATTAAGAATGGAGTAAACGGATTTACAGCCCTGGCAGCAAAACGTTTTTTCATCAAAACGAACAGCCGTCAACACTTCTTCGCCGCAGTGGTAGCATTGCACCTGGTTGGTAGTTGTATGCATAGCGGCTGCAAAATAGATTTTGAGGAAGCAGTGTATGCTGATGAAAGTCAATAGCGAAAATGACAATACTCACTATGGCATTGTAGCATTCATTAACCCTCACTTTTAAGACAGGGTTACAAGAGTTGGAAATTGGCTTTAGCCTTAAATTCTTAAGATGATTAGCTCTGATCATGTCAAGGCTAAAGTCAAACCTTTTTATTTTTTGCCCCTCACTTAAAAGTCAGGGTTATATTTTTTGAAGCGTATTTTTTTCCATGGTCTGACGGTTTATAACCGTGCCGACCAAGAAAAAGCCCCGCTTAAAAGCGGGGCCGTTCATCATCAATCACCAGCTTGTTCACTACTTCACAGGTATGTGTTTACCTGTTTCTGTGATTCTTGCTTTTTCTGTTTTGGGTAACATGAGTTTCAATTCGCCGTTTTCATATACCGCATCAATTTTTTCTTTCATCACTTCTTCCGGCAGGGTAAAGCTGCGGCTGAAAGATGAATAGTTGTACTCTTTGCGGTTGAATTCCATTTCTTTCTCTTCTTTGGTTTCTTCCTTCTCACAGCTGATGGTGAGCATGTTTCCGTCCATTCTGATGTCAAAATCCTCTTTCTTCATTCCCGGTACGGCCAGTGTTACCATAAAGTTTTCTTTGGTTTCGGTTACGTTTACTGCCGGTACAGTAAGCATACGGTTGAAAATAGTACTGCCATTATCAAACCATTCATTCCAGGGTTTGAAAAAATCATCAAAAAATACAGGCAGTTTTCCGGTTCTCTCGAGAGCTTTTGTTGCCATATACACCTCCTTTTTAGGATTGTTAAGAACCTAAATAATAACGGCTTAAAGCTACAGCTAGGCACAAAGGGAATCCTATGACAATTGTCACATGAATGATTGAGGAAAGTCAAAAGCAGCTTAATGCTTTTTATTCATTCGTTCAGCCAGCCATTCCTGCGCCTGTTCTACGGCTGCTTTAGTGGCGGCTGCCGCCAGTTGACTCAAGGCGTCTGCAATAGTGTTTTCATTACTGTCAGTATTTTTCTGAAAAGCTGCAGCAATAAATTCACCTGCAATATTTTTTGGTTTGAAGCTGTGTTTGAGTTCAATCCAATGGGCATGCATCAGCAACTCCAGCTCCTGCTGCCGTTTGCGGAGTTGCTTTTTTTTCTTTTGTAACTGCTTATCAGATTGAATCTTCTTCATCATTTTCCTCCTGTTCTTCTTCTGTAAATAAATGTTTGAGCAGCGCATTCATTAACGGGTATTGAATCATCTGTTTTCTGAAGATCCAAACGATCATACCCAACACTAAAATAACAGCGGCAGTAAATAAAAAGCCAAAGTAAAGCGCTCCAAAAATTTCACCCATGTACACAGAAAGAGCAATGGCAAGAAACAAAACTGCAAACACAAAAAATGCAGCGATGATCATGGCTGCCAGCAGCAGCGATACTAACACGGCTGTTTTTTCGGCGGCAGTAAGTTTTAACTGATCGGTGCGGTTGTTAATATACTCCCGGATGGTTTTGCCCAGTTCTTCTGCTTTGGTCCATGTTTGTTCCATACTCATTTTTTTACATCACATAGAATCGTTTCCTTCTTTTTCAAAGCGTCCTGTTTTTTCTGTTAAAAGGATGCGGTATATCACGGCTCTTACTGTTTGCTTTGTGGTTAAATGCCTTGCGGGTTTGTTTTCAGGTGGGTGAGCTGTTGTGCTTACTTTCAGTTTCATCATTCGCTCTACAAATAATTTCATTGCTTCATAGCGCTCCCGTTCATCTGTAATTTCATGATAGCTTCCCCAACTGATGACGGTTTTCCAGTTGCAGTTATCTTTTATCTGTTCTACTTCAAAACAAACCAGCGGGTTGTTACGCATTAAAAAAATCTTTTCACCTTCTACGGAATGAGCAATCACATATTTTCCATCATATACATAGTTGATGGGCACTACATAGGTTTTGCCCTCTTTGCAACAGCCGATGCGGCCTACTGTTGCCTGCAGCAGCACTTCTTCAATTTCTTCCGGTTTTAAAATACCCAGCATGGTTTTGTTTGAAAGTTAAAACTACACTGTACGGGAGTCTTTGGTTATGAGTGGGGTCAACAGGTAGCTTGATGCCTGTCAGTTAATGTGTAACTATCAAACTTCAAAGCGTAAATTAGCTGATGCTGCAAACGGCCCCACCATTCCTGCATCCGGTATATGCCTGCTCACAGGTACAACTTATACGTGGCGGTAAAGCGTATTTTGATTTACTGCAGCAATTAATTGATACGGCTGTTACCTCTATTCATTTGCAGACTTACATTTTTGAGGATGATGAAACAGGAATGGAAATAGGAGCAGCGCTTATCAATGCAGCACAGCGGGGAGTAACGGTACAATTAATGGTAGATGCTTATGCTTCCAAAGAACTTTCAGACGCCTTTGTAGAGCGGCTGCAACGAAAGGGAGTTGAGTTTAAAGAGTTTGAACCTTTTTTTAAAAACCGGAATTTTTATTTTGGCAGAAGGCTGCATCATAAAGTATTTGTAGCGGATGGTTTACGAAGTCTTGTGGGCGGCATCAACATCAGTAACCGTTACAATGATATGCCCGATGAGAAAGCTTGGCTGGATTGGGCTTTGTATGCAGAGGGTGAAGCCAGTGCTCAGTTGGAGCAGGTTTGTAAAGAAGTGTGGAATACGCCGCAACTTTTTAAGAAGAAAACTTCCGTTAAAACTTTTTCAACTAAGTCTGACACATCATCCTACCTGGTTCGTGTGCGACGTAACGACTGGGTGTATCGTAAAAATCAAATCAGCCGTACCTATCTTGAAATGTTCCGTCATGCAAAATCATCTATAACTATTCTCTCCAGTTATTTTTTGCCCGGCAGGGTATTTCGTAAACATATTGAACGGGCCCTTCAGCGTGGTGTGCAGATAGAAGTGATTACGGCAGGTAACAGTGATATTACTCTTTCAAAAAATGCAGAACGTTATCTGTACCGGTGGTTGCTCAAACGAGGTGTTCGAATTTATGAGTACCAGCCATCTGTGTTGCATGGAAAGCTGAGTTTGTGTGATGATGTATTGGTTACCGTAGGTTCTTACAATATCAATAACATCAGTGCCTATGCCAGCATTGAATTGAATCTTGATGTGCTGAGTAAACCATTTGCCATTGAAACAAAAGCTGTTTTAAAGCAGTTGATGGAAGAAGATTGTGTGCCGGTTACAACAGAGAGTTATGAAATGAAATTTAACCGATGGCAACGCATGGTGCAGTGGGGCAGTTATGTATTATTCCGTTTTATCTTTTTCCTGTTTACTTTTTATTTCAAACAAAAAGAGTAGTTGTTTTCGCCACCATCAATAAAAGGAAAAGCCCCGAAGAATCGGGGCTTTCTAACCAACCAAATCAAGACCTGTGTGCTATGAATACAGGTATTTTGTGTGCTCCGATAATGCTTTTGATAAAGCTCTTACGCAGCACTTGAGAAATTGTACTTCTTCCATAAGCGCCCGCCACAAGGATGGCTCCTTCTTTATTATTCATCCACGCAGCAAAATACTTAGTGGGGTTAATTTCCAGTTTCATCATGGTGAGATCCTGGAAATGACGGGCAGCTAATTCTTCAATATTGTTTTCATGGGGGAATTCAATTTTGTCGTCCTCATGTGCATACACTAACAGCGTGGGTTGCCGGCTCAACTCCGGAAACAGGTAAGCAAACTGTTTGATGGCATACACGGAAGATGCAGAGCCATCATAACTGAGTACGGTGGTGTTTGGGAATTCAAAAGTTTCGGGTACAACAATTACGGGGCATTCAACTTTTTGCAATACCTCCTGGAGGTATTCGTTGATGCCTTCTTCATGACTTTCATAAAAAGATTCACTGCCTATTACCAGCAGGTCGGCAAATCTTGATTCGGTGATCAGTTCAGGCAAGGCAAAATCGTACGCATCTTCATGAACCCTGTACTCAATACCACTCTTTTGACAGCGGGTTTCAAATTCTGTTTTACAGGCTGTAAGAACGGCGGGATCAGTTTCAGGAAGTACCGGCACCAGTACGGTTCCGGTCATGGCATCTGTATAGCTCCATAAAGAAGAAGCAATACTCTGCGGCAGAAATACACCGGTTACCAATACATGTTCCAGGTTATTCAACTGGCGTACAAAATCAAAAGCGCCCTTTGAAAAATGAGCACCATCAAACATCAGTAGCACCTTTTTCATAACCATATGTTTAGAAGTTAAAGTTCAACAATCAGTATGCCAGTGATGATGATGGCGGAGAGGAACGTGGGTGATCTTCATCAGTAGTACTTGTTTTTTGCGCTGCGTTTTATTGCCGATAAAACATTCGTTTTCACGCAGATGAACAGAAAGTTTTTTTTGGTTTCAAAAAAATACTGGTAATTTGAACCTGATTATTGATTGCATTGGCCCACGATTTATCATACGGACGGTTAGAAGAACTGCAGCGCCGGCTGGCAGTTTATGAAGATGAAGCAGCGTATAAAGAAATTTTTATGATGCTGTTTTCATCGCTCACCCGTTTTGCAGCCTCCATCGTTCAATCAAGGGAAACGGCTGAAGAAATTGTATCAGATGTTTTTATTCAACTCTGGAACCAGCGTTCCCGTATCGGCGAAATCAGCGATCTGCGTTTGTATCTTTTTATAGCGGTTAAAAACAACTCTGTACGAAAACTTAAGCAGCAACTGAAATCAACATCCATTTCCATTGATGAGTTGAATATTGAACTGGATTCCAGCTATCTCTCGCCGGAACATCAAATGCTTTCTGCTGAAGCTGTCCGTTCCATCGAATCGGCTATTCATCACTTGCCGCCCCGTGCCCGTTTGATTTTTAAACTGGCCAAGGAAGACAAAATGAAGTATAAGGATATTGCTTCCCTGCTCAATATCTCCGTAAAAACGGTAGATCATCAACTCTCCATTGCCCTTAAAAAAATAGGGGCTGCCATTGGCAGTACCATCCGCAAAAAAAAGTGAAATTATCTTTAGGGGATTTTTCTGTTTTTGTACTCCTGCACTTATAACGCTTATGACAAAGGATAAAATCTGGCATTTGGTTGCCCGTAAACTGAACGGTGAAGCAAGCCCCGAGGAGCTGAAGGAGTTAGAACTCCTGCAGCAGGAAGGTTCGCTGCTTCATTATGAACTGCAGCTCCTGGAGCAGTTCTGGCATACGGAACCTGAAGCCGACACCGACTACCTGGAAGCAACCTATTTACTGCATCATTCCAAAATGAAAAAGCTGGGCATTGAACCCGGCGCCGCAATTTCAGTAACAGAGGAAGCAGGTCTTCATCCATCAACCCGTTTCTCCGGCCGTAAACTTCTTGTGTTTTCATTACTGGCTTTATTAGTTATAACAACTGCTTACTTTGTTGTAAGGCAGCCGGCCCGCAAAACAGACCTGGTACAGGTGCCTGAAAAGAAAGCGGCAACACAGGGTGTAGTAGAAACCAAAAAAGCTTCCAAAACAAAACTGGTGTTGCCGGATGGTTCAACGGTTTGGCTTAACAGCGGCAGTAAATTATCCTACCAGAACATGATGAGTAAGGCTGATAAGCGGGAGGTTACTTTAACCGGTGAAGCTTATTTTGATGTAACTCGTAATCCCAAACGTCCTTTTATTATTCATACCTCAAGCATTGATGTAAAAGTGCTGGGTACAGAGTTTAATGTAAAAGCGTACCCTGATGACGCCACAGTAGAAACCAGTTTGATACATGGAAGCGTGCAGGTGTATCTTAAAAATGATCCTTCTAAATCATACCTGCTCAAGCCCAATGAAAAACTCATTCTTTATAAGCCGGGAGATGTGGTGAATACAACCAAGCGAAGCAGCAGCGATCTTAAATCTTTTGGCAGCATACCCAAGGTGGCGGTTGAAAAGCTCAATTATATCAATGGATCACCGGTGGCTACAGAAGCAGCATGGGTTAAAAACCAACTGAGTTTTAATGATGAATCATTTAAAGACATTGCCGTGAAACTGGAGCGTTGGTATGATGTGGAGTTTGAATTTAAAAACAACCAATTAGAGTTAGAGCGTCTTACGGGCTCTTTACCATCAGCGTCATTAAAACAGGCACTGGATGCATGGAAGTTTACAACCCCCGGATTTAATTACCGGATTGAAGATAAAAAGGTCATTATTTATTAAGTCACCCAAAACAACGATTGCGTATGAAACAAACTGATAATTCTTCATAACCGCTTTCTTATAAAAAAGGAGGATGCTGCAACATCCCCCTTGGAAAGTAGTACATTCTTTAACCAGGAAACCGCTGTCATTTGAGTTGAATAACGGCTTCCGCATTTATACTACCAAAACCCAAAAGTATGGAAAAAAGATTGTCGATTGCCGGGCTTACAAAAGCCTTACAAAAGCCACTATTGATTATGAAACTGACCTTGTTCCTGGCTGTTTTTTGTACCATACAGGCAACAGCTGGTCTTAATGCACAAAGCGTAACCCTCAATGCGAACAACTCTGAAATATCACAGGTGTTGAACAGTATTGAGAAACAAGGTTACTACCGGTTTTTGTTTAACAGCCGGTTAAAAGATTTAAAGCAAAAGGTATCTGTAACATTTACCAATGCTGATATTAAAGAAGTATTGCAGTTTTTATTTAACGGCACTACACTTACCTGGTTGCAATTAGATAATAACCTGGTAGCTATCCGCTCTAATAACCCGGGTGAAGCAGATATTCGTGTTACCGGGCGTGTTACCGGTGATAACGGGGAAGGAATCGCTTCTGCCTCTGTTACTGTAAAAGGAACATCCCGTGGTACCGTAACTGACCTCACCGGAAACTTTGCCATAACTGTTCCTGAAAATGCTACACTCGTTGTTTCTGCCATTGGCTATAACACTATTGAAGTGCAGGTGAATAACCAGCAGGTAATTAATGTAAAGCTGGAACAATCCACTAAAAAGATGGATGAAGTAGTGGTGATTGGTTATGGTGCTGCCAGTAAAAGAGATCTTACCGGTTCTATTACAAAAATTTCCGGTAAAGAAATTGCTGATAAGCCAAACGTAAACCCCATTGCTTCTTTGCAGGGTAGAGTAGCCGGTTTGTATATTGTGAATAACGGAACCCCCGGTGCTGCTCCTGATATTCGCTTACGTGGTACATCCAGTTTTGGACAAGTACGTCCTTTATTTATCATTGATGGAATCTTCAATGATAATATTGACTTTTTAAATCCCAACGACATTGAGTCTATTGAAGTATTGAAAGATCCTTCATCACTCGCCATCTTTGGTATCCGTGGTGCTACCGGTGCTATTGTTATCACTACTAAGAAAGCAAAGGCCGGTCAGATTAATATCAATTTCAGTTCTACAGTTGGTGCAAAGTACCTGGCTCAGCGGGACCGGATTGCTATGGTTGATGCCAATGGGTTTAAAACATTATGGGATGAAGAGCAAGCTAATAACGGCGTGCCGGTAAACCAGCGTTTTAACTACACCCCATGGACCGGTAATACTGATTGGGTAAATGAAATGCTCCGTACCGGTTTCTTTAACTCTAATAACCTTAGTGTTACTGCCAGCACCGAAAAGAATAAATTTTACATGGGGCTTGGTTATGTGATTGATGAAGGTGTGGTGAAAAATGAGCGTCTTACCCGTATGTTCATCAACATTAATGATGAATTGAAGCTGAATAAGTTTCTGAAAGTTGGATTTACATTGAACACTATGCGTCAGCGTCTTCCCTTCAGCCAGGCTAATGGTTTGTTGTTTGATGCAAGACGTGTGCTGCCCATCACCCCTGTAAAAAATGCAGATGGAGATTGGTATGACCTTGCGATCCAGGGCGGACAGATTGCCAACCCTATAATGAACCTCGAAGAAAAATGGGATAAAGAAAGAAGATATGAATTCCGTAATGTAGGAAGTGTGTATGCTGAAGTTAACTTTTTAAGAAGCTTCACTTTCCGTTCTACATTCTATGCAGATATGTCGAACCTGGAATCAAGAACCTATGCTCCATTGATCAATATTTATAATCCTGTACTTGATTCTACTTTCATTTCGGGTTTCAACTTTCTTACCAGTGTGAATCAGAACAACGAACGCTGGAGCAAGTTTCAACAAGACCATGTGTTAACGTTTAAAAAGAATTTTGGTGAACATGGGTTAACAGTAACAGGAGGTTTTACAACTTTCTTTGAAAGTTATCGTGGTTTGTTTGGCCGGGTGCAACAATCACCAACTACCGATCCTATACCTGATGATTCACGTTTCTGGTATGTATCAAGCGGATTTGGTGATCCTCAGTCTTTGAGAAGCAGCAGCAGCCAGTGGGAGCGTGCTAACGTAGCTTTCCTGGGCCGTGCCTTGTATAATTATAAGGGTAAGTACCTGTTGAATGCTTCTTACCGTCGTGATGGTTCTTCAGCCTTCCCTAACAACTACTGGAATAACTTTTTCTCAGTGGGCGCAGCATGGGAAATAACAAAAGAAGATTTCATGTCCAACCAGAAGTTCTTCAACTTCTTAAAGTTGAAAGCATCTATTGGTACTTTAGGTGTTCAAAACACTTTAGGTCTTGCATACCCTGCATTCCCTGCTATCCGTACAGCTAACTCTGCTGTATTCGGAAGCAATCTCATTCCTTCTTATACACGTTCTTACGAACCCGACAGAGATTTGAACTGGGAGCGTATTAAAGCAAAAGAAGTAGGAGTAGAATTTGTGGCATTGAATAACCGGTTTTCTTTTGAGGCTGCATGGTTTGACCGTTTAACAACAGATCTGCTTGCATTTCAATCATCACCTGTTACAGGCACAAGACTTGGAAATATTGGTGATGTGCGTAACCGTGGTATTGAAGCAACTGCCAGCTGGACACAGCAGTTCGGTAAAGATCAGTCTTTAACCATCAGTGGTAACATCACTACACTCAACAATAAAGTGGAATCACTTCCTTCTGATGGTAGACTTACTTCAGGCGAAGAGCGTCCGAGTGTGACTGAAATCGGTTTCCCCATTGGTTATTTTTATGGCTATGTTGTAGAAGGTGTTTACCAGAGCTATGCAGATAAACTTGCTTCGCCTACGGTAGTTGGTTATGATTACCAACCCGGGGATTTAAAATATAAAGACCTCAATGGCGATGGTAAGGTTGATGCCAATGACCGTCAATTAATCGGTAATCCTACACCTGACTTTATCTATGGAATTTCACTCAACTATAAGTACAAAAATTTTGATGCGGGGATAGACTTCCAGGGTGTTTACGGTAATGAAATTTACCGCTATTGGGGAAGTTCTGAATTACCTTTCACCCGTTTCAATTATCCGGAATTCCGTTTAGGAAGATGGACAGGCCCCGGTACCTCTAATTTTGAACCTGCCGTTTCTAACCGACCTATCAACCGCCTGCCTTCTACCTATGGTGTTGAAGATGGAAGTTTTTTCCGCATCAGAAATGTACAGATTGGTTATAACATCAGCCCCAATGTGCTGAAGAAAATCAATATTAAGAGCTTCCGCATTTTTGCCAATGCTCAAAACCTGATTACATGGAAACGCAACTCCGGTTACTCACCTGAGTTTGGAGGCAGCCCCACACAGTTTGGTATTGACAATGGTGATGGACCTATTCCTGTAATTATAACAGCAGGTATTAATGTGAACTTTTAATTGCCAGATATGTTAAAAACAAAAAAAATAAAACTGAAACCTATGCGTACAATCAAACAAACAATGCAGGTGCTTTTGCTAAGCGTCACTGCAATATTGATGTTCTCCGGGTGTTCAAAATTTCTGGATCGCAAGCCATTAGAGGCTACGCTTGATGATCTGAACCAGGGAGGTTTGGAAGGACAGATTTATGGTCTTTACGGAGCTATCCGTAATGGCGATGTAGCCGGCCAGGCATTTGGCGGTATTCCTTGGATGGCGCTTCATAATTTCCGTTCAGATGATTCTGAAAAAGGAAGTAGTCCTGCTGATGGTGCTGACTGGGAAGTGATTCATGATAATTTCCAGTATGTAAAAGATCACTGGAGTGCAACCATTTACTGGGATCAGCATTACACATTGATTGCATTGGCTAATACAGCTTTGCAAACTGCGGACTCATTAAAGCTTAATGACCCAGCCTCACAGGTAAATATAGGCGAAGCCAAGTTTTTCCGTGCGTTGGCTTATTTTGACCTGGTTCGTGTTTACGGACAAGTTCCAAAAATTGACTTCCGTGTTTATAATCCTTCTGAGGCAAGAAGACCCAAAGTATCAGAAGCTGAAATTTATGCATTGATTGATGCAGACCTGCAGGCTGCAATTACCGTGCTGCCACCTACATGGGCAACAGGTAGCGGTAACCGTTTCCCCGGCCGTTTAACCAATTTTGCAGCCAAAGCACTTCGTGCAAAAACTTTGTTGTACCGTCAGCGTTGGGCTGAAGCATTGGCTTTATGTAATGATATTATCGGGTCTAATCGTTATGCACTCACAGATGATTATTTTAAAGCCTTTAGCATAGAGGGTGAAAATAACAGCGAATCCATTTTTGAAATCCAGGCAGACCAGGGAACTCAATATGGTACGAATGAACCATTTTCATGGACAGGTATTTGCCAGGGTGTGCGTGGCTCTGCTGAGTGGGATTTAGGATGGGGCTGGAATGCACCTACAGCCAATCTTGTAAATGCTTATGCTGCCGGTGATAAACGTAAAGATGGTACCATTCTTTTCTCCGGTCAGTCAGATGGTGTGTACGGAAGAACAGTTCCTGCATTCCCTGCTGTAGTGCCCCGTGCTTACTGGAACAAAAAAGTGTATCCTAATCCTGCCACACAGGCCTCAAAAGGTCAGCGCCAGGCAGGCTGGTACAATCATAAAGTATTACGTTATGCAGATGTTTTGTTGATGGCGGCAGAAGCTGCTAATGAAGTGGGAGGTGCTGCTAACCAAACACTGGCAGTAAATCTTGTAAATCAAATAAGAACAAGAGCCGGTTTGGGCAACGTAACATTCACAACCCAGGCAGCAATGCGTACTATTATTCAAAATGAAAGAAGATTTGAAATGGCGCTGGATGGCGAACGTTTCTTTGATGTGGTACGTTGGGGTCTTGCTCCAACTGTGCTGGGGCCATTAGGTTATCAAGCCAGAAACAGATATTATCCTATTCCGCAGGCAGCGATTGATTTTGCAAATGGTGTGTTGGTTCAAAATCCTGATTATTAATCGTTGAATGTTATTTCATTCTTCTAATCAACAAAACATAAGAACATGCTTAAACGAAATATAATTACAAAAACCATGGCAGTTGCTGCTGCTGCGTTTGTGATGGTAGCCTGTCAAAAAATAGACAGACCTGAGTTAGGCGAATATATTAAGGATGCCAATCCTCCCGGTGGTCCTTTAAAATTTTATGTGGCATTTGATGGAACTACAACAGATCCATTACGTAATGCGGTGGATAGTATGCGTGCCAACTTTGCATCAAGCAATCCGCTCACTTTTGTTCCGGGTATATCCGGCAGGGCAATACAAGGTGCCGCTACAAAAGATAAAGCTGTAAAATATGCAAGCCCTAATGATTTTGCTGATGCGAGCAGCTTTACCGTTTCATACTGGCTCAAACATAGTCCTCAAACGGATGGAGAACCTGAATTCCATTTTTCATTGCCATCTAAAGATTATTGGCATTCAAGTGCTATGTTTTTACTGGTTGAAAAAGCCGGTCCTAACCCTGATAACAGTACACCTACACAAATGGCTTGTACGTTTGCCGTTCAGGATCGTTGGGTTGAGTTCAGAGGCCCTAACCGTTTGCCTAATGCACTGGATGGTAACTGGCACCACCTTGCATTTACATACGATCAAACTACTTCAAAGCTCACTGCTTATGTTGATGGTGTTGCTGTTCCTTATACCGGTACGGGTAACATTGTAGGTGGTGCTGCTACTCCTATGGGTCCTGCTAAATTCTGGAACAGCTCAAGGGATAACCTGAGCAGTTTTGTAATTGGCGGCTGGAACAAACATGTAGGTGGTATGGGTGATGCCTTCAAAGGTCCGCAGGATCCCTGGATTCATTCTTATTCCGGTGCTATGGATCAGTTCCGTTTGTATAATAAAGCTTTAACTGCATCAGAAGTAACTGCTTTGTTTAATTCAAAGCGTTAAACCAATGTGCAGTTGTTTTGGGTCATAATCAATAGTACGGGGCTGCATGTTTATGCAGCCCTTTTTAAAATAGTTATTCCTGTTTTTTTTGATTCTCGTTTGCCATGATTTGTAAAAAGTATTCCTTGTTTTTTCTTTGTTGTGCAGTGTTGTTGTCGGCTTGTAAAAAGAAAGAGCTTGCCCTCTTTGAAAAAATGAGCCCGGCGGCTACGGGTATAAGTTTTGAAAACAGGTTGACTGACAGGGAGCATTTCAATATCTTATACTACCTCTATTATTACAATGGCGGCGGAGTAGCCATAGGTGATATTAATAATGATGGATTGCCTGATCTTTATTTTACAGCAAACGCTAAAGGCAAAAACAAACTCTATCTTAACAAAGGAAATTTTCAGTTCGAAGATATTACAGATAAAGCCGGTGTGGCAGGCACAGCTGATTGGTGCAGCGGTGTTACCATGGCCGATGTAAATGCTGATGGCTATCTTGATATTTATGTATCAGCAGTTTCTCAGTTCCTTGGATTAAAAGGACACAATCTTTTGTACATCAATAAAGGGGATGGCACATTTAACGAGCAGTCAGAAAAATACGGGTTGAATTTTTCAGGCCTTTCCACTCAAGCTGCTTTTTTTGATTATGATCATGATGGCGACCTCGATTGCTACCTGCTCAATCATTCCAAGCAACCACATGCCAATATTGTTGATACCTTCAACCGGAGAAAACCTGATTCTATCAGTGGTGATCGTTTGTATCGGAATGAATTAAATACAGGCGTACAAATGTTTAGTGATGTAAGTGCTTCAGCCGGTATTTATCAAAGCAATCTTGGTTATGGATTGGGAATAAGTGTTGCTGATTTTAATAACGATGGTTGGGAAGATATTTATATCGGCAACGATTTTCATGAAAATGATTATTACTATGTAAATAATGGCAACGGCACATTTGCCGAAAGCGGCGCTCAGCATTTTGGTCATTACAGCCGCTTTAGTATGGGCAATGATGCCGCTGATTATAACAACGATGGTCAATTGGATATTGTAACTGTGGATATGCTGCCGCCCGATGAAAAAACATTAAAGACTTACGGCAGCGATGAAAATCCTGATATCTACAAAGTAAAACTGGAGCTGAACGGTTACCAGCAGCAGTTTTCAAGAAACTGCTTACAGCAGAATCTTGGTAACGGAAATGCATTCAGTGATGTGGCGTTGATGAATGAAGTATCAGCAACGGATTGGAGCTGGTGTCCCTTGTTTGCTGATTTTGATAATGACGGTAAAAAAGATTTGTTCATCAGCAGCGGTATAGTAAAACGACCGGTTGACCTGGATTATGTACGTTTTGTATCGGATCTGCAAATGAAAAAAGGTGCTAACAGTACAGATGCTTATGATGCTGAATCAATCAATGCTATGCCGGACGGTGCCAGTCATCCTTTCTTCTTCAAAAACAACGACACATCTTTTGCTGATGTAAGTAATGAATGGGGAACCGGTGAATTAAAAGGATATTTTAATGGAGCAGCTTATGCTGATTTGGATAACGATGGTGATATAGATATAGTCATCAACTCTATCAATGCACCTGCATCTGTTTTAAGAAATAACAGTACAGGTAAAAATCAATTGACAGTTTCCTTTAAAGGGGATTCATTAAATCAGAATGGCATCGGCACAAAAGTGTATCTCTTTACAAAAAAGGGAATGCAATACCAGCAACTCATGCTCACAAGAGGATTTCAATCATCTTCTGAAAGCAGGTTGCATTTTGGGTTGGATTCATTATACGGAGTGGATTCCGCTTTGATTATCTGGCCGAATCAAAAGTTTGAGGTAGTAAAAAATATTGCAGCAAATAAAGGAGTTATTGTTGATTATAAAAACGCAGGTGGTGAGTTTGTGTACGATCTATTTTTCAAAAAACCTGCTCCGGTACTCTTTAAAGATGTTACCAATTCTGTAGTGTGCAACTGGAAGCATATAGAAAATGATTTTGTGGATTTTAATGTGCAATATCTCATTCCGCATGCACAAAGTACACGTGGCCCTAAGATTGCTGTGGCTGATGTGAACGGAGATGGACTTGATGATTTCTATGCCTGTGGTGCTAAAGACCAGCCGGGTGCATTAATGATACAGCAGGCGAATGGTTCATTCATCGCCGGCAATCTTACTTTGTTTGCTGCTGATGCTAATTGTGAAGATGCGGATGCAGTATTCTTTGATGCTGACGGAAACGGTACGCAGGATTTGCTGGTGGTGAGCGGAGGTAACCAGATTCCCACTAAGAGCAGTGATTTTGCAGATCGTTTGTACATCAATGATGGCAAAGGCAATTTTGTAAAAAAGGGAAATCCCTTTACCATCCAGTATGAAAATAAATCCTGTGCAGCGGTAGCTGATGTTGACAAAGATGGAGATCTTGATTTTTTTCTTGGCAACCTTGCAAGTCCCACAGCATTTGGCTTGCCTAAAACATCTTATCTCTATCTGAATAACGGCGATGCAACATTTACACTGGCAGCGCCTGATAAAATTGATCTTAACAATATTGGCACCGTTACAACAGCCGCATTTGCTGATCTCAACAAAGATGGATGGCAGGATCTTGTTGTTACGGGTGAATGGATGTCTGTAAAAATTTATTTCAATCAAAAAGGAGTGTTTCAATTAACGGATATTCCTGCTTCCACCGGGTTGTGGCAAACAATTTATGTAACTGATGTCAATCAGGATGGAGCACCGGATTTGTTAGCAGGTAATTGGGGACAGAATTCCAAACTTTGGGAACGTAAAACAGGACCTCTTAAATTATACATAAGAGATTTTGATAATAATGGTAAAACGGAACAGATACTGGCTTATACTGTTAACGGAGAAGAATTTCCTTTCCTTCCAAAAGATGAACTGGAACGTCCGCTTCCGGTGTTGAAAAAAGCTTATGTAACTTATGGTGAAGTGGCAGGTAAAACAGTACAGTATATTTTGTATGATCTGTTTAAAAATTATACGGAACGTAAAGCAGAGGTTTTGAGTAATTCTGTTTTTGTAAATGATGGTAAAGGTGGATTTACACGGAAAGATCTTATAAAAGAACTGCAGTATGCGCCGGTGATGAGTTTTGCTGATGCAGGAAGTAACAGTTGGTTAGCAGGCGGAAATTTTTATGGTGTTACTCCTTATGAAGGAAGATATGATGCATTGTATCCAACCTTTTTTAACTGGAGTAAACAGGAAACTGCTGTACAAGCCTTGCTTCCCGGTATTAAAGGTGAAGTAAGGGATATCAAATCAATCAAAACAAAAAACGGGACAATATTAGTAGTGGCAAGAAATAATCAACCATTGTTATTTTTCCGGAAAGAAAGCTGATTTATTTAAATAATAATTTTTTAATAAAGTATGATGACACACAATAACCTTTTGAAAAGAAGTTCAGTACTTGTAGCATTTATTACCGTTGCATTTCTCTCATTGCACTTTAATTGCAAAAAGAAAGGGGGTGGAACTACACCTGGTCCCGAACCGCAGGGCGTTGCTATTAATTCGTGGTTAACAAGAGGCAATGCAACAGCCTTACTGCAAAAGCAAAACGTCTTTAATTTTTCAGGCGGAGCAGCTGCAACACCCTTAATTATTGATGTAGACAGTACGCAACGTTTTCAAACTGTTGATGGTTTTGGATTTACCTTAACAGAAGGCAGCGCTTATCTTATCAATCGTCTGTCTGCAGCACAACGTTCAGCTTTGCTGCAGGAATTATTTGGTAAAGGTGAAAATGATATCAGCATCAGTTACCTGCGCCTCGGAATTGGTGCTACTGATTTAAGTACCAAAGTATACAGTTATAATGATTTGCCTGCGGGGCAAACAGATATTACTTTATCTCAATTCAGTTTGTCGCAGGACACGGTTGATCTGATACCTGTTCTCAAACAAATACTGGCTATCAATCCTTCCATTAAGATAATGGGGAGCCCATGGAGTCCGCCCGTATGGATGAAAGATAATAATAACAGTGTAGGAGGAGGTCTGCTGCCGCAGTATTACAGTGTGTATGCACAATACTTTGTAAAGTATATTCAGCAAATGCAGGCGAGAGGAATTATCATAGATGCCATTACTCCGCAAAATGAACCCTTGCACGGTGGTAATAATCCCAGCCTGGTAATGACAGCAGCTCAACAAACTGATTTTATTAAGAACCATCTCGGTCCGGCTTTCCGTGCAGCGAATATCAACACCAAAATTATTGTGTATGATCACAACTGCGATCGTCCTGATTATCCGATTGCAGTTTTGAATGATGCAGCTGCCAAACAATTTATTGATGGATCAGCATTTCATTTGTATGCAGGAGATGTTGCAGCGCTTTCTACCGTTAGAGATGCACATCCTGATAAGAATATTTATTTCACGGAACAATGGACCGGTGCCGGTGGAAGTTTTGATGGTGATTTAAAATGGCATCTGCGTAACGTGATCATCGGCTCAATGCGTAACTGGAGTAAAGTAGCATTAAACTGGAACCTTGCAAATGATGGAGGCTATCGTCCTTTCACACCGGGTGGGTGTAATCAATGTAAAGGTGCTGTTACATTAGACGGAGCGGTGAACAGGAATGTGGGCTATTACATTATTGCACATGCATCCAAGTTTGTTCCTGCCGGTTCTGTACGTATTGCCAGCAATACTGTTGGCAATCTGTATTCAGTTGCTTTTCTTACACCCACAGGAAACAAAGTATTGGTATTGCTGAATGATGGTACTAATAATGTCAACTTCAGCATCAGGTTTAAAGGTCAGTCGGCTGCAACCTCTATTACAGCAGGCTCCGTTATAACCTATGTTTGGTAACATTTAAATTGTTTTTATGAAATACTTTTTAACCCTTAGCCTTTTAGGTTTACTCTATGCCTGCAGTGAACCATCCGGCAAAACAAAAACCAATTCGGTAACCACCTCTTTTAATGCGGCAGGTAAGAAAGTTGTTGTGTACACCACTGCTGATAGCAGTGATTGGCGCTTGTCGGCAACTGATACACTTTCGTTTACACAAAAAGAACAGCCTTTTGAAAACGAAGTACTGGTATTTGTTGACCCTGGAAAGAGTTTTCAAACTTATATGGGTGTAGGAGCTGCTTTAACAGATGCTTCGGCTGAAGTGTTTGCCAAACTTTCCAAAGAAAAGCAGCAGGAATTTCTAGCTGCACACTTTGATAAAGAAAAAGGGTTGGGTTATACCATTGCACGTACCAATATCAACAGTTGTGATTTCAGCAGTGATATGTACACGTACGTGGCGGATGGTGATAAAGAATTAAAATCATTTAACATTGAACACGATCGTAAGTTCAAAATACCTTTAATCAAAGCTGCTATGAATGCAGCCGGCGGCAAATTGAATTTGTTTGCAAGCCCGTGGAGTCCTCCGGCCTGGATGAAAACCAACAATGACATGCTCCATGGCGGCAAACTCAAACCGGAGTTTTATAACAGTTGGGCTTTGTATTATACAAAGTTTATCAAGGAGTATGAAAAAGAAGGTATTCCGGTGTGGGGCATCAGTATTCAGAATGAACCAATGGCTACTCAAATCTGGGAAAGTTGTTTGTACACGGCTGATGAAGAAAAAGATTTTCTGAAGAATCATCTGGGTCCTACCATGGAAAAAGAAGGACTAAAGGAAAAGAAAATCATTCTGTGGGATCATAACCGGGATTTGATTTACCAGCGGGCTACTACTTATCTCAATGATCCGGAAGTAGCAAAGTATGCATGGGGAATTGGATTTCATTGGTATGAAGACTGGAGTGGCGGCGACCAGATGTTTGACAATGTGCGTCGTGTACATGAAGCATTTCCGGATAAACCTTTGTTGTTTACAGAAGGTTGTAATGGTCCATACAAATACGACCAGATGAAATTATGGAAATGGGGTGAGCGGTATGGTCGCAGTATGATCAACGATTTCAATAACGGAATGACAGGGTTTACTGATTGGAATATTTTGCTCGATGAAACAGGTGGTCCCAATCATGTAAAAAATTTCTGTTTTGCGCCGGTGCATGCAGATACCAGAACAGGTGAACTGATTTATACCAATGCTTATTATTACATTGGTCATTTTTCCAAATTCATTCAACCCGGTGCTAAACGCATCAGTGCTGCTGCCAGCAGGAGTCAGTTGCTCACCACTGCTTTTCAAAACCCAGATGGAAGCATTGCTGTAGTAGTAATGAACCAGACAGCGAAGGCAACACCTTTCTTTTTGTGGATTAACGGGGAAGCCGTTCAATCTGTTTCGCAAGCTCATTCCATTAACACTTATATGATTCAATAATGAAATCGCTGTTGTACATATTGGTGGGATTGCTATTGGTGCAGGGCTGTAAAAAGAAAGATCCCCCTTCGCCACCGGCGCCACCTTCACAATTAACAGTTAGCAGTGTGCAATTGAATGGTGCTGCTATGGCAGACAATGCGATTAATATAAGCAGGCAACCATTGATAAGGGTTCAGTTTTCAGAAGCAATAAACCGATCAACACTTCCTGCTGCTGTAAAGCTTACTGCAGCAGTTGGGTCACCGGCTTTGAGTATCAGCTATGAAAATAATGATGCGGTGGTATTGATTCAGCCAACAGCTCCGCTCAATGCATTAACCCGTTATAATTTTTCGATTGATAACACGGTGAAGTCGGCTAAGGGTGGTTTGTTTATTTCAACAGTAAATTACAATTTCACCACGCAGATTGATTCCTCAAGGAAATTTCCTGTCATAAGTGAGGATGCATTATTAACATTGGTGCAGCAGCAAACATTCAAATATTTCTGGGACTTTGCACATCCTGTGAGTGGTTTGGCCCGAGAGCGAAATACTTCCGGTGATGTGGTAACGATGGGCGGAAGTGGTTTTGGTGTAATGGCGATTGTTACCGGAATCAATCGTGGTTTCATTACACGTCAGCAGGGATTAACAAGAATGCAAACCATCGTATCATTCCTAAAAAACAATGCTCAGAAATTCAAAGGTGCTTTTCCGCATTGGATGAATGGAGTAACAGGAGCCGTTGTTCCATTCAGTACAAAAGATAATGGTGCAGACCTTGTAGAAACATCCTTCCTCATGATGGGTTTGCTAACGGCACGACAATATTTTGACGGCGCCGATGCTGCGGAAACAAATCTTCGCAATGATATTACTGCACTATACAATGGTGTAGAATGGAACTGGTTCCGTAAAAGCAATGAAAATGTGCTGTACTGGCACTGGAGTCCCAACTTTAACTGGGATATGAATCTGCAGATAAGAGGTTGGAATGAATGCCTGGTAACTTATGTGCTGGCAGCCTCTTCATCAACTTTCGGTATACCGGCATCTGTTTATACAAACGGGTTTACTAATAACGGAAATGCTCCTTTTAAAAATGGCAACAGTTATTATGGCTACCAGCTACCCTTAGGTGAAGCAAATGGCGGTCCTTTATTCTTTGCACATTATTCTTTCCTTGGTATTAATCCCAATGGATTGAATGATGTGAATGCAAACTATCTAACACAGAATAAAAATCATTCTCTTATCAATTACAATTACTGCAGAACGAACCCAAGGGGTTATTTCGGGTATAGTGATTCTGTATGGGGTTTAACAGCAAGTGATATCCCGAATGGTTATACGGCTTCATCGCCCGCAAATGATGTAGGTGTTATTGCACCAACAGCAGCCTTGTCTTCTTTTCCTTATACACCCACAGAAAGTATGAAGGCGTTGAAGTTTTTCTACTATGTACTGGGTGATAAGCTCTGGAAGGAATATGGTTTTGTAGATGCTTTTTCATTAAAAGATAACTGGTTTGCCAGTTCGTTCCTGGCCATTGACCAGGGGCCGATTATTGTAATGATCGAAAATCACCGGAGCGGATTGTTATGGAATTTATTTACCAGTTGTCCCGAAGTAAAAAACGGAATGCGTGCTTTGGGATTTACAGCACCATATTTATAAAGAATGAAGAAACTGTTTTTCATAATCATTATTTGTGCAACTGCTCATCAGTTAGTTGCTCAAAAAGCATTTGACGCAAAGAACCGCCCAAAAAATTTATCTGATACAGCATTGCTGGAATTAGTGCAGCAACAAACCTTTCGATATTTCTGGGATTTTGCACACCCGGTAAGCGGCATGAGCAGGGAGCGTAGTAACAATAGTTTTGGTTATGGCGATGAAGTGGTAACTACAGGCGGTACGGGATTTGGAATTATGAGTGTGATTGTGGCAACAGAGCGTAAATGGATTGGAAGAGATACAGCCGCAAAATTTTTATTGAAGATGGTGAAGTTTCTGCTTAAAGCAGATTCGTATCATGGTGTGTTCCCGCATTGGTTACATGGTGCCACGGGTAAAACCATTCCCTTTAGTCGTAAAGATGATGGAGCCGATCTGGTAGAGACCTCTTATTTATTCCAGGGATTGTTATGTGCCCGTCAATACTTTAACAGCAATAATCAAATTGAAAGAGAGCTTCGCAATCGTATCGGTTGGTTGTGGAATGATATTGAATGGAACTGGTTTACCAAGGGTGGGGAAGATGTGCTGTACTGGCACTGGAGCCCTAACAACGGCTGGGCGATGAACTTCCCGGTGCGTGGTTTTAATGAATGCCTCATCATGTATGTGCTGGCAGCTTCCTGTCCCAATGAACGTTACACTGTTCCTTCGTCTGTGTATCACCGTGGTTGGGCCCAAAGTGATTTCTTTAAAAACGGAAAAGAATTTTACGGCATCAAATTGCCATTAGGTTTTGATTATGGTGGCCCTTTGTTTTTTTCACATTACTCGTTTCTCGGATTGAATCCAAAAGGTTTAAAAGACCGCTATGCAGATTACTGGGAACAAAACCGGAATCATACGCTCATTAACAGAGAACATTGTGTTCGTAATCCCAAAAATTATAAAGGATATGGAGCTGATTGCTGGGGTTTAACCGCCAGTGATACATACAATGGTTATGCGGCCCATTCACCAACAGAAGATCTGGGAACCATTTCACCTACAGCTGCCTTGAGTGCATTCCCCTACACACCTGAATACAGTATGCAGGCGTTGAAACATTTTTATTACAAGCTGGGCGATAAAATCTGGAGTGAATATGGTTTTGTGGATGCGTTTAACGAAACAAAAAACTGGTATGCTCAAAGTCACTTGGCTATTGACCAGGGACCCATCATTGTAATGATTGAAAATTACAGAACAGGATTGCTCTGGAATTTATTCATGAGTTGTGAAGAGGTAAAGATGGGATTGAAGAAGCTAAATTTTGATACACCATATTTAAAATAGCAAACTGTTTATCCCCTCCCGGGAGGGGAAGCGGAGTGTTGAACATAGAAGATGATTGATTAGGGTGGGTTGTTGAATAGAATTACAGAACGACGCAGTGAGTGACACAACACAAGCTTAATAGAAGTACAAAACCCTGCAACAAAACAATTATGATAAAGTATTTTCTTTTTTTCTGTTTCCTTTCATCGGCAGCATTTGCACAACCGCTCACCAAAGGAAAATATGGAGATGGTCCTGATAGTATTGCACCTGTTGGAATCATCAAAGGACTGAGTGATGAACAATTACTGGAAGTGGTGCAGAAACAAACTTTCCGTTTCTTCTGGCATGGCGCCCATCCATACAGTGGCTTGGCTTTGGAGCGAAGTAACTCAGTGCTGGCTGAACATTACTGGGATTACATCAATGAAGCATGGGATGAACCTAATTTCAGTAAAACAGAATTCGGAAAAGATGCAGGCGCTATTGGTGGTACCGGATTCGGTATTATGAGTACGGTAATTGCAGTAGACCGTAAATGGATTGGAAGAGATACAGCAGTACGACGGTTAATTAAGATGGTGGATTTTTTAATCAATGCGGATTGTTTTCATGGTATCTACCCGCATTTCATGAATGCACGAACAGGCAAGACCATTAAGTTTGACCGCTTGGATGATGGTGCTGATATTGTTGAAACGAGTTATTTGCTGATGGGTTTGCTTTGTGCCCGGGAATATTTCAATAAGGATACTCCGAGAGAAGTTTATTTACGCAAGCGTATCAATCAAATGTGGGGCGCTGCCAACTGGAAATGGCACACCAATGGAGAAAAGAAATTGTACTGGCACTGGAGTCCTAACAATGGTTTTGATATGAACTTTCCGGTGTGGGGTTATAATGAATGTTTGATCACCTACATCATGGCCGCATCTGCACCCAATGCATCAAAAGCAATTCCAAAGGAAGCCTATGATGGTACCTGGGTAGGAAGTTTAGGATTTAAAAATGGTAAAACTTACTATGGTTACGTATTGCCGCTTGGTAATTATGATGAAGATAAAGGCGGTCCTTTGTTTTTTGAACAATACACGTTTCAGGGAATTGATCCGAATGGACTAACGGATTCATTAGGGAATGATTATTTTATCCAGGGCAAACATCATACACTCATCAATCGTGCTTATTGTATCGAGAATCCAAAGAAGTTCAAAGGTTATAGTGATAAAGTTTGGGGATTAACTGCCGGTGATTCATACAAAGGTTATGTGGCACATAGTCCGCAAAATGATCGTGGTGTGATTCAACCTACGGCTGCTATTTCTTCGATGCCTTATACACCAAAGGAAAGTATGGAGGCATTACGGTATTTCTATTATGAGTTGGGGAATAAAATCTGGAGTAAGTATGGTTTTGTAGATGGTTTCAGCATTCATCACAATTGGTATGCAAAAAGCCATTTAGCGATTGATCAGGGACCGATTATTGTGATGATTGAAAATTACCGATCAGGATTGTTGTGGAAATTATTTATGAACATACCTGACGTGCAGAATGGGTTGAAACGATTGGGATTTCGTTCGCCGTATTTTAAAAACTGATTATTATGTATTTTATAAAACCCCATGGGGGTGGCGATGTTAGTAGAAACAAAAATCAGTTGGAGGTAGAGCTCCGTAGGAGCGACATGTTTGTATTTACATTAATTCAACATATCGCCCCGCTGGGGCTCGAGTAAAATAGTTTTATGTTAGTTACTAACATATCGCCTCTCTGAGGCTTTCTTTCGAATAAAAAATTAAGCAATGGATACCTTTCTTTCAAGAGAAGAATTTTTAAAAACAACAGCTCTTGCTGCTGCAGGTGCATTAGTTTCTTCATTGGAAAGTTTTGCATTGTCTGCCGAAAAAAAATTACGTGTTGCCGTGATCGGTTGCGGCAGTGTGAGCAACCGTTACATTCCGCAACTGCTTTCTTCAAAGTTGATTGAAGTGGTGAGTTTGTGTGATATTAAATATGAAAGAGCTGTAGAGCAAAACAAACAATACAACGTAAATGCACAAACCTATCCCCATATTGATGCCATGCTCAAAGGTGTTCCGTTTGATATGATGGTCACCCTGACAGACATGCAGAACCATGGCGAACTGAATAAAAAAGCATTACTGGCCGGTAAACATGTGTGGAGCGAAAAGCCAATGGCCAATACCTACGCTGAAGGAAAGGCATTGCTGGATCTTGCAAAGTCAAAGAAGTTGAAGCTATGGGGAGCGCCGGCTGTGGTCAACAGTCCGCAGTTTGCATTTATGAGTAAACAGATTCAGCAAGGCGCATTGGGAAGAATTGCAGCAGCACATGGGCAGTACGGACATACAGGTCCAACATGGAGTGCGTTCTTTTATGAAAAAGACGGAGGCTCCATGCCTGACCTCGGCGTTTATAATATGGCAACACTTACAGGATTACTCGGCCCTGCCAGAAGTGTGATGGCGATGACGAGTATTGTAAATCCGGCACGCACAGTTGATGATAAAGGAAAAATAAAAGTAGAAGCAGAAGATAATGCCCATGTATTACTGGAACATGATAAAGGCGTGATCAGTCATGTGATGTGTGGTTTCAATTATTTTGACCCGCACGGGCATGAAGCTGGCAATCAAACACTGCACTCAATTCAGATCTATGGTGATAAAGGGAATATGCGCCTGATCGGTTATGATTGGGAAACCAATGGTGTGATGCTGGATACGCATTGGGATAAACCTGCCGAGCTCATGAGCACAGACAAAGGTGGTTATGAATGGCAGGAAGGTGCAAGAGTTACAGGTGAAAGTATCATAACAGGTGTTGAGCCAAAGATCAATGTAGAACATGCATTGCATGTATTGGAAATTATAGAAGCAGCACGAAAATCATCAGCTACAGGAATGAAAGTGAAATTGAAAAGTACATTTCCATGGCCTGTTGTAAAGTAAAATGAATCGGAATCCTTTTATACTTATCTTATTGTTCTGCCATTTTATGGCAGGTACTACTGCTGCGCAAATAAGTGCAGGCAAAATACTTGCTTATAAAAAAAGCAGCAGCGGCATAAGTGGTACAACATTAAATGGCATTTTTGAAATAAAAGCATATTCACAACATGTCATCCGGGTACGATTTACAACTAAAAAAGAGTTTCAGCCATTGCCTTATGCCTTGCTTGCATCCTTACCTGTTTACGACCAGGTGAAGCTAATGGAGCAAGGGAATGTGATTAAAATTTCAACCGGACTACTCAATGCCGTAGTTGACAGACAGCCGTTCTTCAGCATTACATTTAAAGATGCAAATGGAATAGTTCTGAATGAAGATGTACGGGGAGCAGGGTTTGGAACTTCTTTTATTGGTGATCGCTGGACAGTTTATAAAAAACTGCAGGAGGGTGAGCGTTTTGTGGGTATGGGCGAGGCTTTAGGAAATCTTGACCGGAGAGGAACGGGTATTACACTCAATAATACAGATACTTATAAGTACGGTGACCCAAGGTTGAATATGTACAGTTCCATTCCGTTCTTTATGGGATTTCATCACGGGCAGCAATACGGTATCTTTTATAATAACAGCTATTCATCGTTCTTTAATTTCGGTTTGTCTACTCATGAAATTACTTCAGCCACATTTGCAGGCGGGGATGTTGATTACTTCTTTATCTACGATTCATCGCCGGCAAAAATTATTGAGCATTATACTTCATTAACCGGGCGCATGCAATTGCCTCCTGTTTGGAGTATCGGTTATCATCAGAGTCGTTGCAGTTACTATCTACAGGAAAGAGTAGAATGGATTGCATCCTCTTTCCGTTCCAAAAAGATCCCGATTGATTGTATTGTGCTGGATGCGGATTATCAGTTCAACTATCAGCCTTTTCGGGTGAATAAAGATCGTTTTCCTGATATGCCGGCAATGGCAAAGAAGCTGGCAGATATGAAAATTGAGTTGACAGCGTCTGTTTATCCCGGTGTGGCCATTGACAGTACCTATCATTCTTACAAAGATGGATTAGCAAAGAATGTGTTTTTGAAATATGGCAATGGCACAAATTTCAATACAGAAATTGCACCGGTTAAATGCGTTTTGCCGGATTATACCAATCCATCTGCAAGACAGTGGTGGAAAGATAAAATGATTTGGTTGCCTCAAAATGGTATCCATGGTTACTGGAATGACATGAATGAACCTGCTTTAGGTGGCAGCTATGTTCCGGATAATGTACTGTTTGATTTTGATGGAAGAAAAACAAATGCACTGGAAGCAAAGAATGTGTACGGTTTTCAAATGGCCAGAAGCAGTTATGAAGCAGCTTTGCAAAACGCATCAGGCAGGAGACCTTTTATATTAACACGCTCCGGTTTTGCAGGTGTGCAGCGGTATGCAGCCTTGTGGAGCGGCGATAATACAGCAACGGATGAGGGCTTGCTCAGCAGTGTATTACTCAATAATCAACTCGGTTTAAGCGGTCTTGCTTTCAGCGGACATGATATTGGTGGCTTTATCGGCGATGGCAATAAGGAATTATATCAGCGATGGATACAGGTAGGAGTGTTCTCTCCCTTTTGCCGTAATCATAAAGGATGTGGCGGTGCCGCAGGCGAACCCTGGGCTTATGGAGATGAAGCGGAAGCGATCTCAAAATCATTTATTGGTTTACGCTATCGTTTGTTGCCGTATTTATATGCTGCTTTTTATGAAGCATCACAAACAGGAATGCCAATCGTAAGAAGTTTGTGTTTGAGTGATCCCTTTGACGATAAAGTGTATGACCCATTGTACCAGTACCAGTTTTTGTTTGGCAATCATTTATTGGTAGTTCCTGTAACAACTGCTGAAAAGCAAAAACGTTTGTATTTGCCAAAAGGCGATTGGTTTAATTTATATACAGATGAAAGGATGTCCGGCAATAAAGAGTTACAATTGGATATCCCCGCTTATCAATTGCCGCTTTTCATTAAGGGTTCTTCTATAATTCCTGTACAGAGCTTGGTTCAGTCAACCAAGGAATCACCTTCTGATACATTGGTATTACATATTTATAACGGAACAGCAACAAACAATTTTACCTATTACGAAGACGGAGGTGATGGATGGAGTTATCAGAACGGGGATTATTGTAAGCGATTGATGCATCTGAATCCTTTACAAAGTCAACTTCGAATAAGTAAGCAGGAGGGTAGTTTCCAATCGAAGTACAGGAAAATTCAGCTGGTGTTACATGGGTTTGAAACACATCAATCAGTTACGGTGAATCGGCGTGTTTTCTCGTTGACTACAACAAAGGAAAGCAGGCTGTTTAATCCTCTGGAATATTTAAAATCAGTTTACGACGAAACTTATTATAAATTTTTATTGCAGTCAGCTTCAATAAAAGAGCAACAGGTAGCAGTTATTGATTTTGATAGTAATGAAATGCTGATTGAATGGAAGTAACAGGCATGAAGTAGATCATTCATCATATAAAATTAGTTTATGGCAACATTTCAGTTAACAGCACAGCAGGTGGCTGAGTACCATCAAAAAGGATACCTTATTGTGCGTAATTTTTTAACGCAGGATGAAGTGCAGAAATTACACGGCATTGCCATTGAAGATGATGCTATGCGTAAGCACTCCTTTGATCTCAATGATCAATCAGGCAAAAAAACAAAACTGGCATTATGGTATAAGCCCGGTAATGATGCGTATGGGTTACTTACGAAAAGCAATCGTATGATTAACTCCGTGCATCATCTGCTGGATGGCGAGGCGCCTGTTTGTCATTTTCACAGCAAACTCATGCAGAAAGAGCCAAAAGTGGGAGGAGCCTGGGAATGGCACCAGGATTATGGTTACTGGTATAAGAATGAATTTTTATTTCCGGAGCAAATGATGAGTGTGATGATTGCGATTACCGATGCCAATAAGGAAAATGGCTGTTTGCAGGTAATTGAAGGTACGCACAAAATGGGCCGTGTTGAACATGGTTTTGCCGGCGAACAGGTGGGGGCATCACAACATTATGTAGACCTTGCATTAAAAACAATGCCGCTGGTATATGTGGAACTGAAAGCAGGTGATGCTTTGTTTTTTCATTCCAATATTTTACATAGGAGTGAGGCCAATACTTCTGAACATTCAAGGTGGAGTTTAATTTCTGTTTATAACCGCAGCAGTAATGTGCCGTATAACGAACCATCCGGTCACAGTATAATACCAGTAGAAGCGGTGCCTGATGAAGCATTGCTGCAATGGCAAACAACCGGACTTGGAGATAACGCTGATTTTCTGGAAAAAGAAAAAGATGAAGCATTGAAATAATTCCCTGCATCAAACAACGTGAATATGATTAAATATTTTTCAGCAAAACCATTATGGCCGCAAACTGGTTTGGCGATTGTTCGCATCATTACCGGGTTGTTTCTTATCTATCACGGGTTGGAGCTTTTTTCTGCTGCAAAAATGAATGCGTATTTACAGTGGGATCAATTTAAAAGTGATTTTGGAAAAGCCATCACATATGCAGGAAAGACAGCAGAACTAATAGCAGGAATTTTATTAGTACTTGGTTTGTTCACACGAATTGCCTGTATACTTACTGCCGGTGTGATGTTATTCATTTCATTCAAATTGGGTAATGGTATAGTTTGGTATAATGATCAGCATCCGTTTTTATTTGTACTGATTGCTTTGGTGTTCTTTTGTGCCGGACCGGGCAACTGGAGTCTGGATGCTAAATTGTTCGATAAGAAATAAATGTTTATCATGAAGGCTGTTGCTTTATTCATTTCGTTACTGATTACTGTTGCTGCTACAGCACAACAGAAAACATACTGTAATCCCATTAATCTTGATTATGGCTATACGCCCATTCCCAACTTCAGTGAATGGGGGCGTCATCGTGCTACTGCTGACCCTGTGGTTGTAAACTATAAGGGTGATTATTATTTGTTCAGCACCAATCAATGGGGGTATTGGTGGAGCAATGATATGCTTAACTGGAAATTTGTGTCCAGAAAATTTTTACGTCCATGGAATGAAGGCTATGATGAACTCTGTGCACCTGCTGTTGGTATTATTGGTGATACCATGATTGTGTTTGGCTCTACCTATACAAGACAGTTTACGATTTGGATGAGTACAAACCCTAAAGCCAATGAATGGAAACCGTTGGTTGATAGTTTTGATATCGGCGGTTGGGATCCTTCGTTCTTTACAGATGATGACGGTCGCCTTTACATGTACAATGGCAGTAGCAATAAGTTTCCCATGTATGGAGTGGAATTGAATCGTACAAACATGCAACCTATCGGTACAAGAAAAGAAATGTATGTGCTGGAACCCTGGCGTTTTGGATGGCAAAGGTTTGGTGAGCATATGGATAATACGTTTTTGGATCCGTTTATTGAAGGAAGTCATATGACTAAGTATAATGGTAAATATTACTTACAATATGGAGCGCCGGGTACAGAGTTCAGTGGCTATGCTGATGGTTTATTGGTAGGTACTTCACCATTAGGTCCGTTTGAACCGCAGAGCGACCCGTTGAGTATAAAGCTTGGCGGTTATGTACGTGGTGCAGGACATGGTGCTACCTTCAAAGATAATTTCGGGAATTACTGGCATATTTCTACAACTGTTGTTTCGGTAAAAAATACATTTGAACGAAGGCTGGGAATATGGCCCACCGGTTTTGATAAAGACGGAACGATGTTCTGCAACACCACTTTTGGTGATTATCCGCATTACATTCCGGCTGCAGGTATCAATGGTAATGAATATGGGAAAGACGGCAAGTCGCCCTACTTCACCGGATGGATGCTGCTCAACTATAACAAACCGGTACAAGTATCATCAACATTGGGTGGATATGTAGCCAATCATGCAGTAGATGAAATTACCAAAACATACTGGAGTGCTGTAACAGGTAATAAAGGTGAATGGATTCAAACAGATTTGGGAAACCTATCAACTGTCAATGCCATTCAAATCAATTATGCTGACCAGGATGTAGAACAAGACCGCTTGGGTAAACGCACAGACCAATATCATCAGTACAAACTCTATTACTCTCTTGATGGAAAAAAATGGAATGTATTGGTTGATAAAAGTCAGAATAATACAGATGTGTCGCATGAGTATGTGGAGTTGAATAAACCTGTTGAGGCCCGTTATATAAAACTGGAAAACATACATATGCCCACCGGTAAATTTGCTATCAGTGGTCTGCGTGTGTTTGGCAACGGTAACGGAGCAAAGCCAGGCAAAGTAGATGGGTTTATTGTGTTACGTACGGAAAAAGATAAGCGTAGTGCTTTCATAAAATGGAGACCGGTAGATAATGCGTTTGCTTATAATATTTATTACGGCACCCATCCTGATAAGTTATACACCAGCATTATGGTGCATGCAAATAATGAATACTGGATGAAGGCGATGGATTCGCAGAAAAACTATTATTACTGTATTGAATCAGTAAATGAAAATGGTGTAAGTGAGCGTAGCAAAGTTATAAAAGTGGAATAAATGATGAAGTATTGTTTTAGCCTTTTATTGGTTTGTTTTATAAATGCAGTATCAGCACAACCTTATGCTGATGAAATTGCTGCATTCAAAAAAATGGACAGTATTTCTTTTCCGGTTCGAAATCAAATTTTATTCATTGGCAGTTCATCGTTCCGTTTGTTGCGGGATACCAGTACTATTTTTCCCGGCTATGCTATTTTAAACAGGGCATTTGGCGGCTCTACATTGGAAGATGTAATTCGCTGGAGATATGAAACCATCTATCCCTATCAACCCAAGCAAATAGTCATGTATTGCGGTGAAAATGATCTTGCCTCTTCTGATACGGTTACTGTACAAGTAGTGGTGAAGCGTTTCAAAACTTTGTTTCAACTCATCAGAGCAAAATATCCGGCTGTTCCTTTTGTATTTGTTTCCATCAAGCCGAGTCCTTCAAGGATTCATTTGATCAATAAAGTAAAGGAAGTCAATCAAATTATACAAGCTTATTTAAAATCAAAACCAAACACAAAATTTGTGAATGTGTTTGATGCCATGCTGAATGCAGATGGAACACCTGATGAAACCTTGTTCAAAGAAGACAGGTTGCATATGAATCCAAAAGGATATGCTATCTGGAAGCAAAAATTAATGCCGGTATTACTGAAATAAAATAATATGAGAAAATATGTATGGTTATTGCTAGTTGTTTTCACACAATATTCCTGTAAACAGGAAGTAACAACAACTTCAATTGCATTTGGTTCCTGTGGTCATGAAGACGAAGAGCAGCCCGTTTTGTCGTTAGCTGCTGATTATAAACCGGATGCTTTTGTTTTCCTGGGCGATAATATTTATGGTGATACGGACAATATGGATACGATGCAGCATAAGTACAATAAACTCGGCAGTAAGCCGGAGTTTCAAAAAATACGTGCTGCTGCAAAACTGTATGCCATCTGGGATGATCATGATTTTGGTCGTAACGATGCAGGCAAATGGTATCCGTTCAAAAAAGAGTCAAAAGAAATCTTTCTTAACTTTTTTAACGAGCCTGCAGCGAGTGAACGCAGAAAACATGAAGGGATCTATCACACGGAGTATCTTACAAAGAATGGGAAAACCATTCAATTGATCTTATTGGATGTTCGTACATTCCGCAGTGATTTGTTATTGTTTGATAAAAAGAACAGCGAGTTACAGCAACGTTATTTTTATCCGTTGGATTACCAGCCACATGCTTCAGCAGACAGTACCTTACTTGGTGCTGAGCAATGGAAATGGCTGGAAGGCGAATTAAAGAAGCCGGCTGATTTACGTTTCATCTGCAGCGGTTCCCAATTTGCCATTGAATTTAATGGATACGAAGCATGGGCCAATTTTCCACATGAGCAAAAGAAGATGACTGATTTGATTAAAAATACAAAAGCAAACGGTGTTGTTTTCTTAACAGGTGATGTGCATTATGCAGAGATATCAAAATTGCAGGAGCCTGGTTTGTATCCTTTGTATGATATTACTTCCAGCGGCATTACTTCTACCTGGAGTTTTGCTACGCCTAATAAAAACCGTATCGAAGGACCGGTGATGGATAATCATTTCGGGTTGATAACGGTAGAATGGAAAGCAGATCCTGTTATCAAAATGCAGATTATTGATAAAAATAAGAATGAGCGGATTGAGTATACTTTAAAGAAAAGTGATATCAGTTTCTAATAGATCATTTATTGCAATCAACATAAAAATTAACCACGATGAAACAGTTAATAATTGCCTTTTTTCTGCTTACTGCAGGTGCAGTTCGGGCACAGCAACCGGCTGATATGAAAATGAAAGCTTTCATTGATGCTTTAATGAAGAAGATGACGCTGGAAGAAAAAATTGGCCAGTTGAATTTACCGGGCAGCGGTGATGTTGTAACGGGGCAGGCTTCTAATTCTGATATCGGCAAAAAAATCAAAGAAGGGAAAGTAGGCGGATTGTTCAATATCAAATCAGTAGCTAAAATTAAAGCCGTTCAAAAAGTAGCAGTAGAAGAAACACGTTTAAAAATTCCGTTGATCTTCGGAATGGATGTAATACATGGTTATGAAACGGTGTTTCCTATTCCTTTGGGATTGAGTTGCAGTTGGGATATGCAGTTGATAGAACAGACTGCACGCATTGCAGCAATAGAAGCAAGTGCCGATGGTATTTGCTGGACATTTTCTCCCATGACAGATTTATGCCGTGATCCCCGCTGGGGACGTATTGCGGAAGGCAGTGGTGAAGATCCTTATCTCGGTGCACAGATTGGTGCAGCGATGGTGCGTGGTTACCAGGGAAAAAATCTGGCAGCCAATAATACTATATTAAGTTGTGTTAAACATTTTGCATTGTACGGTGCATCAGAAGCAGGAAGAGATTACAACACTACAGACATGAGTCGTTACAGAATGTACAATGAATATTTTCCTCCTTACAAAGGTGCAATAGATGCAGGTGCAGGCAGTGTAATGGCATCGTTCAACGAAATTGATGGCGTGCCTGCAACAGCCAATCGCTGGCTCATGACAAACGTATTGCGTAATCAATGGGGCTTTAAAGGTTTTGTTGTTACAGATTATACAGGTATTGGTGAGATGACCAGTCATGGAATAGGAGATACCCCTGCTGTATCAAGAGCAGCAATAAATGCAGGCATTGATATGGATATGGTGAGTGAAGCATTTCTTAC
This sequence comes from Lacibacter sp. MH-610, assembly GCF_045780045.1. Classification (NCBI taxonomy): domain Bacteria; kingdom Pseudomonadati; phylum Bacteroidota; class Chitinophagia; order Chitinophagales; family Chitinophagaceae; genus Lacibacter; species Lacibacter sp. MH-610. The sequence goes on from NZ_CP116002.1 coordinate 1,710,344, forward strand.
AACATTAATGCAATCAGTAAAACAAGGAAAAGTTACTGTTGCACAAATTGATGCTGCTTGCAGAAGAATACTGGAAGCAAAATATAAGCTCGGTTTGTTTGATGATCCGTATCGGTATTGTGACGAGAACCGTGCAAAGACAGAAGTGTTTACTCCTGCACACAGAAAAACTGCAAGAGAAACTGCTGCACAAAGTTTTGTGTTGTTAAAAAACAATCCCCTCCCTGGAGGGGTAGGGGTGGGTATTCTGCCTTTAAAGAAATCAGGTACAATTGCATTGATTGGACCATTGGCTGATAATAAAGAAAACATGCCCGGTACATGGGCTGTAGCAGCAAGATTCAATGAAGCTATCACTGTATTGCAGGGAATGAAAGAAGTAGCAGGTAGTAACGTAAAAATATTGCATGCAAGAGGAAGTAATCTGGATGCAGATAGTTTGTTTGAAGAACGGGCAGGTATGTTTGGCAAATCATTGCGGAGGGATAGTCGCCCTGCTGATGTAATGATTAAAGAAGCAGTGGATATCGCCAATCAAAGCGATGTGGTAGTAGTAGCTGCTGGTGAAAGTGCAGAAATGAGCGGTGAAAGCAGTAGCATAACGGGTATTGAAATACCACAGGTACAAAAAGATTTAATTCATGCGCTGTTAAAAACAGGAAAGCCTGTAGTGTTGGTATTGTTTACGGGCCGGCCATTGGCTATTAAATGGGAAAGTGAAAACGTACCTGCAATACTTAATGTGTGGTTTGGTGGTAGTGAAGCAGGTTATGCTATAGCTGATGTGTTGTTTGGAGCTGTAAATCCATCCGGTAAGTTAACCACAACATGGCCGCAGAATATTGGCCAGGTGCCTCTGTTTTACAATCATAAGAACACAGGTCGTCCTTTAACGGGAGAGTGGTTTCAAAAATTCAAAACAAATTACCTGGATGTGACCAATGATCCAGTATATCCATTTGGTTATGGTTTGAGTTATACATCATTTTCTTATGGTGATGTAAAACTCAGCAGCACTTCTTTAAAAGGCAATCAGGTACTGAAAGCATCTGTTACAGTAACCAATACCGGAGCTTATACAGGTAAAGAAGTGGTACAGTTGTATATACGTGATTTAGTGGGCAGCGTAACAAGACCTGTGAAAGAATTAAAAGCATTTGAGAAAATAGAGCTCAAAGCAGGCGAATCCAGAACAATTACGTTCAACATTACCCCTGCCGATTTAAAGTTTTATAACTATGATTTAAAATATGATTGGGAAGCAGGTGAGTTCGAAATAATGATCGGTACTAATTCACGAGATTTGAAAAAAGGCAAAGTGAACTGGGTCAAGTAGGTAAAGTATCAGATGCATAAGAACGATATCTTTTATAATTAACAAATGATAGGTTTAGTTCGACAGCAAGTGGTTATTTGATTAAGGTTCTTGCTCCTGCAGGAACTAAAAAATCCTGGTCATTTGCTTCACGAATAATACTATCTTTTAAGCTCTTTACGTATAATATTTTTGAGTTGGTATTTTTGAATATAGAATCGCCAATCTCAATGTCAAAATTATTTTGAAAACTATAATAAAAAGCAAATTCAGTTTTTTCTTCTCGTATTGTTATTAAATAGCCTGCTTCTCGTTTTTGTTTTGCTATCGAAATGACTCTTCCTGAAAAAGAAGAGCTTTTAGTAGTGATCCAAGGTCTGATGAACATAAAATAGCAAATAGCAATAAATAAGCTTAAGCCTAAAATACTTAATACTGTTTTGTACGTCATATTATTTTTTAACAAGATTAAGTGTTATAATAATTCTTTTTTCAGATAATTCATCATCCACACATTGATAGCCCATTGATCTGCTAATGGTTCTTTGGTTGATGGATGATGCATCATATATGGAGCCGGGCCAAACTCCGGTGTAATTGTAAGAACCTCCTTATTGTTTTGTATATGATGCGTTGCAATAGATTTCCACCATTGGAGATGTGTTTGCAGCGCATCATTCCATTCCGGTAGGGCTGGATCAATCACCTGCGCAGCTTGTGTATGCCCTACACGTGCATGTATATGAACGGTATGTTTGATGGCAAGTGAAACAGCTTCCTGCTGATCTTCTAAAAAACTTTCGGCCACATTACACCAATGCGAAAAATCAGCCGTAATGTTGAGTGATGGAATTTGTTCTAAATATTGTTTGGTAACATGTGCAGCAAACAAAGCTTTATTGCGGTGGGTTTCATGTGCTACAGCAATTCCTGTTTCTTTTGTAAAGGCGGCAGCAACATCAAACAACTCCTTGTTTTGTTCAAATGAAAAATAGTCCTTTCCTGTTTGTGCATCTATCTTAACAGGGTTCAGTTTTGCAAGATGATGCAGGTGAAACAGGTAAGCCTCCTTATGTGCGGTGAAATCTTTTTCAAATGATTGCCAGTATTGACCGGTGAACAGAAGTTGATGTTGGTGCAAAGCTGTTTGCATCGCTTGCCTTTCACTCTCATCAAATGGCACACCGGCTTCTACGCCATCAAAGCCTGCTTGTTTTACTTTGCTGCAAAAAGCATCACAGCTTAATGATTCACTTCCCCAGCGGGGACAAAAGAATTGAAGGTTCATGCAATTTTAATTCAATAAAAGAAAATGAAATCAACTGTTCAAGGTAAGTAAATAATCAAACAGGTTCACTTCAGATCCAATACCCAGTTTTTTACGCAGCCGGTAACGGCTGATTTCTACTCCACGTACAGAAATATTCATCAATTGTGCAATTTCCTTGGTAGAAAGATTCATGCGCAGGTACGTACACAACTTTAATTCATTACCGGTAAGATTGGGGTGTACCTGTTTTATCCGAACCACAAAATCACTGTTTACTTTATCAAAGTGTTTGGTAAAGTTTTCCCACTCTTCATCCATATGCTCCTCTTCGCTGAGGGATTTGATCATTTTTTTAATTTCAGAAACAGCCTGCTCGTTTTCAATACGCTTCATCATCTGCGCAAGGTCGGCTTTGATCTTGGTGAGCAATTCTCCTTTTTTAACGAGGTGCATAGCTGCAGAAGCTACTTCTGAGTTTTTAAAGTTGATTTCTGCTTCCAGTTTCTCATTTCTCAATGTTACCAGTTCACTTTCTGTTTTGCTGCGTTCCAGTTCATGAATGTATTTGAGCTTTTGTTGCTCTGCTTCAAATTTTTCCTGTTGCTCTATAAATTTTTTCAATTGCCAGCGGTAAAGCGCATAAAACAACCCGATCAGTAATAAGGCATAAAACAATTTAGCCCACCAGGTGGCATACCACGGTGGTAACACCTTAAAAGTATACGCAGCAGGAACAGATTCATTACCAAGACTATTTCTCACTTTTACCTCAAAGATGTATGTGCCTGCAGAGAGGTTGGTATATTCTTTTTCTGTTCGGGCGCTCCACTCACTCCATTCATCAGAAAAACCTTTAAGCCGGTAACTGTATTCCAGGTTGGTTTGTACACCAAAAACGGGGGAGGCATATTCAAACTGTATTGTTGTCCATTTATGGTTTAAAACCTTTACCTGTTCTTTTGGTTGAAGACTGGTGTCATTAGCAGCTGTATAATAGCCACCAAACAGTAAACTGTCTCTCTGTTGTGTAATGGTTACTTTTCTTACCTGCACACTTAACGAAGGCAGTGTGCGTTTGTATTTATTATAGTTGATGTGATAAAACCCCTGTCCTGCACCTAAAAAAATATTCTGTTCATCCAGCGGATAGATCAACTCAAAACCACTCAGCATTTTTGTTTTGAGTTCCGGCAGGTAAATCACACGGGGCTGTTGTTCTGCAAAATCAATAACACCGAGCGTTTTTTCATGAATGAACCAAACGTTTCCGTTTTTATCTTCCTTTAAATAGCGGATGCTGAGTGTGCCCAGTAGTTTATTGTAAAAAGCGGATGGTTCAAACAGATCTTTTGCACTATTGTAAATGTAAACTCCTTTTTCAGTGCCTACTACGATTTCATTTTTAATTGTAAACACATGATTGTTCAGTACAGAGGGTAATCCTTTTTTGTCAGTATAAGTAACAATAGCATTGCTGTTGTTTTCCGTTTGAATGCGAAACACACCATGAAACGGGTGTGATATCCACAGTTGATTATTTTTATCAAGAGTTGCATAGCGGGAGGATTCATCAAATCCTGTCATTCCGCCGGATGCTGTAAACTGATTGCCGTTATAGTCAAAAAACCGGATGCCTTTGTAATTACCAGCAGCTATCCGGGGTGAAGGAAATACAGGCGAAAGGGGAATGAAATTCCAGAAGCCTGGTTCATTGCTGATAGCTTTGGCATTATTGTTCTCAATCGTAAACGCTCCTTCATGATGGCCCATTAAAACGCTGTTATTTACTTCACTCAGGTTCCATACCTGTCCTTTAGTATTATTCACAGCAGAAAAACTGCCTTTACTGAAACTCAGATCTTCAACATCCTGCAACCGCACGGAAAATAAACCGGAAGAAGTACCGGCCAATAATTGTTTCCCCCGTATCAACATGGCATAGCCTGATGCTTCCTGCAATAACGGTTTTATATGTTTGATGGCGCTGTTGTAAGCAATAAAATCAATACCATTATCAAGACCCAGCCACAGGTTGCTTTGCCGGTCGCTGAAAATGCTCAGTACATTATTATTCTGCAGTTGTTCTGTTTTTGAAAAACTTTGGATGATGTGGCCCGTACTGTCAATAATAAAAACACCCCGGTTACTGGTTGCTAATGCAATGCGGTTGGCATCAATAGTGGCAGTGGCATAAATGCGGGCATCAGCAAAAAGCTGGTTGTTAGGGGATGGTAATAGCCTTGCGCCATTACTGTTGAGCAAAAGCAGCCCATTCTTTAGTGTAGTTAATAAAGAGGTTCCGGGTTGTAAGGCATGAATGCCGGTAATAAAATCTGCAAATGGCAATTGATTGTTTTCAGCAACCGGTTGCCAGCTGTTATTTTTAAAGACCAATAACCCGCTTTTAATATCCTGGGCGTACACCTGACCGTTAGCGCTTCCCATAAATACCCATTTTCCAGGTGCTTTTACTGAAAGGATGGAGCCTTGGTTATAGCTGAATATATAATCCTCACTTCTGAAAAAAATGGTTTGCCCCTGGGGAATAATTTCCCATATATCACCAAAAAGCTTTTCAGCAGGCTTGAGTAAGTTGGTTAAAGAAATGAATTGCAGTTGCCCGTTTTTGGCAGGAATGAAATAACCAAGTTCATCCTGCCCCCCGGCGTAAATATGATTATCCGGACCGATGGCTATTGAACGCACAATGGTTTTGTTAGGCAGAGGGTAAAGATTCCAGAAATGCCCGTCAAAGCTTAACATCCCTTCGTTGTTGGCTATATAAATAATACCATTTCGGTCCTGCTTAATGTCCCAGTTCTGAAGTCCGCCTTTATAAAGAAGCTTAGTATAATTCACAACTTCGGGCAGGCCAATGGTATTTTGGCCAAGAATTGTAATTGGCAGGCAAAGCAATAGCAGGATCTTGAACATTCCTATTCCCGGTTTGGATTGTGAAAGTATAAAAAAAAGGCGTGATGTAGTAATGATGTAGTGATTTCAGCCTAAAAATCAGCAATTTGGAAACAGTGATGTAGTGTTGAAGAGCTGTTTTTTTTGACTTCTGTAGGGTTAGGGATATAATTTTAGAGCAGGAATTTTTTCCTAAAAAACTTCCCAAAACTATTCGATTATGAAATTAAAAAACGCATTGCTGAGCCTTGTGCTCCTATTGGGGGCATTTGCTCAACTTTCCATGGCCCAGAGCCTGACCGTGGCGGGCAAACTGTCCAACAAAACAAACGGAGAAGCCCTTGCAGGTGCTACGGTTGTAGTGGAAAGTACAAAAGTATCTGCCATTTCTGACGGCAACGGTCAATTTACCATCAGTGCTCCCAAAGGAGCTGTTTTGGTCATCACGTATGCAGGTTTTCAAACATTACGGTACACGGTTACGGGTGCCGGAAATGTAGATCTCCAGATGGAACCCGGTGCTAATAACCTCAACGAGGTAGTAGTAATTGGTTACGGAACTCAGAAAATCACAAAGATTTCTGGTTCCATTGCTACTGTAAAAGGGGCCGACATAGAAAAACTCAAACCGGTACGTACGGAGGAAGCCCTCCAGGGACGTGCAGCTGGTGTAAACGTGATCCAGGGTGGTACCCCCGGTTCAAAACCTACGGTGCTCATCCGTGGTATCCCTTCTTTCTCCGGTACTGACCCCATCGTTATTATTGATGGTGTGCCGCAAACACTCACTGACTTTAACTCCATCAACCCGGCTGATATTGAATCTATCAACGTTTTGAAAGATGCGGCCACTACAGCTATTTATGGTGTAAAAGGGGGTAATGGTGTTATTGTAGTTACTACCAAGAGCGGCCGTAAAAATCAAAAAGTAGATATTACGTTCAATGCCAACTATGGACAGCAGGAAGTGATCAATACCATCGGGGTATTGAACGCAACTGAATATGCAGCTATGATTAATGAAGGAAGCACAGTTGCCGGCGGTCCGGTAATCTTCCCTAATCTTTCAACACTCGGTGCAGGTACTAACTGGCAAAAACAAATTTTTGAGCGGGCTACCTTCCAAACCCATAGCATTGCTGCAAGAGGTGGTTCCGATAAGATGTCTTATTTCCTTTCTGCAGGTTTTGTAAACCAGGGAGGTGTTGTTGGTGGTGATGATAAGTCCCGTTTCAACCGTGGCAACTTTACCGCAAACCTCAATTTTGACATCACTAAGAAATTCAAATTCATTTTGAATACTACAGCAGTAATCCTGGAAGGAAAAGGTATCCAGGAAAACTCATTCAACAGTGTGTTGGGTAGTGCTATCAACTTTGATCCCACTGTTCCTGTATTAAATAACGTACCTAATACAGTTGGTAAATATGGTTTCAGTAACCTTATCTTATCTGAAATCTTCAATCCTTTAACCAAACTGGAAAATACCTATAACAAAAACGTAGGTAATAAACTCTATGGTAAGTTTGAAGCACAGTATGATGTACTCAAGAATTTAAAACTTACCTCCCGTTTTGGTTATACCAAATATGATGGAAATGCAAGATCATTTAACCCGCTTGTTTTCTACGGTCCGTTTAACGTAGATAACTCCATGAATGCAGATGGCTCCACTGTAACCGGCAGGTTCAACAGTGTGGCGCATGAAAAAACAAGCAATTTTAATTACACATGGGAAACTTTCGGCAACTATAATTTCAATATTAAGGATGACCATACGTTTGAAACTGTTGCAGGTTTTGCATTGTCAAGAACAGCAGGAAATGCAGCCGGTGCCACCCGCCAGGATGTGCCTTTCAACTCCTGGGAGTTTGCTGATTTTACAGCAGCAACCGGAAACAATACTGCTACCAACACTAATGCAATTACAGGCTATTATTACCAGTATTTCAGAAGAAACATTTCTTACTTCGCTCGTGTTAACTACGATTATAAGGATAAGTACCTGGCTTCGTTTACCATTCGTCGTGATGGTTCTTATGCGTTCGGTAGCGAAAATAAATTTGCCAACTTCCTTTCCGGTTCTGCCGGCTGGGTGGTTTCCAATGAAAATTTCTTTACCTCCAAAACCATCAATCTCTTAAAAATCAGAGGTAGCTATGGTTCGATCGGTAACGAAAATGTAAATCCACAATTTGTAGGAATTGAAACAGGTGGTTCCAGCTACGGACCTACAGCAAACAGTAATGGTTATACGTTTGGTGATGTATTTTATCCCGGTTCTACAGTTGCTTCTGCAGCTAACAATGCGTTGCGTTGGGAAAAACAAATTCAGGCAAATATTGGTTTTGATATCACACTCTTCAACAGAATTAACCTGAGTGCAGATTATTTCCAGAAAGAAGTAGATGGTTTGTTATTTACACCTTCAGCTTCTCTGTACCTTGGTACAGTTCCTATTCCTACAGCTAATATCGGTTCTACCAAAAGTGCCGGTTTTGATATTACGTTGGGATACAATGGTAATATTGGTAAGAAATTCAAGCTTAACACAACTGTTACTTTCACTACTGCCCGCAATGAAGTAACAGCTACCAATGATGACGGTACGGCCCGTATTCTCGGCGGTTACTATTTCAATGGTCAATCACAAAGTGTAACTGTATTTGAAAAAGGACAAACACCTGGTTATTTCTACGGCTATAAAACCATGGGATTATTTCAAAGTGCAGATGAAATCACTAAAGCTCCTTCACAGAACGGTGCACAACCCGGTGATATCCGTTTTGTGGATGTAAATGGTGATGGCGTGATTAACGCACAGGATCAAACAAAAATTGGCGATCCCTTCCCTGATTTTACCATGGGTTGGAATGTAACATTAGAGTATAAAGGTTTTGATTTTAATGCTTTCACTTATGCTTCTGTTGGTAACGATGTGTACAGAGCTTATGAGCGTAATGCCAACTATACAAATAAAGCACGTGATGTACTGGCACGCTGGACCGGACCAGGCTCTACCAATGATGCAAGGTACCCCCGTTATTCATTTACAGATGGTAACAGTAACATCCGTGTATCAGACAGATATGTGGAAGATGGTTCCTTTATTAAATTAAAGAACCTGCAGTTAGGATATACATTGCCTGCTTCTGCTACCGGAAAAGTATTCAGCAGAGTGAGAGTTTATGTGCAGGTACGTAATGCCTTCATCTTTACCAAATACACCGGCTTTGATCCTGAAATACCCGGCGGTATCCTGGATACAGGTGTTGACCGTGGCGCTTATCCTCAACCAAGAACTTACTCCATTGGTCTTGATATTAAACTTTAATGACAGCAAAACTCATGACTATGAATAAGAAAATAATTATATACTCAACGCTTCTTCTCACACTCTTTTCTTCCTGTAAGAAATGGGTAGACTATAATCCAAGAGAAGATTTCAGAATTACTGAACTGGATTATTTAAAATCAGAATCGGATTACCGCACCATGGCCATCAGTACCTATACGCCCATTCAGTGGATGACGTACATGACCATGATTGGTGATATTGCTACCAATAACTCAGTAAGTGGTGGCGAAAATGCATCAGACGTTTTATCTTTCCAGCAGATTGATGATTATACACATACGCCTATCAATGCTAACTTAACTGAAGTATGGCAGGCGGCTTATGAAGGGATTAACCGTTGCAATTACCTGCATCAATATAAAGATGCCAATCCTGCCGGTGAAACAATCAATTTTGCAGGTAAAGATGCCTTGTATGGTGAAGTGTATTTCCTGCGTGCTTTTTATTATTTCTCTTTGGCTAAAATGTTTGGTGATGTGCCTTTGTTTGTAGACAAGCGTTTAAGCCTGAGTGATTCCAGAAAACTGCAACGTGCTCCCAAGGCAGAAGTGTATCGCCAGGTAGAAGCTGATTTGCAGCGTGCAATAAATACTTTGCCTGCCATCCAGGTGCAAAAGGGACGCATCACCAAATATGCTGCACAGGCATTGATGGGTAAAGTGTTGTTGTATCAAAATAAGTATACAGAAGCAATTACTTTCCTTCAGCCAATTATTGATGCCAATGCGTTTTCATTAGTAAGCAACTTTGGTTCTATCTTTTTAGCCAGTGGTGAAAACGGACCTGAGTCTGTATTTGAAATTCAGTATTCCAATACTTCACCTTATTATAACTGGGGCGGTGTTACAAGAGGTCAGGGTAACCTGGCTGTACAAATGTGCGGCATCAGGGGCCTGAATGGTTCTTCAGCCATGCCTTATGCATCCGGTTGGAGTTTTAACCTTCCTACGCAGCAACTGGCCAACGCTTATACAGCAGGTGATCAACGTAGAGCAGTAACCATCCTGGATATTGAAGCGTATAAGAATGCGAATCCTTCTTTCAATATTACCTACCAGGTAGCGCCTTATAAGAACACAGGATTCTACAATCAAAAGTATCATCCACGCAAAGGTGAAACTTCAGGACAGGTAGAGTTGAATTATCTTAACAATTACAGAACCATCCGTTACGCAGATGTTTTGTTGATGGCAGCCGAAGCTTATACCAAAGCAACGACTCCCAACTTTACAAGAGCACAAACTTATCTGAACCTGGTTCGTCGCCGTGCATTTGGTAATAATAACAATGATATTACTGCTACCGGTGATGCATTGTACCAGGCAATTTTAGATGAACGCAGATTAGAGTTTGCAATGGAAGGTGAATACTTTTTTGACCTGGTGCGAACCAATCAAACGAATAAGATCACCGGTTTTGTAAGAGGTAAACATGAAGTATTTCCTATTCCTCAAGTAGAAGTGGATATTTCAGGTTTAAAACAAAACCCAGGTTATTGATTCATCACACCAAAACTGAACAATCATGAACGCAATAAAATCATTCTTCGCTATCACACTCCTGTTTATTACGGTAACAGGGTGTAAGAAAATGGACACAGATGACGTGTCGTTTATTGAAAGTGCTAAAAGTCCTGAGCAGCTTTCGGCTTTATTTGAAATTACACAGGACAATACCGGTAATGTTACCATTACGCCTAACGGAACAGGTGCTGTTTCATATGATGTTTTCTTTGGAGATGGTACAACAGCCCCTGCTAAGGTAGCTGCCGGTAAAAGTGTAACACGTAAGTATGCAGAAGGTAACTATAATGTAAAACTGGTAGCTTACAATGTTACCGGTAAAACAACCGAAGTAACAAGACCGCTTACTGTTACCTTCCGTGCACCGGAAAATTTAGAAGTAACAGCAGTTGTTGATCCTTCTAATAATTACAAACTGGATGTTTCTGCAAAAGCGCAATATGAAACATTCTTCAGAGTATATTTTGGTGATGTGCCCAATGAAATACCAAAATCTTTCAATGAAGGTGAAACTGTCAGTCATATCTATGCAGCAACGGGTACTTATACAGTAAGAGTAGTTGCCTTGAGTGGTGGTGCAGCAACTACAGAGGTTACCAAAACCATAACCATTGTAGATCCGGTATTATTGCCGATGACTTTTGAATCCTTAACGGTAAACTATGATTTCATAAACTTTGGAGGCGGACAGGTAACTGTTCTCAACAACCCACAGAAGTCTGGAATTAATACCAGTAACAGGGTTGGCCGTATGGTGAAAAATGCACCGGAGCCATGGGGTGGCAGCGTAATTACATTAGGTGCGCCTATCAATTTCTCTTCCAATAAAATCTTTACAATGAAAGTATATTCTCCACGTGTAGGTGCACGTGTACTTTTAAAAGTGGAGAATCTTACTGATGGTGGAGTGTTCTTTGAAAGAGAAGCAACCTCAACAGTTGCCAATGCATGGGAAGAGCTGGGCTTTGATTTCAGTGCTATTAATACCTCCAATAGTTATCAGAAAGTAGTGTTGATTTTTGATTTGGGAACACCCGGCGATGGTTCTGCTAATTTTACATGGTTGTTTGATGATATCAGGTTAACCAATTCACTTCCAGATAATCAGTTGAAACTGCCGGTTACGTTTGAAAGCGCAACTATCAATTATGCATTTACCAATTTCGGAAATGCTACCAGTACGGTGGTGAATAATCCACAGGTGAATGCAGGCAATGCCAGTGCAAAAGTGGGACGCCTCAATAAAGCCAATGGTGCAGAAGTATGGGCAGGTTCGTTCCTGGAACTGGCAACACCCATCAATTTCGCCACTTTGCAAAAAATCAAAATGAAGACATGGTCACCCAAGTCTGGTATTACAGTTAAAATGAAACTGGAAAACCTTGCCAATCCCGGTATTAATATTGAACGGGATGTGGTGAACACAACTGCCAATGCATGGGAAGAACTCGTATTTGATTTTACAAGCATCAATAATGCCAATAATTATCAACGTCTCGTAGTGTTCTTCGACTTTGGAAATGGTGGTGATAACTCCAACTATTATTTTGATGATATTAATTTAACGGATGCTGTTGAGCAATTAGTGTTGCCTATAACATTCCAGTCTGCAACATTGCCTTATGCGTTTACCAATTTTGGTAATGCCAGCTCAACTGTTGTTACCAATCCTGATCAGAGTGGAATCAATACTTCAACAAAAGTGGGTGCTTTAACAAAAGCCAATGGAGCTGAAGTGTGGGCCGGCTCTTTCCTTGAATTAGCTACGCCTATTGATTTTTCAGTATTGAAGACCATTAAAATGAAAGTATGGTCGCCAAAGGCAGGTGCAGTTGTAAAAATGAAACTGGAAAAATTGTCTGATCCCAATGTAAATATTGAAAGAGATGTAACTGTTACCACAGCTAATGGCTGGCAGGAACTCACTTTTGATTTTACCGGCATCAACAATGCGAATCAATACCAGCGCCTGGTAGTGTTCTTTGATTTTGGAAATCCGGGTGATGGTGCCATCTATTACTTCGATGATATTCGATTAAACTAAAAACTAAAAGTCATGCTTAAACATATCAGAACAACAATCTTTTTATCAGCTGCAGTACTTTTAGTTACTGCCTGTAAAAAAACAGAGTATAAGTTTGGTGATATTAAGGCGCCTGAAAATCTTGCATTAACCACAACGGTTGTAGGTGTAGATGCCTCCAATCCTAATGGTAACGGAAGCGGACAGGTAGTGATCAATGCCACTTCACAAAACGCCCTTACCTACAATATTGATTTTGGTGATGGCAGAACGCAGGTGGTACCATCCGGAAGCCTTACTTATAAATATGCTACACCGGGTACCAATGATTACACGATCACAGTAAATGCAGTAGGAACCGGCGGTGCTATTTCTACCATCAGTAAAAGAGTGAAAGTGTTTGTAGCTTTTGAAATTCCTACGGTTATTTTAAATGCATTGACCGGTGGTACTTCTAAAGTTTGGGTAACAGATAAAGATGCTCCGGGGCATTTTGGAGTAGGGCCGGCAGCTTTGTTTGAACCAATCTGGTATTCAGCTCCACCTAATACAAGAGAAGCCTGTGCTTACGATGATGAAATCACGTTTTCAAAAGATGCCAATAACAATGTATTTATGGCTATTGATAACAAAGGTCAATCATTCTCTATTGGAGCTGCAACAGGATTCTATGGTTTTGGCGGTGGAGATGCCTGCCTGGGCATAAACCCAGGTACCAACAAAAAGCTGGTATTTATGAATGCTACTTCGGGTTCTACACCGGCTGTGTCAACCGGTATCCAGTTTGATGTGCCGGGTAATGGTATCATCAATTTCGGCACGGGTGGTACAACCTATGAAATTCTTTCAATTACGCCCACGCAAATACATCTGCGTAATATTGGAATTGATGGAAATTCATGGTATCAGAAATTGAAAGTGAAGTAACCGGGTATGGTCATTCATTCGCCAAGAATGAATGACCGTATTTTTATATCATTCATCAAATAAGCTTGTATGAAAAATTGCATTCTATTGTTTTTTGTGGTGCTCATCAGCTTTTCCTGTAAAAAGAAAAGTTCGGGTGTTACAGATACAGCACCATCTAACCTCAATTTATCAGCTGTTGTGAGTACGGATAACAGTGGGAATGTAGAATTTACTGCCACTGCCACTAATGCTGTGAATTATGAATATGATTTTGGGAACGGCGTGTTTCAGAATGTGCCCTCCGGTAAAGTAACTTACAAATATCCTGCATCAGGAAATTATACTGTGAAGGTTACTGCAAAAAGTTCCGGTGGTCAATCTGTTTCAAAAACTATCAACATAAGTGTAGCAGTTGCATTAACATTGGTATGGGCAGATGAGTTTAATACACCCGGTGCACCGGATGCAGGACGTTGGAATTATGATATTGGTACCGGTTCTAACGGTTGGGGTAACAATGAATCCCAGTATTATACCAATCGACCGGAAAATGTAGTGGTATCAAACGGTACTTTAAAAATTACGGCACGCAGAGAGTCTTTCAGCGGTAGTAATTTTACATCTGCCAGGATCATAACAAAAGATAAATTTTCATTCAAGTACGGTAAAGTAGAAGCAAGAGCTAAACTACCTGTTGGTATTGGTACATGGCCTGCTATCTGGATGCTGGGAAATAATATTTCAACGGTAGGCTGGCCCGCCTGTGGTGAAATTGATATTATGGAGCATGTAGGCGCTCAGTTAAATAAGATTTACGGTACTGTACACTATCCCGGTTTTTCAGGTGGTAATGCAGTAGGCGGAACAGTGAATGTAAGTAATGTAACTACAGAGTTTCATGTGTACGCTGTGGAGTGGACTTCTGCCGCCATTAAGTTTATGGTAGACGGAACTACATTTTTTACATTTAACAATACTGCAGCCCTGCCGTTCAATCAAAACTTTTTTATGATCTTAAATGTGGCCATGGGAGGGAATTTTGGTGGTACGATTGATCCGGCCTTCAACAGTTCAGCAATGGAAATTGATTATATACGAGTGTATCAATAGTCAGTTTCGTTTTTACTCATAATCAATAGAAAGAGTGAGTCGTGTTTCTTTTTCTAATTAAGCATCTCTCACTCCTTTATTAGTTCTTATAAGGAAGTATGTAATAAAGAACTGGTAGGAATCTGGCCGGATACAGAACAAAAATATAGTCATGGCCTTTGAGGTAATTACAACAGATTATATGAACCTGTAAGCAAAAAATGATTGTGTTTGTGTTTAAAGTCCTCCTGTAGAATGGCCGCTCTTTAAACCTTTCATCTGTTTCTGTTTAAAATCACTGCATAACTTATTATAAAATATAACATCAATTACTGTTATATGTTGAAACGATTTATTGACTTGCTGATGATAGTGCTGTTGTTTTCATTTACCGTAGATGCACAAAACAAAGCTGTTGCTGTTAAAGCAACGGGCGAGGGCTTTAAGCTTAAATGTAATGGCAGTGATTATTTTATTAATGGTATGAACTGGGATTACTATCCCATAGGAACCAATTATACCTATAGCCTTTGGAACCAGCCGGAAGATGTAATTAAAGCAGCACTTGATTATGAAATGCCAATGCTTAAAAATATGGGTGTAAATACCATCCGGCAGTATACAGGTGTGCCTGCCAAATGGATTGAATACATTTATAAAACTTATGGTATCAGTACAGTACTCAATCATGCATTCGGCCGGTATGGATTAACACTCAATAATCAATGGGTGCCCAATACAGATTATTCCAATCCGCTCGTGCGGGAGCTTTTAGTGAAGGAGGTGAAAGCGTTAGCTGTTCAATTTAAACACACACCCGGTTTATTAATGTATTTACTGGGTAATGAAAATAACTACGGACTTTTCTGGCGTGGTGCTGAAACTGAAAATATGCCTATGGAAGACCGCCAATCAACCAAAGACGCACACCATCTATACAGGTTATTCAATGATGCGGCAAAAGAAATAAAAGCCATCGACACAAATCACCCGGTTGCTATCTGTAATGGTGATTTGATGTTTCTTGATATCATTACCAAAGAGTGTGCAGATATTGATGTGTTAGGTATCAATGTATACAGGGGTATTTCATTTGGTGATTTATTTATACGGATACAAAAGGAATATAACAAACCCGTTGTACTTACAGAGTTTGGTGCAGATGCCTTCAATATGCAAACCAATGCAGAAGACCAGGATTATCAATCAAAAATACTGGCAGCAAACTGGAAAGAAATTTATGCCAATGCCAGCGGCTCAGGTTTAGCAGGCAATAGTATTGGTGGCTTCACCTTCCAGTTCAGTGATGGTTGGTGGAAGGCGGGGCAAACAACCGGGTTAGATGTACATGATAAAACTGCATCCTGGTCTAATGGCGGCTATTCAAATGATTATACAAAAGGTGTAAATAATATGAACGAGGAGTGGTTTGGAATTTGCGCCAAAGGAAAGACCAATGCAAAAGGTGTTTATGAATTAATACCACGTGCTGCGTATTACACGCTTAAAGAAATACACAAGCATAAGCCATACGGTAAACAGGGAACCAAAAAACAGTAACTCACCCTAATTGCACTGCTATGAGTGAAAAAAAAATTACATTAGAAGAAGTTAAAAAAGGCAATGATGTTTTTTACAAGATCTCCAATGCAGATCAGATGGCGCCTTTTTTTATGACCATTGTGAGCGACTCCAATCACTGGATGTTTATTTCAAGTAACGGTGGTCTTTCAGCCGGGCGTAAGAATTCTGAATTCGCTTTGTTTCCCTATTACACGGATGATAAGATTACAGAATCTACAGAAACAACCGGCAGCAAAACCATTCTTCGTGTGCATGAAAACGGGGAACAAAAAGTATGGGAGCCTTTTTCTGTGCGAAGTGAAATGACGTTTCAATGTGAGCGTAATGTTTATAAAAGCCGTTATGGCAATAAGATCATCTTTGAAGAAATCAATCATGAGTTGGGTCTATCCTTTCAGTATGAGTGGAACAGCAGTAATCAGTACGGCTTTGTAAGAAAAGCAACACTCACCAATCTTACATCACAGGAAATACATGTATCACTTATTGATGGGGTGCAAAATGTACTGCCTTACGGTATTGGTAGTGATCTGCAAAATGGAACCAGTAACCTGGCCGATGCTTATAAACGTACAGAACTGATACCTGCTGCAGGTGTTGGTATTTTTGCATTAAGTGCCATTATAGTTGATAAAGCTGAACCCAGTGAAGCACTGAAGGCCAATACAATCTGGTCGGCCGGGTTATCAAATCCTGTTTTTTTATTGTCATCTGCACAATTACAAAACTTCCGTAACGGAGGAGCCGTGCAGCAGGAAGAAGATGTGAAAGGTATAAAAGGGGCCTATTTCCTTTGCAGTGAAATAAAGCTGGCTCCGGATGCATCAAAGCAATGGTTCTTTGTTGCCAATGTTAACCAAAGTCAATCCGCCATTATTCAGTTAATCGAAAGCATTACTAATAAAACAGATTTAATAAGTGATGTTTTGAAAGATGTTGAACGTGGTACAAAACAGCTGGAGGCTTTAGCTGCTGCAGCTGATGGTTTGCAATACAGTTCAGACGGATTGGGGAATACCCGTCATTTCTCCAATGTATTATTTAATATCATGAGAGGGGGCATCTTTGATGACAACTATGTGGTATCAAAAAATGATTTTGTAAAATACCTCCGCAATGCAAGTGCAGTTGTAATGGAAAAGAATCAATCATTCATTACATCTTTACCTGAGCAGTTCACATATTTTGATTTAAAGAATTTAGCTGCCAATTCAGGTGATGCTGACTTCAACCGTTTGGCTATTGAATACCTGCCGTTGAAATTCAGTCGCCGGCATGGTGATCCCAGTCGTCCGTGGAATAAATTCAGCATCAACACGCAAAGTGAATTGGATGGTTCTAAAATTCTGGATTACCAAGGGAACTGGCGTGATATTTTTCAAAACTGGGAAACCCTTGCACACTCATATCCTGCCTTCATTGAAGGAATGATCTATAAATTTTTAAATACGTCCACCTTTGATGGATATAATCCGTATCGTGTTACCAAAGATGGGTTTGATTGGGAAACAATTGAGCCGGATAATCCCTGGTCCTACATCGGTTACTGGGGTGATCACCAGGTAATCTATCTGCTGAAGTTTTTGGAATTTGCAAAAAACTATTATCCGCAGTTGTTACCGCAACTCTTAAATAAAGACAATTTTGTGTATGCAAATGTGCCGTACAATATCAAAGCATATCAGGATATACTTATTAATCCGAAAGATACTATCACCTTTAATCATCATCTGGATATTGCTATTCGTAAACGTATGAAGGAGTTGGGGGCTGACGGATCCTTACTCACCAATCAGCAACAAAATATCCATCATGTAAGCTTCACAGAAAAAATTCTTGCAACACTTTTAGCGAAGTTAACCAACCTGGTGCCCGATGGCGGCATATGGATGAACACACAGCGCCCGGAATGGAATGATGCTAACAATGCATTAGTGGGTAATGGTATTTCCATGGTTACCTTGTACTACATCCGCCGATTCCTGGTATTTGTAAAACCTTTGTTTGTAGCCAATGGTACAGCAGCATGTTCTGTGTCGGCAGAAGTGCAACGGTATTTTTCGGATGTGGCAACCATCTTTGAAAACCATGCAACTTCATTAGCAGCAGGCATGGATAACAAACAAAAGAAACAGATGCTTGATGCATTGGGTGAAGCAGCAAGTGCATTTCGGATTGCTATTTACAACACCCAATTCTCAGGTAAGAAGGAAACAATATCAGCCACAGCTATTGCTTCTTTTTTTGAAACTGCATTGAAATTTATTGACACAGCTATTCAAAATAATAAACGTACTGATGGTTTATATCATACCTATAACTTATTAAGTTATGATAATAACCAGCTTGAAATTTCTTACCTGAGTGAAATGCTGGAAGGGCAGGTTGCCGTTTTGAGTAGTGGCTATTTATCGCCTGAGGAAAGTTTGCAATTGCTAGACGCATTACGGAAAAGTGCGTTGTACCGCCCGGATCAGAACAGTTATATTTTATATCCCAATAAACAACTCCCATCTTTTCTGCAAAAAAATAATATACCCGCAACTGATGTAGCAAACAGCGGATTGCTGCAGGAGTTGTTAAAAGATGGCGGTGCAGGTATTGTTGAGAAAGATGTTAAGGGCGGCTATCACTTCAATGGAAATTTTAAAAATGCAAATGACCTTGATGCCGCTTTGCAAAAACTGGATAACAAGTATGAAAGCTTACGCAAACAGGAGCGTACGCAGGTGCTGGCCTTGTTTGAAAAAGTATTCAACCATAAAGCATTCACCGGTAGATCAGGTACCTTCTTTGGTTATGAAGGGTTGGGTTCTATTTACTGGCATATGGTGAGCAAATTGTTGCTGGCTGCGGAAGAAGCATACAATCATGCGCTTGCAATGCAGGCGGATCCATCTGTTGTTGATAGACTGGCAAAATATTTCCATGAAATAAAAGACGGAATTGGTGTACATAAATCACCACAGGTGTACGGTGCATTCCCCACAGATCCGTATTCACACACTCCTGCACATAAAGGCGCACAGCAACCGGGCATGACCGGACAGGTTAAAGAAGATGTATTAACAAGAATGGGTGAGTTGGGTGTGAAGATGAAAGAAGGTCAATTACTATTTATGCCTTCTTTGCTCAACAACTCAGAGTTTCTTACTACTGCTGCAACCGCTTCATTTGTATTGTTAGATGGTACAGTATCAGCTGTTGAATTAGAGAAAGACAGCCTGGCTTTTACCGTTTGCCAGGTGCCGGTAGTGTATCAAAAAGCTACGGAAGATTCGATTGAAGTTAGCCTTTCTAACGGAACAACAGTACGGGTGAGTGGTACTGTATTAAGTAAGGAAATAACAGATAAAATTATTTGCCGAACAGGAGAGGTGACCCGGTTAAACATATTTATAAATGCAAATCATCTGAGATGATGTACAAAAATCTTTTGGCCATTGTTTGGGTTCTTCTTGTTACAGCCTGCAACGGCAAACAGGAAGTTGTTTCAGTTACCGCCAAAGATATTTTGGGTAATCCCGGCTACCAGGCTATCTGTTATGGTGGTTACAGAACCGCTACAAGAGATAGTGTGCCATCAGTTGCTGAGATCAAAGAGGATATGATGATCCTGGCAGCAATGAATATTAAAGTAATCAGAACATACAATGTGCATTTTAAAGAAGTACATCATTTACTGGAAGCTATAACCGAATTGAAAAAACAACAGCCCGGTTTTGAAATGTACCTCATGTTGGGTGCATGGATTGATTGTAAAAATGCATGGACCGCCAATGCGCCTATTCATACAGAAGAAAGTGAACGCAATGCAGTAGAAATAGCAGAAGCAGTGAAGCTGGCAAATCAATATCCTGATATCATCAAGATAATTGCAGTGGGAAATGAAGCGATGGTGAAATGGGCTGCGGCGTATTATGTTACACCCAATATCATTTTAAAATGGGTGAATCATTTGCAGGGTTTAAAAAAGCAAAACAAACTTCCGAAAGATGTATGGATTACCAGCTCTGACAATTTTGCATCGTGGGGTGGAGGAACGGCTGATTACCATATAGAAGATTTGAATCAGTTAATTAAAGCTGTTGACTATATTTCCATGCATACGTATCCCATGCATGATACGCATTACAATCCTGCATTCTGGGGTGTGAAGTCAACGGAGGCATCCTTAACAGATAAACAAAAGATTGACTCAGCAATGATGCGGGCAAGAGATTATGCCATTCATCAATATAAAAGTGTAGTGGCCTATATGAAATCATTGGGAGTGAACAAGCCGGTACACATTGGCGAAACCGGTTGGGCTTCTTTTGATAATGAATTGTATGGAATCAATGGGTCAAAAGCTGTGGATGAATATAAAGCGGCACTTTATTATCAACTCATGAGAGATTGGACGAATAAAGAAGGTATTACCTGTTTTTATTTTGAAGCTTTTGATGAACAATGGAAGAACAGTACTAATCCTTTACATTCTGAAAATCATTTTGGCTTGATTGATCTGCAGTCAAGGGCTAAGTATGCTGCCTGGGAGATGGTCGATCAAAATGTTTTCAAAGGATTGACGAGAAACGGGAAACCCATTGTTAAAACCTATAATGGCGATGAAAAGCAAATGTGGCAGGAAGTGAAAGTTCCGACAAACAATGTTCAGCCTGAATAGAGGAATGTAATCTTAAAAGATGCTTTAAAAAAACAATCAACTGTATAACTTAAAACTTTCAACATGTCAAACAGTGTTTCAAGCTCCGTTAATAAAGTGCCGATCGGGCAAAAGATTGCTTTCGGTTTAGGGATGTTAGCTAACCAGATGTTTCCGGCTGCCTTGAGTATTTTCATGGTGGTGTTGGTTCAGGACCTTGGTTTCCCCGGATGGATGTGGGGTGTTTTGTTTTTTCTTCCCAGGATTTTTGACGCCTTTTTTGATCCCATCATGGGATTTATAACTGACAATACAAAATCTGTTTGGGGCAGAAGAAGACAATATGTTTTTGCAGGTGCGCTTGTATTGGGGATCTCGTTCATTATCATGTGGCAGTTGTACAGGGAGAATGGTATTACATTCAATTTCATCTTTTTTCTTTTGATGTCTTTTGCTTTTTATTTTGGTTATTCACTGTTTAGTGTTCCTTATGTGGCAATGGGTTATGAGATGAGTGATGATTTTCATGAGCGTACAACTATTATGGCGATTGCTCAATGGATTGGTCAGTGGGCATGGGTTATTGCACCATGGTTTTGGGTAATTATGTACAAGCCGGAATGGTTCCCCAATGCAGATACTGCAACAAGAACATTAGCAGTGTGGGTAGGGATAGGCTGTATGCTGCTGGCATTAACACCGGCGGTATTTATTAAAAGCAAGTCAACCAAAGAGGATCATAGTTTGAAACCTTTGACGTTTAAAACCATCGGTTCAAGTTTGAAAGATATTATCCAGAGTTTTAAGGAAGCGTTTGTGATTACGCCGTTCAGAAAACTATGTGTTGCTACATTTTTTATTTATAACGCTTTTAATACAGTAGCCGGTTTTACCTTTTTTATCATCGTTTATCGTTTGTTCAATGGCGATACAGGTGCGGCAGGGATATGGCCTACTCTTTTTGGTAGTGTTGGTGCATTGGGAACTACTTTTATTGTAATACCGATTGTGGCATGGATGTCAAAAAAATTAGGTAAAAAGAATGCATTCCTCGTTTCACAAGGTATTTCCATTATCGGCTACATTTTATTCTGGTTTCTGTTCATACCCGGAAAGCCGTATATGTTCCTTTTTGCGTTACCACTCTTTTCCTTTGGTATCGGTAGTTTGTTTACACTTATGATGTCTATGACTGCAGATGTATGTGATATGGATGAGTTGACTTCCGGTAAAAGAAGAGAAGGCATTTTCGGTGCCATCTATTGGTGGATGGTGAAGTTTGGTTTTGCCATTGCAGGATTGTTAACAGGTGTAATTATGGCTATTATCGGTTTTAACTCAGGTGCGGCCACACAAACGGAAGCTGCAATTACAGGCCTGCGACTTTCATTCTCCGGTTTGCCCATTCTTGGAACTTTAATTGCTATTTGGGTAATGTGGGATTATGATTTGAGTGAAGAAAAGGCGAATGAGATCAAAGTAGAATTATCAAAAAGAAAAAGTTGATTGCGGCAGTTGATTTTTTATCTGCAATACAGCTGTTCACTAAAACAAACAATAAGTGAAGAATCTGCATAGTGAGTTTTTTTATACTGATGCATTGATTTATAAAGTATGCTTGAAAAGACCACAATAAAAAAACAACTGCGTAAAAGTGTATCATGCAGTAAATGATACATTGTTTTCTGCCTTAAGACGCAAGCAGAATTGTGTGTTTGTAAACCCGGATTTTTAACAATAACAATACAGGCCCTTTATGGCAAGCCTGGTTGTTATTCAAAAAACAATTATGACACATAACACAATTCTGCTCCTGCAGCAGACAATCAGAAATCTTTTTTTTGCAGTTATCTTAGTGCTGCCAGTTTATTTATCTGCACAAATTGTTCCTGCAGGCAGTGGTAGCTATACGTTACAGTTGCCACCACCTGATGCGGCAGGCAGAAATGTACTGCCCAATGGTACACCAAGAGTTTCCGGCGCTGCCGCATCAAAACCAATCATGACGAATGATTGGTGGACAGGTTTGCTTACATTCAACGACGCCAATTTGTACAACTATCCTCTATCCATGAAAGGAAGTTCCAGTGGGTTGGTTATGAGCTTTACTTTTTTGGGATTAGGTGCGAATGATACACGCCAGCCGATGGGCCCTGAGCAACCCATCATTCTTGGTGTTTCAGGATTAACAGCAACCTATCCAACCGTTTCTGATTATACGGATTGGACGGTAACTGCCAGCTGGAGTAATGCAGGCCGTTCTTTTAACGCAATCATGGGCATGGGTATGCCTTTTGTGTATTGTACCAAAGGAAATGCAGATGTGGCTTCTGTTGTTGTAAATACCGGAACGGTTTCTGTACAGGGTGAAATGTTACTCATCACCAACTCAATCAGCGGAGCTAATTTTGCAGTGTATGCACCGGTTGGATCTGTATGGTCTAATTCAGGAAATACATACACTTCAACATTGGCCGGTAAAAATTATTTTTCTGCAGCCATGTTACCTGCTGGTGTGAGTGCTGCCACTGCTGCTAATGATTTCAAACAATATGCATATGTATTTCCGGCTAATACGTCAGTAAGCTGGAATTATAATAATGCAACATCCACTATGCAATCCACTTTTACTGCAACACCTGATGTAAAAGAAGGAAGCGGGTCAACTGTTTTATTAGGATTGCTGCCGCATCAATGGGCGCATTTAGGCGCAGGCTCACCGTTGCCCGGCTCTTATGCATATACAACATCAAGGGGTGTGATGAAGATGCTTGCATCTAATTCTTTTATTGTTGAAAATAAATTTAAGGGCGTTCTCTCTGCATTGCCGCTGATGGCAAAATACAGTTCCGGCTTTGATCCTGCTGCTTTGAATTCAAAGATTGATTTAGTAAAAAATTCCGGGCTTGATTTGTGGACTGATTCTTATAATGAAGGGTTAGCAATGAACAAGTTGGTTCAGGTAGCTAAGATTGCTGATCAAATGGGGAATACGGAAGCACGTGACAAGTTAATCAACACTGTAAAAACAAGATTGGAAAACTGGCTTAAAGCAGTACAGGGCGAAAATGCATTCATTTTTTATTATAACAACACCTGGACAACATTGATTGGTTACCCCGCAGGTTATTCTGCTGATGCAAACATCAACGATCATCATTTCCATTACGCTAATTTTATCAATGCGGCTTCAGCAGTAGAACAATTTCAACCCGGCTGGGCTGCCAATTGGGGACCCATGGTAAATATGCTGGTACGTGACGCTGCCAACTGGGAAAAGTCAAACACCATGTTTCCGTTTCTACGGAATTTTAATCCTTATGCAGGGCACAGTTTTGCATCAGGACAACTCAATGCAGAGCCACATGGTAACAACCAGGAATCTTCTTCAGAAGCAATGAACTTCGCTTCATCACTGATCCATTGGGGTATTCTTTCCGGTAACAATGCCATTCGTGATTTAGGTATTTATCTCTACACTACGGAGCAAACTGCCATTGAAGAATATTGGTTTGATATGAGCGACCGGAATTTTGCGCCTACTTATTCGCAAATGATGTGTGCACGTGTGTGGGGCAACGGCTATGACCGCAATACATTCTGGACGGGAGATATCGCTGCCATGTATGGTATTCAAATGTTTCCTTTAACAGGATCTCATCTTTACTTAGGTCATAATAAAACTTATGCAGCAAGTTTGTGGAATGATATGACTGCAAAAACAGGCGTACTCAGCAATACACCAAATGATAATTTATGGTTTGAAAATTATTGGTCTTTCCTTGCATTTACCAATCCATCTGCCGCAATAAATTTATATAACAATTATCCAACCTATAAAATAAAAAACGGAAATTCAGATGCACATGTATATCATTGGCTGCATGCCTTTAATGGTATGGGCACAGTTGATGCTACAGTAACGTCCAATTATCCTGTTGCAACTGTTTTTAATAAAGCTGGTGATAAAACCTATGTCGCACATAATTATGGTTCTTCAGAAATAACTGTTACTTATTCTGATGGGTTTTCAATGGTGGTTCCTGCAAGAACGTTAAAAACAAGTAAGGATATAGCCGTAGCAGCAACGCTTTCTTCATCAAGTACACAGGTGCCTACTAATGGGAGTGTTACCTTAACTGCGGCTGTTACAGGTGCCGGAATTACTAAAGTGGAATTTTATGATGGCGCCACACTTATTGATACAAAAACCGCTGTGCCCTATACAACAACAGCTAATAATTTAGCTGCAAGAATCCATGGCTTTTATGTGAAAGTGTATGTGGGTGCTTCTTTGGAACTTTCAAATGTAGTGTCAGTAGTGGCAGGTTCTCAACTTCCTTACCAGGGCAATATCGTTTCCATTCCTTCGCAGGTGATTGAGCCGGGTAACTATGATTACTATGAAGGTGGAGTGGGGCAGAACATTTCTTATTTTGATGCAACTATCTGGAATGATGCAGGAACATTCAGAAGCCCTGAGTATGTTGATGCTGGTCCAACAACAGGTGAAGGAAATACCGTAGGCTGGATTGATGAAGGCGAGTGGTTGGAATATACTGTTAACATTGCTCAGGCCGGCACTTACAATCTTTCAATCAGGTATGCTTCCGGTGTTGCTACTGGCGGCGGACCATTTCATATTGAAGTGGATGGTAATACTGTTGCAAATAATATTACTGTTGGTTTTACAGGTACAAACTGGAATGTATGGGCAACCAAAACGGTAAACGGTGTTATTCTTCCGGCCGGACAACATATCATCAGGTTGGTATTTGATAAACCAGGATTCAACATTGGAAGAATCTCATTTGTTTATGCAGGTTCTGCCAACCCATCATTAGGTGTCTCCTCCAATGCAGTTTCAATTGCCGCATTTGCCAACAGTAAAAAAACAGTAGATGTAACTTCAAATATTACATGGACAGCAGTAAGTAATCAAAGCTGGTTAGCAGTTGCACCAACTACTGCTTTTGGAAATACCACCGTTACATTTACTGCGCAGGAAAATCCAACAACATCAACCAGAACTGCAAGTGTAACGTTTTCAGGTAACGGTGTCACTGACCAGGTTGTAACAGTAACACAGGATGCAGGTGGTGTGCCTTACATACTTGTAAATCCTGCCACAATGAATTTCAATGCAGCTTCAAACACTGCTCAGAATATTGAAATCACTTCAAACGTTGCATGGACAGCATCCAGTAACCAGTCCTGGCTTACATTAAGTAGCACCAGTGGTAATGGGGTTGCTGTGATAACTGCCAA
Organism: Lacibacter sp. MH-610; assembly: GCF_045780045.1. Taxonomy (NCBI): domain Bacteria; kingdom Pseudomonadati; phylum Bacteroidota; class Chitinophagia; order Chitinophagales; family Chitinophagaceae; genus Lacibacter; species Lacibacter sp. MH-610. The sequence goes on from NZ_CP116002.1 coordinate 1,736,244, forward strand.
TGCAACCGATAATCCCGGTACAACAAGTCGCTCTGCTACGATTACAGTTACAGGTAGCGGATTGCCGGCTAAAACAATCGCAGTTACGCAGAATGGAGCTGCCATTCAAATAACACTTCCCATCAATTTTGAATTAAGCGGTACGTATGTATTTACTGATTTTGATGGCGGTGTGGGTTCTGCTGTTATAAACCCGTTTCAAACAGGAAGTAACTTAAGTAACAAAGTAGGTAAGATCATTCGTAACAGCGGGGCAACATGGGCGGGCAGTTATTTAACATTACAAAACAAGATTGACTTTTCAACGTACAGTACGTTTTCCATGCGAGTATATTCTCCACGTTCAGGTGTTCCTGTTTTATTAAAGCTGGAAGGAGATGTGGCGCCATCAGAAATTTTAGCAACCACAACAACAGCCAATAATTGGGAAACACTCACATGGAATTTTGCAGGCAAGCCATCCAATGTATATAACAAACTGGTATTTATGTTTGATTTTGGATCTGTTGGAAACGGAACTGCCAATTCTACTTTTTACTTTGATGATATTTATCAAATCAGTAGTGCATCTAATATCCTGAATATTTCAAAGTATGCTGCTACCATTGCTGCGGCTCCCAACAGTACACAAACATTCGATATACAATCGAATGTAAATTGGACCATAACCAGCAGCCAATCATGGCTCACACCAAGTGTTGCAAACGGGTCAGGTAATGCTGTTATTACGCTTACTGCTGAGCAAAACCCAACAAGTTCTGTACGTACGGCTAATGTATTAGTCTCAGCGCCGGGTCTTGTTCCTCAAACGCTCATAATTACACAGGACTTGGGAACAACAGCCGTATCAAACATTCAGAATCCTTTGATAAAAATTTATCCGAATCCTGCAAAGGATGTGATCTTTATTGATGGATTTTCTGCAAATGCAGTGGTGAGTCTGTATGATGTAACCGGTAAGTTGCTCATCACACAGGTCTTAAATCAAAAACAATTAGACATCTCTTTTTTGAAAAATGGTATCTACCTGCTTCGTATTACAGAGAAGAAGGGTTTTACTCTGAAGAAGCTGGTTAAAATCAACTAAGACATAGCAAACAGTAAAAATTTAATTGTACTTCATCAAAAAACAGTACAAACTTGAGCAGTCAATGCTAAATTGCAGGGTATAAAATCATGCAATCAATGGGTATGAGATATGTTCAATATTGTAAGTATGCAGGGTTGATAGTTGTTTTGTTTGGTTTTCAAAATAGCTCTGCACAGAAAAAAACAATCGATCAGAAAGTTGATTCTGTGTTGAATCTTATGACACTGGAAGAAAAAGCCGGGCAACTCAACCAATACTCCGGCGATTGGTCTTTTACAGGGCCGGTTACTAAAGACAATACAAAAATACAGCAGGTTAAAGAGGGTAAGCTGGGTTCCATGCTCAATGTAGTGGGTGTGGAAAAGACAAGACTGCTGCAGCAATATGCCATGCAATCCCGTTTAAAAATTCCCTTACTGTTTGGACAGGATGTGATTCATGGTTTCAGAACCACTTTTCCGTTACCATTAGCCGAAGCAGCCAGCTGGGACCTGGAAGCAATTCAGTTAAGCGCCCGTATCTCAGCTATAGAAACAAGTGCCGCCGGTGTGCACTGGACTTTTGCGCCGATGGTAGATATCAGCCGTGATCCCCGTTGGGGCCGTGTTATGGAAGGAGCGGGAGAAGATACTTATCTCGGCAGTTTGATTGCTGCAGCAAGAGTAAAAGGTTTCCAGGGAAAAGGGTTAGGTAATACAGATGTGGTTATGGCCTGCGCCAAACATTTTGCTGCTTATGGTGCGGCTGTTGGTGGCCGTGACTATAACAGCGTGGATATGAGTCCCCGCATGTTATGGGAAACCTATCTGCCTCCTTTTTTTGCCGCCAAAGAAGCAGGTGCAGCTACGTTTATGAATTCATTCAACGATCTTAATGGTATTCCTGCCACCGGTAACCGTTATTTACAAAGAGATATTTTAAAAGGTAAATGGAATTTCAATGGTTTTGTGGTGAGTGATTGGGCAAGCATTGGTGAAATGATTGCTCATGGTTTTGCAAAAGATACCAGCCATGCAGCGCAACTTGGCTTGAGCGCAGGAAGTGATATGGATATGGAAAGCAGGAGTTATATCAAACACCTGCCGCAATTAGTAAGAGAAGGAAAAGTAAAAATTGAATGGTTAGATGATGCCGTGCGCCGCATCTTACGAAAGAAATTTGAATTGGGTTTGTTTGATGACCCCTTTAAATTTTCCAATGAACATCGACAGCAACAGCAATGGAATAATCCGCAACATATAGCAGCAGCAAGAGAGATGGCGAAGAAGAGTATTGTATTGCTGAAGAATCATCCCCTCCCGGGAGAGGTGGGGGTGGGAACATTACCATTAACAAATAATCAAAAAGTTGCACTCATTGGTCCATTTGTAAAAGCAGTAAAAGATAATCTTGGTTTCTGGAGTATGGAGTGGGAGGATGATTCAGCACGCATTGTTCCGTTGTGGAAAGGAATGCTGAACAAAGTAGATCCGGCCAATCTGCTTTATGCAAAAGGATGTAACATCAATGATGCTGATACGTCAGGATTTGCTGAAGCCATTGAAACAGCAAAGCAATCAGATGTTGTAGTAATCACCATCGGCGAGGCAAGAGATATGAGCGGTGAAGCAAAAAGCCGCAGCAGTTTGCAATTACCCGGTGTGCAGAACCAATTAATTGCTGCTATAGCAGCTACAGGTAAACCCATTGTTTTGTTGATACATGCCGGCAGGCCCCTGATATTTGATAAAGCAGCAAGTCATGCATCAGCTATTCTCTATACATGGTGGTTAGGAACGGAAGCAGGTAATGCCATTGCGGATGTATTGTACGGCGATTATAATCCTTCCGGTAAATTGCCCATAACCTTTCCCAGGACGGAAGGACAAATCCCTATCTATTACAATCATTACAGTACCGGTCGCCCGGCAGAAGATGAGTTTCAAAATAATTATGTATCGGCTTACATTGATTTGCCCAACAGCCCGGCTTATCCTTTTGGTTACGGGTTGAGTTATACATCCTTTGTGTTTACTGATTTTAAACTCAGCAGTACTTCGTTAAAAGGAAATCAAACCCTCACGGCATCAATTACATTAACCAATACAGGAAGAGTAAAGGGAAAAGAAACCGTTCAACTGTACATCAGGGACCTGGTGGGAAAAGTAGTTCGTCCGGTTAAAGAGTTGAAAGGATTTAAACAGGTAGAGTTAAATCCTGGAGAATCAAAAGTTATAACATTCACCATCACTACCAACGATCTCAGGTTTTATGATGACCAGCTCATTTATAATTGGGAGCCTGGAGAATTTGAAATCATGATCGGAAGCAATTCAAAGGAGGTTCAGGTGAAAAAAATTAACTGGAGCCGATAGAAACTATGTTTATACATGCACGGGAGATTTTGCGAAGTATTGATTCAAGGGATTGGTTGGTTTCTTAATAAAAAAAGACTTCACTACGAAGTCTTTTTTTATTCTGTCAACAACATTCCACGTTTGTGAAAGATATTAATAGGTTATTGTTATGCCACCCCCAATACCCATATCACTATCGTAGTGGGTTGAAAGCGATATGTATTTAGTAGCGATATAGCGGAAGCCTGTCATATATTCTTTATCTGAATTAACCATGAAGTTAAAACGTAAACGGCTGCTCACCGGTATATCTTCACGTCCTAACTGTAATCTTAATCTTCCATCTGTATCAATTCTTGCATCAGCCCGAACTAACATCGGTAATACATATTGAAAACCGAAGCAAATAACACCCCGTTTATCTTTAGTACTCACCTGTCCGAATAGATTTTTTTCTGCTTCGCTATGCGATCTGTAACGCCAGTCAAAACCAATATAAGGCATCAGCCATTGATTGCGACCAAGCAATCTGCCCACATGAAATTCATTTTCAAAACCTTTTGCTTCAGTTAATCCTAATCTCCATTCATTTTGAAACATCCACCTCGTATTGGAGTACATAATCTCACCATCACTGCCATTACTCTCCAACCCAATTTGAGCACCTAAGAAAAAACGCCGGTCATCACGGTACACTTTGCGTAATGCTTTTTGAGGATCCGGCAACTGTGGATTGGGTGGCGTGTTTTCGTATGTGAAGATTCGGCCCATTCCACTCATCATATGATAGAGAATGTGGCAATGAAAATACCAATCGCCGTATTTTTCGGAAGCATGAAATTCGATAGTATCGGTTTCCATGGGCATAATGTCAAGCACTGTTTTCAAAGGTGAGTATTCGCCTTGCCCGTTCAATGTGCGGAAAAAGTGACCATGCAGATGCATTGGGTGCCGCATCATGGAATTGTTGGTTAGGATAATGCGGATGTTTTCGCCCTGTTTGATCAAAATCTTATCCGACTCAGAAATGGTTTTTTTATCCAGCGTCCACACATATCTTGTCATATTTCCGGTAAGCTCAAACTTTAATTCACGAACCGGTCGTTCCGGTAATGTCGTTTTTTGAGGGGCTTTGAGCATGGCATAATTAAGCGTAACAATATTTTTATTGCTGTCAACAATTTCAGGGTACATTACTGTGTTCATATCCATTTGCTGCAGGCTCATATTCATACCCATATCATTCATGGTGCCATCCATATTCATCATGTCATTCATCATTTTCATGCCTTCAAAATATTTCAAACGGGGCATGGCACCTGCAGCATGTTTTATGCCGCTGCCTAACCAAAGCGAAGTACTCCTGGTGCGGTCTTCTGCAGTGGCAAGTAATTCATAGCTGCCCTCAGCAGGAATTGTTATAATTACATCATAGGTTTCTGAAACACCTACTATAAATCTGTCTACTTCTACCGGTTCTACTTCTGCTCCATCATTGGCAACCACACTCATTTTGCCGCCTGCAAACTGCACCCAGAAATAAGTAGAAGAACTTCCGTTAATGATCCGTAAACGAACCTTATCAACGGCTTTATATTCTTTTCTTTCTTCGTTGATCTTGCCATTCGTAAACAAGGCATCATAATAAACATCACTCACATCCATCGCCAGCATGCGTTTCCATTCATTCGTAATTTTTACTCCAAGCTTATTTTCCTTGATAGCCTGCAGGTAATTCTGTGTTGCTTTCTTTTTGATGGCATACCAATCCGTAGCATAATGGAGAGAACGTTCTACCTGGTTGGGATTTTCATTGGTCCAGTCACTTAACAAGACCACTTCTTCTGGAAGTGTTCCTGTTTCCTTTTTATGAATAACAATGGCTCCGTACATACCGCTTTGTTCCTGTAACATGGTATGCGAATGATACCAATAAGTGCCATGCTGCACAATAGGAAACCGGAAAATATGGGTGCTGTGTCCTTTTACAGGAGCTGTAGTTAAATAAGGAACACCATCCTGCTCGTTGGGAAGAATTAATCCATGCCAGTGAATAGATGTTTCCATGTGCATTTGATTGTGTACATGTATTTCTGCTGTGTCACCCTCTGTAAAATGGAGAGTAGGGGCAGTAATTGTTCCGTTTATGGCAATAGCTTTTGCTTTTTTACCGGTATAGTTTACAATAGTGTCTGTAACATATAAGTGATAAACAACTTTGTGCCCGTTACTGGTAACAAATGCTTCCCTTGTTAATACATCCTTGTTTGCGTTATGTTGTGCAAACGAAGAAGTGTACATGAAAAGCGCCGTTAGTATGCTATATGCCTGTTTCATTTTTTCAGGGGTTAATGGTTTCTTTTACGCTGCCGCAGGTGAGCATGCTGTTACCATAGTATGGGTTTTTAATTGCTTTTTCTCCACTGAGCCAGGAAGCTTTTTTCATAGGGCAATAATCTACGTACACTTCCTTGTCAGTTAATTTAATTCCCCTCGCTAATACGATCATGGCATTGGATAATGATATAAAGGCATCTCTTTGTTTATTAATATCTCCTGCTGATGCAATAATTCCTGCTGCATCAATTAAAGATTGTTGAAGTGGCTCAAATGTTTTTAACTCTGCAGCGTTGAGTTGCTTTATTGAAACAGCCGCTGCAGCATTTTTAAACTGAACTGCTATAGCCGCAGCCTGTTGCTGATTGCCTGCTACCAGTTCATTTTTTAAGTGATAGTAATGGGTAAGTAAATCAGAAAGAGATTTGTTTTGTGCTTTGGCTGAGCCTGTAAAAAATACAGTCAGTGCCAGGAAAATTGATTTCATATTTAAAGTTTTTGCAGATTTAAAAAAGTACACCGGCTATGAATGCCGGTGTAATTGTTTACTTTACAACTTCAGCTTTATAGCCGGCCTTTTCTACAGCTGCTACAACTTCAGCAGCGCTAAGGTTGCCCTCAGCTTCAATACGCAGAATTTTATCAGGGTTGGTAATATCTACTTCCCAGTTGTCTTCTCCTGCTACCTCGTTAAGAAAAGGAGTTGCTTTTGCCACACAACCTGAACATTTAATGGTTGTTTTGAAAGTTAATGCGTCCATCGTTCTGTATTTTTATTTTCTGATCAAATACGCCGGTCTTTTGCCGGTTTTCTTTTACAGTGTAAAATTAGAACTGCCTGCAGGCCTTATTGTTACAGAATAAATACAGAGATGTATATAATTTCAGGGAGTATCACTCAGTCAGTGATTTTATCAAGGGGTTTACGTTTGTTTTCCTTGAGGTTTTTGAAGTGGGAAGGTGTTAAGCCGGTTACTTTTTTAAATTGCTGGGAGAGGTGTTGTACGCTGCTGTAGCCCATCTCGTAGGCAATTTCGCTCAGGCTTTTTTCATCGTACATCAGCAGTTCCTTTACTTTTTCGATGCGCTGGAGTATGGCATATTTTTCAATGGTAATACCTTCAACTGAGGAAAACAAACTGCTGAGGTAGTGGTAATCAACACCAATTTTTTCTTCCAGCATGGCTGATAGCTTGAGGTTAAATTCCTCGGCATCTTTACCATGTATTAATGAAACAATTTCAGTTTTAATGCGCTCTACCGTTTTGGTCTTTTTATCATCCAGCAGCTCAAATCCCTGTTTTTGCAGATGTTCTCTTAATACTTCTAATTGTTCTTTACCGGGTTCAGTTGTAAGCTCAACCTGGCCAAGATCTACATTTTTATAAGGAAGCTGCAGTAAATCCAGCTCCTGGCGCACCACCATTTTACAACGGTCGCAAACCATATTCTTTATGTGAAGTACTACCGGCATGGTCCTGCAAAGATAGAGAGAGAATTTATATCTAAAAGACGTTGCTGTTCTGTTCCCTTCAAGGGATTTTATACATTTTTCACAAAATCATATAACAATTCCGGCGTCTGTTCATAGTTTCTTTGAAGTAAAATTGACGCTTATGCAACAGACAATATTTATCAAAGGAATGGTTTGCAACCGCTGCATTACCACTGTAACCAATGAATTAAACCGGCTGGGCATTGAGTTAGATGAAGTGAACCTGGGCGAAGTAAAGCTGGCGGTGAAGGATCCGTTTTCTGATTATGAAGCGTTGAACAATAAATTAAACCCGCTTGGTTTTGAAGTGCTGGAAAACAAACGCACCAAACTGGTGAAACAGGTAAAGAATATTGTAGCTCAGGTGTACTCAGGGGATTATGATTTTCCTTACCACTTCCGTATTTCAGATGTATTGGCAAAATCTCTGGGCAGGGATTATGAATACATCAGTCACGAGTTTTCTGCTGAAGAAGGAACTACCATTGAGCGGTATGTAATTGACTACCGTATTGAAAAAATCAAAGAATTCCTGGCTTATACTTCTTTATCTCTTGCTGATATTTCGTTCCGGCTTGGTTTCAGCAGTGTGGCACATTTATCACGCCAGTTCAAGCAGGTTACAGGATTAAATCCTTCACATTTTAAACAAATCAGGGATGATCGTTCCGGCATTCAGCCCGGCAACTGAAATTATATACAACCGCTACTCAATTGTATAACAATCCTCCCTCCACCAGATAATAGCTTTGTGATATTAATAAATGACGAATTATATGCAAACAATAACTACCGGTAAGCCTGTAAAAAGCAATTCATTTGTAAAAGAAACCTTTCCCGTTCTGGAAATGACCTGTGCGGCCTGTGCAGTAAGTGTGGAATCCATGTTAAAGTCAGTGGAAGGTGTAAAAGATGCCGGTGTAAACTTTGCCAACCAGGATGCGTGGGTAGAATACAATCCTGCTATTGCCACACCGGAGCAAATGCAGACAACCATCCGTTCTATTGGTTATGACCTGGTAATTGAAAAGGAAAATAAAGACGAAGTAAAAGAAGCCGCACAGCAAAAACATTATGAAGCTGTAAAACATCGTACCATCTGGTCTTCTGTTTTATCAGTGCCCGTGGTGATTATCGGAATGTTTTTTATGGATATGCCTTATGGCAATTATATCATGCTGCTGCTTTCCACACCCGTTGTGTTTTATTTCGGCCGCAGCTTTTTTATCAATGCATGGAAGCAGGCAAGACATGGTAAAGCAAATATGGATACACTGGTAGCATTGAGTACCGGTATTGCCTGGCTCTTCAGTACGTTTAATACCTTCTTTCCTGATTTCTGGCATGCACGTGGGTTACATGCACATGTGTACTTTGAAGCAGCGGCAGTGGTGATAGCCTTTATCTCACTGGGCAAGTTGTTAGAAGAAAAAGCAAAATCCAATACTTCATCTGCTATTAAAAAATTAATGGGTCTGCAACCCAAAACAGTAACACTTGTACTGGAAGATGATGCTACTAAAGAAATACCGGTGGCAGAAGTAAAGCCCGGTTATATTTTACTGGTAAAACCCGGTGAAAAAATACCGGTAGATGGTGTTGTTACCAGCGGACAATCTTTTGTAGATGAAAGTATGATTACCGGCGAACCTGTACCGGTGGAAAAAACAATTGATGAAAAAGTATTTGCAGGAACCATCAATCAAAAAGGAAGTTTTCGTTTTCGTGCTGAAAAAGTAGGAGCAGAAACTTTACTGGCACAGATTATAAAAATGGTGCAACAGGCACAGGGCAGTAAAGCGCCTGTTCAAAAACTGGTGGATAAAATTGCCGGTGTTTTTGTGCCGATTGTAATCGGTATTTCAATACTCACATTTATTGTATGGATGATCTGGGGTGGAGATAATGCATTTACACATGCTTTGTTAACGGCTGTTACCGTATTGGTAATTGCATGTCCATGTGCACTGGGGTTAGCTACTCCTACTGCTATTATGGTAGGTGTAGGTAAAGGAGCAGAGCATAACATTCTTATTAAAGATGCTGAAAGCCTGGAGCAGGCACATAAGATTAATGCCGTCATTCTGGATAAAACCGGTACGATTACAGAAGGTAAACCGGAAGTAAGTGATATTATTTTTGCCTATGGCGTACAGGTAAATTATCTCAAGTCAGTGCTTCTGGCAATTGAATCACAATCGGAGCACCCGCTGGCAGAAGCAGTTGTACGCTTTTTGCAAAAGGAAAAAACATTAGCAGTTAACGTTAACAGGATTGAGAGTGTAACCGGTAAAGGTGTAACGGCACTGTACCAAGGAAAAAATTATCTAATCGGAAATATTGCTTTGTTGAGAGAGAATGGTATTAAAGTAAGTCCCATACTGCAGGCTTCCATCAGGCAGTTGCAGGAGCAGGCGAAAACAGTTGTAGCCTTTGCTGAAGATAATGATGTGGTTGCAATCATAGCTATCTCTGATAAAATAAAAGCAACTTCAAAAGCCGCTATACAACAATTGCAGGACAGAGGTATTGAAGTGTATATGCTCACCGGCGATAATCAGCAAACTGCTGCTGCTATTGCAAAAGAAGTAGGGCTTAAGTCTTTTAAAGCTGAAGTGCTTCCTGCAGATAAAGCAGCATTTGTGGAAGAATTACAGGCCAAGGGCAAAGTAGTGGCGATGGTGGGGGATGGTATTAACGACAGTCATGCATTGGCCCAGGCAGATGTAAGTATTGCAATGGGTAAGGGCAGTGATATTGCAATGGATGTAGCTAAGATGACGCTCATTACTTCAGATCTTACCAGTATACCCAAGGCAATCCGTTTATCTAATCAAACTGTTGCAGCTATTAAGCAAAACCTGTTTTGGGCATTTATTTATAACCTGATTGGTATTCCTGTAGCGGCCGGTATTTTGTATCCCATAAATGGTTTCCTGCTGGATCCTATGATTGCAGGTGCAGCCATGGCGCTGAGCAGTGTGAGCGTGGTAAGCAATAGTTTACGTTTAAAATATTCTTCATTATTATAAAAGCAGTTCGTACAGTAAGTTGGTTTTGGTAGCGGCCCGGTATTCTTACCGGGCTTTTTGTTGCTGCTGAATTATATAAATCTTATGCTCTAAAGTGCAACAGAATCGCACAGGATAGGTTTTAGTTTTGACAATAAGAATACAGCAAACGAAAAACTTAATGTAGTTTATTTTTTGAGACATAAACCATTTGAAAATTTGTAAAAACAAATAGTTATGGAACTGGTAACCTTCAAAACAAATATCAGTACTGAAAAAGCAGTACAGCGTGTGGCTACCTACCTCAACGCTGCGGTGGGTACCGCCAACTGGCAACTCGATATCAGGGGCGCAGATAAAAAGCTCATGGTGTATTCACCCGGTATGGTAAATGAAATGCAGGTAATTGATGCCGTGCATAAAGCAGGTTATTATGCCATAAGTATGGAAGATTATTATTCCGTTTATTAAGCGCAGGCCTTCTTTAAGATGGCTGAATCATATTTTTTTATTCATTAATCATTAAACCTTTTTATGAAGTTGTCCTTTCATCTCTCCTTATTTGGTGCTGTCCTGCTTTTAGCAGCCAGTTGTAAAAAGCAGGATTTTGCACCGCCTGCCGTTCCCGGCTCTGTTGATACTACTGCTTACCTGCAGTTTGCCATACAAAATATGGCTGCAACTGAAACCGGAACTCATGCTATTATAAGCCTGGTAAACAGCAATGGTGATACAACAGTTAATAACCGCAAAATTCCTGTTACAAAAAAGAACCAGCAATTTATTACGGAGCCTATCGCTTTGCAGCGGAGCAGTTATTCCTTAGTAAAGTTTATTGTTGTTAAACTGTCTGATACAGCTTTGTATGCCGTGCCCAAAAAAGAAAGCAGTAAAGCTGCTCTTGTTACTGCACCGCTGCCTGCAGTTGTTGCAGTTGCAGCAAAGGGGGTGAATGCAGGTACAGTAGGAGTGCTTCCGGTAAACAGTACAGATATGCCGGCACAGTTTGGCTATACAGTAAATGATTTTGGATTTGTTCCCTATATAAATATTACAGCACATCTGCAGATAAAAACAGGTTCTGTTTTGTATGATAGTTTGCCCGGCACCATAAAAATGGAAGCAGTGGATGCAAACGGCACAAAATGGATACGGGAGCAGGTAATGAAAGCAGGACTTTATACTTTAAGTGTGCCTGCTAATTATCATTCCTATACCTTTTCTGTAAACAAGTGGAATACGACTATTCAAAAGCATTACACACAAAACACGATGCAGAGTGGAATGCATATGAAATTGTATGCCGAAAAAGAGAGTAAAAAACTAAAAGAAGAAATGGTGTATGTAGAAAACGGTTATGATCTCATTCCGGAGAACCGCTCTGAATTTTTCTATAATACCAATGGTACACTTAAAGAAATTAAGTTTTATCAACGCTCTACTGTGGTGGCCGGTTTGCCATTGAGTTACTGGTACCGGTTTCATTATTCACAGCCACAGGCATGGGATACTATGTTCCGTTATGATGCACAGCAGCAGCTTATCGGTTATACCGCAATGGAGCGTAGCGGAGACAGGATTGCTTCCATGTATCAGAAAAGTTATGATCAGCAAACCGGAGTTGCAGTGAGCTATTCTTTGTTGCAGCCCTTTGAAGTGATTACTGCCGATTATCTTTTTCATAATTCCAACTCCATGCGTTACCGTATGAAGTTTTATAATGGAAATAAAACAGAAGACCAGGCACAGTCATCTACCGGCGGCGCTGAGTCTTCAACGTACAGTTACGATCATGAAATCAATCCGTATCATCAATTAGGTTATGATGATTTGTATTTCACCAATGCATCAAAAAATAATATCACAGCAGTGCTCAAAGGCTATTCCGGTAATATTCCTTCTGTAGTGCCGTATAAATATGAATACCTCTATGATGGTGATGGTTATCCCAAAGAGTTATACATCAGCTATAAAGGATATACTTCACAACAACATTTGTACAGGTTAAAGAAAGTTTTCAGGTATCAGTAGGTTTAAGGTCAACAGATAGCAGAATCTGTAAGCGAGGGGATTGTTTTCAATCCCCTTTTATTTTTATTTGAAATGTTATACATCTGCATCGCAATAGTATAATAGATACCGCTCTGCCTGCATCTACTTTTGATTTTATTATCATCATTAAAACATAAGTTATGCAAGCAAATTATTTAAAGGCCGGATTTTTTACAGTTGTTATGACTGCAGCTTTTATAGCATGCAACAGTAAAGCATCTGATAAAGACCAGAAAACCCAGGCAGCAGCACCTGCAGGATTGCCGGTAGATGTAAAAGTTGTTGAAGAATCATTTATTGATCAGAGCGAAGTAGTAGCAGGCTCAATTGTGCCAAACAGAACCGTTGAGATTGCTGCTGAGTTGCCCCGCAAATTAGTAGCAGTTCATTTTAAAGATGGCGCTTTTGTAAGAGAAGGAGCTGTTTTGTACAAGCTGGATGATGCAGACATCAAAGCAAAAATCAAACAATTACAGGCTGATCTGAACCTGGCACAAATTAATGAGCAACGCCTGGCTGCTTTGCTTAAAACGGAAAGTGTAAGAAGAGAAGAGTATGATGCAGCTTATGCTAAACTGCAATCTTTAGAGGCTGCTAAAGAATTGCTTCAGGTTGAATTAAGCAAAACGGTAGTGCGTGCGCCTTTTTCGGGCATCATCGGAATCAGTAAAGTATTTGAAGGTTCTTATGTGGTGCCGGGCGCTCCTTTAGTGAGTTTGCAGGAGCAGCATGTATTAAAAGTTCAATTCAGCATTTCAGAAAAATATTTACCCATACTCAAACCCGGAGCCAGAATTTATTTTACCACAACATTGGGTAGTGATAAAATAACAGCTACCATTCTCTCTGCGGAGGCATCAGTAGATGCACAATCAAGAGCCATATTAGTTCAGGCTTTGTTTTCCAATACCGCTGGTAAGTTAAAACCGGGAATGTCAGCAAAAGTATTTTTCAATACTTCTTCCAACTATGCAAAAGGTATGATGGTACCTACGGAGGCGTTAATGCCCGGTGGAAAGGGATATAGTGTGTTTGTTGTAAAAAATGGCGTTGCTGCAGTAAGGCCTGTAACCGTATCAAGCCGTAATGAAAAAGAAGCAATGATCAATTCAGGTATTACAGCAGGGGATACTGTAATTGTTTCCAATATTCTCCGTACAACTGACGGTACACCGGTAACCATTGTTTCATCTAACTAATTAAAAATATTATTATGAGTTTACCATCATTAAGTATAAAAAAACCGGTACTGGCGGCAGTATTTTCTGCTCTCATCGTCATCGCCGGTCTTGTAGGCTGGCGTTACCTTGGCGTGCGGGAGTTTCCTATGACAGAACCACCTGTTATTGCAGTGGTTACATTTTATCCCGGTGCCAGCCCTGATGTGATTGCATCAAAAATTACAAAGCCATTAGAAGAATCGATTGCAGAAGCAAATGGCGTTCGAACCATCTCCAGTGAATCAAGAGAACAGGTAAGTGTGATTTCAATTGAGTTCAACCGTGATGTTGACCTTGAAGATGCGTTGAATGATGTGCGTGATAAAGTAGCCAAATCAAAAAATCAATTACCTGCCGATGTGGATCCTCCCATTGTAGAAAAAGCAACTTCACCCGATAACCTGGTGGCGTTTCTTGAAGTAGAAAGTGATACAAAGGACATAAAAGAAGTAAGCCATCTTGCTTCAACTACTATCAAAGATAGAATGCAATCTATACCCGGTATTCAACGGGTGGCTATTGTAGGTGAGCATAAGTATGCCATGCGTTTGCGGTTTGATCCTGTAAAACTTGCAGCGTATCAACTTACACCTGAAGATATCCGCATTGCTCTGCAGAAAGAAAATATTGATTTGCCTTCCGGAAGAATTGAAGGAAATAACAGTGAGTTAAGTGTTCGCACATTGGGAAGGTTAAGCAAGCCGGAGGAGTTTAATGAAATGATTATTAAGCAAACACCCACCGCCGTTGTTCGCTTAAAGGATATCGGCTTTGCAGAACTTGGTGAGTTGAATGAACGGAATGCAATCATTAATGAAACAGGCGGTAAGAACGTAGTAGGTGTTGGTGTGGCAATTCAGATTCAGCGTGGTGCCAATGCCATCCAGGTAGTAGATGAGTTTTACAAACGCCTGGAGCAGCTACGCAAAGAGATTTCCAAAGAGTACCGTTTGATTGTTGGTTTTGATTTTACAAAACCAGTTCGTGAATCTATAACGGAAGTAGAAGAAACTTTATTCATTGCATTTGGACTGGTGGTAATTATCATTTTCCTGTTTTTGAGAGACTGGCGTTCTACCATCATTCCGGTAATTGCCATTCCTGTTTCCATTCTTTCTGCATTCTTCATCATGTACATTGCCGGCTTTTCTATTAACGTACTCACACTTTTAGGTTTGGTACTGGCCATTGGACTTGTGGTGGATGATGCGATTGTGGTGCTGGAGAATATTTATAAAAAAGTAGAAGAAGGGATGAACCCGGTGCAGGCTGCCTTTGCAGGTAGTAAGGAAATTTATTTTGCAGTCATTTCTACTACCATCACCCTTGCTGCAGTGTTCATGCCTATCATTTTTATGGGAGGCATCAGCGGACAGCTGTTTAAAGAGTTTGCTATTGTAGTTTCAGGTTCTGTATTGGTATCTGCATTTGTAGCGCTTACATTATCACCCATGCTCAGTGCTTATTTACTCAGGAAAGCTGATAAGCCTAACTGGTTATACCGTGCTACTGAACCATTTTTTGTGCGTTTGACTAAAGGATACGGAAAACTCTTGCGTTTGTTCATGCGTGTACGCTGGATGGCCTGGGTATTTCTTGTGGCAACTGCTGCTATCATTTATGTAGTGGGTAAAAAACTTCCCTCCGAACTGGCACCTGTAGAAGACAGAAGCAATATGAGTTTGATTGCTATTGCGCCGGAAGGTGTTTCATTTGAAAAAATGAAAGAGAATATGATGCAGGTAGGTAAGTATGTAAATGATTCTACCGATGGATTGTATCAAACTTATTCCATGGTGGCCATCTCGTTCATTCCTGCACCTGCACCCACAAGTTTTGCAGTACAATCTATTTATCTCAAAGATCCAAAAGAACGTAAAACTTCTATACAGCAATTGTATAACCATTATGCGATGGCTTCCGGAAACTTCAGAAATATTTTGATGTTCCCCTATATGCCGCCTACAATTGGTACACGCTATGGAGGTGGTATGCCGGTTCAGTTTGTATTACAGGCTGCTGATCTTGAAAGTGTGAATGCTGTATTGCCGAAGTTTTTGAATGCAGCACGTCAAAGTAAGAAACTGATGTTTGTGGATGCTGATCTCAAGATGAATAAACCCGAGCTTAAAATTAATATTGACAGAAGTAAAGCTGCATTAATGGGTGTCTCCATCCAGGAAGTAGCAAGAGCATTACAGCTTTCTTTCTCCGGTCAGCGGTATGGTTATTACCTGCAAAACGATCGTCAATATGAAGTGATTGGCCAGGTAGAGCGTGTAAACAGAAATGATCTCAGTGATCTGCGGTCTATTTATGTACGTTCAGCGAATGGTACTATGATTTCATTGGATAATCTTGTTACCATAGATGAAGGAATCAGCCCTGCTGCTATTTATCGTTATGATCAGTTTACATCAGCTACTGTTTCCGCAGGTTTAGCCCCCGGTGTAAGTCTTGCAGATGGAATTGAAGAAATGGAACGTATTAAAAAAGAAGTGCTGGGTGAAAATTTCAAAACTTCATTGGCAGGTCAGTCAAGAGATTTCCAGGAAAGCCAGGGCAATATCAACTTCACACTTATACTCGCCCTGTTGCTCATTTATATGATTCTTGCAGCACAGTTTGAAAGTTTACGGGATCCGTTGATTATTATGCTTACGGTGCCTATGGCTGTTACAGGAGCATTGTTGAGTCTTGATTGGTTTGGTCAAAGTCTGAATGTGTTCAGCCAGATCGGAATTATTACACTCGTAGGCCTGATAACCAAGAATGGAATTTTGATTGTGGAGTTTGCCAATCATTTAAAAGCCACTGGACTTTCAAGATTAGATGCTGCCGTACATGCTGCAGAACAACGTTTCCGCCCCATACTTATGACTTCCTTAGCCATGATTTTTGGTGCATTGCCCATTGCTATGACTCATAACAGCCGTCAATCACTCGGTATTGTGATTGCAGGTGGTCTCATATTCGCAGGTATCCTTACGCTGTTTATTATTCCTGCAGTGTATTCCTACCTGTCATCCGGTAAACGGAAAAAAGAAGTGGAAGAAATAGTGGAGGTGCAGGAAGCCTGATTTTAATCATTATAAAAATAGTTTTATGAAAAAAATAGTATTAAGAAGTCTGATGCTGCTGTTACCGGCAGTGTCATCTTCTGTAAGCTTTGCGCAGGTGCAGCCCATGAGTTTAAAAGATGTGCTGCAAACTACAGCCGCCGGTAACCGGCAATTACAGATACGTACGCTGGAGCTGAAACGTTCTGAAGAATTAGTGAAAGAGGCAAAAAGTTTTTTACTTCCTTCTGTTCATTTTAACAGCAGTTACCTGTTTTTTGCGGAGCGCCCGGTAATTTATTTAAGGGATGAAAATGCAACACCAAAGGCAAACGATATCAAGTTTGGCGGAAGACTGTCCTTTGATGCAAATGTTACAGCTGTTTACGGACTTACCAATCCATCAGCAAAAAACCAGGTAAAAAATGTACAGTTGCAACAGCGGACAGAAGTGCAGAATAAAAAAATGCTGGAAGAGCAATTGGCATTTGAAGTATCTCAGTTGTATTATACCGTTTTGTTTTATGAACAGCAAAAGCAGGTGTTGCAGCAAAGTCTTTTACGAAATGAAAGAGCTTTAACCGATGCACGAAATTTGTTTTTGCAGGGAAAAAATTTAAAAACAGATACGCTCAGTCATTTTATTGCGGTTCAGAATATCAAACTGTCTGTTTCTTCGCTGGAAAACCAGGTGCAGATAGCGCTTATGCAAATGAAGCAATTAATGGGTGTTGAATTATCAACCTCATTGATGCTGAGTGATTCGTTAATGATTGAGGAGCATCATGCGCATCAGATTATTTCATCATCTGCCATGGAAATAGCCGGTAATAATCGTCCTGATATTCACATTGCTCAATTACAGATAGCACAAAGTAAACTGCAGTTGGAGCGCATCAGGGCAATGTATAAACCACAACTCCAGGTGTTTGCTCAATACCAGGTTCAATCACAGGCAGATGATTATCGCTTTAAGTATTATGGATTGCCCCGTACATCTTTTGCCGGTTTGCGTTTTAATGTACCTATCTATTCAGGTAACCGTATGAAGTACCAGTCAGCCGCTGTTTCTTTTTCAGTAAAACAACAGGAACTGGCCTTGACAGATCTCACAACAAAAGTAGCAACTGTAATTGCTTCCTTAACTGTAAAGTTGCAGGATGAATTAAAGCAATGGTCCATACAAAAGCAGAATGTTGATGCGGCATGGATCAGTTACCAGATGGTGTATGAACGTTACAGGGCCGGGCTGGGTAACCGATTGGAACTGGCAGATGCTGAATTGGTTTTAACCAAAGCAAGATTGGAAGATACCCGCCTGCAGTATTCCATCAGGTTAGTAATGATGGATTTACAGAAAGCGATGGGCAATTTAAAACTCATAAATGAATAAAATCAATATGGAAACTACAGCAACCACACAATGGTATCAGGCGGAACAACTGGTGGTAACAAAATTATCCGGTAAAGTTAATTCCAATCATGTACAGCAATGGAAAGAATCATTAGATGCGGTTTTCAAAAATATCCCTGAACATACTTCCTTTAAAATGCTGGTTGATCTGCATGGATTTGAAGCTGAAAGTACAGAGGTGCATAAAGAGTACCGCAGCATCATTCCTTTATTACTGGCTGATTATGGTTATCGTATCGGCTACCTGGATATGTTTCCGGAAGCAACCGTTGAGCTGAGAAATATAAGAGGAATACAATGTGTAGCAATGGCGAATGTGCATCATAATGCTGATAAGATGCAGGATTATGAAACCAGGTTCAGTAAGCCGCATGAGCATTATTTTACAGACCCGGATGCAGCTATGAACTGGATCAAAGAATTCAATATGAAAAACTGATCAATCAAAACATTGATCTTGGAGTTGAACAGGCGCCATACAAGGCGCCTGTTTGTTATTTAATATGGCAGTAAGGTGTTGACTGTTGAAATTATATACAAGCTATCCTGTTTAGTATAAAGCAGCCGCCCTTTGCGAAAGCTACTTTCGTATAAAATATTAAGTATGCAAACAATAAATCATTCAATCGTAAAAAATGAAAAAAGGTGGACAGCGCTTGCATTGCTCTGTACTGCACAGTTCATGGTAATTATGGATACATCTATCATTGGTGTAGCCTTACCCGCCATTAAAAGTGAATTAGGATTTACGCAAAGTGGTTTGCAATGGATCTTTAATGCGTATGTTATTCTTTTTGGCGGTATCTTATTATTAGGTGGCCGTTTATCGGATCTGTTTGGAGCCCGTAAAATTTTTATGTGGGGTTTTGGTTTCCTGGCTATTGCTTCTTTTTTTGCGGGAGCAGCCTGGTCACCTGAAGTATTAAATATCAGTCGTGCGGTACAGGGCTTAGGCTCTGCCTTGATTGCACCTGCGGCCATGACTTTACTC
Organism: Lacibacter sp. MH-610; assembly: GCF_045780045.1. NCBI lineage: Bacteria > Pseudomonadati > Bacteroidota > Chitinophagia > Chitinophagales > Chitinophagaceae > Lacibacter > Lacibacter sp. MH-610. The sequence goes on from NZ_CP116002.1 coordinate 1,755,249, forward strand.
ATGACCACATTCACTGATCCGCAGGAATTAGGAAAAGCATTTGGTTTTTGGGGCGCCTCTGCTGCTGCAGGTGGATCTGCCGGTGTGTTTCTTGGAGGTGTCATTACAGAGTGGCTGGATTGGCGCTGGGTGTTTTACATTAATATTCCAATTGCATTGGTTGTTTTAGCTTTCAGTAAACAATATCTTGTTGCAGGCCGCAAAGCATTGGGCCGGGTTGATTGGACAGGTGCAATACTCGCCACATCCTCTTTAATTCTGTTCGTTTATGCCATTGTAACTGCAGAAGCTGCAGGATGGCTTTCTGCACAAACACTTGGTTTGCTTGCTGTAGCTGTTCTTTTGCTTATCATATTTATTAATACGCAAAAGAAAGCCAAAGAACCTTTATTACCCTTGCAGATTTTTAAAGTACCCAATCTTACAGCAGGTAATATTGTAATGGCATTAATGGCTGCTGCATGGATACCGCTTTGGTTTTTTCTGAATCTTTATCTGCAGCAGATTTTGCAACTCAATGCCTTTAACAGTGGATTAGCTTTATTGCCCATGACGATTGTTATTATGATTGTAATGGTTGGTCTTACAGGTAAACTGGTTGCTAAATTCGGTTTTAAGAAAAATCTTGTTGCAGGTTTAATTTCACTTACACTTTCTTTAATACTGTTCAGCATCGTTCCTTCAAACGGAACCTATCTGCTCAATGTATTACCTGCATCTTTATTAGGTGCATTAGGAATGTCGCTGGCATATATTCCCGGAACGATGGCTTCCATGTCAGGCGCCAAGCCGGAAGAAACAGGTCTTGCTTCAGGTATTGTTAATACCAGTTACCAGATTGGCTCAGCTATTGGCCTAGCTGTTATTGCAGTAATTGCTGCAGCTGTAACAAAATCAGGAATTACTGCCGGCGTAAATGAAACAGAAGCATTAAACAATGGATTTCAAACCGCATTCATCAGTGCTGCTGTAATAGGAGCTGTTAGTGTATTGATTGCTGTGTTTAAAATCAAACATTCAAAATAGTTGATACAAGTTTTGTTTCAAAGCCCTGCATTATAACGCAGGGCTTTTTTATTTATAACAGGTATAAAATATACAACTCATAGTTTATAGTATAACAACACCAGGTGAAGCCAATGGTACTTTTATGTTGTGAATGAATCGATGCTTACCCGGTAAAAAATTAATCAGGATTAAGCTGAAATCTTAAGATAGTTTATTGTTCATCGCTTCTAATGAATTCAATTTTGACTTACAAATTCATCGTTATGGAACTCATTACATATAAAACTGAAATTAGAAATGAATCAGCCGCCGGAAAAGTTGCCTTGCTTTTAAATCAACTTATTGGTTCTTCTAACTGGCAATTGGATTTAGAAAGCGCTGATGGTCTTTTAACTGTCTTTTCGCCCGGAGCTTTGAATGAGCCTGAGATAAGAGCTACGATACAGCAAGCAGGGTTTGAAGCAAAAAGTATTGAAAGAATTTATTCAATCTATTAATATGAAACCAAGAGACATTTTCAATATGCTGGTCTTAGCTGCTATCTGGGGCAGTTCATACCTTTTTATCAGAATGGTAGCGCCGGTTATCGGTGTTTCATTAACAATGGGTACAAGGGTGCTTATTGCTGCTTTATTCCTTTCTGTGTTGTCATTAGTTTACGGGCAATTTCCTTCTTTTAAAAAATATTGGTGGCAATATATTTTATTGGGCGCTTTAAATATGGTATTGCCCAATCTGCTGGTAGTATTTTCTGTAATGCAGTTAAACGCTTCAATGGGTTCTGTTTTAAATGCAACTACACCTTTGTTTACATTACTGATTGCACGAATATGGTTGAAAGAAAAACTTAGTGTTGCAAAAATTACCGGTTTGCTTTTGGGTATTGCCGGAATTGTAATACTGGTGGGATGGAACCCTGTTGCTGTTAATGGAAAAGCAATGATTGCAATAGCAGCTTCCATTCTTGCAGCGGTAAGTTACGGTGTTGCAAATGTATTTACACGCATAAAATTTACAGGAAGCAAACCGATGCAAACTGCCTCCGGTCAAATGATCGGTGCTGCTGCTTTAGTACTGCCGTTTTTGTTTGCCGGAAGTAATACTCAAACGTTCTCCTTGCCTGTATTTACTCCGCTTCTTATCCTGGGAATTGTTTGTACTGCACTGGCCTTCATCATTTATTTTAAGCTGGTGAGCAGTATGGGATCCGTAAATACTTCAATGGTAACAATACTGGTTCCTTTTTTTGGAATTCTATGGTCAGCTGTTTTCTTGAGCGAACCGGTTACAATCGGATTATTGATCGGATTGATTTTTATAATCACCGGACTCACTTTGGTAATCCGCTCGGCTAATAAATCAGCACGTACTATGGTAAAAGTACCGGGCATTGTTTCAAGTGCAAAAGATGTATCGCCTTTATTAACCGTAGTTTCTAAGAAAGTTTCGTAAAGACAAAAGTCATAATCATAAAAGTAAAATAATGAAGAAGAAAATATTTTATACGGATAACCATTGGACGGGTTTGATTGCAAGAGTTATACTTGGTTTATTAATGCTGCCACATGGTTTGCAAAAAACATTCGGACTATTTGGTGGGTACGGTTATAACGGAACAATGGGATGGTTAACCCAAACCATGCACATCCCTTCTCTAATTGCTTTCCTGGTAATTGTTGCAGAGTTTGTAGGTGCTGTTTCTTTAATTGCAGGTTTTGCTACAAGGTTCTGGTCGTTTGTGATGATTCCTCTCATGCTCGGTGCTGTTTTAATGGTGCATATGCCTCATGGATTATTTATGAACTGGAGCGGAACAGCAGGTGGTGAAGGTTATGAGTATCACATCGCCATCATCGCTTTAGCTGTCATTTCTTTAGTTAACGTAGCCGGAAAATTTTCAATAGACAGACAGATTGCTGCAATTAAACATTGATATATGAACGAAAGAATAAATTTAAATGAAACTGAACCGGCAGCTCTTAAAGCGATGCTGACGCTGGAAAAATATGTAACAGAAACCCCTGTTTCTGCAATTCATAAGGAATTGATAAGGATACGAGTCTCTCAACTGAATGGATGTTCATTTTGCCTCGATATGCATATAAAGGAAGCCAAAAAAATAGGGGAGGATGAACAAAGGCTACACATGCTGGCAGTTTGGCGGGTGTCAGATTTATTTTCCGGGGAGGAGAAAGTAATTCTTGCACTCACGGAAAGAATGACGCTCATTCACCAGGAACGGATACCGGCAAAGCTGCTGACCAAAGCAAAAGAATTATTTGGGGAAAAGTACCTGGCACAATTGATTATGACAATCGTAACCATTAATGCCTGGAACAGAATAGCTATAACTACAGATTTATAATGCCTTTTTGCCCGGCTTTCTCTGGCTGTGTTACAATAGGCTTATCAGAAATATTTGAAAAGTGTAAAAAAAACAGATGAACGTCAAATTATGAGTAACATTTAAAAATTAAGAACAATGAAACAGTTATTTACGATTACAACAGCAATTGCAATGATTATTTTAACCATGGGAGCAAACGCTCAGTCAAAGAAAACCGCAGCCAAAGGTGTACGTTGGAGCTTTGGTGCTGAGGCAGGAGTTCCTGTGGGCAAATTTAATACCCCTGCACAATGGAACCTTGGCGGTTCTATCCAGGCTGATTTTAATGTAGCCAAAAGAGTATTGTTTATTACAGCTAATACCGGCTATAATAATTTCTTTACTGAGAGTGGTGTTAAAGGTGATGTACAGATGATTCCTGTAAAAGCAGGTTTAAAGTATTTCCCTGCTAAGAATTTTTATCTTCAGGGTGAAGCTGGTGTATCTTTTCTTACCAGCAAAGACAAGAACCAGGCTGATAAATCTGCCTCTTTTGTATATGCACCTCAAGTAGGTTATCTCATTCCTTTGGGTAAAAGAAATTACCTGGATGCAGGCATCCGTTTTGAGAGCAATTCCAAATTCTATGATAATGGCAGCCAGGCCAATTTCCTTGGTTTGCGTGTTGCCTATGCCTTTAATTCAAAATAAATATTCCAACCTCATAATTTGATAAAATAGCCTCTTCGGAGGCTATCTGTTTTATATGCACGCTGATAATTTCGTAATTTACCAACACAATTGTTGCCAAAATCTTTAAATCATGATTCGTTTATGAGTGAGTTATATTCAAACATTTTCCGCCACATATCTGCTTATGTGCCGCTGCAGGAAGAAGATGAGCAACTTATAGCAGGATATTTAACTACAAGAAAAATCAGAAAGCGTCATTTTCTTGTATCAGAAGGTGAGCACTGCCGAAGTGAAAATTTTGTGGTGAAAGGGTGTTTCCGTGCCTATTATGTAGATGATAAAGGCAAGGAGTACCTGTTGCGTTTTGCTATGGAAGATTACTGGATTACTGATCTGAATAGTTTTACAAACAACGTTCCTTCTCGTCAGTTTATAGAAGCGCTCGAAGATAGTGAAGTGATATGCATCACCCGCCAGGCGTTAGATGCATTGCTGATGGATTTACCAAAACTGCATAAATATTTTATGCTTATTTACAGGAATGCCATCATTAATAATTATGACCGTATTCAACAGAATTTTTCTTTACCGGCGTTAGAACGGTACCGCAATTTTCAGAAGCGATATCCTCAACTGGAGCAACGGGTGCCACGTTATATGATTGCATCTTATCTTGGTATAACTCCTGAATTTCTCAGTAAAGTAAGCGCACATAAATAATTCGATGGTATTTTATTTTCTTAATCTTGGTTAAGTAAAAATCTTAAACTGTTTCATTGTACACCTTTTTATTTCTGAGCAATTTTACATCGTCAAAAAAAACAGATTGCAATCTTTAAAGTGTTGACGATTTAATTAAAGTTTAAAAAATAAAAAGAATGGAACAGAAATCAATATTTCAGAAAGTAGCAGATCCTGTTACACCGGAAAACTCTGTATTGTTATTGGTAGATCATCAGTCAGGTTTAATGGCCGGTGTTGGTACTACTGACCCGCATTTGTTAAGAGATAGTCTTGTGGGTGCTGTAAAAGCAGCTAAAGTATTAGGTATACCGGTTATTTTAACGGAGGTGACACCCAATATCTGGGGGCCCTTTATTCCCGATGTTACCGCCATTGTACCGGAGGTAAAAGTTATCAGCCGCAGTATCATTAATGCCTGGGACGATCCCGAAGTAAGAAAAGCAATTGAAGCAACAGGCCGTAAAAAAATCCTGATCGGCGCTGTAACTACCAATGTATGTCTTGCATTTCCTGCGGTATCCTTAACTGCTGAAGGTTATGATGTACATGCCATGATGGATCTTGCCGGTACGTATAACGACTTGCTGGATCGTTCAGCATGGGAATATCTGAAGCAGGGCGGAGTGGTTATCAGCTCATCTTACACAGCATTTTGTCAAATGATTTATGATAATGCAAGACCTGTGGCAAATGAGGTTTATGCAGCGTTGGATGGTTCTCCCTGGAGATATACATTCCATGCGTTGCTCAATAAAAAGTAAAGACGTAGTTGTTTAGTTTTCATGAGTAGTTTTGGTTGATGAAAAGCCGGGATTCTTCCCGGCTTTTTTACGTTAAATTTAATTTTGGCTTAACTCGAATCAGGATTATACTATTGTTTTACTGAATAACGGGAGTAATATCCTTACATCAAAATAGTTGCTATTGCAGTCGTGGGGAAGAGTTATGTCGGTACTGTAATTGAAAGTTATACTGCTGATGAATTAAGAAAGGCTTATTGAATCATTACAGCTATTACCAACTAATCATTTTATTTAAAAAATTATAATTCTTTTATTTTGTTATCAATAAATCCCGGGGATAAACTTTCAAACACCAAGGTAGGAGAAGTAACTGCCATAGCTCCGCACACCGCTCCATATTGCAAACATTTTTGTAGTGAGTAGTTTTGGAGATAGGCATACAGGAAACCGGAAAAGAAACTATCACCGGCGCCATTACTATCTGTAATCGGAACATTTTGTAAAGCAGGCTGCTCCAGCCATTCGCCGTTTTTAGTGAGCAGGCTGGCACCTTGCTTCCCGTGGGTGCAAATCACTAATTCTTTACCCCTGTTCATCAATTGCTGCATAATTGTTTTGTAGTCTGGTAAATTATCAGAGCTTAGGTGGATGTATTGAGCTGCATCAATAAAGTCTTCATGATACATATTTTTCCCATCGTAGTCATGCAAGTCAGTCCACACCGGTTTATTATGTTTTTTTAGTAGCGGAATCAAATGCCGGCAATAAGAAATAATATTCAGTACAATCAGGGTGGAACGTTCAAGCAATTGCTCAATGGCAGTTGTGTTGTGCTCAATAATTTCTGACGATTGAGTAATGAATATGGATATTCTTCCGCCATTTGCATCCATAATATTAATATGGCGTTCGGTTCCTGCAGGGTCTGTGTCAAATAAAGTTTCCACACCCTGTGCTGTTAAAAAGGATTTTATCTGTTCGCCAAAATGATCATTGCCAATAACAGAGTATAAAGTATTAGGTATCTCTAATTTGGTTAGTGCCAATGCTTTGCCGCTACCCGTACTTCCCACTCCTTCATTAAAGGGAGCTTTATGAATGGTTTGTGGTATGGGTTGAGGAAAACCGGGGAGGTAAACAATATGATCAAAAGTTGTTCCGCCGATAATGGCAATATGGTGATTCATATAATGATTCAATTAAAAAATAATTTGCAAATATCTTTTATTTCCTTGTGTAATCAACCGGAAGGCTGTATAGAATTCTTATAAAATATACTTTTAAAAGCAACTGCTTTTCTTATTTTTAGTATATGAATACAGAACTGCTCTTATCCAATTTCAGGAACTATATCAATCTTACTGCAGAGGAAGAGCAGGAAATACTGCCATACATTTCTGAACGAAAATTCAAAAGGGGTGATTATATCAACGCAGAAGGAGAAGTAAACCGCTTTACTAATTTTATTGTAGAGGGGAGTGCCAGGGTATATTTTATAGATCCCCAGGGCTATGAACATGTGGTGCAATTAGGTATTCCAAACTGGTGGGTAGGCGATTTTCCCAGCTTTATTACACAAACACCCGCAACCATGTACACAGAGGCGCTGGAAAAAACCACCACACTATCTTTTTCCTATGATGATCTGCAGATGTTGTATGAAAAAGTACCGAAGATGGAACGTTTCTTTCGATTGTTGATTCAACGAGCTTATGCTTCATTCCATAAGCGTACATTACAGGCGTTAAGTATGGATGCGGAGCAACGTTATATAGCTTTTGCCGAAGCATATCCACAAATGAATCAGCAGGTATCAGCCAAGCATATTGCTTCCTACATTGGTATTTCCCCGGAGTTTTTAAGTACCATTAAAAAAAGAATACTGCTCAGGCAACGGGAACAACGAAAAGCTCCTAAATAATTTCTTTTCTTACAAAGATACCTGTGTTCACATGTGTCTTTGAGGCTCTTCCATATTCATTGAGGTTCACACCTACACCAATTTGTGTTTTATTAATCGTTACTCCAAACCGGAATCGTTGATAGCTGCGGTTATGGTGGAAGGGTCCGTAATTGCTCATAGCCTGTAACCTGATATAAAGTTTTGTTTTGTCAGAAACCGGTGGCTGCAGCTCGAGCATACTCATGATTTCTACAGCACCCCGATCTTTAATATCCACTCTTGGTACTGTAACCCATAAACCATTTTTAAAAGGGAGTGCATATTGAACGCCTGCAGCTAACCGTATGCCGGTAACATTGGTGTAAAACATCCCTGTAAGTAATGTGAATGATTTACTGAGATTAGTAGTGAGGTAAGCCTGGTTCATAATCTCATTCGGACGGCCGCCTTTGGTAACATCCGTTTGATAAAGACGGCTTACATTGGCAATATGCATCATGCCAAATGGAGATTCAGGCGAAAATTTCTTTACGATAAGATGCTGATAAAACAAGTATTCATTGCCGGCCATTCCTTCAAATAGTACAGGTTGTGTTTTTGCGGCAATTGACAGTAACGATACTACTGCCAGAATTATTAATACTCTCATAATTATAATAAAAAGCTGTTTTAGTTTCTGTATTAAAAAGAGCTCTCTCAATTATTCATAACAGGGTATCAACTTTTCGCAACAAAATTGAAGACGCCGTGAAGCATAAAAAATAAACTGGTTTAAGATTATCAATCTTCAAATCAAAAATGGAGCAGCTAAAAGCAAAGAACTTAAACCAGATTATTTTTTTATGATAGACCCGAACTGATTTTTGCAATCAAAAAAACGGATTATGAAACTTTCAAAAACAATTCTCTTCACTAACAATCATATTAGTGGATTGATTTTACGTCTTACATTAGGTCTTGTTATTTTACCACATGGTTTGCAATTATTGCTGGGCTGGTTTGGTGGGTATGGATTTAGCGGAAGCATGAGTTATTTTACCGGTGCAGCAGGACTTCCGTGGATTGTAGCTTTTCTTGTAATTATGTTACAGTCAATCGGTGCTTTGTTGATCCTGGCCGGTGCAGGAGCAAGACTTATGGCATTTGCTTACATTATCATGTTTTTTGGAATGATTGTAACTGCACATGCTGATTATGGTTTTTTTATGAACTGGGCCGGTAATCAAAAAGGGGAAGGTTTTGAATATCATCTGCTGGTGATGGGGCTTGCCGTACTTTTGATGCTGAACGGTTCCGGAAGGTTTTCTTTTGATTACTTTATGTCTAAATCATTACTTAAGCAATCTGCGTAACACATTTTCATATGATTACTGGTTTGTTTGAAACACATGTGGATGTAAAAAATCTTGAGCAGTCTGTAGAATTTTACAAGCAGTTGCCGGGCTTAACACCCTGTCATTACGATGAGCAAAGAAGGATCGCTTTTTTTTGGGTAGGGGCTCCACAGAAATTTATGCTGGGACTTTGGGAGAAACCGGCTAAGGAGGTAGTTCCCCGGCATTTTGCATTTCAATGTGAAAGTGAATGGATTCTGAAGGAGTCAGTAGCATTTCTTCATTCAAAACAAATCCAATCCTATAATTTTTTGAAAGATGGAACTGAAAGACCCATGGTGTTTGCCTGGATGCCGGCTGTGGCAATTTACTTTGACGATCCTGATGGTAATATCCTTGAGTTTATAAGTATTATCGATGGTGAAGCGAAGCCTCACCTGGGCGTTCTTGCATATGAAGAATGGATACATCTTCAAGGGAAAAGTGGTTCAGCAGGGGTTTAAAATTTTATACATCACACCTGTAATAATGTAACGGAAATGCTTTATTGTGGAGATAGATTTGTTCAAAAAAAGTGAAACAGCATTTTTTCTGGACAACTGCCTGCATCATCAGGGAAACAGCACAAACTGTAACCATTATATTTAATACAAAGGGAGATGACCTTGTTTTTAAAGCCGGACAGTTTGTAAATATCACTTTGCCGATTAATGGTGAAAAAGTTACACGCTCTTATTCATTAAGCAGTGCACCGGAACATAGTAAGCATCCGGCCATTACTGTAAAGGCTGTGGAGGGCGGTGTAATGAGTAATTATATCGTAAGTCATGCAGAAGAAATTGATGTGTGGGAAGTTGAAGGTCCGCATGGTTTATTTCATCTTACTGAAGCTATCGAACAAAAGCCATGGATTGTTTTAGTAGCAGGAGGCAGTGGAATTACACCGCTTTATTCCATCTTAAAACATGTACTTACTACCTCTGCTGGAAATGTGTTATTAGTCAATTCTAATAAAACAGAGGCTGATGTAATTTTTGCTGATGCACTGGCGTATATGCTGCAATCTTTTTCTCATCGGTTAAAAATTGTACAGGTGTTTACACAACCCGGCACCTACAGTACAGCAAGATGGAATGAAGTAGTTGACGGTAGAATCAGTCGTATCAGGTTAAAGAAAGTTATTAAACAATATACAGGTGATGCGTATTTGGATGCCGACTATTTTGCCTGTGGTCCCGGGGGATTATTAAAACTGGCAGAAGAAGTAACAGAGCAATTGGGAATTCCATCAACTCAATTTCATAAAGAAAGTTTTGTACCTGTAACGGATGAAAGTGCCTCCAAACTTCCTGATAGTGTTATGGAAGTATTACTTCATCATTATGATCAAACAAATCTGTTGGAAGTAGCGCCCGGTAAAACCATACTTGAAACAGCGCTGGAAGATCATGTGCCAATACAGTATTCCTGCAAAAACGGAGCTTGTGGTGTTTGCATGGCCAAGTTGTTAAGCGGTGATGTGTATATGCGGCAGAACTATGTATTAACCGGAGAACAAGTGAATGAAGGTTATATTCTTCTTTGCCAAAGTCATCCTTTAAACAGCCATGTTACAGTTGAAACAGTAGCGGCAATCTGAAAGAGTCCTGAATGGAATTCCTGTATTAGCAACAACTCCTGAAAGTGAAAAAATGATTTTATAAAAACAAAATAAAATATACAATGAAAACAGAAACACAATCTCAGGTTGCAGGTAAAGCGTATTGCCTGTTTGATAACATTGAAATTAATGACACCGCAAAACTGGAAGAGTACAAAGAAAAAGTTTTTCCGGTTGTGTCAGCTTTTGGCGGAAAGTATCTCGTAGCCAGTAACAGGATTAGGGTAGTGGAGGGCAGTTGGGAGCCAACACACCTTGTAATGATTGAATTTCCGAGTTATGAAGAAGCTAACCGCTGGTACGATTCAGATGAGTACCGTGCGTTGAAAAACCTCCGGAAGTCCTCCGGTCATTTTGAAGGAATTATATTTGAAGGATTATGATTTTATCCGAACTGAAAAGTTAATCGGTTTCAAAAAATTAAGTTCTACCAGATTTTAAAAGCAGAAGGTGATTCGTAAACGAATCACCTTCTGCTTTTATTATGTGCCCGGGACCGGCCTGAGTACGAAAATGGTATTGTCTGATTTAGTAGATTTCGCAGTTTATTATGTAAAGTAAGAGAGAATATAGAGAAAGGGCACTGTCAATTCTGCGACAAAGCTGTTTGATTTTATTTGCAACCTTTGTTCCGATCAATTACCTTTAAATACGCTTTAACCCTTCATTAACCATGCCTGAAACAGCCGAACATAAACATGTTGCGGATGATTTATTATTAAAAGTATCGCAGGCTACCTCCGGCTATGTGGGTCATGATTACCTGCAGGAGCTTACCAAATTCATCACTTTTACCCTGGGTGTTCGTTATGCATTGATTTCGGAATGTGCTAATGAAAGTAAAACAAAAGTTAGAACCATCTCTTATGTTGACAGGGGCGAACCACTTGAAAATATTGAATATGATTTAGCAGGTACACCCTGCGAAATTGTAATGAATGGTGAAGATTATTTTGTCCCCAAAACCTGGAGCAGAAATTTCCAAAAGAAGAGCATCTTGAATCATATGTTTCAGTTCCCATCTACAGCCCATCTACCGGCGAAGTAATGGGACATATTGCAGCATTGGACACCAAACCCATGCATCAAAATCAAAATCAAACGGCTATTTTAAAAATATTTGCGGCAAGGGCAGGTTCGGAAATTGAAAGAATCCGTAATGAAGAGAAGCTGTTAGAGTTGTTGCGAAGTGATAATATTCAGCTTCAGAAAAAATTAAAAGAAAGTGAAGAGCGATACCGTGATTTGTTTGAAGAAGCCCCCTTTGCCTATGTGCACGAAGGACTTGATTCTAAATTTATACGGGCTAACAGGGCGGCTCTGAAAGCCTTGGGTGTAAAGCCGGAGGAAGTGCCTTTTACATTTGGTAAAACCCTTGTAGCAGACAACCCAGAAAATCAAAAGCGTTTAAAAGAAGCCTTTGAATCTATCGGGCGTGGTACTGATACCGGTGGCGTTATACTGGAGTTAAAACGTAAAGACAATGGTAAACCGTTATGGATAGAATGGTGGAGTAATCCCGATCCCAGCGGTGAGTTTACAAGAACCATGTTTATTGATATTACAGAAAAAGTGTTGATGGAGCAGGAACAGGTAAAGCTTAAAGCCCAAAACAAATACCTGCAGGAAGAAATAAAACTCAATCACAACTTTGAAGAAATTATAAGTAAGAGTAAGAATTTTCAAAAAATATTACACCAGATAGAACAGGTAGCTTCTACAGATGCAACTGTTCTTATAACAGGCGAGTCCGGCACAGGTAAAGAATTAATTGCACGGGCAGTACATAATATCAGCAACCGCAACCGAAGACCTTTGATTAAGGTTAATTGTGCCACTTTGCCAGCAAATCTTATTGAAAGTGAATTGTTCGGTCATGAACGGGGTGCTTTTACAGGTGCAATGGAACGAAAGATCGGTCGTTTTGAATTGGCTGATGGGGGTACAATATTTTTAGATGAAATTGGTGAACTGCCGGTTGAATTGCAGGCTAAATTACTCCGTGTTTTGCAGGAAGGTGAATTTGAACGTTTGGGTAACCCCAAAACCATGAAAGTAAATGTAAGGATCATAGCGGCAACTAACCGTAACCTGCAGCAGGCAATACAAAGCAAAGAGTTTCGGGAAGATTTGTTTTACAGGCTCAATGTTTTTCCTATCCTTACCCCCTCTTTACGGGAGCGAAAAGAAGATATCCCTTTGCTGGTAAAACATTTCATCAAAAAGTATGAAGGTAAGATGGGTAAGAAGATACAGGATGTTGAAGCAGGTGTGATGGAAGCATTGATAGAGTACGACTGGCCGGGTAATATACGGGAACTGGAAAACCTCATTGAGCGTGCCTTGATTCTTACAAACAGTAATGTTATTGAATATGGTGACTGGATCCCAGTGAGTAAAATTTCAAGTAGCAGAAATGCAGTGAAAGAGGAAATTAAAAAGCTGGAAGAAGTTGAAAAGGACTATATCATCCGTACACTGGAGCAAACAAACTGGAAAGTTAGCGGCGAAAAGGGTGCTGCAAAAATTTTAGGATTAAATCCTACAACACTCGAAGCAAGAATGAAAAAGCTGGGGATAAAAAGAAATGGTGCTTTGTAAAGAAATGGCTGGCGCAAGTTATTTTACCAACAGCATCCAATTTAGCCCATTGTCATCTTTGAAAGTCTCTTTACTTGAAAAACCTGCTTTCCTGTACGATTGGATAGCTCGTAAATTTTCACACAAAGCATATAGTGAAAATACAATTGCAGGGAAGCAGGAACGTAAATAGCCGGTCAATATAATGAGTGCTTCCGTGCCAAAACCTTTACCTTTATGCATATCACTTGCAATAATGATATCCAGGTCAAAATACTGTGTACCATCTATCTCTTCTGACTGGTAATTAATTTCGCCGATCTCCGTATCAGTTTCTGAAATACAAATAACAAATCCTCTTTTATGCTGCATGATGGGCCCGGTAAAATACGCATCATCCCAATCAACAAAAAAAGTACCGGGGTCGGGAATTGTATTCCTGTACAATTCACCATACCAAAAAGGAGTGGCATCTGAACATGTAGCCCACCTGTAAAATTTTTCTTTATCCGAAATTTGTAATGGACGCAGGTAAATGAGGCTGCCGTATAGTTTTTTTTCTTCTGTATCGTTATGGTATTCTTGAATCACAATTATTGCTTCAGTTCTGCACTGCCAAACAAATGATTAAATTGCTGGCAATGAATTAGTGCATAGCGATATTGTGTAAAATCGGGAGTTCCGTTAATGGTATATACCTGTGTGCCGGATATGGATTTTAGTCTTCCCAAATCAATGAAGTTGATAGGTTGCACTTCCTTTGAAAGATATACATGCAAATCCGGCCCGTTATTGACGGTAAAATTTTTTAATACCAGTGTTAAGCTTCCATTCACCGCTCTCCGTATTTCAGCCTGGCCCGTGGGTGCTCCAAACGGCCCTGCAATAAAATTTCCCATGAGTAATACAGTTGAATTTGGATCCGGCATATCAGTGCCGGGGGTAGTAGAAGTCAGATTGTCTTTTTTACAGGCAGCTAAGAAAAGTGAAGCTGATAGAATAATTGCAAATACCTGTTTCATATTACTATTTTTAAATTTTAAAAATGATAGGCAACACCCAAGCCAAAGTTATTGGCCTTGTTACGGAAGCGGTCATTCAATGTTCCGTCAGGAGCCGTTTGCTTGATGTTAGTAGTTTTATACTCCACAAATAAAAATTGATAAATACCTTTAATGCTCCACTTTTTATTGATATTATATCGTAGAAAAAATTCAGAGTTCAGGGTGCCCAAGTCATGATCGCCGGTGAGTAATAAATTAAACGCTGCCGGTTTGGCTTCCGGCTCTGTTCTCGTAATACCATTACTAACTAATATACCCGAAGATTTTTGACCTATAGTAAAACCGATAACATCAATATTAAAACCAGCATAAAGTTTATTGTTGATGTGATAACCAAGATTGGCAGAAATATTTAACGAGTTGGTAAATGCCCGTTGAACGGTTAATGTATCCCAGTTCTCTGTTTTTTGTCCTGCAAAGAAGATGAGGAAAGGTGTAGTACTGGTTCGGGCAAGATTTGCAGGAGCTGTCCAGTATTCACGCTTCACACCAAAATAGGCAGTGTTACGTAAACCAACACCTAGCTCAAATTTTCTTTTTTTACCAATGCCCCAATTATAAACATAAGAGGCGGCAAGCGACTGCTGTGAGGTACCGATAGTAGCACTGAAATCTACTAACTGATTTGTTTTGGGCAGCTTTGATTGTTGTGCAAATGAAACTGTGCTTCCTCCAATAAGAAACACAAGTACAGCAATAAATTTTTTCATGAGCGTAATTTGAATGTGAAATTAACGGCGGTGTCTGCTAATTTTTGTCTTTGCGATGACATAATTAGCCCAATACCGTTAAAGGATTGCAAAAGGGGCGAATTGTAAAGTAGCTGACTATTCTCAAAATCCTCCGAATCTACTTTTACGCAAATACTATAATATAATATGAAAAGGTTTGTTTTTTCTCACGGGGATATAAAGCAAAAACAGAAGGCGAAGCCTTTACTATCATAAACGGCAAACTTTATCTCAATTACAATTTAAAAGTTCGCAACATTTGGAATAAAGACCAGCAGGAATTTATTAAAAAAGCAGAAATAAACTGGCCTAAAGTTAGAAATACAGTTTTTGAAAACTGATACAAAAAATATCATGGAGGCAATAACAGCCCTAATTATCGATGACGAGTTTCAAAGCAGGAATATTTTGTCAAAGCTCATTTTACAGGAAACTCCTGAAATTAAATTAGTAGGCCAGGCTGCTGATACTAATGAAGCTTTTATTGCCATTAACGAACTAAAACCGCAACTTATATTTCTTGATATTATGATGCGGGATGAAACTGGTTTCGATTTGCTTCAGCGGTTTAACAATTATCCTTTCGATATCATCTTTACAACCGCTTATAATGAATTTGCCATAAAAGCGTTTAAGTACAATGCTATTGACTATTTATTAAAACCGGTTGACAGGGATGAATTACGTATGGCTGTAACAAGGGCAAAAGAAAGAGTCAATAACCGGCACCATGCTTCACCTGAACAAATGGAAATATTTTTTCAATCGGTTAATGGCCAGCAAGCAATACAAAATAAAATTGCAGTGCCTACATCAGAAGGTTTTGAAATAATTGAACTCGATGATATTTTATATTGCCAAAGCAGCAGCAGTTATACTTATTTTCACCTGCACAATAAACGAAAATTAATTTCCAGTTATCCATTAAAACAGTATGACGACATTTTAAGTGAGCGGAATTTTTTCCGAGCACATAAATCCTTCCTCATTAATCTCTCTCATGTAAAATTATACCGTAAAGGCGAGGGCGGCACTATTGTAATGAGTGATGGTGAAGAAATAGAAGTATCACGCAGAAACAAAGAGGCGCTTATAAAAATATTTAAACCCTGACGGCCGTGAATGCGTTACATTTTTATTACCATATCCAATTTTGCAGTTCTTGTTTTTTTGCTTACTCAAAGCCGGGCACAGTCATTTAGTAACCCTTTTTATACAAAACTATATACGGCTAATGACGGACTTCCTGATTCATATATTTTAAATACCTACCAGGATAAAAGAAATTATTTGTGGGTAGGGGCCTACCGTGGGTTGAGTTTATTTGACGGCAAAAATTTTCATAATTACAGTTTCAGTAACGGTATGCCGGATTTATATATTAATAATGTCATAGAAGATGATGAGCAGCGTATATGGGTAACTTCACGCAAGGGTATCGGATACATAAAAAATAAAACATATTATCATACTGTGCAGAATGACTCTATGCAGGTGAATTATGTGTTTTCTTTTTTTGTAAACCCTGATAAGCGTTTTTTTGCTCTTACTTCAAGCGGGTTATATGAATGGAAAAAAAATGTTTGGGAAAAACGAAACTGGATAAAACGGTTTGAAAACATGCCTGTTCGTACAATGGTATACGATAGTGGCTCTTTTTATATTGCCTATTTTAATTATTTTGTAAAATATTACCCGGATGGCACACATAAAATACTTGACAGTAATTTTAAGAGCAGCCCACAGTACCTCAGTATAAAAAAGTATGGAGATGATATTATACTTCAACAACCTACCTCCTTATATCGGGTAAAAGGAGAACAATTAATACCTCTTTTCCAAAATGCGCTTAAAGGCCTGTTTGTATATACTTCATTAAAAGATTCGCAGGGCCGCTTTTGGGTTTCTACTGAAGAGGAGGGCCTCTTTGTTTCTCAAAGAGGCGAAGAGCAAAAATTTGCATACAAGATACCGCTTCCCAACAATTTGGTGTCAGGGATATATGAAGATAAAGAAAACAATGTATGGCTTTCAAACTACCAGGGGCTAATTAAAGTGAAGGAACTCTTCTTTAAAAAGTTTCCGCCTATTTCAACGCCAATGAAAGAAGTAAAAGACTTTTTTCTTGATGGGAATAATCTGCTGATGACTCACAGTTTTGCAAATGGATTTTATACATATAGAAATAATGTATTTCAAAAAGATGTTGCTCATAATTACTCCTATTTGAAAGTTTTAAGAAAAGACGGCGACACCCTTCTTGATTTTATTATACCTGCTGCAAAACGGACTTTATGGGCCATAACAAGAGGAAAAAAACTGGTACAGATAAATGAAAAGCAAACATCAGTAATTGATGTAAAAGACAGCACAGGAAAAAAAATGCGTTTTTACAATGCAGCATATAACCCGGCAACAGAAACAGTCATTGCCTGTTCCCGAGTATTATTTGAAATAAAGAATGGAACAGTAACTGAGTTTACAGCAACTAATAAAGTAAAAATTTCAGACCCGGTAAATGCATTTGTAGCAGGTAATGGTAACATTATTGTCCTTAATCGGAAAAGTGAATTTTTTGTGATTGATAAAAACAGGAATGTAACAGAAGTTACCAAGGATTTGGATTTTAATGTTTTTATTCCACACATCAAATATGCCGAAAGTCCTGATAAATCCATATGGATTGCGGTGCCCGGTTTGGGAATGCGGCAATACCAATGGCAAAATGATAATCACTTAAAACTTTTGGTGTCTATCACCAGCCGGCAGGGATTACCAAACGATGTGGTTACCAGCATGTGTTTTGATAAATTTCAGCGGTTGTGGGCTTCCACGCTATCCGGGATAGTCATACTTGAATCTGCCAGGCAAAATACAGAAGGCATTTTGCCAATGATTCTTATTGATAAAAAGAATTTTGATTTAACTGTGAATATCAATGAAAATTTCAGCAGGATAGTGACAGATTCATTGAACCGGGTATGGCTGTCAACCGGTACTGAACTGCTACTGTTCTATCCGGAAAAATTTGGGACCATGCTGAAGGCGCCTGTAATGAATATGGAGAAAGTAATGCTGAACCTGCAGGAAACAAACTGGAAAAAATACAGTGATTCAATTACAGGTTTTTTTGAAATTCCGCTTAACCCCGTATTGCCTTATGAAATGAATAATTTCATTTTTAACTTTAAGGGTGTTTCATTTGCTGATGAAGGAGAAATATTTTATTCCTATAAAACAGAAGGGGCCGATAATATATGGAGTCCGCCTTTCACTAACAGTGCTATCACTTCTATTCGGTTTTCACCAGGCACATACACCATATCTATCAGGGCCAAAAAGGCCAACAGTGAATGGAGCACACCCGTGAGCTTTACATTTACCATTAAGCAGCCTTGGTGGAATACCTGGAGCTTTCGTATTGCAGGAATTATTATTACTTCATTAGTTCTCACCATTATATTCCGCAATCAACTGAAGAGTATCAGGAAAAATGCAGCTTTGCAAAACTTATTGCGTGATTTAGAGATGAAAGCATTAAAAGCTCAAATGAATCCGCATTTTATTTACAATGCACTTAACTCCATACAATCGTTGGTAATGGATCGTCGTAATGCAGAAGCACAGGATTATATGGTTAAATTTTCAAGGCTCCTCCGGCAGGTACTCAATCATTCAGAAGAAAATGTGATTACTTTAGAGAAGGAACTTTCAACACTTACTTTATATATTGAACTGGAAGCGTTGCGTTTGAACTATTCATTTCAATACTTTATTCATGTAGAGGAACATATTGTAACCGAGAATGAGTGGGTGCCTCCGTTAATTATCCAACCTTTTGTTGAAAATGCTCTGTGGCATGGCATAAGTGAAAAGCAGGGCGAAAAGATACTAACCATAAACATACGTGAAGAAGATAGTTGGATAATTTGTGAAGTGATTGATAATGGTGTTGGTCGCCGCCAAAAAAATGCGGGTAATACCGTTTTCGGCAAAAATGGGCCAAGGGGTATTGATATCACAAGGGCAAGACTGGCAGCCTATAACAACACTAAGGCCGATAATACATTCGCAATAACTGATTTAAAAGATAAAACAGGCAAAACCGCAGGAACAATGGTAGTATTAAAATTTAAGCGGTAGCATTTGCACCTTAAATAGTATCAATCCCGCCGTAAACTTTATATAGCACATTGGTAGGTTAAACAGTTATTAGTTTTGGCTCTATTTTTTATTTACTATGTTTAGCTGGATAGACTTATTAGCAATCTGCGCCCTTACTCTTCTTGCTACAAATTGGAAAGAAGTAAAATCCTTCTTCAAAAAAAGGAAAGAATAAAGTAATAGAAAAGTAAAATAATACCTCAAACTGTATAATCCCCGCCGTAAAAAAGATCTCACCCAAAATTGCCATCCTGCACAATTACTTTGTATTGTGATGACAGATATCCGACAAATAGTAAAGGTCATACACATAAAAACTCATTTTATGCAGCATTGTGTAGGTAGCCTGGTACTCATTGGTCGTGATGTTTCAATTGATTAAAAGTTCTTTATGTTTTTTGGGAAGAATTCCCAACATTTCAGGAAGCTCACAAAATATTGGGAAAAGAGTGGTCCATCTGCGACATAATTCGTAGAGCGCTGATTCCCTGAAAGGCTTACCTGCAAAGGGTTTCAGCAATTGCCGGCAGGTCATAATAAATGTGGCATGCCGTTTTCCTTAAATATTGTGCCAAACGTTTTTTACATGTGCAAAGAAATTACATTAGAAAGTTTTGACGCAGAAGTCATCAACAGTAAGTCTTTAACTCTGGTAAAATTTAAAACAGAGTGGAGCGGGGCTTGCCAAATACTGGAGCCTGTTTATAAAGATGTATCAAAGCATTATAAAACCGTAAACTTTTTTACAGTAGATGTAGAAAAGCAACCTGGTCTTCAAAATAAGTACGGAGTTATTGAAATTCCAACAGTAGTACTGTTTATGAACGGAGGTATCATTGATCATGCTGCAGGTCTGTTCTCCAGGAATATGCTGATTGCTAAAATTGAAAATGCGCTTTCGTTTAAATCTATCTGATACAATATGAGTGTCATGAATTTGGAACTAAAATATTATTACCGTAAGCATTTTGATCAGTTTCAGCATTTATCGGTTACTGAAATTGAAGAATTAAATGAATATGAACAGAGGTTACAATTGCTGCCTGATATGTTTTATAAGGAAAGGCAACGGCTTGCAGTGTACACGAACCCGCATTACAGGATGCAGGATGTATTGCAGAATATTTTAAGAATTTACATAAACTGATTGTATCATTTATCATTAAACCTTAAAACAAAATTATATGACCAGCGAAGTGTTATACGTTTACCTGAAGAGTCACCCATTATTTCAATGTGCGACAGAACAGCTTTTACAGGAAGCAACATCCTTAATGAAAGTACGAACTGTGTACCGGGGCGAAAGCTTTGGCTATGGTGATGGGGCTTTCAGTAAAATTTACCTGCTTATTAAAGGGAAAGTAAAAATTGCTGAATTTAATTCAGATTCAAGCGAACTTATTAAGGATATTCTTACATCTCCTGATATGTTTGGTGATTTGAGTATGGACGGACAGTTCGCTCCTGATGAATATGCTGAAGCGCTTACAGCCAATACCGTTGTATGCATGATCAACAGTCAGGATTTCAAAAAAATAATGGCAGCATATTCTTCAATAGCCGTGGCTTATGCAAATATGATGAATAAGAAACTCCGCAAAGTGGAAAGCCGGCACTCTGATCTTGTGTTTTACGATGCGAAGGTTCGATTGCTCCGGTTTATAAGAAACTGGGCGATTACTGATGGTAACAAAGTGGGGGATAAAATCATTCTTGAAAATTATCTTACCCATACTGATATTGCCAATGTAATAGCCACCTCCAGGCAAAGTGTTAATGTATTGCTCAATGAATTAAGAGATGCAGGATTGTTAATCTATGACCGCAAACGAATAGAGTTAAATGACCGGATTCTGTGGAATTGATTTCCATATTCTGTAAATAAAACGACAATAGTAACCATATCCGTTTTCTAATTTCGTCCCTGTTTGATTTTTTAGCAGCATGTTTTGGTTGAATTGAGTTGCGGCTTTGAATCATCAAAGCCGTAACTCTTCTTTAAAGCCCTTAAACAATTAGTATGCCTTTCATCAATCTTAGTTTCAGGATTCATGTTCCGCTGTGTTTGCGTAACTATACATCATTGGATGTAGAAGCATCGCATCAGTATTTTGACAAAGCCGCCACTATTGAATACCTGGATACATTAGCTGATGAAAGTTTTATTCCGGCTACAAAACTGTTACTAAAACTGGCGAAACAGTTTAAAGGAAGATTCAAAATATCTTTATCCATCAGTGGTACTGCACTTGAACTGTTACAGCAGTATCGGCCCGATGTCCTGGAACAGCTGAAAAAACTGAACAAAACAAATTGTGTGGAATTTTATGGCGAAACCTATCATCATTCATTAGGTTCCCTTTATTCAGTAACAGAATTTGCCGAGCAGATACAACTGCATAAAGAACTTATCAGGAAAACATTTGGCAAGGAGCCGGTGGTATTTCGTAATACAGAGCTGATCCACAACAATAGCCTTGCAACTGTTATTCAGAAGGCAGGATTCACCGGTGTTTTGTGTGAAGGTGCGGAGCGTATTTTGAAAGGAAGAAATTGTAACCGGGTTTATGCCGCACCGGGTGAGCATACAATCAAAATAATAGTACGTAATCAAGGACTGAGTGATGACCTGGCTTTTCGTTTTGATGAACAAAGTTGGAATGAATATCCGCTCACGGCTGAAAAATATGCATCATGGATTCATACACATGGAGACAATGCTGAGATTATAACACTATTTTTTGATTATGCTACACTGGGTGCCCATAAGAAAAAAGAAACAGGCATTTTTGATTTTTTTGAAGCACTGCCTGATGCCGTTCTTTCAAATGAAGCTTTCTGTTTTGCAACCCCTTCTGAAATTATTGACCAAATAGCAGCATGTGATGTATATAACGTAGCCGAAACCATATCCTGGAAAGACAAACGGGAAGAATGTTGTGTTTGGTGCGAAAACATGATGCAGAACAATATGCTTAAAAAAGTTTATTCACTTCAAAAATCAGTAATGGCTACTAAAGATCCTGTGATTATTGATACATGGCGAAAGCTGCAGCTGGCTGATTATTTCTATTATATGGCGGAGTCGAATCTTACAGAAAATTACAGGCGGGTAAATCCTTTCGTATCTGCAGAAGAGGCATTTAAAAACTACTTCAATATAATTACTGATTTTGAACTTCAATTAATACACAGGGATATCGACAGCTTTAGAAAGCGTAACCCCCGTTTTATGACATTCATATTTTAAACCATAATACAAATGACTAATAACAAAAAATTAAACGGACAGATTGCTATTGTAACAGGGGCCAGCAGCGGTATAGGTGCCGGTGTTTCAAAAGAACTGGCAAAAGAAGGAGCTACTGTTGTAGTAAACTATCCGGTAATAAATGCAAAGCAAATGGCTGAACAGGTGGTGGCTGAAATAGCTGCATCGGGCGGTAGTGCTATCAGCTATCAATGCGATGTGAGCAAGGAAGACGAGGTGCAGAAAATGTTTAAAGACATTATTGCACAGTTTGGCACCGTTGATATTCTAATCAACAATGCAGGATTGCAAAAAGATGCTCCGTTTACTGAAATGACATTGGATCAATGGAATTTTGTGATAAATGTAAATTTAACCGGTCAGTTTCTTTGTGCCCGTGAAGCCATCAGGGAATTTTTACGTCGTGGTGTAAACGGAAAATCAAAAAGTGCCGGTAAAATTATCTGTATGAGTAGTGTGCATGAAGTAATTCCCTGGGCCGGCCATGCAAACTACGCTGCAAGCAAAGGTGGGGTTAACTTAATGATGAAAACCATAGCGCAGGAGTATGCTCCTAAAAAAATCCGCATTAATTCCATTGCCCCTGGAGCTATTGCAACGCCTATTAATCATGATGCGTGGGATACGGCTGAGCATTTGCAGCAACTTTTAAAATTAATTCCTCAAAAAAGAGTAGGGCAGGTAGAAGATATCGGCAAAGCGGCTGTGTGGTTGGCCAGTGATGATGCAGATTATGTAAATGGTACTACACTTTTTGTAGATGGAGGAATGACGTTGTATCCGGGCTTTGAAGACAACGGATGATCATCCAAATGTCAAACACACTATTATCAACTAATAACATCAAGATCATGAATGCCGAAGAAAAAAGATTGCAACAACATGAATGGAAAAAATGGGGTCCTTACCTGAGTGAGCGTCAATGGGGTACAGTTCGTGAAGACTATAGTGAACATGGAAATGCGTGGGAATATTTCCCGCATGATCATGCACGCTCAAGAGTATACCGTTGGGGTGAAGATGGAATTGCAGGCATCAGTGATGATATGCAACGGCTTTGCTTTGCCATTGCAGTATGGAATGGTAAGGATCCCATTTTGAAAGAGCGTTTATTTGGCCTTACCGGTAATGAAGGTAATCATGGAGAAGATGTAAAAGAGTTGTATTACTACCTTGATAGTACACCTTCGCATTCCTATATGAAACATTTGTACAAGTATGTACAAAATGAATATCCGTATGCTGACCTGGTTAACAACAATCGAAACAGAAATCGTTTTGAAAAAGAATATGAATTACTTGATACCGGTCTTTTTAATGATAAAAAGTATTTTGATATTGTTACTGAATATGCAAAAGCTGATGCAGAAGATATTCTCATCCGTATCACCATTCATAACAGGGCTAACGAAGCAGGGCATATTGCTTTATTGCCAACATTATGGTTCAGAAATTTGTGGAGCTTTGGTTTGATGAAACAAAAACCAACTATGAAGTTGCAGAGTGAGAACGAACTGTTACTGGACCATGAAGAAATTGGGAGCTATCATTTTTATTTTGAAAAAGGTCTTTGTAATCTGTTTACAGAAAATGAAACCAATAAAGAGCGTCTGTATCAAACTTCTAATGAAACACCTTATGTTAAAGATGCTTTTCATACAGCTGTTTTGTCAGGTAATTATGAGTGGCTGCAACAAAAAACAGATGGAACCAAATTTGCTCCCTTTTATGAATTCAATATTCCAGCTCAATCATCGGTAACCATTAAACTCAGGTTGAGTAAACAACAATTGAATGAAGCACTGGGAAAAGGATTTGATGATGTATTTCAACAACGTATTTCAGAGGCTGATCAATTTTATCAAACCATCATTACGACTCCAGATAAAGATCAACAAAACATACAACGCCAGGCTTTCGCAGGAATGTTATGGAGTAAGCAGTATTTTAATATTGATATTCCCAAGTGGTTGAACGGCGATAAAGGACAAATTGCACCTCCTGCAGCAAGAAAAACAGGACGTAATCATCATTGGCATTCACTCAATAATGAAGACATTATTTCAATGCCTGATAAATGGGAGTATCCCTGGTATGCTGCATGGGATCTTGCCTTTCATTGTGTTCCATTGGCCATGATTGATCCGGGATTTGCTAAAGAGCAATTGTTATTATTCATGCGGGAATGGTATATGCATCCTAATGGACAATTGCCGGCTTATGAATGGAACTTTGGTGATGTAAATCCTCCTGTACATGCATGGAGTTGCTTACAGGTATATAAACAGGAAAAAGAAAAAACAGGGAAGGGGGATTTTGATTTTCTCGAAAAGGCATTTCAAAAACTGTTGATCAATTTTACCTGGTGGGTAAACCGTAAGGATCATAAAGGAAACAATGTTTTTGAAGGTGGCTTTTTGGGGCTTGATAATATTGGTGTGTTTGACAGAAGTAATATGATTCCCGGAGGTGGAACGCTGGAGCAGGCTGATGGTACAAGCTGGATGGCTATGTATTGCCTTAATATGCTGGAAATGGCGTTGGAACTGGCACAGTATAATAAAAATTATGAAGATGTTACAACTAAGTTTTTTGAACACTTTGTATATATCGCAGAAAGTTTGAACCGCATTGGTGAAAACTGGACAGGAAGCTGGGACGATGAAGAAGGATTTTTCTATGATGTTCTTTCGCTCCCGGATGGCCGTTATATTCCTTTAAAGGTACGTTCACTGGTAGGTCTTTCTACTTTGTTTGCTGTACTGGTACTTAAAAAGGATTTACTGGAAAAAGTACCTGAATTTCACCGACGATTAAAATGGTTTCAAAAGTACCGGGAAGATAATGGGCAATACCTGGTGATTGAGGATTTAAAAGAGCATGATGATCTCTTGTTAAGTCTTGTGCCTAAAGAACGTTTACAAAAATTATTAAAAGCTTTGCTGGATGAAAATGAGTTTTTAAGTAGAGGTGGCATCCGTTCTATTTCAAAAATTCATGAGCATGGATACAGTGTAAATATCAATGGCCAGGAATTTGGTCTTGATTACCAGCCGGGGGAAGGCACATCAGCCTTATTTGGCGGAAACAGTAACTGGCGTGGCCCTGTGTGGATGCCGATGAATTATTTATTGGTAAAAGCCTTAAAGCAGTATTGTGATTATTACGGTGAAGATTGCAAAGTGGAATTTCCAAGCGGCAGCGGTACATCTGTTTTGCTGAGTGAGGTATCAAACGAAATATCCAAACGCCTGGTGAGAATTTTTGAAAAAGATGAAAACGGCAACCGCCCTGTAAATGATAATTATGAAATTTATCAGGATGAGCATTTTAAGGATTTGATTTTGTTCTATGAATATTTTCATGGCGATACAGCAAGAGGAGTAGGGGCTTCCCACCAAACGGGGTGGACAGGTGTGGTGGCAGAGTTGATACAGAGTATGGAGAAACATGGTATGAAAGAACGAAAAGAGAAACAAGTGAGTGATCCGGCTGTAGTGCATGAATGACGCTTTAATGGCGTCGCATTGCAAATCCCGACTTTAGCGGGAATCTTGTACAGTAGTAAATCTATTCAACAGTAATTGAACGAAAAAATGCTAAGTAAAGAAGGCGCAAAGAAATTTTGTGCCTTTGAGTGAAAAAAAGTGTTATGCAACTCAAAAAAAATAAAGCAGTCCTTCAAAACTTTAAGGATGCTACGCAGTTCGAATGGTTGGAAACAAACGGTTTGGGCGGGTGGAGCGGTTCATCCATCGTTGGTGCAAATACGAGACGCTATCACGGATTATTAGTAGCGGCAACCAAACCTCCTGCGGAAAGAACAGTACTGTTGAGTAAACTGGATGAAACGATTATCCTGAACGACAAACGAATTGAACTCGGTTGCAATCTTTATAACGGCGATGTGATTCATCCCAATGGTCATCATTATTCAGAAAGTTTTGAGAAAGATGTTTTTCCGCATTGGGTTTATAAAGCAGTTGGTATTGAACTGAAAAAAACCATCGCCATGATTCATGGTGAAAATACCGTAGTTGTTATCTACGATGTGCTGAAAGCGCCATCAACATTTACATTAGAGTTACTTCCCTTGATGGCGGGTAGATTTTATCATACGCTGCAGCACGAAGGTCCGCAAATGCATTGGGATGCGGAATTTAACAACGGCATCTTTCACAACAAGCCTGATGGAAATCTGAATCTATTTATAAATGTACCCGGCTCAACGTATCAGCATTCACCACGATGGTTTCAGAATTTTAAGCACAGCGTGGAAGAATACCGGGGACTTGATTTTACAGAAGACTTATTGAATCATGGTGTTTTTTCAGTGGAGATGCAAGAAGGTGATGCATTAGAAGTCATTATTTCTACAGAAAATCCTGAAGGAAGAAAAGCACGTCAATTGTTATTGATGGAATCTAAGCGAAGAAAAGATTTAATTAAAGATATTCCTGCTGATGAAACATTAAGACAATTAGTTTTTGCAGCAGACCAATTTATAGTGAATCGGGGTGAGGCGTTGAAGACAGTAATAGCAGGCTATCACTGGTTTACCGACTGGGGACGTGATACCATGATTTCACTTCCGGGCTTAACATTAAGCACCGGCCGCTTTGATGATGCAAAGAAAATTATTGCAGCCTTTGCAAAGAGTGTGAGCATGGGCATGCTGCCCAACCGTTTCCAGGATAATAGTGAACCGCCGGAGTATAATAATGTAGATGGCACACTCTGGTATTTTATTGCAGTGTATAAATATTTACAGACAACCGATGATAAAGATTTTGTGCTGAATGAAATATTGCCTGTGCTTAAAGATATTATTGATTGGCATTACAAAGGCACACGCTTTAATATTCATGCAGATAAAGACGGTTTGTTATACAGTGGTGAGGTTGGCCAGCAGTTAACCTGGATGGATGCAAGGATAGGAACATGGGTGGTTACGCCTCGCATGGGCAAACCCGTGGAGATACAGGCTCTTTGGTACAACGCATTAAAAATATTTGCTGAATTACTTGCACTAAACAAACAACAGAAAGATGCAATACAGCTTAATGAAAGAGCTGAATATGCGAAAGAGCAATTCAACAAATTGTTCTGGAATCAAGGGAAAGGTTATTTGTATGACAACATTGATGAGAATGGAAGTCCTGTTGATGAATTAAGGCCGAATCAGCTATTTGCTATCAGTCTTCCCTTTGCATTGATGGATGATAAGAAAAAGGTAAAATCAATTTTGAGTGTTATCGAAAAAGAACTGTACACCCCTGTCGGGTTAAGAACTTTGCCGCAAAACGACGAACATTATGTTCACAAATATGGCGGCGATCAATGGCACAGGGATTCGGCTTATCATGAAGGCACGGTTTGGAGTTGGTTGCTTGGAGCTTATGTAGATGCAATCATGAAGGTACGAGGTACAAGTGGAAAGAAACAGGCAATGAAGGTAATTGAAAACTTTTCTTATCACCTCAATGAAGGATGTATTAGTTCTGTTTCAGAAATATTTGATGCAGATGCACCGCATCATCCACGTGGTTGTGTGGCGCAGGCATGGGGGGTAGCCGAAGTGTTAAGAGTGATGGTAGATTATGAGTTGTGTGATTCAGCAAAAATATAAACTAAAAATGGGCGAAGCTGAAGCTTATCAATTATATTTTCAAGTCTGAAACATAAATATCAGGTAATATGAAAGTAAAAGTAGGGTTACTAATAGTATTGCTGACTCTAATTTTAGGTTGTCATCAAACCAAACCGGATAATAATGCTGAAGTTAAAAAAGAAATGATTAAGGTAACTGTATTATATGCAAATGGTGAAGGGAAAATGTTTGACATGGATTATTATACAAACAAGCATTTTCCTTTGCTCAAAAGATTATTTAGGAGCGCCATGAAAACCACTGCCATTGACAAAGGAGTAGGAAGCGGTACACCTGGAACGCCGGTGCCTTATTTGGCAATAGGGTATTTGTACTTTGAAAATTTAGCAGATTATGAGGATGGATTAAAAGGTGGTCATTTAGAAGAAATTTTAGCAGACATACCAAAGTATACAAATATCACCCCAGTGATTCAAATAAGTGAAGTGATTCAGTAAAAGAATTGCAGTGAGGGGCAACATTAAATGTGTTCATGAAAAATTTATTACTCTTTTTGGTTGCTGTGCTTCTTTTCAGTAAAGAAACTATACATGCACAGGATTTGTATTTTGGTGGCGCTGCTCCATCTATTTCTATTACAAGAGCATTTAAAAACCACCTGGATATAAATTTCCTCGCTGTTTCTAAAACCCGCCTGGGCAATTATGATATCAAGCAGGTAGAATACAGAAGCCAGGTTCTGGAACTATACAGTCAATTGCTGCTTTCTTTTAAGATAAACGCACACTGGCAATTTGGTGGTGGTTATGGTTTTCAGCGAAATAATCCATTTGATGATAATTGGCGCAATGAAAACCGGCTGGTGCAGCAGGTTTCATTTATTGTTCCTGGAAAAGGTTTGCGCTTCTATAGCCGTTTTCGGTTTGAAGAAAGATGGTTCATTTTTCCAGCAGCCTCTTCATCTTTTGGTACAAGAGCAAGGTACCAGGCTGGTTTGATTAAGAAGATCAATAAGAGCAATGTATATTGGCAAATTAATGATGAACTCTATGCAATTACATCAGGCCCTAAAAATTCTTTCTTGTCTGAAAACTGGATTTATACCGGCATTGGATTCCCCATAAGGTCATTGGGTCATTGGGAAACAGGTTTTGGTTATAACAGTGTGGTTAGAAACATAAATAAAGATTTACTCAACCTTTTGTTGCTGCAGGTGAGCTGGAGTTATATTTTTCCTTCTGCAAAAATGAAGACGATGCACCCGGTAATGCATTCAAGACATTTCTGAAGCGGCTAACACTTCTTTTAATGTGTTTATTTTTTCTTCATGAAATATTTCTCTTCCTTTTCACAGAAAATTCAAATAAATCAGTACGGTTATAATGCCCGCTAACATCCATTGTCAGTTTTTCTTTAATGGCTGTGTCAAAATTTTCAATGGCACAATAAAGGATTTCTTCTTTGTCAAATTGCGGAGACAATAAATAATTTCCTTTGGGATCAATCACACAACTGCCCCCGTTCAGCAAATATTTATCCGGTTCATTCGTCAAATGTTCAGGCAGTATAAGTTGCACTGGAATATCTTTTACCTGCATCATTTGCCCGGCAGCAATTACAAAACATCTTCCTTCAAATGCATAATGGCGGCTTGCAACCTGGTGGATATCGCCAACAGCAGGCCATAATGCAAAATGAATCATTTCATTTTCATTGTGTAATATTTGCCTGGTCAGCGGCATCCAGTGTTCCCAGCAAATTAATCCTCCCATTCTTCCCCAATTTGTTTCCACAATTTTCAACCCCGCTGCATCACCCAATCCATATAAGAGTTTTTCATTAAAGGTTGGCATCAGCTTGCGGTGATGATTTGCAATTCTGCCTTCATCATTGATAATAATGAAGGAATTATAAATGGTACCATTTCCCGGTCCATGAATTATTTTTTCATTCATGCCAATGACCACATGAACTTTCAACTCTTTTGCAGCGTTGCAAATCAATTTTATTTCTTCGCCTTCAATGGCAGCACTGTTTGCGTGCATCAGGCTAAAAACATCTTTCACTGCTTCATTATTCCAGTTGGCAATTTCAGGGCAATGGTCAATCCATGCAGGATACCCACTTAGCCAGCTTTCACCAAACACAAGCAGTTGAGCTCCCTGCTTTGCTGCTTCATGTAATAAGGCCAATGCTTTTTCTGTACTTAGTTTTAAATTCAGATGCACAGGACGATGCTGAATAATTGCGATGCGGAGCGGTTTCATTTATTAAATGTAAGGCAAATGCAAAAGCGGTTATGTGTTAGTCCAGGCGTAATTGTTTTTAATTTTTAGGCAGATACTGCTGAATATCTTCTACCACAAATTGTGTAGATGATTGCAGAAATTGTTTGAGCATAGCGGTGTGTCCCTGCCCGAAGATCACCAATACTCTTTCATCCTTATTCTTGCCTATTATTTCTTTTATGTGATGGAAAACATAGAGGTTACGTTTATACCAGCTTGTTACGGCATCAGCCCCCGGTTGTAGCGTATCTTTCCCGATGGGCAAAAGAAAGCGATAATAAATATCAAGGTTGAGTTTGTCTAATTCCGGCTGGTTTAACCTGGATAAAACACCTCCAATGGAATATTTATTTACCCAACTATTTATCTGATTTATAATTTCATTTCCTGTTTTGGATAATTCTTCAAGCAGGGGAGCAAAATCCTGTGCCAGCGGGCCGGGGTTAAAATCAAGTTTCAGTCTTCGTTCATCTACGCAATAAATATGTTTGTGGCCTAAATACTTTGCCAGGCGAAAACCAATTTGCTCCGCTTCAGATGAGCCTAATTGTCTTTCTCCTCTCAGGTATTGCTGGTACAGTGAATCACCCAGGTTTCTGTTCTTATCAAACTCCAGTGCTATACGTGTGGGTTTAAAACGGGCCAGTTGGATTATTAATTGCTCTATCTCTTTTTGTCTTTTATCTGAAAGAACATTATCTGATTTTACATTGAATTGGTCCTGGTTGGGGTTGTCAAAATGATAGGTTCCTAACAGCGCAATATGCGTTTTTACCTGTTCGCTTTTTTGTGCAACAAGTGAAATGCTTATGAAAAGCCCAGCAATAACAGGTGCAATTTTGTAAATCATACCAACTGATTTTATAGTCATTTTCATGCTTATAAAATTCGGTATTATTTACGAGATGATTGTCGGGTTTTTTACAATCAGAACGTGTCAGGTTTTTAGAAACCTAACACGCTCCTTTGTATTATTTAGCCAATACTTTATCAAGGGATAATTTCCCGCTTCCGTTAACGAGTAGCGCAAGACATAATCCTATCAATAATAAAAAGTATTCATATCCTTCACCTTTCTGATTTCCGGACCAGTTGATAAAAAAGCCATATTGAATATGGGAGGTAAAAATAATTCCGACACTAAGGAAAGCGATCATGACAGCTGCTAACCGGGAACCCAAGCCCATCAATACCAGTAAGCTTCCAAAAAATTCAATCACTATTACCAGCAATCCGATAATCCATGGCAAACCCACAGTTTCAGTAAAAAACTGCATAGTGCCTGTAAAGCCATATCCGCCATACCAACCCAATAGTTTTTGTGCACCATGCGGAAATAAAACAATGCCTATGGCAAAACGGAGTAATAGCCCGGTATAATCATTATTTGTTTTGAAGAGTTTTTGTAACATATAATTATAGGTTTATTCTTTTGCTATTTGTTTTTAATTTCCATAAAGAAATTGCTCACGGATGATTTTTCCGTTTTCCCAATGCTGTACTGATAACTGTGTATAGTTTCTTATGCCCCATTCTTTATGCGTATAATCGTAGCTCCATGTAACGTATGATATATTGTCGCCAATAGCGGTATGAAGAACTTTAGCGCCACGGAACTCGGTAATATTATTCAGGAATTCCTTTTCCCTGATGCGGTTGGCTTCTTTGCCAATAGTTGCGGGCTGCCCGTTTTCCTGCATTGTTACGTTGTCATCATAATAGAGTTCAAAGGCATCCAACAGTTGCCCGGCTAATACCAGTTGATTGAGATGGTTTAATTTTTCTGCAATTGTGTTCATAATAAAAAATTTAGATGTAATTAATGACACAAAATTGCGGTGCAGATGATGGTGAAGCCAATAACCTATGGTAGGAAAAAGTATTGATCTATGTTAAGAAGTTACTTGCCGGATAGTTGTTTGCGGATGCGGCTAAGCGATTCAGGTTTGATTCCCAGATAAGCTGCCAGTTGGTGTTGAGGAACTTTTTGTTCAATATCAGGATAGCGGTTTATAAAATCAAGATATCTTTCTTCTGCAGTTTGATTTAAACCGGCCAATATGCGTCGTTGCAGGGCTACATAACTGTTTTGAAAGGCAATGCGAAAAAAACGTTCAAATTTTGGCACCCGGGTATAGAGTGTTTCAAGATCTGTTTTGCTGATAAGTAAAAATTCAGCATCTTCCAGCACATCAATAAAATACTTTGAGGGTTCGTCGGTTAAAAAACTCGATTGTTCTCCAATCCACCAATCCGCTACCGCAAACTGCATAATATGTTCCTGCCCGTTTGCAGACAAATAATAATGCCGCAAGCAACCGCTGTTTACAAAGCATTCATAATGGCATACTTCTCCTTCCTGCAGTAAGAATTGCTTTTTTCGAAGACGTTTAAGCTTTAATAAGCTTGTGAAATAATCAAATTCCGCAGCCGTAAGCGTAATATGCCGGGATATATTCTGGTGAATAAGTTGAAACATAAAAAATGAGGAAATGAAGATAAAAAATAAGATGACAAATTAAAGAGGTATTTGCTATTTGGTAAGCAGGCGCTTCTTCAAAATGATGATGTAATCTGCTCCCGAAACATTTATCTGTTATTGTAGTATAACCGACATAAATGGTGTTTTCTTGTCCTTTAAGTCGTATTGAAGACAGTTCATCTCTTGAAGGTTTTTTCACTTTGTATTTGAAAAATTTAGTATGACAAATCATTACGATATCATCATCATCGGCACCGGGAGCGGTGGCGGCACCATTGCTTATAAACTGGCCCAAAGCGGTAAGAAAATCCTTATACTGGAGCGGGGAGGATTTGTACCGAAAGAAAAAGAAAACTGGGATGCGCAGGAAGTGGTGACGAAAGGAAGATACCGTCCTGATGAAAATTGGTATGATCATACTGGAAAGCCCTTTAAACCTTTTATTCATTACAATGTAGGGGGTAATTCTAAATTTTATGGTGCAGCGCTTTTTCGTTTTCGTGAAAGCGATTTTAAAGAAGTAAAACATTACGGCGGCATTTCTCCGGCCTGGCCATTGGGGTATGATGTATATGAATCTTATTATACACAGGCTGAATTTTTATATCATGTGCATGGTTTGCGTGGCAGCGATCCCACCGAGCCAAAGGCCAGAAGTGAATATCGTTATCCGCCTTTGCCTTATGAACCCGTAATTAAAGACCTTATACAAAAAATGCAAAAGGCAGGATTACAACCTTTTCCGCTGCCTATGGGTATGAAGTTGCCACAGGACAGTTCGCCAAATGAATCTCCTGTAAAACTTGAAAATTTTGATGGGTTTCCGGATCCAACTGATTCCAAAGCTGATGCACAAACGGCGGCTTTACGCAATGTTTTGAACAGGGAGAATGTAACATTACTTACACATACCTATGTTGAAAAGCTCATTACAAATACAGACGGCACAAAGGTTACCAATGTAAAAGCACTCATTAACGGGGAGGAACAATATTTCAGCACCGATATGGTAGTTGTTGCCTGCGGTGCTGTAAACAGCGCTGCATTATTTTTACGTAGTGCCAATGAACAGCACCCCAATGGCCTGGCTAACAGCAGCGACCAGGTGGGGCGTAATTTAATGCTGCATCATAATGGTTGCCTGGTTGCATTTACGAGGAAG
Organism: Lacibacter sp. MH-610; assembly: GCF_045780045.1. Lineage (NCBI taxonomy): Bacteria > Pseudomonadati > Bacteroidota > Chitinophagia > Chitinophagales > Chitinophagaceae > Lacibacter > Lacibacter sp. MH-610. Next base: position 1,789,013 of record NZ_CP116002.1, read on the forward strand.
AACAATACGAGTGTATTTCAGAAAAGTATAGGAATTGCTGATTTTTATCATGGTGCTGACGACAGCGAGTTCCCGCTGGGCGAAATACAACTCATGGGCCGTAATGATCCTGATACCATCTTATGGATGGGCGCATCTTTATTTCCCGGTAAAACATATGAAGAGTTGAAAGCGATGAGTATTGATTTTTGGTTAACCGCCGAGGATCTGCCTTCGCCTGACAATCGTGTCACACTTCGTAAGGACGGTTCCATTGAAGTAAACTATACGAGAACCAATTATGCAGCTTATGAAAAACTGAAAGACAAGCTGAAGCAAACATTTGAAAAACTGGGTGAACTTGACCCTGATTATAAAGATGTACAATGGGGTGGTTATGATCTTGATATAAGCGGTATGAGTCATCAAAACGGAACATTAAGGTTTGGTACAGATCCCAAAACTTCTGTGCTCGATTTGAATTGTAAAACACATGACCTGGAAAATGTGTACGTGGCAGATGCAAGTTTCTTTCCAAGCTGCGGTGCATTTAATCCTGCACTTACCATTGCTGCCAATGCCTTACGTGTAGGCGATCATATTATTAACGAAGTATTGAAAGTAAAGAAATCTTCAACAGAGAAATTTGAAATGTTAGGTTCTTAGTTTTCTCAGAGTTGATATGAAAAATCAAGGCGCTTCCTTTCCAGGCAGCGCCCTTTGCATAGTATATGGAAGAAGTAGCCAAACAAATAACCATTAATATCAGTCACGTGGTGGAAATACTCGCCGCTGTGATTATAGCGGTTGCAGTAATAATCGCTTTATATAACTACCTGCTGCAATTGCTGCGGAAAAGGAATCCTCCGTCACTGGAAAGTATCCGTGTGAATTTCGGAAGTACAGTTGCAGTAGCGCTGGAATTATTACTGGGTGCAGATGTACTGGCTACTGCTGTTGCGCCGGGTTGGGATGCAATTGGTATGTTAGCCGCCATTGCTGTGTTACGTACGGCCTTAAATTATTTTCTTGCAAAAGAACTTAAAGAAATCAAAGAACATGTATCCTGATCGTTTTTGTGGAATTCTGTTGATTGTAATGCAGTTGGTAACTGTTACTTTAAAGGCACAAAAGTTAAGTGTTGATATTGCTGCTGTAAGAAATCATTCTTTACGGCTGCATGGTACTAATGCCAGTTTATTTTATCATTTCACAAAACACTTTTCAGCCGGTATTGAAGTCAATCGGTTTTTCGGTACTCAAAAAATAAAGCAGGGAGAAACAGTCAGGTTATCAGCATGGGATTTTGATATGAATCTTCATTATTACTTACCTGCTTCCCGCCAAATTATCTTATACCCTGTGTTAGGAATAAGCTATTCAAGGGAAAAGGAAGCAAGTTTGAATGAATCAGAACTGCGTCATTTAAAATATGTTAACACCGGCGCTGGTATATTATTCGGCAGCAGAACCTGGAAACCTCATATTGAATTTATACTTGCTAACGGCAAAAAAACAGAGCAATTGGTGATAGCAGGTTTAAATATAGAGCTCGGTAAGGAAAAATGAGGATTGCGTCAATCAGGCGACACCGCATCCATTTCAATTGTATTCATTTTACATCATGCGTGCAATGCCCATACAGGTACGTCGTGGTCTCAGCGGTTGGACACAACTGAAAGCCGCCTGGAATGCAAACCAGTTGTATTATTTCCAGGAAGCAATCGGTCTGGGCATCTTCATGGTATCAGCATGTTTCTTCGGCTCTATGTTGTTTTCTCCTTACAGCAGTTGGTATGCTTATCTGCCCGATGTGTTTTTAAGAAATATACTGATGGGTGTGGCAATGGGTGTAACGGCACTGGTTATCTTTTATTCACCAATTACGGCTCCCAGCGGAGCACATATAAATCCTGCAGTAAGCCTGGCTTTTTTGCGCATAGGCAAAACCTGCAGGTATGACACCCTGTTTTTTGTTTTGTTCCAAATAACAGGAGGGACAGTTGCCGTTTTTTTAATGCAGTTGTTTTTGGGCAAGTTGCTAACCTCAGCACCTGTTCACTCTGTTGTAACTGTTCCCGGTAAGTATGGGGTTGCTGCCGCCGCAGTAACAGAATTTAGTATTGCATTTATTACCATGATGATGGTCTTGTTTACTTCGCACCACAACACGTTAAAAAAGTACACAAGAATATTTGCAGCCTGCCTTGTATGTGTATGGGTGATTGCAGCAGGACCTGTTTCAGGTTTTGGTATGAACCCTGCACGTTCTTTTGCCAGTGCGTTGCCTGCACAGATATGGACAGCTTTCTGGATTTATCTCCTGATGCCTTTTGCAGGCATGATGGCAGCAGCTGAATTTTTTCTCAAAACAAAATTTGCAAAACAAGTAACGGTAAAAAATGGTATATGAAACAGATACTGCGAAATGGATTGATAACAGCATTTTTTCTTTGTTTACAGGCTATAACTTTTTCCCAGGTAACGAATGTGGAAACAGTTGGCTTTACAGTAAAGGATATGGATCGGTCTGTAAAATTTTATACTGAAGTACTGGGCTTCCAGAAATTTAGTGACGAAGAGTTGCTGGGTGAAGAGATTGAAACCATCAAAGGTGTGTTTGGTATTCATCTCCGTGTCGTTCGTTTGAAACTGGGAGATGAAGTGATTGAACTTACCGATTATTTAACTGCCGGTGGCAGAAGTATTGCAGAAGATGCAAAGAGCAATGATTTATCTTTTCAACATATAGCCATTGTGGTGAGTGATATGGATAAAGCCTTTGCACAGTTGCGTAAGCACAATATTGAATTTGTTTCAACAGCACCTCAAACATTGCCCAAAACAATTCCCGCAGCAGAGGGCATCAAAGCCTTCTATTTCCATGACCCGGACAATCACAATCTTGAAATCATTTATTTCCCTAAAGGAAAAGGCCAGGCCAAGTGGCAGCAAACAAACGGAAAAATATTTCTTGGGATTGATCATACAGCTATCGGTATCAGCAGTACTGAAAAGAGTCATGTTTTTTACAGCACCTTATTGGGTATCGAACGCAAAGGAGACAGTTGGAATAAAGGAACAGAACAGGAACATTTAAACAATGTACAAGGTGCCAACCTGCACATTACCGGTTACAGGGCTGCAAAAGGTATTGGTGTAGAATTTTTAGAATACTTAGTTCCCGGCCCGGGTAAAACATATCCGACTGATACAAGAGCAGATGATTTGTGGTTCTGGCAAACCACTTTTATAGTAACAGATGCAAAAGCTGTTTTCGATAAATTAAGAGCAGCAGGCGTAATGCTTATTTCAGAACCGGTACATCTGCAGTACAACAAACGGCATTGTATGGTATTTACAGCAAAAGATCCTGACGGGCACGCTGTGCTCATAGTACAGCAACAATAACTACAGATGATTCCCATGTACACAAAAATTAAAATATGCCCTGTTTGCGGAGATGAAGTAGCCGGTTTGCTGTATCGTTATCATATTGATAATGAGAAACTGGTTCTTCAACGGATCAGGGAGCATAATCCTGACTGGGCCCAGGAAGATGGTATCTGCAGCCGTTGTGTAGATTATTATCATACAGAAATTATCATGCAGCAGCGGATGCTTCCGGAGATAGGCCCTTATTTCCCGGTAAAATCACCGGATGATTTTATTATCCTTCCGTCTGCATTGCGTTTAGATGCAGATGTGCGTTATACCGGAAAGGGTGTTACCATCTGTTTTATTGATAGTGGATTTTATTTGCATGATGATTTAGTTCAAACACGCAACCGTGTAAAAAAAGTACTGGATATAACCAACCCTTCTGCAACTGAGGAGTACTTTAAAAAATCACACCCTTCTGCATGGCATGGAACCATGACTTCTGTAGTTTGTGCCGGTGATGGTTACTGCAGCAATGGTTTATACAAGGGAATTGCCTGTGATGCAGATTTGGTATTGCTTAAAGTGCAGGATGAAAATGGACGCATCACCACCGAAAATATTTCAAAGGCATTACAATGGGTATTGGATCATCACGTTGAATATAATATCAGGATCGTTAACATGAGTTTGGGTGATGATGAAGCTACCGGTTATCATCAATCCATGGTTGATCAGCTCGCACAAAGACTTATTGAAAAAAATATAGTTGTTATCGCTGCCGTGGGTAATGATGAACAGGCTTCTATTAAGCCACCTGCTAATGCGCCTTATGTGATCAGTATCGGCGGCATTGATGACCTTAACAGGCTCGATGACGAACTGTTTTCTTATCACTCATCGTACGGCGCTACCATTGATGGATTGTTTAAACCGGAACTGGTGGCCAATGCCGTTTGGATTGCAGCTCCTATACTTCCGGGAACAGAGCAGGCTAACGAAGCGGAATGCCTGCACAGGGCAATGATGCTAACAGATGAAGAACTTGAACATCAGTGGGCTGATGTGCAAAAAAAATGTACCTGGATTTTGCCGGAAGCTTCAAAAATGGATATAACTTTTAAGAGGAAGTTACTTACAGATCGGATTCAGCAAACAAAATATTTTTCGGCAAAGTACATGCATGTGGATGGTACTTCATTTGCAGCGCCGTTGGCAAGTGCCGTGGCAGCACAAATGTTACAGGCTAACCCGGCACTGGATGTATTCAGCATCAGGAAAGTATTATTCAGTACTGCAAAACGCCTGCCCGCTATACAAATTGAAAAACAGGGCTATGGTTATATCCGTCCCCGCAAAGCATTATTTCAAATTTTAAACCGGGAGGTGTTTATGAAAGAGCATGCATCACCTTATATCAATCGCAACAAACGCATGGTTGAATTTCATATACAGAATAACTGTGCACACCAGATTTCCCTAGCAGGTAGTTTTAATTACTGGGCGCAGGATGTTTTGTTAATGGAGCCTCATGCTAACGGCAACTGGAAAATTCAAATTCCCCTTCCTCCCAAAGGAACTTACACGTATAAATTTCTGATTGATGACAAAATGTGGGTGGAAGATGTTGAAAATCCCGTTCGGGAACCTGATGGATTTAATGGCTGGAACAGCATACTCAATATTTAAGCGTTCACATTCTCTTCAATTACGTCTTACAGGCGACAGCATCATTGCTGTTGTTATGCTCTCTTTGTGTAAAGTATTTGTATGGCAGTTATATGGTTGTTAGCGGTCATAGCCGGGTATCTTATGGTTGGCATTTGCTTTCTGCCCTTTTATTATTCAAAAGGTATAAAGATGGTAGATGAAGGAGTAAAGGGAAGCAGTTTTGGATTTTACATTATCATTATTCCCGGCGTTATAGTGTTTTGGCCCATATTGCTTCGCCAATGGATAAAAATTTATAAAGCCCCAAAAAATGAACAGGCAGCTGCGTAAACGTCATCGCATTGTATGGATGGTACTGGCCGTGTTGATTCCTTTCCTGGTAATTATATCATGGTTGCTGATACCCTCATTAGAGCCGGTAAAAGCTATTGTGAGTTCACAACCTCCCGCTTTGCCTGTAGTTTTAAGAACCATTCAGCGGCCTCATTATGAAATAGAGCTTCAAACTGATAAGCAGGGGCATTTGCAACTGGAGTGGTGGAGTAAAGTTTCATTACGTATTCCTTCTGCTGTGGTGTACCAGGTGCGTGAAAACGGTGAGCAACATTTAATCGGACGGATAGAAGCACGGGGTCATTACCGTTTTCCACTTGAGCGAAAGGATTCAACCGGCAGGTTGCAGCTGCAATTGTATGATTTTATTCATGAACAGGTAATTGATACCATCAATATTTCATTATGAGTACCGCATATGCAGCCGTGGGATGGAACCGGCAAAAGAAATTATATGACTTCTTCATTGCATTGTTTTGCATCAGCTATCTTGTTTTGTTTTCAGCACTTACGCTTTTATTTAACAGTGAGGTTACGTTTGAAACATTACTCATCCGCAGTACTTCTACACTGGCCTTATTATTGCTGCATGCAATCCTGTCTATTGGTCCGTTAACAAGATTGAATAAAAAGTTTCTTCCTTTTCTGTACAACAGGCGGCATTTAGGTGTTACTATGTTTTGTTTGGCAGCTGTGCATGGCATCTTCAGCATTTTTCAGTTTCATGGATTAGGTAATGTTAACCCGGTTGTTTCTGTGCTTACGTCAAATACTAACTTTGGCAGTGTGCCTGCTTTTCCCTTTCAGTTGCTGGGTTTACTTGCACTTATAATTCTTTTCCTGATGGCTATCACCAGTCATGATTTCTGGTTGCATAATTTATCACCCATGGTTTGGAAGTCCTTGCACATGATGGTCTATGCAGCTTATGCACTGGTAGTAATGCATGTAATGCTGGGTGTGATTCAGTTAGAAAAAAATCCGGTATTCGTCTGGATTTTATTCATCGGTACTGCCTCATTAATCATCCTTCATTTGCTGGCAGCATGGAAAGAGCGAAAGATTGACGGCATGAAATACACCATGACGCAAAACGGATTTGTATATGTATGTGAAGCGCATGAAATTGAAAACAGCAGGGCAAAAATATTCTGTATTAATGAAGAGCGTATTGCGGTGTATCGTCATGAAAATAAATTGTATGCTGTTCATAATTTGTGCAAGCACCAGGGTGGCCCTTTAGGCGAAGGAAAAATTATTGACGGATGTATTACCTGTCCATGGCATGGGTATCAATACCTGCCGCAAAACGGGCAATCGCCGCCGCCATTTAAAGAAAAAGTAAGCACTTATGCTGTGAAGGTAAAGGATAACAAAGTATGGCTCAATCCCAATCCGTTTGCAGAAGGTACGGAGCAGGAAGGAGCAACACTTTAGTAACCGGATTTTATTTAAAACAGTTGAAGATGAATGATGAATTTTATATAGGCTGGATGCCGACAGCTCCGCAAAGTTTTGCAAAGCATATAAAAAAGATATTGTTAGTAATTGGTCTGCTCGTAATTACTCTTGGTATTATACTCGCATTACAGCAGCGAAAATTTTCAACATCAGTATTTGAATACGGAATGCTTACAGAGGTTTCAGGGATTTATCAACAATATCCTGTTCCTTCTTTAAAAGTATTTTCAAAAACAGATGCTAACGGAAAACAGGAGTTTATTACAATGCCACTGGTAGGTTACGGTAAATTTGGTGCGCAGGGGATTATTGACGAACTGGAAAAGCAAAAGGGTTTTCGTTTTCATCAACATCAGCTAACATTAAAAGGAACTTTGATTTACAGTGACGGGAAAGCAATTTTGCAAATTGATAAGTACGATGCGCCGTTGGTGAAAGTGAAAAAAACGGAATCGTCTTTGAAAAATGTTGTAAAAGATTTGGGTACGGTTGATTTGATTGGTGAAATATTAGACCCCAAATGTTATTTTGGTGTAATGAAGCCCGGCAGGGGAAAGCCGCATAAAGATTGTGCCATTCGTTGTATTGCAGGCGGCATCAGCCCGGTTTTATACGTTCGTCAGCGTGAAGGTGGCCCATTATATTATTTATTGCTTGATGAAAACGGCAACCCTGTAAATGATTTTGTAAAAGACTATGTGGCAGACCCCGTAAAGCTTCATGCAAAAGCTATGCAGTATAATGATTGGGTTGTATTATATATCAACACAAAAACAAAACTGCAACGTACAGGTGGCTTGAGTTGGTTTAAAGAAAATGATGAATTGATTTATTGTAAACCTCTTTAATCAAAAGTTGTTTGGTTTACCGGGTCAGCAGTTGTTGTTTTTTAAGCAGCCTCTTTGCTGCAGCATCAACAATATCAACCGCCACCTCCTTTTTCGATTTCAACGGAAATTCAGTAACTGATAAATCATCCTGGATAATCGAAATTTTATTGGTGTCAAATCCAAAGCCCGCCTGTGCATCGTTCATAGAATTGAGTACCACTATGTCAAAATTCTTTTTCTTCAATTTCGATAAAGCATGTTTTTCTTCATCATTGGTTTCAAGGGCAAAGCCAACAGAAACCTGGTGAGGTTGTTTGATTTGCCCAAACTCAAACGCTATATCTACATTCTTTACCATTTTGATCATGAATGATTCATCATTCTTTTTGATTTTTTGTAAAGCTGCTGCTTCGGGTCGATAGTCAGCAACTGCAGCAGCAAAAACTGCAACATCCGTTTCTTCAAAATAGCGACAACAGTCTATATACATTTCATTGGCTGATTGCACCCGGATGATCTTTAAATGCTCATGATGCAATTCAATACAAACGGGGCCTGTTACCAGTACAACCTGCGCCCCTCTGCTAAGAAATTCCTGTGCAAGGGCATATCCCATTTTTCCGGAGGAGTGATTGCTGATATAGCGTACCGGATCAATCGCTTCTCTTGTGGGGCCAGCAGTAATCAGAATCTTTTTTTGATAAAGTATAGTAGAACCTTGATTCATGGTAGTAAAAATAATTATAACTCAAACTTAGGGTTTATAGCAGCTTAAAATGTAAGCTGCATTACATAGGCAACATTTACCTTAATTGCCATCTCTTTATTTTATAAGCCTGGTAGGTTCTGCCCTGTATAGGAACAGGATTATTACTGTTAATAAATGAAAAGGGTAGTGTTTGGCAGGGTGCTTTTGTGCAATAGCCTGTGATGTCTACATGCAGATGCGGTTCTGTACTTATACCTGTATTACCGCTCAGTGCAATCGTATCACCTGCCTGAACATAATCACCTTTTTCAACCAAAACACCCTGGAAAGTAAGATGCAGGTAACGGGCAGCTGTAGAGTCGTCATGTAAAATGATCAGGAAGTTGAGAGAGTCGCTGTTATTGGTATGATCATGAAATTGTTCTTTTACGTTGACTACCCTGCCGGAGCGCATTGCTGTAACGATGGAACCTACGGGCATGCGAAAATCATAGGCAAATTGCTGATGTTCAAAATGGCTATGCCTGCCACAGTTCCCCTGCAAGAGAAAATAACTATTGCCGGCAGGATAGGGAAGAAGATAACGTGGTTTGGATTTGTTGATGCACGACGTTGCTGTAGTTTGAGAATAACCTGTGCTATGAAAAAGAAGAATTAATACTATCCAAAGCCGGTTGATTTGTTGCACGGTTTTGATTTATTCATTTGTGGTGAAAAGGATTAACAATTGTTATACACCTTAATAATTGTTTCTCTTAAGGCATGGGCTTCGTCTGTACTGTGATAATAAATAATATTGGCAATGTCTTCCGGTTTCACCCAATTGTTGAAGTCAGCTTCCGGCATCGCCTTGCGGTTTTGTGGAGTGTCAATCGTACTTGGTATAACTACACTTGCTACTACATTTTTTCCTCTGGCTTCAATATTTATTAACTCCGCCAGCCGAACCACTAAAGATTTGGCAAAACCATAGGCTGTCATGTTTTCACTCTGAACTGCAGATAAACCCGGTCTTGCTCCAATAAAAAACATTCTGCCCTTGTTCTGCTTCATCATTTGTACAAACACCGGCCGGGCAATATGATATGTAGTTTCAAAATTGAGTTTGTATTGTTTCATTAAATCGCCGGAGGAAGTTTCACTGATACGTCCCATTGCAAATCCGCCAACTGTTAGAACTGTTGTATCAATAGTACCATGCTTCTTAATTACTGAAGCAATGAACTCCGCTGCAGCTTCTTCATTGAGCAGGTCCACTACCACTTTTTCAAATTCATCTTCGTGAAAGTTCATAGGCGTAGCATCATCGGGTACAGCTGTACCAATTACTTTATATCCTTCAGCGATAAATTTTTTTGTTACTGCCAGTCCAAGATTGCCTGTGGCACCTGTAATAATGGCTATTTTCTTTTTAGACATAGATATAAAACTTAAATTAAAAAATAGCTCCGCTTTTGGCGGAGCTCCAACACTCTCAACTTACTCCCAACTGAATTTTCCACCTGTTAACACCCTTAGTTTATGCAAGCTGGTATGGGTGGTGAGGTACAATGTTTTTCCATCATCGCCCCAGGCCATATTAGCTGCACGTTCAGGCGTAACAATTTTGCCGAGTAATTTTGCCTCGGTCGATAAAATCCAAACACCGCCGGGTGCTGATACAAACAGATTCCCTTCCTTATCTACTTTGATGCCGTCAATGGCTTCATCATCTTCCGTAAGATTCCAGTCGAAAAATATTTTTCCATTCTTTAATGTGCCATCTGCCTGTACTTCATAGCGCCAAACAGTTTTGGTATGATGCACATCCCGAATATCCCAGTTGCCCACATATAAATATTTTTCATCAGGCGAAAATGCAATACCGTTTGGTCCTCCGCAATCTTTTGCAACTACTGATACCTTTCCGTTTTTTATGAGAAACACACCCTGGTAATCCAGTTCTTTGTTTTTATCATTGAAGAAACCGGGCAATCCATAAGGAGGATCAGTAAAATATATGCTGCCATCACTTTTCAGCACTAAATCATTGGGACTATTAAAACGTTTGCCATCAATTTTATCTGCAAGTACTGTAACAGGCCCTTTCTTTTCAATACGGATCACTCTTCTGTTTCCATGCTGGTCAATAATCAATCTTCCTTCTTTATCAATTGCCAATCCGTTACTTCCCGGCTGACCATATTCGCCAATATCAGCACCTGTAAATCCGCTGTGACTCATGTACACCGTTACATTATGATTCTTTGGATTGTAACGATAAATGGCATTGGTGTTCGGGTCGCTGAACAATAAGTAGCCATCAGGATGCCAAACAGGACCTTCCGTAAATGAAAATCCATCTGCAATCTTTTCAACCTTTGTGCCGGGCGCAATAATTGTATGGAGCTTTTCATCAATCGCAAATATTTTTCCGTCATCAGCCCATGATTTATTTACCGGCAAACCATCTTTATAAAAATCAACAACCGCATTGCGTACCCATATATAATTATCCGGCAGTTTCCCCATTGTTCCGTTAATACCGAGAATTGCTATGGAGAATTGATCGCCTGCTTTTGCATTGTTTGTAAGTATCACACGGTTTCTTGTATTGTAACCGCTGATGACACCATTTCCATTTTGGCCAAAGCCCTGCATTTGTTTTCCATTCACCCATATTTCACTGTAATCATCCATCACAATTTCAAATACAGCAGTAGTACCTGTGGTATTCAGCCTTCCGATCGTAGCAGGAATAGTGAGATCTACTTTATACCACACGAATGATAAAAGACCTGTTCCCTGTCTTCTTTCCAATTCTGTTGGTGGTATTGCTTTAAATGCTTTATCAAAATCAGCTGCTCCTATTTGGGGATGCAGTTGATGCGTTTTAATGGCAGTACCGGTTGGATACAATGGCAGTTGATCGCCATTGGTTCCGGGGCCGGGTGTTTTGAAATCGGCATTCACTATATGTGCATTTTGTACAAACCATCTTGCATTAAGGATTGCTGCACCTTCTGCTGTTTTTAAATCTGCAATTGCCTGCGGTTTATCAACAGCCAGTTGTCTTGTTTCCTGTGCAAACAAAGCAATTGCTAATAGCAGCAGAAAAAAGAGGATGATCTGGAAGCGAATGATTTTATATATTCTGCTCATGGTTATTGTATTTGTGCTTTACTGCCTGCATTGGCAATATCTTCATCCTGTTGTGCACTGGCACTGCCACTTACTCCAATGGCACCAATCACCTGTCCATTGAATATAATGGGAATACCGCCTTGCAAAAATGTATGACCCACAGTTATCAATGCACCTCTGCCACCATTGATAGCGTTTTCTAACCGGGAAGACGGTGCTTTAAACAGGGCAGAAGTGTTTGCTTTTTTGGTAGCTACTTCACTGGCGGCTGCAAAGGTTCCATCCAGTCTTTCCAGGTAAATAAGATGACCCCCATTATCCACTACAGCAATGGCGCCTCCGGGGGCATTTACAGATTTTGCATATTTCACTGCTTCGGCTACAATTTTCTTAGCTGCTTCCAGTGTAATTGTTGATTGACTGATTACCTGTGCTTTTGCAAGTGTTACAGTAAAAAGTGCTATTGCAATCAGAATATTCTTTTTCATGTGATGTTGTTAAGAAGTTAATAGTTAAACAGGCTTATCGTATTTTACTTTTTTACCTGCATTTTCTTTTTGAATGGGTGGCCACTGCACATCAGCCTGCGATTTGAATTTGGGAATGTCTTTGTTAAATAAATCCCATGCACCCTTTGAGTGCTGAAGAATTAAGTGACCATCAACAATATTCCAATACTCAGGATTTACCGGTCTTCTCCTGGCAAATGCCATCGCATACCCGCAAAAGGAGCCGTATAAGGGAGCAAACATTTCCGGATGCTCTTTAAACATGTCAGCATGTTCCTGTGATGTGAAATAATAAGTAGCTCCGTTGTAGCGTGCTGAAAATTGGGATGAGCCTTTGATAGGTTTCTTGTCAGTAAAATAAGCAACAGGGTCATAACCACCCATGATGACCCCATCATCGTTGATGTTGTTATAGAACCCCTTTTCTTCGTCAGTTGTAATTTGTTTGCCGTTATGTGCTGCTACATCGGGCCAGTATTTATCTGCTTTTACAATATTGCCCGGTACATCTTTGTTCCATCCGTTTACTGCACGCTGATTGTGTTGTATAAATAAACGTCCACCCACAATAGAGAAATTGTTGACATCAATAGGAGCGATGCGACCCAGTGACACAGCGTAGGCACACCAACCACCAAACTGGGGTACATATTTTTCAGGATTGGTTTTGAACAGTTCCAGGTGTTCCTGTGAAGCAAATTGATATTTGGCATCATGATAGGTAAACGTAAATTTCGGGTCACCTTTTACAGGTTTATTATCAGTAAAAAAGGCTACGGCATCATATCCATCAAGGATAACACCGTTTGCATCCAGATTATTAAAATACTTTGTACTTTTTTGCGCCTGTGTATTGGCGGTTACAAATAAACAAAGGATGACAAAGATGGTAGCTATGAGGACATTGATGATTTTTTCCCGGCGTTCTTTTGTTTTCACAACAAAATTCAGGCGATTGATTTTTCTGCTTGTATCCATAAAATTGAATTTGATGGAACAAAGTAAGCAGGCCGGTATAACATCAGGTGTCGGTCATTTTACATAGTAGTATAAGTTTCAATGAAATATTTATACGGAAAAGGTAGTGGTTAAAGAAGTTTATGGCAGGAAAACAAAAAACCGATTCATATGAATCGGTTTTATCGTGCCCGGGACTGGATTCGAACCAGCACGCCCTTTCGGGCACCACCACCTCAAAGTGGCTTGTCTACCAATTTCAACACCCGGGCAATTGGAGGGGTGCAAATGTAAAATGAAAAATGTAGAATGAAAAATAAAAAACCAACCCGTGGCTCACAGCTAATACCTTGCAGCTTATTTTTTCAATTCTATCCTGAACGTTGTGCCTTTACCCACTTCAGAATGTTTTACAAACAATTTGCCCTTGTGATATTGTTCAATGATACGTTTGCTCAGACTCAGTCCTAATCCCCAGCCACGTTTTTTGGTGGTAAAGCCCGGCTTAAATACACGGTTGATGTTTTGTGAAGCAATTCCTTTGCCTGTATCCGCCACATCAATCAACACTTTGCCCGCTTCCTCTTTTAAAGTAACAGTAATGCTGCCGTTGCCATCCATGGCATCCAGTGCATTCTTCAATAAATTTTCTATTACCCAGTCAAACAGGGGAGGAGAAAGCGGGGCTACCATCGCATCACGTTCATGTATAAAATGAAACTGCACTTTTCCGGCGGCTCTTTTCTTTACATAATCCACCATCCGCTGTACCTGTTCTACTGTGTTATGCGGCTCCAGTTGTGGTACAGAGCCGATCTTTCCAAAACGGTCACTCACCAGTTTCAGCCGCTCTACATCTTTTTCCATTTCGGCCGCAATCTGTCCGGCCCCTTCTTGTTCTTTCAGCATTTCCACCCAGCCCTGCATACTGCTCACGGGTGTGCCGAGTTGATGGGCGGTTTCCTTGGCCATACCCGTCCACAGCATGTTTTGTACAGAACGGTTGCGGCTTTGCAGGGCCAAGAGTGTGATGATGATAAAGAGCGCCACAATTAAGAGCTGAACCAGTGGATAATAACGCACTTCATTAAGCAAACGGGTATGACCGAAATAGTAGAGATTGAAACGGGTGGAATCGTAAGGGTCTGTCCACTTAATAGGATCGTTGATGGCCCGGAACTCATCCAGTTTTTTGCGAACATACCCGGTATCAATGGCAATCTTCTGAGAGTCCAGGTTGATGTATTGCACAATACTGTCCTGCTCATTGGTCCAGATAACTGGCACATCATCATTATCCTGGATAATTTTAAACGGCAGCCTGGTGTCGCCTGCAGTTGCACTCAGTAAAGCATTGCTGGCTTCCACCCATTCTTCCACTTTCTGCCGTTCTTCACGGGCTATCTTCCGGCCGAGGTAGTTGGAATAAAAAACAGTACCGCTTACAATGGCTATGGCAATTACTGCCAGTAAACTGCGCCAGTTAAAAAATTCACCAAGCATATTTAAAAATAGGAAGGATTAGCAGCCAACAACTATTTTTGAGCAAATTTTTAAAACCCTTGCGTCAACCTTCTGTTGCAATTGTGATTTTAAACTGGAACGGCGAAGCTTATTTAAAGCAGTTTCTGCCGTCTGTTCTGGCTTCCACCTATGCCAACAAAAGGATTATTGTAGCTGATAATGCTTCCACCGATGGTTCTTTAGAATTGTTACGGAAGGAGTTCCCATCAGTTGAGATTCTTACATCAACCATGAATTATGGCTTTGCCAAAGGCTATAATTTTTTTCTGCAGCAGATAGAAGCTGATTACTACATCTTACTTAACTCCGATGTGGAAGTAACACCGGGTTGGATTGAACCGGTAATCGCCTTAATGGAGCAAGATGCCCGCATTGCAGCCTGTCAACCCAAACTCCTTTCCTGGCACGACAAGACAAAGTTTGAATATGCAGGTGCTTCCGGCGGTTGGATGGATGCCTTGGGTTACCCCTTTTCAAGAGGACGTTTGTTTGATGTGCTGGAAACCGATGAGGGGCAGTTTAATGATGCGGCTCCTGTTTTCTGGGCAAGCGGTGCTGCTTTTTTTGTGAGGGCTCACTGCTACCATGAGGCCAAGGGGTTTGATGAATACTTCTTTGCGCATATGGAAGAAATTGATCTGTGCTGGCGTTTGCAGCGCCTTGGTTATGACATCTATGTATGTCCGCAAAGTACCGTGTACCATGTAGGCGGCGGCACATTGCCCAATGGCAGCGAACGGAAAGTGTATTTCAATTTCCGCAACAACCTCATCATGCTTACTAAAAATCTGCCGCTTACACAGTTGATCTGGAAGATACCGGTTCGGCTGGGGCTCGATGCTGTTTCTGCCTTGAAAGAATTGCTGCTGGGTTATCCGTTATATTTCAGGGGCGTGGCAAGTGCTCATCTTTCTTATATAAAATGGTTGTTTCTGAAAGGGCATCGCTATAAAGCAGATCAGCCCGTTTTAAAAGGTTGGTATAGCGGAAGTATTATCTGGCAATATTTTGTGAAGGGAAGAAAAACTTTTTTGGAAATTGTGAAAACAAAATAAATCAATAAAAGCCCGCAACCCTTACATTTGCAAAGTAAAAAACCGATCACATGTCACAGGAAGTAATGGACAACAAAAAAAATGATTTCACCCGCAACTGGGTAGTATCTTCCCGTTTTTTATTTTATGTGCAGCTCTTTTGTATTGTTGCGTTTGTTATGGGCGGCTGTTATAAACTGTACAGCTATCGTTACAAAGGAAAGCCGAATGTAGAAGTGCCTTCCAGCACGGAGTACAACCCGAAGTATAAATAAAATTTATTGCTATATAGTAAGAACCGCCGTGAGGCGGTTTTTTTATGCTTGTACATAAACCATATAAAACAAAAAAAGCGACCAAAGTCGCTTATTCTGTGCCCCGGAACGGAGTTGAACCGTTACGGCCATTGCTGGCCACAGGATTTTAAGTCCTGCGTGTCTACCAATTCCACCACCGGGGCAATATTTTTATATAAGAACTACTTGTACTCCAAAAAGGAATTGGACCATTACGGCCATTGCTGGCCATCACGCATTAAGGCGTGACGTGTCTACCAATAATTCCACCATCGGGGCCCACCGTTTGGTGAAAAAAAATCCCGCTGTAGAGCGGGATTTGAGCGGAAGACCGGGCTCGAACCGGCCACCCCGACCTTGGCAAGGTCGTGCTCTACCAAATGAGCTACTTCCGCTTGTTTAAGAACTTGTGGGGTGCAAATGTAAAGAAGCAATATTAATCTCCCAAAATCAATTTGAACTTTTTTTATTGATACCGGTAAGTAACATAACCCAGCAGTCTTTTTTGTTTGTCATAACAGCTTTCTTTCTCCTTTAATCCCTGCTGGTTATAGCTGTATCTCCACACCAGGTAATTACTGCTGCCCGGTTGTACTGTAAGCATCTGCTGTAATTGGCCTGATGGATTGTATTCAAAAACAGATTCAGGTAATAATTTTTTAGCCCGGTCATTAAACTTTACAATATCTGTTAAGCGTTTGTTGTCGTAATAATAGTAGTACAAGGCAGTGCTTACACCGCTACTGTTAAACCACTCTTCTTCTATAGGCTGATTGTTTTCATCACACTTAAATTGTACTCTCAGAGTATCATTATTACGGATGCGGAACATTTGCTGTATTCTTCCTTCAGCGTCATATATCCAGTTGTGTTTCTCCGTTTCGCTTTGTTTGTAAGCATAGCTCTGTGTGGTTACTGTTAACTCTGTGAGCTGTCCTTTTTCATTGTAAGTATAAGTTGTAACAGAAAGCGAACTGTTGCTGCTGTCGCTGCTCCTTATGAGTTGCATCTTTGGGTTAAACTGGCTTACCAGCACACTCTGCATGGAAGCAGCAGATTGTGTATAGGTTTTAATGATATTGAAAGTGGGTGAAACTTCCTGGAAACAAACAAAGTCAGGTGTGGGTTCTCCTTGCGGACTGAAGGAATTGAGGATCACCTTACGTATTTTCTGTGCTTTGTATTGCTGCTGCAGTTCAGTAGTTTGCTGCAGGCTCACCTGGTCTTTATAGTAAAACTGGCTGTGGGCGGCAATTGGGAATAAAAAAAGCAGATAAAGGATTTTTTGTAACATGTGTGCTGAATTAGATCAAAGATATTCCTGCTAAATGAAACGTATGAAGCTTTCTTTATATTTTTAGCAAAACTTAAAAAAGAAATGTCGCACGGAAAAGAACGGAAAGAAAAACTGTGCTTAAACTGTAATGCAAGGGTTTTTGGCCCTTACTGTCATGTATGTGGCCAGCATAATATTGAGCCCAAGGAAACGGTATGGGAGCTGATAGTTCATTTTTTCAATGATATCACGCATTTTGAAGGCAAGTTTATTTCTTCACTCCGCTATCTTTTATTCAAACCGGGATTGTTAACGCTGGAGTATGAACGGGGCCGCCGTGCTTCTTATATGAACCCGGTGCGTATGTATGTATTTGCATCTGCATTTTTCTTTATCCTGTTTTTCAGCTTCTTTTCAGAAAAAACAAAAAGCCCAATACGTATAAATCAAGATGCGGACAGCAGCAGTACAAAAATTCCTGCTGTCAACTTCAGTAATAAAAGATTGCTGGAAGAAGGTTTGAAGGATGCAAAAACAGCGGAAGACTCAGCCGCAGTTTACAAAGTGTTCGGAACAAAAACTGAAAAAGCTTCCGGCAAAGAGGATTCAGCAACTACCGGTATGCTGGGCATAACTGATAAGACATACCAAACCATTGCTGAATACGATTCTGCTCAACAGGCGTTGACTGAAGAAAAAAGAGATAACTGGTTAGAGCGACTCATGAACAAACGCATTATTGTTGTAAATGAAAAATACAAGGGCGACTTAAAAGCTTTTAATAAAGATGTAAAAGATAAAACACTGCACTCCATACCCAAAGTGTTATTTATTTCATTACCGGTGTTTGCTTTCTTTCTGTTCCTGCTCTACATACGGCACAAACGCTTTTTTTATGTAACACATATCATTTTTACCATTCATCTGTATGTGTTTTATTTCATCATGCTTTTGTTCCTGTTTACAAGTAATGAAATAGAAGCCGCTGCTGCATGGTGGCCGGGAACTCTTATCAGTTTGATTATCGGATTCTACATGTATATCTACCTGTACAAAGCCATGCGTCGTTTGTATGCACAGGGCAGGGCTAAAACCATACTCAAGTATTTTATCCTGTTATTTTTTACTGTTATACTTTTTGCACTTTTAAGCGTAGGCTTATTTTCTTACACTATTTTCAATGTTTAATCAATGAATCAACAAAATATCAGTATTGCTTTTTTACGTCTTGTTCAGATTATGGAAGAGTTGAGGGAGCAATGCCCCTGGGATAAAAAACAAACCATCCAAACACTGCGGCCGCTTACCATTGAGGAAACTTATGAACTGGCCGATGCTATTGATAACAACAACTGGCAACAGATCAAAGA
The DNA here is from genome assembly GCF_045780045.1 of Lacibacter sp. MH-610. NCBI lineage: Bacteria > Pseudomonadati > Bacteroidota > Chitinophagia > Chitinophagales > Chitinophagaceae > Lacibacter > Lacibacter sp. MH-610. The sequence goes on from NZ_CP116002.1 coordinate 1,807,466, forward strand.
GGAGCTGGGCGATTTACTGCTGCACATTGTTTTTTACTCACGCATTGGTGCCGAACAGCAACAGTTCAGCATTGATGAAATGATCCATGGAATTTGTGATAAACTGGTGGCCCGTCACCCGCATATCTATGGCGAAGTAAAAGTGCAGGATGAAGAAGAAGTAAAACGTAACTGGGAGAAACTGAAGATGAAAGAAGGAAAAACTTCGGTGCTGCAGGGAGTACCTGTTTCACTTCCATCTATGGTAAAAGCCATCCGCATCCAGGAAAAAGCAAAACGGGTGGGCTTTGAATGGGATCATAAAGAACAGGTGTTTGATAAAATTACAGAAGAGCTGCAGGAGTTAAAAGAAGTAGTGGCCGCAGGAGATGCTGATAAAATGGAAGATGAAATGGGCGATGTGTTCTTCTCACTCATCAATTATGCACGGTTTTTGCAGGTGGATGCAGATCTTGCGCTGGAACGAACCAATAAAAAATTCATCACCCGTTTTCAACGCATGGAACAGGTAGCATTGAGCGAAGGAAAACAACTGCATCAAATGACGCTGGAAGAAATGGATGCTATCTGGAACCGCATTAAACATTTAAACAAAGAAGAACCGGCCTCCTGATTTTGACCCAACCATCCACCATACGGACGTTCCTGTATAAAAACGCCTATCTCTTTATCCTGGGAGCGTGGTTGCTTACTTTTTCTTTTTTATTTCAATACTATTGGTCTTACACTTCATCGCCGGGGCAGGTACGTAAGGCGCTGGAAAATACTATTCAGTCAAGAGAAACAGATTTTGAACGTTTGCTCACAGATAAAGTTTTTGTGGAGCGGCTTTATAACCTCAAAGTTTCCAAACAGGAATTTCAAACCGTAGCAGAGAAAGATTATTTTATTTTCCTGGCACAGATCACACCCGATGGTCCGGAGTTGAAAGTTTGGAACACACAAATCATTCAACCCACATTATCACTTTGGCTGCATGAAGACGGGCAATGGTTTCAAAAACTCATCAATGGTTATTATGTTATCAGCCGCCGCACCATTACCACTTCCACCAATCAAAACATAGCAGTACTGGCATTAATACCGGTAAAGTGGGAGTACTTTGTAACCACTAACGATCTCAATAACAGCTTTACGTATCTGCCTTCCATCGAAGCATATTACAATGTAAGTGATACCGCCGTTTCCAAACTGGCGATTACAAACAAAAAAGATGAAACCTTATTCTGGCTTACAGAAAAACAGAATGTACCGCAACCTTTAAGCACCCTTACGATTGTGCTGCGGCTGCTGGCCATGCTTTGCATGCTCTTACTTATTCATAAAGTAGCGGTGCAGTTGGCAATAAAAAAATCATTTACAGCAGGTTTTCTTTTCCTGGTGTTCATCATCGGCGGCTTGCGACTACTCAGTTACTGGTTGCCCATACCGGTGGAGTGGCGGCAGTTTGAATTATTTGATCCTTCCATCTATGGTTCCAATGCGGTACTTCGTTCGTTGGGTGATTACCTGGTGAATATGATTTTATTGCTTTGGTTGCTGGCATTTGCATGGCGTTATTCACCCGGTAAGGGACTTTTTAAAATACATTCCAATGTGTACCTCGCAGGATTGTTGCCGGCTGCGGCGCTTTACCTTGTTACCGTTTTGTTCGGAACTTTGATACGCAGTCTCGTTGCAGATTCCCAGATATCATTTGATGTAACCAATTTCTTCAGTCTTTCCGGTTATAGTTTTATTGGTTTCTTTATTCTTGGATGTTTATCGCTCTGTTATTACCTGGTGGCACAATGGCTTACAGCACTGCTGCAATTGCAAACAGCCCGTCAATGGATTACACAGGTATTATTGCTTATTATCACCGCCTTCATTTATTTAACACTTACCATTGATACCGGTAATGTGCTGTTCAACTTTGTATTGCTGGTGTGGTTGCTGGCCGTAAGCACACTGTTATCTTTTAAACATGTCATTTTTCAGAAAGTACCCGCCAGTGGTATTTCTTTATTCTGGTTGTTGCTGTTTTCTGTTTCGCTCACCGTGTTATTATTGGCTGAAAACCGTGAAAAAGAATGGGCCGACCGGAAACGTATGGCCGAAAAACTCAGCCTGCAAACAGATCCTTCTGCGGATAACCTGTTGAGTATAGCTTTGAATAATTTCCGTCCTGATTTTTTACAAACCAACTTTCAGCGTTTCAGGGTGCAGGGTACCAATCAATACCTCAAAGACAGTTTGATAGGAGAGCATTTCTCCGGTTATCTCAACAAGTTTGATACACGCATTTTTACATTTGATGAAAATGAGCAGCCACTCTTTAATGATGATTCTGCTTCTTTCAATGCACTCAATACTATTTACAACCTGCAAAGTCAGCCGCTGGGCAACAGTGATTGGCGTTACTATGAAGAATCCTTTGATAAGTTTTATTACCTGGCTCGTCGTGAAGTAAGAGACACAACTTCGTTCCAGGTAAAGGGCTCAGTGTTTATTCTTTCAAGACCACGCCGCTACACCGGTGATAAATTTTACCCGGAGCTGTTTTCTAAAACCTTTAATCTGCAAAGGGAGTATTCACCGGCTTATGCCTACGCCATTTACAAAAACGAAGAACTCATCAGCAGTTTTAATGATTATCCGTTTCCCATTCATTTGCCAAAAGATCATACTTCCCCTTCAGGTTTTCATGATCATGAATTAAACGGACATTCAGAACTCTGGTACATCGCTTCGCCTGACCGTGCAGTGGTAGTTGTAAAAAAAGAACAGGAAACCTTACAGGCCATTACACTCTTTGCCTATCTGTTTCTTGTATTCCTGCTCATGTGGGGTGCATATCGGTTTGCTCAATATGTATGGCGCATGCGTTCGGAAAAAAGAAAACCGGCACAATGGCTGCAGCTCAATTTCCGCTCACAGGTACATACTACTATTTCAGCCATCAGTATTATATCCTTCTTTGTAATTGGTGTATCCACCATCTTCTTTTTTATTAACCGGCACAACCGTACTAACAGGGAGCGTCTGAGCCGCACCATTGAAATTATGCGGAGCGAAGTGGAAGAAGCGCTCAATGCCCATGCGGTGTTTGATGATGTACTGAAAGTATATGATGAAGTGGCAGCAGGAGAGTTGCAGGCCAAAGTAAACCGTATTTCAGAAATACATGGTGTGGATGTAAATGTGTATGATCCCACGGGGTTGCTGCGTATTTCATCACAACCTTATTATTACAACAAAGGATTGCTCAGCCGGCGTATGGATCCTTTGGCCTATTATCAACTCGCAAAAGAAATGCTGGTGCAGAGTATTCAAACAGAAAAAGTAGGCAGCCGCAGTTATATGAGTATTTATGTGCCGGTGCGTGATAATGAAGGACGTTCCTATGCGTATGTAAACATTCCTTACTTTACTTCGCAGAACGAACTGCGGCAGGAAATCTCCAGCTTCCTCGTAACACTCATCAACCTCAATGCATTTATATTTTTAATTGCCGGACTGGTAGCGTTTTTTGTAACCAACCGTATTACCGCTTCTTTCAGTTTCATCAGCGATAAGATGAAAGAAATCAAACTCGGTAAAACCAACGAAGCCATTGTATGGAAACGGAATGATGAAATCGGGGAACTGGTTACTGAATATAACCGTATGGTGCAGCAACTGGAAGCGAGTGCGGCCCTGCTGGCAAAAAGTGAACGGGAAGGTGCCTGGCGTGAAATGGCCAGACAGGTAGCGCATGAAATTAAAAATCCGCTCACGCCTATGAAGCTGAGTATTCAATACCTGCAAAAAGCCATTGATAATAATGCAGCAGATACAAAAGTAATTTCACAGAATGTAGCACAAACACTGGTAGAGCAGATTGATTACCTCAGCAATATTGCATCAGAGTTTTCCAATTTCGCCAATATCGGTAATGCCCAACTGGAGCGTTTGAACCTGCAGCAATCATTGCAGGCAGTGATTGATTTGTTTGCCATGAACCATGAAACAAACATTGTATTCCATCCCGTTGCTCAACCTGTTTGGGTGCTGGGCGATAAAACACAGATGAACCGCCTTTTCACCAATCTCATCCGCAATGCTATTGAATCTGTACCTGCCGGTAACACACCCACTATTGAAGTGCGTTTACATGCAGATGCACAAAACGTAACCGTATCTGTAAAAGATAACGGAAGCGGTATTGAACCCGATCTTCGTGATAAAATTTTTGAACCCAACTTTACTACTAAAACCAGCGGTACAGGGCTGGGTCTTGCAATGTGCAAAGGCATTGTAGAACAGATGAAGGGCAGCATCTGGTTTGAAACCGCCACCGGCAAGGGAACTGTTTTTTATGTGCAGTTGAAGATGATTGGATGATGGGATACAGGTATTATTTTAATGAGTTGATTGTTTTATCGGTTGGTGTCTTCACCAACCGAAAGAAATTGAAATTTTCTTCGTAGCAACCTCTCCCAATAGAAACAGTTGAGGAACAGTACAAATGTTGTTGGAGACGTTGCGTTACTACTGATCATCACGCAACGTCCCCATTTAGCAGTTTACAGGTTTTGAGCAATTGGGAATGGTAGACGTTGCTGGGAAAGAGGGTACGACAATAGATCTTCTTTATCTGTTTGCAAACGAATCAGCAGATGTAATTATGTTGTAGTCGATTACTCACATATAATAGATGCATGTCTTGCTATCTGTTGCCATCTTCCATCATTCAGCATCCAGATATTGGTGAACCGGCGTTTATACATTTGACCGGCTTTGGCTCCGGGTATATCATTTCTTGAAACAAATGTTTCATAGCCCATGGTAATGACTAAGTTTTTTTGAAATTGCATCTGTTCAATTATTCTTTCAAAATGGCTGTAATTGATCATGCCTGCTTTCTGCGTTTGCAATACAGCATCCCGGTTGGGAGAAATATTGTTTCTTGGGTTGTTTACTAAATATTCTTCAGCCCATAGTTGTTTTAAACTGTTGGTATCATTATTAAGAATGGCGGTAACAATTTTTTGTTCCAGTACTTTGATTTCTGTTTCCAATGAAATTTGTGCTTTGCTTATGAACGAAACCTCCAAAAGCACAAATAAAAACAGCATAGATTTCATGGTAAATTGATTTAAAGGTTATACTCAGGTTTTGGTTAATCGTCGGTGTTTTCACCAACTGAAAGAAAATCTTAACATGGAATGTTGCTTGTGATGCTAAAAACCACCAGATAAAGGTATCAATTACTATCAAAAGTTTTTTGTAAGCGCCGGGGAAAAAGTTATTTTACTTCTCATGACCCGTGTATATATCCCTCTTCCCAGCAACTTCTTCCAATAGATACACTTGAGGAACAGTACAAGAGTTTTTGTGGACATTGCGTTACTACTGATCATCACGCAACGTCCCCATTTAGCAAATTACAGGTTTTGAGCAATTGGGTATGGGAGACGTTGCTGGGAAGGAATTGAAACCCGGAGTATGGTTGGTGGGGACACCAACCATTAAGATAAGTCTGTATGTATTTTTCAAGTTCTGTCATTGTTGAGGGTGTTCGCTAAAATGGCACATAACGCAAACGCATTGGCAATGTGGCGGTATTCTGTGTTCCGTCCGCCAAGTGCTGCTGCTGATTAAAGATACAAAAGCTCATTGTTTATTCTGCTCCTCGGCGTTATTCGTCTGCAGAAACCGAAGCTTAATAGCAAACAAAAAGTTTAAAATATATTATTCATCCCGCCATATCGCCAATCCACTGTTTGCGGCAGCCTTCAATTAGAAGTAGAAAGTAATAAAGAAGTAGTTCAGTATTAAAAAATTATGTCTTTTACTTTAATTTTTTCCAAAAAAAGGTTTTAGAAATCAAAAATACAGAACCAATAACTTTAAGTTGACCGTTTGCTTGTAGGGTAAAAACACCGTCTAACTCTTTTTTACGCTTTATAGAAATAATGGTGCCCTCCCAGTGGTTTTTTGCCGCAATGTATTTTACATTCTTCATGGCTGTTTTACCCACAAAAGAAGGGTCGGCAGACTTAACAATCAAAGCACTGTAAACTCCGGAGGCATCTTTGGTAACCTGAAAGGTGGATTTGTCTAATTCCTCGCAATACCATTTGCCAATAATGGCATCAGGATTTTGACGTGTAGTGAACGAGTAGTTGAAAACGATAACGACTAATAGTGTCGTCAAAAGAATTAATTTATTCATGATTGCGAGTTAAAACGTTTATGAAGTTGAATAGTCAAATAAGTTGTTAGGTAGTTTTACGATAGTTTAATATGGCCCAGCTATTAAAGAAAACAGCCATTCCGGTAATTACAATAAACTGAGCTTTTATCTGACCAACTGAACTGCCTTTCAGAACCACCAAACGAACTACATCAATAAAATAAGTCACGGGGTTACAAGCGGCAATCCATTTTGCCCATTGCGGCATACTATCTACCGAGGTGAATAAACCACTCATCAGCATAAAAATCATCATAAAGAAAAAAGCTACGGACATTGCCTGTTGCTGATTATTGGAGTAGGTGGAAATTAATAACCCTATACCCAGCAAGGCAATTAGATAAATAGAAAGAAACAGGTATAATGTTACAAGGGAACCCAAAGGCACAATTTGATAGACAAGCCTCGCTACACCAAACAGACCAAGAGAAAACACGAACATGCCAATAACCCAAAAAGGGATGAGCTTACCTAAAATGAAATAAACCTTCTTTATAGGTGTTACATTAATCTGCTCAATGGTACCCACTTCCTTTTCCTTTACAATGTTTAAAGCACACATATAGGCACCCACCATTGTAACTAAAACAACCAAAATGCCAGGCACCATATAAAACTGATAATTCAGAAACGGATTGAACCAATTTAAGCTGGTTATTTCAATAGTAGGTACTCCTGAAAATCTTGCAGGGGTATTCCACTTTAAACGCACTTCACCGTTGTAATCGCTGATAATATTATTTAAATAAGCACTTCCGACTGTGGCCTTTGTGCCGTTAATAGCATTTACCGCAATGAATAAATTGTTGGTGTTATTGCGGATTAAATCAGTTTCAAAGCGAGTTGGAATTTCAATCATCAAATCAGCCTTATCTTTTTCAAATTGCTTGAAAGAACTATTATACGACTCACTGTAATCCGTTAGTTTAAAGTAACCGGATGCAATAATTTTATCTATCAGCTGTCTTGAGTAAGTGCTTTTATCGTGATCAATTACAGCTATGTTGATGTTCTTAATCTCAAAATCTGCTGCTAAAGGCATTACCAATAATTGAATGATGGGCATGGCAATGATCATTCTAAGAATTGTAGTATTCCTGAAGATTTGCCTGAATTCTTTTCGTAACAAAAACTTTAATGTTCTCATGCTAATCTGGTTTTAAATTTTTTGAAACTGATAAACAATAAAACACAAGTCATACCCGTCAAAATCAACAGCTCTTTCCAAACTGCACTAAAACCTAAGCCCTTTATCATGATGTCTTTAACCACAATGTAGTACCACTTAGATGGGACAATATTGGCAGCAACCTGTAATGGCCAAGGCATGTTCTCCAGTGGAAACAGAAAACCTGTAATCATCATAGTAGGAACGAGCATCCCCATTAAGGAAATGAGCATAGCTTCCTGCTGCGAACTGGTACTGTTACTAATTAACAAGCCTAAAGAAAGTGCGGTAATGATGAGTAATGAACTTGCCAGATAGAGTAAGAGAATGCTACCGTTTAATGGCATATCCATAAACGATACACTTAGAATAAGTATGAGTGTGAGGTTGATAATAGATAGTAGAAAATATGGGACTGCCTTTGCTATAATCACCAATACAGGATTGAAAGGCGATACCAGTAGTACTTCCATTGTACCAGTTTCTTTTTCCTTTACGATAGAAACAGAAGTCATTAACACACAAACGAGTAATAGAACAAGTGCCATTACACCTGGAACAAAGTTGGTGGCACCTTTTAATTCAGGATTATATATCATCCTTACCTCTGTATTTATACGAAATGGAGGTCCGGCATTCTGATGTAATTCCTGCTGATAGCCCCGAATGATATTTGCGGCATAATTTGTAAGCGTATTAGCCAGGTTAGGATCTGAGGCATCGGCTATGATTTGAATCTGAGCTTTATTGAAATGCAAAAGATCGTTATTGAAATTTGCAGGTATTACGATAGCTAATTTTGCTTTGCCTTCCTCAAATGCTGCTTCGATCTGACCAGATGTCATAGCAGTTCTTTCTATATCAAAACTGGAAGAGGCTTCCAACTTTTCAATAATGCGTTGTGAGGCTACATCTTTAGCGTAATCACAAACGACAATATTTGAGTTTTTTATTTCATTGGTTAACGCAAAGCCAAACAGAATAATCTGGGCTATGGGCATACCAAATAACAGGAGCAAGGTTTTTCTATCACGAAATACATGGTAGAATTCCTTTTTTACGAAAGTTAAAAATTGGTTCATATCAGTCGGCTTTTCTTTTTGCCCCTCTGGCTAACTGGAAGAACACTTCATCCATTGAGGCGGCATTAAATTGATTTTTTAAATTGGCTGGTGTGTCAAGTGCTTTGATTAACCCGTCAACCATCATTGAAATTCTGTTACAGTATTCGGCTTCGTCCATATAGTGTGTGGTAACAAATACCGTTATACCGCTATCAGCTGCTTCATAAATAAGATCCCAAAACTGACGCCTGGTAACAGGGTCAACGCCACCTGTTGGTTCATCTAAAAAAACTATACTGGGTTGGTGTAAAATGGCTACTGAGAAAGCCAACTTTTGTTTCCAGCCAAGCGGCAAACTACCCACCAGCTTTTTCGATTCGGTTTTCATACCAAGGGTTTCAATTAACGAGTCAGATTTTAATCTGATTTCTTTGTCTGACAATCCATAAATGCCACCGAAGAACTCAATATTTTCCAGTACAGTTAAGTCTTCGTACAGCGAGAACTTCTGGCTCATGTAACCAATATTGCTTTTGATTTTCTCAGTGCCAGTATAAATATCATGGCCGGCAATTGTTGCCGTGCCAGAAGTAGGTGTTGATAAACCACATAGCATACGCATGGCAGTTGTTTTGCCTGCACCATTAGCACCTAAGAAGCCAAATATTTCACCTTTATGAACATCGAAAGTGATTTCGTTTGTTGCAATAAAATCGCCGAATTTCTTAGTGAGCTTGTTGGTTGTTATTACAATGTCTGTATTCATATTAGTTCATTAGATGAATGAAGCAATCTTCGATAGTTGGCTGGATACTGTTTAACTGTATGTCGTTATGAGCACCCTTTAATTGTAGTTCTTGTATCAAAGACGTTTGTGCCACGTATAAATCTTCGGTATTAAATGTGATATGATGGTATTCGCCAAAGGCATAACATGTGCTTACCCATTGGCTTTGGCGAAGGTCTTTTAGCAAAAGACTCATATCACCTGACCGAATTGCGTACAAAGGTTTGGGGTACTTATCTGTAATATTCTTTGGGGTGTCAACAGACATTATTGCGCCTTGTTGAATTAAAGCAATACGTTCACATAGTACCGCTTCATCCATATAGGGTGTGGAAACCATAATGGTAATTTGCTGTTTCTTCAATTGTTGTAACATTTCCCAAAATTCCTTTCTGGAAACAGTGTCTACACCTGTAGTAGGCTCATCGAGAAACAGCACTCTGGGCTTATGGATCAAGGCACAACATAAAGCCAGCTTTTGTTTCATACCGCCAGATAATTTACCTGCCCGCCTGTTTTTAAAAGGCTCCAGTTGCACATAAATATCTTTTATGAGGTCGTAATTGGTTTTAATATCTGTATTGAAAAGTGTTGCAAAAAAATCAAGGTTTTCTTCAACTGTTAAATCCTGATACAATGAAAATTTCCCGGGCATATAACCTACGTGCCGTCTAATTTCTTTATACTGCGATTTTGTATCATTTCCGAAAACTTTGATACTTCCATTATCAGGCAAAAGCAGGGTCGTCAACATCCTGAACAAACTTGTTTTACCGGCACCATCAGGACCAATCAGGCCGAAAAGTTCACCTTCTTCAATATTGAGAGAAATATTATCAACAGCCTTTACAGTACCTTTCGCATAGCTTTTTGACACTTCTTTTATTTGAACGATTGACATCTTATTAAAATTTTATTTGACCATACATTCCCACCTTATACTTGCCATCATTTACCACTTTTACTTTCACCGCATACACCATATTGGCTCTCTCTTCTTTCGTTTGTATAGTTTTGGGTGTAAACTCCGCTTTATCGTTAATCCAGGTTATTATACCGCTGCCTTCATTAAAACCGCCACTGCCATTATCCGTTAATACCTTTACAGTTTGGTTTATTTTGATTAATGGCAGTTGATTACCAGTAACATATATCCGTAAAAAAAGGCTTGACATATCTGCCATTTTGAATAATGGTTTACCGGTGGTAACCATTTCTTCAGACTTGACGTATTTGCTTAACAGGGTGCCATTAAATGGAACTGTTATAACCGATCTCTTTAACTGGTCGTTTACCTGTTCGATTTGAATAACCAGCGGCATTGGATCAGCTTTAAGACCAGAAGCCTGAGTTTCCAGAGAAGCAACCTGTGCCTTTTTCTGCTGGCTGATAACGTCCATTTGTTTTGATACCTCTGCAATTTGTGCAGCGTTATCTTCAAGCTGTTTTTGAGTAGCTGCTTTGGCTTGAAACAGATTCTGCAGACGTGTTTGTTCTTTCAACAAATAGTTGAGTTTTGTTCTTGATACTTCAATTTGCTGATTGTAAAAGCTGGTTTGCTCTGCTATGTTTGGTAAGCGGCTATTAATTGCACTGATTTGTGCCTGTAATTGCTTTTTCTTCAGGTAAAGTTGAACGGTATCAATATACCCGATAACTGCACCTTTACTCATAGAAGCACCTTCTTCAATTAAGAAGTTTTTAAGTGGGCCTGAAGCCTCTGCAGAAATTACCGTTTCATCAGCCTCAAAAGAGCCGGTTGCATCGAAATCTGAAGTTTGGTTTTTGCATGATGCAAAAACAATTAAAACCAGTACTGCTAAAAAACTATTGTGTTTCATTTTATAATGATTTTTTTATTGTTGATGTGATTATTTTCCTTTAGTGACAAGAAGATTGTATTGTGCATACAATAATTGAATTTGATGTAGCACTAAATTTTGACGTGCCTGATCTTCTGCATTTAATTGATTCAAAAAATCAAAGGTTGTTACCGTTCCATTAACCAATTGAGCCTCGGTAGTTGCTTTAATATTCATCCTCAACTTCACTATTTCGTTGTCGGAATTTATCAACCCTTTGTACTTTTCAATTTCTTCAGATTGCTGACTTATGTTGAGGTTCGTATTCAACATAAATATTTCCTTTTGAATATCAAAGCCCCGCTTATGTAAATCCAACAATGATTTTTCTTTTTTGTAGGTGTAAAAGCTTGATAAGTTCCAATTGAGCCTGAGGCCTGTGTAATAGTAAGACGCTGGATTATTATTAATCACATTCAAACCCGGAGCACCATATCCACCCTGAAAAAAGAAATTTAATTTGGGGAGTGTTTTGTTGGTTAGCAGTCTGGTTTGAATATCAAAGCCCCTTTGCTGTATTGAAAACAATTTTAACTCAGGTCGATTGATTGCTTCACTATTTTGAAGAAAAGCCGGTTTAAGCAGAACTGCATTTATTCCAATACTTTTACCTGTAAACTGTTCCAGCATTTTCAGATAGGCTTTTTTACCAGAAGTAAGTTCATCTATACGTTGGTTAACTTTTAGTACTTCCACTTTTAGTAAATCCAGGTTAGACACCAGGCTTGAGCCGTTGATAACAGCTGCCTGTACTTTTTGTAAGGCATTTTCTAAATCGGTTTTTATAAGTGTAGTTTGTTTGATTTGCTCATCTATAAGTATAATGCCAAAGAATAGCTGGTTAATTCTTTCATTGATTTTATATAGTTCCACTTCAATTTTTTGCGACTCAACCTCTGCGTTATTAGCGGCCAACTCTTTTTGGATTTTGACATTCCATAAATCAGTGATTGGCTGAGTAATTTCCCCATATATGCGGTGCTGATCTTTCCGAAGTGGATCAATGGAAGACCCAGGTATATTGAAGGGAAACGTGAGTACTTCTGATTGATACGTTGAATAACCTGACACATTTACCTGCGGTAAATATCCCTTTTGAACATTGGCCAGACTGTACTCTTTTGATCTTTCAATCAAAGCAAGCTGCTTTACCAGTGGATAATTGTTTCTGGCCCATTGATAACATGAGTCAATTGAAATGCCTTGAGCATTAGCCGAAAAGAAGCTCATTAACGAGCAAACAATAAAGGCTACTATTTTATTCATTTGTTTCATACATTTATTTTAATCATATGTTTAATTCGTATGCAAAAAAAATCCTATTCGTTGAGCCCCATTAAGCGAGGTATTAGTTGCTTTCTTTCAAGCATAAACTCCTTAAACATGGAGTCAGACATATTGCCCATTTTTTTTATTAATGGACTTGCAATAAAAGGAAATTGAACCAGGGCCATCAGGTTGGCAATAAAATGAAGAGGATTTGCTTCCTTAACCTGCCCATTTTTATAAGCCTCTTGGTATTGTTTCACCAAAACAGAAGACATCACCATATTTGCAACCGGCAATTTTTCTAAAAACCCTGTAGCATCATTTCTGATTTCAGACATAATGAATAGGGGGATGTTTGGCTCCTTTAGTAACATTTCTGTATAGCTGTCCACCATTTTTTCTACCTTTTGCCTAATAGACGTAGATTCATCATTAAAAACCAGTGACATTTGTTGTATGAAGCCCAACATTGTTTCAAACATTATTATTTCAAATAGACGTTCTTTGCTTCTGAAATAATAGTTTAAAAGTGCCAGGTTAATTCCAGCCTCCTCCGCTATATCTCTTGTACGGGTGCCGTAGAAGCCCTTTTTAATAAACACTTTACGGGCCGCTTGTTTTACCTTCTCTTCGGTGGTGGAGTCCAAAACCTTAGTTTCCTTTGCCATTTTAAATAATAGATGGCGCAAATATAGTTAAACACTTGAATTAAACAAGTGATTAATAAGTTAATTATTTATAGTTGCCATCTTTTTGTAGTGTTTCTACAATCCCATTGATAAATCACTCTGTTGAAATATGGACTCAGAAAGCTAAATTTCCGGGTTGTTCTGAGAGACAGAATATCATGGTGTGCTATTCTGTTATTAGGTTTTGTATAAATTGCCGCTAATGTACAGGGCTTTGTGCAGGTGGGAAATTTGAAATCCGTCTGCCCACAACTGCTGCTCAATTTATAAATTAAAGTTCATTGTTTGTGCTATTGCTGAATGTTGTTCGTCACGCTGGAACTATAGCCGATGCTTGTAAATAGTTGAAATTACAACGTTGTGCCTCACTTGCACGAAGCCTCCTGTTGTGTGCTGTTATTTCGTGTCAAGCGGTTTCCAATTATCGTCTCGTTGCTCGTCCTTTGCAGGCGGTCTGACGTTGCGTAACATCTCTCTGTCACAAGCGCCAAATTCTAAAAAGTTTTGCTGCGCTTGTCGTAGTGACATGGGGTTTGCTCCGCCTTCGTAGTCTGGGTCTTCCAATTGAATGGGGTCGTCTTCCCAAAAGCAAACTCCACAAATGTCATAAGAACCGTTTGGCTCGTGTCTGAAAGTCTTGTATCCACAACACGGACAAGCATATTTCATTACCATTTCATCATCTTGATAAAGTTGTCAAACTTTTCTATGCCTTTGTCAGCAGAATATTTCCGCTCAAATTCAATCGGCTCATTTGGCTTTGGATGATACTTGAAAAACCATTTTTGTGTTTGTCCGTCAAACTCGATGTGGAGTGCTTCTCTGTTCCATTCCATAGGGTCGTAAATACCGATAACCAATTTGTTCATTGATGTAAAGGCAAACAAGCGGTCAGAAAGTTTGGTCGTAATAATGTGTCTGACCAAATGAAGTAAAGGGTCAAGTTGCCAGCCATGATTATTTAAGTCAACGTAGTGCTGTTCAATCTCTGACCAGGGTCGCACTTTAGCTGTCTGCGGTTTATATTTCAATATGTTTAGAGGCACTTTCATAATAGCACACAACACTAAATTATACGCCACTACCCAAAAATCCAAATTCTCTAAGTTATTGATTTACAAAAGCAGTCATGTCGCCTTTTTAGATTGTGGATTTTTAAAAGGCGACATGCAAATTGGAAAGGCGACATATAACTTTTTTATCACTTCACCCGATAAACCGGGTATCTTAAAAAGCCCGGCTCTGCATAAGGCGATTGCTGGTACACAAACTGCAACTGGGCCCTTCCGTTTTTGGCAAAAGCGGTATCACTGTTACGGCGTTGTTCCAACTGCTCTTTCACCTTGGGGTTTTGCTGTAAAAACAGTTCGGCTTTTTCTTCAAAAGCATAAGCACTGTATCCTTCTTTCTGCCCGAGGATGGGATCAAAAAAGTTCCAGGCAAAATAACTGTCTTCACCCGTGGGCTCCAGTACCTGCATCAAAAAATGATTGGCAGCCTGGTTCATAGGTATGTACCAATCACCTTTTCTGAACCGGATTGTTTGTACTTTTTTAGTGGTCTTTACATCTGTATTCAAATGATGTCCTTCATAGGGGCGGGCATTACTCTTGTAATCTTCAATCATATATGCTTCAACGGTGATGGTGGTATCTTTTTTCAGGGGCTGCATCTGCACTTTGTTCAGCTTCAGCAGGTCAATCACCTTCCACCATCCTTGCGGAATGATATAAGCAGTTGGTTTTTCAATCATGGTTTTGGGTGTAAAGAAGTTGTAGAACTTCATTGTTACTTCAAACGGTTTTTCATGATTGTAAAACAGGCGGGGCTGTCCGCTGATGTTGCTGGTTTTTTGTTCAGCCGTATAACCTTTATACGTAAGCTCTGTAAACTTTGAACGGTCGGCAGTAAAACCAAACGGGAACTCTTGTTGTGTAATAAAGTTTTGCAACTGCTGTTTGCGTAACTGTTTAATGGTAGTGGCATTGCTGCCGGCAAACTCTATAAAACTTTTCATGAGTTGGTAAGTGGCTTCCACCCGTTGCGGATAAGGTTTGAGCATATGAGTTTCCGGTACAAAGGAAAACGTACCGAACAGGGCCGTGTAGCCGCTGCTGTAACGGGGGCCATCCCAGTAAGCACCCCAGCCATTCTCCGGTTTATCACCAAAATTGTTTACATAGGGGATGAGGTCATAGCCTTTTTCCTTCATGCTTTTGTAAATGGCCGGTTCAAATATTTTGTTTAGATAATCACCCATTACGCCACCCAGTTTGTTGTGTTGCGTGGTGAGTAAGGTCATTACATGCTGGTAATCGGCACCATTGCTCACATGGTTGTCAAGAAAAATATCCGGTTGTGTAAAATGAAAGATCTCCGCAAAGCTCCTGGCTTCACGGCTGTCACATTTTATAAAATCACGGTTGAGGTCAAGGTTCTGAGAATTACCACGGGAGCCTTTCTCTGCCGGGCCGTTCTGATCAATCCGGTAATAAGGTGTTCTGTTCAAACTGCCACCGATGTTGTACACAGGAATAATGGCCAGCACCACATTTGCAGGAAGTTTAAACCCACCCCTTCCCCTCCCGGGAGGGGATACTATGTCTTTCACCATCAGCAGGCTCGCATCAATACCATCGGGCTCACCGGGATGGATACCGTTATTTATGAGCAGCACTACTTTATTTTTTTGTTTCCACTGTTGCGGGGTAAAACTTCCATCACTGCTTACCAAAACAAGATGCAAAGGTTCGCCGGCATCTGTACTGCCCATGGTGAGCATTTGTACTTGTGGTGAAACTTTATCAATCTGCTTCCAGGCCGCAATAGCTTCGTAATAGGTAACGGTTTCGTTTCCTTTGGAAGTTTCGTAACGGGTAACGGGTAATTGTGCATGGGCCATCACACACAGTAAAAGACAAAGGGGAAGAATAAGTTTTCTCATACCCGCAAAATAATCAGAAAACAAAAAGAGTTCCGGTAAGGGAACTCTTTTTATATAAGCGGAACAGTATCTTACTGCACTACAATGCTCCGGGTACTGATGCCTTCTCTGGTATTAATTTTCAGAATGTACATTCCTTTCTGCAGGTTGCGTGTTTGTATCTGTACCACCGTTTGACCTGCGGGTACCAGCTGCTGCTGCAGCATTCTTCCTGTAAGATCCATGATCTGTAAGGTAGTGGTATGTGTAAATGCTTTTTCAAAACGAACGGTGGCATTGCTGTTTACTACCGGGTTGGGGTAGATGCGGATGGCATTGGCCGGAAGGTTTAAAATATCATTTACGCTGGTGGTGGTTAACAAACCGGTACAGTTCCATACATCAAATACCCACTGCGGGTTATCAATATACGGGTTGCGGTTGCCCTGCACTACAAAGATGGAATCATTGCGGTCAATTTCTTTCTGACTAACGGGGTCCTGCAGGTGCCACTTGTAAAGGAGTTTTAAATGCCAGTCATCAAAAGCCTGGTAAGCAGTGCCGTTGAGTACAGCATCGGCGCTTCCGTTAGACTGCCATCCTGCAACCAGGCTTTCATAACGGGTAACCATATAAAACTGGGCTCTTGCAAAATCACCTTTGTACTCGTTGATAGGCTCAAACACAGTTCCTGTATAACCAAAGTTATTACCGGTGCCACGTTTGCTGCCGTTCTGGGTAGGGTTGCCGGGTGTGTTTTCAATATTGGTTACTTCTCCAAAAGGAAAACTGCTGCGTAAGTTATTCACCCATCCATCAGTTGGGAACAGATGATTAACATCTGTATACATGGGTGCTGTAGTACTGTTAAACCAGCTTTGAGGAAAGGAGTGTTCACGGTTATAACAATCGCCTTCTTTGGAATAGTTGCCGCATTGATTACCACCGGAAGCAGCAGGTCCGTACACATATTCATACGGTTCATTCTGCCCCGGTCCACGATCACTGTACATATCCCATATGATATCACGGGTATTTTCAAAATTCCGTTTGATATCTGTTTTGGCATAAGCTGTCCATACTCCCGGAGTATAAGTAAGCTGGATAGCATCTGTTGAAATAATTGTTGACAAAGCCGTTTTTAAAGGAGCACAACTTAAGCCGGTTGCCGCATTGTAATAGTTGGGAGGTAAGTTGCTGTTCGTATTGGTGGTGCTGATATTGCCATTAAGCGAAGTGGTAAAATATACAGGCTCACCGCTGCACTCACCATTGGCAGCAAATATAAAGAAGTAGTAAAGGGTATTTTTTGTTAATCCCGTAGCGTTAAAAGAAGTGGTGCTGCCGTACGCTACCACCGTGCCGCCTCCCAATGATTGTCCGTTGGTATAGGTTGTACCGTTTACAGGATTAGCACTTAATGACGATGCTGTGCTCCGTACCACTAAGTAACGGTTAGCAGAAGCCGAAGCAGTGAAACTACCGGTAATACTGGTATTGGTGGCGTTAAGATTGAGTGCCGTTGGTGCAGCAGCAGGAGCTGCACAGGCCGGCAATGCAGGTGTATTGGTGCTGCCCGTAAGCGGATTGGTGAGCAGGTAGTTTGGTCCGCCGGAACAGCTGCTGTTATTAAGCGCATACACAAAAATGGTGTAGGCCGTAGCAGGCGTTAAACCACTGATGAAAAATGAAGTGGAGCTGCTTACCTGCACTACGGTTCCACCTCCCAGTGATTGACCTGCGGCATAGTTAGTTCCATCCACCGGTTGGGCTGATAATGTGGGGCTGGTACTCCTGATCACCAGGTATTGATCGGCTGCAGGAACTGCTGCTGAATAAAACCCTGAAATGCTGGTAGGTGATGGGGTCAGGTTCAAGGCGGTAGCCTGGGCAGTAGGTTCTGCACAGGGGCTCAGATTGCCCGATGTAATTACAATATTATCAATACCGATACCGGGCATAGAACCCGAGCCTGTAGCAGGACGCCAGGTAATCCAGCGGAGCTGTATTTCGGGTTCATCGGCAGCGTCGTTGGGTAACAGAAAAGTATAAGTATCAAAATCAGTTGGGCCATCGGGATCGCCACCATTGGTTGAGCTGCTGTTGTACACCGCTGAAGAACCTGCAATAGTGGTGAAATTACCGGTAGAACCAACACGGTATTGAAGGGCAATTCCAAAATCCCGGCTGTTCACCACGGTTTCAACCAAGTCGTAGGATACACTCACAGAACTGATGCCAACGGTATTAATGGCCATCACAACCTGTGTAGTCCCGGTAGTAGCATTTGAAGATCCCAGAATGGTAAGCCGTCCGTTGCCGGAAGGAGCGTGACCATACTGCCCTCCGGAGTTGCCGCTCACAGGATCAGTTCCGGAAATGGAGGCTAAATTGGCACCGCCATCACTCAGCTCAGCAAGTGATAAAGAGGTATAAGGTCGGGTGCCGCCGCCCGTCCAGGAAGCCATACCGGGTTTGGGTGTTGTAAAACTGGTGGTACCAAAGTTTTCATTCACCGGTAAGGAAAGCGGGGTGGGGTTGGTTTGAGCAGAAATGCCCGTAACGTAAAACAGTAAAAGTAAGAGTAGAGAAATTCTCATACAGTAAAAGGGTTTAAAGTGCTAAAATTAAAAAACCCATCCTTTGAAAGATGGGTTTTAAATATGTTTTCAGCAAATGTTGATAAATTACTTTGCTAATTTGTTGATGTTCTTAGTGAGCTTGCTCTTTAAATTGGCTGCTTTGTTCTTGTGGATTACGCCACGCTTCGCCAGTTTATCAATCATGGATGCCACAGATTTCAACTTATCGCCTGCCTGCGTTGCATCATTCAATTCTTTCAGATCACGGATGGCATTACGGGTTGTTTTACCGTAATAGCGGTTACGGTCACGGCGGGTTGTACTCTGACGAACATCTTTTTTGGTAGCCTTATGATTTGCCATATTCTAATTTTTCGGACGGCAAAGGTAGGGGAAAACATCTTTCCTGCCAGATGATTTTCCAGTTTTTTTTAGCTATCCTTTTTAAGCCAGGCAATGGACTTTTACACGATTC
Source organism: Lacibacter sp. MH-610 (assembly GCF_045780045.1). Lineage (NCBI taxonomy): Bacteria > Pseudomonadati > Bacteroidota > Chitinophagia > Chitinophagales > Chitinophagaceae > Lacibacter > Lacibacter sp. MH-610. The sequence goes on from NZ_CP116002.1 coordinate 1,826,505, forward strand.
ACAAAATTGCAACGGGTTTATCTGCTGCTGCCTGTTTTTTCTGAGCTGAAACAACCGATATTTGTAGCCCTTTAAAAAAGCGTAATCACCCAAATTTTATGAAGGATTTCCAGTATATCACCGGCTCCCATCCGCAATACATCGAAAGTTTATACCAGGATTTTGTAAAAGACCCCAATACCGTTGACCCCGAAATGAAAAAATTCTTCGAGGGGTTCGATTTTGCGGTGGGCAGCGGGGCTGCTAATGGAACATCGACTACGCTCAGTTCCGCTAACGGTGCTTCGACTCCGCTCAGCACTTCTTCAGGTATTGACTGGATGCGTGAAATACAGGCCTACCGAATGATATTGGGCTACCGTAACAAAGGGCATCTGATTGCTAAAACCAACCCCATCCGCAAACGGAAAGACCGTGGTGCTAATATTGAGTTAGGCTTTTATGGTTTTTCAGAGGCTGATCTGGATAAAGAATTTCATGCCGGTCAGTTAATTGGTCTGGGCACCACCACACTCCGCAACATTTACAATCACCTGGAGAAATGTTATGCCGGTCATGTAGGGGCAGAGTTCAAATACATCAGCGATCAGAAGCGTGTTGATTTTTTAACCAGGGCCATTGAAAACGATTTTCATCAGCCACTGGCTTTACAAAAGCGTCGCCGCATCCTGGAAAAACTCAACCAGGGTGTGATGTTTGAAAAATTCCTGCACACCAAATACATCGGCCAAAAACGTTTTTCACTGGAAGGTGGTGAAACAACCATTGCCGCACTGGATGAAATCATTAATACCGCCGCCAAGCATGATGTGCATGAAGTAGTGATTGGTATGGCGCACCGTGGCCGTTTGAATGTGCTGGCCAATATCATGGGTAAAACCTATGAGCAGATCTTCAGTGAGTTTGAAGGAACTGCCACGATGGATCAAACCATGGGCAGTGGTGATGTAAAATACCATATGGGTTATGGTAGTGAAGTGCAGACCGATGACGGAAGAACTATGCACCTGAAACTCATGCCCAATCCTTCGCACCTGGAAGCAGTAGACCCTGTTGTAGTGGGTTTCAGTCGTGCAAAGGCTGATATTATGTACGAAAGTGACTTTGATAAGATATTGCCCATTCTCATCCATGGTGATGCATCTGTAGCAGGGCAGGGGATTGTGTATGAAGTATTGCAGATGAGTGAGCTGGATGGTTATTACACCGGCGGAACCATTCACTTTGTTATTAATAATCAGATTGGTTTTACTACTGATTTTGATGATGCAAGAAGCTCTGATTATTGTACTTCACTGGCCGCCATGGTACAGGCACCTGTGTTTCATGTAAATGGTGATGATGCGGAAGCGGTGGTGAAATGTGTGGAGTTGGCGGTTCGTTTCCGCCAGGAGTTTCATTGCGATGTGTTTATTGATATGGTGTGTTACCGCAAGCATGGTCATAACGAGGGGGACGATCCCAAGTTTACACAGCCGCAGTTGTATGCCATGATTGATAAGCATCCCAACCCACGGGAAGTATATACAGAGTATTTACTAAAGAATGGTGAGGAAGAAGCCAAAGCTCTGGCTAAAGAAATGGAGCAGAAATTCTGGAGTGATTTGCAGGAACGTTTGGATGAAGTAAAACAGAATCCGCTTCCTTATCATTACCAGGCACCGGAACTTGCATGGAAAAGTTTAAGAAGAGCAACTGCTGATGATTTTGTACAATCACCAATTACGGCCGTTTCTGAAGCTACTTTTACCAACATCTTCAACAGTATCATGAAATGGCCGGATGATTTTAAACCGCTGAAAAAAGTGGAAAAAATCATCCAGGAGAAAATAAAACTCTTTAATGAAGAAGGTAAAATTGATTGGGCTACCGGGGAACTGATGGCCTATGGCAGTTTGCTGCTGGAAGGGAATGATGTGCGTATGAGCGGACAGGATGTGCAGCGTGGTACTTTCTCTCACCGTCATGCAGTGCTGCGGGATGAAGTTACCAACAGACCTTATAACCGCTTAACAGGTATTGAAGGCGCCAATGGCAAATTCAGAATTTATAATTCTTTGCTGAGTGAATATGGAGTGCTGGGTTTTGAATATGGTTATGCCATGGCCAATCCCAATGCATTGGTGTTATGGGAGGCGCAGTTTGGTGATTTCTGCAATGGTGCACAAACCATGATTGATCAGTTTATTGCTGCCGGTGAACAAAAGTGGAACCGTATGAATGGTGTGGTCATGCTGTTACCGCATGGATATGAAGGGCAGGGTCCGGAGCACAGCAGTGCCCGTATGGAACGCTTTTTACAAATGTGTGCAGAACTGAATATGGTGATCACCAATATCACTACCTCTGCTAATTTCTTCCATGCTTTACGTCGGCAGGTTGCCTGGCCGTTCCGTAAGCCGATGATTAATTTTTCGCCCAAGGCCAATCTGCGGAATGCAGGTACTTATTCCTTAAAAGAAGAATTTATTAATGGTGGTTTTAAAGAAGTGATTGATGACCCTGCACAGCCTGATGCATCGCAGGTGAAGAAGGTATTCTTCTGCACCGGTAAAATGTATTTTGACCTGGCAGAGCGTAAAGCAAAAGACAACCGTACTGATGTGGCCATTGTTCGTGTAGAACAATTGTATCCATTGCCGGTACAACAACTGGAAGCCCTGTACCAGAAGTACAATAAAGCCACCTGGTTCTGGGTGCAGGAAGAACCGATGAATATGGGTGCAGCCTGGTTTATGCAAATGCAATTAAAGAGCATCAACTTCGGCGTCATAAGCAGACAGGCTTCTGCATCTACTGCAACAGGATATAATAAAGTACACCAACAGGAGCAAAAAGAAATTGTGGATACGGTATTTTCAATTTAAACAGTAAAAAGAAATCATTTTTCCCCCGAAATTTGCAACACTTCAAAAAGAAATTATGATTGATATAAAAGTTCCGGTTGTAGGCGAGTCTATCAGCGAAGTAACCTTACTCAAATGGACGAAAGCTGATGGTGCATGGGTTGAGCGTGATGAAGTAATTGCTGAACTGGAAAGTGAAAAAGCAACATTTGAAATCAATGCAGAAAAAGCCGGTATCTTAAAACACGGTGCGGCTGAAGGAGATACGGTAAAGATCGGTGATGTGGTATGCCGGATTGATGAAACTGCTGCTAAACCCGAAGGCGCTGCACCTGCTGCTTCCAAGGAAGAAAAGAAAGAAGCGGCACCGGTTGCAAAGGTTGAAACAACTGCTCCTGTAGCTGCTGTAAGTAATGACATCAAAGCAACTCCTGTTGCGGCAGCTATCATTGCCGATAAAAAAGTTGATGTAGGTTCCATCAAACCAAGCGGCAGCGGTGGAAAAATTTTGAAAGATGATGTATTACAGGCTTTGAGCAATCCCGGTAAAGTTTCTTTTAACGGAGGCGGTTTGGGCAGCCGTAATGTGCGGAAAGAAAAGATGAGTAACCTGCGCAAAACCATCAGTCGCCGTTTGGTGGAGAGCAAGAATACAACCGCCATGTTAACTACGTTCAACGAAGTGGACATGAGCCGTATCATGGAAGTGCGTTCCAAATACAAAGACAAGTTTAAAGAAATACATGGAGTGAATCTTGGCTTTATGAGCTTTTTTGCGAAAGCCTGTGCCATTGCTTTAAGCGAATGGCCGGCGGTGAATGCTTATATTGACAGTGATGAAATTGTGTATCATGATTATGCAGATATTTCCATTGCTGTATCTACACCACGTGGCCTCACAGTTCCTGTGATGCGTAATGTGGAAAGTATGAGTATGGCTGATGTAGAAAAGAAAGTAGTAGAACTTGCAGGCAAAGCAAGAGATAATAAATTAACGATGGAAGAACTCACGGGCGGAACATTCACCATTACCAATGGTGGTGTGTTCGGAAGTTTGATGAGTACACCCATTATTAATTTGCCGCAAAGTGCTATTTTAGGCATGCATAAAATACAGGAAAGGCCGATGGCGGTAAACGGACAAGTGGTAATAAGGCCCATGATGTATGTAGCATTAAGTTATGATCATCGTATTATAGATGGAAGGGAAAGTGTGAGCTTCTTGGTAAGAGTAAAAGAATTGCTGGAGAATCCTGAACTGCTGTTGTTCGGAAAAGATCCGGTAAAGACTCTGTTAGAAGTATAAAACACCTCGTAACTTCTAACGGTTACTTGCTAAAAAAGCGTCCCGAACATAAAGGGACGCTTTTCTTTTATTGGGAATTCCGTTATTAATACACAGAAGTTTTTATTGCTGCTGATTTGCTTTTCTTTGCACCTGTGAGCCGTTATTATTCCTATTTCAATACTGCTGTAAATTTTGTTCGGTCATATACACATGATGAACCCTTTGCTTCTTTTTTAAAAAAGCAGTTTGCAGCTGATAAAAAATTTGGAAGCCGGGATCGTAAAACGATTGCTCATTTATGTTATTGTTATTTCAGAATGGGTCATTTGATGGAGAATGAATCAGTACAGGAGCGAATGATCACCGGGTTGTTTTTATGTTCGGTTTCTGAAAGTGAATTGCTCTTACTGGCAAACCCCGATTGGAATGAAAAAGCAGCACTGCCCATCAATGAAAAACTGCAAATGCTGCATCTTACTGCAACCGATTTATTTCCTTTTGTTGATGAATTGAGTGGAGGAATTGATGCGGATGCTTTTTGTAAAAGTCATTTTACCCAACCTGATTTGTTTTTAAGAATAAGGCCGGGTTATAAAGAAACTGTTCTTCAAAAACTTACTGATGCAGGAATTGGTTTTGAAATGAAGAGTGAAACCTGTGTAGCCGTACCCATCACTACAAAAATTGCTGATATACTTTTGTTGAACAAAGAAGTAGTGGTACAGGATTATAGTTCGCAACAGGTGGCTTCCCTTCTCAATTCCGTCAAATCCTTCGACTCCGCTCAGGATGGGCTGCAGACCCTTCGACTCCGCTCAGGGTCATTTCAACATCTTACAACACCCATCAGCGTTTGGGATTGCTGTGCAGCCAGCGGTGGCAAATCAATTATGGCGAAAGACATACTGGATCAGGTTGAGTTAACGGTAAGCGATGTTCGTGAAACGATTCTTTTCAATTTAAAAAAACGTTTTGCAGAAGCAGGCATCAGCAAGTACAAAAGTTTTGTAGCTGATTTGTCTGCAGAAAATCTGAAGCTTCCATCAACTGCTTATGATCTTATCATTGCGGATGTACCCTGTTCAGGTTCCGGTACCTGGGGCCGTACGCCGGAACAGATGCGTTCTTTTGAATCAGCTTCTATTGATTCCTACAGTCAGCTTCAACAGAAAATTGCAGCCGCCGTTGTGCCGCAGCTGAAACAGCAGGGCTATCTGTTGTACATCACCTGCTCTGTGTACAAGAAAGAAAATGAAGAAGTGGTGCAAATGCTTCAGCAGCAATGCTCCTTACAACTGATAGAACAAAGATTATTGAAAGGGTATCATGAGAAAGCAGATACCATGTTTGCTGCACTATTACAGAAGCGTTGATTACTGTTTAGTGAATTCTTTTGTGGCAACCGGTTTCCCGTCTTTAGATACTGAAAGAATATAATTCCCTTTAGGTAAAAGGTTAACAGGGATGTTTTGTGTGATTGTTCCGGATGGTTTGTTGAAGGATTGAGTAATGAGCAGTTGTCCCTGCTGGTTAAAAACCTGGAACAGGTAATTGCCTGCTGTCTGTTCATTCAGTTTGATGGAAAGCGAAGAAGTAACAGGATTGGGATAAAGTTGAATTGTTTTGTCAGTTCTGTTTCTGTCAATGGTAGAAGTGGCAACGGAAAGAATAACCGTAGCGGAATCAATCAGGTAAGCATCATAACCGGTAATGGAGGTATCAATCACCTGGCGGATGCGATAGCTTACTGTTCCGGCAGGACTGTTACTGATTACATCATTCACTGAATAATTTCTGAGCGCTACAACATTACCTGTTGCCGCCACCGTTTGCACTACCGTATAATTGGATTCATTGGGCAACTTTCGTTCTACCTGGTATCGCATGGTGCTGATGTCTTTACTGCTCCAGTTAACGGTTGTTGTAAAGTTGTTGATGGTGGCCGTCATGCTTGAAGCATCTGCAACTAAAATTCCGAATGCTTTTTTCATATTCGGTAGCCCGTAGCCATATTGTTCATGCGGCGTATTGAAACGGTCTGCACTTTGACGAAGTGTTGTAATGATTTTCCAGTTATTGAATTCAGGAAATAATTGCCATAAACAAGCTGCTAAACCCGCCATGTTAGGACAGGAGAAAGAAGTGCCGCTTCCCGTAGTTGTATTGCCGGATGTATTGGATAAAACGGTACCCGAGCCTACTGAAACAACATCAGGTTTTATTTGTCCGTCGCTTGTGGGGCCATAACTGGAGAAAGAAGCAATAATGCCGCTGTTGTTTACAGCGCCTACTGATAACACACTATCGCCATCAGCCGGAGCGCCTATGTAACGCCAACTGCCGGAACCATCGTTGCCGGCACTGTTCACCACCAGGATTCCTTTTTTAGCGGCGAGGTCTGCCATGCGGCTGATGACAGTGGTATTGCCATTCATATCTGCATAGCTATGATCATAAGCAGGGTTGTCAAAAGTGGTATAGCCGAGTGAAGAGGAGATAAGATCAGCACCGGCGCTATCAGCATATTCAGCTCCCAATACCCAATTGTATTCTTCAATAATCTGTTCCGTTGGTGCGTCTTCAGTTCGTAATAAATAATAAGATGCTTCAGGACAGGAGCCGATGAAGGTTCCGGGTATATAAGCAGCTACAATTGAAAAACAGTTTAATCCGTGCGGATGATCTTCATTTACATTGCTGTTGCCTGATACAAAATCCCAGGTGCCGAGTATTTGATTACGGTTACGGGCACTGTCAAAAAAGCGATTGGTTTGAAAACCTGTGAAGCCGGCGTCCAGAAACGCAATGCTCATGGTTTGTCCACGTGCCCCGATGTTATGCAGGAATTCACCTTTGTGAATTTTTATTTGATTGGAGGAAACACCGTAGTTAAATGTGTCAGCTGTTGTTTGTGAAGTTCTTGCATAGTTAAGCGGACCTAAAGGATTTATCGTTGGCAGTTTAGCAGGCTGCGGTGTAATAGTACTTCCTGATTTAAATGCCACGCTATCCCTTTTTTTTACAAAGGGAAAGGAATTGATTTTTTGTAAAGCCGCTGCATCTGTTGTTTGAATGATCACTGCATTCAACCACCTGCTCCGTCCTAAAATGGTAACGACACCTGCAAGGCGAACACTGTCAACATACCGTTGTACTACCGGCAGGTCATTACTGTCAATGGGAACCTGGTATCTTGTTTTCCTGGCAATTGATTTGGCGGATAAATAAGCTGATGGATTGCTGAGGCTGAAGCCCGTTTCATTCTTATCCGTAAAAAAAATAACATACTTGCTGTACTGTGCACACACATCATCTGCGAACCGCAACAGTAACAGTAAAAGCAGCCATTTCTTCATAAAGTTTTTGCTAAAGATGCAATTAATTTCTGGCAACCATCCACATTTTGATGCCAAAGCCTACAAGGCGTGGATCAAAGGTTGTTACCGGCGGCGTGCCGCTGGTGCGTTCATTCGGCTGGTTCTCCCAAACATAATGTTCACGGTACACCATGCCAATGTTCTTGGCGAATTTTTCTAAGGAGCGTTCCTGCGAAGCATACTTGGTATTATCAACCAGTGGCACTCCTCTTGATTCATTAATGTGGAGTACCGTAGTTACATCATTGATGGTTTGATTGCCGATGCGTTCTGTTTGATTGATGGCATCGTAAGAAAAATTCCAGAGACTGATGTTGAGATTAGTGCCGTAAGAAGCATAAGGTTTATCAGGCAGGTATGAATTGCCCAGCCAGGTAAAAGATTCCTTAACGGGTAAATAAAGTTTAATCACCCGGAGATTGTTTTCGTTTACCTCAGCACGTTTATTATCAACAAACGTAACAGTGTATTGTCCGTTAGGAGTCCAGGAGCCGCTGGCAGCACTATCGTTGATATAAGTATTTACAATCCACATGGGGCGGTTGAGATTGTCAACACCCAGGCTGTCAAACTGATGACGCACCTGGTAGCTGTTGATTTTTTCTGCTTTACCACCGTTAAAGAAGATAAGTGAATCCACACGGTAAGTAATGAATTTGCCTTTTTTCACGGGCATCAACTCCTCAAGGGTGAGGGTATCCAGGGTTTCCGTTTTTTTAGAACAGGAAGCGAATAGTAAAAGGAGGGCAAAGGCCGGAATCCATTTTTCAAAAAGGGACGAAATAGTGGAAAAGGTTTTCATTAAAGTTAAGTTAGTTAATGATTGTCAGTTTCTTATTGTTTATAGATACCTCAAGGGTTCTCAGCGCTGCATAAAAAAAGGCACGCTGTGCATGCCTTTTAACGTAAAATATTCAGAATCATTGCATCAAAACAATGGTTTTCTCATTATAATTCCTCCACCAATGACATCGTCTCCTTCATAAAAAACAGCGCTTTGCCCGGGTGCAATTCCTTTCGCCTGCTCGTAAAACTGAACTTTTACCGTTCCGTTATCCTGGGGATATAGATTGCTCAGGGAGCCTTTGTCTTTATACCGGATTTTGGTAACCGCTTCCATGCCGGAGCTGATGGCATCGTACTTAATGAGGTTGATTTTCCCAACTTCCATTTCGGTCTTATCAAGGTCTTCCTCATCGCCCAAAACAACGGTATTGGTTTCCGGAATGATTTCAGTAACAAAAACGGGTTTGCCAAACGTAACGCCCAGCCCTTTACGTTGACCAATGGTATAGAACGGATATCCATTGTGTTTGCCCAGGATATTACCGGATTTGTCTACAAAGTTTCCCCCATTTACACGATCTTCCAGTCCTTCCACTTTACGTTTTAAAAAGCCACGGTAATCATTATCCGGCACAAAACAGATTTCATAGCTCTCTGCTTTTTTAGCCAGTTCCGGATAGCCGTAGTCATGCGCCATTTGCCGGATCTCGGTTTTACGGTAGCCGCCAAGTGGCAGTAAAGTTCGGCTCAGCAAATCCTGCTGCAGGCCCCAAAGTACATAGCTCTGGTCTTTGGTTTCATCTACGCCTTTGGAAATAAAGTAACGCCCGTTGCTGTGCTGCTGAATTTTAGCATAGTGGCCGGTAGCAATAAAATCACAGTTCATCATATCTGCCCGTTTGAGCAATGCCCGCCATTTAATATGTGTATTGCATAAAACGCAGGGATTGGGTGTACGGCCGTTGAGATATTCATCTACAAAATTCTCAATCACAAAATCACCAAACTCTTCACGGATGTCTAAAATATAGTGGGGAAAGCCGTGTTGTACAGCTGCCGCACGGGCATCATTAAAACTATCAAGATTGCAACAGCCTGTTTCCTTTTTACCTTTGGCACCGGAGCCGCTGCTGGCATAATCCCAGGTTTTCATAGTGATGCCAACTACTTCATAACCTTCATGATGGAGCATAAGGGCTGTAACTGTACTGTCAATACCGCCGCTCATGGCCACCAGAACTTTTCCTTTTGCACTCATAATTGTAATCGTTTCTTTAAAAGAAAACATGCAAAGTTAGGTGAAAGAAGCGGATGGTAAGTAGTTTGTAGATCCCGGTGATGGGAGAGGCGTCAGTTATTTAAAATCCTTTAGCCACTAATGAAAAAGCGTTTTTAACACCGTCGTATTTGAATTCGCAGAACTGAAGTACATCTCTGCCTATAACTCCGTCGTAAGCACTGCCATTAAAATGACCTCCGAGTACATCGAAGGTGAGCGCTTTCTTTTTGAAGATAGGCAGGTAGAGCACACAGCTGTATCGTAACACCTGCCAACTGCCACCCTGACCCTGTACCCATTCTTCAGAGTCGTTGTAGGAAAACAGGTTGAGCATTTTTATAATGGAGTGATCCAGCCCGGAAATATTGGATCCTGTATCCACCAGCAATTTTACCCTGGCAAATGATTCAGGAGTTCCGTAGTTTTTGAATTTCAGAAAAGCTTCTTCAGAAGAAAAAATTTCTGCTTCCACCACGGGGCCTGTTTCCAGAAGGTTCCATTTCACAGCTGTTTCCTGCATTCTTTGAAGTTCGTAAGCTTTTTTCAGGGAGCAATTTCTTGTGGATAGAGTGATGAAACATATTTCAACATTCCGCTGAAAAATTTCGAAAATACCTGTACATTCATCGTTCATATTATTATTCAGCTAAATTTTTAAGTTATGATCAAACTACAAGTAATCGGCAATTTGGGAAAGGATTGTGTGGTGAACACGGTAAACGGAAAAAACGTTATGAACTTTACCGTAGCTCACACGGAAAAATTTAAAGACAGTACCGGTGCCCAGCGTGAAAAAACAACCTGGGTGGATTGCGCCTACTGGAGCGACCGTACCGGTATTGCGCCCTATCTGAAAAAAGGAACACAGGTATATGCAGAAGGAACTCCTGAAGTAAGAACTTACCAGACTCAGGATGGTAAAAGCGGTGCTTCACTTTCAATGCGTGTATTAAGTATTCAATTGCTGGGCAGCCGTAATACAGAAGGTGGAAGCAGCAATGGTGGTGGTTACAGCGCTCCGGCTGCAGCTCCTCAAATGAGCAATGAACCCGGCATCGGTAATGATGTGGCAGATGATTTGCCGTTTTAAAAAATTGATTACAAAGAAAAAAAATCCCTCTGCATTGCAGAGGGATTTTTTTTAAGAACTTATTTGAGTTTTGATTTGATCTCCTGCAATTTCAACAACGCTTCCACAGGTGTTAAGCGGTTGATATCCATCCCTTCCAGCATGGTTCTTATTTCTTCAAAGGTCTGGCTGTGTACATCAAAAATGCTGAGCTGCATTTTTTCAACCGGTAATTGTTTGAGTTGCTGTTTTACATCCGCCTGTGAACGGAGCTCTTCTAATTGCTTCAGTATTTCATTGGCACGGTTAATTAATGCCGGAGGCATACCTGCCATACGGGCTACATGAATACCAAAACTGTGTACGCTTCCCCCAGGTGCCAGTTTGCGGAGGAACACGACTTTGTTGCCAACTTCTTTATTGGTAATATGATAGTTTTTAATACGGCTGAACTTTTCTTCCAGCTCATTCAACTCATGATAGTGTGTGGCAAATAATGTTTTGGGTTGATGGGGGCTCTGGTGCAGAAATTCGGCAATGCTCCAGGCAATGGAAATACCATCATAGGTAGAAGTGCCACGTCCGATTTCATCCAGCAAAATCAAACTCTTATCGCTAAGGTTGTTGATGATGCTGGCTGTTTCATTCATCTCCACCATAAAAGTACTTTCGCCGCCGCTCAGGTTATCGCTGGCACCTACACGGGTAAAAATTTTATCCGTGATGGGAATTTGTGCTTCACTTGCAGGAACAAAACTGCCCATATGCGCCATCAGTACAATTAATCCTGTTTGGCGCAGCAAAGCACTCTTACCACTCATGTTAGGTCCGGTGAGAATAATGATTTGCTGTGATTCTTTATCCAGTAAAATATCATTGGCAATATAAGGTTCCCCCGCCGGTAGTTGCCGTTCAATAACAGGATGACGTACATCTTTGGCTGTTAATGCATCACCCTCATGCAGTGTAGGTTTTATATACTTGTACTGCAGTGCGTTTTCAGCAAAACTGCAAAGGCAATCCACAATGGCCATCACCTGTGAATTGGTTTGCACCGGGCCCACATATTCCTGCATTTCAGTTAAGAGCTGTTCAAATAAAGCGGCTTCTATCACCTGGATCTTTTCTTCCGCACCGGTAATTTTTTCTTCGTACTCTTTCAGTTCAGGAGTAATGTATCGTTCAGCATTCGCCAGTGTTTGTTTTCTTGTCCACTCCGCCGGTACTTTGTTTTTATGAGCATTGGTTACTTCGAGGTAATAACCGAAAACATTGTTGAAGGAGATTTTGAGTGAAGGAATACCTGTTGCTTCACTTTCTCTTTGTTGTATTTCCAGTAAATATTCTTTACCATGATGTGCAATGCGTCGCAGTTCATCCAGCTCTTTATCAATCCCGTCTTTTATGACCATGCCTTTAGTAACGGCTACCGGTGGTTGATCCGTTAAAGAGCTGATGATTTTATCTGCAATAAACGTACATGGATTGATGGTATCACTCAACCGTTTGAAGTAATTACTGTTGCTGCCGGCACAAAGCTTTTTCAATTCCGCAGCATGTTGCAGACTTTTTGCTAAATGCAGTACTTCCCGAGGATTGATTTTTTTGAGCGGCAGTTTCGCCACCAATCGTTCCAGGTCGCCGCACTGTTTAATGAGGTGTTGCAGTTGCTTGCGGAGATCGGTAGCAAGCAGTAAAGTTTCAACAGTATCTAACCGTTCTTCAATCCGTTGTTTATCTTTTAACGGCAGTACCATCCAGCGACGCATGAGCCTGGCACCCATCGCCGAAACGGTATTATCCATTACTTTAATAAGAGAGTGTCCGCCATCGCTTTGGCTGCCCAGTAATTCCAGGTTGCGGATGGTAAAACGATCCATCCATAAATAATCGGTTTCTGTTAAGCGGTGAATACCGGTAATATGCCCGAGGTTAGGATGTTCCGTATCTTTTAAGTAGTGGAGAATGGCACCTGCGGCAATGATGCCTGCTTGTAAATTTTCAACACCAAACCCTTTGAGGGAATGTGTTTGAAACTGTTTGAGCAAAAGCTCCTGCGCATACGCATCAGCAAAAATCCATTCTTCCAGGTGATAGGTATAGAACCGATGCCCAAACCATTCTTTGAACAGCTTTTGTTTGTGTCGCTCAAAAATGACTTCAGCCGGGCGAAGGCTTTGCAGGAGTTTATCAGCATAGTCTTTATTTCCTTCGGTAATAAAAAACTCACCCGTGCTCACATCTAAAAAAGCAAGCCCCAGGTTATTATCCTGGAAATGTACGGATGCGAGGAAATTGTTATTCTCATTATCCAGCAATTTGTCGTTGGTGGTAGTACCCGGAGTAAGCAGCTCTGTTACACCCCGTTTTACAATGCCTTTTGCCTGCTTGGGGTCTTCCAGTTGATCGCAAATCGCTACCCGGTAGCCTGCTTTTACCAGTTTGTGAAGATAAGTATCCAGGGCGTGGTGCGGAAAGCCGGCCAGTTCACTGCTGCTTGCGGCACCATTATTCCGTTTGGTAAGAGTGATGCCCAATACCTGGCTGGTAATGATGGCATCTTCGCCAAAGGTTTCGTAAAAATCACCCACCCTGAACAGTAGCACCGCATCAGGGTACTTCGCCTTGATAGCCTTGTGTTGTTGCATGAGGGGAGTTTCCGAAGCCGATTTTGCCATAGGGCGCAAAAATAAGGAAGCATAAAGGAGAAATTGTAAGAATTAAACCCTCTGCGTCCTCTCCCTGGCTCTGTGTGAGGAATTTGTTTTTCATACAGAGGGCACAGGGTACACGGAGGTGTATATAACGTCACACTCCGAAGTCAACACTCAAAAGCTCTTTACACAGATTTGTGAATAAAAGAAAATCCAAATTTCTTTCTTCATTTAAGCTGTTTTCCCCTACCTTTGCCGTCCAAAATTTTAGTATCATGGCAAGAGTATGTCAGCTTACAGGAAAAGTGCCGGTTGGTGGTCACAAGGTATCGCACTCAAATATCAAGACCAAGCGTCGTTTTTTACCCAACCTGCAAACCAAGCGTTTTTTCCTGGCTGAAGAAGACAAATGGGTTACCCTGAAGCTTTCTACTGAAGCAATCCGCACCATCAACAAGCGTGGGTTGTACAACGTGGTAAAAGAACTGAGAGCAAGAGGTGAAAAAATCTGATTAACTGATTTTAATTAAACAGCGAATACAATGGCAAAGAAAGGTAATCGTGTTCAGGTGATTTTGGAATGTACAGAGCATAAGACTTCTGGTCAGCCCGGTACAAGCCGTTATATCACTACCAAAAACAAAAAGAACACACCGGAGCGTCTGGAGTTGAAAAAGTTCAACCCGATACTTAAAAAAGTAACGACTCACAAAGAGATTAAGTAATGTGTGCAAACACGTTATGATTTGAAAACGAACAAACTGAAAAGTCATGGCTAAAGCAGCTTCAAAGAACGCAAAAATTAAGGACGCCAAAGCAGCGGCTGAATCAAAGAACTGGACCAAAGTGATCCGTGCAGTACGCAGCCCCAAAACAGGCGCTTATACTTTTAAAGAGGCAATCGTTCACAAAGACAAAGTGAAGGATTACCTGGCTCAAAAATAATTATATCAACTTTGATTGATCGTGAAGCTGTTTCGTTACTTGTACCGAAACAGCTTTTGTTTTTCGGGTGTGTCACCCCAAATGTTTCGGTTTTATCACTTTAATGAAAGTAGATTTAATATTTCGGCTGCGGGTGACTCACCCGCCTGAAGAAGTGAATTTGCCTGAATGTAATTTTGGTTTTTATTTTTAGCTGTGGGTGTCTCACCCGCATAAAACAGACATCATGGGATTTTTTGGAAAACTCTTCGGTAAAAAAGAAAAGGAAAGCCTTGACCAGGGTTTGGAAAAAACCAAGGAAGGATTTCTCGGGAAAATAACCCGTGCCATTGCCGGAAAAAGCACGGTGGATGCTGAAGTATTAGACAACCTGGAAGAAGCATTGGTAGGAGCTGATGTGGGCATTGAAACTACAGTTGCCCTGATTGAGCGTATCGAAGAAAGAGTAGCGAAAGATAAATACATCAACACTTCTGAACTCAATAGCATATTGCAGAGTGAACTGCAGAATATTCTTGTAGATGCACCTGAAGACACCAACTACCCCGGTTTTGATTTGCCGGCAGGTAAGAAACCTTTTGTGATTATGGTAGTAGGAGTGAATGGTGTAGGTAAAACAACCACCATCGGCAAACTGGCGCATCATTTTAAGGCAGCCGGAAAATCGGTGATGCTGGGTGCTGCCGATACCTTTCGTGCAGCAGCAGTTGATCAACTAACGATCTGGAGTGAACGTACCGGCGTACCCATTGTAAAAAAAGAAATGGGAAGCGATCCTGCCTCCGTTGCATTTGATGCAGTGAACAGCGCTGTGGCAAAAAATGTGGATGTGCTTATCATTGATACCGCAGGCCGTTTGCATACCAAAACACATTTGATGGAAGAGTTGAGCAAGATTAAAAGGGTGGTACAAAAAGTAATTCCGGATGCACCACATGATGTATTGCTGGTACTGGATGGCAGTACCGGTCAGAATGCACTGGAGCAGGCAAAACATTTTACGGCAGCAACCGATGTAAGTGGCCTGGTGATTACCAAACTGGATGGAACTGCCAAAGGAGGTGTGGTACTGGCCATCGCCCACCAATTCAAGATACCGGTAAAGTTTATTGGTGTAGGTGAGAAGGTAGAAGATTTGTTAGTGTTTAATAAGAAAGAATTTGTAGATAGTTTGTTTAGTCTCTAAAATAACAATGGCAATTCTCCCAATGAAAAAGCCCCGCATTGCTGTGGGGCTTTTTTCCTTCAGATTCTTGCGAACCTTATTTTTTCTTAGCGGCTTTCTTTTTAGGAGCAGCTTTCTTTTTAGGAGCAGCTTTTTTAGCAGCTTTCTTTTTAGGAGCAGCTTTCTTAGCAGCTTTCTTTTTTGTTGCCATTTTTGTAGAATTTAGAGTTAGTAAAAAAACTTATCTGGGTAAAAATAAATATTTTTTTTAACCAAACAAATTTTTTATGCACCAACTTCAACAGGAGCAACAGAAACAGTAGTCTTGTTGTTCTTTCCTTTTTTGAATTCTACAACACCATCAGCTAATGCAAACAGTGTATAATCTTTACCTACACCCACATTTTTACCGGGATGATAAACAGTACCACGCTGACGGATGATGATGCTTCCTGCACTGGCAGGCTGACCACCATAGATCTTTACACCTAAGCGTTTGCTTTGTGAATCACGACCGTTCTTTACACTACCTTCACCTTTTTTATGTGCCATTGTTTAAGAATTTGAAATTTTGAAAATGATAAAATCTGAAAATGGTTGTTTCAGATTTTACGCAATTGCAGTTACTTTAATTTGTGTGTACAAAGTGCGGTGACCTCTTTTCTTACGGAAACCTTTACGGCGTTTCATTTTAAACGCAATAACTGTTTTACCTTTTTTCTCACCAAGGATTTCGGCTTTCACTTTTGCTTTCACTGCACTGCCTGTAGTAATGCTGCCATCAGCATCTACCATCAATACATCTGAAAACTCTACGTTATCACCTGCGTTACCTTCAATGTGAGGAACATAAAGGCTTTGACCTTCTGTAACTTTAAACTGCTGACCAGCGATTTTTACTACTGCGAACATAACTTTCCAATATTAGGGCTGCAAAGGTAGGGGGTTTTAGCTATGGAGACAAGGAAACCTTGAAAAAATTTGCCCTCATTTTAACGCTACCGTTTGGGGGCGTACTGCTAATTTTGTTGGCCACTAGGGCCAATCGTAATGAAAATTAAATCTTTCCTGGCAAAGCCATTTGCCGGGTATATCTATAAAGAAATCAAAAAGGGGATGTCTTCAGCCGTAGCTGACCAGGAATCCCTACTTAAAAACCTGCTGAAAACAGGAACCGGTACCCAGTTTGGTAAGGACCACAGCTTAAAAGAGGTGAAAACCCATGCTGAGTTTAGCCAGGCAGTACCTATCAGGGATTATGAGGCTTTTAAACCCTATATCCAGGCCATCAAAGAAGGTAAGCACAATGTGCTCTGGAAAGGTCGCCCTATTTATTTTGCCAAAACAAGCGGTACCACCAGCGGGGTTAAATACATCCCCATTACCAAGGATTCTATTCCTAACCATATCAATACGGCCCGGAATGCCCTGCTTTGCTATATCGCAGAAAGCGGCAATAATAAATTTCCCGATGGTAAACTCATCTTCTTATCCGGTTCGCCCGAACTGGAACGGATCGGCGACATACCAACCGGCCGGTTAAGCGGTATTGTGAACCACCATGTACCCGGCTACCTGCGCAAAAACCAATTACCCAGTTTTGAAACCAATTGTATTGAAGATTGGGAAACCAAACTGGATAAAATTGTAGAAGAAACCATTCAAGAAGATATGACCCTCATCAGCGGCATACCACCGTGGATGCAGATGTATTTTGACCGGCTGGTTGAAAGAAGCGGCAAAAAAGTAGGGGAATTGTTCCCTAATTTCAGCGTGATGGTGCAGGGGGGCGTGAACTTTCAACCCTACAAGGCCAAACTTTATGAAAGCATTGGCCGGCAGGTAGATTGTATCGAACTCTTTCCCGCCAGTGAGGGATTCTTTGCCTTCCAGGACAGCCAGAAAGCGGAGGGGCTTTTGTTAAATACCAACAGCGGTATTTATTTTGAATTTGTTCCTGCCAACGAAATTTTTAATGAAAATCCCACCCGTTTGAGTTTGAAGGATGTAAAAGTGGGTGAAAACTATGCCCTTATTGTAAATAGTAATGCAGGGTTATGGGGATATAATATTGGAGATACTGTAAAGTTTGTGTCCACGAACCCTTACCGGTTGATTGTTACCGGACGTATTAAGCATTTTATTTCTGCATTTGGGGAACATGTGATTGGCGAAGAAGTAGAGCAGAGTATGTTGCGGGCTGTAGAGGAAGAAAATGTAAAAGTGGTAGAGTTTACAGTGGCACCGCATATTGCACAGGACAACGGAAAAAGCTATCATGAATGGTTTGTGGAATTTGAACACGGCCCTGCCGACATCCAGGCATTTGCAGAGAAAATTGATAACAATCTTCGCTTGAAGAATATCTATTACGATGACCTGATCACCGGAAATATTCTGGAACGCTTAAAAATCACCCCGGTTCGTAAAAACGGGTTCATTGATTATATGAAAAGCATCGGTAAACTGGGTGGTCAAAATAAAGTGCCAAGGTTGAGTAACGACAGAAAGTTGGCCGATGAACTGCAGCCCTATACAATAAATAATTAGCTTTAGCCCCTCACGAGATGTAATTTAATCATGAAACGTATTGCCATATTCGGTTCAACGGGCTCCATTGGAACACAAGCGCTGGACGTAATCCGTGCCAATCCCCATTTATTTGAAGTAGAAATTTTAACGGCTCATACCAACGAGGAGTTATTGATTCAGCAGGCAAAGGAATTCAAACCTAATGCCGTGGTAATTGTGGATGAAAAGAAATACTCCAAAGTAAAAGACGCATTGGCAGCAACGGATGTTAAAGTGTTTACAGGCGAACAATCACTGGAGGAAGTAGCAGCTTTTGATACTTATGATATGATGCTGGCTGCAATTGTAGGCTTTGCCGGACTGAAACCGACACTCAAAGCCATTGACAATAAAAAGGCAATTGCACTGGCCAATAAAGAAACATTGGTAGTGGCCGGTGATATTGTAATGCAAAGAGCAGTTGATAACCGGGTGCCCATTATCCCGGTTGATAGTGAGCATTCTGCCATTTTTCAATGCCTTGTGGGTGAATCCAGGAATAAGATTGACAAGATTATTCTCACTGCAAGTGGCGGGCCCTTCCGTGGGAAGAAACCCAACTTCTTACTGAATGTAAAACGGGATCATGCTTTGCAGCATCCCAACTGGAGCATGGGTGCTAAAATCACCATTGATTCAGCTACGCTTATGAACAAAGGTTTGGAGATGATTGAAGCCAAATGGTTGTTTAACCTGGCGCCGGAGCAAATACAGGTGGTGGTGCATCCGCAAAGTATCATTCACAGCATGGTGCAGTTTGAAGACGGAAGTATTAAAGCGCAAATGGGTTTGCCGGATATGAAGTTGCCTATCCAATATGCTATGGCGTTTCCGCAACGGATACCCAATGATTTTCCAAGGTATGATTTTAAAAAAATCAATATGCTTACGTTTGAAGAACCTGATCTCAAAACCTTCCGTAACCTGGCATTGAGTATGGATGCGTTAGCAAAAGGCGGCAACCTGCCCTGCATCATGAATGCAGCGAATGAAATTGCCGTGTGGGCTTTTTTGAGAAACCGTGTCGGCTTCCTGGATATGACGGATGTAATTGAGAAAACGATGAACTATGTGCCCTTTATTGAAAAGCCAACCATTGAAGAGTACCTGGAAAGTGATGGTGAGGCAAGAAGCTATGCAGCATCGCTGATACAATTATAAAATACTTTGTGGACACCGGTCTTTCAAGGAATGGAAACAATCGCCGCCATTTGCACATGCTATGATGTGTGCGACGCAAGGGACGATGCCACTTGTACCCAAAGACGGTACCACCCATTTACAAAAAATTGGCAATCCACTTGTTTAATTTCACTGATATTTGCAAACATTAAAACAAAACAATATCCATTATGCTTTTAGCGATTAATTGGGGTAATGTGGGAATACAGGCTGCACAGTTGTTGTTGAGTTTATCTATTCTTGTAATACTTCATGAGTTTGGTCATTATATTACTGCCCGCTGGTTCAAATGCAGGGTAGAAAAATTCTATTTGTTTTTTGATCCATGGTTTTCATTGTTTAAAAAGAAAGTAGGCGAAACCGAATATGGTATCGGCTGGTTGCCATTGGGCGGCTATGTAAAAATTGCAGGCATGATTGATGAGAGTATGGATAAGGATCAACTCAAACTGCCGGCCCAGCCTTATGAATTCCGCAGTAAACCGGCCTGGCAACGTTTGATCATCATGATTGGCGGTGTAACGGTGAATGTGATCCTTGCTTTTATTATTTACGCAATGATTTTATTTGTGTGGGGTGAAGATCGTACTCCCATGAGCAGTGTAAAGAACGGTATCTGGATTACTGATAGTTTGATGTATGATGCAGGTTTGCGTAACGGAGATAAGATTGTGAGTATTGAAGATAAACCCGTAACCTATTTTGAAGATGTTAATAAAAACATTCTTACAGCTAAAAAGATGGTGGTGGAGCGCAATGGTGAACAAAAGACAATTATGTTCCCTACAGATCTTGTAGGAAAGCTGGTTGAAAGTAAACGCAGAAGGAGATTGGTGGAACTGCGTGTGCCGGTGATCATTCCAAAGTTTGAAAAAGCGGATACTACCTTTGCAGCACGCAGCGGTTTGAAAGAAGGTGACCGAATTGTTGCAGTTGATTCCGTAACGGTTAACTTTTTTGATGAAATGGTGCCATTGGTTGAGAAAAAGAAAAACGGCACTGTACAACTTACCGTAAACCGTAATGGTGAAATGGTGAATGTTATTTCAAAAGTAGGAGCGAACGGAAGAATTGGTCTTGGTATGACGGAACAGGAAGTATATGTGAAGGAAGGTCTTTTCCAGGTAGAACATTTATCTTATGGTTTCTTTGAAGCCATTCCTGCCGGTATAAAGAAAACATTTGCCAAGCTGGGTGATTATATTGAACAATTTAAATTGATTCTGCGCCCGGAAACCGGGGCATATAAAGGAGTGGGTGGTTTTAAATCCATGGGTTCTATCTTCCCGCCGGTTTGGGACTGGCAGAATTTCTGGAGCATTACTGCTTTCTTTAGTATTGTACTGGCGTTTATGAACCTGTTGCCTATTCCTGCACTGGATGGAGGGCATGTTGTATTTACATTGATTGAGATGATTACAGGCCGCAAACCCAATGAGAAATTTTTAGAGTATGCACAAATAGTGGGAATGGTGTTATTGCTTGGATTAATGATTTATGCCAACGGTAATGACTGGTTTGGGTGGAACAAATAGAAATTGAAAGTGAAAAGTCAAAAATAAAAAATGGGAGAGTACAGAACTCTCCCATTTTCATTGCTATTGATGAAGAAAATGTAAAAAGTATTTTCTTAGTGCCCTTTGTGCCTTTGTGGGATTTTAAATTTTAACAACATTCATCCAGCAAATAAAATATAGATTGATAATTTTTTCCGGTAGCATCGTACAAACTCATTTCACAGGTTTTGCCTGATGAATAATAACCATCATAGCTGCTGCTGTTCACTTCCGTGGCTTCATTTTTAGTGGCAGCACTTGTGAGTGAAGGGTAATAAAAACCCCTGTCGCCTGCCATGCCGCAACAACCGCTGTTAAATGGAACTACAGCTTCTTGAGAACAGTGCTGCCCGATTTTTTTGAGTTTATGAAGATTATTCATCTTATGGGTAGTGCACACGGGATGAAATACAATTTTTGATTTTTGATTTTTCACGTTCAGCTTTGGCAAAAGATGATCGGCTGCAAAATCAATACTGTCAATAATCTGCAGTTGTTTAAAGCGCTGCTTGTTTTCTTCTGTTAAATATGACTCTGAATGCTGCAATGAATACGTGCAGGAAGTTACATCCATGAGCACAGGTAATTGACCCTGCTTTGTTCTTTGCCATAACAATTCAATGGTTTGATTAACGGTGTATGTATAAGCTGGTATAAATCCTTTGGAGGAGAATAATTGTCCGCAGCAAACACCATTATTGTTGTGTGCAATGAATAATTTCAAGCCTGCTTTGTTGCACACAGATTGAATTACTTCACTGATCGGTTTGCTGTTTTCTTTATCAGCACCCATCATTCGTGTAATGCAGGTAGGAAAGTACACAACATCGGCATCATCTCTTTCATTGGCTTTGATGGCAATAGGTTTGCTCAACGATTTTGTCCATAACGGAAATGCGGGGATGAGTTTCTTTACAGAGGACGTGATGAAATGCATCCCTTTACCACCTGTTATTAAGTTGAAGGCATTACCACTGTATAATGCCAGCTTCACCAATCGCTCAACGGCTCCAAAGTTTTTGGCAATACGCAAAGCTGTTTTATTAGCAGATGCAGAATGATTTTCTCTTCGTAAACGTTTGATCAGTTCACCTGTATTGATATTTACCGGGCAATCTGTAGCACACATGCCATCTACTGCACAGGTATCCATCCCGTTGAATTGATATTCATTGATGAGTTGGTTGTAATCATTCGTATTGCCTTCCGCTTTTAATCGTTGCAACGAACGACGTACCTGGATGCGTTGTCTCGGCGTCATGGTAAAATCCCTGCTGGGACAACGATTCTCACAATAGCCGCATTCCACGCATTTATCCACCTCCTCTTCCACCACAGGCATGCTCTTTAAATTTTTGAGATGACATTTTTCATCACCATTAATGATCACACCCGGGTTTAAAATATTTTTGGGATCAATCAATTGTTTGAGTGATTGCATGATGCGGTAGGCATCATCTCCCCATTCATCTTTTACATAGGGTGCAATTTGCCGGCCTGTACCATGCTCCGCTTTCAATGAGCCATTGTATTTCTGAATGATCAGCTCTGCTAATTCATCATTGAACTGTTCAAACACTTTTGTTTCTTCGGTTGTGTTCACCGGTTGTGTGATCAGGAAATGAAGATTGCCTTCCTTGGCATGGCCAAAGATGATCGCATTGTGGTAATTGTATTTTTGAAACAGTGTTTGTAAATCAGTAACGGCCCGGCCCAAATGCTCCAATGGTACAGCCACATCTTCCAGCATAGCTGTTGTTCCTTTGGCACGAACCGCTGCCACTGAAGGATACATGCCTTTACGCAGCTTCCAGAATTTTTGTTGCTGATACTCATCTGTTGTAAAATCAACTTTGGCGAGTAATGGTAATTGGTTGATGATGGTTTGTGCCGATGAAAAGATTTGTTGCAGTTCATCTTCAGTGGTTGCCTGGTATTCACAAAGAATGGCTGTAGCACCTTCAGGTAATGATCTGATCACATCAGGACAATAATCCAGATGTTCTATGGAACGAAGTGCAGGACGGTCCATCAACTCCAATGCCTCTGCATTGGTGGATTTGAGTAACGGAATATTTTCCGCTGCAACAGAAGGCGATTCAAAAAATAAAAGCCCGGTAGTTTTAAAACGTTTATCAGGAATCGTATTCAATACTGCTTCTGCTATAAATGCCAGTGTTCCTTCACCGCCAATGAGTAAATGTGCAAGAATATCCAATGGATGTTCGTAGTCCAGAAATGCATTGATGCTGTAACCAACGGTATTTTTAATTTTATACTTGGTGCGGATTTTTTGAACCAACACTTCATTATTCAATACTTCATTTCTAAGTTGCAGTATTCCATCGGCAATTTGTTTGTCATCCGTTTCAAAGCGTTGATAATCTTTTTTTATTGCTGTATTGTATTCATTTCCATTGGGTAAAACAAAGTGAGTTGAAGCAACAGTGTGATAGGAGTTAAATGTTACACCACAACACATACCACTGCTATTGTTGGAAAGAATACCACCCATCATCGCTGCAGTAATCGAAGCAGGGTCGGGTCCCATCTTCTTTTGATATTGTTTGAGCGAATGATTTACATGGGCACCAATCGCCGCAGGTTGTGCTTTGATCTGTTGACCGTTGTTCAGCGGTTCAATTTTTTTCCAGTTGCGGCTGAGATCTACCAGGATGCCATCCGTAATGGATTGACCGCTTAAACTGGTGCCACCTGTACGAAAGGTGAGAGGAATATTGTGTTGATGAGCAAATGCAAAGAGTTGTTTTACTTCTTCAATAGAGTCCGGTTGCACAACTGCCTGCGGAAGTAAATAATAAAAACCTGCATCAGCAGCAAATGCATGACGGTCGATTAGTTTGGTTTTGATCTTATGCGCAGGTAAAATTGTTTGAAGCAAAGAAGCAATGGTATTCATAACAATTCTAAAGTACAAAGGCTTATAAGATTCATCAAATAAAATATTAAAACTATGGTAACCACTCTCATTCTCATTTTTAATAGCTAATTTTGAGGTTCTCAGTTCGGGGCTGCCCGGTTTTGACAGCATAGGTCTTTGAAAGTGTAAGCATGCAGTGCGTTGTGTAATTAGCACTTTAATATGAATACTCAAAACTCAAATGGCAATACACAGTATGCCATGGCTGCCTAATCAGTGATTAGTTAGTCATTCGGGCCGCCGAGCAGGTTGACTTGTTACCGCCGCTCCGCCGCCGACTCAAAAAGAAAACAGGTTGCTGTTGTTGAAGGCTGTGACAACAACAAAAGACTTATTCAGCTAAGCTTTGTATTGGTAGGTTCAGGTCCTGTACAAAGCCGACAAACAATCATGAAATAAGCATGTAGAAAGCTTTTGGAGAATGTGTTTGGACAGGGGTTCGATTCCCCTCAGCTCCACAAAGAGGGAAGCAATTTGCTTCCCTCTTTTACTTTCAGTATGTTCTGTTTGTACAAATCAGGTTGATTGTTTAGAGATTTCTCACTCCGCCGAAAGACATAAATAGTTTTATGTGTTCTATGGCTTCGTTCGAAATGACGGCGTGTTTAAGAGTGAGGATCGATATAGAGGAACCCTCTGCTATTATTCATCAACATTTTCGATAATCAGAGGCTCGTCATGTTGACGAAGGAAACATCTCTAAACCTGAAGACTGTTTGATGCAAGTTAAAAAGTAACAAGCCATTAGTTTTCAGTAATGATTATTCTTCACTCTCTACGATCGTACCATAATCAATTAACAATTCTTCTCCGGTTTCTATGTCACGCAGGGTTTCAAAATATTCTCCATCGTTGATGGAAATGATATTGGGTGAATCAGAATGATTTAAGTACAACGATACATCCATTACTTTAAAACCATATTCCGGAATCCAGTAATAGTCATCATCAAACAAACAATAGGTTTCAACCAAATACCTGCTGTGCGCAGGAAGTGCATCCACTTCGCTCCGCTCAACTTTAATAAACTCTCCAATGCCTGTTGAAAACATATTTCTGCAGCCCTTCGGAATGGAGCGAATGGCAAATACGCCGTTTCCATGCAGGGGAGATGGTTTGATGGTAACATATGTTTCGTGACGGAGTTCGTGCAGCAGTTGTTCTTTGGTCATGAAAGCAATTTAAATCTTCCAATCCACAATTTCATTCACCCATTCTTCTTTGTATGGAGTGGTAATCTTGATGTAGTTGTCTGTGTAACCTTCCATCATACCATTTTTGCTATGTCCTTCAAACAACACAGGTCTTGTTTCGCCTGCATGTTGTTGGGTAAAATATTGCATCTTCATATAAGAAAGATTGCGGAGGGTTTTGTTACGTTCATGACGAACTGTGTGAGGTACTACCGGTTTCAGCGTCAATGCATGGGTATTGTCACGTTCTGAATAAGTGAATACATGCAGGTAGGAAATATCCAGTGAATGCAAAAAGTCAAAGGTTTCTTTAAAAAGTGCATCTGTTTCGCCGGGGAACCCAACGATCACATCTACACCAATACAACAATGCGGCATGAGTTCTTTGATGAAAGCCACACGTTCAGCATACAACTCTCTTTTATATCTTCTGCGCATGGCACCTAATACGGTGTTGCTTCCGCTTTGCAACGGAATATGAAAATGCGGCATGAACTTCTTGCTCTTGCTTACAAACTCAATGATCTCATTGGTAAGAAGGTTGGGTTCTATGGAAGAGATGCGGTAACGTTCGATACCGTTCACTTCATCTAATTGCTGAATGAGTTCATTAAAATTTTCTGAACGATTTTTTACTCCCTCTCCTTTGGAGAGGGTTGGTGTGATGTCACCTTTGCCAAAATCGCCAAGGTTTACACCGGTCAATACAATTTCTTTGCTGCCGCCTCTTGCAATTTCTTCAGCATTTTTTACCACATTGGCAATACTGTCACTTCTGCTTTTTCCTCTTGCCTGCGGAATGGTGCAGAAAGAACAGGTATAATCACAGCCATCCTGTACTTTTAAAAAAGTTCTTGTACGGTCGTTGATAGAGTAGGAGGCATTGAAACCGGTTACATCTTCAATTTCACAACTGCTTATTTTGGTACTGTCGCCTTTGCTTAATTCTTTGATATGGGCAGCAATGTTGAATTTTTCTGCTGCGCCCAGCACCAGGTCAACGCCTGGTATCTCTGCAATTTCTTTGGGTTTCAGTTGCGCATAACAACCTGTAATTACTACCAGGCTTTCAGGCGCTTTGCGTTGAATTCGACGTACTAATTGACGGCATTCTTTATCAGCATTATCCGTAACGGAGCAGGTGTTGATGACATACACATCCGCCAGGTCTTCAAACTCTTTTTTCTCAAAACCTTCATTCTCCATCAGTCGGCTGATGGTGGAGGTTTCGGAGTAATTGAGCTTACAACCGAGGGTATGAAACGCTACTGATTTGGTTTTTGTCATCGGGGCGCAAAGATAAGAAAAACCCCCCTCTGACTCCCCCTGAAGAGAGGAGGATGCTTGGGCACAGCCCTTGCTATTTAAAGATCAAAATAGGCATTTAAGCGGTAGAAAATGAGATGATAAAAGAGCTATTGTTTATGTGGAAGTTAAACCGTTTGGCATAAAGAAGATGCGCCGCTCCCTCTCCCATAGGAGAGGGAGAAGGAGGGTGAGGTTGCCTACCTCACCACTCCATCCACCACCTGCTTTAACTCTTTATACTTTTCGTTGCGGCCTTTATGCTGGAGATTGTAAACAAACAAAAAGGCACAGTATTTTTTTTCGGTATCTACCCAGGGGAAGCTTCCAAACAATCCCGGGCTTGTTACCGCACTGCTTCGTTTGCTGTCGGGCATGGCGCCTTTTTTATCAGCAATTGCTAGCGGACTGTCCATCACCCATTCACCAAAACCATAACCCCAGCTACCGGCTTCCGCAGGAGATGATGTTACCAATACATCACGACCAATACGATTCTTTTGCATTTCTACGATCAATGCTTTGCTGATAATACGTTTACCATTAAACTCACCTTCATTTAATATCATCGTCAAAAAGTTCATATAATCCTCTGGTGTACTGTAAGCACCGCCTGCTGCAAGCGGAACGCCTTTTTTACCGAAATCAGTATTCTTCATATTCAAAGGTTCGGCAATGCGTTCTTTAAATGCAGTTTCAAAATCTTTTTCACCTGTTTTTTCTATAATGGCTGCTATGATCTGCAACCCTGTATTTCCATAACGGAATGTTTTGCCGGGTTCTCCTTCCATAGGCGACATGGCAATCTGTTCGATCGCTTCGTTCATGCTCTTGATATTTTTCATGCCCTGCAACCACTCTCTCAAATCACCACCTTTAATGCCGGTGGTATGGCTCAGGCATTGCCAGATGCGGATATGTCCTTTGCCATACTTGGTCATGATGGGAAGAAATTTTCCAACAGTATCGTTCAGGCGAAATTTTCCTTCATCAATATACGTCATCGCTAATGCCGCTGTTAACCATTTGCTGCAACTCGCAATCCGTTCACGGGTGGTAGTGGTATAATCCTGTAACAATACTTCTTCATCAGCACCGGTAATTCTTGCTTTGAGTTTTTGACGGTTCTCCTGCTTTTTGCTCAAATTATTAAAAGCCTGTGTGTACAGCATTTTTCCATCTTTATACACCATCAACACAGCACGGCCGCCTAAATCAGGCAGATTTTCATTCACCCATTTGGTGATTTTAGCAGTATCCTGCGACTGCGTTACCTGAAAAAATAACAGGAAAGCGATTGTAATACTGACGATGGTGCGGATTCTATTGATTCTGAATGACATTCTTTCGGAGTTTTTTACTTGGATAATCATTTGAGGATATGGTTTAGGTCTAAAACAAATTAGAATATGAATTTAGGAAACTTCACTATAAAAGCTGCTGAGGCCGTGCAACAAGCACAGCAATTGGCATTTAATTCACAAAATCCAAATATTGAGACGGAGCATATACTGCTGGCGTTGCTTGAGCAGGAGGACAGTCCCGTTGAGTATTTATTGAAAAAAAATAATGTTACCATCAACCTGGTGGAGACAAAGCTCACGTATGCCATCAGCAAACTTCCCAAAACAAGTGGTGAAGCGGCTCAATCCATCAGCCGTGATGCCAACCAGGTGGTATTGCGTGCAGGAGCATCCCTCAAATCTTTTGGTGATGAGTTTGTAACACCTGAACATTTATTGTTAGCTATTGTACAAGGCAATGATGCAACAGCCAAACTGTTGAAAGATGCCGGCTTAACAGAAAAAGGATTGGTTATTGCTATCAAAGAACTACGCAAAGGTGATACGGTAAAAAGTCAAACACAGGAAACACAGTTCAACGCATTGAATAAGTATGCCAAGAACCTGAATGAAATGGCAAGACAAGGTAAATTGGATCCTGTGATTGGTCGTGATGAAGAAATCAGAAGAACACTGCACATCCTTTCACGCCGTAGTAAAAACAATCCCATTCTGGTGGGTGAACCGGGTGTTGGTAAAACTGCCATTGCAGAAGGGTTAGCCATGCGTATCGTCAACGGTGATGTGCCTGAAAATTTAAAATCAAAAATCATTTATGCACTGGATATGGGTCAGCTCATTGCCGGTGCCAAGTATAAAGGTGAGTTTGAAGAGCGTTTGAAAGGTGTGGTAAAAGAAGTAAGCAGCAGTGAAGGCGAAATCATTTTGTTCATTGATGAAATTCATACACTCGTGGGTGCCGGTGGTGGTGAAGGTGCCATGGATGCAGCGAATATTTTAAAACCTGCATTGGCAAGAGGTGAACTTCGTGCTATTGGTGCTACTACATTGAATGAATATCAAAAATTCTTTGAAAAAGATAAAGCACTGGAACGTCGTTTCCAGAAAGTGATTATCGATGAGCCGAGTGTGGAAGATGCGATTTCTATTTTACGTGGTTTAAAAGACCGTTATGAAACACATCATCATGTACGTATTAAAGATGAAGCGATCATTGCAGCAGTTGAGTTGAGTAACCGTTATATCACCGATCGTTTCCTGCCCGATAAAGCCATTGACCTGATTGATGAAAGTGCTGCCAAGCTGCGTCTGGAAATGAACAGTATGCCGGAAGAGCTGGATAAACTGGAACGGCAGATCCGTCAACTGGAAATTGAACGGGAAGCTATCAAACGGGAAAATGATGAGTTCAAATTAAAAGAGCTCAATACGGAAATTGCGAATCTTTCTGTAGAACGTGATACCTTAAAAGCAAAATGGAAAGATGAAAAAGAAGTAGTGGAGAAAGTGCAAAATGCAAAAGCGGAAATTGAAAATTTAAAACTGCAGGCAGAGCGTGCTGAGCGTGAAGGCAATTACGGATTGGTAGCTGAAATTCGATACGGAAAAATCAAAGAACAGGAAAAGTTGATTCAGGAATACAGCGTGCAGCTTGAAGCGAACAGCGAAAAGCGATTATTAAAGGAAGAAGTAGATGCAGAAGATATTGCTGAAAATATTGCAAAGATGACGGGCATCCCAGTTGCCAAAATGATGCAGGGTGAACGGGAAAAATTATTGCATCTTGAAGATGAATTGCATAAACGTGTAGTGGGGCAGGATGAAGCCATCATTGCTGTTGCAGATGCCATCCGCAGAAGCCGTGCCGGTTTGAGTGATCCCAAAAAGCCAATCGGTTCTTTTATTTTCCTCGGTACCACCGGCGTTGGTAAAACGGAACTGGCCAAAGCCCTGGCTGATTATTTGTTTGATGATGAAAGTATGATGACGAGGATCGATATGAGTGAGTACCAGGAAAAGCATACGGTTTCCCGCTTGGTAGGAGCGCCTCCAGGCTATGTGGGATATGATGAAGGTGGTCAATTAACAGAGGCGGTACGCCGCAAACCGTACAGTGTGGTACTGTTAGATGAAATTGAAAAAGCCCACCCGGATGTGTGGAATGTGCTGCTCCAGGTACTGGATGATGGCCGCCTCACGGACAATAAAGGTCGTGTGGTGAACTTTAAGAACACGATTATCATCATGACCAGTAATATTGGTAGTCATTTAATTTCAGAGGCGTTTGAAGGCGTATCTACTGAGAATCAGGCAATTGAAGCTGCAGATAAAGCAAAAGCGGAAGTTCTGACGCTTTTAAGACAAACCATTCGCCCAGAATTTTTGAATCGTGTGGATGAAATCATTATGTTTGCCCCGCTTCTGAGGAAAGAAATCAAGTCCATCATCCGCATTCAGTTGGCCAATCTGCAAAAGCTCGTAGCGGAAAGCGGTATCGACCTCCGGTTCAGTGATTACGCTTTAGATTATTTGGCAGAACATGGTTTTGACCCGCAGTTTGGGGCCCGTCCCTTAAAGCGTTTGATTCAAAAGGAAATCGTAAACGCACTGAGTAAAAAGATTTTGGCAGGAAACATTGACAAAACCCAGCCTGTTTTGGTAGATGTGTTCGACAACACGGTAGTATTCAGAAATGAACTGCCGGAAAAGGTAAAGTTATAGTCAATCTGCAAAGCAACGCAACATTCAGAAGCCTTGCGTTGTTATACAAAAAGAAACTAAAAAAACCCGGAAGGGAAAAGGAGATATAAAGAAATGGCACAACATTCAAAAGCAGCAGAAATAGAAATCATTCCTCCAAAAGATATTTGGGTAGGTAATACAAAGGCGCCGGTTAAACTGGTGATGTATGGAGATTATGAAAGTGAGGCTTGCGCAAAAGCAAATGAAGTGGTGAATGAATTGCTGGAGAAATATGAAGATAAGGTTCAGTTTAACTTCCGTCATTTTCCGTTAACACGTATTCACCAGCGTGCACAAAAAGCAGCTGAAGCATCAGTAGCAGCGGCACAGGAAGGCAAGTTCTGGCCCATGCATAATATGTTGTTTGCAAACCGCCGCAACCTGGGTACCATCAGTTTAAAAGGTTATGCCAAAGAAATTGGTGTAACGGATAAAAACTTTTTGCCAAAGCTGGTTGATTCCGTTTTTGGCTGGAGTGTACGTGCTGATTTACTGGAAGGTGCTGATAAAGGCATCAGGGACGTACCTTTCTTTTACATTAATGGTGAAGCATACAAAGGTCCTGTTAATGTGAACGCTTTCAGCAAAGTGATTGACCCGCTTACAAAGACGATGAAAAAAGTGGGTGCTAAAACTCCGGTAAAAGCAGCTAAAAAAAGAGCTTAAGTTTTTTTACTGATTAAGAAATGAAACAGTGAGTCCCGCTATCGGCGGGACTTTTTTGTTTTTTAGTATTTATGCTCACGTGTCGGAAGGTATCTGATGCCTTTGAGGAATCCTGATACCGGCCTCCGAATGTTAGAGTGCATGTGATGTCAGGACGTTGCAAACGTCAGACACCATTTAAATATGAAATTAATTTTTTAGAAACCTCATAGAGGTGAAATGTCAGTAGAAAAATTAAAGGATGAATATTAATAAGCCCCATCGGGGCGAAATGTTTCTTACATAGCGCCCCGATGGGGCTCTAAAACGTTTTGTTGTATTTTTCTACTGACATTGACCCCCTCTGGGGTAAAAATGACCTGCAATTTTTAACCTCATCAAAGTGGGTAATTAATTATTTCTCATTCCAACATCTTTAATGTGTGTGTAGTTTATGCTCAATAAAGAACAGAACGTATAAGAGTCCCGCTAAAGACGGGATTTGCAATGCGACGCAAATACGACCCCTCGTATGCACAACCGCCGGTAACCCAACAATTATTTCTCCGTCACCAGCAAACGGTAAAAGAAGATCATATCCTTTAAATCACTCACAGCAATACGTTCATCAATACCGTGAAAACCTTTGGCATCACGCATGGGTGCAAAATTGAGCACCGCATCACTAAACGGACGGAAGTATCTTGAATCAGTTGCACCTACAATGAGGTAAGGTGTTACATGCACATTGGGAACTGTTTTGTATACCGCTTCTTCTACTTTCAAAAACATTGGATGACTGGTGGAGGTAGTAGCAGAAGGTTCAAACAAAGAAATGGTTTGTTTCTTTACCTGCACCCGATCATCATTCACTACTTTCTTAACAAAAGCCACCACATCATCACTTGTTTCGCCGGGCAGGATGCGACTGTTGAAGGTAGCTTTGGCTACCGTAGGAATCACATTGTCTTTAATACCTGCTTTTACAATGGTAGGCACCAGTGTGGTATGCACCATGGCGTTGGTTTGTTTGTCTTTCTCCATCATGCTGATGATGGAACCGCTGAGCAACCATTGATTGCTCACACCCAGCTTGGTAGTAAACTCATCAATTGCTGCAATACGACCCAGCATTTCCTGCACGGGTGGTGTAATGCGGCCGGGCATTTGTTGTGCACGGATTTTTGCAATGGCTTTGTTTAATACATCAATCGCTGTTTCCTGTACCGGCATGGAGGAATGACCTCCCGGAATTTCAACAGTTAAATCAATATTGCAATAACCTTTTTCACCAACGCCGATTACAGCAACCGGTCGTCCGCTCTTTTTGAATTTTTCGGTATCAACCATTCCGCCTTCATCTACCACCAACTGTGGTTTGATGTTGTTCTCTTTAAACCATTGTGCAATTTTCGCAGCGCCACGTCTGCCTGTAATTTCTTCATCATGGCCAAAGCATAAGTAGATGGTTCGTTGCGGTTGAAAATTTTCTTTGAGCAATTGCTCCACTGCTTCAAAAATGCCGATCACACTTGCTTTATCATCCACAGCGCCACGGCCCCAAATGGTATCTTTTAAAATTTTTCCGCTGAAAGAGGGAACGCTCCATTTACTTTCTGCCACCGCTTCCACCGGCACCACATCCATATGCGCCATTAATACATAAGGTGCCAGCGTGGTATCCTTTCCTTTCCAGGTAAACACATAGCTGAATTCGCTGAATATCATTCTGGGTAATTGTGTATGCACTGCAGGATAGGTGCTTTCTAAAAAGGAACGGATTTTTACAAACTCTGCCGTATCAATTGCCAATGTATCACCAAAGGAAACGGTTTTGATTTGCAATGCTTCACTCAGGTGTAATGCCGCTGAATCATTAATACCACTTATTTGCAGCGCCTGCCTGGGCGCAGGTGCAGACGGAAAACGAAAAGTGTTGTACAGCAGAACAGCCGATAAGCCAAGTACAGCAATGAAGAGTACGAGCAGCAGTTTTTTAAACATGTGGTTGGTTTTGGTGAGGGGAAGATAAATGATATTTCAGTTATGTTTTTAAAAATGGATGGAAACGGTACTGAAAAGTTGTACCTTATAGGTCCTTGATTTTTCACACCTAAAACTTACAATGATGGATGCAAACAAAAAAGCCGAAAGCTGGCAAGACAAAGCTGAAGACAAACTCCAGGATTTAAAAGCAACCGCTACCGAATGGGCGGATAAAGTTGAAGACAAACTGGAAGAACTCAAAGACAAAGCAGAAGATAAATTTGAAGAGCTGCGGGATAAGGCAGAAGAACTGGGTGCCGACCTCAAAGAAAAAGCTTCTGATCTCTGGAACAAAGTGGTGGATAAATTTGATGGGGATGATGCGCCAAAGAAGGAAGAAACGAAGTGATTTTTTAACACGGAGAAAGGAGATACAGAGAATACAGATTAAATCAGTGTACCTCATTTACTCCTTTCTCTGTGTTTAATTTTATCTCATGGTTAGTCCGAAGCAATTAATTGAAACCTACAACCTGCAACCGCATCCCGAAGGCGGTTATTATGCCAGGACTTATTGCAGTGATGAACAGATTGCTGCAGCCCATTTGCCGGAACGTTTTACCGGCGATCGGTTTATATCCACAGCTATTTATTTTTTATTAGAAGGAAAACAGTTCTCCGCTTTTCACCGGATTAAAAGTGATGAGCTCTGGCATTTTTATGCAGGTACAGGTTTGCATATTTATGTGATTCATCCCGATGGGGCAGGAGAAGTGCTGATGCTGGGCAGTGATTTACAAAATGGATTCTTATTTCAGCAGGTGGTAAAAGCAGGCTGCTGGTTTGCTTCCAGGCCGGTTGATGAAAACGGATTTGCATTCGTAGGTTGCACGGTAGCTCCGGGTTTTGATTTTGAAGATTTTGAAATGGGGGAGCAGGAAGCGTTAATGAAAGAATATCCGCAACATGCACCATGGATCAAACAATTGTGCCGGTGATGATTACGGATTCCTCATTTTATAAATCACCATAAACGCAATCACAATTAAAACGAGAATGATAAATGTAGTGGCAATCAATAAACTTTGATTGGGCAGTTCCCTGCGTTTACGTTTTCTGCGTTTTTTTAATTGCTCGGTAAGAGCAGCGTTCAATTGAGCTGTGGCTGTATCAATCTGCTCTTTATCTTTTATCATCGCAAGTCCTTCTTCTGCATCGCTCAGCAGTTCATGTTCAGCCAAACGAAGTTCTATTTCATGCCGTTCTTCAGCCGAAAGTTTTCCGCTTAAGTAATCCAGCAATTGCTGCTCACTCACCTCTCCCTGCTCTTTTAATATGTTCAGCAATTGTTCGTTCATTGTTGCATGCCTTTGAGTAAAATCAGTTTCAAGTTACGCTTTCCGTTCTGAATATGGCTTTTTACCTGCATCAGGGAGTAACCTGTGAGTTCTGTTATTTCCAGGTAGCTTTTCTTTTCAATATAAAACAACTCAATACATTGTTTCTGTTCTGCATTCAGTTGCGGCAGTGCCTGTGTTAATTCGTTCAGCAGGTTTTCTTTGTGCAGCAGTTCTTCTTTATTGGCTTCTTCGGCAGGTGTGTAGGAATGCCGTTCGTTGAGCTCTGCCGGCAGTTTACCTTTGTCCCGCAATTTCATTAAGCAATGATTCTTGGCCACCATGTAAATCCAGCTCTTGAAATAATCCACTTTATATTTCCCCAGTTCGTGAATCGCTTTTTCAAACACCTGCTGCACGGCATCTTTCGCTTCCTCTTCATTCTTGAGGTATTTCATACACACACCATAGAGCAGTAAGGTATAACGTTGGAGTAAGATGCCCAGCCAGCGGTTGTTGCCGTCACTCTGGTAGTAAGCCAGCAGTTCAGAATCCGTTATGTGATTGTATTGATTCAGTACAGATGATTTATGTGCAATGATAAAAAAGAAACGATTAAGTTGCCACGGCTTGTCCTGCAATATGCGGGAGCGACAAAGAATAAATCCTTGCCGTCTTCCCTTCTTCCTGGTCTATTCTTTTTGTGTCTTCGTTCCTTTGTGGTTTTTTTAACCACGAATCTGCCTGTCGTCAGACAGGGACTCAAAGAACACCTCTTTACCTCTTCTTCTCTTTGTTTAATTATTTCAAGCAATTCCCTTTTTTGTTCACCCTCTTAATCTCAGCCTTGCACATCAGATGCAGGTACAACCGAAATTCCATATATTCACAGAAACGAATTTTGAATGAATAATACCGCCTTGTGTATTGTACCTGTAGCACCCATCCGCAGAGAGCCACGTCACGAAGCTGAAATTACTTCTCAATTGTTGTTTGGTGAAGCAGTAGAGCTCATTTCCAATCTTGGTGATTGGGTGGAAGTGATCTGCACCTATGATGGTTATGCCGGTTTTTGCATGCGCAATCAATTAACAGAAGTAGATTCCGTTATTGCCATGCAGGACCAGGTGCCGCTGGTAAACACCTGGAGCGGTATTATGATGGTGAATGAAGCACCCATGCATGTGCCCTTTGGCAGTGCCGTACCCGCACTCATCAGCAGCGAAACCACCTGGGGCAGTTACCGCATCAAGAGCAGCAGTAAGCTGGTGATGGAAGGTGCTTATGTGTTTGATGAAGAGAGTATTCGTTTTGTAGCGTTTCAATATTTAAACACACCTTATCTCTGGGGCGGACGTTCCGTGTTTGGTGTGGACTGCAGTGGTTTTGTACAGGTGGTGATGCGTTTCTTTGGCAAGCATCTGCCAAGGGATGCAGCGCATCAAAGTCTGCTGGGCGAAGATGTAGGTTTTTTACAGGAAGCCCGTTGTGGTGATTTGGCGTTCTTTGATGATGAAGAAGGAAAAATTATTCATGTAGGTCTCTTACTCAACGACCGTGAAATTCTCCACGCTGCCGGTCGTGTTCGCATTGATACCATTGACAATGCCGGCATTATTAACCGGGATAATTTTCAACGCACCCATAAGTTGAGGTTTGTGAAGAGGGTGTGAGAAAGTAGGAAGTGAAAAATTGCAAGTAAAAAGTAGGATTATGTTACGGGCACATGTGCAAGTGGCATCGTCCCTTGCGTCGCACACATCATAGCATGTGCATAGATGAGCGATGGTTTGATAAATTAAGCAGCTTTAATGGTACTGAAAAAAGCACAGCTCGGTTTGTATCTTCACGAAAAGAAATAATAGTGCAATTGATTTGGTTAGTGAACAAACAAATCAGGGCGTAAGTGCTCCTGTCAAACACCTTTACCCTAACAATTATTAATCATTTGATGAGCACATCAACTGATTAACTAAGGTTTGTCTCTTGGCTTTTATTTGATCGTTATACCAAGTTTCTTGCATTTGCCTACAAGATAGTTTATAAATGAACTACTAACTACAAGCATATATTTTGCGTCATCAAAGTCAGGATTATTATGCTCTTCAATAATTGCGTGTCGAATACCACTTTGCTTATTATTTGTGAACGCATAAATTTTATCAAATCCGCTCTTTAGTTGATCGTCAATTTTTATTCCTTTATGTTCCAATGAATTTAATGCTTTTCCAAGAGTTGATTCGCCGGTCAACACTCGGCAAGTAGTTTCTATAGCAGAAATTGATTCTTTAATTGAATTTCTATAGTCGGGATTTTTTCTATCAGATAATTTTTCAAGTGCATTTGTCAAATGGATATTTGCCCCACTTAGCGATGTGAAGTAATTTACTTGCTCAAGTGATTGCTGAATTTCATTGACCTCAATCTTGTTTGAGATGGGTGCTATCTTCCCGTCTATAAACCTATAAGCGGAAAACTCGTGTTCCAATAAACTATTAATCGCAGTAATAAAGTCTTTTGTGTTTATTTCATCAAAATCAAGGGAGGTCAAAAATTCTATAAAATCATAAGTTTCATACCACTGTCCTTTAAAAAAATTTTCTCTAATGAACTTTTCGGTCTTAAAGTCGTAATCTGGAATAGTATCAATAGGGAGTCTATAGAATTTGTGCCAGAGAATATTAGAAAAAAGATCAAAGTCTGTATCGCCACCGTATTTAGCTCTTCTTGAGATTCTATCTATAATATAAATTTTTGAAATGTTCCAAAGTCCATTTAATAAGTCTTCATCTATGCTCTCTAGCTGTATATTTTTTGTTGCTGGTTTTTTTCCTATTCTTTGTGAAAATTTCATTTAGGTACTTTTGTGTTTACTATTTTTGATAAATACAAAAACTTTTTCTATATGAAAGCTTAATTGATAGTTGGCTAAAATTTCAGTAAATAAAAATATTAAAGTTTTAAAAAACCAAAACTTAATTTTCTCTCTTAGTGGTTGGTAGGGACACCAACCACCTTTGTTACTAAAATTCTGTTTCGGCCGGGGGAGGGTACACTAACCGATAAACCGAATTAATAAAATCAGATCTTATTAAACAACGACATAAGTGACTTATCCCATCCCATCATCTTAAACGCTGTATAAAACAAAACAATCGCAAACACTTTCTTCAACACCTGCTGGTTTACATTCACGGCCAGCTTGCCACCAATCAATCCGCCAATGATAAAAGCAGCAGCAATAGTGAGTATCGCCTGCCATTGAATGGTGTTGCCCGTTTGCTGTCCCATTTTATAATACTGTAAAAAAGCAAGCAGTACCACGGGCATCATAATTACACCGAGCGATGTGCCCTGTGCCTGGTGCTGTGTATAATGCAGAAAGAATACCAATGCCGGCACCATTACAATTCCTCCGCCCACGCCCACCAGTCCGCTCAGGATGCCTGCCGCCAGCCCGATGAGGAGCAGCGTAATGATAGTTTGTGTATCCATTTGTTTGGTCATTGTTGTAGTGAATAGTGAATGAATAGGAGGTAGGATGTAGGAGGTAAGAAGTAGGAACGCCACAAATAATCAAGTCCTCCTTTACTCTTTCCCCTCCTTAATCTCTTAGCTACTTATTAAATTTCTCCTTATAAAATGCAATTGCTTCTTGAATAATCACATACGCTTCTTCTTTGCTTTGAAACTTATCAATCTCCACCACTTTATTCTCCAGTACTTTGTATTGCTCAAAATATTGTTTGAGTTCATTAAAGAAATGTTCGGGCATTTCGCTCACATCATTGATGTGTTTTACCATGGGGTCGTTACTGGCCACGGCTATGATTTTATCATCATGCTCGCCCTGGTCAATCATTTGCATATTGCCGATGACATTTGCTTCAACTAAGCAAAGTGGTTGAATGGCTTGTGAACATAAAACAAGAATATCCAATGGATCACCATCCTGCCCCAAAGTTTGCGGAATGAATCCATAGTTTACCGGATACATAAACGAGGAGTAAATCACACGGTCCAGTCGTAACAAACCGGTGTCTTTATCAATTTCATATTTACTGCGGCTGCCTTGTGAAATTTCAATCAATGCATTAACACGTTCGGGGGCTTTAGGACCATAATGAGCGCCATGCCAGGGGTGAAGAACAGTAATCATTTTTAAACAGTTATTGAAAGCCGAAGTTAATAAGTTTTTGAATGGTTAAAAAAGGAAAAAGCAGTGTAAGAACACACTGCTTTTGTAGATGAATTTCTGTTTGATTGGTAATTTAAATTTGCCGGTAACTCTTAATTATAAATAGTAGGTGCCATTTTTTTAAACTTCTCTCATTTTCTTTTCGACAAACCTGTAAAAATTCCGCTTCCGGGATAGTTGGCATCATTCATCCACAATACTCTTCCGCCTTTGATGGCCGAGAAATAAACATCAAACGTTTTTTCTTTTCCGCCGATGTTTGAAAAAATCATTTGCCAATTATTAATTGATTTAAAACTGCCATCGCTTTTTGTTTGAGCTGCATTCATTACACCTCCACCTGCATTGGTCATCACGGCTTCCCAGTGATAGTTGTTACCACTGCTGAAGTCAAACCATTCTGATGCAGAAAAAGTGCTCATGCCGGTTGCATTGCCTGTGTAGTAGTTGTAATAAAAGGTATTACTGGCATAGTTAGCATTCCATCTGCCGGTATTATCCAGATCAGAAGTTGCAACTGCAAACTTGTTTCTGCCAAACATGTTGTCAAGTTTATTATAAATATCCGCCTCATCTGCCTTTATCACTACTCCCTGACTGTTATCAACTACATAGCCTCCTGAGTATTCGGTTACTTTGGCCCAACGTATCGTTTCAGGGTTAAAGCCAAATTCCTGTGTAAAGGTTTGAACATCGGGTGTAATTACCTCCATCCATCCGGCACCTCTGCGAAACAGTACAACAAAAACGGAGTTGCCTGAATTTACTTCTGTTACTGTTCCCATTCCAAAATAAGGCCGGTTGTTTATTTCAACATAAGCTGTTTTATAATTTGCTAATTGAGAATAGCGGGGGGCAACCAATATATTCCATGCTGCAGTAGTTAGTTGATCCGGTGCTGCCGGAAAAACGGTTCCTTCTTTTGGAAAATGTAATAATATTTTGATGTTTCCTTTTGTTACTTCCACCCAATCTTCCTGGATGGTGCTTGTCCAGCCATCATCAAAGTTGGTAGTATTAAAAGCGTAACCGTTACTTGTATAATTTGTTGGTGGGGTTGTTGTTGATTGTTGTTGAGTGTTTACTTGTGGCTCTGTAGTTGTTTGTTGCTGAATATTTGTTTGCTGCTCGGTAATGGTTTGTTGCTGTAGGTTGGAAGTGTTGAATGCAGCAGGGGCGGCACCTAATTCTCCAAAATAAAGTTGCGTCTCGGTTTTCTTTGTTTCAAAATACAGAATTAAATAGCGGTTGTCTTTTTGAAGCCATGCAAATTTATCATCCGTTTCCAGAGGAACAATCGTATAGCCTAGATTGATTAGATGTTCTACTAATGAGTCTGCAGTAAAATTAGCCACAGCAGGAATCGTTAATACTTCTACTTTAGATACAGATGAACCTGCTTTTTTAGTTTCCAGTTCAAATAAGGTTTTAGCAGTAAGTTCCGTAAGAAAACGACTGTCCTGTTTACTGCCTGCTGGTAAACTGATTCCTGTAAAAGTAGATTGATTGACGGGGATTACTTTTTTTTGAGCACTTGCAGCCATGCCATGTAAAATAATAACCAGAAAAAAAAGTTGTTTCATTTGAATGCTGTTTGTGTTTCAAAAATATCTGAGTAGCCCATTTTTTTTTATCCCTTAAAAAAGGGAATTATAATTCGGCGTTTATTCTTTTGTAATTTTTACATTACTGATATATACTCCGGTTTCTTTTGCGTTTGTAGTAAAGTTTTCCCAACTGATGGTATTAAAAAAAAGACCTGGAGGTATTTTGCAATCTTTACAGTTACTTCCGTAAGCCAGTTTCATATCTGTAAATGAACCTGCTACTTTTTTGTTATTGATTGATAATTGGATTTCTCCAGTAGTAAAACGCAGTTGTACCTGTATTTTTCTTTTTTTATTTGAGAATTCAGTAAGGCTTTTTGTATAGAAAGCTCCTTCAGTAAAGTTTTCACGGAAGAGCGGCGGGTTGGTATGCAGTTCAAGTTTTGCTTCGCCGGTATAATTGTTATTGCTAAGATCGTTTTCATTGCCTGCCCTGATAGTAAGTTTTAACCAGGCGCCATCTTTTGTTTTATTTTCTGCTCCTGTTGCAAGTAATGGATATGTACTCATATAGAGCATTACAGCGCCACCCGTTCTGCTGCTGAATTCATCAGTGGCTATATCGAAACTGATTGTACAATTTTGTGGCAATGGTTTCTTTAACTTGAAAGGTGATACTGAATTATTGTATCCCAATTTCAGCCATTTGCCGGGTTCGTTTTTAAGCGTTCTAATGGTGGAATGCTCACCGGTAGTACTCATCTTCCAGCCTTTGGCATTAGCGCCTTCAGCATTTGAAGAAAAATCATCTGCCAGTAATACATTGGGCGTTGTGCTTGTATTGGTTATACCGGCCGTTTCTGTGCCCTTTTTTCTATAGGCATCTAAACGTGCTTTAAGTTCACCTTCGTTGGCAGGTGTATAGGGCTTGCCTTTTACTTTTTCAGGATCAAAGAAGTAATTATATGCATACTCATAATTGAAGTTTTCAATAACAGATTTGTACATTTCATATTCCTGGTTGCCATCTGTTTTTGTTCTGTAGGGTACTGATATATTCAGCCATTGCGGTTGGTCTGTCTTACATTTTTGAAGTAATTCTTTTGAGTATTTATAAACCCTGTAATAGTCTTTATTATTCAACGCTAATTCACGAATAACAAACGGATCGGGGTCAGTTTCAAAACTATAAATATTCATGCTGTAATTACTTACTATGGCAGGCTCATTTAATGTAGCACTATGTTTTGTTTTCAATTTTTGAATATTGAGGAGATATTTTTCCATTACTTTCTTTCGGCCCTGATATGCTCTTTCAACAGCTTCTTTATCACGTGTGCCGAATTCTTGCTCAACTGTCATTTTCAATTCTTTCAAAAGTATATCGTATGATTCTTCAGCCATTTGTAATAATTCTCCTTTTGTAACAGCAACGATTGGAAGTTTATTACCGGGGACAAGGAAGATGGATTGTACCTGTTTATTTTGCCATGTTAACCATGGATATAGATTAGGATGAATTTTCTGATCAGCTTTTTTTCTTTCATCACCAATTAAGTTACTTCCTGTTTTATCTTCTTCCCAGGTAAACACATAACGGTCATCATTATTGATCCATGATATGGGCCAGGTGCCAGGCAAAGTATTTACCTCAACATCAAAACGTGTATATTCTTCTGATACGGGTTTGAAATGTCCTTTGGCATCTAACCATCTTCCATTGTAAGTATAGGAAACATTCCATACACGGAAATCTACACCATATGAATGTGGGGGATAGCGTTTAATAGGTCTATATTCGCCTTCTGAAATGAAGTATCCATGCTTATGTGTCCCTAAGCCGCCTACAGGCGTATAGGTTTGGCGCATCCATCTGATAATGTCATTTAAATGTTCCTGTTGTTTTACAGAAAACGTTTTGCCTTCACCTGTTTGCGGTGTGGTTGCTTTTTTGGGTG
Source organism: Lacibacter sp. MH-610 (assembly GCF_045780045.1). Lineage (NCBI taxonomy): Bacteria > Pseudomonadati > Bacteroidota > Chitinophagia > Chitinophagales > Chitinophagaceae > Lacibacter > Lacibacter sp. MH-610. The sequence continues at coordinate 1,868,379 of NZ_CP116002.1, forward strand.
CTGAACTATACCAGCCAATTATACTGTCCTGTATTCTTTCTTCAGGGGTCAGTTGGGCCGTTAAATGATTAAGTAAAAAAAATATAGAAACTATAAATGCACTTATCTTCTTCATGTTGGTTATTTTAATTTTGAAAATGAACTTTCACCTTTTGCGCTGTAACCACTGTTCACACTCCAGCGGCTATCAGCACTTACCTTTACAGAAGGTGCAGCAGGTAAACTTAGTTTTACCGTTTCGGGTTCAGTTACTTTTCCTGATTTAGAGATCATTCCCGGTGTCATTTCTACTTTATTGTCCACTTCCATTTTGCTTGCAATATCCAGTTCTGATTTTTCTTTTACAATAAAGTCGGCTATGATTCCATCTTCACTTCTTGTAAGTTCCATACTTGCACCCAGTTCATTTTTTAATCCTATTTCTACCGGCGCTTCTTCTTCCAGTGTCTTTGGAAGTAAGCTTAATTCTTTATCAATCCCCAGTTCAACACTTCCTTTTTTAAATCCTTTTTCATCAATTTCGGCTTCCATATTCACATCAATTCCTTTTATTTCAGTACCAATACTGCCGTTACCTTTTTCAAAGTTTCCTTTTTCATCAAACTCAGCACCTACTTTTATTTTTACGCCTTTTACTTCAATGCCAACGGATGCCTGCTCAACAAAGCCATCAAAATTTGCTCTTAAGCTGGCATCAAAAGGAATTAATATCGGATTTAAATGAACACTCATTGTATTGCAGCGCATGACAATAGTGCCTAAGCCGGGTGTATAAATCCAATTAAATATTTTACAGTTTACTTCATCAAAGTCATTCAATGGCTTTAAAATGCTGTATTCCTGTTTTTTCTTAAGATCAGAAGTGCAGGGATAGCCTAAATCACTTTCATGAAATAATTCATATAATTTATCAAGAAAGCCTATCCGTAAGTTCAATACTATTAATTGAGCAGTGGCATCTGTATTGGCAGTAGAGGGGTAGTAATAGTATATGTTATAAAATTCAGTAAGCCAGAATGAAACGGATAGCTCATTGAATTTACGATTCAGCTGATTTGTTTTTTCAAGAAATTCATTGATGATGGGCAGCTGACCTTCACAGTTCGCCTGCTTGTTTGCGCCATTTCTGATTTCTTCGTCAAATCGGTTGCGTTCTTTTTCTAAAGCTGTATTGAATTTAATAGTCAGTTCGGTTTTTTGTTTTATGACCAAAGCCAAATTTTCAGTGTATTGCTTTAAACGACGATCAAAGTCCTTAGTATAACTGTTGTATCGTTCAACGGCTTTGGAATGATAGGGTGAATGAATATTAAACCTTGCGGCCTGTGCTTTTTTATAGAAAGCCTGTTCTCCGGCACTTACGTTTTTACTTGCCAATTCTATTTGCCTTGTAATCTTTTCTTTTTCTGTTTTAATGTATTCCCTGAAGGCACGCCATTGTAATTCTATATTACTTCCCAAAGCCGTTGCATAAGTTTTTGGCACCATCGCTGCATATTCATGTAAGTTAAACGTGGTGGAGTAATATACTCTTGGGGCATAAAATCTCACAGGCTTGTATTCGTTAGCTTCCAGCTCTTTTAAGAGGTTTGTTTTTGGAGTGGTGATGCTGTGTTTTAAAGAGCGGTGCAAAGCTGCAATTGATTCGCCTTTTTTGCCTCTTGCTTTCAGAAGTAAACATTTTGTATAGTTTGCCTGTGGATGGTAAGTATAAACACGAATTGCGCTGTCTAAATATTTTTCGCCTTTCTGTTCATCTCCCAGTTGCAGCCAGGCCTGCCCTAAGTTGTTAAGTATGGTGCTGTTGTTTTTATGTACACTGTTTAACTTTTCAAGAATCGGAATGGCAATATGCGCCGCACCACCCATTGTTAAATAGGAAGCAAAGTTATTAAGATGGTCAGCATTAGGGATTGCTTCCGCTGCTTTTCCCATCAGGTAAGTAGCAGATTCTTTATAACCCATCATCCACATACCATTGGCTGCGGAGGCAATCATGTATCCGTAATAGGGGTCATTTTTAAACTGCTCAATGATTTTATCAGCCATTTGCCTTGCTTCAGGTTTAATAACCGATGGAATGGATAAGTTAGTCTTCTTAATAAATGAAGCTAATTGCTCTTTCGAAAAAATCGTTTTAGGAAGCGTATTGATGAGCGCTGTTTTTCTTGCGGGTACTACTCTGTTTTCATCTTCCCATGCATCCGCCAAATGTTTATCAGTAACACCTTGCATGTTTTTCTTATTCGGAAGCTTGATACCAATGCTGTCGTACATTCTCTTTTGTTCCGGTGTCATGTTTTTTAAGATGTTATCCATCTCTTTCATCATGTCATCCATTTCTTTTTGGGTGGGTGGTTTTTCCTGCGGTTTTACCGGTTTGGGTTTGTTTTGCGCAAATGTATTGCTGCATGCTAAGAGTAAAAACACGAAAAATAGTGATGAATAAAATTTCACAGCTGCTGTTTTAAATGTTATCTATAGTGTTCAGAATTTGTTATTTGAAATTATTTTTTACTTAGTTAAATCCTGTCGCATCTTTTAGAATAGTTGATATGATGGGTGTAAAACTTCCATCAGCCCTGCATTCAAAGAATTTTTCCCAATCATTTAGAAATCCACTGGTATTATTGAACACAATTGTTTTTTTACCAAGCGTTGGATGAAGATTGCCATTCTGATCTTTGAATTCCAATGTTACACTGATACCTTCAATACGCCATGCATCTGTGAACAGGTGTGGCAGATACAAAATGCGGAGTATAATGCCTGATTGCTGAATATCAGTTAACAAAAAACTGCCGATGTTTACAGTATTCGTCCATTTATATAATCCAAACTCATTGGTGCTGTTTACCTGCATTTCATTTCTGGTATTGGAACCCGGTTGTTGAAAAAGAATACCTTTCCCTTTTTGTATAAGCCATACAGTTACTTCAGATGGGAATTCCTTATTGTCTCTTCCGGTAGTAATGCTCACACGGGCATTGGTTAATGTATAAACCGGTACTTGTGAAGTTTTAATTGGTTTAAGAGTTGTTATTCTCGTAGGATTTAATATTTGTGCATTAACTGTTGCCATCTCTAACAGGGTGAGTATGGTAACTATAAATAACTTGTTCATTTTAAGTTGATTTGTTTTCTGAAAAAAGGTTTTCTAAACTGCTTTACCTGATGTTGCTTGTTGCAGATGCTGCGGCCTTCGTCATTACCCACAACCCACCACCACTAACACTGGTTCCGGAGCCCCAGGTACCATTCAACTTTGAACCATTGAGTGTTGCAGCAAATGAAAAAGCACTATTGTTTGCAGTATATCTGTACGTTCCGCTTATTTGATTATTTGTAAATCTGTATGTGCCTGTTGCGATACTTCTTCCAGAGCCATCAAGTACTTGCATGGTGCCGTCTGCATTCAATTGAAAGGAATAAAAATTAGGATTGTTATTGCTGCCGTTTCCATATGTGCCTTTCCAGATACCTGTAATGGCAACCGGGGACGCAACAGTTGAAGGTATATTTTGTATAGGTTGAGGTGTAGCTATTTTATATGTTTGGTTTGTTGCTGTATTTGATGGAGAAGATGTTGGTGAGGTATTGTTAACTGTATTTGTAGTTTGTGAGGGCACAAATTCTATTTTAATAAGTATTGTATAAATGCCATGATCCCGTAAATTGCCCACCGCTGTTTCATCATAATGCACAGCAATTACACCTTTCCCAAAACCCATATCACTATTACTGAGGAATGCAAGATTGGGGGTAGTAATTGCAAGAAACTTGGGCGAGAAATCGCCGTATTTTTCCATCCCTATTGGCCTTGTTCCGGGCTTCCCCAATTCACCCTGCTCGCCCCCTGCTTTTAATTTGGGCATACCAAGTTGACTTGCACCCAGAATAATGGCAGTTGGGTCCATCGTTAAGATGCCAATTCCAATTGCAAGAGGAGCAATTTTTTGATTAATCGAATAACCTATACTTTGAATAGTTGAACTAAAGCTGGCCTGATTATCAGCAATGGGATCTTGTTCCCATCCGGTAGGTATTACAGTTAAGATATCGCCATTTGTCATATCATATTCACCCAATAACAAGGACGTTCTGTAATTGTCACCGGCTTTAATACCGCCTTTGTTATTGTTAAACATATCTACACATGAACCCACACTAATGCGATTTGAAAATTGGCCTGTAGCGTCGCCATATACCGGAGTTCTTTTTTCATAGTTCAATTTTGTATTACCATTTTTGTCGCCCAACAAAAATGAAAATGTAAAATATACTTCATCTCCCTTGCCATCTGTATTGAGGATGTCATCCCATGTTTCTCTGATACAATCAAAACCTGCGAATGAAATTCGAACTCGACCTGTTTGAGACCAGCTGCTTAAAGTGAATAACAGCATTGTAGTAAGGGCAATCATCTTTTTCATGTTTATTTTTTTTGTGACGTAAAAGTGTTGAAATGCGAAATGAGAATCTATCCCTTAAAAAATGGATATTTCAAAAGTTGTTTGAAAATCCCTTGAAAAAGGGAGATACATCTATAAAATGTGTGATTTTATTTGCAGTGTGCTAAATTGATTTTATATTAAACAATGAAACAACTGCTATTTTATATCACTCTCGTTATTTGTTCAATAACTCATGCACAGGAATATGTGAACAAGGATAGTCTTTTGAAGTTGCTGCCAACTATAAAAGAAGATTCAGCAGGGGCTGAATTTTATATAGTGCTTGGGCAGCAATATGAAAGCAGTGAAACAGAGCTGGCAAAATATTATTATCAAAAAGCAGGCCTCATCAGCGAAAAACTCAATTATCAACCCGGGATACTTCGTTATATTTTCAATTACACATTTGTGCTCAATATGCAGGGACGGTTTGACTCCGGCCTGGCACTTAATTTAAAAGCAGTAGCTATTGCACGGAAATTGAATGACCCGGTGATGCTTGGGAAAGCGCTGTTTAACGCTGGCTCTTCATACAGGATGCTGGCGCAATTTGAAAAAGCAATTGCTTTATACGACGAAGGACGCAAAATATTCGCTTCAAATGGAGATAGTTTATTAATGGCCAGGAGTTATGATATTATCCAAATGCTGTATTACAATCTTGAAAACTATGATAAGGGAATCTATTATGGCGAAACAGCAGTAAAATGGCTGCGTACCATTGATGATCCTTTATGGCTGGGTACTACTTTGAATAATTTAGGAATGAACTATTTTAAGAAGGGCAATTATGAAAAAGCAAAGGATGCCTGGATGGAAGCGCTGGCTATTGGTAAAAAAACCGGTAACGTGGAGATGGAAGGTTCGCAAATGCTTAATCTTGGAGAACTGTATACTGCAACGGGAGCATACGCAGTGCTTCAACAGTACTATCAAAAAGCATTGGAGCTTTATACGAAACTGGATGGGGCTGAAGGCATTGCTATTGCTTTACGTGGACTTGCCATTTATGAATTTTTCAACAATAATTATATTGCTTCAAGGGAATATGCAATAAAATCACTGGAAGTGACTGATAAAAACAACCTGCAACTTGAAAAACGGAAAACACTGGAAACTTTATCCTACATCTCTTTCGCTTTACATGATTTGAAAAAGGGACAGCAATATTTGCTGGAAGCAAATGCTCTTTCAGATAGCTTGCTGAATGATCGTATTCGTAAAACATCTATAGAAACTGAAACAAAATATGAAACGGCAAAAAAGGATGCGCAGATACAATTGCAGCAGGTAACCATAAAGCAAAAAAATATGCTCAACTATTTTTTGATATCAGGTGCTGCGGCTTTACTCATCATTTCGTTGCTGGGCTATCGTAATTATACACATAAGCAACATATACAGCAGCAGCGCATCAATGAACTTGAAACGCAACAGCAACTCGCCGCAACTGAAGCAGTGCTCAAAGGAGAGGAGCAGGAACGAACCCGTCTTGCCAAAGATTTGCATGATGGCCTTGGTGGAATGCTCAGCGGTATTAAATATTCAATGAATACTATGAAAGGAAATCTAATCATGACGCCTGACAATGCACAGGCTTTTGAACGCAGCATGGATATGCTGGACAGTTCTATTAAAGAAATGCGGCGTGTAGCACATAACCTTATGCCCGAAGCATTGGTAAAGTTTGGGTTGGATACAGCGCTTAAAGATTTTTGTAATGATATTCATCAATCAGGTGCATTGCAGGTTAGCTATCAATCTGTAGGAATGGAAGGTCATGAGCCTGATCAAACAACAGCTATTACTATCTTTAGAATTGTACAGGAGTTATTGAATAATACATTGAAACATGCCGGGGCTAAAAATGCTATTGTTCAGCTTAACAGAACAGAGAAACAACTTTCAGTGACGGTGGAAGATGATGGTAAAGGGTTCAATACAACTATTCTTCAGCAAAAGGGTGGCATTGGCTGGAGTAATATTCAAAACCGTGTGGAGTTTATGAAAGGAACATTGGATGTACAATCAGCAGAAGGTAAAGGAACATCAGTACATATTGAAATCAGTTTGTAAATGAATATCAAAGTTTTTATAGTGGATGATCATTACATGGTAGTAGAAGGTATTCGTACCATGCTCCAAACAGAATCAACGATTGATTGGCTGGGGCATGCCTCCAATGCTGATTCCTGCCTGGCTTTTTTACAACAGCAGCAACCGGATGTATTATTGATGGATATTAATATGCCAGGCAAAAGCGGCATTGAATTGTGCAGTGAAGTAAAACAGAAATACCCCGGTGTATTTGTTTTGGCACTTAGTACATTCAATCAACAAAGTTTTATTGAAAAGATGATGCAGAATGGTGCATCAGGTTATGTGCTGAAAAATGCATCACAATATGAATTGATGGAAGCAATAGGAACAGTAGCCAAAGGGAAAACATTCTTAAGTGATGAAGCTGCTGCGGCTTTGCGTAAAGACATCAACAGTACTGCACCGGTAATCACCCGAAGAGAAAAAGAAGTATTAGAATTACTTGCAGATGGACTGACCAATCATGAAATTGCTGAAAAATTATTTTTAAGCCATACGACTGTTGACAGCCATCGTAAAAGTTTGGTAACAAAATTGAAAGCTAAAAACACACCTGAGTTAATTAAGCTGGCTTTCGTACACAAACTAATCGGAGCATAAATGAAATGGATTTTATTCATTTCGCTGCTATGTTCAGGTGCTATACTATCTGCACAGGATACAATTCAGCGGGCGAAAATATCAGGAATGCAACCAGGCAGGATTCTTTCATCAAACAGAATCATAAAGCCAACCCTTACAACAGAACAAAAAATAGTGGCAAGCATCAATTTATTTCTCGATTCAATGGTTCGTACGGCAGATGCAAGTCCTTTTTTTATTCAGAAAATAAAAACCGGTGTGAGTAATATATTATTTGGATTCCGGAGAACGGGTGCATTAACAGGTGCCGGCCAGCAAGAACAGGCATTCTTTGTTCAATGTAATGTACAAACCATGACACAAAAAGATATTGCTGATGGACGACTTGTATTAATAGCAGGGTATGCTTTGCTGAAACCTGCTGAGTTTGAAATTCGCCGTTTTGAACGGATACTTATCAATAAGACTCCACTTCAATACACTTCTCAGTTCTGAGTCTTACTCAAAATCTTCATACAGCAAATACTTCTTCCGTATCGCTTTGAATTTGCTCAGTGCAGGTTCCCAGCTTTTTCTGATTTCTGTTTCACTCTTTCCTGCAATAATCTGTTGGCGAAGAGTGCTGTTACCTGCCAGTTTGTTAAAGAAATAATCTTCTTCCTTACCACTCTTAGGCTTCAGCCAAAAAGAATCTTTAGTTGGGAATAGCTTATAGGCTTCCATCAACCACTTCAACTGCACTTTATTATTTACTTTTTTAAATACCTCTTCTTTGGTACCGCTTAAATCCCAGCCATAGCAAAGTTTATCCTGCAGCTTAGGCGTTTTAGCGCCTTCCATGCTTTTCGGTGTAAACTTCACCAATGTTTTGGGTAAGGATGGATGACCAAAGATCTGAAACTGTTTATTCGTGCCTCTTCCTTCACTCAACACAGTGCCTTCAAAAAAACAAGTGGAAGGGTAGAGATAAATGCTTTGAATGTTAGGAATATTGGGCGATGGTTTCACCGGCAGTTCATACAAACTCTTGTGTGTGTAATTAGCATTCTTGATAATCTGGAAATGAAAAGGTGTGTCTTTAGAGTTCTCTGCATTTTTATAGTACGCAAATTTTTCATTGGCTTTTTTGCTCAGCCATCCTTCGCCTGCAATCATCATTCCGTATTCAGCAATCGTCATTCCATATACAATAGGTACGGGCTGCATACCTATAAATGATTTAAATGGGGCTTCCAGTACCGGGCCGTCTACATAATGTCCGTTAGGATTCGGCCGGTCAAGAATCATTAATGGTTTACTGTTTTCAAAAGCAGCTTCCATAAATTCCTGCAACGAAGAGATGTAAGTATAAAAACGAACACCTACATCCTGTATGTCAAAAATCAAAAGATCCGCTTTGGCTAAATCTTCTGCTTTTGGTTTGCGGGTGGCACCGTATAAAGAAATCACTTCAATTCCTGTTTTGGGGTCTTTCATATTGCCCACTTTTTCACCGGCATCGGCCGTACCACGGAAGCCATGCTCCGGGCTGAAGATGACGGTGATGTTAACACCCAGACTCTTCAAGGTATCAATCAAATGAACCTTGCCCACCATGGAAGTTTGATTAGAAAACACGCCTACTTTTTTCCCTTTCAGCAACGGAACATAAACGTCAATTCGTTCAGCAGCGGGTGTAATACGTTGGGCCTCAGTGGTACCGGCAAAGGTTAAAACCAGGAGGACTGTAATGATGCGGAATAATTTCATTTAGTTCATTTATGCCTTCAAAATTGCACAAATAAGATGGTAAAAAAAAGTCAATCTCCTACAGGGGCATCCTCCTACCTTTGCAGAAACATTACAAATATGCAAGCAAAAAAAGGAGATACCGTACGTGTGCATTACACCGGTAAATTAACAAGTGGCGAACAGTTTGACAGCAGTGCCGGACGTGCACCACTGGAGTTTGAAGTAGGCGCCGGTATGATGATTAAAGGTTTTGACGATGCAGTAGTAGGTATGGCCATTGGTGATAAAAAAACAATCAATATTCCTGCACATGAAGGATATGGTGAGCGTAGTGAAGAAATGGTGATTGATTTTCCCCGTTCTAATTTTCCGGATGATATGGCTCCAGAAGTGGGCATGCAACTGGTAATGAATAACAGTGCCGGTCAGCAGTTTCCTGTAACCATTGTGGAAGTGGGAGAGGAACTCGTAAAATTAGATGCCAATCATTTTCTTGCCGGTAAAGAACTGGTATTTGATATTGAAATGGTGGAGATTGATGCAAAGGGATTGATTATTGTTCCATAAGTATTTCTTGTTTGAGGTTTATTGTTTTTGGTTGTGAGCAATAGTTCCTTGATTGAGCTTAAGTTGCGTCGCACTCTTGTACAGCCTTACTACTATTCATCAAAATAAAAACGGTTCGCAAAGCGAACCGTTTTTATTGTATAAAATTCAAACCTACAAGTGTGCGACGCCAATGCAGATGATAGCAGTAATTAGCTTGTAACCAAAAACTATAAATCACAAACCACAAACTATTTCCTTCCCATCCACCAACCCAGCCAAATACCTACCAATCCCCAACTCGCCAGGGCATCTATAAAATACGCTCTGATGTCAAACAAAGGATACCAGATGTGACCGGTATAAGCACCGTTAGTAAAGCAGATTATGCCAACGATTAAACTTGCTGTTAAATACGTACCGAAACCTTCGGGCGCCATTTTAGAAAAAATCCAGCACAGCAGCGATACAATAATGATATTGGCAATCAGGCCACGTGCCATGTTCATGCCCATGTTTATGTTCATGACTTTGTAATAACTGATGCGAGCCCATGGTTTGCCTTCCATTTCTTTCATTACTTTTTCCATTTCATCCATAGAAGCACCGGGCTTTTCACGGGGTACCATGTATGCACCTTCATTCAGTCCGATGGAACTGAGCGCATTTAAAATACTGTCTTGCTTTGGTGTGTATTGCTGGCCTTTGTCGTGAAGGCTTGCAACCGTCCAGGAAATGGTTTGCCAGGCAAACAACAGCAGGCCACCTACAAGGCCGCCGATAATGATTTTTTTCATGTTTGTTGGTTTTAGTGAAGAGTAAAGTAGAAAACCCCTTTGGCAAATGCAAGTAAACTGGCCCTGTTTTATGCAGACGGTACTTTGTATTTCTTATGAAACAATGAGTAAAGTACCGGGATCATCATTCCGAAAACAATGGTTGTAAGCCAGGATGCTTCCAGTCCAAATTCGCCACCGGTTAATAAGATGGAACCACGCAGGTTTTGCTGCAGCAGCGATGGAAGTTCCAGGCCGCTTACTTTAAAGCCAATCACCGGACCTTGTACAAAATTCCAACTGAGGTGCAGCAATATGCCAAACCATAAATTGCGGGTAAAAATGTAATTGATGCCCAGCAGTAAACCCGCCAGCAGAATGTTGAAGAAGGCGGTGAGATTAAATTCAGCATTGAAAGAATGAGCGGCTGCAAAAATGAAAGCGCTGGCAAACAGGGCTGTTTTTTCATTCATGCTTTGCATAAGATTGTTGAGCATATAACCTCTGAACACCAGTTCTTCTGTAAATGCTACCAATACCATGAGCAAGAAAGAGGGTAATAAAGAAAGCAGCGAAACATCATCAGGTATCCATTCCAACAATTGCATCAGCCATAGTACTACAGCAATGAAGTGACAAAGAAAAATACCCGAAACAAAGCCGATCATTGCTTCCCTTGCATATTGCTTTAGCGGAAGTCCCAGGCTTTTTATTGATGCCCGGTCCATCCATTTCCTGAATATCAATACCAATAGTATCCCGACGATTAATTGAATCAGAATGTTTCCCCAAAGTGCCGGTACATCAGGAAGGGAAATGGAAGCAGATAGCTTGCTCAGGGCCGTTGTTGTAAACAGCATCAGCAGCAGGTATGCTATCAAAAACAATACTGCCCGTAACCATCCCTGTTTAATAAGCGGTTGTTGCATGTGAGATTTTGGCCGAATGCTGAAATCAATTTTCTTTACAATTCAAAAATAGGTGGAATGAGTACAAACTACAAATACGGAACGGCTGAGCGGTTGATGCGTTATGTACAGATAGACACACAAAGTAATCCTGACAGCAATACATTTCCTTCTACAGAAAAGCAGAAAAACCTATCACAATTGCTCGTGGCTGAATTGAAGGCCATCGGCATCAGCGATGCACATATGGATGCGTTTGGTTATGTGTATGCGATGATACCTTCTAACTCTGAGAAAACGATTCCGGTTGTTTGTTTCTGCAGTCATGTGGATACAGCGCCTGATTGCAGTGGCACTGGTGTAAAACCCATCCTTCATCAAAACTATAATGGGCAGGATATTGTGTTGCCCGATGATCCATCCCAAATCATTTCACCCAAACAATACCCTTATCTTAATAAACATATCGGTAAAGACATCATTACGGCCGGTGGTAAAACCTTGCTGGGCGCCGATGATAAAGCAGGCGTAGCTATTATTATGAGTATGGCTGCTTACTTACTGCAGCATCCTGAAATCAAACATGGGCCTATCCGTATTTTGTTTACACCCGATGAAGAAGTGGGAAGAGGTACCGAAAAAGTAGATATGCAAAAATTAGGAGCAGCTGTTGGCTATACATTGGATGGCGGTGAGCTGGGCACACTGGAAGATGAAACATTCAGTGCGGATGGTGTAGAAATCGTTATTCATGGTGTGATTGCACACCCGGGCTATGCAAAAGGCATACTGGTTAATGCAATAAAGATTGCTTCTGAAATCATTGATGCATTACCCAAAGATGAATGGAGCCCTGAAACTACAGAAAAACGCCAGGGGTTTGTTCATCCAACCGATATCAATGGACTGGCAGAAAAAGCAACCATTAGATTCATTGTTCGTGATTTTACAGAAGAGGGGTTGTTACAACATGAAGCAAGATTAAAGTCTATTGCAGAAAATGTATTGAAGCAATATCCGGGCTGCAGTATGGAATTTCATGTGAAAGAGCAATACCGTAACATGAAAAAAGTATTGGAACAACATCCCCAAATTGTTGCTTTTGCTCAAGAAGCTTACAAACGCTGCGGTTTAACAGTAGTGAAAGAACCCATACGTGGGGGTACTGATGGCAGCCGTTTCAGTTTTATGGGTATGCCCTGTGCTAACCTGTTTACCGGTATGCAGGCCATACACAGCAAGCATGAGTGGATAGCTGTGGATGATATGGAAACGGCCACCCGCATGTTAGTGGAGCTGGTGCAGGTGTGGGAGCAGCAATCAGCAGTTACATCTTAACAAAATTTGTTTCAGGTTTTGGTTCGGGCCAGATGCGGAGGATCCAGTACACCGGCATTGCAATACTGCTGGCAAGAATAAAAACTACCAGCCAGATAACTCTCTCTTCCTGCTTTACTGCTTTATTATTGAAGGCGTGAATACAGAAATAAATAATCAACGATACCTGCAGCACAATTGACAGTAGCATGATGATAAAGAACGGTGCCATTCTTGAAAAAAACTGAATCGGAAAATCATCTCCTTCAGCAAATTGCTGGTGCAGGGGCAGCGAAGGCATAAACACAGTGAACATATATACTACACTTCCTAATCCAATAATAATCGGCGAAAAGGCGAGCACACCCAGCCAGATTTTTTTATTTCTGTTCATGTTTGTAAGGTTTGATTAAAGTTACACGAAGTTGTTGAGACTTGCTGCTGTTAATCAACTGCTTTGCAGTACATTTATAAAAAAAACAACTATGCCGGAATTAATTCTTTCTAATTGGTGGGTATTAATCGTAATTTTTATTGTTTTCAGCGGACTGGTAACAGTAAACCAGGGTACTATTGCTGTAGTAACCATGTTTGGTAAATATCAACGTGTGCTCAGGGCCGGGTTAAATTTTAAAATACCGGTGCTGGAGCAGATCTACAAACGCATCAGCGTACAAAACAGATCAGTAGAACTGGAGTTCCAGGCAGTAACGATTGACCAGGCGAACGTATATTTTAAAAGTATGTTGTTGTATTCTGTACAGAATGAAACAGAAGACACTATCAAGAAAGTAGCCTTCAAATTTTTTAGTGATAAAGATTTAATGCAGGCGCTGGTACGCACCATCGAAGGTAATATCCGCAGCTATGTAGCTACCAAAAGGCAGGCTGAAATACTTGGTCAGCGTAAGGAAATCGTAGACTATGTAAAAGCTGAAATTGATCATACGCTGGAAGACTGGGGTTATCATCTCCAGGATTTGCAGATCAATGATATTACTTTTGACCAGGTGATTATGGAGAGTATGAGTAAAGTGGTGGCCAGTAACAACTTAAAAGCGGCGGCTGAAAATGAAGGCCAGGCTTTGCTTATTACTAAAACAAAAGGTGCTGAAGCTGAGGGTAATGCTATTAAGATTTCGGCTGAAGCGGAACGTGAAGCTGCCCGTTTGCGTGGACAGGGTGTGGCCCTCTTCCGCCAGGAAGTGGCTAAAGGTATGACTGAGGCAGCCGAACAGATGAAACAGGCGAACCTGGATACCAATGTAATCCTCTTCAGTATGTGGACAGAAGCGGTGAAGAATTTTGCAGAATATGGTAAAGGCAACATTATATTCTTAGATGGCAGTGCTGATGGTATGGAAAAAACTATGAAGCAGATTCAGGCCTTGATGGTGAAACAGGCAGGTCAGTAAATACACATAAATGTAAACAAAAAAGGAGCTTCTACCGGAAGCTCCTTTTATTTTTAAACCAGTTCTAACTGCAGTTTAATAATACGGCTCAATTCTTTTTTAGCAGCCGTTATTTCCTTGGCTGATTTGAAAATGATAATTCTTCTGTCTTTATAATTTCCTTCTAACAGCGGTGAATTGATTTTTACAATTGTCGGGTGATGAAAAATCAACCGGATTAAAGAAGGATTCGACAGGTTGAATGTAAAAAGATCTGCTGTTGTGTAATAGCTGGGTGCATTCCATTTTATACGTTCCCGGAGCGTTGCACTTGTTTTACGGATAAGTTGGCGCAGCACCTCTACTTCATCTTTTAACTCATGTTTCAACTGCTTCATGTAACTCGTTACAGCATCTTCATCAGTGCCGGCTTTCTTTACTTTTTGTTTTTCTGCAGGGGCTGCTTTTTTAGTATTTGTTTCCTCAAGTCTGAATTTTACAATCCGCTCAATCAGGTCAACGGGCAGTTTTTCTTCTATAGGAAACTGTACAGAACCTTTGCCCTGTTTGTATCTGCTCAATTCTTTTTTAAAAGCTGCATGCCCTGTAGGAGTAGCATAAAACCCAATATGTTTTTCGTAGCCTGCAAAATAAACAAGCGGCTTTCCGTTGTTTTTGTAAGCAGGCATGCCATAGCTGATGCTTTCAACCGCATCGGGAGCCGTTTTGCGGATGATGCTACGTATGCGTTTGAGTAACTGTTGCGTGGCCGCAGGAAACGCAGCAATATAATCATCAACGGATGTGCTGTTTATTTTTTTCATCAGGCCCTGTTTCTTTTGGTCCAGAAATAATAAGAGAGTATACCGGTAGCAAACCAGATAATCATACCCAGCATTCCTGCGTTAAAGCCAAATGCAGCTATTATTGAAAAGGTAGCTCCTGCAAGATCAAAAAACAAACCGGCATACGCCCATTCTTTGATTCTGGATAAACCGGGAATGAGCAGCACAATAGCTCCTGCAATTTTTGCATAGCTGATGAACTGAATAAAATAAACAGGATAGCCCATTCCTTTGTGGATCATTTCAATGGTCTGCTCATTAGGCTGCAATCCACCTATTGAAGAGAAGATCATTAACCCGGCAAACAGAACGGTGAATACCCAGTAAAGGATGTTGGTTGTTTTGATTGTCATATTGTTATTTGGTTTGGTTAAAGAATCAGGCCGCTTCTAAAGTGGCAATATCAAGTTTTTTCATTTTTAAAAGTGCCTGCATCACCCGGCCACTTCTTTCACCATCAGTCATGAGTTGTGAAAGTTTTTTGGGAATAATCTGCCAGCTCACTCCGAATTTATCTTTGAGCCATCCGCACATGCTTTCTGCACCGCCATCAGCAGTTAAAGTATTCCAGTAGAAATCAATTTCATCCTGTGTTTCACATTCAACAACAAATGAAACTGCTTCATTAAATGCAAAACTATGTTCACCATATCCATCCATCACCATGAATACTTTTTCATCCAATGTAAATTGTGCATGTTGTACGGCGCCTTCCGCCTCGCCGCTTTCAGGAGGGTACAGCAAAATACCTTCCACAGTTGATTGCGGAAATACTTCCACATAAAACTTCATGGCCGCTTCAGCTTTTTTGAAACTGTTGCCAACAAATAAAAGACAGGGTGTTATTTTTTGATTCACATCACTGTACTTCCCTTTTATAAGTTGCCAGGCAGTACCATATTTATCCTGCAGAAATGCATAACGTTCGCTCCACGGATATTTATCCAGTGGCATTAATATCTTGCCATTATCGGAAAGCTTTGCAAAGAATGTGTTGATTTCTTCCTCTGTTTCGCATATAACAGAAAATGAAATAGAAGGATTGAGCTGAAAATACGGGCCTCCGTTGAGTAACATAAACGATTCTTCGTTTACACGGAATTTTACCACCATGGGTGTATCGGTAGTGATGGAAGCATTTTCAAAAACACTGCAATAAAAAACGGCGGCTTCTTTAGCGTTAACATTAAACCAAAGACAGGGATGAATATGATGTTTCATATCAGGTTCTTTTTAGAAAAGTAAGTATTGATTTTATATTGAATAACAGAGCGGGCTGCTTAGTCGTGTTTATTGTTGATACAAACAATTAAACATCCACTTTACACCAAATTTATCAGTACAGCTTCCGAAGTATGCACCCCAGAACATATCCTGTAATTCCATTTCCACCGCACCATCTTTACTCAAGGCATCAAATAACTGCTTTGTTTCTTCTTTGGTATCCGGCATCAATTGAATATGAATGTTATTCCCGAAGGTTACTTTAAAACCCATTTGTTCAGGCGCATCAGTTCCCATCAATAAATGTCCACCGGTAATGGGCAGTTCTACATGCATCACTAAGTTTTTCAAATCTTCAGGAGTGGAGGGCATACCTTCCATTGGCGGCATTTCACCATAGCGACGGATGCCGGGAGCAGTAAACTCGGTGCCGAAAACTTTTTTATAAAACAGGAATGCTTCTTCTGTTTGATTGGAAAAATTAAGATAGGTGCTAACGCTTGCCATGATGAGTTGATTGAAGGGTTAAATGTTATTGTTCACAAATCGTTTTTAGTTTATTCAAAGCCCGGGGCCATGCTTCTTCAAAATAAGATTTGTAATCAGGGTTTGTATCCATGTCTATTTCAAGAAGCGTACTATTATTTTGCTGGTGGAAGGTGTAGTTTTCCAGCATGCCTGCCCATCCTTCCACTTCAGGGCCTGATGTAATTTGTTCATCTGCTCTTACAAGACCGATATGCTCAATGCTTACATAACTATTGGGTACATGTTCCCTTATGCGGCTTGCGATCCCTTCTTTTTCTCCCTTATCATTAGTGCCTACAAATAATATGGAAGCTCCTTTTTGCCAACTGCCTTCATAGCGGGAGGTGGGGTTAAACTCTGCTGTCCACTGTTGGTAGGTTTCTTCCTGAAGCATGGTAGTAAAAACTTTTTCAACAGGAGCCATAATAGAAACTGAGAAATAAATTACTTCAAATTTGCTGTTACCTTCTGTATGTTTTTTAAAGTTGTTGAGGATGGCCTGCCAGCCCTGTTGCTGCATTTCAACGGGGTTTTCGTTTTCTGCATCAAAGGTGACTTCAACATGAGTTTCATTTTCTTTTGCTGTAAAGTGAACAGCAGCTTTTCTTCCATCGCTCATGGTGTATTGAATGAGTTCGTTATGCTTTACTGCGTCATAAATACCATCAAAGTCAAAGCTGAAACTGCCGTCTTTTGCTGCCATGGTACTGCTGAACTTTCCGCCGGGTCTGAGATCATTGCTTGCTTTAAGAGTGCACCAGTCATCACTGGCATTGTTCCAGCGGATGATATGGCGTGGTTGGGTCCAGCATTCCCAAACTTTATCAATGGGCGACTGAATCTGTGCTGATACAGTAATAGATGTTGGCATGATTGGATGGATTGGTTGATGAATGATGTTGTATAGAAATTTAATGTTCTTAAGTACCGATCGTTCCTGTTCTAACGGGCCCTGCTTTTTTATAGTTAGCGAAAATTACACCGTTTGAAACAACCAGGCTTTCCGTTAATGTAAAACTTGATGGTTGTGTTCCCTCGCCAAACAAACGCTTCCCCTTGCCAAGTGTAACCGGAAAAATTTTCAGCCACAATTCATCCACCAACTCATGTTTCAGCAATGTTTGAACAAGATCACCGCTGCCATGCACCTGTAGATCGGAGCCTTCCGTATTTTTTAGTTTTTTCAACTCATCAACACTGTTCAGGAATACAGAGTTATTCCATTGCCAATGACTTCCGCTCTTACTCATTACATATTTTCTTACTTCGTTTACACCGGGCCAGAAGTCGCCGTGTTGGGGCCAGTACGCAGCAAATATGTCGTAGGTTTTTCGACCTAACAGTAACTCGGATGGCTTCAGTTGCTGTTCCATCATTTCACCTGCTGCTGCATCGGCTTCATAAAAGAAAGGAGCTGTCCATCCGCCAAATTCAAAGCCATCAGAACTGTCTTCCTCAGGGCCACCCGGCGCCTGCATGACACCATCTAAAGAAAGAAATGATGATACAATAATTTTTCTCATGCTTCCTGTGTTTTTGTGTAGTGAAACATCCAGTTAATGCCAAACTTATCAGTAAGTATTCCAAACGTAGAGCCTTTGTAAGTTTCATGTAAAGGTTCTATAACCACTCCTTCTGCTGCAAGTTTATAGAAATACGTATTAATATCCTCCGCCGTACTGCAATGCAGGTGCAGCCAAACATTGTTATTGTTACCGGGATGATGTAAACAATCGCCTGCCATCAGTAGAATATGATTACTCTTTAATGAACTCTCAAGAATCTTATGGCCCATTTCTGCAGGCAATTGAGCAGCCATTGGAGATTCAGCAAACTTCTGCATCACCAACTCACCTCCAAAACATTCTTTGTAATACAGCATCGCCTCCTTTGTATTACCGTTAAACCTGATGTAAGCGTTGATTTGTGACATTTGAATTGGTTGATGAGTACAAAGCTATATTCCTGATGGCTCCTTTGTGTTGTGGTTTTACGACAATGTATGGGGTTGTTTACGACAGTCAATCCAATTATCTTTATCAGCTCAATCAAGACCATGAAACAAATTGCCATTTTGGTTCCTGAAACAGCAGTGGTAGAAGCTGTAGCTGATCCCCGTTATATGTTTACCGCTGTTAATGAGTTTTTAAAAAGCAAAGGTCATGCACCGATGTTTAATGTACAGTTAATCGGCCTCACCAAAGAAGTGAAATTGATGGACGGCCTGTTTACGATTCATACCAATGCAGTTTTAAAAAATGCAATCAAGCCGGATTTGATCATCATTCCCGCCATCAGCGGTAATATGGAGCAGGCTATAAAACTGAATCATGAATTTTTACCGTGGATAGCTTCACAGTATAAAAAAGGAGCGGAAATAGCCAGTTTGTGTTTGGGTGCATTTTTATTGGGAGCAACGGGGTTATTAAAAGGCAAAACCTGCAGTACGCATTGGTTGTTTGCCAATGAATTCAGAACCATGTTCCCGGATGTAGATCTGGTAGATGCAAAGATTGTAACCGATGAGCAGGGCATCTATACCAGCGGTGGTGCAAACTCTTACTGGAATCTTTTACTCCATCTTGTTGAAAAATACACGAACAGGGAACTGGCCATTCTTGCATCCAAATTCTTTGTGCTGGATATTGATCGTAAAACACAATCACCGTTCAGTATGTTTCGTGGACAGAAGATACATGAAGATGAAACCATTAAAGAAGTGCAGCATTTTATTGAAGCCAGTGTAAACGAAAAGTTATCAGTTGAAGCTCTTGCAGATCGTTTTTCAATTGGCCGCCGTACGTTTGAGCGAAGGTTTAAGAAGGCTACACAAAATACGGTTGCAGAGTACATTCAACGGGTGAAAATAGAGGCCGCCAAAAAACAATTGGAAACCGGCCGTAAAACAGTAAGTGAGGTGATGTATGAAGTGGGATACAACGATACAAAAGCGTTCCGGGAAATGTTTAAAAAAATCACGGGGCTTTCACCCATTGAGTATCGTAACAAATACAACAAAGAACTTGCTGTTACTTAAAAGCTGATTACATCTATTCAAAATAAAAAAGCGGTCTCAACTGACCGCTTTTTCTTTGGTGAGTATTTATTATTCCTTGATGCTGGAATTATTCAGCTCTACATTTTCTTTATTCCGCCGCATGCGGATGTTGATCATTTCCACAAAGAGTGCAAATGCCAATGCCGTGTAGATGTATCCTTTGTTAAACTCCTGGTGGAAGCCGTTGGCAATTAAAATAATTCCGATGGCAATTAAGAAGGCCAAGGCCAATACCTGCAGTGATGGATGTTTATTGATGAAGCGGCTGATGGGTCCTGCAAATATCAACATCACCAGCATACTGATGATTACGGCAATAATCATGATTACAATATTGTCCACCAGTCCCACAGCAGTTAAAATACTATCAACGCTGAACACCGCATCAATTAATAAAATCTGTACAATCACAGCAGTGAAAGAAGAAGTGCCGGAAACTGATGCGGGTTTTTCTGAACGTTCCAGTTTGTTATGAATTTCGGTAGTGCTTTTGATGAGCAGGAAAATACCGCCCACAATCAGGATTACATCTTTCCAGCTGATGGCAAGATTAGTGCCCGGGTTAGTGGGATCGTCCAAAAACGGAACCGTTACAACCGGATCTTTCAGTTTCATCATCCAGGTAATAGTAAAGAGCAGACCAATACGCATAATAAGTGCCAGGGTTAAACCGAGATTACGGGCCTTCGCCTGTTGTTCTTTCGGCAGTTTGTTGGCTAAAATGGAAATGAAGATGATATTGTCAATACCCAGTACAATTTCAAGAAAGGTAAGTGTAACCAGGCTGATGAGAATAGCCGGGTTTGAAAAATCAGGCATGGTGAAAAGCAGCATAAAAGAGAGTTTTTACAAACCTATAACAAAACAATATCCAAATGGTTAAAAGATGGTACGATATTGCTACTGTGGAAAATAATTAACAGGCAACACCGTTAATTCACCCATCAGGATTTACATTTGTTTGCTGCCCGGCGGCAAATTCATTAAAACCAGTTAAACCACATGAACTTCTTTTTTTTGCAGGTACAAAACGTAGCCGATTCTCTTTCAAAAACAGTTGCGGCTCCTGTTGCTCCCAAACAAATGCATTTAATTGACCTCATCATCAGCGCCGGATGGATCATGATTCCGCTGTTGCTGCTGAGTGCATTTACCGTTTATGTGTTTGCTGAGCGCTGGATGGCCATTAAAAAAGCCGGGCAGGTAGATGATAATTTCATGAACATCATCCGTGATAATATCCTCAGCGGTAATATTACAGCCGCCCGCAATTTTGCACGGAATACCAATAATCCCGTAGGCCGCATGATTGATAAAGGCATTCAACGCATCGGCAAACCCATTGATGCCATCAACTTCAGCATGGAGAATGTAGCTGAGCTGGAATTGTTCAAACTGCAACGGAACGTGAATGCGCTTTCCATAATTTCCAAAATTGCTCCCATTTTCGGATTTGTTGGTACGCTGGTGGGTTTAATGCAACTGTTCTTTAACATTAACGCTACCGGTGAATACGAGCTCAGTACCATTGCCGGCGGTATTTATACAAAACTCATCAGCTCCATAACCGGTTTGGTGGTAGGTTTGGTGGCGTACCTGTTTCATAATGTGTTGGAAACCCAGGTTGATAAAATGGCCAACAAACTGGAAGCCGCTTCTGCTGATTTCTTAGATGTATTACAGGAACCCACCCGTTAATCCACCAATATGAGACTAAGAAAAAAACATAGAGGTGAAAGCGAGGTTTTTACAGATGCATTGAATGATATTCTCTTCATTTTGCTCATGTTCTTTTTGATTGTGAGTACGCTTGCTAATCCCAATGTGCGGAAAGCAAGTCTGCCGAAAGCAAAAAGCAATACCCGCAGCAAACAAACCGTAGTGGTGACCATTGATAATACCAACCGGTTTTATGTCGGTTCCAAACCTGTCGATCCGTTGATGATGGACAGCACGCTTTCCCAGATCATTAACAGCAAACGAACCAGCGGTGAAGAAGTAAGTATTGTGATCAATGCCGATCGTAATGCCACTATTGAAAGTTTTGCTGCTGTGCTGCGTGCCGCAGATAGATTGGGTGTAAAGGCGGTGATGAGTGTAGATAAAAAAGGAGTGGAGTAGGAGTTTCTTGTTTGAGGTTTTTTGTTTTTGGTTACGGGCTTTTGTATTTTATGGCGACGGTTTTGCCACGCCAGCCTGACGGCATAGGCAGGCTCGTTTCATGGTTCCGTTTCCATAGCGGCAGTACTAAGCTTGGCCTGTACTGAGCGAAGTCGAAGTATCATACACATCAAGGTATGTGCAAATAGCAGCAATTTTAATTTGATTTGTTTGTATTTTTTTTTGAAATGATTCAAGTGTCTGACGCCTCCACGGCGTCCTGACACCAACCTCCGAAATTTTGAGTGCCTCCGGTGTCAGGACATCGCAGATGTCAGACACCTTATGAGAATGTTACCATTTAAAACAAATTCAGCTTCTTAAGGTTCATTATAATTTATAAGCTGCAGGAATAACAAACTACAAACTATAAACTGCAAACCACAAACCTTTCATTCCCGCTCATATCCTTCAACAACTCAACATTTGTAAATCCTTTTTCTGTAAACACAGCTGCTGTTTCTTTTCCTAACTGTTGATTGATTTCCACATATACTTTTCCGCCGGGCTTCAGATGTGTGGTTGCAAATGCAGCAATCTTCCTGTAAAAAATCAACGCATCATCATCAGGAACAAATAAGGCTTTATGCGGTTCATATTGCAGCACATGCTCACTCATCGACTTGCTTTCGCCGGTTTTAATATAAGGAGGGTTGCTTATGATGATATCAAACATGCCCAGCTCTTGCCATTTGCTTTCATCTAAAAAGTCAAGCAGCTGAAAGTTGATTGATGTTTCATGGTTTACTGCATTAGTCATTGCTACATGCAGTGCCTCACTGCAAACATCCACTGCCGTTACTTCCGCTTCAGGGATATTTTTTTGGATGGTGATGGGAATACAGCCGCTGCCGGTACCGATATCGAGTAAGGAAGCAGGAGGTACGATGTAAGAAGAGCTCGTATTTCTTACCTCATACTTCATACTTCTTACATCTTTTATAATCAGCTCTACTAACTCCTCGGTTTCCGGTCTTGGAATGAGTACACTTTCATTCACTTCAAATTTCAGGTTATAAAACCATGCTTCATTGAGCACATATTGTACAGGACGATGGGTCAACAGTTCTTTTAAATAGCGGTTGATCTGTTCTGTTTGCTCGGTTGTAACAATGGATGCTTCAATAGCTCTCATATCAGCCTTTCCTGTATGCTCCACTACCAATCGGGCAATGGCGGATGCCTCGCCTTCTTCATATTGTTGCAGGAGTACTTGCTTCAGCAACCGGTATTGTTCTTTCCACAGCATGGCTGCAAAGCTAATGGCTTGAATCTAATTAAAGAGAGAACTGTCTGTCCCCTCCCGGGAGGGGCATCAGGGTCTGCAATAATCAGAATCTTTCATGGGGGTGGGTTTATTAGCCTGCACCATTTACATTTGCAGGCTGCAATGACCAAAGAGGAACAATACATGCTCCGTTGTATAGAGCTCGCCCGGAAAGGCGCAGGTTTAACTGCTCCCAATCCCATGGTGGGCGCTGTACTGGTGTATCAGGACGAAATCATTGGCGAAGGTTATCATGAACGTTATGGTGCAGCTCATGCTGAAGTGAATTGCATCCAGGCAGCACTGAATGCCGGCCATGCAGATAAATTGCAGCAATCTACCATTTATGTTTCCCTGGAGCCTTGTGCCCATTTCGGCAAAACGCCTCCCTGTGCTGATTTGATTATTCAGCATAAGATTCCGAAAGTGGTCATTGGTAGTCTTGATCCATTTGCTGAAGTGAATGGTAAAGGAAACGACAAGTTAAAGGCAGCGGGTATAGAAGTAGTGAAAGATGTATTGAAAAATGATTGTTTGGAGCTCAACAAACGCTTCTTTACATTTCATCAGCAGAAGCGTCCTTATATTATTTTAAAATGGGCTCAAACCAAAAATCATTACATCAGCACAGGCGGTGCTGAACGTTTAAATATCAGCAATGATTTTACCAACCGGCTGGTGCATCAATGGCGTAGCGAAGAAGCTTCCATACTTGTAGGCACCAATACTGCATTGATGGATGATCCGCAACTTACCAACCGGTATTTTAATAGCCGGCAACCTATTCGGCTGGTGTTGGATAAAGAGTTGAAATTACCTGCTTCATCCAGGCTCATGAATCAGGATGCGCCAACGATTATCTTTAACTATCAGAAACATGCAGAAGAAGGTCAGCCAAAGTATTATCAGATTTCTAAAGATGAAAATGCAGTGCATCAGATCATACGGGCACTCTACCGGCAAAATATTCAAAGTGTATTGGTGGAAGGCGGGGCACAGTTGCTGCAAAGTTTTATGGACGAAGGTTTGTGGGATGAAGCAAGAGTTATTACCAATGAAGAACTGAGTGTTGAGAATGGATTGTCAGCGCCAACACTTCCGTCTGCCTTGAAAATTGAAACTGTAAGTATTATGTCAGACAAGATTGAATTTTATAAACCAAAAACCAAAAACGATCAACTGTAAATGTTATTTCTTCTCGGTTCCATCATACTCACTTCCTGGCTCACACTTTCATTTAAAGTGGTGGAGCGGTTTAATATCCCCGTATTCCAGGCCATCGTGTTTAATTATATCACTTGTGTCATTACAGGATCTTTTGTGAATGGTGCCTTTCCCGTAAGCAGTTCTACAACCGCAGAAAGCTGGTTCAAATGGAGTTTGCTCATGGGCTTCATGTTTGTTTCTATTTTTAATGTAGTGGCGCTTACCGCACAAAAAATGGGTGTGGCCATTGCATCAGTCGCCAATAAATTATCATTGGTAATTCCATTTCTTTTCTCCATTTATCTCTATAACGAAGCCATCACGTGGATAAAAATTGCAGGAATCATCATAGCCCTGGCCGCTGTGGTGCTTACCTGTTTGCCCTCTTCCAAAGGCACCGAACCTTCCGGGCAAATTTTTAAACCGGTAAACCTTTTACTGCCGGTGATTCTTTTTATCAGCAGCGGGTTGCTGGATACGTTGATTAAGTATGTGGAGCAGACAGAATTGAATGAAGCCAATAAAAATGCGTACCTCATCACTTCGTTTGGTGTTGCTGCTTTGTTTGGATCGGTTGCGTTGATTTTTTTGTTGATCACAGGCAAAATGAAATTTGATGTTCGTTCTCTTGCAGCCGGTATTATGATCGGCGTACCTAATTATTTTTCTATCTGGTGCCTGGTACGTGTGTTGAAAGAATACCAGGGAAACAGTTCGGCTATTATACCTGTAAACAATATGGGTATTGTTTTATTCAGCACCATTGCTGCATTGTTTTTATTTAAAGAAAAACTTTCCCGATTGAACTGGCTTGGTAT
Organism: Lacibacter sp. MH-610; assembly: GCF_045780045.1. Lineage (NCBI taxonomy): Bacteria > Pseudomonadati > Bacteroidota > Chitinophagia > Chitinophagales > Chitinophagaceae > Lacibacter > Lacibacter sp. MH-610. The sequence goes on from NZ_CP116002.1 coordinate 1,893,293, forward strand.
TTTACTTTCTATGTTAGCCATCGCCTTTATTGCATTCGGATAATTCATATGAGTGAACAGGATTTTTATACAACCATTGAGCAATCGGCTGTAGCAGAGTTTAAAGACCGTGGCAGTAAATTTCTCGCCTATGCATTCCCCGCAGCATCTGCAGAGCAGTTTAAAAACGAACTGCAGAAATTAAAGGAATTGCATCCCAAGGCCAATCATCATTGCTTTGCTTATCGCATCGGTACGGATGGTTTGTTGTTTCGTGTAAGTGATGATGGAGAGCCTTCCGGTTCTGCGGGTCGTCCCATTTTAGGACAAATTGATTCCAAACAATTAGTGAATGCAGCTGTGGTTGTGGTTCGTTATTTTGGCGGAACGCTGCTGGGTGTGCCTGGCCTCATCAATGCCTATAAAACCAGTGCGGCACTTGTTTTACAAACCATACCGTCCGTACAAAAGCAAATTGAAGTGTATTACCGTGCTGAGTTTGATTATACACGTATGAATGAGGTAATGATGATCTTAAAACAATGCAACTGTACCATACAGGAACAGGAGCTGCAGTTGTTTTGCAGTATTAAAACAGGTATTCCCAAAAACCGGCTGGAAGAAGTGTTGTACCGGTTTAAAGATTTGCATGATGTGCAGTTGCAGAAACTTGCTTAAGCTTTCCCGGTAAAACGATAGACCCACAAGCCCACTACTTCTTTTAAAAACTGTTCCCATCCATTAAAGGCATGAAAAGAAGGAAGACAAGCTTCATTAAAGCTTTTTGGATTTTGCAATGCATGGAAATTACAGGGGTAAGCTGTTACAGGTATTCCGGCTTTTTTAAAAACTTCCACAGAGCGGCGCATATGCAGGGCAGATGTTATAAGCAGGTAGGGCGGAGGTGTTTGCAATGAGTCGAGCAGCTTTTTTGAATAAACAGCATTTTCATACGTATTCCTGCTTTGGTTTTCACTAAGGATATCCTGTTCAGGAATACCAAACTCTTTAAGCTGATCTACTACAAAATCTGCTTCTTTATGTTCTTGAAAACGGATGCTGCCGCTGCCACCCGTGATAAGTATCTTTTTTATATGACCCAACTTGTACAACCGCACAGCCTGGATAAAACGATCAGCAGCGGCGCCGTAATAACCTTGTTTCTTTTGTGTTTCAAAACTTACAAACCCGGCTAACAGAATACCTGTGTTATATTGCTCATCACGCTTCAGTTCTTTTTTAGGGTATTGCCATGCCAATGTTATGCGATAGATAAGATAGGGATTGGAAAAGACCAGGAAAAGACAGAGAAGCAGGATGCCGGCTTTCCGTTTGCGTTCTTTGTGTTTCGTAAACAACCAATACAGAAACAGCAATAACAGCCAGTTAAACGGCGAGAGAAATACATATAATACTTTAGACAGAATAAAAAACATGGAGCGAAAGATAAAGAATTCCTGAACCTGTTGAATCTGGTACTAATTTTGAAGTTGCAATTGTTTAAAATTTACCGTTATGTTTCGCCTTATAACTTCCTTTATTGCCTGCTTAATGTTGCTGGCAACTGCATCCGCACAATTAAAAACCAAACAGGATTGTAACCTTATTGCAGTTGATGTGTACAAAGGCTGGATCAATGAAGCAAAACCTAATGCAGACCCGGAACAGATAAAAGTAAAACTGCCCTGCTTTAATTCTTTTGAAAAAGAAGGAAATGAAAGTAAATGTGGTGGCGGTATTTATTATGACGATAAGGATTTTAAATTTTACATACAGCGTGATTATGTAGTGCTGGGCGAAAAATTTAAAGGCAAACTGAACATTCCGCTACTGGGGGCCAAAAGGGATGATTTGTTTGCATGGTTTGGCAATCCCAAGTTAAAGGATGCCAACTGGGAAGCCTACCAGATGCAATACGGAACCTTGATTGTTTATTTCAATGCTAAAAAGCTGGTGAATAAAATCATCATGAGTACAAAATCTACGGAAGAGATTGATTTATGTACTGATTAATACCTTCCTCTTCTTGCTTTGTTTCTTTGTTTGTTACCTGCCATATAACCGATACTGAGTGCATGTATTGAAAAGTCAAAAGCTTTGGTGCCAATTCTATTATCGTAATAATTGGTAAAGGCACTTTGAAAACCTGTATTAATAAAAATGCCGTTCCGGAATAAATAACCCAGTGTTGTTCCCCATCCCATTTTAAAAGGATTATAATCTTTATCCTGAAACACATCTGTACTACCGGATGAAAATCCATAGCCTGCATTCAGACTTAAGTTAATGAAAGCGGCCCCTCCACCTGCGGGTAAATACTCTGTAAAACCCATCCATAATTCAGGGTAGGTGAGGGTATGATTGTTTAAACCAAGAATGGAACTGGCATTGATCCGTTGTGCACCTATTTGTGTTTGAAATGATAACCGGCGGGTGATTTCATAATCCAATACAAAAGCGGCACGCCAGGCACCGTTATTATTAATGATTGTTTCAGTGTTTCTGTATTGAAAGCCGGAGTATTGCCAGCCTGCTGTAAATCCCGGGTGCCATTTTTTAGGTTTTTGTGCAACGGCTACCTGTAAAGAACAAATCAAAACCAGCAACAGTGCATAGCTGAATTTATTTTCCATTGCTGCGACGGTATTTAATTTCTTTATTGATTTCAATCAAAGCCTGTAATAACTCCTGCAGCCGTTCGGGGTTATTGATGTAGGCATCCATCGGCATTTTACCGATTTCATAATGAATCACACATCGCCAGCGGTTCACACCTGTGTAGCATTCCAGCATAATACCTGCTCTTGTATAAAACCTGTATTCAGTATAGCGTTGGGCACCATGATCGGTTTTCATGATTTCGTTGCGTACCTGCTGCAGGTAGCCGATGAACTTTTCCAGTTCGTCTTCATCTATGTACTCAGCGTTGGTAGCAGGGGCATCGGTAAACAGATTGCGGTTCAAACGTTGGTCAATCCGCACGGCATACATCTTATGACCGGTGTTGAGTTCTTCCAGGGTGGCCATGTACACCGCCAGTTCCCGCACATTGGCCCATTCATCCAGGTGGTATTTTACATTGGTGCGGTTGTCGTACAGTTTACGGTGAAACTTGCTTTCAAACATAGAGTCAACACGGATCACTACTGTATCTACCTGTGCAAATGTGATGAGTGAAAAAAGACTGAGAAGAATTGTAAAAAGGAATTTCATGTTTGCAGTTTTTTGTATAACTGCAATAATAACCCGTCTGTTTACAGGCAAACGTGAAAGGAAACTTAAACCTCTGACTCTTTATAGCTTTTAAGAATATGTACACAAAAGAACTGAGTTTAAAATAACCTAAGTGCAGTTCGTCTTCTGTTGCCGTATCAGCAGCAGGGCTCAGAATAATTTTATAGCCTTCTTTTTGAGCAGGTGAAAGAATATCTTCAATTTCATATACATCGTCTACATCCACTCCGTATTTATCATCAATATGTGAGTTGGCTCCTTCAAAACCTGTATGCTTGTAAAAAGCGGTTTGTTTGGAAGCATTGATAGATTCAGCTTTATCAACTGCTGCATAAATCATTTTATAATGATATTCTTCAAACTCATTTTGTTTGTAGCCGCCGAGGTTGATGAAAAAAAGTTTGGCGGAAGAAGAAATGGGCTCTGATGCTGGAACAATTTTTACTTCATAACCGTTTACATGGGTCACTTTACGGTATCCATCAATATGCAATTTGCCTTCTGCTTCCGGCCAGAATGAAATGAGTTGCGGAATTAATTCTTTTACTGAAGGTGCTATTCCGAAAAATACATCATGTTGTTCAGTGTGACGGCCCGGCGGTTTGCAGCCGATGAGAAGCATGAAGAGATATTGGTTCATTTTGATATCTTTTTCAAAAAAGCAGTTTGCTCTTTGGTTGATAAAGTATTTGATTTCTTTCCAAGGAGCATGGCATTATACAAAGCTTTTTCATCTGCTTTGCTTCCTTTTGGTTTAATTTTTATCATAATTTATCTGAAAAATTTAATGATGCTCCAGTCCAAGCAAAATTGGATTTTCATAAATAGCCTGTGCGAGTATTATTGAAAGAAATACAGAAACTGTTGTGGCAAGCAAAACAAAAATGTTTCTATAAGTTTGTTTCGTAAAAGCTTTAATAATGTAATAGGTGATCAGCACCAATATAATTACAAAAATGTAATAAATTCTGTTGGAATAAACAGCGATAACTCCAAAAGTCAAACCGCAAATTAGAGTCGAAATCAATCCGCCAATAAGTGAGCCATAAACAGTTTTGGCCTTTATTTTTTGGTCATCTTTCTCTGATTCTATTTCAGAATATGCCTTAGCTACAATTTCTTGTGTTTTTTCTTTTGACAATATGGATGAGTCAGTACTCTTTTCAATAAATTCTTTGTGAACTCCTTTTGCAGACAGATCTCTTATTTCCTTTTTAATACGTGCTTGTTCAGCCGCCAGTTTTTGTTGATCCTGCTCTTGTGAGAGTAATTTTTCCAACCCCCCTTTTCTGTCGATAACAATGGAAAGTGCTTCTTTTGCTTCTTCACTGTAACCTTCAAGATTATGATGAACACTCAGAAGCTCAGAGTTAGAATATGTTTCATACTTAGCAATAAAATCATTTACAGAAAACATATAAGTGATTTATAATAGTGTAGCTCTAAAATATGAATTTATTACAAAAACCTTTCACTCACTTTCGCCTCTTTACTTCCTGCAGTATAAACATAAAACCCTTCACCGCTCTTTACACCCAGTTTGCCGGCAGTAACCATATTCACCAATAACGGACAAGGTGCATACTTGGGATTGCCGAATCCATCCTGCAACACACGAAGAATGGCCAGGCAAACATCCAGTCCTATAAAATCAGCTAACTGCAAAGGTCCCATCGGGTGCGCCATGCCCAGTTTCATCACCGTATCAATTTCTTCCACACCGGCTACGCCTTCATACAAACTGTAAATGGCTTCATTAATCATGGGCATAAGAATACGGTTGGCAATAAAGCCGGGATAATCATTTACTACACAGGGAATTTTGCCTAACTGTTTGCTCAGTTCAACAATTGTTGCTGTTACTTCTTTAATTGTAGCATAGCCGTTAATAATTTCCACCAGTTTCATTACCGGTACCGGATTCATAAAGTGCATGCCAATTACCCGTTGCGGACGGTTAGTAACTGCAGCAATCTTAGTAATAGAAATAGAAGAAGTGTTGGTAGCAAGGATGCAACCCTGCGGTGCATATTTATCTAACTGCTGAAAAATATCCAGCTTGAGGTTCACATTCTCGGTAGCAGCTTCTACCACCAGTTCTGCATTTTGAATGCCTTCAATCAAATCTGTTTTGATGGTAATATTTTTCAGCGCCGTTTGTTTCTGCTCTTCTGTAAGCGTTCCTTTTGCTACCTGGCGGTCCATATTTTTTCCAATGGTAGCTATTGCTTTTTCTAACTGGGAATAATGTACATCTACTAAGTTTACACTGAAGCCTGCCTGTGCAAATACGTGTGCTATACCATTACCCATGGTACCGGCGCCGATAACGGAGATCTGTTTCATGATCTGAAAATTATGAGTAGTTTGAAATCGAAAGTGGGAAGTGAAAAATCGAAAATAGTTTTCACAGCCTGCAATCGTAACACGAAAATCGAAACAATTCATCAAACTAAAAAATATGAGCCAGCAATTAAAAGACCGCACAAAAGCCTTTTCAGTAAGGGTTATTAAAATGTGTAAAGAAATTCCCTCCGGTAAGATTGAAGATATTATTGTAAAACAGGTTGTTCGCTCTGCTACTTCAACAGCGGCTAATTACAGGTCTTCTTTAAGAGGAAGAAGCACGGCAGATTTTATTTCAAAGCTCACAATTGCAGAGGAGGAGGCAGATGAAACCTGCTACTGGCTTGAATTAATGATTGATGTTGAGGTTTTTCCTCCTAAAAGATTAGAGCCGTTATTGAAAGAAGCAACCGAAATAACAGCTATTCTAACCGCTTCCGGCAAAACGGCAAAATCGAAACGTAAGTAGGTTCTCACTTTCAATTTCTCACTTTCCATTTTCTATTTTTTCTTAAAATCCCCCCGCTTCCATGCATTGATAAATTCAGCCCAGGCAGCCGGACTAAAAATGGGTTGCGGGCGAAACTGGCCATTGTAGTAAGTAGCTTGTGCAGCCTGGCGCAGGGTGCGGCTGGAGCCTTCCGTTCCATCACGGGGAAGACTTTGCTGCAGAATACGGCTCTGTGCTGTAAGCGTATTCTGGCGGGCAATTTCAATCTTATCTGCCGGTACATCTGTATTTACAAAATCACGTTCAAACTGCTCACGGCTGGGCCTCGCCTTAATAATTGTGGCAGGCAGGTACACGGTATCGGTCACCATCAGTTGAATAACGCTGAAGCTGTTGCCTTTTAAATCAGCCGGAATGGTAACCGCCTTGGCTTTATAACCGATACTGGTAAAGTCAATCACATCACCCTTCATCACCACAATACTGAATACGCCCTGTTCATTTGTATACGTACCACGGTTTTGATTACGGAGTTTTACAGTAACAGAAGGGATGCCCCGCAAGCTGTCGGCCGTCATTACCACGCCGTACAGTTGCACTACGGAATCTTTAAACGTTTCAAACTGGGCTTTGGCAGCAATGGTAATTCCCCAGCAAATAAATGTGAGAAGTAGAATTTTCTTCATCGGCTTCAAAAATAAGAGGAAATGATCTGAATCATCAACAAATCAACCCCTGCAATGGTTAAATTTGCACCCTCAACAATTTTTTTAACAAAACGATTTTAATAAAAATGACCAGAGAACAAGTGCTGCAGGCTTTGAGTAATGTACAGGAACCCGATCTCGGAAAAGATCTCGTAACCCTCAACATGATCCAGGATTTAAAAATTGAAGGAAACGATGTTTCTTTCACAATCATGCTTACCACGCCTGCCTGTCCTATGAAGGAGATGATGGCTACTGCTGCTACCAATGCCGTAAAGCTGATGGTGAACAAAGAAGCCAATGTATATATTCATTTTGCATCCAATACCAGCAGCAACCGCAAAGATCCCAAACAGGTATTGCCGCAGGTAAAAAATATTATTGCAGTGGTAAGTGGTAAAGGTGGTGTAGGTAAAAGCACGGTGAGCGCTAACCTCGCCATTGCATTGGCACAAAGCGGTGCAAAAGTAGGATTGATGGATGCTGATATTTACGGACCCAGCGTGCCTATTATGTTTGGTGTGCGGGGCGAGCGTCCGCTCATGAAAGAAGTAAACGGCAAAGGAATGATTGTGCCGATGGAGAAATACGGTATCCAGTTTATGAGCATCGGTTTGCTGGTTAATGAAAAAGATGCCATTGTGTGGCGTGGGCCCATGGCCAGCAGCGCCATCAAACAATTTGTTACTGATGTAGCCTGGGGCGAACTGGATTATCTTGTGATTGATATGCCGCCCGGCACCGGCGATATTCATTTAACACTGGTGCAAACGGTTCCTGTTACAGGAGCTGTAGTTGTAACCACGCCGCAGGATATTGCATTGGCTGATGCCAAAAAAGCGGTGGCCATGTTCGGACAAACGCAGATTAAAGTGCCCATCATCGGCCTGGTGGAAAACATGGCTTACTTTACGCCGGCTGAGTTGCCCAATAACAAGTATTACATTTTTGGTAAAGATGGCGGCAAGCGTTTGGCAGAAGAGTTTGAATTGAATTTCCTGGGCCAGATTCCTATTGTACAAAGCATACGTGAAGGTGGCGACAGTGGCAAGCCCGTGATGGTAAGCGATGATGCCATTACTAAAAAAGCCTTTGCTGAAGTTACGGCCAATGCAGTACGAAGTATTGCCATGCGTAATGCGGAGTTACCGGCAACTGAGTTATTGACGACGGTAGCGGGCTAAAAGGCAGGACTAAGAGGTGAAGGAGAAAAGGAGGAAAAGAGAAATACATTTCATGAAATGTGCAGAGGAGTTTCATGGCATCAGTGTTGTGTCACTCACTTCATCGTTCTGTTACAATGGCAGCGATGGGTTGTCGTTTGAAGTGTTTTAGTAAAGGTTACAGTACGAGTGTTGAAGATAAAAGAGGAGGGTGGGCTTTGCCCACCCTGTTTTTTATTTCTTATTGATTGGCAGGAAAGAAAGAAACTTTTATTTTAACAGCCATGAAAAGTTTTACAAACGTCAATAGTAAAGTATTTATAGGTTCGTTCGTTCTTATAGTTCTATATACATTTTTAGGTTATTGGGCTGCTATTATAATTGATGATAAAGCTTCTGAAATTTCTATCATAAATTTTTCAGGCAAAAACTTTGATGTATTTGCAAGGTATCCGTTATTAGTATTTTTTATTCCAATACAATCTGGTTCTCTAATGCTTTTCTATTCATTAGTTGATTTTGTAATTTGGGCTTTTTTGATGGAAAGAATTATTTATGTTATTAGAGTAATATTAAAAAAGAATAGAACTTTATAGATTGCCGTATCGGTTGGTGGGGACACCAGCCGATAAGAAACCGATAAGAAAAAACCCAATGTTATGCGTTAGCCATTCTGTCCACTAAGGTATTTTTCAAAATCAAAACTTCCATCGTTAACGTCGTCCACAAATTGTTTAATTGATTTGTTTATTAATTCGATTTTAAAAGGGTCGTGAATTAGTCCGAACACCTGTCCTTTATTGTCAATTGCAATAAAGTTGCCGTCTTCTAAATCCTTTATCTGGTAGTAGCATTTGCCATCAACTTCAAACTCGCTAAGGTTGTACAGGTCTAAATTTGTTGAGGATAGCCCACTAACTAGTTTTTCAATTTTACTGTCAGCTGCAAACTTGCTTTTGTCTTTGCGAAGCTGTGATAAGTCAAAATGGAAATCAGTGAAGTCTAAAATATTTTTCTCAATCTCAAGTCCAACCCAAAGCCCTTCATAAACGGTCAAATTAAGAGAAAACCTGTTGCTATTTTGAATAACTAATATGTTCTGTAATTCAAATTGGTTTCCCTTTACCATCGACTTGTCCGATTGTGAAGGGTCAAAGCTAATTGAGTAATGGTGTCCTTTCAGTGCATGATTTACAGAGAATCTTCTGTAAAGCCCTTTGTGAAGACCGTCTGATAAGAAATGAAATTCACTTGGCAACTGTTTGAATAGTTTGTCAAAAAAGTCAAACGCTCTGCCGTCAATTTTCCAACTTGTCTTTTTGAATAGTCCGAACATCTTAAGGGGTTTTATGGTTGCCTTATCGGTTGGTGTCCCCACCAACCGAAAGAATAAAAGTATGAATCAATCATCATAGTGCGTTAAAATGCCAAATTCATCGTTTCCTGTTAAATAAAAAGAAGCGCTGCTCCATCTGTAATTTTCCGGAGCATCCGCCAGTTGCCATTTTTCCTGTAAAGGGTTGTTATGGATATATTCTAACTTTTGAAAAAATGCTTTTTTGCTCGTAATCGGTATAGCCAACGGGTCCCTTATCCAGAATTGATAGGAACGGTCTTTTTTGTCTGATTGATATTGATTCAATAGTTCCTGATTGGTACTGCGTAAATGCTTTTGAAACTGGTGGGCTGTAAATTTAGCAAAACTGCCTGCGGGACTTTCTTTGCCGTTGAGGCCTTTCATCATCCAGAGCAGATGCAGATGATTCGGCATTATGACATATCCGTAAATTGTTATTAAGTCTTTATCTTTTAAATATTTCAGTGACTGAATACAGGTTAGTTTAAATAAGTCGTCAGCCAATAAATGTTTAAATTCCTGAATGGTATCAGTATAGAAGTAGCATAGTTCGGTATCCATTTGACCTTGCCGGCCATGAATCAGGTGCATAGATTAAAGATACTTCTTTTGAAATTTCGGTTGGTGGGGACACCAACCGATAAGAAAAATTTAAAAAACGTTTTTGAAAAGCCATCTTGTCACTGTTCAACTATTTGTACCTGCCTTCGGGCAGGGAGGTCGTTGTTAGTACAATCCGCTTTTTCATTTATCCTCAAACCCCTTTTTAAAAAACAGCAACTGATAATCAATGGCATTGCTCCAGTAAGCCTTATCGTGTTTGCCGGGTCGTTCAATATAATCATGGTCAATGTTCATGCGTAATAGCTTTTGATGCAGGGCACGGTTTACCTCCAGGAAAAAATCACCCAGACCGCAATCAATAATCAACCTTAGTTCTTTGTTCTTTAATCCGTCTGCAATATTCAGTACTGTATGTTGCTCCCAGTTTTGCCGGCAGCAGGCAGTATCACCCAATCGTTTTTTCAGATCCCAGTTATCGGGGAAGGGCCGTATGTCTACACCTCCGCAAACAGAACCGGCAGCACCAAATACTTCTTTGTTCTTTATGCTCAGGTACAAAGCTCCATGCCCGCCCATACTTAAACCGCTGATGGCCCTGTACTTTTTTTGAGCCGTTGTTTTATAATGCGCATCTATGTAAGGCACCAGTTCCTTTATCATGAAGGTTTCATATTTGAAAGTACTGTCAACCGGGCTATCCAGGTACCAGCTGCCATAGCCGCCATCCGGGCAAACAAAAATCAGTTGCAGTTCATCTGCCTTTTGTTTCAACTGCGGTGCATGATTGATCCATTGGGCATAATTGCCGCTGTAACCATGCAGCAGGTACACCACCGGGAAATTTGATTTGCTTTTTTTGTAAGTATCCGGTGTAATGATGACGCATTTGATTTCTTTTTTCATGCTGTTGCTGTAAACGGCAATGGTATCAACCTTTGAAGCTGAGAGATCAAAAGAGGAAAGAAGAAAAAGAAGCAGGAGGTATGATTTCATTGGTTCAAGTTAATTGAAAATGATGAAAAAAATATTGGATTGCTGATTTGTCATTCATTCAAGTATATCTCCATTTCAGGAGATTTCTCACTTCGCCGCAAGCTGATTATTCTTTGAAGCGTATAATGGCTTCGTTCGAAATGACGTACTAAATGACAAATGATTGGTGACAGCTTCAGGATACAGGAGCCCGATGCTTAATAAATCAATTAATGTTAAACTATAAAACTCCCGTCATGTCGACGTAAGGAGACATCCCTCAAGTATAATGCAGGTTCGGATATCTAGTTCGTCTGAAAGTTATTTGAATTGTATAGGTCACCTCCCGAAATTATTCATAGCAGTGAAAAATCCTGCGTATGATATATAAAAAAAGCACAGAGCATATGCCCTGTGCTTTTAGTTGAATCAATTCGTGCTATTACTGCTTTTGCGCACGCTGCATAGAGTTGCCACCGCCGCTTTGTCCACGGGCTCCGCCACCACCGGTACGGAATAAATCAAAACGGGAAGGCATTTCTTTCAACGGCCACAAACCATTTTCTTCATTAATATCTGCAGTTTCACGCATCGGATCCAAACGGATGCTGGCTACTTCTTTATCCTTAACAAATACTTTGGTCACCTGCTTTTCATTCAGCTTCCAGATGCCTGCAGGAATACGGTCAACTTCCTTCGTGCCATCTTTGAATGTAAACTCAACAATAATAGGCATTACCATACCGCCAAGATTGTTGAAGGTTAATTCATAAAAATTCTTATTGGCCCATTGTGTTGCATTTTCTTTATCTGCATTGGCTGCTATTCCGTTTTCACGTTGCTGTTGTGCATAAATAGCATCTGCATTACGGTTGTAGTAATAAAAATCACGCAGACTGGTATCAGCATCTGTAGCAAACGTAATGCTCTTATCATCCTTGTTACGTTGTTTGCCGATTTGTTCAAACGGTTGTACACGGAACAACGCAGCATTTTGTGCATTGTTCATCTTATACCATTTTACAGTGTCTAATGAAATATCTACAGGATCAGTTCCGTAATACCATCCACGCCAGAACCAGTCTAAGTCCACACCACTGGCATCTTCCATCGTACGGAACAGATCAGCAGGCGTAGGATGTTTGAAAGCCCAGCGGCGTGCATATTCACGGAAGGCAAAATCAAAGAGCTCTCTGCCCATGATCGTTTCACGCAGAATGTTTAAACCGGTAGCTGCTTTGGCATACGCATTGGCACCTACATTCACCACGTTATCACCCATGGTCATAATGGGCTCCAGTTGATCTTTGGGCAAACGCATATAATCAGTAATGAGATGTGCAGGTCCACGACGGCTGGGATAGTTGTTATCAAACTCCTGCTCGGTTAAGAATTGAGTGAAGGTATTTAAACCTTCATCCATCCACCAGTATTGACGTTCATCACTGTTTACTATCATAGGGAAGAAGTTATGACCCACTTCATGAATCACCACACCAATCATTCCGTACTTGGTAGCTTCACTGTAGGTTCCGTCTTTTTCACAACGTCCGAAGTTGATGGCCAGCATCGGGTACTCCATACCTTGTGAACCTTCTACACTTATCGCAACAGGATAAGGATAAGGTGTTGTATGCTTTGAATATACTTTGAGTGTGTGTGCTGTAACTTTTGTAGAGTATTTTCTCCATAGGTTATAAGCCTCTTTAGGATAATAACTCATCGCCATTACTTTTTTGCCGTTCACAAAAGTGGGCATGGCATCCCAAATCAACTTACGGCTGGTTACCCAGGCCACATCACGCACATTTTCTGCTGTGTAGTTCCAGGTTTTTTTATCAGTACTCTTATCTTTTTCGTTGGCAATGGCTTCATTCAATGTTACAATTTCCATTACATCAGTTGCAGTTTGCACTTTGTTCCAGCGCTCCAGTTGTGCAGGCGTTAATACCTGCTTGTAGTTCTGGCATTCTCCGGTAGAAGACACAATGAAATCAGATGGAACAGTGAGCTTCATATTAAAGTTGCCGAAGTTGAGTGCAAACTCAGCACCACCGGTAAACTGCAAATGCTGCCATCCCTGGAAATCGCTATACACGGCCATGCGTGGATACCACTGAGTCATACAGAATACTTTATTTTCATCTTCACCCACAATTTCATAACCACTGCGGCCACCATCTTCACCACGATTCGGAATTTTATAATTCCAGTCGATACTGAAAATAAATTTCTGACCGGGTTTCAAAGCCACAGGCAAATCAATACGCATCATGGTTTTGTTGATGGTATAAGGCAAAGCTTTGCCGGCTGCATCTACCACTTTCGTGATTTTTACACCGAGACCCAGTTCTTTAGCGTTGCGCCAGGGTTCAATACGTTTGAGCTGACTGTTGGTCATGCTTGGGCTCATGCGGCTGCGGTTGGTGAACATTACATCAGCACCTGCTTCCTGGTAGTTGCCATCTAATTGCAACCACAAATAGCTCAACGCATCAGGTGAGTTGTTGGTATAGGTAATGGTTTCGCTGCCGGTTAAAAGCAATTTAGATTCATCCAGTTCTGCAGTGATGTTGTAATCTGCACGCTGCTGCCAGTATTTAGGACCGGGAGCGCCGCTGGCAGTACGGTACTCATTGGGGCTTTGTAATAAATAGCCCAGTTGTTCAAAACGGTTGCCATGGTTGCTGCCGGGATTGCTTAACGGCGGCTGGGCCATTAATCCTGAACTTAACAACAGGCAAAGAAGCAATAAACGCATATTCATAATTAAGAATTTTAAAAAGGTAAACGTTCTAAGACCATTACAAACGATAATCCGAAAATGCCGCCACTCACAAACAGGTTCCATTCTCTCCGTTTTACATTCAAAAACTGAATCACTATAAACGAAAGCAGTACAACAAGTGCTACGATTAAAAGTTGACCTGCTTCCAAACCAATATTAAATGCCAGCAGTTGGGTGATGATGCTTTCATCTTTGCCCAACATACTCTTTAAATAATTGCTGAACCCCATGCCATGAATAAGTCCAAAGATAAGGGCTGAAATATAGCGCCGGCGTGCATGCAACTGATCTGTGCTCTTAGAAGATAAATTTTCCAAGGCGGTAATAAGAATGGTGATGGGGATTAAAAACTCAATCCACGAACTGCTGATGAGAATTTTATTAAACACACTTAAAGCCAGTGTAATACTGTGGCCAATGGTAAAGGCGGTTACGAGAATCAAAATCTGTTTCCAGTCTTTGAGCAGGTAGGGCAGGCATAAAGCCATTACAAAAAGGATATGATCATAACCTTTCCAATCGGTAATGTGATGCATTCCTTCTTTAAAATAAAAGCCAAAATCGCCCATTAAAATACAGTTGGTGATTGAAGGTTGGAAAATATGTCAGAAGTTTGTGTTGATGAAATTTAATGTACGAATTGAGCGAAAATTACACGAACGGCAGGCAATGCAACCGGTAGCCGGTCATAATGAGTCCTTAGCAGGAAAAAAGAGGCAATGGGTTATGAATAAGAAAATGAAAACTATTTGCAGCATACTGGTGTTTTCGGCTATCAGTATATGGCTCACAGCATTTACGGTGCATCCCTATTACATGAGTGTAACGGATATTGAATACCGCCCCGCACAAAAAGAAATACAGATTGCCTGTAAAATTTTTACAGATGACCTGGAAGACGCCCTTAAAGCTGAAACAAAAAAGCCTGTATCGCTAACTGATGGTAAGGATAAAGCTGCCAAACTGGAATTACTACGTAGTTATTTGCAAACTCATTTAAAGCTGGTGATAGATGGAAAAGCAGTGGCTTATGAATTGATCGGTTTTGAAAATGAGCAGGAAGCCACCTGGAATTATTTACTCATCAAAAATGTTTCGGCCTTTAAAGCTGTAACGGTTTATAATGATCTTCTGTTTCAATTACGCACGGGTCAGATTAACATCATTCACTTTAAACATAAAGGAGAAACAAAGAGTTACAGGCTTACGGCTCCTGAGGCACAGCATACTTTTAGCTGGTAAACAGATCCAGGTAAAGTCGTGCAAATAAGAAGAGAATCACAAAGAGGCTTGCCCACAGCAAAAAATAATATACTTCACATTTGATTTGAAAGCGCTGGTGTACTTTGTAATCATATCCCTTTGGTTCCAGTCTGCGTTGCATGAGTGGTTTGAAGGAGATTAATTTGCGCAACAGATCATTTATCATTTGACCGGCATATTCTCTTTTGCTCGGATATTTAAAATGTTCGTAGCCCACCATTAACACTGCACGAAGCAGGTAGATAATCAGAAAAAAGCCAATGGCAATGGCAAACAGTTTTTCCAGCATAGTATCAAAATTGTAGTACGTGCAATTTAATCTTTCCCTGCGAATTAACTTCCACTGCGGGAGCCGGTGTTTTCAAATATTGCAGAAAGTAAATGGGCACACTTGCTGCCGGTGAAGTCTCCAGCCTGGAGAATTGTACATCCGGCGCCAGGTAAAACTGTCGGCTGCGGGTGAACGAAGGGATTTTTTTGCCGCCAATGGAATCAGGATTGTTACGGGCGCCAATCATACCATCGGCACCATAGCCGGCTGCTGCATTGAGCCAAACAGGAAACTTACTGTCTGTTGGTAAAAAGGAGCGGATGCTTACAGAAAGCCAATAGGTTTGACCGTTGTAATCTTTCATTAACCGGCTGGACCAGTTATTACCCAGCAGTTTGGGGTTGTATTTAGCAAAAGGTGTAAAGCTGGCGGAAACTCTCAGGTTAATACGTTGCTCTCCCCACCAATGCTGCTGGGCAGCAAATAAAGCCGCACCGGAAATATTGGCCAGCATATCTCCTTTTGAAAATCCCCAGTCTCTTGAAAATCCATCCAGTACTTCAATAATACTCAGGTAGGCCAGTGATGTTAGGGCGCCGGTAGCGATAGCTGTACTTGATTTTACACCACTCCATCGCATGAGGTCGTGTTGCATAGTGGCAATTGAATAGGCGGTAGTAGCATGACCCATTTTATCAATACCAAACCATTCCCTGTTGTCATTAATAAAATGAAAACGGCTTTTAGGAAATTTTTTGTACCACAGGTAATACAACCCAACAGAAGTAACAACGAATAAAACCGTTTCACCTACCACTACCTTACGTAAGCGTTCCGGTCGGTACACATCACTGGGTGGTAAAAAAGCAGGTTGAGCTTTTACATGTTGCAGGAGCAATGTAAAAAAGCAAAAAAAGAAAACAAGCTTTAGCAGTCTGTTTTTTGAACCCATAGGTAGTTGCAAAATACGGAATTGTAGCCGCCTGCCCTTCATTGTTTTCATGCAGTAAAATAGTAAGCCGGTGTTGATGGAAACAAAGCAGCAGATTAATATATTTGGTTTCTTAAACTAATTGTTATGCAAGCAACGATCCAGGCGAATGTAGAAAAATGGCTCTCCGGTAATTTTGATGAAGCTACAAAAGAACAAATCAAACAACTGCAAACAGCTAATCCTGATGAACTGGCCGATTCTTTTTACCGGAATCTTGAGTTTGGAACCGGTGGTTTGCGTGGTATTATGGGCATTGGTACTAACCGGATGAATAAGTACACAGTTGGAATGGCTACACAGGGTTATGCCAATTATCTGAAAAAAAGTTTTCCGGGTGAAGAAATAAAAGTAGTGGTGGGGCATGACAGCCGTAACAACAGCCGCCTGTTTGCAGAGATTGTTGCGAATGTGATGGGTGCCAATGGTATTAAAGTATTATTGTTTGAAGCCCTGCGTCCTACTCCTGAAATTTCTTATGCCATTCGTTTTCATAAAGGAAAAGGTGGAGTGGTTTGTACTGCTTCTCATAATCCTAAAGAATACAATGGTTACAAAGCCTATTGGGATGATGGGGCACAATTGGTGCCGCCTCATGATAAAAATGTAATTGCAGAAGTAGATCAGATCCATTCAGTGGATGATGTAAAGTGGAGTGGTGGGGAAAGTAACATCACCATCATTGGAAAGGATATGGATGAAGAATATATTAAGATGGTGAAAAGTTTGAGTGTATATCCTGAAGTGATTGCAAGACAACATGATCTCAAAATTGTTTATACACCTATTCATGGTACGGGTATTATGCTGGCGCCACAAGTACTGAATAGTTTTGGCTTTACCAATGTTACCATAGTGGAAGAACAGAGTAAACCCGATGGCAATTTTCCAACAGTAGTTTATCCTAATCCTGAAGAGAAAGAAGCCATGAGCATTGGTTTGAAAAAAGCGCAGGAACTGGATGCAGATATTCTGTTAGGTACTGATCCTGATAGCGACAGGGTAGGCATCGGCATTAAAGACAATCATGGCAACTGGGTGCTCATGAACGGTAACCAAACCGCTGTGCTGGCGTTCAACTATATGATTGAAGCACGCAAGGCCAAAGGCATTGCACAGCCCAATGATATGGTGATCAAAACCATTGTAACTACTGAAATGATTGATGCAATCGCCAAACAAAACAGTGTTGCCTGTTACAATGTGCTGACGGGTTTTAAATGGATATCTTCCATGATTAAAGCAGAAGAAGGAAAGCAGAACTATATTATTGGTGGTGAAGAAAGTTTTGGGTTGATGATTGGCGACCAGGTGCGTGATAAAGATGCCATCAGTGCCGTAGCATTACTCTGTGAAATGGCAGCGTATGAAAAAGACAAAGGCCGTTCACTATTCAGCAAATTGATTGATTTATATGTACAGTATGGTTTTTACCTCGAAGATTTGATTTCCATCACTAAAAAAGGAATGAATGGTCAGAAGGAAATTGCTGAGATGATGGAAGGATACCGCAGCAATCCACCCAAAACCATCAATGGAAGTGCAGTAGTAAAATTGCTGGACTATGAATTGAAGATTGGTAAAAATCTTCAAACCGGCGAAAGCTGGACGATTGACCTGCCCAAGTCAAATGTGCTGCAGTTCATCCTCGCAGATGGGAGTAAAATCTCTGCAAGGCCCAGTGGTACAGAACCTAAGATCAAATTTTATTTCAGTGTGAATGCGCCTTTGCCTTCTGCTGATGACTTTGATAAGGTAATGGCTGAGTTAAAAGCAAAAATCAATGGCATTATCAGTGATATGAAATTGAGATAGGAGTTAAAACCGAAAGCCGAAATTAACCGAGCATTCTCTGTAAGTATTTTTAGCGATGGATTGGTACAGGTAAGATCTTGTATGATCTGTTAAGAATTCCACTGTAGCAAAATATTTGACACTGTTATATCCTGCAGTTGCTTTAAAGCGATAGCCGATATTTAAATTAAAACCATTTTGTTGCTTTCCTGCCTGTTGCAATAAATGATAATCTGCCCCGGCACCTGCAAAAACGGAGGGCGCTGCAAAAAAATAACTGTTTTTAAAAACATAGTTATAGGCATAGCCGGGTTTTAGTTGCAGGGAGAGTAATTGTATTTGTTTTGTTGCAGTCATGTCTCCACGAAAGTGGTACTTGCTTTTTTCAACAGGAATAATACTCTCCGGTGTTTTTATAAGCCTGAAGGAAGGAGTTACTTTTACAATAAAACTACCTGCCCGTTTCAACTGCAACATTTGCTGGCTGTTTGCTGCAATGAATGAAAATTTTGAAGCATTAAATATTCTGTAGAAATGTGCACCGGCATTATAGCTTCTCATGTCAGACCGGGAGTTGTACATCATTCCCATAGTTTCAATCCGCATTAATAAACCCCTGTTGTATCCGGCAAATCCTGTTACGCCCCATTTTGGTTTGAAATAGGAAAGAAAAAAAGAGAAAGCTCTTACATCTGATTCCCTTCTGTTTACTTTATTAAGAAGAGGCAGTGCCACATCACCGTAAAGCGTAATTTTTTTATAACCCAAAACAAAACCACAAAAGGCCGAAGAATTAGGCGAGTAGTTTATTTCAGGAACCTGCCGTTGTTTATTTGATGAAATAAAATCTATGGAGCGTGAAAAACTACCGGCATAAAGCTGCAGAAAATCTTTTTGAGGAAGTGATTTGATAAACGAAGTATCAATCTGCGTACAGGCTGTTCCCGGCCATAATAAGCAACAATATAAAATGAGTATGCCGGGAATGAGTTTTTTCACAATTTAAAAGTAACTGATTCAGCAAGTATGTTTTGGTCGCAGGAATGACAATTTATCTATGTGGTGTTTTGTAATTCTAAATCCTGAGTGCTTATCTTGCATTCGCTTATGAGACGATTTGAAGATACGTACCGTCATAAAGGACTTCGTAAAAAGTTAGTAGAAGTGTTGCGCAGCAAAGGCATTACAGATGAGCAGGTGCTGGAAGCCATCAACAACATTCCACGTCATTATTTCCTGGATACAGCGTTTGATGAAATTGCATACGAAGACCGGGCTTTTCCTATCGGGGAAGGTCAAACCATTTCACAGCCTTATACCGTAGCGTATCAAACACAATTGCTGGAAATAAAACCTTATGACAAGGTGTTGGAAATCGGTACCGGAAGTGCGTACCAGGCATGTGTGTTAGGCGAAATGAAAGCCAATGTTTACACCATTGAACGGCAGAAAAAATTATTTGATTTCAATAAAGCATCTTTTCCATTTTTAAAAAAGTATCTCAACATCAAATTCTTTTTTGGTGATGGATTTGAAGGCTTGCCCACGTTTGCACCTTTTGACAAAGTAATTATTACAGCTGCCGCACCTTTTGTGCCGCCCAAATTAATGAAGCAATTAAAAACAGGCGGTAAGATGGTGATTCCTGTAGATGAAGGCGAGCATCAGCGGATGAAACGGTTAACCAAACGGGACGATGGTGGTTATGATGAAGAAGTATTTGATGCGTTTTCGTTTGTACCCATGCTGGGTGGTAAGCAAAACGGGAAGTAATCTGATCAGCACAATTAGTCAAAAAATAAAAAAACCTGCAACTTCAGTTGCAGGTTTTTCTTTATGGAAAGATGTTAAGGTCTTTGTTGCGGACCCATATCATCCATTTCAACACGGTTGTTCTTACGTTTGAAAAGAGAAGCGTCAAACTTTCCAAAACGATAACTGAAGTTCAAACGCACAAAGGTCGGGTCTCTTCTTCTCCAGCTGTTTTGAGAAAGGGTGGGTGATGTAGCAAATACAATATTCTGACGGGTGCTGAAAACATCACTCCAGTTTAGTGAAACAGAAGCTGTATTTGTTTTCTTGATTTTAAATTCTTTTCTGATGCCCAAATCAACATAATAGTTGGCATCTATATAACCTTGCGTAGTAGCAATCTGGCCACCGCCAAATCCACCGCCACCTCCGAATCCGCCACGGCCACCTCCGCCGCCTCTTCCGCCACCACCACTTGATACAGGAAGAATAGAACGGCTGTTATAGTCGCCGCTTAATTGTGCTGTCCATCCTTTACCAATGCGGAATGTATTGTTGAATTTGATAAAGAAACTGTTTCGCTCGTTTTCAAGTCCGGGTATAGAGTCAACGCCATTGATTTTTGAATAGTAAAAATTAGCATTGTAATTTATTTCCCACCACTTGGTAATAGTGTTTCTGAATACTAATTCAAGACCTGCTGCATAGGCAGTAGTAGCATTTAAGAATGTTGAAATCTGGCGAACTGTATCAGTATTACCCAGTTTTTCAGGTCTGATATAACGTGCAATCAGGTTTTCGGTTTGCTTACCGAATACGGTTAAAAGGAATGTGTTATTCTTTTCACCATACGTTTTTTGATAACTTAACTCCAATGAATTGGTAAATTCCGGTATAAGGTTAGGATTACCTGTTTGTAAGTTAAATGGATCGCTGAAGTCAGTATTGGGTAACAACTGGAAAAAGCTGGGACGGTTTACCCTTCTTGTATAGTTTAACTGTAAATCCTGTTTTCCTTTAAACGTTTTTGAAATAAAGGCGCTTGGAAATAATGCAAGTGGAAACTCATTCTTAAAACGACCGGCCTTGCCTATCTGTTCTCCATCGTAACTTGAACTCTCAACTCTTAAACCAAGCTGGTAGTTAAAGTTTGCTTTTTTGATTTTTTGAGAATAGTTTACATACGCTGCATGTACGTAATCAATGTACTTGAATTGATTGCTTAATCTTGACAGAAACACTCCGTTAAAGGAATTAAACTGAAAGCTTTCAAACCAGCGTACCTGGGAACGGGCACCAGCTTCCCACTTCATATTTTCATTAATGGGGTTTGCAAAATCAACCTGTCCAACAAGCAATTCATTATTTCCTCCACCATCAACACCTTGAGATCCCTTCTTGTTAAGTGGAACCCATGCCGCATTAAATTGTTCAAAGTTGATATTCTGATCATTTTCACTACGGCCTTTGTTGAAGTTGATATCTGCTGTTAATTCTTTCCCGGGCTTTGGGAAATTGTGCTTATAACCTATCTGTCCACCCAGGCTTCTGAATTTATTGATGCCGTTAGCCGTTCTGTATTCATTTGTTATTGCAGATAATGTATCGTAACGGATATTATTCTGATCAAAGAAATCAAAATTACCACCACCAAAGTTGGTTGATATACTGATCGTGTTTCTGTTGTTAACAAAGAAATCAAAACCAGCACGCCCAAAAGCAAAAGTGCCATCACTCGTATTTCTGTTTCTTGTAAAGGCTTTGTTTGCAGGCGTATTACTGAAAGCGGTTTCTTGTCTGTCAGTTTCACCAAAAGAGATGGAGCGTCTTTGATTCACCCCCACATTTGCAAAAAAGTTAATCTTGCCTTGCCTCACATTAAAATCAAATCCTCCATTCAATCTGCCTCGCATATCAACACCGGCACGTACACCGCCGCTATAACCCACTCTTCTGTTTTTCTTTAATACTACATTTATGATGGCACTTTGTCCGCCGCTGGCATCAAACTTAGCTGATGGGTTGGTGATTAATTCAATACTTTGAATTGCATCTGCAGGAATCTGATCGAGTGTTAACACGGTAGGGCGTCCATCCACAAATAATTGCGGCGCATTATTACGCAGTGTAACATTTCCATCCACATCCACACTTACGGTGGGGACATTCCGCATTACATCTACACCGGTACCGCCTTGCGAAACAATGTTTTTATCAACATTAAAAATTTTGCGGTCAATGCCTAATTGCAAAG
This sequence comes from Lacibacter sp. MH-610, assembly GCF_045780045.1. Classification (NCBI taxonomy): domain Bacteria; kingdom Pseudomonadati; phylum Bacteroidota; class Chitinophagia; order Chitinophagales; family Chitinophagaceae; genus Lacibacter; species Lacibacter sp. MH-610. Next base: position 1,915,179 of record NZ_CP116002.1, read on the forward strand.
TTGGTTTTTCACCTGTTACCACTACTTCACCTAATTCTTTTACATCAGCTTCCAGTTTCAGGTTGCCCAGGTCTTTATCAATATTGTTGAGCATCTGGCTCATATCGCCGCCATTCATGTTCAAGCTGAAACTAACTTTCTGTTCAATGGCTTTATAACCGATAGCAGAAATTTTGAGCTTGTATTGCGCCATAATGTTCAACCCTTCCAGGCTGAATTCTCCGTTTGCTTTTGTAAGCTGACCGTTAACAACCACATCTTTTCTTGTTTTGGAAACACTGTCAAATTTGTTTTGGGTGAGTGTTACCGTTGCAGCATCGATGGGTTTACCTGATTTAGTGTCAATGATTTTACCGTAAAAACGGCCCATGTTCATTTGCTGGCCGCCGCCACCGGGTCTTCCACCACCGGGGATTTGTGCATAGGTTGTTGCAGAAATAAGGATGAATAAAATGGTTAGAAATCTCATATCGCTTTTATTGTTGTAAAAATTGGACGCAAATTTCTCTGGTCCATTGTGTGAAATTGGTTTGTTTGGTATGAACGGTATCTATAACCTATTTACGGAAAAAAGGTTGTGTAGATGCGGTTTGATTCTGGATGAGCGGAATTTATGCAGTAAGAAGGGTGATGGCTACCTGCACCAGGCCAATTAAAAAGCCCAGCACACCGCCAATGATTTCAACAAACTTAAATTCCCGGGCCATTACCTGGTACAAAATATCCTCCAGTTGATCTGATGAAAAGTTTTTCACCTTCTCAGTTACTATCTGCTCCAGGTCCAGTTCCTGGCGAAGGGAAGAAGTATAGTTTTTGATAAGTGCCGGAAAAAGTGATTCGAGTTCATTTGTGATGGCTGTCTTTAATTTTTCGATGGTTTTATCGCCAATGAACATACTGATCATGGGCATCGTATCCGCCAGTTTGATACGTAAAAAGTCATCAATCTTTTGTTCTACCATCGGCATCATCTTTTGCAGGTTGGCAGGATTGGTAAGTTTTGATTCAATATCATTAAAAGATAGCAGTTGTTCACTTACTAACTTACCCAGCTTTACAGCAAACTGGTCTTGCCGCTTAGGAAATATTCCCTGGAACGTAATGCCTAACACCTTTACAGGTTGCTTCGGATGAAACAACATTTTAATTGCTACCCAGTTGGTAACCCAGCCAATAAATGCACTTATAACAGGGATCAGTAGTAACCAGTAATTCATCATGTTTTAAAAATTGGCGCAAATGTCGTTGAAATAATTTTGATGCACACTGATTTGTTCAACAATCAGAATTGCCATATTTTTGCAGCCCTGTTTACGGAGACCGTAGCTCAGTTGGTTAGAGCATCAGATTGTGGTTCTGAGGGTCGAGGGTTCGAAACCCTTCGGTCTCCCATCAATTAAACCCGCTTTAGTGCGGGTTTTTATTTTTATAAAATCCACGGCTATTTAACATCATTACAAAAGTCCTTCATCAGCAAAACTGTAATAGCCTTCTTCGCTTACAATTACATGATCTAGCACTGTCATATCAAGCAGGCGTGCTGCTTCTTTTATTTTTTGAGTGAGTTGTTCATCTGCTTTGCTGGGTTTTAAATTGCCGCTGGGATGGTTATGGCATAGTACCATATTTACAGCGTGATGTTCAATTGCTTTTTTCAAAATCACACGTGGGTCAGCCACAGTACCTGTAATGCCACCCTGGCTGATCATTTCAGTGTGTACAATTTTATTAGAACGGTTGAGGTAAGCTACCAGGAACACTTCGTGGTTTTTGTCGGCCAATTGTGCCTGCAGGTAATGGGCAATATCAGCGCTGGACTGAATAACCGGCCGTATAGCTTCTGTAGCCTGGCGGCGACGGCCCAGTTCAAGAGCAGCAGCAATGGTAATGGCCCTCGCTTGGCCAATACCATCTACCTTCATATAATCATGCAGGTTTAATTTGCCCAGTTTGTTGAGATTGTTTTCTGCCAGGTCCAGTACTTCTTTGGCCACCTCTATGGCGCTCTTGGTTTTAGTGCCTGAACCCAGTAAAATGGCCAGTAATTCTGAGTTGCTGAGGGCTGAAGATCCTTTGGTGAGTAGTTTTTCCCGGGGCCGGTCATCAGGCGCCCAATCTTTGATGCTCTTCTTTGGCTGTTGCATCTTCTAATTTAACTACCTAAATTTAATTATCCAATATCCAAAACCAGAAACCATGAATCCCAACCCACAAACCACAGGCGGTTTTTTAAAATCGTCTTTATTTGCCGCACTTATTTTTATTAACTACATCGTATCTATTGCTTTTATTGTTGTAATGCTGTTTCATGCTGTTTACAGCACGCCTTCTTTAAAGGAAGATGCTATTGGCCAAAACCCTTTACAGCAAAGCGTTTCAGGCGAAGCATCCGTGCAGGCTACCTATGAGTAACGATTGATTATTCCAGCGTTCATCCACGGCTTTTCAACAATCAGGCAGCTGAAAAAAACTTAATGGAGGCAGAGCGAAACTGAAAACTTATCTTCGCCGCTCCAAAACGTTTTACCTGCTCAAATTGAAACAATGATGAATCCCGGTATCAAAATTTTCTCGGGCTCCGGCTCCCAATATTTAGCCGAACAGATAGCGAAAAAATACGGTGTACCCCTCGGAAAGTGCGTAACTCAGAAATTTTCTGATGGTGAAATTCAGCCCGCTTTCCAGGAAAGCATCAGGGGCGATATGGTGTTTCTGGTGCAAAGTACATTTGCCCCCTCTGATAATATCCTGGAGCTTCTTCTCATGATTGATGCAGCCCGCAGGGCCAGCGCTTATAAAGTAATTGCAGTGATGCCTTACTATGGGTATGCCCGCCAGGACCGGAAAGATAAACCCCGTGTAGCCATTGGTTCTAAATTGATAGCCAATATGTTAGAGGCAGCCGGTGCCGACCGTGTGATTACTATGGACCTCCATGCCGCCCAGATTCAGGGCTATTTTGAAATACCGGTTGACCATTTGGAATCCTCCTCAATTTTTATCCCTTACATTGAAAGTCTGAAACTGGAAAACCTTACCTTTGCGGCCCCCGACGTAGGGAGTGCCAATCGCATTCGTGAAATTGCCAGTTTTTTTGAAGCAGAAATGGTGATTTGCGATAAGCACAGGAAGCGGGCAAATGAAATTGCCAGCATGGTGGTGATAGGGGATGTAACAGACCGGGACGTTGTGTTAATTGATGATATCTGTGATACAGGTGGAACACTGGCCAAGTCTGCAGCTCTTTTAAAGGAAAAAGGTGCACGCAGTGTAAGAGCTTTATGTACACACCCTGTACTGAGCGGCAAGGCATATGAGAATATTGAAAACAGTGTACTGGAAGAACTGGTAGTGTGTGATACCATTCCGATCAGGCAGCAGAGTTCAAAGATTAAAGTGGTGAGTGTGGCTGAGTTGTTTGCAGTTGCTATCCGCAATGCTTACGAAAATAAAAGTATTACCAGCCTGTTCATGCACGCACAAAGAAGAAACAGTTAAGTAAACAATAAACAATCATAAAAATGAAAACAATTCACATCGAGGGTCACCTGAGGACCGAAAACGGGAAGAAAGCCACCCGTCAACTTCGCTCTCAAGGTAATGTGCCTGGTGTAATTTACGGAGGCTCAGAAGAAGTAAATTTTTACGCACCGGCATCTGCATTCAAATCATTTGTGTACACACCTGATTTCCAGATAGCAGAAGTAAAGGTTGGTGGTAAAACCTACCGCACTATTTTAAAAGATCTGCAGTTTGATAAAGTAACGGATACGTTAGCGCATATTGATCTGCTGGAACTGGTAGAAGACAAAAAAGTAGTTGCTACTATTCCTTTGAAATTTACAGGTTCTTCAAAAGGTGTTAAAGATGGTGGTAAACTCATCACTAAAATGAAAGCTTTAAAAATCAAAACTTATCCTAAGTATTTGAAAGCTGCTATTGAAGTAGATTTAACGCCTTTGGAGTTAAATGGGAATATTCGTGTGGAAGATGTAAAAGCTGAGAATTACGAAGTGATGAACTCACCCCGTATTCCTATTGCATCAGTTGTATTAACCCGTCAGTTAAAACAGGAAGAAGCTGCTGCTGCACCTGCTGCAAAAGCTGCCGCTCCTGCTGCTGCGGCTGCAAAAAAATAATCATTCAAAAAATGATGAAACGTATAAATCCCCCTGTATTGGGGGATTTTTGTTAGTAATGGTTTCGTGCAGATATTTGTGAGCGTTATGAAATATTTAATTGCCGGTTTGGGAAATATTGGTGAAGAGTATGCGCATACCCGTCATAACATTGGTTTTGATGTGGTAGATGCATTGGTAACAAAGCATAACGGCACGTGGCGTACTGACCGGTTAGCAGCAGTAGCCGAAATAAAAATTAAAGGTAAAATACTGGTTTGCATAAAACCTACTACCTATATGAACCTGAGTGGTAAGGCCGTGAAATACTGGTTAGATAAAGAAAAAATACCCGTACATCATTTACTGGTGATCATGGATGAACTGGCTATACCTGTTTCAAAGATTCGGTTACGCCCCGGTGGTAGTGATGGCGGTCATAACGGTCTTACCAGCATCCAGGAAAGTTTGCAATCAACTCAATATGCACGACTGCGGTTTGGTATCGGTAATGATTTTCCTAAAGGTGCACAGGTGGATTATGTTTTGGGTAAATGGTTTCCTGAACAAAAGGAAATTGTTAACCGGAAAATTACAGCCTGTGTTGAAGTAATTGAGGATTTTGTATTTGCCGGACTTGAACGCACCATGAACAAGGCGAATAAAATTGAGATATCACTTTAAATTTCAAGCTTCAAGCAGTAACTTCGTCTTATAACGGGATGTAAATTATTTCCCTGATAAATCCAGTTTCCGCAGGAAGAACCGCACCAAACTGTCATTATAAACCAACAAAACGACAACCAAATGAAAATCTTCTGCGTTGGACGAAACTACGCCGAGCATGCCAAAGAATTGGGGAATGATGTACCTGATGAACCGGTCATTTTTCTGAAACCAAAAAGTGCCCTGCTGCAGCCTCACATGCCTTTTTATTATCCTGAGTTTACTAATAAACTGCATTATGAGGCAGAGATTGTACTCCGTGTTTCTAAAAACGGGAAATACATTCAGGAAAAGCATGCTAATAAATACTACAATGCTTATACCATCGGGATTGATTTTACTGCACGTGATGTACAGAATGAATTAAAGTCAAAAGGATTGCCCTGGGAAAAAGCAAAAGCATGGGATAACTCTGCCGTGGTTGGTAAGTTTATTGACATTGGTGAAAAGTTTGACGCTAATAACATCAACTTCTGCCTGTACAATAACAAACAAATTGTACAGTAGGGAAATACCGGGCAGATGATTTTTACTTTCAATGAAATTGTATCAAATATTTCACAATACTTCTCTTTAAATATCGGCGATCTTATTTTTACAGGAACGCCGGCCGGTGTAGGTGAATGTGTTGTAGGTGATGAACTGGAAGGTTTTATTGAAGATGACAGTTTGCTGGAAGTGTCGATTAAGTAATAATTTTCAATTGTATTTTGAAACCACCTCTACTTGCAGGTGGTTTTTTATTTTACATCCCTTTACTTTGCAAACAATTGTTTGCCCGTAAAATGAATCATGAACTCTTATTAAAAGGCTGGAAACTCATGTGCTATGCACAGCATATGGCTGTTACTTATGAAAACAACCGCAGCATCTGCAAATACGTACATTCTACTTCCCGTGGGCATGAAGCCATACAACTGGCAACTGCCTTTCAACTGAAGCATATTGATTGGGTAAGTCCTTATTACCGTGATGAAAGTTTACTGTTGGGCGTAGGTTTTGAACCATACGAGCTCATGCTTCAATTACTGGCAAAAGCCGATGATCCTTTCACCGGCGGCAGAGAGTATTATAGTCATCCAAACTACAGGGGAAACGACAATCCTAATATTATTCATCAAAGCAGTGCAACAGGTATGCAGGTGATACCTACAACCGGTATTGCACAGGGCTTGAAGTATCTCAAAGAAATCAAATCAAGTCAACTTTCAACTGATGAGAATGGGGAATTGCCTGTTGTAGTTTGCTCTCTCGGCGATGCCAGTATTACAGAAGGAGAGGTGAGCGAAGCTTTACAATTTGCAGTATTAAAAAAGTTGCCTGTCATTTACCTGGTGCAGGATAATAACTGGGGTATCAGTGTAAGTGCAGAGGAAGCAAGAGCGATGGATGCGTATGAATATGCCATGGGTTTTCCCGGTTTGAACCATATCCGTTGTGATGGCAGCGATTTTAAAGAAGCCTATGAAACGATGGAGCATGTGGTGAATTATGTACGCACCCATCAGCAGCCCTATCTGGTACAGGCTTATGTTCCCTTGTTGAACCATCATACTAGTGGTGTACGAAAAGAATTTTACCGAAGCAAGGAAGACCTCGATAAACATTTTGCGGATGATCCTTTTCCCAAATTGAAACAGCTCTGCTTACAGCATGGCATAGGCGAAGAAATTCTTGGAGCCATTGAAGATGAAGCGAAAGAAAAGGTAGCAGATGATTTTGCAAAAGCGAGTGCAGCACCTGAGCCGGATGCATCAAGAGTGGAAGAGCATGTTTTTGTACCCACACCTGTTACAGAAGAAACAGGAGAGCGCTCACCTGCAGGTAATGAAAAAGTATTGATGGTAGATGCCGCTTTATTTGCTATTCGTGAAATCATGGAAGAATACCCCGAAGCATTGTTATATGGCCAGGATGTGGGAAGAAGGTTGGGCGGTGTGTTTCGGGAGGCGGCAACATTAGCGGAGCAGTTTGGTGATCACCGGGTTTTTAATACCGCCATCCAGGAAGCATATATAATTGGTTCCACCGTGGGCATGAGTGCAGTAGGAGCAAAGCCCATTGTGGAAGTACAGTTTGCTGATTATATCTATCCCGGCTTTAATCAACTGGTAACAGAAATTTCTAAATCTTCTTACTTAAGCTGCGGTAAGTTTCCTGTACAAACGCTTATACGTGTTCCTATTGGTGCATATGGAGGTGGCGGTCCCTACCACAGCGGAAGTGTGGAATCAACTTTATTAAGTATTAAAGGAATTAAAGTAGTGTATCCCAGCAATGCAGCGGATATGAAAGGATTGATGAAAGCAGCTTTCCTTGATCCCAATCCGGTAGTGATGCTGGAACATAAAGGTTTGTACTGGAGCAAAGTGCCGGGAACTGAAGATGCAAAATGTATTGAGCCATCAAGGGATTATATTTTACCGTTGGGAAAAGCAAACATTGTTGTTGCGGCTGATGATGAGATGGTTGATGAAGGCGAAAGCTGCTGCATCATTACTTATGGCATGGGTGTGTATTGGGCCAAAGCTGCTGAAAAATATTTTCCCGGTCAGGTTGAGATTGTTGATTTACGAACCTTGTTTCCCTTAGATGAAGAACTTGTTTTTGAAACAGTTAAAAAGCATGGCAAATGTTTGGTGCTTACAGAAGAACAGCAAAACAATTCATTTGCAGAGGCATTGGCGCATCGCATATCCTATGATTGTTTTCAATGGCTGGATATGCCGGTGGAAGTACTGGGTGCTTTGAATCTGCCTGCAGTTCCTATGAATATGGGGTTGGAAGCAGCCATGCTACCCAATGCGGAGAAAGTTCGGGAGCGGGTAAAAAAGCTGCTTTTTTCATGAACAACAAAAGCCTTCAATCCTTATCTTTGCCGCCCAAAATGGCGAGGTAGCTCAGCTGGTTAGAGCGTCGGATTCATAACCCGAAGGTCGGCAGTTCAAGTCTGCTCCTCGCTACAAAAAGGTTCATGAAGCTTCATGAACCTTTTTTATTTTTTACGAAATTGGGATGGTTTGCATTTGTTTTTCTTCAAAAAAACCCGGTTGAAGTAACTAATGTTTTCAAATCCGCACTGGTAAGCAATGGACTGTATGCTCAGTTCTGTTTCAAGCAAAAGCATCATCGCATGTGTTATTCTCAATTCATTTACGTAATCAGAAAACGTTTTACCCATAGCACGTTTAAAGTATTTGCAAAATGCGCTTTCTGATAAATGAATAACTGCTGCTGCTTTTTTTAAGCGGATGTGTGTTGTATAATGTTCCTGTACATATTTAAGCACATTGCTGATGCGGCTGGATTGCTGTAGTGAGGATGGCTGGTAAGCAGATGAGGCCAGCGTTTTTATTTTCAGCTTGCTGATGGTTTGAAACAATTGTAAAAATCCGGTAATAGCTGTAGTGTTGGTATGTTGTGTTAAATACAGTAACTGTTGCAACATGCCTGAAGACGATGTATGTGAAATTTTCAAACCCCTGGAAGCCTGTTTAAAAACTTTACCCAATTCTTCCAGTTCCGGTAAGCTAAGCAGCGTGTCAGCCAGCGTTTTTGGAAACTGAAGTACAATAGCATGGCAGTGCTGCTTTCTCTTTTCTTCACTCACCCAGGTATGCGGTACCTGCGGGCCAATCAATATAAGATCACCTTCTCTGAAGCTTTCAATACAATCACCCACCAACCGCTTACCCCTTCCTTTTATGATATATGTTAGCTCATACTCCGGATGAAAATGCCAGAAAAAATCAAAGCTGGATATTTTTAATTCATAGCATATGAATGATTTGCCGGAATGTAATTGTTGCAGGTTTTGCAGCTTTGCTCTCATAGCATATTTCTTTTTTTATTGTATTTTGTCTTTTAAATGGCAATATAGTATTAAAATAAGACTGAAAGATGTTATTTTCTTACTGAAGCCTGTTCGATTTTTGCTGAAAATATTTATTTATGCATGCCATTCCTTCAACCATTGCGGCTTTTTTACAGAAGCCTTATTCACTCACCGCTGAACAAATTGAATTTTACCAGGAAAACCGTTTTATCAAATTGAAACAGGTGCTTGATGATGCCACTATTTCCTTTTTTAATGATGCCATCAGCAAGCGTGTTGCGATTATGAACAGTGATATAAAACCATTGGAAGAACGAAGCACCTATGGTAAGGCCTTTCTCCAATTGTTCAATTTATGGAGAGAAGATGAAGTGGTGAAAGAGTTGGTTTTAAGTAAACGACTGGCAAAAATAGCATCTGATTTAATGCAGGTTGACGGTGTGCGTATTTATCATGATCAGGCTTTGTTTAAAGAGGGAGGCGGGGGCATCACTCCCTGGCATGCAGACCAATATTACTGGCCTCTTGAAACGGATAAAACAGTTACGGCATGGATTCCTTTGCAGGCTACACCATTGGAACTGGGCCCTTTGGAGTTTAGCGCCGGCAGCCATCAAATAGTGGAGGGACGTGAACTGGAAATCAGTGATGAAAGCGAAGCAGCTATTCAGCAAAAATTAAGAGTCACTGATTTTAAACATGTAATTGAAGCATTTGATTTGGGTGAAGTGAGTTTTCACAGCGGCTGGGTGTTTCACCGTGCAGGTGCCAACACCACCAACCAAATGCGGAAAGTGATGACGGTGATTTATATGGATAAAGATATGAGGCTGAAACAACCTGACAATAAAAATCAAATCAATGATTGGAATACCTGGTGCCCGGGAGCTCAAGTGGGTGAAGTGATTAATACACCGATCAATCCCATCATTTATCAAAACTAAAAATTTGCAGGTAAAATACTGTTGCACTCACTGGGGTTGTGAAAAAGACAAACCCGACATATTTGTTGACAAAGTATTGTCGGCAGGATATGAAGGGATTGAAATTTTTATGCCTTCAACACCGAATGACTTTGCATCGTTATTTATAAAAGAACTTGAAGATGTGAAGCGTATCAATCCTGATTTTATTTTCATTACACAACAACTTACAGTTCCGGATAATGATACAGTTCATGATTATATCAGCAGGATGGAGAAAAGTTTATATGAACTGGCAGCGCTGCAACCCTGTTTTATCAACTCACATACAGGTAAAGATTATTATTCTTTTGATGACAATTGTAGAGTGATTGAAGCCGCTTTAACTATCAGCAGCAAAACAGGAGTTCGTATTCTGCATGAAACACATCGGGGCAGGTTTTCTTTTCATGCATCTTCATTGATTCCATATCTTAAAAAATTTCCAGAACTGGAATTGGTGGGTGACTTCTCTCATTTCTGTACGGTTTCAGAAAGTATGCTTCAGGATCAGGCAGCAATAATTGAAGAGATTATTCCACATGTGTCACATTTACATGCCAGGATTGGACATGAACAAGCGCCACAGGTAAATAATCCGTTTGCCCCTGAATGGGAACATCATTTTGCACATTTTGAAGAATGGTGGTATCGAATTATTGATTACAAAAAACAAAAAGGAGATAAGACTTTTTCTATTACACCTGAGTTTGGTCCTGCGCCTTACATGCCCGCATTACCGTTTACCCGGCAACCTGTAGGAAACCAATGGGAAATAAATAGAAAAATGATGGACTTTCTCAAATCAAAACTTTAAACCTATTAAAGCTAAATGCTTGCCATTCAAAAAAAACTAACAAATTCATTCTATGCATTGCTTAGCTTGCCTGCAACAGCCGTTGGCTTTTGCTTGTCTACGCAGGTAGCAACACTAAGCTGGATATTGAGTTCGAAGTATAACTTACATATTGAAGATGTGGCGCTCGTTTGGCTTGCCGGCCCTTTATCAGGGATAATTGCACAACCCATCGTGGGTATGATGAGTGATAAAAGCTGGTTCATGGGTGGCAGAAGAAAACCATACATTGTCATTGGAGGAATATTGGGTGCAGCCATGTTGTTGGCATTACCACAACTCGGCTTTATCAGTAAGTCAACAGGTGCCACCGTTTTTGTGGTGGCTGTTGTTGTGTCTTTGTTGTTAGACATGAGCATCAATGTAACCTTCAATCCGGCTAGGGCAATTATTGCTGATGTTACACCTGCAGGTAATGAACGCACCAAAGGATATTCGTGGATGCAGGTGGTAAGCGGCACTTTTGGTATTGGTGCTTATTTTATTTCCATGTCGTTTGGCAATATGGCTTTGATTTATGCGGCAGCAGTGGTGGTGCTGTTGTTCTCCATTGTTCCGGTATTATTTGTAAAAGAACCAAGGGTATTACAAATAGCACAAACAACACCCAAAGAAATCAAAAGCACTTCATCATTGATGGATGGTATTAAACTGTTATTGCCGCTTTATGGCTTTATTGTGTTTGGTTTGTTTGTAGTAATCAATAAAATGATTTTACAGGGCGGATGGGATAATATACAAACCAAAGTAATGTATGCCTGTCTTATCGCTACTTTATTGCTGGGTGCATTCACCATCCGCAAAGGGAAGCGGCAACCATCAGACAGCAATGATTTTCAAAAAATATTACTGGCACATTCATTTAGCTGGCTGGGCATACAAAGCATGTTTGTAATGAGTTATTTCTTTATCAGGGAAAAAATGATGCCCGTTCTTGATACATCTGATGTGTTTGCAGATACCTTCTCAAAATTTTTTACAGGTGCGGAGCAAACCAATGAACAGTCTGCCGGCAATATTTTGTCACTGGGATTTTTGCTGTTAAATTTTGTGGGTGCTTTACTTCCGGTATTGGTACTGGAACCTTTAAGTAAAAAAATAGGTAAAGTAAAAATTTATACCATTGCCATTGCCTGTATGGTAGCTGGTTATTTTCTTTTATACCTGGCAGGTACCCGGGAAATTATTTTTTATCTCGGTATGATTATTTGTGGTATTGGGTGGTCGGCTGTTATTTCTATTGTGTTTGCTATTATGACGGAGAAAGTGAATGCCAATAAAATGGGTATGTTTATGGGGGTGTTTAATTTCAGCATTGTGTTACCTGCAATGATGACGCCGGGAGTTTCTAAGCTGGTGAATGATACAGGAGATTATGCCGTATTGTTTCTCATTATCACCATTTGTTTACTGGTTTCGTTTGTATGCTGGTTATTTGTAAACGAGGTAAAACAGGAAAAGATGAATCCGGCATGATTATCCATTTTTAAATATCCGCAACAATAAGGTATATGATTCTATATCGCACAACAGCACAAGCCTATAATAAAAATAAATTACAATAACAGTTCTGCGGGTACAAAGAAATACTGAATATATGCAACATGATATCAACAGACAATGGTGGAAAGAAGTGGTGGTGTACCAAGTGTATCCCAGAAGTTTTAAGGATACGGATGGCGATGGCATTGGCGATTTAAAAGGCATCATTGAAAAACTGGATTATATTAAAAGTTTGGGTGTTGATGTGGTGTGGCTAAATCCGGTATATGAATCGCCTAATGATGATATGGGCTATGATATTTCTGATTACAGAGCTATCATGAAAGAATTTGGCACAATGGAAGATTTTGATATGCTGCTGGAAGGATTGCATGCAAGAGGCATCAAATTAATCATGGACTTAGTGGTGAACCATACCAGTGATGAGCATTACTGGTTTAAGGAAAGCAAAAAATCAAGAAACAATCCATACCGTAATTATTATCATTGGTGGGATGCTGAAAGAGGAAAGCCTCCTTATCGCTGGAGTATTTTTGACCATGAAAGCAATGCATGGAAGTATGATGAAACGACAAACAGTTACTACTTTCATATTTTTAGTCACAAGCAGCCCGATCTGAACTGGGAAAACCCTGACGTAAGAAGAGAAGTATACGAAATGATGAAATGGTGGATGGAAAAAGGTGTAGATGGTTTTCGGCTTGATGTTATCACCTGCATTTCAAAGGATACTTCATTTCCGGTGTTGCCGGAAACAATGCCGGTTGGCGATTGGTTTCCCTATTATGCAAAGGGCCCCAACCTGCATCGTTACTTACAGGAAATGTATGAAGAAGTGTTTTCAAAGTACGATTGCATGAATGTAGGAGAAGCATCAGGCGTAAATATTAATGATGCATTGCTGTTTGTTGATGAAGACCGCAGGGAGCTTCAAACATTCTATCATTTTGACCACACCGGTTTTGGTATCAGTAAGGAAAATTTTATGTATGCTGATGATAACAACAGAGATTTAGTGGAATGGAAAAAGATATTTAACAGGTGGGATAAAGTATTTGAAGAAAAGGGATGGGGTACTATTTACCTGGGCAATCATGATATGAGCAGAATGACAAGCCGTTTTGGAAACGACAGTCATGAATTCAGGGAACTGTCTGCAAAAATGCTGCATACATTTTTGTTGAGCATGCGGGCTACATCGTATATCTACAATGGTGATGAAATTGGTATGGTAAACACCAATCATACCAGTATAGAAAAATACCAAGACCTTTATACCATTAACTACTATCATCAACTAAAGCAAAAAGGGGAAGATTGTCAGGCATTTTTAGCTTCTCATTCCAAGATAAGCAGGGATAACGGCAGAACTCCTTTACAGTGGGATGATTCATACCAGGCAGGCTTTACCTCAGGTAATCCATGGCTTGCTTTAAATGAAAACTACCAGGTGCTCAATGTAGCAGAACAGGAAGCCCGTCCGGATTCTGTATTGCATTACTTCAGGAGCATGATTCAACTGCGGAAAAAAAATAAAACACTGATTTATGGCGCCTTTGAGCTTGTAGATGAGCACAACCGTCAACTCTTTGCTTACACAAGGCATTTAGGCAGCCAGAAGCTATTGGTAGTACTTAATTTCTCCGGGGAAGAAGCTTCGTTGGATACAGAAATTGATCTGACGCACTGTAATATTTTAATTAGTAATTATAGCATGCCCTCTCGAAATAAATTATACAATCCTTTTGAAGCAGTGATTTATGAAATTGAAAGTTAAACTTCGGAAAATGAATATAAAAATAATTGTAGCCTCCCTTCTGCTCATAAGCAGCTTTGAAAGCCCTGCGCAGAAAAAGGCATCGGGAAATAAAGGAGAAATTATCTATCATGTTTTTCAGCGCAGTTTTTATGATGGAAACGGTGATAAGCAAGGCGACCTGAATGGTTTGAAAGAAAAATTACCCTATCTGCAAGACCTGGGTGTTACTTCAATTCTGCTGTTGCCATTATATGCGGCTGATTGTTATCACAACTATTTCGCTAATGATTTTGAAACGATCGATGCTGAGTTTGGTACGATGCAAGATTATATTTCACTTGTAAAGGAGATACACAAACAGGGAATGAAAGTGTATATTGATATGGAAACACAGTATGTAGCTGAAAAACATCTGTGGTGGAAAGATGCTGTGGCAAACCTTAACTCACCTTACAGTGATTACATTTTATTTGAAGATAGCCAGCACCTGATTCCTTCAACTATGGTGTTTGATTTGCGTCAACTTAACAGTTACGATGGTTCTTTTATTAAAGTAACGACCGTGAACCTTCTAAACAGAAATGTGCTTGATTACAATAAGAAGTTATTTTCTTTTTTTGTGGATCCCAATAAGGATGGAAAATTTGATGATGGCGTAGATGGTTTCAGATTAGATCATGCAATGGATCATTTAGACGGGAAACCGGAACTCATGGACTTGTTTACTCGTTTCTGGAAACCTTTATTAACACATTTGAAACAGCTCAATCCAAAACTTAAAAATGTAGCCGAACAATCTGATTGGAGAGATTATGGATTTAGCTATTTTGAAAAAGCAAATGTGGACAGAATGTTTGGCTTTGGTTTGCAAAGAGCAATTCTGTCATTTGATAAACAACAGTTAATACAAAATGCAGATACCATTTTAGCTAAGTGTCCCGCAGGAAAAGATCAAATCATTTTCTTAGAGAATCATGATATGGACAGGTTTGCTTCTTTGGAGCCAAATAGCAAAAAGCAAAAGCTGGCCGCTGCATTACTGCTGCTCATTGGCGGTATTCCATCTATTTACTATGGTCAGGAAATTGGCATGAAAGGAAAAATTGGTTCCTGGGGAAATACAGATGGCAATGATATTCCACGCCGTGCTGCATTTGATTGGTATGCTTCCGGTACTGGTAAGGGAATGGCCATCTGGTACGAACATACAGGAGGATGGTGGGATAATAACCTGCTTATACCCAATGATGGAATTTCTGCAGAGGAGCAAACGAGTAACGATAGTTCCCTGTTCAATTATTATAAAAAGCTCATACGCCTCAAACAAAGCAACCCGGCATTGGCAAACGGGTCATACGAAAATGTCATTAATGACAACAGCCATGTATTTAGCTTTTTGAGAATAAATAAAAACAATAAAGTATTAGTGGCTGTCAATCTTTCAGGTGAAGTACAAACAGCCGGATTTAAAGATTTGTATAAAAACTACGCTGTATTATTTGGCAAGAGCCAGTTCCATCACAAAACAATTCAGTTGAATTCATACGAGGTAGCGGTATTTGAAATAAAATAAAAGTAAATGAAAGTAATAGTAGCTGTAATGGTGATCCTGCTGGCGAACTCCTGTGCATCTCCGGAGCGTACGGATTACACACAATATGTGAATCCTTTCATTGGTACAGAAGGAACAGGTCATACGTTTCCCGGCCCCTGTATGCCATTTGGTATGGTACAACCCGGACCTGATAATGTTGACAAAGGATGGGACTACACCAGTGGCTATCAATACAAGGACAGTATTATTCTCGGGTTTTCACAAACAAGAGCAAATGGCACCGGCATCAACGAATTTGGCGATGTGCTGCTGCAACCTTTTACAGGGGATAAGAAAGAAGATTTTGGTGAAACGTATTTGAAAAAAACAGAAAAAGCATCACCGGGATATTACACTGTTACATTACGTAACAAAGTAAAAGTGGAGTTAACCTGTACAGAAAGAGTAGCACTTCATCAATACACTTATCCTTCAGCAAATGCAAAACTGCTGGTTGATTTGCAACATGGACTTCGATTCCTTACTGATTCATTGGTTTTGGATAGTGAGGTGAAGATAGAAGACAATAAAACCATGAGCGGTTATTGCCATACAAAAAACTGGGTGGAGCGGAAATATTTTTTTACCATTCAATTCAATGAGCCATTCATCACTTCTTTTCAACTGCCACGAAAGGAAAAGGAAGCAGCACCACGTTATGTGCTGAGTTTTGACTTGAAAGATAAAGTCCTGAAAACAAAGATTGCTTTATCAACGGTGAGTGTTGAAGGAGCAAAAAAGAATTTACAAAAAGAGTTGCCCGATTGGAATTTTGATGCTGTTGTTACCAATGCAAAAAAAGTCTGGAACAGTTATTTAAGCCGAATTAAGATAGAAGCACCTCAAAAGCAAAAAGAAATATTTTACAGTTGCATGTATCGTCTCTTTATTCAACCTTCCAACATTGCAGATGTAGACGGTCAATATCGTGGCGCCAATGACTCTATCAGAACAGCAAAGAATGGCGAATATTATTCAACGCTTTCATTGTGGGATACCTACCGTGCTGCCCATCCTTTATACACATTGATTGCTCCAGAAAGAGTGAATGGTTTTATTAATACTATGATTGAGCATAGCAAAACTGCAGGCTTCCTGCCCATATGGACTGCCTGGGGCAAAGACAATTACTGTATGATTGGCAACCATGCCATTCCTGTAATTGCAGATGCATATTTGAAAGGCTTCAACGGATTTGATGCAGAAGAAGCACTACAGCAAATGATAAAATCAACAACAGAAAATCATATCAACAGTAATTGGACTTTATTAAACAAGTATGGATATAACCCTTTTGACAGTTTGGACAACGAAGCGGTATCAAGAACACTGGAACATGGAGTGGATGATTACTGCATTGCATTGTTGGCTGAGAAAATGGGAAAGAAAGATATTGCTGCTACTTATTACAAACGGGCCAGCTATTATAAAAATGTATACGACAGCAGTACCAAACAAATGCGTGGTAAAGACAGCAGAGGAAACTGGCGCACACCTTTCAATCCATTAATGGCAACATCACCTATGAACAACCCCGGTGATTACACCGAAGCCAATGCCTGGCAATATTTCTGGACACCGGCACAGTATGATGTAGAAGGCATGATACAATTATTGGGCGGAAAGAAAAATTTTACTGCACAGTTAGACAGTTTCTTTACCATCAAAGCAATGAATCCAAATAAACATTTGGGCCAGGAAGCCATGATTGGCCAATATGCACATGGCAATGAACCGAGCCATCATATCGTTTATCTCTATGCCTGGTCAGATAAACCGCATCGTACGGGCGAACTGGTGACTCAAATCTGTTCTGAATTTTATAATAATACAACCACAGGTATGATTGGTAATGATGATTGCGGACAAATGAGCGCCTGGTATATTTTTTCAACACTGGGGTTCTATCCTGTGAATCCTTCAACCGGAGAATATGTAGTTGGTAAACCACAGGTAAAGCATGCAGTTGTTTCTTTGAGTGACGGGAAAATGCTGGAAATTAAAAACAGCAACAGCAAAACGATATTGCTGAACAACAGAGCAATCAATCGTTTTAACATAAACTATAAAGAAATTTCTGCAGGCGGGCTTTTAAATTTCTAAATTGCATCTATTCCATCAACGAATATTACATTATGAAGATGATAAAACTGTTTTCCTCTTTGATGCTGGCCAATTTGATTTGCACAACTGCAGTTACTCAAATCAATCATGTAGAACCCCTCAACTGGTGGGTGGGTATGAAAAATCCCAACCTTCAGTTGCTGATTAACGGCAACAACATTGGCGAAACAACACCTGTAATTAATTATCCCGGAGTCACAATTAAAAAAGTCAGCAAAGGCGACAGTAAAAATTATTTATTTATTGATATACTCATCGCCAAAACTGCAAAGCCCGGCATCGTTGGAATCAGTTTTAAAAAGGGTGCAAAAGAAGTGTACAGTTACCGTTACCAGTTAAAAAAAAGAGAGCAGGATGCAGCAGCATTCAAAGGGTTTAATTCTTCTGATGCGGTTTTTTTAGTAGTGCCGGATCGTTTTGCCAATGGAGATTATACCAATGATGTGGTGGAAGGATTAAAAGAAAATAAGATTGACAGAAATTTTGCAGGTGGAAGACATGGCGGCGATATACGTGGCCTCATCAATCATCTGGATTATATAAAGGACATGGGCTTTACTGCCATCTGGCCCACACCCATGCTGGAGAATGATATGGAAAGGTATTCCTATCATGGTTATTCCATTACCAATCATTACAAAGTGGATCCACGATATGGAACATTGGATGAATACAAAGAACTGTCAGCCAAAATGCGGCAGCGTGGAATGAAATTAATATTTGATGAAGTGCTCAATCATACCGGCAGTAATTACTGGTGGATGAAAGATTTGCCTTTCAAAGACTGGATCAACTTTCCACCTCCTCATCCATATACCGGTTCCAATCACCGCCGTACTGTAAACCAGGATTTATATGCATCTGATTACGACAAAAAATTATGGGTTGAAGGATGGTTTGATAAAACAATGCCTGATATGAACGGAAAAAATCCTTTCATGGCAAACTATCTTATTCAAAACACTATCTGGTGGATTGAAACATTGCAATTAGGTGGCGTAAGACAGGACACCTATGGTTACAGCGATAAAACCTTTTTAAAGAACTGGAGTTGTGCAATCATGAATGAATATCCCAACTTCAGTATTGTAGGTGAGGAGTGGAGTACCAACCCTTTAATTACTTCTTACTGGCAAAGCGGAAAGAAAAATCATGATGGATATACCGGGTGCCTGAACACGATTATGGATTTTCCATTACAGGCTGCGTTGGTTCAATCATTAAATGGTGAAGAAGCAGAATCCTATCATACACCTTTTACAAGATTATATGAAGGACTCGCCAATGATTTTGTTTATCCCAATCCCAATCAAATGCTGTTGTTTGTAGATAATCATGACATGGATCGACTGTTTATGCAGTTAAAGCAGGATGTGGCTTTAACCAAAATGGCATTAACCTATTTATCAACCACCCGTGGCATTCCGCAAATCTTTTATGGTACAGAAATATTGATGGATAATACACCTCATCATAAAAACGATGGCCTCATACGTTCTGATTTCCCCGGCGGATGGAAAGATGATAAAGCCAATGGATTTACCGGAGAAGGGTTGAATGCAAATCAGCAATCTGTTCAGGCGTATTTGAAACAATTATTAAACTGGAGAAAAAATAATCCTGTTATTGCCAATGGACAAACAATGCACTTTGCACCTTTTGATGGACTGTATGTTTACTTCCGTTGCAACAAAGAAAAAACAGTGATGGTGGTAATGAATAAGAATGAGAAAGAAACGAATGTGGATACGAAACGCTTTGCAGAAATATTAAAAGGCAAATCAAGTGCTGTAAATATTATAACAGGAGAAACGATTGATGTTGCCAATTCATTTGCTGTACCGGGGAAAAGTGCATTGGTGCTGGAGATAAAGTAATGATAGTAGTCTGGCTACATTGAATGGTCTGACAATTATTTCATCACCACCTGTACCGTTTCCGGGCTTTGCTGTTTGAGTTCAATGATTTTTCCGGAGGTCATCTTTTCCAATAAATCATTATTGTAATGACGAATGCTCAGCAGTGTTAATCCCCTCTCCACCTGCACATCAAAACTTTGGGAAGCGGCCAGCGCCAGTTTTTCGATTTTATCACTTCTGTCATCCATGCACAACTGCAGACTTACTGCATGTGTTTGAATGAGGTTCGGTTTTACTTTCAACTTCGCCATCATCTCGTACAGATCGCTCATCGGTTGCTCACCAATAAATGAGAAATCTTTGGTGTGCAGTTGCAGTAACACCTGGTTTTGCTTCACCACAATAATTGGCGGAAGATTTTTGACTGACTCATTATGGATCACTGTACCGGGCAATGAAGCATCGGCAAAACATTTTACATACAGGGGAATGTCTTTATTCTGCAACGGCTTGATGGTTTTGGGGTGAATCACCTGTGCACCATAGTAAGCCATTTCAATCACTTCATCATAGTTGAGTTCGCTGATGTATTGTGCATCAGCAAACTGTTTGGGGTCGGCATTCATCACGCCTTTCACATCTTTCCAGATACTCAAACTTTCTGCATCCAGCATATTGGCAAAAAGAGCGGCGGAGTAATCACTTCCTTCTCTTCCCAGTGTAGTGCTTTCATTTTCATCCGTACAACCAATAAAACCCTGTGTAATGACAATATCTACATCATCAAATAATGGTTTCACCTGTGCGGTTACCTGCTGTTGTGTAAAGTTGAAATCAATCGTTGCATCACGGAAGTTATCATCAGTGCGGAAAATATCACGAACATCCAGCCACTCATTCTTCAAACCAATTTCATTCAGATAAGCACTTACAATGGCAGTACTCATCAGTTCACCTGTACATACAATCTGGTCGTAGTAATAATCATAATCACGAACGGGTTTATCATGCAGCAGCCATTCCACCTCAGTAAAAAAATCATTGAGCTGCACCATCAACGGATTGAAATGTGTCACCAGTAAAAACTTGGCTTCATCCAGGTGCTGGAGTTTTACAGCACGGTACAATTCCAATGCTTCTTCTTTTTTACCGGCATAAAATGCTTCAGCTACTTTTTCCAGTGCATTGGTGGTTTTGCCCATGGCAGAAATAACGACCATGATTTTTTGATTGGGGAAATGCTGTATGATTTCACCAACGTTTTTGATTTTTTCATAGTTGCTTACACTGGCGCCGCCGAATTTGAAAACCAACATGAGTTGTAATTAATAATTAATAATTGGGTAATGGATGATGCGGGGCAAAGATAGGTGGGGAAGAGAGTTTCACGCAAAGGAGATAAAGTTCACAGACGGGAAAACCATATCACGCCCGCCTGTTCCATTCGGGCAGGCAAAGGCGCAAAGCAGCGGAGGCGCAAAGTAATTGTTGAATCATGTTTCATTTGCTCACGGGCTGCCCCGCTTAGACGTAAATGACCGCTTTTGTTTTGCGGGCATTGAAGGCGGGCGGGGGAAATAGTTGATACCGTTTTGGATGACGAAAGCCCCAAATACAAAAGAAGAACCCAATAGCAGGAACCGAAATCAAAAACCGGAGCCCCCAATAACCCAATACTCATTAACTCAATAACTGTTCCTCTCTGCCAATTTTTCACCTTCACGCCCCATGGCACTATCATTGAGTAATACGGTTGAACAAAAACTTGAATCATGGGAAAGATTATAGGAATTGACCTCGGAACTACCAACAGTTGCGTATCCGTTATGGAAGGCAGCGAGCCGGTAGTAATTGCCAATGATGAAGGCCGCCGTACCACGCCTTCCATTGTAGCATTTTTGAAAAACGGCGAACGTAAAGTGGGTGATCCTGCCAAGCGCCAGGCCATCACCAATCCGCACAACACCATCATGAGTGTGAAGCGTTTTATGGGCCGCCGCTTTGATGAAGTAAATGAAGAAAAAAGCCACTGGAGCTATAAAGTAGCACAGGGTGACAATAATACCGTTCGTATTGACATAGATGGCAGACTTTACACGCCACAGGAAATTTCGGCTATGGTGCTTCAGAAAATGAAGAAAACCGCTGAAGATTACCTCGGCCAGGAAGTAACAGAAGCAGTGATCACCGTGCCTGCTTACTTTAACGATGCACAACGCCAGGCTACCAAAGAAGCCGGTGAAATTGCAGGCTTGAACGTTCGCCGTATTGTGAACGAACCAACCGCCGCAGCCCTTGCGTATGGTTTGGATAAAAAACACAAAGACCAGAAGATCGCTGTGTTTGACCTGGGTGGTGGTACGTTTGATATCTCCATTCTGGAACTGGGTGATGGCGTGTTTGAAGTAAAATCAACCAACGGTGATACACACCTGGGCGGTGATGATTTTGATAAAGTAATTATTGACTGGCTGGCTGCTGAATTTAAAGCACAGGAAAATATTGACCTGCGCAAAGACCCGATGGCTTTACAGCGTTTGAAAGAAGCGGCTGAAAAAGCAAAAGTGGAATTGAGTTCTTCTTCTGAAACAGAAATCAACCTGCCTTACATCACAGCGGTGGATGGAGTACCCAAACACTTAGTATTAAAACTCACACGTGCCAAATTTGAAGCATTGGCTGATAATTTGTTTGAACGTTGTTTGCGCCCATGCGAAGCAGCATTGAAAGATGCAGGCATGAGCATCAGCGAAATTGATGAAGTGATTTTGGTGGGTGGTAGTACACGTATCCCCAAAGTGCAGGAGATTGTAGAAAAGTTCTTTGGTAAAAAACCAAATCGTGGTGTGAACCCTGATGAGGTGGTGGCTGTTGGTGCGGCTATACAAGGTGCGGTATTAACCGGTGAAGTAAAAGATGTGTTGTTGCTGGACGTAACTCCGCTGAGCTTGGGTATTGAAACACTCGGTGGTGTAATGACAACGTTGATCGCCAGCAATACCACGATTCCTTCTAAAAAATCAGAAGTGTTCAGTACGGCTGCCGATAATCAACCTGGTGTACAGATTCATGTTTTGCAGGGTGAGCGCCCGATGGCGAAGGATAACAAGAGCCTGGGTATGTTTTACCTCGATGGTATTCCACCGGCTCCACGTGGTGTGCCCCAGGTAGAAGTGACGTTTGATATTGATGCCAACGGTATTTTGCATGTAAGTGCAAAAGACAAAGGCACCGGTAAAGAACAAAAGATCCGTATTGAAGCAGGCAGTGGTTTGAGTAAAGATGAAATTGAAAAGATGAAGAATGAAGCCAAAGCCAATGAAGCGGCTGATAAAGCGGAGAAAGAAAAAGTAGAAAAGATCAATATGGCCGACAGTTTGATTTTCCAAACGGAGAAGCAGTTGAAAGAATATGGTGATAAGATTGGTGCTGATAAAAAAGCGCCGATTGAAGCAGCGCTCACCAAATTGAAAGATGCACACAAATCACAAGACCTTGCAGCGATTGATGCTGCTACTGCAGAAATGAATACGGCATGGACAGCAGCGAGTGAAGAAATGTACAAAGCCACTCAAAACGCAGAAGCCAATGCAGGTGCCGAGCCAAGTGCCGAAGGTGCCGCCGCAGGCGGTACAAAGGGAGATAATGTGGAGGATGCGCAGTTTGAGGAAGTGAAGTAAGAAGATGAATTATAAAGAGAGCCCTGACGAAAGTTGGGGCTTTTGATTTGTTGTTACGAAATTAGCTTTTTCATGGCGGCGTTTTTGCGTCGCACTCTTGTGCGTTCAGTTTTCTATGGCGACAAAAATTAGAGGCTTGTGATTTTCTTTGAACCTCATCGTAAAAGATATTCGAAATTGAGAAAAAATGATAATAAAAGAACTTCAACTACTATCTGAAGCCTTATGGGAGAGCGTTAAATCTGACCTTAAGTTTTTTTCGCCGATTCAGGTATTTGTAAAAAAGCTTTCTGATATTGATTTCAGCGAACGGTCAAATTTAGATGACATTAAAATGTACGCAGAAAAAATTGAGGAGTTTTTTAATCGTTATCGACCACGTCAAAATAGTGATACAATTTATTTCCCGCCACCTCAAGTTTCAACTAATGATAATACAGTAAAAAGAATTTATAAACTAGTTCAAGAACTATGGAGTTTAGAAGAATCTAAAAAAATTAAAGAGTTTGAAAATGCGAAACCTAATCCACAAAAGAAATCGACAGGAATGGGGCATGTTTTTATAGGACATGGAAGAAGCAAGTTGTGGGCAAGGGTTCAAATTTTTCTAAATGAAGATTTAAGTATAAAAACACTCACATTTGAAGATGAATCACGAACTAGTGAAACCATAGTAAACGTGTTAACTGAGTTTTTAGAAAAGTCCTCATTTGCAATTTTAGTAATGACGGCTGAAGATGAAACAAGTGATGGAAAATATCGAGCCAGACAGAATGTAATTCATGAGGCTGGATTGTTTCAAGGTCGTTTGGGTTTTGACAAAGTCATAATCTTAAAACAAGATGGAGTTGAAGAGTTCTCTAACGTTGCGGGGTTGCAATATATTCCGTTTTCTGGTGATAACATTGAACAATGCTTTTATGAACTACAACGAAAGTTTAAAAAGCTAGGGCTTGTAAAATAGGTTTTTTCGCCTCTGTTGGTATTCCCTAGCTAACTTTAGTCTTTCTTTCAATTTTAAAGTTTCCATCATAGCTGCGTAGAAATAAAAAACTGAAAGCTATCCCCCCGTTCCGTTACGTATAAAGCAGTCTTAGTCATTGATTGCAGGCAGTTTGTCATTAGATTTGTCAACAACTAAAGCTTTCCGGATATTGACGTAATAATGCGTGCAACAAAAATCATATTAATAGTCAATTTTATCGGCCTTTTAATTTTCACAATAGGCTCGTTATGGGGTTTGATATCTATGGTTCAAGAAGAGGGAGGACTTATTGAATTCTTTGGAATCTTCTTTTACTTTTTTTTGTTTCTCTTTTTCGTAGGGTTGTTTATTTTGAATTTTGTTATTTATATGTCAGTTGTTAAGTATGGTGGTCGTTCTACAGCTTTGCTCAGAAACTCTGTAATTATATTGATTTTAGGTATAGTTCTTCCTGTTTTATATTTAATGCTTGTACTATATCTCTCTGGCGCAGGTCTCCCGACCTGATGCCTACATGTTACTTGTATTGAAAAGTAGGTAATTGTAAGATAAGTAACGTCTATGCACAGGTCAGAGACTTTTTAATTAAAAAATATTTTTCGCCCCTGTTGGTATTCCAGTTGAAAAAAAGCACACCGCCGTTGTTGTGTCTTTTGACCAACAACGACCGCAGAGAACCACAGTTAAATTGCAACACTTCAACCCATCTTCATTTCCAGCGATTTTTCGTTTCGCATCATCATTGTACAAATGAGCAACATTCAGCAAGCTTCACTCAAAATGACGGTGTGAGCGTAAGATGAATAGCAATGAGTTTGAGTAGCTGAGCAGCGTCTTAAACGGCATCGTTCACGCACCACATCGGACTGACGTCATGTCGACGAAGGAGATATCTCTGAAAATTAGGAAAGTGAAAAAGTGGTTAAGGAAGCGATACTGCAAATTTGTTTGCAAAAAAATACCCGTCCTGTAAAAGGAACGGGTAAACTATATAAAGCCGTACAGCTTAGATCAGATCCAGCGCTTTGGCAAAATAATAAACGATAAAAGGCAGAGTAGCTGTAATGTAGTTAGCAAAAGAATCAGAAAAATACATTACTACGGTTAATGCTACGAACAGAAAGAATAAAAGCCAGCTGATGGCGGTTGATTTTTTTGTTGTTTCCATTCCTTGAAATTTTTTGCGAAGATAGGGGAACTGCTCCAAAAAAAAAGCTCCGTTTTAAGCAATCGGAACGATTTTTGACAAATCAGCAACTGTAAAAATTGCATTGTAAATTGCAGTATTCGTTAACCAAAACCTTATACAATGAAAAAATTGATTGCCCCTTTTGTTACTTTCTCTCTTTTAATGTTACTGGCTGTTTCGGGTACCGCATCGGTGCCGGTAATAACCCCGGAGGAAACCATCCGCCAGGAGGCCATGAAAGAGTGGAATTCGCTTTCCGCTAAGCAGAAAAGAGAGCGGTATAAAGCGGTGAAACAGGAAATTAAAAAGTATAGAAAAGAAAAACGCAGAACCGGTGCAGCCGATACCGATACATTATTACTGGTAATCCTTGCTATCATACTGCCACCACTGGCTATTTACCTGCACCAGGGTGAAATCAATAATAAATTCTGGTTAGGTTTAATCCTTACCTTGCTGTTTTGGGTGCCGGGCATTATTTATGCGTTAATTGTAATTCTCGGTAATGGGTAATTTCAATTTTTTTTGAGCTAACACTTGTTTTATCAAAATGCTTCTCTATTTTTATCCCATGTTACAAAACAAAGGATATCGTTGGTTTTATTTTTACTTCTTTTATTTTAGAATGAAGCCGGGATTCCTTTGGTTGAAAAAATAGATTTTACAAAACAATCAACATAAAGAGTCCCGGCCAAATGGTCGGGATTCTTGTTTTAAGCCATGGCAAAAGTTACGATACAGGGTTATGAAGGCAGTTTTCACCAGGAAGCAGCACGCAAATTTTTTGGTAAAACAGTGGAAGTGATTCCCTGTGCTACATTCAGAGAGGTGGTGAAGATTGGTGCCAATAAAAAAGAAAGTGATGGCGCTGTAATGGCGATTGAAAATTCTATCGCCGGAAGTATCCTTGCCAATTACAATTTATTGCAAAAAAGCAATTTGAAGGTGGTGGGCGAAGTGTATTTGCACATCAAACAAAATCTACTGGTGAATCATGGCGTAAAACTGGAAGATATCAAAGAAGTACATTCTCATACCATGGCCCTGCAGCAATGCTATGATTTTCTGGATAAGTACAAATGGAAACTGGTGGAAACAGAAGACACCGCTCTCAGCGCCAAACACATTGCCCAGCATAAAAGCAAGCACATTGCGGCCATCGCCAGTAAACTGGCGGGTGAGTTGTACAATCTGCACTTGATTGCCCCCGCTATTCAAACCATGAAAAACAATTACACCCGTTTTTTGATTTTGCAAAGAGAAGACATGGCTCCAAGTATTCAGGATGCTAATAAAGCTTCTGTAAATTTTGTAACTGATCACAGCAAAGGAAGTTTGGCCCGAGTGCTTACCACTATTGCTGAAGGAGGTGTCAATTTAAGCAAGCTGCAAAGTTTTCCTATTCCTGGAAGCGATTTTAAATACAGTTTTCATGCGGATATGGAGTTTGATTCAATGGCGCAGTTTCAAAATGTAATCGAAGCAATCAAGCCTGCTACCGTAACATTGAAAATTTATGGTATTTACAAAAATGGAAAATCAGACAAGTAATGCAAACAGCAAAACGATTAGAAGGAATAGGTGAGTATTATTTTTCGCAGAAGCTGCGGGAGATTGATGAATTGAACAAGCAGGGAAAAAACATCATCAATCTTGGTATCGGCAGTCCTGATCTGCCACCGCACCCTGATGTGATTAAAGTTTTACAGGAAGAAAGTGCGAAGCCCAATGTACATGCATATCAATCATACAAAGGTTCACCTGTGTTGCGCAATGCTATGCGTGACTGGTATCAAAAATGGTACAATGTTGAACTAAATGCTGATGCCGAAATATTACCCTTGATTGGTAGCAAAGAAGGTATCATGCACATTTGTATGACCTACCTGGATGCAGGTGATGAAGCATTGGTTCCTAATCCCGGCTATCCCACTTATATGAGTGCGGTAAAACTGGCAGGAGGTACGGTGAAGCATTATGAATTGAAAGAAGAAAATGATTGGCATCCTTCATTTGATGACCTGAATGCAATGGATTTGAGCAGAGTGAAGCTCATGTTTGTGAATTATCCGCACATGCCCACGGGTAAATTGCCCGATGCTGATTTTTTTAAACAGTTGATTGCTTTTGCAAAACAGCATCATATTTTAATTGTTCATGATAACCCGTATAGTTTTATTTTGAATGAACATCCTACCAGTTTATTAAGTACGGAAGGTGCTAAAGAAGTGGTGCTGGAATTAAATTCACTCAGCAAGAGTCAGAATATGGCGGGTTGGAGAGTAGGCATGTTGTGTGCGGCTAAAGAACGTATTGATGAAGTGCTCAAGTTTAAAAGTAATATGGACAGCGGTATGTTCTTGCCTTTGCAACTGGCTGCTGCCAAAGCATTGAGTCTGGAGAAAGATTGGTACGATAGTGTGAATGCTGTGTACCGCAAGCGAAGAGAAAAAGTTTTTCAATTGCTGGATTTATTGCAATGCAGTTATTCCAAAGAACAGGTGGGCATGTTTGTGTGGGCAAAAACCTCGCCCCAAACCCCTCTCCAAAGGAGAGGGGCTTTAGAACCTCATCCTATTGGCAGAGGCGGTGTATTGAGTGATGAAGTGTTGTACAACAGTAATGTGTTTATTACACCCGGCGGCATCTTCGGAACTGCCGGTGATGGATTTGTGAGAGTGAGTTTGTGCAGTACGGTAGAGAAACTGGAAGAAGCGAAACAAAGAATAATTAATAATGAATAATTCATAATTGATAATGGAAAGAAAGCGAATATCCATAGTAGGAATTGGTTTGATTGGGGGTTCTCTTGCTATTCAATTGCATGAAAAGAAGATTTCATCAAAGTTGATGGGTGTTGATGCCAGTAAAGAACATGAAGCCAAAGCATTGGAACTGGAATTGGTGGATGAAGTGTTGCCTTTAGATGAAGCCATTGAACAAAGCGATGTTGTTGTACTTGCCATTCCTGTTGATTTGATGACTGATTTATTACCGAAAGTTTTGGATAAAGTAACGCATCAGATTGTTTTGGATTTAGGTTCTACCAAATCACAATTGATTGAAGCAGTAAAAGCGCATCCTAAACGTGGAAGATATGTAGCCACACATCCTATGTGGGGTACAGAGTACAGTGGTCCGGCTGCTGCTGTACGTGGTGCATTTGAAAATAAAGCCGTTATTATTTGCAACGAAGAAGAAAGCGATGCCGATGCTGTAGCATGGGTGAAACAGATGTATAAAAAAATCGGGATGCATTTGTTGGGCATGGAAGCAAGGGCGCATGACTTGCATGCAGCCTATGTGAGCCATATTTCACACATTACTTCTTTTGCATTAGCTAATACAGTACTAGAAAAAGAAAAAGAAGACCAGGCGATTTTTGAATTGGCAAGTGCGGGTTTTGCCAGTACGGTTCGTCTGGCCAAAAGTAATCCTGCCATGTGGGTGCCCATCTTCTTACAAAACAAAGAACATGTGCTGGATGTGCTGGATGAACATATTGCGCAATTAAAGAAATTCAGAACAAGTATTGCAGAAGAGAAAAGTAGTGAATTGAAAGGATTGATTGAACATGCGAATGAGATAAGGAGGATATTGAAATGAGTTCTGTCTATCCCCTCCCGGGAGGGGATAGCCCGGCAGTTGAAAAAAATCAGCAATTAAAAAGTTCTTTTACCATATACGGGATTGAATAAACATTGACAAGCAAATAAATATCAATCATGAACCTGTTTATCCCCTCCTTGGAGGGGTGGCGGAGGCTAAAACTTTTAAGATGATGAAATGGGGTGGGTGAAAATGTTACTTATGAATAGAAAAGTAATTCCATACACACAACAGGCATTGGCTCATGCTAAAAAGCTCCGTCAAAACATGACGTACTCTGAAGTAAAATTGTGGATGGAATTACGAAACGGTGGAATGATGGGTTATGATTTTGACAGGCAGAAGCCCATGCTGAACTATATTGTTGACTTTTATTGCAAAGATGTAATGCTGGCTATTGAAGTGGATGGTATTACACATGATGATGAGGAAGTGATTGCTAAAGATGAAATAAGACAAGAAGAAATTGAAATCTATGGTGTTTCTTTTCTACGCTTCAATGCTTTGGATGTGGTGCATGATATGAAGAATGTCTTAAGGACTATTGAAAATTGGCTATTGGAGTATGAAGAAAAGAATGGGTTGAATGAATTTGTAAAAAGAAAAAGGGAGGCACTGAAGTTTCCGAAAGACAGGAAACGAATGTAACCCACCCCAAACCCCTCCCGGGAGGGGATAGCCCAACAGTTGAAAATATTTTGACTTTTGGAATAAGTTCTTTTAACTGTAAAATATAATTGAACAAAAGTTCAAAAGTTGTGAAGTTCTTTTTTAAACAACGGGTAAGTCTATCCCCTCTTTGGCGGGGTGGCGGAGTCTTAAATATTAGTGATGATTGATAGGGGTGGGTGCTGAATAGAATTACTGAACGTACAAGCGAGCGTGGCAACAGAAGCTCAATAGTAGTAATAACGATGACAACATAAAACTTAACTTTACAAACAATAACAATGCAAACTCTCGAAACGACTATGAAAGTAAAAGTTCAGGAATTGTGGGGCAAGCGACCGCTCATCATCAGCGGTCCCTGCAGCGCCGAAACCGAAGAACAACTGGTGGCAACCGCACAACGGTTAGCTGCAACCGAAAAGGTAGACCTGCTGCGTGCCGGCATCTGGAAACCCAGAACCAAACCCGGCATGTTTGAAGGAATCGGCGCCAAAGGATTGCCGTGGCTGCAAAAAGCAAAAGCCGTAACAGGTTTACCAACAACAGTGGAAGTAGCCACAGGTAAGCAGGTACAGGACGCACTCACTTTTGATGTGGATGTATTGTGGATTGGTGCACGTACTACGGTAAATCCGTTCAGCGTACAGGAAATTGCAGATGCATTGCGTGGCGTGGATATTCCTGTGTTGATTAAAAATCCCATTAATCCTGATTTGGAATTATGGAGTGGCGCTGTAGAGCGTGTAGCAAGAGCGGGTATAAAAAATATTGGATTAATCCATCGTGGATTTTCTTCTTATGGCAATACGGAATATCGCAACGCACCTATGTGGCATTTAGCGATTGAAATGAAACGTCGCAATCCTGAGTTGTTATTGATCAATGACCCATCTCATATTTGCGGACGCAGAGATATTTTGCAGGAGACGGCACAGAAAGCAATTGATTTGGATTTTGATGGCTTGATGATTGAAAGTCACATTGACCCTGATAATGCATGGAGCGATGCCAAACAACAAATTACACCCGAACGCTTAGGCGAAATGATGGGTAAAATTGTTTGGCGCAAGGAAGATGCAGCATCAGCAGAGTTTCATGCAGCATTGGAAAAACTGCGTCAGCAAATCAATCAACTGGACGATGAGTTGATGCAGATACTCGGTCAGCGTATGAAGATTGCCGAGCAGATTGGTACGTATAAAAAAGAAAACAACATTACCATTTTACAAACCAATCGGTGGAATGAAATATTAGAACGTGCCTTTAAAGAGGGTGAACGCAAAGGGTTGAGCAAAGAATTCATTACCCGTTATTTTGATGCAGTGCACATGGAAAGTATTAATCATCAGAAGAGGGTGTTGGATAGTTAAGGCACCTCATCCTCCAACTCCTTCTCCCAAGGCTAAGGAGCGGTACAAATGAATTTGGCCAAGCTGTTTGTCATCCAAATCATATTTGGTGCAATTCAGAACAGATGTTGAAATGCTTAATTACAAAAGTCAAATAGAAAAATAAAAGCCCGGCCTCCCTCTGCCTTTGGAGAGGGAGTGAGGGTGAGGTGTTATGAAAAAAACATATACATTTTCCAACTCATCAGTTGACTATTACTTTGCTTATGGCATCAGTCATCTCAAAGAAATAGTTGACGGCAGTAATACCATTCTCATTACTGATGAGAATATTTTCAATGCACACACCAAACGGTTTAAGAATTGGAACACCATTGTACTAAAGCCGGGCGAAGAATATAAAGTTCAAACTACTGTAGATGCAGTAATTGAGCAGTTGATTGAAATGGGTGCTGATAGAAAAACAACTTTGGTAGGAGTGGGAGGCGGTGTTATAACTGACATTACAGGTTACATTGCATCTGTGTATATGCGTGGTGTGAAGTTTGGTTTTATCCCTACTTCTATTTTAGCAATGGTGGATG
Source organism: Lacibacter sp. MH-610 (assembly GCF_045780045.1). Taxonomy (NCBI): domain Bacteria; kingdom Pseudomonadati; phylum Bacteroidota; class Chitinophagia; order Chitinophagales; family Chitinophagaceae; genus Lacibacter; species Lacibacter sp. MH-610. The sequence goes on from NZ_CP116002.1 coordinate 1,946,580, forward strand.
CAAGTATTGGAGGTAAGAACGGCATTGATGTAGGAGTTTATAAGAATATGGTGGGAGTTATCCGTCAGCCGGCATTTATTCTGCATGATATGGCATTGGTGAATTCATTGCCGGAAGCGGAATGGCAAAACGGTTTTGCTGAAATCATCAAGCATGCCTGCATTAAAGATGTAAAGATGTTTCAGGAGCTGGAAGCCAACTCGTTGAAAAAATACCAAAGCAAAAAAGTCTTGTTGTGTGAATTGATTCAGCGTAATGCATTGCTCAAAACAAAAGTGGTGCAGCAGGATGAGTTTGAAAGTGGCGACAGAAAGCTGCTCAACTTTGGTCATACGCTGGGACATGCCATTGAGAATATGTATGAATTGTCACATGGCCAGGCTATTTCTATTGGTATGACCTATGCCTGTCATATTTCAGAAAAGCTGAGTGACTTTAAACAAACGGAAAGAGTTACTGCATTGCTCAGCAAATATGGATTGCCCACATATGCTGATTTTGATAAAGTCAAAGCTTTTGAAATTCTGCAAAAAGATAAAAAGAAAGCCAAGCTTGAAATGAGTTATTTGCTGCTGGAAAAAATTGGTAAAGGTGTAGTGAAGAATATTCCATTAACAGATTTGAAAACGATTATTGAAAGTTTATAACGTGAATACAACTATACTTTATCGTCCTGTAAATCAAAAAGAATTGGATTTGATTGAAGCATCGGGATGGAAAGAATTTCCTCCACGCTTACCGGAGCAGCCAATATTTTATCCTGTAATGAATGAAGAATATGCAATTCAAATAACAGTTCAATGGAATGTTCCTGCTTACGGCTCAGGATTTGTAACAAGATTTTTTATCGATTCGGATTATGTAAAGAAGTTTAGAGTGGAAAATGCAGGAGGTGAAATACATAATGAATTGTGGGTTCCTTCTGAAGAATTGGAAGAATTTAATAAACATATCGTTGGTAGTATTGAAGTAGTTAAGAGTTTTTATCAGTAATAATATGAATGTAACAATAGCTCCTTCCACCTTATCAGGTATCATACAAAGCAATGCATCCAAAAGTTCCATGCAGCGTGCATGTGCAGCAGCCCTGGTTGCAAAAGGAACATGCATTATTAAAAATCCCGGCAACAGCAATGATGATAAGGCAGCCATGGATATTATTCAAAAGCTGGGAGCAAAACTGGAAATCGAAAATGAGAAGTTGAAAATTGAAAGTAAGGGTGTGCAGCCTTTATCTAATGAAATCAATTGTGGTGAAAGTGGTTTGAGCATCCGCATGTTTACACCACTGGTTGCGTTGAGTGATAAAGAAATTACGATTAATGGTTCCGGCAGTTTGGTTACAAGGCCTATGGATTTCTTTGATGAAATTTTGCCACTGTTGGGTGTACAAATAAAAAGTAGCGGAGGCAAGTTGCCTTTGGTGATTCAAGGTCCCATACAACCGGCAACTATTGAAATTGATGGTTCCTTAAGTTCCCAGTTTCTCACCGGGTTATTGTTAGCTTACGCAGCAAGCAATGCAAGTGATGTAGCAATCAAGGTCATCAATCTTAAAAGCAAACCCTATATTGATTTGACGCTGGATGTAATGAAGCAGTTTGGATTGAAAGTGCCGGAGAATAAAAATTATGAAGAGTTTTATTTCAGTAATTCGGATTTCGACTACGCTCAATCCTCCTACACCGCTTCTTCGACTACGCTCAGGGTCTATACCGTTGAAGGCGATTGGAGTGGTGCGGCATTCTTATTAGTTGCAGGAGCAGTTGCAGGTAACATTATTGTAAAAGGATTGGATGTATTTTCAACGCAGGCTGATAAAGCTGTGTTACAGGCCTTAATGGATTGCGGATGTAAATTGTCTGTACAGGCTGAGCAGATTGAAATTGGTAAAGCATCATTACAACCTTTTCACTTCAATGCCACCGAATGTCCTGATTTATTTCCGCCATTGGTTGCACTTGCAGCAAACTGCAATGGCAAATCCGTAATAGAAGGTACAAGCCGGTTAACACATAAAGAAAGCAACCGTGCTATTACTTTGCAGGAAGAATTTGCTAAGCTGGGTATTCAGATAGACTTGCAGGATGATTTAATGATTGTGCATGGCGGCACAGACATTAAAGCATCAACAGTGCATTCCCGTCACGACCATAGAATAGCCATGGCTTGTGCAGTTGCTGCATTAAATGCAACCGGCGAAGTGGTGATTGAAGAAGCAGAAGCCATCAACAAATCCTATCCTGATTTTTATGAGCATTTGAAATTGCTGGGCGCCAACGTATCTTTACCAATAACGAATTAACTTAATAACTCAATAACTGTTCAGTGAACTCATTCGGAAAATTATTTCGTGTACACATCTTTGGAGAATCGCATGGCGAAAGCGTGGGCATTGTGATTGACGGTTGCCCTGCAGGTTTATCCTTAACGGAAGATGATTTGCTTGCTGATTTAGAAAGAAGAAAAGGCGGCAAACAAAAAGGAACCACACCTCGGCAGGAAGCTGATTATCCCTTCTTCAAAAGCGGAATTTTCAATGGAAAAACAACCGGCTTTCCCATTACGATACTTTTTGAAAATAATAATACACGCAGCGAAGATTATAATAAACAAAGAAGCATTCCACGTCCCGGACATGCTGATTGGGTGGCGCATCAAAAATTTGGTGGCCATGAAGATTACAGAGGCGGCGGCCATTTCAGCGCACGTTTAACGACAGGATTGGTGGCAGCAGGAGCTATTGCAAAAAAGTTGATGAACCACCTCACCCCTAACCCCTCTCCAAAGGAGAGGGAAAATAAACCCTCCGATAATTTTGAATACGTAACCGATACAACAGGGAACTATCATTTCTTAAAAGATTTTGCAAAGGCAAACAGAAAAAATCCAACGTCTTCAGAAGAAGCTTTATGGAATGAAGTGAGAAACAGAAATATTGATGGCTATAAATTCAGAAGGCAACATCCTGTTGCAGGGTTTATTCCTGATTTTGTTTGTTTGGATGCAAAGCTGATTGTTGAAGTTGATGGTGAATATCACTCTAAAGAACAGCAACAGCAATATGATGAAGCAAGAACTCAATGGCTTAATGAACACAAATACAGACTTCTTCGGTTTTCAAATGAAGAAGTAATGGCTGATATTAATCTTGTTGTTAGAAAAATACGAGAAGCGCTTTCCGAAAATGTAGTTCAGTTAATTCAATCGGAGGCAGGCTCTCCTTCTCCTTTGGAGAGGGAGTTGGAGGGTGAGGTGGTAATTGCAGCACGTGTTACTGAAATCGGCGGCGAAACTGATTTGGAAAAAGGATTGCAAAGAGCCATTGATGCAAAAGATTCTGTTGGAGGTATTGTGGAGTGTCGTGTTTCAGGTGTGCCTGTTGGTTTGGGTGAGCCTTATTTTGAATCAGTAGAATCACTCATAGCACAAATGATGTTTACCATTCCTGCGGTACGTGGTGTGGAGTTTGGTACCGGTTTCCCGGCGGCCAAAATGTTTGGCAGTGAGCACAATGATGCTATTGAAGATATGAGCGGTAAAACAACTACCAATCATGCAGGAGGTATTGTAGGTGGTATTACTAACGGAAATGAAATTGTATTTCGCATTGCCATCAAACCTACTTCTTCCACTCCCAAAGAGCAAACAAGTTTGAATTGGGATACGGAGCAACAGGAAGCATTCAGCATCAAAGGTCGTCATGATTTATGTGTGGCACTTCGTGCACCTGTAATTGTAGAAGCAGCTACCGCTATTGTGTTAGCCGATTTAATGTTGCAGGAGCAACATATAAAAAGAGTTTTGTAACCAACAATAAATCTTTTCTCAACGGCGGTTGTGTCACTCACTTGTACATTCTTAATTCTATTCATCAAATCACCGATTGTATGCCCATCATCTATCATATCACAACTTCAGCAGCCTGGAACATTGCGCAACAAAATGGATTTTATGAAGCACCTTCTTTAAAAGACGAAGGATTCATTCATTGTTCACAAGATCATCAGGTAGCAGGAGTGCTGGAGCGTTACTATAAAAACCAAACTGATCTGGTAAAACTGGTAATTGATTCAGATAAACTCACCGGTAAATTTATTTTTGAGTGGAGCCCTTCAACGGCTGACACATTTCCACATGTGTACGGAGTAATCAATACGGAGGCAGTGATTGATGTTGTTAAAGTTGCTTAGTCAAACGATATAATTTCTCAAAACTAAAATCCAGTACTTCATAATTTCTATCGTTTGGCCAGCTGTAATGCCACCACTCGGTTTCAAATAATTTAAAACCATGTTTGAGCATTACGTCTTTCAATAACTTTCTGTTTTGCAAAACAGTTTCAGGTAAAGCTGTAAAAGTATGATGAGCCGTATCGGTAAAATTATCAAAGCCGGTACCCATATCCAGCTCTTTGCCAGTAGTCAAATCAATGATGGTTAAGTCAACAGCCAGGCCTCTGTTATGCCCGCTGCCTTTGGAGGGATTGGCTACGTAACGTTCATCTTTTATTAACTCCCAGAATTTTAAAGTAACAGAGTAGGGGCGGTATGCATCAAATATTTTCAAGCCTAATCCTTTTTGTGCAAGTTCTTTCTGCACGTTTGCTAAAGCATTAGCAGCAGGTAATCGCAGGAAAGTAACACTTGTAAAACGGGGATAGAGCGGTTGCTTTACAAAATTATCTTTGGTACTGTATCGTAAATCATAAACTATAGATGGGATTACTGATTTTAGTTCAATCATTCTTTTATTGCTGTCTGTTTTGCAGGTACTTTTATAAGTACCGGCTTGCCGTATCGTTGCTACCCCGTATTTACCGGTGTGTAACTCTTGAGCAGATACGGTAAATGGCAGAATCAAAAAAAAGCAGAACCTGATTCTTGCTATGTGCAACTGATTTACTATTTTGAATATCTGAAAAGCATCCATTACTTCCTGTGTTGGTGATGGCTGGATAAATGTAATACAAGCATGCGCTACCTTCCAAATATCAGTTATCGGCAGTTAATAACCCTGGTGGTATGGGTTGTTTTATTTACTGCATGTGATAATAATGTTGTACAGGAATCTGAAATTATAGAAGAACCTGAAAAAATGGAAGATGCTGTTGCCCGTAATCTCCGTTCTTTTTTAAACTATGCAACTGACCATGAAGGGAAGCTGGATGATTCACTGCAACTCCATTCCATTGCTTCAGTAAAAGAGTATTACAGTAATACTCAATACAAAAGTTTGTGGAGCCGCCAGGAGCAATTATTACCATTGGCAGATTCTCTGATACAATTGATTGAACAAGCAAGGCTCTATGGTTTGTTTCCGCAAAACTATCATCAGCAACCATTAAAGCAGCTGCAATACCTGTTTGCAAAAGATACAGCAGCACAAACTTCCAGGCGGGATGCGGTTTTGTGGACCCGTGCCGACCTTTTGCTTACGGATGCTTTTTTAACTATCGCCAGGCATTTACACAAGGGGCGTTTGCATACCGACAGCATTTATAAAAATTTTGATTCTACACTTGGCCCTTCTTTTTATCATGCATATCTCAACAAAGCATTTGAGCAGGGCAGGGTTGCAGATCTATTAACCCAGCTGGAACCGAGGCACAAAGCATACCATGAGCTAAAAGCTGCTATCGGCTCATTTCTGGATAGTGCTGATTTTACAAAGCAATACACTTATCTCTCATATCCCTATAAAGACTCAGTAAGTTTTGTGAAAGCATTGGTGAAAAGATTAAAAGAAGACGGTTACATAGATAGTTCTGTTACCCGGCTGGACTCTGCTGCTTTGGCTCAAGTACTTGTAAAAGTGCAAAAGCAAAGAAAGTTAACGGTGGATGGAAAGTTTGGAAACCAATTGGTGTCCTCCCTCAATAATTCTGATATTGAAAAGTTCAATCGTATAGCCATCAATCTTGATCGTTATAAACTGATGCCTGATACTTTGCCCCAGCGCTACATCTGGGTCAACCTTCCTTCTTATTATCTCCAGGTAATGGACACAGATACGGTTGTGTTTGAATCAAAAGTTGTGGTGGGTAAAACCAAAACAAGAACACCTCTCCTCAGCAGCCATATCAGTGATATGGTTACCTATCCGCAGTGGACGATTCCCAACAGCATTATTATTAAAGAAATTCTTCCGGCACTTCGCAAAAACCCCGGCTACCTGGCCCGAAAAGGGTATCACCTGGCCAAATGGGATGGAGAAATGGTGGATCCTTACACAGTAGACTGGACAAAATATACAAAGGGCATTCCCTATAAAATTTTTCAGGGCAGTGGTGACGATAATGCATTGGGCATTATGAAGTTTAATTTCCCCAATAAATATTCAGTTTACCTGCATGATACGAATCAGCGTTACTTGTTTAAAAACGACAACCGCTCTCTCAGTCATGGTTGCGTACGGGTGCAGGAGTGGGAAAAACTGGTTTGGTATATTTACGGGCTTGATAGTACTGGAGCTGTAAAAAACAATGCTAAAACGCTGCCATCAGACTCCATTCGCAGCTGGCTGGTGCGAAAAGAACGGCATGTTATCCCCGTTCGTACCAAACTTCCGGTTTATTTCCGTTATTTTACCGTTGGTGTTAAAAAAGGGAAGCTGGTTTTTTATGCTGATATCTACAATGAAGACCGGCTGGCGAGGGAAGCTTATTTTTCAAGTAAATAATACCAGATGCATCATACAAAAAGCATCTTACTTTTTTTTATTGCACTTGCTTGCTTCCTGCAAAACAGTTTTGCCCAGGATTCAGCAACGGTAAAGAAAACGACCGGGAAGGTTAAAGTGCAGTATGGTATTGCCAGTTTTTATTCCAATAAATTCAATGGGCGAAAAACAGCCAACGGAGAAATCTTCAGCCAGCAAAAGTTAACAGCCGCACACAATTCTTTACCGCTGGGTACTTATGTACGTGTTACCAATCTCCGCAATAAAAGAACCGTAATCGTAAAAATCAACGACCGTCTACATGCCCGTAACAAAAGATTAATAGACCTTACCCGGGCTGCCGCACAAAAGCTGGGTTTTATAAAGAGTGGATTAACAAGGGTTAAGATTGAAGTTTTAGGTAAAAAGCCCCCGGTAAATACTAAGTGAAGCAGGGCCCGCCAAAATTGTGGGTAAATAATTTCATGGGTACCGCCTGTAACTTTATTTTTGCCCCATCCAAAACATTCATTTATGAAAAGATTGTTGATTCTTATGTTAGTGCTGGCCGCAGTTTTGCCTGCTTCAGCACAAAATGACGACCGTAAAAAGCTGCCTCAGTTAGGGTTTCATTTTTCCGGTATTGATTTTCAAACTGCTACTGACTTTCGTGAGAAATCTGTTGCACAGGTTCTGAGATTAGGTAACTGGAAATCTTTAAATCGCTTAAACCCGGCGCTTACCCTCAGTTACACACAAGGTTTAAATAATAACCTTGACTTTATGGGACGTCTTACCGGTTCTTTTTTATCTTATCCTTTCCGTGATATTCCTAACGATGCAACAAATCGTTTTCATATTGAAGCCGATGCGAATGTAAACGTTAAGTTATTGCCTGACAATTTTGCTGTTGTGCCTTACCTCCAGGCTGGTGCCGGTATTGGAACTACCAATAATAAATTAGTTAGCTATATACCCCTTGGTGCCGGATTGCAGTTTAATCTATGGAATGATGCGTTCCTGCACCTCTCTACAAACTATCGTGTTCCTGTTAGTCGTTCAGCTAATTACAGCATTTTCCATTCATTGGGAATTACTTTCCCGGTAGCACAACGTAAAGTAGTTGCTCCTCCTCCACCTCCAACACCTCCACCGCCACCGGATCGTGATGGTGATGGAATCCTGGATGCAAATGATGCTTGTCCTGATGAAGCAGGAATTGCAGCCCTCAATGGATGCCCTGATAAAGACAAGGATGGAATTGCTGATAAAGATGATAAATGCGTGGATGTACCCGGTTTAGCTAAGTACCAAGGTTGTCCTATTCCTGACACAGACAAAGACGGCATTAACGACGAAAACGATAAATGTCCTACTGTTGCCGGTGTTGCCCGTTATGAAGGTTGTCCCATTCCTGATGGTGATGGAGATGGTATCAATGATGAGGAAGATAAATGCCCGGCTGTTCCCGGTGTAGCTTCAAATGGCGGATGCCCTGAAATTAAGGAAGAAGTAAAGCAGAAAGTGGAATACGCTGCCAAGAACATTTTCTTTAACACAGGTAGCGCCCAATTATTGAAAAAGTCTTTCAAACCATTGGATGAAGTAGTAACAATTCTCAACGAAAACCCAACACTTTTGCTGGATATTGAAGGCCACACTGATAATACCGGTAAACCTGAAAAGAACCAGGCCTTATCTGAGGCTCGTGCTAATGCAGTAAAAGCATACCTCACTTCAAAAGGTATTGATGCAGGTCGTTTAACTGCTGCCGGTTACGGTTCTGACCGCCCGGTTGCTGATAACAAAACAACTGCCGGCCGTGCTAAAAACCGCCGCAGTGAATTGAAGTTGCGCAGCTTCTAATAAAATTATTGCAGAATAAAATAAATCCCCCGTTACTCCGGGGGATTTTTATTATTAGTCTGTTTTGTTTACAAAGAATTTTAAGTTTAAACTATGCACCCGGACTTCCCGGTTTAGCTTCCGGTTTCTTCTTTTTAAAGAGGTTATTCAGGATGCCTTTCTTTTCTTTTTCGGGTTTCTTTTCTTCCGGTTTGGGTTCAGGTTTCTTTTCTTCCGGTTTGGCAGAGGGTTCTTTTTTAGCTTCCTGTAAAATTTTTTGTTCGTCTTTGCTCAGTTGGGATTCAGGTCCTATGTTTTGTTCGGGGCTGTACTGCATCTGGTCAAAATCTGAGGAAGTGCCGCTTCCTGCATCCGGGTTTTCTGCATCCGGTTCGTTTCTGTATTTCTCTGCAAAATTCTCGTAGTCCATAAAGGTTTCCACCTTCATACTTTCAGGTTGTACAAACACTGCATCTTTCGAAATGGCCAGCGTTTTATCATTCAGCACACTGCTCATAAAATAACCCCAGATAGGGAGGGCGGTTCGGTTACCTTCTCCCACCATTTTCAAAAAAGGATCATCACAACCTACCCAGCCGCCGGCCAGCAGTTGAGGTGTAAACCCAATAAACCAGGTATCCGTATTATCGTTGGTAGTTCCTGTTTTACCTGCAATTTCGTTGCTCAGGCCCATGCCACGTAAACGTCGTCCTGTACCAAAATCAACAACACCTTTCATCATCTTGGTCATAGTGTAAGCGCTGGCCTCACTCAATACCATTTTTTGTGCAGGTGCATAAGATTCCAGTATGTTTCCGTTTTTGTCTTCTATACGGCTGATAAAAATCGGTTCGGTACTCATACCATTCGTAGGAAACATACTGTAAGCCTGCAGCATTTCATACACACTTATTTCAGCCGCACCCAAGGCCAATGATGGGAATGGTTGCAGTTTGCTTTTGATGCCGGCAGTTTGAGCAAATGTTATCACCGGCTTCACACCAAATTGATTCATAAGATAAGCAGCACCGGGATTTTTAGAATAGGCCAGGCAAACCGCCATCGGCCCGCCACTACCTGTAATGATTTTGCCGCCCAGGTTGATAGGGCCGCTGGGTAATGGTGTTTCCGGGGTAAATCCATTTTCTACAGCATAGGCATATAAAATAGGCTTGAAAGTAGAACCCACCTGCCGCTTGGTATTTAAATTAACGTGATCGTATTTAAAGGTTTTAAAGTTTACACCACCAACCCATGCCTTTACTTCGCCGGTAAATGGATCCATTGCCATGAAACCTGTTTGAATGATCATCTTGTGATAACGTATAGAGTCAAACGGAGTCATGAGTGTATCTGTTTCCCTTTTGTTGTTCCAGGCAAATACCTTCATTCTTGTTTTGGTTTGAAACGATTTGCGGATATCTTCTTCCGCAATACCTTCAGCTTCCATATTCTTCCAGCGATCACTTTCCTTCATGCCACGCTCCAGAATTTTTTCATGTCCTTTCCAAATGCTGTTGGTTTTAATCCACGGAAGCGTCCAGTAGCTTTTTTGAAGCGCACTGAGGTGTTTAGCTACAGCCTCTTCTGCATACAACTGCATACGTGGGTTGATGGTAGTATAAATTTTTAAACCATCCTGGTAAATATTGTAGTTATCACCATTTGCTTTCTTATGTTCCTTGCACCATTTCTTCATATAATCCCGCACCACATCTCTGAAGTAAGGAGCAATACCTGTACTTTCATCCAGCTTTTTATAATTAAGGGGGATGGGTTCTGCTTTTATTTTTTCTGCTTCGGCTAATGCAATAAAATTGTTCTTCACCATTTGATCAATAACCACGTTCCGGCGCATTTGAGAGCGACGGGCATCCCTGCGGGGATTGTAAATGGTATTGCCTTTAAGCATACCAACTAAAACTGCGGCTTCATTAACCGTAAGAAGCGATGGTTCTTTTTGAAAAAATGTTCTGGAGGCGTTGCGGATGCCGTACACATTATCACCAAAGGGAACGGTGTTGAAATACAACGCAACAATTTCATCTTTGGTAAAGTTGCGTTCCAGCTTTACCGCTATGATCCATTCTTTCAGTTTCTGAAGAATGCGTTTTACTATGTTTTTTGTAGAGGCATTATCAGTAAAAAGATTTTTAGCTAACTGTTGCGTAATGGTACTTCCGCCACCATCAGAGCCCAGTTTACCAATAGCCCGTGCAAGAGCCCATCCATCAATACCTGAATGGGTGTAAAAACGCTCGTCTTCTGTTGCAATTAATGCATTAACGGCGTTTTTGGAAATGTCTTTAAATTCTACATTGCTGCGATCCTGCAGGTAAAATTTACCCATTACAGTACCATCGCTGGCAATTACTTCGCTGGCAAGCGAAGCAGAGGGGTTTTCCAACTCCTGCAATGAAGGCATTTTGCCGAATACACCGAAGTTGGCAAGCAATAATATGATTAAAAAGATACCTGCTCCAATAAAAAAGAAACGCCACAGTAATTGAACTGATTTTTTCATACAGTAAAAATATTTTATTTCAAGGCATTCGCATCCGGATAAAATGAGTGCCGGGTTCTGTTGATTCTTTTGCTTTTTTTCTGATTAATGGCAGTGCGTTTAACCAAAACGCAGCATTGAGCTGCAAATTCAATGCCCAACAAATCTAAAACAAATAAGGGTGGGGTAAAGCGAAGAAATCTTAAAATTTATCCTTGATATACTGACGGATAAACAGTTTGTATTCCTCCAGGTTTTTCCTGGTTTTCAGTAGTTCAAGATTCTGTTCTGAAATAACTAAAAACTGGTACTTGGCCGCAGGCAACCAGGGTACAATCTGTTTGGCATTGGCTTTTAATTCATCAAAATAACCCAGCACAGAAGCCACATCAGGGTAGGGGCCTAAATCCAGCCAGCTGTATTCTTCGGCTGCACCTTCGTAAATATTGATACGGATTGTTTCAGCAGCATGTGCTGAGTTGTTATAACGTTGAAATGCAATTTTAGATTCAGAAATATAAACCGGGTCCACTTTATCAAACACCATTAATACCACATAAGGTTCATTGGCATTATACACATAGGCCATTTCTACCTTGGTGTCTTTTAGTGGTTTAATACGGGTGCTGTCAACAGCAGGTTTATTGGTGATGGAAGGTTTAGGCGCTCCTTTATCTTTTGGATCAATTCCGGTTTTCTGTACAACTGGTTTTGGTTTTTCGATAGCGGTTACCTGTGCCGGTTTGTTTTGGATCACCACTTTTGTATCCGGCTGTTGTTTTACCTGTTGATCAGTTTTGTTCACCTTAGGACCTTCATCAAAAGGAATCACCACTTCATCATTTTCACGTACAATATTTGTTTTGGTGAGATAGTCTTCTATTTCTGCACGACGGAGCAGGACGTCTTTTAATATAGCTGCCTTTTCTGCCATAGCAGATCCGGCAAAATTCATTTGCAGTTCAGTAAGCGTATTGATGGCAGCACTGTCATTTCGTTGTCTTACAAAATAAAGTGCTTCTATGTACAGTAGCTGCGGAGTCCAGTAAGATTTACCGTATATGGAATCTGCTTTTGCTTTACGTGTCAATGCCTCTGTAAAATTGCCTTCTATAAAAAGAGTATAGATTTCCTCGTAGGTTCTGTTTTTAAGTTCTTCAGCTGCACTGGGCTTACCATTGGATGTAATCATTAACTCATACTGGCTGTCAGCAAACTTTTCTTTCAGCTTTGAATGGAAGAATTCAGATTTCTCCGGGTTGCCTGCTTTTTTATAGCAGTAGTATAACTCAAATAAAGTTTGTTCTTCCTGCGGATAGTTACTGAAGCGTTTCCAGATTTCTTCAAAAACAGCGGCTGCTTTTGTATAATCTTCTAACTGGTTTTTATAAATCTGGCCTTGTGTAAATAAAGCATCAAGAATCGCTGTGTTTGATTGCTTGAGTTTATCTTCCGTAAGCGGCAGTCGCTCTTTTAATCCTTCAATTGTTAAAGCCTGTTCTTCAGGATTGCTTCCTGTTTCTTCACCTGTTTTAGTTACGGATGGATTGCTGTTGTTAGCAGCAGGTTGATTGGCAATTAAAGCAACAGCTGATTCCCTGCGCCAATTGTCAACGTTTGGCCGTTTGCCCCATCTTGCTATAAACTCATTATACCCTTTGGATTTTTGTACCGCATTATTAAAATACCAGGCATTGCCGGAGCCGGTTGTAGCAAGCACCGGTTGATCATCAGTAAGTGTATTGCCGCCACCTGTTGATGTATAAGCAGCTTCCTCTTCTTTCAATCCACGTTGTTTTCTCAGTTTTTTCAGCAATGTTTTTAAATAAGCGTCCAGTTCTTTTTCCGGCATTTTGGCAATGGCTTGCAGACTGTCCTGTTGTTGTACTGTTTTTATATTCTTTACCAGTTCTTTTAAAATCGTTCTGCGCAGTTCCAGTTTTGCTGCCTGGTAAGCCAATGATTCATCCTGCAGGTTCAGGCTATCATAACAGGCGGCTGCATATTCATAATCAGCTTGCCCATAGGCAATAGTAGCCAGCTTCAGAAACGCTTTATTCTTAAGCGATGCGTGTTCAGTATTATAACGGTTACTTTTTTGATATAGGATTTTGGCACGGGCAGAGTCTTTTAACTGAAGGGCCATACCGCCTGCCGCATAAAACAGTACATCTTCATAGCCATCAAAGCGCTCTCTTTTGGACATTTTTTCAAGATCATTCAATGCTGTTTGCACTGAATTGCCTTCTTCATTCATCACCAGTTGCGATTCGTATATACGGGCATGAATGTAAAGAACGGGGTCGGTTGTATTGGACTTGGCTTTATTGAACCATCGGGAAGCTGCTTCCGGTTGTTTCAACACAGAATATAATTGACCCAGGAGGTATTGCCATCGGGCCAACTCCGTTTTGTTTTCTGCATTCACTAATGCCTTTTCAAGGTAAAAAGCAGTGCTGTCCCATATTCCCTGTTGATAGAACACATAGGCATTTACTTCATCCAGTTGGGTGTGCAGGCGTTTGGGAAACTGAGGATCGCTACGCAGCAGTTTGGTTAAACTCAATGCTTCAGCATATAAACTGTCTTCGGCATAAGTTTTAGCCAGCCAGAAAAGGGCTTCGTTACGGCTGGGTGGTTGGGAAAAGGCTCTATGTACAAGGTTCTTATTTTCTTTAGTGGCAATTTTCAGTTGACCATTTGCCGCATTTTCATTGGCACCAACTACAATGATGTATTCATCTTTTCCTTTGGGGAAATAATTGTAATTAATGAACTGAAAGATGCGGTGGGCACTGTCAAACTTTCGCCAGTAGAAATAACTCTTGCCGATCAGCTGGTAAAGATTATCTACATAACTGTTACGGGTATCATGCAGTACAATACCAGCCGTGGCTTTGTATAAAATGCTGTCCAGTTCAGCCGAGTCGCCTGCAGTTATTTGTGTAGAGAAATTATAAAACGGTAACAGTTCTGTATAATCATCCTTGTGTGCCAGTTTGGCCCGTTCTACAATTTCATTGATTTTACGATTGGCATTATAATAGTAGTTGTAATGCGTTATCATGCCCTGGAACAGGCGGCGGGGGAGTGTAAATTTTTTGGCATCTGTTCTTTCTGCCCCCAGTTCTTTATTACGGTATTTTTCGGGTTTGTTGAGGGGAAGGGTAAAATCAGGTTGGGCCGACGCCGAAAAACAGCTCAGAAGCAGCAGAAAAAATATCCATTTTGGCTGTAACACAAGGGCTTGATGCATCGGGCACCGGTGATTTTTACTATTAACTCAATTCGGCCAAAAATATTTTAATTCATGGGGACTATTATATTTTTTTTGCCACATAGAACTCCCAAACTAAATATTCAATGTTACAGGAGGCTGAATGAACATTTATTTTGGCTCAATTAAGTATAAAATCAAGAAAGATTTTCACATTCAACACTGATTAACCCTTAAATTCGACATTCGCATCCAGTATGGCACGATTATTTGACCCGAACAGTACGCTTAAAAGGCTCCGCAACCGCTACCGCCTGGTTATCATGAATGATGATACCTACGAGGAAGTGGTAACCTTTAAACTGAGCCGTTTAAGTGTGTATATAACCTTCAGTACCATGTTTGTACTGCTGGTAGGTTTAACGGTGGCATTGATAACCTTTACCAACCTTAAATACTACCTGCCCGGTTATGGTACACAAAGCCAGCGGAAGGAACTGATTTTATACAAAACAAAGATTGATTCATTAGAAAGAGCAATGCAGTATAAAGACCAATATCTTGACAACTTGAAAAAGGTATTAAGCGGTGAAATGAAAGCCCTTGATACAGCAACCCTTGAAATACCTCAAGTAGAAAAATCAACGAACTAAACTGAAACCATATGTTTACCAACAAAAGTAACGGAACCGCTAAAGAAGGTTCTACAGGGCTTGCCACCATTATTGCTCCGGGTACGGAAATCACAGGAAACATAGACAGCAAAGGCGACATCAGGGTAGATGGAGTGCTTAACGGTAATATCTCTACAACCGGCAAAGTCATTATCGGCACCGCCGGAAAAGTAAAAGGCGATGTGCAGGCCAATACCGCCGACGTTTTGGGCCAGGTAAATGGCAACGTAACCGTAACTGAACTGCTCTACCTGAAAGGCGAGTGTGAAGTGAACGGTAACATTTATACCGGGCAATTGCAGGTAGATGCTGCTGCCAGGTTTAACGGTGAATGCCATATGGGTGCTGCCGCTGTGGCTAAAAGCACCGCAACGGCCAGCGTGGTAGCTATCAAAAATGAACCCGTGCATGCCGTAGCCAACGATCTGTAACTTAGCTACTGGTTTTGTCAGGGTTTTCCAGGCGGTATTTGTGTTGAAAGCAGTACCAGCTTTGGCAAACTTGTAGTCTGTTCAGTTGATTCATGGAACCATCATCCCATAACAAAAAGCCTTTCCGCAGTAATAAATCCTATTTAATGGAATATGCCGGGCTGGCATCACAACTCATGGCAGCGTTGGGTCTGGGTGTTTTTATCGGATACAAATTGGATGGATGGCTTTCGATTTCTTTTCCCGTTTTTATATGGGTGCTGCCGCTTGTGTTTTTAATGGCTATGTTTGTGAAAATTTTTAAAGACACATCCAGAAAGAAATGAATCGCAAGCGTTTTCTTCCCTTATTAGGTTTGTTTATTGCCGTTACTTCTTTTGCCAATCTTTTCCGTGGTTTTCTGAGTGGAAAAGGCATTGATGCCGATGTGCTGGTAATTGGCAATGCTTTGATCTTTTTGATTTCACTGCTCTCTCTTTATTTTCATATTAAAGGATTCCTGGATAAAAATGTACAGGTGTTTTTGAGGAGTGTGTATGGATCGCTCATGATTAAAATGTTTGGACTGGCTGCTATAGCTGCCGTTTATATTTTAGTGATGAAAAAAGAAGTGAACAAACCGGCTTTGTTTATCTGCATGGGTTTGTATGTTCTTTACACCATCATTGAAATCCGCCAGGTGTTTCACTTGTTGAAAGAGAAAAAGAACAATGGCTAAAAAGGAAGTTCCTTTACATGCATTGGCAGCGTACATGCCCAAAGAAGCACTGGAGCCCGTGCTGCACTACCTGCATCAATACAAAATTCATTTAACCATTACAAGAGAACGCAACAGTGTGTTGGGTGATTACCGGCATGCGGTTGATACAAAAAATCACCGTATCAGTGTAAACGGTAATCTTAATCAATATGCATTCTTAGTTACATTGCTTCATGAAATAGCACACCTGCTTACGTTTGAACAGTTTGGCAACCGCATAGCACCGCATGGCAAAGAGTGGAAGAATGAATACAGTAAGATATTAGCCCGGTTTTTATTGAAGAAAGTATTTCCTGCTGATGTGGAAAAAGCATTGCTGCGTTCCATACAGAATCCATCAGCCACCAGTTGCGGTGAGGAGCATTTGATACGGGTGTTGAAAAACTATGATGAACGAAAGCCGCATGAAGTATTGGTGGAAGAATTAACGACCGGCCAGTTGTTCAAACTCAAAGATGGCCGTGTGTTTCAAAAAGGAGAAAAACTACGTAAACGGCATAAAGCAGTGGATGTAAAAACCGGTGCCGTGTATTTGTTTAGCGGTGTGTATGAAGTGGAGCGGGTGGAAAAGAAAGTTGAATAGTTTTTAGCCAATAGTTGTTAGCCCCTGCGATCTTATCTTCGTGCTGCAATGATGTAAATTTGGAGTGAATTAAAATAGGAATGAAAGCGCAACTGCAACAATTAGCACAAACATTAGAAGGCGAATTATTTACTGATACTACCATCCGTACTTTGTATGCTACGGATGCGTCTGCTTACCGTGAAATGCCTTTGGCAGTTGCTATTCCCAAAACAAAAGATGATATTCTTCAGCTCATTCAATTCGCAAAAACCAATCATACATCCCTCATTCCACGTACGGCAGGTACCTCACTGGCAGGCCAGGTGGTGGGTAACGGCATTGTAGTAGATGTATCCAAGCATTTCACACAAATCATTGAAATCAACAAGGAAGAAAAATGGGTGCGTGTGCAACCGGGAGTGATTCGTGATGAATTGAACCTGTTTCTCAAGCCACATGGTTTGTATTTCGGTCCTGAAACATCTACTGCTAACCGGGCCATGATTGGTGGTATGGTGGGTAATAATTCCTGCGGTTCCAATTCAGTTGTTTATAAAAGTACAAGGGAGCACACAATTGAAGTCACTGCTTTTTTAAGCGATGGGAGTGAAGTGGTGTTTAAAGAATTGAACTTGGATGACTTTCATGCAAAATGTGAGCAACCAAATTTAGAAGGTGCTATTTATAAAAACATCCGCAGCCTGTTAGGTAATTACGATAACCAACTTGAAATTCGTAAACAGTTTCCCAAACAAACGATTGAACGCCGTAACACCGGTTATGCCATTGATCTGTTGCTGGAAACAGCTCCGTTCACCGCAGGGAAAAAAGATTTTAATTTCTGCAAATTGATTGCAGGGAGCGAAGGTACATTAGCCTTCATCACTGAAATCAAATTGAATGTAGTACCACTGCCGCCAAAAGAAACAGGATTGTTATGTGTGCATTTCAATACGATTGATGAATCCCTGCGTGCCAATCTCATTGGTTTGAAATATCAACCCAGCGCCAGTGAGTTGATTGATCATTATATTTTAGAATGCACCAAGAACAATATTGAGCAGCAGAAGAATCGTTTTTTTGTACAAGGCGATCCGGGGGCCATCCTGGTGATTGAATTTGCAAGAGATACAAGGGAAGAAATTGAAGCAATCTGCAAAGAAGTAGAAGCAGAGATGCGAGCTGCAGGTTTAGGCTATCATTTTCCATTATTGTTTGGTGCAGATACAAAGAAGATATGGACGCTTCGTAAAGCTGGTCTGGGCTTACTCGGTAATTTACCGGGTGATGAAAAAGCGGTACCGGTAATTGAAGACACGGCTGTTGATGTAAATGATTTACCTGCTTACATTGCAGAATTCAATGAAGTGCTCAAAAAACGTGGATTGTACAGTGTACATTACGCACACGCCGGAAGTGGTGAATTGCATTTGCGACCCATCATCAATTTAAAAACAGAAGAAGGCAATCAGCTTTTCAGAACCATTGCAGAAGATGTAGCAACGCTGGTAAAAAAATATGATGGTTCTTTAAGTGGTGAACATGGCGACGGACGATTAAGAGGTGAATTTATTGAGCAGATGATTGGTAACAAAAATTATCAATTGCTTAAACAGATCAAAAACACCTGGGATCCGCAGTATATTTTCAATCCCAATAAGATCGTTGATACACCTCCCATGAATAGTATGCTGCGGTATGTACCGGGACAGCAAACACCGGAGTTCAAAACCATTTTCCGTTTTCAAAACCAGGATGTATTGCAGCATGCTGAGCAATGTAACGGCAGCGGAGATTGCCGTAAAACACATTTGAGCGGTGGTACTATGTGCCCGTCGTTTATGGCTACACGCAATGAAAAAGATACCACAAGGGCAAGAGCGAATATTTTACGGGAATTCCTCACCAACAGTAATAAACTGAACCGTTTTGATCATAAAGAAATTTATGAGGTGATGGATCTGTGTTTGAGCTGCAAAGGTTGTAAAAGTGAATGTCCCAGTAACGTAGATGTTGCCAAACTGAAAGCAGAATTTTTGCAACACTACTATGATGCTAATGGTGTGCCCATGCGTTCAAAGATGATTGCCAACTTTACTGCAAGTGCCAGGCTGGGTTCAATTGCACCGGGCTTGTATAATTTTTTTATGAATAATGCAGTAACCGGGACACTTATAAAGAAAGTAGTAGGCTTTGCAACACAGCGTCCTGTTCCTGAATTATCCAAGCGAACATTTAGAAACTGGTTTAAACAGCATGTATCTCAAAAAAAGAAGACTGTTGCTAATCCCCCTTCAGGGGATAGGGGCAAAGTGTATTTGTTTTGTGATGAGTTTACGAATTACAATGATGCGCATATAGGTAAAACAGCCGTATTACTTTTAGAGAAATTAGGTTATACGGTTGAACTGCCCCAGCATTTGGAAAGTGCACGTACATGGTTAAGTAAAGGATTGTTACGTAAGGCAAAAGAAATTGCCAATAAGAATATTGAGTTGCTGAGCAAAATAGTGAATGAAGAAACCCCGCTGCTGGGTATTGAACCATCAGCCATACTTACTTTCAGAGATGAATATCCTGACCTGGCGACAGATGAAAACCTCGCCGCTGCACAATCATTGGCCAGACATGCTATGATGATTGATGAGTTTCTTGAAAAAGAAATAGCCAAGGGCCATATCCGGAAAGAACAATTTACAAATGCTCCGCAATTGATTCAGTTGCATGGACATTGTCAGCAGAAAGCAGTGGGGTCAGTAAGTGCTACGGCTACCATGCTTTCTTTTCCTCAAAATTATAAAGTAGAAACCATCCCTTCCGGCTGTTGTGGTATGGCCGGTTCATTTGGTTATGAAGCGGAACATTATGAAGTGAGCATGAAAATAGGAGAGCTCGTGTTATTTCCTGCTGTGCGTAGTAAAGCGGATAATGTAATAGTTGCAGCCCCCGGTACCAGTTGCCGTCATCAGATTAAAGATGGTACGGGCAAACAGGCTTTACACCCGGTGGAAGTGTTGTACAATGCGCTGCATAAATAAATGCTCATCTCACATTCCACATAATCTTACGGAATTCTGTTACGCCTTCTTTAAAATCTTTTGGATTGTTTGCATGTTTGATGCAGGCTGAATACAATTGCAGCATAAACAAAAGGTCTTTTGCGTTGCTCCTGCTTCGTTTGGCCCGGTAATAAACAGCTTTAGTAGCTTTCGGCGCTCCGGCGCTTAAATTTCTGTGTAGATGTTTTGATTCCATTGTTTCCTGTTTGTACGGTGAGGAATAGTGGTAATCAAAGGACGTGGAAAAGTTGCGTGCAACTTATTTGTTCTTCAAACAGGAATTGAATTAATGATTTTGATTTTGGGTACGGCTTTTACAGGAAGGATGTTAGCTTTATAGTACAAGATTACGCTGACTGTTTTTTCGCTGCAAACAGAATAAGACAATTTTATACACATTGTCAAATTGTGTATTCGGAAAACTACGATTTCGGAAATACTGGCAGGTAGAATTACGAGGATGAGTTTATTCTCCCGGATGATACACCCGTTCTGCTTTTTTAAATACTTCTTCTTTATTCAGTGTCATCTGCTTTGTTTTTTGAAAGCGATAGAGTTCCACCTGGTCATCAAAATGTTTGTTGCCCGGTCTTGCACTGGCACCGTACATGTTTACTGTTTCAATTTGTGGTAATCCGTCTTTTGCAAAACGAATAAACATAATCAATCCGTCACCGCCAACAGATTTGCGTTGGCCATTCTTATACGATTCTGTCCATTGTGGTGATAGCAAATCCGGAAAGCCCCACAACGGATACTCTTTATTGCCACGAACTAATTTCTGTACATCACCTAATACAAGATCATCTCTTTTAAAATACTTCATCATATAATCATATACAGCCTGGTAAGTAGCTACACATTCAGCTTTGGTGAGCGTACGTGCATCCTGTCCATCCATCAGTTGCTTTACATGTTCATACGTAAGCAGGAAGATAGCTGCTCCTTTACTGCTGCTGTCGCCTTTCCGATCCCATTGCTGAAAATGTTTGATGATGTTTTTTAATAAAGGATAATCATCTGCTTTTAACAGGAGCATGGTGTCAATACTATAAGGATACGCTAATTGTTTCGGCAGTTGTTTATCAAATTTCAGTTGCTTAAACCGGTCATAGCTCAGCTTTTCATTATTCAGCATTTCATACATGCGTATGCTTCTGTTGTTGTGATAGAGTTCCCATCCATCCACTTTTGGAAATAAATTAGGATTCAAATTGTCATTCTTTCCACTGGCAGCAAAAGAAGAATGATTGGTATTAAAAAGAATACCGCTTTTGGGATTGATGTATTGCGGCAGTTGTGTAAAGTTTCTGAATTGTGTCCACAGTGTTGCAGAAGAGTTTCCGGGAACTGTTTTTCTCCAATCGTATTGTGGCGCTGCATCACGAACCGGCATCAGGGCGTTGTTTACATAAAATACAGTATCATATTTATCAGCATACATAATATTAAACATGGAAAGCCGCTGATCTTTTATCGCATTATAAAACTTAGTAAAGTTTTTTGCTTTATTCATGTCGTACCATTGTTCCAGTGCACGGATGTCCATATTGGCTCCGAGGCGCATGGAAAAAACACCTTGCTTGTTTTTCATAGTAGCGCCATACTTACTCCAGTACACGGTTCTGGATATGGCAACAGGAACACCTTTGATACGAAGTTTGATTTTCTTTTGCTCCAGGTTCATCCACTGTCCGTCAAATCTGTATTGATTTTTATTTTCAGGATTTATTTCCAGTTGAAATACATCTACACGGTCGCAATAGTTTACCGTATGTGCCCAGCCAAGATGTTCATTCACTCCATGTAAAATGCAGGGGCCACCTGCTAATAATCCTCCGGTTACATTCAAACCTTCTTCACTGCAAATATGGGCTTCGTAAAATGCTTGTGAGCCGGTATTGGGTTGATGTGCATTCACCAGCAAAAAAGCTTCGCCTGTGGTGGTTTTTGATGGATGCACACTCATGGAATTACTTCCTTTGTTGGTGTTGTTGATACCCGGAGCCAGCCAGATTTTATTGGCATAAATCCTTCGCAGCATATCATCAGCACCATTAAAAACAGTGAGCGCTAAAACAGAAGATGCGATGTAATCTTCTGTAGTAATAGGAAAAAGATCTTTGTGCAACCATTCGTTTTTGTGGGATGCAGCATAATCATTGATGCCCTGCACATAGCCTTCAATCAACTTGATAAAAGCGGGTGAGAGTGTATGCCATTTTTCTTTGGTGATTTCCCGGCAGCGGAATAATGCAAACGCATAATCACCGGCTGCACCTGCTTTGCCCAGTACTCTACCCATGAATCCTTTTGCGGGTAACACTACATCCTGCAGACTTTTAAAATCATCTTCTGCCTGTGCCCAGGCCAGGCCGTAAGAAACTTCCGCATCTGATTTGGCGAAAATGTGCGGCACACCAAAACTGTCACGGACAATAGTAATGTTTTTGGGATTGATGGGTGATTGTGATTTCAGGTTTAATACCGGGACAGTAGTGAATACTATAATTAAAAACAAAAGCGGATGTTTCATATTACAAAAGACTTTTAAAAGTTAGTTGCTTATCACTAAAACAGTAAAAAAGGATTTTTTGTTTACGATGTCGACGAATAAGTGCGTCTTGTCGATTTTAAATATTTAATTTACCAGTTTCTATAATTTTACGTCATAGGTGTTTTTCATAGGTTAGCAACGGCTGTCTTTGTCTAAGGATGGCCTATTTTTTTTAATGCTTTAAGCTTTTATTTCTGAATTTCTGACGGATCACATCCTGCACTTTTACGTCTTCAATTTTGCTTTCCAACCAGCTGATAATATCTAAGTACAAAAAGGCCCTTGTTTCAAAGCGGTTGCCTTCATACTTACGGATGCGTTGCAATAATTTTTCAAACGCAGGTTTAAACTTATCAGGCGATAATTTGAATGACTGACGAAGAAAGCTGAATATCTCTTCCTCAACAGCAGTAAGATTCTGCATTTTACCCATAAAACGATAGACGGATTTGATGAGATATTCCAGCAGATCATAATTACCCAGTTCATAATGTGCAATCAGGTGCAGCAGACGTGCATAACACTGAAGGTCTGTACGCAAATCCACTTTCCAGTGAATGATTTTGTTGAGATACTCCACTGCTTTTTCATTATTTCCGCTGCCGAAATACAAACAGGCAATCTTATAATAAAAGACGAGGATCCGATGTCGGTCTAAGTACAATTCGTATTCATCCAGTTTCTCTTCAATATGGGGTACAAGGCGTAACCCTTCTGTAAAAGTTCCTTCGAGGAAATGTTTGTTGATCTTGGCAATGTACAAATACACAAAACACAACATGCGGTAGTTTTCATTTTGCTGTACAACTTTCCGCTGTGTGAATTTTTCAAACTGAAGAATGGCTTCGTTCAGTTTGCTTTCATTTTGCAAATCAAAATGGGCTCCCATCAGATTATGCATTCCTTTGATGTAGTGTGCTGTTTCCGCTTCCAGCATGCCTTCATATTTCTCAAATAAGTCAACCCACTTTTGTGTATAACGATAAAACAGCAAATAATCCTGGCGAATGAATGCCACCCAGCAATACGATTGATACAGGTATAACTGTTCATAAAATCCAACCAAATGATCAGCATGGGGTGGTACATGGGCCTCAAAATATTTTTTTACATCATTTGCCTCTTTTTCATTCCTGGCCACACCGTTTTTGATATACCAACTGTACAATTGGAGTGACAGATCCGAAAGTTGATTGATGAAGTTGATGCGTTCACCTGTGTTTTCAGATTCAGCAGTTAATTCGTCCGCCCTGTTCTGCATACTCCGGGTGATGTACAGGGCTTCAATCTTTTTTTCAAAAAACAATATCTGCTGCAGGTAGGTGAATTGCTGATAGGCTTTTGCCTGTTCCTTCATCTTATCCAGCACTTTCAGACTTTGGAGGTACAATCCTTTATTATACAGGATGCGGGCAAAATCCATTTGCTCATGCAACTGGATGGTAATATTATCCTCCTGCTTAATCAATCGAAGACTGGAAAGAATGAGTTTGTACAGATGGGCCTTTAAATTGGACAGTTGCTGCTTCTTGATGCTTCGGTTTTTGGTGAGAAGGGTAGCTTCGTCATAGTCATTCATTTTGTCCATGGCATCAAAAAGCTGAATCACTTTTAAATCTGCGGAAGCAGAGTTCCTTTTCATGTACAGCTTAAAATTCCGTTTCTCACTCTTTTCCAGTGATTTCACCAGTTGAAAAGTCGTATCTGTGCTTTTGTTGGGCATCGTAAATCAAATCAGCTCAAATCCTTTGCTGGCAATGGTTTCAATAAATGTAAGCGTGGTTATCTGCCGTAAAATACACACAATTATGGTTTGATGCGGGGACGGTATCAAATTAATTTCGGGCAGATAGAGATTTCTTGTTCTTAGCAAACGATTGTAAGCGTTTTCTGCCAATTATTAAACAATCATTATGTCTTCAAAAAAGGTACACATTTTTGACACAACGCTCCGTGATGGTGAGCAGGTACCCGGCTGTAAACTCAACACCAAAGAAAAAGTAGAACTGGCTCTTCAATTGGAAGAACTGGGTGTTGATATTATTGAAGCAGGATTTCCCATTTCAAGTCCGGGTGATTTTGAAAGTGTTTTCCAGATTGCATCGAAAATAAAAGATGCAACAGTTTGCGGTTTAACCCGTGCTGTTCAAAAAGATATTGAAGTAGCCGCAAATGCATTAAAGCCGGCTGTGCGCCCACGCATCCACACAGGCATTGGTTCCAGTGATAATCACATCAAATACAAATTCAATTCTACACGAGAAGAAATACTGGAACGTGCCATTGCGGCGGTTAAGCTTGCCCGTAACTATGTGGATGATGTGGAGTTTTATGCTGAAGATGCCGGCCGTGCTGATCTTGAATTTTTAGCACGTTTAACAGAAGCTGTTATCAAAGCAGGTGCAACAGTGGTGAACATTCCTGATACAACCGGATTTTGTTTACCGCATCAATATGCGGAGAAGATGAGTTATCTTATGAATCATGTTCCCAATATTGATAAAGCGATCCTTTCCTGTCATTGTCACAATGATCTGGGTTTGGCAACTGCCAACTCCATTGCAGGCGCTATTGCAGGTGCCCGACAAATTGAATGTACGATCAATGGAATTGGTGAACGTGCCGGTAATACATCACTGGAAGAAGTGGTGATGACCATTCGCAAACATCCTGAACTTGATTTGTACACTGATATCAATCCCAAATTATTATTGCCCATGAGCCGTTTGGTAAGCGATACCATGCGTATGGTGGTGCAGCCGAACAAAGCAGTAGTGGGTGATAATGCATTTTCCCATTCCAGCGGTATTCACCAGGATGGATTTTTGAAAGAAGCCACTACGTACGAGATCATTGCCCCGGAAGAAGTGGGTGCTGATACTTCTAAAATTGTACTAACGGCACGGAGTGGTCGTAGTGCATTGGCTTATCGTTTCAAAAACCTGGGCTATGGTTTTGACCGCAACCAGGTGGATGAACTTTATGAAAAATTCTTAAAGATTGCTGATTCTAAAAAAGAAGTGGAAGATGCTGATTTAAAAGTATTGGCAGATTCAATCACTGTAGCTGTATAAAATATGGGTCAAACATTATTTGAAAAGATATGGAACAAGCACGTTGTTAAAACAATTGACGGCGGTCCTTCTGTATTGTATATCGACAAACACTTTATTCACGAAGTAACAAGTCCGCAGGCTTTTAATGGATTGAATAAAAGAGGCATTAAAGTTTTTCGTCCGCAACAAACGGTGGCAACGGCTGATCATAATGTGCCAACGCTCAATCAACATTTGCCTATTAAAGAAGAGCTTAGCCGAAAGCAAGTGGAAGCATTGATCAAAAACTGTGCAGAGCATGGTGTTGAGTTGTATGGATTAGGTCATCCATTCCAGGGTATTGTACATGTGATAGGCCCTGAGTTGGGTATTACACAACCGGGTATGACTATTGTATGTGGTGATAGTCACACATCAACCCATGGTGCGTTTGGTGCTATTGCATTTGGTATTGGTACCAGTGAAGTGGAAATGGTATTGAGCACACAGTGTTTGTTGCAAAGCAAACCAAAATTGATGCGCATTAATGTTGATGGCGTTTTGAATAAAGGTGTGGTTTCAAAAGATATTGTGTTATACATCCTTTCTAAAATTTCTGCCAGTGGTGCCACAGGTTATGCAGTGGAGTTTGCAGGAAGTGCTATCCGTTCATTAAGTATGGAAGCCCGCATGACCATTTGTAATATGAGTATTGAAATGGGTGGTCGTTGCGGATTGATTGCACCTGATGAAACAACATTCAGTTACATCAAGGGAAGAAAGTTTGCTCCACAAGGCGAAGCATGGGAACAAAAGTTGAACGAATGGAAAGCTCTGTTTAGTGATGCTGATGCAGCGTTTGATAAAGAATATCATTTTGATGCGGCCGATATTCAACCCATGATCACTTACGGAACAAACCCGGGCATGGGTATTCCTGTTACAGGAACGATTCCTACAACTGAAACCATCAATGAAAATGATAAAAGCGGTTTGAATAAATCACTTGCCTATATGGGATTGGAACAAGGTGCGCCCATCAAAGGACAAAAAGTTGATTATGTATTTATCGGCAGTTGCACCAATTCAAGAATTGAAGACTTAAGAATGGTGGCCTCTTTTGTAAAAGGCAAACAAAAAGCAAGTGATGTGGAAGTATGGATTGTTCCCGGAAGTAAACAGGTGGAAGCACAGGCAAAAGCTGAAGGCATTGATAAAATATTTGAAGAAGCCGGTTTTATGTTGCGTCAGCCCGGTTGCAGTGCTTGTCTGGGTATGAATGAAGATAAAATTCCTGCAGGCAAATATTGCATCTCTACTTCCAACAGAAATTTTGAAGGAAGACAAGGTGCAGGTGCCAGAACATTACTGGCAAGTCCGTTAACGGCAGCAGCTGCAGCTGTAACAGGAGTTGTAACGGATGTAAGAGAATTGTTGAATTGATAACCGGTTAATTGAAAATTAATAATGGCGAAAGCATTTACAACTATAACATCAAGATTTGTTCCGCTTAATATTGAGAATGTGGATACGGATCAGATCATTCCTGCACGTTTCCTGAAAGCAACCACCAGGGACGGGTTTGGGAAAAACTTATTCCGTGACTGGCGTTATACAAATGATGATGAGCAGCAACCCAAAGCTGAGTTTGTATTAAATCAACCGCAGTACAGTGGAGAGATTTTAGTTGCTGCCAAAAATTTCGGTTGCGGTTCCTCACGTGAGCATGCTGCATGGGCGATTGCTGATTATGGTTTTCGTGCAGTGGTCAGCAGCTTCTTTGCTGATATTTTCAAAAACAATTCACTTAACAACGGGTTGCTTCCTGTAACTGTGAGTGAATCTTTTCTGCAGAAAATATTTGCACTGGGCAATGATGCAACAATCACTATCAATTTAGAAGCACAAACCATTACCATTGATGCCACAGGTGAAAGCGAAAGCTTTGAGATCAATGCGTATAAAAAAACATGTATGCTCAATGGGTATGATGATATTGATTACCTGTTAAGCATTAAATCAGATATTGAACAATTTGAATCGATAGAAAAATAAACCTGAAAAATTAATGAACAAGAAGATTGCCATATTAAACGGAGACGGGATCGGGCCTGAAGTAACTGCTCAATCAATTAAGATATTGAAAGCAATTGCAGCACAGTACAATCATGAATTTACATTTCATGAAGCATTGATTGGTGCTGATGCCATAGATAAAACCGGTAGTGCTCTTCCTGAAGAAACAATTGATACGTGTTTAGACAGCGATGCCGTATTGTTTGGCGCTGTTGGTCATCCAAAGTATGATAATGATCCTTCCGCAAAAGTTCGTCCTGAGCAGGGAATACTGGGTATTCGTAAAGCCTTGCAGTTGTTTGCCAATATTCGCCCCATCACAACTTATCCTTCATTACAGCATTTATCACCACTCAAAGCCAAGCAACTGGAAGGTGTTGATTGCATTATCTTCCGTGAGTTAACCGGTGGTATTTATTTTGGTAAAAAGCAAACCAGTGAAGATGGTACTTATGCAAGTGATGAATGCAGTTACAGCAAAGAAGAAATTGAACGTATTGCACACCTTGCTTTTCAATACGCACAAAAACGAAAAAAGAAAGTAACCATGGTGGATAAAGCCAATGTTTTGGATACTTCACGTTTGTGGCGTAAAACGGTGCAGGCCATTGCACTACAGTACGGTGATGTAACGGTTGATTATATGTTTGTTGATAATGCGGCTATGCAGCTCATACTTAATCCCAAACAATTTGATGTTATTCTTACTGAAAATATGTTTGGTGATATCATCAGCGATGAAGCAAGTGTATTGAGTGGTTCATTGGGCATGTTGCCATCTGCTTCCGTTGGAAACGGTACAGCGTTATTCGAACCCATTCATGGTTCTTATCCGCAGGCAGCAGGTAAGGATATTGCTAATCCCCTTGGTTCTATTTTAAGTGCTGCCATGATGCTCGATCATTTTGGTTTGACTGAAGAAGCAAAAGTGATCCGTGATGCAGCTGACTGGACATTACAGAACAATTTTGTTACAAAAGATATTGACCCCGTTAATTTTTATTTCACAAGCACCATTGGTGATTTGATCGCTGATTATGTGAGTGGAAAAATTCCGGGCAGTGTAAAAAAGGAGAATATCGAACTCCGCAAATCAACCATTATTTAACAACGGTTGTTAGCGGTTGAAAAATATTTTTTGAAAGTTCTTTGTATTAATTCAAATTAAGGCGGTATATTCGTTTTAACAACGACACTTAATGTTGAACAACAAATTATATAATATGATTCTTTCCACAGTGATTATTATTGTGGTTGTCATTATTATTCCTGCATTCAACGGAGGTGGAAATTGTATATAAAACGAATTCAAACAAATCATACAGACCCGCCTCCAACGAGGCGGGTTTTTTATTTATGGCAACATACTACAACAACGAAACGATTCTTTTTCTCAATGGAGAATTTGTAAAGGCAGCAGATGCAAAGATGGACTTCTACAGTCAGTCTTTACATTATGGCTACAGTGTATTTGAAGGCATTCGCTCTTACAAAACGGTAAAGGGTGAAACAAAGATCTTCAAAGCAGTAGAGCATTATGAACGTTTGAAAAATTCAGCCGCTGCATTGAATTTGCCTTATCTGTGGACTGCAGATGAATTGATTGCAGCTACTTATGAAACATTGAGTAGAAATAATTTTCAGGATGCTTATATACGCCCCGTTGTATATGCGCCTGCCAATATGAGCTTTGTAAAAAATGAACAATCATTTATTGTGATTGAAGTGTGGGAGATGCAACCTTTTCTCGGCGATAATTTATTAAGAGTGATGACATCTTCTTTTCAACGTCCTAATCCAAAAGCATTTCATATACATGCGAAAGCAGCGGGTCATTATGTGAATTCACTTTTGGCAAGTCAGGAAGCAAAAGCAAAAGGCTATGATGAAGCATTGTTACTGGATATGAACGGATATGCTGCAGAAGCACCGGGCGCAAATTTGTTTTATGAAAAAGATGGAAAATTAGTAACGCCTTCACTGGGTAATATTTTGCCTGGTATTACAAGAGCAACGGTATTGGAGCTCTGTGCTGAGTTGGGAATTGAAGCAGAAGAAAAATTATTTACGTTGGAAGAATTAAAAACTGCTGATGCGGCTTTCTACTGCGGTACTGCAGCAGAAGTGATAGGAATAAAAAGTGTTGATGCATATGAGTTTCCCAAACCATGGAACGATACTGTAAGCAGGAAAATACAAACAGCCTATAAGTGCAGAGTAACAGAAAAGGAATACAAACAAGAACCGGAATTAGTATGAATTGAATAATGTTTATCCCCTCCCGGGAGGGGCGGCAGAGACTTCAACAATCAGGATGATTAAAAGGGGTGGGTTGCGGAATAGAATTACAGAAAGTACAAGAGTGCGACGCAACAGAAGATAAATAGTAGTACAACAGCTAAGTACATAATCCACCTTCGCTAAAGCTATGGCGGATAAAAAATAAAAATGGCAGAACTAAACAAATATTCAAAAGTATTAACGCAGGATGAAACACAACCTGCCGCACAGGCGATGCTGTATGGTATTGGTTTAACAGAAGAAGATTTAAAGAAGCCGCAAATTGGTGTGTGCAGTATGGGCTATGATGGCAATACCTGCAACATGCATCTGAACGATTTGGCAAAAGATGTGAAGAAAGGAGTGTGGGATCAAGAAATGGTGGGGCTCATCTTTAATACCATTGGCATCAGTGATGGTATCAGCAACGGTACAGATGGTATGCGTTATTCATTGGTGAGCCGTGATATTATTGCTGATAGTATTGAAGCTGTTTGTGGTGGTTTTTATTATGATGGCTTAATCGCCATTCCCGGTTGTGATAAAAATATGCCCGGAGCTGTAATGGCAATGGGAAGATTGAATCGTCCTTCAATTATGGTATATGGTGGTACCATTGCTGCCGGTCATTATAAAGGCGAAGAATTAAACATCATTTCAGCATTTGAAGCATTGGGTCAAAAATTAGCAGGCACAATTACGCCTGAAGATTTTAAAGAAGTAGTGAAACATAGTTGTCCGGGTGCAGGTGCATGCGGAGGTATGTACACAGCTAACACCATGGCCAGTGCGATTGAAGCATTGGGAATGAGTTTGCCTTATTCATCATCCAATCCTGCCATGAGTGAAGAGAAGAAACAGGAATGTCTGGATGCAGGCAAGGCGATTAAAGTATTACTCGAAAAAGATATTAAGCCAAAAGACATCATGACGAAGAAGGCATTTGAAAATGCCATTACTCTTATCATGATCCTCGGCGGAAGCACAAATGCTGTTCTGCATTTGATTGCTATGGCAAAAAGTGTGGATGTGGATCTGAGTATTCATGATTTTCAACGCATCAGTGATACAACACCTGTGCTGGCAGATTTCAAACCCAGCGGAAAATTCTTAATGCAGGAATTACATAAACATGGTGGTGTACCTGGGGTGATGAAATATTTATTTAACAAAGGATTGCTGCATGGTGATTGTGTAACCGTTACCGGAAAAACGGTTGCTGAGAATTTAAAAGACATTAAGCCGATTGATTTTGAACAGCAGAAAATCATTTATCCATTAGAGCACCCGCTAAAAGCAACGGGACACCTGCAAATTCTCTTTGGCAATTTAGCTGAGAAAGGAAGTGTGGCCAAGATCAGCGGTAAAGAGGGAGAACGTTTTGAAGGGCCCGCCCGTGTATTTGATGGTGAAAAGGATTTGGTTGCAGGTATTGCGAATGGAAGAGTGAAGAAAGGTGATGTTGTAGTGATTCGTTACGAAGGCCCCAAAGGTGCACCGGGAATGCCTGAAATGTTGAAACCAACAAGTGCGATCATGGGTGCCGGCCTGGGAAAAGATGTTGCGTTGATCACTGATGGAAGATTCAGCGGTGGCAGTCATGGGTTTGTAGTTGGGCATATTACTCCGGAAGCATTTGATGGTGGTACCATCGCTTTGGTAGAAGATAATGATGTGATAGAACTGGATGCCACCAAAAGAACCATCACTTTAAAAGTAAGTAATGAGGTACTTGCTGAAAGAAGAAGAAAATGGCAGCAACCAAAATTGAAAGAAACAAAAGGTGTATTGTATAAATATGCGATGTGTGTAAAAGATGCATCACATGGTTGTGTAACTGACGAAGCTTAAAATCATTTTCATGGAGACACTTGAATTGAAACAACAACAAACAGAAACCAGTAAAACGGTTTCCATCTCCGGCAGCGAAGCTGTACTCGAAGCATTGATCTCTGAAGGTGTAACTACTTTATTTGGTTATCCCGGCGGAGCCATCATGCCTATTTATGATGCATTGTATGATTATTGTGATAAACTTGATCATATACTGGTGCGTCATGAACAGGGAGGTATTCATGCAGCGCAGGGTTTTGCAAGAGCCAGTGGTAAAACAGGCGTAGTGTTTGCAACAAGCGGACCCGGAGCTACCAACCTTGTTACAGGTTTGGCAGATGCGATGATTGATTCAACACCTCTTGTGTGTATCACCGGTCAGGTGTTTGCTCATTTGCTGGGAACGGATGCTTTCCAGGAAACAGATGTGATCAACATTACAACGCCTGTTACCAAATGGAATTACCAGGTAACGGATGCAACTGAAATTCCGCATGTATTAGCCAAAGCATTTTACATCGCAGGTAGTGGAAGACCCGGTCCTGTGTTAATCGATATTACCAAGAATGCACAATTGCAGAAGTTTGATTATGAGGGCTACAAAAAATGTGATCATATCAGAAGCTATCGTCCCAAACCGATTGTTCGTAAAGAATATATTGAAGAAGCAGCAAAGTTGATCAATGAAGCAGAACGTCCATTTGTGATTTTTGGCCAGGGTGTGATACTGGGTAAAGCGGAGAAAGAATTCAAAGCATTTATTGAAAAGGGTGGATTGCCTGCTGCATGGACCATCATGGGGATGAGTGCCATTCCTACTGATCATCCATTAGGAGTTGGTATGTTGGGCATGCATGGCAATTATGGTCCGAATGTATTAACGAATGAATGCGATGTGTTGATTGCTGTGGGAATGCGTTTTGATGACCGTGTAACAGGAAGACTGGATAAATATGCCAAGCAGGCGAAAGTGATTCATCTGGATATTGATCCTGCTGAGATCGATAAGAATGTAAAAGCAACCGTTGGTGTTTGGGGTGATTGTAAAGAAACATTGCCATTGCTCACTGAGTTATTGCAACAAAAAGTATATCCAAGCTGGTTGCAGAAGTTTCATGATTACATGGAGAAAGAGAAAGTAACATGTATAGAACCGGAAATGAATCCTTCCGGTGAAGTGCTTTCGATGGGTGAAGTGATCAAAACATTGAATGAGTTAACAAATGGTGATGCCATTATAGTTACGGATGTTGGTCAGCACCAAATGGTAGCATGCCGTTATGCTAAATATAATCAAAGCAAAAGTAATATTACGAGCGGTGGCTTAGGTACGATGGGTTATGCATTGCCTGCGGCAATTGGTGCTGCTTACGGTGATCCGTCTCGTACAACCGTTGCTATCATTGGTGATGGTGGCTTTCAAATGACGATACAGGAGTTGGGTACCATCATGCAGTTCAAACCCAATGTAAAAATATTAATTCTCAATAACCAGTTTTTAGGAATGGTGCGTCAATGGCAGCAGCTGTTTCATGAAAAACGTTATTCGTTTGTAGATATCCAGAGTCCGGATTTTGTACAGGTGGCTAAGGGTTACGGTATTGAAGGACAAAGTGTAAGTGAAAGAAGTAAATTGAAAGATGCTTTGAAAGCCATGCTTCAATCTAAAGAGAGTTACTTGCTGGAAGTAATGGTAGGAAAAGAAAACAATGTATTCCCTATGGTGCCGCAGGGAAGAGGCGTGGCGGAATGTGTATTGAGTAAGGAAGAAATTTAGGTTTCACACGAAGCAACAACGAATACAACGAAACAAAGACTTTGTGTACTTGGTATCCTTTGTTTCGTTGTGTGAAATAAAAATAAATATGACTAAGAAAGAATTTACGATTACGGTTTACACTGAAAACCAGGTTGGGCTGCTCAACCGCATCGCTATTATTTTTTCCAAGCGAAAAATTAATATCGAAAGTTTGAATACTTCACCCAGTGAAGTGGACAGTGTACATCGGTTCACCATTGTGATTAATGAAACGGAAGAAGTGGTGCGTAAACTCTGCCGTCAAATTGAAAAACAAGTAGAAGTATTAAAAGCGTATTACAATACGAATGACGAAATCATCTGGCAGGAGCTTGCAATGTACAAAGTGCCAACAGATGTAATTGCAGAGCAGGTAAAAGTAGAACGATTGCTAAGTCAGCATGGTGCAAAAGCGGTGGTGATAAGAAAAGACTATACCGTTTTTGAAGTAGCTGGTCAGCGTGAAGAAACGGATAATTTAATTAAGGTTCTGGAACCCTACGGACTGATCGAGTTTGTACGCAGTGCAAGAGTAGCAATTATTAAAAACAGTGAAGGATTTCATAAAAAGCTCAAAGAGTTTGAATACAGTGAACCCGGTGAAGAGGTGATCGAGAATGAGTATTTGAGTGAGAATGAGAAAGTGTTCAGCATGTAAATAGCACCTCACCCTTAATCCCTCTCCGAAGGAGAGGGAAAAGCTTGGCGCAGCCCATGCTTGTTTAAGGGCAAAGTAAAATTTGAGAGTTTGATATGTGGTGATAAGAGAACAAATGAAGATGTGATAGTTAAATAGAATGTAAGAGAGGTGTAGAACCGTCCTTCTCTTTCGGAGAAGGATAAGAGGATGAGGTTGATGAGTAGAACTCAAAACGTACAAGAGTGCGACGCAACAGCAGCTTAATTGATGCTCCGTCGCAGGTAACATAAAAAATAAAAATTTAAAAAAATAACAATGGCAAACTATTTCAATTCTTTACCGCTTCGTGAGCAACTCAATCAATTAGGTGTATGTGAATTTATGGACCGCAGTGCATTTGCGGATGGTGTAAATGTACTCAAGGGAAAAAAGATTGTGATCGTTGGTTGCGGTGCACAGGGTTTGAACCAGGGTTTGAATATGCGTGACAGTGGTTTGGATATTTCTTATGCATTGCGTAAGGAGGCAATAGAAGAAAAAAGAGCTTCCTGGAAAAATGCAACGGAAAATGGTTTTGAAGTAGGTACTTACGAAGAGTTGATTCCTGAAGCAGATTTGGTATTGAATCTTACGCCTGATAAACAACATACGGCTGTGATCAATGCAGTGATGCCCTTGATGAAAAAATATGCAACACTTTCTTATAGCCATGGTTTCAATATTGTGGAAGAAGGTATGCAGATCAGAAAAGATATTACGGTGATCATGGTAGCGCCTAAATGCCCGGGTACGGAAGTGCGTGAAGAATACAAAAGAGGTTTTGGTGTACCTACCTTGATTGCTGTGCATCCTGAAAATGATCCGGAGGGAAAAGGATTGGCACAGGCAAAAGCGTATGCAGTTGCAACCGGCGGTCATCGTGCAGGTGTATTACGTTCATCTTTTGTTGCCGAAGTAAAAAGTGATTTGATGGGTGAGCAAACCATTTTGTGTGGTGTATTGCAAACAGGGTCTATTCTTTGTTTTGATAAAATGGTTCAGCAAGGTGTGGAGCCATCTTATGCTGCTAAGTTGATTCAGTATGGTTGGGAAACCATTACTGAAGCATTGAAACACGGTGGTGTTACTGCTATGATGGATCGTTTGAGTAATCCTGCTAAGTTGAAAGCATATGAGTTGTCAACTGAGTTGAAAACTATTTTACGTCCGCTGTTTCAAAAACACCAGGATGATATCATGAGCGGTCATTTCTCCAAAACGATGATGGAAGATTGGGCCAATGATGATGTGAACTTACTTACATGGCGCAAGGCAACCGGTGAAACTGCGTTTGAAAAAACGACACCTACTGACAGACCTATTGCCGAGCAGGAATACTTTGATCATGGCTTATTAATGGTTGCTTTTGTTCGTGCCGGTGTGGAATTAGCATTTGAAACCATGGTGGAAGCAGGTATTAAAGAAGAAAGCGCTTACTATGAATCTTTGCATGAAACACCGTTGATCGCTAATACTATTGCACGTAAGAAGTTGTATGAAATGAACCGTGTTATTTCTGACACGGCTGAATATGGATGCTATTTGTTTGATCATGCTGCCAAACCATTGCTCAAAGAATTTATGAGTACGGTGAACAAAGATGTGATCGGTACCAACTTCAATGCAGGCAAAGATAATGGTGTTGATAACCGTGCTATCATCGAAGTAAACAAGATCATCCGAAACCATCCTGTAGAAAAAGTAGGAGAGAAGTTGCGGGCTGCAATGACCGAGATGAAAGCCATCACAACAGCAACTAATGAAGTAAAGAAGAAAAAAGCAGAACCTGTTTTAAACTAATGGATACAGCAACACATACCAAACCAGAGCTTCATTTTCACAAAGCTGCTTTGAATTTAAAAAAAGTAGTGGTGAGAACACCTTTGCAGTTGAATCCCAATCTCAGCCGTAAATACCAATGTAATGTGTATTTGAAGCGTGAAGACCTGCAGGTAGTACGCAGTTATAAACTTCGTGGTGCTTATAATATGATGAGCAGTTTATCACTGGAACAATTGCAAAAAGGGGTGGTATGTGCCAGTGCCGGCAATCATGCACAGGGATTTGCATATAGTTGCAAAAAATTGAATGTAAAAGGCGTGGTGTTTATGCCTGTGATCACTCCCAAGCAAAAGATCAATCAAACAAAAATGTTTGGAGATGGTGCCATTGAAGTGCAATTAGTTGGTGATACGTTTGATGATTGTGCCGCAGCTGCAAAAAAGTATACAGAAGAAAATGAGATGACTTTTATCCCGCCATTTGATGATTACAGGATCATTGAGGGACAGGGAACTGTTGGATTGGAAATCTTAGAAGAACAAAGTGATATTGATTATGTATTTGTTTCTGTTGGTGGTGGTGGATTAAGCGCAGGAGTTGGTACGTATTTCAAAACCTATTCACCCAAAACAAAAATCATCGGCCTCGAACCCGAAGGAGCACCTTCCATGAAACGGGCACTGGAAGCAGGTGAGCCTGTTACATTAGAAAGCATTGATCGTTTTGTAGATGGTGCTGCTGTGAAAAGAGTAGGCGAGATTACTTTTTCTGTTTGCAAAGAAGTGCTGGACGAGATGCATTTGGTGGCTGAAGGAAAAGTATGCACTACCATTTTGAAATTGTACAATGAAGATGCCGTGGTGGTAGAACCAGCCGGTGCACTCAGTATTGCAGCATTGGATGATTATGCAGATGAGATCAAAGGAAAAAATATTGTTTGCATCATCGGCGGCGGTAATAATGATATTGACCGCATGCAGGAAATCAAAGAGCGTTCACTTCAATATGAGGGATTGAAACATTATTTCCTGATTCGCTTTGCTCAACGTCCGGGAGCCTTAAAAGAATTTGTGAATTATGTATTAGGCCCCTATGATGATATTGTTCGGTTCGAATACATGCAAAAGCATAATAAGGAAACGGGTCCGGCATTGGTGGGTATTGAATTGAAACAGCGTGAAGATTATGATGCTTTATTGGAGAATATGCAACGTTTTCAAATCAATTATACGGAACTGAAAAACGATGATAACGCATTTGGTTATCTCGTGTGAAGCCCACCTCACCCTTACTCCCTCTCCTAAGGAGAGGGAAAAGCCTGGCACAGCCCACGCTTGTTTATGAGTTTAAGGAAAATGAGTGAGGTTGCTATGTGTTGATAAAAGCGTATAAGATGAAGTGGTAGTTAAATAGAATGGAATAATGATACAGCACCGTCCTTCTCCTTGGGAGAAGGATGAGAGGATGACGTGAGAAAGAGGTGGAGAAAGGGGCTTGTGTTTGAACACCTGTTAGTTGAATAATTCGGTAATTTCCGAACGATTGCCTGCCATATCAGACGTTGTCTGTAACAATATTTATTATTAAACTCTACGAATAAATGGAGAGCAATCAGGGCTTATACAATCCTTCGTTTGAACATGATGCATGCGGTATTGGTTTTGTTGCAAGCATCAAAGGTTACAAATCTC
This sequence comes from Lacibacter sp. MH-610, assembly GCF_045780045.1. NCBI lineage: Bacteria > Pseudomonadati > Bacteroidota > Chitinophagia > Chitinophagales > Chitinophagaceae > Lacibacter > Lacibacter sp. MH-610. The sequence goes on from NZ_CP116002.1 coordinate 1,984,025, forward strand.
ATCAGCATATCAGTGATGCATTGACCGTGTTGGAAAACATGGAACATCGTGGTGCCTGCGGTTGTGAAAACAATACAGGTGATGGTGCCGGTATCATGATTCAAACACCGCATGAATTCTTTTTTGAAGAGTGTTTGAAGATGGGTGTTCACCTTCCCTCTTTTGGTAAATATGGGGTGGGTGTTATTTTCTTACCCAAGGAAATTAAACTTCGGGAAGAATGCCGGGATATTTTCAACCGTACTGCTGAAAAGCTGGGATTGGAAATTCTTACTTACAGAAAGGTTCCTGTAAACCCTGATGGTATTGGCCCAACAGCATTGAGTGTGGAGCCGGAGATGGAACATGTGTTTGTTGCCTGTCCTGATCATATCAACAATCCAGATGAGTTTGAACGTAAGTTGTTTGTATTGCGGAATCATGCAACTCATCTCATCAACAGTACTGTAAAGAAGGATGCAATTGGTTTTTACATTGCATCGCTTTCCTATAAAACAGTTGTGTATAAAGGACAATTAACCAGCGGCCAGGTTCGTGGTTATTTTCCTGATTTGAATAATAAGTGTGTGGTGAGTGCTTTTGGTTTGGTACACAGTCGTTTTGCTACCAACACTTTTCCATCATGGAAGCTGGCACAACCATTCCGATACATTGCACATAACGGTGAGATCAATACACTGCAGGGAAATTTGAACTGGTTGAAATCAAGCGAACATGGTTTTACATCGCCCAACTTTTCTAAAGAGGAAATGGAAATGTTGCTGCCGATTGTAACAAGCGGTCAGAGTGATTCAGCCTGTTTGGATAACATGATTGAATTGCTTACCATGACCGGAAGAAGTCTGCCGCATGTAATGATGATGCTCATTCCTGAAGCATGGGACGGTAATGATCAAATGGATCCGGTGAAAAAAGCATTCTATGAATATCATGCGTCCATTATGGAACCTTGGGATGGGCCGGCCTCTATTTCCTTTACTGATGGTAAAATGATCGGAGCTACACTTGATCGAAATGGTCTTCGTCCATCACGTTATTGCATCACGAATGATGATCGAGTGATCATGGCGAGTGAAAGTGGTGTGCTGCCTGTTGATCCTTCAACCGTTATAAAACGTGGTCGTCTGCACCCGGGTAAAATGTTTGTGGTGGATATGGAGCAGGGTAGAATTATCAGTGATGAAGAATTGAAAGAGAAGATATGTTCCCAAAAACCATATGGCGACTGGCTGAATCAAAATAAAATTCGTTTGGAAGAATTGCCTGAGCCACGTGTTGCTTTTACACACCTGAGTGATGAAAGTATTTTGAAATATCAAAAAGCATTCGGTTACTCAACAGAAGATATTGAAACCATCATCAAACCCATGGCATTGGATGGGAAAGAACCTATTGGTTCTATGGGCACTGATATTCCGTTGGCTGTATTAAGTGATCAGCCTCAGCATTTGTCTTCTTACTTCAAGCAATTGTTTGCACAGGTAACCAATCCGCCCATTGATCCTATTCGTGAACGGATGGTGATGAGTTTGGCAGCATTTGTTGGTAATAACGGAAACCTTTTGCAGGAAGATCCAATGCATTGTCATACAGTAGCATTGAAACATCCGATTCTTACAAGTACTGAACTTGAAAAAATACGAAGCATTGATACAGGTAAGTTCCAGGCAAAGACATTGCAAACGTATTTCCGTGCAGATGGTAAACCTGATTCCTTAAAGAAAGGGTTGGAGCGCTTGTGTCGTTACGCAGAAGATGCGGTGCATGATGGTTTTGAAGTGTTGATTTTGTGTGACCGTGCTGTTGACAGCGATCATGCAAATATTCCATCATTGCTTGCAACTGCGGCTGTTCATCATCATTTAATCCGAAAAGGATTGCGTGGCGAAGTAGGAATAGTAGTGGAAGCTGGTGATGTGTGGGAAGTGCATCACTTCGCCTGTTTGATCGCATTTGGTGCAACTGCTATCAATCCTTATTTGGCATTGGCCAGCATTCGTAATATGAAAGTGAATGGCCAATTACAAACAGATCTTCAATGGGATGAACTGCGATATAATTATATCAAAGCTGTTTGTGATGGAATGCTGAAAGTATTCAGCAAGATGGGCATCTCCACTTTGCAATCTTACCAGGGTGCACAGATATTTGAGATACTTGGTTTGAACCAGGAAGTAGTAGATAAATATTTCACAGGTGCAACAAGTCGTATACAAGGTATAGGACTGGAAGAAATTGCCAAAGAAGCATTGGTAAAGCATTGGTTTGCGTTCAGCAGAAAAGATATTCCGGTGAATCGTTTGCCGGTAGGTGGAATCTATCAATGGAAACGTAAAGGTGAGTTTCATTTATTCAATCCCACCACAATTCACCTGTTGCAATATTCAACAAGAATGAATGACTACGTTACGTTTAAAAAATATTCCAAAGCAGTTAATGACCAGAGTGAAAAAGCAGCTACACTCAGAAGTTTGCTGGAATTCAAACGGAACCGTCCATCTATTTCGATTGACGAAGTAGAACCTGCTGAAAATATTTACAAGCGTTTTGCAACAGGTGCTATGAGTTTTGGTTCCATCAGTTGGGAAGCACATACAACATTGGCGATTGCTATGAATCGTCTCGGTGGTAAAAGCAATACAGGTGAAGGAGGTGAAGATGAACGCCGTTATGAAAAAATGGAGAATGGCGATAGCATGCGTAGTGCTATCAAACAGGTTGCTTCAGCACGTTTTGGTGTTACTAGTTTATACTTAACAGAAGCAGATGAATTGCAAATTAAAATGGCACAGGGTGCAAAGCCGGGCGAAGGTGGACAATTGCCCGGTCATAAAGTAGATGAGTGGATTGGTAAAACAAGACATAGTACACCGGGAGTTGGTTTGATCTCACCACCACCACATCATGATATTTATTCCATTGAAGATCTGGCACAATTGATTTTTGATCTGAAGAATGCCAACCGTGCTGCACGCATCAATGTAAAACTGGTGAGTAAAGCAGGAGTTGGAACGATTGCTGCCGGTGTTACCAAAGCAAAAGCTGATGTGGTATTGATCAGCGGTCATGATGGTGGTACAGGTGCATCACCTGTTTCATCTATCAAGCATGCTGGCTTGCCATGGGAATTAGGTTTGGCAGAAACACATCAAACATTGGTGAAAAATAAATTGAGAAGCAGGGTAGTAGTGCAGGCAGATGGACAAATGAAAACAGGAAGGGATATTGCCATTGCAGCATTGCTTGGTGCTGAAGAGTGGGGTGTTGCCACGGCTGCATTGGTGGTGGAAGGTTGTATCATGATGCGTAAGTGTCATTTGAATACTTGTCCTGTTGGTGTAGCAACGCAAGATCCTGAATTGAGAAAACGTTTTACCGGTAATGCAGATCATGTGGTGAACTTTTTCAGATTCCTTGTTGCAGAGTTGAGAGAGATCATGGCAGAACTTGGTTTCAGAACAGTCAATGAAATGATTGGCCAAGTAGAATGTTTGGAAGTGAGAGAAAATATTCAACACTGGAAATTCAGCAAGCTGGATTTATCGCCGATACTTTACAAAGAACCTGCATCACTTTACACACCTTTGTACAATTGTGAAGAGCAGGACCATGAGTTAACAAAAGTGCTGGATTGGAAATTATTAGAAGCTGCACAACCTGCATTGCAAAGCAGACAAAAAGTGTCAGCTTCGTTCAATATCATTAATACCGATCGTACTACAGGTACAATCCTTTCAAATGAAATCACCAAGATTTATCGTGGAGAAGGATTGCCTGATGATACGATTCATTTCAAATTCAAAGGCACAGCTGGGCAAAGTTTTGCAGCCTTCAATACAAAAGGAATTACACATGAGCTGGAAGGTGATGCCAATGATTATTTCGGCAAGGGATTAAGTGGTGCCAAGCTCATCATCTATCCTGATAAATCGGCAACTTATAATCCTGAAGAAAATATCATCATTGGCAATGTGGCGTTCTATGGCGCTACCAGTGGTGAAGCATTCATTCGTGGCAAAGCAGGTGAACGTTTTGCAGTACGCAACTCCGGCGCCAATGTAGTGGTGGAAAGTGTGGGCGACCATGGTTGTGAATACATGACCGGTGGAACTGTTGTGGTGCTGGGTGATACCGGACGAAATTTTGCAGCAGGTATGAGCGGCGGTATTGCTTATGTGTATGATGTAAAAGGAAAGTTTGCAACCAACTGCAACAAAGAAATGGTTGACCTTGACCCCGTGAGTGAGGAAGATGCAGTGCTGTTAAAACAGATGATTGAAAAACATTTGCAATACACAGGAAGCGCTGTTGCAAAATTTGTTTTGAATGATTTTGAAAATCAATTGCAGCATTTTGTAAAAGTGTTTCCAAGAGATTATAAAAAAGTGGTGCAAGCAAAGGGAAGTGGTGTGAAAGCAAAAGTGTAAAGCCTCCCCAAACCCCTCCGAAGGGGGGCTTTAGAGCTTGAAAGTTTTGATTGATTGATTAAATAATGCGGATTAATGAAGTGAGATTAAAATTGAAAGCAAGTTTATCCCCTCCCTGGAGGGGCGGCAGGGTCTTAAACATGGAGAATGATTGATAGGGGTGGGTGCTCAATAGAATTACTGAACGATGAAGTGAGTGACACAACATAAGTTTAATAGCAGCAATAACGCTGGTAACAAAAAACAAAAAGCTTTAAACGATAAACTTTTTCATGGGTAAACCAACCGGATTTTTAGAATTCACTAGAGAACTTCCTTCCAAAAGAAGTGTGGAAGAGCGTGTTAACGATTATAAGGAATTTATACATCGTTACTCTGATGAAAAATTAAATCAACAGAGTGGACGTTGTATGAACTGCGGTGTTCCGTTTTGTCATAGCGGTTGTCCGCTGGGTAATGTAATACCTGAGTTCAATGATGCAGTGTATCGTAAGGAATGGAAAGAAGCCTATGAAATTCTTTCATCCACCAATAACTTTCCTGAGTTTACCGGAAGAATATGTCCGGCTCCTTGCGAAACAGCCTGTGTGCTGGGCATCAATCAGCCTGCAATTGCTATTGAAGAAATCGAAAAGCACATTATTGAAATCGCTTTTGATAAAGGATTGGTGCAGCCACGCAAGATCAACAAACGTACGGGAAAGAAAGTAGCAGTGGTGGGTAGTGGACCTGCAGGATTAGCGGCTGCTGCACAATTGAATTATGCCGGTCATACCGTAACAGTATTTGAACGTGATGAGCAGCCTGGTGGATTGTTGCGTTATGGTATTCCTGATTTTAAATTAGAGAAATGGGTAGTTGACAGACGAATAAAGTTGATGGAAGAAGAGGGTGTTACATTTAAGTGTCATGCAAACGTAGGTGTGAATGTAAGTGTCAATGATCTGTTACGTGAATTTCATGCGATTGTTTTAGCCGGTGGTTCAACCGTGCCCAGGGATTTGAATATACCTGGCAGAGAATTAAAGGGTGTTCATTTTGCCATGGAGTTTTTAAAGCAGCAAAACAAACGGAATGCGAATTCAGATCCATTCGCCAATGCCAATATTGAAAGCAATGTTTTCAGTGAAGATATTTTAGCAACCAATAAACATGTAGTGGTGATTGGTGGTGGTGATACCGGCAGCGATTGTGTAGGTACCAGCAACCGTCATAAAGCAGCAAGTGTAACACAGTTTGAATTGTTACCAATGCCGCCCAAAGACCGAACTGCTTTTATGCCATGGCCATCTTATCCGATGACGTTGAAAACATCCTCATCACATGAAGAAGGTGCAGACAGAAAATGGGCTGTTGCCACCAAAGAATTTATCGGGGATGAAAACGGACATTTGAAAGCGTTAAAGATTGTGGACCTGGAATGGAAGAGCAGTGAAGATGACCGACCTTCTTCTTTTGTGGAGCGGGAGGGAAGTGAACGTATCATACCCTGTGAGCTGGCATTACTGGCCATGGGTTTTACCAATCCACAGATCAACGGGTTATTGGAGCAGTTAGGTGTTGAGTTAGATGAGCGGAAAAATGTAAAAGCCTCCGAAAAAGAATATAAAACTTCCATTAATAAAGTGTTTGTTGCCGGCGATATGCGCCGTGGCCAAAGCCTGGTGGTATGGGCCATCAGCGAAGGCCGTGAATGTGCCCGAAAAGTAGATGAGTATTTGAGCGGCAGTTCTTTACTTGAAGCCAAAGAGGCTGCCACCCATTTGAGCCTTCAGGAAATTTAGTTTTCTTATTTCTGTTTTCATTCTATCCAAAGTCAGTGATTGTTCATAAATCACTGACTTTCTTGCTTTTAGGTGAGTATGTGTAATTATTTTCAGATAAATATTAATTACTGTAATGTGTAATAAAAGTGAATTAATCTAAAATTAATATTCATATTTTGCTATTGCATTTATTTATTATAAAAAATTAAATGTAAACGACCACTAAAAACTTACCAACTATGATTAAGAAAATTTCAGCAAGACAAATTGCGCCATTTCTGATTCTGGCGGGTGTTGCAATCGCTTCACTATTCATTCCGGCAGCATCTAATTTCGAAGACAAAGCAGGAGTTTACAACTCAGCAGATATTGCGTGGATTATTGTAGCCACAGCTCTTGTATTTTTAATGACTCCCGGACTGGCCTTCTTTTACGGAGGTATGGTGCACCGCAAAAACGTAATCTCAACCATGATGAAGAGCGTGGTTGCTGCCGGTATTGTGGGTGTACTTTGGGTAGTAGTCGGTTTTAGCCTGGCTTTTGGAAAATCTGTGGGCGGTTTTATAGGAGATCCTTCTACGTTCCTGTTCTTTAAAGATGTTACGTCAGGAGCTCCATGGAGTTTAGCACCTTCCATACCACTGGCCTTGTTTGCATTGTTCCAGATGATGTTTGCAATCATCACACCCGGTCTTGTAGTGGGTGCTGTAGCAGAGCGTATCCGTTTTACTTCGTATATCCTTTTTACTGTAATGTTCAGTTTGCTGGTGTATGCACCTTTAGCACACTGGAGCTGGCATCCTGATGGCTTCCTGTTTAAGTGGGGTGTTCTTGATTTTGCCGGTGGAACCGTAGTACATATTTCTGCAGGTTGTGCAGCACTCGCAGGGGCTCTTGTATTAAAGCGCCGTATTGTTCATAAAGAACAAAAGGAAATTCCTCCTGCCAATGTACCTTATGTATTAATCGGTACCGGTCTTTTATGGTTTGGATGGTTTGGTTTTAATGCAGGTTCCTCTTTAGGTGCCAATGCACTTTCAGTTTCTGCTTTTGCTACAACCAATACTGCCGCAGCCGCAGCCGGTTTAAGCTGGATGTTCTTTGATGTTTTGCGTGGTAAAAAACCTTCTGTACTTGGCTTTTGTATCGGCGCAGTAGTTGGATTGGTTGCAATTACACCGGCTGCCGGTTTTGTAGCGATTCCTCAAAGTATATTTGTGGGTGTTGTTGCTGCTATCATTTCCAATATAGCCGTGTACTACAAACAAAAATCAAAATTAGACGATACATTGGATGTATTCCCCTGTCATGGTATTGGTGGTATGGTAGGGATGCTCATGACCGGTTTATTAGCTACCAAAGCAGTAAACGCTGCAGGTAACGATGGCTGGTTCTACGGTAATTTTGAATTCTTCTTTACACAGGTAAAAGCATTGCTCATTGTGGTTTCTTACAGTTTTGCAATGAGCTACGGTATCTTCCGGTTCATCAACTTTATACTGCCATTGCGTGTAACTGAAGAAGAAGAAGTACTTGGCCTGGATGCTACACAACACAATGAAAAGTATTTACAGGGAACATTGCTGGTGGCAAAGAATGGTCAGATGAAAGAAGAAGAAGCCAGCGAGCTCATTTCTGAGTAAAATTTCAAAACAACAATCTTACATTTCAGCAATTACTTATAATCACTGTCCTGGCGGGCAAGTGGTTGCTGAAATTTTATTTTCCAAACATTCTTAATAAAAAAGGTACAGCATTATGATGAGTTGTTGGCGCAACACATCTGCTGTACCCTTATTAACACTTAAAATCTATTACAATGTTACAAAAAATCTTTGCAACAGGATTCGCCCTGTGCACAACTCTCTTCGTTTATTCGCAGGAAAACAGCGTAGCATCAAACCAAACAGTTGCTCCTCCCACAGAAGAAAAAACGGAAACACCCCCTGAAGAAAAAAAACCGGCGCTCACCATTTCCGGTTCGGCTGATGTGTATTACCGTTATGATTTTAAAAAACAGGCCGGTAACAACAGAACCAGTTTTACCAATAGTCAAAATGCATTTTCATTAGGTATGGCTTCTGTCAAACTAGAGCATACAGGTTCTAAAGTAGGCGCTGTGCTTGATCTTGGATTTGGTACACGTGCTACAGAATTCTCTTATAATGAAACAGGCATTTTTGCTGCTGTTAAACAGGCGTATGTAAGTTATTCTCCAGCCAAAGATTTAAAATTCACCGCAGGTGCCTGGGCTACGCATGTGGGTTATGAGCTGGTAGATCCGCAACTGAACCGTAACTACAGCATGAGCTATATGTTCACCAACGGTCCGTTCACACATACAGGTTTGAAGGCTGAATATGCTAAAGGTAAGAGCACCTTTATGGTGGGTGTGAGCAATGCGACTGATTTCCGCATTCCTCCCACTGATCAAATCAATAAAAAGTTTTTAATTGCCCAATACAGCATTGCGCCTACTGATAAACTGAAATTCTATCTCAACTATGTGGGTGGTAAAGCTCCTGATACTTCCATTGTAAACCAGTTTGACCTGGTAGGTACTTATGCCGTAAGCAGCAAATTCAATATCGGCATCAATGGTACGCTCAATCGTTCACAGGGTTGGGATGGCGATAAGAATGCAGATGGACAAAGCTGGTATGGTTTTGCCGGTTACTTCAACTATGACCCCACTGCTGCTTTTGGTTTAACACTCCGCAGCGAATATTTTAATGATGATAAAGGTGTGAAAGGCTTGGGAACCGGAATTTTAGCCAACACCCTTTCTGCCAACTTTAAAGTAGAAGGCTTTACCATTATTCCCGAACTGAGATATGAAAGTGCTGCAGACCCTGTTTATTTTGATTCAAAGGGAATTTTAAATCAAAAAAGTGCTGTGAGTTTTATTCTTGCGGTAGTGTACAAATTTTAATCAATACGTTTTTTTGTTCCCGATATACATAAAGCAATCAATCGTAAACCCTCTGTTTTTACAGAGGGTTTTTTGTAAGAGGTTGCGTAAGTCTGTGGGCTAAATATTTTGTAGTTATAATAGTAATTTAAAGTGACGGGCCTAAGCAGCATGTATTATTTATAACGAGCAGGTATTGCCGATGGTGGGGAATTTTATGTTCGTCCGCCGGAACCGCTGCCTGGCTTTTTGATAAAGTTAAATATTAAGAACTAAAGCCAGGCTTTATTCGTCAAGCCCCGAACCACAGTACAGCAGAATTACCGCTGCTGATTGCTCCAATGTCCAGCCCCACTATTGGCAATACCAATGTTAGGCACAGTAGTTCAATGCTGCCCTTACTGATTTATTCTGTTATAAAGAGTGCCAGTTGAATCAAAATACTGAATGATTGTTTTACTTCCTTGTCGTAAGTATTTGTACTTTATCTGTGAGGATGTGTCGCACTTCTTTTTTTGCAGGCTGTCAACTTTTATTTCTAAATCAAATATTTTAATTCTGTTCAAAGAATCGGAAAGATGCAATTGCAATAGCTGTTTTTCCAAGGAGTCAACTTTGTTTTTTAAGCCATCATCTTTTTCTTTTCCGAAGAAAACACTGAAAATAAAAAGTACAATTCCTAATAAGCAAAATAATGCTTGTCTATTAAAATAGCTTTTTGTATTTGCCAAATTCCAATTGCTGGCAAATCCATCTTTTCTTGCTTTGTCAATCCCTTTGCCACCTAAAAAAATACTAATTACAAATGAAAAGAATGCTCCACCAGCGATTAAATAATAACCCCATCCAACATTTCTTTTATCTATCACAAACGCAGCAAATGTTCCCACAACAGCTATCATAGCTAATGACGCTGCAATAAGTTGAGTACTCAAAGTAACTCCAATGTTTACTGCATCTTTTTTATCGCTCATATTATTACCCCCAGATGTCAAATGCTGTTGTTTTTAATTGTTTCCAAATGCGGTCAATTGTTGCCATAATTTGATGTCCACTTATCTGATTTTCATTTGTATTTAATTCAGGTCCTCCATTTTCTATACTTGTGTTTACAATGGTTTGTATGTCTGATTCTATTGCTTGTTCCAAACTAATTAAATTTCTCTCAGGTTCAACAGAGCCACGATATGTATTACTTTCAATCATCGGTCTAACAATGAGATGATGAAAATTGACAAGGAGAAAATATTTTGCATCAGGTCTTAACAGTCCTCTTGAGTCTGCACGGTCTATAGCTCTCCGAATAATTCTTGCTAAGTCGAATTCATTATATCTTAATGGGCGGCGTCGACGAATATCGGTGTCATAAAGATAGTCGGCAAAAAGGTTGTCATAAATTTGGTTAAATTCTTGTCTCATAAAAGTTGTTTTGAAACGTGATGGTCTTTACTATTGTGCCTAACGTTAAAGCATTTGTGTTTGTGGCGGAATTTGAAATCCGTCTGCCTGGTACAAATGCTGATGTAAAATACAAAAGTTCATTGTTTATTCAATCGCTCAATTTATAACGTCGGACTGGGGCAGAAGCTGATAGTAGCACACAGTTGAAGCGGCGTTATCAGTCCGCCGACATAACACAAATGCATTTGTTGGTGGCATGTGCTATTGCTTCTTTAGACGTCTATAAAGTATTCCGTTAAGTAATAGTGTGCTTGGGCTTTGTGTTTTCTCAAGCAACATAGCTTTATATTTTATGTAGGTATTTTCAATCATTGGCGGCTCAACTATGGTCGTCACTGTGTCAGAAAAATTCGTTTGTGTTGAGTCGGGGTCTTTCACAAGTTTAGGAGGAATGAATTTTATAAATTGATTTGGGCAGTAGTCACACGATAAAAGTGTCAAGTCTGCAAATGTGTGTCCTTTATAAATTCTGAGTTTCCCAGCGTAAGAATAAAAGCCACCATCTGATGCTGAAAATATTGTGTCGTTTTTGTATATGGCAATAGGTGATTGCTCTAAGTAAACACTGTCGCCCTTAAATGTCAACTCTGATAAATGATACCATTTATATTGCGGTTTGTCCGGACTACAACAGTGGGTCATAGGTACTGCTCCAATGAATGTTCCTTTTGGTTTAAGCTGTCCAAAAACCTGTGTCAAAAATAAAGATATAAATACTGTCAGAATAAGTTTAGCCATATTAGGGTGTGTCAAACAGCATTGCCACCAACACTAAATTATGCGCCACTCCCTACATTTCCAAATTTTACAAATCATTGATTCTCATGTTATGTCATGTCGCCTTTTCAGATTGTAATGTTACAAAAGGCGACATGTCGCTTTTGCTTTTCATGTCGCCTTTCCCCAAAAAATCGCCAAACTTCGTCTTTATATTCCATCACAATTCCATTTGCTCACACCATCGGCTCCTGCTGGCTTAAGCAATGAAAACTACCCAATCCCCAAATGATTTCAGTGGAGTCAATACCCACCACTTCCCGTTCAGGAAAACATTGCTGAATGATTTGTAAAGCTTTATCGTCTTTGTCGCAACGGAAGGTTGGAACGATCACAGATTGATTGGCAATGTAAAAATTAGCATAAGAGCAGGGGAGGCGCTGGTCTTCATATACTAATTCATCCGGCATTGGTAATTCAAAAATATTCAATTGTTTGCCGTTGCTGAGGCGCATTTCTTTCAACTGCTTTAAATTGTGTTGAAGCAACTCGTAATTCTCATCATTTTTATTTTCTTCAATCACTGTTAATACGGTGTCTTCGTTTACAAAACGAACGGTATCGTCAATATGTCCGTCAGTATCATCTCCTACGATGCCTTCATCAATCCATAAAATTTGCTCCACTCCGTAATAGTTCATCAGGTATTCTTCTATCTGCGATTGATTCAAGTGTGGATTGCGGTTGGGGTTTAACAAACAGGCTGTTGAAGTCATTAAAGTTCCCTTTCCGTTAAACTCCACCGAGCCACCTTCCATTACAATGCCGGGATGGTACACTGGAATGTTGTAATGCTTACCAATCAATGTAGGAATCACATCGTCCAGATCAAAAGGTGGATACTTGCCGCCCCATGCATTGTAACCCCAATCCACAATTACTTTCTTTTGCTCCGCATTGGGGTTAATCAGAAATGCAGGTCCATGATCACGACACCAGGCATCGTTGGTGGGATGAAAAAAGAATTCAACCTTACTCAGATCCACTTCTGCTTTTTGCAGATGTGTCAATGCAAATTGTTTCATGGCTTCATCCGCCACATTAATACGCACCAGTTCTCCTTTGGTTAATTCTTTTACAAACTGAGCATAGTAAGGAAAAATGGTATGAATCTTTCCCGGCCAGCTTGCTTCTTTGTGCGGCCAGCTGAGCCAGGTGGCAACATGCGGTGCAAATTCAGCGGGGAAATAGTAGCCTGATTGTTTGGGAGTAAGTTTTGAGTTCATAGTGAATAGTTCATGGTTCATAGTTTATTGGTGATGATTGATGGTATTGCTATCAACCATGAACATTTCAATCTTCATCAATAAATCGTTTGGTAATGGGTTGATAGGAATCAATTCTTCTGTCTCTCAAAAACGGCCAGTGTGTACGATAGCGGTCGCTTTTGGTAAGATCCAGTTCTTCTACATGCACTTCTTCTGCATCATGTGAACCTTTATAAAGTAATGTGCCGAAGGGATTACTTACAAACGAGCCACCCCAGAATTTCATAGCACCGTTTTGTTCAAGGCCCACACGGTTTACACTTACCACATGCACACCGTTAGCTACGGCATGACTGCGTTGAATGGTTTGCCAGGCATTGTATTGCTCTGTATTGGTTGCTTCATCCTGCGATGTAGCCCAGCCGATGGCGGTGGGATAAAATAAAATCTCCGCACCCATGAGTGAAGTAATGCGTGCCGCTTCAGGATACCATTGATCCCAGCAAATTAAAATGCCGATGGTTGCAAATTTTGTTTTGAATACTTTGTATCCCAAATCACCGGGTGTAAAGTAAAATTTTTCGTAGTACGCCGGGTCATCCGGAATATGCATTTTGCGGTATTTGCCGAGATAGGTTCCATCAGCATCCAGCACAGCGGTGGTATTGTGGTATAAACCCTGTGTACGTTTTTCAAACAGGGAAGCAATGATTACCACGCCGAGTTCTTTGGCAACTACACTTAATGCATCTGTACTTGGACCGGGGATGGCTTCTGCCAGCAGAAAGTTGTCATAATTCTCTTCATCGCAGAAATAGAGCGAAGTAAAGAGTTCCTGCAGGCAAACGATCTGTGCACCTTTAGCTGCTGCTTCTCTTGTTTTTGTAATTGCTTTTTGCAGGTTCTCTTCTTTATTAGCGGTACAACTCATTTGCACCAGGCCTACTTTAACTTTACTCATGGGTGAAAATTGAGGGGCAAAAATAAGTTTTCTTGTTGTCACTTTTTGTTTGCCAAAAAAGTAACCAAAAAGGGCCCCGAAAACCAATATACAGCCAGGTTTTCGGATTGAGCCTTGATAGGGCTTTTGTACTACTGTGATGAATTGCAGATGAATTTTTTTGTGCATCTTATGTGCCACAGTATGATGAAATGCGGTTTTTATAATTTTTATAAAACTTGGCCATTCCTAAATTTATGAGATGTCTCCTTCCTCGATATGACGACACTCTGGTTATTTGAGAGGTATCGAAAGTGAAAGTGTGAAGAATCCTATGCGCAGGAGCTTTTCATAATGCCCAGCCGTCATTTTGAACGAAGCCATAGTTCTCTTTCAAAGAGTTTGCTGTAACGGCGGAGTGAAAAATCCCGGAAGGATAAGAGAGAATGAGTTTAATTAACTTGTTTACTTAAAGTGAGAGGTAGTTCGTGGGGACACGAACCATGGCGATGGGCTCGTTGAGTTGTAATCATTGATAAATTATTAGATGATCGTCTTTAGCAGCCATATGCTATCTTTAAAGTAAACAGCTGCATTATGTTGATGGTATCTGGTTTTATTCTCTGTGCTATCGTTATTTTTTTAGCCGGTAAAAGACTTACTTTTTATGGGGATGTACTGGCTGAAAAAACCGGGCTTAGTAAAGGATGGATCGGTTTGATATTAATGGCTTCTGTAACATCCTTGCCGGAACTTATGGTTGGAATCAGTTCGTCTGCAATTGTTCAATCTCCGGATCTGGCAGCAGGTGATGTTTTTGGAAGTTGTGCATTTAATTTGGGCATTCTGGCTATGCTGGATGCATTTATTCCCGGAAAAAAATCACTTTCCGGTGTTGCATCACCTACACATATGCTTAATGCAGCATTAGGAATTGTGTTAATTGCACTTGCAGGCTTAGCGCTGTTTCTTCCGGACGATATCTATCTTGCGCCGTGGATTGGTTTTTCAAGTATTGTTTTCATCCTTGTATATTTTGCGTCTGTAAGAATCATTTACAAAAATGAACAGCATCATCTGTCAGATTCTGTACAGAGTATGCATTTTGTTAAAAGTTCATTAACCCTTCGTGCTGTAGTTGCACGTTACCTGTTTCTTGCTTTGGTTATCATTGCTGCAGCTTTGGCTTTGCCCTACTTTGCAGAGCATATTGCAGAAATGAGTGGATTAAAAGCATCCTTTGTAGGAACTTTTTTTCTGGCGCTGTCCACATCTTTACCTGAAGTGGCAGTTTCTATTGCTGCAGTCCGTTCCGGCTCTATTGATATGGCGGTAGGCAATCTGCTAGGTAGTAACATATTTAATGTGTTTATCCTGGCAGTCGATGATTTGTTTTATACCAAGGGTTTGTTGTTAAAAGATGCCTCAGATATTCACCTTGTATCTGCCTTTAGTGTTATACTCATGACGGCAGTTGTTATCATCGGGTTGAGCTATAAGGCCAGGGGAAAACGCTTTTTACTTGCCTGGGATGCTTTTTTGATTTTTATCATTTATATGCTCAATCTGCTGTTACTTTCTTTTTTATAATTGGTTTATCCCTACGCCGAGTTTCTTGCTGCATTAATAATTCCAAAGCTGCAACGCATGATTAATTTTTCATACACCTGCTGCTGTGGTGAGTTAATGAGTTGCTCCTGCATTTGCCGCAGTGTAGCAATGGCATACTGCTGTATGGTGAGCAGTGGTAATACAATCCGTTCCCGCATTTGTACGGAAAGTTGTTCTACAGGATATTCTTCCATCAGTTCTGTATGTCCGCTCAGTTGCAATACCATTTGCCGGGTGAGTTGATACTCATCATGAATCATGTTCCAGATTTCACCATGCTGCGGATGGTTCATTAAATGGGCCGTAAGCGGAAAGAAACATTTTTTGAGCGACATTTCGCAATTGCCCAGCAAGGTGCGTATGAACAGACTTTCCTTATACAGTTTTTGTAACTCGGGCCAATATCCCTGCTCCTGCATGGCTTTAAGTGCTGTGCCCACGCCATAATAACCCGTAACGTTTTGTTTGAGTTGTGCCCAACTGCCCACATAAGGAATGGCACGCAGGTCTTTTAATGTTAACCTGGAGCCGCTGCTTCGTTTAGCGGGCCTGGAACCGATATTGGTATCGCTGTAATAACGCAAAGGACTTACATGACTGAGATAGTCCATAAAGCCGGGATGATTTTTTAAAGCGGCATATTTATCATAGCTCACACTTGCTAATTGATAAAGCAGTTTTTCTTCCGCTTCAGTAAGAATGGTTTTATGACTGTTGTATAATTGATTGGTGATGCCTGCATTAATCAATTGCTCCATATTGTACTGCGCCGCATCTATAGTGCCGTAGTTGCTGCTCACCGTTTGTCCCTGTACGGTTAATTGAATTTCGTTACCGCTGATGTTACGGCCCATACTTGCATAAAACTTATGCGTTTTACCACCGCCACGGGAAGGAGGGCCACCACGGCCGTCAAAAAACACCACTTCAATATTGTATTGCTCTGCCACTGCACTGAGCTCTTCTTTGGCTTTATAAATACTCCAGTTGGCCATGAGATAACCACCATCTTTTGTGCCATCACTAAAGCCGAGCATGATCGTTTGCTTGTTTTTTCTTTTAAGCAGGTGGGAGCGATACGCAGGATGTGTATATAATGCATGCATCACTTTGCCTGCATTGCGTAAATCGTCAATTGTTTCAAACAGCGGAACAATATCAATATTCAGTTCGTCTTTGTTCCATCCGCTTTGCAGAAACAGTTCCATTACTTCCAATACATTTTCAGCCGTCTGGCATTGACTGATGATGTACCGATGGCAACCCTGCTCACCGTTGTGCTGCTGAATGGTTTTGATGGCAGCAATGGTATCTAACGTATCTTTTACCGTTGCATCTTCTGCTGCTTCTGTTTTAAGATAGTCTTCTGTTTTGAGTAGTTGCAGTTGATGCCCTTTGTTAAGGAGTGCATGTAAAACCTTTCCGTGTACACTGCTTTCCTGTCTTACATCTAATGTGGCAAAATGTAAACCAAAGGTTTCTACTTTGGTTATTAAGCTTTCTACAAGATGTACAAACAAGCTATTGTGATGGTAAATGATGGTTTGGCGTATCTGTTGCAGTGTTTCTATAATTTCTTCTTTGGTTAAACCGGTGCGTTGTCCCGGAATAAAGATGTTGTTGTATAATTTCTTTTCCAGTTCAACCAATGGCTGTTCCACTCCTTCAAATGTTAACCGGCGTTTGAGCCTGCGCACATCCATGTAATAACACTTGATGATGGAACTGCGGAGTGCATCGGCCACACTTAAGGTTATACTGCTTGTTACAAACGGGTTACCATCTTTATCTCCGCCCGGCCAGAAACCTAATTGTACTACGGGATGATGGTTGAGCAGTTCTTCATTATTTTTTTTGAGATAGCTGATCACCCTTCCTGTGGCAGCATAAAATACATTTTCAAGATACCAGATGAGGCTGATGGCTTCATCATAAGGTGTGGGCTTTTGTTTTTTAAGAAAAGGCGTTTTACCCAACTGCTGCAGGTACTGATTAATGGCTGTGATATTATCATCAGCAATTGCTTTAGCAAGATCGTTGATGATGCCCAGTACACTGCCGGGGTAAAATTGTGTGGGATGAGCCGTGAGTACAATGCGTATGCAGAACTGACGGAGTTTTTCCAGCATGTCTTTATCAAAGTTGTTTTTCTGCAGCTCTACTGAAAGTTGTTTTAAAGTGCCGCTGCCCTGCATATCATTCACCTGTGTAAAAGCAGCATCTTCTAAAGCATCAAACAATACAACCTGCCGTTCTACATATTGAACAAATCTAAAAAGCAGGTCCAGCTTTTCCTCTTCACGGATGTACTCTGTATGTTTTGAAAAAAAATCGTCAATGATTTGTGAGGGGCTTTGTTTTTTACGGAAGCCTTCCTCACAGTTATTTAAAAGAAGCGACAACAGTATCCCCGTTTTTTCAATACGATGAAAGGGGAGTGATGTAAATAAACTGTTATACAGTTGGAATTTGAGTCCAACCAGATCGTTGAATTGCTTAAAACCTGCTGATGTGGGCATAAACTAATAAATGTTTGTAGCAGGCAACCGTTAAAGAGGCTGAAAGATAAGTAAAAAAAGAAAAGCCGCCTTACGGGGCGGCCTGTTGTTGCCATTTTAAGAGAGAGAAATTATAGAAGAATGATAAGGAGTTTATGATTAATGATGAATTTACAAAGCCATTAAAGGGTACATCATTGAATCGAAAATTTCTGCTGTTGTTTGCTGCATTTCGTTTTTACTCTGCCTGGTGGCTGCAACTTGTTTTTGCTGTATGTTCTTGCTGCTGCCTCCAACAATTTTATAAGTTTTATAGCAAGGCATTGCCACAGCTGCATCCTTATAAGCGATGGTAAACAGCGCAGTAAATGTGAGTGATAATGCCAGTACTTTCATTGTTTTTAATTATGATGTAAAGATAAAACCTGCATTTCCTGCTGCAATCACATAACTATGTGAATTGCTTTTTTTATTTATTGAATGGTGTATAAAAGCGGATGAATTGAAATGCAAAAACCGGCTTTACGGAGCCGGTTTTCTGAGAATGAAAGGTGATCTGTTTCCTGCTTGCTGTTAAATGTTTTTCCGGAGCATTGCATCCATCTGCAGATCTGCTTCGTGGAGTGAAGCGCTGTCAATATGTAATGGAAGCACATGCTGTTTGTTTTGCTCTTCAAAGTTTACATCAATACTTTCGTCAGCTTCTACGAGGATTTTTCCAAAGCTTCTGATGTCAAATTTTGCTTCCCCGTTAACTACAACTTTCAGTAAACGGCTGCTGAGTGTACCATTGCTGGTTACGGTGGAGTTGCCGTTAATTTCAACCAGTTGTAAATGGCTTACAGGAACATGTACGGTTACTTTTCCTTTAAGGGAGCCGCTTTTACTTTGAATGTAAAGAATTCCTTTTTTAACAAAGTAGGATACCGCTGCGATGTCTTTTTTATCACCTGCAACATAAATTTCTGCATCCGGGCACTCTGTAAGTACCACATCAATATCATTATTGATAACGATGCTTTGAAAGCTGTGTTTTGCTTTAATAATGTGCCTGTACATACAATTGTCAACACTGCCGGCACCGGCTGTTATGTTGAAGCTGAGCAGACTAACTGCTATGATGATTAATTGTTTCATGACTGATAAGGTTTTTGTTTGAGTGTTGTTTTATGATGCAAAGATATTGTGCCGTTGGCCGGTGTACAATCGCATAAGTATGTGAATTGTTATTGTTGTTATGTCAATGGTTGATTTTGCCGTATTGGTTGAAAAATAAAAAAGCCGGTCTTGCAGGACCGGCCGATTTTTTCAAGGATAACTGATAAGGTGCTCAGGCTTGCGGGTGTATCATTAAAGAATCCATAGCTGCGTCGGCGTTATTCAGGGAACTGCTGTCAATGATGGCAGCAGGCTGGGGTTGTTCTCCAATCCACTTTTCAAAATTCAGATCAATATCTTCATCGGATTCAAAAATGATTTGACCATTATTTTTTAAATCAAATTTTGCTTCGCCGTTAACAATTACTTTCAGGTTTTTGCTGTTTAAGCTGCCTTGTGATACAATCTTTGATTTGCCGTTCACTTCCAGTTTCTTAAGACCGGAAACAGAAATATAAACAGTGGCTTTACCTTTCAGCGAGCCCATTTTGCTGCTGATGGTAAGTACGCCTCTTTTTACATGGTGTTTTACAAGGCTTACACTTTCTTCTTCGCCGGTAACCATAATTTCATTAACGGGTGATTCGGTAAGTACTACATCAATGTCGTTATTTACAACAATCATTTCATACACCACGCCTTTAGCAAGAACAGTGGAGATTATTTTATTGTCGGTACCGGCAATTGTGTTGGCAGTAAGAGCAATCAAGCTAACTGCAAGGATGAATAATTTTTTCATTGTGATAAGGTTTGCGGGAGTTAACCTCCCTGTTTGATGATTTGTTTAACAGTACAAAGATGCTTTCGTTTCCGGTGCAAAACAATCGCATGAATGTGTGAAATTGCATCACCGCTTTTAGTGGTTGAGTCATGTAAACGGTAAAATGCGGCGTTAAACGGATGTTGCATCAAACCCCATCACATAAATATGTGGTTTTGCAAACATCTTTCCTGTTTTTCAAATACGATGTTTAGATTTGTTTAACACATGAGATACCTGTTAACCATCGCTGTTTTGT
Source organism: Lacibacter sp. MH-610 (assembly GCF_045780045.1). Classification (NCBI taxonomy): domain Bacteria; kingdom Pseudomonadati; phylum Bacteroidota; class Chitinophagia; order Chitinophagales; family Chitinophagaceae; genus Lacibacter; species Lacibacter sp. MH-610. The sequence continues at coordinate 2,003,801 of NZ_CP116002.1, forward strand.
TTTGCTGTTTAAATGCAGAATCGCAAACGGCTTTTGCATTTAATCATATCGCTTCAGAGGATGGTGTTGGCCTTAACTCAGATGTGGTGTACACCACCTACCAGGATGAAAAAGGATTTATCTGGATTGGTACCTCTAACGGATTACAACGTTTTGATGGCGCCAGGTTTACAAGTTTTTCATCAGCCAGTGACAAGGGTGATTTACCTGTAAGTGACCTTGTAAAAATTATAAGTGTTCAGAAAAATCAACTCTGGCTTCATTTCCAGAACCGTGGCGAAGTTGGGGTGTTTAACACGGTTAATTTTCAATACAGAAAAGTGAACATTCTGCCTGCACGACCTTTACCCTTACGAAGAGAAGTGAAATTGTGGAAGGACAGTAAAGGAGGGGTTTATTTATCAGTATGGCTGTATGGCATCTTAAAGTACAATGCTCAAAAGGATGCATTTATTGATTTTGACGGTTTTCATTTGCCTGAAGGGTGGAAGCCAACTGCCCATTTGTATGAAGATACAGTTACCCATCGTTTTTGGTTTCCTTGTGCAGATAGTGGATTAGCTATGTATGATGTGGCAACCGGCAAAACCTATACACAAAAGTTTAACCCCATTCGGCATCCCATTCTTGAACGTTACGCCCAAAACCCGTCTACATCCGAAATTTATATTGACAGCAAGCGCAGGTACTGGATTTTTCATTGGGATACAGCACATCACCGTCTGTGTTATTCAGAAGATGGCGCAATGTTAAAAGATACGGCCGGTTTGTCAGAAAACGACGGTTACCAGGAACTCAGGCACTTCTTTGAATCAAGAAGAAAGGAACTTTGGTTATACGGCCCCAACTCACTATACACTTATGATAATGATTTGAACCGGTTCTTCTTTTCCAAAGGAAGCAACCGCCAGGTTGACTTTATACAATACGGTACTGTTTATCAAATGATGGAAGACCGTGATGGCGGCATATGGTTAGCTACAGATAACGGTTTGTATTTTCTTAACAGCGGAGGACGCAGCTGGGATGTTAAAAATTATTTTCTTTCTCCCAAAGAAGGGGCAGCTTATGAAATCACTGATATTCTTCAATTGCAAACAGGTGAATACTGGTTATCCTCATGGGGCAATGGTGTGCTTACATTGGACCGTAAATTTCAGCGATATGAAGCTGGGATCTATTCCCGCATTCCTGATTTTAACAGAATCCGTAATAACCAGTACCGTCAAACCTGGACTTTGCATCAGCAGGCAAATGGTTTAATCTGGATCGGTTGCCAGGCGGGTAATTATATTCTCCATAATCCTGCCACCAGAACCTCCACGTTTCATCAACTCAGTGAAGCTGAAAATGCCACCATTCGTTTTATTACTGCGGGCACAGGAAACAGTTTGTGGATTGGTACACAACGTGGCCACCTGATAAAACATGATGGGGCTACGTTTACAACCGTTCAGAAATTCAATACTATTGTTCGTAAAGTTTTTATTGATAAGCAGGGGTTAATATGGGTAGCACTGGAAGGAGACGGCTTGTATTGTTTAAATGAAACGGGAGAGAAAATCCTGCATCACTATGCAGCCGGTAATGAAGATGGTGATCATCTTTTTCAGAATAATGCTTTTGATATTGAGCAGTTAAACGACAGTGTCATTATTTGTGCAGCCGGTGCCATGAATTTTATTTATAAAAAAACCGGCAAGGTAAAATGGTTAACGGTTGAAGATGGTTTGCCCGGAAATACATTAATGCGCATACGGAGAGATCATATGGGTTATATGTGGATGATTACTGCCAATGGTCTTTGCCGTTATAACCCGGTGAATCACCGCATTACTCCTTATGGCAGAAAAGATGCGGTAACAGTTGCAAGAATTACACGTGAGGCAGATTATCTGAGTGCTGATAATCATTTAATGTTTGCCGGTGGTGCTAACCTGCTCGTGTTCAAGGGTGGTACTGATGAAATAGATAACCGGCCTCCGGATGTTCTTATTACTGATTTTAAATTGTTTAACAGGTATCTTCCGGTTGATTCTTTATTGGAACAACCTTATATGCGGTTGAAAAACGATCAGAATTCATTCACCATCAATTTCAGCTCGCTCAGTTACCTGCAACGGGAAAAACTTGTTTACTATTACCGGATGAAAGGCATCAGTGATGATTGGATAAAAGCAGATGGTGCGGGCTCAGTAAGTTTTACATTACTACCCCCGGGAAAATATACTTTTGAAGTGTATTGCGAAAATATTGATGGGGTTCGTTCTAAAAACATTGCCTCTATTTCCATCCATATTCAACCGCCTTTCTGGAGAACTGCCTGGTTTGTTTCAACCTTGCTCACCATTGTGGCTATTATAGCTTATTCTATGCACCGCCTTCGGATCAAACGCATACTGGCAGTAGAAAAAATCCGGAACAGGGTAGCAAGAGATCTGCATGATGATATGGGAAGCACGCTCAGCACCATTAACATTCTCAGCTCAATGGCGAAAGCCAAACTCAATACCGATGTTCAGAAAACCGGTGAGTACATCAACAAAATCAGCGATAACTCACAACGTATGATGGAAGCGATGGATGATATTGTATGGGCTATAAAACCGGCAAATGACAGTATGCATAAAGTAGTAGGCCGTATGCGGGAGTTTGCCACCAATGTTTTTGAAGCAAAAGATATTGAGCTGGAATTTATAGCTGAAGAAGCAGTGAATAATGTAAACATAAACATGGAAGCCCGCCGGGATTTCTTCCTGGTTTTTAAAGAAGCTGTTAATAATGCAGCTAAATATTCAAAGTGCGACAGGGCGGTGGTTGAAATAAATGTAGATCATCATAAACTCATTTTGCAGGTAAAAGATAATGGAATTGGATTTGATGTGAAGGCAGCAGATGGAGGCAATGGTCTTGGTAATATGCAAAAAAGAGCAGATGCACTAAGGGGTAAGATCCAGATTCAATCCCTGCCCGGTGAAGGAACCACCGTAACACTTACTGTTCCTTTAAACTAATTCATTATGACCCGTTCGCTCAGCCAGAAGTTCCGCTTTTTTACGTTTGTGTGTATTGCACTGCTGGCTTATGTGCATGGGTATAACCTGCGTGATACCTATCTCAACCCTTTCAGTACTGTTGATGAGCCATTAACCTTTACTGCTTTTTTTGAATATCTATTTGCAAATGGATTGCTCCGGTTTCGTATTCCAATGCTTTTTCTTATTTCGGGCTACCTGTATGCTTTGTATGATCATCGCCCTTACAGTCAGCAGGTAAAAGGCAGATTCAGAACTTTGATAATACCTTTTTTAATCTGGAGCGCTTTTGGATTGCTGATGACCTTTTTGCTGCAGCAGATTCCTTATACAGCAAATATTCTCGTAAAAGCAAATCTTGATCAATTAGGTGATAACCGACCCTATACTGAAATAGGTTGGGTTGGAATCATTAAGCGATGGCTTACTGCTCCTATTGCTTACCAACTTTGGTTTCTCACTACACTATTTGTGTTTAATCTTATTTACCCCGGCATCCGTTGGTTGGTTGTTAAGATTCCCTATATATGGTTGCCGCTGGCATTCTTCTATTTTTTCTTCATATTTAATCTTCCCTTTATTGATTCAAGGGGCTTATTCTTTTTTTCAGCCGGTGTATGGATTCAAAAGAAGAATTTTTCTGTTGAAGTACAGCCTAAATGGTTTAGTCTTGGATTGTGTTTAATAACCTTCATTGGATTATCTGTTATAAAAACCTTTATGGCTTTTGAACTGGAGCCATTTGATTTCAGAACGGCAAAAACGCCCACCTCAACTGCAGTTATATTAACAGTGTTATATCAGTTTTCCATTATTGCCGGCATCTTATCAATGTGGTTTGGTGCAGACAGGGTTATCAATAGAATCATGAACAAAGAATGGTTTCATAATGTGAGTGGGTTTTCATTTTTTATTTTTGGTATGCATGTGCCGTTGTTGCCATATGTAATGACCTGGGCCATGCTTACTTTCAGCTTCCTGCCATTTCACCGTCTCATTTTATACCTGCTGGTACCCTTTCTTGTACTTTTAGTTTGTATTTGGACGGCCGGAGCAGTAAGGAGGTTAGCGCCTAAGTTGTATTCAGTCCTAACCGGGGGCAGGGGGTTTTAAACAAACACATAAATATGTGATTGGGAGGGAATTGTCAAATATTAATTTTACATAAAAATAATAACCCATGATAAAAGTGCTGTTGTATGAAGATAATCCGCAGTTGCGTGAAGGTTTAACCATGTTAATTGATGGCAGTGATGGTTTTTGTGTGCAGGCGGCCTATAAAAATTGTGACAATGTAAAAGATGAAGTGGATGCATGGAAGCCCGATGTCATTCTGATGGATATTGATATGCCCGGCACCAATGGTATTGAAGGTTTAAAATTAATACGTTCGGTAAATCACGACGTGAAAATCCTGATGCTTACCGTTTTTGACGACAATAAAAATGTATTTGAGGCTATTAAAGGCGGGGCAAATGGCTATGTGCTTAAAAAAACACCTCCTTCCAAATTGCTGGAATACATCCAGGAAGCTGCAAGCGGTGGTGCGCCAATGACTGCCAGTATAGCTACACAGGTTTTAAAAATGTTCTCTCAAATTGAAATGAGCAAGCAAAATGAAGATTATAACCTGAGTGATCGTGAAAAGCAGGTGCTGCAACTGCTGGTTGATGGCTACAGTTATAAAATGATTGCTTCTGAAATGTTTATTTCTATTGATACTGTTCGCAGCCATATTAAAAAGATTTACGAAAAACTGCATGTGAATTCCAAATCTGAAGCAGTAGCCAAGGCTTTTAAGGATAGACTTGTGTAAGACTTTACACAAGAAGCTTGTCCTGTATTTCATAGTAGGCTATTCAATACATCTTCTCTTTGAGTAACACAAGAATTGTTTTGGATGTGTAACTATTTCATGTGGTAAACGTTTTATTTCAAAAAAAATATACAATGGATACAGAGTTACAGCAGTTAAAAAACCAAATCAATTGGATGCGTTGGTATGTTTTTATTTCATCCGGCGTCATCCTTGCATTTTTTATTTCTTCATTCACAAGACCGGAGCAAAAATTTGGGATTCTCCGTGCCAAAGGAATTGTAATAGAAGACAGTGCAGGCCGTGACCGTATTTTAATAGGTTCGCCCATCCCTTTTTCAAAACATCGTGTAAGAACGGATACCAATCTTGTGCGTAAATATTGGGCGCCCCGTTTTGAGGAACAGGCAGATCAGTACATGAAATGGTATAAGGATTATTACAATGGCGCTGAAGGAATTGTTGTAATGAATGAAAAGGGATTCGATCGTGTACTGTTAGGCGATAAACTGGCAGATCCCAATACCGGGAAACGGATGTTTCAAAGCGCCGGTATATTATGGAATGATAAAGAAGGATGGGAACTCGGTGGTGCAGGTGTAAATACAACAAAAGATGGAAAAGCAAGGTCAGTGATGGGAGTTGATGATAAGGATGGTGAAGCAGTACATATCATTGCTCTTGAAGATGGCACCAAAGGATTGGTAATTGGCGGTGAAAACGGAAGGCTTTTAATTGGCATGTCTAAAAAAGACGGGCAATGGTTTCAAAATAAAGAAATATTTACAGGGGTTAAATATTTTGATAGTAATGGAAAGTTGGTTTGGCAGCAACAAATGAATCAATAATACCTTAAGGAATTAAATTCAGCCGCCTGCATCAATAAGGCGGCTTCTTATTTCACATGATTATGTGGTTGTTTTGTTTTCTGTTGATAGTGATGTTTGTAGTATCAAAACCTTATCATGAAACAACTCATTACTTTATCAGCACTGCTATTATTATTGACTGCATCCGCAAGTGCCCAGTTTACTTTCAAACAAAAGGCAGAAACCATTGATAGTATTAGTGCTGTTCTTGAACGAAATTATGTTTTTCCTGAAACAGCTAAGCAACTGGGTGTTTACCTGCGTACACAATTAAAGAACAAAGCCTATGATACAATCAACTCCGGTGCTGTATTTGCAGAATTTGTAAGTGCTGATTTAAAGCGTGTAGGTAATGACAGGCATTTGCGGCTGCATTATTTTGATGATGTTTTGCCGCCCCAGGTAACGGATCCTTTAGAGCTTTCTCCCGAGGACAGAAAAGGTTATACACAATGGCTTTTGGCAGAAAACTATGGTATTACTTCTTTAAAAGTATTACCAGGGAATATTGGGTATGTAGATTTTAAATGGTTCTGTGATCCTGAATTTGCCGGGGAAACATATACTGCCATGATGAATTATTTGGAGCATACAGATGCTTTGATTATTGATTTGCGAAATAGCCAGGGGGCTATGTCAACCGAAGTGATTCCTTTTCTTTCCAGTTACTTTTTTGAAAAACCTGTTCACTTAAATGATTATTATTGGCGTAAAGGTAACCGTACCATACAGGCATGGACTTATAGTATGGTGCCCGGTAAAAAATATCTCAAAAAGCCTGTTTATATATTAACCAGTGGAAAAACATTTTCAGGAGCTGAGGAACTGGCTTATAACTTTAAAAACCTGAAACGTGCCACACTTATTGGAGAGTCAACCGGTGGCGGGGCCAATGGTGGTGGTACCATCAGGGTTAGCGATCACTTTAATATGTTTGTACCTCTTGGTCGATCTATCAATCCGGTTACTAATACAAACTGGGAAGGTGTAGGAGTACAGCCTGATACAGTAATCAAAAGTAACAGGGCCTTACATAAAGCTCAATTGACTGCTTTAGAATTCCTCGTCAAAAAATTTAAGGATGATGCTAACTGGAAAGGTTACATCAGTAGTCAATTAGAAGAAATAAAAAAATCAACCCCGGTTTTTTTGAAACACACATTTGCATTAGCAGGATTTGAAGATGCAAAAGAAGTGTATGTAGCCGGCTCTTTCAATAACTGGTCTCCAAAAACAGACAAGTTGCAGCGTAAAGGAACGATCTGGATTACCGATGTAGAAGCAGAACCGGGTAAACATACATATAAGTTTATTTTAGACGGCCGCTGGATACTTGATCCTAATAATCCGGAAAAGTTGAAGGAGGGAGAGTATGAGAATTCTGTAATTATTATTAAATAGGAAAAAAGCAGCCCTGTTTTTAATACGACTTGCAAGCCCAACTCATACTGAAAAATGGAACTATCAAGCATCTGTCAAATAAATTTAGTATATATTAAAACTTTGTCAACCTTATCATTTCAAATTAAATAAAACATCTCATGAAAAAGTTTCAATTCTTTTTTGTCGCATTTGCAATGTTAGCCGTAGTTTCCTGTAAAAAGGATTCAATAAGGGGAAGCGGGCCGGTTGTTACACGTACCCTTTCTATCCCTGCTTTCAGTTCAGTAGAAGCGCATTATGATATCGATGCAGTTATTACTTATGGCAATATTGCGGAGGTAAAAGTAACGGGTTATGAAAACCTGCTCAACATACTGGAAACGGAAATAGATAACGGTGTGCTGAAATTAAAATACAACAAACAGTACAATACGATTCGTAACGGGAATGTTCGTTTTGAAATTATTATCCCACGTATTGAGAAAACAGGTATTTACGGAAGTGGTGATATCCAGGTAAAAGGATTTCTTACCGGTACACAGTTTACAGCAGGCATTTACGGAAGTGGTTCTGTAACGGTAGAAAATTCAAATTATCAATTAGCCACCCTGGATATTTATGGCAGTGGAAAAATTGAAGCACAAGGGCTGCAGGTAAAAAATGCATTGGCAAACATTTATGGTAGCGGTCATTCCTATATTTCAGTTTCAGAACGACTGGTTACAAAAATATTTGGAAGTGGCAATGTTTATTACTGGGGCAACCCACTACTTGAAACAACACAGAATGGTAGCGGCCGGGTTATTAAACGATAAGTAAATAATTGCATTTTATGCTTTTAAAAAAATACAAACATGAACTTCTGGCAGCTGTACTTTTATTTGCAGTTGTAATTGTCACTATTATTTATGGTAGTGCCTTGAGTAATAGTGGAATCAGCATCAGGCAGTGGTCCTGGAATAATTTATTAATTGTATTGCCTTTGCTTCCATTACTTTTTCTGCAGCAAAAGGCTTCATTACCGGCAGTACAGACCATTAATGAAAAAAAGAACGGATGGGTTGCTACGTTTGGTATAGGAATAGTTTTTGGTTTGCTGGATGTGTTGGTGATTAAGCTTATTTTACACCCGGAGCCTTACACTGAACTTCCTCCTTTTTTGCAGCCATTTCCTTACAGTACTTTTCTGTACACTTCCGGTGCAATAGAAATTGAATTGTACTATCGAATGATTCCTCTTACCGTTTTTCTGTTTTTGAATACAATGCTTTTGAAAGGGCGGGGGAAGAATATGTTCATTATTGTTCTTGGTGTTTTAACAAGCATTATTGAGCCTGTTCAGCAATTTCCTGACGATGCCTGGTGGTTTATTGTATATGCAACACTCAGCGGCATAGCCATGAATGCGTGGCAGTTCAGAAGTTATTTGAAATATGGATTTGTGGCTTCGCTGGCGGTTAGGTTGGGTCATTATTTGATCTGGCATGTACTGCTGGGTATTTATGTGGAGTTTTTTGAATTAGCAACATGAAAATATATAAGGGTTTGATATTGTATTTACTCTCAAAAAAAATAGTATGAAGTTTATTAAATATTTATTTATTCTGTTAACCAGTAGTGTTTATTTGAATAGTTATGGTCAAACACAAGATACGGTTCTTATTACTCCTGATAATATCAATATTTCTCAGCTCAAATCAGGCACAAGCAGGTATCTTGTATATTTTAAAATGAACCCCGGTGCTTCACGCACCAATACTCAATTCTGGACCCGTACTACAGAACGGGGTTTTGATAACGGTAAACCTGTATTTATAGTCACACAGGTTTGGGAGGATAAAGATTCAATTATGCATACTACAAAATCTGTTGCAGATGCATCGACATTTCAAACCATTTCTCATGAAAGCTGGTGGAAACAAAGAGGAAGTTCAAGATTTGATTTTACAAAGAAAGAAGGATACCTTAATGGATCTGCTTTGTCTGATGCGGATACTTCATTGCAGAAGAAACGGGTATGGGAGGCTTATAAAAAATCATGGGAGATTTTCACCCTTAACTGGCATCTTGACCTGGAAGTGTTTTCTTTATTACCCTATAAAGATAAAGTCACTTTTTTAATTCCTTATTACGATCCCGGATCTATAGCGACGCAGAATGTTGCTTATACAGTAACTGGTACAGCACAACTGGAGGGATATGACAACCGTAAAATTGACTGTTGGCTTTTAGTGCACGAAGAAAAAGGAAATAAAGAGGTTTTCTGGATCAGCAAAAAAACAAACGAAGTGTTGAAACTCGAGCAGGAGATTAACGGGAAAATGTGGCGGTATAAAATAAAATTATCATATAGTAATTAATATTTTCAGATTTGCTGAAGTTTAAAGGAAAAGATCAAACAAATTTTAGATGAGTAAAATACCGGGTTTTCACACGCCCGGTCTTTTTTTTGACATAAATATGTGATGGTCTCCCCCTTGTTCATTGCGTCTTTCACATCATCATGTGGTAAAAAAAGGAGGTTCTGCAGCGCATCTTTGCACCACTAAAACAAATCATCATGTTATCATCAACCTTAAACCTTATCACAAAAAAGTTTTCAAATTTCGGAATTGCATTTTTAGTATTAACCTCCTGCTCCAAAAAGGATGACCTGCCGCAAAACCCCGGCAATCCTAATCAGCCGGCAGTAGTTACAACCCAGTTTAGTAATGCAGAGTATTCATTAACAGAAAATGCCGGCGAAACGAGTTACGAACTTCGTTTTTCATCTGCTACTTCCAAAGCTGAGTCCGTTGTTATGAATATTACTTCTGCTACCGCCCAATACGGCCGTGATTTCACAACGCAACCTGAAGCAGTGAACGGCAAACTCCGGTTAAACGTAGAAGCAGGAAAACAGTTAACAACATTTAAACTTATTCCTGTAAATAACAATTTAAAGGACGGTATTCGTGAAATTCAGTTTACCATCACCTCAGAAGGAGGAATTAAACCTGATGCCAGAAGCACAGCAAAAATTGTTATTACAGACGATGAAACTAAGGCGTCGCTTTCTTTTGCACAGGCTAATGCATCCGTAGTAGAATCCAATACTGACGGCTATACAGCCCAGGTGCTTATTACACCTATGGCTTTTTCTAACGGATTTGCTGATGTTACTTTTACTTCTGCCAATGCAACTTACGGCACTCATTTTACAACAGAACCTGCTATGGTGAATGGTAAACTGCGGATTCCCGTTTTACAGGGACAGGCTACTGTAAGTTTTAAAATCAAACCGGTAAATGATGCCGTGCAAACTGCTATGCGTTCTGTTACCTTCGGCATAAGCACAACATCTGAAGACCTGGAAGCAGGTATGCAAAACCAGTTAAACTTTACGATTGCAGATGATGATCATCCTTTGCCAACCGGTACGCCCATTCAAACCATCCGTAGTACTTATATGGGTACAGATACGTATCTGTGGACCCAAACGTTCATTGCCGGGTTAGTGACTTCTGTAAACGATAATATTGATCCTGCTATAGCCTATATTGAAGATGGTACAGGAGGTATTGCTGTAAGGTTTACATCAAATAACACACTTACTTATGGGGAAAGAGTTATAATCAATATTCAAGGTTCGGTGATAACAGAACGTAACGGAGCGCTTGAAATTAAGCAGGTAGATAATAACGCCGTTATCAGAACAGGATGGGATATTTATGTAATTCCAACTTACTCTGTATCTGATTTGTATCAATCAGCAACTTCAATGGAAGGCAGGGTAGTATCGCTTAGTAATGTATCGTTTACCCAGGCTAATGGAGTTGCAACTTTACAGGGCGATCGCACTATTACTGACGGAAAGAAAACAGCCATCGTACGTACAGAATCATTTGCCAGTTTCCGTAACAGGATTATCCCGCAGGGAAAGGTAACGGTAGTAGGCATATTGGTAGAGCAAAACGGGCAATATATTATACTTCCACTTAACGGTGAGTCAATTTATTAAAACTTCATTTGTTTAGAATAAAAAAGTGCGGAGTTTTATATGCAAAGCGTAAAGAATATTTTTATTACAGTCATCTTCTTCTTATCCTGGCAATCCTTACAAGCGCAGGAATTGCATGAAGGTGTAGTTTATCAATCACCCGTTCTTTTAACAAACTCAATGATGGAACAGCATGCGCTGCTTGTTCAAAAATTGCTGGATGTTACTTATACTCCACAACAAAAGGAAAAGCATTTCCGGTTAATTAAAGATTACTGGGTTAGGCGTGATTATAATGGCATGCAAAACATTACCAATAATCTGCAGTATGCACAGCAATTGTTTAATTATAGCGAAGCAGAACTGCAGGCTATAATCAAACAGATTCGCTCTGCTCTCATCATTGACTTAATTGAAGACGGTAAAAAAGCTGAAGATAGTCGTTGGTATTTACAAACCTATTTTGCTGCCCATCCACCACTATTAACCGGTGAAATTCCATTTATAAAAGAAACGGCTGATGCTTTACTGGATTGTGAGTTCTTTATCAACAGGGAATTGAAGGGTCAAAAAGTAATAGCTCTCAACAAAGAGCAACGGGAAGCGGCTTATAAAGAGTTGTCTGCTCAATGGTTGAAACTAGATAATGAAAAAAAGAAAATCCTCATGCGGGGTGTTAGCAATATGGGACTGGTGGAGTGGCGCTGGACGAAGATGAGTTATTTAGACAAAGTGTTTGTTAAAGCTCAATACGTAGGTGAAAAACACCTGACACCGGATGAACGGAATGCATATCAAAAGGCGATTGCTCAAACCAATGCACAAATGCAGCAATTGCATGGTCAGCAGTGGGGGCTTATACAAAATGAATTAAACTTCATGAAGCAATCAACTGATATTATTATGGGTCGTGGCATCCGGTGGGATCCATCCAGGAACCGTTATGTGCAGGACGGCGGTATAGTAACAGAGTACTGGTAGCAGATAAATATAGTTATGTATTCCTGTTTTGATACAAATTCTATGGGTTTTAAAATAAAAATGTATGACAATCAAAATCAATACTTCAATTGCAGCTATTTTTCTTTGCTTTTCCTGTTATAAAAAGCCTCCACAACCCAACGAGCTACCAGTTACAAAAACTGTTCAGTTTCAAATTGCACAGGCCAGGGATTATTCGGCACCTGTTTATGATGGCCTGAAAATTGAGCTCAAACTATCGGTAGCAAAAGAAAATATAAAAGACGGCAAAGTACTGGCCTTATGGGATACTACATTCAGTTTAAGAAGCATTCGTGAATTTGCTGTTACTGCTGCTCCTTTTACCTTAAGTAAACAATTTAACGATATTTGGCAAAGCAGCCAGGTACTGCGTGTATCAAGAGCGTTTAAATATGTAGATGCGGCAAATCAGGTTACTCAAAACGGTTTTGGTGAAACCATTCCTGCAGCGGTAGAGGTAAAGCAGTTTCCTGTGAATTTATAGCGAGATTCTTTTGATTGTTCAGGTAATTCAATTTTATGATAGAAACAGCACGGCTCATTTTGAAACCTTTAACCTACACTCAGTTAGTAAAATATATAGCTGCAGATGGGTCATTGGAGAAAGAGTTGCAATTAAATACGGTTTCCAGAACGATATCGCCTGAGTTAAAGGAAGCGTTAGAACAAACCATTCTTCCGAATGTAGCTGATACTTCAAAAGACTATTTATATAATACATTGTGGTCTGCAATTGCAAAGGAAAGTAATCAGATTATTGGTGATTTATGCATCATTGGCGAGCCGAATGCTGCCGGGGAAATTGAGATTGGTTATGGTACTTATGATGCGTTTCAGGGCAAGGGATATATGACAGAAATAGTACAAGGAATTATTTCATGGGCTAAAACGCAGTTATTAGTAAAGTCAATCAAAGCATCTACTGAAAAAACAAATACTGCTTCTTTCAGAGTTCTTGAGAAAAATAACTTTATTAAAGTTGGTGAAACTGATACTGAGTTTAAATGGAAATTGGAGTTCTGAGCTTCTGGATGGTTGGATTATTTTCACATGATTATGTGATTGTTGTTTGTCTGAAAGTTGCTCAAATTTGTACAAACTTTATCATCATGCAATGCAAGAATTTAGTAATAGTCCTTTTTCTGGTCATAACCTTCGGCTCCTGCAAAAAAGAAACAGCAGTGGAAAATCCTTCTCCTTTGCCGGAGGTTGAAATGATATACTCCAATCTCAATGACCTTGAAGTAAAATACCTGAAGGATGCCGTTGTAGATATTAATAAGGACAACAGGGTTGATTTACTTTTTGAAGTCCTTCGGGTAGGGGACTTTGTTAACAAAGTGGATAAATTTCAGTTTAATATCCTTACGTCTATTTATACGGGTGTGCCTGTAAATAGTATTGAACAAATACCTGTAATGCAAAAGGGTGCACTTGTGCCGCTTGCAAATTTTACAGAATATGAATGGTATAGCGCTTCTGAAATAAATCTTTTTGAAAAAGTTTTGTTTGAAAATGGTGTTGTTCTATGGCGTGGTAACTGGCTAACGGCTCAAAAAGCATTTTTACCCTTTCAAATACGTATCAATAATCAAAGACACAACGGGTGGATTGAGGTAACGGCTGACCAGGCAAATGAACGGTTGATTTTACACCGTGCTGCTTACAGCAAACTGCCGAATAAGGATGTTAAGGCAGGATTTTAAAGACCCGTTTACAAATTCACATATTTATGCATTTATTTTTTGTTCTTATTACCTGAATTTTGAGCACTTAGTTTCTTCTTAATTAAACCTTATCATCATGCAAAAATTATTCTCAGTCCTGGTACTGGTGGTTATCATTTCATCCTGTAAAAAGCCCACCAGCCCGGTGCCACCTTCTCAACTCCTTTTTTCCTTTACAAACTTCAATAAGGTAAGTACGGGAGGTAATTTTAAAATTCAAATTACCAGGTCCGATAATTATTCTATTGCAGCAAGAGGCCGGCAAATTGATCTGGATGATATGAATGCAAGCGTGGCAAACGGTGAATTGTTTATTGAGTACAAAAATCCACTGCGTGTGCATGAAGAAGTTTTAATAACTATTGCCATGCCTTCTTTGCGTGGTTTTCAAATCTATAACAGGGCCACTGCAGACATAGCCGGTTTTACAGAAGCTGCGGAAGTAGAAGGTACAGTGGGTCAATATTCAAATGCTTCTGTACAAATGAATGTGACCCAGTTTACAATGAATGTACTCGATAATTCAGAGCTTTTACTAAAGGGCAGTGCAGAAAAAGTATATGTGAGGGCGGATAACAAGGGTGTTGTTCATTCTTATGCTGTTCTTTCTTCGCTTGGTCATGCTATAGCTGCTAAAAATTCTACTATCCGCATTCATGCGGCTGATGTGATTAATGCAAGTGCCGTGCAAAACAGTACTATTTACTATAAAGGAAATCCCGGTAATAAATTTATTGCCGAAATAGATAATTCAAGAGTTATTGCAGAATAGTGGTTTGAGTGTGATGATAAAAGGGGTGGCGAAAGCTGCCTCTTTTTTAAAGTACTGCGGATCTTAATTCAGCTTCAGTTAGTCAGTAGTTTAGGTACATATACAAAGCGCCCTGCTATTCTTAGCGGGGTTTCTTTATTTATAAAAAACCGGAATTACCTTTTGTAATCCCGGTGTATACTTATTGAATTGAAGCGGATCTGCTTTTTTTTCAGGAAGCCAGTAAAGCGCCTTCTGTAATATTGCTTAAAACTGTTTGTAAACGATCTTCAGGTAATTCTTTTTCAGCTAAACTGAGCATGCCGTTGAATACAAAATCAGGGGCATTGTCTTTAATACTCTTTAACCATCCAATGATTTCCTGGTTGCTTAAGGCACGCATCATCCAGGTGCTGTACTCCTGCATCTGTTCCGGTGGTAATTGAGCAATGATCTGTTGTGTGATGCCATGCAGTTCTTCATCGCTGTAATAATTCCAGAGCAATTGATTCAGCACCCGTTCTTCTTTGGCCATATGATTCAGGTTAAATACCAGGAATTCAGTAAATGCCAGGCGAATAGCGCTGCCCAGTTCTGTTTTTTCGGCATCCAGTGTTAATCCATCAAACATGGTAAGCAGGGAGCGGAGTTTATTGCTGAGTTCATGATCCAGCACATGTTCTTCTTCGAACAAATTAACTACAGATGGTTCGTATGTTTCAATAGCAGTTAAAACAAAATGATCTTCTGTATGCGCATGTTTGTCAAACAGGTTCAGTACCTGTGTAACCTGGTTAAATACAGGCTCTGTTTCTTCTGATACTGTAAAATCAATTTTTTGTAATTGGCCGGCTGTTGTGTAAAGCATTTCACGCAGGCCTTTGTGAATCATGTAAAACAGGTTGTAGCGTTGCATAATAATAAGGTTTAATTGTTAAGTTAATAATGCTAAGTTCAGAAAGTGAGTTTTGCTGAGCAATGACGGGTGCAATGAACCGTTGTTTCGGCCGTATGAGTTGGAGATTTTATTAATGCCTGCTTTCTTTTATAAGGCTTTGAAAAATGCCGGCAAAGAATTGCCGGCATTAACCTAAACCAACTATTGATACGGAACTCAGTTCTTTATCTTTCTTGATTGATACGTAAACGTATAATCGTTCGTAGCTGTTACATTTACTTTTCCTAATGAGCGGATCATGACTTTACAATCGCCATTAACTGTAATATTCAATCCGTTATTCTGAAGTGTCTGGTAACTGCCAATAATAGAATTGCCGTTTACTAAAATGCTCTTTAAAAAACGGGCAGACACAAAAACCGCTACCGCCTTTTCTTTATGCTCTTCCGTGCCTGAAATAATAAGTTCACCGTCTTTGAAACTTACATCTACTGAATGAACAAAGCCGGCTCTGCCTTCAATGAACACGTCATTTGTAATATCATCAATCAATACAAGGTTGACGCCGTTATTTAAAACAATAGAAGTAACGGGTGCAGCAACTTTGATCGTTTTGTTCTCCGTTCTTTTTTCAGCATCTGCCTGTGCAAATGTTGTGCAACCCAGAACAAGGGCTACGAAAGTGATCATTAATTGTTTCATCGTGATAAGGTTTTAATTGTTTAAGTGATCAGGAGGCGGTTCTGTACACGAGGCCTTCAAGGATTATGCTAACGGCATTGCCTTGCTTTTGTACTCTCATTTTAGTAGGATAGTAGCCGCTTTGTTGAACTTTAGCAGGTTGGGGGATGAGTCTTTCAAAGTTAGCAGTGGTTTTCAAAAAATCCAGTGTTATCATGGGTTCATAAAAAACTACTTTGCTGTCATAAGAACCATAAATAAATGTTTGCGTGAAAGGTTGCGGGTTGTTCGGGTTTAATTCAGGTGAAGTAACATCAACCCAATGCTTACCCATGGTTGGTACAGGATCGGCACCTACATGCATTGGTGGTAAATAACCTTCAGCAGGATCAGCATTTAATTTGGCGGGATCTACATAAGTATTTCTTTCGGCAGATGTGCTGGTGTAATAATGAATGTCAAAGTGCGGTTTTGTATAAATGTTGACAGGAGGATGTCCTTCAGGATTCCAGTTTAACCATACATGCTTAAATACAATTCCGTTTGCTTTTTCATGGAAGAGTAAAGCTGCATTGTCATCGTGTGAATGTCCGCCGTTGTTATTGCCGCCGCCTGTAGGTACACTGTTGAGCACATCATTATCAATTGAAACAGCAATACGTTCCAGTTTGCCATCGCTGCTTAACTGCACCCAGGTCCATGCTTTGCCATGGTGCATTTGAACTTCCGGTCCTTTAAATATACCGGCTTCGTTTTTTCCTTTGTCTTTAGTACAGGAAGCGGTAAACAAAATAATGGCCAGGGGAAGAATCAAGAATTTTTTCATGATGAAAGGTTTTAGTGATTAAATAATTATGAACTCAAAATTGCAGCGGTAATTGATGCTTAAAAAGTAGGTACTGCATGAATTGAACGATTAATAGTATGAATTGCAAATGCGTTAATAAAAAAACGAAAGAGTCCTGCAGGACTCTTTCGTTTTTGTGAATGTTATGATGGATTAGTGAATTTCATTCATCCATTGCTCAACAAATGTTCGGGCAGCTTCCACTGCTTCCCTGCCTGCACGAAATCCCATTTTCCAACGATAGCTTTTACTTTCATATACTTTGTTTGCAAAATATTTATTTCCGTTCTTTTCAACCAATTGTGCATTAAAGTCAATGTCTTTTGTTTCATCAAGAAACTGTTGCATGCGCATTTTTACAAACAGTAAATGATTTGATGGATACTTCGCTTCCCAGTCAGCTAAAAGTTTTTCATTACCCTTTTGGGCATCTTTCACAGCCTGGGGATAGTTTTTACGGTAGGTGGCAATCATTTTGTTATTGGGGTCTTCTGCTTCTTTCAATTGCTTTTTGGCATCTACCACCATTTTTTCAAACATGGGTTTAAAGGAGGCCTCCGCTTTTTGTGCACTGGCTTCCATCTCAGCAACTGATTTCTTGCTCCTTTCTATCAATTCTTTCTGCATTTCCTCCGGTGTTTGCAAGGATTGTATTTGTGGCTTCTGATTTTGTTTTAAGTCATTATATGCTTTTATAAAAGCAGCACTGTTAATGTAACTTTTACTGTACACCAGTACGTCTTTAACAATGGCTGCCCTGTTACCTGTTGCTATATTTTTAGCATTACGAAGCCCGTATTCATTAAAGGAGCCTGAAAGAATGGTGCTTACAATTCTTTCCTCTGCATCTTTTTTGGAGATGCCTAATTGTTTTAAGAAATCGCCGGTAAATGTTTTTACAGTAAATGAAAAAAGAAATACCGTTGTGAGAACTGCCGGCGTTAACAGCATAAAACCCGGAATGTATTTATTTGTTTTAATGTAACTGTTCATAAAGAAAGTTTTTAATTGATGAATAAAATATGTTTTACAGGAAGAGCCTGTAGTTGAAGTTTTGTTCTGTTGCTCCTTTTATAAATTGCTGTAATTCTTCTTTAATGCTTTTGGAAGAAGTAGATTCCTGCTGTGGCATTTCAAAAGCACTTCGTCTGTAAATACAGCTATTGTTATTGAAGCAGTTGATACACTTGTTTTCAGCACAGTCGTTAACGGTGCCAGTATTGTTTGATGAAAGAAGGTATTGTTTCATAATGATGATTTTTTATGGTGATATGTAACGGTTAGTAAACCTGTTCGTTTGGAAGGGTAGTTGCCCGTTTCCTGTTTGATTTCCGCAATACTTCATTTACATACTTCAGTGTGAGTTCATTGGCATTATACTGCTCAAATTCATTAGCCAGGCAATGAATCTTTTGTTTATACACTGCGTTGTTTAAAACTTCTTCTACAGCTGCTTTTACCTGTGAAGCCTTGGGTGTTTCTGTTTTGAGATTGATGCCGTATTTAAAATAACCGATACGTGCACAAATTTCATTTTTACCTTCATGTACACCGGCCACAACCAGTGGAAGACGATTCTGGATGCCCAGCGTTACTCCGCCATAACCACCGTTGGTAACATAAACATCCACATACGGCATTACATCATTAAAAGGAATAAAGTCTTCAATGATAATGTTGTTGTAAGGATATTTTTTTCTTAATGTATCTGTTTCTGATCCGCCTGTAGTGCAAACCACCAATGTATCACTGTTCTTAAATGCTTCTAATGTGGGAACGATGAGCTTGTTTACATCTTTTTCAACTGTGCCTTGTGTAACCAGTACCACTTTATTGTACCTCGTTAATCGTTCATCGTACCAGGGTTTACGGTTTTTGGAACGGGTCCATGGTAACAATGCACCTGCAAAGCGGATGTTACGGCTTAAATCGCTTCTGTAGTATTCAAAGCCCGGAGTGCCTATCTGCAATACATAGTCAGACAGTTTTGTAACCATATCAAACAAAAACACATCGTCTGCATAAACTCCATAGCTATTGAGCAGGTTATGCATTAGTTTGTTTGATTTTCTGAACAGGAATTTTTTGGCTATGGTACGAAGCAGTGCATGTTTCCATTTGCCCCATGAGGTAGAAGCCGGTGTTAATCCAAGCCCCGCAGGTCCCAGGTCTTTTGATTCTTCCATTACAGGAACTACACCGATAGATATAACGGGCACTTTCATGTATTCTTTTACTAAGGGAATTGCAGTAAATAAATTATCTGCAATCATAAGATCAAACGGAAATGCATTGTAGATATCCTGTATGTCATCCAGGTATTCTGTAGAGCGGCGGATGAAAAAATGTTCAAGATCGTAATTGAGTTTCTTGATCTGGCTGTTGATCTTTGCTCTTTCCGGAAACCGGGCATCTACTGTAGCTGCTGTAACATCCAATGCGTTTTTAAAGGTAAAGTGGGGTATTCCCATCTGTTCTAACTTCTCAGTATAAGCTGATGAAGCATACCAACGCACATCAAATCCTTTGGATTGTAAAAAACTGGCAATGCCTGTAAGCGGGTTAAAGTGACCGTCTGCCGGTACTGTGGCAAACAGAATACGTTTACCATTGAGGTTTAAAGTTTGATTCATGATGATGTTAAGGTTTAAATGATAGTCAATAATAAATTGATCTGTTACGTTTTTTCCTGCATGCCTGAACGAATTGATGATAATATGTTATGAATTGAAGGGCTGAACGACCGGTGTCTTATTGTTTTATAAATTCTACTCTCCGGTTCTGTGCCTTACCTTCTTTGGTTTTATTATCACCCACCGGAACCGATTCGCCTTTGCCATCACTCTCAAGCCGGGAGCGATCAATTCCATAATTTTTGATCAAAGCCTGCATTACTGCTTCCGCTCTTTTTTTGGATAGTTCCAGGTTGGATGCATCGCTTCCATCACTATCTGTATGCCCGATAATTTTTACTCTTAACTGAGCGTGTTGTTGTAATACATCAGCAATTTCTTTCAGTACGCCGCTGCTTTCAGGTTTGATGGTGGCTGTGTTTACATCAAATAAAATGCCTGTAGTTGAAAACGTACCCTCTTCTATCAGTTTGTGTCTTGTATCCGGCAGGCCTTTCGCCATTTTGATATTGCCGATTGCATAACCCACTTCTGCATCTGCTCCGCCATAGCGCTTTACATCAAAATACAATTGGTTGATGATGGAACCCGCAACAATTGCTTTTGGTAAATCGTAGAGTTTAGTTTCATTAAACCAGATGCGTAATCGTTCTTTCTGCACCTGCATGGCCACATGAATTACTTTATTAAAGTATTGCTCTAACACGCCAAACTTTTTGATGTCGGTGGTCAGGTATTTTTTTCTTTCATTGTAGGTATGCAGGTGCATATGTGAAGCATTGTTATCATAAGGCTGAACTTTTAGTTCGGTAGCAAACGTATAGGTATAGTCTTTCAGTAATTCATTGGCGGCGGGCTCATAAGTGCCTGATGCAAGTACACCAAACACCAACATAGGGAAAGGTGCTTTGGGATTGGTGCGTCGTAATACCAAATCAAATTCTACGGTAAAATTCTCCGTGAGTGAATCTTTGTTATCAGTTAAGTAAGCGGAGTTTTGATTCAGTTGTGCCCATTTGCCGGCTAACCCGTTAATCGTTACAACAGCGCCTGTACCGTTACTGTTCCAGCCCACAGGCAGTTCGCCCATGGCATCTGCAGCAAAATCATTACTGTAAATAACCTGTTCGCCGGGAATGAAATCGTATTTGGCGAATGACTGTAAACCATTGTTAACTGATGATGCTTCACTTGTTTTTGAATTGTTCGCTGTTGTTTGTTCTTTGCCTTCAATCTTATCCAGGGTTTTATCAATTTCGCCATCAATTTTTTTATCAACCCGGTTGTTTACTTTGTTTTTGATTTTATTCAGCAGGCCGCTTCCGTTTTGTGCCTGTACTAAGAAGGGGGCAATGGTAACTAAAAGAATGATGATAAGGTTTCGTTGCATGGTTTTGTGTTTTAAAATGCAAATATGAAAACCTGTTTCAAAGTTTTTATGAGGAGGTGTGATGAATTGAAATATATGTTGTGTGAAATGCACTGCTTTTTTAAGCAAACAATTCATGCAGGCAATAACGCAGTTCATCTACAGCAGGGTTGAGCAGTTTGGCTCTGCATTCTATTTTCGTGTTGTAAAAACAAACGGATGAAACAATACTTTTTTCTGCTGTTGATGCTTTCTTTCCATCTTTCAGTTCAGTCGCAATCAAAAAAACCGGTTAACCCGGCTATGCCCGATGTAAATGCGATGATGAAAATGAGCCCGGCTGAACTGGAAGCTTATAAGCAAAAAATTTTAAAACAATCCAGTATGCAGGCGAAGCAGATAGCTGCACAATCTAATATTAAGCTGGATGAAATGCTGCTGCCGGATTTTGAAGTTAAAATGCCTCCTAAAGACATGAAGCGGCTTGCCCTTATTCCCAAACAGCCTCCCACACTCATTCAACTGGCTGATGGATTACTGCAATCTAAAAAACAATTAGAGAGTGTAACGCCAAAAGTCATTGTGGAAGAAGTAAAAAATATAACTGCCGTTCAAACTCCGGAGCAACAACACGGTTCTGCCATTGGTGCTTTTTATGGTGATAAACCTGTGGAGGCATTACTCATTGCAATGAATGCTGTACTTAAAAATCCATCAGAAGCCATTGGCTGGAATAATCTTGCTGCCATGATGAATATGACCGGGCTGGAACATAAAGCCATTCCTATCCTGATGCATCATTTACAAAATGAACCTGACAACAGCATGCTGCTGAATAATATGGGACAGGCATATTTGGGTTTGGGCGATATTGGTATGGCTGAACTGTTTTTAAAGCAATGTCTGCAAAGCGATCCGTATCATCCTGAAGCTAATCGTAGTATGGGAATGATCCGTTTTTTTTATAAGGAGTATGAAGAAGGAATGAAGTATTTTGAAAAAGAGCTCGAAACGGCTATGCGGCGCAGTACACTTGCTTTAATGCGTAGCAAAAACAGTGCTTTGAATTTGTACAGGCTGCGTAAAAGACGCCCCAATATGCCCCAACGGAATTTCTTTGATGAAATACAGTTGGGCAAATTCACTCATGCTCCTTTACCGGAACGTACCGATGAAACAAGAACGGCGTTAGCAAAAATGGAATCCTTTGGTCAATCCGTAACCAATGAGATGTTATATTGGAATGAAAAAAGTTTATTGTCAAAAGAAGAGATCAGAATTGACGGGCAACGTATTCCCGGTATTTATGCTGATCTGGTTGAGGCATTGCTCCATGATTTGCATGAAGTGTACACGCCACAGGAGTTGAGCTTGTTTACAGACCTGGATCTAAATCATATTGCAGAGTTGCTGAATGATTATCACCGTAAACTGGCAGCGGTGGAATGCCCGGTTGCTCCGGCAGGTGCAACGCATGAAGTATATGAAGCTTATATTAAAAAATGTTGTGACTTGAAGAAACCCATTATGGATGCATTTGTACAGCAGTACAATGCGTTTGTAACTGCAAGGGCTAAAAGGGGCATTGGTATCTGGCGGGAATATATTAATGATTTAATCAATATTGTTTCCCTGGAGCCAAGTGCAGGAAATAAAATAATGGTGTACAAAGCACTTCATGGTTACTTCATCTTTTTATCGGGCACGGGTATGGGGCAGTTCCTGGATCCTCCTATGGAATGTTCTGTGCAGTTGAATACAAACGAAGCTGACAGCATTATTGCTTCCAGCCGTAATGTGGATTTGAAATGTCCGCAGGCTTTGAATATTGAATTTGATGTTGTGATTGCCAAGCTGAAAGCTGATTGTAACAAGTATGCCATTGAAGGCGGTAAATTACTCCAGGGTATGTATGAACATAACTTTCGAACAGGAACTACCACGCTTGCTGCAGGCGTTGGATTAAAGGCCAAGTTTTTTAAAGAAACAGGAAGTGCGGATATTAAACAGATGGTGTACATCTCCTTTGACAATAATAATGAGTTCAGTGATTTTGGGTTGATGGGTAAGGCATCCGTTAAGATAGCTGATAATCCTATTAGCGTAGGTGAAAAAGGAAAGATTGGTGGAACCATTGGCGGCATTGAAGGGGGTTATACACTGGGGATGAATTCCGGTTGGAAATCTTATGTAAAGGGAACGGGTGCCTTGGCCGATTTTATAAAGATTCAATAGGTTATGTTGCCCGCTGCTGATTGTAGGTGATATATGATAAATGCCCGGTATTGATAGCTGCAGTACAGACCTTTGTATGAATTGTACAAAATCCTGTATGAATTGTGGAAGCCATTGTATGAACTGACCGCTATTCCGCCGCTTCTTTGTTATTTTTGGAGGAACCTAAAATCAAACTGTTGCGGCAAATATTACTGCACATATTATTGTTTACTAAGCTTACAGGTTTGTACGCACAGCAACCTAATTATCTTTTTGAGCACCTGGGTATAAAAGAGGGTTTGTATGAGGAAATAGTGGGTGCTGTACAGCAGGATTTAAAAGGGTTTATATGGGTAAACACAAGTACAGTATTACAACGTTATGACGGGCATAGGTTCATCAGTTTTTTTCCGGGCAGACGCTTACCTGAGGGTACAATCCGTGCTATGAAGATGGATCAAAAGAACCGGATTTGGTTGTTAATTGGTGATGCACATTTCGGTTATCTTAATCCTGATGATTTTTCGTATCACCCGGTAAAAGTGGATGCGCCTGAATTGTATGGAGGTATTCCAACGGGTATGTACATCAACCGTAAGGATGAGGTAATGCTCGTGTATGATAAGCTGGGCTATATAACATATACAGATGCCTCAGGCGTTGCATCATTGGCAAATAATCCTTTTGTATTGCCTTCTGATTTGCAAATGGTTCATCTATGGCAGGATGAAGCGTACAACTACTGGATAGGTACCATGCAGGGGTTGGTAAAATACAATACTTCTAAAAAGCAATTATCCTACCGTGGTCATAATATTGAAAACGATCCTGTGATAAAGGCATTTGAAAATGTACCCTCCATAAATAATCTGTATTTAGATAAAAGCAGACGATTCTGGATTATGTCATGGCAAAACCCCGGTTTGTCTATTCAGTCTTTTAATATTGAAACAGGAGAGCGGCAAGAGTGGGCTCAGGTCATTGGTAAAACCATCAACAACCAATATTATGTTCCTTTTGGTTTATTGGAAACCAATGATGGCAATATCTGGCTGGCAGGTGATAATGTTTTTGGCAGGTTCAATATAAAGGATCATTCGTTTATGCTCGTTCCTAATAATATACCCGGTCAGTACAGTTTGTTGTATGACATGGTTACCTATATGTTTGAGGATAAAGAAAAAAGTATATGGCTGGGTAGCAATAAGGGTTTATACAGGTTTAGTCCGGGTAGTCAAAAATTCCTTACTGTTAAAATGCGTGTACCCGCTTCAGTAACCGATGATAAAGCGGAGGTAACTCATTTTCTTCAAACCTCAAATGGAGAATTGTTAGTAAGCACGTGGGGAAGAGGTATATATAGTTTTGACAGTTCTTTAAAGCCTGCCTATACACAATATACTACTACAGGACTCGCCACCAACTACGGCATGGTATGGAATATGCTGGAGCGTAAAAACGGAGATGTATGGTGTGCTATGCAAAGCGGAGCCGTTTTTATTTTAACAACTGATAAAAAGTTTATTCATCTATTACCTCCTGCTGCAGAAGGACATACTATCCGGCAAATAAAAGAAGATAAAAATGGTAATATCTGGCTCGGAACGCATAGAGGTGCTGTTATTCAATGGAAGGCTACTGATAACAGTTTTACTCTGAAACATAAATTCAGGGGACTTGTGTCAAGACTCTATGTTGATTCGTTTAATGAGTTGTGGGTTTGTACAGATATTGACGGTGTGTACCGTCTTAATACTACTACCGGTGAAATACTGGCACATTACACCAATAAAGCACCCAAAGGAAAATCTTTGTTGATCAATGGTGCTTCTGATGTATTACAGTACAACGACAGTATTTATTTCATTTCCGGTAATGGTCTCAATATTCTTAACCGCACAAGAAGTACATTTAAATATTATGCTGCTAATAACGGATTGCCCAATATCCAGATATCAAATATGATAAAAGATAAAAACGGGTATATCTGGATGTCTTCAGCCGGAGGCATTATGAGTTATCATCCCGGGTTACAAAAATTAAGTTCTTATACAGCAGCTGATGGAGTTGATAATTATAACTTTAATGCCGGGGCTGCAGCCTTGTTAAAAAACGGTCATATAGCTTTTGGTACCAATAAAGATTTTATTGTATTTAATCCGGAGTTATTTACAGTTGTAAAATACCTGCCGCCAAAAGTGCAGATAGCCGGTGTTGAAATCAGGAACAAACGCCAACTTGTTGATTCCTTACTCAAACTGGAAACCATTGAACTCTTGCCGGATCAGAATTCATTTAAAGTACTGCTGGCTACATTAAAGTTTCAGGATATTTACCAGGTAAGATACAAGTTGGAGCCGGTTGATAAGGAATGGAAGATTGCCGGAGATATGAATGTAATTGAATACAATTATCTCCCGCCCGGCAAATATGTTTTAAAAACAGCTTGTATGGGTGAAGATGGCAAGCTTGGAGAAATCACTTCACTTGTAATTCATATTCAGGCGCCATTTTATTTAAGATGGTGGTTTTTCAGTGCTGTTGCCTTAGCAGTAACAGGTTTGTTAATCTGGATTGACAGGGAACGGATGAAACGTAAAGAAGCCATCCACCAAATGCGCAGCAATATTGCCGGTAAACTGCATGAAGATGTGAACATGGCTTTAAACAACATTAATATTCTCAGTGAAATTGCAAAGATTAAGGCGGATACTGAGCCTGAAAAATCAAAAGAGTTTATTGAGCAGATACATACTAAAAGCCATAACATGATGATTGCTATGGATGATATGTTATGGAGTATTGCCCCGGAAAACGACAGCATGGAAAAAACCATTGAGCGCATGCGGGAGTTTATTGATGCCCAAATGAACCGTTATGCTGTTCATATTGAATTGATAATAGATGAACGTTTAAAATACCTTAACCTGCCCATGCAATTGCGGCATGAAGCTTTCCTGCTGTTTAAGGAAAGCATTAATGGTTTACTGGATGCCAGGGCAGATGACATCCGCATTCAGATGGGGCAGGATAAATCCAGCCTGCTGTACATGATTGAGTGTAACAATGATCATTGCGATATTGAAGAATTGAACCGTTTTTTAAACAACCGGAAACTGGCTGAGAAACTGGATGGTATTAACGCAAAACTGGACATTCACATTAAAAAGAGTTATGCTGTGGTGGAGTGCAGAATTCCACTGCATCCGTCACAACAATTCATGTAAACTATTTAACAACTTGTTCATGAAAACATCGATACGAACATTTTAGCGTAAATAAATATGCAATTCTTTTGAAATTTGTAAAACATGAAACTGCATTTACCGCAATACAACGGAAAAGACAACTTAGTGATGGCTATTGTGGTGCCTTTATTTGGTTTTGTGTTCAATATTGTGAATTTTCCCGTACAGTATTTTTCTGATCTCTTTCATTTCATCGTTTTTACTGTTCTTTCCATCTTTTATTTCTGTATTTATTTTATCATTTGCGGAGGCATTGCTGTTGTATTCAAAAACGCATTTCCTCTTGAAAAGGATTTGCCCAAACGTTTGTTTATTACCATCATCGTTTTCCTGCTTACTACGGGTCTTTTTCTGTATGGCATACTCCAGACCTATGAATGGTTGCCCTGGTTTAATTACACCTATAATGAGAAAATCTTTCTCTGGAATTATTTCAGCCTTGGTATTATTAATATTTTTCTCATTTTTTTAATGGAAGGGATAAGGCGTTACAATGATTGGAAGGAGAATATGAAGGAAACGGAGAAACTGGATGCTGCCTATCGCCAAAGCCGTTTAAATGCATTAAAAAGCCAGGTAAATCCTCATTTTCTTTTTAATAGTTTAAATACACTTTCCGGCCTTATACAGGAAGATGAAGAAAGGGCAGAAGCTTTTCTGAATGAAATGAGTAAAGTGTACCGCTATATGTTGCGCACAGATGAGGAGCAATTTGTAACACTGGATACAGAGCTGAAGTTTGTACAATCTTATCAGCACCTGCTCAGCACCCGTTATGGTGATGCTTTGCGTTTGCATGTGCAGGTGCAGGATGAACACTCAGGACTTTATATAGCGCCGCTCACCTTGCAGGTGATTATTGAAAATGCATTTACTCAAAATGTACTCAGCAAAGCCAGGCCTTTGTTCATTACCATTCAATCTTCTGCCAACGGGCATTTGCTGATACAAAATAATATTCAGTTAAAACAGGTAAAGGATGTGCTGGATACAGAGGCAGGCTTGGATAACCTCGTCAAAAAATATGCGTTGATGGGCATGCCGGTAAAAGTAGATGATACGCAGAGTGAAATCAGAACCATCAGTATTCCATTATTAAAACAGGAGGAGGTAGCAGCATGAAACTGATGAAGCCGCCCAAACTGGAGTTTTATACCTTCCTCATGTCAATGCCTTTGATTGATGTGGCGCTCAACTATGTGTTGTATGAGGCAAGAATATGGCAGGGCATAGATATCTGGCTGTTTTCATTTCCGTTGCTGTTTCTCATAGGTGTTGGTTCATGGTATTGTCATGTATTGTATAGTAACTGGGCGGAGCGTAGATTTCCATCCCTTGGAGAAAGCAGGCAACGTATTCTCATGAAAGTTTTCATCATTGTGTTTGTAATGACACCCAGCATCCTGCTCATTTTTCTCTTGTACGATTATTTTCACATACTCGGTTACCGGTTTAAAAATGAACACCTGCTGCAGGGAATTATAATTGGTGTTTGTGTAAATATCATCTTTGAAACACTGTATGAAGCTGATTATATTTTTTCAAAGTATAAAGAAAGCGTAGCGGAAAAAGAAACCATGGAACAGCTTTCTGTTTCACAGGAATTTGATTCCTTAAAGAACCAGGTAAACCCGCATTTTTTATTCAACTGTTTTAATACCTTGTCCTCACTCATTACGGTTGATAAGATGCTTGCTGAAAAGTTCCTGGATGAGTTGAGTAAAGTGTATCGTTATTTATTGCGCAGTAATGAAGAGGGAGTGAGTACCGTAGAGAATGAGATTCGCTTCATCCGTTCCTATTACAAGCTGCTGCAAACAAGACACGGTGAAGCTGTTCAACTCAATATTCAGATTGATAAACGCTATGAGCCTTATTATCTTCCCTCACTAACCCTGCAGTTGCTGGTAGAAAATGTAGTGAAACACAATGCGCTTTCAAAAAACAAACCCCTGGTGATTGATATTTTTACAGCTGCCGGTAATAAACTCGTGGTTAATAATAACCTGCAGCGTCGTACGGTAAAGGCCCCCAGTAACGGGGTGGGTCTTGAAAATATCAAGGCGAAGTATAAACTACTGCGGCAGCCGGGCTTTCAGATCATAGAGGATGATAAAAATTTTACCGTGGTGCTGCCCTTGATCTGGAAAGGTACCATGGCAGAAAGAGAAGCTCTGTAAAATCAGTTCATCTGGTTTTACAACAGTTCATCAACTGATTGTTACGGTTTAGGAACAGGGAACTCCCGCCATCACGGAAAGATGTTTAACTTACGATTGTAAACCAACTTTATCTGAAAAAAATAAGGCACTATGAAAGTTTTAATTGTGGAAGACGAAGAACTGGCGGTAAAAAAATTACGCAAAACCCTTGAAACGGTAGATGCAACTGCAGAAGTAGTGGGTACGGTAGACAGCATTAAAGCCGGTGTGGAGTGGCTGGAGCAAAATCCGCAACCCGACTTAATACTGATGGATATAGAGCTGGCTGACGGGCAGAGTTTTGAAATTTTTAATCTTACTGAAGTAAAGAGCCCGGTAATCTTTACTACATCGTATGATGAATATGCATTGAAAGCATTTAAAGTAAACAGCGTTGATTACTTGCTCAAACCCATACAGAAAGATGAACTGCAGTCGGCACTCGAAAAATTCAAAAAGACACATGCAGCAGGTAAAGCGGATATCAATATTGACAGCCTGGTTAAAGAATTACAGTTGAAACTGCAGCCTAAGGAATACCGCAAGCGGTTCCTGGTTAAGAATGGGCAGAAGTTAGTAAGTATTGAAGTGAATGATATTGCTTATTTCTACAGCGATGGCCGTTTGAACTTCTTTAAAACAAACGATAATAAAAAGTTTGTAGTTGACTATACCATGGATGAGTTGGAAGAAATGCTGGATCCTGAACGTTACTTCCGCATCAGCCGTTCCTTTTATGTGTCAATTGCCAGTATTGATAAAATTGATGACTATTTTGGTAACCGTCTCATACTTCAGTTAAAACCGGCGGTAGATAAAGAAGCACTGGTGAGTCGTGAAAAAGTAACGGATTTTAAAAAGTGGATGGGGAAGTGATTCCGGTTTATCGGGATGAACATTTATCGTTTATGTAAACCGGTCTTTTCAACAGCACATCGAACATGCAATGTAGAATTGGGTTAAAATGCTAACTTGCTTTTATTAATACACAGCTCATGCGTTTATGGTTTCTCCTGCCACTGTTAGCCTGTTGTGCATCGTCATTTTCACAAACCTACATTCCCAGGCAAAAAGCATTTGATGATGTGGATTATTTCATCAAAACGATGGAAGAAGTGCATGTTAATCCCTACATGTTTGTAACAAGGGAAAAACTTAACAGTGCCGTTCAGCAGTTAAAAGATGGCTTAGGTGATTCCGTGAGTACTCGGGAATTGATTACAAAATTGTACAGCATTACTTCATTGCTTAAAGATGCACATACTTCACCCGCTATTTTTCAAACAATTTTTCAGGACGAACTTAAAAAGGAACAATTCTTTCCGTGGGAATTAGTTGTTTATGAAGATCAATTGTATGTGCCGGTAAGTACAAGTAAACTGTCCGGTGTGCCTGCAGGCGCCATAATTGAGCAGATAAACGGGTACAAAATGAAGTCGCTCTTACAGCAAATGAATAGCTATTATGGCGGAAATGAAATTTATGCCCGGGAAATGACAG
Source organism: Lacibacter sp. MH-610 (assembly GCF_045780045.1). Taxonomy (NCBI): domain Bacteria; kingdom Pseudomonadati; phylum Bacteroidota; class Chitinophagia; order Chitinophagales; family Chitinophagaceae; genus Lacibacter; species Lacibacter sp. MH-610. The sequence goes on from NZ_CP116002.1 coordinate 2,033,957, forward strand.
TAAAGTTGTTCGGCTATTTTTTGTTTTTGAATAACATAAAAGCACCTTTTCACATTCTTTATAAAGATACTGCAGGTATCACCGGAACACTTAGGCTTGAAAAAGGAGTAACATTCGGCAAAGCACTGGTAACAACAATGCCGCACCTGCGCACACCTTATACGTTTGAGATTATTGATAAGCGTGTAGGGTATTTTAATTTCATGGGGATGTCAAGTCAGATGGATTTATTACAGCGCTACCTGGATTCCTGTATGAAAATTATGAGGGATAATAACATCAACGTTTTAGCCATCGATCTTAGAAAGAACAGTGGCGGTAATTCCCTGCTGGCTAATTTGGTTATCAGTTATTTCAGTAATGCTAAGTATAATTTAATGGGCGGACGTGAATGGAAGGTGAGTAAGCTTTATAAAGAATATCTCATTCAAAACGGAAACACTGCCAGTGATTATCTGAAAAAAGAAAATGGAACTATTTGGAAACTGGGTGGTTGTAAGCCTGTGAAATCTCCTTTCCTGCAAAAGGAATTATTTACCGGAACAGTATATCTTATTACCGGGCCTTTTACTTTTTCAAGCGCTAATATGTTTGCAGATGGAGTAAAAGAATATAAGCTGGCAACAGTAATAGGAGAGCCCACCGGTGAGAATACAAACGATTTTGGTGAAATTTTTAATATTACATTGCCGCATTCTAACATTAAAATGCAGGTAACTACTTCCTATGATTATGGCGCCGGTTGTAAAAAGAATATATTTCAGCCTGTAATACCGGATATTCCTGTTTACTCAACTTTGCAGGATAAAATTCAACAGAAGGATAAGGTGCTTGAATATATTTTATTACAGATTAAATAAAAGATTAAAGAAAACGCATCATTTAATTGATGCGTTTTTAACAACTACATAAAAGGTGTTTTCCGTTAGCCTCAATTGAACATTACTTACAGTTCGCTGAATTTCTTAGGTGCTGGTGGTACATTTTCAACCGGTTTTAATGTTTTTAAATAAGCGTGAATGGATGCAAGATCTTCATCGGTCATTAATTTGTAATTGAACCAGGGCATGGGAGGCAAAAGATCCCGTCCGTTTGCGTCGCCTTTAAATTTACCGTTGCGGATGGCATAGATAAATTTTTGTAAGGGCCAGCTTCCAGCTCCTGTGGCATCACCTGTGAGATTAGCACTGAAGGATACACCCCATGGGCCGGCATATGCTGTAAAATCTTCATTAAACTGCGTAATGCCTTTGTTCGCCATTACCGTATCAAATTTTGGAAGAGGTCTTTGTGAAGGGTAGCCGGAGAGTCTGCGTTCAGGATCAATTTCCGGTCCTTTGGGTCCCATGGTTTTAGGAGAGTGACAATCATCACAAACACCAACCGTAACAAGGTATTCACCCCTGCGCACTTTTGCAGCAGAGTCAAGTGGTGTTTTTTGTTGTTGTGTTGCAGCAGAATTATCACTGTTGTCACAGCCAATGATGGCAGCAGTTGACGCAAAAAGAATCACAGCAGCTTTTACAATTGTTGTACGCATAGCAGATAAGGTTTTTAAGATGAATAATTATAAAAAAATACTAATAAACATTTTCAGGTTCTTTTGCAGGTAAGTCAATCAGAATGACGGTGCTGTCTTCTTTCAGTATTCTTCTTTCGAACACCCGGTCTTGTGCTGCATCAGCAGCATTTTGTTTATCTGAAGCTGCATACAGTATTGTAAGCAGAACAGCAACCAGTGTAATAAATTCTGATGTTTTTAATTTCATGATCCCTGTTTCAGGATGCAAATTAGCACTGCGCCATTCCCGTAAAACGGCGAGTTGAATGAATTGTAGCTATTTGAGGTTGAATTGTAGATGCAGTTTAATTGTGCGCTCCTTATCTTTTTCTTAGTTGATGCATCCGCAGTTGAAGCACTGTTTTCAGCAATTCACATACTTATGTGATTGTACTGCGGGTGTTTTGATATTACATTTATGTTGTAATCGTTATCATCACTATTAAACCTTATCATTATGAACGATTTACTTTGGGCACATGTGTACGTGCTGCCAATAGGAGAAACCGGGGTGCGGTACTTGCTCATTAACTGTACTACTAACCCCCAGAATAACTGATATATTACCGGCATTTGTAATTACATACTCCGCTTAACAAGCCATAATTAAATGGTCAATTCTGTATCTTTATGCAGATGGAAATCGAACTGCTTAAATCCTATCTCACCCAACTGCATCCTTTAGCTGCTGAAGAGTTGGATGCATTTACCTCTCACTGGCAACCTGTTACTTACAAACGTAAAACCATTCTTACTGCTGCCGGTGAAACGGAGAAGTATTTATATTTTGTAGTGGAAGGTGTGCAACGTGCTTTTTACCTGGGCGAAGAAAACAAAGAAGCCACCATCGTTTTTACTTATCCACCATCTTTCAGCGGTATAGCTGATAGCTTTTTAACACAAACACCATCGCTTTATTTTTTAGAAACAATAACCGCCAGCAGGCTCCTGCGCATCAGTTATGATGAAGTGCAGCAGCATCTTAAAAATATCCCCGCCTTACAACAGTTATTTTTCAAGACAACAGCATTTGCCTTAAAAGGCGCTTTGGAGCGTCATATTGAACTGCAGTGTTTTACTAATGAAGAAAAGTTTAAAGTGCTTTTAAAACGAAGTCCTCATATCCTGAACCTTGTTCCTCACAAATACCTTGCTTCCTACCTGGGCATTGATGCTACCAACTTCAGTAAGTTAATGAGCAGTGTAAGGATTTGATCTGTGTAGCTTTCTTTTTTTTGTTCCGGATTCCTTTAACTCATTTCAACAAACCGTAAACTAAGCCACATTGTGTTGTTTCCGCAACACCGCTTTTTCTTTGTGCTGTAACTACAATGCTTCAACTAAAATCAAAAACATGAAAACAGCACTTAGTACATTTATTCTTTTTTTGTTTGCAGCCGCTATACAGGCTCAAAGCACAAATAAAAAAGTTACTAAAGAATCCCAGGGCATAACACCGATATTTCTGGAGATTGATGGTGTAAAAGGTGAAAGCAGTCCTGATACATTGCCGCCGGCACCTAAAGGGAATTTCTTTATCGGTGCTGGTCCGTTGGTGTCACAAACCAGTAATACCAATTTAAGTCCACGCATGTCAGTTGCTTACAGAACAGGATTTACAGTACATGCTGGGTATGCATTTGCGTTTGCAAAAAGCCGTTTGCTCATCAATGCATCTTACAGCGAAGGCGGTGTAAATGTTGCTGTGGGTGATATTAACGGTGATGGTAAAGCAGATAATGAAACGGCAAAACTTCGTTACATCAGTATTCCTGTGCAGTATCAGCATTTTATAGGTGAGCGTAAACTGTTTTATGCAGGTGGCGGTGGTTATGCAGCCTTATTGTTGCCAGCCATCCAAAAAGTAAGGGCTTATAATGAAGGTTTTGAAAAGCAGGATGCAGGGTTGCTGTTTTCGGCAGGAGCTAAGATAACATCACGTATGCATCTCACTGCAACCTATCAATTAGGTTTGATTGATATTGATGTTGCAGCGGCAAACACTGCCAGAAACGGAATGGCCTTCCTTATGCTTTCTTATTCAGTTGGTCCCATCATCAAAATAAAGCCAAAGGGCTAGCGGAATTGCATCCACACAATTAATCAATACTTCCTTAAGAAACTATCCATCGCTTCACAACCAAACTCATAACCATGCGAAAGTTTATTATTATCCTCATTTCCTTATTTCCTTTTGTTGCAGCAGCACAATCGGTAGCTATAAATACTGACGGCTCTAATCCTGATAACAGCTCCATTTTAGATATTAAATCTTCAAGTAAAGGGTTGCTCATTCCACGATTAACAACGTTGCAGCGAACAAGTATTGCCGGTCCTGCTATTGGATTAACAGTGTTTGATATCAATACCTACAGCTACTGGGTTTATCGTGGTGATGTAAATGGAGGATGGCAGGAATTACTTACAGGTTTGAATAAACATTGGGATATTAACGGAACAAATATTTTCAATACCAATACAGGCAATGTAGGGATAGGTACGAATAATCCTCAATACAAACTTTCTATCAATGCCGTTAATCCCCGTATAGATTTGCTTAATAACGGAACTTCTACCGGATTTATGTCAGTAAACGGGAGTGATTTAAGACTGGGAACACAAAGCGGTAATTCAACCGGTTCTATTGTTTTCTCAACCTTTGGAGCAGATCGGGTTTTTATCACCAAGTCAGGACTGGTAGGAATTAAAACAAGCACACCTACTGAAGACTTAACCCTTGACGGTTTTTATCCTACTTTCCAGATTCAGCATGACGGAACAAGAATCGGATTTGTATCAGCACAATCAAATACAACTAATTTCAGAATCGGGACTAATTCAACCAATACAACCGGTAAATTATTATTACAAACAAAATTAATTGATCGTATTGCCATAGATGAAGATGGTCTTGTGGGTATTGGTACTTCAAATCCTACTTCTATACTCAGTATTAATTCAACTAATCCCATTGTGCAATTAAAAAATGACGGGGTAGATAAGGGTTTTATTCAATTGGTGAATGATGATATAAAAATAGGAACGAATCTGGCTAATACTACAGGACAATTCATCGTACGAACAAAAGGTGTTGACCGGTTTATTATTGATGAAAATGGGAATGCGAGTTTTGGAAACAACAGCAGCGGAGGTATTCTTTCAATGAATGGACCCTTTTCTTCAGGTCTTACATTGTCCTCCGGAAATCTTGTACAGGGTTTTGTGCGTGCTACACCGGATGGTTTGGATATTTACAGAACAAATCCGGGAGTTGTCCGTATCCGTTCAAACGGTGACGGCATATGGTTTATGCCTAACGGACAAATCAGTGCAGGTGGGGGAGGTAAAACAGCAACAGGTTATGTGTTTTCTATTGAAGGAAAAGCAATTGCCACTGAGTTCAGAGTATTAGCCGTTGCTGCCTGGCCGGATTACGTATTTCAAAAAGATTATAAGTTGAAATCATTGCAGGAGGTAAAAAATTATATCGCAGTGCATAAGCACCTGCCCGGTATTCCTTCAGCAGCAGCAATTGAAAAATCAGGAGTTGATTTAGGTGATATGACTAAACGCCTTATGGAAAAAGTGGAAGAACTTACTTTGTATATTATTCAGTTACAGGAGGAAGTTGATGCATTGAAGAAGAAACAGAAATAATTGATATATAAAAGAAAAGAACTAAATTTTGGAAGAAAAGTAACGGCAGTCTTGAGACAAATGAAATTTATATTAGTTGTGGTTCTCGGGTTTGGTTTCAAAATGCAGGCACAAACACCTGCATTTTACCATTTAACTACAGCCGATGGGTTGAGTGATAATAATGTGTACGATGCAGTGCGTGATAAAAACGGGATCGTCTGGATTGCCACACTGGAAGGATTAAACAGCTTTGACGGCAACAGAATTACAAAGTATTACAAGCATCAATATCCGCAAATGGCAGGGAATACCATTGATCAGATTCTGGTGGATGGAAACAATAATGTATGGCTGAGGGGGCTTACGAATGAAATAACAATGATTGACGCAAAACGCCGGTTTCATTTATATAAAGTAGGTGATACGGCAGACAGGGCAAGGGTAAACAACTTGTTTTACCTGGATAGTAAAGGTATTGTAGCATTAAAAGATCGTAAACACTATGTTATACAAAATACAAGTGAAAGGGCTTTGCGAAAATTGGAAATGCCGGGTGATTCTATATTGCCATCCGTTATTACCTATGTATGCAAAATGAAAGGCGATACCATGCTTTATTGGGGTCGAAATGTCTTAGCTGCTTATGATTTTAAAAACATGAAACCTCTTTTTAAAATTTCAGTACCCCGTATTCAAGGTATTGTGCAATTGAATGATGACGAGGCAATGGCTTATATACAAACCGGAACTGTCTTTTACCGAATCAGCATGAAGCAACAGAAGATAGTGGGCGAAATAAAGAATATGAAAGATGCGGGCGGGAAATTGTTCAGCGGCGATTTAAGAGTTTCAACCCGTATTGCAGAAAATAAAATAGGTATTACTTCAAGATTTGATGGTCTCTATATTTTTGATTTCAATACATACACCTTTACTAACTGGAAGCATGATCCGCTGGATATACGCTCCCTTGGAGGAAACAATACTTATCGTATTACTTACGACAGCAGCGGTTATTTATTTGTTTGTTCCTTAACATCCGGGGTTAATTATGTAAACCTTTTGCAGAATCCTGCCACTACCAAATATTATTTTATAGACAATAACAAAGAAGTGTTTGACGGATTTATTCAATCCCTTGTTACGGACAATGAAGGCGGATTGTGGATGGGTTGCCAGGACAGGCTTACGTATTGGAACAGCAATCAAAAGAAAACTGAATATGTTTCTTTGCGGCAAACTGATGGTACTTTGATCAGCGAATCGGAAACCATACGTGCCCTTTGTTTTGATAGCAAAGAACGTTTATGGATTGGCAGCAGCACCAAAGGGGTGTTGTTAATGAACAAACAACGGCAGATCAGTCATCAACTTAGGGATTCTGCTGCCGGAAATGTTAATGAATTGCCATCTGTTTGGATTAACAGTATTGCCGAAGATAAAAACGGAAATATGTGGGTGGGTACGTTGCGTGGCACCTGTATTGTTAATGCAGCCACACTTAACATTACAAGATTGGAGAAGCATCCATTGCTTGCGCCCATTGCAAGAGCAGCGTGTAATAAATTGTGGAGAGATAAAAATGGATTTATGTGGATTGCTACCACAAGAGGTGTGTGGTGTTATGATGAACTGAGAAATACCTTACAACATTACAATACAGAAAGCGGATTGATCAGTAATATGGTACTGGCTGTGAATGAAGATACAGCGGGCAATTATTATTTTGGAACGGCTGAAGGATTATCTGTATTGTCAACCAATGGAAAATTTACAAACTACAACCGTACAAACGGCTTAAGAAACAACCGGTGTGAAGGTATCATACGTGATGCGGATGGCTTTATATGGATTGGTAACCTCAGTTGTATTTTGCGGTTTGATCCCGGTAAAAAAACAGTTGCCTTGTTTGAGGAAGGTTTGGGTTTTAATCATTCAGGTTTCAGAATGCGTTCCTGTCATCAATCTGCAAATGGCGAATTGTTTTGGGGCACTGATAAAGGATTGGTTTATTTTTTCCCGAAACAGCTTGCACAAACTGTTACAGCTATTCAGCCATCCATCAGCGCTATGCAGGTGGGCGATTCAGTTTTACGTTTTACAATGCAGGAATCTTTCAGCTTTTCTTATAATACATCTTCATTTGTGTTTTATTATTCTACGGGAGAATTATCGGGAGGTAAAAAAAGTCAATTGCTCTACCGGCTTTATGGGTTTGATACAGAATGGAAAATTCCTGTTACCGCAGGGGAAGCAGTGTACAGTAAATTACCTCCTGGTTATTATCGCTTTGAAATTAAAGCATCAAGGGATGGTACAAATTGGGTAAACGGGTTGTATGTCGTTGAACTAACTGTAAATAAACCGTGGTGGCAAACCATTTGGTTTCGGCTGTTGGTCATAGTGTTGGCAGGAACCGGGTTGTATTTTGTTTACCGGTACTATCAACGCAGAAGGGAGGCTAAAGAAATTCAAAATATGGTTGAATACTTTACAAACAGTGGGTATGAATATTCAGCTGTAAATGATATTTTATGGGATATCTGCCGTAATTGCATTTCAAGATTACAATTTAAGGATTGTGTTATTTATTTGATGGATGAGGAAGGTAAAGTACTGCAGCAAAAAGCGGCGTATGGTCCTAAGAACCCGAAAGAGTTTGAAATTTTAAATCCTATTGAAATACCTGTAGGTAAAGGGATAGTAGGGCATGTAGCAGTAACGGGCAAAGCATCCATCATTAATGATACGAGTAAAGACAATCGTTATATTGTAGATGATGAACGACGGTTTTCCGAAATTACAGTGCCCTTAGTGCATGATGGAAAAGTAATCGGCGTAATTGACTCAGAGCACCCGCAGAAACACTTTTTTACGGATGTACATTTACAGGCGCTGCAATCAATTGCAGCTATTTGTTCTGCAAAAATAAGCAGGGGAATGGCTATGGAAGCCATGAAAAAGAATGAAAAGGAATTGATGGAACTGAATATAAAAATGGCTGAATCAAAATTCCTGAACCTCCGGTTGCAGATGAATCCGCATTTCCTGTTTAATTCATTAAGTTCTATTCAGCATTTAATTGTATCGCAACAAACAACAAAAGCCTATAAATACCTCACCATTTTCTCTAATTTTCTGCGTTCTCTTTTAAACTATGCTGAAAAGAATTTTATTCCATTAGATGAGGAATTGAAAATTCTGAATATGTACATCGAACTTGAATCTCTTCGGTTTGATGACAGTTTTTATTATGAGCTGAAGGTAGATGATGCCCTGGCGGGTGAAGAAGTACAGGTTCCCTCTTTAATGATACAGCCTTTTGCTGAAAATGCTATCTGGCATGGTTTGCTGCACAAAGAAGGAGAGAAACGGCTGCTTATTCATTTTAAAGCAGAAGAGAATGCATTGCTTTGTATTATTGAAGATAACGGTATTGGCCGGGCTAAAGCGGCGGTCATCAACAAAAATAAAATTGCATCTAAAGTGCATGAAAGTAAAGGTATTGGTATTATTAAAGAACGATTACAGTTGCTACAGCAAAAAACCGGCAAGCCCGCTTCCATAGTATTTGATGATCTGCAACCATCGGGCACAAGAGTTACCATCATTATTCCATATTATAATCCTGAAGCGTTATGATTAAAGCAATGATAGTGGATGACGAAAAATCTTCTATTGATTTACTGCAGTGGTTGATACAGCAGTACTGCCCTGATATTACTGCTATTAAAACGGCACGCAGTGTAAAGGAGGCGCTTCCGCTCATTCAGTCGTTTGAGCCTGATTTGCTTTTTCTGGATATTCAGATGCCTCATGAAAGTGGTTTTGATCTGCTTACTTCAGTTGAGAAATGGAGTTTTGAAGTTGTGTTTACCACAGCCTATAATGAATTTGCCATACAGGCAATTCGTTTCAGTGCCTTGGATTATTTGCTGAAGCCTGTTGATGAAAAAGAATTACAAAAAGCGGTAGAACGTTTTAAAGCAAAGCGTATTTATGCATCGGCAGGACAGATGCTCTTCCGCAACTTTATGCAAAATATTTCGCAGGGCAATAAGGAAAAGTTCAAACTTGCATTAGCCGATGCTACTGAAATAAAATATGTGGCACTGGATGAAATTATAAGGCTGCAGGCAGAGAGTAATTATACACATATATTTCTACGAAGTAAATCTGTTTTTGTAAGCGCCAAAACACTGAAAGAGTATGATGAGATTTTATCCGGTCATCATTTTATGCGAGTGCATAAGTCGCATCTTGTAAATCCTGCTTTTATTGAAGCCTATACCAAATCAGGAGAGTTGCAGTTGAGTGATGGCTCTGTGGTTGAAGTATCACGTCGGAAAAAAGAATTTGTTCAGGAGGCCCTGAAAGGCATTGGATTATAAAGGAGTTTGAAAATCTTGGTATTTACCAAGAATAACTTTTTTGTTCTGTTTCATTTTTGTATTCTAAATAAACAGAATATGAAATACAACAGTAATTCACTACTTGAAAGTTTGCAGGCAGATGTACGGCAACTGATTCTGGAAGCAGAGCAACTCAAAGCATTGCCCGCATCTGTGATGCATTTACAGCCCGAAGCCCATCAATGGAGTGTGGCACAGGTGCTGGAGCATCTCAATATTTACAGCCGCTTTTATATTAATGCTATCGAGCAGAAATTGCATCTGAATCAAAGCGGCCCTAATACAGATTTTACACCGGGATGGCTTGGAAACTATTTTACGAATCTCATGATGCCGGATGCTGACAAGCGGATAAGCAAAAAAATGAAAGCACCTAAAAATGCGGCTCCTTCGGCACAGCCGGATGGTAAAACAATGTTAGAGGAATTTGTAAACCATCAGCATCTTTTGCTCAATCTGTTACAGATTGCTAAAACAGCCAATCTGGACTACAATCGAATTCCTACTTCGCTCAGTAAATTGATTTCATTAAAGCTTGGCGATACGTTCCGGTTTTTCATTGCACATGAGCAACGGCATTTTATACAGATTCAAAATACATTAAAACAAGTCTATCCGAAATTACAAGCGGCTGCCTGATTGGTTATCATTCATCATTAAACCTTTTATCATGAAAAAAAGAACATTTTTTAAAATCGCAACTGTAACTCTTCTTTCATTTTCTGCCTTTTCCATTTTAATGGTAAGCATTATGGCCTTCATGAATCCTCAATCGGTTATGGATCTTGTACAGGTTCAATTGCCAAACAATGATGCGTTCAGTTCAATTCGTGGTGTGTATGGCGGAGTTGGTTTTGCAATTACGACTGTTATCATATACACTCTTTTCAAGAGCCGGAAAACCGGGTTAGCATTTATAGCATTACTCTGGGGAACCTATGCCGTTTCAAGACTCATAACAATTGCTGTAGAAGGTAGTTTGGGTAGTTTTGGTCAGCAATGGCTGATGATTGAATCATCTTTGTGTTTGATGTCGCTGCTTCTTTTATTGTTATATCCTGAACAAACTGCGGAAACTGCCGGCAGATAAAGCTTAAAGAAAGTATAATCACATCTTTATGTGGTCTAAGGGTTTTGGGAAAGCTACATCTTTACATTTCAAAACCTTATCAAATGACGTACAAACATTTTGTATTGCCTTTATGTGCAATAATGCTGCTGGTTAGTTCCTGCAGAAAAGAGAAACCGGCAGCAGTACAACTTCCTTCGCCGGAAGCAAATCTTATCCGGAATCTTGTTTTCACTAATCTCACTAATGTTGAAAAAAATATTTCCTACGGAGCATCAGTTACAAAAATCAGTAGCGGTGTTGTGGAGGGTAATTTCTTTCTTCATGTGGAGGCAGGTGAAACAACACCGGGCAAGTCGGCTGAATCCGTTCGTTTATACATCAATGCATCGCACCTGGCTACAGGTTTAGCTAAGGGCTATACGTTCGGTCAAGCGGAACCGGCACTCAAACGTGTATTCTACAGTTTTTCTTTTAATGAATCTGCAACTGCTACCTGGGGAAGTATTACTGATTCAAAATTCGGGGTAGTATTTGAAGGGTTATTGAATATTACATCCCACGATGTTAAAAATAAATTAATCAGTGGTGTCTTCGAAGTAAAAGCAAGAAGACTGCTCAACGATCCTACAGTAAAGAGTATTGCTGCTCCTATTGACCCGGCTAATCAATGTGATTTGATGCTTACAGGTACATTCAAAAATGTAAAGCTTCTTTAAGGTATCAAAATTCGAATTCAACAATATTTACAGGAAATTAAATCTGTGTAAAGCAACGTATGTAACTATCGTATGGTCAGGCCTGTAGTTGTTCAATAGCAGTAATTGCAAACTCAACCAATGTTGTATCAAAAAATTGATCTTATGCGATTCTTAAGTATACTACTTTTTCTCTTTTATGCCGGTACAGGGTCAGCACAAAATAATGTACAGAAAGAAAAGTTCCATTTTCAGTTAGGCCAGCAGGACACAGTTGGCGGCTATGCCCAGGTTATCAAAACAGGTAATGTTATTTATGTTTCTGGCACGGTTGCTTTAAATGTTACAGAAGCTGACTTGAAGCGGGTGTATAAAGTAATTGAGAAAAGCCTGGAACATTTCGGTGCTTCCTTACAGAACGTAGTTAAGGAAACAATTTTTACAACAGATATGGAAGCAATGAAACAACTTAATGCTATCCGTAAGCAAATTTACAAAGGTGATTATCCGAGCTCCACCTGGGTACAGGTAGTTCGGCTGTTTATGCCGGAGGCCAAACTGGAGATAGAAGTAGTAGCTTATTTACCTGAGAAGTAAATCAAATCATCATTATCGATTTTATCAATTTCAATTTTCATTTCTTAACCATTTAAAAACAATCGTATGTTTTCAAAAAACCTTATCACAAAAACGCTCTTTGCAACATTTTCCGTAATGGTAGCATTTACTTCCTGTAAAAAGGAAGACTCTGTTAAAACACCTTCAAAGCCTTTACAACTCACAGAGTTTAAAAGCGGAGATGACATTACCCGTTTTTCTTATAACACAGATGGTAGTCTTAAAACTTTGTTTCTGTCTAATGATCCCATCAGCCTGGATGATGATGTAACTTACACTGTTTCTTACCTGGCTAATAAAAAGATCAATGAGTTTACAGGTTCTAACGGTACAAAGATCAAACTCAGCTACACTAATGGGCTTATTACAAAGGCAGAAGCATTTAACGGCACCATAAAGTATGCTGAAACAGTGTATGAGTACAATGGTACTGTATTAAAATCCGGAACAATCTCTATTGTAGATCAGAATAATACAGTTCCCTATTTTAAATCTGATCTTACATTTAATGCGGCAGGAAATGCTACCCGTTCCAATGCATTTGTATTCAATCCGCTTACCAATCAATTAGAAGCAGCGGGTTATGTATTAAATCAGTACGATAACAAAGTGAATCCTTTTGCTGCTCTCAATGATGTTATCCTTGTTTTTTGGCAGGAAACTTCTAAGAACAATGTTGTTAAGCAGGAGTACTTCAGCAATACAGGTGCTGCTGAAGAAGTGGTGGAAACAACTTACACTTACAATGCCCAGGGTTATCCTGTAACAGCAGTGATGCGTGAAACTGCTCCGGGTCAGCAACCCAGTACAGCAACCATCAGTTTTAAATATCAATAAAACTTGCATCAAAAAAGAAAACCCCGCCATGAGCGGGGTTCTTTATATTATTGATTTTACAATTAAGCTGTTGCCGCTTTTCTTGAAGCGAGAAGGGCATAACCACCAAACAGGATGGCAGCAAATAAAGCTGTAGCCCAAATACTATTTGTATAGAAAGGAATACCATCAACATAAGTTTGCATAAGACCCGCCATTGTTTTGGGGTGATGATAACCGCCTCCGCCAATCCATACCAGCAGGTTGCTGATAAAGAAATACAAAGTAGGAGCGGCTACTGCACCGGCAGCAATTTGAACGGGTTTTGATTTATTTACAAAAAAGCCAACCACTGTTAAACCTGCAATCAGCAGATAATTTATTAATTGACCGCCATAAAAACCTTTGATGCTGCTCAGTCCGGCAGTATACAAAAACTGGTATAAGGCATCACTGATGAACATACTCAGCAAGGGTAAGGCAAAGGAATATTTCTTATCCTTAAAAATGGAGCCGGCAAATAAAGCCATCGCAATTTGCGGTGCAAAACCCATAGGACGGTTGGGTATGATACGGTAAAGTGATGCGATTACGATTAATACGGCAAGGCTATACAGGAATTGCTTATTCAACTTCATAAGAATGTTTCGTTAAGTTACAAAAATAGAGAAAATCAGCTCCTGTTCCCGTTTTTTGTAAACATCAGTTTTTTCCCATGGTGTGGAAAAGATATTGGCTAAATTTAAATATGGCACAACACCTCCATACAGGCAAGCATGGGGAAGACCTGGCGGCGGCATGGCTGGCCGCACAGGGTTTTGAAGTATTGCACCGCAACTGGAAGTACTCCTATTTTGAGCTGGATATTATAGCTGCACGGGAAGGCGTGCTGCATTTTATTGAAGTGAAAACCCGTACTACTGATACCTATGGCCATCCGGAAGAAGGAGTAACGGCTAAGAAAATGAAGCGGTTGATGCAGGCAGGAGAGGAATACTTATACCTCCACCCTGATTGGAAAAGGATTCAATACGATATACTAAGCATTCGTTTGCACAGGTACAAAGCGCCGGAATACTTTTTTATTGAAGATGTAAGTTGAAAGGCTTAGGCTAAAAAAGAAAAAACTTCCTGAAGGAAGTTTTTCGAAGGACTTGGACGTCCGGTAGTTTTAAATTGATATTGGATAACTCAAATATGAGATGAAAAATTGAAAGGAACAAATTTTTATTTTGAATTTAAAAAACTCCCGTATAATTAAACGGAGTAATTGCTTTCAATTCTTTCTTAAGCGCCGGGCTAATCTTTAATCCATCAATAAATACATGCATGCTTTTTTGAGTAATAGCCGCATTGCCTCTTGTTAATTCTTTTAATGCTTCATACGGATTGGGATAGTTTTCCCTGCGTAAAATAGTTTGAATCGCTTCGGCTACTACTGCCCAGTTAGCTTCCAGGTCCTGTTTTATTTTTTCTTCATTGAGCAATAATTTGTTCAAGCCCTTTTCAATGGATTTTAGTGAAAGAACAGAATGGGCAAAGGGTACGCCGAGGTTGCGTAATACAGTTGAATCGGTTAAATCCCGTTGCAGTCTTGAAATGGGAAGTTTGGAAGATAAATGTTCCCAAAGCGCATTGGCAATGCCTAAATTTCCTTCTGCATTTTCAAAGTCAATCGGGTTTACTTTATGCGGCATGGCGCTGCTGCCCACTTCCCCTTTTTTAATTTTTTGTTTGAAGTAATCCATCGAAACATAAGTCCATACATCCCGGCACAAATCAATAAGAATGGTGTTGATGCGTTTCATAGCATCCATCTGGGCCGCTAAATGATCGTAATGTTCAATTTGTGTTGTGTATTGCTGACGCTGGAGACCAAGCCTTTTTTCAAGAAACTCGTTTCCGAATTTTTGCCAGTTGGTTTTTGGGAAAGCTACATGATGGGCGTTGAAATTACCGGTGGCGCCACCAAATTTTCCTGTAAACGGTATTTGCGTTAACAGCTGAAACTGCTGCTCCAGCCGCTCCGTAAACACCAGTATTTCTTTGCCCAGTTTGGTAGGAGAGGCGGGCTGACCGTGTGTTCGGGCAAGCAATGAAATATTTTTCCAGTCTTTAGCAAGATTTTTTAAATGAAGGATGAGGTTGCTAATAGCCGGCATCCATTCCTGTTCTAATGCATCTTTCCATAATAAAGGAATAGAAGTATTATTCACATCCTGCGATGTTAAGCCGAAATGAATCCATTCTTTCAGATGGGAAAGTTGAAGAACTTCCAGTTCCCGCTTTAAAAAATACTCTACTGCTTTCACATCATGGTTGGTAACACTTTCCAGGTTTTTAATAGCGGTTGCCTGCTCAACGGAAAAATCAGTAACGATCTTCCGTAACTGCTTTGCCTGCACAGACGTAAGCTTGAAAAACTTTTTATCGGCCAGGAAAATAAAGTATTCCACTTCTACATGAACCCTGTACCTGATGAGTGCGTATTCTGAAAAATAAGCATCCAGTTGGTGTAACTGGTTACGGTAACGTCCATCAATGGGAGAAACAGCGGTGAGGTTTTGTAAGTCCATGTTATGATTCGTTGTATTCTTTTGATGCTGAACAGGCTTAAGAGCGTTCAAGAGTCACGCTAAAGGCGTGATGTGCCATGCGACGCAACAGAAGCAACATAGAATTCAGCAGCCGACTACCAAAAAAATCTTTTCTTTGCCCCGCAAAAGTAATTGAATTGGAGAAGATAAAAGTTGGTGCGGTTAGTTATTTAAATACGAAACCCTTGCTGTATGGAATGCAAAACGAACAGTTTTTGCAAACTCACGAACTGGTGCTGGATTACCCGGCACATATTGGTGAGGCATTAAAGCAGGGTATTGTAGATGTAGGCCTGGTCCCTGCAGCCTTACTTCCGTCTTTTGAGCAATCCTTTATAGTAAGTGATTATGGTATTGCGGCTGATTTTGATGTGGCTTCAGTATGCCTCTTCAGTGAAGTGCCGCTGGAAAAAGTTGAAACCATTTACCTCGATTATCAAAGCCGTTCATCGGCTGCCTTGCTTAAAATACTGATGCGTGAGTTTTGGGGTATTCAACCGGCATTGGTTGAAACAAAAGATGAAGGCTTCCGTACTAAAATCACCGGTACAGCAGCCGCACTTGTTATTGGCGACCGGGCTTTTGAACAGCGTCGTTTAAGCACTTACGTTTATGATTTGGCAGCGGAGTGGCGTGGTTTTACAGGGTTGCCTTTTGTGTTTGCAGTATGGGTGAGCCTGCAACCGATGAGCCCGGAATGGATAGAGCAATTTAATGCGGCTAATGCAGCGGGTATGAATTATCTCGAAGAAATTGCGGAGGCGCAGAAATATTCGGCATTTAATCTGCGTACTTATTTTCAACATCATATTGCTTACCGTTTAACAGAGGAGCGGTTAAAAGGCCTGGAGCGTTTTCTTGAGTTGTTGAAAGTGTATTAAACATATTCTAACTTCTGATTATTTTCTAGTTGAAATTGACTGTTACCAAATATCTTTGGCTAATCGATAATATATAAAGTTATGGCAGAAACCCTCGGTATGCTTTGTGATAAGCTTACTATCGTTAAACTGAAAGAGTATCATTCAGAAGATCCCCAACGTCTTGAAAGCTTAGCAAAGCAAGCCGTTCAATTACAGCAGGAAATAGATGCATTTGTAAATGATGCAATTGCAGGATTTATTCCGGCTGACAAACTCACTTTTGCTGCCAACAAAGTATTTAAAAAGCAAGGGAACGAAGTGGCTGAGGTTACGGGTGCTATCGGCACACTGTTTTCTCAGCTTGCTGATGTTAACTGCAGGTTATGGCATGAAGTGGAAAAGGGGTATGATATTGAAAATGTTCCTGTAGCCGAAAAGGACGGTCTTATTAAACAACTTGCTGTACTTAATCTGGAGCGGAATAACTGTATTGATGCCATTGATCTGAAATTTAAAGAACTCATTCAATCTCAAAAATAAGTTGATATGCATGTACGAAAGAGAACAACCTGCAGGGTATGCGGTTCATCTTCTTTAACTCCTGTTATTGATCTGGGTCCCCAGTATTTACAGGGTTCGTTTGTAAAACCCGGCAAGGAAATGCCGTCCACACGGAAAATTAACTGCTCATTAGTACGCTGCAACCCGCAACTGGATGAAAATGCATGTGGCTTATTGCAAATGGAGCATAGTGTGCCTCCGGAAATACTGTATGCAGCCTACTGGTACAGAAGCGGCACCAATGCTACAATGCGCAATCACTTAAAAGGTATTGTTGATGAAGCGTTGCTGCTGGTTAAAAAGAATAATTGTAATGTACTGGACATCGGCTGTAATGATGGTACTCTTTTAGGCTATTACCCGGAGTCCTTTGTAAAATATGGTTGTGATCCCAGTGATGTTGCCCAGGAAGTGAAAGGAGCTAAAGTAGTACAGGATATTTTCCCATCAGCGGAGTTAAGTAAAGTGATGGGAGAGGATAAGATGGATATCATTACTTCCATCGCCATGTTTTATGATTTGGAAGATCCGGTAGCTTTTGTGCGTAATATCAAAAGGGCGCTTTCGCCGGAAGGTATTTGGGTGTTTGAAATGAGCTATATGCCCCGTATGCTGGAATTGGATAGCTATGACACAATTTGCCATGAGCACCTGGAGTATTATAGTCTGGCCGTGCTGGAAAAGATAGCAGCTATGGCAGAAATGAAAATTTTCAAAATAAGTTTTAACGACATCAACGGTGGCAGTATCCGTTGTTTTGCTACGCATAAAGAAAGTGGATTGTATTACAATCTTGCCGATCACCATATGATGAATGAGATACGGCAAAGAGAATTTGATTTGGAACTGGATACTGACAAACCTTATATCGCTTTTCAATACAGAATTGAAAAAGTAAAGGATGAATTACATAATCTGCTTGTTGATTTAAAACGGCAGGGAAAGAAAGTGCATATCTATGGTGCATCAACAAAAGGAAATACCATTTTACAATGGTGCGACATCAATAACATGCTGGTAGAATATGCAGCAGAGCGTAATCCAGATAAGTATGGTGCTTATACTTTAGGTACCAATATTCCTATCATAAGTGAAGCAGAAAGCAGGGCTATGAATCCTGATTATTACCTGGTGCTGCCTTGGCATTTTAAAGATGAGTTTATTGAAAGGGAGAAGGAAGCATTGGAAAAGGGAACCGGCTTTATCTTTCCTATACCAACCATCGAGATTTTTAAAAAATCCTGATTGTAACAAACCGGTACATGAATCTGCAAAGAATTTTTACCAAGTTCAAAAAAGCAGTTGATACAATTCAACTTCGCTCTAAAGTGAGTTATTCGCAGAGTGGAGAGGATATAATTGTTGACTATTTCTTTGAAAGTATTGGTATTTCAAAGCCGACGTATGCAGATATTGGTGCCAATCAACCGGTTAAAGGAAATAATACTTATCTTTTTTATTTAAAGGGAAGCAGAGGTGTTTGTATTGAGCCGGATATAAGTTTGATTTCAACCCTTAAGCAAAAACGACCCGGTGATTTAATTCTGAATCTTGGTATTTCAACTTCTGTTAGTGCAGAGGCTAACTTTTACTTTTTTGATGGAATTTATAGCGCATGGAATACTTTTTCAAAGGAAGATGCAGATCAGAAAATGAAGGAATCGGGCCTTGCATACCGTCAAACGAAAGTAAAGCTTGAGACGGTTGAAAATATAATTAATCAATATCAGTTGGGCCATATCAATTTTATCTCGCTGGATGTGGAAGGATGGGATCTGCCCATTTTACAAAGTATTGACTTTTCAAGGATACGACCTGAAATGATTTGTGTGGAAACAATTACATTTTCTCTTCACAATACAATGCAGAAAAATGCTGATATTATAAATTATATGCTTACACAGGGATATAAGGTTTATGCAGATACTAATCTGAACACTTTGTTTTGCCGAAACGATATATTTAACCGTTCATGAAAGCAATTATTTTTGGAGCCAACGGTCAGGATGGATATTACCTGCGTAACCTTTTGCAAAAGCAAGGGATAGAAGTAATTGGCATTTCAAGAACCGGAGGGTTTCTTACAACTGATATTTCGAGTTTTCATGAAGTTGAACTGCTCATTAAGCATTCTCAACCTGAATTTGTTTTTCACCTGGCGGCTAATTCAACTACCAGGCATGAGGCTATGTTTGAAAACCATCAGACGATAGCTGCCGGCACTTTGAATATATTGGAAAGTGTCCTTCTTCATTCAATCCAAACCAAAGTGTTTATCTCAGGAAGCGGACTTCAGTTTGTTAATCTGAATCGACCCATAAAAGAAACTGATCCATTTGAAGCACGGGATGCTTATTCAGTAAGCCGTATTCAATCAGTATATGCAGCACGCTATTTCAGGAACCTACATAATGTAAAAGCTTATGTTGGGTATTTTTTTAATCATGACAGTCCCAGAAGGTCTGAACGTCATGTAGCTCAAAAAATAGCAAGCGCTGTTCAAAGAATTGGAAATGGTAGCGAGGAACGTTTAGCCATTGGAAATATTTCAACAATAAAGGAGTGGACTTTTGCGGGAGATGTAGTAGAAGCCATATGGCAACTGGTACAGCAAAATGAGGTTTATGAAGCAAATCTTGGCTCCGGATTGGGATATTCAATAGCAGATTTTCTTGAAGCGTGTTTTTCTTTAATAGGTAAACAATGGAAAGATTACGTTGATGTAGAGGAAGGATTTAAAGCAGAGTATGAACAGCTTGTTTCTGATTCTTCACTCATTCAATCTCTTGGCTGGAAACCCAAAACCTCTTTAAATCAGTTGGCACAGCTGATGATGCAGCAATCATGAGTAAGGATAAAATTTTATTGATTCAATTGTTTTCAAACGGTGATTGTTTGTATGTAACGGGTATTGTTCGCCGGATTAAGCAGCAAGATCCATCTTCACATCTTACTTGGATTGTATCTTCTAAATGCAAAAGCATGCTTCTTAATAATCCTGACATTGATGAAATAGAAGAAGTAGTTATCCCCGATGCATCACTGAATGAAGCAGTATTTAATCGTGTTGTTAAGGAAGCATTTGAAAGAACGAAGTCAGGGTTGTATTCAAAAGTTATAGTGCCGCAATTACTGGGCTCTAATATGAAATATTATGACGGCACTGTATGTTCTTCTTTGTTCAGGAGTTCTGGTTTAAGTAATAATGATTTAACTTGTCCACGTTTATTTCTTACTTCAGCCGAAAAACAAACTGCTGATTCCTTTGCGGAGCAGTATAACCTGAAGAGTTATAAACATATAGTTTTATTTGAGTGTGCCCCCCAGACAAATCAACTCTTACTTACAGATGAACTTATTCTTGCTTATTCAAGAGCGATTGTACAACAGGGGGATGCTTGTGTAATTCTGTCTGCCCCCAAGGCCTACCAATTCAATGAGCCCCATGTAATAGATGGCAATGTGTTGTCTATAAGGGAAACTGTAGCGTTAACGCATCATTGTACAATTTTACTGGGATGTTCCAGCGGTATATCCTGGGCAGCAACAAGTAATGCTGCCAAACCCTTACAATTTGTACAGATACTTGCCCCGGATGCTTATTATTTCAATCCATTGTCAATAACCTTAAAGAAATGGCAACAACCTCTCAATAATTTAATTGAGTTGGTTGAATTTGATGTTTCAAAAATCGGACAAGTCTTCAGGGATATTTTTTCAAAAGGATTCGATGCTTCAAGGGAAACCCATAATCAAAAAGTTGAAGTGCAGTTTCGTTTGCACCGGGGTATTGTTTATCAATTCCTGAAAAAGGGTAGATTGGGTGAAATCATTACTTTCGTAAAAACGAATATTAAAGCTAATGGATGGAATTTCCACATGCTTAAGTACATTTCACTGGGTTTTATATTTTTCCCAGTTCAATTAATGTTTGATCAATTTAAAAAGAATTGAACGCCATCTTCACCATAGTCGCTAAAAATTACACAGGCCTTGCACAGGTGCTGGAGGCATCTGTTCGCAGGAACACTGATGCTGATTTTTACATTTTTGTAGCCGATGAATGGAAGGGTGATGAGACAGTTAAGGCGTCCTTGCCTGCACATATCCTTACTGCAAAAGAAGTGCTGGGTATTGCAACTGAAGAATGGGAGCAGATGGCTTTTAAATACAATCTCGTTGAGTTTTGTACAGCCATCAAAGCCTCCTGTTTTCAATATTTGTTAGGCAGGGGTTATGAACGGTTGGTTTATTTTGATCCGGATATTTATGTGTACAATCCGCTTCAACCTGTATTTGAACAGCTGAACAATGTTTCCATTGTTGTTACACCACATATTCTGAAAGAGCAGACTCCCTTTAAAGGCAATTACGAGGATCATTTGTTTTTACTGAACGGAACGTTTAATCTGGGCTTTATCGCCATAAAAAACACGGCTGTTTCGGCTTCTTTTTTAAAATGGTGGCATCACCGTTTGGTGCATCATTGTTTTTTTGATAACGATCGGGGTACTGCTACTGATCAGAAATGGATCAATCTTCTGCCTGCAATACTTCCGGCGTCGGAGTATCTCATTACCCGTCACAAGGGTATGAATGCAGCTCCCTGGAATTTTCATGAACGTAAAATTATCCATGAAAACGGAGTGCTATATGTAACAGACAGGGATACGCCGGGAGAGAAAGAGCCTTTACTCTTTGTTCATTTTTCAGGGTATGATTACTCTCAGATAGGTAACGGTAATATTGTGCATAAAACCACTTCCATTACGGCTTATCCTGACCTGGAACCTGTATTGCAGGAATATGGTGATGCATTGGCAAAAAGCAGCTTCCTGCAATACACAGGGCTGGTTTATTCCTACAATAAATTTGATAATGGTGTTGGTATCATCAGTCTGCACCGCCGTATGTACCGGCGTTTGCTGGAAGAAGAAAAAGCGTTGCCCCATCCGTTTTCAATGGAAGCCGGCAGTTATTATCAGCTGCTTTCAAAGAACAGATTGTTAGATCATTCCCCCGTTTCTGCAGATAAGCTCACGAATAAAAATGTAAAAAACTTTGATGCCAAGCTGGCTTATGTGCAGATGTTCTTTACTTTCATAAAACGGATCATCGGTGTACGCAGGTACAGTATCATGATTCGCTTTTTCCGCCGCTTTTTTGCAGAAGAAAACCAGGTGTTCCTGGTAAGTAAAGAAGCGGGTAAAAAACTGCAGTAACTATGTTCAGAAAGATTCTTTATTACCTCTTTCAGTTTCCGCTTTTCAAACTTCAGTTGGGAAGTATCGGAACGGGTACAAAGTTGCTGCAACCCATCATTACCGGAGGTAAGCGAATTTTCATTGGTAAAAATGTGTTTATCCGCAAGCATACATGGCTGGCGGCAGACCCTGTTACGGGTTGCAGTTCCTGTGAGTTACGTATTGGTGATGGAACGTATATCGGCAACTTTTGCCACATCTATGCAAGCTCTAAAATTGAAATTGGTAAGAAAGTGTTACTGGCTGATCGGGTATACCTGAGTGATAACCTGCATTCATTTGAAAATATCAATGTGCCTGTTATGGATCAACCGGTAAAACAACTGGCACCGGTGATTTTAAAAGACGGTTGCTGGCTGGGCGAAAATGTTTGTGTGATTGGCGCTACCATCGGTAAGAACAGTGTAGTAGGGGCCAACGCTGTAGTAACGAAAGATATTCCTGATTACTGTGTGGCAGTCGGGGCTCCCGCAAAAATTATAAAACGTTATCATCCTTCACAAGGCGTATGGTTGCCAACGAATGAGGAAGGAGTATTTATTTGAACTATGAATATTTTAATCACAGGTGGTGCAGGTTTTATCGGCTCTTCGCTTGCGTTGCAATTAATTGCCCGTGGACATAGCGTTACAGTGCTGGATAATTTATCAGAACAAATTCATGGAGCTGATGCAGAAACAGGTTCTTTTCTGTTTCAACGGATAAAAGATAAAGTTCAGTTTGTAAAAGGAGATGTTTGTAATGAAGCAGATTGGAAAAAAGTATTACCCGGTCAGGATGTGGTAGTGCATTTGGCTGCAGAAACAGGCACCGGCCAATCCATGTACCTCATCAGGAAATATACAGATGTAAATATTGGCGGTACATCGCTCATGCTGGATTTACTGGCGAATGGAAACTATGATGTAAAAAAAGTGGTTATCGCTTCTTCAAGAGCTATTTATGGTGAAGGACGTTATAAAGCCGGTGATGGTACTTATGTTTATCCTGGCTCCAGAAGTAAAGAGCGTTTAAGTGCCGGCAAATTTGATGTGGAGTACAAAGGCGATGAAAACCTGCAACTGGTGGCAACAGATGAGGAAAGTAAAATACATCCTACATCAGTGTACGGTATTACCAAGCAGGTGCAGGAACAAATGGTGATGACGGTTTGTCCTTCTATCGGTGTTTCGCCTGTAGCATTCCGTTATCAGAATGTTTATGGTCCGGGTCAATCGCTCAAGAATCCTTATACCGGTATTCTTTCTATATTTTCCAATCTTATCAAACACAATCAATCCATTAATATTTTTGAAGATGGAAAGGAAAGCCGTGATTTTGTGTTTATTGATGATGTAGTTGCCGCTACTGTTGCCGGTATTGAAATGAAAGAAGCTGATGGTGAAGTGTTCAATGTAGGAACCGGTGTTGCTACCACTGTACTGGAAGTGGCGGAAGCACTTGGTAATGGTTATGGAAACGAAACATCGCTGCAGATAACCGGTGATTTTCGGGTAGGAGATATTCGTCATAATTATGCTGATCTCACAAAGATTCAGCAGAAGCTTGGATTTGTGCCCCGTGTTTCCTTTGCAGAAGGTATTGCACGTTTCACTGCCTGGGTAAATGAACAGGAAGTAGCGTTGATTGATTATACAAAGTCGTTGAACGAAATGAAATCAAAAGGATTGATGAAGTAATGCCTGCACTTGCCCTCATAACCGTTTTGTATAAAAGTGATGAAGTGCTGGAAGATTTCTTTTCCGGCATCTCAAAGCAGAATTATACGGATTATAAACTCTACCTGGTTGATAATTCCTGGAACGATGCCTCCACTTCACTCATTCATAGTCTGCTGAAAAAATACCCGGTTCAGGCGGTTGAGCATATTAACAGCGGTGGTAATATTGGTGTGGCGGCCGGCAATAATCTTGGTATTCATCATGCACTGGCAGACAGATGTACTGTTTTACTGTTTCTCAACAATGATATTTTTATACCGAAAGACAATCTGCTCCAACAAACTGTTGCTTTGAGTGAAACGCATAAAATAGTAACACCTAAAATTTATTATCACAACAGTGATCTTATCTGGATGGCGGGAGGCTATATCAGTCATTCAAAAGCCATCGGGGTTCATTACGGTATGAGGCAGAAAGATACTCCTGCGTTAAATAAAGCACAGTATGTAACGTATGCGCCCACCTGTTACCTGGCAGTGCACCGAAGTATCATTGATGAAGTTGGCTTGATGGATGAACGCTATTTTGCGTATTATGATGATACCGATTTTGTAGTGCGGGCTTTACATCATGGTTACAGGATTTGGTATGAACCTGCTTTGTACATCAATCATAAAGTTTCATCCAGCAGTGGAGGGGATGATTCGCTTTTTTATATCTATTACGGCAACCGGAATAAACTGATTTTCATTCGCAAGCATTATAAAGGATTGCATAAACTGTATCTCTTGGCTTATTACTTTATTGTTCGTTTCTTTTTCTACTATTTACGTTTTGATCAGCAACGTAAGCATCAGTTACTAAAGGCTACCAAAGATGGGTTGGCATTGCCGCTTTAAAGTTGCTGCATTACTTTTTCAACGATATATTTCCAGCTGAAGGTTTTGTAAAATACCGGGGGTGTTACACTGTCAGGTCCCTGTAAAGCAGTAATAATAGCATTGGTAAATTGTGGCCAGTCATTATCCGGCACGATTGTGAGTTTATTTCCGCACAGCTCAGCAACTACTCCCGCTGCACCTGTTTTAACGGATACAACGGCTGTGTTCATGGCCAATGCTTCAATCATTTTTGTTTTGATACCTCCGCCGCTTTGCACAGGGTTTAAAAGTAAGTCTGCTGCCTTTGTGTAACGGTCAATATCATCTACAAAGCCGAGATAAACTATGTGCGGATGATCTTTTAAATCATTGTAGGATACAGGTAAGTTTTTACCTGCAATCAAAAGTTTGTATTTCAGTCCTGATGAAACAAGTGCCGGGTTGATCTTTTCAATGATGGCATCAAGTGCCTGCCGGTTGGGTTCATAATTAAGAACGCCGTTAAAAAACAACAGGTGATGCTCAGTGCTGATGCCAAGCTCATGGCAAACAGGTGCCTTTGTTTCTGCTTTATCAACAGGAGGTTCTTCCTGTGGAATGCCATAGGGAATTACCACGCATTTATCAGCTCTTACTTTCAAGTCAGTAATAAATCCCTGGCGGTCTTCTTCTGTAATGCAGAAAACAAGATCTGCTATATTCAGTACACGGCCTTCATACCATTTGAGTAAAGGCCACCACCATTTGCCTATGGAACGGAAACGTTGAAATTCGATATTATGTGTGTGAACAGCCAGTTGTACACCGGTTGATTTTTTTAAAAGCCAGGCAAGCCAACCTAAATACGGATGTTCTATGAACAGCCATTCAACTTGCTGCTGTTTTAAATAATTCTTCAGTCTGAAAAAAGAAAAAAAATCAGCATAACGCAACTGGCTGCTGCGTAGGAAATGTTTCAGTGTATAAGCTTGTACAAGCCGGGGATCATTATCAGGCGTGCCTATCACATGAAGTTCTGCTTTGCGACCTAATGCATCATAAAACCCCGCTATCAGTTTCTGCCCGCCGGATTGTGCAGGCAGAAAACTGTATGGAACGATGGCCGCAATTTTTTTCATGTGTTCAAGTCTGCTGTTTTGGAGCCACTATTTATACCGCTCTTTCGGGATATGTAATCAGGCTTTAACGCTTCTGTTCTTCCATTCCCAAAAAATAGTAGCAGCTACTAACAATACAATCAAAATCGATACAATGAAGGATATATTTCTTCCCGTGTAATAGCTGGTAGGTTCAAATTTGAATTCAATTTTATGAGAACCTGCCGGTACTGTAATGCCTCTAAGGAAATAATCAGCTTTTACATAATCTGTTTTCTTTCCGTCAACATAAGCATTCCATCCAAAAGGGTAATACACTTCGCTCAACACAGCAAACTGTGGAGTGGCTGCATTGGTGCTGTATTCAACAGCATCGTTTTCATATTTCACCAGTTTAATAAAGGCTGTTGAATCATATGCCGGGGCAGCTATTGTTTTTTCTAAACTCTTATCCAACACAACTGTATCTCTCAGCGATGTAACTCCGATTGCTTTTAATTCATTCGCCGGACCATCTACAAACTTTACACCTTTCACGAACCATGCACCGCCATAAGCCAATGGATTTTGTTGTACAGCTGTTCTGCCGCTTTGAGGATCCTGCAAAATAATATAACGTGTATCCAGTGCATTCAATACATCGGTGTTAGGCGCAGCGGATAAATAGGTTTCAATCACATCCTGGTACACCCGTAACTTGGCCGGATGATAACCACCAACGGAACGGTGGAAGTAAGAAGTTCTGGATTCACTGAAACGATCACCGGCGGTGTTAAACACACGGAAGTGGGCGTCTTTATCTGTCAAAATCTGGTTGTCAGTATCGTTCGCAGTAAAGTTTTCTGCTGACAGTTCATCTGCAGAGCGGTAATAATTTTCATTAAGATAATCGCCGCCTACAGCAATCAGATCAATTACTGATACGGCGCCTAAAAGAATCACCGCTACAAGACCATTGATCATTTTACGGGAGTAAACAAATGCAATAGCCAGCAACAATGCAATGAAACCTGCTAAACGCAGTACCTGAGATAAGAACATTGCTTTGCGGTCTTCTTTTAAACCATTAACGATTGCTTTGCCAAATTCGTTGTTCCCGTCTTTATCTGTATACGCTTCCAGAATGTTTTTATCAATGCCTGCACTGTAGCTCTGCATCAGGTAAACGATAAAACAAATGGCAAGAACACCTCCCGCAACGTATAGTATCTTTTTAAAATTCGTTTTCAGAAAATCTGCACCTGCGTTTACAAATACAGCCTGCATGGTAAGCATGGCCAGTACAGGAACTGCCAATTGCGGAATCACCATCGCCATTGAAGGTGCCCTGAATTTGTTATAAAGTGGTAGTGTGTTAAATACAAAGGAATTAAATCCTTCCAGGTACTTACCCCAGCTTAATGCTATACCAAGAATACTTACTCCTAATAAGGCCCAGCGTAACGGAGATTTTACAAAGAAGATGGAAAGCAAAGCAAGTAAAACAATGATGGCACCATAGTAAACCGGACCACTGGTGCCTTCAATAATTCCTCCCCAATAAGCCGGTATTTGTGAAATCACTTGTGTGGCACTGGCTTCAGGTACTCCTTTCTCCACCAGTTTCTCAATTACTTTTGAATCTTCCGGAAGAGGAGTGCCGCTGCTGCTGCCAAATGCTTTCGGCATAATGGTGGTTAAGGGCTCCGCTAAACCATTGCTGTAGCTGAACGCATAATCAGCATCCAATCCATTTGTTTGGGTGTTAGTGATATTGTTGTCTTTTATTTCCACCTGCTTACCGCCACGCATGGTTGCTTTTGCATATTCATATGTAGGCATCAGGATAACGGCAGTTCCTGCCACACCCATTCCGCCGGCCACTGCTGCCAATGAAAATGCAATCACCATATGTTTCCATTCTTTATTACGGATCCAGTCAATGGCATACGCAATGGAAACAGCAATGGCAATTAAAAGAAAGTAATAAGTGATTTGCGGATGGTTTACACCTACCTCCATTACAGCAGCAACAGATGCAAGACATAATCCCCTGAGATAATATTTCTGGAAGATCAAAATAATGCCGGCTAATAATGCAGGCATGTACGCAATGGCATACATTTTTGTTTCATGCCCTGCACCGATGATGATGGGATTGTAAGTGCTGAAGGCAAAACCAAGTGCTGTAACCATACTTATGTAAGGGTTCACTCTCAACACAATACCGAGAATATAAAAACTGATACAAGCAAGGAAAAAGAAGTTGATGGGTTTGGGCAGGCCCAATGTAAATACTTTGTTGAGATCAGGAAGTACTGATTTGCTGTCCATCGCCACCTGGTAGTTGGGCATACCGCTGAACAGGTGTGTATTCCATAACGGAAACTGGCCGGTCTTTTCTTTCTGTTCAAATGAGTTTTGTGCCATTCCCTTCCAGCCCAGCACATCATGCTGGCTCAATACATTTCCCTGTAAGGCAGGGCGTCCGAAAAATGCAGACGCTGCAAGAAATACGAGCACTGCAATGACATGTGGCATCAACTTTTTATAATCGAATTTCATATGACTGATTTTTCAATTTACAGTTGAGCAAAATAATGGTATTTTGGGCTACCATCAACATTTTTAACGGTTATGAAGGCGTTTCTTTTCCTCAGCAGGGTAGGGTTTCTTTTAAACAGCATTTTCCTGTTATGTTTTCTGCTTCGATATATTCCATCGGCTGCCGAACTTTTTCCTCAGTCAATCGTTGCTGTAATGCTGGTGGCGGGCTGGATGTTATCACTGTTGATTAACTTGCTCCACGTTATCTGGTGGTTATATTGGAAACGATCCGGTGTACAATTTACTCAGTTACGCTGGGTAATCCGGTTTAATGTGGTCATGTTCATTTTTCAATTACTATTTTACTTTTTATGATTCATCAAATCATTAAGGATAAACCTACAAGACTGTTTCTGATATTGGGAGGTTTTTTTATTGCCAATGCTATTATTGCTGAAGTGATTGGAGTAAAAATTTTCTCCCTGGAACCAACACTTGGGTTTGATAAATTCAATTTTACCCTGTTTGGTGAATCTGGGCTGTCCATGGATTTATCAGTTGGTATTTTACCGTGGCCGGCTGTTTTTATTATGACGGATATCATTAATGAATATTATGGTGTAAAAGGGGTGCGGTTTCTTTCTTTTCTCACTGCCGGTTTAATTTGTATAGCCTTTGTCATTTTTTATATCGGAATTCATACAGTGCCTGCCGATTGGTGGGTGAGTTCACAAACGGCTAAAGGTGTTCCGGATATGCAGGCCGCTTATACGCAGGTGCTGGGTCAGGGCATGAATATTATCATTGCATCACTCACCGCTTTTTTAGTAGGCCAATTAACGGATGCAACCATATTTAAAAGAATTAAACGGGTAACCGGCGAACGAAGAATCTGGATGCGGGCCACTGTTTCCACTTTGTTCTCGCAACTGGTAGATACGATTGTTGTAAGCTATATTTACCTGTATTTTTCTCAGGGCTTTCCGTTTGCAAGGGTTACTGGTATTGCCATAGTAGGTTATAGTTATAAATTTTTAGTGGCTCTACTTGCTACTCCATTGGTTTACCTGGTACATGCTTGGATTGAACGTTACCTGGGTAAAGAAAAAGCTGCGGAAATGAAGAAAGCCGCTTTACAATAAAATCAATAAGGATCAGAATCTTTCTTTCAGCAGTCTTGCAACGATTTTATCAATGGGCAATGTTACCAGCTCTTCATTGAAATCTTTCCACTCAATTAAGCGAAATACTTCAGCCTCGCCTTTGGGGTCGGCAATTTGGTGTGGTTGAAAATCAAAAGGTGTTGCTTTAAATTCAACTGAAAATGGCTCCAATGCTTTTGCAAAATAATAGATGGATACGATTTGATGCGATGGATTAAATGCACTCATCTGGAAATAATCAGTGGTGTAGATATGATCGCCTATTTCCACATCCAGGTTCATTTCTTCTTTGAACTCCCGTTTTAAACAATCTCTTGTTCCTTCGCCAAACTCAAGGCCACCACCCGGAAATTTGGTATAGTAGCCTCCACGTATGAATTCATCACTCACTACTACCTGTTTCTCTTGTGTTAACAGTATGCCGTAAACCCGAATGTTAAACATTAAAATAATTTTTTACGCATGAAGTACAAGCCAATAAGCAAAGAAAGACCCAACGACAGCAGTATGGGAAAATAAAAAGCAGCAGGGGAGTGCTGGCCCGGCAGTGGTACATTCATACCATAAATACTGGCTACCAATGTGGGCAACTGTAACATAATGGTGATGGATGTTAAACGCTTCATCACCTGGTTTTGATTGTTGCTGATGATGCTGGCAAATGCATCCAACGTTGAGCTTAGGATGTTGGTATAAATATTTGCCATTTCAAGGGCCTGGCTGGTATCTACAATCAAATCCTGTAAAAACTCATCCTCTTCTTCTGTTAAGCCCAAGAAATTGGTTCTTTGCAATTTCATCAACAGCATTTCGTTGCTGCGTAGTGCAGTAACAAAATACACGAGGCTTTTTTGAATCCGCATCAGGTCCAGTAACTCTTCGTTCCTGTTGGCGTCATACAGTTTTTGCTCCAGCGTATTACGACGATGATTGATTTCTTTCAGAAATTCAATATAAGTCTGTACGATCTTCTCAAAAATCTTGAGGACCATCATATTCCTTTTATCAGGATGACGGTTCTGGAATGTGTTCAGGAATTTTTTGATGGCACCATTATCAAAGGAGTTTACCGTTACCACCTGGTTATGCGTTAAAATAATGCAGATGGGAATGGTAATGAAGAAAGCGTCGCTGTCGTTGAAGGAATTGTTTTCAGTAGGGGTCTTGATAACGATGAGCTTTACATTGTCTTCCAGTTCATAACGGCTGCGTTCATCAATATCCAAAGAGTCGCTTAAGAAATCAAGCGGTATGTTCAGCTCTTCTGAAATTTCATGAAACTCTTCCTGCTTAAGCGGGGGAACAATATTTACCCATGCCCCGTTTTCAGGTTTGTCAATGGCCAATGTCTGGCCGTTTTCATTTTTAAAAAATTGAAGCATGGCGGCGCAAAGGTAAAGCGCATCAGCATTCAGCGCTCACTAAAGTTCAATACCCTGGCTGTTTCGCTGACGCATGGTGTTAAAGTGGTGCCAGCAATGAAAAATATTGAAGTACATCAGCTCTCTTGCCGTAATGTTACCAAGTATGGGGTGGGGAAACTGGTAGCGATCAATATTCTCATCTTCCCAGTAGTATCTCACTTCGTTTAAATAACGTGTTACGGTTGCCTCAAAGTGTTCAATGATGGAATCCTTTTCCTGTTTGGTTTTATCCACTTTGGGAATGTATTCCTTTGTTGCTTTTGCACCGTTTGAAAGTGCTGCTGAATATTTTTCCTGCAGCTCTTCATACGGGAGTGACTGGTGTAAAGGTTTTTTAAAAAGATATTTCGAAATGAACTTTGGAATAAACAATCCTTTCCAGCTCCGGGCAAAAGATAGTCTTAAATGCTCCAGGTTTTCTGCGGCTGACCATTTATCATCCCTGTAAAAAAAACGATCTGTATCCATGTTTCTGCAAACACGCAGAATTTCTTCAACAATCGATTCTGTGCTTGAGATGATATGATACTTATCAAGATGATAACTCTTTGCCTGCATAGCTGTTGGTGATTTTTTTAAGTTAGAGGTTCATGCTTCCATTAAAAACAAAGGTTGCCGGGCCGCAAAGCCATACATCTTCAAACCGGGTTGGCCCTGTCTTTTTAAATTTTACTGATAAGGTACCGCCGGGTGTTTTTACGGTAATATGCTGTGGTTCTGTTGCGTCAGCAAAGGCTGCAATGGCAGAAGCGGTAACACCGGTGCCGCATGATAAGGTTTCATTCTCAACCCCCCGTTCATAAGTTCGCACATCTATTGTATGGGGTTGAACACTTACAAAGTTAACGTTGATGCCTGCACCACCAAATTTTTCATTGTACCTGATGGAGCGTCCTTCCTGAAACACATTTATCTCTTGAGTGTTCTGAACCCATTTAATATAGTGCGGCGAACCCGTATCTAAAACACTATGGTCGTTGTATTTTTCTATAGCACTTACATCTTTCATCTTCAGTTCTACGTGGTCTCGTTCATCAATAGTTGCTTCATGCGGACCATCGGTTGCAATAAAATGAGCTTTGTCTTTAATCACTCCCAGCTTTTTTGCAAAAGCTACCAGGCATCGGCCTCCATTGCCACACATACTGCTTTCACCTCCATCCGCATTGAAATAAATCATTTCAAAATCATAACCTTCTTTCAATTGCAGCATCATCAATCCATCAGCCCCGATTCCAAAATGCCGGTCGCAGATGAAGGCTACCTGTTCTTTGGTAAGGTTTGAATAGATGCCATCCCTGTTATCAAGTATAACAAAATCATTACCGGTACCCTGGTATTTTGAAAACGCAATCTTCATATGCCTTCAATAATGCTCAATGATTTTTTAATTAAAGTCTCTACCGCTGCATTACCATCTTTACTGAATTCTTTTTTCACCCTGTTGGCTACAATTACATTCATGGATAAGCATTGATGACCCAGCAGTTTTCCCAGTCCGTAAATAGCACTGGTTTCCATTTCAAAATTAGTAATGCGGTGATTGCCAAATGCAAATGTGGTTAACCTGTCTACAAATCCCGGATGCATCAGTCCTAACCGTAACACTCTTCCCTGCGGACCGTAAAATCCCGGGCAGGTAACGGTGATGCCGTGATGATAACCTTCTACAAAATGCTTCAGCAGTTGGCTGCCGCAACCGGCAATATATGGTTGTGATAAACTGTCCTGTATTTGTGTATGCGTTACAAATGCATGAACCAATTGCTTTTCTTCTTCATTGTTTTGATGACGGTAAAAATGCAACAGGTTATCAATGCCCAACCCATGTGTAGAAACTACTAAATCATCAACATTAATGTGTGGCTGCAGGGCACCGCTGGTACCCATACGCATGATTTGGAGAGAAGTGAGTTGCGGCTTGATCGTTCTTGTTGCAAAATCAATATTTACCAGTGCATCCAGTTCATTCACTACAATATCAATATTGTCAGGGCCAATGCCGGTAGAAACACAACTGATCCTTTTTTTGCCAACATATCCTGTATGTGTAATGAATTCCCTGTGTTGATTTTTATGTTCAATGGAATCAAAATACTTACTCACTTTGGCCACACGGTCAGGGTCGCCAACGGTGATGATGGTAGGGGCAAGTTCTTCCGGCCTTACGTCTAAATGATAAACAGCGCCACGACTGTTAATGATTAGCTCACTTTCAGCAATTCGTTGCATAAGGATTGGGTCATTTTGCCCGAATATACTACATTTGCACCTCATCAATCGGTTCAGTTGACTGAAGCGGAATGATGGTAACGGTCCTGTGGCCGAGTGGCTAGGCAGAGCTCTGCAAAAGCTCCTACAGCGGTTCGAATCCGCTCGGGACCTCAAAAAATAAAAGCGTTGATAGCATCTTCGCTTTTTTTATGCAGTTATTTGAAATGAAATTTGGGAGTCCTGTGTCCGCCGATGTTTAGGCAGATAGGCAGAGTTCTGCAAAAGCTCCTACATCCCGCTTTGAGGCGGGATCGGGACCTCCAATTAAAGGATTACACAGTAATCCTTTAATATTTTTTGGGTGTTGCATGCTGTTGTGCTGCTATTAAACTTTTTTTGCGTCGCACTCTTGTACGTTCTTAATTCTATTGAACAATGAAGTACTCAAATTATATTGGAATCCTCGCCGGCGCCATCATGCTGGCCGTTGCGTTTATGCCATGGATTTATATCCCCAGTATTCAGACTGAAGTAACGGGCTTTGGGGCTGCAACTAAAACTGTATTTGGTAAACCGGCTTTGATGAACAGCTATCTAATGGTGCCGATTACTCTTTGTTTTTTATTGCCTGTGATCTGGGCCAAACGCATTAATCCTTTTTTAGGCGCTATCAATTTTGCGTGGGCATTACGTAACCTGTTTCTGCTTTCTACCTGCCGTAACGGGGAATGTCCTGATCGATTTTTCTGGCTTTATATTTATGTGGCAGCCGCTTTTATTGTATTGGTGATGACAGTACTTCCGGATATGAAAGTAAAAAGTTCCAGGTTGTAACAAACAGCCCGGAACTTTATAAATGCTTTTCTCAAAATTTATTTGCCTTTACTCCATCCGTCTTTCAATGTAACGGTCCTGTTGAAAATGAATTTATCTGCAGAGCTGTCTTTATCCAGGCAATAGTATCCTTTCCGTAAAAACTGGAATCGGTCTGCTGGTCTTGCATCTTTTATCGAAGGCTCAGCATAACCTTTTACAACAGTCAAACTATCCGGGTTGATATAGTCTTTAAAATCACCTTCTTCGCTGGCCGGGTTTTCTACACGGAACAAACGGTCATATTCTCTTACTTCCACTTCTATTGCATCTGCAGCATTTACCCAATGCAAAGTGCCCTGTACTTTGATGCCGCTGGTATCGCTTCCGCTTTTGCTTTCAGGAATGTAGGAGCAATGCAATTCCTTAATGCTTCCATCATCATTCTTCACTACTTCATCGCATTGAATGATGTAGGCACTCTTCAAACGCACTTTTCCACCGGGCGATAAACGGAAATATTTCTTAGGCGGATTTTCCATGAAGTCATCCGCCTCAATCAGAATTTCTCTGCTGAAAGGAAGGTTACGAAGGCCACCATTCACATCTTCAGGATTATTTTCTGTACTTAACTGCTCGGTTTGACCTACAGGGTAATTGGTAATGACCACTTTGATAGGATTGAACACCACCAAACGTCGCAAGGCAATTTTGTTAAGATGTTCCCGTACACAAAACTCCAGCAAACTGAACTCAATTAAATTATCTCTCTTGGCAACGCCTACACGCTCTGCAAAATCACGGATGCTTTCCGGTGTATAACCTCTTCTCCGCAAGCCACTGATAGTGGGCATACGTGGATCATCCCAGCCACTCACATGTTTTTCATTCACCAGTTGTAAGAGTTTGCGTTTGCTCATTACAGTGTAATTGAGATTCAAACGGGCAAACTCATATTGTTTGGATGGAAAGATTTCCAGTTTTTCAATACACCAGTCGTACAAAGGACGATGCGGAATAAACTCCAGTGTGCAAATACTGTGGGTGATCTGTTCAATCGAATCACTTTGTCCGTGTGCAAAATCATACATGGGGTAAATGCACCAGGCATCTCCCGTGCGGTGATGATGCGCATGCTTGATGCGGTAGATGATGGGGTCACGCATGTGCATGTTGGGACTGGTCATATCAATCTTTGCCCTCACTACCTTTTCACCATCTTTATACTTGCCTGCACGCATATCTGCAAAGAGCTGCAGGTTTTCTTCCACGCTTCTTTCTGCATATTGGTTACGAACACCCGGAGTGGTGGGTGTTCCTTTTTGTTTGGCGATCTCTTCACTCGTACTGTCATCTACATAAGCCAGGCCTTTTTTGATCAGCTTCACTGCAAATTCATATAACTGTTCAAAGTAATCGGATGCATAGAATTCATTGGCCCACTCAAAACCCAGCCAGCGGATATCATCTTTGATGCTTTCTACATATTCTGTGTCTTCAGTAACAGGGTTGGTATCATCAAAACGAAGATTGGTTTTACCGCCATACTTGATAGCCAAACCAAAGTTTAAGCAAATGCTTTTACTGTGACCGATATGCAAATAACCATTGGGCTCCGGTGGGAAACGGGTGAGGATGGATTGATGCTTGCCGCTCTTTAAATCCGCTTCAATAATTTCTTCAATAAAATTCAGGCTTTTCTCTTCGCTCATGGTGTTGATGAATTGGCTGCAAATTTAAGGGTTCGGCGTGGGTTTCAAGCAGGGATGCACCGTTACAGAACTTATTGGAACAATTGCAACATGCCATAAATCAACCCGATGGCCAAAAAGGGGAGCAGGGTAGTTCTCACTATTTCCATGCCTGCGGCCACCTTATAAAACCGGGCTTTTACGAAAGAGCAAATGGTTAATACCGGCACACTGATGAGCAACGCAATGAGTAATGCTTTTTCCAACGGTGCTGTAAACAAAAAAGGAAGAAACACAAGGATGCCGCCGACGAGATAAAATAAGGCTACTCTTATTGAAGGATTGATAGTATCTGTAATGTATTCCGGTTGACGTTGCGGATGATCTTCATCCTGTACAGGCAACCCGATGTTTTGATAAATTTCTCTTTCTTTTTGTAAGGCTTCGCCGGTAGCTGATTTGTTTTCGCTTTTTAATGTCAACCAATGACCAAGCCCGAGGATGAGGGCACTTACCGGTAAATAAATTGCAAACACCCATTGAAACCACTCCTGCGATATTTTAATGAACGTCATGGTGGCTGCCAGTATCAATGGGCTGCGGATACCATCAATTAAACCAATGATGAGTGAGGAGATAATGTTCTTTGATTGCACGGTGCAAAGAAATGCGCTTTTATGAAAAATGGAATAAAATACATTTCACGCCCGCCTGAACCATTCGGGCAGGCAGAGCCGCAAAGAAACCAAGGCGCAAAGGAATTTTGAGACTCTCTATTCTTCTTGATAGTTGTTTTGCTCCTTTGCGTGAAAATCATCCCAGCACCTTCAAACTTTTTTCAATGATGCTTACGCATTCATGAATCTGTTCTTCAGTAATCACTAATGGAGGTGCCAGGCGGATCTTATCACCATGCGTAGGTTTAGCCAGCAAACCGTTTTCTTTCATCTCCATACATAAATCCCAGGCAGCTTCCGGATTGCTATGCTTAATTACGATCGCATTTAATAAACCTTTACCACGCACTAAACTGATATAGGGCGAATTCAAAGCTTTCAATTCATCTCTCAACAGTTTGCCCAGCCGTTCTGCATTCTCCGCCATGTTTTCATCTTTCAACACCTGTAAGGATGCCATGGCAACAGCACATGCCAAGGGATTGCCTCCATAGGTACTTCCATGTTCACCGGGTTTAATAGTCATCATAATTTCATCATCAGCCAATACTGCACTTACCGGAATGGTACCACCGCTTAATGCTTTACCAAGAATGAGAATATCAGGACGTACGTTTTCATGATCACAGGCCAGCATTTTACCGGTACGGCATAAACCTGTTTGTATTTCATCACCAATGAAAAGTACATTTGCTGCTTCGCAATATTGTTTGGCGGTAGTGAGATAACCTTCATCCGGCACCACCACACCTGCTTCACCCTGGATGGGCTCTACTAAAAAGCCGCATACATTTTTATCTTCCAAAGCTTCCTGCAAAGCTTCCAGGTCATTGTAAGGAATTACTTTGAAGCCGGGCATGTAAGGTCCGAACTTTGTATAAGAGCTTGGGTCTGTACTAAATGAAATCACTGTGCTGGTGCGACCATGAAAATTATGGGCACATACAATAATCATTGCTTTGTTTTCTTCAATGCCTTTCACCGTGTAACCCCAGCGGCGTGCCAGCTTGATGGCCGTTTCCACAGCTTCCACACCGGTATTCATGGGCAATACTTTATCATAACCGAAATAACGGGTGATGTATTCTTCATATTCGCCCAGGAGGTTGTTATGAAAAGCACGTGAGGTTAACGTCAATTGCTGCGCCTGTTCAATTAACGCCTTTACAATTTTGGGATGACAATGTCCCTGGTTTACGGCGGAGTAACCGCTGAGGAAATCATAATAGCATTTATCGTCCACATCCCACATAAAAACGCCTTCGCCTCTTTTGAGTACAACGGGTAAGGGATGATAATTGTGGGCGCCGAATTGTTCTTCACGATCAATGAAAGATTGTGTATTGGCAGATACTGCAATAGTTGAATGCATAGTAGTTAATTGATAATTGAATAATGAAAAAAGGAGAATTTTGAAAACAGTAAAACTGTTTGTATGTCCCCCTTTAGGGGATAGGGGCGTCGTCTTATCCTCGGTGGTTGAGGAAATCTAAATTGAAGTGGAGAAAGTGAACGCCAATTTTCATCAGGGCAAAAATAGTTTCTTAATTTGAGATGGCAAAATGAGAGCGAACATAGGTCGGTACGGCTGCAAGCCGTCAGACCTGAGAATCATACTACATAAAAATTTAGTTCATGAGTTACACCATTCCCCCTCAAACCCGCATCGGCCATGTACATTTAAAAGTGAGTAACCTGGAACGCTCCTTACAATTTTACAGAGACTTGTTGGGTTTTGAAGTAATGCAGTATTATGGTGACAGTGCTGTATTTCTTTCTGCAGGAGGTTATCATCATCATATAGGATTAAATACCTGGCACAGTAAAAATGCAGGGCCGGCTCCCGTGAATACAGCCGGTTTGTACCACACTGCTATTTTATATACAACAAGAAAAGATTTAGCGGTGATTTTAAAACGATTGATGGAGGCCAATTATCCATTAACCGGTGCCAGCGATCACGGTGTAAGTGAAGCGATTTATTTAAATGATCCTGATAGAAACGGAGTTGAATTGTATTGGGACAAACCAAAAGAACAATGGCCGATAGATGAAGAAGGTAATTTGATGATGGTGACGGAACGATTGGATGTGGAGGGGTTGTTGAAAGAGGCGAAGTGATTATAATAATTGCATTTTCAAGGGCAAATAATCTAATTGGTATTTTTCATTATTTATTTGTACAGTTTTAAATTTTATGTTTTGATATCCACAAATTTCCACAGTTTTAATAACGTCTTTTATGTAAGCATGTGTAACTTTAAAGCCAAATATAATTTCTTTTAGACAATTTTGATTAAATGCGAGGTATCCTGGTTTAGGTGTTATAATTCTGAATTCTTCTTCATACTTCCAGTCAGATGATTTTGTAATACAGAAACTTTCATTTGGTTTATCAGTTGGTCTTATAGTAGGGTATTCGTCAGTGTATTTTACTTCCAAAGGTGTAAATGGGATATCATTTTTATTTGTAAAATCAAATTTTAAACAAACACCATTATACTTGTCTGTATAATGTGACCATATAAGTAGATTATTTTCTTTTTTTGAAAAGCTACAAATACCAAATCCTTTTATTTCCGAAATAACTTTTTCGTTCCATTCGAATACAGCTGTATTTAATTGCTCGTTTGTAATTTGCTGAATTGCATTTGGAATCAAGTGACTGAATGTGGGATACTTAGTTTTTAATTCTTTTTCAGCTTCAAGTTTTAGGTCATTATAAATTTCTTTAAAGTCAATTAAAAACCTCATGTCGAAGGGGTCGTTAAAATCATAGGGGTTTGAGCACCATACTGAGTTTCTTTTAATTAACTCTAGTAAATAATTATTTGCCTTATGGTATTTATATAGAATCATTGGAATACTATTAAATGACTTTAGTAAACTTACTATTGAAGAATTTACTTAAATCTTGCTGTCCTTTCTCAAACATTCCAAACACCGTACTTCCACTTCCCGTCATACTTGCATACAAAGCACCGGCATCATAAAGCTGTTGTTTAATAGCAGCAGTTTCAGGATGGGCTTTGCAAACGGGTGCTTCAAAATCATTGATCAATTCTTCTTTCCAGGTGTGGATGGGTTGTTGAACAATGGTTCTTAAATCCGGTCTTGGTGCATTCTTCAACTCCAACTGTGCAAAGGCCCAACCTGTATTCACATGAATGCCCGGGTTTACGATTACAAATTGATAAGCACTTAAATCCAGATTAACGGGCTCCATTATCTCACCTCTACCGGTTGCATAAACAGGTTTATTGAGTATAAAGAACGGGCAATCACTGCCCAGCTGTAAGGCATAATTTATCAACTGTTGTGTTGATAATCCCAGTTGAAATTTTTCATTCAGCAATTTTAAAGTAAAAGCACCATCAGCACTGCCTCCGCCAAGCCCTGCACCCATGGGAATGGTTTTGTGCAAATGCATGTGTACGGGTGGGAGCGAAGGGAAATCTTTTTTTAGTAGCTGGTAAGCTTTTATGCAGAGATTGTTTTGAGGATCGCCTGCTACTTCTAATCCGGATGAAGAAAAATGAATGTTGTTATCATTACTTCCTTCAATCCTTCGACTCCGCTCGGGATGATCAGATCCTTCGACTTCGCTCAGGGTCTTGCTCTCGTCCGTAGTCTGTCGTCCGTCGTCTCTCCGCACCACTTCCACAATATCTTTCCAGCCGATGGGATAAAAAATGGTGGCAAGGTTATGGTAGCCGTCTTCCCGTTTGTTGAGAATCTGTAAGCCGAGGTTGATTTTACAGTTGGGAAAGACAATCATAAAAATTGATAATTGTATAATTGATAGCGGATAATTTTTTGGGAAAGTTACCTGAGTAAACGAATTATCAATTCTTCATTGACCAATTATCCATTACTTTTTCCGGTTGCTGATTTCATCACGGATGGCGATGGCACGGATATAATCTTCCTGCTCCAGTACTTCGTTGAGCAGGGTTTGCAATTCATCTAAGCTCATGCTTTTTAAATCGCCTTTTTCATCACTGCCGGCGGTAACAGGTACTTCTTCTTTTTTCTTCTCTTCATCTTCCATCATAATACCGGCACTTTCCAGGATGTGCTCATACGTATAAATGGGGCAACCGAAACGTACAGCAAGGGCCAGTGCATCGCTGGTGCGACTGTCAATTTCCACCGTATCATTATCTGTGGAGCAGAGCAGTTTGGAGTAGAAGATACCTTCCTGCAGATCGTTGATCACAATTTCATGCAACTCTACATTAAATGCCAGCATGAAATTCTTCATAAGGTCATGGGTAAGGGGGCGACTGGGTTGCATACGCTCTAAAGCCACAGCAATTGCCTGAGCTTCAAAACCACCGATCACAATGGGCAGACGGCGAAGGCCATTTACCTCGCCCAATACTACGGCATAACTGTGTGTTTGGGTGATGCTGTGAGAAAGTGCAATGATTTCCAATTCTATCTTTTTCATAACCTTCGGGCAAATTTAAGGGCTTTGGTTTGAATAAAAGAATGGAAGATGTTTTTAGCACCAGGGTGAAAAGGCACAAAGAATTTTATAGTTGAAGATGGTTCAATAGCCTGGCTGATGATAGTAGTAAAAATGATGAAGGGCAGCCGGATTGAAGCGGCACCGAAGCGAAGCGGAGGTATAGCAAAAAGCCGGAACACCTGTTGATGTTCCGGCTTTTGTTGACTGCCCCGGATTTTTATTCGTTATTTAGGCTCAAGCTACTCCCTTCAACTTCTTCACTTCCTGAATCATTTTAGGTACTACTTCAAATGCATCGCCTACGATACCGTAGTCAGCTGCTTTAAAGAAAGGAGCTTCGGGGTCTTTATTAATCACTACAATTACTTTACTTCTGTTCACGCCCGCCAGGTGCTGAATGGCACCACTGATGCCAATGGCAACATATAGATTAGGTGCAATAGCTCCACCGGTTTGTCCCACATGCTCATGATGCGGACGCCAGTGTGCATCGGCCACCGCACGGCTACAGGCTGTTGCTGCACCCAGCAATCCGGCCAGTTCTTCCACCATGCCCCAGTTTTCAGGTCCTTTTAAACCACGGCCGCCACTTACAACTAATTCTGCTTCGCTCAAAGGCACTTGTCCGGTTACTTTATTAGTAGCTGTTACTTTTACCTTGGGTGTATCCACTGTAGGGTTGAACGCAACTACTTCTGCTGTTCCTTCGCCGGCGATGGTTGAAAATGAATTAGGACTGATAGCAAGGATTTTTGTGGCCGTATTCACACTGATGTTGGCAAATGCTTTTCCGCTGAAAACACCTTTGCGAACAACAAAACCATTCGTTGTATCAGGTAATCCAACGGCGCCGCTTACCAAACCTGCTTTCATTCTTGCACTTAAGCGTGGAGCAACTGCTTTTCCTGTGAGATTGTTTGATATAACAATCACTGTTGCATTGGTTGCTGCAGCAGCTTCAGCAATAACTTTTGTATAAAGTTGTGCATCTACATGATTGAACGTGTCATTGGCAGCATGATGAATTTTGCTCACACCATATTTACCTAATGCAGCTATATCGTCACTTACATTCCCAAGCAATACGCCTTCTGCACTTGTGCCTAATTGTTTGGCTAACTGTGCACCATAGGTTAATGCTTCAAAAGAAGATTTTTTTACATGACCATCGGCAGAGTCTATGAAGATTAAAACGCTCATGGTAATTGATAATTTTTTAATTGATAGTTGATAAATATTTTATGCGGGACTTAGAAGTCTTTACACTGGCGGTAAGTAGTTTTAAAAGTTCTTCACAGTCTTTATTGATCGAGTCGTACATTCTTTTGGTAATGAATTCTGTTGCAACCAGTAAATCAAGCCAGTATTTTGATTCATTTGCTTCTTTTAAACCGATATTCAGTTTATGGATAAAATCTTTCATACTCTCACCATGCTCAGCCTCCCGTATTAAAGCTCCGATTGCCGTACCACTTCTTACGATTTGCTGTGAAAGAATAAACTCGTTGTGTTCTTTTTTAAGAAACTTGTAAAGTTTTACAATGCGAACTGCAAAATCAAAACTTTTAATTTTCAAGATGTTTTCTTTCATGATGTTTGATTTATGGTGAATTATGATTTATCCATTAACCAATTATCCATTACTAAAACACTTTGGCTTCTTCGTGCAGTAAACGTACCAGTTCGCCTACATTCTCTGCATCCACCAACTTTACGCCTGCTTTGGCAGGAGGTAATTCAAAAGACGCAACAGATGTTAAAGCATCAACAGCTGCGGGTTCCAGCACTTTCAAAGGCTTGGTACGTGCACCCATAATACCTTTCATGTTAGGAATGCGTTGCTCCGCCATTCCTTTTTGACAGCTCACTACTACCGGAAGATTTACTTCGCAGGTTTCTTCGCCACCTTCAATTTCACGGTTGATGGTTGCTGTTGTTCCGTTGAGATCAAATTTTGTAGCCAGTGATACATATGGCATATCCAGCAATTCTGCCACCATACCGCCGATGGATGACCCGTTGTAATCAATGGTTTCTTTACCGGTGAAGATCAAATCATAGCAGCCACTTTTGGCCACTTCAGCAATTTGTGAAGCAATGGTAAAACTGTCGCTGCTGTCAATATTCACACGAATGGCTTCATCACCACCCAACGCCAGTGCCTTACGGATGATGGGTTCTGTATCAGCACCACCTACCGTTACAAGGTGAATAACAGTGGAAGCATCTTTTTCTTTCAGTTCAATAGCACGCACAAGCGCATACCATTCATCGTACGGGTTGATAATCCATTGAACACCATCCTGTGCAAACTTTGTGTTGTTATCTGTGAAGGCTATTTTTGCCGTGGTGTCCGGCGTTTTACTGATACAAACAAGAATCTTCATGCAAGCGAAGTTTATAGATGTGATGAAATTAGTTGTTTATGCAACTATACAAAGATAGGGTGAGAGAATTAATAATTGATAATTAGTAATTAATAATTTTTAAAACTTGGAGCGAATTAACAAGATACAAGAGATGTTGAAGGCGAACCCGACAGACAGCTTCCTGAACCATGCACTTGCATTGGAATACATAAAGCTGGGTGACGATGCGGCAGCAC
This sequence comes from Lacibacter sp. MH-610, assembly GCF_045780045.1. Lineage (NCBI taxonomy): Bacteria > Pseudomonadati > Bacteroidota > Chitinophagia > Chitinophagales > Chitinophagaceae > Lacibacter > Lacibacter sp. MH-610. Next base: position 2,077,281 of record NZ_CP116002.1, read on the forward strand.
AAAACCTCTTTGAGCAATTGCTGGAGCGGGAGCCGGGTTATGTGGGCAGTTATTATCATTTGGCCAAACTGCTGGAGCGGAACGGAAAGGAACAGGAAGCCATCGCCGTTTATGAAAAAGGAATGCACATGGCGAAAGAAAAAGGAGACCAGCATGCATTTGGAGAATTAAGAAGTGCCTGGGAAGAGTTGACGTTTTAAAAAGTTTGTAGTTTTTGGTTACGGGGTGGAGTGCTGCTATTGAGCTGTTGTTGCGTCGCACACTTCAGCTCTCTTAATTCTATTTTACAAACTACCGATCCGCTAAGAGTCTTTTTATATTTTCCCTCTATATACAATCGAATATGAATTGCTGTTTTCTAAAAATTACCTAAATTTGGGAATCTTATATTGAATGGAAGTTTATTTCAACAATTCAAATCTCGAAAAGTTATATGAAGGGCTTCCCGTAACAGGTAAACTTCGTTATAATAAAGAGGTTGTTGAAAAATTCAGAATTAAAGTTGACATTCTCAAAAACGCAGAGAACACAACAGAATTAAGAGCATTGCGTAGTTTAAATTTTGAAGCACTAAAAGGTGATAAAAAAGGATTGTATTCCATACGAGTGGATTTGAAATACAGGTTAGAATTCACTATTGAAAAGAATAAAATTCAACTTTCTGAGATCATTTTTATTGAAGACTTATCAAATCATTACAAATAATGGGAATCTATAAAGTTTTAAATAAATCAAGTAAAGAAATTGTTTCAGATGTTCTTTTTCATCCGGGTTTGGTATTGGGTGAAGAACTTGCAGCAAGAAATATTTCCCAAAAAGCATTTGCAGAAGCGGTACAGATGCGTCCCCCGCATTTAAACGAATTGATAAAGGGGAAACGTCATATTTCTGCTGTAATTGCTGTAAAGTTGGAGCAGCAATTGGGCATCAGTGCCGGTTTCTGGATGCGTCTGCAAATGGATTATGATTTAAAACTTGCCAAGAAGCAAATGAAAGTAGCATAATGAGCCTGCTTCAACAATTTGAACAATATATTTACCGTAATCATCTTTTTACAAATGATCAGCAACTTATTCTGGCAGTAAGCGGAGGTGTGGATAGTGTGGTGCTGGTGGATTTATGTGCGAAGTCAGGCTATTCATTTTCTATTGCACATTGCAACTTTCAATTACGTAAAGAAGAGAGTGATGCAGATGAGCTGTTTGTACAATCCCTCGGAAAAAAATACAATGTTACAGTTCATGTAAAGAAATTTGATACAGTTGCTTTTGCCTTTGATCAGAAGCTTTCCATCCAGGAAGCAGCAAGAGTGTTGCGGTATGAATGGTTTGAAGAATTAGTGAATAGTGAATTGTCAATTGTCAATAATCATTCCCGTCAGACGGGGGCGTCAGACGGAGGCGTACCCATTCACCTTCTTACCGCCCACCATGCCGATGACAATAACGAAACCCTGCTCATGAATTTTTTCCGTGGCACAGGTTTGCACGGGTTAACAGGAATTCCAATGAGCTATGGACACATTAAACGTCCGTTGCTGCAATTTACAAAAGAGGAGCTGATCGCTTATGCACAGGAAAACAACCTGCAGTGGCGGGAAGATGCTTCCAATCAATCATCCAAATACACCCGCAACTTTTTCAGAAATGAAATTCTTCCGCAGGTAGAAAAGGTGTATCCACAGGTAAAGGATAATCTGCAAGACAATATCAACCGCTTTAAAGAAATTGAGCAGTTGTATAAGATCTCCACACAACTCATCATCAAAAAGCTTTGCAGGCACAAGGGTGCAGAGGTTCATATTCCAATAAAGCAATTGCTGCAATACAATAACAGGGCCTTAATCTATGAGATCATCAAAGAATATGGTTTTGCAGAAAAGCAGATTGATGAAGTATTGAAACTTTGTAATGCTGAGTCAGGAAAATTCATCGACTCACCTGCTTTTTATTACCGCATCATCAAACACCGTCATTGGCTCCTAATTGCACCATCGGCTGACAGCAGTGCTCAGCATTTTGCAATTGAAGGAGTGGGTCATTGGGAGTTGGGAATTGGAAATATTCAGGTGAAGACATTAACCAATTCACAGGCATCCATTCCAAACGCTCCTAACATTGCTGTGCTGGACGCATCAAAGATTGAATTTCCATTACTGCTCCGCAGGTGGAAGCAGGGAGATTATTTTTATCCCTTGGGTATGAAAAAGAAAAAAAAGCTGGCCCGTTTTTTTATTGATCAGAAACTATCTAAAACGCAAAAGGAAAATGTGTGGGTGCTGGAAAGTAATAAAAAGATCATCTGGGTAGTGGGCATGCGTATTGATGAACGTTTTAAACTTTTGCCAGCTACTCAAACCATCTTACAAATTGAAACTGGGTTTGAGTAATTGTTCAATAAAATGCGGAATTACTCTCGGCTCCATGAGTGCTGTAAACGCAATGCCCCAGATGGCTCCCCACAAATGGGCACTGTGATTAATATAATCACCGCCACGTTTATTCATATACGCAGTGTATACGAGGTAAATCACTGCAAATACAATTGCAGGTAAGGGAAGAAAAAATACATACAAGGTGGACCATGGAGATAACAGTATAAACGAAAACAAAACGGCCGTTACGGCACCGCTGGCTCCAAGACTCCTGTAGTGATAAACATCTCTATGTTTAAAGTAAGAAGGTATTTCACTGATGATGATGCCGGCTATATAAAACAATACAAAACCAATTTTTCCGATTTTGGCAATGTAAAATGCTTCCATTACCCGGCCAAAGAAATAAAGTGTAATCATATTAAAGGCCAGGTGGCCGATATCTGCATGTATAAATCCTGAGGTAATAAACCTGTAATACTGGTTTTTGTTCTTCACCATGGGCGGCCAGAAGATCAGGTCATTGATCACTTTTTCGTTGTTAAATGCCGTGAACGAAATAATGCAGGTAATAATAATGATGGTAAGCGTAAGTGTAAACTCCATGTGATTGGTTTGTTCAAAGCTAATTACAAATGCTCAATACTCCGTATTTCAGTAATCTTTCCTGGTTTAACTGTGATGGTATTTTTCATTCCGTAAAATGGTACAGGCTCTGTACACCTGTTCGGCCAGTATCAGTCGTACCAGTTGGTGCGGAAAAACCAGTTGGGATAAACTCCATTTAAAATCGGCACGATTCAGTACGGCTTCATCAATACCATAGGCGCCGCCAATTAAAAACACGAGGTTCTTTCTGCTTTCATTGGTTCGTTTCATAATAAATTCAGCAAGCCCTTCACTATTCAATTGTTTACCTCTTTCATCCAACGCAATTAAATAATCATCTTTTTGCAGCCAGTTTAAAATCAATTCTCCCTCTTTCTTTTTTAAATCAGCTTCACTCAGCATGCCGCTGTTTTTAGGCAGGGGAATGATGGTCCACTCCACAGGAAAATAATTAGAGATGCGTTTCGTAAATTCTTCCACACCCGCTTTTACATAGGGCTCATGATTTTTACCAACACTCCAGAATTGAATTTTCATTTCAATATGTTAGGATAAGTTGTAAATTTCGGAACAACCAACTACACATGAGAAAAATTTATTTAGCAATTGTCTTGCTGTTGAATCTTAATGCATCTGCACAAGTTGCCAAGGCTCCGCTTAAAAAAGAAGGTGCAGGCCCTTACACACAACTGATTTTACGGGGAGTTACTATGATTAATGGTACGGGTGCACCGCCCACAGGTCCGATGGATATTGTGGTGGAAGGAAACCGCATTGTGCAAATTGCCGGTGTGGGCAGTGGTATGCCTATTAACGATTCAAGAAGACCTAAATTAAAAGAAGGCGGAAGAGAAATGGATCTTACCGGTCATTACATCATGCCCGGTTTTATTGATATGCACGGGCATATTGGTGGAACAGGACAGGGTGCTTATGCTGAATATGTTTTTAAATTATGGATGGCACATGGCATTACCACGGTTCGTGATCCATCCTGTGGTAACGGTTTGGATTGGGTGTTGGAAGAAAAACGGTTAAGTGCTGAAAATAAAATCACTGCTCCGAGATTGTTTGCTTATACGGCTTTCGGGCAGGGGAGCAAGCAACCGATTGCCACACCGGAACAGGCTGTTGAATGGGTTCGGCAAAATGCAAAGAACGGGGCTGATGGTATTAAGTTCTTTGGTGCCGCTCCTGAAATTATGGATGCCGCCCTGCGTGAAAATAAAAAGCTGGGCTTGCGGAGTGCCTGTCATCATGCACAAATGGATGTGGCCAGGTGGAATGTAGTGAACTCTGCCCGCAGCGGATTAACCAGTATGGAGCATTGGTATGGTTTGTCTGAGGCTTTGTTTACTGACAGAACCATTCAAAACTACCCGCTCACTTACAATTACAGTAACGAGCAGCATCGTTTTGAAGAGGCCGGCAAATTATGGAAACAGGCAGCAGCGCCTTACAGTGATCATTGGAATAAAGTAATGAACGAATTACTGGCACTTGATTTTACCATTGATCCTACGTTTAATATTTATGATGCCAACCGTGATTTGATGCGTGCCCGCCGGGCAGAGTGGCATGAAGATTATACCTTACCCAGCTTATGGAAATTTTATGAACCAAGTATGGTAAGTCATGGCAGCTACTGGCACAGTTGGGGTACAGAGCAGGAAGTGGCCTGGAAAGAAAACTATCGTTTATGGATGACGTTTGTAAACGAATATAAAAATCGTGGCGGTCGGGTAACGGCCGGTAGCGATAACGGATTTATTTACCAGCTTTATGGTTTTGGCTATATACGGGAACTGGAACTACTGAGAGAAGCAGGATTTCATCCGCTTGAAGTAATCCGTTCTGCCACCTTATACGCAGCACAGGCCTTGGGTGTTGAAAAAGACCTGGGCACCATTGAAGTAGGAAAGCTGGCTGATTTTGTGGTGATTGATGTAAATCCTTTGGAAAACCTCCAGTTGTTGTATGGTACGGGAGCTATCCGTCTGATGCCCGATGGAAAAATCATCAGGGCGGGAGGTGTGAAGTACACGATTAAAGACGGGATTATTTATGATTCAAAAAAATTACTGGCTGATGTAAAACGGATGGTAGATGAAGGAAAAAGCAAGACAGGTTGGAAATTAAAACAGCCGGGAATGGAATAAATTTCTGCAGAGTTTTGGGTGAAAAACCTCCAACCCTTATCTTTGCCGTCCCTTAAACGGGAATGGCTCCGTAGCTCAACTGAATAGAGCATCTGACTACGGATCAGAAGGTTTCAGGTTTGAATCCTGACGGAGTCACGAAGGCTGGTATTTTTACCGGCCTTTTTAATTTTATGTATACTGTTTACATACTTTATTCTGCAATACTCGGTCGATATTATGTAGGGTTTACTTCGCAATCAGTTCACGATCGTTTACAAAAGCATTTAGGTTCTCACAGTGGTTTTACATCTAAGGTTAAAGATTGGAAAATTGTTTTTTCAGAAAGTCATCAAACAAAGCAGGAAGCAACACAAAGAGAAAGAGAAATCAAAAGTTGGAAAAGCAGAAGGAAAATTGAAGAGCTTGTAAGCTCCACTGAATAGAGCACCCCGACATAGGGTCGGGGAGGTTTCAGGTTTGAATCCTGACGGAGTCACGAAAGGTCATCTTTCAAAAGATGGCCTTTTTTATTTTAGAATTCATTCAACTGATATTGAAAGAAGCTCAGGTTGATCAATGTCATTGTTTCCCTGTTTGAAGTTGGCATAATTTGCTTCCAAACGAAAGGATATGAAAAAGCTACTCATCATCCTTCTGGCCAGTGTACTCTTGGCCTCGGGCTGTATCTCTTCCGGAATCAGTTCTTTCTCCAACACGAAAGGCCAAGTGTCTTTTTTGTAGCGACAGTAAACAAATTGAACGGTTGGGTTAATAATGAATTGTGGTTCTTTAAATGCGGGTTTTAAACAAAAACTCCATCTCGAAAGATGGAGTTTTTTATAAAGAATTGTTCCATATTATTCAGATGACGGATTTAGCAGATGCTCTTCAATAATTTGTTTGAACACATGTTTAGGAAAAGCTCCCGGCTCCATAGAGGGTAAACCTTCCATAGGTATAAACAAAAACGAAGGAATACTTTGAATACCGAACACAGCCGATACTTCCATTTCTTTATCCGTATCTACTTTATAAATAGCAATCCTGCCTGCATATTCTTCTGATAATTGTTCTAACGCCGGTGCTACCATTTTACAGGGGCCACACCAGTCAGCATAAAAATCAATAATGGCAGGTTTGCTGCCTTTGTAATTCCATACTTTTTCGGTGCGGTAGTCAAATATTTTATCAATAAACTCTTCAGTAGTGAGTTTGATGGTGGCCATGATTTATTATTTTAGAAAGTAAAGTTAGGAGTAAAGCGGCAGGCGAAATGTGATGAAGGTTACATGAAACAGCAGTAATAAAAAAGTCAAACTGGTTGTTTTCAGTTTGACTTTTTTATAGGTATATCTTTTTTAATAATGCCAACGCACAAATGCTTCCATGGCAGCATACTGTGTTAAGCCCAGCTTACCATACAAATCAGCTGTTTCTGCATTGCGTTCTTCAGCACGCTGCCAGAACTCACGGCTGTCGCTTCCCTGGAAGGGCACCATATCTTTTTGCGATTGATGAATGAAAATACCAAAGCGTTTTTTCATCACCTGCTCCGGACTCATAGGAATGGCCATTTCAATTTCTTCCATTGCCCATTCCTGCCAGGCGCCTTTGTACAACCACAACCAGCAATCATTAATCCATGCATCACCTGCTGCTTTAATGCGTTTGAGTGATTCCAGCACCACGTTGAAACAAACGATATGTGTACCATGCGGATCAGCAAAATCACCGGCGCAATACACCTGTTGCGGTTGAATTTTACGCAGCAGCTCCATGGTGATTCTGATATCTTCTTCACCCATTGGTTTTTTCTCAATGGTTCCTGTTTCATAAAACGGAAGATTCTGGAAATGCCATTGTCCTTCTTTTAATCCTACATAACGGCAGGTGGCAGCCGCTTCGCAACGACGGATCAAACCTTTTACGGCACGTATTTCAGGGGTATCAACTTCATCTGCTTTTTTGTGCTGCAGGTAACCTCTTGCCTGTTGCAGAATTTCTTTTGACTTGGTGGCATCCATGCCAAACATATCTTCAAAGCCCACCGCAAAATCCATAAAGCGGGTTACAAACTCATCTGTTACCGCAATGTTACCGCTGGTTTGATACGCCACATGTACTTCATGTCCCTGGTCGTGCAAACGTTGAAAGGTGCCGCCCATGGAAATAATATCATCATCAGGATGTGGTGAAAAGAGAATCACTTTTTTGGGATAGGGGTTGCTGCGTTCCGGATGTGCGGGAATCACTGCATTGGGCTTACCACCGGGCCAGCCGGTGATGCTGTCACGCAGCATGTAGTACACCTGTAAATTAATTTCATAGGCATCACCTTTCTCTACCAGCAAATCACTCAGACCATATTCATTGTAATCATTGTTGGTTAAGCTCAACACCGGTTTGTTCAATTTCAACGCCATGCCCACCACCGCTTTTTTGATCATCTTGGGTGTCCACTCACACTCACCTGTAAGCCATGGACTTTTATAACGGGTAAGCTCAGCCGCTGCCATTTCATCCACCACAAAAGTTACATCATCATGATTCTGAAGTACAGAAGCGGGTACATGCTCTGTATCATCTCCTTCTACTGATTGCTGGATCACGGGAGCTTTGCTGGGGCCCCATGCCATGAGGATAATTCTCTTGGCTTTTAAAATGGTGCTGATGCCCATGGTTACCGCTAAACGGGGCACCTGGCTGATGTTGGCAAATTCATACGCATTAGCTAAGCGTGTTGTATTGGTAAGTGTTGTTAAACGTGTTTTGGTATAGATGCTGGAACCGGGTTCATTAAAACCAATATGGCCATTGATGCCTATGCCCAGTATTTGCAGATCAATACCGCCTTCTTCTTTAATGCGTTGTTCATACGCCGCACAATGTTCTTTCATGTGCTCTTTGGCAACGGTGCCATCCGGAATATGACAACGGGATTGATCAATATCCACATGATCAAACAGCTGAGTTCTCATGAAACGATGATAACTCTGGATTGCTTCTTTAGAAATAGGATAGTATTCATCCAGGTTAAAGGTGGTTACATTTTTAAAACTCAAACCTTCTTCTTTATGCAGCCGCACCAGTTCTGCATACAAACTTTTAGGGGTTGAACCGGTGGCCAGACCCAGCACACATTTTTCATTTGTAGCTTGTTTTTCACGAATGAGCTGTGCTATTTGCTGCGCCACATATTTTGAACCATCTTTTGCAGACGGATATATTTTGGTGGGAATCTTTTCAAACGAATCGAGCAAGTCGTGGGATTTGGTTAAAGGCATAATGTTGAAGTTGAGTGGCAAAGATAAACGTTGTGGGTTTTTAAAAAAATTAAGAAAGGGGACTAAGAGGTTAAAAGAGAAAAAGAGTAAAGGAGGAATACATTTATTGGAGTGGGCTGATGTGCAAGCGAGGGGTCGAATTTGCGAAGCACAGCCTGCACTGAACGAAGTGAATGTGTTCATCGTTCCGTTTTCCAATGATACCTCATCCTCCATATCCTTCTCCAAAGGCGAAGGAGCGGTACTGCATCACGCTTACAATCTTTTTGTTCTACAACTACTTGTTCCGATACTTCGGAATCTGCATTGAATCAATAATCAACACATATCAACCTGTTTAATATTAATCAAACACTCCGATAAGCGTAGGTTGTGCCTGGATTTTCCCTCTCCTTTGGAGAGGGATTAAGGGTGAGGTGAGTTCACCTGCACCTCACTCACAAACAACCACGCTTTATTACCCGCACCGGGATGACCTTCCGGTATAATGCCTTTGTTTTTGATGAACACTTTTACAAAGCGTGTTATTTGTACAGCAAAGTTGAGCTGCACTTTATTTTCATTCAGTACTGGTGGGCCCACATCTACAATGGCATTGAAGTTGATTCCATCCGCACTTGTTTGTACCGTAAAAGAAGAAGGAGGCCATATCCAGGAGCTGGGTTGTGAAAAGATATGAGCTGTTACATTGCTGATGGTATCTTCTTTGCCCAAATCGATCACTGCTTCACAATCGGTGCCGCTAAAACCAAGAATCTCATGCGCCCGTTCCCTGCCTTTTTCATTGATGATACCATTTACTAATGTAAACGCACCATCGCCGGGGTAGGAATTGGAAGGTGGATTAGTAAGGGTGATTTTTTGGCCGGTGGATTTGGAGAAGGTGAAAGTTTGAAAAATTGGTGTTCCAATAATTAATGATTTTTTTTGTGTAGGGTGAGATTTTGTAAGTAGTGCGACGTACTTTCCGCTTTGGGGAATTTCAAATGAATTAATAGTGCTAGTATAGTATGGTAAGTAACCCAATATGCTGTCTGATTCAGAGTTCATTTTCCTGACGATTACCTCAGTTCCCTGAACCTTACTTTTTATACTCCATATTATTTTTGATGATTCAGCTGAGACTTTCCCTTCTAAATCATAATACGCTTTACTATAATTCAATCCCATCATTTCATACTGCTTCATATGCACCGGTAATCGCTTTTCAAAATCTTCCCAGCTCTTGTTTTCTTTTGTACTCCACAACACTTCACTCAAGGCTGCCATGCGGGGAAAAATCATGTATTCAATCTTCTTCGTATTGTTCATGTATTCCGTCCACACATTGGCCTGTGCACCTAATACATACTTTCCTTCTTCTTCATTTAATTCTTTGGGCACAGGATCATACGCATACACGGCTTCAACAGGATTGTAACCACCAATAGTAACAGAATCTTCATTCTTGCTTTGTGTATGATCAAAATACACAGGTTTGCCCGGTGTCATGATCACCTGGTGCTTTTGTTTGGCTGCTTCAATACCGCCCGCCTCACCACGCCAACTCATTACAATTGCGTTGGGTGCCAAACCGCCTTCCAAAATTTCATCCCAGCCAATGAGTGTTTTGCCTTTACTGTTTAAATATTTTTCTATGCGTTGTACAAACCAGCTTTGTAGCTCATGCTCATCTTTCAACCCCAGATCTTTCATGCGTTGCTGACACCTTGGGCATTGCTTCCAATGTGTTTTAGGACATTCATCACCACCAATATGAAAGTATTTGGAGGGGAAGAGTGCTATTACTTCATCAATCACGTTTTGTAAAAACGCAAACACAGAGTCATTGCCTGCACAAAACACATCATCAAACACACCCCATGTTTCCTGCACTAATTTAATACGGCCGTTCTTTTGTTCTTCAATACTTTTTGCTGAAATCATGTTGGCAGGAATGGCCGTTGGTTTCTCCGGGAAACAACTGAGCCATGGATAAGCTGCAATTGCCGCACTGCTGTGACCCGGCATTTCAATTTCAGGGATCACTTCCACAAAACGTTCTTTGGCATACTGCACTACTTCTTTGATTTGCGCCTGTGTATAATAACCTTCATGCGGTTTGTTGTCATTTCCTTTGCCGGGATAACGACCGATGATGGTTCCGTTTCGTTTGCTGCCTACTGTAGTGAGTTCCGGATATTGTTTGATCTCAATCCGCCAGCCCTGGTCTTCTGTTAAATGCCAATGAAATTTGTTGAGTTTGTGATAGGCAAGGAAATCAATATACCGTTTAATAAAAGCAATGGGTTGATAATGACGTCCGATATCTAAGTGCATACCACGGTATTGGAAACGAGGTTCGTCTTGAATGGATAATTGAGGAATGGATAATTTATAAATTCTCAAAGAAGAATTAAAATTTGCTGTTGGCAATAATTGAAGCAACGTTTGCATTCCATTAAATGTTCCGCTGTACGTATCGCCTGAAATTTCAATGCTGCTGATGTTTACATTCAAATCATATTTCCCCTCTGTTCCCGGTTGAATAAATTTCTTAGTTGAAAAGCGAATGAAATTCTTTGTTGATGTTTTAACTATCTTAAGTTGAAACCCATAATAAGTTCTCAAATGTTGATTAAAAAATGATGCCGATTCTTTTTCACTACCATCACCCAATACAATCACAGTTGTTGGTGTGATTAAAAAATTTCCTTGCTTTATTTCTACGAGCCGGGGCTTTGGAATGATATTTATTTCCTGCGCATTTAGAAAAGCAAAACTCAATAAAGTAGTAAGCAATAAAAGCAATCTCATAACATTTTTTTTAGATGTCTAAATGTACAACCAGAATCTTTTCTAACCGCAGAGAAAAGAGAGCGCAAAGAAAAACGCAGAGGCTTTCCTCTGCGTTTTTCTCTTTTTCTCAATTCTCTGCGGTTGATGTCTTACTTCAACACCGGCAGTACAATATTCGATGCATTCTTCCCATCATGCCAAATCTGAATTTTGCTCTTGATATAATCCTTTGCATCCGCTTCATAAATATTGATGAACTGCTGTGGGTTTCTGTCAACTAATGGAAACCAGCTGCTCTGGATCTGGATCATGATACGGTGACCTTTTTTGAAGGTATGTGCCACATCCGGTAATTCAAACTTCACTCTTTCAACAGCATTGGGTTTAAACGCTGTCGGGTTTTCAAAACTGTTGCGGAAACGACCACGCATTACTTCGCCACGTACCAGCATTTGATAATCACCCATAGGATAGGAGCTTACACCCTGTCTGCCTTGCTGCATACTTTCACCGGGATAACGGAAATCACTCGGGAACACATCAATCACCTTCACCACAAAATCAGCATCAGTGGTTGAAATGCTGGTGAGCAAATCTGCAATCACTGTTCCTGCTAATGTTACATCTTCTGTTAATACATCAGTTTGAAAACTCAATACATCGGTTCTGCGGTTGGCAAAACGCTGATCATCGGTCATGTAAGCAATGGTGCGGTTAAAATGTACATCTTCCGTATATGGAACGGGTTTCATTGGATCGCTTACATATTCTGAGAAACTTTTTGCTTCTGCAGGTTTGCTCCAGCTGAGTTTGCCATTGTTCTGCAGGTACATGGGCGTCATTTGCACATTGGCAGCAGGCCATTGATTGAAATTGCGCCATTTGTTTTCACCGGTAAAGAAGATCGTTGCCTCTGCTAAATCATCAATATTGGCCTTGCCTTCCAGGTGATGCATGAAGAAAGGCATTTCAATTTCATTCTGATAATGTGCAGAAGTATTGCTGCCAAATTTCACATTGCCCAACTGGCTGCCATCACCACGGCTCCACTGACCATGATACCAGGGACCCATCACAATACGATTATTATTCTTCGCTTTCTTTTCTATCGCTTCATAAGTTCGCCATGCACCAAAACAATCTTCCGCATCAAACAATCCGCCCACCACTAACGTAGCTGTATGACTGGGGATGTTGTTTACAAAGTTGCGGATGTTACGGGCCTTCCACCAATCATCATAGTTGGGATGTTTGTACATTTCATGCCAGAACTTAATACTGTCGCCAATTAAACGTGCCAGTTCTTTGGTGCTTCCTGCTTCCAGGTAAAATTTATACGCATCTCTTGTTGGGAACTGAAAACCCGGCGAACCAACTGAAGTAGGCTTGGGTCTTGGTTTACCAAAGGATGAATAAAAACTGAAACCATCCATCTGGAAGAAAGCGCCATTGTGATGAAAATCATCACCCATGAACCAATCGGTAACCGGAGCCTGCGGACTAACGGCTACGAGTGACGGATGATTACTGCAGGCAGCAATGGTAGAATAAAAACCGGGATAGGATATACCGAAGATGCCTACTTTCTTATTGTTGCTTGGAAGATTCTTTACCAGCCAATCAATGGCATCGTAAGTATCACTGGCTTCATCAAATTCTTTGTCTTTTTTATTGGGGTTGAAAGGTCGTACATCTTCAAACTCACCTTCACTCATCCAGCGGCCACGTACATCCTGGATGACGATGATGTAATTGCGGCGCATGTAATAACGCCAATGACTGTCCCAGAAAGCACGGTAATTATTTTCACCATAAGGGGCACAACTGTAGGGTGTACGGTTCATCAAAATGGGATGTGCTTCGCTGTTATCTTTCGGCATATAAACAGAAGTAAACAGTTTAGTGCCATCTCGCATCGGCACCATGATTTCTTTCTTAATGTAGTTGTCCCTGATCCATGCCGAATCCAGCGGGTTGGCTGTTTGCGCATGCAGGGTTGGAATAAGGGAAAAGAGGAAAAAAATAAAGACAAGCTTTCTCATGACATATGGTTTAGAGTTGAAAGATATTGAAATCAAAAGAATGGCTCACGCCATTTATCAAATTTGTGTGTAACAGGGTGGAATGCTGCTATGAGTCTGCCGTTGCGTCGCACTCTTGTACTATCGATTCTTTACTGATCATTTTCAATTCAGTACTCCGCTAAAGGTGTCTGACATCTGCGATGTCCTGACACCGAGGCACTTTAAGTTTCGGAATCGGTGTCAGTACGCTGTAGGCGTCAGACACCTTTCAATGAAATTTTTAAAATTTTTTCTCCTCAATCACATGCCATTTGCCCTCCTGTAATTTCAGCAATGAAATTTGATCCGCTATAAACGATGCTGCATAATCTTCCTTAGAGAAATGTTCCCATGCTTTTAAAAAAGCCGATGGACTCATATCCCGGTTGGCAATGGTGACATGCGGGTGAAAAGGACGGTTGTCTGTTTTAACAGCGGCAGGAAATTGCTGTTGAAAATGTTCAGTTGTTTCAAACTGCAATCGGGCTAATGATTCATTGGCTTCTGTATGCACAAACAGGACTCTGTTGCTGAAATGATCAAAATTGTTCAGCCTTATTTCAAAGGGTAACAATTCTGTTTGAAACTGTTTTGTTGTTTCTTTTAAAGTCTGTTCCAGTTCTTCTTCCAGCCAGAAAGGAGCAATCAAGGTTAAATGAGCGGGTGATTTTAAAGCAGCTTTGCATCCAAACCTTTGCCGCATCCAATGTTTGTATTGCAATACTTTTTCATCAATTTCCGGTGGACAAACCACCGCCACATAATACATCCTGTGGATATTATTGAGTTCTTTTGTTTGCATGCTGCCAATGAAGTTACTACCTTATCTCATTCTTTCACCCAAAATCAATCAATATGACAGCCGCAAAAACCGTTTTGTATTTTGGATTTTATCTCTACCTCACAGGCATTACCTTGCTTGTTGTACCCAATTTTTTATTGTCTACTTTTCAAATGCCGGTAACGGAAGAGGTGTGGATTCGTGTAGTGGGAGTATTAGTGCTGGCCATTGGTTTTTATTACCACCAGGCTGGCAGTAAAAATATAACAGCGATGCTGCCTTTAACAGTAGTAGCCCGGATTTTTGTGTTTCTTTCGTTTGCAGTGTTTGTATTACTCCAATTTGTTTCACCAATGCTCCTTGTGTTTGGTGTTGTTGATTTGCTGGGTGCTGTGTGGACCTGGATGGCATTAAAGAAATAAGTGTCTGGCCACTATGAGTGGCCTGACACTTACAATAATTTCGGGATCTCTTTTACAAATGTAACAATGCTCATCCAGAGCATTATTGCCACAACCAACCATCCGCTCCATAACAGCCACTGCGGATGTTGATAGTGTGGTACTTTCTTTTTCATCATTACCCAAAGCATTAAGCCCAGTGAAAAAGGAAGAATAAATCCATTCAATGCACCAACTACCACGAGAATGAGTACCGGCTTTCCGATCCATACAAAAATCAATGTAGAGATAATGATAAATACAATCGTTGTTGTTCTTGTATTCTGATTAAAAACGGGATGCAATGTTTTCAAAAAACTGATGGAGGTGAATGCAGATCCAACAACAGATGTTATGGCAGCACTCCACAGCACCACACCAAATATTTTATAACCGGTGTTGCCTAGTGCTGATTGAAAAACGGATGCAGCAGGGTTGGATGCATCAAGAGTAGCGCCACTCATCAACACACCTAATACTGCTACAAATAATAAAACCCGCATGCAGGCTGTAATGATAATTCCGCTAACAGCACTTTGTTTTACTTCCTGCATTGTAAGTTGTTGTTTTGATTCCAGGAGCCTGTGTGCGCCGGCAAATGTGATGTATCCGCCTACGGTGCCACCTACCAATGTTACAATAGAAGTGAGATTGATAGTAGATGGAAGTATTGTTCGTTGTACTACTTCGCCGATGGGTGGCTGTGTGGTTAAGGCTACATACAACATCAAAACAAGCATTACAAGACCCAGGATTTTCACAAACCAATCCATGGCTTTGGCAGCATCATTCACAAGAAATAAAACAATAGCAATGACAGCACTGATAATGCTTCCTGTTTCCACACTTATAGGAAACAATATGTTCAAACCTAAGCCACAACCACTGATGTTACCAATGTTAAAGGCTAAACCACCCATACAAATTAAAACCGTGAGTACATGACCGCTGTAAGGCATAACCTGGTTGGCCAGTTCTGATGCTTTCTGGTTGTTAGCCGTAAGAATTTGCCAGATGTTCAACTGTGCAATGATATCAATTACAACAGAAACAAGAATCACAAAACCCATACTGGCCATGAGCTGTTGCGTAAACACTGTTGTTTGCGTAAGAAAGCCGGGCCCGATAGCAGATGTAGCCATGAGAAAAGCAGCACCAAGACCAATGCCACCTGTTGCTGAAGAAAAATATTTAAATGGCTTGAATGACAATGCCGTGATTTTTTAACTGTTCATGAATCTTTGTACAAAAGGCGAGTGCATGTTTTCCATCGCCGTGCAGACAAACCGTATCTGCTTTTAACGGAATTACTTTTCCGGAAATTGCAGTAAGAGTTCCCTGTTGTATCATTTGTAAGGCCTGTTGCACCGCTTTATCTTCATCCTCAATCAACGCATTGGGTTGGGAGCGTGGAGTGAGGCTTCCATCATTCCTATAAGTTCTGTCAGCAAATACTTCATGTGCTGTTTTTAATCCAAGCAGTTCTGCCTCTTTTAATGAAATGCTCCCGCTTAAACCAAATAAAATTAATGAGGAATCAAAATCTTTTACAGCTTTTGCAATGGCAGAAGCTATGATTTTATTTTTTGCAGATTGATTATACAAAGCCCCGTGTGGTTTTACATGATGCAGTTTTGTGTTGAATTTTGCAGCAATGGTTTGAAGTATTTGCAATTGATCAATAACACAATCATATAATTCCTGCTCAGATAAATTCATTTCCGTACGGCCAAAGTTTTCTCTGTCGGGCCATGAAGGATGAGCGCCAATAGCTACGCCATGCTGCAGACAAAGTTCAATGGTTCGTTTCATGGTACTTTCATCACCGGCATGAAACCCACAGGCAATATTGGCACTGCTGATGAGCGGAATAATCTGTTCATCAGTGTTCATGCCTTCACCTAAGTCGCAATTCAAATCAACCTGCATAGAACTGTTGCGTCGTTTTTTGTAAATCGTTGATGTACTTTGTTTGCTGTACGAGAAGTTCTTCCGCTTCTTTCAAGCTTACTTCTTCAAATGTAATGGTATCACCCGGTTTCTTTTGCGCCAATATCCTTAAGTCAGCGTTGATTACCTGCAACACCCGTGGATAGCCGCCCACGGTTTGTGCATCTGCCATTAGTACAATCAATTCACCTGATGATGTGAGTTGTACAGTTCCTGTGGTTACCGGTGAAGAAATAATATCGCAGGATTGACGGGCCCTAAGATCATCAGCTTTTAAACGATAACCCATCCTGCTGCTTTGCGGTGAAATGGTAAAGGGTTGCTCCCATATCATTTGTTGAGCTTCTTCTGTAAGGTAATGCCACTCAATACCTTTTACTACCCTGATCTTTATTGCTGTTACATAACCCGTATCAACGTTTAACTGTAAACGTACCCGGTTATTTAAAACAGTTTGTAAATGTATTTGGGCGGCGTTCAATGCGTGTTGTTGACAAAGTACATCTTCTTTTTTCAATACCCTTCCTTTAAAACCTCCTGCGCTGATGGTTAGGTCAGTTGAACAGCTACCAAGAAAATCTTCTGCTTCAAAGCCTCCGCCAACAGCCATGTACAGGCGAAAACCGGGTATTTGTTTTTTTAGTTCAATCGTAGTTCCTTCTTTAATCAACAGGCATTCAAACAAGGGTAATTCGTTTCCATCAGCTATTGGTTGTAATCCGCCTCCTGTAAATGCCACCAGACAATCTTTCATGATTCGAAACAGGTGCGGGGCTTGTGTTATTTCGAGTACCGGGGTAGTTGCTTCATTGCCAATAAGCAGGTTCGCTAATTTCATCGAATAGTCATCCATGACACCTGTTTGGGGAACACCATACTGCAGATGCCCTTGCCTTCCTGCATCTTGTATGGTAGTGAGGAAGCCACATTGCTCTATCCGAATGATTTGTTTTGCTGCTTCCGGCTTTTTTGTAGTAGTCGAATGGTAGTTGATGGTTACTTTTTTCTCACTTGTATTCGTATCAGAATATTGTTCAAATTCTTCTTTGGTAATAGGAATAAATTGTACCTGATCACCTGCTTTTAACAGGAATGGGTCAGGTTTGGTACGATCAAATAATGATAATGGTGTTCTGCCGATAATATTCCATCCTCCGGGAGTAGCAAATGGATAAATTCCTGTTTGCGATCCGGCAATAGCTACAGCGCCTGCTTCTACTTTTAATCTTGGTGATGATTTTCTTTTGGTTATCAAACGCTCATCTAAAGTACCCATGTAAGGAAAACCGGGCTTGAAGCCGGTCATAAACACCTGATAGATTTTATTGCTGTGCAGGTGAATGATTTCTTCGATGGATAGTTGCAGGGTTTCTGATAGATCATGCAGATCAATTCCTAATGATTTATCATAGCATACAGGAATTGTAAGAACTGTTGATTGCTTTTGTGAGGGAACAGGCGAAGCTGTTTTAAGTATAGTGTTAATGAACTGTTCAACCGTTTCAGCAATAGTGCCATTTTTCTTTTCAATCAGCAACGGGTTGTAATAAACAGCCAGGCAATTATACGCAGGTACCGTTTCTATGAGTCCATTAAAAGGATTGCTTTCGATTTTGTTTTTTGCCTGCATTACCTCCTCATGCAGTGGCAGACTGATTTCATGGCCTAAGGAAATCAGCAAAACTGTTTCAGAGAGATGGTGGCAAGTGTATAAATGCATGCGCTATGAAAATACAAAAGCTCTAACAAAAAAAGGCGTTTCATGCGAAACGCCTTTGTATTATTCAAAATTCAATCTTAATCTACTACTGATATTTTAATAAGGTTGGTAGGCAAGTGCATTTGTACAGGGGTGCTGCCAGTGTTCACTACGATGTCTCCTGATTCCACAAAACCTCTTTCCTTTAAAATATTGATCTGGTCAGCAATAATATCATCAACACTCACTTCTTCAGCATAATAAAACGCACGGGTACCCCAACTTAAGCTCAACTGGTTTACAAGACTTCTCTCTTTTGTAAAAATAAAGAGCGGTGCTTTCGGACGGAAGGAACTTAACATGAACCCTGTATAACCGCTTTGTGTCATACCAATCAATGCATGTGCATTTACATCTTTTGCAATTTCGCAGGCATTGTAACAAATAGCATCACTCAGGAAAGAAGGAGAGTGGGGCTGGGGTTTCAGATCTTCTTCACGATCATAGCGGTAATAGTTACTCTGTTCTACTTCTTCAATAATCTTGCACATGGTTTCTACAACCAATGAAGGGTGTTGACCCGTTGCTGTTTCACCACTCAGCATTACTGCATCAGCGCCTTCCAGTACCGCATTGGCAACGTCTGTAATTTCACTGCGGTTTGGTTTTACACGGTCAATCATGCTTTCCATCATCTGTGTAGCTACAATTACAGGCTTGGCACGATGGATACATTTTTTAATGATCTCTTTTTGAATCAATGGTACCTGCTCCACCGGCAGTTCCACACCCAGATCACCACGGGCAATCATAATGCCATCGCTTTCAAGAATAATATCACGAATATTATTGACTGCTTCCGGTTTTTCAATCTTGGCAATGATTTTTATTTTGCTTTTACGCTCATCAATTTTATTACGGAGGATAATGATGTCCTTTACATTACGAACAAATGAAAGCGCTACCCAATCCAGCTGCTGATCAATGATAAACTCCAGATCAGCCAGATCTTTTTCTGTTAAAGCCGGCAATGAAATTTTTGTATCCGGTAAGTTGATTCCTTTTTTGGATGAAAGTCTTCCTCCCAGTGTTACCTGTACCTGTACATCATTGGTTTTGGTAATTCCAACCACTTTTACTTCCAGTTTGCCATCATCAATTAAAATGATATTGCCGGGCTTTACGTCTTTATGCAGGTTAGGATAGGAAACGTAAATTTTTTCTTTTGTACCCACCAGTTTTTCATTGGTGAAAGTGAGGATGTCGCCTTCAGCTACGTCTATGCCGCCGCCTTCCATTTCACCTACACGTAGTTTCGGTCCCTGTAAATCACCAAGGATAGCAATATTATAAGGCTCAGTAGAATTGATTTTACGGATATGTTCAATAATCTTTGCCTTGTCTTCGTGTGAACCATGTGAGAAATTTAGGCGGAATACATTTACACCTGCTTTCACCAGTTCCAGGAGTTTTTCATACGTATCACACGCAGGTCCAACAGTGGCTACAATTTTAGTGCGATGATTCATGTGTTTAATGCCCGCTTCTTTATCCATATCTGTGTGCAGGTACTTGGCAACGTTCTTACTCATATTAAAAATTTGAAGATTTTGAATTTAAAAATTTGAAGATTACTTAGTTCTACCCTCAAATTTTTTCCCTCTGATTTCTGATTTGTTTAGGTAACTGATAAAATTTGCTATATGTGCTGCAAGGTTTTCATACGCTGCAATAAGCGGCTCAACGGTTTCCTTTTGTGCATACCTGTAATCAATAGATCGATACAATTGTGAACGTGTTTCACCTGTGGAGCCTTTGGCATAGGTAAGATGATTTACAAATTCAAATTGACTTCCTCTTTCAAATCCTTCCGCTATGTTATCCATTGCTGATCCTGCTGAATCATTGATTTGCGATACAAAACGATAGTCTTTTGAGAACAGTTCCGTTTCCGTCAGTCGTTTAATTTTCTCGGCAAGAACTCTGGCAGATTGCCATATCGGCAAATCTTCAAATCGTTTATATGTTGGCATAGAAGAATATTCAAATTTTCAAATGTCAAATTTTCAAATCTTCCTAATGTCAGCTTGCCAATATCTTCACCACCCTCATCCATTCATCACTGATCTTTTGTTTGGCTTTGATGGCTTTGTCTAATGGGGTCATATGAAGTTTGTTATTCACAACTCCAATCATATTGTTATGCTTTCCTTCTAACAGAGCTTCTACGGCTGCAAATCCCAAACGGCTTGCAATTAAGCGGTCTAAGCAGGTGGGTGAACCGCCACGTTGAATATGCCCGAGAATACAAACTCTTGTATCCATATGCGGCAGACGACGTTTGATAACAGCAGCTACTTCATTAGCGCCACCTGTTTCATCACCTTCAGCCACAACAATCATGTTCACTAATTTTTTACGGCGTTCCTTTTCTTCCAGAGAATCCACAACCGCCTCAATATCTGTTTTGGTTTCAGGAATTAAGATATGTTCAGCGCCGGTAGCAATACCACTGTGTAAGGCAATATAACCGGCGTCACGCCCCATCACTTCAATAATAAAAAGACGGTCATGGGCATCTGCTGTATCACGAATCTTATCTATGGCTTCAATGGCTGTATTCACAGCGGTGTCAAAACCAATGGTAAAATCGCTTCCGGCAATATCTTTATCAATGGTGCCCGGCAAACCGATGCAGGGAATATCAAACTCATTGGCAAACTTCTGTGCTCCACGAAAGCTGCCATCACCACCAATAATTACCAATCCGTCAATGCCATGTTTTTTGAGATTGTCGTATGCTTTTTTACGTCCTTCCGGTTCAAAAAATTCCTTACTGCGGGCTGTTTTCAGAATAGTACCGCCCCTCTGTATAATATTGGCAACACTGCGGCTGTGCATGGGAATGATATCATCTTCAATCATTCCCTGGTAACCACGCATTATGCCGAACACTTCTAAATTGTAATAAAGGCCTGTACGAACTACAGCCCTGATAGCGGCGTTCATACCCGGGGAATCACCACCACTGGTAAGTACGCCTATTTTCGTTACTGTCTTGCTCATTTGGTTTTTTGCTTAGTCAGTCCCGGTTTCCTGCAACAATTGTTTAAACAAAAGAAATTCAGGATTTTGAGACGGGCTCAAAAATACGGAATTGATTCTTAACAAGTGTTCGTGAACGAATCAAACGATTGCAGTATCTTAGGTTGCAAAAATTTCAAAAAATGAAACGACTGTATTTTGTACTGCTGGCTATCTGCCAGTTTGTAATTACAAACGCACAATTGAAATATCCCGTTACCCGAAAAGTGGATACGGTAACTAATTATTTCGGAACCATGGTTGCTGACCCCTACCGCTGGCTGGAGGATGATAATAGCGCTGAAACCAAAACATGGGTAGAAGCACAAAACAAAGTAACCTTTGAATACCTGAATAAAATTCCGTTTCGTGAAAAGGTAAAAGCAAGATTAAGTGAGATGTGGAATTACCCACGCATCAGTTCTCCTGACAAAGAAGGGGCGTATTATTTTTTCTTTAAGAATGATGGCTTGCAGAATCAAAGTATTATGTACCGGCAAAAAGGTCTGAATGGCGAAGCCGAAGTTTTTATGGATCCTAATAAACTTTCTGCTGACGGAACTGCTGCATTAGGCGGCACTTCTTTTTCAAAAAACAGTAAGTACATGGCTTATACCATTTCACAAAGCGGCAGCGACTGGCAGGAGATTTATGTAATGGATGTGGAAACAAAACAATTATTGACTGATAAAGTAAAGTTTGTAAAATTCAGCAGCCCCCGTTGGAAAGGTGATGAAGGATTTTATTACAGCAGGTATGCTGAGCCGGATGAAAAAAGCAAGTTGAGCAAACAGAATCAATTTCACCAGGTTTGGTATCATAAAGCAGGTACAGCACAAAGTGAAGATGTGTTGGTTTATAAAGATGATACACATCCATTCAGGATTATCAATGCCGGCTTAACTGAAGATGAACATTTTTTAATATTGAACAGCATAGAGGGCTCAAGTGGTAACGAGGTGCAGATTAAAGATCTCAAAAATGATAAGTCGGTTTTTAAAATGCTTATTCCCGGTTTTTCAACGGAGAATACTGTTATAGATAATTTGGGTAACAAATTATTAGTTCATACCAATGATGGAGCCGCTAATTATAAAGTTGTTTTGATTGATCCTGAAAACCCGGATCCGAAAAACTGGAAGTTGATGATTCCTGAACGAAAGGAAGTGCTGCAAACAGTAACTACAGGTGGAGGTTACTTGTTTTGTTTTTATTTAAAAGATGCAAATACTAAAGTGTATCAATATACTTACGATGGCAAATTGGTACGTGAAATACAATTACCCGGCATTGGCAGTGTAGGAGGATTTACAGGGAAGAAAGAAGACAAAGAGTTCTTTTATGTTTTTACTTCTTTTAATGCACCTCCTACCGTTTACCGTTACAATATTGCAACAGGAGTATCAACCTTGTTTACAAAAACGGAAACAAAATTTAAAAATGAAGATTATGAAACGAAGCAGGTATTCTTTACAAGCAAAGACGGTACTAAAGTGCCCATGTTTCTTACATACAAAAAAGGCATGAAGCTCAATGGTAATAATCCGGTGCTCCTATATGGATATGGAGGCTTTAATTTATCTGAAACGCCCCGTTTCAGCATCAGTAATGCATTCTGGATGGAACAGGGTGGAATCTATGTTGTAGTGAACCTGCGTGGCGGCAATGAGTATGGTGAAGCCTGGCATAAAGCTGGCATGCTGGCAAACAAGCAAAATGTGTTTGATGATTTTATCGGGGCAGCTGAATATTTAATTGCTAATAATTATACGAACAAAGGAAAGATTGCCATACGTGGCGGCAGCAATGGAGGTTTGCTTGTAGGTGCCTGTGTGACACAGCGTCCGGACTTGTTTAAAGTAGCCTTACCTGCTGTAGGTGTAATGGATATGCTCCGTTATCATTTGTTTACTGTGGGCTGGGCGTGGGCTGCAGAATACGGAAGAAGTGACAGCGCTGAACATTTTAAGTTTCTTATCAAATATTCTCCCTTGCATAACTTTAAAGATGGGACAGCTTATCCTGCTACTTTAGTCACTACTGCTGATCATGATGACCGTGTGGTGCCGGCTCATAGCTTTAAGTTTGCAGCACGTATGCAGGAAGCTCATCGTGGAGATAACCCGGTGCTGATCAGGATTGAAACAAAAGCAGGTCATGGTGCCGGCAAACCCACCAGCAAACAAATTGAAGAAGCTGTTGATATGTGGAGTTTCGTGATGTATAATATGGGAATGGAAATGAAATGATTCAAAAAGCCCTGCAACTTTGCAGGGCTTTTTGCTCGTGGATAGATTTTAGTTGTTGCTTTCGCATAAAGCTTTATTTTGTGTATATCAAGTATTCATAAAAAGGACTGTAGAAGTTGAAAATAAAATCCTTCTGCTTTTATGAATCTGAAATAGGGTTAAACAATAAAAAAGGAGAAATGAAAATTCTTGTTACCGGTGCCAATGGTTTATTAGGTCAGCACCTCATCCGCCAGTTGGTGGAGGAGGGCAAGTTTACCATTCATGCCACAGGTAAAGGAGCCAGCCGTTTGCCCTATGGTTCAGGGAACGGTGTTACCTATCATAATACAGATCTTACTGATTTCAAGAAAGCGCAGGCGCTGGTTGAAAAAATTTCGCCGCATATCATTATTCATGCAGCCGCACTTTCGCAGCCAAATGATTGTGCTGCTGATAAAACAGCTTGCTGGAAAACCAATGTGGGCGCTACAAGAGCTTTGGTGAAAGGTGCCCAGAAAACAAAAACGTATTTCATATATCTCAGTACCGATTTTGTTTTTGATGGAGAAGAAGGGCCTTATGATGAACACGCATCACCCAATCCCGTTAATGATTATGGTGAAAGTAAATTGCTGGGAGAAGAGATTGTGGAGATGAGTGGTCTGCATTGGGCCATTGTACGTACGGTTTTAGTATATGGCGAAAAAGTGCCCGGCGGCAGAGCTAATTTTGTACTGTGGGTAAAAGAAAAATTAGAAGCCGGTGAAGCAATTAAAGTGGTGAACGATCAGCAGCGTACACCAACCTATGTAGAGGATCTGGCAAAGGGAATTATCCTTGTACTCATGAAGCATGCTAAAGGAGTGTATCATATTTCCGGTAAAGAATTGTGTACTCCTTACCAGTTAGCATTGATGATAGCACAGCTGATGAATAAAGATGCTTCAATGATTCAACCGGTAACTGCGGAAACATTCCAGGAGCCTGCAAGGCGACCTTTAAAAACCGGCTTTATCATTACCAAAGCGGTAAAAGAGTTAGGATATGTTCCGGTAAAACTGGAAGAAGGTATCAGGCGGGTATTACATCTTTAATCAGATGCGTTTATAATTCCTGTATTCAAAAGGACGGATACCGGTTGTTTTTTCAACCGCATACAAGAGCCTGCTTTTAAAATCCCTGAATTGTTTTTTGTTTACGTCAAATTCAAAATCCCAGTCTGCCGCATCAATTCTTTTTTTCATTACCAGTGGGTGTTCTTCTTTAAAAAGTTGCAAACTATCTACTTCTTCCTTGTATAAAAAACCGTTCTTATGTGCCTGCAGGTAAGCCTGGTGTTTTTTAACTACTTCATCATCACTCATCCATAGTTTTCCAAAATCCATCTGCTTGGCTTTTTGAAGTTGGGGATTTTTTACCCAGCCATAATGATAAATATGTGCATCTACAGGTTTTACATGCAGCTTCTCTGCATTTTTTCTGAAGCCCTGTGCATCTTTCCAGCTATGAATATCTGGATGGTTTCTGATGACTCTTATTTCATAACTGTACCATCTGCGGCTGTCGCCGATATAATTGTAGCTGCCGTAAAAATGATGATAGGGAAATAATAATCCTTCTACCCCGGGATCATCTTTGTAACGCTGCATGGTTTTACGCAGCGTGTCATAATCTTTTTCATGAATGCATTCGTCGCCCTGCAGGTAAAACAACCAGTCACTGTCTTTTGCTGCTGCTGCTTTGGCTTTATCGGTTTCAACAGCTAATACTTTGCCACCTTCTCTCAGATTATCATCCCAAACAGAATGAATGATTTTGATTTTAGGAGAATTGATACTTTCTAATAAACGGAGTGTATCGTCTTCACTGTTGCCGGCACATACAATGTATTCATCCACCAACGGCAAGAGCGACCGGATGGATTCAACAATGGGATAATCGTATTTAACAGCATTTCTTACAAAGGTGAAGCCGCTTATCTTCATATTGCAAAAATAACAGAACCACACTATAACTTGCCTTTTAGTATTTCCGTTCATAGAAATGTTTTAACTTTTAGGAGTGAATACCCTGGTTCAATACCTGAAAAAGCAGCAACATCTTTCTGAGAAACAGATGCAACTGTTTGTGAGTGAGAATGATGCTGAAGCAGTTCACCAGTTGCGGGTGGCTTTGAAAAAAATCAGGGCCTGCTATCGTTATTTAAAAACAGCAAAACTTTCCCAAGCTGTAAGAAAAAAATATAAACATCAATTGCTTCCTTTTTTTGCAGAAGCTGGTGAACTGCGGCGGCTGCAACTGTACCGCCGGTTACTGCTAAAACACAAATGGCAGCAAATGATTTTGTTTTCTGAATCGTTAGGCAGCGAATCCGTAAGAACGTACTTGTTAAAGCAAAGCTTTGAAACCAATAGTAAAGCGATTCATCAACTTACTCATGCTTTAGAACAAAAAGCAAAATCTATAAAAGAAGAAACCGGTTTTCTTTACGCTGCGGAACTGCATCGTTCGGTTATTGCCGCCATTCATAAACAGAATGTTGATGAATGGCATGAGCTTCGCAAACAAATCAAACAGCTGCTGTACAGTTATCAATGGTTGTCATCCAACCTGCAGTTTCGCTTACTTACGGTTAATCAATACAAACAACTGGATGCATTGCAGGAAATCATCGGTCAGTGGCATGATCTGCAGGATTTCAAAGACTGGCTGGGAACCGAAGGGTTCTTTATGAGTACATCTCCTGCCGTTAAAAAAGAATTTGCTGTGGCGTGGAATTTTGCTAACAGTCAATTAAAAACAAGCGAAAAAAAGCTGCAGTTACTTTTGTTGCAGGTGAGCAAACAAAAAACTGCAGCTATTGAATAATGTTAATAATCAATTAACTACTTGGCGGGTAAAAATACTTCAGCCATCATGCAACGGGCACTGCCGCCGCCATTGGTTTCTATATTTGTAAGTTCAGCATGAAGGATGGGATTGTAACGTTCCAGTTGAGCTACCTGTTCTTTGTTTAAAGAACGGAATGCCTGCGAACTCATTACTAAAAACTGTTTCCCTTCTTTGTTTTCCACCTGCAGCATATTGCCTGCAAAATGATTCATCTGTTCATAACTGATTTCAATGATTTCTTTACCGCTTCCCGTTAATGTATCCAATACCTGTTTTCTTTCTCCGGCATCGGGAATGCTTTGCAAACAGATAACGGCATATTGTTCTGCCACGCACATCATTACATTGGTATGATAGATTTCTCCACCCTGTTCATCCACGCTGTAAAAACTGCAGGCTCTGTAACCCATCTGGTTGCACCAATCTTCAAAGAGCGGTTTACTGGTTCTTGGTGATATGCAGGCATAGGCTATTTTATGCTGTCTGTCCAGCACCATGCTGCCGGTACCTTCGAGGAAACGGTTGTTCATTTCCTCGTGGCTGAAATCAATACGATTACTGATTTCAAATTTTGAAGCAATAGTTGCAACTACATGTGCTTTACGTTCAGCACGGCGGTTGGCGGCGTACATCGGGTACAGAATAAGACTGCCGTCCCAGTGAAAACTGATCCAGTTATTGGGGAAAATGCTGTCAGGCGTATGCGGCACTGGAGTATCTTTTACTACTGTTACATCAATGCCTGCTTCTGTTAACTTCTGTACAAATTGATCAAACTCTGCTTCTGCTTTCTGCTGTGCCTGTTCATTGCTTCCCTGTTGCTGAAACGCATTGTTAACAGCAGTTTCAGCATTAAAGTCAAATGCAACGGGTTTAATCATTAAAATATGTGAAGTGGTTTGTTTCAACGAATTCATATTTGATTTGTATTGAAAATTAAGTTGGTTTTTAAAGTTTATCACGCAATAAAGGCATACTCATACAATGGCTGCCGCCTCTTGCTCTTGAAAGCTCGGCGCTGGGCAGCAGGATGAGTGTGTTTTCAATTTGCTCGGGATCAGTTCCGTTTTCAAACTGCTCAAACAGTTCTGAAGTGGTAACTACATTAAAACCGTTGGCTTTAAAAGCCGCAGCAGTTTTATCATTACGGTCATAACCAATTACAACACCTTCTTTTAAAGCAACTACATTACAACTGTCCGTCCATTGTTCCCGTTCATCATGCGGAAAAACATTGCCGCCACTATAAATTACTTTCACATCATCGGAATGTACTCCAAAGTCTTCCACGCTTATCTGGCGGAGCAATGATTCGATACCGGGTAATTTTTCTGCAACGGCATAATCTTTTGTTTTTACATACACTTCATCCGCCGGTTTGTAAAACTGCAGAATTTCCACCTGTTCCATTTCCAGTGGCCGGGGTGTATGTTCCAGTTTGTGAATATAGCTGGTACGACTGGTATGTTCTGCACGGAGAATACGTTCGCTGAAACGTCCGTACAATACCCATACATCCCTGCGCACCTGTGTAAAGATGGTGTCAATATGCATCTGGGCACGGTTCTTCGGAATTTTCACAACAGAAATTTTTTCAATACCCAACTCAGGTTTACTGAAGAGGGTATGTATAATTTCATTCACTGCACTGGATGAAGTACGGATGCTGCACCCGATTACAAAATGACGGGGATGAATCATCATTACATCACCACCTTCGATGGTAATGATGCGGTGCTTGCGTTCTTCTTCTTCATACAGAAAGAAATCGCTCTCTTCAATAATCTCCATTACTTTTTGCGGTTCATCCTTAAAGAAATAATAGAGCGATAAGAATTTGGTGAGCAACGATTCCCTGCGCCGGGCACCGGTAGCCATACGGCTCAGCAGGATATGGTCTTTTACCATAATGCCGATGTCACGGGTAAAAATAAAATTAGGCGTAGGAGGAAAGATGAACATATCCTCACTGGTACCGTTTTCATCTGCCGGCAAAATACCGGTGATGAGAACTTTGGCCAGTAAGGCAGCATCTGTAATATGCTCCAGTTTCTGCTGTATGGCAAAACTGCTTTCTTCATAGGAGCAGATAGCCGATATCAGACGGAGTTTTACTTTTTCATCTTTAATAATTTCTCCTATCAGCTGTTGTGTATCCAATACTTTCTCGCTGTTGAAATACTCTTTTTTGCCGGGAATAAAACACCATGCTTTTTTATCAGCTGTTGCTGAAGCCTGGTAGTTTTTGATATAATCAATCTTTTCACGGTCCAGGAAATACAGCAGGAGTTTTACATAGTGATTGTATTCTTTCTGCATGCTCTGCAGGTGTACAATATCATCATACAGGTTATCAGCAAAAGTGCCGGGTATAATTTTACCGATGCCGCCATCCGGGCTGTGAATAAGAAGTTTACATAAGCGGCCTAATTCATTTTCAACAAAATATTTTTCTGTGCTCATACAGTTCTTTTTAAAATTCGATTAAATAAGGATCAGAAACAGGAAACAGGTCTGTTCCATGTACATGGATGCGGAAATGGCTTTACCGGTACATTTCTTTGTTGAAAGTACAATCAGTAATCAGGCAAACTGCCTTCACCTGCTGCTATGAGATTGAGGAAATAAGGCAGCATCAGGTTAACAGAAATATGTTTTTGTGTAAACATGCTGCAAGTTAGTAAATTATGTATAAGACACAAGTCAAATACAGCCAAAAGGGAAAACGGGTTTCCCTACCTTAGCATTTCCTAAACGATTGCACATGTCAACTTTAACCCGTAAGTACGACCCCGTTCTTTATCAAACCCCTACAGGCCCGCAGCTTCATTGTAAAGGCTGGGTACAGGAGGCCGCCCTGCGTATGCTCCTTAATAATCTCAATCCGGAAGTGGCTGAACGGCCTGACGATTTAATTGTGTATGGAGGCCGAGGCAAAGCAGCCCGCAATTTTGAAGCATTAGACAATATTATTAAAGCATTAAAAGTGCTGGAGAATGATGAGTCTCTGTTGATTCAAAGCGGTAAACCGGTGGGTATTTTAAAAACACATAAAGATGCGCCGAGGGTACTCATCAGCAATTCACAACTGGTTCCCAACTGGGCTAACTGGAAGCATTTTGAAGAACTGGAACAGAAAGGTTTGATGATGTATGGTCAAATGACAGCAGGCAGCTGGATTTACATCGGGTCGCAAGGTATTGTGCAGGGAACGTATGAAACGTATGCCGCTGCTGCAGATAAACATTTTGGCGGCACTTTAAAAGGAACGTTGAATGTAACAGCCGGACTTGGTGGCATGGGAGGTGCTCAGCCTTTAGCTATTACCATGAATGAAGGCGTTGCATTGATTGCAGAAGTGGAAGAGTGGCGGATTGATAAACGTTTGGAAACAAAATACCTCGACGAAAAATTTGTGAACATCGATGAAGCAATTGATAAAGCGATGCAATATAAAAAGGAGGGTACTGCAAAAAGTATAGGTGTGTTGTGTAATGCTATTCATCTGTTGCAGCGGTTACTGGAAAGAAATATTATTCCTGATACGTTAACTGATCAAACCAGCGCTCATGATCCGTTGATTGGTTATGTACCCCATACACTTAACAATGAACAGGCAAATGTACTGCGGCAGGAAAACCCGGCTGAATATCTGAGCCGCAGTTATGAAAGCATGTATGAGCATGTGCAATTAATGTTGCAGTTGATGGATAAAGGCGCCATCACTTTTGATTACGGAAACAACATTCGTGCAAGAGCAAAAGAGTTTGAAGAAAAAGCCATGCAATCCGGTGCTGATCTCAAATCCATCCGGCATACAAAACATGATCCCTTTGCATTTCCCGGTTTTGTGCCGGCCTATATCCGTCCATTGTTTTGCGAAGGGAAAGGTCCTTTCAGATGGGCTGCATTAAGCGGCGACCCGGCGGATATAGCAGTTACAGATGAGTTGATCATGCATATGTTTCCCGATAACAAAGGCATGCTTCGCTGGATGAAGATGGCCAAAGAAAAAATTGCGTTCCAGGGATTGCCTGCAAGGATTTGCTGGTTAGGCCAGGGCGAACGTGAAAAAGCAGGGTTAGCATTTAATGAACTGGTGCGCACCGGAAAAGTAAAAGCGCCGATTGTTATTGGAAGAGATCATCTTGATACCGGAAGTGTGGCAAGTCCTAACAGGGAAACAGAATCCATGCTGGATGGCAGTGATGCAGTGGCAGATTGGCCGTTGCTGAATGCTTTAGTGAATACGGCCGGCGGTGCCAGTTGGGTTTCTTTACATCATGGCGGTGGGGTAGGTATGGGCTACAGTATTCATGCGGGAATGGTGATTGTAGCTGATGGTACGGATGATGCAGCAGCAAGACTCAGCCGTGTACTCAGGAATGATCCCGGTATGGGTGTGATCCGTCATGCTGATGCAGGTTATGAAACTGCTAAACAAACAGCAGCAGCGCATCATTTGGATTTAAAGGAACGGCTGGCTGAATAGACGAAGTTTTATTATTCTTTTACCACTGGCCCGCTGAAAACACAATTATTAAAAACAGCATTGCCTTTAATGGTGAGCGGATCTTTCAATCCGTAATAACGGAGTATGCAACTGTTGAATACAACCTGTGCACTGTTGCTGTAAAACAACAACTGTCGTCCCACTTTTGATGGATACATAAAATGAAAGGTGCAATTCTGGATTTGTAAGGGCACCTGTGTTGTAATAGTTCCGATGCTGCCCAGGCTTTCCGCAAACAGATTGCTGATGTTGGTACTGTACCAGCCTGCCTGTGCGATGTCAAATAAACGAATGCATCTTCCTGCAATATTGCCGCCATCAATAGTATAAGAACCTGCTTGGCCTTTTCCATACTTACCGCTTACGTACAATGTGTGGATGCTGCCCCAACTGTAAATGCCTCTTATGACGTTTCCTTTTTCCTGCGCTTGTCCGTTCACAAAGCCCACTTTGGCATCACCGCAACGGATATTTTCAAATAAAAGAATATCAGCGTTGAAGGTTTTTCCATTGGGGCTGATGAAATAGTTGATTGCAAAATTGCTCACTTGTAAATCATGAATTTTCAAACCGGTGGAACCACTGTAGCTTTTGGTGCCGTCAAAATCAATCACCAATCCTGCATAATAATCATTGCATTTGCCATTGGCATCAGTGTATTTATCAAAAGGGATATTGTAATAAACAGAGTCCGGTCCGCCAGGGGATTTAAATTGCCCTTTAAGTGTGAGATTATTTATTTCTGATCCTTTGTTCAGTTGCAGTACCATGCCATAACCTTGAGTGGAAGTGTATTGAAGTGTGGTACCGGTACCGGCGTCCCAAAAAGCAGATTCGCCATAAATATGAATGGTGCAGGCAGCATAATTTCCTTTATACATGGAAAATACCTGCAGCGTTTTACTGTAAGGATAATTACCTCTGGGAATAAAGAAGTTTCTTAACACCCCGGAATTGTTGATGACGGTGTTGATGCCTTTTTGAAGTGCATCTGCATTATCTGCTACATACCCTGCGCCAAACCAACGGGCGCTGAAGATATTTTGATAGGTTCCTTCCGGTTGCAGGGTAAGACTTGTATCAAAAATCCACTGGGTGAGTGCTGCGTCAATAATACCGCCTTTGATAGTTCCGTTACCACGAATGCGTCCCTTGCTACCAAACTTAAGAATCGCTCCTTTAGGCAACACCCAAGCGTTGTTTACTACAGTGTCTTTGTTAATGAATACATCCTGGGCAGTTACATTGATTGATGCAACAATTAGCAACAGTAATAAAAAAGAGCAGGTATAAAATTTCATGATAAACAAATTATTGTTGTTGAATGACGCATTCAGATTAAATCCGGTTGCAGTTGCAAAAACTGTTCCGGCTGCAATATGAAGATAGAGTATCGCTTGTTTTAATAGTTTGTAATTCTGTTTAAACTTTTTTGGCTTTTATGCATTATTATGACATGGTACAAATTTCTGCTGCTACATTCAAATCATGGGAGCGGTTTTACCGGGCTCATTTTCTAAACAGTTTATCCGGTATAAAACCGGTGAGTCTTATCGCAACAGTCAATGAAAACGGTCAGCCGAATCTTGCCGTCTTTTCCAATATCGTACACCTTGGCGCAGACCCGGCGCTGGTAGGTTTTATCAACCGGCCATTGGAAGCTGCGCCGCATACCATCGCTAACATCGAACGTACAGGTGTTTACACCATTAATCATATACATACGGAAATCATGCAGCAGGCACATCAAACCAGTGCCAAATATGATGCTTCTGTAAATGAATTTGATGCTGTTGGTTTAACTCCAGCATTTATGCCTGCCTGTAAAGCACCTTATGTACAGGAAAGCAAAATCAGGTATGCGTTACAGTTGCAGCAAATCATACCTATTGAAAGAAATGGAACTTTCCTTGTTATCGGAGAAGTAACAGACGTGATGCTGGATGAAAATTTAATAGAACCCGATGGGTTTATCAATCTCTCCAAGGCAGGCTCCATGGGCAGTATTGGCATTGATGGTTACAGTGTTTTTGAGGCGCCGGTTCGATTTCAATATGCCAAACCCGGTAAGCAGGCAGAACGTTTGTAACATACAGTGCCAAGCAGCAGTATAACTAACCGAAATCCGTTACATTCGTTTTCTAAACCTGCTGTATGCGTTTTATTATTGTATCAGGCACGGTGTTGCTCTTGCACCTGCTTTCTTCCTGTTCTGATCAGTCGAAAGAAATGGCAGATGCTTCGTTTGCTAATCTTATTCCCAAACCGGTAAAAGCTGAAAGAGGAAAAAGTTATTTCCGGGTTCCTGCTGATCTGAATATTTATGTTGCTGCTGCAGATACTTCTTTGTTACGGACGGCACAACAACTTGAGCAGTTGTTCAGCCCGGTTAGTAAAGCATCTATACAAACATCGGGCTTCAATCAACAATCAGCCGGTATTCATTTGCAATTGGTAAATGATTCTTCTTTCAGTGCTGAAGGTTATGAACTTGCAGTTTCAGATTCTTCGATTCATCTAACTGCTCATCAACCCGCCGGAATTTTTTATGGTCTCCAAACATTGCGTCAGTTATTACCACCTTCAGCTGAAATAAACACAACACAAAAAAATTGGATGATAGCAACGGGAGCCATCAAAGACCAACCTTTGTACAACATGCGTGGCGCCATGCTGGATGTGGCAAGACATTTCTTTGGCATAGATGATGTAAAACGTTATATCGATTTTCTGGCGGCTTATAAAATGAATGTACTGCACCTGCATTTAAGTGATGACCAGGGTTGGCGTATTGAAATCAAAAAATGGCCAAAGCTTACAGCAATTGGTGGCAGCACACAGGTGGGTGGTGGTCAAGGCGGCTTCTATACACAAGAGCAGTACCGTGAAATTGTACAATATGCAGCAGACCGGTTTATTACAGTGATTCCTGAAATTGATATGCCGGGTCATACCAATGCAGCATTGGCCTCTTACCCTGAGCTCAACTGTAATCCAAAAGATACTTTACCACGTTTGTACACAGGAACAGAAGTGGGCTTCAGTACGTTTTGTACTACTAATGAAGCAGTGTATGGTTTTGTTGATGATGTGCTGGGAGAACTTGCTGCTATTACACCGGGTCCTTACCTGCATGTTGGCGGTGATGAAAGTCTGGTAACACCGGAAAAAGAGTACATCACTTTCATGAACCGTGTACAAAGCATTGTAGCTAAACATGGTAAGAAAGTGATTGGCTGGGATGAAATAGCTAAAACAAGCTTACAGCCCGGTACTATTGCTCAGTACTGGAATGATTCTGCAAATGCAGTACATGCCGTGCAACAGGGTGCCCGTATTATGATGAGTCCGGCCAAACGGGTGTACATGGATATGCAGTATGATTCTACCACACGTCTCGGACTAAACTGGGCTGCATACATTGAAGTAGACCAGGCTTATAACTGGAACCCTGCCACATTGGTTCCCGGAATTTCAGAGCAGCAGATTGCCGGAATTATTGCACCGTTGTGGACAGAAACAATTCTCAACATAAAAGATATTGAATACATGGTCTTTCCAAGACTTCTGTGCTATGCTGAAATCGGTTGGTCGCCTGCTGATCACCGTAAGTGGGAAGAGTACCGGCAGCGTCTTGGCTATCATGGTTTATACCTGCAGGCAAAAAATATCAACTTCTATCAAAGCAAACTGGTGGATTGGAAGTTGAAATAAACAGATTGTAACAGATCCACTTTACATAGGCGGTTTTATCAATCATAACAATCATATTATATTTCCATTTTAAATTCCAACTATATGCGTTTACTCTTCCTGCTATTTAGTTTTTTAATTTATTCCTTCGCAAACAGCCAGGTTAAAACAGATACTGTAAAGCCTGATTATAATTCAGTTTTCAAATCAGTAAAATGGCGGAGCATTGGTCCTTTCCGTGGCGGACGTTCTGTTTGCGCCAGTGGCGTGCCCGGTGATATCAACACCTACTACATGGGTACAACCGGTGGCGGTTTATGGAAAACAGATGATCTTGGATTGAGCTGGAACAATATTTCAGATGGATATTTTAAAACAGGAAGTGTAGGTGCTGTTGCAGTAGCTGAAAGCGATGTGAATGTTGTGTATGTGGGTATGGGTGAGCACGCTGTGAGAGGTGTTATGACCCATCATGGTGATGGTGTTTATAAAAGTATTGATGCGGGCAAATCCTGGAAAAAAATGGGATTGGATGCTACCCAGCATATCAGCCGCATTGTGGTGAACCCGAAAGACCCTAACCACTTGCTGGTAGGAGCACAGGGCGCCTTGTACAGTAAGACTAAAGAACGTGGTATTTATAAAAGTACGGATGGAGGTGTTACGTGGAAAAATATATTGTACGTAAATGATCAAACAGGTTGTGTGGAATTAAGTATGGATATGAACAATCCACGCATTGTATATGCTGCTATGTGGGAACATGGTCGCAGACCCTGGCAGGTGATAAGTGGTGGCCCCGGCAGCGGTTTGTATAAAAGTACAGATGGTGGTGATACATGGGAGCGTTTAACCAATGGGTTGCCTAAGGAAATGGGAAAAATGAGTATTGCTGTTTGCCGCAGTAACAGTGATAAAGTATATGCTCTTATTGAAAGCGATAGTGAAAAAGAAGCCGGTGGTTTATTTGTAAGCAATAATGCAGGTGCCAGCTGGAGTCGTATTACGAACGATCACCGTTTGGTACAAAGAGCATGGTATTATATTGAACTGTTTACAGATCCGCTGAACGACCAGGTGATCTATGTGCTAAGCGCTCCTGCATTGCGTTCTATGGATGGCGGAAAAACCTGGGAAAACCTGGGCGGTACTCATGGTGATTTTCATGATCTATGGATCAACCCGAAAAATTCCAAAAACATGATCATTGCCAATGATGGCGGTGCATCCGTAACCGTAAACTTCGGCAAAACATGGAGTCTGCAGAACAATATGCCTACAGCACAGTTCTATCGAATTAATGTAGATAACCAGTTTCCATATCGTATTTATGCAGGTCAGCAGGATAATACTTCTGTTGCCATTGCCCACCGTGAACTGGGAGGCGGAACTATTTCCACTTCTTCCTGGACGGCGAGTGCCGGTGGCGAAAGTGCGTTCCTTGCCTTCAACCCTGATGATCCCCGTTATGTTATGGGCGGCAGCTACCAGGGAACCATTGAAGTGCTGGATACCAAGGCCAGTGCTTCTACTAACATCATGGCAGCTCCTATCCAGTATCTGGGCAGAGATGCAAAAGACATGAAATACCGTTATAACTGGAATGCGCCTATCATCTGGAGTAAACATGAACCCAATGCGTTCTATCACGGAGCACAGGTCTTACTTAAAACAACGGATATGGGTAAAACCTGGAAAGAAGTTTCGCCTGATCTTACCCGTAATGAAAAAGAAAAGCAGGGCAAGCCGGGGGTACCTTATACCAATGAAGCGGTGGGTGCAGAAAACTACGGAACCCTGGCTTATGTACTGGAATCACCCTATGAAAAAGGTGTAATCTGGACGGGCAGTGATGACGGGCTGGTGTACCTCACCCGGGATAATGGTGCCACCTGGACCAATGTAACACCGGCAGGTTTGCAGGAATGCCTCATCAATGCCATTGAAGTTTCGCCACATGATAAAGCAACGGCGTATATCGCTACTACCCGTTATAAATTCAACGATCATACTCCCGGACTTTTCAAAACCAACGACTACGGAAAAACATGGGTGAAAATTAACAACGGAATTCCGGCCAATGCGTTTACACGTGTTGTTCGGGAAGATGAAGTGCGTAAAGACCTTTTGTTTGCCGGTACTGAGTTGGGTTTATTTATATCATTTGACGGAGGTAAGGAGTGGAGCAGTTGCCAGCTCAATCTGCCTGTAACACCTATTACTGATTTAAGAGTTCATAAAGGCGATTTGATTGCAGCTACTTCCGGTCGCAGCTTCTGGATACTGGATGATCTGAATGTTTTAAGACAATATAAAAAAGACGCCGCTTCATTAGTATTGTATCAACCGGAAAATGCATTGCTCACTAACGGTTACAGTGCTATGAACAGCAGCAATCCTTCCGGAGTTAATAACAGGGCTGGAGTAAACCCGGCCAATGGTGTGGTGATTTATTACCAGTTACCTGATTTAAAAAATAATGAACAGGTAACGTTGCAAATAAAAGATGCAGCAGGAAAACTGATCCGGAGTTTCAGCTCAAAGCCGGATAGTACATACCGTTATTGGGATGGCGCACCACCTGCTGATCCTGTATTGGGCAAACAAAAAGGAATCAACCGTTTTGTGTGGGATATGCGTTATCCTACTGTGCCCGGTATTCCCAACACTTATATTGAAAGCAGTTATGCCGGACATAAAGTTATCCCGGGCACTTATACTTTGGTATTAAAAGCCGGAGATAAAGAAGTAAGTACATCTGCTGTAATTGTTCAGAATCCATTATACAATATTGATGCTGCAACCTACGCAGAATACGATCGTGTAATGCTGGCAATGGAAACAGAAGCCACAAAAATGCACAACCGTGTAAATAGTCTGTATGGTAAAAGATTGCAGTTGGAAGCTATTCTTCGTTATATGCCCGCAGAAGCTAAGTTTGATGCGGTTCGTAAGGAAGTAACAGCACTTGCAGAGCAAATGAAAACATGGGATGAGGATATGATACAGCGCAAATCAAAAGCTTATGATGATGTAGAAAATTTCCCGAACAAGTTCACAGCAAATTATCTCTTCCTGATGAACCAGACTGAAAGCGATATTCCCAAAGTAACACAGCCTTCCATTGAATTAATGAATGAATTAAATGCACAATGGCAGGTGTTACAGAAACGGGCAGACGAACTGGAGAGTAAATTAGCAGCGGTAAGTAAGATGTTGGTGGATGCAGGTATCGGTCCTGTTTGGGTTCGCTAAAAAGTCATTGATTTAAACCGGCCTCCTGCTTTATGGCAGGAGGCTTTTTTATTAAAACACGGTTCTTTCCCGTTCAGAAGGTTTGTTTTTATCGTCCGCATATTTTGGTTAAATTGAGGGTCAAACACTTAATAACGGATGGGTTTTGCTTTAACCACAAAACAAATTTGCTTACTGGCAGTAATGTTGTTTGTTGCAGGTAATTCTTTGCAGGCGCAACCCTGTCCGCCTAATATTGATTTTGAAAACGGAACCTTCTCTAACTGGAAAACCTATTCCGGCGGTGTAACCGGTGTTAATGGTGTAAACTCTATTTCTCTTTTTGAAACAAGCCCGGAAGCGGGGCGGCATGATCTTTTCTCAAGATCACAACACGCAGGTTTGTTAGATTATTTCGGCAACTTTCCGGTTGTTTGTCCCAATGGCAGCGGTTACTCAATTAAACTCGGAAATACTTCCGGTGGTGCACAGGCAGAAGGTGTTTCTTATGAGTTTACAATCCCGGCTGGGAGAAATGAATATTCCATCACCTATTACTATGCGGTGGTATTTGAAGGACCCAATCACCAGGATTTTCAGCAGCCACGTCTTGAAATAGAAGTATTGAATGCAACCGATAATCAGCGTATTGATTGTTCCTCTTTCACCTTTATCTCCTACGGCAGCGGCTTGCCCGGTTTTCAGATTTCACCTTTTCAAAACAGCAACTCCGCTATTGTACTTTATAAAGAATGGACGCCGGTAACCATTAACCTCAATGGAATGGCAGGAAAAACTATCATGCTTTATTTTAAAACAGCCGATTGCACATTTGTACGTCACTTCGGGTACGCCTACATTGATGTAAATACCGGTTGTAATGGCGAATTTCCCGGCGCTGCTTTTTGTCCGAATGATAACCTGGTGCAGTTAACAGCACCTTTTGGTTTTGAATCTTACAGATGGTTTACATCTGATTTTTCAAGGTTACTCGGTACCGGCAATGAATTAACATTGGCGCCTGCACCTTCCAGCGGAACCGTGCTGGCAGTGGAAGTAACGCCTTATGCCGGGTTTGGATGTAAGGATACTATTTATACCCGTTTGCTTGATACATTAACCGTAAAAGCCAATGCCGGTGCTGATGGTACTTACTGCGGTAAACTTCCGGTGATCATAGGCGAACCGCCACGAGCAGGTGTAAAATATTCCTGGGCTCCGACACAAGGTTTATCTGATCCCCTCAGTTCCAGTCCGCTGGCAACACCGGGGCAAACAACAACCTATGTACTAACGGCCACCAGTAACGGCGGTGGTTGTATGGATACAGATACGGTCGTCGTCTTTGCCCGCCTGCCGGATACTACGTTAAGCTATGCCGGCAAACTGGTCTATTGTTCTACA
This sequence comes from Lacibacter sp. MH-610, assembly GCF_045780045.1. NCBI lineage: Bacteria > Pseudomonadati > Bacteroidota > Chitinophagia > Chitinophagales > Chitinophagaceae > Lacibacter > Lacibacter sp. MH-610. The sequence goes on from NZ_CP116002.1 coordinate 2,116,451, forward strand.
TCAGCAGACAGTGCCGTACTGATTACTGCCAACGGCGTTATTACACAATGGTATCGAAACGGTGTAGCCTTACCCGGTGCTACAAGAAACAGGCTTAGAGTAACGGGTTCTGGATCCTATTATGCAGAAGTTAAGAATGAAGAAGGTTGTGTTTTAAATACACGCAGCATTGATGTAACGGTTGAAACGCCTGAAGCTTCCATACGGTACCCGGTGCGATTTACGTTTACTGACAGATCCATTCAACTTAAAGCAAGAGATATTGGTGTTACTGCTCTGTGGCAACCTCCACAAAATTTAAACAACCGTAACATTTTTACACCTGATTTTACAGCTTCCCGCACCGGAGATTTTCTATACACCGTCCGCATTGTTTCTGAAGGTGGTTGTGTGGCGGTAGATACCCAGTTAATAAAAGTAATTACCAGGGTGGAGGTGTTTGTGCCCAATGCCTTTACACCCAACAATGATGGACTTAATGATTTTCTCTTTCCTGCTACCATTGGTATAGAACAGATACAGTTCTTCAGTATTTATGACCGCTATGGCAAACAGGTATATAACTGGAGTAATGGAAAAAAAGGTTGGGATGGAACTTTTAAAAATTTACCACAGGAACCCGGCGTTTACACCTGGCACTTTGATGGAATAGGCATTGATGGGCTCCATTACTACCGCAAAGGAATTGTGGTGCTCATTCGCTAAACTCTATTACTTTACCGCTACACTGTTAATTTCAATCCAGTAGCCATCAGGGTCCTGGATGTAAATTTGTTTAATGCCATCGGCTCTTGTAGTAATGGTATTGAGTTTGCCCGGCCAATCGCTGTACACAATTTTATTTTTTTCAAGGTGCTGAATAAAAGCATCAAAGTTGGGAGATGTTATTGCTATGTGTACCGCCTTATTAATTTTTACTTCTTCTTTTATGGTAGATACCAAATGCAATTCTTTTCCTTCGCCTAATGAAAACCAGTTAATACCGGGATTTTGTGTGCGATTGGTAATTTGTTCCAATCCAAGTACTGATTTATAAAACTCAGCAGAACGGGTTAAATCCTTTACTGATAATGCCTGGTGGTTAAACGTAAAGCCAAACGGATTGTTCTGAGCTGTTGCAACTAATGTTGCTATCATCAAATAAATAAATATACCTGACCTTTTCATGGATTTAATTTTATGTAAGATAACACCTAAGCAGAAATGTGCAGCTTTTATTTTACAACAATATCACTTAACTTTTAAGCTCAAACGAACTCAATGTTACGAACCCTGCTAATTGCTTTGCTTTTTATTTGTTCATTGCAGATGGTTGCTCAAAACAGAAAGAGCAATACGTTTGCGATCGTAATAGGAGTTTCTCAATATGAAGATGCTTCTATACCTGCTTTGCAATATGCTGAACGGGATGCACAGGCATTTGCTGATTATTTACAGAGTAAGGCCGGTGGATTTGTTCCTGCTTCCAACATCAATTTGCTGATTGGAAAAAATGCAACCTTGGCCGCTGTAGATATGGCGATGAACCGAATTATGGAAATAGCTGAAACGGATGATGTAGTGTACTTTTATTTTGCCGGTCATGGTGATATTGAAAATACGAACATAGCAAAACTTGGTTATCTGCTTACTTATAATACACCGCCCAGCAATTACAGAAACAATGCTGTTCGGTTAGACGATCTCAACAATTTTGCCCATACACTTTCTGCAATTAAAAAAGCAAAAGTGGTTTTAATAACAGATGCCTGTCATTCAGGAAAATTAGCCGGCAAAAATATCCGGGGTAATTTTTTAGTGGGTAACCAGTTACGTACAAGTATAGCCAATGAAATAAGGATTACTTCCTGCGCTCCTGATCAACTGAGTAATGAGAGTGAAGCATGGGGTGGTGGACGAGGTGTGTTTTCTTATTATCTCGTTAATGGGTTAATTGGTTTTGCTGATAAAGAAAAAGACGGGTATGTGCGTCTTGGTGAAATAAAGCAATACGTAGATTCTTCGATATCCGCCGATCCTGTTTTGACAGCTAATAATAAAAAACAAACGCCGGTAATACCTGTCAATAATGAAACAACTAATTTCATATTGTCAGTGGCTGATGAATCGCAGATGAATACAGCGCCCACGGAGGGAAGAATATTGCCTGCTCCCGCTGCACTCATGCAGCAAAGCGATTTTATAAGCCCGGATGAACTGATTAACCGGTTCATTTCAAATTTGAATCAACAGGATATATCCAAAATAAATGGTTTGGAACGTTTGCTTTCTACGGGTGCTGATGAGTTGCCGGTTGCGTTCATCAGATTGTATAAAACAATTATTGAAGCCGATACCATCATGCAGTTTGGTGAACCAAAAGTTGCAGATTCGTTGGAATTATATTATTTAGACAGGACGATTGAAGCGCTTCTTTCCTCAAAGGATTATATGGAGTTGTTTAAAAAAGAATTGGTGCTGCTGCTGCATACACAAACCCAACAGGTGATTAATGATTATCTCAGTGGAAGTGAAGCAGAATTAGAGCGGAGAAGATATTACAATGCAGGCAGTAATGGTTATGATGCGTATCCGGTAATGCTGCAAATTGCCTTGAAGCTGGTAGATAAAGATGATTTTCTTTATCGTGCTATGGAAGTGAACCGTTATTATTTTGAAGGCGTTTCGCTTCTTTTGAAAATTCCATTAACACCCAATCCTGCTCCGCTCATTGAAAAAGCATTGCAATCAGAATTAAAGGCATTGCAATTGGAAAAAGAGGCAGCCTGCATCTACAACACGCTTGGTGTTATTTATTTTTATAAACGGGATTTTGTAAAGGCAGAACAGTATTATTTAAAGGCCACTACCCATTCGCCGCAGTGGGCAATACCTTTTTCAAATCTCATGGGTTTGTATATTGAACGGGAACAATATAACAAAGCAAAATTGATGTATGATACTGCTTTTCAACTTCAGCCATCATTACAAAGTTTGTATGCAAACCGTGGATTGCTTGCCGAACTTCAAGGAGATTTATTGTATGCTGAAGAATTGCAACAAAAAAGTATTGTACTCAACAGCAGGCATTATTATCCGTTTGAACGGCTGGGATATATTTATAACAAAACAACCAACTACGCCTTAGCCGATTCTTTTTTTTATGAGGCTGATGTACGTAAGCGTGGTTATCATCTCCTGCCTTTTACATATAAATATGCACTTCCTACATATCCGGCGGTGGATGCCATGCCTTCTATATGTCCTTTTGATGAATACCTGATTCGGCCGGATGATGTGCTGGGTCAATTTGCAGCAGGTATGAAATACTACATCCTGGAAAATTGGGCTAAAGCAGATTCCTTCTGGAGAAATGTGATTGCTTATGATGTTTATAATCCGTTAGTGTTTCATTGGCTGGGTAAAATGCAGTGGGAGCAAAAAGATATACGAACAGCAGAAGTGACGCTCAATTTTGCAACCGATTATTTCCTGAACGAAACAGAATTGAAGGCCTATGCTGATTCCCTCCGTCAATACAGCAATTATTCGCCTGATGCAGAATGCTATTACAGAACCTTTTTAGGTGCAAAGTATCATGCAAATGAAGATCATTATTTCCTCGCTGATATTTACGAGCGAAGAAATAATTATGAAGCCGCAGCAGCACATTACAGAACCTTGATAGCGATGGAACCCGGTTTTCTGGGCCCGTATAAAAAAATGATGCAGTTGTTTGAAAAAATCGGAAGATATACTGATGCAGAAAGCATCTTGATGGAATACAAAGTTCAAAATAAACAAGTAGCTGAAAAAGAATTACATGCTTTATATCAGCGTATTTTAAAAAAATTACCTGATGAAGGTTTGTGGTTTTTAAAAGCAGGTAATTTTTATTACAACCTCGTAAAAAACTCTGACCGTAATTTTAAGTTTGACCGGAAAAAAATCTTTCCGGATGGTACAGCTTCTGAAGAAGAACTTGATGAAAATATGACACCTCCACAGAACACTATACCCATTGAATTACCGGGTACAGGTGAAAGATTAGTTTTTGCGCCGGTAATTATAAAACCCATTACGGCCGGTATTGCTGCATTGTTAATGGCTGATTCATTATTAGGAACCAATTTTGATCTTTCTGCTGATATCAATGATAAAATAGGTGATATGTATATCTGGCAGGGCCTACCCACATTTGCTGCAGTACATTATCAAAAGTCAATTGAAATGCTGGATGTGAATACAAGTGTTCGTAATAAGCTGATTGATCTATGCAATCAACTTTACAGGTTTAATGACGCAGTCATTCACCTGGACACACTTGCTGCACGTAAAGAACTTACGTTTGAAAAATTGTTGTTGCAAACAAAGTATTTCATCCATGCAGGTAAGTTTAATAAGGCGCAGCTTAATCTCACCGAAGCGGGGGAACTTTACCCTTATCTTTCAGAAGTAGTGGTAGATTATACGGGCAGGATGCATTTGCTTTCACGCAACTATAAAGAGGCATTGGTATCTTACCGGGAATTATTGGATTTGAATCCGACGGATTCCTGTTCTATGTACAATATCAGCCGTGTGTATGCATTGCAAAAGAATAAATCCAAGGCTCTGCATTGGCTTAAAAAAGCTGCGGATGCCGGTTTCAATTACGGCTGGGTACTGCAATTTGACCCTGCTATTGAATCGTTAAGAAGCAGTACTGTTTATAAATCTATCATGAAAAAGAAAATGAAAGAATATCCTCCTCCCTCTAATGTTTACAATCGTAAGAGTCAATAAATGGATGTATAGTTGCTTTCCGTTACTTTCGCTCAATGTTTTTTTTGCAGGTTAAAGAGTTGTCAAAAAATAATGGTGAACGCAGAGCAGTTGATGCCATCAGCTTCAGCATGGAGGCGGGTCAAAAAATTGCCATCGCCGGTGAAACAGGCAGCGGTAAAACAACGTTGCTTAAAATGATCGGCGGTTTTATTCAACCTGATAGCGGCGTAGTATTATTTGAAGACAAAAAAGTTTCAGGTCCTTTAGAGCAACTGATTCCGGGTCACCCTTTCATTGCCTATTTAAGTCAGCACTTTGAATTACGTAATAATTATGCAGTGCATGAGCTATTGGAAATGGCGAGTAAGTTAGACGAAGCTGAAGCACAAAAGATTTTTTCGGTTTGCCAGGTAGAGCATTTACTCCTTCGCCGCACCAATGAACTATCCGGTGGCGAAAAGCAACGTATTGTGCTGGCCATGCAGCTCATCAAAAAACCCAAACTGCTTTTGCTGGATGAACCTTTTTCCAATCTTGATGCCATTCATGAACAAACCATCAAACAGGTAATTCATGATGTGTGTGAACAGTTTCGTACAAGTTGCATCATGGTGAGTCATGATGGTAAAGATGTACTCAGTTGGGCAGATACCATCCTGGTAATGAAAGAGGGACAATTGATACAAAAGGGAACTCCACAGGAAATCTATCATCAACCGGCCACACTTTACTGTGCCGGATTGTTCGGCAGTTATAATGTGTTAACACCTGCATTGCAGCAACAGTTTCACTTAACTGCATCTAACCAAACAGCCTGCATCCGACCGGAAAAAATAAAACGCACCGTTGACGGAATTGCTGCAACCGCTCAACAGGTTCGCTTTTACGGAATGTATGAGCAGGTGTTGCTATCTGTTAAAGGTGCCATGGTGGAACTGCTGCAGCCGGTACAACATACAAAACCCGGTGATGAATTTTTTATTTCCATTGCACAGGAAGATCTGTTCTATTGCTGAACTGATGAAAACGCCAAAAGCGTTCCTTTTGAGAACGCTTTGAAATATAAATAGAAGGTTATGCCGATTTTAAACCTGCTCAGATCACCAGCAAGCTGTTACTTCCGCCAAAAACATTCGCCTGCTCACCATCAGCTTCAGGCTCGTTTTGCCAGATGGCTTCGTTAATGCGGTATTTAAATTCGTGTTTGGTTTCTTTGGGGAGATTCACTTCAGCGGCAAAAGTTCCGTCTTTCTTTTTCTTCATAATGATTGAGTTTTCCCAGTCACTGTTCAATCCTAATATTTCTACAGTTTCTGCGTTTTCAGCTACAAAACTGAATTTTACTTTTACATAGTCTTTTGTTTTGAAATACGTCTTTTGTACCATACGATGTTGCTTTAATGAATGAAATAGTGTTCTTCGCTTTCAAACACATTTACATGCGTTAATACCTGCTGTGCCCGGAAAGTAACCCTTGCAGTTGTTCACACTAACGGCTGTTTTGTGGAAAACCCAGAATCATTTGAAGAATGCGGTCAATCTTTCTTTTGTGCCCTGATCATTTCTGCATAGCCCCATTTTTTTGCCAACGCATTTACGGCCAGGGCAATACGCTTGGCTCGGGTGGGTTCTGTTTTGGCGCTTTCAATCCATTTGCTGAAGTAGTTGCGATGGCCCTTGGGTAATGTTTCAAAGAAGCGGAGGGCCGCAGGTTCGTCTTCCAGGCAGGCCATAAAATCAGCATCAATCTCGTAAGCTTTTTGCTGCAATTCCAGTTCGGCCATGAGTGTTTCACCGGCACGCTTGCCTAATTTTTTTCTTATATCTGCTTTGAGCGGAATAATAAAATCACCTTCGCCCATGGGCAGCAGTGAGATGCCATCAAACACATACGCATCCAAACGGCCTTTTACCCGGTATGATTTTTTGACACCGGGATTTATTTGCTCAGCCACCTTTTGAGGAATGGAAATATAAGTCCATCCCGTTTTTTCACCCTGCTTCTGAAACTTTTGTATCGTTGCTTTAAAACGAACCATGCTGCAAACATAAATCCTCTATGGCTTCTTTGCAATGCGGATGAATTCATTTCTTAAAAACGATTACTTTTACCCGTGGCCTTACTCATACAAAATATACAACAGCTTGCCGGCATCCGTTATAAAAACAAACTGCTTCGTGGGGCAGAACTGGCACAGCTTTCAGTACTCGATAATGCTTACCTCGTGGTTGAAGAAGATACCATTCTTGATTTTGGTGTGATGGAAGAACTGAGTGGTGCAGAAGCTTATGAAGAAGTGATCAATGCCTCCGGTCAAACCATTTTACCTGCCTGGTGCGATAGTCATACACATCTTGTATTTGCGGCCAGTCGTGAAGAGGAGTTTGTAGCCAAACTGAAAGGCATGACTTATGCTGAAATTGCAGCACAGGGCGGCGGTATTCTCAACTCCGCTAAAAAACTCAATGCCATGCCGCAGGAACTGTTGTACGACCTGGCATCGGAACGGTTGTTGGAGCTCATGCAAAAGGGTACCGGCGCTATTGAAATAAAAAGCGGTTATGGTTTAACGGTGGAAGGTGAGTTAAAAATGCTGCGGGTGATCAAACAGTTGAAAGAACGGGCACCTATCCCCATCAGGGCTACTTTCCTTGGCGCCCATGCTTACCCGTTAGAATACAAAGAAAATCAGGATGGGTACATCAAACTGTTAATAAATGAACTGCTCCCGAATATTGCTTTGGAAAAACTGGCAGATTATGTAGATGTGTTTTGTGAAGAAGGTTTCTTTTCGGTAGCAGCAATGGACACTATCTGTAACGCTGCCGCTAAATACGGTTTGCAACCCAAGCTGCATGTAAATCAACTCAATTCTTTCGGCGCTTTGCAAAAAGCCATTGAGCTCAAGGCGGTTTCAGCGGATCACCTGGAAACCATGACTGAAAAAGATATTGCAGATTTAGCAGCTTCTTCCACCATCGGTACACTCTTGCCCACCGCTGCTTATTTTTTGCGCATGCCTTTTCAGCCTGCAAGAGCTCTTATTGATGCCGGCGCCGCCATTGCCCTCGCCAGTGATTTCAATCCCGGCTCATCACCCAGCGGCAATATGAATACAGTGGTGAGTATGAGTTGTATTCAAATGAAAATGCTGCCGGAGGAAGCCATTAATGCCGCTACCACTAACGGTGCATTTGCCATGGGGGTGCAGGAGCAAACAGGCAGTATTTCCATCGGTAAAAAAGCCAATCTCATTTTTACCAAACCTATTCCTTCCATAAATTATATTCCTTATGCGTTTGGATCTGATTTGATTGATAAAGTGATGCTGAACGGAGAGATCATCTGAGAAAGTGCAAAGTTAGAAGTGGAAAATGGAAAGTGTTAAGCATGAGGTAAGAGGTAAGAGGTAAGAAGTAGGAATTAAGAAGCCTGTTTTCTTTTTTAATAATCCTTATATTCGGTAATGCAACGATTCCGCTTTTATACCAAGGACGATATTCTTTCGCTCACCAAAATCAGGCGATTTGAAACCAAGCTGGGCGAACGTTTACAGGTACTGCCAAACAACCAGGAACCCGAAGCGGCACTGCTGGCTTCTGCTGCAAAATTTGTTCTCTTTGGTATTCCTGAAGATGTGGGTGTGAAAGCGAATTACGGAATCGGTGGTGCTGATACAGCCTGGTTCCCCTTTCTTAATTCTTTTCTCAACATTCAGAGCAATGATTTTCTTGGGGGAGAAGAAATACTCCTGCTGGGTCATTTTGATTTTGCCGATGTGGAATCATTGATTGAAAACAATGCTCACAGTTATGAAGAAAAAGTAGATGCTTACCGCCACGCTGTGAACAGGATTGATGAAGAAGTGGAAGCTTTAACCAAACTCATTACGGCTGCTCAGAAAATACCCATCGCCATCGGTGGCGGACATAACAATGCCTATCCGCTTATTAAAGGCGCTGCCAAAGGATGGCACAAGGCTGGTGTATTGCAGTTGGCACAGATCAATTGTATTAACCTCGATGCACATACTGATTACCGACCTATGGAAGGACGCCACAGCGGCAACGCCTTCCGTTATGCAGAAGAAGACGGCTACCTGCAGAAGTACTGTGTGATCGGCGTACATGAAAATTATATTCCGCAGAATGTGTGGCTGGATATTGCCAATAATCCCTTCTTTGATTTCATTACCTACGAAGATATTTTTCTCCACGAAAAACGAAACTTCATACAGGCTGTGGCCCATGCCACCGGTTTTACAGATGATTCTTATACCGGCATAGAGCTGGACCTGGACAGTATTGAACACACGCTCAGCAGTGCCGGCACACCGGTGGGTATTTCGCCTGTGCATGCCCGGCAGTACATCAATTTTGCAGCGGTAGATGCCAAAGCTGCTTACCTGCATATTTGCGAAGGCGCCAGCTTTTTAAGTGATGGCCGCAAAAGCGACTCGGTAGGTAAACTCATCAGTTACCTCGTAAGTGATTTTGTAAAAGCAAGACTGGGTTAAAAATGCTGCTCAGGCCCCGGCGCTGAAGCCGGTTGTTTCTTTAAGCGCTTCCATAACATTGTAAATGATGGGGCAGCGGTCGTAATGCATCATCACAGTAAAGAGACGTTTATTAAACTCCGGTAAATGAAGTGCCGGAAACTCACGGCAGCCTGCAAAACGATGCTCATAAATGGTACAGGCATTGTTGCTGAGAAAAGCACAGGGCATACGGTTCATGATCATGAGTTCATGACTGCCTTTTTCTACATAGGTTTCATCAAAAGAGGCACGGCTCATGTGCAGGTGGGCGGCGGCACGGTCAGCTTCTTCGTTGGTAATATTCACCATTAAACTTTTGCAGCAGTTGCCGCATTGGGTACAGTCAATCTGCGGTTCAATGGCCTTGTTTAATTGCTGCACGGCAGCATCCACTTCTTCGCTGTTGCGTTCTTTTAAAAATTCGGTAAAGGCAAGGTTCTCGGTTTCTTTTTCAAGAGCCGATTGATGAATAAAAGAGAGCGAAGTAGTAAGGGTCAACGTAAACTGATTTTGGTAAAGGTAGGGGAGATGGGGGGAGGGTGTGGGTTAAAATGGGGTTTTTGTTTGGTGCTTATACAAAGAATAACTGAAGCTGTTACAAACTACAGACAGCTCTCAACTTTTGTTTTTTACTCATCGTTTAATACAAGCAGCTTTATTTGTTGGTAACACTTAAAACATCTTTGTCGCTCCCTCTGCCGTAAAACTGCATGTTGCATGCAGTTTTACATTTTTAAAACTCTGTAAAAATGAATTAATAAAAATATTACATAGAAAAAACTAAAAAATATTATCATCTGATATTTCCGTTGTTTATCGTCTTTATTTAGGTCACTTAATTTGATGTAGGGTTTGTTTCCAATATTAAGTCCCAAAACATCAACATTAACATTATCATTTTTATTAAAGTAATTTTGAAAGCCTTGTTTGTCGGTGAAAATCGTTATAAGTAAATTGTTGTACTGCAGTGTGTCAAAAAGTTTTTTTGGTCTCTAAGTGTATTCCAAGCAGAACCTTTAATCCTAAATGTTTTATTCTTTGTATCCTTGAATTCAATTCCTGATGTGCTCATTTTTGCACTATTTATGTAAAATGCACGACTTAACATTTTAACTGTATCAATTTTATATAAGTCAGATTGATTTAAAAGATAGGATTTTGTAATTAATGGTACGGCCTGAAAAAGTATTACTATTACATACAAGCAAGTTGTACATATTACGATTATCAAGTTTTTTGTTGTCAATAACTTTCGATAGGAATTTGTCATTAAAATATTGCAAATCGGTTTGGTTGTTTCAATTTTAGAGCGTAATAAGTATTACATGCAATAGTTAAATATACAAAAGTTTCCAAGCTCTAAAGCCATCGCAACAACAACTGCCTTTAGTTTCTCAAATCCTTCAAATTGTTTTTCATAAACAAAAAGCACTGCCACCGGCAGTGCTTTTATACAGCATCAAACAAATGTTTTAATAACGCAGTTTCATTTCCACTCTACGGTTTTGGGCACGGCCTTTTTCAGTAGCATTATCAGCCACCGGTTGCGTAGCGCCATAACCACGGTAGCTGATGCGGCGGGCATCAATACCGCTGTTGATAAAGAACTGTGCTACCCGTTTGGCCCGGCGTTCGCTCAGCAGCTGGTTCCGTTCCGCAGTGCCGATACTGTCAGCATGTGCTTCAATCACCAGTTGCAGGGCCGGATCTTTTTTCAATAAGGTAACCACTTCTTTCAACGGTGGCAACGAACGGTTGAGCAATACATCACTTCCAAACCGGAAGAAAATATTTTTTGCGGCTACCTCTACTTTCTCTTTTACTTCCTGTTTTATTTCAGGGCATCCCTGGTCGGCGGTAGTGCCGGCAACGGTGGGGCATTTATCTTCTCCATCACCAATGCCATCGCCATCACTGTCAGGGCAACCTTTAAAACTACCTTTCATATCCGGGCACAGATCATCTTTATCGGCCACGCCATCACCGTCTGCATCAGGACATCCGTTAACACTGCCTTTCGCATCAGGGCAGGCATCATCCTTATCAGCTATGCCATCGCCATCCGTATCGGGGCAGCCATTGAGTGTTCCTTTTTCTGCAGGGCATGGATCATTTTTATCAGCCACACCATCACCGTCAGTGTCGGGGCAGCCCTTTACCTTGCCTGCCACATCCGGACATTCGTCAATATTGTCTTCAAACCAATCACCGTCTTTATCAGCAGGAACAGGACTTGTTTTTTCTTTCACCGTTTCGGGAGCTTTTTTGGGTTTGCCCAGTGTTTGTGCAAAAGCTACCGTGTATAAAAGATAATCATTGGTAATACCATCCGTCAAAGCTTTGCGGTATTGAATCTGGTTAATGAGATAAGCGCCTTCTTTAAAACGTAGTTTGAAACCAACACCAAGAGGAGCATAGGCCGCCGTATTGCCACCAAAAATACCGGCACCGGCTCCGGCAGATAAAAAGGGATTAAATGTTACACCTTGTTTAAAAGCAAACAAATGAACCATTGCATCAAGCTGCGGTGTAAAACCGGCCTGGCCAATACTGTCATCTTTTACAAACAGTTCCGGGAAATTGGAAAAGGTTCCGTTGAAGTTGGCACTGAAATCAATTTGCGGTGTTAACTGTTTCCACCAGCCCACACCAATGCCAAATGATTTTTTACCGGGGTTGAGCCAGTCAGTTCCTTTAAATGCTTTGCTAAAGGAGGAATCACGGATCAAGGCCGGTGTATTGTAATCAGAAAAGCTGAGCGTAAAAGAAAGTACCGCAGGTTTTTTAGTTTTGGGTTGCTGGGCGTTTACCTGTGCAAAGGAGAAAAGAAGCAGGCACAGGGCAGAAGCTAAATGTTTCATTTTGTTGCAATTAGTTTTTCAAATTAGGAACATAGATATTGGCCGCTGCTAAGATACAGTGCCCGGCCCGTATTTCCTACAATCAACATCAGCCGTTTAAAGGATTTTCATGTGTAAAAATCAAATAGGTATTTTGGAAAATTGTGCTTAGATTTAAGTAGTTCTTTGAGGTCAACCATATTTCATCATCTAAATTTTATTCCCATGGTTACTACAGACACAACACAGCTCAACAGGGAATGCAATTCCTGGAGGGAGAATTTGCGTTCCTATCGTAATGAACTGGGTCAGCTGAGGGATCAGCTTACTGAAATGGCCCGCAATCAAAGCGATAAAGAAGTGCTTACCGAAGTGGAACATTACCACAACCAGTTTTACATTCAGCAGATCAACATTCACGATCTCAAACAAGCGATTAAAACGCACGACCGTAAACTGCAATTAGAAGCAGGCCTGAGCGAGAACCACCTATCCAGCGAAATTTTTTCAGAACACGAACAATTGCACCAGCAGTACGCCGACCTCGAAAACACCATCAGTGAATTAAGACAGGATTTTTCACACTTCAGAGCCCGATCGTAACATCCCGCTTCTGCCTTACTAACTAACCCAACAAAGCCGTTCCCTCAAGAGTCATCAACAGAACCTTCCGCATGCCGGAACAGTTCTTCTATTCTCATACCTTAAAACTTTTGTTATGGCAGAGTTTGATACCTCACATGTAAAAAACATTGTCTTGCTGGGCCACGCCGGCTCCGGCAAGACATCCTTAGCGGAATGCATGCTCTTTGAAGCAGGCATCATTAACCGCAGAGGTTCCGTAAATGAAAAAAACACCGTTGCCGATTATCACGAACTGGAACAGGAACGTGGCAACTCTATCTTCTCCAAACTCCTTCACACCAAATGGAAGGGTTACAAAATCAACATCATTGATACACCCGGTTACGATGATTTTACCGGTGAAGTGATTTCTGCACTGCGTGTTGCAGATACCGGTGTAATGCTGCTGAGTGCCACTATGGGTGTGGAAGTGGGCACAGATATCATCTGGGAATACACAGAGCAGTTTAAAACACCCATGATTCTTGCCGTAAATAAACTGGACGATGAAAATGCTGATTTTGATAAAACTGTTGCAGAAGCCAAATCGCATTTCGGCAATAAAGTAACAGTGGTACAATACCCGTTAAATGCCGGTACAGGTTTCAACGCCATTGTTGATGTGTTGAAGATGACCATGTACCAGTTCCCTGCTTCTGGCGGAAAGCCGGAAAAATTACCCATTCCTGAAAGTGAAAAAGCAAGAGCGGAGGAACTCCATCGCATTCTCGTAGAAGCAGTAGCTGTGAATGATGAAACCTTAATGGAACATTATTTAGATAAAGGTGAGTTGGATGAAGATGAAATGCGGGAAGGGTTGAAGCAATCACTCATTCATCATGATATCTTCCCTGTGTTTTGCCTCAGTGCATTAAAAGATATGGGCAGCGGAAGATTGATGGGCTTTATTGATAACTGCTGCGCCAGTGCCAACGAAATGCCGCCGCAAAAAACAAAAGCAGGTGAAACGCTTACCTGCGATGCCAATGGCCCTGCCTGTATTTTTATTTACAAAACGGTGAGTGAACCGCATGTGGGTGAGCTTTCCTTTTTTAAGGTGTACAGTGGCACTATCAAGAGCGGTATGGAACTGGAGAATGAAAGCACAGGTGTATCAGAAAAAATCAATCAACTGTTCCTGGTAGAAGGTAATAAACGCACACCCGTGCAGGAACTGGTGGCGGGTGATATTGGCGCTACACTCAAATTAAAAAATACTCATACCAATAACACCCTGCACAGTAAAGGCAGGAATTATGAACTGGCTTCCATTCAGTATCCGCCACCCAATATGACGGTAGCAATTGAATCAGCAAAAAAGGGGGAAGAAGAAAAACTTTCCCATGCGCTGCATCAATTGGTGGAAGAAGATCCTACTTTAATTGTAGAAGTATCGCAGGAGCTCAAACAAACATTGATCCATTGCCAGGGTGATATGCACCTGGCGGTAGCTAAATGGAAGATTGAACACAATCACAAACTGGAAGTAAAATTCATTAAGCCCCGCATTCCTTACCGGGAAACCATCCGTAAAATGGCCGACGCCAATTACCGTCATAAAAAACAAAGTGGCGGCAGTGGACAGTTTGGTGAAGTATATATGCGTATAGAACCCTGGTATGACGGTATGCCGGAGCCTACGGATATTTCTGTGCGTGGCAGAGAAACGTATGAACTGGATTGGGGTGGTAAACTGGTATTTTACAACTGTATTGTTGGTGGTGCTATTGATGCCCGTTTTTTGCCCAGCATTTTAAAAGGTGTGATGGAAAAAATGCAGGTGGGTCCGCTCACAGGTTCTTATGTGCGTGATGTACGTGTATGTGTGTATGATGGAAAGATGCACCCCGTGGATAGCAATGATATCAGTTTTAAAATTGCCGGACTGCAGGCCTTCCGCCAGGCATTTCAGCAGGCTGATCCGCAGATACTGGAACCGATCTATCATGTGGAAGTGTTATGCCCTGATGATTTAACCGGTGCGGTGATGGGCGATTTACAAAGCCGCAGAGCCATTGTAGAAGGAATAGACAGCGAAGGCCATTTTCAGAAAGTGGTGAGCCGTGTACCATTAGCTGAGATGGATGGTTTTTCTTCTTCGCTGCGTTCATTAACACAGGGCCGGGCAAAGTTCAGAAGCTCATTCTTGGAATATGCGCCGATGCCGTTTGAATTGCAACGCAAACTCATTGATGAATATGCGAAACATGATAAAGAAGAATTAGTGGCGTAAGTATTGATAAAACAATAGCCGGAATTGAAAGCTTTGACAAAAATCATCAACGGGTTTCAATTCCGGCTTTTTCATGCACTAAGCTCAGATGTATTACCGGGGCTTTACTCAATACGGAACGAAATTTTACAAACACATCCAAAAGTGGTAATCTTTCCGTCTTTTACATGGGCTTTAATATCCTGTACATAAACCGAATCAATATTGCGTACAGTTTTGGATGCTTCGGCAACCGCAGTGCGGATGGCATCATCAATTCCTTTTTCTGAGGAAGCAATCACTTCAATTACTTTTACGATAGGCATAACTTTCAGTTTTATGGTTAAGAAATCATTTACTTGAAAGTTAGGCAAATAAATCCGTCAGGAAAAGATGATAATGAGCAGGAGGAGGATATAACAAATGATATTGAGAGTAGTAATAGGATCCTTTGCGGCAGTTTCTGAATTTTTCATGTTGACAGGTTAACAGTTATATGACCAGAAGAATTATCTTTCACCGTCAAAATTAATGCCATATGAAGTATGTTCTCACTTTTTTAGCCTGTTATCTTTTCATGAACACATCAGCTCAAACCAAAACAGCTGAAGTAAAAGAATACATTCCTGCCGGTGTGCAGGTAACAGTAAGTTCCGGCACCGTTCAATACGGAACTCAAAAACTGGAATACACGGCTCATACCGGTTATCTTGATTTGAAAAACGATACCGGAAAACTTATTGCCAAAGTATTCTTTACCTATTACAAAAAGAAAGGCGAAGCGGCTGCCAACCGTCCCATCACTTTTACATTCAACGGCGGGCCGGGTTCTTCTTCTGTGTGGCTGCATATGGGTGGACTTGGTCCTAAACGTGTATTGCTAAAAGATGATGGAACAGCTACAGCACCTCCTTATAAATACATCAACAACGAATACAGTTGGCTCGACAAAACAGACCTGGTATTTATTGATCCTGTATCCACCGGTTACAGTCGTGCAGCCAGCGGTGAAAATCCCAAACAGTTTCATGGATATGTGGAGGATATACAAAGCGTAGGTTCTTTTATCCGTTACTTTTTATCGAAGTATGAACGCTGGGGCTCGGCTAAATTTTTAGCAGGTGAGAGCTATGGTACTACAAGAGCTGCAGGGTTGAGTAAGTTTTTAACGGATAGCTACCGCATTTATATCAATGGAATCTTTTTGATTTCACCCGTATTAAATTTCGGTACCAATGATTACTACGTAGGCAATGATTTGCCAAGGGCATTATACATTCCTTCTTATACCGCTGCTGCATGGTATCATAAAAAATTAGCGCCGGAATTACAGAATGATTTTGCTAAGGCTATTAAAGAGAGTGAAGCTTTTGCTTTAGGTGAATATGCCACTGCTTTATTAAAAGGTGGCTGGCTCACTGCAGAAGAAACAGATCTTATCGCCACTAAAATGAGTTATTACACCGGTTTGAGTAAAGAATATTGTTTGAATGCCAACTTACGTGTGGAAGAAAATCGTTTTTATAAAGAGTTGCGCCGCAAAGATGGATTAAGTATCGGACGCCTTGATGCACGTTTTACGGGTACGGATTTAGACAATGCCGGTGAGTATGTGAGTTTTGATCCCAGCTTTACCAATATTGATGGTCCGTTTACCAGTGCGCTCAATGATTATTTCCAGAATGATCTGAATTTTAAAGAAGAGAAGCCATATAATATTTTCGGCCCTGTATCTCCCTGGAATTATAACAATGTGCAGAACCAGTTTTTAAATGTTGCAGAAAGCCTGCGTGATGCTATGGCTAAAAACCCAGCTTTAAAAGTATATGTGGGCAGTGGTTACTATGATTTTGCAACGCCTTATTTCACTGCTAAATATGATATTGAACACATGTTCCTCCGCCCGGAAGCGAGGAAAAATGTAAGGCACTATTTCTATAACAGCGGACACATGTACTACATCAACATGCCGGATATGATTCAGTTTAAAAAAGATGTGGATGCCTTTTTTGAATGGGCTTTAAAATAAATGATGAAATAAAAGAGTAAAGACATTTTACCACTTTTACATTTTACAAAAACCCGGTATTTATTACGGGGCGGCTTTGCCGCCCCGTATTTTTTGCACATTCCGGCCAAACACTTGCATTTGGCCGGCAAACTCTTTACATTGTTCCTGCCATTTATTTTTTAACCCAAAACCAACTATTATGAACACAGGTAAATTTGTTATTAGTGGTGTAATTGGTGGAGTTCTCTTTTTCCTCCTCGGATGGCTGATCTATGGAATGCTCCTGATGGATTTTATGACGCAACACATGTCTTCTGCCGCTGCATCTGTTATGCGCCCGGAAGCAGAATGGCCCTGGTGGGCAATGATTATCGGTAACATCGGACTTGGTTTTCTCTTGTCCTATGTAATCAGTAAATCAAATGCAGCCGGTGTAAGTGCGGGAGCCGTTACAGGAGCTGTTGTTATGTTCCTGGTATCTTTTTCTATTGATTTTATGATCTATGCCCAGATGAATCTTTCTGATTTAACCAGCGTGTTTGTTGATATCATAACATCAGCTGTTATCGGCGCCATTGTGGGTGCTGTTGTCGGTTGGTGGAACAGCCGTAAATGATGTTTGCTGTATGAATGCAGAGCGGGCTCATGAAGAGCCCGCTTTTTTATTTCGCTTCCAATACTTCCACTTCAAATACCAAAATGCTGTTGGGCGGAATTTTAGGGCTTCTTGTCCTGATGGAATAAGCAAGACCCGAAGGAATAACAATTTTAATTTTTCCACCCACATTCAGTAAAGGAACTACAATCTGCCATCCTTTTATTAAACGGTTGAGCGGAAAGGTGGCAGGCTTCTCTCTTGTTTGGTCAAACACCGTACCATCACTGAACAAATAACCTTTGTAATGAACCGTTACCGTATCTGTTACATTCACTTTTTTGCCGCTGCCCTGTGTGATGATTTTGTAATAAACATCTTCGTGTTTTTGCACGGCATCTGTTTTATTCTCTTTGATAAACTGTTGAATGATTTGTTCCTCAGTTGCTGCCTGTTGTGTACTGTCTATATTACTCATCGGTGCCAGTACAGGATTGGGCAGACTGTTGGTTAAAAGATTTTTCCAGCTTCCATTAGTACGTTGCATCCACGCTTGTGAACGTTGATAGCTGAAGGCAGCATTGCTTACTTCATATGCAGCTGCTGATTTAATGGTTCCCCATGTACCATTGACTTTAACAGTGCCGATGAGTTTCCATTTGTTCTCTTTTGTAAACCAAACATAAGCTGAGTAAAGTTTAAAGTTTCCTGCTGAGTCAGTTGCTGTTTGCAGCATCAGGCGGTAGTCCTGGTTCAGTTGCCAGTTGTAATGCCATTCCAGTTCATCTTTGCCTGTTTCCACATCAATGCCTGCTGCTAATACGGTAGCGGTTTCAGGAAATTCAAATCCTATTTCACGTTCTTTCTTATCTGCTTCAAGAAACAGTGTTACATCATCAACACGGATGCCTGCTTTGTTTTCTTTGCGGGGATGAATGGTTTGAATGTTGATTTCCGTAAGCAAACCAGTCACTTTCATAGAATCAGCAACAGGATATTCTGTTGACTTCTTTTGTGCATTACTGCCCAGGTTAAAATAAAGTACCGGTATTAAAAGAAGGAAGTATTTCATATCAAAAAATTAATGCTGAAAGATAAGAGAAATCCGCCGAGTGCCTGAAAGCCTTTATTTTGCAGGCATGACGGAAACATGGATTATGATTGCGGTTTGCGCCGGTGCTCTCTTTGCCGGTTTTATTGATGCTGTAGTAGGAGGTGGCGGCCTGGTACAGGTACCGTTGCTGTTGATATTATTTCCGCAGTATACGCATGTGCAGGTAATTGCCACGAACCGTTTTGCTTCATTAGCAGGTACCAGTGTGGCGGCTTTTCATTACATCAGGAGTGTGGGGGTGGATGCGGCGGTAGTAGTAACAGCCGGACTCACATCAGCTCTTACTGCCTTTGGCGGTACGTTTGTGATGAAGCTCATAGCTCCTGAAGTGTTCAAGCCTATTCTTCTTTTTGTGATTATACTGCTTGCTGTGTACACATTTATTAAAAAAGATTTTGGTATTGATCATGCACCCAAGTATGATGGTTCCAAACATTTGGTTGCCTGTGGATTGATTGGCGCAGCACTTGGTTTTTATAATGGTTTCATCGGCCCGGGAACCGGCAGCCTGTTGGTGTTCAGCCTGGTGAGTATTGCAGGTATGAGTTTTTTACATGCATCTTCTACTGCTAAAATTGTAAATGCTATTGCTGATGCAGCTTCGCTTATCGGTTTTTTGATGAGTAAAGCAGTAGTGTTTAAAATTGCTATTCCTATGATGGTTTGTAATATGCTGGGCGGTTATATCGGCAGTAAAGCAGCCATCCTAAAAGGAAATACATTCATCCGTTATATTTTCCTCCTGGTGATGCTGTTGTTAATTGTAAGATTGGGTTGGGATGTGTTGGGAAAGAAGTAAGAAGTAAGAGGTAAGAAGTAAGAGGTAAGAAGTAAGAGGTAGGAGAAATGAATCTTAGCGATTCATTTCTTTAGGATCTCTTCTGCTGCCGCTGTATAGCTCATATTCCAGTAAACGGCAGTCAATTGTACTGTTATAAAATTCAATTCTCCGGTTGGCTTTCAATCCAATCTTTTTTGCAAGTTCCATATTGCCGGTGAAGATGTAACCGAAATAACCGCCGCATTTTTGTTTCATAAAATCTCCGATTCTGCTGTAGGTTGCTTCCAGCTCCTTGATATCACCTAAACGTTCGCCATATTCCGGATTGATCATCATAATCCCATTTGCATTTACCGGAACATTTGTTTCAGCAAAATCACAAACGGCAAAATCAATCAGTTTACTCACGCCCGCTGCTACGGCATTTTTCTTTGCATTATCAATGGCTTTGTGATTATAATCTGTTGCCATTATTTTTAAATTGGGTACATCCATAATCTGTTCTTCCAGCAACGCATCTTCTTTTGCATATACCGTTTCATCATAACCCTGCACATGCATAAATGCATAATTGGTACGAAAGAGGCCGGGTCTTCTGTTCGTTGCAATCAATGCGGCTTCAATAGCCAAGGTACCTGAGCCGCACATAGGATTGATGAAGGGGGATTGTCTGTCCCACTTTGTGGCAAGGATGGTAGCAGCTGCTAAACCCTCCAGCATGGGAGCGAGACCGGGAATTTTTCTATAGCCATGACGTGCTAAAGAATCGCCACTTGTATCAATAAAAATTTCGGCATCTTCATTTTTCCAAAAGAGATGAATGACTGTTCCTGTAAGTTCAGCTCCGGTTGATGGACGGTTGCCTCTTTTGTCTCTCAAACGGTCGACAATAGCATCTTTCACCCGCAGGTTGGCAAACATGCTGTTGTTGATGGTGGGATTATTGACATTGCTTGTTACAGAAAAATAGCCGGGGTTTGGAAGAATGTTTTCCCATGCCATATGTTTGAGTTGATTGTAAATAGCATCAGGATTATTGGCGGTGAATTGTTGCAGACTGTACAATACCTGGCTGGCACACCGCAAGTTTAAATTGAGTTTGATGCAATCATTCATGGTGCCGGTAAGTTTTACACCCGTAATGAATGCTTCATCAATAGTGAATCCGAGTTCTTTTACTTCCTGTTCTAAATAAGGAGCAATGCGTTTGTGGCAGGTAATGATGATGGTGGAAGCTGTAGTAAATGGATTCATGAGAGATAAAGGTAATACAAGAACAGGCTGTAAAATAATTAAAACAGATTGTTTCCCACAAAGGCACGGGGAACACTGAAGACAAACTGTGCTCTTTGTGTCTTTGTGGGAACTTATTCTTCAAAATACAAATGATAATGTCTGCTGCAATTTGGGTTGAAGGCAGCTTTGCAAAAAGGACATTGATTATTTGCATCCATGTATTGCTGAATGGTTAATTCTTCTTTACAATGTCCACATAAAATAGCTTTGGTAGTCCATTCGTCTTTTGGCCAAACCTGTGCAGTATGTCCTGCTTCTTCTGTATGGCATTCATAGCAGGGATAATACACGTCACAGCATTTGAATTTGATAGCAATGATGTCTAATGAGGAATGATAATGAATGCATCGGGTTTCATTATCGGTTAGTTTCCCTTTTAAGTTATAGTATGTAGTGTGATCATTCATTTTGTAATCATTTCGCCACTGCAATCTTCACTTTTTTATTTTTAATTTTTGCATCTTTAATTAAATACAACGTATGACTCGCTTTGATTTTCTTGACTGCCACAAAGCTGAAAAAATCTTTTACCTCAATCAAACCAATATCTTCTTTCTTCAATTCGCCTTTTTGTGATAAGAAGCCTACAATATCAATTTTGTTCACCTTGTCTTTTTTACCTGCGGCAATAAACAACGTGCTCCACTTTGGCTTTTCGGGAATGACTATTGCAGTTGGTAATGTAATTTGTTCTGCACCTTCAGGAATATAGGAAGGTAATTTTTCATCTGGCCCTAACAGTACAATAGCTGTACCGCTTGCTTCCATACGGGCTGTACGGCCATTACGATGTGTAAAGCTGTCTTCCGTATGCGGCAGGTGATAATGAATAATGTAACGGATATTGGCAATATCCAAACCACGTGCGGCTAAATCAGTTGTGACCAGAACATTGGAAGTTCCGTTCCTGAATTTGCAAAGAGCGGCATCTCTGTCTCGTTGCTCCATAGCACCATGATAAAATACATTGACGATATCTTTTTCTTTTAAAAGATTGCTTGTTCGTTCTACCGCTTCTCTATGATTACAAAAGACGATGGTGGACCGATTGCCCAGCATGCAAATCAAACGGAACAAAGTTTCCAGTTTATCTTTCTCCGGACTTTGCAGCAGTTTTATCTCAAGCCCTGTGTCATTGTTTTCATTGCCGGTTAAAAAATCAAGAGTAACCGGTTTCGTTAATCTTACAAAAGCAGGGATGTCTTCCATTTTTGTGGCGGAAGTAAGAATGCGCTTATTGATGGCAGGCAATGAACCGATGATTAACGACATCTCTTCCTGGAAGCCGAGCTCTAATGATTTGTCAAATTCATCCAGTACGAGTGTTTTAATTGTTGAGGTGTTAATATTTTCTCTACGTATATGATCTGCAAGACGACCGGGTGTGCCTATGAGCAGGGCAGGAGCTTGTTTTAAATTGTTTTCTTCAATCTCCCTTTTATGACCGCCATAGCAACAGGTAACTTTTAAATTCAGTTGCATGCTTTTGAAAACAGTTTCAATCTGCATGGCAAGTTCACGGCTTGGAACAATGATGATAGCAGTTGTTTTGTCGCTGTTGTTTTTCAACTGCCCCACTAACGGCAATAAAAAGCCGAGTGTTTTACCTGAGCCTGTTGCTGAAAGCAAAATGATATCTTTATGCTCCTCCTGCGCTTTTAATGCAGCAAGCTGCATTTCATTGAGCGCTTTGATATTGAGGTTTTCAATAACATCCTTGATCCATTTCGGTTGTTGCATAGCAGCGAAGGTAAACAAGTTTCGCTTCAAGACTCATAAGAAATGAAGTTGTGTTTTATTGGAAAATGATTTTCAATACTTCTGTTGTTTTATTTTTTTCATCCGTCAGGTACAGGAAGTAAACACCCGGCTGCAATGAAGGCGGTCTTTGTAATTGCAGTTCACCGGCTGCTTCTTTCTTTATTTCTGATACCTGCTTTTGATGTACATCAAATAAGCGCAATCGGTAAGTAACCTGTTCCTGCGTTGGAACCTTAATGGTAATTTTTTCTTTTGCAGGATTAGGATATACAAAATAGGTTGAACCTGTTTCCTTGTAAGATACAGAACTCAGGTTACTGTAAACAACCTGTCCTGTTTCATAAGTGGCCTTAATACGATAGGTGTTGACTCCGTTTCGGGCATTCGCATCTTTCACAGTATAATATCCCTGTGGCTGCAGTATGTTTTTTGTATGAATGCTTTCAAACTGTAAAGCTCCGGATCGTTTTACTTCTATACTGTAATATTTAATTCCATCTTCATTTTTAATGGTCCAGTTTAATTCAACATGTTTGTCTTTTCTCACAGATGTGAGTTTAAACGGATTGTCAGGCAGTAATCCTCCGCATAAGCCATCAACATAATATTTGGCTATCCGTGTAATGCATCCGCTGTTTAAAACAACTTTGCAGAAATATAAACCCGTATCTGCCGGAGTAATAGTTGGTATATAAAAAGAAGGAGTGGTTCCTACAAGTATGCTATCACCCGGTGGTATTCTTTTATACCATTGATAACTGGCACCTGCAAGTGAATCAACTAAAAGAGTTACATCACTGTTGTAACATCCGCCAACAGAACTTACTACAAGATTCACTAATGGCACTGTACTGATATCGTTAATAGAAGCATTGCCGCAGGCATCCAGTACACGCAACCGCACCAATGAATAAGCCGTTCCATTGTTGATAGTAAAATTCGGACTTGATTGCGGTGTGCCTGAAACAATGGAAGGCGATGCAGGAATGCTTCCTGTAATTTCATAAGCAAAGGGACTGATGCCACCGTTAGTTACCGCTGCAATATTAAAACTGTTATCATCACAACGATAGAGTGATGAGTTTTGGAGCGTAGGATATAGATAAGGACTTACAGTAATGGTATCAAATACAGTAATGCTGCACGGACTGGTCATCCTGCTGCGTATGATATAGGTGCCCGGCTCCATATTCTTGAAGGTAAAGATGGTTTGTCCTGTGTTAGAGAATGTATAGTTGATGTTTAAACTCACCCCGTTTTTGCGGATGATTCTTGGTAGCAATCTTCCAAGATTGGATTGCACCGTTAATTCAATATCAGATGATCCGTTTGGATAAGTACCGCCTGGACAATTGGCAATAATTCTTCTGCTCTTGTTTAATTGAGACAGTACAGGTTCGGTTATCAGTTCAGCAATATTGCCGCAACTGTCAGTAATTACAATTCTGTAGGATTGTTGTAAAGGCAACTGTTGAAGGGTGTCAAAATTGATGTTACGGTTGTTAATGACTAATGTTGTTACAACTGTATTGGAGTCTTTAAAAAGTGTGACTGTATAAGGAGCAAGCCCCTGGTCAATGGTTACACGGATTGTAGTGCGGCCGATAGTACAGGACGGTACTGCTGATGCCCTCACCTGCAAAGTATCAGGTATCACATCAAAACAACGTTGCAATGTTGTATCAGAGCAACTGTCTTTTGCGGTTAAGCAATAAGCGCCATAAGGTAAATCAGTAAAGATGCCGGTGGTGTTGCAGTCTATCAGCTTACTGTCTTTATAGAGACAGAACTCCGGACTAAACAGGTTTTGATAAGAACTTAATTGTAAGGAAAAGGTTTTACAGTTTTTATTGATAGTAACAGTTCCTAATGAAGGAACAGGTTTGGTTACTGTAAAGCATCGGTTAAAGCTTGTGTCTGCACATCCTCCTGCTGCAGTTGAAACCTGAACATTTACACAATAGCTGCCGTAAGCTAAACTATCAAATACACCGGTTTGATTGCAACGGATTAATTGACCGCTGCTGTCATACAAACAATAAGTGGCATTACCTAACCCAACAGTGCCAGTGATGGTTCCGGTAAAAGTGGAACAACTGTAATTGGAAAATGTGGGTCCGGTTCCCGGTCCTACCGGTAAAGGCACTACTTCAAAACAACGGATGAGTGTGGTATCATTACAAATGGAACCTGTTATCCGCATACAATACCTGCCAACAGGTATGTTGCCGAAAACTCCTGTGTTATTACAGGTAATCAACACATCGCTGCTGTCATATAAACAGAAAACGGGATTGAATAAATTCGTTTGTCCGGAAACGGAAACAGTTACAATACGGCAATCATCACCATAAGAAACAGTAACATTGGCTGCAACAGAAGGCACAGGTTTTATTGCAGTAAAACAGCGGGTAATAACGGTGTCAAAACATACATCAGTAATTCTGATGCAATAGCTACCCCAGTTCAGGTTGGGGAAACTGCCTGTAGTGTTACATGCAAGCAGGTTATTCGTGCTATCGTACAAACAATATTCCGGGTTGGTTAAATTTTGCTGACCTGTGATCAAAGCTGAAAAATCAAAACAGGTGGGGTCAGTAATCGCTACTGCGGTGGCCACTCTCGGTATTCTGTTATCAGTCCAGGTAACACGTTTGGTATTGCCGCATCGGTCTGTAACAAAAATTCTTAAACTTCTAAAATCGCCTAACCGTATACGAAAGTTATAATCAGAAGAGAGAATGGTGTCTCCATCGGGTGTTACAATGCCATAGGTAAAACCATTAAAGACTGTATCCGTTGTATTGGTATTGCCGAATATATCTCTCAAGCCAATAAATACATCTGCACTGTCACAATTGGTACGTATAACAGAGTAAGGAGTGATGGACCAATCATAATTGAGAATGGTAATACTTCTTGTTTGAATACCGCCACAGGAATCTCTTTGCTGTATAAAATAATTGCCCGGTGCCAATCCTGTAAACTGTCCTGTTGTACTGGTGGTACCAATGGCAGCCGCAGAAGGTGCTACAATAGTGTACACAAAAGGTTCTCTTCCATAAAGAACATTTTCAACATTTATGCTTCCATCTGTACCATTAATACAGGTAACATTTGTTTTAACCAGGTCGAAACGGGGATCCCGGTAATCACCTTCTACAATTACCGGTTGCGGTAAGGTGTAAATACAATCATTGATTACATCTTTAACACTGATGGTGTAAGAACCTGCAGGAAGACCATTGATTTCGTTACTGGAAGTATAAGGTGTGGAAACAGGGCCTGTTACTGAATAGTTATAAGTACCGGAGCCATTGGAAACGGTAATGATAATTTTACCTGTAGAGGCACATCTTGATTCAAAACTTACCGCAGTTGCTGTAAGTGAAGCACAAGGCTGTGCAGTTACGGCCCCTGATAAATACAACAATAAAAAAAGAAGCGTGTAAAGTTTTAGTTTCATAAGCATCGGATTTGGTACGAACGGGTTACGCTTCCCGGACTTGGATTCTTTTGCAAGGTCCGACATTTCATTCAAAGCAAAAACAGTGGAACTACTTAGTCCTCTGAGGTTTTGTGCAATGACTATAAAGGTTTATGATGTCTTTTTTTACAGGGATAATCCGGTTTCTATCGTAATTTCTGAAAGATGAACTTTTGCAGCAGCATCAGGTAAAGCCGAGATGACTTACATTTGCCGAACGGCTGTTAGTGCCGTAATATTAAACGATTGAAATAATATGAAAGAAGTCTATGTAATCTCCGCTGTACGCACACCCATCGGTAGTTTCGGCGGAAGTTTAAAAAGTTTAAGTGCTACACAACTCGGGGCTATAGCTATTAAAGGTGCTTTGCAAAAAGCCGGTGTTCAACCCTCGCAGGTGAATGATGTATTGATGGGTTGTGTGATACAGGCGAACCTGGGCCAGGCACCTGCACGACAGGCAGCAAAATTTGCAGGCTTACCCAACGAAGTAAATTGTACTACCGTAAATAAAGTATGTGCCAGCGGCATGAAAGCCATTGCACAGGCGGCACAAAGTATTTTATTAGGTGATGCCGATATCGTTGTGGCAGGAGGTATGGAAAGTATGAGCAATGTGCCTTTTTATGTGGATAGCATGCGCTGGGGCAATAAGTACGGCAACAGCAATTTAATTGATGGTTTGGCTAAAGATGGTTTAACAGATGTATATGATGGAAAGGCCATGGGTAATGCGGCGGAACTGTGTGCTAAAGAATGTGGTGTGAGCAGGGAAGAACAGGATGCGTTTGCTATTGAAAGTTATAAACGTTCACAGGCTGCATGGGAGAGTGGTAAGTTTAATGAGGAAGTGATTCCTGTGGAAATACCTCAACGTAAAGGTGATCCTGTTGTGTTTGCCAAAGATGAAGAGCCCTACAATGTAAAGTTTGATAAGATTCCTTCACTCAGTCCTGCGTTTGTAAAAGAGGGTACAGTTACCGCAGCCAATGCCAGTAATATGAATGATGGAGCCGCTGCATTGGTTTTAATGAGTAAAGAAAAAGCAGATGCACTTGGATTAAAACCCATTGCCAAAATTTTATCTTATGCTGATGCGGAGCAGGCGCCTGAATGGTTTACAACTACTCCGTCTTTAGCTGTGCCTAAAGCTGTTGCCAAAGCCGGTTTAAAAATGGAAGATATTCACTATTGGGAATTGAATGAAGCCTTTAGTGTGGTGGGTATTGAAAATACAAGACGCATGAAACTGGATCCTGCAAAAGTGAATGCACATGGGGGAGCTGTATCATTAGGTCATCCTTTGGGTGCCAGTGGTGCAAGAATCATTGTTACACTTATTCATGTGTTAAAAGCAAACAATGCAAAGTATGGTGCAGCAGGCATTTGTAATGGTGGTGGAGGAGCAAGTGCGATGGTAATAGAAATTGCTTAAATAATAAAGTAAGAAGTTAAAAGTCAAAAGTAGAAGCAATTTTTACTTTTGACTTTTTTCTTTTCTTGCCACTACCATCCAATCCCATGGAAACGGTTCTGCCAGCCATTTAGGCGGATTGTTGAATTCTGTTTTCCAGTTGTAATTGATTTTTTCTATGCGTTCTACTTCAAAACCTTCCAGCGTAAGCAACAGTTGAAGTTCTTCTTCCAGGTAATGTTTGGTAGGAACATTATCAATATCCGTTACACCTTGCTTAATGTTTTTTGCCAACGCATAAGCTTTCTCCACGCTTTTAATTTTTTCTTTATGATCATCATCTACATTCCAGCGATGGGCAATGATATTAGTATAAAGTTTTGATTCCAGTGAAGGAACAACGAGGATCAAATAGCCTCCGTCATGTAAACAAATGTTGAGGGATTGAAAAAAGTTGATGCGTTTTTTCAGATTGTCTGTAAGAATAGCATTGATGCAAACGGCCACGTCGCAGGGAATAACAGTGAGGTTATCGGCACTCATATCCATCCGGTGATATTCCACATTGGTATAATTTTTACAACGCTCTGCTGCAATCTCTAAGTTTTTGGCAGAAATATCAGTGGCTACCACCTGTTTGAATGCGGTGGCCAGTAAAGGAATCCATTTGCCGATAGCGCAACCCAGGTCCGTTACTGTTTTTTCTTTTGAAGCTACCTGCTCAATAGCGGTGATAATTTTTCCGCTCTTATCATTTTGAAGTACATCAAAAATTTCTTCGTTGTAGCTTGGGGCAATACGTTCCCAGTAACTTCTTTCCATGGATGGTTGATTTGTAAAGTTGATACCCGGTAAAGATATTTTATTTTGCAACTGTTGTATATTTCAGTTATCAACACAAATATAAAATGCAGGTAAAAAGAATCTTGAACATACTCTTATTCTGTTGCTGCTTTTTTGCAAAGGGCCAGCAAAGAAATACGCCATGGAAGTGGAATGAGTTTGTTATTGGCGCAGATATGAGTTATGTAAATGAACTTGAAGATGCAGGTGGTGTTTATAAGATGAATGGACGGAAAGAAGATCCGTTTACAATTATAAAATCAATCGGGGTAAATACGGTAAGAGTTCGTTTGTGGCATACGCCGGCATGGAAGAAGCAGTTGAACAGTAACGGAAAAATGTACAGTGATTTGTTTGATGTAGAAAAAACAATCCGCCGTGCAAAACAGGCTGGCATGGCTGTGAATCTTGATTTGCATTACAGCGATACCTGGGCCGATCCGGCACATCAATCGACACCGGCTGCATGGGCCTCTCTTTCGTTTGAAGCGTTAAAAGATTCTGTTTATCAGTACACCTTCTCTGTTCTTGAATATTTTAAAGCCCGTAACCTGGTGCCCGAGATGATCCAGATCGGAAATGAAACCAACAGCGGCATGCTTTGGCCCATCGGAAAAACAGAGGATGCAGCAGGATGGCAACGGTATGCCGCACTTGT
The DNA here is from genome assembly GCF_045780045.1 of Lacibacter sp. MH-610. Taxonomy (NCBI): domain Bacteria; kingdom Pseudomonadati; phylum Bacteroidota; class Chitinophagia; order Chitinophagales; family Chitinophagaceae; genus Lacibacter; species Lacibacter sp. MH-610. Next base: position 2,145,371 of record NZ_CP116002.1, read on the forward strand.
TAACAGTGGTATGAAAGCGGTGAAGGATTTTTCTGCAACCACAACCATAAAACCACAAATCATTTTGCATGTGGCACAATTGCAGCACGTGGATTTTTGGCTGGAGAATTTGATTAAAAACGGAGTTGTTGATTTTGATATAATCGGACTCTCGCACTATTATCCATGGAGCAATTATACAACCATGAAAAGTATTGGCAGTAAAATTGATTCACTTCAAACAGCCTATCATAAAAAAGTGATGATTATGGAAACGGCATTCCCTTTTACCAATGCAAATGCTGATACTCATACCAATATTTTAACACTGAATAATCAACTTGAAAACAGGTATGAAGCAACTGAAAATGGTCAGGCCGCATATATTGCCGATTTATTTAAAACTGTAAAGCAGAATAAAGGTAGCGGCGTCATGTATTGGGAGCCGGCATGGATCAGTTCACCTATGAAAGATTTGTGGGGCACCGGTTCTGCCTGGGAAAATGCAGCATGGTTTGATTTTAATGGCAACCTGTTGAAAGGAATCCGCTTTTTTAAAAAGTAAGTATGAGTGCAGTAAGAATACGAAAAGCTACGATAGCTGATGCCGGAATGATTGCTGATCTCAGCCGCAGTACGTTTTATGATGCTTTTGCCAAAGACAATACAAAGGAAAACATGGATCATTTCATGAACACTGTTTTCACCAAAGAGGCATTGATGCAGCAGGTGTTGAACAATGAGGGTATTTTTTTACTGGCATATGATGGTGATGATGTCGTAGGATATGTACGCATGCGTGAAGAAAATGAAGAACAGATTATAGTAGGTGCTGATGCTATTGAAATTGCCCGCATCTATTCGGTACAAAGCGCTTTAGGAAAAGGAGTAGGCCCGGCTCTCATGCAGGCTTGTATCGATATAGCAGTTGAACTGAAGAAATCAGTTATATGGTTGGGGGTTTGGGAAAAGAACCCGAGGGCCATTGCCTTTTATCAAAAGTGGGGTTTTGAAAAATTTGGCGAACATATATTCCCCATTGGTAACGATCCTCAAACGGATTGGCTCATGAAAAAAGCGCTGACATAGCCAGCGCTTTTTATAAAGATCATTCATGGGATTACTGAACCAGTGTAATGGTGCCGATATTGGTAACTACACCATTCGTAACGTTTACATTGGCGATTGTTGTGTCTTTGTAATTGTTTTTACCGTCAATGGCAATTTTGTAAGTACCTGCCTGCACACCTTTCATTAAAAACATACCTGTGGTTGTTTCAGGTTTGGCACTGGCAACTGTATCGTTGGTATTGCTGATGGCATAGGCCCATGCCTCAGCTGCCGCCGGTAAAACAATGCCTTTGATAGCGCCCCCGGTAGCTTCTGTAAAAGTTCTGATAACCGGTTTCAAAATATATTTACCACTGTTGCCTGCTTTTACCACAGAACGGCCGGCATCAAAATCAATCCAGAGTCTGTAAGTAATACCTTCCGTTAATTCAACATTTACGTTAAACTTCAAGCCTGATTGCTGGGCAGAAGGGGTTGTTAACGCATACACATTTGTTCCTTCTTTTACACTGTTATTGGCACCCAGTTCCATCCGTATTTGTGAAACTTTTCCCGCCGGTAATTCAATCGAACCCAGTAATACATCCAAACCATTTCTAAAGTCGAGCAGGTTATACACGCCGGGAGTAATCGGTAATTCTTTCCAGTTTTCTCCTCCGTTGCTTACATTGATTAAAACTTTTTGAATATCAATGTTTACTTCACTGTAATTGGCAGGATCATCCGTGAGGTAAACTTCCAGTTTAGCCTGTTTATTTTTGTTGCAGGCATTCATTCCAAAAAGCATCAGCATGGCAATAGCCGCAAAGAATATCTTTTTCATAACTCAATAAGTTTGATGATCTGTTTTCAAGAAACATGCCAAAGTTAACCATTCACATGGTCGTAAATGAGGTAAAACCGATGGTCTCATTCCTTTTTTAATACCAGTTTCTGGTTTTCATCTTTCCGGATAAGTTCAAACTCTTTTGCAGTGGAATTATAAAGAGCAGGAGGGATGATGTGTTTTGTTAAAACCAGTCGGGAAGATAAGGTTAAGGTCATCTCCGCTTCATTTATTTTGAGTTTACGTTCATAATCCACAAACTCTTTGCTGAAACGGGCATCTGCCGGCATTGATTCCGGTTTAAAATTCCCGGGAAGATAAAAAACAGTTGAATCCGTCTTGGTGTATGGAAAGTCAAAGAGATAATCAGTGGTGCGGGTTTCGGCGGGTTTGATTTCTTCATCATTCAGTTTATAAGGCCGTCCGGGTAAAAAGTATTTGCTTCCGGTTTTAAAATCATAGTACTGGGAATAAGCGAGGGACATTTCAATATTATGACCATCGGCTGAATCGTTCAGTATTTTTACTTCCAGGTCATCAGGTGTTTTAAACTGCAGCTGTTGCACAAGGAATTTTTTAATGTCATCCTTTGATTTGCCTGATACCAGGTAAAAGAAAGGTGTCCAGAACTCTCCGGATACGAAAATCCTGCTTCTGCTAACAGCACTTCCGTCTTCATAAAGTGTTATGGAAGTGTGGGATTTCCATTGATTATTTTCAGCCCTGCTTTTAGGAGTATTTACTAAGATACCGCCATTTTCGGTGATTAGTAATGCATTTCTGTTTTCTGTAAATGCGCCGAGTATTCCCGGTGCATTATCTTTTGAGGTACATTCCAGCCACATTGTATCTTTTGCCATGGGTACACAAACAATAATATGGTTGGAACGATTGGTAACAAATCCCGGGTCAAATGGAATATTATCCGGTCCGGCATAAATACTGGCAGTATACGCTTTTATACCTACTGCAAGTAACAGATGCTTCATGTAATTTGAAAGTGCTTTACAATCGCCGTATTTTTTTGTTTCAACAAACGATACAGGAAATGGTTTCAAGCCGCCAATACCGTACGCAATGTTTACATATCTTGTTTCATTCTGCAGGTATTTATAAAGAATACTGATTTTTTCACGTTCAGTTTTTGCATCTTTTACGAGCGTTTTAATAAAGTTTATCCTCTCCGGACTGAAAGGATTTGCATCAGTGTAAAAAGGGTAACGCCACATGCCGAATTCTTTCCAGCTTTTAGTTGTTCCCGGTTTGTCATCATAGCTGAATTGAAGGGGCGACAGGTCAATTCTTGGTAATAATCTGCTGCCATAAGAATTTTCTTCTGATTTTAAAACCGCCTGATTGTTAACTTCCCACATGTAAGTAATGCTTTCAGCTTCTTTAATTATGGATGGAGTTATTGCTATGTTGTAAGCTTTATAATTAATGGGGTTTTTTTCATTGGTTTTTACAACAAACCGGCTTTTTACAATTGATTCCTGGCTATTACCAAAATACCAACTGGGCAAACTGATATAACCACTAAGGTTGGTTGTATAATCGTATTCGATGGTAAATGGAAGTGGAGGAGTTGGTATTTCCAGAATGTAAACTTTGTCGTCTGAAGCAAGTGTCATATCACTGTAAATACCTTCCAGCTTAAAGTCCTTCTTTTTGTAACGTGCAATTTCAATTCCTTCGTCATTGTATACTTTTACACCAGCCTCATCTAATTTTTGAAATTTATTAACCCCCACCTGAATCACTGTGTGGCGTAAGCCTTTTTTTGTTAAGACTGTTACAATGGTATGCTCTCTAATACTAAGTTCAGAGGCAGAGCGTATATTAATGATCATCTCTTCCATCTGGTAAACTGCTGCTGCATCTTTTTTCAAGCTGTCCGGTAACAGTTTTGAAGAATAAACAGGCTGCTGCCCCTTGGCAAAAGCTGTGAGGAGTAATAAAAGGCCAAAGAAATGTTTCATCAGGGTCTTGCTTTTTTCTTAAATACAATCTGCTCATTTAATGTTTCCAGCAGGGCTGCATAAAATGCTTTAAAGTCAAGGTACTCATCAGCAAAATACATGGGCCTGTTTATCTGTAATACCACACGGAAAGAAATGGTGTTGCCGCTGAGTTGACAAAACCGTTGCAGGATAATACTGGAGTCAGGCATAATCATTTTAATATTCTTAGGGAGCTCTTCCGGTACTAATGATTCATGAAATGCGATGTTGCCGGTAAGTACTTTATATTGGTTGTAACCAAACTCAACCGTTGAAATACGTTCTTCAGAAAGAAAAGGGTTTTCGCTCAGTTCACTCAGGAAATTAAGATTGTACAGCATATACTCACCGCTCCTGGTTAACTCACCTTTGTAATTGGCAATACATTCCAGTCCTAAGGAATCGTGATCTTTATTCTTGATATCAACAGAGTCAAACGTAAAGTCTTTATGTAGCGAAGTGTAAAAACGATCTTTAAAAACATCCGTGCCTTTCTCCAGGTGTTTCAACCGCTCAATTTTTGCATATTCTGAGGCGTAGGTTTTTGCTACACCTGTAACATTACCATCGCCATTGATTTCGGTTTGTAATACTGTTGTGAGTTTATGTTTATTCGTAATATCACCTATACGGTAAATCTGCGGCAATCTTTTATCTACTACAAAACCGTTTGAAAACTGAACATCCCAGGGCGTTAAAAAGAATGGATTCTGTTTATTGGAAGCATCCATGATAAAGTTTCCCTTTTCCGTAGGAACATAGGCATACACATTATCAAACTGATCCCGGAAGGGAAAGGATACATTTATTTTTCCATGTGGTCTTGTACTTACAAGAATAGGATAAGCCTCAATACCGGCATCACGCAACAGGTTTACGAGCAGCAGGTTGATGTCTGCACTATTGCCTTCTTTTGACTCCAATGCCTGTTTAACTCCTTTTTTACACCAATAATTATTAGTGCCGCTCCATGCAACGGTACGTTGTACAAATTTGTAAATGTGATTGATTTTATCCAGCGGATTTGTAAGCGTTTTCAGTTCTGCTTCCAATGGAAGATTTTTCAAAACATTTTTCTTGAGTTGAAGTCCAAAGTCCTCATCATCCAGCAACATATCAGCAAATCCTTTCCAACTGGCACTGGGTAAGGGTTGTCCCGCATAACCGCTTAACTGAAACTCCACACGCTGATAATAATCGTTTACAGAACCCATGAATGGCTCTTTCTTCAACGATGGGATATTCCGCATTTCAAAAATTTTACGGCGCATACCACTGGTGCCTGACTCAGTGTTCTCTTCTACCTGCATGCGACGTATAAGTCGGTAATTAAAACCAAGCACAGTAGGTATGCCTGCATCATATTTACTGTAACGTACCGGTATGCTTTGTTGAAAGGTCCATCCGTCCAGTTCCAATATATCTTTTTTCACAACGGTATAACGGTATTCAAATACACAGCCGGGTTTTACCTGTGGCAATGTAAATACCAACTCATCAAAAGATTCATTGATTTTTTGACGGTAAATGGCATTTTTTTCCAATTCAAATTTTTCAACATTACCGGCAGCGTCCAGGTTGTAAGTATAGCCTGAAATTTTAATGATATTAATGTGGTTTCCTTTTGCATAAAAAGGAATTTTGATATTAGCCCGGTCCAGGCCTTTTTCATTATATACTTTAATGCGGTTCCATACCAGCCGTTCGTTGGTGAAGTTGTTCATGTTTACATAATAATTTACTTCACCGTAATCATACAGGCATTCAGCAGGTGCATCTTTTTCGTAAGGACATTCTTTGCTTTCCAGGTCAGCTTTATCAATTTTTCCGAAGACAGGGGCCTTTTGTGCAAAAGAAAAGATAGCTGTAAGCAGCAGGAGGGTGGTGATTAAGGGTTTCATGTGTAGTGTTTTACCGTCTCAAATTACCAATTGGCTGCAATTGAACAAATTTTTGTTTAATAAAAAATCCCCCGTTCTTAAGCGGAGGATTTTTTTATAGAAAACTGTTTTGGTTAAAACTGTTCCAATCCACTGAAAAAGAAGCTTCCTTCAATTTTAGCGTTCTCATCACTGTCACTTCCATGTACTGCGTTTTCACCAACAGAAGTAGCATATAATTTACGGATGGTTCCTTCGTCTGCTTTTGCAGGATCAGTTGCGCCGATTACTTTACGGAAATCAGCAACGGCATTATCTTTTTCAAGAATGGCCGCAATGATTACACCACTGCTCATAAATTCAACTAACTCCCCGTAGAAAGGACGTTCTTTATGCACTGCATAAAACTCACCGGCTTTTTCTTTGGTTAACAGTGTTTGTTTTAAAGCCACAACTCTGAAACCGGCTTTGATAATGTGGTCTAAAATAGCCCCTGCATGTCCATTCCTCATCGCATCGGGCTTAATCATGGTAAACGTACGATTGCTCATTGTTATAATTTTTTTGCGCCGCAAAGGTAAGGAGCTCAGGGCAGCTTTCCAGTTGTTCTGAAGGCAATTTGTGGAAGTAAGGAATAGCTGCAGCACATGCTATGTACAACAGCAATAGTATAACTGAAGTCCTGAAGCGTATTTCCCCTACATTTGCAACCGCTCATGCAATCTGTAGATCAATTATATCCATTACTTGATACACCCCGCAAAGTGGTGATTACCATGCATCAGAAACCTGACCCTGATGCCATGGGCTCTGCACTGGGTCTGTATCATTTTCTCACCCAGTTAGGACATGCCGTACAGGTAATTTCGCCTACCAACTGGGCTGCTTTTCTTGACTGGATGCCCGGCAGCCGCACCGTACTGGACTATGAAAAGTTTAAAGACAAAAGTGAAGAAAGCCTGCGGCAGGCAGAGTGGATTTTTTGTCTTGACTTTAATACGCTCAGCCGTACCAAACGGATGGCGCCATCGCTGCAGCAATCTACAGCCGTTAAAATTTTAATTGATCATCACCGGGAGCCGGAAGTAACTGCTTTTGCTTATGGTGTGAGCGATATTTCCAAAAGCTCTACCTGTGAAATGGTGTATGATTTTATAAAAGGCAGCGGCCGTATGGATCTGCTCAATCTTTCCATGATGCAATGTTTGTATGCAGGTGTTATGGGTGATACGGGTTCGTTCCGTTTTTCTTCAGCCAGTGCAACGGTACATGAAATGGTGGCTGAGTTTAAACACCGGGGTTTAGAGCACACTATTGTACATGAGCAGGTATATGATAATTTCCTGGAGAACCGTTTCCGCTTTATAGGGCATGTATTGTTACACCGCATGGAGATTAACTACGAGCTCAATACGGCACTCATCTGGGTAACGAAACAGGATTTGCTTAAATACGATATTAAAACAGGCGATACAGAAGGTCTTGTGAATTATCCGTTAGGCATTCAGGGTATAAAACTGGCCGCCTTGGTGATTGACCGGGATGAAAAAAGAAAATGGAGCTTCCGAAGTAAAGGTGGCTTTGATTGCAATACATTTGCCCGTCAGCATTTTAACGGTGGCGGACATTTTAATGCCGCCGGTGGTGAAAGTGATGACAGCCTGGATCAAAACCTGGAACAATTTAAAAGCATTATTAAAGAATATAAATCCGAACTGTCTTCCTATTAATTAACAGCCGGGTTCAATAACTAAACCAATTTTTAAATACAAAGAACAAATGAAACATTCAATTCAATCTTTTCTTTTTCTGTCTGTAGCAGTGTTGCTGGTATCCTGCAGCGGGGGCAGCTTTCAGAAAACCAAAAGCGGTCTCATGTACAAAATCATTGCCGATGGAAAAGGAGCTGCTTTAAAGCCCGGCAACTATGTAAAATTTCATGTTGTGGTTAAGCAGAAAGACTCTGTTACTTACAATTCATTCGGAAAAATCCCGGCCTTTACCATGGTTGACAGTGTAGGTCGTCCTTATGATATTTCTGAGATTCTGCCTAAGATGAAAGAAGGTGATAGTGCAGTGGTAATTCAATTGGCTGATAGTATTGCCAAGCAGCAAATGGGACAAATGCCTCCCGGTTTGAAGAAAGGTGATAAGATCACCATCTCTTTCCGTATCGTAAAAGTGATGACTGATTTAAGTGTTGCACAGGCAGATTTTCAAAAGGAAATGGATGATATGAAGGCCCGTGAAATCAAAGACCTCGAGTCTTACATCAAATCAAAAAACATCAATGCTATTAAAACAGATAAAGGTGTTTTTGTTGAAATCATCAATCCCGGTACAGGTGCCAAACCTGATAGCGGTAAGCAGGTTTCAGTAATGTATACCGGTACCAACCTGGAAGGAAAGAAATTTGATTCTAACGTAGATACAGCGTTCAAACATCCTGAACCATTGAAGTTTGTAATTGGCCAGATGGGGATGATTCCCGGTTTTGAAGAGGCAGTAAAGCAATTGTTGAAAGGCGGTAAAGCAAAAGCCTATATTCCATCAATGATGGGTTATGGTATGCAGGGTTCACCACCCATGATCAAACCTTATGAAACATTAGTGTTTGAAATGGAGCTGGTTGATGTTACAGATGCTCCCAAGCAAACAGCTCCTATACTTCCTCCTGCAACAGGCGGCGGACAAAATCAATAAGCATATTTGAAATTATAAATAAAAAGCGGTTCATAACGAACCGCTTTTTATTTTTTATACACTGCTGTTACTAATTGTATTGCTTCCATAGCTTCTTTTACATCATGTACTCTCAAAACCGAAGCGCCATTTTGCAGGGCGATGGTGTTTAATACAGTAGTTCCGTTTAAAGCATCATCGGCTGTTGTGCCCAGCGTTTTGTAAATGGTTGATTTGCGGCTGAGGCCTACTAATACAGCTTGTTTCAATATTTGAAATGCTTCCAACTCCCGCAATAATTGAAAATTGTGGGCAATGGTTTTACCAAAACCAAAGCCGGGGTCAATCAGTACATCGCTGAAACCTGCAGCCCGGCATTGTTCTGTTTTTTTGATGAAATAATCCAGTACTTCTCTTGTTACATTTTCATAAACCGGGTTTTGCTGCATCGTATCCGGTGTGCCCTGCATATGCATAGCAATATATGGCACTTGCAGCCGGGCTATGGTTGATAACATAGCTGCATCCATTTCACCGGCGCTGATATCATTCACCATGTCGGCACCTGCTTCTACAGCTTCACGGGCAACATCAGAATGGTACGTATCAACAGATACAAAACATTCAGGGAAATTTTTCTTAACGAGTTGAACGGCCGGCACCACACGCTCTGCTTCTTCTGCTACAGTTAACCTGGTGCTGCCGGGCCTGGTGCTTTGTCCGCCCATATCAAGAATGGTGGCGCCTTCCTGCAACATTTGTTCTGCTTTGGCAAGAATCGTATCGTTGGTTGATGTGCGGCTGCCACTATAAAACGAATCAGGCGTAATATTGAGGATACCCATAACAATGGGTTGTTCTATCACCAGTAAACGACCTTTACAATTGAGTGTGTACATTAACTGCTTTCTGTTATTTTTGGAGGCGCAACAAAGATAGAAGAACCATCCTGTTTAAACAGCAATATGAATACCAACGAGCAATACAAAGAAGTGATTGAAGCCTGTAAAAGTATTTTCTTAAGTAAGGCGGCAGACTACGGCACTTCGTGGAGGGTGTACAGAACCATTTCTGTAGTAGATCAGATTTACATCAAAGCCAAACGCATCCGTACCATCCAGGAAAAACAAGAGCAGAAGATAGGCGACAGTATTACTTCAGAATTCAAAGGTATTTTGAATTATGCAGTGATTGGTTTGATACAACTGGAACTGGGTGATGATGATGGTGAAGATGTGCCGGTGGATCAGTTACAGCAATTGTACAGTAAGCATATTGAAACTGCTTTTCACCTGATGCTGGATAAAAATCATGATTATGGTGAAGCCTGGCGGGAAATGCACCAGGAAACTTTTGCTGATATGATCCTGGCAAGACTGGCCCGCATTCGCCAGATCTTAAAGAACGATGGCAAAACCATTATGAGTGAAGGAATTGATGCCAACTTTTACGATATCATCAACTATAGCGTATTCGCTTTAATTCTTATTGGTGAAGGAATGCATGTGGGGTGAAGACAAATAGGAAGTAAGAAGTACGAGGTGCGAAGTAGGAAGTAGGAAGTAGGAAGTTTGAGGTTTGAGGTAAGAAGTATTTACTACTATCGCTCTGAACTGCTTAAAAGCCCGAAGGGCTTACAATTGAATAACTACACCACACAAGTAAACTACCAACTCTGAAAGGGTTGAAGATTGTTTCGGGTTAATAGTGGTGTTAAATCTTGTTATATGAAATCTTTACTCCTGATCACCCGCTGGATTGTTGGACTGCTGTTCATCTTCTCCGGATTGGTAAAAGCCAATGATCCTCTTGGATTGAGTTATAAAATGCAGGAGTTTTTTGAAGCCTGGGGCTGGATTGGCCTGCATGATTATACATTGGCGATGAGTGTACTCATGAACGCTTTTGAAATTGTTGCAGGTGTGGCAGTAATTGTTGGTTGGCGTATGAAGTTATTCAGCTGGTTGCTGTTGTCGCTTATTTTATTCTTCACCTTTTTAACGGGGTATGCGGCATTGGCTAAAAATGAAAACGGAGAATTGATTTTCCGTTCCTGTGGTTGCTTTGGAGATTGCATACCGCTGAGTCCTGATCAGTCTTTTCTTAAGGATATTATTTTGCTGGTGTTAATCCTGTTCATTTTCAGGAACAGGAATCAAATTCAACCCATGTTCAGCAGACCCATCATCAATGCAATTTTAGTATTTGATGCAGCAGTCGTTGCATTATTGCTGCAATGGTTTACGTTAAAGTATTTGCCGGTGGTTGATTGCCTGCCGTTCAAAAAAGGAAGTAACCTGATTATTCAACGGCAAATGCCGCCGGATGCTGTGCCGGATAAATTTGATTACAAATTTGTATATGAAAAGAATGGTGAAGCAAAGGAGTTTCCTTTAACTGCTTTGCCCGATAGTACCTGGACGTTTAAAGAACGCAAGCAGGTTTTGTTGGAGAAGGGGAAGAACAATGAACCGAAGATCAAAGACTTCAACCTTACAACGATTGAAGGTGCTGATATTACTGATTCTGTATTGAATCAAAAGGGTACTTATTATTTACTCATCATACGAACTCCGGATGGGTTAAGTCCAAAAGATGAATGGATGAAACAGGCGTCTGCATTAGCGGCTTCGCAAAAAGTATTCATCATTACATCTCAATACGAAGCAGTAATGGATTTATTAAAGGACGATCCAGTGCTGGGTAAAATTCCTGTTTTGGTTTGTGATGTGGTAGCGTTAAAAACCGCAGCACGTGCCGTTCCTACATTGTATAAAATGAATGGACCTTTTGTGGAAGGTAAATGGAGTGGTGCCGGTTTTGGACGTATTCAATAAATCAACATGATTAACTATCTCCTCCGCAAATTATTTTATGGGCTGCTGGTACTGGCGGGAGTAGTTACATTGGTATTCTGGATGTTCCAGGGGTTTGGAGATCCGGCACGCATGGTGATGGGGCAAACAGGCGACAGTGCCACCATTGCCAATATTAAAAAAGAATTATACCTCGATCAACCCAAGTTGAAACAGTTTGTATTGTATGTAAATGATGTATCGCCCATCGCCGTTCATAGCAAAGAAGAGATTGATAAAAAAGAATTGAATGGTTTGTTCATTGGTGGCGAAACCAATCTTGTATTTAAAGTTCCTTATCTCCGAAAAAGTTATCTCACCAAAAAAGAAGTATGGGATGTGTTGATGGAAGCATTACCCGGCACAATTATGCTGGCATTGGCAGCTATGTTTATTGCAACGGTGCTTGGAATTACATTAGGTGTGATTGCTGCCGTAAAAAAAGACAGTTGGTTAGATACTTCATCAGTCTTCACCAGTATTCTTGGTATTTCAGCGCCTTCTTTTTTTATGGGCATTTTAATTGCTTATCTGTTCGGTTTTGTGTTGAGTCATTATACAGGGCTGAACATGACCGGCAGTTGGTTTGATATTGATGTGCAAACCGGTGAAAAGAAATTAACGCTTCAAAATTTAATTCTTCCTGCCATAACATTGGGTATTCGTCCCTTAGCCATTATTACGCAGCTTACAAGGAGTGCCATGCTGGATGTACTTAACCAGGATTTTATACGCACTGCTTATGCAAAGGGCTTGAGCAAACGAACGGTGATCTGGAAGCATGCTTTGCGTAATGCACTCAACCCGGTGATTACTGCTGTTACAGGCTGGTTTGCAGAACTGTTGGCCGGAGCATTTTTTGTGGAATACATTTTCGGCTGGAGGGGTATTGGAAAAGTTACGGTAGATGCATTGGAAAAATTAGATTACCCCGTCGTGATGGGGAGTGTATTATTAAGTGCTTTCATTTTTGTATTGATTAATATTCTGGCTGATGTGCTCTATGGTGTCGTAGATCCGAGAGTGAGAGTGAAATAAAAGTACGAGGTATGAAGTAAGAAGTATGTCCCGTCTGACGCCCACGTCTGACGGATAAACAAAAAACTCAAATCCAACTATATGCGATTGCTTATTTTACTTTCCATCATTAGTGTTGCTGTTTCCTGCAAACAAAAAGCAACATCTCCTTCAGTTACTGATTATTTTAATTATGGTGATTCCGGTGTTCAATCAGCAGGTGTGCGGATGATTCCCATTAAAACACCGGTTGGTGAATTTAAAGTGTGGACCAAACGTTTTGGTTCCAATCCAAAGATCAAAGTATTGCTCCTGCATGGCGGCCCGGCTATGACACATGAGTACATGGAATGTTTTGAAACCTTTTTTCAGCGGGAAGGCTTTGAATTTTATGAATATGATCAGCTCGGTTCTTACTACAGTGATCAACCCAAAGACAGCAGCCTCTGGACCACCGAACGGTTTGTTGAAGAAGTAGAGCAGGTACGGCAGGCGATAGGTGCAGATAGTGCTAACTTTTTTATACTGGGTAATTCCTGGGGAGGCCTCCTGGCAATGGAGTATGCATTAAAGTATCAAAAGCATTTGAAAGGTTTGATTGTAGCAAATATGGTAGCAAGTGCTACGGAATATGGCAAGTATGCTGAAGAGGTATTGTCAAAACAAATGAAACCCGAAGTGCTTGCAGAAATAAGAGCCATTGAAGCAAAAAAGGATTTCAGCAATCCGAGATATATGGAATTGCTCCTTCCCAACTTTTACAAGGAACATTTATGCCGGCTGGAAGAATGGCCGGATGGTTTTAACAGAACTATGAAACATGTGAACAGTGAAATTTATGTGATGATGCAGGGGCCCAGTGAATTTGGAGTATCAGGAAGGCTTGCAAATTGGGATATTAAAAACCGTTTGAAAGAAATTGCGGTGCCTACACTTATGATCGGTGCTAAACATGATACCATGGACCCCAAAGCAATGGAAGAGCAAAGCAAACTGGTACAAAAGGGGCATTATCTCTATTGCCCCAACGGAAGTCACCTGGCAATGTGGGATGATCAGGAAGTGTTTATGAGCGGTGTGATAAAGTTTATAAAAGATGTGGATGCAGCTGCCTTCTGACAGAATGGATTAAAGCAAAAAAAGCGGTCTTACGGGGCCGCTTTTTTGTTACTAAAAAACACCAACAAAGGGAAAATTTTGGTTTTACATCCATTTACTCAGGTAGTCGTTAAACTCACTGCGTACTTCTTTAATTACTTTTTCAAAACTGTCGAAGTCTTCTTTTACTCCGGCATGTTCACTTACAAGTTCGCTATGTATGTGCCCGGCATGTGCCCAGGCATCTTCTGCCGTTTTGTGGTCGTGCTCCCGAATGCTGTGGCGTAATTCGTCAATGTTGTTTCGCTGTACGATGAACTGGTTCTGAAAATGCTCGGCTCCTGCCATGGCATCCATGCCTGTATTTTTACTGATTATTTCTGCAAGACGCTTTTCGAGGATGTCCAGTTCTTTGTCGTAAAAGTCAATGGCCTGCAACCATTCGTGATGCTCGGTTCCGCAGGTGGCAGCTGTTACAAAGCTCATGGGATTTATTGTTTAGGGTGTGATTGATTTTGATTACGTTTCAAAGTTGTTCAATCACCTCCACTTAAACGATGACGGTAATCAGAAAAAAAGATGAGAGAATTCAGTGATGAATTTGTAATTGCCCAAGGTGAAAGTTGTAGTTGCTGTTGGGAATTTGCAAAGCGTGGGACCACCGGGCTGCCGTTACTTAATAATGACTTCCTTAACCGCATGTTCATTGAATAATTCATTGATGCGGTTGCGTATTTTTTCACGTTGGTAAATGAGTTCCTGTTTGAGAGGTGCTACAGAAGTAGTGATGATGAGCTGTCCTTCTATCAACTTGATGTCATCCGTATAGTTGGCAATGGTTTTGCCCATCAGTTCAGCCCAAACATCTTTTATTTCCAGTGCACGAACCCTGTTCTTAAGTTTGCTTTTTTCCAGAAACTGCTGCATGGCTTCCTGTATGGAGTATTCGCTCATGAGGCAAAGATAGGAGGGAAGAGGGAAGAAGAAGTAGGAAGTAGGAGGTATGAAGTACCATGGTTTGAACTGCTATATAATTAAATAACCATGAACAATGAACTATGTACCCAAAAACACAAACTATAAACTGTAAACCTGCACTTCTCTTCCCAATTCTTCAAACACATTCCTCACCCGTTCTTCATTGGGGTCTGTAATAAACACCTGTGCCTTTCGGCTGCACACATAGTCCAGCAGATTGTGCATGCGTTGGGTATCTAATTTTTCAAAAACGTCATCGAGTAAGAGTAAAGGATAAAAACCTTTTTGTTCATTGATGGTTTCTGCCTCAGCTAGTTTTAAACTGAAGAGTAAGCTTTTACGCTGGCCTTGTGAAGCGGTTGATTTAAAAGGTTCTTCATATAATTTTAAAAGCAGGTCGTCTTTATGCACGCCGTAATTGGTTCGTTGCAGCAGATAATCCCTGTCGGTTGATTGCTTCAATAAAGCATGAAAGTGGGACTGGTGCAACTGGCTTTCATAACTGATGCCTACGGCTTCTTCCTTTCCGGCAATCTGCTTGTAAAATTCCAGTACTTTTTGCTGAAAGAGCGGTAGAAAGTTGTTGCGTGTTTGATAAATGTAATTTCCTGCCTGCACTAATTGCTCATCGAGTACTTCCAGCAAACTGTTGTTGCGTGTTTGAGTTTGTGCACACTGTTTGAGATACCCGTTCCGCTGCTGTAATACTTTGTTATATACAATCAGTTGCTGCAGGTAATCAGGATTGATTTGAGACAGCAGGGTGTCTAAAAATTTTCGGCGTCCTTCGCTGCCGGCGGTTATCAACCCGGCGTCATCCGGTGCAATCATCACACAGGGAAACAAACCGATATGCTGTGAGAATTTTTCATAAGGTATTTCATTGCAGGTAATTTCCTTTTTGCCATTCTCCCGAAGGATGATGCAGGTTTTAAACAGTTCCCCGTTTTTATCAAAGATACCTTCAATACGGAAGCCGGCACTGCCATGTTGTACATTATTACTGTCCACTCCCGTAAAATAACTTTTGGTAAAACAGAGATAATGAATGGCATCGAGCAGGTTGGTTTTGCCCACACCGTTAGCACCGGTAAAAGCAATGATGGGTTGTGTAAACCGCAACTGCTGATGGCTGTAGTTTTTGAATTGGGTGAGCGATATGTTTTGCAGTTGAAGCACAAGCCGCAAGATATAGAAGCCCCCTCAGTCCCCCAAAGGGGGAATTTTGCAGAGCACAGCCCTTGCTTGATTGAAAGGTTGATGAAAGCGAGCACTAATAAAATGTGTTGATAAAAGATTTATAGATGATGTGGTAGTTCAATTGTTTGGATGATAGATGAAGCACCGCCTCCTCTCCATTTGGAGAGGCCAGCCCGAAAGATTCATTCTGGCGGGGAGAGGGAATGTGAGGTGAATTGCTGCCATGAAAAACTGAACCCTGAAATGTGCGACGCAAGGGACGATGCCATCAGCATTCCAGCCCGTAACAAAACCCTGCCTTTCTTGCTCATTTTCATCAGAAAATGAGTGTTCTAACCCAAAATCAACAATCTGAAATCGCCAATTCAAAATTGCCTCTGCCCCCTTATCTTTGCCACTCCAAAAATGAAACTGAACGTGGCCACTAAATTCACAAAAGAAACTTACCTGTACTGGTACGAGCTCATGCTCTTACTGCGTCGTTTTGAAGAAAAAGCCGGTCAATTGTACGGCATGCAGAAAATCCGTGGTTTTTGTCATCTCTACATAGGCCAGGAAGCGATTGCTGCCGGCTGTATGACCGCTACCCGTGGCGAGGATAAATTTATTACAGCCTATCGCTGTCACGCTTTAGGTATTGCAAAAGGTATTACTCCCAAAGCAGCGATGGCTGAACTGTTTGGTAAGGCCACCGGTTGTGCCAAAGGAAAGGGTGGTAGTATGCACTTCTTTGGTGTGGATGTAGGATTTTTTGGTGGTCATGGTATTGTGGGTGCACAAATTGGTACAGGTGCAGGCCTGGCTTTTGCTGAAAAGTACAAGGGCACCGATAATGTTTGTTTAACCTTTTTTGGCGATGGTGCTGCCCGTCAGGGGATGCTGCACGAAACATTTAACCTGGCGATGCTGTGGAAGTTGCCGGTGATTTTTATTTGTGAGAACAACAACTATGCAATGGGTACATCCGTTGAGCGTACCAGCAACGTAGTTGATATTTATAAACTGGCGGATGCGTATGATATGCCGGCAGACAGTATTGACGGTATGGATCCTGAAGCGGTGCATGAAAGTGTGATTCGTGGTGTAAACCGTGCCCGCAAAGGAGAAGGACCTACGTTGATTGAAATCAAAACCTATCGTTACAAAGGACACTCTATGAGTGATCCGCAGAAATACCGCAGCAAGGAAGAAGTGGAAGAATACAAGCAGCGTGATCCCATTGAAACATCCAGAGAAAAGCTGTTGAATGTATTTGGTGTGAGCGAAACTGAAATTGAAGCCATCAATGAGCGTGTACGTGTGGAAGTGGAAGAATGTGTGAAGTTTGCTGAAGAAAGCCCATGGCCGGCTGATGATGAACTGCTCAAGGATGTGTATGTAGATCAGAACTATCCTTTTATTGTTGATTAATACAATTCCTACTTAAATTCTTATATCAATAACAATGTCTGAAACAAAGAAAACAACGGCGCAGGAATTAAATGAAGTGCAGGCCGTGAAACAAGCAAAAGATTTCTGGGGTAAATATTCTAAACCCGTAACCTATATCGGCGGATTGATTATCCTGGTGGCAGGTGGCTGGTTAGCTTATAAAAATTTTGTAGTAGCTCCCAAAGCCAAAAAGGCAAATGAAGCCATTAGCATGGCGCAACTTCATTTTGCAAAAGACTCATTGGACCTGGCGCTGAATGGTGATGCTGCTAATGCCGGTTTTTTGAAAGTGATTAAAAATTACAGCGGTACAGATGCCGCCAACCTGGCTCACTACTATGCCGGCGCCATCTACCTGCGTAAAGATGATTTTAAAAATGCCATCAAGTATTTGAAAGATTTTTCTACAGATGCTACACAGATTCAGAGTGCGGCCTGGCGTATGCTGGGTGATGCCCTGATGGGCGATGGTAAAAAAGAAGAAGCAGCTTCTTATTACGAAAAAGCAGGTAAGCTCAATGAAAAGGATGAAGTAAGTTCTTCAGAAAATCTTTTCCGTGCTGCCATGGCTTATGAAGTGCTGGGCAAAAACGAAAAGGCAGCAGATATGCTTAAAATTATTAAGGAAAAATATCCCCGTACTGAAAAAGGATTTGTTGTAGATCGCTACCTGGCACGCTTGGGGGTGATTACTAATGAATAATTCAACCTGTATTTAAATTTCAACCTTGTCATCAAAAATGAATAACTATATGAAACCTTTAGCACTCGCTTTCATCAGTATTTTTTTCTCGGTTGCCTGTCTGGCGCAGTTTGAATCTGCCAAGCAGGTGTTTGAATCACCCAAAATGAAAGAGGTGGTTGCAACACATAAGACCGTTGCAATTTTACCTTACAAGGCAACAATTTCTTACAAACGTTTGCCAAAGAATTTTGATGCGGAAGCAAACAAAAGAGAAGAACAGAATTTATCAACAGCAATGCAGTCGGGTATGTACACTTACCTGTTGCGCAAGTCAAAAGATTTTAGTGTAAGCTTCCAGGATGTTGACAGGACGAATGCGTTACTGAAGCAGAACGGTATTTATGATAACCTTGATGCGATTACGCAGGATTCCATTGCAAAAATTCTGGGTGTTGATGCCGTTATCAAGTGTACTTACAATTATGAAAAAACAGGAAGCGAGGGCGGTGCCATTGCCAAAACAATTTTGTTAGGAGCAGGTACCGGTAAAGTAGCATCCGGGCAATTAACCATGCAGATTTATAATGGTGGCGACGGCGAACTTTTATGGCGTTTTTACAAAGAAATGAATGAAGATGTTTTAAGTTCTGCTAACCAGGTGATGGAGCGGATGATGCGTAAAGTGGGCCGTAACTTCCCTTACGAAAAATAATATATGGCTACAACAGGTAACAGTAACTTATTAAGTTTTGATACAGGCACTCATGATTTTTCGGGTGCCTGTGTTGTTTTGGTGAAAACGGAATGGAATGCACGCATTATTGATGCGCTTGAAAAAGGTTGTGTGAAAGTGCTGGAGCAATATGGGGTGAAAAAAATTATTCCTGTAACAGTTCCCGGCGCAGTGGAAATTCCTTTTGCTGTGAAAGCCTACTATGAAGGTTCTCTGTTTAATCGTGCTGATGCATTTATTACACTTGGTTGTGTTATCCGTGGAGACACTCCTCATTTTGATTATGTGTGCCAGAGTGTAACACAGGGTGTAACGCAGCTTAACCTCAGTTTGCATGTGCCCGTAATATTTGGAGTACTTACGGTTGAAAATGAACAGCAGGCAAATGAACGCCTGGGCGGCAAACATGGTCACAAAGGCGAAGAAGCGGCACTTACTGCTTTAAAGATGATAGCCCTGAATAAAAAATTAAGGTAACTTGAGAATATACTGTTCATGAATGTACAATTGTTTATACCGTGTTTTGTGGATCAGTTGTATCCGCAAACAGCTTTCAATATGGTGAAAGTGCTGGAGAAGTTGGGCTGTACAGTGAACTATAATGCCAATCAAACCTGCTGCGGCCAACCGGCATTTAATGCAGGCTTTCAAAATGAGTGTAAAGATGTGGCATCAAAGTTTCTCAAAGATTTCAGCGGAACAGATTATGTGGTAGCACCCAGCGCCAGTTGTGCCGGCTTTGTAAGAAACTATTACGGGAAACTGTTTGACAACTCATCTGTTCATAATGATGTAAAAGATTTGCAGAAACGTTTGTTTGAATTCAGTGAGTTTGTAACAGAGGTGTTGCAGGTAGATGAAGTAAAAGGTGCATCCCTGCACGGGAAAGCTACTTATCATGATAGCTGTGCCGCTTTGCGGGAATGTAAAATCAAACAGGCGCCCAGAACTTTATTGGAACATGTTGAAGGATTGGAATTGGTAGAGATGAATGATGTGGAAACCTGTTGTGGTTTTGGTGGTACGTTTGCTGTAAAGTTTGAACCGATTTCCATTGCCATGGCTGATCAAAAAGTAAACAATGCTTTGGCTACCGGCGCACAGTATATTATTTCAACAGACTTGAGTTGCCTGATGCATTTGGAAGGATACATCAAACAAAAAGGTCACAACTTAAGAACCTTGCATATTGCTGATGTACTGGCGAATGGATGGTAGAAGAAATGGATAAATTCTTAATGGATAATTGATTATTTGCAGCACAACAATTATACATTTTCAATTTTACAATTATCAATTTATTATATGGCTCATTGGTTAATCAAATCCGAACCTTTTAAATACAGCTGGGATCAGTTTGTAAAGGATAAACAAACTTTTTGGGATGGCGTGCGCAACTATGCGGCCCGTAATAATCTCAAAGCAATGAAGAAAGGCGATGAATTGTTTTTCTATCACAGCAATGAAGGATTGGAAATTGTAGGCGTTTGCAAAGTGGTGAAGGAATGGTACCAGGATCCCACTACGGATGAAGATGCATGGGTGGTGGTAGATGTAAAACCGGTGCGTAAATTAAAAAAGCCTGTTACGCTGGCACAGATGAAAGCAGATAAACGGCTTGCCAATATGGATTTACTCCGCCTCGGCAGACTGAGTGTTGGTAAAATAACAGATGAAGAATGGAAGGTGGTGCTGGAATTGGCCGGTGAGTGCTGAGAGGCTGTTGAAAAACATAGGCTAAGAGGTAAAGGAGAAAAGGAGAGAAGGAGGTAATCTGTTTGACGCCCTTCTTGACCAGTAATATAAAGCTGTTTTGCATGAATAAGTTGTTTGTATTCTTAACTGTTCTTTTTTTATCTTCTTGTCATACAACGTCTGATACAATAACGGTTGCAGAAATAATTGAATTTGATAAAAAGTATGGAAGTAATTTGATTTTACTGTGTGATAGTGTTCAAGCTCATTTAAACTTAAAAACATCCTATCTCTTTGAGTTTAGACCTAAATCTCAAGATGTTTATTTTAGTAGAATTGATTCTTTGGGAAATGGGGGAGGATATTTTGAACCCGGTTTCCTGATAAATCAACATCATAGAAAGCTTTTGGATGAGACTATCATTCACCACATAGTTTTTAATCGAAAAAACAAATATGCTTTTATGAAAACATTTCTTCTAAAAACGGGGGACAAAGCTGTTTGTATTGAAGTCCTGCCATCAAATTCTATAAAGATGCCTTCAAATTCCACTTCAATTATTATTCAAAATGGAAGATGCATTTATGGAGTTTCTGACGCTTGGTAAAACGTCTGCTTTTCTCTTTTTCTCATTGGTCTCTTAGCCCATTTCTATCTCTTTAACATTTTCTTTCGGTTACCTTTTTATCACTCCGGGTATCAATTATCAAATCTTTTTACAAAGAGCTGCCGTATGAAACTGCTTCAGCAGTTGATCATTTGCACCATATAAAAAACTGCAAACAGGTTTCTGCTTCTGCATGTGGTCTTTTATTTGTTCATCTTAAACTTTTTAAACAATGAAAAAACTATTCATTGCTGCTGTATTGATAGCAGCACTTGGCGGAGCTTTGTATTATTTCTTTGTAATGAAAAAACCTGAAAAAACTGTACCCCCGTTTAAAGAAACGGTGATCGGTAGCTGGAAGATGGATTCCGTTGCCGTTAGCAAAAATGATTCCGGTAATGTACTGGGGCTGATGATCCTGGCTATTGACAGTAATTACCTCAACTACACCTATGATTTTGCGGCCGATGGTTCCGTCAATAAAAAGCTCGGCGACAGCCTGGTTGAAAAACTCAGCTATCAAATCAGCAACACTGCACAATTGACGTTTATCATTTCAGATTCAACAAAAGAAGAATTTAAAAATGAAGTTGTATCCTTTGATAAAGAAAAGTTTACACTTCGTGCATCAGATAGTTCCCTGCTGTTTTTTAAACGAAAGTAATCAACAAGGGAGGTAATGGATTTCATTGTCTCCCTTATGTATTTTATTCTTTTTTGCATCCTTTTTAAAATAATTTTTATGAACCGGATGTTATTCATTGCCTTTTCGGCAACAGTGCTTTTTATTGCCTGTAACCAGGATGGTAAAACAAAATCAGAAGATATAATGATGAAAGAACCGGGAGGTGCTGCCGTTGCTGTAGCAGATACTACTGCGGTTTCGTATGAAGTGAATGAACTGATGCTTGCAGCGCCACCGCCACCAAAAGACGCTCCGGGTGATCCTGAACAAGTTCGAGAAAAACAAAAACCTCCTCTATTAGTAAACAACAAGCCCGACTGGAATAAGAAAATCATCAAAACGGCTGATATCAACATTGAAACAAAGAAGTATGCTGACTTCAGTAAAAAGATCAGCGAAGCGGCCGGTCGTTTCGGCGGTTATATCGCTGATGAACAACAAACAGAAACAGCCTATAAAATTGAAAATGTGATTACACTCAAAGTACCTGTTGATCAGTTTCAGTCAGCCGTGGATTTTTTAACAACGGGCGGAGATAAAATCAATGAAAAGAAAATTACTTCTGAAGATGTTACATCGCAGTATGTTGACACAAAATCAAGGTTGGAGGCAAAACGGGTAGCAAGACTTCGTTACCTGGAACTGTTGAAACAATCCAAAAACATGGAAGAAATACTGCAGTTGCAAAATGAAATTGACGAAATTCAGGAAGAAATTGAAAGTGCAGCAGGCAGAATCAACTATCTCTCCAATGCTGCGGCTATGAGCACCATCCATCTTACTTATTATGAAGTGTTGAATGTTTCAGCAAAAGAAGAGGAAAATCCCGGGTTCTTCCGGCAAGTTGCATCCGCTTTTGAAACAGGATGGAAAGGAGTAGGGGATGTATTGGTAGGGTTGATTTACATCTGGCCTTTGTTATTACTTGTGACCGGTGTTGTTTGGTTTTTCCAAAGGCGCAGGTTGTCAAAAAAAGTAATGGTGGTGGCTGTTAAAGAATAATTTTTATTGCAGCAGGTGAAAATATTTTTAACCTGCTGCATTTTTTTACTCAACATTTTCTTTCACTATTGATAAAAACAAATCCCTGTCAATCATTCGGGCACCCATACTTACAAGATGTTCTGTGTACACCTGGCAGTCAATCAATACCACACCTTCTTTTTGCAGTTGTAGTACATAGCTGATGAAGGCATATTTGCTGGCATTGCTTTGCCGGCTGAACATACTTTCACCAAAAAACACTTTGCCCATCCGTATGCCATAGAAACCACCGGCTAATTCATTATTATTCCATGCTTCAATGCTAACGGCAAAACCCAGGCGGTGCAGTTGTATGTAGGCATCCATAATTTCATCCGTAATCCAGGTACCTTCCTGCTCTTTTCTTGTAGCGCCGCATTGATCAATCACTTCTTCAAAAGCCCGGTTCACCGTTACTGTAAATGCATTCCGCTTCAGTAATTGTTTCATGCTTTTGCTGATGTACAATTCTTCAGGAAATAAAACACATCTCGGATGGGGACACCACCATAAAGGCGGTTCATCCTCATTAAACCAGGGAAAAATTCCATTGCGGTAGGCAAGTAATAAACGTTCCGTACTCAGATCGCCTCCAATAGCCAATAAGCCATCCTCTGTAGCATCAGTAACCGGGGGAAACCAGAGTGATTCATCTAATAAAGTAAGCGGCATGATTGGAAAATCGGATGTTGGAAATGGGAAGTGAGAAATAAAAGTTTTAACTGTGGGTGAAACTGTAAACGGAGCTGTCAAGCCGTTACTTCCACCGTTGCACCAATACCCCTGTCGGTAATTTCATCGCACATGGGTTTTAGCTTATCATAGCTGCCGTTCTTTACTGCATATTTTCCTTTGTAGTGAATTAACCAGGCACACTGTTCTGCCTGCTCCTCTGTATGTTTACATACATCCATCAGTGTTTCAATCACCCACTCAAATGTATTAACCTCATCATTCCACACAACAAGACTACAGGGCTCCTCCGTGTCAGTAAGTACCTCCGTTTCTGTTAACTCCTTTGTTTTTGTAACGTTCAGCATGATAACACAAATTTAAAGAACAAATTTTAAGCTTTGCTGTTTCCTTTGCAGCAACAGGGGCATCATTTTTGTCTAACTCCTGATTACGATTCTCTTATAACTTTTTTCAATGAAATTCAGGTTCTTACCAAAAAAGAAGGTGCAGGATGCTGAACCCCACAAGGGTAAAGCTATTGTGCTTTCCATCAAGAGTTCCAATCGTGGTCTTGAATTCCTGGTAGAACTATTTCAGCAGATCCGCCCTTCTGATCCTGAAAAAACCGAAGAGGCCGAAACAAAGTTTAAAGCGTTTCTGTACCAGTTGCAAAACGACCGATCTCTTCTTTTTGCGTTACGCCGTTCTTTACTCAACCAGTTTCTTAACAGTGATATCACGCATGCACTTACTGAAAGCGGTTTGCTGAGTGCCCGTGGTTTTATACAGGAGTTAAGTTCAAAACTCAAACATAAAATCATACCGCCATTATTAAAGCCCAGTGATTTTCTGTATGTGATTGAACGTATTTTTTACAAGAAGAATGACTATGTGTGGATTGAAAAAATGGATGAGCAGTTATGGGTTCGGCTTTTTGAGCTCATTGGCATTGAAGTAAATCTGAGTGAACCGGCATTGCACAATCAATTGAATGATTCTTTGCAAATCCTTTCTTACCGTTTGAGTATGATGGGACTTGAAAATGAAGTAACCGGCCGTTATGATCAATGGAATGACGGGGCTTTCCCTTTTATTGAGCAGAACCGGCTCATTAATATGATGCTGGAGCGAAAGCAAACCAGTTTACAGGCGCACGAGCAAAAGCTCTTAATGGAGAATATTGCAGAAGCCCTGCATAACTGTCTGCAAAGTATCAAGTGGTTGAAAGATGACCGTAAAGAAAACGGAACCAGTCTTGCTGAAACATTTTTACTCACCCGTATGGAGCAGCACGTAGAACGTATGTTTATGCTGCTGGATGCTTTAGATGGTGATAATGTTTTCAATACCCAGCGCTTTGTACATTATTTCATCACCGTCATCCGCAACCAGAACCGAAAGAACAGTATTGGTGAATTTCTTTCACAGAACCTTGGCTTATTGGCTTACCAGATTGCGGAGCATGGTGGTAAACGTGGTGAGAATTTTATTGCTGTCAGCCGTAAAGATTTTTATAAACTATTCCGTAGTGCACTGGGTGGTGGCTTTATTGTTTCGTTTGTAGCTGTATTTAAAAACCTCCTGGGCAAGTTAGCACTTACTCCTTTCTGGCAGGGTATGCTGTACAGTACCAACTATTCAGCAGGATTTATTCTCATGCAGAGTACTGGTTCTACACTTGCTACCAAGCAGCCGGCATTTACAGCGTCGGCTATTGCTGCATCCTTAGATAGTACAAAATTTACCGGCCGCCCGGATTTATACAATCTTGCTCTGACCATTGCCCGTACCTGCCGCAGCCAGATTGCTTCTTTTACAGGAAACCTGTTGGTGGTATTTCCGCTTACCTATTTACTGGCCCGTTTGTTTGATGCTGCCACCGGGGTAAAAATTGCTACCGGTGCTGAAGCGGATGCATTGCTGCAGGCACAACATCCTTTTCAAAGTCTCGCTTTATTGTATGCCTGCTTTACCGGTTTCTTTCTTTTCCTCAGTGGTTTGATTGCAGGCTGGGTTGAAAATTATGTGGTGTATGCACAACTGCCAGACCGGTTACGGTTTCATCCCGTATTAACGCAAACATTAGGAAAGAAACAACTGCGTTACCTTGTAAACACGGTTCAAAATAATCTCGGTTCTCTTGCAGGCAGTATTTCACTCGGTTTTTTCCTGGGTATGGCCGGCGCTTTTGGCAAAATGCTCAGCCTGCCTTTTGATATTCGTCATATCACCATCTCTGCAGGTAATACGGCCATTGGCTTTTATGGATTAGATCACCAGGTGCCGTTGAAATATCTTTTCACCATTGTTGCCGGTGTATTGTTGATCGGCTTATTAAACTTCCTCGTAAGTTTTGGTCTTGCATTTTATGTAGCCGTAAAATCAAGAGGTATCCGTTTAAAAGATTATCCTGAATTCCTCGGAATCCTGCGCCGTTATTTCATGCGTTATCCGGCCGATTTTATCCGTCCACGTTCAGCAGTAATGACGGGGGATGAATTACAGGCAAAGCTGGTGCGGTAAGTATCATCATTCCTGTTTCTTATCAGAAATAATTACAAGAAAAATTTTGTAAAAAACTTTCAGCCCTTATCTTTGCACTCCCTTGAACGGGAGCTTAGCTCAGCTGGTTTAGAGCACCTGCCTTACAAGCAGGGGGTCACTGGTTCGATCCCAGTAGCTCCCACAGAACCTCCGGACTTCCGGAGGTTTTTTTATGCTTCTTATCAAGCTTTCAAGTTGATTGAAAACTTAAACTTTTTTATTTTCCGTTTATAACAAGTTCACCGGTTGTGATTGAAATTATTGGCTGTATGAGTTACATTTGATATCCATCGACGATCAGGAAGTATATGATGAAGATTTATTTGTTGCTTGTTTTAAGTTTTGTTTTTCATGTAACCTGTGAAGCTCAGCAATTCACTACACAGGGCAGTGCCGTTCAATCAGGTCCTTTTTCTTATACCATCACACCTGATGCATTATCACAGGCAGGCATCATCACCAATTATTACCCGGTGGATCTCACCAAGAACTTTACAATCAGGTTTCAGCTCAACTTTGGTTCAAAAGATGCTGCGGGTGCTGATGGTTTTGCTTTTATGTTGAACAATGCCTGTTTGCCACCATTAACAGTGGGCAGTGGTTTGGGTGTTTCTGGCATCAACAATTCTTTAGTGGTTGAATTTGATACCTGGGATAACGGTGCCGGCTGGAATGATATACCACAGGATCATACCGGCATCTATTCAAATGGTCAGCTCAATGCAAGCGGCAATATTACAGATGGTTTTACCACGCCTGTTTGTCTTACCGGTAATTGTAATAATGTGGAAGATGATCAATGGCATGATATCAGCATTGAATGGGAATACATTTCAGCAGCATCACAAAGGCTTACTGTTTTTTTTGATAATGAAAAACGGGCCACTTCCACCCGCAATCATTTGCTGGAGCGGTTTAATAATAATGCAATTGTGTTTTGGAGTGTAGCAGGTTCTACCGGTGGTAACTCTAACCTGCAGCAGTTACGTGTAACGCCTGACAATAATAACGTCATCAATGCCTGTATTGGTAAAACATTCACACTTACAGCACCAACGCCCGGTACCAACTATTCCTGGAGCCGTGGTACCAGTACAGCGAACCAGTCTACTTTTAATGTAATCGGCAATGAAACCATTACCTGCAGCTATACAGATTTTTGCGGTACACAACGTTCGGTTCGTTTTTCAGTGATTGCTAATGATAATCCAACGGTAAGCGTTAACAGCTTTACAACCTGCGAAGCGAATCCTTCAACGGTAGTTGCAACACCGGGCACTGCCGGTACTTATAATTATAACTGGACGGTTCCCGGTGGTGCTCCGGCCCCGGGTAATGCAGCTTCCTTTCAGCCGTCAACTGCCGGTGTGTATTCAGTTGTTATTACCAACACCGCAACAGGATGTTCCAGTACTGCAGCAACCGGTACTGTTGTGTTTACACCTGCTGCAAGACCTTTGTTCTTTCTGCCGGATACGATTTGTAAAGGAACAGTCATCAATCCTTTGCCCACTGTATCTGTAAATGGAATCAGCGGAACATGGTCGCCGGTAATCAACAACCAGGCAACTACTACTTATACTTTTACACCTGGTGCTTCCTTCTGTGCTTTTCCTGCATTGGCGGTAATTGCAGTGAATTCGCCACCGGTTTCTCTATCTGTTGTAAGTACTACTATTTGTGCAGGGGATGTAAAACTGCTGAACCCTGAAGCAAATGGTAATGGATTGGAGTTCCTCTGGCAGGATGGAAGTACTGATTCTGTTTTTCGTGCCACAAAGCCCGGTACTTATGATGTGCGTGTTACCAATAGTTGCGGTACAAGCAGCAGTACTTTTGTATTAACTGAAACCATCTGTAACATCTATATCCCTTCTGCTTTTACTCCCAACGGTGATGGCCTGAATGATCTCTTCCGCATCAGTGGTGCATTGTATGTAAAGGATTTCAGTATGCAGGTATATAACCGCTGGGGCCAGGTTGTATTTACAAGTACCAATGCATTTGAAGGTTGGAATGGTACACAGCAGGGGCTTGCACTTGATCCCGGCATTTATACCTACCGCATCCGTTTTACCAATATTCAGAATAATGAACAGCGTATTGTAAAGGGAACCGTTACCTTGTTACGTTAAGCAGCAAACCATATCTATATTGCTTCCTTTATATTCAAATACACCCAGTTGGGTGAACTGATGTTTTCCGTAAAAATTTATGGCCTGTACATTGGTTGCCTGTACGCCGCCCCAAAGAAAAATTCTCTGAATGCCAAACTTCAACAGTTGCTCTTTGATATGTTGCATCATAGCACTGCCGATGCCGCTTCCCTGCCAGGCATCTGCAACAGAAGGCGCCAAAACAGCATCGGTTAAGGGATGAGGTTGTAATCCATAAGCAGCTAAACGATCAACTTCATAAGACAGGTGTCCGATTTTTACAACCGCATAGGCAATAATGGTTTCATTGTTATCCAATGCAAGAAAGCCGATATAGGAAGATGGGTTTTGATACAGTTGCTCAATACTTTGTTCATCAAAATCATGGGGTGCAAAGCGCTGCTTTGTTGCGTCGCTCAGTTGATTAAGGTAACGGCTTAATGCTGTACAATCCTGTAATTGAAACGTACGAACTGTAATGATTTTGCCATTTGATAGCGCTGCCTGCATACAACAAATTACAGCATTCCGTTGATACAGCTTTTGCAAACAACGCAGTTTAGTTCCAGAGTGTACCGTCCAGGCCAACTACAATGCCCAGCCATAGTGAAATGAGAAAGCCGATCAAGCTCAAAACAATGGTAACCATTTTTAACCAGCCTGTTTTCGGCATTACCAGGTTAAACAGGTATACAGCAGCTGCTCCTGCGGCAGCAGCAAGCGGGGTAATGATCAACGGTCTTACTCTCCAGTAAGCCGGCCAGGCGGGATCAGGATGATCAACGGTAAAAACAAATAAGGTAATGATACCTAAACCAATAACAGCACCCGCCAGCATAAAGATGAAGAGCGTGAACCTGTTAACCGGCGGCATTGTAAAAGGATTTTTTGCAGTCATAGTTGAGTTTTTAAAAAGTGCTTTGAAATTCAAAGTTAATGGCATTTCTGATGCTATCCAACAGTGTGGTTTTGTTTTTTGAAATGAAGGGTTCAGTTATTTATAAAAGGCTATGGTAGGAGATGAGTGGCGGTGGGGGAGTAAGGGAACTCTGACGCAACGTCCTCGCCAAGCTTTATACATTTGCTCAACTGATTAATGTGGGAGACGTTGCTGGGAAGTAGGTGTATGTTTTACGGTAGAAATACTTCTTTTATATTTATAACAAGCCCTTCGCTGTTTATTGTCAATATGAATGGGCTGTCGGTATAGATTATTTTTAGACTTTTTAATGAGTTGTCCTTAATAGGATGTAGTCGGTCGGGGTTATGTAGTAGGTCAAATGTGCAATTCTTAGCAAGTGGAAGGTGTCGGATTTTCCTGCTTTCATTTACTATAAAGTAGTCATTGGGCACTGCAAAATCAAGTTTTCCCTCTGCTGTGATAAAGGTGTCTGCTTCGTTGGCTTTTTTTGCTGCTTCTATTGCGGCGTCACCAGTAAGAAACTGGATATAGTCAACGTCGATATAGACTGTGTCAAGCCGCTCATATACTCGTATGATATTAGCATATTGCTGTTTGCCAATTAAGGTAGTGTCGGTAGATAGTTTTGAGTCGCTGTCTGAGCCATTAAACGTAGTGTCTAAGTTATTTTGTTGTTTGTCTGTCGATGTATTTGAACTACATGAAAGAAGTATCAATATAAACAGAACATATAATAAATTGGATCGGGTCATTTTTTGAAAATTACACCTAACGTTGAAGCATTTGTGTTTGTGGCAGAATTTGAAATCCGTCAGCTTGGTACAAATGCTGATTAAAAATACTAATGTTTATTGTTAATTCTATTGTCCTTTCTCAGCAACGTCTCCCGGTTTAAATTGTTGAGTAAAAGTGCAAAGCTGGTGGGGACGTTGCGTTAAAAAAATCAATTTCCGTTTGTTAAATCAATATTCAATAATTCCTTGTACCCCGTTACAAGATAAATACCCTGTTCACCTGTTGCATAAAATTTTGCTGAACTGTGTACATAATCAATCGGATTTACACATAAGTTCCATTTGCCAGTACAAGGATTTGCATGAAAATAATCAAGTTTTTGAAGAATAAATGCTTCTGTTTCACAATGCTTGCACTTCGCCCCGCCATATTGCCAATGCACTGTTGGCTGTAGTCTTTACGTCTCCGGATACCACCAACCTACGTGTTTATGCTTGTATTCTTTTCCTCTATCGTCAACTATTGTCATTTCGCAAGTGAACGGGGTTTCAAAAATGTCTTTATGAATTGAATGTGGTCTGGTCTTTTCCAACTCAAACTCCACAGTCAAAATTGCAGAACTTATAAAATCCATAGTTGACCCGCTATTCTTTACCAATTCCGGAAACCACTTTATGTAGTGTTCAACTGATGTCAATACAGGCTTGGTCAATAATTCCGAAGGTTCAGCGGTCTTCCGTAGTATGTCAACAGTTAGCCTGCTAATTTTTGTCTGTCTTGATTGCTTTAATAAATGTCCAAGAAAGTAGTCATCATTTATGTAATTCATCAAACTGATAAACGAATGACTAAAATTGTGCGATATGCTCTTAAGTGGTTTGTGGCTTGTCATTAGAATACAATTGTCTCAATAGATTTTCCTTTCCTTTCTCAGCAACGTCTCCCGGTTTAAATTGTTGAGTAAAAGTGCAAAGCTGGTGGGGACGTTGCGTTAAAAAAATCAATTTCCGTTTGTTAAATCAATATTCAATAATTCCTTCTTTCTCAGCAACGTCTCCCGATTTAAATTGTTGAGTAAAAGTGCAAAGCTGGTGGGGACGTTGCGTTAAAATTACCAAATCAATTTCCTTTTGTTAAATCAATATTCAATAATTCCTTGTACCCCGTTACAAGATAAATACCCTGTTCACCTGTTGCATAAAATTTTACTGAACTGTGTACATAATCGATCGGATTTACACATAAGTTCCATTTGCCTGTACAAGGATTTGCATGAAAATAGTCAAGTTTTTGAAGAATAAATGCTTCTGTTTCACAATGCTTCCAGTCAAATGATAGCTCCCATACATTGTGTTGTTTCCGGTTCGCTTTTCGACTGGCTTCTATGTTACTCTTCATCTTTGCCAGTAAATCAATCTGTCCGTCTGCCTTTAACCGATCTGTAATTTCATAGGCCATGAATCTTTTGCCGTTACCGATCATTGTATTGATATCCTGGTTGGATGCGCTGAACCCAATCAAGGCATGTACGTGATTGGGCATAATTACATAGCCGCTGATAAAATGCCCTTTTGCTTTTAAATGATCAAACCACTTGTAAATTATATCGTAACCGTTTACTATTTTAATTAACGGCAACCAATCAGTACAAGTGAAAGTGATTGAAAAAATTCCTTCACGAAAGGGGATCGTGGTTTTTACGGGCATGTAATAAAGTTAATCATTGTGCAAATAGTGACGCAACGTCCCCATCAGGCTTTATACATATGGTCAACTGATTAATGTGGGAGACGTTGCTGGGAAGTAGGCTGTTGTTATTTATTGTCAACTAATATTAATGTGTCAATCTGATTATTTATGATGAAAATAGTTTCATTCTTTAGGTCTGTCAAAAAAAGTGTCTGGGATGAGGCACCAATGAATTTAAGAGTATCTGTCTTTGTTATCGTTGTTACGTTTGTAGAAATACTTTTGACGTATTTATATTTTAAGTTCTTATAAATAAGTTCGCTGTCGTGTTTGCCAGTTGCAAATGAAAATAGAGGGAGATAGATTAAACATTGAATTGTCAGCATCCTAATCTTGCTATCCGATATTTCGTTTATCAGAAATTGTCTGTTAAATAAAAATATCCAAAATGGGGCTGCCGTAATATATACCCAATGTGTCCATCTATAAGGGTTGCTGTTGTAGTAGAGTAGTATAACAACTGTCGCCCAAATAAGCAGTGAGATAAATATTCCGATGTCAGAATTTACTTTTTTGCCAAAGGAAGTTGATTTGCCTGCTCCCTGAGGAAATACAACGTCAATACGCAATATATAATGAGCAAATATTAATGTGACTATTGATGATAGAAAAACAATTATTACTGGTTGAGTTGCTGATTTTATTATGTCGGAAGCAGATATATAAAGCAGTCCATTTAGATTAAATGTGTCCCAATAGGCAACATGATAAAGTGTACCGCAAATAGTTAAATAGGGTATGAGTAAAAGTGTTATGTTTTTTGATTCCTTCAATGTTTACGGGATGTCGTTTAAAATAACAGCCAACTCATAAATATACGTACCTTCTTGGTAAAAATTAAACTGAAAATCAAATGAAAAACGACCAAACGATCAGGTTACAGTACTACCATCCCCATTTCAAAATTGCATTCAGTCATTGGCGGGAGTTATACCTGCTAAAAGAAGACAATCACTTTGAGCTGCTTGCAGTGGAGGTTTATCACGGGCAGTAAGTGTATCGTTTAAAAGGCTCCCATTATCGCATTACATGGAGACAAATAAAAAAAGGGCTTCTCCTTCAAGAAACCCTTTTACAATTGCCTTTTTAATTTCAGTTACTAGAAAACCCTGCTTCCTCTGCCACAGTTACATCACTGTAATCTTTCACTACATTGTACAAGGTATCTCTTTCAACGGGTTTGCGTTTTGCCTGTTTAATCAATGCCACTAACTGTTCTGTAGTCATGGTAGGCGTTTGTTCTTCACTGCCGGCCATGCTGTAAATTTTAGTGGTGTCATCAATGGTGCCGTCAATATCGTTTACACCAAAGCTAAGGGTCATTTGTGCGTTATGACGGCCAAGCATGGGCCAATAGGCTTTGAGGTGCGGAAAATTATCCATGAACAGGCGGGCAATGGCATACATACGCATGTCTTCCACCACGGTGCTTTCAGCAATATGGCTCATGTCATTATCCTGGTTGCGGAACTTGAGGGGAATAAAGGTTTGAAAACCTTTTGTTGCATCCTGCAGATTTCTTAAGCGGCTCATATGATCAATACGATGCCAGAACTTTTCAATATGTCCGTACAGCATGGTGGCATTGCTGTGCAATCCCAGTTGGTGTGCTGTTTCATGAATCTTCAGCCAGCCATCACCATCCACTTTATCGGCACAGATCTGCTCCCGTATTTCCGGGTGAAAAATTTCTGCACCACCGCCGGGTATAGAATTCAATCCTGCATCAATTAAAAATTTGAGCCCTTCTTCCACACTTACTTTTGCTTTACGGAACATATAATCATATTCCACAGCAGTAAAGGCTTTGATATGTAAATCAGGACGATGTTCTTTAATGGCCTTCAATAAATCTGCAAAGAATTTCAAATCCATTTTAGGATGTACACCACCTACAATATGTACTTCCGTTACCGGAACACCATCGTATTTTTTTACCATGTGCAGCATTTGCTCAATACTCAGTTCCCAGCCATCTTCCCGTTTGGCATACAGGCGGGAGTAAGAACAGAAATTGCAACTGAACACACATACATTGGTCGGTTCAATATGAAAGTTGCGGTTAAAGTAAGTAGTATCTCCGTGCAAACGCTCCCGCACATAATTAGCAAGGGCGCCCACAAAAGAAAGCTCTCCTTTTTCAAACAGGAGTATTCCTTCTTCTTCTGTAATGCGTTCGTTATTGTAAACTTTGTCAGCAATTCTTTTTAAGGAGCTGTCTGTTGCAGACGTGATGATGGATGAAATCATGATACGTAATTGTTAATGTTCAATCGGAGCTACAAAAAAGCGTAACTCTCTGCAAAGTTACGCTGATATGAGTAAGTGAAACGAATGATCTTAATGCAGTTTTACCACTTTAAGCGTTTGAGTGGGGGCCGCCCGGTATACTACCTGTAAAGTGTACACGCCGGAACTGAGATGGCTCAGATCCAGCAGCAGGTTATTAGGCCCCAAGGTATTACCGATGTTGCCCAGTGCAATTCTTTTCTGCCAAACCAAACGGCCCATATGGTCATAAACATTTACAAACTCCATGTTGATAGGTGTTGGGTATTGCTGTAAGAGCACTGTATTACGGAAGGGGTTCGGCGTAGCCATAATGCCTTTTCGCTTCAGGTTCGGATTCACTTCTTTTGTATAGATATTGATGTCGTCAATATAGATATTGTTTTCATAGTTGGTAGTGTTGCGAATCACCACCTGCGCAAAATCGGGCAGCAGGTTACTGAAATCTCCCAGGAATACAGAGTCTTTACGCCATTGCAGGGCCGATGGTACATAACCTGTATCCACCGCTACATTACCGGTTGTTACCAATTGCTGTCCCCATTTTTTATAAACAGATTGATAGGTAGCGCCACAGTCAGTTGTTACCAAAACCTCGAGTGTATCCACCGGGTTATTAGCCAGGTTCGGAACATTAAACGTAGCTGCTGCCACCTGGAAGGTGAGGAACGCAGAGTCTTTTCCTTTTACGGGCAACAGGGGAGAGTACATCCAGTCGCTATTGCCGTTACGGTCATAATCGTAATTGTTGATGAACATGGAAGCTGTTCCCGTTTTGGAAGCACGGGTGGTACGCTCCCAGGTAATAAATCCATCGGTATTGATTCTTTGCCATAAAACAGGAGGGAAGCTTGCATTTTCAAATCCTTCCGTGTAAGGAAGGTTCACAACGGGATAAACAACTCCTGCCAGTTTCCCGGTATCATTGGAAGGTTTCTGATCCGCACTTCCGTTAGGGTTGATGGTATAAACCGTGAGGTTAGCATTAACGCCCGTACTCAGGGTCATGGGGTTGAGCGTAATATTAGTGGTGCTTTGTGGCACAATGGTTCCTGTAAAATTAGTCGTTGTAATGGCTCCGTTACCAAAACGTGCAGCAACGGTAAGTGTACGAACTGTATCAGTACCGGTATTTCTAACGGTTATGAATGGGCGATACGTATTGTTACAGTTGTAGATGAAATTGCTGCTGCTGCCACAGAGATCGTAAAACAAATCACGGAAACGTTCAAAGCGGATGTCCCTGCTGTTAGATGGTACAGGGGTACAACCATTGGAGTTGATGAGCTGGGCCATCCAATTGATGCCGAGCAGATTCGTTTCCATAGTGGAATATTGCCCGGGGGTGTACATTACCATGGCACGGTCATCTACATAATCCATATAGTTCATCCACATGATGCCTGGTGCAGCAGCCTGGCATTGATCAGTAATTACAGAATCAGCACGTGGTGCTCCAAAGTTGCATTTGAATTGAACCGGTGTATCGTTCACTCCATCATCATCGGCACAGGATTGATTGTTGTCACAATTATTTGGACCCCAGATATGATTGAGTCCGAAGAAGTGACCGATCTCATGTGTCGCCGTTCTTCCTAAATTAAAGGGTGCAACAGCAGTACCGCCTTTACCAAAAGCACGGAAGCTGTTTACAAACCCACGCTCATTCAACGGATGATCACTTAAAGGATCAGTTGCAAAAAAAGAATAACCTAAAAAGCCCGTGGGCATCTGGCAAACCCAGATGTTGAGATACCGTTCAGGGTCCCATGCATCACTGCCGCCATTACAGGTAAACTTAACAGGATCACCATCGCCGGGAACAGATTGTACATTGGATGTTACTCTAACAATACCATTGGTGGCATCACCTGCCGGATCACGGCGGGCGAGGCAGAAACGGATATTGCCTTTGCCAAATCTTGATTTGAAAGCGGCCGGAATGCGGATGGAGTCGGCATTAAGACCGGCGTAATCTTCATTTAATACATCTATCTGTGATTGAATCTGTGCATCCGTAACAAGCGATGGTTGGGTGAGTACCACATGTACCACAACCGGGATTATATAAACAGCATCCGTACGAAGTGTTGGCCGGATGCGTTGGTACTGTTCTATTGCCTGCTGTTGGAGCGAATTACGTTGCTGTACCAATTGCGGGTTTCTTTGAACTGCTTTGTCCCAAACTGCCTGCGTGCCGCAACGGTGAAAATTACCGGCGTTTTCCTGTTGTGTTAACGGCTTTACTTTCTGTGATTGTACAGGTAAAACGGCAATGAGCGGTAAAGCAAACAATAAAATGTTCTTCAACATCTTCATAGAAATGGTTGTAGCTGTGAAAGTACTGATTTCAACACAAGAAACAGCATTCAAGGTTCTGATGACAAGGTACAGTTGAAATGATTTTGTGAAGCTGAATCTGTATTTGGATGGCGCTGTTTTTCAGGATAGACAGAAGGGTTTTGCCTGATGCTGCCTGTGTTGTAAAAACATTTATCTTTCGTTTTTAAAGGATACTACAAACTAAACCTTCTGTAATGAATTTAAAATTCCGCTTAACGATTCTCAGTTTTCTGCAGTTCTTTATCTGGGGTTCCTGGTTAATTACCATCGGTGCTTATTGGTTTCAGAATAAAGGATGGGGTGGCGCTGAGTTTGGAGCCATTTTTTCAACTATGGGCATTTCGGCCATTTTTACCCCAACCATTGCCGGTATTATTGCTGATAAATATATTAATGCCGAACGCCTGCTGGGTATTTGCCATATTATGGGTGCTGTGGTTTTGTTTTGCATTCCAATAGTAGAAAATCCCTTTTCCTTTTTCTGGGTCATGTTATTGAACATGGTTTTTTATATGCCTACCATTGCTTTGACCAATACTGTTTCCTACAATGCTTTAAAAACCGCCGATCGAAATGTGATCAAAGATTTTCCTCCGATCCGTGTTTGGGGTACCATCGGGTTTATTGTAGCCATGTGGATTGTGAGTTTGCTGCATATTGAAACTTCCTCGGCCCAGTTTTATGTGGCTGCTGCTGCATCATTGGGTTTGGGTATTTATGCATTTACATTACCGGCATGTCCGCCAAGAATGATTACTGAAAAAGCAGGTTCATTGGTAGAAGCGCTGGGTTTAAAAGCCTTTGCTCTTTTTAAAACATGGAAGATGGCGCTGTTCTTCATCTTTGCCATGTTGCTGGGAGCTGCTTTGCAATTAACCAATGCTTATGGAGATACATTCCTGCATGATTTTGATAAAGTAGATGCTTACAAGGACACAATCGCTGTAAAATACCCGGCGATCATTATGTCTATTTCCCAGATATCTGAAACGGTATTTATCCTGGCGATACCTTTTATGTTGCGTCGTTTTGGTATAAAAAATGTGATGCTGTTCAGTATGATTGCCTGGGTGCTCCGTTTCGGTTTGTTTGCCTATGGTAATCCGGCTGAAGGGTTGTGGATGATCATCCTTTCCTGTATTGTATATGGTCTTGCTTTTGATTTCTTTAATATCTCCGGTTCTTTATTTGTGGAAACACAAAGTTCTCCGCAGATACGTGCCAGTGCACAGGGATTGTTTATGATGATGACCAATGGCTTTGGTGCGTTCTTTGGCAGTGCTATAAGTGGTGTGGTGATTGACCGCTTTTATACAGATGGCAATGGTGCTAAAGACTGGTATGGCATCTGGATTGCTTTTGCGGCTTATGCGTTGGTGGTAGCTGTTTTATTTGCAGTACTGTTCCGTCATAAGCATAATCCTGCTGATGTAATGGAAGTGAAACATTAAGCTACTTCACTCAGCACCGGTTCAGGTTCAAATTCTTTTTCATCTGTATCGCCGCTTTCTTCTACCCGGTGAATGATGTCTTTCAACGAAGCAAGGCGTTGAATCATATAAGGTATGGTATCGAGTCCGCTTACAAATTTGAGGATGTAGGTGTAGATACCAATCAAATCACCTGCCTGCATGGTAGCACCATTGGCTTTAGAGGAAATGATGAGTGATACTGTTATGATCACCATTACCAGTAATTCCATCACCCCGAAATTCCACGCTTCCTGGTTGCTGATCTTGATTTGCCATTTACGCAGTTCATTGTAATGCTGGTGAATGCGGTGCGTATTTTTTGTGGCTAATACATTTACCTGCTGCTCCAGTTCATCATTCTTTTTTTTATTCAGCACTCGCATGCGTTTGCCATAAAAATAACTGGCAATGCTTACTGGAATCATCATGGTCATGCATAACAAAACCACCTGCGCATCATAAAAGCAGAGTAAGATTAATGAACCGATAATATTGTAAACGGCTTCAATTACATAGTTTAAATCAAACTCAAGGAAATCAATAAACTCTCTTGAAAGTGTGGAATGGGCGCTGAGTTTTGAAACATCTTTGTTGCGGTTACGGGTCATTAAACGGGTAACCAGTGAGGTATAAATTTCAGAGTAGGTTCTGGAATCGTAAAGGTGACGGATTGTGCCTGTTACCACCCACAACAAATGAGCTCCTGCCAGGAAGAACAATCCGTTGTATGAACCCTGAATCAATCCGTTTACGGCCTCGCCCAAAAAATAGGGACGCATTAAGAGCCCCAGCATTTCAATAGCAAACAGGCTGTAGGTAAGCAGCAACTGGTACTTGTGCTTTCGTAAAATCGTCTGTATAATCCATGTGCCGGGCATACGGGTGTCCTTTTCCTTTAAATCGTTCAACAATAGACTTTGCAGAATTGCCGGGGTTTAGTGCCAATCAAAATATAATCGGCGATGGGTTGTAGTGTAAGTTTGGAACCACCGGCTGGGTAGCAGAGTACGGTGCAAATTTAAGGAGAAGAAGGCGGGCCCGGCGGTTAAGCTTTCCTGAAATTTTGTTCCCTCGAGGTGACATTGTTTCCTTTGGGGCCTGCAATAATTTTTCGGCAATTAGCGGCACCGCATTGACATTCAAAGGTTTCGGCGCTGTCATTGAGAAGGTGGGCGTAGTCCATTGTGAGTTCTTCGCCCGGTAAAATGGGACGGATCGCTTCCAAATTAAGTCCGATATAAGCGGTATTGGGATCGCAGGAATGATTCTGGGGTGCCCATTCTGAAGGGTTATTATCCCACAAAACATACACTTCTTCGCTCAGGGGAACAGCATAATGTTTGAACAAGAGCTTTTCTTCCGGCAGCCAGTTTTGCTCTACAAAACGTTTGGTAACGATGCGTTGCGGACGTTCTTCTCCTTTAAAGATCACTTCACCTTTAGCAATAGATTGGGTTGCATAAATGCCGAAGCCTGCAATGCTGTTGCCCTTCATTTTATACTTCTTCTGCCGGCGCCGGTGGCGGGCAATACCTTCTTCCACGATATGTTTTAAAAAACCGGTTTGACCAATGCCGTCCAGTTTCAGAATATAATCAGCACTGCCTTCATAACCATCTTTGTAAAATACCGAACAGGTGAAATTGATTTCGAGGAAATAAATCTTGCCTACTTCATCCATGCGAAAATCCATGCGGGCATAACCAACACCACCAAAACTGCGGAAGATGCGTTGAGCGGCTTCCGTTAAATGTTGTTTAATGGAAGGGTCAGTAACTGCAATATTGCTTTCCGGATGCAGCTCAGATGTTTTGAGTGCATAGGTTTTATAGGTTCTCCCTTCCGGGAAAATATATTCAATGGGTTGAAATACCCGGCACTTCTTTTCATTATGCGCATCAGCTGCCACCAAAACGGTAAACTCTCTTCCTTTAATGTACTGCTCCACCAATAACTGCGGATATTCTTTGAGTAAGTGATTGCATTGATGCTGCAGTTCAATCAAACTGTTCACTTTACTCTTTTCATCAATACCTAAACTATCTCCTGCCTTTGCAGGTTTGATGAATAAGGGATAGGAGAGATGTTTGGTTTGTGCTTCTAAGTCATCTGTACTTTCAATCAATGCATATTCAGCCGTAGCTACACCTTCTGTATAGGCTACATACTTCATCAGTTCTTTGGGAGGATCGTACAATAATGTGTTGGGCCCTGTAAACGGAAGATTTAAAAGTTCCAATGTATAAATCACATCAATGGAAGGAACTTCCCATTCCAGGTAACCTTCACATAAATTCACAAAACAATCAAAGCCCTGTTTGCTTAATTCCAGAAGTTGTTTGTAGGTAGTGAGTTTGTTGAGAAACACATGATGAAACTCAGCTTCGGGCCATAAATGGCTGAGGTTTCTTGGCGGATCATAATACTGGTAATCAACAGCCGAAGTGGAATAATCAGGTTGCAGAACACAAATCTTCATAATTAAGCACGCTCCTGACGCACGGCAACAGTTTTTCTTTGTTTTACAGTATGCCGCTGCAAAGCATCCTGCAATATATGAAGAATGAGGTTGGCATATTTCTCATGACCCAAACGAACAATGGCGCCAATGGAAGTATAATTTTCGTCTTCACTTAAACCGCATTGAGCATTTACTTCCAGCACATAGAGTTTACCGGTTGCTTTATCCATACGTATGTCCACACGACCATAACCGGTACCACCTACCGCACAATAGGCTTTCCAACTGAGATCAGTTATCTTTTTGTGCAGAGATGCAGGAGGTAAGGCATATTGATAAAAATCTTCATCTTCCTGCTGGCCCAATGCTTTTTCAGCTTCATAGGTTTCCCAAAGCCGATCGAAGGATAAAAATTTTTCAGTATCCGGTAAGTCTTTATGAAAGATGCGTTCTACGGGAACATAAACACGTTTGCTGCGGGGGTGCATGTAAGATCCACTGATGAAGACGGTGTACTCCGGTCCGTTAATGAACTGTTCAGCTACCAATCCGCCAAAAGTAAAATCCCAGCCACGGTAACCGGTAAACAGTTCTTGTACCAATGCATGCAAGGCTTCATTGTTTTGCACTACATTCTTTACGCCCAGGCCCATACTGCCACCGCTTACGGCCGGTTTTACAATAAGCGGAGTGCCTATTGCTTCACAAATACCTTCCAGTTTTTGCTCACTGTGGTGAATAGGTGCCCATGCTGCATGACTGATGCCTGCTTTATCAAACAACTCTTTCATAATGATTTTAGAAGTTGTGTTGTCGTAAAACGCAGGTTCAGCACCGGTATAAATGAGTCCTTTTTCTTTTAAGTAGTGAATCACAGAAACTCCCGGCGTGCCGTTTACTTCATCGCCATCGCAGAGGTTTAAGACAATGGGAGTTTGAAAATTTTTGGTTACAGCAATTTCATCAATCACTGTTTTGTAATTATGAATGGTTACGGGCTGCCATTTCCATTGTAATTGCAAGGTTTCAAATACCCGTGTGTATTCTTCTATGCTTTGTGAGAAATCGTAATAATAATCAATGTTGGGATCGTTGGTGATCAGATGAGGAGCCAACACCCAAATAAAATATGGATGCTCCGTGGAGGGTAATGAATGCAATGGGTTAGAAAGCATACTCTAAGTTATAAATTAATCGTTGAGCTGTGCACGTTTTGATTGAATAAAATCTGTGAGCGAATAACGATTGAGAACGGCGGCATCAATACTACGTGCTCCTTTAATAACTCCAATGCATTGGGTAGTTCCGCACAAACATTGAAAGGGTTCTGCCATATCCCATTCGGTAGAGGGATAGAAAAAAGTAAACTCATCACCCGGAGCAATGGGTTGCAACGCCGTTAACTCCATGGTGGTAGTATTGAAAAATGCATTGGGGTGGCAACTGTGGTTGATGTATTGCAGAAACTCCGGTGCCAGGATGATGTGTTGGTCTTCGCCCACCTGTACGGTATAGCGGGACGGTTGGCGATGTGTTGCTGCAGCGCTGAAATTTGTAATAACATCACCCGGCTGAAACGCTTTGGTACTTATTAACAGGTGATGATTGGTTTCGGGCTGCAATAGCTTTTCGGCAAAACCATGATGGCTGAGGGAGATGGTTGTAAGAGTGGTAGCTTGCATGCAGTGGTATTGATTGTTTATTAATTATTATGAAATTAAATATAGATGGTTAATTATCATGAAGGTTTAACGGATTGTTGAATGAATGTGAATAAATCAGGATAAGTAATCAAATAACATAATGTTCTAAATTTAAGCGTAATAAATCGGTATGAAATCAAGGTTCAGGTTTTGGTCTTATTTGATGTTAGCATGCTTTTTGGCAATGACATATATTTTGCTGCTGTTGATCTATGTTGTGTTTTTCAAACAAGCAAATGAAAAAGATACCATTATAGTTGTGGTTATTTTCTTCTTTCTCTTTGTATGGCTATGGTTGTTTTTTGGGGAAATAAGAACAAAGACCATTTCTGCACATCTTAGCAATGAAGGGATCAGGTATAAAACCTACTTTGGGTTCAGTTTTTCACAAATATATAAGTGGAGCGATTTTGAGGGTTACAAAACCAGCCTTGTGCCCTCCAAAGGCAGAAGTTATGAGTATCTCTATCTGTTTATAAACGGTAAAAAGGTTATAAAGGTTTCAGAGTTTTATCATAGTAATTATTCTGAAATGAAAAAGTATGTCGCTGCAAGAGTAAGCTACTTGGGAAAGGAAGACTATCGCTATTTCAGAGATATAAAAGAAGTTTTTGAGTTTTGATGGGAACTGCAATTGCCCTGATGTGTGCGACGCAAGGGACGATGCCATTTGCACTTTTGCCGGTAACATCAATGTTTTTCATGTTTGGTCTGACCTGCGGTGCCGACCAAAAATGAAAAGCCCGTTTCATTTACTGAAACGGGCTTTTATTAAAATGTAAGCTTGTAATTACATATGTTGCTCAATCTTCTTAACGAAGTTGGCTTTGGGTTGAGCGCCTACCAGTTTATCCACTACCTGTCCGTTCTTTACAAACAGAATAGCAGGGATAGAAGTGATGCCATAGTTCATGCTCACCTGCGGGTTTTCATCTACATTGAGTTTACCCACTTTTACTTTACCATCATACTCTTTGCTGAGTTCATCAATAACGGGTCCGATAGCACGGCAGGGGCCACACCATTCTGC
Organism: Lacibacter sp. MH-610; assembly: GCF_045780045.1. Taxonomy (NCBI): domain Bacteria; kingdom Pseudomonadati; phylum Bacteroidota; class Chitinophagia; order Chitinophagales; family Chitinophagaceae; genus Lacibacter; species Lacibacter sp. MH-610. Next base: position 2,187,896 of record NZ_CP116002.1, read on the forward strand.
CCAAAAATCAATCACGCTTAATTGGTTGGAAGCAAGTACTTCAGTTTGGAAGTTTGCATCTGTTAATTGTAATGCCATATTATTTTCCTTTGTTTTTTATTTTTGAAAAGAAGGCAAATTTAAGCCCATTTACGGCAAACTGATGTTCTGTCATTATCCACACCTGTTTATAAGCATTGAAATGTAAGCCGGGCGACATGCTTGCCAATCAGGCAGCGGCAGTCTGCTGTTTCTTCAGCGGGAACCACCTGCCGAATGTGAGCGAACGCCAAAGCCACTCCACAGGTCCGTAGTTAAAATGCCGCAACCACCAGCGGCAGAATAACAACTGAATGGTAAAAACGGGGAATACCAGCAGGAAGTTGATACCCGGTGAAGTTTTTTCAAACCAGCCAAGGCCCACATGATAGAATAACAGCAATCCAAACAATGTTTGCGATAAGTACATGGTTAAGGCCATTTTGCCGATAGGTGCCATTGGGTAGAGAATCTTTTGCCACCGGGTCCTGTACATAAGCATGGTCACACCGCTCAGGTAAAACAGGGTCATGAGTGTATTGGCTGCATCTACCAGCAAGTTGAACACCATGGTCATAGCCCGGTTGTTTTCCCATCCGAGTTTCAACGCATTGTTGATGATGAACAATGCAATAGGAATAATAATTACAGCAAGGGCAGCAAAACCACTGGTTTTACAGATGCGTTTGATGATGGGTTTGGAATCTTCAATAGTTTCAAACCATTTCATACGGCCGGCATATGCACCCAGCATAAAGAAGCCGAGGGTGATATAAATACGTCCGCTGCTGAATTGAAAAGCAAATTTGGATACAAGTGCTTTCCAGTTATCTGCAATGAGCGCCGGGAATGTTCCGTTTTTAATTACCTCATAATAACGCTTTGCTTCTTCCATACCTTCTGGAGGTTCATTGAGATTTGCCGCAGGGGTAGCAGATGTAAAAAGTTGCATCAGTTCAATAATACGTGCCGGAAGGTTGAAGGATATTAACAAAGCAATGATGAGCAGCCATTTGTTGCTGAGGTTTCTTGCAAACAACAAAACAAAACCAAGTGGCACATAGATGGATAGAATATCGCCCCGCCACAATACATGGTGTATAAGACCAATGATACCAAGAATGAGCAGCCGCCATACATACCTCAGTACAAAGTTTTGTTCTTTGTGTTGCAGGCTTTGCATCTGCAGATAAAAACTCAGCCCGAATAAGAATGAAAAGAAGGTGAAGAATTTACCGAAGATGAATATGCCATTAAAAGCACCGGCTATCTGACTGCCGATGTCATTGAACTTTGAATAAGTATCCGGAGGAAGACCTGCCCCCGTATGCCAGAAAATAAAATGTGCGAAGAGAATGCCGAGGAGTGCAAACCCCCGAAGTGCATCAACCGTAATGATGCGGTTGGTAGATGGATAAGGTTTCATATCTTAAAGAAAAACAAATTCCGCCAATTTGTTTGTTGAAAGATTGACAAAAGGCAGAAAAGAGCTTTGAGGCTATGCTTTTTTCTTGCGAAGGAACTTAGAGCTGATGAAAAACAAAACAAACCCGCTGAGTACGGTTACCAGTCCGAAAATGGAGAAGATACGTAACAGCAAATTGCCAAAATTATCCCTGCCTTCATAGTCCATGGTATGCAGCATCCACAAAAAGTCAAAGATGCGCCAGGGTTTGTTTCTGAATTTCTGTACCGTGCCTAATTCACTGGCAACATAAACAGTAGTGTTATTGGGGTGTTTGAACGTGATAGCATAAGCCGGTAAGGGTTGTTCCCTGTACTCATGATGTTTGCCTGCTGTGGTTAGATGTTCAACGGCTAATACTTGAGGCGTTCCGTTGAAATGCTGTGCAGCAACGGCAACTGCTTCATCTTTGGTTAACGGTTCACGTAAGATGCCTGTAGTTGCATCTGCCAGGTGATTCATGGCATGTACCGCATCCTGTTCATGATTGGTATTGCCCGGTTGTTTTTTAAATGCGGTAACACAACGTACCTGGTAAAACGGTTTTCCAAGAATGTCAATTAATTGAATGGAAACAATAGAGTCAATCCGGTGAATAGCTTTGATGGAATCTAAAATGGCTGATGGTGATACCAACTGCACATTGGAAGAAAGCAGGGGCGGATGCTTTTTTTCAAAATCGCCATGTACTTCATCCATATTGCTCCAGCTGAAGTACAAACCACCAATGGTCCATAACAAAAACTGAATACCTAATAATACGCCAAGATAGCGGTGTGATTTACGGATGTAGTAATGGGGGCTTTTGGCCATGAACTGCATTTATGGGTTAAAGATAGATCGGCGTAAAAATATGATTTTTTACACACCCACTACATTCACATTCAATTCCGGTTTGTTGAGTAAAAACTCAGCCATATCATCATTCATTTCAAAACCTTTCTCTACCGTATTGATGCTGATCTTCCAGTTTTCTTTCGGTTCATAGAGATTGATCTTCAAACTGCTTTTGCCCGGATTTTTCTTGATGTTCTTTTCAAAAAAGTGCACCATCTCTTCTGACAGGAAACGTGGTTCTACATCAATTACCAATTGACGGGTCATGGTTCGCTTAACAGTTTCCAGTAATAACACAGAACTTATTTTAAATTCAAAGTCATCTGATTTGTTCCACCGTGTTTTAAACGTTCCGGTTACAAATACTACTGCTCCGGGAGTAAAATGATCTTTGAACTTTACAAAGTCTTCACCAAATAATGCAAACTCAGTATTGCCTGTGTAATCTTCAATGGTACAAATGCCAAACTGTTTGCCCGTTTTAGTCACCCGTTGGTTGTGTGTGGTTACCAAACCGGCCAGCCGAAACTGCTGAAACGGATTGGCATGAAGGGTAATGGCTTCTTTAAACTCATTAAAATCTGCAATGGGTGTGATTTTGTAATACGAGAGTTCAAAACGGAAATGATCCAGCGGATGACCGCTGATGAACATGCCCGTTACCTCTTTTTCAAAATCTAATTTTTGGGTTAAAGTCCATTCTTCACAATTGGCGATTTTAGGAGTAGGAATTTCCATCATCATACTTTCGCCAAACAAGGTGTTACTGTTGCTTTGAATATTATTCTGATATCGGTTGCCAAAGTTGATGATACGTTCTAATGTATTCACCGTATCACCCGGCATAACATGAAAATATTGTGCACGGTGATAAGCAGTGAAGCAATCGAAGGCACCACCATACACCAGGCTTTCCAATGATTTTTTATTTACAGTGCGTTGATTAATGCGTTTAATAAAATCAAACACATCTTTAAAATGCCCACGTTTGTTGCGTTCTTCAATAATACTTTCCAGCGCTGCTTCGCCCACACCTTTTAATCCTCCCAAACCAAAACGGATTTCACCTTTTTTGTTAGGAGCAAACCCAATCTGTGATTCATTAATATCAGGTCCTAGCACTTTAATGCCCATACGTTTGCACTCTTCCATAAAGAAGGTGATCTTTTCAATAGCGCCTGCGTTGTTTAACACAGCACTCATATATTCAGCAGGGTAGTGTGCTTTGAGATAAGCTGTTTGATACGCTACATACGCATAACAGGTAGAGTGTGATTTGTTGAAGGCATATTGTGCAAAGGCCTCCCAATCCGTCCAGATTTTTTCAAGCTTATCAGCAGGATGACCTTTAGCTGTTGCGCCATCTACAAACTGCTTCTTCATTTTATCCAGCACGGCTTTTTGCTTTTTACCCATGGCTTTACGTAATACATCCGCATCGCCTTTGCTGAAGCCTGCCAGTTTTTGCGCCAGCAACATTACCTGCTCCTGGTACACGGTAATACCATATGTTTCCTGCAGGTATTCTTCCATGTCGGGCAAGTCGTAACTGATGGCTTCTTTACCATGCTTCCGGTCAATAAAGTTGGGAATGTAGGCAATCGGTCCCGGACGGTACAGAGCGTTCATGGCAATCAAATCGCCAAACTGATCGGGCTTAAGTTCACGCAAATATTTTTGCATACCCACGCTTTCAAACTGGAACGTACCGATAGTAGCACCGTGTTGATAGAGTTCAAATGTTTTGGTATCATCCAATGGTATTGCGTCAATATCAATTTCTACATCATGATTTTGTTTGATGAGCACTAGTGCACTCTTAATGATGCTGAGGGTTTTCAAACCCAGGAAGTCCATTTTGATAACCCCGGCTTCTTCAATCACACTTCCTTCAATTTGTGTAAGCCACAAATCAGAATCTTTTGAAGTACATACCGGAATCAAATCTGTTAAATCTTTAGGTGCAATGATGATGCCTGCAGCGTGGATGCCTGTATTACGAACAGATCCTTCCAGGATTTCTGCTTCGTGTAAAATACGTGCCGGTAAATCATCGCCATTATAAACCTGGCGGATCTTTTTTACAGATTCGAGTTCATCAGGTCCTAAGGCTTCTTTTTCACTCAAACTTTTTTCACCTGTTAGAGGCGCATGTAAAACACGTTTCAATGAAACACCCGGACGCTCCGGAACCAGTTTTGATAAAGCACGGCTCTCCGGCAATGGTAAATCCATCACCCTTGCCACATCTGCAATACTACTCTTGGCAGCCATGGTACCATAAGTAATAATCTGTGCCACCTGTGCTTTGCCATATTTATCCACTACATAATCAATTACTTTCTGGCGACCATCATCGTCAAAGTCTGTATCAATATCAGGCATTGACTTACGATCCGGATTTAAGAAACGCTCAAACAGCAGGTTGTACTTAATGGGATCAATATTGGTGATACCGATGCAATAAGCCACCACACTTCCTGCAGCAGAGCCACGGCCCGGACCTACAAACACTCCCATTTCTCTCCCAGCTTTAATGAAATCACTTACAATGAGGAAGTAACCGGCAAAGCCCATTGTTTTTACAGTGAAGAGTTCAAAATCAATCCGCTCACGCACATGTTCCTCAATTTCATGATAGCGTTCTTTTGCTCCTTTGTAGGTAAGATGTTTAAGGTATTCCCATTGGTTGAGATTGGCATCTTCGTGTATCTGAAATTCTTTGGGAATGGGAAAGGCAGGAAGCAGAATATCTTTTTTTAAGTTGAGTACATCAACCTTGTCCACAATTTCATTCGTGTTATCGATGGCATCAGGGATGTCTTCAAACACTTTTTTCATTTCCGCAGTTGTTTTGAAATAGAACTGGTCGTTTGGAAATGCAAAGCGTTTGTTCTTTATACTTACGTCGTCATCGGTAAATTCACGAAGGGCAGGAGTTGATTGTTTTTCGCCTGTGTTGATGCAAAGTAAAATATCGTGGGCATTGAAATCTGTTTGATCCACGTAATGTGAATCATTAGATGCAATCACTTTTACATTATACTTTTTAGCAAACTTCAGCAGTATGGCATTCACTTTGTCCTGTTCTGCCATGCCATGCCTTTGAATTTCTACATAATAGTCTTTCTGAAAAATATTCAGCCACCATTTGAATTCATTTTCTGCTTCTTCTTCGCCCTTGGTTAAGATCATTTGCGGAACCATAGCCCCCAAACAGCAGGTAGTTGCAATCAAACCTTCGTGATATTTATGAATCAATTCTTTGTCAATACGTGGATACTTGCTGTACATACCTTCAATAAAACCAAGGGATGTAAGCTTTACTAAATTTTTATAACCAGTTTCGTTTTTTGCCAGCAATACCTGGTGAAAACGATTATCTCTTTGTTCTTTGCTGAAGGTTTTGATATGGCGGTTCTCTGTTAAATAAAATTCACAGCCCACAATGGGTTTTACTTTCAGGCTGCCATCTTCTTTTTTATGTTTGTAAGCTTCCGCAACAAATTGAAAAGCACCGAACATATTACCATGATCAGTAATTGCCAGGGCCGGCATATCATCTTTGATTGCTTTATCATATAAAGAACTGATGGAGGCAGCTCCATCCAGCAATGAATATTGTGTGTGAACGTGTAAATGAGAAAATTGGCACATGTAACCTGTAAGTCTTTAAGTGTGTTTGCGCAAATTTCGGGGAATGTGGGTCAATACAGAATATCATTTAATCCACAATATTGGCAGTTAAAACAGGCAATTATGTATTGAAGTTCAGCGTTTACAAAACTGTTACAGGCATCAATAAGGCTGATAGGCTGCAAATATGGCACTATCCTTGTCTCTTAGGGCCGTAACAATTACTTTTGCACATTCTTTACCAATGTTAAGAGGACTTACATATTTGTTGATTTTAGTGGTATTCTCCAGTTGTACCGGACTGAAGAATATGTTTCAGTCTGCACCTGTTAAGCAACCTGCTGCAAAAACAAATACCCCTTTTATTGAAGATATTGCCATACGACCTGATGGCGAGCCTGTGCCTACTAAAAACAATAAACAAGCGTCTCCAGATTTTATTACAAAACAGGTGGGTGGTTTTGGTGCACCGTTGGAAATGTTCAGCATCAACCAATTTAAATATGCCATTCAGTTGAATGTGCCTGTTGAAGCCATCTCCAATGTTTCACTTTATAACATGATTGATGAATGGTGGAATACGCCTTACCGTTTGGGAGGCACAACCAAGAAAGGAATTGATTGCAGCGCCTTTGTGCAAACATTAATGCTGGGTGTGTTTGCCGTGCAACTGCCAAGAACTGCAAGGGAGCAACGATCAGTAAGCACTTCCATAGAACCGCAGGAATTAAGAGAAGGCGATCTGGTGTTTTTTAATACAAGAGGTGGTGTATCACATGTGGGCGTTTATCTGCACAACAATAAATTTGTACATGCATCTACCAGTGGTGGTGTAATGATCAGCGATTTGAATGAAGAGTACTGGCGAAGAAAATTCCTGGGTGCGGGCAGGATTTTACAATCCATCTTACCAAGACCATAATCATTATCTTTGCTGAGGCTTTTGTACAAAAGCCTTTTTTATTTTATGTTGACAAAACGAATCATTCCCTGTCTGGATATCAAAGATGGCCGTACGGTGAAAGGAACCAACTTTGTTGATCTGCGTGATGCCGGCGATCCTGTAGAGTTAGGCGCCTTGTATGCACAACAGGGTGCTGATGAACTGGTGTTCCTGGATATTACAGCTACCGTTGAAAAAAGAAAAACCCTGAGTGAACTGGTTAAAAACATTGCCCGGCATGTGAATATTCCTTTTACAGTGGGCGGTGGTGTAAGGAGTGTGGAGGACCTGGATGTGTTGCTCAACAGTGGTGCTGATAAGGTGAGTGTGAATACAGCCGCTTTTCACAACCCTCAACTGATTAATGATATAGCCAAAGCAGCCGGCAGTCAATGTTGTGTTTTAGCAATTGATACCAAGAAAGAGGAAGATGGTGAATGGTATGTGTACCTGAATGGTGGCCGTACGAAAACGGACATAACCTGTTTTGACTGGGCAAAGCAAGGAGTTGATTTAGGTGCCGGTGAAATTTTATTAACCAGTATGAACAATGACGGTACCAAGCAGGGTTTTGCACTGGATATTACCAAACGTTTATCCATTTCCTTGCCCGTGCCGGTAATTGCCAGTGGTGGTGCCGGAACCATGGAGCATTTTGCGGATGTGTTTGAGCAGGCTTATGCAGATGCAGCATTGGCAGCAAGCATTTTTCATTTTAAGGAAATAGAAATAAGGGAATTGAAAAACTATTTATTGCAAAGACAAGTGGCTGTAAGAAATTAAATTTGTATTGGATAGAAACACAGATACAACAGATTTGAAAGATAGTAACAGAAAGATCAAATAATTAAAACATAGCATTGTTGAATGGTGATTAAAGAAAATCTGTGAATATCATTTTAATCAGCATCATCAGTGACTCAATCAAACATGAAACCGGATTATTCAAAATACCAGGATGGCCTCGTTCCTGCAATCATTCAGGATTTTAAGACCAACAAAGTGCTCATGATGGGTTTTATGAACGAAGCTGCATTAGCACAAACTGAAAGCAGCGGAAAAGTAACCTTCTACAGTCGAAGTAAACAACGTCTTTGGACCAAAGGCGAAGAAAGCGGGAATTTCTTATTGGTAAAACAGGTGTTGCTGGATTGTGACCATGATACATTGCTGATTAAAGCGGAACCGCAAGGACCCACTTGTCACACCGGTGCTGATACGTGCTGGAGTGAACGCAACCATACAGATGATTTTCTCTACTACCTGCAGGATATTATTGACCTGCGCCGGAAGAGTTCTGATGAAAAGTCGTATGTAAAACAATTATTCGGGAAAGGAATTAATAAAATTGCACAGAAAGTAGGCGAGGAGGCCACGGAAGTAATTATTGAAGCCAAAGACAATAACGAAGAATTGTTTTTAAATGAAGCCGCTGATCTGCTGTTTCACTTTATCGTTTTGTTAAGAGCCAAAGATGTTACTTTACAGGACGTAACCTACGTATTACAACAACGTCATTCCAAATAATATGAAAACGTTTATTGCTGCAATACTTCTGTTCTTATCTGCCGGTATCAAGGCCCAGCAGAATTTTACCATTAACGGTGTTATTAACGGTTTGCCTGATGCAACAGAAATAACGCTTCATTTTGACAATCCGCAAAACGATGCCATTGCAAAAGCTGTATCCAAAAACGGAAAGTTTGAATTGAAGGGAACAATAGCTGAACCTGCTTTGTATGTGCTTACCTATGCTGGCAGCAAACAAAACCTGGGCATTTTCCTGGAGCCGTTAACGGTAACGGTACAAGCGCAAAAGGATTCATTGGTGTATGGAGTAGTAAAAGGGTCGGCAGTACATGATGCTTTTACTCAATTCAGAAATGAGTTTGATCCTTATTTCTTTCGTTTGGATCAATTAGGCCGAATGATGAACGATCCCTCAATGGCTGCCAAACAGGATTCATTGTACAGGGTAGTAACAGATGTTGTAAATGAACTCAACATCAAGGCAGATGCTTATGTGCAGGCAAATAATAAATCAGCAGTAACACCTCTCTTACTTTATATACTTTATAGTTTTTTCCAGCAGCCTGAAGCTTTGTACACCCGTTTTGAATTGCTGGATGATGTTTCCAAGAAAAGTTATTATGGAAGAATGGTGGGTGATATTGTAAAAGAAACAAGAATTGGTGCTGTTGGCACAGATGCGGTAGATTTTAGCCAGGCAGATGTAAATGGCAATATGATTTCCCTTTCATCTTTTAAAGGCAAATATGTGCTGGTAGATTTCTGGGCCAGCTGGTGCGGCCCCTGTCGTGTTGAAAATCCGAATGTTGTTGCTGCCTATAATAAATACAAGAATAAAAATTTTACAGTATTTGGTGTATCCCTGGATCAGGACAAACAAAGATGGTTGCAGGCTATTTCTAAAGACAAATTAACCTGGACGCATGTAAGTGATTTAAAAGGCTGGGGTAATGAAGTGGCTCGTTTGTACCGTATCTCTGCTATTCCCCGGAATTTTCTGGTTGGCCCTGATGGAAAAATCATCGCCAAAGACTTACGTGGCGAAGAACTCAATGCCAAACTTGCTGAACTCATAAAATAAAAATCAAGATGAAATTTGTTGCTGTAATTCTATCGGTGCTGTTGTTACAATCAGTTACAGCACAGGAAAAGTCTTTTGTTGTTAACGGAACGATTCCAGTTACCACCAAAAAGTTTAAAGCCCTGTTGAGCTGGAACAATGGTGCCACTGCCGAAGAAGTAAACGTTGTGAATGGAAAATTCACAATTAAAGGAACCATTGATGAGCCCGTGGCTGCCACGCTCATGTTACAGGAAACAAATCCTCCTGCCAATAAAAAGTTTGATCGTATGGAGTACCTCCGCAACAATCTTTCTTTGTTTCTCGATGGCGGAACCATCACCATTGTCACAAAAACATTTTTAAGTGATGCAGAAGTAAAAGGTTCAACTGTTGTAAATGATTATTACAAATACACGCAACAGGTAAAAGATATTACAGCACTGGATAACCAGTTAGGTATGGTGTATTACAGTTACGCACAGGCTAAAAATGCAGCGGTTACTGATAAGCTGATGGAGATGTATAAAACACTCAGCTCCATTTACTATGATGCACAACTTGCTTTTGTAAAAAAGAATCCTGCTTCGCCTGTTTCCCTGTTTTTTGTAAAGCAGGTGCTTGGTATGGATATGGATGCAGCCAAAGCCGGGCCGATGTTTCAATTGCTTGCTGCCGAGTTGCAAAACAGTAATACCGGTAAAGAACTGGCCTCATTAATTGAAGTGGGTAAGAAGAGCATGGTTGGAGTGGCAGCTCCTGATTTTACACAGCCTTCACCGGAAGGAACCAATATTTCACTAGCTTCTTTTAAAGGCAAATATGTGCTGGTTGATTTCTGGGCTAGCTGGTGCGGTCCCTGCCGTGCAGAAAGTCCGAACCTGGTAAAAGCTTATGAGCAATACAAACCCAAAGGCTTTGAAATATTCAGTGTGAGCCTTGATGATAAAAAAGATAAATGGCTCAAAGCGGTGAAAGATGATGGTTATACCTGGCCCCAGGCAGGCGATTTAAAAGGCTGGGAAAATGCCGCCGCTTCTTTATTTGGCATTTCAGGAATACCTTTTAATTTTTTGGTTGATCCTAACGGAATCATTGTTGCAAGAAATTTAAGAGGTGAAGACCTGGAGAAAAAGCTGAGCGAGTTGTTTAAGTAATTACTTCAGCACTCCATATAAACTTCCACCTTTATCAAACAACCGGTCTATCTTCTTTTCTACTTCCGGGTCTTCCTCCACCGGTGGGGCATGATGTGGTTTTAATCGTGCATCAAACACAACAGGTCCGTGGCATCCCCAATGTTTATATTCTGTAAAGGAGTTAATGCCATACACGTCATGGCTTGGGTTAACTCTTGTGTAACTCACCCATAAATAATTGCGGAGATTAGCAGCAGTGAAAGATGCGTCATCACAAATGATGATTTGAGCAACAGAGTTTAATGGATCATTGTTACTTGATAATTGATGATTCAATTGCTCCATTTCAGTTGCTGCATCTTTATAGTTTGCAAACTTCTTGGTTTGTAAGGCAATTACACCCGGCATACATAACTGTTCATTTTCAAAACCGTTCAACTCTTTTAATGCCTGCGGTACTTCTCTGCACAATTCACGCCTTACTTCTCCATAAGCAGCTAAAACTAATTTACTGCCGCTGTTCAATCCTGTACCTGAATAGTCTAATGTGTCAATCGTAGTGTTTGTATGAAAATGTAAATCTCTGCTTAAATCAATTCGTTCAAATATGTATTCTAAAAACTCCTGTACATTATGTGTATGCAGTTGATTGGTATCATCAGCAGTAATGAATAAAAATTTTGCCAGACTCAATTGCCCTGTTCCCAACACATGATTAGCGATGGTTAATAATTCCGCAGGTTGTTTGGCAGGCATGAAAGGTGTATATCGTTCACTGCCGATTGCCAGGAGCAGTGGATGCACACCTGCTGCATCAACGGCATTTACTTCTTTTAAACCCGGTATTTCCTGTTGAATAGCTTTGCCGGTTAATTCATGAATCAATTCACCAAAACTTGTGTCTTCCTGTGGTGGGCGACCCACAACAGTAAACGGCCAGATGGCATTCTTCTTTGCATACACTTTGTTCACCTTCATTAAAGGAAAAGGATGTGTGAGGCTGTAATAGCCAAGATGATCGCCAAAAGGTCCTTCGGGTTTGTTTTGATGAGGATACACTTCGCCTGTAATTATAAAATCAGCATCATTGCTCAATGCATTACCTAAAGCATCATAACTGTACCGGAATCTTCTTCCTCCCAGTACACCTGCAAAAGTCATTTCACTGATCCCTTCCGGTAAAGGCATTACAGCGCTTAAGGTGTGTGAGGGTGGGCCACCTACAAAACAGCTTACTTTCAGCGGTTGACCTTTGGCGTTAGCTTTTGTTTGGTGTACACCAATACCCCGGTGTAATTGATAATGCAAACCGATTTCTTTATTCAGTTCATACTCATTACCGGTAAGCTGAATACGGTACATGCCAAGGTTTGATTTCATAATACCCGGTTTCTCCACATCCTCAGTATATACTTGGGGTAATGTTATAAATGCACCGCCATCCATCGGCCAGTGATGGATCAATGGTAAATCAGCAATCTTTATTTCTTCAAATGAATGTGATGAGCTTTTTTTAGGTAAGGCTTTTAATGCTGCTAATCCTGTATTCAAATTCTGAAACGGATGTTTAATGGCTTTGATGGGGTCTTCTTTCAGTTCAATCAGTTTCTGTACCAATGCAAACGTATCCCTGAACATCCATTTGCTTCGTTCCAATGTGCCGAAGATATTCGAAGCAGCACGGTAGTTGGTTCCTTTTACACGTTCAAATAACAAAGCCGGGCCTTTGGCTTCATATACACGCAAATGAATAGCTGCCATTTCCAGGTAAGGATCTACTTCTTCTTTAATACGAACAAGCTGCCCGTTCTTTTCTAAATCCAGTAAACATGCTTCTAAGGAACTGTATGCCATAATTTGTAAAGATGTTGCAAGGTACAAAACAATCAGCGCCTTTACATGTTGTATGATGCGTAAACCAGATAACTTCGCATATTCGTTCCAACAAAATGGTACAGGCATATAATTTTTTAGCAGCGTGGCAGTTGTTTCCTGAAAAATGCAGTTACGAACAAGGGCAAACACCCAAAAGCGGGAATTGTAAAATTGAATCGGTGAAAAGCGGAACCAAACTCAGCATGAGTGTGAATTGGGTAACCCATCTCAACGAAGCTTTTTATTCTTCTTATGAATTTGTACCCGATGGCGAACTGCATGAGTTTGAAAATAAAGAAGTGGCACACCAGCTACGTTGTGAAATTTCCAATTCATCAACCATGATGATTGAATTCCTTACGTATGGACAAACAAAACTGAAAGCTGTTCATGAAATAATGCCCAACGGCTATTTGAAAATTACACAGGAAGGTATTTCGCCGGAAGGCAAACGGTTCAGGAATATAGAAATTTATCACAAGCAAATGAGTGTATTGCCTTACGCATCCAGTATCGGAGGTGTGGTGATCAGGCCTACCAAAGAAGACGTTATCCGTCACCAGGCATTACAGGCTATGGAAGAACAAACCGATATGCAGCTTGATCAGATCAGAGAGCAGATTGAGTTGCTGGCACGCCAGGCACAGGAAATTGTAAAACGCAAGGAAATGTCCATGATGATCTATGATGCCAAACTCAACTTTCGACCCATCATCGGTCATGTATATCATTTGTACCAGAATAAGGATGACAGTTATATCTTATCCATGGTAAGCCCGAAAGAGTGGGGTGGAAACGGGCCCTTCAAACAATTTATTGCTTCCGCTAAATTACTGGCAGATCATACCTGGATGGAAGTATAAAACAGCGGTTCAGCTATTATAGGCCTGTAGTACTATATTGTGGTATTATAGTATCTTGGTACTATATTTTGCCATTATAGTATTTAAAGCCTATATTTGAATTATGAGCCCCTGCGTTGCTTCTTTAGATATTGTAAACTCTTCAAAGCTTACCGCTGCGAAGCGCAGAAAGCTGCTGGCTATTGTTGAAAAATGTATGCAGGTGCTGAAGCAGGAATCAAAAGACCTGGTGTATGAAATAAGCAGGGGCGACAGTATTCAACTGCTTTGGAAAAAAAATGCAAACGAAGCGCTGCGTCAATGTTTGTGGATGCACATGATGTTGCTGAAAGAAGGATTTGACATGCGTACCGGCTTTGGTGTGGGGTCGATTTCGCTGATAACGAAAACCCTGGCTACATCGGATGGAAAAGCATTTCAGCTTTCAGGTCGTTGTCTCGATGCCATTAAGAATACTGATAACCGTATAGCTGTTGCGTTTGAAACCGAAGCGCTCAATCATGAATGGACGGTACATAATATTGTGCTGAACTATGTGTTGCAACGTACCACAGCACCACAAGCCGTAGCCATGGCATTAATGTTGCAGAATAAAACACAACTGGAAGTAGCCAAAGCGCTTCGTATTAAACAGCCTTCTGTTCACCAGCGGCTAAAGGCAGGCGGTTGGGTAATCATTCAATCAGTGGTGAATCGTTTTCAACAAATTCAGCAATAACTTTTACATGGAACATCTTTTCCTGATACTGCAATGGATTACAGCACATTTTCTGCTGGATTTTCCGTTGCAGCCAAGAAAATGGATTGAACATAAAAAGGCAAAGGGTTTTGCCAGCGGATACCTGTACCTGCATGGATTGCTGCATGGCGCTGCTGTGTGGGCCTTTACCGGAAGTATGCAATGGTGGTGGTTATTGCCGGTTGTTGGTAGTACACATATTCTGATTGATGCATGGAAGGTAAAAAGACCGGACACGCTTGTTTATTTCCTGGTGGATCAAATTTTGCATTTACTGGTATTAGGTATCTGTTTCTTCAGCATGCAGCAGGAATGGACTGCGGTGTGGAATTTTACAAAAGGTTCATGGAGCAATTATCAAAACTGGTTAATTGCTGTCGTGGTGCTGTTCAATATTTTTCCTGCGGCCTTCTTAATACAACTCGCTACTCAAAACTGGCGCAGGCAGTTAATAGAAGTGAATGCTCCCATAATTACAGAAAGTTTAAAAGATGCAGGAAAGTGGATTGGTATGCTGGAACGTTGTATCATTCTTGCCTGTATTGCAACAGGTCGCTATGAAGGTGTAGGTATTCTTATTGCAGCAAAATCTATTTTAAGGTTTAATGATTTAAAAGGCGAACATTCGCAAAAGCAAACCGAGTATGTATTGATAGGGACATTGATGAGTTTTATAACCGGCATTTTATCCGGATTATTATTACGATTTATCTGAACAGGCGTATAGTACCCTGATACTATAATCCAGAAATATAGTACCGTGGTACTATAAATGAATTTAAATATGAATTATCTCATTGAAGTAAAAAAAAGCGGGATTGCCGGTAAAGGAGCTTTTGCCAAAGAGCGGATACCGGCACGGAAAAAACTGGGCAACATGTCAGGAGAAATCATCAGCTTCCGGGAGGCCCGGCGAAGAGTAAAACAACAACCCGGTGCTGCTTTGCTGATGGTGGAATTTGACCATGAACCCATTGCCCTTGATGCCAGTGTAAACCGTAATGAGCTTTCCTATATCAATCATTCCTGCGATGCCAATACTTACCTGCGAAGAGCTTATGGCAAAGTGGAATTTTACAGCAAGCGTGCCATTAAAAAAGGAGAGGAGTTAACAGCCGATTATGGTGAAACACATCATGACGGTAAGTTGCCCTGCAGGTGTGGTGCCAAGAATTGCAGAGGGTTTATTTAATTTCAACACTGAGGCAGGAGGTCAAGAGTTCATTGAGGAAATTTCTTTGTGTTACTTTGTGTCTCTTTGCTCCGTGTTGAAACTTCTTAACTTTGAACTATGACCAAGCTCTCCGTTAATATCAACAAATTTGCCACGCTGCGTAACAGCCGTGGGGGTAACCGGCCGGATGTGTTGCAAGCTGCTATTGATGCACAGCGTTTTGGTGCCGATGGTGTAACGGTTCATCCAAGACCGGATGAACGTCATATCCGTTATGAGGATGTGCGTCAGATCAAACAGATCATTACTACTGAATTTAATATAGAGGGTAATTGCCGGGAGCAATCATTTATTGACCTGGTGCTGGAAGTAAAACCACAGCAGGTAACCCTGGTGCCCGATACCACCGGACAACTCACCAGCGATCATGGATGGAATACTATTAAATACAAAAATTATCTTACTGAAATGATCGGCATGTTTAAAGCAGCCGGTATCCGTACCTCTATTTTTGTGGATCCGGAAATGCGGATGATTGAAGGTGCTGCTGAAGTAGGTACTGATCGTATTGAACTATACACAGAGCGATATGCGAAACAGTATTTAATTGACCCCAGAGAAGCTGTACAGTCTTACCTCGTAGCTGCCACCCGTGCCCGTTCGTTTGGTCTGGGTATCAATGCCGGGCATGACCTGGATCTGCAGAACCTAAACTATCTTATCAAAACCATTCCATGGATTGATGAAGTAAGCATTGGTCATGCATTGGTTTGCGATGCTTTGTACCTGGGATTTGAAAATGTGGTGCAGTTGTATAAGAGGGCGTTGGTGGTGTAATTGTTTTGAAGTTACCCGCCTGTTTCACCCGTCCTCACTTTTATCTTTTTCTTACTACTGTTCTTTTTTTCGTATTCAGCTACTTCTTTGGGTTTGGGTTTGTCTTTCTTCTCTTCTTTCTTTTCCACTACCGTAGTGCCATCAGCATCACCTTCTTTTTTAATTACACCATTAGCAGTGCCGGTGCCATCGTCCAGTTTTCCGAAAATGAAATTCTGTTTCTGTAATACTTTGCCGGAGCCGGGTTCAAATACTTTCCAGATGCCATGCGGTACCGTTGATGCTTCCAGTTTTACTTCCACCAAATATACTTTCTTGGGATCGTTGATGTCAAACACTTCCACTGTTTCCGTAGGTTTATCAGGATTCTGTGCCAGCCAGCTTTCTTCTTTCACCAAATCACCCATGGTACTAAAATATTGCTGCGGCCCATGCTTATGACCCCAACGGTAGTTTTCAATGCCAATCAGATCACCCTGTAAGGTAAACACACGCCAGGGGCCGATTTTCTTATCATCTTTATATTCACCTTCCTCTTCATATCCTGGTTCGCCCCGTATCTCTTCCACACGGATTACCCAGCGTCCCTGTTTCCATCCTTTCTGATCTTTGCAATTGAGTGTATCACCCTTCACCCCAATGATATATTCTTTACATTGTGCGGCGCCGTTCATCCAAAACAGGATAGCGGCAACAAGGCATATCAGCAGGATTCGTAAGTTTGAAATCATAACATGAGAAAATTTAAACCAAACCACATGCACACATTTACAACGACGGCGGGCATTAAAAATTGCCTCTTCAAAGTTACAGCCGTTTTATTTCTGAGTTTACAGATTACCGTTGCAACTGCACAAATCAAGCCAACAACGGCCGAAGAAAGAGCGAAAGGATTAACGATTCGCAAAGACCTTGAAAAAAAGTCACTTTTAAAGGATGTAAAGTTCCGCAATATTGGCCCCAGTATTATGAGCGGTCGTGTGGTGGATATTGAAGCCAACCCTGAAGATCCTACTGAATTTTATGTGGCCTATGCTACCGGCGGTTTATGGCACACCAAAAACAACGGGCAATCGTTCACACCCATTTTTGACAATGAAGATGTGATTACCATTGGTGATATTGCTGTAAAATGGTATGGCGCCAGAATAATCTGGGTAGGAACTGGTGAAGTAAACAGCAGCCGTTCTTCCTATGCCGGTAATGGTGTGTATAAGAGCAGCGACAATGGCAAAACATGGGAATATGTGGGCTTGCCTGAAAGTCATCATATCGGTAAAATACAATTGCACCTTACTGATCCTAACACCGCATGGGTGGCGGCATTGGGTCATTTATACAGTCCCAATAAAGAGCGTGGAGTGTTTAAAACAACCGATGGCGGTAAAACATGGAAGCAAACCTTGTTTGTGGATGAAAATACCGGTGCAGTTGAAATGGATATGAATCCTAACAACCCTATGGAATTGTATGCTGCTGTTTGGTATAAAACCCGCCGTGCCTGGAAGTTTGAAGAAAGCGGACCCACCACCGGTATTTATAAAAGTACAGATGGCGGTAACACCTGGAATTTAATAAGCGGCCAGGGCAGTGGATTTGCAGAAGGAAAGAAACTGGGCCGGATCGGTTTGTGTGTATTTCCGCAAAATCCAAATATTGTTTATGCTATCATCGACAACAATGAGCCAAGACCTGATACAGCACGTCGTGCACCGGTTGATACCACCATTCAACTGAAAAACTTTAAAACCATGAGTAAGGAAACCTTCCTTGCACTGGATGATAAAAAGCTGGATAGTTTTATGCGTCGTCAGCGTTTTCCTGCAAAGTACACAGCGGCTTCAGTAAAAGAAATGGTGAAGAATGATAAAATACAACCCGTGGCCTTATGGGATTATTTTGATGCCGGGGATGATGGTTTCAGTAACAGCGGCATCAAAGGTTGCGAAGTATACCGGAGTGATGATGCGGGAAAAACATGGAGAAAAACACATGAAAAATTTATTCCCACATTTAATACCTATGGATATTACTTCGCTAAGATTTATACATCGTACACCAATCCGGATAAAGTATTTATTCTCGGTTTTAATGCCATGTTGAGTACAGACGGCGGTAAGAATTTCAAAAATATTGATAAAGGAAATGTGCATGCAGATCATCATGCATTGTGGGTGAATCCTAAAAAAGACAGTCATATTATCAATGGTAATGATGGCGGTACTAATATTTCATATGATGATGGTGAGAACTGGTTTAAAGCAAATACACCGGCTGTGGGGCAGTATTATGCCATTACTGTTGATAATGCCAAGCCGTATAATGTGTACGGAGGTTTACAGGATAATGGAAGCTGGTGGGGACCATCCAATAACCGTGAAAGTATTGACTGGGTGGACAATGGTGAATACGGGTTCAAAGTAATGAATGGCGGTGATGGTATGCAGGCGCAGGTGGACACAAGAGACAATGCTACAGTTTATAGTGGCAGCCAGTTTGGTTTTTATCAACGTTTAGACAGAACAAAAGGACAAAACCAACAACGGGTTACGGTGCGTCCTGTACATGAATTAGGCGAAAAGCCTTTGCGTTTCAATTGGCAAACACCCATACTTCTCTCCAAACACAACCAGGATATTTTTTATTATGGCAGCAATCGTTTTGCCAGGAGTATGAACAAAGGTGAAGGCATGCAAAACCTCAGCACTGATTTAACAGGCGGACGAAAAGAAGGGAATGTGCCTTTTGGAACATTAACCACCATGAGTGAATCACCGCTGCGTTTTGGTTTGATTTATACCGGGAGTGATGATGGTTTTATAAATGTGAGCAAGGATGGCGGTTATAGCTGGACGGCTCTTCACCCGAAACTTCCTAAGCAACTGCAGGGTTTGTATGTGAGCAGGGTAGTGGCCTCCAAATACAAAGAAAGCAGAGTGTATGTAACATTGAACGGTTACCGTAATGATCATTTCAATGCTTATGTATTTGTTAGTGATGATTATGGTACAACATGGAAACAGATTTGTCTGGATTTACCGGCAGAACCGGTGAATGTGATTCGTGAAGATCCCAAAGCTGAAAATGTATTATACATCGGTACCGATAATGGTTTGTATGTTTCATTAGATGGTGGTGCAAGTTCCATGGCTTGGAATGCAGCGTTGCCCAGAGTTCCGATTCATGACATTGCCATCCAGGAGCGTGACAACGAAATTGTACTGGGAACGCATGGCAGAAGTATTTACATCGCTTCGTTGAATGAAGTACAAAAATTGGCGATGGATAAAACCTATCTTGAAAAGAAAAAAGGTGAGGTGAAGTAGGAGGTAAAAGAAGAGGTAAGAAGTAGGAAGTAAGAGATACCAAATAAGATTTCTTTTAATGGTTTGGAATAAAATCAAAAGCCGTCCTGCATTAGCGGGACGGCTTTTGTTATGAATAAGGTTTTGGTTATTTCATTCTTATTTCTTTAAAATGATTTTTACAACACCGTTTTTTCCTTTCTCGCCAAATTCAGCAGTTGCCTTATCCCCTTTTAAAATACTTACGCTTTCAAAGGTAGATGGGTCTATTTTGTTTATTTCTTCCTTTGAAAGAATTTTTCCATCTACCACATATAGCAGGTTTTCTTCGCCTGATGTGTTAATTTTTAAATTGCCTTTTCCGTTTGCAGTTGGTTGATCGTCCGTAATTGTAACTGCTACACCTGAAGTAGAGAGCGTATTTTTAGTGCCGCTTCCGGTTGCTGTAGTTACGGTTTTGTTTTTAGTTTTGATCATAACCACACCATCTTTTCCTTCATCCCCGTAAATGGCAGTTGCAGATTGGTTTTTAAGTATGTTAATTGACTCAATGGTATTCGGATCAATTGAATTGAGATTAAAAAATCCTTTCTTCTGCTTTACTCCATCAACAATAACAAGTGCATTTGTAAGTTGACCGGTATTTTTTTCCGATAAGGGTTGGCCTGTTGTTGATGGTTTATAAGTGATTGTACCTGTAGCATAGGTAACACCCTGGCCCTGACTTGTTGAAGCCGTTGCAGGACTTGTTGCAGTAACCTTAGAGTTTACCGGTGGAATGGCTCCATACTTTTTTTCATAAACAGATTTGGCGGCATCCCAGTCAGTAAGTTTTACTGCTTCAACAATCTTTTTCTTCTTGTCTTTTACAATTACAACACATTCACCATTATCATCTGCAATGCTCAGGTAATATCCTTTTGTATTAATCGGTACTTCCTGCCGGTCTTCAATGGCTATGGCTATTGGAGCAAATGACTTATCAGGTGTTGCTGGCGGATCAGGTGTTACAACTGCGGTTGGTGCGGTTGCTCCCTGAACAGTAGCAGGAGGTGCAGGAGGGTTAGGTAATGCCAAAGCTTCTTTTATTTTGCCGTACTTCTGTTCAAATCGTTTTACATCCTCTTCTTTGTTTAAATCAAAGGTTTCTTTTTGACCATTCTTAAGCGTAATCGTCACCGTTTTTGCGCCGCCTTTATTTGTTACATCCATTTGCTTGATGTTCACAACTTTCAGTTCATTCGTAGTTACAACGGCGGGTGGTGCAGGTGGTGGCGGCACCGTATCGTGCAGCACCACTTCGTTAAAACTTTGCAGTAACTGTTTCCGTTCTGTAAATGCCATCAGCAGCAGGGCTACTACCGGCACCAGTAACAGAAACTTTACAGCATGATAAGGATTTGTTTGTTTTTTGTTCATCATAATAATTCTGTTTTTCAGTTTTAAAAAATGAAAGTGATTCGCTGCAGCTATATTGTTTTGTAATCCGGATACTTTTAAAAGGTTGTACTGGTAATGTTTGGCATCAATACCCGTTTCCAGTACTAACTTATCGGTGAGGAATTCAAGGTTTTGCTTCAGTTCATTCTTCAGCAGCCAGGCAAAGGGATTGAACCAGAAAACAATCGTCAGTACTTCGCCCAGCAAAATATCAACGGTATGTTTTTGCTCTATATGAAACTGTTCATGACGGATGATCTCTTCCAGTTCAGCCTCGCTGTGCAACTGTGGGTTTACATAAATTTCATTGAAGAAAGAAAAAGGATTTACCTGTTCTTTCAGTTCCACAATTTTTACCGTGTTCAGGGTACTGATGCGTTTATTTTTCCTGAGTGCAATCAATGCTGCCATCTGCATAAGCAGACGAATGGTCATTACTGCAATGCCTGCATAGAGTAAACTGCTCAGGAATAATTCCCAGGCACCAGGAGCAGTTGTTACCGTTGTAAAGCTTAAATCAGGCAGGTATTCAATAACAGGAGGTGTTGCGGTGGTACCTGCAAACAATTTTGAAACATCTATCAACGGCAACAGGAAACTTGAGAGCACTGCCACAACAAAATACCATCTGCTCCACTTAAAAAAAGTGTCCCGTCTCAGGAGTAATTTGTAAAACAGCAGAAAAATAGCTGTAACCAGTGAGCCCTGTAAAAAGTAAGAGAAGAGGGGAGTCATAGCATCCAATTATTTTTTCTCAATAAGGTTGATGATTTCTTTCAGCTCGTCGGCTGTAATCTTTTTTTCTTTGGCAAAAAAAGTAACCAGCTCTTTGTACGAATTTTCAAAATAGTCTTTCACCACATAGTTCATAAACTTCTTTTTGTAATCAGCTTCCTTTACAAGCGGTTTATAAAAAAACATATTGCCTACCTGCCGGCTTTCCAGGAATCCTTTCTTCTCCAGGTTTTTAATGGTACTGGCCAGTGTGGTGTAGGGAGGTCTTGGCTCAGTCATATTCTCAAGAAAACTTTTTACATTGGCTTCGCCGGTTTTCCAAACGGCCAGCATGGCTTCTTCTTCCTGCTTGGTTAATTTTTCCATCTACGAAATTTTCGTAAAGCTACGATAGTTTCGTAATGTGCCAAATTTATTTTCAAAATAATTTGTTAACGCATTTTTTCAACCCACGCAACCGGCAGTTCATGGAATACTTCTACCTTTCATCTAAATCTCAATACAATCATCCTTTTCACCTGTTATTTCATTTACATTTATCAACTAAAAACTATGAATATGAAAAAGTTACTTGGATTAGTACCGTTGTTTATTGCTGTATTTACCATTTCAGCCTGTGCACAGGATAAGAGCAAACGTCCTTCACCGCCCATGAGCAGTGAGTTTAAAGTGGGATCTGCGAATGTAAAAATCAATTACGGCGCTCCTTCTGTAAAAGGCCGTGAAGTATGGGGCAAGCTGGTTCCTTATGGACAGGTATGGCGCACCGGTGCCAATGAAGCCACTACTTTTGAAACCGATGCAGATATTAAAGTGGAAGGACAAACATTACCAAAAGGAAAATATGGTTTGTTCACCATTCCCGGTGAGAGTGAGTGGGTGATAATTTTCAATAAAAAAGCAGAGCAGTGGGGTGCTTATGACTATAAAGAGGGAGATGATGTATTGCGTGTTAAAGTGAAGCCCGCTGCCGGTGATATGCAGGAACAATTAAAGATTGAAGGAGGCAGAAATGCTGTTTCCATTGCATGGGAAAAAGTAAAAGTGGCTTTTAAAGTAGCACAGTAACTTTAAACTTCTTCTTGAATTTACTGAACGTCCTGTCTTATGGCAGGACGTTTTCATTTCACAGTTTTTCCACAAATCATATTTATTCAAGTGTACAGTAGCGGAAATGGTTAGTTTCGTTTCAAATGAGGGATGCTCGTACCATATTGTTGTTGTTACTTTCGGTTTGTTTGATTGCTACCTGGGTTTATCACATTTACGATAAAAGTAAATATGCTACACCTGCAGGAACGGAGCGTGTAGCGGTGCCGGATGGAACAAAACAATTAAATGATTCTCTTACTACTTTGTACCGCTCTACCATTGCACAACTGGAAACCGTTATCGTTGGCAAAGATTCACTGAGTAGGGAATTGCAGCAAAAAGCCGGTGAAATTGATACGTTGAAAACAGAAATTGTAAACATGCTCAATGAGCAAACGGTGACGAAAGAAGACCTGCGCAAAGCTTTATTGAAAATCCAGGCATTACAGGTGAAGATTTACCAGTTTAACAATCAAAATGCCACCATCAAAAACAATATTGTTCCTGTAAATGCCCCCGCTAATCAACCAACAACCGGTACCGGTGCTATCAAAACCAGGGCAACTGAAGTAGCTGAAACCTCATTTTCGATACAGGATGTTATGGCGCAGGCTGTGGGTGGAAACAGCGGCAGTATTGTTTCTGTTTCTTTTTGGCTTAAATCAGCAGGAGATGGAAGCGGTACCGCATCTCTTTATATGATTTTAAAAGATCCGGCAGGCAATACAGTGCAGGACGATGAGTGGATTGCGGGTGTATTTTCAAGTAAAAGCGAAGGAATGTTACGTTATTCGAGAAAATTAAATTGGGATTTCAGCCGCAACGATAACCGTAAGTTTTCAACCTCTATACCCGTTACCAATTTTACAAAGGGTGTTTATCAACTGTTGATTTATTGTAATGGACAAAAGCTGGTAAAAAAAGATATTGTTGTAAACGAATAAGCTGTTCACATTTCTATATAAGTTTTTCACATTTTAAGTCTTTGCAGAAACTGATGCCATAAGCCTCCGGGTTCTTTTTACTTTTATCTTTAATAATAGAGTTGTTATGAGATTACTACATTTTTTCCGCCTGTTTCTGTCTGCTTTTCTTCTATTGATTGTATTTTGTGCGGATGCCCAAACAGCATTTAAAACCAAATTCACCAAGGGTAATGTATATGTAGGTATAGAAGTGGGGAGTAAAGGGGTGAAGATGAGTGTAGTTGAAATCAGCAAAACGGCTCAAACCACCGGCAACTTTAATATTTTAAAAGATTCAACGTTTAACACTGATTTTATTTCTTTCACCCAGGCTACATTTGATGCCACACTGGCCAGCCTAACTTCATTTTATAACCTTGCCAGTTCTGAATATAAAATACCAGTACGCCGCATTTTTACAGTTATCAGCAGCGGTGTTAAAATGCAGGCAGAGAAAGAAAATAAAGCAGAATGGATTGCTAATTTGATTACTGCATTCCAGAAAAACATCAATGATCCCGGAAGAAAAGTTGATGTGATTGATGTAATGACGGAGTCAAAACTCTCACACCTTGGTATTATTCCGAATGCACGTCGTTATAACTCTTTTCTGATCGATATCGGTAGCGGAAACACAAAAGGCGGTTATTTCCCTTTTGGTAATACCAATGAATTTAAAATGTTCCAGGTAAACTGGGGCACCAAGAGCACCACCAATGCAACAGATAAAACTTTAGGCGACGATGTATCACTGGCTAATTTTAAACGCCAGCTCAGCCGTGTGCTGGAAGGTGCTGAAAACAATGACATTATTTATGCTGTAAACGTAAGTGGTGCTTATGCCTTGAGTGATAATATTGTGTGCAGTGGCGGTATTGCCTGGAGCGTAGCCACACTTATTTACCCGGAACTGGTAAGCAATTCTGTAGTGCCGGTTACCTATGAGGAAGTAGCTAAGTTTCATGAGCAACTATATTCTAATTATAAATCATTATCACCGGAAGAACTTGTAAAGCGTATTAAAGATCCTGAAGTGGATAAAGAAGCTGTTTTAAAAGAAATCAAAAGAGTGCATGGTGTGTTTGATCAGAAATCATTGATTGCAGGTACGGGACTTTTATTGAAAATCATGCGGCAGTTCAAAAGTATTTATGAGACCAAGCAATTTTTTATGGTGAAGACCGGACAGGTAGGTTGGATAAGTGCCTATGTAGATGAAGCGGTTGAATAACGCATTGAATATGAAAGACCTGATGACAATGGGGAGCCCCGGCATTACTGCCGGGGTTTTTCTTTGCAGTTAAACTTCTATGTCATTTCATCGTCAAATGAAGCATGTCAAAATTTCTTTTGGCA
Source organism: Lacibacter sp. MH-610 (assembly GCF_045780045.1). Classification (NCBI taxonomy): domain Bacteria; kingdom Pseudomonadati; phylum Bacteroidota; class Chitinophagia; order Chitinophagales; family Chitinophagaceae; genus Lacibacter; species Lacibacter sp. MH-610. Next base: position 2,212,905 of record NZ_CP116002.1, read on the forward strand.
TATAATTTGAAAAATGCATTCCAAAAAATTAGAATTATGAAACAAAAGCTGACTTTATTTATCCTCCTGACAGGTTTTTTTGTTAACTCCTTTGCACAGCAATCATCTGTATTTATTAAAGGTGGTTTTAACCTTGCCAATGTATCTGTAAAAGATGATGGCTCTATTGATGAAGCAAAAGCATTACCTAGTTTTCATGTGGGTCTGCAGGGTGATGTTCCGGTAATTAAAAATTTATTATCAATTCAGCCGGGGTTATTTTTTACAGGAAAGGGTACGAAAGCACAATCCGGTAATACGAATGATGCCAATTATTACAAGGCAACTTCCAATCCTATTTACATTGAAGTGCCGGTGAATGTGGTAGCCAAACTTCCTTTGGGTGATAAAGATTCAAAATTTTTTGTTGGCGCCGGGCCTTATGTAGCTATGGGTATTGCAGGAAAGAATAAAGCAGAAGGTCGTTTCCTGGGAGTTGCATTCTCCAGCGAAAACAATATCAAATTCTCCAATGATAATCCTGCTACATCCGGAGAAGAAGGAGCAGGGTTCAATATCATGCGTCGTTTTGATTATGGTTTAAACGGTACCATTGGTTTTGAAGGCAAGGCCGCTTTATTTTCTGTGAACTATGGTTTAGGTTTAGCCAAACTTCAATCAGGAGCGGACAGTAATGCAGATAATAACAACAAACACCGAGTGCTGAGCTTTACAGTAGGTTTCAGATTATAAAATATGGTTGATGTCGAAAAAAAAGAGGCGCATCGTTACTGATGCGCCTTTCTTTTTTTACTTGCCAAACTTTTTCTTTAATGCTGCCAGTGCATCGTTCACACTCAGGTTGCTTAAATCTTCTTCCTTCTTTTTAAAAGAACCGGGTTTGTTGGTTCTGGTTCCTCTTGCCGGTGCTTCCATGGTTTGTTTGATGGAAAGTGCAATACGCTTGCGGGGCAGATCCACTTCCAATACTTTCACCTGCACTTTGTCATTCAACTTTAATTTTTCAGCAGGATCTGTAATGTACTCATGTGAAATTTCTGATACATGTACCAGTCCATCCTGTTTTACACCAATATCAACAAAAGCACCAAAGCGGGTGAGGTTGGTAACAATACCCGGCACCACCATACCCGGTGTTACTTCTTCAATACTGTAAATATTGGCATATTCGAATGTTTGAATTTCACTGCGGGGATCAAGACCAGGTTTAAGTAATTCTTTGAGGATATCATTAATAGTAAGTTCACCAAACTGCTCATTCACATAATTCTTTACATTCATTTGTTTGATGAGTGTTTCATTGCCAATGAGCTCTTCTACTTTCACCTTAAGATCAGAAGCCATTTGCTCAACTATAGTATAAGCTTCAGGATGTACGGCACTTTTGTCCAAGGCATTTTCTCCATCGTTAATGCGGAGAAAGCCTGCGCACTGTTCAAATGCTTTATCACCCAATCTTGCTACTTTCAATAATTGTTTGCGATTGCTGAAACGACCGATTTCATTTCTGTACTTTACAATATTTTCAGCAATGCCACTGTTGATACCACTTACATAGCTCAGCAAATGTTTGCTGGCTGTATTCAAATTAACACCCACCTGGTTCACACAACTCACCACCGTTTGATCCAATCGTTCTTTTAAGCGGATTTGATTTACATCATGCTGGTATTGGCCCACGCCAATGCTTTTGGGATCAATCTTCACCAGTTCGGCCAATGGATCCATCAATCTTCTGCCGATGCTTACAGCGCCACGCACTGTTACATCTTTATCAGGAAATTCTTCACGGGCAACTTCACTGGCGCTGTAAACTGATGCGCCGTCTTCATTCACGAGGAAGATGGGTAATCCAAGATTGAGTTTTTTAATAAACTGTTCTGTTTCTCTTCCGGCAGTACCATCGCCAATGGCAATCGTTTGTACCTGGAATGCAGCCACGAGATGACGGATGGTTTGCTCACTGCTGTATGCTTTGCCCGCCTCATGTATATAAATCAAATCGGTGGTTTGCAGTTCACCTTTTTCGTCTAAGCAAACAATTTTGCAGCCGGTACGGTAACCGGGATCAATGGCCAGGATTCGTTTGCCTCCCAACGGACTGCTTAACAAAAGCTGACGCAGATTTTCAGCAAACACGGTAATAGCTTCCTCATCTGCTTTTTGTTTCAGCTGAGAGCGGAACTCCGTTTCAAGGCTTGGCTGTAACAATCTCTTATACGCATCTTTCACAGCTTTCTTCACCTGTGCCGTAGCATCATTCATGCCTTTTACCAAATTTTCTTCAATCAGTTCAATCGCCAGTTCTTCTTCCGGCTCAATACTCATTTTTAAAATACCTTCTGTAAATCCACGTAGAATGGCAAGGATGCGATGCGATGGTATTTTATGAACAGGTTCACTGAAATCAAAATAGTCTTTGTACTTGGCACCTTCTGTTTCTTTATCTTTCATCACACTGCTCTTCACCAAGGCTCTGTCTTCAAAAAATTTACGCAAGCCGGCACGGATGTTTGCATCTTCATTCACCTGTTCGGCAATGATGTCTCGGGCGCCTTGTAAGGCTTCGTCAGCCGATTTTACTTTTTCATTGATGAACTTTTCAGCTTCTGCAAATACATCTGCATCTTTTTGTTCCAATAGAAACAAGGCCAATGGCTCTAATCCATTTTCTTTAGCTGTTTGTGCTTTGGTTTTGCGTTTGGGTTTGTAAGGCAGGTAAATATCTTCCAACTCGTTGAGCGTAGTGGCTGCATTTAATTTCTGTTGCAGCGCATCCGTCATCTTGCCTTGTTCGGTAATTGTTTTTTCAATAAATGTTTTCCGCTCCGTAAATTCTTTCAGAAATTTATCCTGATCCTGAATTTGCTGAATCTGTACCTCATCAAGATTACCTGTTTTGTCTTTACGGTAACGGGCAATAAAAGGAATAGTAGCTCCTTCATCCAATAAACTCAATACCGCTTCTACCTGTGCGGCACGCAGGCTGAGAGTGCCTGCAATCGTTGAAACAAATTCCATCATAGTTCTGTGCTTCTTTTTGTGGGCTGCGAATTTAGCCGTGAAGCCGAGAAGAAAAAAATTAGATGTTTTGAGTAAAACTATGTAAGAATCCTACACGGCAACAGCTTCCTGTTCCGGTATAACAGGTTTAAAGAAATCAGGGTCATAATTGTCCAGGGCCGATTCAATCAGTTCATGAAGTTTGTCGATGCTGGCAGTTACCCAGGACGGTAATGAAATTTCTGTTTCAGAAATATGCCAGTAGTCACCGTTCCGTTCCATCAGAAAAATGATGCGGTTGCCTTTTTCATCAGCCACATCAATACTGAAAAAACCATCCATGAGGCCACGGAGTTTGGTAAAGTTGAATTCTCTTAAACGATCGCCGGTTTTTACAAGACGGCTGAATTGAAGGTTCCTGATTACTTCCAGTTTCATATTGTCGAGGTTGGGCAATAGTTAAAACAAATGCCGTGCAAAACTCCATTTTTGTGGAAAACTTAAAGGATTGGAATCAGACTTTTTGAAAGCTGTAACAGCTTTGGGCGTTTACTTTATGATCCTGACTTCTTTGATCATGTCAAGCCCCGGAAATTTTTTCTGCATCCAGGTATTGCCTTTGAAATAAATAGTATCAGCACTTTTCATGGTATCATTGCCATAATTACTGAAAAAACTTTTGGCTACATCTAAACCGCTGATGATCCTGGCAAAAGGCACAAAGCCCTTTACACCGGCAATGGTGATGGTATCGTAAGTGGTATTATCTCTTAAATTGATAAACACAGATGTTTTGCGGGTGTTGGGATTTCCTCTTGAATAGCTCAAGGTACCTGCTGTATTACTACCCACCACAGGTTCATCTTTCAGATTTCTGCTTTGCCAGAAAATGTTTTTGGTTTTGTCTTCACTCACACCAAACTGAACGAGATAATCTTTCACCACTCGAAACAGGATTGTATTGTTGTAATAGCCACTTTTAATGAGTTGATAAAACCGGTCAGCGCCTAAAGGCGACCATTGACGGTAGATTTCAACGATGAAATTTCCCTTGGTCGTGATGAATTCAGCCTTTGCGGTATCAGGGCATTTCAGTTTTAAAAGATTGGCATCTGTTTTTACCAGCTGTGCCTGTGAACTATTTACTGTAATCATTAAAACTGCAAGCAGTACAATACTTCTTTTCATACACGTTTTATTTTACCTGCTCCTAAAAGCAATAACGCCACTACCAGGAAAGCAGCTGTTACAAAACCAGCATTGAGCAATGCTTTACTGTAACCCAGGTTATCTACATTAATAAAAAAGTAAGGATAAAAATGACTGAAAGAGCCTCTTATCAAGGCGTAGATCAAATATGCAAAAGGGTAAATGAGCCATGGAACGGTTTGAGCCCACTTGATATTTTTAGCACTTACATAGGTAAACCAATAGAACAATGTAAGTATGGGTGTAATGGTGTGCAGTCCGTTATCTGCAACCAGTTGCAATCCCTGCGGATTCCATTGGGAGCGAAGTACAAGATTATATACAAGACCAACAATGAGTATGTAAAGTGTTACGGCTGTTAATACTGTATACCTTGAAAAGAAGGAATGCCACCGGCTGCCGGGTAACAGTAATGATGTAAAGCTGATGGCTACCAGTAAATTGGTAAGTATGGTAAAGTAACTGAAATACCGGATAATAGCTTCTGTTATAGAAGTGGTGCGGTTTGCAATCTGAAGATAGAACTGAAGCAGCAGCATGAGCCAGGTGATGGTAGCGATGGTGATTTGAAAAAGCCGCTGATTGGATGTGGTGGTCATCGGTTTTTTTGATTAAAGATATTGGAATCTTCATTACAAAAAACCCCGACACTCAGGTCGGGGTTTTACAATTGTATCTAAGAAATTAATAACGATAATGCTCAGCTTTGAACGGTCCGTTCTGCGGAATACCGAGGTACTCACTTTGTGCAGAGGTTAATTCATCCAACTCAACACCAATCTTTGACAAGTGCAGACGTGCAACTTTCTCATCCAGGTGCTTGGGTAACACATACACATTGTTGTCGTAATTTTTGTGGTTCAGCCACAATTCAATCTGGGCCAATGTTTGGTTCGTGAATGAGTTACTCATTACAAAGGAGGGGTGACCGGTGGCACAACCAAGGTTCACCAGGCGGCCTTCAGCCAATAAGATGATGTCTTTTCCATCTACATTGTAAATATCTACTTGTGGTTTGATGGTGTCTTTGGTATGACCATAGTTGGTGTTCAACCATGCAACATCAATTTCAATATCAAAGTGTCCGATGTTACATACAATCACTTTATCTTTCATCAGTTTGAAATGCTCACCCGTAATCAAATCACGGCAACCGGAAGCAGTAACCACAATATCAGCTTCTTTCACGGCATCTTTCATCTTCTTCACTTCAAAACCATCCATTGCAGCTTGCAACGCACAGATGGGATCGATCTCTGTAACAATCACACGGCAACCGGCGCCTGCTAATGAAGCAGCTGAACCTTTACCCACATCACCATAACCACCAACCACTGCAATTTTACCTGCAAGCATTACATCGGTAGCACGACGGATTGAATCAACCAATGATTCTTTACAACCGTATTTATTATCAAACTTAGATTTAGTAACGCTGTCGTTTACATTGATCGCCGGCATCGGTAATGTGCCTTTTGCTACACGCTCATACAAACGGTGTACACCTGTTGTTGTTTCTTCGCTGATACCTTTGATGCCGCTGATGAGTTCCGTGTAATTATCCAGTACCATGTTAGTTAAATCGCCACCATCATCCAGGATCATATTCAACGGACGATCCGGTGAACCAAAGAACAAAGTTTGCTCAATGCACCAATCTGCTTCTTCCTGTGTTTGACCTTTCCATGCATACACACCAATACCTGCAGCGGCAATAGCAGCAGCAGCATGATCCTGTGTAGAGAAGATGTTACAAGAGCTCCATTTAACTTCAGCACCTAAAGCAACGAGTGTTTCAATCAACACAGCCGTTTGAATGGTCATGTGCAAACAGCCGGCAACACGTGCACCTTTCAAGGGTTGTTGTGCGCCATACTCAGCACGTAATGCCATGAGACCGGGCATTTCTGCTTCAGCCAAACGGATTTCTTTACGGCCCCATTCTGCGAGGCTGATATCTTTTACCTTGTACTTCAGATCGAAGTCAATTTTGTTTCTTGTAAGTGTAGACATGTTGTAATTTTTTGGAAAGTCAAAGGTAAACAGATTAGTAGAAAATAACGGTAATTTTAAAAGATTAAGAAGAATCGTCTGAAATGAAGTAGATTTATAGAAAAATATCCTTTACAGCTATGGCAAAAGCAGTACAAACAGAACAATCCACTAAGACAGAAGTTATGCTGGATAAAACCGATCTCTCCATTCTCCGCTTACTACAGCAAAACGCAAGAATGACGGTGAAGGAAATTGCTGAAAAAGTACACCTGAGCACCACACCTGTTCATGAACGGATCAAGTGGCTGGAGCAAAGCGGGGTGATAAAGCAATACACCGCTGTTGTAAACCATGCCAAGGTAAAAAAAGGATTGATGGTGATTGTGTATGTATCATTGAAAGCACACAGCAAAACAGCAGGGGCACGATTTATTAAACACATTCATGAACTGGATGAAGTAATTGAGTGCTACAATATTTCCGGTGAATTTGATTTTATGCTGAAAGTGGTGGCGGAGAATATGGATGATTATTATAACTTTCATGTAAATAAACTCAGCCAGAGCGAAAACATCGGTAATGTGCAAAGTGTGTTTGTGATGGGAGTGCTGAAAGAAACGCAGGTGAGAGTGTGAGGACAAGTACGAGGTAAGAAGTAAGAAGTAAGAAGTAAGAAGTAAGAGTCTTTATTATGAGCCATTTGCTATGAACCATGAACAATAAACAATAAACCAAAAACCTTTCCATGTACACATACGAAACAGTTAGCGAAGCCATCAATGGTTTAAAGCAAAGAGGTTATACCCTTGATTTTAACCTGGAAGAAAATGCATTGATCTGTCATGAACCTTCTTTGCGTTTGCACCCGGAGCAATTTCATATTCATGAAGTGCATCGTTTTGAAGATAATACTGATCCGGATGACCAGGCGATTCTATTTGCCATTGAAAGCACCGATGGACACAAAGGCGTTTTGTTAAATGCATACGGAGCAAAGAACGACAGCATAGCTGATGCGCTGGTACAAAAGCTGAAAATATTTTATGAACAGAAGAAGTGAGTCAGTCCATAGTCAACGGTCGACAGTCCACAGTAGAGCTTCATTGTGGGAGATGTGTTATTAAACTTTATTCAATTAACAACCATAAACTATAAATCTATTCCCATCACATAATCCTTCATGTAAAATCCATGGCCGATGTCAAAATCAGCTTCGTATTCTTTGATAAATCCCATACGGTTGTAGAAACCGATGGCATTTTCATTTTCACGGTTTACCTGTAAGATCAGATGTTTGCATCCCTGCTGTTGTACATCCTGCATTACAAATTGTAACAGCCCTTTACCTGCACCTGTTTTTTGAATGGTAGTGATTACGTACAGCTTATGCAATTTAAATTCATGTTCTTTTTCAGTGGGTCCATAGGATACAAAACCAACCGGTTGTTCGTTATAATACGCAATGATAAATTGGGCACCTTCGTTCATTTGTTCCTGCAAAGCTTCTGTGCTGTACATCATCTGCAGCATATAATCAATCTGCTCCTGCGAAATAGTGGCGCCATACGTTTGCGGCCACACCTGCATCGTTAGCTCCTGAATTAAAGGAATAGATGCAGCATTTACTTTATGAATCGAAAGATTGTCCATCAATATACATTTGTTTGGAAATGGCAATATGTTCCTGTATGGCTTTGCGGCTCAATCGTAATGCAACAATAAACGAAGCAACAGCACCTGCAAATAACAAACCATCACCCACGTATCGGTTTACGGTATCATTTCCCTGTAAAAACAAAAAGAAGTCATACGTGCCGTGAAAAAATACCGCCCAGAACACACCGAGAAATAAGTAATAAAATTTCTTTTCGGGTAGAAATTTTGCTTTGCCTGCAAAATAGCCCATGAGCACAGCAAAAGTTCCGTGTGCAGGCACGGCCAGAAACATACGCAGGATAGCTGTGCCCAGACCATGCTGGTACACATAGCCGATGTTTTCCACTGTGGCAAATCCCATGCCCACCATCACACTGTACACAATACCATCATAAGGTTCATCAAATGATTGTTTGGGAAACGCATAAAAACGAAGTGCCAGGAACTTACTCATCTCTTCACTCAAAGCAACAATGATGTACGAGAAAAATGCCGTGTACAATATTCCGTTTTCAAAGAAAATATCTGTGGGTTTGGTGGTAAGCACCTGGAAGAGGATAGCCGGCAACACACTCAAACAGCCCAGGAAAAAACATATAATGAGTTTGAGCTTCGGCTCACGGTTAAACTCATCTTTAAAAAAAATGTACAGACTGATGGCAATTCCCGGCGCTATGGACAATGCTAATAGGAGCATACTGGTTGAATGAGTTTACAAGATAATTGTTCAAGCTGATTTTTTTCACCAACTTCAATTAATTTTAGACCATGCGTAATTTGCTTCTTTTTATCACTCTATTGTTTGTGTCTGTTGCTGTAAAAGCGCAGGTATTTGGCGGGAATCCTCCTTCGTTAAAATTCTATCAACTCACCACTGATTCTGTACGGGTTATTTTTCCCAAAGCGTTGGAACAACAGGCAAGGGAAGTAGCATGGACGGTTCATCAGTTGTACAAAAACAACCCGGCGCCATTGGGTAATAAACTTCGTCGCTTTGATGTGGTGCTGCAAAATCAAACCGTGCAATCAAATGCCTATGTGGGCATTGCTCCTTACCGGAGTGAATATTTTATGATGCCGGCTTTAAATAATTTGTCTGACGGTTCCATTCCCTGGCATTTATCATTGGCGGTACATGAGCACCGGCATATGGAACAGTTTGCGAATTTCAATCGTACTGTTCCCAAACTGTTGAATGTTTTTTTAGGACAGGAAGGAACCGCACTTGGCTTTGGTGGCGCAGTGCCTGATTGGTTTTTTGAAGGAGATGCGGTATGGCAGGAAACCATGGTAACCCAGCAGGGCAGGGGACGATTGCCGAATTTCTTTAATGCGTATCGTTCCATCTGGCAAACGGATAAGCCATACAGTTATATGAAATTGCGGAATGGTTCGTTCCGTCAATTTATACCAAATCATTATGATCTTGGTTATTTATTGGTAGGTTATGGAAGAGAAAAGTACGGTAATGATTTCTGGAAAAAAGTAACAGAAGACGCTGTTGATTATAAAGGATTGTTTTACCCGTTTCAACATGCGGTAAAGAAACATTCAGGAGAAAAATTTAAAACCTTTGTAAACCATGCCTTTGATTTTTACAAAGAGCAGATGAAACCCGATGCCAAAAGTGTTACTGCCGGTTTTGAAGTGATTACACCTGCAGAAAAAAATAATGTAAGCAATTATCAATACCCGTTTGTTTTAGGCAATGGTAATACACTGGTGCTGAAATCATCCTACCGGCAAATTCCGGTATGGGTATCCATTGATGCAAAAGGCAATCAAACCAAACTTCGTGTAAAGGATATTGCTGATGACAGTTATTATTCGTTCCGGAATGATAAAGTGGTATACACGGCTTACGAACCACATGCCAGGTGGGGCTGGAAAGATTATTCCGTGGTCAAAGTGTGGGATGTGAACAGCAATGAAGTGATCAAAGTTAAAAGCCGTTCCCGTTTATTTCAGCCGGATTTGAACGGTGATGCCAGCAAGATCGTTGCCATGCAGTATGGAACGGATATGAAAAGTAGTCTGGTGTTGATGGATGTAGGAATGGATGCACAGCAATCAGTCTTGCCGAATCCCAATAACTATCTCTACACTTATCCTAGATTCACCAATGCGAATACGATCATTTCAGCAGTACGTAACCAAAATGGTGAAATGGCTTTACTGGAGACGGATGCTGTGACCAACACGGAGAAAATTATTTTGCCATTCAGGAATACCACCATTTCATATATACAGGTTCATGGCGATAGTGTTTTGTTTACTGCTTCACAAAAAGAAGGGGATGTATTGTATTTGCTCAAAAGAAGCAGTAATGAATTGTTTAAACTTTCCCAATTGCCCAATGGAAGTTACCAGGCATATTTTGATGGAACAAAGCAGCAAATCCTGTTAAATACGTTTACAGTTGATGGTAATCTGTTACTCAAAGCCCCGGTTCAGCAATTAAAAGTTGAGAAAATGAATCAGCCGGAAGAATTGCCACAACTCTACTTGTCGTCCAAAACATTTGCTGCTTCGCCTGACCTTGTGCGTAATGTGAAAGCGCTACCCGGAGAAATTACCAGGTACAGGAAAGGATTAAAACTTTTGAACATCCATAGCTGGCGACCAACTGTGTCTGACCCTGATTTCGGTTATACTTTTTACAGCGAAAACATTATGAATACCTTGGTAAGTGAGTACAGCTACACGTACAACAGGAATGAAGGTTATCATAAAGCAGCTGCATCCATGGTGTATGGAGCATGGTTTCCTTACCTCCGTGCAGGAGTAGAGCAAACATGGAACAGAACAACCGTTGATAATGCTAACCGAACCATTAACTTCAATGAATCAAATGTAAACCTTGGGTTGTCTGTGCCATTGAATCTTACTTCGGGCAGAACGTACAAATCCTTTCTTGCTTCATCTTCACTTAATTTTGAAAAACTTTCTTTTACGGGTATTGCTAAAAACCTGTACCGGGATTTTGATTTTAATTACATCACCAATGTGATCAGTTATACAAGTCAAAATCAAAAAGCTGTACAGCAGATTTTTCCGCAATGGGCTCAAACTATCCGACTGCAATACAGACGTACTATTAACGGTGATTTCGGTAACCAGTTTTTGGGCACAGCCGGATTGTATCTTCCCGGCTTAAGTAATAATCATAGTCTTGTTCTTTTCGGTTCTCTTTATGCAAGAGATACTATCTCCGGCCAGTTTTTCTCAGACAATTTTCCGTTTGCAAGAGGCTATAATGCTGTTAATTTTCCAAGAACGGTTCGTATAAGTGCCAACTATCATTTGCCGCTGTTTTATCCGGAGTTCGGCATTGGTAATATCATCTACTTCCTGCGCATCAGGGCCAATGCTTTCTATGATTATACAAGAGGAAGAAGTTTGAGAACGGGCAGAACCTTTCCTTTACGTTCAGCCGGTACAGAAGTTTTCTTTGATACCAAGGTATGGAACTTGTTTCCGTTCAGTTTCGGAATACGGTACAGCTGGTTGCTGGATAATGATTTGATTGACCCGAGACTCAATGCCAATCAATTTGAATTGGTATTGCCAATTAATTTATTCTGAAGTTAATTCACCACTACTTTTAAATCCGGCGCTTTAAAGAAGTTGCCCCGTTTATCTTTTACAATGATATCAGTAAACCAGATTTCATCACCTGCTTTCAGGTTTTCATAAAGCATCTTGCGCCATTTTTCTTCGGGTACTCCTGCGTTTTTTACATTCACAGAAGTGTTGTTGTACCTTGATTTTATTTCGCCGGTTTGTTCATCTTCAAAACGATCCCTGCTGCGGTACACTAACATGAATCTTGAAATAGAGAGTTTCATCTTACTGCCATCAATCACCCAGATAGTAGAGTCTATCATATTCAATACTAATTCCAGCGGTATGGTGCCGCCTTTTGAATTACTCCAGAAGGTTTGCAGTTCCGGCGGGGTTAGTGTTGGAGATTTCTGCTGTGCAGTTGCTCCAAAAGTTCCCGCTACGAGCACCATTAAAATAAATACAGACTTCCGCATAGGTTTTGTTTGTTATTATAACGCTGCTAAACTTTCTTCTATTGCTTTGATCTTGGCTTCTGCATCGGCTTTTTTCTTGCGCTCCAGTTCTACTACTTCAGGTTTGGCATTTTGAACAAAGCGTTCATTGCTCAATTTCTTTTCCACCGATTCCAGAAATCCTTTCTGGTATTCAAGATCTTTCTGCAACTGTTCTTTTTGTGCAGATGTATCAATGGCTGTTTCGGTTGCAATGTAGAGCCTGTCTTTTTGTACAACTGTTGAAAGTGTACCGGAACCGCCCACTCCAAAAACCATGGCTGATGCATTAGCTTGTTTTAATAAGATGCTTTCAAACTGTGAATACAATTCCTGGTGTGCTGTTTCTACAAACAGTTGAACTGTTTCTTTGGGCTTGATATTGTTCTTCACCCTTACATCACGCAAAGCGGTGATTACTTCTTTCAGCAATCCGGCTGCTTCAATGGTTTGTTTGTTAACCGCAGCAGCAGGAGTTAGTTGCCTGATGGTAAGATCATCGCCGGCAGTACGTTCTTTCAGCGAATGATAAATTTCTTCTGTAATAAACGGCATGTAAGGATGTAATAACTGCATCAGCTCTTCAAAGAACGAAACTGTTTTTTCATATACCGCTTGATCAATAGGTTGTTCAAAGCCGGGCTTTACCCACTCTAAATACCAACTGCAGAAATCATCCCAGATCAGTGAGTAAATGGTTTTCAACGCTTCGCTCAAGCGAAACTCTTTGAACATCGTGTCGAGTTCCAGTTTCGCTTCATTCAATCGGTTTTCAAACCAGCTTACCGCAAAGCTTGCAGCTTGTGGCTGAGAGCTTACAGCTTGTCTTCCTTCCCACATCTTCACCAGCTTCAATGCATTCCATATTTTGTTCGTAAAGTTGCGGCCCTGTTCATTGCTGCTTTCATCCCATAACAAGTCATTGCCGGCAGGAGAGGAAATCATAATTCCAAAACGACAGGCATCAGCACCATAACGATCGATGAGTTCCAGTAAGTCAGGTGAGTTGCCAAGACTCTTACTCATCTTTCTGCCCTGTTTGTCACGCACAATACCGGTGAAATAAACTTCTTTAAATGGAATTTGTTTTTGATACTCCATGCCCGCCATGATCATACGTGCCACCCAGAAGAAAATAATTTCAGGTGCTGTAACAAGCGTATTGGTGGGGTAGTAGTATTGAATATCTTTATTACCGGGATTGCTGTAACCATTGAACACTTCAAAAGGCCAGAGCCAGGAAGAGAACCAGGTGTCCAGACAATCTTCATCTTGAGAAAGCTTCAAGCTGTCAGCTTCAAGCTGCAAGTTTTGTTCAGTAATGTCTTTGCCTTTTGCTTGCAGCTTTTTGCTTGCAGCTTGCAGCTTTGCCTCTGCTTCCGTTGCCGCTACAAAAAAGTTTCCTTCTGCATCATACCACGCAGGTATCCGATGCCCCCACCATAACTGACGGCTGATGCACCAGTCTTTGATATTCTCCATCCAATGACGGTAGAGGTTTTTGAACTTGGCAGGATAGAATTTGATTTCATCGTTCATTACCACTTCCAATGCCGGACCGGATATTTTTTTCATATCCACCCACCATTGCAAACTCAAACGGGGTTCCACAACAACATCTGTACGTTCACTATAACCCACTTCGCTGGTATAATCTTCAATTTTTACGATGAATCCTTTTTCTTCCAGTTCTTTTACAATCTTTTTGCGTGCTTCAAACCGGTCGTCACCAATATAAATCTGTGCTGCTTCGCTTAATGTACCATCATCATTCAATACATCCACAACTTCTAAATTGTGTTTCTGTCCTAATTGATAATCGTTCATGTCATGGGCAGGCGTTACTTTCAAAGCACCTGTTCCAAACTCCATCGTTACATAGTCATCTGTAATAATCGGAATACGACGGTTGATCAAAGGAACGATGGCAAACTTGCCATGCAGATGTTTGTATCGTTCATCTTTTGGGTGCACACAAATGGCCGTATCACCCATGATGGTTTCAGGACGAACCGTGGCTATGGTAATATAGTCCACAGTTGACTGCCCACTGTCCACGGCATTACCGTCGTCTGTTGTCTGTGGACTGTCAACTATTTTATATTTCAAATGATACAACTTCTGCTGCGTTTCTTTCCGTATCACTTCTTCATCACTCAACGCTGTTTTGGCTTTTACATCCCAGTTGATCATTCGTTTGCCACGGTAGATATAACCTTTATTATAGAGATCAATAAAAACATTAATCACACTTTTGTAATAGTCCTCATCCATGGTAAAGTTCACACGGTCCCAATCAAGGCTGCAACCCATTTTCTTCAACTGCTGTAGAATGATGCCGCCATACTTTTCTTTCCATTCCCACGCATAACCTAAAAACTCATCCCGGCTGATGGATGCTTTTTGAATGCCTCTTTCACGGAGCATTTGCACCACTTTAGCTTCAGTGGCAATGGAAGCATGGTCTGTACCCGGTACCCAGCAGGCATTCTTTCCTTGCATACGGGCACGCCGCACCAGGATGTCCTGTATACTATTATTCAAACAATGACCCATGTGCAGTACACCGGTAACATTGGGAGGAGGTATGACTACGGTAAAAGGCTCCCGATCATCAGGGGTGCTGTTATAGTATTTCTGTTCGTTCCAGTAACGGTACCATTTCTCTTCTGCTGCACTGTGTTCAAAATTTTTTGTCAACTCCATAAAAATTAAGGTCTTCTTTCTTTTTTTATTGGCGGCAAAGGTAATGAAAGAGCACGGGGGGCAGAAATGAAAAAGTCCTGCAGATGCAGGACCTTTTCATTATTTGTTAACGTGATAAATGATTATCTCTCGTTTGATCCGTTTTCAGGAATGTTGAACATAGAACGTACTTGTTCATAGCTCATTGATTTAATCTGGTCAACAGTATAGCCTGCAGCAGGACCGCTGATAATACGTCCGCCGGCAGTACCACCTGGGATAATTACATAGCGGAACTGACCTGTTTCAAAACGACCGTTTTCAGATGCTGTCCAGGAACCTAATTCCAAACGTGAAGCAAAGTAAGTTACACGACCGGGATAAAGTGCCTGGTCTAATGTGATAGACCAGTAAACAGCAGTACCTGAAAGTACTGTTGGCAAACTGCTTGTTGCAGCTGTTGGGGTTTGTTTAAAGTAAGAAATTACGATACCCTGATCAACAATTGCCTGTGTAACAGAAGCAGTAGCTACAAAACCACGGCGTCCGGCGGCACCTGTTGCATTTACACCACCTCTGTATAAACCTGAAGTATCAGCCCAGTTGCTGATGGTTTGCCAGCTTGAATAAATTACATTGGTTAATGAACCCGCAGGACCTTGTGGACCTACAGGACCCTGAGGACCAGTAGCACCTGTAGCACCTACAGGACCGGAAGGGCCCATCGGGCCGGTAGCGCCGGTAGCACCTTGAGGACCTTGAGTACCTTGAGGGCCTTGCGGACCGGCATCGCCTTTACAGGAAACAAAAAGTACAGCGCCAATGATCAGGGAAGCAAATGCGAATGTCAATTTTCTCATAACATGTTTGTTTTAGTTGATAGTAAAAATCTGTATGATGTACAGTTTGGTTGCTAATAAAATTGTGAAATAGGTTAGTCAGGAAGGATGAGAGGAGTATAAGGCAATATAAAAACGATTTGGCAAAACAGCAAATATTCAGATGTTGATTTTTTTTGTGAGGAAAAAGCGGGGCACTAAAAAGAAGTTTGTTCCCGGGAGGCAAGTTGTTCAACTATTGCCTTTTTTCCATAATTTACCGGCTCATCTTCATATTCTATGCGTGTTTTACCTTTTTCAATTTCCCTGCTGCTTACTGTAGCCCTGGTATATGCTTTGAATAACCGTTTTGGTGCAGCCCCTGCATTTGGAACCTTTCTGAGCCCGCAACATGGCTTTTGGCAAAATGCAGAATCGTTTAATAAGAATTTCAATGAGTCTTTCACATTGCCGCAGCTTAAAAGTGGTGCTTCGGTTTATTTTGATGAGCGCCTGGTGCCGCATGTATATTCTGATGACCAGCTGGATGCGGTTTTTGTGCAGGGATTTCTGCATGCTAAATTCCGTTTATGGCAAATGGAATTTCAAACACATGCTGCTGCGGGCAGATTGAGTGAAATTTTTGGTGAACGGGCATTGAATTATGACCGGGAGCAGCGTCGACTGGGAATGGTGTATGCGGCAGAGAATATGCTGGAAGAAATGAATAAAGATGCGCTCACTAAAAATTTATGTGATGCTTATACCGCCGGTGTAAATGCTTACATCAGCAGTTTAAGTGAAAGTGAACTTCCGGTTGAATACAAGCTCCTTGGCTATGAACCTGAAAAATGGAACAACCTCAAGATTGCATTATTCATCAAAGCCATGAATAAAACACTGGCGGGTAATGTGGATGATTTAGAGTTTACTGCTGCCAAATCTTTTTTTACAGATGAGCAGATGAAAGTATTATTCCCTGCTGTGCCGGATTCTTTGCAGCCGATTATTCCCAAAGGAACTCTGTTTGAAACACCCGGCATAGTGCCCGTTAAACCTGCGGAAGCTGATTCATTATACCTCGGCAATAAAGAACCCATCAATCTTACGGAGACTGATAAACCCAATCCCAACAACGGAAGTAACAACTGGGTGGTAGCCGGTAAAAAAACAAAGAGCGGTGCTCCCATTCTTTGTAATGACCCGCACCTGGAATTAACGCTGCCTTCCATCTGGTACGAAATGCAAATGAGCGGACCGGATATTAATGTCTATGGTACAAGCTTTCCGGGCATCCCCGGCATCGTTATCGGTTTTAACGATAGTATTGCCTGGGGAGTTACCAATTCACAACGTGATGTGAGAGACTATTATGAAATCACATTAAAAGATGAAAGCAAAAAGCAATACTGGTTTAATAAGCAATGGACAGAGACCAAACTCAGAATTGAGGAAATAAGAGTGAAGGGTAAGCCGGTATTTTATGATACAGTTGCTTATACTGTCTTTGGCCCATTGATGTATGATGCATCTTTTAAAAACGAAAGCACCGGTGGCAGATCCATAGCTGTTCGCTGGAAAGCACATGATCCATCTAATGAGGCCAAGGCCTTCTGGTTACTCAATCACTCTAAGAATTACGAAGATTATGCTGCCGCTATCAAGTATTTTGAATGCCCTGCACAAAACTTTGTGTTTGCTTCCAAGGCGGGTGATATTGCCATCTGGCAGCAGGGAACATTTCCTGCACGTTGGGACCGGCAGGGTTTGTACATTATGCCAGGTACTGACAGTAGTTATATGTGGCAGGGATATATTCCGCAGGCAGAAAATCCGCACAGTCTCAACCCGGAGCAAGGCTTTTTGCAAAGTGCCAATCAACGGCCGGTTGATGCAACGTATCCTTATTTTATTCCCGGTGGTTATGATTTGTACAGAGGCATCACCATTCACAATAAACTCTCAGCTTTATCCGGTATTACGGTGAGTGATATGATGAACCTGCAGAATGAAAACTACAATTCATTTGCCGCAACGGTACGTCCCGTGTTTCTTAAATATATGAACGAAGCTTCTTTAAGCACATCTGAGAAAGAATACTTTGATCTCTTCCGTAATTGGAACCTGCAGAATGCTTACGATGAAAAAGGAGCTACAGTATTTAAACTCTGGTATGATACACTGGAGCATATGGTGTGGGATGATGACCTGGGTACTTTAAAAGAACTCGGTCTGTTTCCATCTGAACGTACATTGATTGAAGCGGTGCTCAGAGATTCTGCTTTTGCATATGTAGATAACAAGAACACATCGCAAAAAGAAACACTGGCTGATGTCATTAATCAATCTTTTAAAGCCATTGTGCCGCAGTTGCAAAAAATAAATGCTGAAAATAAATTAGCATGGGGTGAGCATAAGAATACTACGGTTTATCATCTCTTAAAAACAGCCTTATTACCATTTGCAAGAAAGCATTTGCCTATTGGTGGCGGACAGCATATTGTAAATGCAACACAGCACAGTCACGGACCCAGTTGGAAAATGGTGGTTCAACTTTCAGCAGAAACAGATGCTTATGTGGTATATCCCGGCGGACAAAGCGGAAACCCCGGCAGCCGTTACTATGATCAGTTTGTTGATACCTGGGCCAAAGGTGATTATTACCGTGCATGGGTCATGAAAAAAGGAGATACAGAAAATCCTAAAATCAGGTATGTGATGCAGTTTAAAAAAGCATAACTATTTATTTCATATTGTAAAAATCATTTGAATGCGATTCCTTTCAGCCTTTCTGCTTACCCTTCTCCTCAGTTATGTAGGAGGTTTGTACATGCCCTGGTGGATTATTGCACCTGCTGCATTCCTGGTAGCTGTTATTATACCACAAAAGCCATTAACTGCTTTTCTTGCCGGTTTCTTTTCCCTCTTTCTGTTATGGACATTGCTGGCATCTTATATTGATATCAAAAACAAACACCTGCTTTCAACCAAAATAGCTGAGTTGTTGTTTAAAACACCTTCACACTGGTTGATCATGATGGTAACAGGTTTAGTAGCTGCTCTCACAGCAGGCATGGCTGCCTTAACCGGTAGTTTCCTTCGTAAGAAACAGGATGCTTCATAATTTAAACTTTCGCTAACACACTATGCCATTACTTTCGTGGGCTATGAAACCACTGTTGTTTCTTTGCTTCAGCATTTGCATGCTCGTACAGGTGAATGCCGGTACGGTGTCAGGAACTGTAACTGCTGCTTCAGGTGAATTGCTTCCCTTTTCATCAGTAACCATTAAAGGAAAAAATATTCAAACCAATGCCAACAGCCAGGCTTATTATTTCCTTGAGCTTCCGGCCGGAACTTATACCATCATTTGCCGCCATGTAGGTTATGAACGGGTGGAACAAACGATTACCGTTACCGGTGCTGCACAAACCTTACATTTTGTTTTGCCACTGCAAAAAGTGAATTTGAAAGAAGTAGTGGTTAATTCCGGTGCCGAAGATCCGGCTTATGCGATCATAAGAAATGCCATTGCTAAACGAAAAGAACATTTGCAGGAAAATGATGTGTTTCAATGCGAAGTGTACAGCAAAGGAACCATGAGCCTGCGCAATTATCCTAAAAGATTTATGGGTGAAACGGTGGATTTTGAAGATGGTGATACGAGTAAAAAGAAAATGATCTATTTATCAGAAACTGTTTCCAAACTTTCTATCGATAAACCCAACAAAGTAAAGATTGATGTGCTAAGTACAAGAGTGAGCGGAAAAAGTGATGGCTATGGTTTTGCCGGCGCCCGCTTTTTCAGCTTCTATGAAAATAATGTACAGATCAGCAGTTCGCTCAATCCCCGTGGGTTTGTATCGCCCATTGCAGACAATGCCCTGAGTATGTACCGTTACAAATATGAAGGTGCTTTCAGCGAAGAAGGAAAACTCATCAATAAAATAAAGGTGATACCCAGGCGAAAACTTGAGCCCTGTTTCAGCGGTTATATCAATATTGTGGAAGATGAATGGCGCATTCACAGCCTGGAGTTGCAGTTAACCAAACAAAGCCAGATGGATTTTGCTGATACGCTTCGTATTGAACAATTATACCAGATGCTGGGCGTAAATGAATGGGTGGTGCAGAGCCAGGTGTTATATCCTTCCGTTAAAATTTTCGGGTTTGATGCGTATGGAACTTTTGCCAATGTGTACCGCAACTTTAATACACAGCCCGGCTTTGATAAAAAATATTTCAACAACACCGTGCTTAAGTATGAAAAGGGGAGTAATAAAAAACCGGTGTCGTACTGGGATAGTATCCGTCCGCTTAAGTTGAGTGATGCTGAAATGAAAGATTATGTGAAGAAGGATAGCCTGGAACAGTTGCGGAAAAATCCTGCTTACCTCGATTCATTAGACCGTATCAATAACAAACTCAAACCGATGAACCTGCTGGTAACAGGTAAAACTTTTAACCGGCAGAAACATAAAACATCTTTTTCCATTCCTTCCGTGCTTAACAGTATTCAGTTCAATTCAGTAGAAGGTTGGGTTGGTGATCTTGCTTTTACATTCAATAAGCAATACACTGACCGGAAAAATCTGAGTTTTACACCGCATGTTCGATATGGCTTCAGCAGCGAACAGTTTTATGGCTGGGGAACCTTGCGTTATAATTTCGGTGAAAAATATTTTTCCAATATAACGGTGAGCGGAGGTAAACGGATTTTTCAATTAAACAACGATAACCCCATTGAGCCATTTCAAAATACAGTTTCTTCACTGTTTTACAGAAATAACTTTATGAAGCTGTATGCAGCTGATTACTTCCGCATCAGCTTTACAAAAGGAGTGGGCAAGGGGTTAACAGTGTATGGTGGTTTTCAATTCCAGGATCGCAAACCATTGGAAAATACAACAGACTATGCATTCATCAGTAAAAACAAAGCGAGTTATAAACCCAATTACCCTGTAGAGTTATTGAATGGAAATTTTACAGCACACCAGGCGGCTGTTGTAAACATCGGTATTCAATTACAACCCGGTGCCCGCTATGTAGAGTTTCCTGACAGAACCATCAATATTGGTTCTAAGTGGCCGGTGTTTAACCTGCAGTATGTAAAAGGTGTGAATGGATTGCTGGGCAGTGATATTGACTTTGACCGTTGGCAGTTTTCTGTACGGGATAATCTCAATCTGAAATTATTGGGCCGCTTTAACTACCGTGTACAGTTAGGCGGGTTTACCAATACCAACAGGGTAGAAGTACAGGATCTCAAACATTTTCCGGGCAACCGTTTATTCCGGGCCGAAGATTATTTAACTGCTTTTCAACTGCCACAGTATTACCAATTCAGCAACAGCGCTCATTTTTATACCGCTGCATTTGCAGAGCATCATTTCAATGGTTTGCTCACGAATAAAATTCCTGTTATAAAGAAATTGAACTGGCACCTGGTAGGAGGTGTCGGATATTTACGTTTACCTCAAACAAATTATTTTGAATGGCATGTAGGTTTAGAAAATATCTTCCGCATTCTTCGTTTTGATGTTGTAAATGCCTATCAAACAGGAGCGCCTGCCCGTATTGATTTTCGCATCGGCAGTTCCATTTCTATCGGCGGGTCTAATGATTAATCGTTCTATTACAAAAATCAAAACATAATCAAGGTTTAGATCGGTTGCTTATCTTTGTGCCGCTTTAGAATTTTGTCCAACATGCAATTGGAGTTCCGTAAGCAAGAATTAAAATTCAAACACATGGCACAATTACACAACCGCATCTCCCGCAGGGAGTTGAAAGAACGCATTTTACAGGACACTACTCCCCGCACTACCATTTCTTTTTACTGTTATTTTAAAATTGAAGAGCCTGCTGCTTTCCGTAATCAGTTGTATATCGATCTCAAAGCTTTAGGTGTGCTCGGCCGCATTTACCTGGCGGAAGAAGGGATTAATGCACAGGTAAGTGTGCCCACTGAAAATTTTGAATCATTCAAAAGCTATTTATATACCATTGAGCCTTTAAATGGTCTGCGCTTGAATATTGCCGTGGATGATGATGGTAAAAGTTTTTATGTGCTGGATGTAAAAGTTCGTAAGAAAATTGTGGCCGATGGTATTGATGATCCTTCTTTTGACATGGCTAATAAGGGCAGGTATGTGAATGCAGAGCAGTTCAATCGTCTCACCAATGATCCTGACACCGTTGTAATTGACATGCGGAATCATTATGAATACGAAGTAGGCCATTTTGAAAACGCTATTGAAATACCCAGCGATACCTTCCGTGAGCAACTGCCCATGGCTGCAGCCATGATGGAAGCAGATAAAAACAAAAACATCATCATGTATTGCACCGGCGGCATCCGTTGCGAAAAAGCCAGTGCTTATATGCTGCACCGGGGATTTAAAAATGTATTTCACCTGGAAGGAGGTATTATCAACTATGTAAACCAGGTAAAACAAAACGGACTGGATAATAAATTTCACGGAAAGAATTTTGTGTTTGATCAGCGATTGGGAGAGCGTATTACAGAAGAGATTATTTCAAAATGTCATCAATGCGGCAAGCCGGCTGATACGCATGTGAATTGTGTAAACGATGCCTGTCATCTTTTGTTTATACAATGTGATAAATGCAAAGAGAAAATGGAAGGCACCTGCAGTAATGAATGCCTGGATTTTATTCATTTGCCTGAAGAAGAGCAGAAGAAATTAAGAAGCGGTATTGATAAAGGACGAAACGTGTTTAATAAAGCCAAGAGCAGGTTAGAAAAATTATCCGGCTCCTGAATAAAATAAGGTGGTTATTTACATTACTTGTCATTAATCCATTTCAAACAAACCGGTCTTGGTACTGATATGCGTTTTCCGGTATCAGTAAGCATGCCTGTTGAAGTGTTGATTTTAAAAATAACTACTTCATCACTATCCCGGTTAGCTACTAACAAAAAATTACCGGAAGGATCAATGGTGAAATTTCTTGGGTGAACTCCCAGCGTTGGTTGATAGCCCAAAGGAGTGAGTATGCCTGTTTCTTCGTTTACAGAAAAAATAGCAATGGAGTTGGCATCACCACGATTGCTGCAATACAAAAACTTTCCATCTTTACTCACATGGATATCAGCGCTTCCTTTGTTGCCTTTATAATCAAACGGATGAGCAGAAATGTTCTGCACCAGTTTTAATTTCCCATCTTCATATTTATACGAAGAAACGGCGCCGCTCAACTCTTCCATCAGGAATAATAATTTACCATTAGGGTGAAACTCAGCATGTCTTGGCCCGGCACCGGGGTTCACATCTTCAAAAGGAGTTTCTGCAGCAATTAAAGTCCCTTTTTTAGCATCAGCTTTATAAATCATCAGTTTATCCATCCCTAAATCAGGAACAAATAGCTGCTCATAATCCGGTGAAAAAACAGTGGCATGCACATGTGCCTTTTCCTGCCGCTGACGGTTAACACTGTTGCCGTTATGCTGTATGGTTTGTTTGGCTTCACTTAAACTTCCGTCTTCTTTTACATCAAATACTGAAAGATTGCCACCGCTGTAATTACCTACTATAATGTGCTTGGCTCTTTTATCTGTTGTTACATAACAGGGATGAGCTCCCTTTGTTTCAACAGAGTTGATGAACTTTAAAGTGCCTGAATCTTTATGGAATGCAAATGATGATACAGTGCCGGGGTTGTTTTCATTCACTGCAAAAACAGTTTTGCCATTGGGCGAAACGGCTATAAAAGAAGGGTTGGATGCAGGTGCTGTACTAACCAGGTTTGATGAAGCATCGTTTATCTGAAACTTATATACATAGATGCCTTTACTTGTAGTATTGGTATAGGTGCCAATGAGTAAATGAACTTCCTGCGAGGCAGCAATTAAAGGAAAGAGCATTATGCTTAGTAGTAATGATTTCATAAATTAAAGTTAGATGAATAAAAGCTAAGATGGTTGCAAAAAGAGGTATGTCTTTTTAGCCGCTTAAAGGAGAGGATAACCGGCTAATGCCTGCCAGTACAATAACATTACAAATACAAACCACACCAACGCAAGGGTAATAAGTTGACCTTTGCTTTTTGCAAAATAAAAACCGGCTATCGGAAGTACTTGCAGCGAATGCATTCCAAAAAAGTGAGTTACCCTTAAATCACCGTACTGCTTACTCCAGTTGAGCACAGGCAATCCTTCACTTCCGTCCGGCGCACCAATAGTGTGTGCCAGTTGTGCAGCCATATGACCGCCTTCAAATGCAAAAATCACAAACCAAATTATGCCCAGTCTTATTCCCCAGATATATCCTTGCGGTAACAGTGGTGGAAAATCTTTTTGTTTAAAAAAAAGAATTCCGATGTATAATGTCCATAAAGTGAAAACAGTTATGACAATGCCCATCAATTGAAAAAGAATTCCGTACAACTGTGTGCTGATGTTGAAGTGCGAAAGCCGTCCATTAGCCGCCTGCCAAATGATGATGCTCATTTCAATCAACATGGTAAGAATCATCACCCAACTGTAACGCTTCACCGCTTTACGGTTGTTGAGGTACACCATGTACCAGCTCATGGTGAATGCAAGAATACCGATGGAAAGAAAAAACTTCATCGGCTTGATCCAGGCATTGATGCCCAGTACTTCCGTTGTTGTGATTTGAATAAGCACTAAACAAATGATAGCGCCTGCAATATTGATCCATCCAAAAGTATAGAGCAGGGGATTACGAATGCGTAGCTGAATTAAAAAACCATTGATGGTGTTTGTATTCTCAGTTGTATGAATCGTTTTGCTCATAATTGATCAATAGTTAGAAGCAAAGTATTGTTTGGAACTGATGGTTCTGATGATGAGATACATCAACAACCCTACCGGCCCCAGCATAAATGTAAACAGCAAACAGGGTATGATGAGCCAATGACTGATGCCGTACTTCATTGAATTCTTTTTAATCCAGATGCCGGTCATTAAATCAAAGGCGAGGTAATGTACCCAGCCGGCTGTTACGGCCATTTTATTGGTAAACAAACTCATCACACCATCCAGTGTTGAAAATTTGTCAAAGTCGCCGGCGCTGAAACTCTGGCTGATGCACCACGCATAAATAATAGCAAATAAGGTGATGATAATTCCAATGAGCAGCTTATCTGTATCCACCCAAAAGGGAGAAAGAATCATTAACAATAACCAGCCCGCAAGAGCAATGGTATTACAGATGCTGAAGATAGAATCAGGAGTCATGATGATTGATTTGTTTAAAGGTAGTGTGTTGTGCTGTTAAAAGTTTAATTGGTTTTGTGAAAAAGCCTCGTAGAGGCGTAATGTCAGTAGAAAAAGCATAAAAGGAAACCAAGCCCCATCCGGGCGAAATGTATCGTTTGAAAAATGATAAAACATATCGCTCCTACGGAGCTCTGCTTCATATTATATATTGTTCTATTAATATTTCACCCCTATGGGGTTAAAACAAATATTTCAATAGAACAACATTTTTAAAAGTAATTTTCTATGAATAAACTAAAAAGCAGTTGTTCGCTGATGCCTTGTCATGCCGCCCATAATTTTTTGCATAATTCGAATTTTAAGAAAGCGGGGTAATGTATGTAAGGAACCAATGAGCAGTTTGGAAAGAAAGCCCGGCCATACGCTGCTTTTTTTGCCAAGCGCTTTTAATACAGGAACTGCAATAGTTTCCGGTAGCATCGCTCCGTTCATTTGCAAATTGGCTCTCTGTTCAAATCCTGTTTTTACAGGACCGGGTGCCGCTACCAGTACGTCTACATCATAGGGCTTGAGTTCTATGGCCAGCGCTTCTCCCAATGATTGTATATAAGCTTTGGTTGCCGCATAATGTGCTGCATGAGGAACACCCTGGTACGCAACAATAGAACTGAAAAAAATAATGCCCCCTTTTTTCCATGCACGAAACACTTTTGTAAAGTAATGGGATAGCTTCAACACTGCTTCACAATTCAGCCTTAGCATATTTACTTCTTCATCCAGTTTGCTTTGTATGAATAAACCGGAAGTGCCGTAGCCGGCACATAATACAGCCAGGCCTATGTGATACGCATGAATGGATTTTATAAACGCATCGGTACTTTGTTCATTACTCAAATCAGCAGTTAGTGCAATAACGGTGATGCCATGCGTGCTTTCAAGTTGATTTTTTAAACGTTCCAATGCTGAGGTGGTACGTGCTGTAATCACCAGGTCTAATCCGCATTGTGCCAGTTGTTGGGCAATTGCGAGGCCTATGCCCGAAGTGGCGCCGGTAACCAGCGCCATCGGACCATATTTCATCTTCAGATGTTCCTGTTCTTTCTTTGTAAGTGTTGCAGCCATTGTGTTTGCTTTGAAGGATTTAGAATTGAATTCGGTACAAAACATCAGGAAAGAAACCAATCTGGTTCACATTGCCTACTGTTCCCCGTTGTGGGTTATAGCGACGCAGGAATATGTTTTCCCTGTTGCTTACATTTTGTAAATCGAGGTAAAAGGTTTGACTGATTTTTCTTTTTTTACTGTTGATGCGGTAACCAAATTTGGTGTCAATCCGCAGGTAACTGTTTAACTGTTCGCTGTTATACCTGCTTTCATCCAGCACTTCCCGTTTTTCAAGTTGAGAACGTGTTACATCAACAGGAGTCACATAACGTCCGCCGATAGTCGATAATCGTACATCAACAGTAAAAGCATTGCGTTTGTCTTTTCCTGTTTTCCACTCACGGCCGGTTAATACATTCGCTGCATAGCCGTAGTTAAAGGAACTGTTGCGTTCAATACCATCACTTCCTTTGTATTTACTGTCAAATAAAGAACCGGTAGCCATCAGGTAAAAACCATTGGTAAGAAATTTTTCTACAGTCAATTCCACGCCTGTATTGCTGCCGGTGCCTTCGTTGATTAATCCTGCTTTTTCAGGAAAGGTGAAATCGCTTCCTGCATTGAGCATGCTGAAACCTGTGCTTCCTGCTTCCACCGGAATGTCATATAAAGATTGGTAATACAGTTCTGCTTTTACCCGCCAGTTGGCAGCAAACCGGTTTTCATAACCCAGAACAAAATGATGTGCTTTGCTGAAATCAAGATTACGGTTATTAAGCAGCAGGCCATTCACCTGCTTTTGGTACAGGTACACAGGTAATGCCTGCATCTGGCCATGCAAACCATAACTAAAGGTGATTGTGTTTTTTACATTGGGTTGATAGCTGATAGCGGCTCTTGGTTCCAGGATATTGCTTTTGTTGAACGTAAGGTTCATGCCATGCACACCCGCCGTAATGGTGATTTTATTAATGGGTTTGTAACGTGCCTGTGCAAAATACTGCCATAATAAAAATTGGTCATTGTAATTGCGGATAACATCAAATGCATCACTGGCGGTTTTGCCTTCACGGTCGCTGGCAAGTGAATTGATTTGAAAACGTTCACCGGTAATACCTGCTCTCCAGGAAAATTTTGCAGATGTTTTGGAATTGATGATGCTGTTGAAACGGATGGTTTCCTGTTCATCGTTTACATCGGTAATTAACCAGCGGTTGGTATACGGAGGAACGGGGAGTTCATATTGATAATTATTGAAATCTGTTTTTGTACGGCTGTATGATACAACGGTACGGATGAAAGTTTGTTTCCCGATATCAAGCGTGTGTTTCGCACCAAAGAGTGAAAAATTACTTTTTACATAGGTATCCTGGTCACTGCGGCTGTAAAAATCAGTACTGTCAATATCTTTTCCGATAAAATCAATATTGCTGATGCCACCCATGCCGAACAATGAAAGTCTGCCGGCTTTTGTTTTCGCAAACTGAATATTGTACACCCAATCCTGGTACCTTGGCACAGCAGCAGTACCTACGTTTAATCCTAAAGATTGACCAATCTGCACAAAGGAATAACGGTAACCCACCAGGTAAGAAGCTCCGTTTTTCTTTTTACTCAATGGCCCTTCCAGCATTGCTTCCAAACCGCTGAAGAGGTTTAATTGCAAGGTGCGTTCATGCTTTGTTGTATTACCGGTTCTGAAATTGATATCAAAAACCGCAGCAGTGGCATTGCCATACTCAGCAGGAAAAGCGCCGGTATAAAAATCAGAATTTTTTAAAGCATTGGTGTTGAGTGCTGATATAGGACCACCTGTAGTGCCCAATGTTGAAAAGTGGTTAGGGCTAGGAGCGGGCAATCCTTCAATGCGCCATAAAACACCCGCCGGTGAATTACCACGAACCACAATATCGTTACGGGAATCATTGTTGGAAATAACACCGGCAAAATTGCTCACTAATTTACTGGGGTCGTTACGGCCACCTGCATAACGGGTAACTTCTTCAATACTGAAACTGCGGGCACTGCTGCCGGCAAATTCATTGTTCACATTTCCTTTTTTGATTTTACTTCCTTTAATTACCACTTCGTTAAGTGATGTGATGTTTTGTTCGAGGCTTACATCCACAATCACTTCTTTGCCTGTAGTTACTAATATTTCAGGGATAGTAGCTGTCTGGTAACCGCTGAAAGTGATACTGATGCTGATGCGGCCTGAAGGAACATTTTTTAATTGGAAATTTCCATTGGCATCTGTTACAGAAGAAATGTTGAGTGCTTCAATGGTAACGGTGGCTCCGGCCAGTGGCTTTTCGCTTATTTTATCCAGTACCGTTCCTTTAACTGTTTGAAAATTGTTTTGTGCTGATGTAATAAAAGAGGACAGCAGCATGGTAATGATGAAAAGTATTTGCTTCATGGTGAATGATTTTGTGAGCACAAAATTTCAATTCACCGGTTGCAAATCGGTTGACATTTATCAAGATGAAATGAAAGAGAACATTTATTGATATTTATCAATCAGGCTGTAGAGGAGGAACTCATCTTTTTACGGATACGGCTCAGGTGTTCAGGTGTAATACCGATAAATGATGCAA
Source organism: Lacibacter sp. MH-610 (assembly GCF_045780045.1). Classification (NCBI taxonomy): domain Bacteria; kingdom Pseudomonadati; phylum Bacteroidota; class Chitinophagia; order Chitinophagales; family Chitinophagaceae; genus Lacibacter; species Lacibacter sp. MH-610. The sequence goes on from NZ_CP116002.1 coordinate 2,241,238, forward strand.
TCATATACTGCGGTACCCGTTGAATAATGAATGGTTGGTTTTGAATGATGGATTGATAACGTTCTTCCGGAGTAAGAGTCAATAAACGGGTTGTTTGTGAGGATACCATGATGAAGAGCATTTCTGCAATTCTTCTTCCGAATATTTCAAATACGGGATGCGATCGATAGAGTTGCTGCATATCCTCGTAAGAAAGATTTACCAGTTCACAGGGTTCCAGTGCATCAATGTTTTCAGCAGAAGGTGTTTGTGTCAGGAAACTGGCATAGGAGCTGATGTATTCATTTTCACTTACAAAACCGGTACAGATTTCTTTCCCATCAATGAGATAGCACATCCGCAGCAATCCTTTGTTAATAAAACTTACGGTGCGGCTTGTTTCTCCCTGCCGTGTTAAGAATTCACCTTTTTTCAGGTATTGCACTTCCAGTTTTGATTGCAGCGCCTGCCAGTCTTCATCCTGCAGGTGCGGAATCAGTTTCTTGTAGTATGCCTTTATCTGTTCAAACATCAACTTAATTTTTGCAGTGCAGCACTGATTCTTTTCATGGTTTCATCATCGCTCAACTCCTGCGGAACAAACGGTTCACCGATTACTTTTTCATATAACTCAATATAACGTTGTGAAATGGTGTTTACCCATTCATCATTCATTTCAGGAACGGTTTGTCCTTCCTTGCCCATAAAATTGTTGGCAATGAGCCATTCTCTAACAAACTCTTTACTTAATTGTTTTTGACGTTCGCCGGTTTGCTGGCGTTCTTCAAAACCATCCGCATAAAAATACCGGCTGGAGTCAGGCGTATGTACTTCATCCATCAACACAATTTCACCATTCAGTTTCCCGAATTCATACTTGGTATCTGCTAATATCAAACCTTGTTTGGCTGCAATTTCTTTACCACGTGCAAATAATTGTAATGCGTAATTGCTCAGTTGTTCCCACTCAGCAGCAGTACACAAACCTTTTTCAATAATTTCTTTGGGACTAATGTCTTCATCATGTCCTGCATCGGCCTTGGTAGAAGGGGTGATGATGGGAGTGGGGAAGAAGTCGTTTTCTTTCAATCCGTCGGGCATTGTTGCTCCGCACAAGTCTCTTTTACCGCTTGCATAAGTTCTCCAGGCATGACCTACGAGATTGCCCCGCACCACCATTTCAATTTTAAAAGGCTCACATTTTTTACCGATGCTCACATTGGGCGCCGGCACTTGCAGCAACCAGTTGGGGCAGATGTCTTTGGTGGCATGCAGCATGTATGCAGCAATCTGGTTCAATACTTGTCCTTTATAGGGAATAGGGCGGGGAAGAATCACATCAAAAGCACTGATGCGGTTGCTGGCCACCATCACTAACAGATCATTGCCAATGGTATAAACATCTCTTACTTTGCCCTTATAAAAAGCAGTTTGTTGCGGAAAGGAAAACTGGTTCATGCGGCGAATATAAAGAGATGCGGTTGAAGGAGCCACTATAGCCTTTTACTTAGCTGCTTTTGTGGATATCCGGAGTGAAAAGAAATATTTAATAATTTGGGACGAACCCCTATTTTTGTCGCTACAGTAAATTCTGCTATATGAGAAAATTCTCCACATTTTCAATACTGGTGCTTTGCGCATCAGTTTTTCTGATTGCTTGTAATAAAGCCGATGATTTCTCTACTCAACAAGCCCGGATATTGGTGGCCAATGCAACACTTACGGCTCCTTTGGTGCCATCTGCTGCAAATCCAACCCCCAGTCCGCTGCCCACAGCAGGTCCTGCTTTTGATGTGAGATGGGATGGTCAGTTTATTATTCCAAACATTATTTATGGTGCGGCCAGTATCACAACGGGTTCCTCCCTTACTTCCGTTTCATCAGCACAGTTTGTAACCGCTAACTATGCACAGGTTAAAAACGGAACATTCGGGTTGAACTTTTCTGCTGCCGGGCAAGGTGGCGGCGGTGGTGTAACCATTTACGATCGCCCTGTTACGTTAGCTCCTGCACGCAGCTATACAGCCGTAGCTTTTGACTTTTCTCTTCTGTTCCGCACATTGCTGATGGAAGATGATTTGAGTGCTCCTGCTGCCGGCAAGGTAAAGGTTCGTTTTATTCACGCTATTCCACAAACTATTCTCAATTCTGTTCCCCGTAAGGATACAATTGACATTACTGCAACCGGTGGTACTACTGCAGCCCCTTTAAATAATGTAGCAGTTTTCCCTTTAAGAAATTTTGCTGATGCTGCTACTAATACACGGTTCCATCAATTTGCAGTTTTGGATAGTGGCCGATATAACATTGGTGTAAGAGTTGCCGGAACTCCGGGTACCGCACCTGCAACAGGCTTGCTTGGTTTATTTCCTAACCTGAGATTGGTTGAAGGTAAAATTTACACAATCATTGCCCGTGTTAATGTACCGGGCTTGGCTACCAACCCTCCGTCACCTGCTGCAATAACAATTGTTACTCATAACTAATCCATCCTCAAATTATAAAGTATGAAAAAGCAAATTCAAATAGTATTTCTGTTCCTCGCAGCGGTATGCTTTAGCATGGCAGCGCAGGCACAGACCATTGTTTCAGGAACGGTAAAGTCCAAAGCCTCCGGTGAAACGCTTTCTGCTGTTTCTGTAAGCATCAAAGGAACTACAAAGGGTACTTTTACAGATGATAAAGGAAACTTTAAAATCTCAGTTGATAAATTCCCTGTAGTGCTGGTGGTTTCCTCAGTGGGTTTTGAAGATTATGAAATCTCCGTGCCTTCTGCCGGTTATATTGAAGTAAGTTTAAATACCAAGGCAGCTTTTGGCCAGGAAGTGGTGGTTTCTGCTACCCGTGTGGCTACGAGAATTCTGGAATCTCCGGTTTCTATCGAACGCATCGGTGCTACACAACTTCGTGAAACACCTCAGGCTTCTTTTTATGATGCTGTTCAAAACCTGAAAGGTGTTGACTTTGTACGTTCCGGTTTAATTTTCGGTACGGTGGGTACACGTGGTTTTAATGGTAGTGGTAACGTTCGTTTCAACCAGTTTACGGATGGAATGGACAACCAGGCTCCCGGTTTGAACTTCTCCGTAGGTAACATTGTTGGTTTAACAGAACTGGATGTAGATAATGTGGAATTACTGCCCGGCGCTTCTTCTGCTCTTTACGGAAGTGGCGGTATGAACGGTACCTTACTTATCAACTCAAAAAATCCGTTTAAGCACCAGGGCTTAAGTTTCCAGGTAAAGCAAGGTTTGATGCATGCCGATGGCAGACAAAGACCGGCTGCTCCTTATTATGACTGGAACTTCCGTTGGGGTAAAAAGCTTTCTGAAAAGTTTGCATTCAAAATAGCCGGTCAGTACCTGCAGGCGCAGGATTGGCAGGCCAATGATTTACGTAACTATGATGTAGTAAACGGTACCACCGTTTTAGGCGACCGTAATAAACCCAGCTATAATGGTGTAAACGTTTATGGTGACCAGATCGGTTCTACACCTCCTATTGTAAACATTGCTCCTCTTGCCAGGGGTGGTGCTTTCCAGGCAGTGTATGCACAGGCATACCAGGCTGCTATCAGCCAGGGTGCTCCACCTGCTGTGGCTGATCAAATTGCCCGCCAGCGTGCAACTGATGCTGCTAATTTTCTTTTTGCAACCCGCAGCGATAGTATCGTAAGCCGCACCGGTTATGCCGAAAGAGATGTGGTTGATTACAATACTTACAATATTAAGTTCAATGGTGGTTTGTATTACAAAATCAAACCTAACCTTGAGTTATCATTTGTAGGTTATTGGGGTGCTGCTACCACCGTTTATACAGGTGCTGACCGTTATTCATTAAAAGATGCGCAGATCGGGCAGTATAAATTAGAACTCAAAGGCGATAACTTCTTTGTAAAAGCATATACTACCCAGGAAAATGCGGGTGATTCTTATGCAGCTACCATTCTTTCATCTCAAATGTTACAACGTACTTCTGAGAGTCAAACACAATGGTTCCCAACTTATATTCAAACATTTGTTGGTGCACGTCTTGGTGCTATTCCAACCTTCCCAGGTGTACAATTTTCGGAAGACCAGGCGCATTTCTTTGCCCGTCAGGCTGCAGATGCAAACCGCTTGGTTCCCGGCACTCCTGCATTCAAAGCATTGTACGACCAGGTGCGTCAGATCCCCATTTCACAAGGTGGCGCCCTGTTCCTTGACAAGACAGATATGTATGTTGTAGATGGTATGTACAACTTTAAAAAGATTACATGGGCTGAAGTACAGGTAGGTGGTTTGTTCCGTCGTTTCTCTCTGAACTCAGAAGGAACTTTGTTTACTGATACTTTAGGTAAGCGTATCGGCATTAATGAACTGGGTGGTTATATCCAGGTTCAAAAACAAGTGAACGATTGGTTGAAGATTACCGTAGCAGGACGTTATGATAAGAATACCAACTTTAAAGGTCGCTTTACTCCAAGAGCTACAGCAACTATTAAAGCTGCGAAAGACAATTTCTTCCGTCTTTCTTACCAGCAGGCTTATCGTTTCCCCACTACACAGAACCAATACATCAACCTGCCGCTTGGTACACGCAGCAATATGCTCATCGGTGGTTTGAGGGACCTGTGGAATTTCTACAACTTTGATAACAACAGAGTGTGGGATAGTGCAACAGTTGGAAGAGCAGCCCGTGGGCAAGGACCAGCTTTATCTGCCTCCAATGCTTTCAATTACAAAGAGTTTAAAGCAGAGTATGTAAACTCATTCGAAATTGGGTACCGTGGTGTTATTGCTAAAAAAGTATTGGTTGATGCTTATGCATTCTACGCTATCTACTCTGACTTTATTTCTACTGCCATCCTCGTACAAAATCCCGGCACTGCTAACCAGCGTACTTTTGGTATGCCGGTAAATGCTGAGGGTACTGTAAAAACTTTTGGATGGGGTGCCAGTATTGATTGGAAAGTGTACAAGAACTTTGCCTTCAACGGTAACGTTTCTTACAACGAACTGCAGGATGCTCCTGCCGGTCAGTTAGCCTTCTTCAATACTTCACCCTGGCGTTATAACATAACACTTGCTAATAATAAGTTAAGCAAGAACATTGGTTTCTCTGCTACTTACAGATGGCAATCTGCCATTGAGCGTTGGGAGTCAACCTTCCTGCAAGGACCCGTTGATGCCTTTGGTGTACTGGATGCACAGGTTACCTTCAGAATACCCAATACAAAAAATGCATTCAAAATCGGTGCTAATAACCTCCTCAACAAATATTACAGAACAGCTTATGCTAACCCCGATATCGGAGGTCTGTACTATGTGAGCTTTGGTTACAATATTTTCTAATCAAATCTTTCCCGATATAAAATCCCTCCGCCTCAAGTGGGGGGATTTTTTTTGAAATTAAATAACGGGTGTTTGATTGAATTGAAAGATATTTGAACTGCATGCGATTCATCCTCTTTGATACAGCAACCGCCAGGAAGGGTTTATTTCCTTTTTCATTGATCCGCCCGTTGGCAGATATCCGTTGTGGTATGCTCACAGCATGGGAGCGCTGGCAACGCTTGCTGCAAATGCCGGCTGAAGTATTAACTGAAAACTATCTGCAGCATTCGCTTTCAGAAAGAATTGATACGTTTCTTTATGTAGATGCCACGCTTATACCGGATGAAACACTGGTGCATGCCATCCGTTCACTTAAGTTGAATGAAGGTTTAATGGAAGGGCACCGCATACTGGCATTTACTTCATCAGTTGAATTGTCTTACGGATTTACAGCGGCCGATTGTACAGAAGTCAACTTTAAACCTCATATTGCACCGGTTCAGTTTCTGGACTATGCACATCAACTTCCTTTTTTATCTGCCCAACTTTTGCCGTTTGATTTTCAATTGGTAACGGCCGGAAGATCATCGCAACCCATATCACCCACCAATCAGGTACTTCACCCTGAACGTGTGTTTGTGGAAGAAGGTGCTGTTATGGAGTATTGTACCATTAATGCAAGTGATGCTTATGTGTACATCGGAAAGAATGCGCTCGTAATGGAAGGAGCCCTGCTTCGTGGTTCTGTGGTAATAGGAGAGCGCTCTGTTGTAAAAATGGGTGCTAAAATTTACGGTACCACAGTTGCCGGTCGTAATTGTGTATTGGGAGGAGAGATAAAGAATACTGTATTTTTTGATTATTCAAACAAAGCACATGATGGTTATCTGGGTGATGCGGTTATAGGCAGTTGGTGTAATTTAGGAGCCGGTACCAGTGCATCCAATGTAAAAAATACTGCCGGTGAAATCAAGCTATGGAATCCGTTGCTGCATCAATGGATTCATGCCGGTACCAAATGCGGTGTAATGATGGGTGATTATTCCAGAACCTCTATTAATACCATCCTCAACACCGGTACGGTTACAGGCATCAGTTGCAATATTGTAAGCAATGGATTTCCTCCAAAGTACATTGCTTCCTTTACCTGGAACACTGAAACCAAAGAACATTATGTGCTTGACAAAGCATACAATGATATCCGTAACTGGATGCAGATGAAACAACAGTTCATGACAGAACAGGAACAATCGATTCTTCAATATATTTACAACCACTTAAAATTTTAATGAAGCTTATGCGCAAACAAATTGCAGCCGCCAACTGGAAAATGAATCTTACTTATGCACAGGGAGAACAACTGGTAAATGATTTGCTCAGTCAATCATCAGTGCCGGAGTCCAACCGGGAAGTAGTTTTGGGAGTTCCTTTTCCCTATCTCTCCATGGTGGCTCAGAAAATAAAAGGACATCATGGTTACAGTGTAGCCGCTCAAAACTGTTCACAACACAAAGCAGGCGCCTATACAGGCGAAACATCGGCTGAAATGCTTACTTCCATTGGTGTACAATATGTAATTCTTGGTCACAGTGAGCGAAGAGAATATTTTTCTGAAAGCAATCAATTGCTGGCTGATAAACTCAACATTGCTTTAAGCTATGGTTTAACACCCATCTTTTGTTGTGGTGAGCCATTGAGCATTCGTGAAGCAGAAACGCAAAACAGTTTTGTAGAAACACAGTTGCGTGAAAGTCTGTTTCATTTAAGTGCAGAAGAATTACAGAAGCTTGTCATTGCTTATGAACCCATCTGGGCCATTGGTACGGGTAAAACAGCAACTGCTGATCAGGCACAGGATATGCATGCACATTTACGTAGTGTACTGGCTGCACAATACGGAGCAGAAGTTGCCAATCGTATTTCCATCCTGTATGGTGGTAGTGTAAAAGGAAGTAATGCGGCTGAAATTTTTAGTAAGCCGGATGTGGATGGCGGTTTGGTAGGTGGTGCTTCTTTAAAAGCGGATGAATTTATACAGGTGATCAATGGATTGAAATAAATGAAACGTGATACAAATCTGCAACCGCTGTCAAGGCAACATCACAATGCCCTGATGGCGGTTTTGCTTTTGAAGAAAGGTGTACAGAAGAAAGCAGAAGTACAGGTGATGCAGGATTTTATTCTTACTGTATGGAAAGATGAGCTGCAAACTCATTTTGAAGCAGAAGAAAAATGGCTGCCTGCTGCAACCGATGAACCTGTATTAAAATCCATACATGAACGTATGTTGCAGGAGCATGAAGTGATACGAAATTATATTTATCAGTTCTACACCACACTTACATCCCATCAAACGATACAAACGTTTTATGAGTTATTGGAACAACATGTGCGGTTTGAGGAGAGAGAATATTTTCCTGCACTGGAACAATCTTTAACAAGTGACGCATTAGCATCAATCGGGCAACACCTAATTGAATCTGATGCAAAGAGTTGTGCTGATTTTCCTGTGAATTTCTGGGAATGATTTTATTTCATGATAAACTGTGCACGCTCCAGCCGGTCGTTGATGGCGGCACCTAATCCTTCACCAGGCAAACGTTCTGCTATTAACACATCTGCCTGCATTGCATCTGCAGCACGAAGCGTTTTGAATAAATGTTTGGCTGCTTCTTCCAAACTTCCATTTTCTGAAAGAATCAATTGTTGTTCCTTTGGCAACGAAGGATGATAGTTTTTGAAATTAATACGTATTACTTTTTTATTGCTGAAAGCTACCGGTAAATCATCTGCTGCATGCAGGTGGAGTGGAGTAGTGGTTGCATAATGACTTTTCAACTGTCCGGGTGCATCCGGGTTTTCAGTGATGGATTTTTTAATCCTTAGTTTTTGCTGTAACACTTCTTCAATGGCTTCAACAGGAATACCACCAAGCCTGTACACTTCGGGTTGCTGTTGTTTATTCCAGCCAAGGATGGTTGATTCTACACCTACACCACATTCGCCACCATCGAGTATGTATGGAATTTTTCCATGCAGGTTATCATACACATGTTGAGCACTGGTAGGACTCACATAACCTGATGGATTGGCGCTGGGTGCCGCCAGGGGAAACGATAACTGCTGCAACAGTTGCAGGGTAAGGGGATGATTAGGAACACGAAGTGCCACACGGTTACTGCCTGCGGTTACTAAATCAGGAACGGTTTCTTTTTTATCCAGCAACAGGGTTAAAGAGCCGGGCCAGAAAGCGGTAGTTAATTGTTGGGCTTCAACCGGTAAATTGTTTACGTATTCACGTGCATGTTCTAAAGAAGCAACGTGGAGGATTAAGGGATTGAAACGGGGTCTTTGCTTCACCTCATAAATCCTGAGTACCGCATCTTCACTCAAAGCATTAGCGGCCAAACCATAAACCGTTTCTGTAGGGATGGCCACTACTTCGCCCTTGTTAAGCAGTTCAACAGCTTTTTTGATATCCGTTCCGATAACCGTGTTCATGGCTGCAAATCTACAGGAAGCTTTTCAGGATGATAACTGTTGATCTTGTTTAAGTGCAGGAGTGTGGAGCTTTTATCTTGACTGGGCTCATACATCATGTCAAATTTTGCTCCGTATATGAATTCATTATAGGTATATGAACTGCGGCTTACCACATTGTTTGCATATTCCTCATCATACCCCGTTACAAAAACAAGCAGCTCCGTTTCTGTTTCTTCAAAATCTTTTTGCGTAAACTGGTAATAAGGACTTTTTTCGTTGATGGGGTGCACAATCGTCCAGTTGGAAGTAAGTGTATTGGCTTTTGATAATTCCAGTTCAAGACTGTAAAAATTGTTACGTCTGTTTCCATTTTCATCTGATAGTTTGACAACCGCTGTTACTTTTACTTCAACATTGGTTAGAAAATGATTTTTATAAGGAGCAAAACGGAACATCAACGCATAACCATCCCTGAACGGGCTGAAGAGTGCATACTCGCTGAAGAGGATATACGGTTTGGGTTGCGAAAATCTTCCATATAATAAACCGGTAGCTAAAGCAAACATCATAAGACCGGTTAAAGCTTCAAAAGATGCAACCGCATTAGCCGTAAGTGAAGAAGGATATAAATGACCGTAGCCGACTGTAGTTAGAGTTTGAGCACTGAAAAAAAATGCTTCCCAAAACTTACCCGTATAAGACTGTTGCTCCATTCCTCCTAATTGTTCTACCCCTATCCAAAAGAAGATAGTAGCAAAAACAAGATTTACAATGAGGTAAGTAAGTCCTACGATCAATAAAAATTTCCAGCCGGGTATCTTCAACATAAATTGATAAACGCTGAAGCTTTTATAAAAAGCGATTCCCCTGAATTTGACATTGGGCTTGCCGTCTTTTGCAAAAAAGCGTCCGCCGCCCTGGCGGCTGTCAACATTTAAACCGGTTTCTTTATTTTCCTGGGCGTTTCTGCTGATGCGGAAGGATCTGGCCATAGAGTGATTTGCCTGTAAATCTAACAAAATAAGTATTGCAGAAGGCTTTTTAAAATGGGGTGATAACGATTAGTTACTACATTTATCCCGTAATCAAAACCTCTGCATGAACCTCAGCCGACTGTTTGCATCAAATTTATTATGGAGAGGTACGTACCTGTTTACTTCGCTGCTGGTTACCATTTTTCTTTCCAGGTATTTGCAGGCCTATGCCATGGGCTGGTTGTTTTATTTCATCAGCATTCTTACATTTTTGTTTATGGCCTTGTCGTTTGGAATTGATTCGGCCATTACCTACCTCGTATCAAAAGGTGCAATAGATACAGGACGGATGCAGGTGTTCATCTGGTGCTGGGTGATCTTTATAACCATTGTAACCGCTGCGGGTGCCGTCATTTATTTTCAGAAGGGGAACGAATGGGCATCGGCTACACAACTTGCCGGCATGACCGTTTTGTTTGTAAGCGGCAATCTCATTATTACATTCTATAATGCACTTTTTTATTCAAAACATGAGTATAAACTACCCAACGTTGTATTCATTGTTGTAAATATTTTTTTGCTTTTATTATTACTCAAGCCTCAATGGTTTCAATTAAGCGCTTCCCGTTTTATCTTTCTATATTTCTGTTTGTACCTGTTACAGGGTTTGATGGTGGTTTTATTGTTTAACCTCAAGTTCAGTCATCGTTACCTGTTACAGTTCCCTGCAAAAGATCAAAGACAACAATTATTCCGCTATTCACACCTGGCTTTTTTTGCAGGCTTGTTGTTTTACCTGGTAACACGTGTTGACTACTGGTTGATTGATTATTTCATTGCTGATAAAAATGCATTGGGTAATTACATACAGGCATCAAGGCTGGTGCAATTGTTTCAACTGTTGCCCGCCATACTGGCTGCCGGTATTTTTCCTATTGCAGCATCCGGCTATACGGTTCAAATGCGGGAAGGAATTTTAACTCTGTCAAGAATAATTATCTTACTCTATATTCTGTTGTTGGTGATCATTGTTGTCGCCGGCAGGTGGTTGTTTCCCTTTTTATTCGGCAGCAGTTTTAATACCATGTATGGTGTGTTTTTATTACTCATACCCGGTTTGCTGGCACTGTCGCTTCTGGCATTGATGGCAGCTTATTTTGCAGCTATCAATCAAATCAAAAGAAATATACAGATTTCCATTGCAGGATTACTTGTTATCATCGTTACCAATCTTTTTTTAATTCCTTCAGCAGGTATTTATGGTGCGGCTATTGCCAGCAGTGCAGGTTATCTTGTTTGTTTTGTGATGGCGTATCATTATTTTGCAAAAGAAGGAGCCATCCGTTTTACGGATCTGTTGTTCTTCCGGAAAAAGGATCTTCAATTCATAATGGATTTATCGGGCAGGATTCAATAATCCTCATCAACACATGAAGAAGCTTAAATGGATATTTATATGGAGCGGATTGCAACTACTGAAACGGGGAATGCATTACCGCATCAGTGGCGATCAGGAACGCTGGTTAAAGCCCTTCCCATCAGCCGGGTTGGTAAACCGTAAACAGTTTATAACGGATTACTGCCGTAATAAGTCAGTACTGCATATTGGTTTTGCTGATGCGCCTTTTACAACCGAAAGGATTCACCAGCAAGCATTGTTACATTCACAACTGAAAGAAATTGCCTCGTCTTTGTACGGGTTAGATACCAATGAAGAAGCTGTAAACCAATACCGGGCATTAACCGGTGATGAAAACGTAAGCATTGTTCCTCTCAGGGAATGGAAGCAGGAACAAACCTCGTTGTATGCATTAGTTCTGGTTGGGGAAGTGCTGGAACATATTGCATCACCATCTGAATTTATAACTGAATGTGCCGCAGTTCTGAAACCGGGGCAGGAGTTATTGATTACGGTTCCTAACTATACATCATTGGATAGTATGGCTGCATCTCTGCATGCTACAGAATCAATACATGAAGATCATCACTGGTATTTTTCACCCTATACCTTACTCCGTAAATTTGAACAATCAGCATGGCAACTGAAGCAGTTTGCTTTTGGTGTTTACGGAAATAAGCAGCCTAATTTTATACAGCGGCAATTTCCTGCAACCGGCGATTGTATCATTGCTGTTTTTAAACGAAAATAAATGAACGTACTCCATATTGCCAGTTGGTATCCTCACTCAAAAGATCCCTTTGATGGCGATTTTATTGAACGTCATTTAAAAGCTTTGTCCCTGCACATGCCTGTGCATGTAATACATGTAGTGCAGAAGTTTCACTTGTTGGAAAATGAAACAACAAGAACAGAAAACAAAACTGATGGAAGGCTTACAGCTGAAATCCATTTTGTGCCTTTGCCCGGAATCAAAAACAGGTTACTGCAAAAATTACTTTTTACCCGTAATTATAATAATACACTTAAGAAAGCAATTAAAGCTTATATATTCAAAAACGGCAAACCGGATCTTGTGCATGTGCATGTGCCTGTAAAAGCAGGTTATGGTGCTTTATGGATGAAGCGGAAATGGGGTGTACCTTTTGTAGTTACGGAACATAGTTCAGCTTACTATGATCATATTGAAGACAGTTACTTTGGAAACAGCAGTTATTTTAAACAGATAACCAGGCTAAGTTTTCAAAAGGCTGCAGCCGTAAGCTCTGTTTCTGAATGGTTGTTAAAGCGGTTGCAGGAGTTGTTTAACATCAGCCGCACAAAACTTATCCGTAATGTGGTTGATACCAAACTGTTTTATCCGCAGACAGCAGATCGGCAACAAAAACGTTTTATTCATGTATCAATGATGATGCCTTTAAAAAATACTGAAGGCATTGTAAATGCATTGCACATATTGTTGCAAAAGAACAGTGATTGGGATTTTGTTTTTGTGGGACCTGCACCTGATACTTTAAAACAGAAGGCGGCGTCCTTATCAACCCGTGTTCGTTTTACCGGCGCTTTAGCATATGAGCAGGTAGCTGCAGAAATGCGGCAGGCAGATGCGTTGGTGCATTTCAGCCGTTATGAAAACCTGCCTTGTGTGGTAAATGAAGCTTTGTGCTGTGGTTTAGCTGTTATAGCTTCTGATGTGGGCGGTATCAGCGAACTGGTACATGCCGGTAACGGATTACTGGTGCCCGATAATAATATCCAGGCACTGGCAGATGCGATGCTTTACTATCTGCAACATACCCATCAATACAACCGGACAGCCATCAGCAATGAAGCATCGGTTTTCAACTACAATACTGTAGGGTTACAACTGAAAGAAATGTACGGGCAACTGCTCCGTAAATAATTATCCCCTGAGTTTATTAATCAGATCAATATAATCCTGCATGGCTTTTTCTTTTGGTGTGCCTTTTAAAGCTTCCCATGCTTCATATTTGGCTTTTGCTACAAAGTCAAAAGGGTTAGAAGGGGGCTCAGCATTTACATCGCCTTCGCTGGCCTGTTTGTAAAGAGAGTAGAGTTGAAGCAACGTATCGTTGCTGGGTCTTTCGCTCAGCGATTTGCTGGAGGCTACGGCGTCTTCAAATTGTTGCACCAATTCCATAATCAGTAAGTTTTGGCGAAAATAAGGTAAAGATTTTAAACTGCTTTTTCAAGAACGGCAAATTCCAAAGGCTGCAAATGTTTGCCGGTAAGACCATCTTCCGCAAAAGGTTTTCGCTCTCCTGTATCCCGGTAGCCATACCTGCAGTACCAGTCAATCAACTCTTTACGTACTGAGATGACATGCATATAAATAGTAATACAACCGCTGTTACGGGCATGAATTTCAGCAGCTTCGAGCATTTGTTTGCCGATGCCCTTGCCTTGCAAATGAGGCGCTACGGCAAACATTCCAAGGTAAATGCAGGAGCCCTGCTGCTGCAGGTTTACGGTGCCGATAATGGTTTCGTTTTCATCACAGCATTTTAAAATAACACTGCCCGGTTGCTCCATTACTTTTATCACAGACGCCTCATCTGTACGCACATCACCGGCTATTAAATCCGCTTCGGTTGTCCAGCCCTGCCGTGAGGTTTCGCCCCGGTAAGCAAGGTTGAGTAGGTGAACGATGTAGGGTACATCTTTTTTTACAGCTATACGTATGGTCATCTTACTTCTTTAATCTCTGTAATTCAACGCCGGTTTGCGATCACCCAATAATGGTTTGTACTGATAACTACCTTTTGCTTTTTCAAATTCTTCTTTTGCTTTTGTGATCAGTTCAGGATAAAGAAATAAATCAATTGCAGTCATAGCCATTGTTTTGGCAGCTACTATCATTCCTTTAGTTCCGATTTCAGTACCGCCACAAGCTACCGCCTGCCAACTGTGAGCGGGTGTGCCGGGCACCCAGGTAGCTGTACGTAAACCTACAGTAGGTACCGCATAACTTACGTCGCCTACATCGGTACTGCCACCACCACCTTCTCTTTCTGATTTTAATGGTTTGATGATACCGGCATTTGAAACGGGTGGGGGAGTAATATCAAATGTTGCTTGTATTTTTTTGGCGAACTCCATTTCTTCCGGTGTGTACTGTACACCTCCTGTCATTTCTAAGTTTTTATACATCACTTCTGCTAATGAATGGTTGATGAGTAACTCATGCACACCTCCTATAATTTCATATTCCATTCTGGTTTCTGTACCCATGGCGGCTCCCTTGCCTGCATTAACTATGCGGTCAAAAATACTTTGAAGAACTTCTTTCCTGGGATGGCGTACAGTGTAATATACTTCTGCAAAATCAGGAACAACATTGGGGGCAAGGCCTCCCTTGGTAATAACATAGTGAATACGTGTTTCCTGCGGTACATGTTCACGCATCAAATTAATCATATTGTTCATAGCTTCTACAGCATCAAGGGATGAACGGCCACGGTCAGGCGCACCACTTGCATGGGCCGATATTCCGTAAAAACGGAACTTGGCAGAAATATTTGCCAGTGAGCTGGTGGTGGATATTAAATTTTCACTACCCGGATGCCAATGAATAGCCACATCTACTGATTTAAAAAATCCTTCTCTTACGAGATAAATTTTACCCCCGCCGCCTTCTTCTGCCGGGCAGCCGAATACTTTTATTGTTCCTGTAAGTTTTTTTTGTTCTATTAGTTGTTTAATAGCAATACCACTTGCTGCAGATGCTACGCCAAACAAATGATGCCCGCATGCATGACCCGCATTTTTGTTTCCACTGGTTTTTACAGGAGCTATCGTTTGTGATAAGCCCGGCAATGCATCAAACTCCGCTAATATTCCAATAACCGGTGAGCCGCTGCCATAAGTGGCAACAAATGCGGTAGGCATACCTGCTACGCCGCTTTCAATAGTAAAGCCATTATCTTTTAAAGTTTGCTGCAGCAGTGCACTGCTTTTTACTTCTTTATAACCCACTTCAGCATAATCCCAAATCTGTAAGGCTGCTGTTTTGTATTGATCGTAATTATTTTGAATTTGAAGTGCTGCTTCTTTTTTTAACTGGTCTGCCTTTGAAACGGCTTGCTTTTTTTGTGCAGTTGCAATAAGTGTAATGCCCATCAGGCAAAGAAGAAGGGTTATTATTCTCATGTTGATTGGTTTGAAGACATGGAAAGTTAAGAAGTAATTTCTTCGCAGCAAGGATGAAACGAATAAAGAATTACTGTCTGCCGCCCAAGAAGTAAAAAGATTAGTGCATCATTTACCAACCCAAAATATCCACAAGACCTTTAAACACCATGGCAATGCCAACAATGGTGAGAGAGTATAATACCATCATAAAGCCCTGTCCTTCGTTATAAAGCATCAGCGATATTAAAAAGCTGATGAGCATAATACCTCCACCAAGGGCACCCCAGATAAAACCGGCATCTCTTTTTTGTGCAATGGTGATACGCTTCCATTCAGAAAGAATATGGTTTACCTGTTCATCAGGCAACTGTTGTTCTTTTAAACGGGTTTCCATTTGCGAAGGCTTAATGCCCTCAGCTTTCCATTGTTTTAATTGTTGAATAAAGGGTTGTAGATGAATGGCATCCATGCAGCAGGCTTTTGGGAAAGATAAATATTTTTTGAATGATTTTTTACTTCAAGTAGCAAGAACAATTTTGACCTCAGTTTTGAAATTGTTAGATGCTCTTATTCAGATAAAAGGAAACCTAAGCAATCTTTTTTCCGGTTTTTAACTGGCGCAGGTCTCCCGACCTGTGCCTCAAGGTCACTTTTCCTAGTGTATTTAAATGTTTGTTTTTTATTATGAGCTTTCAATAAAATTCAATTTTCTAACATAATATGAAGGGTTAAGGTAGCATTCGTTATTGAGTATTGGTAATAATCAGATTGCTTGATCTTGTAAAGCCTGCTTAAAAATTTTTGGGAAGAAGTAACGGATGGCATCAGGTCGGGAGACCTGCGCCAGAGTGACATAACGCCAAGCCGCATGTTGTAAGCAGCCTTTACTCTGTCAACTAAGCAAAGTTGCAATTGTTGAAGCAAGTTTACTCTTATTGTTGATGTTACTATAAGTTCTTTTGTAGCCTATGATGTTTGCTTCAATTTCTTCCACATAAACATACTCTACATCTTCCTTCATTTTAATCCCTTCTTGGAAAAGGTCAGTCACGTTTGCATAAGCTTCTACACCTTCACATATAATCAGTTCTGGTTCCATTGTTTCAATTAGCCTCTTCGTCCATTTTCGTGCATTCACTATAAGTTGTTCCCCTAAGTCATCTTTGGATTGTCTCCCTAAAAAATCAGTTATCTTAAAAATGTCCTTTCCACTTGTTGTCGCTAAATAATAGTAGTTTGTTTTAACCGAATTATAAAGCGCTTCCGATTTGCAAGCCATTTCGAAGACTTTTTTCGTTTCGTCAGCAAGAGTGTAGTTATAATGCAAATATTCCAATTCACCCTTGTCACAATGCTCGCAATCATATACTCCTTCCTCTCCGTTACCAGGATTAATACCTATAAATAGAACTTTAGGTTTATAAAGTAACGGGCTATAGAAAACTTTGTAACCTTTCAAAAGATTGGAAAGAATAGGATTTTCTTTTACTGCTGTGACTGCTGTCAAATGTAAATTTTCAATTTCAGACTTTAATTCTTCATAAGCGGTTTCGCAGTTCTCTTGCATAGTTTGAGGTTTAAGAAGGTTGCTTACGACACGTGTATTTATGTTATTACACGCAGCACTAATTTAAAAAACGTTTTTGAAAATCAATCTGTTAATGTTCAACATTATGTACTTGCCTGCCGGCAAAGACAGGTTGTTGTTAGTACAATACGTTTCACATAATTCCATAACCTTCATTTTTAAATTTAATTGACTGTTGTTTGAGCTAATTAATTTTTAAGTGAGCTAAACTTCCCGGCAAGTAGAGCTTTGCCCAATAGAATTACCAAACGTAGAAGTGTGCGACGCAACAGGTGATGCCCATAGCTGCAACAGCCCGGTTCAACAAACCCGCCTTTTAAAAAAAAGAACATAATTTTTCTTTGTTAACACCCGCCAACAGGGTTGGAAACCGCTGTCGGGGGCTGCCCCTTTTCCACTATCTTTGCCGCCTCAAAAACTGAGGAACAGTTCAATGAAGAATATCAGGAATTTTTGCATTATCGCCCATATTGACCACGGAAAAAGTACCCTGGCCGACCGTTTGTTACAAACCACCAATACCATCAGTGACCGTGATATGATGGACCAGGTGCTGGATGATATGGACCTGGAACGGGAAAAAGGCATTACCATTAAAAGTCATGCCATCCAGATCAACTATAAAGCCAAAGACGGACAGGAATATGTACTCAACCTCATTGATACACCCGGTCATGTGGATTTCAGCTATGAAGTGAGCCGTGCACTGGCTGCCTGTGAAGGGGCTTTGCTGCTGGTTGATGCGGCGCAGGGCATACAGGCACAAACCATCAGCAATCTGTATTTAGCCATTGATAACGATCTGGAGATCATCCCCGTTATCAACAAGATTGATATGGATGGGGCCATGATTGAAGAGGTGAAAGACCAGATTGTGGACTTGATCGGCTGTAAGCCGGAAGAGATTTTGCTGGCCAGCGGACGTGCCGGTATTGGTATTGAAGAAATTCTGGAAGCGATTGTGGCACGCATTCCGGCACCGAAAGGTTTGCCAGATGCGCCACTACAGGCGTTGATCTTTGACAGTGTGTTCAATAGTTTTCGTGGGGTGATTGTGTACTTCCGGATTTTAAACGGAAAGATTAAAAAAGGAGAGAAGATCAAATTTGTAAGTACCGGTGAGGAATATGATGCCACGGAGATCGGTATTTTAAAACTGAAGATGACGGAAAAGAATGAAGTGAGTTGCGGTGATGTGGGTTATCTTATTACCGGCATCAAAAATGCCAAGGAAGTAAAAGTGGGTGATACCATTACGAATGCATTAGTACCCACAACAGAACCCATCCGTGGTTTCCAGGAAGTAAAGCCGATGGTGTTTGCCGGCATCTTCCCGGTGGTGACAGAAGATTTTGAAGAGCTCCGTGATTGTATGGATAAACTGCAGCTCAATGATGCATCGCTCACTTTTGAGCTGGAAACATCACAGGCGCTGGGCTTTGGTTTCCGTTGCGGCTTTTTAGGATTGCTGCACATGGAAATTATACAGGAACGTTTGGAACGGGAGTACAATCAAACGGTGATTACTACCGTACCCAACGTAAGTTTTATTGCTTATAGCACCCGTGGCGAAAAGATTATAGTAAATAATCCGGCCGAAATGCCGGAACCAACGGCCATGGATCGTATTGAAGAACCGTTTATTAAAGCACAGATCATTACCAAGCCGGATTATATCGGTAACATCATGACTTTGTGTTTGGGCAAACGGGGTATTCTAATCAACCAGAGTTATCTCACACAAACACGAGTGGAACTGATTTTTGAAATGCCGTTAACGGAGATTGTATTTGATTTTTACGATAAACTGAAATCACAAACCCGTGGCTATGCATCGTTTGATTATCATCCCATCGGTTACCGTGAAGCAGATATTGTGAAGATGGATATTTTATTGAACAGTGAAAAAGTGGATGCATTGAGTGCATTGATCCACCGCAGCCGTGCACATGATTTCGGTAGAAAGCTTTGTGAAAAACTGAAAGAGTTACTGCCCCGTCAGCAGTTCCAGATTGCTATACAGGCAGCCATAGGCGCCAAGATTGTTGCGAGGGAGAACATCAGTGCCATGCGTAAAGATGTAACCGCCAAGTGTTATGGTGGTGACATCAGCCGTAAACGTAAACTTCTCGAAAAACAGAAAGAAGGTAAGAAGCGGATGCGCCAGATTGGTAGTGTAGAAGTACCGCAGGAAGCTTTTTTAGCAGTTTTGAAGTTGGATGATTAGTAGCTAAGAGGTGAAGGAGAAAAAGAGGGAAGGAGAAAATACATATTGGTCGGTACGGCCCTTAGGCCGTCAGACCTTGATAGATAAAAGCATTGAGTGCAAGCTTGATGCTTTTTTGTTTTATAAATATTGCTTCACAATGGCAGGTGGTAAGTTTTTTTGTCATTATAAATTCAGTTAACTTCCATCAAAGAATTTTTTATGACTGACTTTATGCTCAACAAAGAACCTGACCTGGTGATTACCGCCCGTTTTATTGAAAAAGGTGAAGACAAGCCATTAAGCGGTGATGAATTCACTGTTCGGCTGTACGACCGTGATATTGCGGATGATGATTTTTTAGGTGAAAGCAGGCTGGATGCAGGGGGGCATATACGAATAGCCTTTGCACATGACTCCTTTGTAAATGATGATGCGTTCAGAGAAACAAGACCTGACTTTTATTTTATCATACTTAAAAACGGAACGCCTGTTTATACCACTAAAGTTTTAGAAGAATTGAGCCTGGAAGATATTCAACAGTTCAGGATGGGAGAGGGTGAAGTGGTGGATTTAGGAAGTTTTTTGGTGGATGTGAGGGGTTAGGAGTAGCTAAGAGATTGAAAGAGAAAAGGAAAGAAGCCGTCTGGCGCCCTCGTCTGACGGCGTTTCATTAATTTAATTATGAAGTATAAGCTTACACCACTTAATCTTTTTTGTTGTCTTCTGCTTGGTGTTGAATTATTATTCTTTTTATTTCCTGAAATATTAGCAGATGAGACTTATGGCTATCAGCATGTATACCTTATCCCTGTAATATTGATTGGCTTTGTCATTGATTATTTTTTTCAAAGATTAATAAAAAGGTATCTATGGATATTTTTAGCAGAGATTCTATTAATCATCATTCTTATTTGGGGCAATAAGGCATAACAAAAATTCATTGGAATCCCGTCAGACGAGGGCGTCAGACGGGGCGTGCTACTTCTCCCACTAAAAACACACTGCCGCAAACTAATATCAAATCATCAGCCGATGCACATTGTTTAGCTTTAGCCAATGCATCATTTACATTCAAATATGTTTCGCCTTTGAGATTAAATGCATTTGCTTTCTCCTGAAGTATTACGTCATCCAATGCTCTCGATATCTGTGCTTTGGTAAAATAATACACCGCATCTTTTGGTAATAGTGCTAACACTTTCTCAATCTCTTTATCTTTTACCATGCCGATGACGATGTGCAACTGTTGAAAGCTGCATAACTGCAGTTGTTTTACAATCTGTTTGATGCCATCTTCATTATGGCCCACATCCAGTACAACGGTTGGATGTTGTTGGAGCACTTCCCAGCGGCCATGCAAACCGTTGATGCGTTTTGTTTGAAGTAAAGCAGTTGAAATATCTTCATTGCGAATCTTCCATCCGCTTTTCTGCAACTGCTCCACAGCAGTAAGAACAGTGCAGAGATTTTTAGTTTGGTACAAGCCCGCTAAATCCAGTTCATAACTCAGCGGCTTGCCTGTTGTGTTATTTTTTACAATCACCTGCAGTTGGTTGTTCACCATCAACACTTCTTCCGTTGTAAAATGATCGTTGGCGAATAAGAGAGTTGCCTCTTGCTCTTTTGCTTTCTGCAGAAATACATTTTCTGTCTCAGGTATGGTTTCGCCAATCACTGCCGGAATCTGTTGTTTAATAATGCCTGCTTTTTCAAAAGCAATTTTATCCAAACTATCGCCCAGTAAATTCATATGATCCCAGCCGATGTTGGTGATGATGCTCAACTCCGGTGTAATGATATTGGTACTGTCTAACCGTCCGCCCAGCCCGGTTTCAATCACAGCAACATCAACCTGCAGCTCTGCAAAGTATTCAAAGGCCATGGCAACGGTGATTTCAAAAAACGAAGGTTCCAGTTGTTCTATGTGCGGCTGAATGCGTTGGGTGAAGTCAATTACAAACGCTTCACTCACCATTTCACCATTTACTTTTATCCGTTCCCTGAAATCGTGCAGGTGCGGTGAAGTGTATAAACCTGTTTTATAACCGGCGGTTTGTAAAACAGCAGCCAGCATGTGGCTCACACTTCCTTTACCGTTGGTACCAGCAATATGAATGCTTTTGAATTTTGTGTGCGGATTGCCCAATGCTTCACATAAAGCAATGGTATTGTGCAGATCTTTCTTAATAGCTGCTGCACCAATGCGGCTGAACATGGGCAACCGGGTAAAGAGATAGTCAATCGTTTGTTGATAGGTCATCCTTGCGCAAAGATAGGAGGGGAATCAGCGCTTTCCTTTCACCAATAAATAAATAGCAGCTACAACACCAACACCTTTCACCAGCATGCCGGCAGTCAATAAACCATCAGCATAAGCCATATGCATGATCTTCATCCATGCACCAAAAATGGATACAAGAATACCAACTAAAAATAAAAGAATCGGAAGCTTAAACTGTTTGATGATTTCCATGAATCGATTAGTTGGTTACATTAAATACAAACTGAACGGTAACGGTTGATTCATGATCAGCTTTATTAAACTGCATGCTTTTTAAATAATTAGAAATTGCATTAGCATAATCTCTGCCCTGTGTAGTAGAACCCGGACCAAAACCCACAAAGGAACCTTTACCTTCAGGCGTAACTTTTACAATGGCGTTGATAGTAGCACGGTCCAGTTCACCGGAGAAAAAATAATAATTATTTGTAATTCGTCTGTCGCCTCTTGTTACTCTGGGACCGCTCTTGCCGCCACCACCGTTTCCGTTGTAATTATCACTGGTGGCACTGCCATTAGGTTTGCCCTGGTCACCTTTGCCGCCTGCAATCCCTTGGTTTTTGCTGTCGTTATAGGTATCACTGTTATTGCCGCCGGTACCTGTGCCGCCACCATATACTGCTTTTGGTTTAGGAGGTGCAGGAGTTGGATTAATAACGGTTGTATTACTTGGCTTCTTCGTTGTTACTGGTGGGTTGGTAGTGGCAACCTTTGCCGGTGTAGTTGGCTTTTTTTCCGGCTTGTTAATTTCCGGTGCATCCGCTTCTTCACGAGTGCTGGTTTCTTTTTCAGGTTCGTCCACTGCCTGGGCAATTTGTTGTTGAGGTGGTGCTGTTTGTTCTTCTACAGCGGGAGCCGGTTCATCAGGTACCAAAGGTTGTACATCACCAAAACCAATATCGCTGTTGCCTAAGTTTACTTCAATACCTTCTTCATCCACAATGGAGTCGTTTTTAATGGTGGCCGCCATGGGAATTACAAATAAGATGAGCAAAATCAATCCATGTACAACCGTTGTAATCACTGCTGCTTTTGGATTATTGCTCCTGTCTTCCTGTGCGTATTGTTGCATGCTGTAAACTTGGTTCATCGAAATTAACTCTTTTACCAATAACGATGTAAAATCGTGCCCCATTGCACAACGCATACCCTGTTTTAAGAAGTTCTTAAGATTTTTTTACACGCCGTAGCTGTAACGAAAATATGTTGGGGACGATCTGTGTGCCAACGAGGGGTCCCTATTGCGGCGCTCCATTCAAAGTCCCGTTTTCATGGCATCATTTTCAACAGTACTGCTTACCCCATCTTTTTATAAAAGGTATACGGCATTTGTTTCATCATCCAGGCTACCAATGCCCAACGTTTGGTAACATATACTTTCCGTTTTCTTTTTTCCAATGCGTGGAAGATTTGATCTACTGCTTTGTCTAACTCGGCTACCCAAAACAATCCTTCACCCTTGGCCATTTTTGTTTTTACAAAACCGGGTTGAATATCTGTTACTGCAATTGTCAACTTCATCCGTTCTGCTTTCATGGCTAATCCTTCCATATACGTGCTCATGTACGCTTTACTGGCGCTGTAAGATGGTGCCCAACTGTTACCTCTTGTGGAAGCTACTGAGGAAGTGGCGGCAATATGCCCATGTCCCTGTGTTACAAAATAGTTGAATGCATGAACAGTCAGTTCAACAAAACCATTCACATTGGTTTGCGTAGTGGAGATTTCCAAACCGGCGTTGAGTTCTTTACTGATGTCGCCCATGCCGCTGTTGTACACAAAAACATCCATACCACCCATCTGTTGTATCAAAGCATTTAAATGGGTTGTGTTGTTCGTTCCTGTTACATCAAAACATTCAATGAACACCTGTTGGGGATATTGCTGCTGCAGTTCTTGCAGTAATTCTTTTCTGCGGCCGGTAATACCTACTGTATGTCCTGCTTTGAGATAACGTAAGGCCAGTTCTTTTCCTATGCCGGAAGTAGCGCCAATGATGATAACTTTTTTCATTCGATTAATTTGAACAACATGTGTTGCTCTTTCTTCGTAAAAGTTACACGGTTTTTGCGGTTGCTTTGTTAAAAAGCAATTGAAGATTATCAACAGTTAAACCGGCAACAATTAAAACAAAGCTGATGATGTGGAGATACGTAATTTGTTCACTCAATAAGATCACTGCTTCAATACTGCTGAAGATGGGAATTAAATTTCCAAACAAGGCTGTGCGGCCGGCACCTAATTCTTTAATGCTTCTGTTCCAGAACAGGAATGAAATAACAGAAGTACCCAGGCCCAAATACAAAACAGAACCTGCAATTTTCCAGCTCCATTGAACAGGGGTTACAAAAAAAGATTCAATGATATAGGCCGGAAGCAGCAGGGCAGTTCCTATGGCAAAAACAAAAAACAAAAAACCGGTGGCAGAAATGGTAGAAGGTCGTTTGCGTGCAAAAATATTATAACAGGCAAAGCTGAATGCTGCCAGCAAAATCCAGACATCACCTTTGGTGAATTGCAGATGCAGCAGGTTGTTAAAACTTCCTTTGCTCAGCAAAAACAAAATACCGGCAATGCATAACAACATTCCAATGATGCGGCGCAGGTTGATGTGTTCTTTTAAAAAGTAATGCGCCAGCAGTATGGACATGATGGGTGAAGAGGTGGTACCGATCAATGCCATGTTGATAGCGGTTGAACTATGCCCGGCTACATACACAAACGTGTTAAACAGACTGATGCCGGTTAAGGAAGTCCAGAAAAAATAGGCTTTATGTTCTTTTACCACCTGCCAGGCAGGTTGAATATGTTGCCATGCAAAAGGTAATAAGAGAACCACCGCTGTTGCCCACCGGTAAAATGAAAGCGCTACCGGTGCAATTTCTGTATTCACTGCTCTTGAAATAATAAAATTACCGCTCCAGATGATGGTGGCTGCTACTGCCAGTAAAATACCAAGCGTAACGTTTGGATGGCCGGTTGGTTTCATGCGTCAAATATAGATTCTATTCCCTTGCCACTTGCTATGGCATTAAGCGAATGCTTTTTCACGGAGCAATGGTTTTAATTTCCATAAACCGATCAATGGGCCGGGTGCAAGGAATAAAAACACCCAGGGCGCATGATGGGTTTGTTCATACAGAAACGTAATGGTATAAATAGCTGCAACCGTGATGGAAAAGCCAATGCAGGTAACAATGGTGAGTGCTGCTCCCTTGTTTTCAGCAACCGCTGTTTGTGCCACTATGGAAGAAAACTGTGGCGAATCGGCCACTACGGTGAAGCCCCATACAAAAAGAAATATCAAAAACAAAGCTGTGTTCCATTCAAAACTGAATACAGAAAGCAGGCAACAGCACAACGAGCAACACATAGCAACAAAAGCCACTTTCGCACTGCCGAAATATTTGGTTAAGTAACCACCGGCAATACATCCTGCCATGCCTGTTGCAATAATGAGAAATGACCATAATGGAATGTTTAAAACAAAAGCGTGTTTCTGTACATAATAGGTAAGGAGCAAAGGCACAAATGCCCAGAACGCATACAATTCCCACATATGACCAAAATAACCAAAAGAGGCAGCCCTGAAGCCGGCACGCTGAAAACTTTCTTTGAATGCTTTAACTGAATAATGTACACCTGTTTTTGAAAACGGACCTCGTGGTACAAAGAACAACATCAAAGCACCACCAAGACTTGCAAAACAGGAAGTGAAAATCAATACTGTTTTCCAATTGTATTCCCAGCCGGATTGTTTGAGTAAATGTGGAAAGGCAGTGCCCAGCACCAATGCCCCAACTAAATAGCCCAATGCTTTTCCCAATCCTTTTTCATACCATTCAGCGGCAATCTTCATTCCTACCGGGTAAATGCCTGCTAAAAAGAAACCTACTGCAAACCTTGATGCAATCAGCAAAAAGTAATGCTGTTGCGGCAATAAGATGAGCAGGTTAGCTGCTGCTGCTATTAATGATGAAAAAAAGAAAACCTTTGAAGGTGGAAAGCGATCAGCAATGGCACAAACAGCATACAAAAACGTACCGCTAATAAAACCTATCAATACTGAAGATGTAACGGTAGCTAATGCGGCTTTGTCAAGAAGAAAAACTTTTGAGAGTTCCGGCAGGATAGCATTGCCGCTGAACCATAATGAAGTTCCTGCAAACTGCGACAGTACAATCAACGGTAATATGTAAAACGGTCTTTGCATCAATAAAAAAGCAACTTACAAATTGCAGGTTGCTTTATAGGAAATTATTTGATATTGGTCTGACGGCCCTGGGCCGTGCCGACCAGGGTTAATGTGCAAAATCCACCTCATAGTTTCCTTTGATCCGTTCAATAGGCGGATTGAAATAGCCAAACTTCAAATCAGGAAATTCTTCTCTTATTAAATCCATCACTTGTTGAATACCCAGCAGTTCACCTGTTTCAGTAATGCCCAGTTTGCCCAGGTACCAATCAGGATCAATATTGAAATTGCGCCATTGAATCATTTTTAATCCGGTGTCTTTAATCATCTGCCGCAGCGCTTCGTATTCTTCAACGGTATCCGTTACACCCGGAAATACAAAATAGTTGATGCTCGTCCAGCCGTCATAACTGTTCACCACTTTCAAGCTTTCAATAATATCTTCAAATTGGTAGTTGTTGGGCCGGTAATAAGGTTCATAAATCTGCTTTCGCACACTGTTGGTGCTGACACGAATAGAATTCAATCCCACTTCACACAAGGCTTTTACCGCTTTGGGCATGGAGCCATTGGTGTTAATGTTGATGCTTCCTTTGGTTGTATGCTTCCTGATTTCGATGATGGCTTCACGAATGGTTTCCCACATCAACAATGGTTCACCCTCACAACCTTGGCCGAAAGATATAATAGGATAGGGCGCTGTTTCTAAATGCGGAACGGTGAACTCAACAATTTCTTCAGCAGTGGGTTTAAAGGTTAACCTGTCCTGCGGACTTACTATGCTTTCTTCCGGAGGTTGAAAGGATATACATCCCAGGCAATTGGCATTGCAGGCAGGTGACACAGGTACCGGGCATTCCCAACGGCTCATGGCGAAATTCCTGGCAGCCGGACAATTATAAGTTTGGCAGCAATTCTCCATCAAGTGTCTCACCAAACGATTGTCAGGATAAGCTTTCATTAATCGTTCGGCTCCGCTTTCAATTACTTCTTCATCATAACCGGCACATTCCTGGCGGATGTCAGCCTCTACCCGTACGGCAGTTACATAGAATTGATCATTGTACCATCCCGCAGCAGTGTAACAGAATAATGGCAATGTTTCAGCATCGGGCTCGCTTTCAAAAGCAGCTACATACAAACAGGTATGTGCAGGCGGAACAAACGCAGCCACAGCCCAGCCTTTTTCACACAAGCGCATTTCACCGGTTTTTACATCAATGCCAATGGCTTTGCGTTGGGGAAGTTCATACAGGTTGCCACCATCCGGCAATTCAATCCAATCATTTAGATCCACAGGCATGGCATCCCATCCCGCACGACCGATGGCGTATAAAGAAGTGTCTTCAAAAATATTTCCGTTTCCGTCGGAGTAGAGTAAGTAAGGAGATTGTGAAATCATTCGCTTCAAGCTTTTGGCTACTGGCTGCACGCAAAAGCATTCAATTTGAAGCTAATGGCTTGCAACTAAGAGCCTGTATTCAAATAATAGCTGCAAAAATCGTGAATTTGTTCCAGTTCGCTCAAAGCAATTCCTTTTTCAAACTCAAAATGATAAGTTTTCTTTTTGAATGTGGTAATAGTAATGGAATGCGGCAAGGCTTTTATGGAAACAATATCCACCCAATCAATGTATTTATCATTTGGAAACGATGAGATGGTTACACCTAAATGATGTACATCCACCCGTTCCCGGCTGATGAGTTTGTTTTCACAATGAAATACATAAGCGTACAAACCGGCTGCCACTATTGAAAAACCGCTGATGAGATAATCATGGTTTAACAGGGTAAGAATGGCAATGCCTGAAAAAACAACCGCTTCAATAAGCCGGAACCAGGCATTGATGCGTGTACTTTCTTCAGCAAACCGTTTCATAAAGGCAATGGCCAGTACATCCGCTGCTATTACTGCTTCGCAAAAGGCAGTAATGCGGTTGTCAGCTATAAATTCATAATAAGCAGCGGTTAAGAACAACAAGCCGGCAATAAAGTGCAAAAGCGGACTGATTTTCTTGAGATGAACAGCTTGCGGATGAACGATAGAAACTGAAAGAGGAGCAGCCATAGCAGTTGATTTCCTGCTTAGATGCTGCTCCTCAAAAATTCCATACGGAACTCAAAAATTTATGGCCTGCATTTGCTGATCAGGGAAGTAAATGCCAGGGTGAGGTTTTCAATCAAATCCCCATAGTCAGCTTCCCGTTTGTCTTTCCGTTTAAAAAAAGCTACATCAAGACCTGCGTTTTTATTATTCTTCTCCTTGATAGTGATGTCTTTACGGAAGGAAAGAAAAAAGTTTTCTTTACCGGTAGCTACAATAGATACAGAAGTGCCAAAGCTGGCTTTTGATAAATCAATTTTATACCATTTAATATCTGCGTCTGCTTTTTCCCCGATGCGTAACTGGTTAGGTTCTGCGGCATCATAAGAAACACGGTAATCAATACCCATAAAGTTTCCGTAGGTTTCAATGCTTTCTTTGATGTAATCAATGAGTTCTTCCTTGGATTTGCTTTGAATGTTTGATTGGGCAAAAGTTGTTACTGCACTCAGCAGGAGCATCGTAACAGAAAGTAAGATGTGTTGCATGTTTTGAAAAAGAATGTTGTTCGCATGTTAAACAACAGCTTGCTCATAAGGTTCGCCTGTTCAAAAATATAGCTGCACTGTTTACGATTGTGTAAAGTGTTGTCTGCAAAAGGCATTCATTTCATCCATTTCCAGTTCACTCAGTATGATATTGGTTTCATATTGAATGAATTGGTTCTTTAAAGTGTTGATGGAGATATAATCGTTTTTGATGAGCATATTGTCAATATCACTCCAGGCAATAAAACGATCATTGGGAGTATTGGGGGTGTAAATGCCTTTCTCGTCCAGCTTAACGGCAGGGCTTGAAAAAATTTTCCGTTCTGTAATAAGCAATAAGAAAAGACCGGCTGCTGCTAACAACTGCATAAAGCTCATCATCGTTAAATTCATCACACTGAAAAAATACCAGGCGGCATACAAAAAGGCAAAGGCCTGAATAACCCGTAAAATGCTGTTAACCCTGCTGTGATCTTTTGTAATCCTGCTTCCGAAAAATGCAAACAGTACAGAAAGTAAAGCAACAGCTATCTGAATTACTACAAATAAAAGATCGGGATTGGGCTGGTTAAAATTGCCCCAGGCATTGGCAATCATTAAAAAACCTGCCAGGAAATGAATTAAACGGGCTGCTTTTTTCTGGCGGAGAAAGGGTTCAAAGTAAACAGGTATGCTGTAAGTTGTCATCCGGGCAAAGGTACTACATGGGATTATCAGCCAGTAATAAATTGCTGAGCTTGTACAGAACCCTGGCGCCTACATTTTCATCCCATTCATTAGTGCTGATGCCTACTTCATTCAGATCAAAACCAATAAACTTTCGGCCGCTCTTAATCAGAGCACGGAAAAGGTAAAACGCCTGCTCACTTTCCAAACCGCCCATAACAGGTGTACCGGTATTAGGACAAAGCTTGGGATCAAGTCCGTCAATATCAAAACTGATAAACACTTTTTCAGGAAGATGTGCAATGATTTCATCGGCAATCTGTTTCCAGCTTTGCCCTTCGTACTGGCGTTCTTTTAAATTACGGTCAAAATAAGAGATAACACGGCCCTTGCTTTCGCTCATATACCTGAACTCGTTTTCACCATAATCCCTGATGCCCACCTGTACCAGCTTATGTACCTGCGGTACTTCATTTAAGGTGTTATACATAATGGATGCATGGGAATATTTAAACCCTTCATAAGCCTGGCGAAGATCAAAATGGGCATCAATCTGCAGAATCCCGAAATCGCCGTGTTTTTCTGCAATGGCTTTATAATAGCCAAGCGGTGTACTGTGGTCTCCGCCAATTAATCCAACCAGTTTATTCTGATTCAGCAGGTCTCTTGTTTGCTCATATACCCAATTATTCAAAAACTCACTTCCCTGGTTTACTTCCTTGAGTGCTTTGCACATGAACTTGTTGTCTTCTACATTCTCTCCCTGAGCGATGTAATTAATGTAGAGTTCCGCTTCTTTGCGC
Organism: Lacibacter sp. MH-610; assembly: GCF_045780045.1. NCBI lineage: Bacteria > Pseudomonadati > Bacteroidota > Chitinophagia > Chitinophagales > Chitinophagaceae > Lacibacter > Lacibacter sp. MH-610. The sequence continues at coordinate 2,270,873 of NZ_CP116002.1, forward strand.
AGGTAATCACTTTTCAAAAGGATTTTCTTATCCACTTCCCGCATATAAATACCTTGTTTCCACACATGATCTGTATCATTATCAAAAAGCTCCACCTGTAAACTGGCTCTCATCATATGCTCGGGTGCACGGGCTGTTCCTGCTTTATAACTAACTGTAACTTCCCATGGTACGGGGAGGAGAACAAGGCGGGCTTCTTCTTCTTCAAAAGGCAGACCGAAGATGTTGTTATTAGGGTTACCGGCGCCATCCTGGTCAAAAAGGGATAAGTCTGTCATATCAAGTGCTTTTTTCAAAAGCGGGGCAAAGTTAGGGTGGAACTGAGCACTTATGCAAAAATGTTACGGAAGTTTTGCACAAAGCCTCACCCGGTTCTCAATTGATGAAATTATAAAACATTACAGCACAGCTAAAACAGAATAAAGCGTTAAAAGCCGGTTCCCGTACATGTATTTAAACCCCAATAAAAAATATTGCGGTTTGTTTTTAAATTACCTTTGCGGCCTGAAATATTCTTATTCATGAAGATTACTCATATCATCCTTCTCATTGTCATTGCTGCGGGTATTGCCATTCTGGCCACTTCCATCACCGATGCTTCTACTTATGACAGTATTGCTTCGGCTAAAGCAAAACCCGGCAAGTATGTACACCTGATTGGTAAGTTAGATACTGCTAATGGTCAAAAAATTGTGTACGATGCGTTAACGAATCCGAACTACCTGAGTTTTCATCTTGTAGATTCGCTGGGCGGCAGCACCAAAGTGGTGTACATGAAAGGCAAACCACCAACTGATATGGAGCGCAGCGAACGTATGGTGCTGAAAGGTAAAATGACCGACAGCGCTTTTGTTTGCGATGATATCTTAATCAAATGCCCCAGCAAATACACTGAAGAAAAAGCACAGATCAGCAGTAAATAAAATTCTACGAACACATGCCGAGTTATACAGGTGAGCAATTGTTGCCCGGACAAGCGGGTCATTTTTTAGCCGTTCTTTCGTTGGTTGCATCTTTACTGGCAACCCTTTCTTTTTATAAAGCCACTGTTGCCAAAGATGCCCTGCAGCAACAAAGCTGGAAACTGATTGCACGCATTTCGTTTCTTACAGAAATCATTTCTGTCGTTGGCATTTTTGTTTGTCTCTACTATCTTATTTCCAACCATCGTTTTGAATATGCTTATAGCTGGAAGCACAGCAATCTTGCCCTGCCCATGCAATATATTTTAAGTTGTTTCTGGGAAGGACAGGAAGGAAGTTTCCTGTTATGGAGTTTCTGGCATTGTGTTTTAGGTGGTATTATCATGTGGAGAGAGAAGGAGTGGGAGGCACCGGTTATGACCACCATCAGCTTTATGCAGTTTGCATTAGCCACAATGGTGATTGGTATTTACTTCTTTGATTTGAAAGTGGGCAGCAGTCCGTTTGTATTGATGCGGAATGAGGATATGCTGAGTGCAGCACAGTTCCCTATCGGATTTAATCCTAATGGAACATTGAAAGAAGATTACTTAAGTTTCATTCGTGATGGTAAAGGTTTGAATCCTTTGCTGCAGAACTACTGGATGGTGATTCATCCTCCCGTTTTGTTTTTAGGTTTTGCAAGCACCATTGTTCCCTTTGCTTTTGTGATTGCAGCGTTGTGGAAACGGGATTATAAGAACTGGTTGGCACCTGCAAGGCCATGGGCTTTGTTCGCTGCCGGCATTTTAGGATTAGGTATTATGATGGGCGCTGCCTGGGCTTACGAAAGTTTAACCTTTGGCGGTTACTGGGCATGGGATCCTGTAGAGAATGCATCGTTGGTTCCCTGGTTGGTATTAATCTGCGCCATCCATACCATGATTGCGTATAAACACACCGGACATTCATTAAGAGCAACCTTCTTATTTTATATCCTTCAGTTTTTGTTGATCATCTATTCAACCTTTTTAACCCGCAGCGGTATTTTGGGTGATACGAGTGTGCATGCGTTTACTGATCTTGGAATGAATGCACAGTTGTTAACGTTCCTGTTGATCTTTGTAATTCCTTCACTCGGTTTATTTTTATGGCGTTATAAAGAGCTGCCTACCGTACAAAAAGAAGAACACATCAGCAGCCGTGAGTTTTGGTTGTTTGTTGGTTCGTTGCTGTTCTTTATTTCAGCGTTGTACATTATTGGTAAAACATCGCTGCCTGTTATCAATAAAATTTTCGGAACCAAATATGCACCTGCGGCTGATATTGAATATTCCTATAACAAAGTATTGATCCTTTTCACCTTTGTTATTGCGATATTAACAGCGATCACTCAATATTTAAAATACAAACAAACACCCGGCAGCAGTTTTTGGAAAAGTATTTTGTGGGCCACAATTCTTTCACTGGCAGTGTCACTCGCTATCAGCATTTTTGGAGAGATCAATTATAACAAATACGGTATCGGCTTTTTAGGCGCTATTCATGCTACCATTTTTGCTGCAGTATACGCAGCCGTGGCTAATTTCATGTACATCTTTACCGGTATTAAAGGCAAGTTCATCAAAGCCGGCGCTTCTTTATCGCATTTTGGTTTTGGTTTGGTATTGCTGGGTATACTGATCTCATCTTCCAAAAAAGAAATCATCAGCTGGAACCGCAGCGGCATCATGGTAAACTTTGGTGAAGAAAGCAAAGAAAATCCTGCTGAGAACTTAACGCTGGTGAAAGGGGTGGCTACTGACATGGGCAAGTATATGGTAACTTATCTCGGAGATAGCACAGCGCCATTGGATCCCAAACAATATTTCAAAGTTCGTTTTGAGTACAAGGATAAAAAAGACGGGTTCACCTTATATCCTGATGCGTTTGTGAATTACCAGGGCAATGGTCAGCTCATGGCCAATCCTGACAGTAAGCATTATCTGCACAAAGATGTATTTACGTACATCACTTCCATGCCCGATCCTGAAAAGAATAAAGACACAGCCCAGTTCAAAGAGAAAAAAGTAAAACCCGGCGATACCATCTGGTACAGCAAAGGCTTTATGATTTTAGATGGAGTGAACAGGGAACGGACACGTACCAATATTGCAACCGAACCCGGTGATTCAGTATTTACGGCCAACCTGAGTGTGTATGCGCTTGACAGCAGTAGATACAAAGCAGAGCCTGTGCTCATTATCCGTAACAACAATCTGATTCCTGTAACAGACACTGTGATTTCTCAAAGCCTGGAAATGGGTTTTGTAGGAGCTGATGCAGATGGTGTAAAACTGGCGGTGAAAGAAAGCAATGCCATTCTTCAGTACATTACATTGAAGGCCTATCAATTCCCCGCCATTAATGTGTTGTGGCTGGGTATTCTTATTACGGTGTTTGGATTTATGCTAGCGATGGTGAATCATATACAGAAGAACAGGAAGGCGGCGAAAGCAGGTTTGTAGTTGATGGTTTGTTGTTGCATGGGCTGATGTATTACATGGCAACGGTTTTGCGTCACATGGTACATGACGTCTTTAGCGTGACACTTGTACACCAGTTTTTTATGGCAGCTGATTTTTAAATCTCCTTCACAGGTGTCTGACGTTTGCAACGTCCTGACACCGAAGCCATCCTTCTTTTAGCAAATCCTTCACAAGCAGCCTTGGTTACCTTCTGTTTGTCTATTGTATCAATCAGCAAGTTTCAGTACTTTAGTAGCAGATGCGTACCAAAAGCTTCACATATCCTTTTCTCACCTTCAGCCTTTTATTGATTGGTATAACTGCATCGGCACAGGAATCCCTGCCCGATAAAGAAAAGCAAGCCATTATTTACCCGGAGTATGGTAAGAATGATACGGTCTTTGTAAAAGCATTGGTGGTAGGTGGTGAATTGTTGGGCGGTAAAGATTTACAGGAGTTGTTTGTGTGGGGCGGCAATCCAAAAGATGCGGCTAAATACTGGGCGGAGTGGACAAGATTGCGTAACGCCGTGTACGTAACTTATCCCTATGCAAGGCAGGCGGGGGTAGTGATGGCTGATGTACAGCAGCACCTCAAATCCATTAAAGGCAAAAGTGAACGCAAGAAATACATCAAGAGTCGTGAAAAAGAACTGAGGGCTGCCTTTGGTGATAAGATCATGGATCTGAGTGTGTACCAGGGTAAAGTACTCATGAAACTCATCAACCGCCAAACCGGTGAAGATTGCTATGAAATCATCAAAGAAATGAAAGGCGGTTTTACAGCCCGTTTTTATCAAACATTGATGTTCTTTGTGGGCAGTGATTTAAAACAGGAATGGAATCCTTCTGAAAACAAAATTGATAAACAGATTGATGGTATTGTTCAGGAGTTGGACAGGATGTATGGGTATACACCTGTTGCGGGAGTGAAATAATATTTGTATGCGTACCGCTATCTTTATATTCATTATCTGTCTATTTCTATCTTCCTGTAAAGATTATTACAATAATAATATTGATTGGATGACTAGTATTAAGCCAGGTTCTTCATTAGATTCAGTCAAGAAATCACAACCTTTTTTTGTAGAAGTTGATTGGAATAATCCTTACATAAATGATGATAGTAGCAAGAGCTACTACATAACTAAAATAAAAGGTAGCTATGATATTTTAAAAATGTCACATAGTTTAGTTTTTAAAGATGATAAGTTTCAATACAGTAGTTTAAGGAAGTAAATTATTTTCTTCCGTGTTCTTCTTCCCTCCGTGGCAACAAAAAACTTATTTTCGCCCTAAATCTTCTTTCATGAAATTAGATATACTTGCTTTTGGTGTTCATCCGGATGATGTGGAGTTGAGCTGTGCCGGTACCTTGATGATGGAAATGAACCATGGAAAAAAAGCAGGCATCATTGATCTTACACGTGGTGAGTTGGGTACAAGAGGCACTGCTGAAACCCGGAAAGTAGAAGCAGACGCCGCAGCAAAAATCATCGGTATTCATGTGCGTGAAAATCTGGGTATGCGGGATGGATTCTTTAAAAATGATGAAGAACACCAGTTGATGGTGATTCAAAAAATAAGACAATACCAACCGGAGATTGTATTATGCAATGCTTTGAGCGACCGGCATCCTGATCATGGGCGCTCTGCCAGATTAGTAAGCGACAGTTGCTTTCTTTCCGGCTTGCGTAAAATTGAAACACATTTAAACGGAACACTACAGCAAGCATGGAAACCCAAATACGTTTTTCATTTTATACAGGACCGCTATGCAGAGCCTGATTTCATTTATGACATTACACCTGTATTTGAACGTAAGATGGAAAGTGTAAAAGCATACGGTACACAGTTTAATGCCACAAACGACGAAGAACCGCAAACTTATATTTCAACTCCTGCTTATTTTGATACTATCATCTCCCGCCATAAAATGTTTGGCAAACGCATTGGTGTAGAGTATGGTGAAGGTTTCATCAGTGAAAAGCGTATCGGTATTAACAACTTTGATGCACTGATCCAGTTAGTAACCTGATGTATTTGTGCAAGATATGTCCATAATTAACAACTGTCCTTCAACATTCTGCATTACATTTGCGGCGTCTTACTAATATTGATACATGAGTACTCCCAAGTTTACAGTTAAAGCACAATCCTTTCATGCAGAGTTAAAAAGAAGGGTAAACGCTTATTTTGAAGAAACGGGCAAAACGCCCACCGGTAATTTCAAGTTGTATGCAAAAGCCATTCTGCTGGCAATAGCGATCGTTGGTTTGTATACGCATCTTGTTTTTTTTACTCCCGGAATTATTTTGGGAATTTTTGAAAGCATCCTGTTAGGCGGCGTGGTAGCAGCCATCGGGTTTAATATCATGCATGATGGCGCTCATGGCAGCTTCAGCAAATACAAACCTGTAAACATAATGGCTGCATTCTCATTGAACATTCTCGGCGGCAGCAGTTTTATGTGGAATGTAAAACACAACATTATTCATCATGCTTATACTAATGTTGATGGTGTAGATGATGATATTGACATTCAACCCTGGATGCGCATGAGCAGCACCCAAAAGAAATACAAACTGCATAAATACCAGCACCGTTATTTCTGGTTTTTATATGCCATGCTGTATATCTTCTGGATTTTTGTACTGGATTATCAAAAGTATTTCAAGCAAAAAATCGGTACCATGCCGTTGAAAAAAATGAGCGTGAGTGATCATATTTTGTTCTGGTCATTTAAAGCCATACACCTGGTAGTGTTCATGGTATTGCCGATTGCGTTTGCCGGTTTCTGGGCCTGGTTTGTTGGCTTTTTGGTAATGGCATTGTTTGCCGGTTTTGTACTGAGCATTGTCTTCCAGTTGGCACATACAGTAGAGCACACACAATTCCCAATGCCTTCAGAAGAAGACAACCGTTTGCAGGATGAGTGGGCTATTCACCAGCTGAAAACCACAGCCAATTTTGCAACAAGAAATAAACTTATTTCCGCACTGGTAGGCGGATTGAATTTCCAGGTAGAGCATCATCTGTTTCCAAAGATTTCACATGTGCACTATCCCGCTATCAGCCTCATCATCAAACAAACCTGTGCTGAATTCAATATTCCTTATATTGAATATCCACGCATGCGTATGGCGGTTGCATCGCATGTAGCTTACCTGCGTGAAATGGGAAGAAAATAAACGACTGATTTATAAAATTGAAAAAGCACTCTCAGGAGTGCTTTTTAGTTGCAATGAAAAATAACTCTGTTCCTGCCCTTGGTGGAATGGAATTGTAGCACTCTTCCATCTTTATGATTTTCAGTTCTCTTGCAAACAATTCTTCATATTCTTTTTTGCTTCCGCCAAACGGTGGATTGGTTTCAAATTGCCGGTTAAAGAGTACGCCGGCGAGTTTACCTTGTTCAGCCAGCAACTTCTTCATTTTTATTACATAGGCCGGTCGTAATGAAGGATCTAATGCGCAAAAGAAAGTTTGCTCCAGGATGTAATCATACTGACCCTTATGCTCAAAAAAATCCTGCAGCAGCACTTTTGCTTTGTCGCCGATTTTTTGCTGTAAGCGCTCCACAGGAGAAGGGGCAATATCTATGACCGTTACATGAGTAAATCCTTGTTCAACCAGGTATTCAGCTTCGTACGAATTGCCGCAGCCGGGAATGAGAATTGAAGCATTCTTGTTGGGAATACGATCAATAAAATCAGCGAGGGGAGTAGAGGGCTTGCCAATATCCCAACCGGTTTGCTGTTCCTTGTAACGACTCTCCCAATATTCAGGTGACAAAAAGTCCATATATTAAAGTTACAGCAAATGAAAAAGGCACGAATTGTTTTCTTCGTGCCTTACTTTTTTAATGCAGTCATTATTGCTGCTTGAAATAAAAGATGTCGTAGAAGTTAGAATTGAGCCATGGCTTTTGTTTACCGCCCGATTTTTCTTTTACTTCTTTGCCCGTTAACTTAAATACATTTTCAATTTGTGTATTGGGTGCTGAAATATATTTCACCAAAGAGCCGGTGTACAAACCATTGGTGCCGGCAATACCATCACTGGCAACTGAACCGGGATCGGTTGCAAAAGAAATCAAGGTATTGTCGGGTGGTGAAATTGGAGCCAGGCCGCCTTCATCTGCATCATCACCAAAACTTCCCCGGCTGAAAGGATTGTTACGGCAGGCATCCAGAATTACAATATTAAGTTTGGTGTTTGCATCTTCCATACGCTTTAAGGCCCATGAAACAGAAGGACAATCATCAATGACGTCCTGTTTGCTTCGAAGATTAGCATCAACAGGAATTAAATAATTCTGATCATTGATTTGTATACCATGACCGGAATAATAGAATAAACCCACCTGGTAGGTTTGCAGTTTGTACCCGAATTCTTTGATGGCATTCTTCACCTGAAGTTGGTTACCATCAATAATTTCAATCACTTCAAATCCGCATTGCCGTAATACATTGGCCATACTCCTGGCATCGTTCTTTGGATTGCGCAGCGGTGTAGTGTACTGGTATTTTTCATTGCCAATGATGAGCGCCAGTTTCTTTTTGTAATTGGTTGTATTAAGTCCGGATGTATTATTGGTAACAATTGTATTATTCTGCTGGGTGTTGTTAGACGGATTTGTATTGGAGCCCTGTGGTTTGGAATTGTTCGTTGGCGGTTTGTTGTTAACAGCCGTTGAATTGTTGTTATTGTTTTGTGTGGGTTTGTTATTGTTGGTAACAGGATTGTTGTTTGTATTGCCGCTGGGTTTGTTGTTGTTGACATTGTTATTGTTCGCCACCATACTATTAGAGGTAGCATTGTCATAATTGTTTTTCACCCATGCATCATAACCGGTGGGACGAACCTCTTTCTGGAACTTGCCCATATCCCAAAAACCAATGTCCACCATGCCATCTATATGAAACAACTCGCCTCTGCCGTGGTAGCGTTGGTTGTTCCATTCGCCTTCGTAACGTTCGCCATTGGTATAGTAATAAGTGCCCTTGCCATTAAACTTGTTATCAGAAAAGTTACCTACATAATAATCGCCAATGTCAAAGTAATACTGACCATAGCCATTACGATAACCATTCTTAAAGTTTCCTTCATAATAGCCATTGTTATAAACATAGGTACCATAACCATTTTTACAATCGCCGCTGATGCAGCCGGTACCTAAATCTTTTTTCGGTTTGGTGAGATTGTTGTTTTCCCAGAAACCGATTTTCTTAACACCTGTGTAGGGGTCGTAGTTAATGCCCCATCCATTGCGTTTACTGTCAACGAAGTTGCCTACATATTTTTCACCTGTAATAAAAAAGTAAGTACCATAGCCCGTTAATAAACCATCTTTGAACTGGCCTACCCAGCGGGTGCCATCTTCCCAGTAGTAGGCGCCAAACTTATCACGCTTACTGTTTTTAAAGAAACCAAAGAAGCGGTTATTGGCTTGCGAGTAGTGCATGCCATAACCATTATCACAATCACCGTTTAAACAACCGGTGGTACCAATGGGCTTGCCATAGTATGAAATTTTGCCGAGGTATTTGCCTTTGCCAAACAAACCTTTCTGCACCGTACCATTGGAAAAAGTTTTTTCACCTTCACCTTCAAATTCACCATCTTTAAAATCACCTACATACTTGGTGCCGTCAGCAAACGTCATCACACCAAAACCCTGAAAGGTATTGGCAAAACTTTCACCTATAAACTTGCCACCGGCTTTCCAGGTATAAATACCGAATCCTTCCCGCTTATCATCATAAAATTCACCTTCATAGGTGTCGCCATTGGGGTATTGTATTTTACCGTAACCGTTACTGCAGTTACCGGAAATACAGGTTTGGCCAAATGATACGGATGTAGCAAACAGCAGAAACAAAAGAAGCGTTGCAAAACGTTTCATACGAAGGATGTTTTGGGTTTGAAGTTAAAGTTACTGTGCTTTTCTGAAAATACCTTGTATTGGGTATTCCAGAACCGGGTCTGTTACAGAAACCTGTTAAAGAGTGATGAACGGGCCGTTGATTGAGCAGAATAGCTTTTTCTTTGAGAACCTTAAACAATAAATGCATGAACCGTTTGTTATTGCTCCCATTCGTTTTTCTTACAACAATTGCTGCAGCCCAGCAAAAAATAGATTTTGAAACCTACAATCCATCTTCTACACTGGTAGTGCCCCAACATCCCATTACCAGGGCAAAGTTTCCGTTTATTGATGTGCATAATCACCAGTTTCAAATGGGCAGTATGGATTTGAATACACTTACCGTTGAAATGGATAAACTCAATATGAAAGTGATGGTGAACCTGAGTGGCGGCAGCGGTGCACAATTGCAAAAGATGATTGAGAATGCCAGAACCAATAAACCCGGACGTTTTATTGTGTTTGCCAATATTGATTTTAAAGGAGTGGGAGAACCCGGATGGGGCGAACGTGCTGCCAAACAATTAGATGACGATGTAAAGAACGGTGCCAATGGATTAAAGATTTATAAAAGCCTTGGGTTTTCTGTGAAAGATATAAATGGTAACAGGGTAACGGTAGATGATGAGCGATTGGATCCGATCTGGAAAAAAGCAGGGGAGTTAAAAATTCCCGTGCTGATTCATACGGCTGACCCCAAATCATTCTGGGATCCTTTGGATAATACCAATGAGCGATGGCTGGAACTGATCATCAATCCCAACCGCAAACGGGGAGCAGATAATCCTGTACCATGGCAAACATTGATTGATGAACAACATCGTTTATTCCGTAAGCATAAGAATACAACTTTCATAGCTGCCCATTTCGGATGGTATCCCAATGATTTGCAAAAGCTCAGCACTTTGCTGGATGAATTGCCCAATGTAGTAGTAGAGTTTGGAGCGGTGATTGCAGAACTCGGCCGTCAACCCAAAATGGCGAAAGCATTTTTTACGAAATACCAGGACAGGATTTTGTTTGGAAAAGATAGCTGGGTGCCATCAGAGTACGCTACGTATTTCCGTGTGCTGGAAACAGAAGATGAGTATTTTCCTTACCACAAGAAGTACCATGCCTTCTGGGCGATGTACGGAATGGGATTGCCGGATGCTATATTAAAGAAAGTGTATTACAAAAATGCACTCCGCATTATTCCGAATATTGATAGGACGGGTTTCCCGGAATAAATATGATTATTTTTTCCGTAAGAGTCTGATAGCAGCAATATGAGATACGGCCACCAAGGGAACCACCAATGATGGCAATAGCACAAAGGGAAAGTAGGCGATTCCTGTATTTGGTTGTTCAAATGCCAATTGCTGAAAGGGTGTTTTGGCTGAGAGAATTGAAAGCGTAACGATAGTAGCGAGTAGGGCCAGGCAAAACCAATTCCATCCAATTAAAAATTGTTTACTCAAAACGGGTTTTACAAATGCAAAATAATATACAAACGGAGCTGTCATGCCCGAAATAATATCAAAGTTCCATCCTTCATAGGTCATTAGCTGCGGAATGAGGTGAGCCATAAACAATACATGTAAACAGATTTCTACAGGTACACGTACGGTATGTAACAGTGTTATTTGCTTTATGTCCAATCCATTGGCAATTTGCTTGCCTGCTTTGGTAAAAAAAAGAAAGAGTACCAACAGTAGTGAAGGCAGGATCATAAAAAGAAAACGTGGAGGCAGGGCATCAAATTGCTGATAAAAATCTTTCCATGCAAGGATGGACTGAAGTACAACAATGAAGAGTATTGCCAAAAGAACAAAGCGGTTGTAACGTGCCGCTTTTATAAAAAGAAAAGCACATGTAATAGTGGTTGCCAGGAAAAGCAGTTGGATAAATGGTGAAACCTGTTCCATGATTTTTAATTTGCTGCAAACCTACCGGCACACGCCCGCAAGTACAAGAAGTGTTGCTACGAACTGGCAGAACCGTTTCATGAATTGAACTTTATAAAGTTGTTATTGCGGCAACGGAATATTATGCAGTTTGTAAAAGCTAAGTTTATCCCAATAGCCTCTTTGGGTTTGAATCAGATTGTTTTTGATTTCAAAGAAACCACAACCGCCAAAGCCTTTGGGGTCCCGCCATTCCAGTACAGCCCAGTTGCCCTGTTCAATAATCTGCACCGGTATGCAATGCATTTCTGATGCCATGGCAAACTCGTTGCGGAACATCTGACCGATGGCTTCTTTACCATGTACAGCATGATTCGGCATTTGATGATTAACAGCATCCGTTGCATACATGGCTTCCAAAGCGCCAGCATCTGCGTTGTTAAAGGCGTCCACCCATTGTTGTACAAGTTGTGCAGGCGTCATACAGTAAATTTAAAATGATTTGTTTTGATCAGTTTAGGTTGTGGTTGAAGCGGCTGCTGCTTTTCGTTCCAGTATTACCAATAAGCACAGTATAATTATCTCGCCAACAAAGTACAGGAATCCCAATACCGTGAGTTGATGTGCATACAAAAACAACAGTACAGCCGTTGTACAGGCGTACAGAAGATTAGCAGCAGCAACAATACGCATCCATAAAGTCCATTGCCTTGGTTTTATTAAAAAGCAACTCATAGAACAAATCACCAGCAAGCAGGCAATGATGCCCAATACAACAACAATTGTTGATGGCATTCCGAAATAAGTTTCCAGTGGTGCTACTACCAGTAATAATAACGTTGCTGAAAGTATTGCACCGAGCCCATCCACTAAGAACAGTTGATAAGGATTGTGTAGCAGTTTGCTGATGATTCTTTGCATGAAATGTATTTACAGTCGTTTCATAAAATAAAAGAACATAGGCCGGCTTACTTTAAAGCCCAAACGTTCATACACTGCAATAGCACGGTCATTATCAGCACGTACATGCAGAAAAGGTATTTCTCCACTGTTTAAAATAATCTGTATCTGGTGTTGCAGCAAAGCGGTGGCATAACCTTTACCCAAATGATCAGGATGGGTACAAACAGCACTGATCTCTGTGTAGTTGTTGATGTGCAAACGCTGGCCTGTCATAGCTGCCAGTTTTCCGTTTTCAAAAATACCGTGGTACTGACCAAATTCAATGGTTCGTTTGTCAAACGGACCCGGTTTGGTGAGTCGGGTGAGTGCAATCATTTCTTCTACATGTGTTTCATTCAATGGAACAATTTTGGTAAAGGAACCGTTGATTATGCCTCCTTCATATACAAACTGCCTTCCTTCAATTTCATGCTGTACTTCCCAGCCGTTTGGCGCTGCAATGGGAGAGGGGATGGCATAAAGAATTTTGCGACCCTGAGGAAGCAGATCATGGAGTTGTTCAAATCCGTTTTTGTTTTCTTCATCAAACCCCGCAAAGGGAGATACTTCCGGGTGAAAGAATTTTACATCATCATTGCCGATGTTAAAGGATGCGTCGGTTGTGCTGAGTGCATGATAAACAGGATTGTTGAGATAAGGGTTCATGCTGTAAAAGTAAGAAGAATGGAGTGTTAGGACATGACAAAGAAGGAAGAACTGCTATACTTGATTAAATGTATCAAGTGGTTCGTAAAATCTTTTCCATCTTCTTACCCTTGGCCAGTTCATCCACCAGTTTGTCTAAATAGCGAACCTTTTGGGTTAACGGATTTTCAATCTCTTCTACACGGTAACCACAGATGAGCCCTGTAATGAGATGTGCGTTGGGATTGAGCTTCGCCTGTTTGAAAAATTCTTCAAAGGTTACTTTTGTTTGAATGAATTCCTGCAGTTTCGCTTCATCAAAACCGGTGAGCCATTTAATAACGTCGTGTAATTCCTGTTTGGTTCTGCCTTTTTTCTCCACTTTCGTAACATAATGCGGATATACAGAAGCAAAGCTCATGGCTGCAATACGCTGGTGTTGTGCATCGGAATTATTCATGACAACTATTTTATTTGCTTGTATTATGATTGCCTGGTTCGGGTCTTATCCCGAAAATAAGCAGGTAGCCAATCATCCATAACTCACCAGCAGTGGCAGGCAGCACCAGGTAATTTATAAACGAGCTTTGAACACTGGCAGCCTGAAAAAAAGTTTGCAAGAGATAGCCCACACCGCCTGCAAGCAGGGTGCACCCCAGCCAGAAAGGCATTCGTTTAGAACTGATGATGATATATCCCATCGGAAGCAGCCAAAGCCCGAAGAACAAACCGCCAATAGACCAACTGTTGGCTATGAGATGACTTATGAGATGTATTAAAACTGTTTTTTCCTGAACAGTTTGGGAAGATGCTGCAATATCAATAGCTGTATTCATTGCAATGGCACTAACCATAATTACTACTGAATTAACAATACCCCAAATGCAAAGTACTGTGGCTGCCCATTTATTAACTTCTTTGAAAAGTTTGTAAAACCACACTGCTGCCAATGCCTGCGATACAATAATTACCAATTCCAATAAAAGTCTGATTCGTGAACCGGCAGCTTTGTTGATTAAATTGCTGAGCGTCTTTTCAGCGTCGTTGGTAATATATACCTGGGGATGAAATACCATAAACCCGAGAATTCCTGAAACGGCTAAGAGCAAATACCAGGTGCCTGTAAGCCTTGCGGTTGTCATTAATTGTTTTTGTTCCATAGCTGTTGTGAATGTACAGGTTTTTACTAAAATCATATTGTGCAGGTATGTTATTTGCATTTTGAGTTTGTTATGGTTTGATTTTTTTGTGAGAAAAGTAACGGACCGGTAAAGGTTTGAAAAACCGCACCTGTAGAAATAAGGAATTAATTACCAGTTAAGATGAGAAAATAAAAAATGCCTCAGGTGCAGTAACATATATTAATGCTCTTTTAATCTCAGTTTTACAGGGCTTTAATTTTCCTCAATCATTTTTGTTTTGTAAATAAAATGCAAAAGGGCTGTCAATAATATCATTGTAGCTACAATTAAAAATCGGTAAAAAATAAAATATGGATCAGCAAAGGAATATTGGATTCATTATCGTGTTCTTGTTGTTTATTTCCTGTACAGCAAATACCAGGTTCCCGGTTTCTGCTACAGTACCGGCTGCTGAAATTACAGCGGTCAGGAAAAAAGATAAGAATCAGAATTATGTGGTGGAGATTAAGGCAAAATACCTGGCAGAAGCAAGTCGGTTACAACCACCCAAAAATAATTATTGTGTCTGGATCGTAACAACAGATGGCATTACAAAAAACATTGGTCAGTTATCAGTAAGCAATATTAAAAAGACCGAATTAAAAGCCGTAACTCCTTTTGAGTTTAATGAAGTTTTCATTACCGCAGAGGATAGAGGCGATGTAACTTACCCGTCCGGTGTTGAAATTTCCAGAACCAGGTTCAAAAAATAGAATGATTTCTGCAGATTGAAAGCTGCTTGTATTTGCTTGCTCTGGTCTCCTGACCTGTGCATTTATGTTACTTATGGTTGAGGCAGTTTGATTTTTTGAGAATAGTGATAGGTTGGCAAGGGTCGGGGAAACCAGCGACATTGTGGGTTTCTTTGAGGACATGCCAACTGACAGCTTAAAGTAGCTTTAAGGTGTTTTACTGCCAATATTCAGTTCTATAAATTGATGAATGCTGTTAAATTCTGAAGATAAATCAATACTCAGTAAATCATGTGTTACACGGGGAAGTAATCGTAACTCTGCGGGTATTTTATATTCCTGCAATCTTGTATGAACTTTCACCGACTGTTGGTGTGGAATGATCTCATCTTCTTTTCCATGGATTAAATAAGTAGGAACAGATTCTTTTGAAATCTGGAACAGTGGACTTGCATTTTTCCATCTGGAAAGATTATTGGTGATAGTATCGCCCATATACCAGGTGGTCATGGTGCCGCCATTGATGTTACCCAGATCTGCATTCAGCATTTTTTCGTCAGTAAGGTCAGAAATGCCACATAAGGAAACTGCCAGTTTTACTTTTTTATCTGTGTTGTATCGGTATGCATAAAGTAATGCAAGATGTGCGCCGGCACTGGCGCCCATTATTATCAGCCGGTCTTTATTAAACGACCATTCGGTTGATTTAGCAGAAATAAAATGGAGGGCACTGTCAATATCCTGCATCTGGGCGGGGTGGGTAAAGTTTTCGTCGGTATGCGTAAGCCGGTAATTCATACAAATAAAAGTATAGCCCGCTTTTTGAAAGTAGTTAGCCCAATGTACAGCTTCTGTTTTATCACCCGCATACCAGGCGCCACCATGAACATACAGGATGATCATTTTATTATTAGCGGAACTGTCGGGCAAATACACATCCAGTTTCTGACTGTTATGTACTCCGTAGGAAAGATCTTCAAGTTGTGGTTTTTGAATGCTATCCGGATGCATGTTTAATTGGATGGCAACATCAGCAGCTTTATCAGAGGGTGAGGAACAGCTTAAAAGGGCAATGAAGCAACTGATATAAACTGAAAATAGTAATCGTTTGGTTAGAAACATTCTGCTTCTAATTTATAAATAAATTAAATGTAATGAAACTTCTATCTCATTGCGTTTACTCTTTCGGCAACGAATACGGTTTGTTGTTTAAAATAGCAATGATGCCGTTGCTTATGTCGAACAACGGAGCGCCGCCGGTATTGTTGATGAGCACGATCAAACTGTTACTCGATGGCAACCGCATGAACAAAGAAGTAAAGCCGTTGATATCACCACTATGAAAAATTACCGGTATGCTGTCATTTGTATGGCCAATAGGTTGCTTACCGGTAAGCCATCCGTATCCGTAATGAAAATGTGCAAAGGATGGAATGTGTTTTTCAAATACCTGTTCCATCGTTTCTTTTTTGAGCAGGCGGTTGGTACGCAAGGCCTGTTCCCATAAAAACAAATCTTCTACAGTAGAATACATGGCACCTGCTGCATAAGGTATGTTTATGTTTAGATAAGGTGCATGCATGTACTCCTTCTCTTTTTTTTCATAGCCGGCAGCACGGTTGTGTAAGATGGTTTCAGGCTCATCATAACCGGTATTGATCATGTTCAATGGTGACAGGATTTTTTCCTGTAATAACTGTTGATACGTTTTGCCGGTAATATTTTCAAGAATCATTCCCAGTAAAAAATAATTGGAATTGCTGTAGGAGAATCGTTCACCGGGCTGAAACTCCAGTGATGAATCTGCAAAAATCTTCACGAAATCATTTTTGCTGAAAGCATCACGGCAGAAATTTTCATAGGTAGAAAAGTTTGCATAATCCGGGATGCCGGAACTGTGGGTGAGTAAATGATGAATGGTAATACGTTCACCGTTCTTTGATGGATACTGGGGCAGGTAAGAGACGAAGGGAGCGTTCAACTGAATAGCTCCCTTTTCCACCAGTTGCATTACCAGCAGGGCAGTAAAAGGTTTGGTCACAGAGCCGATCCTGAACCTTGTGCCTGGTGTATTGGGTATCTTCCATTCCATATTGGCAAGGCCCCAGCCTTTCTTATAGATTACAGCTCCCTTTTCTGCCACCAGTACGGCACCGTTGAACTGATGCTGATTGAAGAAGGTCTGCATCAATGTGTCCAGTTGCCGGGCTTTGAATTGACTAAAGCCTTTGTTCACTGAAATCATCAGCAGTAAAAAGAAAATATATGTTCGGGTCATGATGAATGAGGTTGTGATTGTTGCCAATACATCAAAAATACCGAACCTGTTTGGTTGCTACTGCTGCTTTTTTAAGAAAGGCAGCAGAAGGTATTTTCTTGCGCAGGTCTCCCGACCTGTGCATCGGTGTCACTTGTGCTTTTAGTTTGAGGCAGTTTGATTTTTTCAAGAGAAGTAACGGGAAGGCACAGGTCGGGAGACCTGCGCCAGTTAGTGTTAGTTTTATAGATACGAGCTTCGTATCCCTGAAATTCCCGTTGGTGAAAACACACAACGGGGGCGATGTGCTTTTATTTAACTTTTGTTCATTATTCGGCTGTGAGGGAACACCAACAAGGGCGAAAAAACAACCAACCGAAAAAAAATGTAGAATAGAATTAGGAAAGTACAAGAGTGCGACGCAACAGCAGCCTTATAGTAGCACCAACCTCTGTTACATAAAAATGTATTTCTTTTTTCTGCATTTCCCGGCAGCCCCTTCGTGCCTCAGGGTGACAAAAACCAATACTACCGCCCGTTCGTTAAATCCTTTCAACCCTTATCTTTGCGGCAAATTTTAACGATATGCAGTTTACACTCACAGAGGAGCAGTTGATGATTCAGAAAGCGGCCCGTGATTTTGCCCAAACAGAATGTTTACCCGGCGTTATTGAACGGGATGAGCATCAGAAATTTCCCAAGGAACAGATTTCCAAACTGGCCGACCTCGGCTTTATGGGGATGATGGTAAAACCTGAATACGGCGGCGCCGGTATGGATACGGTGAGCTATGTGCTGGCCATGGAAGAGATCAGCAAGATTGACGCCAGTGTGAGTGTGTGCATGAGTGTGAACAACAGTCTTGTGTGCTACGGTCTGCAGGAGTTTGGCAGTGAAGAACAAAAACAAAAGTATTTAACACCGCTGGCGCAGGGTAAGAAAGATGGTGAATTGTACATCGGTGCCTTTTTATTGAGTGAACCTGAGGCGGGCAGTGATGCCACCAGTCAGCGTACCACGGCTGAAGATAAGGGTGATCATTATATTCTCAACGGTACCAAGAACTGGATTACCAATGGTTCCAGTGCTTCTGTGTATTTAGTAATGGCGCAGACAGATGCGGCGAAAGGAAGCAAGGGCATCAACACCTTTATTGTAGAAAAGAACTGGCCCGGTGTAAGTGTGGGTGCCAAAGAAAACAAACTCGGCATTCGTGGCAGTGATACACACAGCATCTCCTTCCAGGATGTAAAAGTTCCGAAAGAGAACAGGATTGGTGCTGATGGTTTCGGTTTTACTTTTGCCATGAAAACATTGGCCGGCGGACGAATTGGTATTGCGGCGCAGGCATTGGGTATTGCCAGTGGTGCTTATGAACTGGCGCTCAAATATTCCAAAGAGCGGAAAGCGTTTGGAAAAGAAATTATGCATCACCAGGCCATTCAGTTTAAGCTGGCTGATATGGCAACGAAAATTGAAGCAGCCCGTTTACTTTGTTTAAAGGCAGCCTGGGAAAAAGACAATCATATTGATTATACCTTGAGTTCTTCTATGGCGAAAGTATTTGCGAGTGAAACTGCGATGTGGACGGCTACAGAAGCAGTACAGGTGCATGGTGGTTATGGTTATGTAAAAGAATTTCATGTGGAGCGTTTGATGCGTGATGCCAAGATTACACAGATTTATGAAGGTACGAGTGAGGTGCAGAGGATTGTGATTGGTCGTTCCATTTTAAAGTAATGTGCAGATGTACAGATTTGCGAATGTGCTGATTGGAAAACGGTCAGCACATTTTTATTGCGTGAATTTTGTTTCTTCTTTGTGTTCTTAGTGGTTAAGGTTTTTTTACCACAAAGGGCACGGAGGGTTTTCACAGAGGTCACAAAGAGAAGAAGTTTATAATATTTTTGAACCATGGCAGTAAACAAAGAAGCATACATACAAATTAAGAAAGAGCTGGAAGCAAAGAACGTAACATTGGTAGCGGTAAGTAAAACCAAACCTGCAAGTGATATACTGGAATTATACGAATTAGGTCAGCGTGACTTTGGTGAGAACTATGTGCAGGAGCTGATGGAGAAAGCAGAACAATTGCCGAATGATATCCGCTGGCATTTTATCGGTCACCTGCAAAGCAATAAGGTGAAATACATTGCACCGTTTGTGCATTTGATCCATGGTGTTGACAGTGAAAAGCTGCTGAAAGAAATCAATAAGCAGGCGGCTAAACTCAACCAGACGATTGATGTGCTCTTGCAGATTCATATTGCCAAAGAAGAAACCAAGTTTGGGTTGGATGAGGAAGAATTGAATATACTTATCAACACGAATGGAAGCGGATTACACGAATTGAAAAATGTAAAAATCTGCGGGTTGATGGGCATGGCAAGTTTTAGTGAAGACCTGGATTTGGTAAGAAGAGAGTTTGAGTTCTTAAAGAATCTGTTTGATAAGTACGCCAATCTTCAAATTTCAAATTTGAAATTTCAAATCCTTTCTATGGGCATGAGCAGTGATTATCAAATAGCGATTGAAGAGGGTAGTACAATGGTAAGGATTGGCAGTTTGTTGTTTGGAGCGAGAAATTATGTGAAATGAGAAAGCAAACAAACCATACAGGTGCTTTCAGACAAATATTGATATTATTTGTCATTATTTCATGGGGTCGCATTTCTTTATTTTATAATTACAGGTACATCAGGAAGATTCTTTCAGGTAAATACGTATGGCATGGCTAGCACAGGTATTGTAAATTCATTTACAACGTTCATTGCAGCAATATTCTTTTCAATCATTCTTCTTTTGGATTTTATTTATTCCAGGAAGAAGTAATTGATTCTTTTTAAGTGTACTTCACCGGTTTCTTCCTGAATAAAAAATATAAGAATACCAGAATGCCGCTGATGATGAGCAGCGGTATGAGGTACACTTCAAAAGCATGATCTTTGACGATCTGTTTTCGCTCGGCAGCTGAAATTTTATTCACCCTTACTTCATTTTTGGAATTATACTCCAGTACATAAAAATCGCCCTTGGGTGTTATCAGGCCTCCGCTTGGTTTCCAGTCACCGGTGGATTTATAGATGATGTTGGTTAATTTCTTTTTGGTTATCTGCACAATCACATTACCGGTTGCTGCATACACATTGTCTTTATTATCACTCCAGATACTCATGATGTAATGAGTGCCATTGCCCGGCAGATCAGTCATTACTTGTTCACTTATGGACTTTACAAACAGTTGCAGTGTATCACCGGAGGGTATGCAATACAAATCATCTTTATTGCTGAAGTACAAACTTCCTTTAGGTGAAATATGCAAACGGCCGATACTGCTGAGAGATGCCTGCCCGAGAAGAATCTTCTTTCCACTGATTTCCAGCATCCAGAATTTAGAGGGAATATCTTTTTCCACCCAATATTTGTTACCAACTATATCTCTCACAAAGCTTTCCTCCGCAAAACCGGCGGTGCTGTCTTTGATTTTGATAACAGACCCGTCAGGATTTCGTTTCCATAAATAGTGCCCCCATGTATTCAACTGCTCCCCATTGTACCAAAGATGTTCGCCAAACAATTCATCGTTGGGGCTCATGTACAGTTCATGTGTATGCACATTGGGTACAGCGATGGTTTTAATGCCATCAGGTTTGAGTAGCCACACATTGACTAAGTCTGTATAAAAAACATTGCCTTTGCTGTCTGTTACAATCCCAACACCGGGATCAGCTTTGGCTGCTGTTAGTACAAAAAGAAAACAAAGCGCCGGTATGATTGATTTCATTATTAATGATTTGATGCAGTTGCAGGTTGTAAACTTAAAAGAATTTTTGCAACGGAAGAATGGCTGTAAGGAAGATTCACCCACTTGTTCACTACTTTCCTTCGTTGATAAGTCATAACAGTATTCGTTACAGCCGGATTGATGTGATACAGCTCACAGTTTTCATCCACCGGTGAACTTACCCATAGCATGGCAACATTTTTTAAATTTTGTTCTTCGCACCAGCGCATGATTTTCTTTCTTAATACTTCCTGGCTTTTAGCATCATTCTCTTTATAAGCCGGATTCATGTACACAAGAAATGCCCGGAAATTTTTGGGGCCTCTTTGCTGCATTTCTTTTTCAAGTAATAGTGCAAATGTTTTCAACGTGTCCAGGCTGGTGTGATTGAACCACACCATCACACCTTGACCATAACCGTATTTGCACATGGGGCAGGCATCACGGCCTTTATCAGCACCGCTTAAATGAATGGGATCAAAAGCCGGGCAGTTATCATCCCGCTCCAGTCCGCTTTGCAATCCGGTTTTGGTTTGCGGATAACCGGGAATATTTCTGCCGAGATAAATATTTCTCGTAGCATGGTGCATTCCGTTTTTAAATTCTGTTACCAATACACCGTTACCACCACGGAGTTCCATCCGTTTACGCAGTTCGCCGTTTAAGAATTTATCGTTATCAAACGTATAGTCATCAATATAATATTCTGTAAAACCTTCTTCCTTAATGGTGGGGTGAATATGTTTTTCAATAGTGCTGTTAGGATAGGATGCCGGTATGAGCGTATAAAATTTATATTCACCTTTGGCATTGGTACGTACCCATCCACGGATATAGCCATGCCTTTTACCCCAACCTTTATCGCCTTTTGAGTATAAACCTTTCTGATCTGTATGATACACATATAACACTACATTGGGAGCAGGAGTTAAACCATCTGCTTTGTACACAACACCACTCACCACCAGTTTGGGACCCGGCTCTTGAAAATCTGGTAAGGTATCAATGTGATTGAGTTTTGAAAATGGAACCGGACATTCATAAATCGCTTCACAGCCTTCGCAACCGCCACCTACAGGTTTGTCTTTGGGATTGGGTTTGTTAGATTGTGTACAGGCAACAAACGGCATCAGCCCGCAAAACACAGCAATGAAGATGATGGATTTCATATTTCTATTATTTTATTCCAAAATTGACAACCATTCATCGTTGCTGCAAATTCATTACACCAGTTGCAGGCATTTTTTGATGAACAGCAGGGGTGCCATTCGTCAGCATAAAGCAGCAGAAGGTGTAATGCTTTTTATGTGCTGATTGTTGTACATTTATTTTGAGCCATGCATAACGCTTCCTTCTTCATACGTTACAAGCTGCATCACCTGCTGATCTGGTTGCTCATTTTCGGCACCTGGTTCTTTTTGCGTTATGAAGATTTTTCTTTGCCTGCCACTGCGTTTAAAATTACATTGGTGAAAGTGGTGGACCTGGCATTGATGGTGTACCTCACCAATTACTTGTTGATTCCGAAACTATTGTACAAAAAGAAATACATCCTGTTTGCGCTTGCGTTTATTGTATTGATTACTACCAGCAGCCTGGTGAAGATGAATGTGCTGGGCCGTATCATGAACAACCCCAACCTGTTGAGTTTTAGTGGTAACTGGAAAGCACGTATATACGATAATGTGATTCCGCATTTCTTTCTCGTATTAGCGGGTGTTGCATTTAAATTGATGTTTGACTTTATTGAAATGCAGAAGAAGATGGCGGAGATGGCCAAAGAAAAAGCGGAGGCGGAATTGAGTTTTTTAAAATCACAGATCAATCCGCATTTTCTGTTCAACTCGCTCAATGCCGTTTATTTTTTGATTGACAAAGAAAACAAAGAGGCAAGAGAAGCCTTACATCGTTTTTCTGAAATGTTACGTTATCAATTGTACGAAGCAGGCGGTAACAAAATACCGATTGAAAAAGAAATAGATTTTCTGAAGGATTATGTACATCTGCAAAAGCTGCGTAAGGATGAAAACTATAAAGTGGAGTTCAATACTTCGGCTGAAGTAAAAGGTTTCAGCATTGAACCGTTACTCCTTCTTTCATTTGTGGAGAATGCCTTCAAACATATTTCTCACAAACAGGATGCAGAAAACTTTGTAAACATTCACCTGCACCGCAGCAACGGACAAATGCTTTTTGATGTGACCAATTCAAAAGAGGAACAGCTTAATGCAGAAATGCCGGGCGGAATCGGTTTAAAAAATGTGCAGCGGCGTTTGGAATTGTTATATCCCGGTAAGTATGAATTGCAGATTGAAAATAAGCCGGAAATTTTCAAAGTTCATTTAAAACTGAAACTCTGATGAAGTTGCAAACAATCATCATTGATGATGAACCGCTGGCCCGCAAAGGGTTGAAAGAATATATTGCTGATGTTGACTTTCTGCAATTAGCCGGCGAGTTTGACAGTCCGCTCAAAGCAATGGATGTACTTAGCAGGGGAGAAGTGCAACTTTTATTACTGGATATACAAATGCCAAAAATAACCGGGCTTGATTTTATGAAATCATTTCAACAGACGTTACCGGTTATTTTTACAACAGCCTATCCCCAATATGCACTGGAGGGTTTTGAGCTGAATGCACTGGACTACCTGGTGAAACCCATTTCCTTTGACCGGTTTTTAAAAGCAGCACTCAAAGCCAAAGAGTATTATGAGTTGCGGCAGCAAAACAAACAAATGCAAACAGGAGTTGATGTGCAAAAAGATTTTTTTATCAAAGCGGATAATCAACTGGTGCGGATCGCTTTTGATGAGTTATTGTTTGTAGAAGCGTTGCAGAACTATGTGTGTATTCATACGGCTGCGAAGAAATACATCAGCTATTTAACCATGCGTTCTGTGGAAGAATATCTGCCTGCATCTCAGTTCATCAAAACCCATAAATCCTTTATTGTAAATGCGGCAAAAATTGAATCCATTGAAGGGAATGAAATACGTATAGGAGCCCATCGCATCCCCATCAGCCGTAGTGAAAAAGAAGAAGTGATGGAACAATTGCTGAAGAATAAGTTTTTAAAACGGTATTGAAAAAACCTCACAGTTTTTTTGCCTGTGAGGTTTTGTTATCATTTGGTCTGACGGCCTAAGGGCCGTACCGACCAATGCTTACTTCTTCACCTTTGCATAATCAAACACAATATTGCAGAAAGCTTTCACGCCTACATCCAACTGGCTGTCGTCAATATAAAAATCAGGTGTGTGATGATTGGTTGCCGGACCGCCTTTCTTCATGCCACCTACATTAAAAAAGAAAGCAGGAGCTTTTTCGCCAAAGAACGAAAAGTCTTCAGCGCCTGTTGTCCATACACCTTCAAATACGTTTCCTTTTCCGGCTGCATTTTCAAGTGAAGGCAACATCATTTTCACCAATTCGGGTGTATTGTAAGTAACCAATGTTTTGTTTATGATCTCCACTTCGGCAGTAGCGCCATTAGCTTCAGCAATTTTTGTTGCTGTTGTTTTGATTCTTTCCCATACTTCTTTTTGCATCTTACTATCCAATGTACGGATGGTTCCGCTAAAATTTACTTCTTCAGGAATTACATTTTCACGCACGCCACCCTGGAACTTTCCAACAGTGATCACCACCGGTGCTTTGGTTAAATCAGCATTACGGCTCACAATGGTCTGCAACCCGTTAATGATTTGTGCCGAAATCATAATAGGATCAATACCCGACCAAGGTGCAGAACCATGGGCACCTTTACCTTTTACTTTTACAGTAAACCAATCACTGCTGGCCATAAAAGCACCGTTCTTGTATTGAATTTTTCCAACTTCAACATCTGCATCAATATGAATACCAAAGATGGCATCCACTTTTGGATTCTCCATCACGCCTTCTTTTACCATCAAAGGAGCACCACCTTCTTCATTACCGGGCGGACCTTCTTCTGCCGGCTGAAAAATAAATTTTACGGTGCCCGGTACATCTTTCTTCATGCCGGCCAATATTTCTGCAGTACCCATCAGCATCGCTACATGACTATCGTGTCCGCAAGCATGCATCACGGGAACCTGGTTGCCTAAGTAATCTGCCATTACATTTGATTTAAAAGGAATGTCCACTCTTTCTTTAATCGGTAATGCATCAATATCGGCACGCAGGGCTACTACAGGACCGGGTTTACCACCTTTTAAAATAGCAACAACCCCTGTTTTGGCTACACCAGTTGTAACTTCTAATCCCAAACTTTTTAAATGGGCAGCGATATATTCCATCGTTTTAAATTCACGGTTGCCCAGTTCAGGATTTTGATGAATATGCCTGCGCCATTCAATTACTTTGGGAAGAATGGCTTTTGCTTTGGCTTCAATCAGTTGTTGTGTGGTTTGTGCAGATGTTACGATACCTGCCAGAACAGGAATGAGAAGTAGACCAATTCGTTTCATTTCAATGTTGATTTGCGGAAAGATAATTAAAAAATAAAAGCAGGCATGGCCCGCTTCCTATTGCTTTCAATGAAATGCTTTAACGCTCCCAAAGTAATTTCTTTCCAAACACAAGCGTGTTATCAGTAAACTTGATATGCTCCAGTTCAATCATCCAGATATCGCCCCTGAAAATGCCGGCAACAGGATATTTTTTCAGGTAAGCTTCTTTTGCTTTTTTACCTGTTTCACCTTCAGCTTTCATAAAAGTGCCGGTAAACTGAATGCCTTGTGGTTTTGCTTTTACAATCTTATCAGGCAAAATAGTACCTGCTATTTTGTTGTTTTGCAGCGCCTCTTCAATATGGCGGGTGTCGCTGTCACTTTTAAAAGCAATAAAGGCTTCACCTTCTACATACGCATAATAACAACTGGCGCTGTAAGGTTGATTGCCTACAGAAGTAGCTATGGAAACTACAGAGTTTGACAGCAAAAAGGCAATGATTTTCTCATCGGGCTGTATGGTGGGTGCAGTATGTGCCATATAAATTGTTTATGTAAAACTATAAAACGGTTTCTTCCTTTCTTTGATTTCTATCAGAACTTATCCTGATTGTGATGTTTATTTATACTCTCCGAAGATACTTCGCAGTTCATCCGCTATCTCACCCAGTGTACATTTATTTTCCACAGCTTCAATAACGGCGGGCATCAGGTTGGTGCCGTTCACAGCACAGTCATTGATCTGCTGCAAACATTGATCTACTTTGGCAGCATCCCTGTTGCTGCGTAATTGTTTTAATTTTTCTGTTTGCAATTGACGGATACTGTCATCAATTTTCAAAAGCGGTGTATTGTTCTGTTCTTCTACCTGGAATTTATTGACACCCACAATAATCTTATTTCCATTTTCAATTTCCCGCTGGTATTCATAAGCACTTCTTGCAATTTCATCCTGTATAAAACCCTGTTCAATAGCGCTTACGCTGCCACCCATGGCATCAATTTTTGCAATCAGCTCCCATGCTTTGGTTTCTACTTCGTTTGTAAGTGCTTCAACAAAATAACTTCCTGCCAATGGATCAACCGTATCAGGAGCACCGCTTTCAAAACCAACTATCTGCTGTGTACGTAATGCAATACGGGCTGCTTCTTCTGTAGGCAGACTTAATGCTTCATCATAACCATTGGTATGTAATGATTGTGTGCCGCCTAATACCGCAGCTAATGTTTGCACCGTTACCCTTGCTATGTTATTCAAAGGTTGTTGTGCAGTTAAAGTACTGCCGCCTGTTTGCGTATGAAAACGAAGCATCATGGCTTTAGGATCAGTAGCACCAAGTTCTTTCATCATCTTCGCCCACATTCTGCGTGCTGCTCTGAACTTAGCTACTTCTTCAAACAAATTATTATGTGCATTAAAAAAGAAGGAGAGACGCTTGCCGAATACATTAATATCAAGTCCTTTTTCCAACGCAGCTTTTACATAGGCCTTACCATTTGAAAGTGTAAATGCTACTTCCTGCACAGCAGTGCTTCCTGCTTCACGGATATGATAGCCGCTGATGGAAATTGTATTCCACTTAGGCAATTCTTTACTGCACCATTCAAAAATATCTGTGATGATGCGCATGCTGGGTTTGGGAGGATAGATGTAAGTGCCTCTTGCAGCATATTCTTTTAAAATATCATTCTGAATGGTACCTGCAATCTTTTTTAAATCAGCGCCCTGTTGTTTGGCCAATGCTACGTAAAAAGCCAGCAGAATAAAACCCGTTGCATTAATGGTCATACTGGTAGAAACATCTTCCAGTTTAATTCCTTTAAAAAGGGTTTGCATATCCTCGATGCTGTCAATGGCCACGCCTACTTTTCCTACTTCACCTTCACTTAATGCATGATCACTGTCGTAACCGATCTGTGTAGGTAAATCAAATGCCACACTCAAACCCATTACACCCTGGCTCAACAAATAATGATAACGTTTATTACTTTCTTCGGCTGTTGAAAAACCGGCGTATTGCCGCATTGTCCATAATTTTCCACGGTACATATCCGGCTGCACACCACGGGTAAAAGGAAATTGTCCCGGTTGTTCGGGAACAGTTGCGGAAGCATCAGCGGATGTATAAAGCGTTTTTATTTCAATGCCTGAATCAGTATAAATCTTTTTTTCATCTGCCATAAAGAAATATTAAACCGTGTAAAGTTAAACGCTGCTGAAAATTTAAAGTGATGGTTTCATCAACTGAATAACTGATATTCATTAGCCCTGTATGAGTTCCTTTGCTTCTTTACGCAGCAGGGCAGAAACTACCGGTTGCAGGGAAGCATTTTCATCGGCCGCCAGTAATTCAGCTACTTTTTTACCCAGCTCAAGCGCAGGTGCATCAGGAGAAATCATGGCAGAGAGTTGATTGATGATAAAAATGTTCTGCTCTTTTAAATTACTCACTGCATCCCAAGCTTTGGCAGAAACATAAAGCTGCTGACTCACATTGTACTCAAACTCGCTGCGGATGGTTTGTATTAACTGCTGCTGCATTTGTGCAGCATTGGTATTGTTTACATCAAAACGGCTCAACAGGTTTTGTAAGCCCATACGTTCGGTTAAAATAATCAGTCGTTCATAAGCCTGCAATTGCAACCGTAACATTTCAGGATTGGCAGATGGTTTACGAACCGTGTTTTGAACGGCAGGGTTGCTTTGCATTTGCCGGGCTTCCAGCTCCGCCTGTTGCTGTAACTCCTTACGGCCTTTTACCCGCAGGTACCAACCTAAACCAATAAAGAGTACTGCCGTAGCGCCAAAAAGATAATAATAGATAGCATCCATAGTACGCAAATGTAAGTGCTGTAAACCATTCGCCCAATCAGTTGTTATTTCATAAATTTGCAGCATTATGGTACAAACATCACTTACAGCACCGGTTTCCTTTACAAAATCTGCCATTGAAGAATTGAAAAGAGTGGTTGCTGCTGACAGCAGCGGTAAATACCTGCGTGTAGGTGCCAAAGGCGGCGGCTGCTCCGGACTGAGCTATGTGCTGGAGATGGATGACCGCACGGAAAACGATGAGATGTATGAAGTGGAAGGCGTTCCCTTTATCATGGATAAAAATCACGGGCTTTACCTCTACGGTATGGAAATTAACTGGGATAATGGTTTAAACAACCGTGGCTTTACCTTCACCAATCCCAATGCCAGCAAAACCTGTGGTTGCGGCAGCAGCTTTGCAGTGTAATTACCGGAACCGTTTTTCTCTGATTTTTACTTTATCCTTTTAAAAGAAGAAACTGATTCTTGCCTTTGCAAAGAAAGGAACGCCCGGGGTAAAATGAAGTTCTGTTACAGGTGCCGCTTCATTTTTTAAACGACTGGTTGTTTCAAACTGTGCTTCATTCCATTTTGCATTCAGCAGGTTTTCTACAATCAAACCAAATTCAAATTTCTTCGTAGTGTAATTGACAGCAAAATCTGTTACAAAATATCCATCCGCTATAACAGAGTTGTCATTATTGGCCGGACGGTCTTTCATATAACGGTAACGGAGACTGCTGTTCCATCCTTTTTTACTCATGTAACTGATGCCGCCAATACTTGTAACAGATGGAGCAAGCGGAATATAATTTTCGCCTTTTGCACTTTCAATATCTCTTGCTTTTGCAAGGTTGAGGTTGGCATCAATCATCCAGTGACTGTTGAACTGGTATCTTGCTGATACATCCAGGCCAAGTCTTCTTGTGCGCCCCCCGGCTTCTACAACCGCTTCATCGCCCACATAAATAAATTCCTGTTGGAGAAAGAGATACCAGGCAGCAGCTGTAAGCACCAGGTTTTGAACAGGTTTCATAGTAGCGCCAAAGTCAGCACCATAAGCGGCAGGTAAAATTTGCCGGCTGTTGTTTTGCAATAGCACTCTTGTATCATTACTATGAAAGCCTCTGCCTGTTTTTAAAAAC
Source organism: Lacibacter sp. MH-610 (assembly GCF_045780045.1). NCBI lineage: Bacteria > Pseudomonadati > Bacteroidota > Chitinophagia > Chitinophagales > Chitinophagaceae > Lacibacter > Lacibacter sp. MH-610. The sequence goes on from NZ_CP116002.1 coordinate 2,299,992, forward strand.
AATTGCAGGTTTTTGTGATGATTGTAGTAGAAATTAAGTTTTGGGCTGATGATACTTTTTTGTACACTGCCGGTACTTTGTGTAAGCGCATCTTCATAGTTAAAGAAAAAAAGATCAGTTCGTAACCCGGGGTTGATGATGAATTTTCCGGTTTCAATCATTTGATTGAAATACACAAAAGCATTTGTTTCATGAATATTACCAAGGGCTTTGGATTCCAGCAATATTGTTTTGCTCAGCGTGCGGGATAATTCTGAATTGTTTGTAAGATCTGATCTTAAACCCCATCCAAGTGTTGATTGTACGGGAACAGCTCCTTTGCTTTTATTGAACTGAATCGAAGCATTGTAACCAAAGAGTTGTCGTGCTTCTTTCTGGCGGATCTGATCTCCATTAACAGAATCAACAAGGAAAAAAGTAAAGTTGGAAAACAGATCAAACCGGTAATGGGAGTAATAGAGCTGATTACTCAAAGTGCTGTTCCAGAATTTTGTTTTTAAACGAAGACTCAGATTTGTTCTTCCGGTAGAGCCGCCTTCTGTATCATCAATAGCACCAAAACGGTTAATGAGTCCGGTTTCAACAGCACGTAAAGGAATTTGTCCACTGGCATTCCATTTGCTGTTGAAATTTGAAGCAATGATCTGCAGTTGATTATTCGTATTGAGCTGCTGGTTGTATTTAGCAAAAAAGTTGAAGCGGTTAAACTGTTGCGGACTTTGAAACGGGCCGTTACTGAACAGGTACTCTGAAGCAAAGTAGGCACTTTTGTTTTCTTTGTTCAATAGCTGAATAAAAGCTGCCGTACGCAGTGTTTGAAACTGACCGGCCTCTGCTACTATTGAATTCTTTTCAAGTTTATTGACGGTTTCAAAAGAAACATAACCTGCCGTACTGAAGTTTCCCTGTTGTGCTTCGTAAGGGCCCGTTCCGTATTGCAGTTGTTTAACAGTTTCAGGTATGAGAAAATGTAAATCAGCATAGCCTTGGCCATGTGCATGGCTCACCATGTTCACCGGTAATCCATCTACTGAAATGGCCACATCTGTTCCGTGATCAATATCAAATCCTCTTAAGAAAATCTGTTCAGCCTTGCCGCCACCCTGGTGCTGGGCAATAAACAATCCCGGTACGTAGCGAAGCAACTCCTGTGCAGATTTTGCAGGTCTTAGTTTAAGATCAATCTTACTTACTGTATTCATTGCAGGATGAATAGTACCGGGCGCCGCAATAATAATTTCTTGAAGGTTTACACCTGCTGCCTGAAGTTTAATATCTGTAACACGGTTGTTTTGCAGCACTGCTTCCGTAGCTTCATAACCGATACCAGTAATGTAAACAAGGGCTTCGTTTTCTGTTGTAGTAATGTAGATCATCCCTTCTTTATCAGAAAGTGCATATTTAGAACCTTCGTATCGTGCAACAGCAGCTTCTACCGGCTCACCGGTATTTTTATCAAGAATGCGTGCACTGATATTGTTCTGGGCATGAACGAACCGTACAGAACTGAACAGGATCAACAGCAGTATGCAAATCTTTTTCATGTGGCGGTTCTAACTGTTTTGTAATTCTTTTTCAAACAAAGGGCCGAGTTCAAAAATTGCTGTGCTCACTTCTTTCATCAATTCATTGTACTTATCGGTTTGATTGTTGGCTTTATAAATCAGAGCCAGATGATACAGCACATCCGGTTCAAAGCACCTGTTTTCAACATTGGCTTTTGCAATGGCCAAAGCTTCTTTGAAATTGCCTTGACGGTAGTGTACCCAGCTCAGCATATCAAAGGAGGCTGGTACGGGACGGTTTTTTATTTCTTCTTGTGCAATAGTGAGGGCTTTTGCATAATCTTTGGTTTCATCTGCGTACAGCGCAAAAAGATATTTGTTGTACATAGCACCGTAAATTTTACCTGTTGTTGTTTGTTCAAAAGCAGCGAGGTGATTCTTTTGAGCTGTTTCATCTTTTTCGAACGCTGCTATTTCTGCCAGCATCCAGTCATAATCCGGAACGGGATGTTGTTCTTTTAAGAACATAAGAATTTCTTTTGCGGCGGCTGTATTTCTGTCTTTTGAAAAAGCCAGCCATGCAATGCCTTTTAAGCAATGATAGTTTTGTGGTTCTTCTTTTAAAACGGCGAGGTAAGCATTATACGCATCAGTAAAACGATTGGCATGTGAATAATAATCTCCAAGATTACTTTTTGCCCATGACCATTCATGCGGGTTATTAGTTAATGTAATTTTTGCAAGAGCTTGTTCCAGCAATTCAATTGCTTTGTCAAGATTTCCGTTGTGATCACTCAGCTTTGCTTTACGGATCAATACTTCAAAAGATTGCTGTTGCGGATAACGGTTTAATATTTTTTCTGCAGCAGCGGCATTGCCCAGTTCCAGTTCGGCATCAAACTGCTGTAATAAGGTATAGGCAAGATTATCACCAAGCCGGTAAGCACTGTCCAGGTAAAATTTTGCCTGCCAGAAACGATGTTGGGTTATAGATAGCGTAGCGAGTTGACGATAAGTTGAAGCCGTAAATAATTTTTGAAGCCTGTTAGCTTGTTCATAATAGCCGGTTGCTGTAAATAATTCGTTGATATTACCGGAAAAATGGAATCTTCTGTTATACAATCCTGCAAGTTTTGATTGGGCGCCTGTATGCGATGAATCCTCTTTAAGTTTATTGGACCAGAAAGCAATATCCCTGTCAATTTTATCCAGTTCAGCAGTGGAAGCTTGTAAGAACTGCATGTAATCTTTGCGGTTGGTAATTGAACGCTGTTGATTGGTGCAACTGCTGATGATGAGAATAATCATGCTGAGCAATCCAACAAGTTGCAGGAAGCGCCATTTCCGTTGGTGTAACATAAAAAGAATTTTATTGAAGAGTGAAAGGAATAGTTGAATTGTAAACAGGAGCGGAACAATTCATAGTTCCGCTCCTGTTAAGTATTAATGAGGCGTTGCCAGGTAAGGAAAAGAAGTTAAAAAGGCTTTGTCATTAGCGTTTACATGATCGCTGGTTAATGCAGGATTTGAAGTACCGGCAGGGCCACCAAATATGAGCAGTAACTCTGTATCAATCACATCATCGGCTAAAGCACGACCGGTTAATACGTTGGTACCATCAAAGAAAGTAGTAACACCTGTTTTGGATACCGTTAATACATCAGTCACCAGTGCGCCTGAAAAAACATCTGCGTTCATACCCAGTGCATTGGTTGTATAACCGGGGTTCAGGGCCAGTAATCTTGCTTTGAATTTTGCACCGAATTTTGCCGCCATTTCAGAAGGAATGGTAGTATTAAACATGTCCTTTTCAGTAGTGCTTACAAAAACAGTATTGATAGCAGGGCGGGCCATTTGATCAGCCAGTTCATAAACATCAGCAGGAGGTGGTACTACGGGATCTTTTTTACAGGCAGCAAATGAAACGGTAAGACCGAACAGGAGTGCAATTGTTTTGATAGAAAAATGAATTGTATGTTTCATGATTGAAAATTTAAAAATTGGTAAAATGGTTTAGATTTTCTTTTTTGTTTCGAGCCAGATATTGAGACTGTTACCGCTGCCGAGTAATGATTTGGGAACTTCTACAATCACACTCATTACGTTGGTTCCTTTGAAGAAATCAGTGCCGGGGTTGTTGAAACCGCTTGCTTCACCTGCAAGAATTTTACGGAACTGTACAAGGTCAAAGAAGAAAGGATCATCACGTGGACCAGCAAAGGCGGTAATACCTTTACCTGTTTTGCTGATGGCTGCACTGCCGTATGGAGTTACATCCACTTCCACGCTCAGTTCATTTACTGCAATCTGGCTTTTACTGCCGGTCATGGTAGGTGTGTAAGGACCGTAGATGCGCATTTTTTTGTTTTTAGGAATGGCCTGAATTACGAGGTCTTCCACAGCATCACCATTGGTGTCAATGTTGAATTCAATCAAGGTGTTTTCATCAAATTGAGCGGCTGCGGTGTTTTCAGGAGACAGGAGCCCCTGTACGTTTCCAACAAATACGAGGTTGTTGGGGTCTTGTGCCCGGAAAGCGTACACATCTGTAATATCAGTAGAAGCACCTGTTACAGCCGGTGCATCCACGTGATCGGCAGCGTACATAAAACCTCCTGTTACAACTGCTGCCACGGCAAGTGTTGCCAGAATCATTTTTGTCTTTTTCATTTTTGTTCTTTTTAAGTTTTGGAAAAAATGGTGTATGCGCTTTTTGGATCCGGTGTTTTTGTACCCTTGTAAAACACATACCCTACTATCTACGTAAACTGAAAGTGCCCGGATCTGTGGTTGGAATAAATTGTTTTTAAGCAGTACTGTTGCTGGCGGAAAAGGATGGAAATGCTTTCAGAAAATCTTTTTATAAAATACCATCCCGCAGGTATTGCAGTTTTGCAGAAGTTTTGTAATTCGCAGTAAATTGATTGTATGACCCGAAAAACGATGCTTGTTTTACTCCTGGCTTTGGGCCTTTGTACCCATGCACAAAAAAGAAATGCGGCCAATGCTTTAATTACTGCAGCAGGTGAACCCGCCAACACAGACAGGAATAACAAAGGAGAGACTACGTTCCGGTTTGTAAATGCCCGTAAAGTAATGGAAGTAAAAATTCCGGAAGGCGGTGCCAACGGGGCATCTGTTGTTTATCACCCCAAAGAAAAACTCTATTATGCAGCACAGGCCGGCAATGCTTCATTTCCGCTGGTGATTTTTGATGAAAGCGGAAATGTGGTTTCCCCAGTTGAGCAATCAACCTTGATTGATATCCGTGGTTTGTGGTATAACCCAAGAACCAAAGACATTGGCGGAAACGGGTATGCACAAAACGGATGGTTTAGTTATGAACTGGACAAGAAAGGAATGGTGGAGTCTATTAATATTTTTAAGAAAGGCCGGTATCAGCCTGATGATCACAGTCCCGGCGTATTGAACACGGAGGAGAATGAAGTGCTGTTCTTAAACGGATTGAATATTGACTGCTATACAACGGATGGTGAAGAAAAACGAAAGACAATTCAATTGTACATCGGAAAGAAAACACCGGCTGATGCGGGAACAGGAAACAGTTTTGAAAGTAACTACAACACACGCTCTCTTATTTATACCGGTAAACAGGGTGCTGAAATCGGTTTATTGAATGTTACCGAAAAGCAGGTGGAACTTTATAATATTAAAACAGGATACATGACCAGGATTGTAAAACTGCCATTGAGCTTTAAACCGGAATCCTTCTTTAATTTCTCTTACAGCAATGATACGTACTGGGTTTTTAATAAGAACACCCGATATTGGATAGGATTCAGGGAGGAGTGAGGCGGGAGGTAGCAAGTAAGAAGTAAGAAGTAGGAAGTAAGATGTTGAATGGGTTTGATAATAATTAAATATAAGAACCAGTTGACTTGAAGACTATATGAAAAAACCCCGCAATTAGCGGGGTTTTTTATTTAAAGTGATTCGATTAACTGATCGAATGTCTGGCTTTAGCCAATGTTTTATCTTTTTCAGGCTCACCCAAAGGCTTGTCTTTTGCAAAGTCAATAAGGATGGGGGCAGCTACAAAGATAGAAGAGTAGGTACCGGTAACCACACCAATCAACATCGCAAAGGCGAAACCTCTTGTTACTTCACCACCAAAGATGAAGAGGATTAACAGTGTTAAGAACACCGTTAAAGAGGTCATGATAGTACGGGCCAGGGTATCATTAATAGCTTTATTCAGAATGGTTGTTTTGCTTTGACCAAACATGGTGCGGCTGTATTCACGCACACGGTCAAATACAATCACCGTATCGTTCATAGAGAAACCAATCACCGTTAACACCGCTGCAATAAAGTGTTGATCAATTTCGAGAGGGAACGGTACCACGCCTTTAAGGAACGAGAATACTGCCAGCGTTACCAATACGTCGTGCAACAACGCCACAATTGTACCAACTGAATATCTCCAGTCACGGAAACGGATGAAGATATAAGCCGTAATTACCAGCAGTGATACAATGGTTGCCCAGAGAGCACCTTTTTTCAGGTCATCAGAAATGGTAGGTAATACCGTTTGTGAACTCTTCTTATAAACTTTATCAAACTGCTCAGCCGTAGTTCCTGCGGGCAGGAATTTCTGCAATCCTTCAAACAATTTCTGCTGTACTTCTGAAGTAACAGTTTGTCCGGGTTTATCAATCAAGTAGTCCGTTGTGATATTTAATTGATCAGGACCACCCACTGTTTTAATAACAGGGTAGTGACCAAAAGAAGTTTTAAGAGCTTCACGTACTTCATCACTGTTCATGTTTTTATCAAACTTCACTGTAAAGCTGCGGCCTCCTTTAAATTCCACACCGTAATCAAAGCCGTTGAACACAGAGGCAATACCTAAGATCAGTACTACCACAGAAATACCATAAGCAATCTTTCTGTACTCAATGAATTTGTAAGCTGCATGTTTAAAGATGCGGCGGCTGATAGGCGTGAAATATTCAAAGTGACGCTTCTTATTTGTCCAGAAATCTGTAATCAATCTTGATACAAGAATTCCGCAGAACAAAGAAAGAAGAATACCAATAATCTGCGTAGTTGCAAAACCAAGTACAGGACCCAAACCAAAATAGAAAAGGATGATGGCCGTTAACAAGGTAGTTACATGCGCATCCAGTACAGGAGCGAGTGAACGTTTATAACCATCTTCTACTGCTAACTGGTAGCTCTTACCCTTGGTTAATTCTTCTTTGATACGCTCAAAGATGATTACGTTCGTATCTACCGCCATACCGATGGTTAATACCAAACCGGCAATACCTGCAGCAGTTAAAGTGGCACCGAGTGAACTTAGTACACCTACTGTAAACAATAAGTTTAAGATCAAGGCAATATTGGCAACCCATCCGCCGGTATTATAATAGATGAGCATGAGGATGAAGATCACCACAAATGAAATAACGAAGGACATGGTTCCACCTTTGATGGCTTCAGCACCAAGCGTAGGACCTACTACCTGTTCCTGAACAATTTTAGCAGGTGCAGGCAGTTTACCTGTTTTAAGGATATTCGCTAAGTCCTGTGCTTCCTGAATTGTAAAGCTTCCGCTGATAACAGAGTTACCACCGGCAATAGCCTGGTTTACACGGGGAGCAGAGTACACATAGTTATCTAATACAATAGCAACAGCACGACCGGTATTATCACCTGTTAACTTTTCCCATGCTTTTGCACCTTTATTATCCATACCCATGGTAACCTGTACTTCACCATTTCTTTGATCCACATCCTGGCCAGCTTGAATTACTGATTCACCACTTAATTTAGGTTTATCGCTTCCGGCAATGGTTTTGATAGCGAAAACTTCCAGCAAACTTTCGCCAGCTTTATTCTTTATTGGTTTGGCACCAAAATAAAAACGTAAATCAGAAGGAAGTACAGAACGTACAGTTTCCAAATTAGTATAAGTAGAAAATTTGCCGGTATCTCTTACTAATACAAATCCCAAAGTAGCCATGGAACTGGGGTTAACCGTTCCGCCGGGCTGCTGCAACAAACTGGTAAACGCATTGTCGTTACCGGTTAAACCCGTCTTTGGCAACTGTGTTTTAGCAGTAGTGTCATTTGCTTTGGCTGTGGTATCAACAGTTGTAGTATCAGTTGATTTAACACCGTTAAGAAAATCTTTTACTTTGGCATCAATGGGAGCAATGTATTGCACAAAGAAATTCTGATCTACTGTATAGGTTTCCCAGAACTCCAGGTTGGCTGTTGCCTGTAAGTATTTACGCACACGCTCAGGATTATCCTGAACACCGGCTAATTCCACGTTAATGATTCCTTTATTCTGATCCAGGTTGATATTAGGCTGGGCTACACCAAACTGATCAATACGGGCACTTAAACGGTCGTAGGTACGTTTTACCGCCAGGTTCGCTTCTTCACGAATTACAGCAATAACATCTGCATCAGAAGAAGTAACTTTTATACGGCTGTTTTGCGAAGCTCCTGCAAAGAAACCGGCTAACTTACCATTCGGATTCTGTTCTTTAAAAGCATTGAGGAACAGTGTTACATAATCTGCATCGCTGTTTGCTTTTAATTGAGTAGCTCTTTCAAGCGCCTTATTCAGAACAGGATCTTTCGGGTTGTTGCTCATGGAACGGATCAAACCATCCAGACCAACTTCCAGCGTTACGTTGATACCGCCCTGCAAATCCAGACCAAGATTCAATTCCTGCTCAATTGCTTTTTGATAAGTAAGCTTTGAGTACAGGATCGGGATATTCATGATCTGCTTTTCCTTGAGGCTGTCAAGATACCTGCGGTACACAGCGTTCAAAGCAGAGTCCTGTGTTTCCTTAGAAGCAGTTCCAAAGTTGGTTTTTACAAACCGTTTTGCTTTGTCTAACTGTTTGTTTTCAAAATTCTTTACAATCCAGGTAAAGCTTAATTGGTAAAGCGATATCAGAATCAGCATAATCGCAAAAAACCTTACCAAACCTTTCAGTGCCATAATTAATAAATTGAATTTGGGTTTCGTTTAAATACGTATTTCCTGCAAAGCACCCCGCTTCGCAAGGCGGGCAAAGATAGGGGAAATGGGCTGAAAGCGAACAGCCGAAAAGCACCGGTTATCCTCTATTTTAAACCCATGAAGGATAGCCTGAAACGCTTATTTTTGGGCATGTTCCGATTCTCCTTTTTAGCCGCCTGTACACTCATGGTTTTATCGTTAGTTCAAAGTTGTAAAACAAGCCGGACGGCTGTTTCCAAAGAGCCGTTCCTGGAACAGCTCATGAGCGGGAATCCTGCTTTTGCCAATGCTTTAAAAAGCCGGGACAGCCTGCGCATCCAGATCATTTACACCCAGATTGACAGGGATGCCAAAAACCGTCCCCGGTTTACAGACCATTATTTTAATGTGGATAAGAACCTGTATTTCTATCCGGCTTCCACTGTAAAAATGCCCATCGCTTTCCTGGCGCTGGAGCGACTGAACGAACTCAAAATCAACCGTAGTGCTACCATGATTACCGAAAAAGGATATGCTGGTCAAACGGCGGTTTACAACGATCCTACCAGCGCTGATGGCCGGCCTACAGCAGAGCACTATATTAAAAAGTTGTTCCTTGTAAGTGATAATGACGCCAGTAACCGGCTGTATGAATTGCTGGGGCAGCAGTATATGAATGACCGGTTAAAAAGCAAAGGATATAAAGAAGCACAGATTCTTCATCGTCTCGGTATCAGTATGCCGGAAGAGCAGCACCGCAATACAAATCCCGTAAGTTTCCGTGACAGCAGTGGTGCCATCCTGTATCAGCAACCTAATATCGCCAGCAATTATGTGTATCAACCCCGTACTGATTTTGTAGGGAAGGGTTATATGAGTGGCGATAAGCTGGTAAACGAGCCGTTCAACTTCAGCCGTAAGAACAGGTTTTATTTAACGGATCTGCACCAGCTGCTCCGTTCAGTTATTTTCCCTGAGTCAGTACCCAAGCAACAACGGTTTAATTTTACAGAAGATGATTACCGTTTTCTCTATCAATACATGAGCCAGTTGCCAAGTGAAACAAAATATCCTGATTATGATTTGGCGGAGCATTACGATGGTTATGTGAAGTTCTTTATGTACGGCACTCAAAAGAAAACTTCCATCCCAAAGAACATCCGCATCTTCAATAAAGTAGGTTGGGCTTATGGGTTCTTAACGGATGTGGCTTACATTGCAGATTTTGAAAAGAATATTGAGTTTATGCTCAGTGCTACCATCTATTGTAATGAAGATGGTATTTTAAATGATGACCGTTATGATTTTGACACCGTAGGCATGCCTTTCCTGGAAACATTGGGCAAGCTGGTATATGATTATGAAACGAAACGTCAGCGAAAAGTAGTTCCGGATTTAAGCAGGTTTAAACTCACTTATGAAAAGTAATTTATTTACAGGTATATATCATTTTTGTGAATTGTTCATTTTAAAGAAGTCCTTTCTCATGAGGTTTTTTAGTTTATTACTTGTGATGTTTGTTTTGATAGCCTGTAAAAAGGATAAAGTAAGCAGTACTACGGTGCGTTTGCTGGTTGTAAACGCATCACCCAACACCAATGGTCTTTCATTACAACAGAATTTAAAACCATTGGGCACTTTTAATTACATCAACGGCATTACACCATCAGCTTCATTTGTTACTATAGACAGCGGGTTTCAAAACTATAAACTCTTTAATGGGACAGCCGAAATAGCTTCCTGGGTGTATGCTAATGATGGTTTGAACTATAGTTTTTTCATGTATGATTCTGCCGTTGCAGGCCGCATCAAATATTTTTTTGTAAAGGATAATCTGGATACAGCCGGGCTTGGTACAAGGGCTTATATCCGATTGATTCATCTGAGTCCGGATATTGATTCAGTAGAATTGGTCACCAATAAAAAAAACAACTCTGCTGAAGATTCTTTACTACTTACAAATCCTGTTGTTTACTATGGAACCTATAGTCAATCCGTATTAAGTGGATCGGGTGCTTTTACACCTGTTTCAGGAGATACTACACTTACTGTAAAAATTAAGCGGCGGCAAAATAACACTGTAGCCAAAACTTATCAGATACGATTTTCAAAACAAAAAATATATTCATTGGTGTTAAAAGGTTATCAGGCAAGAGGCGGAAAAGATTCATTAAGTCTTTCTGTAGTGCCGCACAACTAACAAGCAATAGCAGTGAATCCAGTATTTTGCATGCAAGGACTACAACACAAATAAAACAGTAACAACCGCAATGAAATTTTCTTCTTTACTCGACAGGTTTGCAGAACCTGAAACATTGAAAATGGCCAAGCTCGGCCGTGAATTGAGAGCCAAAGGCATTGATGTAATTGATCTGAGTTTGGGCGAACCTGATTTTGATACGCCTCAACACATTAAAGACGCTGCTAAAAAAGCTGTTGATGATAACTTCAGTCACTATACTCCTGTTGCCGGTTATTTAGATTTAAGAGAAGCAGTATGTATAAAGCTGAAGCGAGACAATAACCTGGATTATAAACCTGAAAACATAGTTGTATCCACCGGTGCCAAGCAAAGCCTGGCGAATATTATTTTATCCGTAGTGGATGCAGGTGATGAAGTAATTATTCCGGCACCCTTCTGGGTTACTTATTCTGAACTGGTGAAGATTGCTGGTGGTGTTCCTGTGATTCTCACTACCAAACTTGAAAATAAATACAAGATTACCGGTGCTGAACTGGAAGCAGCCATCACACCTAAATCCAAACTGTTTTTGTTTTCATCACCCTGTAATCCTTCCGGTTCTGTTTATACAAAAGAAGAATTAAAAGCATTGGCGGATGTGTTTACAAAATACCGGGAGATATTTATTATTTCAGATGAAATTTATGAGTACATCAACTTTGTTGGTAAACATGAAAGCATTGCACAGTTTGATGCCATCAAAGACCAGGTGATTATTGTAAATGGATTGAGTAAAGGTTTTGCAATGACGGGTTATCGTTTGGGTTATATCGCAGCACATGCAGATGTAGCGAAAGCCTGTGAAAAAATACAAGGTCAATTTACCAGTGGTGCCAATGCGGTAACACAACGTGCAGCGATTGTAGCATTAACCGCTGATTTGAAACCTACCTATGAAATGACAAAGGAATTTGAACGTCGCCGGGCAAGGGTATTGCAGTTGATTGATGAAATTCCGGGTTGGACCTGTGCTGAACCCGATGGTGCTTTTTATGTGTTTCCGAATGTGAGTAGTTATTTTGGTAAAGCAAACGGAACAGAAACGATTCATAATGCAGATGATCTTTGCATGTACTTGCTCAACACGGCTCACGTATCCACAGTTACCGGCAGGGCTTTTGGTACACCGGATTGTATTCGTTTGTCCTTTGCTAATAGTTTAGAAAAAATTGAAGAGGCGTATAAGCGTATTAAAACAGCCCTGGCAGCGTTGAAATAAAATTCTATGCAGTTTGAATTGCTCCGTTACTTGTGTTGCCCCGTTTCCAAAACGGAACTGGAGTTTCAACTGATTGAAGAATTTGATAAAGTTTATGACAGCAGCACGGTGAGAGAAATCAAATCCGGGCTGCTTTTTTCTTCCCTTGGTTTTATTTTTCCTGTGATCGATGGTGTTCCAAGGATGCTGGTGGAAGCTGTGTATGATTACAGCAGCTTTTTGCAGCAGCATGTTCCCGATTTATCTAACAGGCTGCAGCAACTTGAAGCTGCATATGGACAACTCCTGAAAGAATGTGTGACTAAAAACAAGAAGACAAAAAAGAGTTTTGAATGGGAATGGAACTTCCTGGATGCGGAGAAGAAAGATAAAATCTGGGAGAAGGATATTACATCGCTGAAAGATGTTTTTTTGAGTGAAACCGGGTTAACGGCGGAATTGGCAGTTCATCAATTTTCGATTGATGTGGGAAGCGGTCATGGATTCATGACAAAAGCAATAGCTGATACAACTCAAATGCACACAATAGGGGTGGAGTTGAGTAAAGCTGTTGAAGCTGCTTATTCGCACAACCAAAATTCCAAAGCCTGGTTTGTGCAGGCCGATCTGCAGTATTTGCCCTTTGCTGCCAATACCTTTGATTTGCTGTATTCAAGCGGTGTGATTCACCATACCAATAACACTTTTGAATCATTGAAACGTATTGAAACTACGTTGAAACAAAACGGGTTGCTCTGCATCTGGCTCTATCACCCTCAAAAAAACCTCTACCATAGAATCGCATTATGGTTACGAAAGTTCATCAGCAAATTGCCCATTCAACTGGGATTCATCACTATTACTCTGTTTATTTTCCCTTTTACATTCTTGATAAAAAAAATCAGGAAGAAACGTCCTGTGAATTACCGGGAAGAGTTGATTTATTTATTTGATTCGTTTACACCAGAGTTCAGGGATGAAGTGCCGAAGGAGAAAGCGATTGGTTGGTTCAATGAACTGAAGTATAAAGAGGTGAAAGTAACTACAACAGATCAGTACGGGTATTCTTTAGCTGCCAGGAAAGATTAGTAAGGTTATTAATTCAACAGATTCCGGGAATTTGATGGAGGTTCAGGGATTTGATTTCCAAATTCATCAAAGAAAATATTTGTATCATTAAGACTATTCCAATACCTCAAATATTCAGCCCCTCCAGCAATATCAGCAGCAAATTTTGCTTTTTTGACCAGGTATTCAATTCGTTCGTTATCGGATTTAAATTCTTTGTCGATTGAATGAATTCCTCCGATTAAAAAAGCTTTCATAAACTGTTCGCTTGAAGCAGCACAAACAAAAGTTTTTCTCCCGTAAACAGCATAGTCTATAGCAATAATTTCGCCGCTTGCTTTATCAATTACTAATAAATCTTCTCTGGACCATCCAAAGTGAATGTAATTGTCATCTTCAATCACTTCATTATTAAATGAAATGTGACTGATCAAATTAAACGCAGAATCGTATTCATCTATGAACTGAAGAATTAAATCATTGCTTTTAGATATACTTTCCTTTTTGTTCGGAAAAAAGATGGAGATATAATCTTCCGCTTCTTCCTGAAGTTCTTCAGATAAATCCTCTAACTTAAATGCAGTTTTGTTTAATTCAAGAATAAAATCTTGCAGCGTCATCTTAATGAAGATTGATTTTACTTCTTCTTCGCCGCCTTCTTCTTAACCGCTGCTTTCTTTTTCACCGCTGTCTTAGCAGGGGCTTTCTTCGCTGCGGCCTTCGTCTTTTTATCAAAAGCGCCGGGCATTTGCACCACAATCATTTTCTTGATATCATCCACCGGCATCATGGCCAGTTCATCAGCCGTATATTTTTCGCCATCCTTTTTCTTATCCACCTTCAGCATTTTTTTACCAAAGCGGATGAAAGGTCCCCAGCGTCCATTTTCTACTGCAATATTTTCATCGGGCCAGCGTATGATAAAGCGGTTGGCTTCCTTCGCCACCTTGGCTTCAATCAACTCGTTGATATCATTTTCACTCAGCTTGTCAAAATTATACCGCTTGGGTACATTAATAAACATGCCATCCCACTTAATAAACGGACCAAAACGTCCCTTGCCCTTGGTTACCGGTTTGCTTTCATAAAAGGCAACCGGTGCATCGGCGTTTTGTTTTTCTTTAATTAACTCAACTGCACGCTCCAGTGTTACTTCCATCACATCTTCACCACGGGGAATGGAAATAAACTGATCGTCCAGTTTTACATACGGACCAAAGCGACCCACATTCACACTTACTTCTTTGCCTTCAAACACACCAAGCGTTCTGGGCAACTCAAACAACTTCATCGCTTCTTCCAGCGTAATGGTTTCAATGCTTTGATCTTTACGTAATGCTGCAAAGCGTGGTTTTTCCTCATCATTCACATCGCCAATCTGTACCATCGGGCCAAAACGACCCATCCTAGCCACAATTTTTTTACCGCTGCTTTCTTCTGTACCCAATTCCCGTTCACCTTTAATACGCTCTGCGGTTTCTATGGTTTTTTCTACATCCTTTTTAAACGGTTTGTAGAAATCTTTCAGCATCTTATTCCACTTCAGCTTTCCTTCCGCCACTTCATCAAACTCTTCTTCAATACGTGCCGTAAAGCTGTAATCCATAATATCATCAAAATACTGCTTCAGGAAATCCGTCACTACCAAACCCAGATCGCTCGGAAACAGTTTCGCCTTTTCAGCACCGGTAGTTTCCTGTTCCATGCCCTTGCTCACCACATTGTTCTTTAACTGCAGCACACGGAAATCTCTCAACACACCTTCTTTATCCCGTTTTTCCACATAACCACGTTTTAAGATGGTGGAAATAGTAGGAGCGTAGGTACTTGGTCTGCCGATACCGAGTTCTTCAAGTTTCTTTACCAGTGAAGCTTCCGTATATCTTGGCAGCGGACGGGTAAAACGTTCTGTGGCATTCATTTCTACCAATGGTAATTTTTGTCCCACACTCAATTGAGGCAACATACCTTCCATGGCTTCCTCTTCCAGGTCATCATCATCCCGGTCTTCACGGTACACCTTTAAGAAGCCATCAAACTTCAATACTTCACCTTCTGCTTTCAGTTCTTCTTTATTGGTAGAGACTTCAATCGTTGCGGTGGTGCGTTCCAGTTCAGCATCTGCCATCTGGCAAGCCATGGTACGCTTCCAGATCAGTTCATAAAGGCGACGCAAATCTTCATCTTCCACACTTGTATTTTCCATGTAGGTGGGACGAATAGCTTCATGCGCTTCCTGTGCACTTTCGTTCTTGTTTTTGTACTTGCGGAACTGATGATACTTATCGCCATACATACCTTTAATCGTACGTGTTAAATCGCCAAGTGCAGTATCACTCAGGTTCACACTATCCGTACGCATGTAGGTGATCTTACCGCTTTCATATAATTTCTGTGCCAGCGTCATGGTACGGCTTACACTGTAGCCGAGTTTACGACTGGCTTCCTGTTGTAAGGTAGAAGTTGTAAAAGGAGGAGCCGGTGATTTTTTGCCGGGCCGAACTGCAATATCGGTAACAGTGTAGTCAGCGCCTTTGCAACTGTTCAAAAATTTCTCCGCATCATCCGCCGTGTTTGCTTTTTTACCTTCTGCTTTAAAAGTGACGTTGCGGTCGCCCATGTCTTTGGCAGTGAACAACGCTTCTATTTTAAAGGTCGAGGATGCAACAAAGGCGTTGATTTCTCTTTCACGCTCCGCAATTAATCGTACGGCCACACTTTGTACACGGCCGGCACTTAAATTGTTGCGCATACTCATCTTGCGCCATAACACAGGGCTGAGTTCAAAACCAACAATACGATCTAATATGCGGCGTGCCTGCTGTGCTTCCACCAGGTTCATATCCACAAAACGAGGATTGTTCACGGCTTTTTGAATGGCAGGTTTGGTTATTTCATGAAACACGATGCGTTTGGTATTGCGTGGATCAAGACCCAGTACTTCACATAAATGCCAACTGATGGCTTCTCCTTCACGGTCCTCATCCGTTGCCAGCCATACTTCATCACTTTTTTTAGCCAGGCTTTTTAAATCGCTCACCACTTTCTTTTTTTCATCGGGAACGATGTAACGTGGTTCAAATTCATTCTCTACATCAATACCCATTTCATCTTTTTCGAGGTCACGGATATGGCCATAGCAACTCTTCACCTCAAAATCTTTTCCAAGGATTTTTTCGATGGTTTTTGCTTTTGCAGGGCTCTCAACGATCAATAAATTCTTTGCCATAATTAGTTGTTGCAAACCGGTTTTTTGGAGGACATCGGCGATGCAATATTATAAAATCATTCATAAATCAAAGAAAAAGGAGGAATTATGGATAATGAGTTAATGGATAAATGATAATGTTTCAGACATTTTTTGAAACAAAAAGCAAGGCTTAAAAAGTGAAATATTTTTTTTTATAACGGGCATTTGTACAAATGGCATCGTTCCTTGCCACGCTCGTTTCACAGCATGTGCATGTGGCATCTATGGTTTCAATTACAGCATTGCTTAGTAAAAGATGCAGGTTAAAGTTCATGGTTCACTATCAACTATCATCTAACCAATTATCCATTTACAAGAACTCCATCACCGCTTTCTTCACCTTATTATCCCTGTAAATTTTCCGGTGACCTAAACCTTTGGTTACCATAAATTGAAAATTAGGATGTGCATCCTGCATTACTTTCTCCGCATCTGCCCACGGCGTTTGTAAATCGTCTTCATCATGAATCCACAACACTTCAGCTTTAATATTGTGAGCTGCTCTGCGGATGGAGTACCATTCCGGCCACTCCTTTCTTTTTTCATAAATCACCTGCCTCATTTCTTCTTTTACGTCTGCATCAATGCGCAGCAGTTCACAAAATGAATCTAATGCGGAGGAGGTTTCTGTAGCCGGTGCAATTACTACCATCTTTTTATGATCCTGGTAGCGTTGCCGTTCCATAAATAATGCCAGCGCTAAACCGCCAAAAGAATGTGCCGTAAAGCTTTGAAACGGACCAAATTTTTCATACACCGTTTCAATCATCTGCATATAACTGAGTACATTAATCCGTTTACCTTCGCTTTCACCATGCGCCGGCGCATCAAAAGCCACCACTTCATATCCTTTCTTAACTAATGGCATTACAAAATGATCAAACTTCTTAATGGTGCTGGAAAATCCATGCAGTATCAGCACTTTTTTGGGTTGCGGATGGTTCCAACGATAACCCACCAGTTTCAAACCATCCATACGCACATGCAGTTTTTCAGCTTTTTCAAAGATGGCCGGTGTCTTTCGTGGAGCAGAGGGAACAGGCTTGCAAAAAAGATCAAATGCTGTCTCAGCTGCTTTGCGTTTGGATAGCTTACTCCAAAGTTTAAACTTGGTGCTGTAATAACCGATCACTAATTTTTGTGCAAAGTTCATGGGTTGATTATCTTGTGGCTGCAAGTTACTTGATTCCCCTTTCATGAATATAGTGATACTCGGCAGCGGGCATGCAGCAACCGTACTGGCACAACTCATGCACTCCAAAGGCCACACCATCTTACAGGTGTGGAGCAGAAACACTGTGCATGCACAGGAGCTTGCGTTAAAAGTGAATGCCAAGGTTCTTACTGATTTGCAGGAGATCGACAGATCTGCTGATCTCTGTGTTTTATCAGTAACCGATGATGCCGTTGCAGGTATTGCTGCTCAACTGTCCCTTCAAAAAAAAATACTGGTGCATACAGCAGGTGCTGTAAGCATGAATGTTTTAAAAGGCGCTTCACCTAACTATGGAGTGTTGTATCCTTTACAGAGTTTGCGGAAGGAGCTTCGTACAATTCCTGAAATCCCTTTTTTGGTTGATGGAAATTCGGAAGAAGTAAAAGTGTTACTGGCTGATTTTGCAGCCACACTTTCTACGCAAGTTCTGGTGGCGGGTGATGATGAACGCATGCAGTTACACCTTGCTGCGGTAGTCGTTAATAATTTTACCAATCATCTGTATGCTGTAACAGAGCAGTATTGCAACGGGCATCAATTGTCTTTTCAAATGCTGCATCCTTTAATTATGGAAACAGCCGAACGATTAAAGACTGAAGCTGCACGGCAACTGCAAACCGGCCCGGCCCGCAGGGGAGATGAACAAACCATCCAGAAACATCTGCAACTGCTCAACAATGAACCGGAGCTGCAGGATCTGTACAAAACAATTTCAAACAGCATTTTAAAAATGTATCATAAAAACAAGGAACTTCGTTAAATATTGATACGTATGAATTTATTAGAGCAGTTTCAAAACATAAAAGCATTTGTTTTTGACCTTGATGGTGTTCTTACGGATGGTTCGCTGCTTATTTTGCCGGGCCAGGAGTTTGTACGTACCATGGATATTAAAGATGGCTATGCATTACAGCATGCGGTAAAAAAAGGATATCATGTTGTAGTCATCAGCGGCAGCAGTTCAAAAGCCTGTGCAGAAAGACTGGAATACCTGGGCATCCGTAATGTGTACATGAAGGTAAAAGATAAAGAAGAAGTGCTGGCTCAATACCTCTTAGCTCACAACCTGCTGTGGAACCAGGTGTTGTTTATGGGTGATGATATTCCTGATCTGGAAGTAATGAAGCAGGTAGGGTTGCCCTGTTGCCCGAATGATGCTGTCAATGATATCAAGACTGTTTCAAAATTTATTTCCACCAAAAGCGGGGGCAAGGGTTGTGTAAGGGAAGTGATTGAAAAAGTATTGCGGCTTAATGATGATTGGGTACTATCCTCAACGGATACAGCCGCTGTATAATTATAAATATGTTTCATGAGTGCATTGCTTGGTTTTCTGAAGTTGGTTCGCTGGCCTAACCTGCTGTTCATACTGCTCACACAGGTATTGTTTTTTTATGGCGTAGTAGAACCGGTTTTGTTTAATGGTATTTACATGCCCCGTGAATTCAGAATTCTGTTTTACCTCTTATGTCTTGCTTCTATTCTTATTGCAGCTGCCGGTTATATTATCAATGATTACTTTGACCTGAACATTGACCTTGTGAATAAGCCTTCACGCATGGTGGTAGATAAAACAGTAAGCCGCCGCTGGGCTATTTTTCTGCATATGTTTTTTTCCATGGCCGGTATTCTTATCAGTTTTTACATCGGCCTGCAGAGTAATAACTGGTTTATCGGGTTTGCCAATATTGTTTGTGTTGTGGTGCTTTGGTTTTACAGTACTACGTTTAAGAAAAAACTGCTGAGCGGAAATATTCTCATCTCTATGCTCACAGCATGGACGGTACTGGTAGTTTATTTTTTTGCGCATAATTATATGGGCGGACTTTTCAGGGAGCAAACAACAGAAGCCGCTTCGCACAAGTTGTTAAGACTTGCTTTACTTTATACTTCTTTTGCTTTCATCATTACACTCATCCGTGAAGTAGTAAAGGATGTAGAAGATATGGAAGGCGACCGGAAATATGGCTGCCGTACGATGCCTATTGTGTGGGGTGTTGAGTTTTCGAAAGTGTTTGTAAGTATCTGGATGATTATCCTGCTGGCATTATTGCTCATCGTTCTTTTTTATATTCTCCAGTTTTCAATGTGGGTGCCAGCAGCCTATAATTTTTTGCTGATCATCGTACCCGCTGCTTATGCACTCTTTCTTTTAATGAAAAGTAAAACGCCCCTTGAATTCGGAAAGTTGAGTACCTGGATTAAAGTGGTGATTTTTACCGGCATTTTATCAATGATACTTTTTAAATTTTTCGGATGATGGAACGCATCATACTGGCATCACAATCTCCCCGCCGAAAGCAATTGCTGGAATGGGCTGAAGTTCCTTTTGATGTGATAGTAAAAGAAACAGATGAACTCTATCCTTCAACACTTGCAATTGAAAAGGTGCCCGTTTATATTGCCCGCAATAAAGCACTGGCTGTAAAAGATGAGTTGAGTCATGACCGCATCATACTTGCTGCGGATACCGTGGTGGTGCTGAAAGATGAAATCATCGGCAAGCCATCTAACAGGGAAATGGCGATTGAAACACTGGCCAAACTTTCAGGACAAACCCACCGGGTTATTACTGGTGTGGTGCTACTAAACGGAACAGAAGAACTTTCTTTTGAAGATATTACAGAAGTAGAGTTTCATCATCTCACCAATGAGCAGATTGAATATTATGTAGATCATTATCAACCATACGATAAAGCCGGCGCTTATGCCATCCAGGAATGGATAGGTGTGGTGGGTATTAAAAAAGTGGCAGGTGATTTTTACAATGTAATGGGTTTACCCGTGAGCAGGGTAATAAAAGCATTACGTCAATTTGAAGACTAAGCAGTTGAAGACCTGTCTACCAACAGGCAGGTTTGATAACAGAGTTTGCATTTTTATAATCTCTTTCTTAATTTGAAGCAGGTTGTAGTCGCATCTTCTGATTTCCAAATCTTCAATTCCAATTTATGAACGAACGCCTGCTGCAATTTATCTGGCAACACCAGTACTTCAACAAAGACCATCTGCTTACAACCACCGGCGAAACAGTGGAAGTACTCTTTGCCGGCACACACAATACCAACCAGGGCCCTGATTTCACCAATGCACGCATCCGCATCAATCAACTTCAACTGGCAGGTACAGTAGAACTGCATCTCCGCACCAGCGATTGGCAATTACACGGACATACAAACGATGTGCATTATAAAAATGTAATTCTCCATGTTGTTTGGCAGCATGATGGCCCGGCTAATGAAACCGTACTGGAGTTAAAAAGCAGGGTAGCACAAAGTTTATTGAACCGATATGCTGCATTGATGCAGCAGCAGGAGCAGATTCCCTGCAGTTCCTTCATCAGTTCCGTACCTGATCTTGTATGGCTGAGTTGGAAAGAGCGGTTGATTGCAGAACGCATACAACAAAAATCCCAACATATCTATCAATTGCTGGAGAAAACCAACCGTCATTGGGAAGAAGTGTTCTGGCGGCTGATTGCCCGTAATTTCGGGATGCCGCATAACACTGATGCCTTAGAAGCAGTGGCACAATCAGTACCCATTACCTTACTGGCAAAACATAAAAACCAGATTCATCAGTTAGAAGCATTATTGCTGGGGCAGGCAGGTTTGCTGGAACAAACATTTACAGATGATTATTCGGTGTTGCTGCAAAAAGAATATCAGTATCTCAAAAAGAAACACAGCTTGCAACCCATCCATTTTCCACTTCACTTTTTAAGAATGCGGCCTTCCAATTTTCCAACTCTTCGTCTGGCACAGTTGGCCATGTTGGTGCATGAAAGCAGTCATTTATTTTCAAAAGTGCTGGAAGCTGCTTCTATTGCGCTAATTAAAAAGATGCTCAATGTTACCGCCAATGATTTCTGGCACACGCATTATACATTGCAGGAGCCATCACCTTATAAAGTAAAAAACCTGGGTGAAGTAATGGTGAACAACCTGCTCATCAATACCATTATTCCTTTATTGTTTGTGTACGCAGCAGAACATACACGGCCGCAGGTGCAGCAAAAAGCTTTGGAATGGCTAAGGCAGCTGCCCAAAGAAAACAACCGTATAACCCGGTTGTGGCAGGATACACAGGTGCCGCATAACAATGCGCTGGACTCACAGGCATTGCTTTATCTTAAAAAACAATATTGTGATGTAAAGCGTTGCCTTGAATGTGCAGCCGGTAATGCACTCTTAAAACGCAACTGATATTTACCAGTTAAACACAACCTTTTGCTCAATATCCGGATGAATGCTTTTGGCAACCGGGCAGGTAAGTGCAGCATTTTGCAGGATGGTTTTTTGTTTTTCATCCAATGCCAGGGTTGCCGGAAAATGAAAGGTTACTTCCACGCCGCCCACTCTGCGGGGATCAGCTTTCATGTGTTTCTGAATGTCGATGGTTACGCCTGTTAAATCAATATTCATATCCCTTGCCTTAATGCCCATTAGGGTCATCATACAACTGCCCAGCGATGTTGCCAGCAGATCAGTAGGGGAGAACCGTTCACCTTTGCCCTGGTTATCTACCGGTGCATCTGTTTCTATGGGGGTATTACTTTGCAGGTGAGTAGCTGTTGTTCTTAATTCGCCATTATACACAATACGGGATGTCATATGAGAGTTATTAGTTTGATAAAATTCCTGAATCCTGAAACTCAGTGGAGTCTCTTTGGTTTAATTCTGTAAATTTACTTTCGAATGCAAATAAAATTACTTGTGAAGCGACTATTTCTTTTTATAACTGTTTTTTCTTTTGCCGTATTTGCCTCCGCCCAGGAAAAAAAACAAAGCCCGAGGCAAATGGCAAAAGATGAAAAGCGCCAGGATCGCAGACAGAAAATTGATAATCTTATCCGTCAGCAGGAAGAAGGGGCACTTGTGTTTAACAAGCAAAATGTATTCGGCATCCGCTTGAATACTGACGGTTGGGGAATGTTTTTTGAAAAAGGATATATGAAGAGCCCCAAAGTAGCCAATCTCTTTGCATTGGAATTTTCTGAAAAGAAACATCCTAAGGAAAAGAAGCTTAGCTATGGAGTAAATAATGGACCGTTCCTGCAATTCTCCACACCTTATGTTTATGGCAAGCAAAATATTTTTTACCAGTTAAAACCCACTTTCGGTCAGCAGCGGATGATTGGTGGTAAAACCAACAAGAACGGGATATCTGTTCACGCCATCTATGCCGGAGGTATTTCATTAGGTATTGAACGGCCCTATTATATTACTGTTGCAGTTTCTCAAAATCAAACTAAAAACTTAAAGTATTCAGTGGCTGATAGTGCTGCTTTCTTATCACCCGGCAATATTATCCAGGGTACCGGTTTCCGTTACGGATGGAGAGACATGAAATTTGTACCGGGTGTACATGGTAAACTGGCGCTTCGTTTTGACTACGGTCGTTTTAATGAAATGGTTTCTGCCATTGAAATAGGCGTAAATGCAGAAGTTTATTCCCGTGATATCAATCAAATGGTAAATGTTCAGGGTTTTATCGCTCCCAGCCGTACTTTCTTTAACAGCTATGTGGCGATTCTTTTTGGTAAAAGAAAGTGACCTACATTTGCACTTTAATTCTTACGCATGAGTTGTTCCGGAGGCAGTAGTACTGATATTTCCACTACCGATAAAGTAAAAAAACCAGATTGGTTACGTGTACGCTTACCCATTGGCGAAAACTACCGTCACGTTCGTAACCTGGTAGATACCCATAAACTTCATACGATTTGCGAAAGCGGTAATTGCCCCAATATGGGTGAATGCTGGGGCGAAGGCACCGCAACTTTTATGATACTGGGTAATACCTGCACCCGTAGCTGCGGCTTTTGTGCAGTAGCTACCGGCAAGCCCGATGCTGTTGATTGGGATGAGCCACAACGGGTGGCAGAAGCGATTCATCTTATGAAAGTGAAACATGCTGTTTTAACTTCAGTTGACAGAGACGAATTAAAAGATGGAGGCAGTACTATTTGGTATAACACCATCAAAGCAGTGAAAACCCTCAACCCTGATACTACACTGGAAACATTAATACCTGATTTTAAAGGGCAGATGGAAAATGTACAACGTGTTGTAGAAGCTCATCCGGAAGTTGTTTCTCATAACATAGAAACGGTTGAGCGGTTAACACGCCAGGTTCGTATCCAGGCTAAATACTGGAGAAGTATGGATGTGCTGCGTTATTTGAAAGAAAACGGCATGAGGGTGAAGAGTGGTATTATGTTGGGCTTAGGTGAAACAAAAGAAGAAGTAGTGCAAACTTTGCATGACTTATATAACAATGGTGTTGATGTAGTAACAATCGGTCAGTATTTGCAGCCTACAAAAAAGCATTTATCCGTTCAGCGTTTTGTACATCCTGATGAGTTTGCTGAATACCGGGAGATCGGATACAGTATCGGTTTGGATTATGTAGAAAGCGGACCACTTGTTCGTTCTTCCTATCATAGTGAAAAACATGTGATTCCCGGGTATGGTAAACAAAAATGGGAAGCTGAAAAAGCAAATATGGTAATGTAATGACAGGCATAAAAAAAATAGTTACAGGAGTAATGTTGTTTTTCAGCATTTCTCCTTTTTGTTTGGCGCAATTGCGATGGGTAAATGTGGATTCATTGTATGCGCCATTGCCATCATCCATTCATGTGTATAAAACAACTGACAGTGTAGATGGTAAACCCAATATTGCCTTTTATGTAATTGCGGATTTAAACGATAAGCGTCTTGATTTTACAGTGGATACAACCCGCAACAGACGCATCACACCTTCAGCATTTTATGAACGTAATCAGCAGCCATTACTGGTGGTGAATTGTACGTTCTTTTCATTTGAAACTAATAACAGTATTAATGTGGTGGTGAAAGATGGAAAGATGGTGAATTACAACATTCATACTATTCCCTTAAGAGGTAAGGATACATTCATGTATGCCCATCCGTTTCGCTCCGCTATTGGTATCAACAAAAAAAGAGCAGCCGATATTGGCTGGGTATATGCTGATACATCAAAGCGAATTCCTTTTATATCTCAATCCAGTCGTAATTATTATAAAGATTCTTTCCATGTATTTAAATATGTCATTCAATCTATCAGATGCTCAAATGCTTTGCACCAAAACCCTTTAAAAAAGAAAAGTTATGAGCGTGTTTTTAAGAAGTGGAAAGTGGAAACTGCAGTAGGCGGAGGTCCTGTTCTATTGCAAAATGGGCAAATTCAAATAACTAATAATGAAGAAATGATGTTTGCCGGTAAAGCAAAAGAGAATCTGGAGCCACGCACCGCCATGGGCTATACCGCTGATGGTAAATTGATTATTCTTATGGTGCAGGGCCGTTACCCCGGAGTAGCGGAGGGTATGTCATTACCCCAAATGGCTAAGCTATTTCAGGACTTAGGTTGTGTAGAAGCGCTTAACCTTGATGGAGGCGGGAGCAGCTGTATGCTGGTGAATGGTAAAGAAACCATTACTCCAAGTTCAAAGGGAGAGCAACGGCCCGTGCCAGCCGTTTTTATAATTCAGCAGAAAAAGAAATAATTTGCATAAATCTATCAACGGGATGTAGCGCAGTCCGGTAGCGTGCTTCGTTCGGGACGAAGAGGTCGCTGGTTCGAATCCAGTCATCCCGACAGAACAGGACAAATTGGTTTCATTACTGGTTTGTCCTGTTTCATTTTCACCTGAACTGCTGTTTAGTACTGCAATACAGCGAAATACTTCATTAACTTTTTCTGTTCGAAATGCTTCTTTTTTCCTGTCGTAGATTACGCCATCAGGAAAGATTAGATTTTGGATAATTTCTTTTTGATTGACATCTGCAGAACCCCACAGGGACGGGAGTTTCAGGGAAAATTGCAATGCTTTTTCCAGTGCTTCAGTTGTGTTCGAAATACTTGAACCAGCCTGGTCAATATTTCGGAGGATTTGCGCCTTTTCTTCGGTGAGCTTAGCCTGAAACTTTTGATAAGTTTCGTCAGGCATGGACTTCAGAATGAAGTATTGTTCCTCTATTGTATCTATCTTTTTCTGCACTTCATTCAGGTTATTTTTTAAGAGTTTTTCTTCGTCCACTTTTGCTGTTTCCAGTTTGGCAACTTCGTGTTTCATGGCAAATAAAAAAGGCTGCACCAAGTGTGGGACAATGGCGTACTTTGTAAGATAATTAATGAAATGGGTATTGGCTTTTTCAGCGCTCTTGTTATTGCAGCAACCTTTAGAACGGCATTTATAATACCAGCGGTTCCGGCTCTTTACGATATAGCCGGTATAGGGGCTACTACAATCGGAACATTTCATGAAAACCTTTAGAGGAACGTTTTCATGATGCTTTTGATGAAGGATGCCATATTTACCTTTGGCTTCAGCACGGACATTATTTACTTTTAAAAATAGTTCCTGCGAAACAAGTTTCTCATGTTTACCCACAATCAATTTACCTTCCAGCATTTTATTGGAGATTATACCACAGTAAAAGGGATTGGAGAAGATGGCACTTATTTTTTGCTTATAAATTTTTAGCCCTAATGCTTTAAGACGGCTGAGGATTTCTTCGTTTTTCATGCCTTGTGCTTTCCATTCAAAAGCTCTGCGAAGTTTCTTTCCGGTATCATTCACTATAATCTTTCTTTCCCCTTTGCTTCTTTCGTCACTGAAACCTGTTTTATCATAAACAATATCATAACCCATTGGCGGTTTCACGCACCAGATACCCCGCTGTAATTTTTCTCTGATACCCGCCATTGCCCTTTGTCTTCTTAACTGGTTATCGTATTCGCTAAAAAGGAACTGGATATTCTGTTGGAATACGCCACCTGGGTTGCTGGTATCAATGGGCTGGGTAACCGCAATGATGGTGATGCCATATTTTTCCCGCAAGTCTTTAGCCAGTTTAATCGCACCACCACCGGTACGGGAAAAGCGGTCGAGCAGGTACACGAAAATGTGTGTTACCTTTTTATTCTTGCGGGCATAATCCAGCATACGCTGGAACTCTTTACGCCCATCCGTTTTTGCACTTTCATATACACCACCAAAATATTCCAACAATTCAAAATTTTGACGGGTTGCGTATTCTTCAATGGTTTTACGCTGCCACTCTAAAGAGAGGTTAGTATCAAATTGTTCTTTGCTGGAAACCCTGGTATAAACAATGGCTTTACGTTCACCTGATTTTACAATAGCAAGCGAAGGCTTTTTAGCCCATTTTGAAAATAAATCAATACTTGTATTCATGCGGCTTTTGATTTAGTTCGTTTTGTTGGATTCAAATATACAACTTGTTGATTATCAATTATATCTATTTCTTTCGCCTTAATGATCTGGTGGCAGACAGTACTCAGTTTTTCTAGGGTTTTGATAATATTATTAGCCTCGGTTTCTGAGTAATGTTCACAACCGGGGAAGGAGTGAAGGATTTCGGGGTTTAATGGAATGATACAGGGGTTTATATCAACCGCACAAACGCCCAGCTTGTTTTGCTTAGTTTTCATTGGATATGGATTTATTAATTGAAAAATCCGGTTGAGAGGAACCGGATTTTTATGATTGTTAGTCGTTAAAAATATCTATTTCCCCTCCCTGATTAAACCTTCCCATTTGCACAGCCTTTCCTTTCTCCGGCACTTCAATCACCACATCCACATCATGCTGGAAACTTTGAGAGCCTTTAAAATTCCCAAATTTTGTAGATTGAAAAATGTAAATGAAAGATTTGGTTGGGTTAAAGGCTTTCAGCCGGTTCAGGTCTTCAGGTAATAAGCCAAGCCGGTTTACGCTATCCAGGAAAATAAAATCATAAGGGGATAAGCCTTCCGGCAATACAGCCGCAACAAATAAATTCGGGTGTGCCACATCTTTATCATTCAGTTTCTTTTGCAATGTCATATCCAACCCTTCTTCTTTTGCCACATACAGCACTTTTCCATGATTCCTTGCCAGGTAACCGGCGAAGTCAATGCAGAGATATGACTTACCCATTTTGGGTTTGCCAAATACCATTGCGGTAAAGTTGGAGGATGGGTCGCCGATGAGGTCAAACCATTTCCCTTTAAGACCGATGGTTTCAAATTGCATATTGGCAAAATCCATGCTGTTCATAATGGCCGGCATTTCTTCAAAACCGTTTAACGGATTGCAGGCACAGCCCAAAACTCCTTCAATACCATTAAGCTCTCTTTGCTCTATGAGTAATGTCTTTTGCTTTTTATCACTAATAAATTCCCGCAGGTTTTTATATGCCTGCTGCAAAGGGGCTTCATACATATCACCCTTCCTCACTTTTCGCTTTTTAGCCGCTGTTTCCATTTGTTTTACCAGTTTAATGGCTTTTTCTTTCATCCCGGCTTTACCATTCAGGTTGATGTACTTCTTCAATAACTGTATAGAAGGATATATTTTTTCTCCACCTAATAAATCAGTAAACTCTTTTAATGTTTTCGCATTTACTTCCAGCTTTATTTTAGCCTTCATGGTATTGAAAGTCTTAACAAGACTATCCTGGATATATTTTACCTGCACGGCATACGGAGAAGTTTTACGGATGCGTTTTTCCAAAATTGCTTTTTGAAGGCCGTTGATAAAGCGGAGTAAATCATCCTTTGTTTTTGTCTTGCCATTCAGGTTTACAAAGCGGCGGATAAACCGAAGCTCTTCTGGAATCCTTTCCACCAACTGCGGACCATCTTCAGCAGGCATATCTTCATCACTTTTTTTAGACTTGGTAGGCTTTGTAATACCTTGCCTCCGCATAGTTTCTTTGATGACTTCATCATGCTGTTTTCTTTCGCCCTCTTTCTTCGCCTGTTTCTTTTGGGCTTTTGAAGTATTGCTGACAAACTCGTTCAGTTTTGCCAGGTACATATCCACCGTTTTCTTAATCGGCTCACTGGAATGATACGACACCCAGCTTGACCCATTACTGGTTGCCTTTAAAATAAATTCATGGCCTTTTCTTAATGCTTCCGGTAATGATTTTAAATCTAATGAATTGACCTTATTAAAGTAGTTATCTATTGTTATCATAGGATGGATTGTTTTTATGCTGCTAATAATTCAAGTTCAAGTGCCAGGGCTTCTGCTTCCAGTTCAAGGATGGCTACATTGTCCGGAAGTTCTTCTTCCTCATCATCGGGCGGTAGTTTTATTTTTTTCCGGTTGCTGTATCTTCCTGTATCAGACTTGATATTTTTTAGGTCAGATGAATGAATAGTTATAGAACATCCATGAGTAGTCTGTAAAATCTCCAGCAGTTTATCAATATTCTTCTCTGGCAACATGGCCACCATTTTGTCAGATACTTTTTCAAAATTGGTTTTCTCCACCAGCTCAAGGATATTCTTATCTAAATAAATATCGCCGCCCCTTGCCCTGGACGCTGATATTATCAGTTTGAAGTGATTACCTGTCCTGAAAAATGATAAGCCATTATTGGTAATGATTTGAGAGTTCTGCACCAATGATTTTACAATCGGTGCAGCTTTCAGTATTGGCACTACTACTTTATCCTGCACCTGTTCACCAGAGTTCCAGTTCTCCGGCATCAGGATTCCCTTTTTGGTTTCTTGCTTAATTGTTGTATAACTTACCAACTTGCCCTTAAAATCAGAAAAGGCTTGCAGCAGGTTACCGGTGATGATGTGGCGGATACGTCGGTCAGTGTTGTTTTCCTTAGTGTATTTCTCCCACTCATGCAGTAAAACATTCATGCTGGGCTGAGATATATCTGCACTTGCACCAATGATTGTCATTATATCTTCTGAGTAAGATGCCGGGATGGCCAGGTATTTAGAACTGTTGGCAATAGCAATACGCAGTTTGATTGCTGAAGGAGCATAAGGGTTCTTCTTTTTCTTATCAATTACAAATCCTAAAAACACGGCTGGCACCAACTCATTACCGCCATTGTAAGTTTCAATGGGATAACGGATATTACGGCTGATATAGAAAAACCGGAAGGCTTTTTCTATATACTGCTTTCGGTTATCAAAGGTCTTTTTGAGATTTTGTAATTGCAGTTCTTTTGCGCCAGTCAATTCTTTTTCTCTTTCTGCGACAGCCTGCCGCCATGCTCCCTCGCCCTGCTTTTCCAATATCTTCTGAATCTTCTTTTCACCGGGGACATTTTTTATCAGCTCATCATACTTGGCTTCGGTTTCAGCTTCTTCCTCTTTCAATCTTTCCGCCACAGATGCTTCATAATCTTCCACCAGTTTATCCTGTAGTTTATGAGGGTCATTACCTTTTAATGATTCATTGATAAGATTTTCCAGTTCTGTTTTGGAAAAAGGCTTTTTCAACACATTGGCACGGACGGTCTCCAGCGTACTGTCATCGCCAAAGGCGCTGTCACTGCCTTTGCCCATTTTTATTACCTTAGAAGAAACCGTTTCAGCTTCCAGGTTCATGGCTTCCACTTCCAAATCATAATCACCGGTTTGTTTCAGGTACTCTACATAATCATTATAGCGTTCCGCAATCTCATTATAAAAATCCTGCTGCATTTTAGTAGATAAAACAGCTACCCGGCCAGAAACTTTATGTGCCGCATCTTCCAATGTTTGCGATTCACTACTGCCGCTATCAGCCTTGGAATCTTTCAAATGCAATGGGTCGTCCAGTAATTCATTTACATCCTTATTCTCCATTAGGTAGTCCTTCACAATCTTGTCGCCGTATTTATTTAAGAAATCTGGCACATCTAAAATCTTCGTGGATTGCTTTTGATTGGAGGTAGTGTTTGCATCTAATGACTTCAGTTTTTTCTGTAACATCATCATCAACCTTTTTTCAGCCGGGATGGCGGACGTTACATAGTCATAAATCGGTTTTAAGATTTGCCCGGTTCGGTTGACGCGGCCTCTTTTTTGCACTTCCGTATTAATGTCCAGCTCTGCCTGCAGCACAATCATTACCCTTTGCTTTACCTGCTCTTTGGAAACTTTAGCCGTAGGTATGGCATGTGCAGATGCGCCGGTACTGCCGGACTGGTTAATCATCAGCACATCCACTTCATTATTATTGAACTGCCGGAAAGCATCATTGGTATTGATACGTTTTCTTGCCAGTATCAAAGCCTTACTGCCCTTCCAGTTGAGTTGCAGTTCATACTTACGGCCTGTTACTTCGGCGACACTGTAGCCGGCGTCTTTTATTTTCTTGATGATAATATCAATCGGGGAAATAGTAATACCCGTTGAGACGTTATTTATCTTTCCCAGTATTCGGTGGTATTCGGTTTGAGCTTCCGGCGGCAGTTCACTTAATTCAAATTTTTTGTGAATAGCATTGCCGTCCACATCTTTTTCGGAATAACGTAAAATACCATCTAACCCTCTTTTAAGAACTTCACTAAAATCAGCATTGATAGTATCGCCATCACCAACCGGAACGCCCTGTTCATTTTCCATTGATTCAATAAAGCTGCCCATTGTAGAAGCGAAGGCAATCACCGGCTTTTTTCCCTCCTTTAATCTTTTAATTGCCTGGTCAGCGACTGCTTCCGCCTTTAAAGAAAAAAGCATCTGGTTAATTACCTGGAACACTTTGGAAAAATAAGGTTGATTATCAACGCCAGCTTGTGAAGTACCTTCACGCAGTGCAACTTCTTTGCCTTCAGCTACTGCAATTTTATCCAGTTCCTCTACCTGTGCATCCACGAAGTTTGTTTGGAAGGCAATAATATCACGGAGTATATCAGTAATGTTATCTGCAATGGCACGGTGTTCTTCTGACTTAGTATCTAAAGACAAATAATTTACTTCCACTCCTTCAAAACTTCTTTCCCTGCGCACCATTTGTCCCTCAGCAACCAATTGTGAGGATAACACTTCCTGCAATGCCACGCCGCCTCTTGTAATAGCTTCCACCAAATCATCCCTGCTCATATTGCAATCGGCAATGGAAGTTTTCATAGCATAGATGGGCATGTTGTCGGGTCGCTTCGCAAATGTGGCTGACAGGAATACAACACCTTTGGTTTTTGAAACAACACCTTGCAGAAATTCACCCGTATTGGATGAGCCACTGGAATTATGTGCTTCATCCATGATAAAAATATTATCATCAGCAATAGCCCGGAGAAAGTTTGGTTTTTCGGGTTTCTTTTCTGGAGAATTAAACTGCGAATAGGTAGCCAGTACAAAATCATATTGCGCAGATACGGTTCTCGAACTGATAATACTTTGCTGCTCGGTGGGAGACGGTGCCTGGTATATAACTTCACCATCCTCATCTTTTATATCTGTCTTGGATTCCTTGCTGTTTACAATCAGTGGCTTTAAATGTCCTGAACCAATGGCTGATAAATCACGGTAAATGTCAGAGAACAGGTTTGCTTTTTCTGTAAGAAATACCGGCTTGACACCCTGGTTCACTGCATAGCGTATCATAGCAGCAGCAACCCGTCCTTTCCCAATACCCGTCTGGTCGCCGATAATCATGCCCTGGCTTCTTGCTTCAATATTATAAATAGTCATTGCCACCGCATCAATCTGTTCAGCAGATAAAACTTTACACAGCGCAGCTTTATTAGGATATTTTAAGCGGTGGCGAACAAAGTTGTCAATATCTCCGCCAACTTCTTCTTTTATACTTAGTACAGCCTGTCTTGTTTCAAAAGCCATACTGTCGGGCACTTGTGTATTTAATACGACACAACTTTCGGATGCTGGTTCGTAAGGCGCTCCGAGAGCCTCCCCCAACCCCTCCGAAGGAGGGGCTTTAAACAGCTTCATTAAATTCTGTGCTTCCTGTTCTAATGAAGAAATATTTTTTTTCATAGGTTCTGTTTTTATTCCTTCTCCTTTGGAGAGGGTAAGGGAGAGGCTTTCCATCACTCTTTGAAAAAGCTCATCAAAGGCTTTTACTTCATGGTCTTTATCGGGATTGTAAACAGGTGCTGCACCAGATGCTGTTTGTTTTCTGCCATTAATCAAAATCAGGCGGACATCAAAAGATGTTCCCTGTCTTGAATAAAGTTTTGCGCCATCAATATTGATTACATCAGCCACATGATAGCGACTGTATAGGTAGTTAAAGAAAATCCTGTTTTTACCTGCTGTGATTCTGCCTTTGTCATCCCAGGTAGTATGGCCACCAATGATGATGGCTGCCTTACCAGTATCAACCATGCAGTCTAAGGCCCTTAAAGCCATCACATGCTCTAAGGGTTTAATCGGAAAAGTATCAAACATAACTTCCGTTTCCATTTTGCCAAATGGTGGGTTTGTCATTACTGCCATAAATGTGCGTTGCACATCAAAGAAAGGTTTTGTGGCATCTCTTTGCCAGACGTTTGCAAAACCTTGCGTTTTCAGGTTGCGGTTACGAAAACTATCCAGTTCATTTACATATACTCTTTCAGGTTTGGCAGCAATAGTCAATAAGCCATTGCCTGCTGATGGTTCAAAAGCAAAGCCTCCATTGAACTGAAGTTTATCAATCTCACAAAACACACCTGCTAAATAACCAATGGGCGCAGGTGTAGAATATTGCTGCAGTAAAATACTTTGTGAAGTGCGGTGTGATAGATTTACCTGGCTTTGATAGAGTTCAACTATCTGGTCAAATCTTTGCTTCACTGTCCCCCCGCTATGCCCCAGCAATCTTGCCCGGTTTACAATGGCAAGCTCTGTCAGTTCTTTTACGTCATTTTTATCAATGATACCAAATGAAGCAGCCAGCTTTTCTACGGATATTTTATTGTGTGACTTCTTAGTAGCTAAATCAAATTCAATCGCAGCAACAAACTGTTCCTCTTTATTATTTAAGCCATCCAATCCTAATAAACCATCATCGGCAAAAGAATAATAACTGTCCCTTGTTACAATCACATGGTCAAGCAACCGCACTTCCATCATGGCAGCACTTTCTTTAATCTTTGCTGTTAATTGTTCATCTGCTCTTGAAGGTTTTAGGTTGCCGGACGGATGATTATGTGCAATTACCATTGACACTGCTAAACTTTTTAAAGCAGTGGCAAGAATAATGCGAATGTCGGCTACTGTTGCATTAATAGCCCCTTTAGAGTGTTTATAATAACCGATGATTTCATTTGCCTGGTTGAGATAAAGAACGATGAACTGTTCCTGCAATTCTACTTCACCTTCATTGAAAGTATTTCTGATAAAATCAGCCGCATCTTTTGATGAAGTGATTTTACCAAAATCTTTCTGCCTGCTCCTTGTATAAGAAACAGCTAACTCCGGAACATTAACTTCCGGAGTTTCGCCAAGCACAATTTCAGGTATGGTTTGGTATTTCATGGTTTCTTAATGGATGGTTATTCCCTGATAATACCGATACCGGAGTAGTCCAGCATGTAGCGATTTTCCCAAACATTATCATAGTTTTCATTTCCGTCAGCCCACTCATACACAATAATATCATTGGCTCTTGTAACACGCTGGATTGCCCAAACTGGCGCATCAATGGCAGAGCCGATGGCAGCATATCCGTAATAAACCACATTAGGTGTGGATTCATCTATGCGGACAGGCTGCTTAATACCCCCACCTCCGCCGGTATTCATAATTCCTTTCAGGTCGTTCAGCGCACCAAGGATACCGTTCAAAATACCTATTTCGGTGTCCTGTTTTATTTCAGTTGCCCCACCTGCCACATTGCTTAACAGCATGGCGTTAATAGCATCTCTTAACTGGCCTGCATCAGCCAGACCTGCCGGAGTTGTTACATCAGCGAACCTGACATAAATGTTTTTCAATGCCCCTTCACCAATGTCCAGCCGTATCACATCATTACGGATGGTTTCAATAGTCTTAATTTGAATTTTGCTTACCAGGATTACACTGCCTCCGTTTACAATTTTCAGTGAAGGCCCGTTGTTATATATTTCTATTGGCATCTGAATTATTTTTATTGTCCGAACTGTTCTTTTTTATAGCCTCTGCTATACCTTCTCCAAGAAGGGAACCGATAAAACCGCCCACCATCACATAGGCCACTGAGTCTTTATCCGCTTCCTTTGCATAGAGGTAGGATAAAAGGGATGTAACAAATGTGGCAGTAGCTACAATTGTCTTTTCTTTCGCAGCCATGTAAACATTTTGGATTAGTGAATAAGTTGGGAGGCAGCAAACCCGGATATAATAAGCAGCCCCAGGTTTTTTAATTTGCTGCCGAGCCGTTGTCGTTTATATTTTTTCTTGTAGAATTTTGCCTGTTGCTCCAGCAGTTTCTGCTGTTCGATGCTCTGCTCAAATGATTTGTTCAGTTGCTGGTACAGCGAATCTTTCAGCAGGATAACAGAATCTTTTTGCAGAAGCTGCTCATGCAGATTGTCTGTGATTGCGGTTTGTATGCTGTCCTGTAGATTTGTTTCGGTAATTAGTTCTTCAACCCTGTTTTGCAGCGAATCACACCCGGTAATAAAGCTGGCTGTATCAAGCACCTCTTTATAAACTCTCTGCCTGTCAATTAAATCATATACCTGTGTTTGCAACTCAATGTTTTTTCTTTTGGTTTTATCCAATGCGTTTTTTGTTTTTTTAAGGGATTCGTTCAGGGCTTGTGTACGCTGCTGGACAGAATCTATCTTTTGCAGGTACTTTGCTTCTGTATCCTGTGCTTTCTTTTCCAGTTCTGAAGCCTTGCTGTCAGCAATCTTAACCGGAGGATAAACATCGGGGCAGTTTCGGTGAAAGAACTGGCAAAAGGAAAAGCCGATAACGGCACCAATTAAAAGGGTAAGTATTGTTTTTAAGTTTTTCATATCAGATTGTAGGATTGTTATTGTCAATATTTGATTTGCGTTCAATAGAGTAACCAAAGCAACCGGCACCAATCAGGCTTGCAAAAGAGTAAAACATAAATTCAGGAACAGCTTTATTGAAAAACTGCTGTGCTATCCAGCTTGCTATCAGTGCCAGGAGAAGCAATGCGATTGCCAGTTCCCTTAAACTGTAGCAGCCGTTTTTATCTTTAAATAATTCTGCTATAAACTTTCTCATTACGGGTCTTTTACAAGCTGATAAGTAGCGAAGCCCAGGGCTGTGGCAATACCCAGCCCCACCAGGTCAAACATTAATTTTTTTTTGCTTCACGGACTAAAGCCCTCTCATCAATCAGTGTGTAGGTAAAATCATTACCATAAAGCTGTTTATGGCGCTGCGCCAACTGCATCATCAGGTTGAAGTCATTGATATTGGCAAACACCTGGCAACCGGCGGAATGCTTCTCCACAAACTTTGTTGTACCGTTAATGGATGCCCGGTGAATATTGATACCGAATATGCCGGTCTGTTCTTTGCCATTATTAAAGTCAAGTATAGCATCACGGTCATAATCCCGGATTACAGTCAAAGGCCTTTTCTGCGTAAGGGCTAAGTATTTGCCCCGGTGCATACCGATACCGTGTGAGCCGATATACTGTCCCTGCTTCAATATAGCCGTACCCTGGGGGTTCATCAGGTTACGCAGCCAGAACGTGCCAGGGTCAGTTGTTGCCGGGCAGCGGTGGTGCTGCCAGTCACCGGATGAGTTTTTATAAAAGATATTGAGGGTGTCGTCAAAACTATTAGGCACGGTGCTGTTGGCACGAATGCCCACAATATTGAGTTCAAAAGGGCGGCTGTAAATTTTATAGCCTCTTTCAGTCATGGTTTTTAATATAGATTGTAACATAGGGTTGGATTTAAAATGGATTAATTGGTTAACTGGCTTTGGAAAGGTTAAGGTCTGGCTCATAATTTTTTATCCATTCCTTCACACTGAAGCCAGGTGAGATGGAACCCGGTTCCAGTTCATCATGCCCCACAATAGCAGCACCTGGATATTTAATGGAGAGTGCCACAATTTTATTAAAGAGGGCTTCTTCCTGGTTGGGTGTTTTGGTGTCGCCAAGTGTACCGGTTTTATTTCTGCCGCCTGCATAGGCGATATGGATGGCTTCATTATCCACCTTCTCCACATTCTTTATGATAGCGGTATCGCCATGTACTTTTTTTATTTCGCCGGTTCTTTCCACCACATAATGATAGTGGCCATAGAACTGGGAAACCTTTGGGTCAAATGTTGCGGTACTGTGTACAACGATGTAGCGGATATGTCTTTTCATAAATTGAGTTTTATAGTTGTGTTACTGATTTTGTTTGCACTAAAAAATGCTTGCCGTTGTTTTCAAAGAGAGTGTAGTCAAGCCGTTTGGTTACTTCATTGCCGAGTACCATTTTAGCGGGAACTTTTATTGCCTGGTTAGCATTCACCCAAACAGTTGCGGGTTCAATGGTTACGATACTCACCCCGTCAAATCCGTCTAAACTCCATTTCTTGCCATCAAACTGCAGCCCCATCCGCAGGAACTCAAAACGGATAGTCTGCTTCTGGTCTTCTTTGCTGAATGTATTGAGCAGTGCATTAACAAGTGTCTGCCGAACTCCGCCGCCAATACGGTAGTTTTTAAATTCACCGCTTACTTCTTTATAATCATCTTTTGATTTAAGCCGCTTGAGTAACTGAATGGTCTGGTTAAAATCTTTTTTGGTTGCTGCTGCAATAAATTGTTGAGCGAGACTGCCGCTTCCATTTCCACTGCTTATTTTCTGTCCCTGCATCAGTACATTGTAGGTGCTCTGTTCAATCGTTGCAGGAAGTTTCAGTTTCTTTAGTGCAGCGGACATTTCTGGTCCAAAATCACCGTCAGCGCCATAGCGGGGCAATATTTGTTTACCATGTTTTGCAATCAATACTTCCTGTAATGCCCTTACCTTTTCACCCTTGCTTCCCCGCTTGAGTGGAAAACCGTCCTTGCTCACCGGTGGTACTTCCAGGAAAGGGTTATCATAAATTACTTGCGGCTTTGGTCTTGGTTTAATTTTGGGTTTTATCGCCGGGGTATAAGCAGGTGTATCAACATAAACCGGTTTAATATCCTCCGGTTCTTTCTTTTTGAATGATACATCGGGCTCATCGCTGTTCTTCCCTTTTTTCTTTTTGTAATACTGCCAGCCAAAATAACCCAGGATACCTGCTGCTCCCACCGCCAGGGTCGTAATCACAATCCGCTTCCTTTTCTGCTTTTTATTGTGTTGATTCGTTTTCATAGTTTACATCTTCGGTTTTTTGGTAAGGATGCCCATCATATCAGCATACTCAAACACAGTGAGTTCATCTTTTAAGTCGGCCATCAGGTCATCATTATACTCCTTTTTGTATGCTGCCGCCACTTGTGCAAATGCCGACTGTGTAGGTATTTCCTGGAACACTGCTTTTATTGCATCTTCATCCGTTCCATACGGCAAAAATCCCCAGGTGTTCTCATTAAACGCCGACCTTAACCTTTTTGCCCAGGATAGTATCTGTTCACTGGTCAGTTTGGGCTGCTGCAATGTTTTTCCTCTTTCCGGTTTTACCGAAAGGATAGCCAGCATCTCATTGTACTCAGCGGATGTCAGTTCATCCTGCATGTCCTTCATCAGACTTCTTGCATACAGTTTTTGATAGGAATTAATAACTTTTCTGAAATACTCCTTGCTTGGTATTGCCCTTAACACTTTGCGAATAGCTTCTTCGTCAGTTCCCCAGCCAAACCACATATCATTGTCAAAAGCCATTTTCAGTTGTTTGGCATAAGTCGCTTCATTACCTTCCTCATAAGTTTTCTTTTCTTCCGAATAGGACTTAGCCCGGCGTACCAGCTTTCTGCCAATAAAGAAACTCCCACCCAGCACAATCACGCCGAGTATGCCATACTTGATTTTTTCCTCAAGGGTAAATTCGTCCTGTTGGTGGATGGGAGTTTCCTGGTTCATAGGATATTGGATTTCTTATTCCCCCTTTAGGGGGTTAGGGGGCTTAAACGCCGAGATACTTTTTTGCCAAAGCTGTTTTTATCGGGTCATTCATAATGGTATGTGCCAGCTTAGTCAATTCTTTCTGACTGAGTTTTGAAGCCAATGTTATGAGTGCTGTCATCTTTGCATCGGCCTCTGCTTCTGTTTTGGCTTCAATGGAAATGTCGTACTGATATTTTTTCATAGTTATTAAGTTTTTGCGTTAAGTAAATCCGCCACAGGCTCCACCTGTGACGGGTCGACCATCAGTTGATTGAGTATGCCAATCACCGCAACCATTTGTGGTTCATCAAAGCAGTTCTGTAGTTGCTTTAAGGTGGCAATGTATTGCTGTTCTTCTTCTGTTACTGCTGCGGTATCAGTTTTCTTTTGAAAACTGACTTCACCTTGTGGTTGCGGAGTATCTAATTGTTTTTGTTCCTTATTACCGATACCTGATAAACCTAAACCGCTTAACACATCAGCATTCTTTTCAGCCAACCTGCCCAGCACGGCAGAACCGAGTTCTACCAGGTCAATATTTTTTAATTTGTGCTTATCGTTAGCAGACAACTCCAATTTTTCTTCCAGTTCATCAATATATTCTTCCGCTTCTTCCAGCTTTTGTTTGGTCTCCGTCAGTTCCTCCTGCATCCGTTTCACTTCATGTTCTTTATCCCTTGCAGTCAGTTTTTCCTGGATGATGTTTTCTATATCACCGAGGCCGTTCAATCCTTTGTCCTGTTTATGCTGTTTTACATAAAAACAATACTGGTCATTGCGTGGTGATAGGTTAGAGTTATAAATAACAATTCGGATTTTTTCCGTATCATCATTCATGTAATACTCATAGTTTTCAAAATCTTTCGGGTCTTCCGTTTTGGGAACAACTTTCAGGCTGTCCACAAAAACTTCGTAAGGTTTGGCATGTCCTTTTGCTGTCATGTCTTCCAGGTAATGCCGCAGCTTATCAATTTTCAGTTGGTCGTAATTATCGTGTGTTATGGGCATGGTTTGTTTTCGTTTGGTATTACCTGAATAAATCTTGCATGTTGGGTAATGACGGTATAGTTTCTTATCCGTATCTCTCCCCGGTGTTCATAATGCAGTTCATTTACATTTTCGGTTGTAACATCAAATACGCCGCTATCACTTCTTACAGCAATGCTCTCTGATGGTTCAATCAGGATAAACAACTGGCTTCCGGCATGTATTTTCAGCTTTGCTTTTGAAGACAATACAAAATGCCTGAACTGGATGCTGTAATCATCCCCGTAACCAAGCTCCCTCATCCGCCTTGCTATATATTCCAGTGCCAGGTTAATTGTCATTGCTGCTGATTTGTCTTTCTTTCAATCCAGATATAGAGCATTATTTTATAGCTGACATCCATATAAAAATATTCACCAATGGCATCTTTATATTGCCCGTTGATAAAAGCACAGCCACAAATGTTCAAAGGGTCTTCTTCCCGTTTTGCTCCGTGTGTCCAGTGAGTGAAATAATCAAAGCTGTTGCCATCTGGTTGCTCATCCAGTTTTCTTAAGGGGGTTCTTTCTTCTGAAACTACCGGTGGAGGAACAATTTTCATTTCACCAGCACTGATATTAATGTCCCTTTCAAACACCTCCTTTGAATAAAATACATCTGGTTTTCCGTTTGCCCGAAGTTTAACCACACCCATCAGGTTATTTCTTCGCATCAGCATTGATTGCTCGGATGCCGGTATAACATAACCCGGTACATTCAGCAGGTACAAGCCTGTTTCAATACCAATGATTCTATGCGTATCCCTGGGCAGTTTTACCTGGAAGAAGTTTTGCTGACCTCTCTTGCTGATACTTATTGGTTGTATGATAACCTGCTCCTTCATCATTGCAACACACATTCTACATACAGTGAAACACGGTAAGGAGTAAACAGGGCACGGCTATCATTGCTGTCTTTGTATTCTACTTTGATAGCACCGTTGCCTGCTGGCTGATTGCCTAAATCATAGTAGCGGTTGTTGGGTGAAACATTGATACCGGACAAAAGCAACTTGCTCTCATAGTTCTCAGGGAAAATCTCCTCTTTGTTGATTTCTACCTTTTGTGAACCCCTGTAGTACAGCAAATCATCTTTATCAGATGTAAACAATATGCCTTTTACGGCTGTAATGTTTTTATCCAGTTCAAATGTTTTGCTGAATGTTTTACCAGCTTCGGTTACAGCAATGTCAAATCGTTTCTTTACAGTTTGCATAGGGTACGGATTAGTACGGATTATTCAGATTCCTTTTTTAAAAATCAGCTACTACCGGCGGAGAGTTATTACCCATCCCTCTCCGCCGTTTTAACTTTCAGCTTTCGCCTCAAGTTAGTAGTAACTGAAACTCTTAATTACTTTTACGGAGTGGTAATCGTTCCGTGCATGGCCGCATAGATATAGGTGTTCTGCGGTATGCCCTCCATTGTGCCGAGTTCCACTGTCATTTCAATCAGCACATCATCGTGGATGAGGCGTGGATTGGCCAGTTTGTAATAACCCAGCGGTACATTGCGGTTGCTGCCTGTTTTAAAAACAGCATTGCTGGTTTCCGGTACAATTTGTTTCTTGTTGCTTTTCAGGTTGAACTCACCATTTGCAATGGCAGGAAATTCTTCCAGCCCTTTGTAATTAGTGGCAATCACTTTGTCTTTGCTTGCATCGGCAGATGTACCGGCCAGCAGGATAATGCCGCTTGCCAGGAATGCCTGGTTCTTGGGCAATTTGGAATTGCTGATATTACGCAAACCGATTTCTTTATCATCCTGCGTTTCAAACAGCTTGATTGTTTTGGAAGTAACCGGCTTGATGGAATAGATTATACTATCCGCTAAACGCAGGTCGCCTTTTACCAATGCTTCTTTGATATGCACCGGCAGTTCGCCGAAGAATTTTTCCATTTCCGCCCTTGAGCCTTTGCTGGGCGAGCCGGTGTTGGATAATTTGGAAACCATACGCAAACGCTGCACAGGGTTCATCTTACGCAATGCGCCGAGCAGTTCGCCGTCATCTACACCTTCCAGTCCGAGTAATGCGCCCTGGTTATTGTATTCTTCAATACCTTCTAAGAGTCCTAACATAAAATTTGAGTTTACCCCCTAACCCCTGAAGGGGAGTTAGGCGTGATTATTAAATAATTGTTTGTTTAAGTGTTTTTGTTTTACCCCTCTTTAGGGGCGGGGTTAATACAACCTTTCTTCCCACTGGTCATCTTCCTCCATTTCAGGAAGTGCTGCGCCTGTCATTTGCTGAAACTGCATACCGCTTTCTATAAGCTGGTTCTCTATGCTCTCCAAAGCATTCAATCCACCACTCAGGTCATTGTTGTAATTGAAGTATTGCAGTTCACCTATACCGTTGGTTGCTGCTGCGGCTGATTTTTGTTTGATGATTTTGTCTAAGTAGAGCTTTTCAGAAAAGTTTTCTTTGTAAGCCATCAGCCTTTCTTTTACGCCATCCAAACCTTCCAGGCCATTAACGGCTTTGCTTTTCTGAAAACCATTGGCTGCCATCATTCCTATGCCCAGCAAGGTGAGCAAACGGTTTTGCGTGTAGTGACCGGTTCCGGTTGTTACCAAACCAATGGCCAGTGATGGCCTT
The DNA here is from genome assembly GCF_045780045.1 of Lacibacter sp. MH-610. Taxonomy (NCBI): domain Bacteria; kingdom Pseudomonadati; phylum Bacteroidota; class Chitinophagia; order Chitinophagales; family Chitinophagaceae; genus Lacibacter; species Lacibacter sp. MH-610. The sequence continues at coordinate 2,341,867 of NZ_CP116002.1, forward strand.
CCGATAGCAGAGCCTATCAGCCCGCCGCCGAGTACGGCTACCAGTAAATCCTTGCCGGTTTCCAGTACCGTGTTTTTTACATTGCCTTTGGTAGGCAATTCTTCATTCATGCCTTTCAGGAAATTTTTCTTCCGGGCATTTTTCTTGTATGAGTTTTTCGCTTTAGCCATATTGAATTTTGTTTTAAAAGTGTACGGATTGAATCAGAGCAGGGCTACTGATTTTTTCTTTTGTTGTTTGGATTTATTTCGTTTGTGGTTCTTTCGTTTTTTGTAATTGGGTGCGCCTGATAAACCACCACCTTGTGGTGAGGATTTGTTTTGTGTTTTACCGCCTTTCATCATGGCATAGCCAATCCCGATAATGGTTAAGCCTCCCACACCAATAGCAACCGGCTTCAGCCATTTCTTATTCTTTTCCCAAAAACCAGGATTGTCATTGTTGTTGCCAGGATTATCCGTGTTTTGGTTTGTTGTTACATTAGCCTCAGATGTATTGACAGGGACTGTTTCTGATTTAGTCTCCACCATTTGTTGCTCAGTGTTAAACTTTACAACTTCAGTATTACCGGATTCGGACCCTGGTGTTGCTGTTTTCACAATTACTCCCGGAGTTTCTGAATTTTCTTTTACTGTAACCGTTGGTACTATTCCCGGTGTGGCAGTGGTTGGAACTGGCACTGGATTTTCTTTATCTGCCTGTTCATTTTTTGTTTCGTCAAAATCTTCAGATCCTTTTGTTTTCTTCTGAAAAATATTGCCCACATCTTTCAGCATGGCAACAATACCTGCTATCACACCCGCTGCCGCCGCTATGGTGCTCATGGTAATGGGTTCACCGAGTTCACCAAATCCTTCCATGCCATTTACATTTTCATTATAGTAAATCTCAGTACCTAACAGTTCGCTTATGGGTGTGTAAGCATTCATGTATTCCACACCTTCCAGTTCAATCATGCCAAATCCATCCAGCCCATTCACTGCTTTGTCTTTGTTGCCCTTTCCACCGAGGATGGCTTTCTTTAGATTTTTCGGATTGCCGCCTGCACCGAAAAATATCTTTTCTAATTTCTGTCTTGCTGCAATCAGCTTTTGAAATTTTACCGGGTCAATACTTTTTGCCGATGCCTGCTGTGGTGAAAGGTAACTCCAGCGAAGACGGCCTGCTGCATTGCGGATATTCAGTTTCATGCTGGCAAGAATGCCATTACGCAGCAGCACCGTAGCAGGGTTAGCCTTATTCACCACATTCAGCATCTTGCCCAGGAACTTTTTCTTCTTGGGTTTTGGATTTCCGGCAGTTACGGGAGTTGGAGTTTCCACAGGATTGAGGTTGCTCCCTTTGGTAAGCAGCGCCGCTTTCTTTTTCATAAACGGCATTGACTTTTTAACCGGTACTGGTGATTTGGCTTTCAATGGTGAGGGCTTTTTACCACCACCCATTTTACGCTGGATAAGTTTGCCCAGCTCGGCCATGCCATCACCGGCACCATTTATTTCAAAACCATCATCAAAGCCACTGAGATATTGTAAATCCATAGGATAATCTTTTTTTTCACTAAATGGTACTTCATAATTAAAGCGGTCAGTCACACAATCAATGGTGATATAACCATTTTGAAAAGGCACGATGGGGTAGATGTGCTGAAAGTAGTCACGGTGATATTTGGTAATACGCAACGTATGGGCTATGCCGAGATTGGAAAGGATACTGGATATGAAAACCGAGTAACAGTCACAATCTACCCCACTAAAACGGTCGTGCCAGGCTCTTGCCGGGTTTCTTATTTGCTCATAACCCGGTGCATCTTTTTTGTAGTTAATGTGTTCATATACGAAGTGCCAGATATTTTTACAGGTTTCATAGGTATTGTTTGTTTTTAGTTGTTCAGCTAATGATTTGGTTTGATAAAGTGTTTCGTTCACCACTCTCGGTATAAAATCAACCGTATGATAGACATTCGCATTTTTGCGGATGGTGGAATTGCTGCCCTCTGCTATGGGAAACAGGTGGTCATATTCCTTTCCGCTTTTGATATGTCTTTTTTTAGTTGCTTCCACACTTTACTTTTTAATAGTTACTTCATTATTGCTCTCATAAGGAAGTTCTGTCCATCCCAGGTTTACCGTTGTCATCACTTTGATGGTCAGCTTCACCGGCTTTTTGTTCTGCAGGTTTTTCAATACATCACTTGCCACGGAAAAGAAACTGCTGACCGGTATTGTTACCAGTAGTTTACTGATAACCACTTCACCATAAGGGGGAATTTTTATATCCTTGTTCACTGCCTGGCTGCTGCCTACCGTTGTACCATTGCTGATAAGTTTAACAAAGGGGAACTTTATAGAGAAAGTCCCCTTTGTCGGGTTTTTCAACAGGACATCAACACGGACAACGATGGCGTTCCAGGTTAGCTGGTACAGGTTAGCAGTAGGAATGATTTCCAGTTCAGCCTGTGTTTTCTTTAGCTTCTTTACATAGCCATACACAGCTACTACACCTGCGCCTACGAGTGTGCCGGTTAATATTTTTGCAGCAGCACTCATTACTTGCTCTTTCTTTTTCTTTCTAAATAATCAGCGGTAAGTTTAAATCCCAGCCAGATGGCTCCGCCAATTCCAGCTTTTAAGGCATAGTCCAATAGCCCTACAAAGTCAAGGTTGGCTAAGAACACTATCCCCGTGAGCAGTATGCTGCTGGATGTGGTTTCGCTTGTTGTTTTAGTTTCCATAGGAAATATTTTAAACTGCTTGTTTTAATTCTTTTAGTGGTACTACAAGTGCAATTTTTTGTGGTACGCCAAGTGCTGTGAATATGCCCGTTACCTGTTCTATGGTAAAGAACATTTTTGTTTTGTTACTGTAAGCAGGGGCTTTGCTATCAATCCACCGCTTCATGGTTTTGGTACTTACACAGTAAATAGCTGCTAAATCCTTCATGCGGTAGGGACGGATTATCAAATGGCCCTGCTCATCGTAATATGGTTTTGGGGTACGGGTCATTGCTTAGTTGTTGCACAGTTGCTGAATAGCTACTACCTGGAACAGGTTCAAAAGTCCCGGCGTTTGCTTGTCTATAAAATATTTTCTCCAGTATTGATAATTCTGAATCGTTGGTTCTTCGCTGAACTCCAGCACGGCTTCAGCCATTGCTTTCAATTCGTTTTTGTAATTGGGCAATGATTCCCTTACAGATTTGATTTCATCATACCAGGCTTTTGTACCGGCAAAACCGTTTTCGTTTGTGCGGTCAAGCCATACGGATGGCAGGGGAACATAGCGGCTGCTGTTCTTACTGATATAATACCGGGTAAGCAGTACCCGCTGGCAGAAAATGGAAAATGCTTTTTCAGGATGCTTTGCCAGCCGCAGGTATTCTTCAATTTTTTCTTTGGCAGTATCAATTTCCTTTTGAGAGAATTGGGTACAGTTCCAGAGGCTGCTGTAAGCAAAATTCCATGCTGTGTTTACGAGTGGAGCTAATTCGGTTTGTGTGTCTTTCAGCCCTTTTACAACCCTCATCGTGGGTCTTGTTGTTCTTTCTTTTCGTAGTGCCTGTTGTCTCATCTTTTTTATTTTTTAGTTTGTTAATTCCGATTGACAACACAAACATACTATGGGGCAAAGGGGTCACTTTCCACTTTGAGCAAGTTTCAGCAAGTTGTTGAAAGAAGTTGTAAGTATTTGTAAGTTTCGGATGATTTTGTCCGATTCTGTCTAATGAAAGTTTTGCGTGGAACGGGTATAAAAAAAAGCCGCTTTGTAAAAGCGGTGATTAATTACTTCAAAGATTAAACTATGTTGCTTTACGAACTCATTACCTGTAAATCCTGAAATGTAACAATACCTGATTTATAATTTTCAACGAAATAGTATCTGCCGGTATCATTTTTTACGCAGCCAGATAATTCTTTTATTAATGGATACTTTGTAGGCTTGGTAGCAGTAGCAATAATAAAATCATAACTACTTAATTCTTCACTTTTGCGAGGGTCAATAGTAGAAGGCCAGGGAATATCTAAAACACCATTACTCTTTAAACAAGGCTTTTCTTTACCAATCCTAAAAAGTTTCTCATCAAATGCTTTATTCAATGAATTATTCCAAAGTGCAACAAGATTTCTTTTAACTTTTGCCCCATTATGTTTTGGGTTTATCAAGATGCCTAATACACTCCACACATCATCGCCTGCTACGAATTTCTTTTTCATTCCTTCGGCTTCTGATAATTTTTCCGCTTCGTTAATTAGTTGTTTATTACTTTGTATTTGGGATAAAAAAGGTACTACGAAAGCTGTACCCGACTTTCGTTTGCAAGCATTTGAAAATACCATTGTATAAATCTGGCTCTTTTCTGAAAACCTGCCATACCTGATTGGTATTCTGACCTGAATTTTATTAGTAATTGACAACGAATTTGCTCTCCAATTTTTGCGTATATCATCACCTGGTTTATCCAAATAGTCTTGCCACAGCAATGAACCAATAATAAGTACACCGCCTTTTAAGTCAATTTCTTTTTTTGTCATAACTCAAAATTATTTTAATATTCCACTGCTTTCCCTGGCAGTCCCAACCTGTCAAAGATAATTGCTACTTGTTTGGCATTATACAACCTGCCTACCTTTTCACCTATTGCCTCATTATGCCTGACAATCCAGCTTTTCATAGTACGATTGGTTATGCCATAAATGTTTGCCAGTTCTGTCAGGCTGTAGGGCTTTACTTCAATTGTGTTTTCTGTAATACTCATCGTGGTTCGTTTTGTCTGTTAATAAATCCGGGTCAGTAGTTTATTTCCTTTCTTAGCCGTAGTAAGCTAAATAATCTTCATGTTCAATAGCAAGTACCGTACACAATTGTATTACGCCCAACTTTGTTTTACTCATAAAATCAGCCAGTAGCCTTTGCATCAGTTGCGGATTTTCTTTGGGTACGTCTAATTGTTGCGGTTCCCTTCTTCTTATTTTCTGGTCGTTAAACTGTTGCACCAGGTATCTTTTTTGATTCGTGGTAAGCAACCCTAAATCATCAGCCCGGTATAATAATGCAATCATGCTCACTTTCCATTTGCGTTTCAGTTCGCCTAAGAGCGAAAGGGTAACACCGTCTTTAAAGTCTTTCAGAATATCCTTTGCAGGCATTAAGAACTCAGCAGCAAACAGGTTGGCTTCATGGCTTATATCCCGGTCATGCGGCACGGTACAAAAGGTGTGCATGATTAAATGCCCCAATTCAAAAGCCAGTGAAAACCGCTGCCTGTCACCCAGCAGGTTTTTGTTGAGGAAGATGATAGGGTAATTATCATCTGTAAGCATACTGCGGCTGTCCACCCTGTCTGTTCCAAAATCAAAACTGCTGATGATGATTCCTTTTTCTTCCAATATTTTACTAAGGTTCTCAACGGCACCGGCAGGTATATTCCATTTCTTTCTTACCAGAGCCGCTATTTTCTCCGGGGTATTGGTTTCATCCACTTTATACAAAGGCAGTTCAGGAACTAATTGCTCCATAGCACGGGTTACCGTTTGCACATGGCGGCGGATGATGTTCATTTGTGCTTCAATGGGTGTTATAAGTTTGGCGGGTACATTTTTCCGCTTGCGGTAGCTCAGGTTCACCGGCATAATCTCGCCTTTTTGCAAAAAGAAATGCGGGGGATAGTTGGTGGCTTCTGAAAGTGCTGCCAATACTTCCTCATCAACAGCAGTATCGCCATGCTCCAGCCTGGAGATATTGGCCTTGTAACTGTTCAGCTTCTCAGCCAGCACCGATTGGCTGAAGCCTCTGGCTTCCCTGGCTAATAAAATCATGTTTGGATTAATCGTCTGTATCATAGTTCCTTTCTTTTGTTGGGCGACAAACATAAAAATAAATTCTGCATTTTTTTAAAATAAATCTCAAAATGTGAATAAGTTTAGCTAAAAATAGTAGTCTTACGATTGAGAAATAATTAAGGAGCGATTGAGGATTATTTAGGGATGGATTAAGACTGCTTACGGAGGTGTTGTATTAAATTAAGCCATATTTTCGTGTGTAAATGCGATATATAGAGAATCAAAATCAAATACTGTTTATTGGGTCCATTGTACCCGAAAGGGCTTATATGTTTAGGGAAGAATTAAAGACCAGCCTCAGCGTAATCTGGAATACAAAGAAAAATGCAGATTTTGTTATAGATAATCAAAAGATAAGCCTGGGCAAAAATTGTATCTTATTCCTTACCGAATTTCATAAGGTAAAAGAATACAACTTTGATGAACTAAACATTATACAATTTAACCGGGATTTTTATTGTATTGAACAAAACGATAACGACTTAGGTTGTAAAGGTCTTCTGTTTTTTGGAGCATCCTCTATACCCAAAATCATCATACCGCAAAAGAAAATTGAACATTTTTCTATGCTATGGCAAATACTGATGATGGAAATGGAAGAAAATGACAGTTACAAAATGGAAATGCTTGGCGCCCTTTTAAAAAGGTTTCTTATTCTGTGTGCACGGATTTACCGGCAAAAAAATTTCAATATAAGACAAGATGATGCAGGTATAGCTATAATCAGGGAATATAGCTATCTTGTTGAGCAACATTATAAAAAGTACACAAAGGTTTCTGATTACGCCAGGCTGTTGTTTAAATCCCCTAAAACCATCTCAAACATTTTTGCAAAATATATTGATAAAACGCCACTTCAGATAATTAATGACAGAAGGCTTATTGAAGCAAAAAGGCAATTGCTTTATACAGATGAGCCTGTAAGCACTATTGCAGACGACCTTGGGTTTACCGATATACAGGCGTTTAGTAATTTCTTTAAGAAAAGCACAAAACAAAGCCCACTCAAATTCCGCTCCAAACGCAAATGAGTTTCTGCTGCCTTGTAAAATTAAGTGAGCCTTCAATTAAGTAGTGTTTACCCGGCGTCAGGAATAATTTACAAATAACCGTGACCTATGTGCTATCATTCCGTAGCTGCTGTAAAATATCTTTGCAAACAAAAAAGGAGATATTATGCTTAACTGGAATGATGTACTCAACTTTAGCTCTAAAGCTAACCCTGTACCAGATAAAAGGGTGGAAAAAACAGAAGAAGAATGGAAGGAACTTCTAACCCCAGGGCAATTCCGTATTACCCGTAAACACGGCACAGAACCCAGCTTTTCAGGAGAGTATTGCGAAAGTCACTCCCCCGGAAAGTATCACTGTGTATGTTGCGATACCCTGCTGTTTGATAGTGGTGAAAAGTTTGATTCGGGTACCGGCTGGCCCAGCTTTACACAGCCTGCAAAAGAAAATGCTATTAAATACATCAAAGATAAATCATGGGGCATGACACGGATTGAAGTGCAGTGTAATGTATGTGATTCACATCTTGGGCATGTGTTTCCTGATGGCCCTGCGCCAAGTGGCCTGCGGTATTGTATTAACTCACTCTCTTTAGATAAGGAAGTTACCGGTAAGGAATAATTTACAAATAGTAGTGTGCTATGAATTACCCGTTGAGCACTACGGTAAACGAACTTTACACAATAAAAAAAATTGAATAATTGAAAACGGAGTTTGCAACTTTTGGCAAAGGGTGTTACAGTGAGGTTAAAGAATACTTTATTCAAATTCCAGGTGTTATTAAAGTAATAACTGGTTTTGCCGGGGGCATTTGGATTAATCCGGATTATGATGATGTCTGCAGTGGAAGGTCCGGGCATGCAGAGGTGGTAAACGTAGAGTTTGACCCGGAGGTTATATCTTTTGCAACGTTGGTAGATATGTTTTTAAGAGAGTATGGTACTACAGATAGCAGCAATAACTGGAATCCAAAATCACCAACCCGGTCAATTATTTTATTCAGAAACGAACAACAAGAACTGGTGGTAAGAAATAAGGTTAAAGAAAAAATGGAACAGGCAGGTATTGATATTACTACAGAGGTCACTGCATTAGATACCTTTTACAAAGCAGAAGATTATCATTAGTGCTATTGACAGTGGCCCGTTAATTAAAAAACAAAAAAAGAAATGAATACACAATTAGCAACATTTGGTGGAGGATGTTTCTGGGGAGTTGAAAATTATTTTCAAGCTATCCCCGGGGTGATAGATGCTGTGTCTGGTTATGCAGGCGGCACATCTGTAAATCCTACTTACCATGATGTATGCGGAGGAAAAACCGGGCATGCAGAAGTGGTGAATGTAGAGTTTAATGCAGAGAAAATTTCATATAGAGAACTGGTAGAGCTTTTCTTAAAAAAATATGGGACAACTGGAAATGACAATAAAATCTATCCCAAATCCCAGTACCGCTCAATTATTTTATATAGAAACGATGAACAGTATGATGCAGTGAAAGATGTTTACAGCAAAATAAAAGAACAAAAAAACAAAACAATTACAACTGAGGTTGAACCTTTAGAAACATTTTATAAAGCAGAAGAATACCATCAGGATTATTACGGTAACTGCAGAGTACAAGAATAAAAATTTAAAACAATGAAAAATATTGAAATGGCTACATTTGGCGGCGGGTGTTTTTGGTGCGTTGAAGCTGTTTTACAGCGTTTGGAAGGCGTAGAGAAAGTAGTTTCTGGCTATTCCGGCGGCAGTATGCCTAATCCCGATTATCGCTCAGTATGCAATGGCAATACTGGCCATGCAGAAGTAGTACAGGTAAGTTTTGATAAGGACGTAATCAGTTACGAAGACCTGGTTATAGTTTTTATGAGCAGCCACGACCCCACATCCTTAAACAAACAAGGTGCTGATGCAGGTACACAATACCGTTCGGTTATTTATTACCACAACGATGAGCAAAAGCAAATTGCGGAAGCTGTAATAGACGGGTTTCAAACTCATCTTAATAAGAAAGTAGTAACGGAACTTAGCCCGTTAGATACTTTTTATGCGGCGGAAATGTATCACCAGGATTATTATAACCGAAACCCTTATACCGGGTATTGTTATGCGGTTATTAACCCTAAAGTAGCCAAATTAAAAAAGATGTTTCCGGAAAAATTAAAAGAACATGCACATTAAGCATAAAAAAATCTTTGCTGTGTTGCTTGCTCTTAGCTTTTTTGTTACTGAAGCATGTACACAAAAACAAAAAAAAATAAAAGGAGATACAATGACATCTACAAAAAATACTTACGGAATTGGTGGCGCCAAAGCGCCTGAATGGAATGTACCATTATGGGTAAATGGAGAAGGTGAAAAAATTAACCCCATAAAACTTTCAGATTATGACGGAAAGTTTAAAGTGGTGTATTGCTTTCAAAGCTGGTGCCCCGGCTGCCATAGCGTTGGTCTGCCATCGCTGCAACAAATGGTAAAAGCGCTTGAAGGAAATGACAAAATTGTATTCCTTGCTGTGCAAACTGTGTTTGAAGGCAAGGAGGCTAACACTTTTGAAAAAATGCTGGAAGTGCAGAAGAAATACAATCTGCATATCCCGTTCGGCCAGGATAATGGCGATGCAAGTACCCGTAACATTTCCAACATCATGTATAACTACCGTACAGGCGGTACGCCATGGTTCATTTTTATTGATGAGGAAAACAATGTGGTGTTTAATGATTTTCATTTAAACACTGAAAAGGCAATTGAGTATTTACAAACTATTAAATAAATTAATTGTGAAAAGAATAATATTGAAAAACCAGGTAGTTGCCGTTGTGCTGCTTGCCAGCACATTGGCCTCCTGTGGTCAAAACAATGCACAGCAACAAAGTAAGGCAGAAGAAGTAAAAAATATTTTCAGCTTTGCTAAAACAGATTCAGAATGGAAGAAGCAACTTTCGCCAGAGCAATATTATGTATTGAGGCAAAAAGGCACCGAGAGGCCATTTACGGGTAAGCTCCTTTTAAATAAAGAAAAGGGAGTGTATAAATGTGCCGCTTGTGGTAATGAACTTTTTACAGACGATATGAAGTTTAATAGCGAGTGTGGCTGGCCCAGTTTTGACAAAGAAATTGCCGGAGGTAAAATAATAAAGAAAGATGACAACAGCCTGGGTATGCATCGTACAGAGATAATGTGTGCAAAATGCGGCGGTCATTTGGGGCATTTGTTTGATGATGGCCCTACTGCCACGGGTCAGCGATACTGTGTTAATTCCCTCTCTCTTGAATTTGCACCGGTAAATAAAGCTGCCGGAACAGCAGCAGAAAAAGTGTCAAACATTGATACTGTCACCTTAGGAGGCGGTTGTTTTTGGTGTACAGAAGCTGTTTATGAAGAATTGAAAGGTGTTATTTCCGTTGAAAGCGGGTATAGCGGTGGCAAGGTTTCTAACCCATCCTATCATGATGTAAGCAGTGGAGAAACTGGCCATGCTGAAGTGGCTCAAATTGTTTATGACAATACAAAAGTATCATTAGAAGAAATACTGAAAGTTTTTTTTGCAACGCATAACCCTACTACTTTAAACAGGCAGGGAGCTGATGCAGGTACGCAATACAGAAGTGTTATTTTTTACCGTACACCAGAACAAAAAAAGGCGGCTGATGATATAGTATCTGCCCTGAACAAAGAAGTGTATGATGGCAAAATAGTTACAGTCGTAGAACCATTTGTTGCTTTCTATAAGGCCGAAGACTATCACCAGGACTATTATGCAAATAACAAAAACCAGGCTTATTGCCAGATGGTGATACAACCCAAGCTGGAAAAATTTGAAAAAGTGTTTAAAGATAAACTGAAAAAACACCAGTAAGGGCTTTAATAAAAAACTTAAAAAAGAAAGGAATAAATAAATGAAAAAGATAAATGAAGCTGAAGCAAAAGCAATGATTAGTTTGCTTGATGACCCAAGTGAAGCTATATATGAACAAGTGAAAGATAATTTGAAAAAAGCAGGTGCCGAAATTATGCCCCTGCTGCAAACAGCATACGATGAAAGTAACAATGACCTGCAGAAACATCGCCTTAAGGCTCTTATCAATAGCGTAAGGTTAAGAAAACTCAAAAAGGAAATAGATGGCTGGAAAAACTTGAAATCAGATGACCTGCTTGAGGGTATTTTAATAATAGCCAGGTATGCTTACCCAGGCCTGGATGTTGATGCTGTAAAACATTTTATCAGCAAGATGGAAAAAGAGGTGGCAGAAATGATAAAAAACAAATCCGGCGCCGAAGCAGTGGAAGCTATGAATGAAGTGATTTTGCATAAGTATGGCTTTTCGGGAAATACAGAAGACTATTCCGGGGTGCAAAACTCTTATATCAATAAGGTGATTGAAAATAAAATGGGCAACCCTATTATGTTGTGTGTTTTATATTTATTAGTGGCAAGGCGCCTCAATATTCCTTTAATAGGCATTAACTCGCCAAGGCATTTTGTGCTGGCGTTTATTAATGATAAGGAAGATGTTGCTGATATTACCGGCAACGAAATGGATAAAATTGGCTTTTTTGTTGACCCCTTTCACCAGGGTACCACCTATAGTGAAGCTGATTTTATAAAAATGCTGAAATCTGTGGAGTTCTATGACATTTATAAGAAAGCATTGCCTGCTTCAAACATCACCATAATAAAACGGGTATTAAATAATGTCATCTACGCAATTCACCAGGAAGGAAAAGAAAACAGGGCAAAAAACCTGTTGAGGATTGCAGAATCATTGTAACTATTTCAAGTAATGTTAATAGAGAAGCAGGTTAAAATAAATGCAAATTGCTGTTTAAAATATTGTATAATGAATTTTAGAAAAGGAGAAATAAAATGTTCCGCATTAATGAAAAAGAAAAAAAGTTTGAATGGACACAGGATGGTGTAACATCCTTTGTAAGTTATTACATTAAAAACAACAAATATGTACTCTGGCATAGTGAGGTGCCGATGAGTGAAAGAGGGAAGGGAATCGGCAGGAACTTAGTTACAAACACATTTAAATACCTGCAGGATAATAACCTGAAAGCAGGAATTTCGTGCAGCTATATTAATATGGTTGCAATGAGAAACCCTGAGTACAGGTCAATATTTATTCAGGAGGAAGAAAAAAATGAAGCTTAATATAAACGACACTTTCAGCAAGCAATTACCTGCCGACACAAATACAGATAATAAAGTACGGCAGGTAAATGATGCATGCTTTTCTTACGTAAAGCCTACAGCCTCATCCAGCCCTTCATTAATTCATGTGTCTGACGAAATGCTGGAAGAAGCTGGCATCACCAGGGAGAATGCGGCTTCTGAAGAATTTGTAAAAGTTTTTTCAGGCAATTCCATCTACCCAAATACACAGCCTTATGCTATGCGTTATGGCGGGCACCAGTTTGGTTCATGGGCAGGACAGTTGGGCGATGGCCGTGCAATTAATCTTTTTGAAGTTAACAATAACAACCAGCAATGGGCATTTCAAATAAAGGGCGCAGGCAAAACTCCCTATTCCCGTTCAGCTGATGGATTAGCAGTATTAAGGTCTTCTATCAGGGAGTACTTATGTAGCGAAGCCATGCACCATTTAGGGGTACCTACTACAAGGGCTCTCTCAATAATACTCTCAGGCGATGAAGTGTTAAGAGATGTTTTGTATAACGGAAATGCGGCTTACGAAAAAGGGGCAATAGTATGCAGGGTGGCTCCCAGCTTCATCCGTTTTGGAAATTTTCAAATATTAGCCGCACATAAAGAGTTAGAAAACCTGAAAAAATTAACGGATTATACCATAACGCAGTTCTTACCTCACTTGGGCTCACCAGGTAAAAAGACGTACCTGAAATTTCTAAAGGAAGTAGCAGAAAGAACAATGGATATGGTTTTAGATTGGGAGAGAGTAGGCTTTGTACATGGTGTGATGAATACAGATAATATGTCCGTGCTTGGTCTTACAATTGACTATGGTCCGTACGGTTGGTTGGAAGATTATGACCCCAACTGGACACCAAATACAACTGATGCTGGCCGTGGCCGTTACCGGTTTGGTAACCAGGGGCAAATAGCTTTATGGAATTTATACCAGTTTGCAAATGCTTTGGTGCCCCTGATAAATGATGTAGATGCAATGGAACAATTACTGTTAGCAGCCGAGGTGCGATATGAAGAAATGAGATTGAGTATGAAGCTGGCAAAACTTGGGTTAAGCGCTGGTATTGAAAAGGCAGAAAGCTTTATTCAGGAATTGGAAAGGCTGTTACATAAGAGTGAAATGGATATGACGTTGTTTTTCAGAAACCTTTCCTCTTACGATGGAATAGTTTCAGATGCATATATCAAATCCCTGGCAGTAATGAGCTACGCAGATGATTTTTCCAGGTTTGAAAAGGATTGGAAAAAATGGTTTACCATGTACTCCTTATATATTTCCAAAGAAGATAACAGTAACAGAAAAGAGATGATGAACAGTGTAAATCCGAAGTATGTATTGAGAAACTATATGGCACAGTTAGCAATTGATGCGGCTGACAACGGAGACTACAGTGTGGTGGATGAATTATTTCAATTACTGAAAAAGCCTTATGATGAGCAGCCCGAAAATGAAAAATGGTTTGCTAAAAGACCAGATTGGGCGAAACATAAAGTTGGTTGCTCTCAGTTAAGTTGCAGCTCGTAATTTTCTTTTACTGGTACAAGTATTATTAGGCTGATTCATATATCTTTAAACAATAAAAACAAAAAATCATGACACACGAAGAAATCAAGACTGCTGCAAACGGGCTTATCAGTATGGCCCACAATGGAAAAATACTGGAAGCTATTGACAAATATTCCGATGACAACATTGTAACTCAGGAAGGGGTAACCGGAAAGCCAAGTGAAGGTGGCAAAAAAAAGTTACTGGAAAACTATAAAATTTTTCTGGATAACATGACCGAGGTAAACACCTACAAAGGTAAACTTGTGTCTGTTGGCGAAAATGTGTCGGCCATAGAGTGGGAATTAGATTTTAAAAATAACCTGCCCGGTTGGGAAGTAATAAAGCTTACCGAAATAGCCGTACAGGAATGGAAAGATGGAAAGATTACAAGGGAAACTTTTTTCTATAACCCACAATAATTTTAAATATCGCTATGAATAAAATTGGATTAGACACAAAAAAAGCAGACGAAATAGCAGGCAGGCTAAATATTCTTTTAGCAAACTACCAGTTACTGTACACAAATACAAGAGGCTTTCACTGGAATGTAAAGGGAAAAGATTTTTTTGAACTTCATTTAAAGTTTGAAGAAATATATAACGACCTGCAGGTTAAAATAGATGAAGTTGCGGAACGTATTTTGACGCTTGGCAATGCCCCAAAGAACAGTTTTTCAGATTATCTGAAAATTGCTTCTATCAAGGAGGTGAGCAACGAAGCTAACGGGGCCGCAGGCTTACAATATATACTGGATGGCTTTATTATTATTTTGAAAATAGAAAGAGAACTGCTGCAGCTAAGCGGAGAAATTAATGACGAAGGCACCAATGCTTTAATGAGCGGATACATTACCGAACATGAAAAAAGTGTTTGGATGTTCAATTCCTATTTAAATAAATAATTGTAGTATGAAAGAATGGAAAGAAATAACATCTGAAAAAGATGTACAGGAGATTATTGCCGCCTCGGAAACCAGGCCGCAGGTAATTTTTAAGCATAGTGTTAGTTGCGGCATCAGTGCTTTTGCAAAAGAAAAACTGGAAGATGGCAGCCACCAGATAGTGGCCAAAGCAGATTTTAATTATCTGAACCTGTTACGGTACAGGAGCATTTCTAATTTAATTGCTTCTGCACTAAAAGTAACACACCAATCGCCCCAGGTAATTGTATTAAAAAATAAAGAAGTGGTTTACCACAGCTCTCATCATTCAATTGATGCGGATAAAATTGCAGAGAAATTGTAACTTCCCGGGAATATCTTTTTATATTTTTTATTGGGCAGTTAACATTTGCCTTGGAATAAACATTAATATCATGTCATTATCTGAAGTTGCCTTTTGGGGGTTCATCTCTGTTACCGGAATAATAATAGGGTCAGTAATCGGTATAAAACTAAACCTTCAGCACTCTGTTATTTCAAAAATTGTTGCCGTAGCTTCAGGTTTACTGGTGGCTACAGCAACAGTTGAGTTATTTCATAATGCAATCAAAAATATTAACCTGTACTATGGGTTAGTTGCTTTATTTACCGGTGCATTTGCATTTAGTTATGTAAATTCAATTATTGCTAACCTTGGCGCTAAAAACAGGAAACGATGTGGTGTATGTGTGGAACAACCAACAGAACAGGCGCAGCCGGGCAGTGGTCTTGCAATAATGGTAGGCACTGCTATGGATGCTATTCCCGAAGCGCTGGTGCTTGGCCTTTCCTTATGGTCTCAGGGAGTTGATTATGCCTTACTGCTTGCTATTGCATTGGGCAATTTGCCCGAAGCCATTTCAAGCTCTTCTGGCATGAAGGAAGCCGGCCGTAGTGAAAAATGGATTTATACAGTTTGGGGTTTAGTGTCAGTAGGTACTATTGTATTAACTGTTTTAGGATTTTTACTGGCCGAGCAATTATCGCACGAATTTATTGCAGTTTTAGAATTATTTGGTGCAGGAGCTTTAATTGCAATGGTTGCAGAAACGCTTATTCCTGAAGCAACACATGGTACTCCAAAATTCGCAGGAGTTCTTATTGCACTTGGTTTTATTATTTTGCTGTTATTTTAAATGGTGTAGTTGGTATTGAATATTGCAGGTTATCCACTTCATTCTAAACCTAAATACTTGCTAAATTGAAAATTATCGCAACTGCCAAAATTGATGGGCCTGAAGCTAAAGGCACCGCAGAATTAATTCGCAATAATAATAGCTTACTGTTAAGGTTTGCAAAAGGCTTCTGGGTGGAAACCGGCGCACCCGATGTAACGGTTGCCCTTAGCCCAAACCCATTAGGGAAGATTGATATTAAGAATACTGATATTGGAAGATATGAGTATTCTAAAGCTGTAAACGAGTTTACTGTGCCTCTTACTCTTGACCTTGCAAAAAATAATATTGTAGTAGTTTATTGTAAACAATACCAGGCCTATTTTGGGCATGGGGTGTTGTCTTTCACCGGAGATTAAGCAGCTATTTATAGCATCCGTATAATCATTCAATGGCAAACAACTATTATGGCTTTTCAAAAGGTATTAGAATTAAGTGAGCTGCCGGCCGGCACATCAAAAGTGGTAAAGTTGGGTAATAAAAAAGTTGCCCTGTTTAATTACAATGGTAAAATTACAGCACTTGGTAACGCCTGCCTTCATCGTGGCGGCCCATTGGGGCTGGGTTGTGTAGAAAAAAAAAACGATGGCTACTATGTAACATGCCCCTGGCATGGCTGGGAATATAATATTGAATCTGGGGCTGCTCCGCCGGGCTACCACGACCAACAATCTGTTTTTGAAGTAAAAGTAGAAGGCAATGATATTTTACTAAACGATAAAGAACTTGTTGCTGCTAAAAAAGCCAATCATGATTCTCCCTTACTGGAAGATTTGGTAAAGCTTAAGTATCAAACCACACCGGATTCATTGAACATATTGGGCATTTCTGCTACCAATATGAATAATGGATTGCCCCGTTATTCCACATCAGAAGCTGCTTTAGAAGATGTATTGGAATATGCAAAAGAGAAACATAATGCCGCTACAAAGACTTTGAAATTGAGAAATTTGAATTTCAGGCATTGCGAGGGCTACTATTCACAACATGCCCAGGCATGTAACTGGCCGTGCAGTATTACCGAGGCAGAACCTGCCGATGGAATGACACAAATTTATACCGACATGGTATTGTGGGCCGATATTGTATTGCTGGCTACACCTATCCGGTGGGGGCAGGCCTCCTCCCTATATTATAAAATGTGTGAACGGTTAAATACAGTACAAAATCAAATAACCATTAAAGATAAAATCCTTATTAAAAACAAAGTGGCCTCATTTATTATTACTGGCGGGCAGGATAATATTCAACAGGTGTCGGGTCAAATGATGAGCTTCTTTACAAGTCTCGGTTTTGTTATTCCGCCTTTTAGTTTTGTAGGATGGAGCCGTGGGTGGACGGCTGAGGATATGGACAAAAACGTATTACAGTTTAAAAAGAACGAATATGTAAAACGAAGCAGCCGGGAAATGCTGGATAACACCGTGGAATTATTAATGAATATTAAAAAGATGGATTACAAAAAAATTACCGCACCGTTGCCGCACAAAAAAGATTCATTTACCGGCGATATGGAAAACCCTGATATGAATCTATAATGTAATGAAGACGTAGAGAAACGGTGCATTGTCAAATTGTACACCCGATATAATTTAGAAACTACCGCTGCCGATGTATCCTTCCCTGATTTTTTAGCAACATTCCGTCACACTTATTTTACGCAAACGCCGTGATGGACGTTCGTTTCATTTGTCAAATTTGAATTTTAATTATGGTCTTATCGTCGGTTCTAATGCCTTGTTCAATTTCAAGTTGTTCGGCTAACAGTATTATATTTTCAACTGTATTTTCTAAAATGTAATTTGATAATTTAGGGTTTACAAACATTTCTAATCCATCTGAAAAAATGCAAATAGTGTCGTTACTTTCAATATCAAATTCACCACTTTCCATAAAAAAGTCAGCGTTTGCATTGCCATTTAATACTCCATATGCTAACGGATGATTGGGGTTGTTACATATCTCTGTTCTGATTGTTTTACTGTCAAATTTTTGGTTGGATTTTCGTAGCCGCTCTGTCTGCTTGTTATTGAAAATTTTCACATGGGTTTTTCTAAACAATAAGCCAAAGCAGTCGCCTACTGAAACCCACTCTGCCCTGCTTTTCTGAATACGGATTATTAGGGCAACTAAGCCAGGCTTAAAATAACCGGTATAGCCTTTGTTTATTTGTTCTATTTCCTTGTTAGCTTTTTGAAATAAAGTTTTGAGATTGCTTTTGCTGTCGTAGCGCAGCTTACAAAAATTAACAAAGGCTTCTGTCAATGCAACAGAAGGGCTTGGATTAGGATAAACACCATCTTCTCTGTCTCTTGAAACGCCATCAACTACAAGGAAAACATTTTCTCCAATATCAACCCAAATATTGTCTTCATTTGGTTTGTCAGGTAGTTTGTTCTTAACAGTGCTTGAAGTTACTCTCATTTGGTTGTTCTAAAATGATACACAATAAACATGATTTTGTAATCAGCAAAAATATTAACAGGCAATATTTACAAATAACAAGGTGCATTTTGAACAAAACGTTTACTATATTATCTGCAACTTGCGAATTATTATTTAACTTCCGTTTTATAATATAAAACCTTTAAAGTTTATGTTTTTTGTATGCAAAAATAATCTAAATGCCAAACGCAATATTTAACCCCAAAAAGCCTGTTAACGAGCCGGTAAAAGATTACCTGCCGGGCAGTAAAGAAAGAGAAGACCTAAAAGCAGCGCTGCAAAAACTAAAAGCATCGGTTGTTGAAATTCCCATGTACATCAATAACCAGGAAGTAAAAAGCAGCGAAAAAGTCAATATCTATTCTCCACACAATCATAGCCAATTGCTTGGCCATTATTACATGGGCGAAAAGAAGCATGTTACAATGGCTATTGATGCTGCTTTGGCAGCCCGTAAAAAGTGGGCTGATATGCCTTGGGAACAAAGAGCCTCTGTTTTTTTAAAAGCGGCCGACCTCATGACCGGCAAGTACCGGGCAAAGCTTAATGCTGCATCCATATTGGGGCAAGGCAAAACCATTCACCAATCAGAAATTGACAGCATTTGTGAATCGGCCGATTTTTTAAGGTTTAATGTAGATTACATGTCCGAAATCTATAAAGACCAACCCGAATCCCCGGATGGGGTTTGGAACAGGATGGAATACCGTCCTTTGGAAGGTTTTATTTTTGCTCTTACCCCATTCAATTTTACCTCAATAGCCTGTAACCTGCCTACAAGCTGTGCCATGATGGGTAATGTGGTAGTGTGGAAGCCCAGCAATAACCAGATTTACAGCGCCATAGTTCTTATGGAAATTTATATGGAAGCAGGATTACCTGAAGGGGTTATCAACTTAATATATCCCTCCGGGCCTGATGCTGCAGAAGTTGTTTTTGAGCATCCTGATTTTGCAGGCATCCACTTTACCGGCAGTACAGGTGTATTTCAAAATATTTGGCAAAAAATCGGTAACAATATTCACAAGTACAAGGCATACCCCCGAATTGTTGGCGAAACAGGTGGTAAAGACTTTATTATGGCACACAGCAGCGCCAATGTGGATGCATTGGTTACAGCAATAATCAGGGGGGCTTTTGAGTACCAGGGCCAGAAATGTTCAGCAGCATCAAGAGCATATGTACCAGCCAGTTTGTGGCCACAGGTAAAAGAAAAACTAACCCAGCAGGTAAACGATATTAAAATAGGCTCGCCGGAAGATTTGGGTAATTTTATGGGAGCTGTTATTGATGAAAAAAGTTTTGATAAACTAAATGGATATATTAATGCAGCCAAAGCAGACCCTGATGTGGAATTACTAACCGGGGGCGACAACAGCAAGGATGTTGGCTATTTTATTAAACCCACTATAATCAAAACAAACAATCCAAAATACATAACCATGTGTGAAGAACTGTTTGGCCCTGTTCTTACATTATATGTTTACGGGGATAATGAATTTGAAGCTATTTTGGATTTAGTGGATTCCACTTCCATCTATGCACTCACAGGTTCTTTTTTTGCAGATGACCGTGATATTATTAATTATGCAACTAAAAAACTAAATCAATCGGCCGGTAATTTTTATATCAATGATAAGCCTACAGGAGCAGTGGTGGGCCAGCAGCCATTTGGTGGCGCCAGGGGTAGCGGAACAAATGATAAAGCAGGCTCTAAGATAAATCTGATGCGCTGGGTTTCTGCCAGAACAATTAAAGAAAACTTTATACCACCTATAGATTACAAGTATCCTTTTATGAAACCTGAATAGTCAATAATTACATCAAACGCTTAAATAAATTAAAAATGATACAGTTAAGTTTTAAATCATCCCTACCTCTTTTGGCAGTAACTTTCTTAATGTTCACTGCCTGTAATAACTCTGGTAGTAATGAAAAGGCCACTAACCATTCAGCACATCAACCAGACAGCAGCAGCCAAGCACCTGTTGGGTATATTTATACTACTACAAATGGTGAAGGCGAAAACCAGGTGGTAGGTTTTGAACGATATGCTGATGGCAATTTAGGTAATGAAAAAGTGTATGGCACACAAAGCAATGGCGGTTCAAAAAGTACCGACCCTGTATTTGGCGATTACGATTACCAGGGGTCAATACAAATAATAGATAACTACCTGCTTACAGTAAATACAGGCGGTAATACAGTATCGGTTTTTGATTTGAATAAAAAAGATGGCAGCTTAAAATGGAAATCAAATTTTGACAGTAAGGGCCAGCGGCCGGTAAGTATTGGCTATACAAAAGTAGCCGGTAGCGAAACGGAATACTGGGTTACTGTTGCCAACCAGTGGGGCATTCCTACGGCTTTATATGAAGGTGAAAAATTTGTAAGGTTGCCAAATGATGCGTTTTTCAAACAAGACCTGGCTAAGCCGGATGCTTCCGATGAAGTGCGTAACGTTCAGCTGTATAAGTTTGATACAAAAACCGGCACTGTCACTTACAGTGGCCTGGTAGATAAATACACAAGAAAATGGGGTGGCCCGGTGCAGGTGGCATTTAGCCCCGATGGAAAAAAAATAGCTGTTACACTTTGGGGCATTCCTCATTTCTTAACCGAGCACCCTATTTTGAAAGAAACACAACCCAGCCGTGTATATGTGTATGATTTTGTAGATGGCAAGGCTATTAATCCCCGTTATTTTGAAGAAGACGGTGTAATAGGCGCAGTTGGTTTTAATTGGGGAAATGATAACAGCACATTATTTGTGTCTTACTTTAATCTGATAGATACAAAAACAGACCACGGGTTGGTCGTATTGCGGGATGATAATAAAAAACTCATCAAACAAAGCAATCATACTACCAGTGCCACAGGCGATGTAGATGAAGCCTGCTGGACAGCTATGAATGCTGATAAAAGCATGCTGTACGTAGTGAGTTTTTATTCAAACGTAATTACACCTTTTAAAATTGAAAACAACAAGGTGGTGAAAACATTGCCGTATGAAGGGGTGAAAAAGGATAACCCTGTGAATGACTTAAAAGATGTGTACGTTGCACCAGATAATAAAATGCTGTATTGCATTGGGGCTTTAAACAGTTACTCCATCAAGCATTTTATGATTGCAGCCGATGGCAGCCTCAAATTTCATGATGAAAAAGTATTAGATATAACAAAATCAGCCTTAGGCAAACCTGGTGTATACGATTTGTGTGGGTTAGCAGGTTATGATGTTCAATAGCTAATTTTTTATATCTTACGGTAATAATTATTTACAACTCTTGCTTCTGAGTAATGGAAATAGAAAAATTCATTAAATCTGAACATAGTGTTCATAATATGGCACGGATTCTTGGAGCTATTGGCAAGGCGTATATTAATCCCGTTTCAGACTATAGCCATACAAATCTCCGCTGGTGCGAAATAAATCACCACTTAGAAACAAGAAGTTTTACTTTACCCGGAGGTGATACGGTTTGGGTAAGTTATCATCCTGCTCATTTACATTTTCATGTATATGTGAATGATGAAAAAGATAACAAAAAGATGGTGCTGGTTAAGAATAATTCTATTGAATTTGTAAAACAGAAATTTGTAAAAATCCTCAATGACCTTGCTTTGGACGCAAATAAATTTTTGCCGAACCTCAGGTTCAGGCATCTTGAATTGCTGGATGATAATGGAAAATTATTTTTACCTGATAAACCCAGCCTGCACCAGTTTGAAACAATACGCAGCGAAGCAAACCGTATTTTGCAGGAGTATCTTTTGCAGAGTGGATTACAAAGTGAGATACGGGTATGGGAAAATAATTTTGATACAGGTATTTATTGTCAATTCGCAAATGGAACAGACCAATATGCAGGTTATGCCCAGGCAGATAAGGAAGCATACGATAAACCTTATTTTTACAATAGTTTTTTTGTAAACGGAAAAAAAATTATTCCCATTAATTTCAAACAGGCTAAAAACACTATTTGGGAAACCGAAAATTGGGGTGGCGCCATTTTACCAATGGACAGGTTTGAAACTATGGAAGAATTTTTAGCGGCCGCCCCCGCCTTTTTAAATGAAACAACTGAAATATTTTTATCATCAATAAAACAACAATAACACAAAATGAAATTAACAGAAAACAACTTGGTTGGAGCAGTAAAAGAATTAATTGGAAAGGGCTATTCTGATGATTTCAGGATTAAAGAAAATAAACTGGCAGCTACCCAATCGGGTATTGAGTTACAACCAAAAGATTTTTCCATTGATGCAGCCTATAAGTTTGAGGGTGCAGAATCAGAGCTGGATACACAATATTTATTTGCAATTTCATCAACCGATGGAAAAACCAAAGGTTTGCTGATTGATGCACTTGATATTTATCAGGAATTAGAGGATGCTGACATTACTCAAAAACTTAATGTGCAATTTGAAACCTATGTGTTTGACGATAATAAAGCCGAACAGAAATATGGTCTGCCCAAAGTATATAAAACGAAATTTGATGAAAATCCTCACCGCTATGAATTACGTTTGGGTTATCCTGATTTTCCACCATGCCCCTTTGGAAATTCCTTTAGCATGCTGGGATTTGATAAAGACACCAATCAATATGTATGGTTAGTTACAAGCATCATTAAAGATAAAAGGCTTAGCAAAGTAGGATTTAACAAATAATGGACTGGTATCTTCCTATAACAATAATTCCAGGAGTTGGTGTACTGATTGTTTCAACAACCAACCAGATTATTGCTTTGAATATAGATATTGCACAGATGATATCCAATAAGAGTTGTATGGAGCAAATGCGGATTTTTGATAAAAAAAATAACCAGTTAAAAAAGCTGGCAAGAGCTACGGTATTATTTTATATCTCCAGCGCTTTATATGTTTTTTCCGGCTTGTCAGGCGCTTTTATGAGCAGCAGGGGTGTTTCTGAAGTTGTGTTAATTGCTGCAACGGCCTGCCTCTTTGCTGCCTTGGGTTATTTAATCTTTTATGGGCACGACTTAATAAAAATTCAGAAAATACAAGTAGAACAGATTAAAAACACAAAACAATGATTGTAGGAGTATTTAAAAGCAGGGTAAACCCTGATTTTGCTGATGAGTTTTAAGAGACTGTATGCTGAAATGAGCAACCACATTGCCAGAATAGATGGTTATAAAGGCCACAAAATGTATAAAGCAGATGATGGTGAAGCTGTAGTAGTAGTGGAGTTTGAAGATGATGTATCCTTTGAAGCCTGGGACAAACATCCGGCGCATAAAAAAGCAAAAGAAAGAGGCAAGCTTGAAGTATTTGATTTTTATGATGTAATGGTGGGCAAAGTCTTTGAAAGGCATACTAAACCAGAGCAAGAACCTTTTATTCCTCCTTTTTTTATATAGAATATGGCAACAACAGTAAATATTAAAAACATACCCGAGGGTTATCAATCCATTATTACCAATGGCAGGCACAGCATCGTTGGCGATGAACCCGTAAACAGCAAAGGCACAGATTTGGGCCTCAGTCCAAGTGAATTAGTATTAAGTGGCCTGGCCATGTGCAAGGTTGGAACGGTTAGGTACATTGCAAGAAAAAACAACTGGGAAATAGGCAATGTGGAAGCCACACTGGAGCAGGAAGTAAAAAGAGACAGCAGTGGAACACGTACCGTGGTGAAGGTAAATTTAAAAATTGAGGGTGATATTACCGAAGAACAAAGAGCCGAACTTTTAAAGCAGGCTGATAACTGCTATATACACCGCCTGCTAAATGGAGAATGGGATATTCAGCCAATTCAAACAGTGTTAGAAAAATAACCGGGTTTTATTACAGGAAATATATCTATGACAGGATTAACAAAAGCAGAGCTTATTAAGGGTTGGAAGCTGAAAACGATTACCGGTACTGATATACCTGATATAACCGCATTTGCCGGAAAGCCGCTGCTGATTTTATTTTTTAACCTGGGGTGCCCTGGATGTAAAGGAAGGGCCCTGCCTTTTGCCAATAGTATAGTAGTTGATTATGGTAATTTGGTAAATGTTTGCGGCATACACACAAATTTTGAGGGGCTTGACTACTCCGATGAGGAATTAATAAAGGCAAAGGAAACTTATTATATCAGGTTTCCTTATTACAGAGATTTTAATTTCAATACAACCTTTATCAATTATGAAGCAGGAGGAACTCCGCACTGGATACTTACAGACAAAGAGTTAAACCCCGTTTATTCTATATTTGGCTCTGACCCTAATAATGCTTTACTTAGACTTGAATTAAAAATTAAAGAACTATTACAATAACAAATTATGACAAAAGAAGAACTCATTAAAAAAGTTTCATCAGAAGGATACGCTGTAGACCTTACACTTCAGGATGATTGCCTGTATTGCTCTGCCACAGAGGAGAGCTATTTTTTGCAAAATTTTGATGTAGTTATGGAATACGATTTTGATGAAAACGGGCAAACAAAAAAACTCAGAACTGTAGTATCAACCGAGTACGACCTTTCGGGATTTTATATAATCTAAATAAATAAATATTATGCTTAAATGGAATGATGTATTAAAGATTGCCAACAACGGCAACCCTGCTCCCGATAAAAGGGTAGAAAAAACAGAAGAAGAATGGAAAGAACTCTTAACAGAAGAACAATTTTTTGTAACAAGGAATAAGGGAACAGAGCGGCCGCACAGTTCAGAAATGTGCAACCTGTTTGAGCCCGGCAAGTATGCTTGTATTTGCTGTGACACAGAACTTTTTGACAGTGGGGAGAAATTTCAAAGCGGAACGGGCTGGCCTTCGTTTACACAACCATTAAAGGAAAACGCAGTGGCATATCATAAAGACGGCAGCTATGGAATGATCCGCATAGAAGCGCTTTGCAATACCTGTGATGCACATTTGGGTCATGTATTTCAGGATGGACCTGCCCCCTCCGGCCTCAGATATTGTATAAATGCCGTTTCACTAAAAAAAATTAAAGAATAAGTAGGGCTGGGAAGAATTTACAAATTGGAGTGTTCTTTTGTTAATTAGCTATTATCATAAGGAGATATATTTGTAATATCGGGATTAAAATACTAAAAAGCGAAATATAGAGGCATAATAGCTTAATGCCTCCAAATAAACACTTTTGATATGGATAAACTTTTATTGAAAAATAAACTACTTGAGAATGAACGAAACAAAGTAAAATCGTTCAAGGTTAATCTAACTGATTTTATCAATAATACACATATTGACTATCATGAAACCCGTGATAATGACGACCACTCACATCATCACCAGGCTACAACAGATAGTAATATCGGGCATAAACATTTGCATGTTCATGAAGACCATATTGAAGCAATTGAAGCCATTGATTTTTCACCAAGTGCAGTAGTAGAACCCGGCGCCCTGGTGCAGGTAAATGACAGGTATATAGTGGTAGCCGTAGCAGAATCAGCTTTTCAGTTTGATGGTAAGGATATATTATCCATTTCTCCTGAAGCGCCATTATATCAATGTATGAAAGGGAAAAAAACCGGCGATACCTGTACTATCAACAACAATAATTTTGTTATAAAAAATATTTATTAATCATGAAAGCGATATTCAATAAAACAGTAATCGCAGAAAGCGATAATACCATAAGCCTGGAAGGGAATACCTACTTCCCTCCTGACAGCCTGAAAAAGGAGTATTTTAAAGAAACCAATCATCACACCACCTGCCCGTGGAAAGGGGTTGCTTCTTACTATACCATTGAAGTAAAGGGGGAGATATGCGACAACGCAGGCTGGTTTTATAAAAACCCTACAGATGCCGCCAAAGAAATTAAAGACCATGTGGCATTTTGGAGAGGTGTAAGGGTTTCCCAATAGTTTACAGTTATAAGATTCGTATTTTTTGCAATACAGAAAAATCTAATAATGTCTTAAAACATTTTTTTAATAAAAACAGGAGATTAATGAATGACAGCTTTCTCAAAAATAGGATTTGGTGGCAGCTGTCACTGGTGTACCGAAGGCATTTTTGCTTCAGTAATTGGCGTACAAAAAGTGGAGCAGGGATGGATAGCCTCTGAAAACGAGAATGCTTATTTCTCCGAAGCAGTAATCGTTCATTTTGATGAATCTCTTGTGTCGCTTCAAAACCTGATTGAAATTCACCTGCACACACATTCCAGCACTTCCAACCACTCCATGCGGAAGAAATACAGGTCGGCAGTATATACATTTACGGAAGAGCAGTTTCATCAATGTTCGCCCCTTATTAAAACACTCCAATATAGTTTTGACGAATCGCTTATAACAACAGTTTTAAGGTTTGCAGCGTACAAACCAAATACTGACGATTACCAGGATTATTATTATAGCGACCCCCGGAAACCTTTTTGCCAAACAAGCATCTATCCAAAATTACAGCTACTGGCAAAAAAGTTCAGTTCTAATATTAACAGAGATAAACTAAAAGAATATAATATCACTTTATAGATGACAACAATAGGATTAGGTACAGCAGCAATAGGCCGTCCGCAATACATTAATATTAAACAAAAAACCGGTGCAGAAGATGAGCCATTTCAGTTAAGCCAATTCAAGCAGCAAGGCATTGCATTGCTTGAAACTGCTTACCAATCCGGCATTCGTTATTTTGATACAGCTGCCGGTTATGGTATTGCAGAGGAAATGTTGACAGACTGGTTGTCTGGCAAACAGATTTCCGATATTACTGTAGCAACAAAATGGGGCTATACCTATGTAGCGGGGTTTGACCCGAATGCAAAAGTTCATGAAATAAAGGAGCACAGCCTTAAAAAACTTAATGCACAGTGGGAACATTCAAAAAAACTATTGCCCTATCTGTCGGTTTATCAAATACACTCTGCCACACTGGAAAGCGGGGTGCTGGATAACATGGAAGTTTTGAGCAGGCTGGCAGAACTTAAAAATGAGTACCAAATAAAAATTGGTTTAACCACAAGTGGAAGCAGGCAAAAAGAAGCGCTGCTTAAAGCCCTGGATATTGAGGTGGATGGCAAACCGCTTTTTGATGCCTGCCAGCTTACTTATAATGTGTATGAGCAAAGTATTTACGACATTGTCGCTAAAATAAAAAAAGCAAACATCAAAGTTATAGTAAAAGAAGCGCTGGCGAATGGCCGTGTTTTTGCCAATAAAAAATATCCGCATTATCTACCACACTATACCCTGCTCTACGAGCTTGCAGAAAAATATAATACCGGGGTTGATGCGGTAGCAATACGGTATTGCATGGATAGTATTCAACCCAATGTTGTTTTAAGCGGGGCATATAATGAAGAAACCTTAATGCAGAACCTGGAGGCGTTAAACTTTAAATTAGAACCAGAAGAGTTAGAAGACATTAGGACAATGAATATAATGCCTGAATTTTATTGGAATGAACGAACTGCATTAACGTATAATTAGCAATGATAAAAGCAAAATTTAAAAATACAAGATATAGTGCAGAAGGTGCACCGCTGTTGCATATTGCAGAAGAGATGGCAAAAGCGTATGGATATACAGCCAACTTAAAAACTGATAAAGAACTGGCCCAGCTCATCCGCCTGCGGATAGCCACTCTTAACCAATGCAGCTATTGCAGTATTCTCCATCATAATGTTTGCAGGGAGCTGGGTATTAACCAGGAAAAAACAGATTGCCTTGGTAGTTATTGGGAAAGCGAACTGTATTCAGAAAAAGAGAAAGCTGCTTTACTATATGCAGATGCCTTGAATATTGGAAAGGGAAAAACATTTGATGATGCACATCAGCAAATGCTTCGTTTTTTTACTGTTGATGAAATTGCCGAGGTTGCTGCCATTGTTATTAATATGAATTTGTGGACAAGAATAAAACTGGCACAGGGGGTTGTTCCTTATTAAACAAGAAATTTATTTACATTTTGAAAAATCAACTTGCAAAAAAAATTCTGGCTTGCGAAACCTGTATTCAGTTTTTACCCAATAAACCAAAGCCAATATTTCAGTTTAATGAAAACAGCAGGATACTGATTATTGGACAGGCACCCGGGCAAAAAGTGCATGATGCCGGTATTCCTTTTCTTGACAAAAGCGGTGAAACGTTAAGGAGATGGCTGGGAGTAACTGAAGAGCAGTTTTACACCCCATCATTATTTGCCATTGTACCTATGGGCTTTTGTTTTCCAGGAAAGGGAAAAACCGGAGACCTGCCACCACGGCCGGAATGTGCCCCGCAATGGCATGAAAAAATTTTAAAGCAATTTAAACATTTGCAGCTTACGCTTCTTATCGGCACTTATGCACAGAATTATTACTTGCAGGGCAATAGAGATAATTTAACCGATACCGTAAAGAACTATAAGAAATATCTGCCCGCCTATTTTCCATTGGTACATCCATCGCCACTCAACTTCAGGTGGCAGGCAAAAAACCCATGGTTTGAAAGTGAGGTGATACCCGTTCTTCAAAAAAAAGTAAAAAAAATATTAATCAAATAGCAACATTGATTGCATCACTAAAAAATATCAACCTGAGTTTTTCCGGTAAAAAAATACTGGATAACTTTTCTATTGATTTTAATGAAAAAAAAATTACCGGGCTGCTTGGGTATAGCGGTAGCGGAAAATCAACCATCCTTAAAATAATAAACGGGATGGTGATGCCGGATGCAGGCAGTGTGCAGGTTTTTGGTAAGTCCTTTGATTATGCGATGGGAAATAAACTGCGTTTACAAATTGGGTATGCAGTGCAGCATGTAGGTATATTTCCGCACATGACCGTGAAAGAGAATATTACTTTGCTGGCAAATATTACACAGCAGGACAAAAGTAAAATTGATGCAAGACTGAAAAGATTGTTGGAAATGGTACAGTTGCCTCAGAGTTATTTTTCCAAAAAGCCACATCAATTGTCAGGCGGAGAGCAACAACGGGTGGGCCTTTGCCGTGCATTTTTTTTAGAACCTCCTTTAGTTCTGATGGATGAGCCTTTTGCAAGCCTTGACTATCGCACCAAATCCGGCATTTATCACCACCTGCTGCATATTCAGCAAGAAGAACCTACCTCCATAATAATAGTTACACACCAGTTTGAAGAAGCACAAATATTATGCGATGAGTTTGTATGGCTAAATGAAGGTAAAATTTACAAGCAGGGGGCAAAGTCGTTATTAACTACCATTCAAAACGAGTTTAAAGAACAGCACATTTGAAAAGGCTGATTTTAAATATCACTTTTTTGCTATTGGCATTTAATAGCGTAGCTCAACAAAAAATTGTGGTGGGGGCAAAGCATTTTAATGAAGGCTATATACTCAGCGAAATAATTTCGCAGCTTTTAGAACAGGAAGGCTTTACGGTTGAAAGAAAATTTAACCTGGGAGGCACATCTGTAGCCTTTGAAGCATTGCGAACAAAACAAATAGATGTGTACCCGGAGTATAGCGGCACTATCTCATCTGAAATATTAAAGCACACAGAAAGGATTTCTTTAGATAGCATAAAATCAGAACTAGAAAAAAAATATTCACTTGCTGCATCAAGGCCATTCGGCTTTAATAATACCTATGCTGTTGTTGTAAATGCAGTAACAGCCGAAAAATACAGCCTTTCAAAAATTTCTGATTTGGCTTTGCAAAAAAATTTATCCGGGGCAATCAGTTATGAGTTTTTGGAAAGGCAGGATGGATGGAAAAACCTTGCTGCTGCTTATGGTATTACAAATTCGGTAAAGGGTATTGAGCATGGGCTGGCTTACACAGCTTTGAACAGTAACAAAATTGATTTTACCGATGCATATTCTACTGACGGGGAAATAAAAAAGTATAACCTGAGGGTATTACAGGATGATAAACATTTTTTTCCTGACTATGCTGCCCTGGGTTTTTATTCATCATCATTACCGGATAAAGCAAAACTGGCAATAGATAAACTGGGTAACCTTATTACTGAAAATGAAATGCAGGAAATGAATGCCCTGGCCTTATATGCCCAAAAAGATTTTTCAATAATAGCCAATGATTTTCTTAACAAGAAAGGGCTAACTAAAGTTGCAAAAAAACAAACTTCAGGTTATTGGGGCGATTTATTGAAACATCTTTCGCAACATTTGTTTCTCACATTTCTGTCGGTGTTTATAGCTGTTATTATTGCCTTGCCATTAGGATTGTTTTTGTATAGGCGCAAGTTGTTATTAAAGCCGGTACTATACCTTACCGGAATTTTACAAACCATCCCTTCAATTGCGCTGCTGGCTTTGCTTATTCCCCTGTTAGGTATTGGTTCAAAGCCTGCAATTTTAGCCTTGTGTATTTATGCATTGCTACCAATACTTCGCAGCACAATTACCGGGCTTGAAACTGTGGACCCACAACTAAAAAATGTAGCTACTGCTATTGGATTAAATCAAAAACAAAAACTGAGGCTGGTAGAGTTACCACTTGCGTTGCCTACTATTCTTTCAGGTATTAGGATAGCTTCAGTTATCAATGTAGGTACAGCTACGCTGGCTGCATTTATAGGCGCAGGCGGCCTTGGAGAGTATATTGTAACCGGGCTGGCATTAAACAATACTGAATTGATATTGAAAGGCGCCATACCTGCTGCTGTACTTGCTGTTGTAATAGAGCTTTTATTTGAATTGATTACCAAATTGCTTACTAAAAAAACAAATTACAAGTAGATGGAGAGTATTAAAGACAGATTTATACGGATTAGAAAGTACAGTGAGGCTTTGGTAAAGCCAATCATCACCGAAGATTTTTCGGTGCAGCCCGTTGCATTTGTATCGCCACCCAAGTGGCACCTTGCACATATTACATGGTTTTGGGAGCAGTTTGTTTTGCTTGTTTACAAAAATGGTTACAAAGTATATAATGATGATTTTTCTTACCTGTTTAACAGCTATTATAATAATATCGGGAAAAGGGTATTCCGGCCCAATCGTGGGTTAATGACAAGGCCATCGGTAGCAGAAGTGTTTGCGTACCGTGCCTATGTAGATGAACAAATGAATGAATTACTGAGCCAGCCTGTATCTCATGAGGCATTGCAAATTATTGAGATTGGTATTAACCATGAAGAGCAGCACCAGGAGTTATTGGCTTATGATATTAAATTTATTTTAGGGCATCAGCCAACTTTTCCTGTATACGCCGATAGATTCACATTAAAGCCCATTACTGCTCCGCAAAAATTTATCCCTGTAAGTGAAGGTATTTATGAGATAGGGAGCGATGGAAAAAGTTTTTGTTTTGATAATGAACTGGGCAAACACAAAGTATATATCAATGAATTTGAAATAGCAGCTAATCCTGTTTCCAATGGCGAATACCTTGAATTTATAAACGCTGGCGGTTACTCCAACTTCAATTACTGGCATGATGATGGGTGGCACTGGGTTAACAACAATAAAATAACCGCCCCGCTATATTGGCATTTGATAGAGGGAAAATGGCATGAGTATGATTTACATGGTCTGCAGGAACTAAACCTTAATGAACCGGTAAAGCATATTAGTTTTTATGAAGCCTTTGCCTTTGCAGAATGGAAAGGCATGCGCCTTCCTACAGAGTTTGAATGGGAAGTAGCCTCGGCCCATTTTCAATGGGGGCAATTGTGGGAATGGACAAATAGTGCTTATCTGCCATACCCTGGTTTTAATAAGGCTCCCGGTGCGTTGGGTGAGTACAACGGGAAGTTTATGGTGAATACAATGGTGATGAGAGGAGCTTCTGTTGTTACACCGCTTAATCACAGCAGAAATACATACCGTAATTTTTTTCATCCTGATATGAGATGGATGTATGGTGGAATTAGATTAGTAAAATAAAATCGGGTTGCTTTTAGATGAATACAATTAATATCAATATCAAAAATAGAAATGGTGAGACGTTGTCGGCTCACATGGTAAAGCCTTTACAAGGAGCTGTAAAGAACATCGCCATCTTTGCACACTGCTTTACCTGCTCATCAAGCCTGGCTATTGTAAAAAATATATCTAATGCACTTACAAGTAAAGACATCAGTGTTCTTAATTTTGATTTTACAGGGCTTGGCCATAGCGAAGGTGATTTTAGCGAGACAAATTTTTCCAACAATATTTCTGATATTGAAGACATCAACTCTTTTCTTACAGAAAACTATGTAGCCCCCACTATTTTAATAGGACATTCATTGGGTGGGGCTGCTGCAATAATAGCTGCCAACCGCTTACCCAATATACAAGCTGTAATAAGTATTGCGGCCCCATCTTATGCAAGGCATGTAACAAAACATTTTGGAAACCTGGAGGAAACAATTGATAAAAGAGGTTATGCAATGCTTGCTATTGGTGGCAGGCCATTTACAATTAGAAAGCAATTCATAGACGATTTAGAAACCCATCATGTGGAAGATGAAGTGGCGAGGTTAAGAAAACCATTGCTCATATTACATTCGCCACAAGACAAAATTGTAGAAATTGAAAATGCAGCATCCCTCTATCACAAAGCCAAACATCCAAAAAGCTTTATTAGCCTTGATGGTGCAGACCATTTACTTACCAATAAGGATGATGCATTTTATGTGGCAGATGTGATTGGCACCTGGGTAAAACGTTATGTTGCTATTGAAGAAAGCGCCTCATTAAACCAGAAAGATACAAATGGCGAGCAGGTACTTGTTTATCATGAAACGATGGTGCCTTACACCAATCATATCTATACATCATCGCATCATATTATTGGGGATGAGCCCATAGATTTTGGCGGCAATAATTTAGGTGTATCACCTTACGAACTATTAGTTGCTTCTATCGGCTCTTGTACTGCCCTTACCTTAAAACTATATGCACAAAGAAGCAAATGGGATTTACAGGAAGTATTCGTCTATCTCACCTATGCCAAAAAACATGCAGAAGAGATTGGGCTGGATATTGAAGAGATGGGTAAGATTGACCACATCACTAAAAAAATAAAACTGGTAGGTAATCTTACTGAAGAGCAACAATTGAAGTTAAAAGAAATTGCTTCAAAATGCCCGGTGCATAAAACAGTAAGTGGCCCGGTATATTTTACAACACATTTAATAATGGAAAATGAAAACAATTAAATTTAACAGTGCAGACAATGTGGAGGTAACAGCGGATTTATATCAGCATGAGAATAAATCTGCTCCTGTACTATTACTTTGCCACCAGGCAGGATATAGCAGGGGTGAGTATATTGAAACAGCGCCAAAATTGTTATCATTAGGATTTTCTTGTTTAGCACTTGACCAGCGAAGTGGCAACGAAGTAAATGGAGTTCAAAATCAAACTGCTCGTTTTGCACATAGCAAAAATTTCCCATTAAAGTATGTTGATGCGGTGCCAGATATTGAAGCAGGTATCCATTACTTAACACAGCAATTCCCTGCTTCTAAAAAAATCATTTTAGGCAGTTCTTATTCAGCATCGGTTGCATTAGTAATGGCTGCTAAATATGGCGATATATTTTCAGGTGCAATATCTTTTTCACCGGGAGAATATTTTGTGTACGATAAAAAAATTGTATCCGAATGGGCTGCACAAATAACAATTCCTGTATTATGTACCTCATCAAAAGGGGAAGTGCATAGTTGGGAAAAAATATTTAACGCTATACCACATGGGCTGGGTCAGCTATTTATTCCCAAAAATGAAGGACGGCATGGTAGTAAATCACTTTGGGAGGCTACACCCAACTATACAGAATATTGGCATGCGCTTACAATCTTTTTAAACAATCAATCAAATAAATAAAAATGGAAAATCTTAAAAAAGCGTACATCGCAGGTGGCTGTTTCTGGGGTATGGAAGAACTCTTCAGGGTAAGGCCGGGTATTAAGGATACCGAAGTAGGTTATATTGGCGGGCAAAACGAAAACCCTACCTACCGAAATCATCCGGGGCATGCAGAGGGTATTGAACTTACTTACGATGCATCGGTAACAAATTTCAGGGAAATATTAGATTACTTCTTTCGTATTCATAATCCCACAACGGTTAACAGGCAGGGCAATGATATTGGCTCAAGCTATCGTTCTGCTGTCTTTTTTCAGAACGATGAAGAAAAACAAACAGCGGCAGAAATAATAAAAATTGTAGATGACTCAAAGCGTTGGGAAGGCGAAGTAGTAACCACATTGGAGCCCTACTCTACTTTTTGGCCGGCAGAACCAGAGCATCAGGATTATTTGAAGAGAAGGCCTAATGGCTATACCTGCCACTTTGAACGGTTTGGAAGTTTTATTTAATTAGCGTTTTTGTATAAAAATGGATTTACTAAACAAGAATGTACACAAGCTAGCAGGGCTTCTTATTCTAATAGGTCTTACTGCTTGCAGCTTTCAAAATAACAGGGTAATTACAGCAGAAAATATGGAAAAAACAAATCCGCAAAAACAGAATATAGAACTGGGAAAAGTAAGTTGGCACAGGAATTACAAGGATGCTTTGCAAAAAAGTAAAGAAACCGGTAAGCCTGTTTTATTATTTTTTCAGGAAATACCCGGCTGTGCTACTTGCGTTAATTATGGCAGAAATGTTCTCAGCCATCCTTTGATGGTTGATTTAATTGAGAATGAATTTATACCGCTAGCCATATATAACAACCGGCCAGGTAGTGATGCGGAAATTTTAAAACTGTATAATGAACCTTCCTGGAATAATCCGGTGGCACGTTTTGTAGATGAAACGGGGAAAGACATTATTCCCAAACTGGAGGATAACTATGAGCCGGTATCAATGCTTTTTAAAATAAAGGAGACGTTGGCT
Organism: Lacibacter sp. MH-610; assembly: GCF_045780045.1. Taxonomy (NCBI): domain Bacteria; kingdom Pseudomonadati; phylum Bacteroidota; class Chitinophagia; order Chitinophagales; family Chitinophagaceae; genus Lacibacter; species Lacibacter sp. MH-610. Next base: position 2,376,734 of record NZ_CP116002.1, read on the forward strand.
AATAAAAATATCAAAGAACCGAAATATATTAACCTGCTTGAAAAGGACATTAACCTTTTGTTTGGCTATACAAAAACAAAAATTTATGAAACGCCTTGCTTTTGGTCAGGCGAAACTTCATTAGCACAGCAAAAATCGGTTATCAGTACAGAAGCTGGCTTTGTTGATTCAAAAGAAGTGGTAAAAATTGTATATGACCCAACCATAAGTACAGAAAAGGAACTTGACGAATATGCGAATCAGCAAGGGTTTTATACTATTGAATCTTCAACAGGATTCAGAACTGATAAAGACCCCCAATATTACCTGAAGCAAACAGCATTTCGTTACCTGCCGCTTTCGCCAGCACAGCGTACTAAAATAAACCAGGCAATACCATATGGTGAAAATGTAGAACAATATTTAAGCCCTACACAGTTAGGCTGGTTTAAAAATGATAAGCTGAAAGAATCGGCTGCGCCTGATAATTACACAAAGGACATTATTACCACCTGGGGTAAGCTTAATGAATCTTTACAACAAAAACAGTAGCATAAAAAATTATATAACATGGTTACATACGCAACACTTACACAAGCCATTACTGATTTGAACAAACGGGGCTTTGAATATGATTTCAATTTGCAGGAAAACAGTATTTACTGCCCGGCATTACAAAAGGCATTTGATGCAGAAAACTTTAATGTAGTGGAGTACCACCGTTTTGACGGGGATTCTAACTACGAAGATTTGGCGGAAGCTTTTGCAATAGAAACTACCTGTGGCATAAAAGGGGTGCTTACAGACAGTGCAGGCTATGCTGCAGCATTATCCCCCGCTATCATTGCCAAATTAAAATTCAGGTCATAATATTCTTGAAAATAAAATTTTAAAATAGATACTCAGTATGAAATTATTTGATTCAATAATTATTGGCTCCGGGCAGGCAGGCACTCCATTAGTTTTTTCTTTAGCAGCAAAAGGGAAAAAAGTAGCATTTATCGAAAAAAAGCAAGTAGGCGGCACCTGCCTCAATGTAGGTTGCACACCTACAAAAACCTACGTAGCATCTGCAAGAAGAATGTGGGATTTACAACATGCAGGTGATATGGGGGTAAATTTTGAAGGCAGCTTTACTGCAAATATAAATGCCATAAAAAAACGTAAAGATGACCTGATAGCAAAATCAGTTACTGGCATACGTTCAGGCTTATCAGATAATGAAAACATTACCTTCATTGAAGGGGAAGCTAAGTTTATTTCCAATTACCAGGTTGAAGTAAATGGTGAACAATTAACGGCTCAGCAAATATTTATTAATGTGGGCGGCAGGGCCATTATACCTGAAGAATACCAGGGTATGAATGTGCTTACCAATGAAAACATTTTGGACCTTACTGAATTGCCTGAACATTTAATAATAATAGGCGGCAGTTATATCGGTTTGGAGTTTGGGCAAATGTTCAGGCGTTTTGGCAGCAAGATTACCATTATTGAAAGAGGAGAAAATATTATTAGCCGGGAAGATGAGGAGGTAAGCAAAACCATTCAAACATTTATGGAAGCTGATGGTGTAGAGTTTATTTTAAATGCAACATCAATAGCCCCGGCTTATGACAGCAATACTTATACAGTAACCATAAACAATTCGCAGAAAATTAAAGGCACACATTTGCTCCTCGCTATTGGCAGGTTGCCCAATACTGATTTATTACAGTTGCAAAATACATCCCTGCAAACAGACCAAAGAGGATTTATTACTGTAAACGATTTTTGCCAAACAAGTGTAGAAGGGATTTTTGCTTTGGGCGATTGCAATGGCAAGGGTGCATTTACACATACTGCCTATAACGATTACCAGGTAGTGGAAAATTTTTTATTTGGTGATGGCAGCAGAAAAATATCTGACCGCATTATGACATATGGACTATTTGTTGACCCGCCACTCGGCAGGGCCGGAATGACGAAAAAAGATGCATTAGCCAAAGGTATTAAACTGTTAGAAGGTAAAAGAGAGATGAGTAGAATTGCAAGGGCAAAGGAAAAAGGAGAAACCTATGGCTTTATACAAGTTTTGGTAAACGCTGATACCAATAAAATTATTGGGGCATGTGTGCTGGGTACCGGTGGCGATGAGATAATAACCAGCCTTCTCAACATAATGAGTGCCGGTGTAGATTATACATTAATCAGGGATACGATGGTGCTGCACCCAACCATATCTGAATTAATACCCACAACATTAGAAAATTTAAAGGAGATAAGTTAAAATGCAATTAGAAAGAGAGATATGGATAGCTACAGGGTTAAGAACGCCTTTTGCAAAAGCAGGACAGCAATTAGCCCAATACGATAGCCTCTATTTATCCAGAGAAGTATTGAATGAAATGCACAAAAAGGAAAGCATCAACCCTGATTATGTAATATGGGGTACGGTTATACAAAATGTAAAGTACAGCAATATCGCAAGAGAAGCAGTAATGGATTCTATGCTGGATGAAAAAACTATATCATTCACTACCATCCTGGCCTGTAGCAGTTCTTTAGTTGCTGCTATACAGGCGGCATCTATGATTACAAACCATGAAATTGCAATTGCCGGAGGTGTAGAAAGCCCCAGTAATTTACAGGTTGCAGTTAATGCAAAATTTTCTGCATGGTTAAAAAAATGGAGTACTGCAAAATCTTTTTTTGCAAAACTTAAATTACTTGGCGGTATATTTTCTTTTGGCATTGACTATGTTCCGAGGGTAAACCGCAGTACCGGAAAAAGTATGGGGCAACATGCCCAAATTACCGATTACCGGCTGCATATTTCAAAACAAAAGCAGGATGAATTGGCTGTAGATAGCCATAGGAAATATTTTGCTGCAAAAGAAAAAGGGTTTTATGATGATTTGGTATTTCCAGTTAACAATATTAAAGAAGATAAGATACCCAGAAAAAACACATCGGTGCAATCCATTGCCCATTTAAAACCGGCATTTGACATTGCAGATAAAGGAACAATAACAGCAGGCAATTCATCATTATATACAGATGGCGCTGCCGGAGTATGGGTGGCTGGAAAAAATGCTGTGGGTAAATTAAGCACACCCTATAAGGCAAGATTAATTGATTGGGAAATGGCTGGTGTAAATATTGAGGAAGAAGGAATATTAATGGCTCCCACATTTGCTATACCCCGGCTGTTACATAGGCATGGGTTAAAATATGATGATATAGATATTTGGGAAATACACGAGGCATTTGCTTCACAGGTGTTGGCCACCATTCAAAACTTAGAAGATGCAACCCATCTAAAAAAAGCAGGAACAGATTTTAGTTTTGGAAAATTTCCTATGGAAAAATTAAACCCTAACGGAAGCAGCATTGCCATTGGGCACCCATTTGGTGCCACAGGTGCAAGAATACTTAGCCAGACGGTAAAGTCGCTTCATTTATTGGGCAAAGGAAAAAAAGCAGTAATAAGCGTATGTGCCGATGGGGGCCTGGGTGCTGTAGTGTTAATAGAAAATTGATTAAAGAAATAATAATGCAGGAAAATTTCAGAAAAGATGTGCTTGAAGGGTTAAGCAACAAGCCTCAAAAAAAACTATCATCAAAATATTTTTATGATGCCACAGGCGATGAACTCTTTGTAAAAATAATGGCGCTGCCGGAGTATTATCTCACCAGGGCCGAGATGGATATTTTTCAAGACAAAACCAGTGAACTCATTGCTGCAATGCAGTTAGAAAAGGAGGAAAAATATGATATTATAGAATTGGGAGCAGGAGATGGAACAAAGACAATTCACTTGTTAAGGGAGTTACAGTTACGCAAATTTAGCTTTGAGTATTATCCCGTTGATATTTCTTTAAATGCGTTAGAGGGTTTAGAAAACATGCTTTTAAAAGAGCTGCCTGAACTAAAGGTTAAGCCCATGCACATGGAATATTTTCAGTCATTGAGCAGGCTTAAACAGGATGGTAATAAAAAGATTATTTTATTCCTTGGTTCAAACATCGGGAATATGCCCGATGATGAAGCTACAGAGTTTATTTACCAGTTGGGCGCAAATATGTATCCCGGAGATAAACTTATTTTAGGTGTTGATTTAACAAAACCCAAAGAATTAATATTACCTGCGTATAATGATGCTCAGGGTATAACAGCAGCATTTAACCTTAACCTGCTGCATAGGATAAACAGGGAGTTAGATGGAAATTTTGATGTAAAGGAGTTTGAACATTACCCTGTTTATGATGAAAATGAGGGGATAGCAAAAAGCTATTTACGAAGTAAAAGGTCTCAAGAAGTAAACGTAAGCGGCCATACTTTTTTCTTTACAGAAGGAGAGCTGATACATACAGAAGTATCCAGGAAATATAACGATAGTATTATTAAAAAGATATTATCCAAAACAGATATTACCTGGGTAGAAAAAGTTACAGACAGCAACAATTTGTTTGCTGATTATATACTTCTCAGACATTAGTAATGGAAGAAATTAAGACAGGTATTTTAGGATTGGGTGCTGTTTCAACGCTGCACTACTTAAAAAGGCTTAATGAAGAGTATAGTAAAAAGAAAGGTGGATACAGTACTTTCCCTTCTATTTTAGTAAATGCTGATTTTAATAAAATCAACCCATATCTGCCCAATCAGTTTAAAAAACTTGAAGATGCACTGATGCCATACCTCAATTATTTTGAAGAGGCAGGCGTACTAAATTTGTTGATGCCCAATATCACCATACATGAGACATTGGATAAAATATTGGAACATTCAGTCTTCAGTTTTTCTATTGTACATCCGCTACAGCTAATGGCTGCTCAGTTGCTTCGTCATTCGGTAAAAGAAATATATCTTTTAGGTACAATGTATACAATGGAATCAATGTATATTGCTGATTATTTTAACAAAGCAGGTATTAGCTGCTTGTCAATTAATTCTGAAATAAAACTGATGATTGATAAGTTGAGAACTAAAGTGTATGCAGGTGAGGCAATTGATACAATAGAAACAGAAAAGTATATGACGGCCTGCTTTGGGAGTAAAAAAAAGTTAGTAATAGCATGTACTGAGCTATCTGTGCTATTCTCATTGTTTAAGTCTCTTTCTTTTTATGATATGGCTGAAGAGCAAATCAATTTTCTAATATACACAAAGCAATAAAAATGAACCTTCAGCTTTCCATTACGCAAAGTGTACTGTTGTTCCTCTTTTCCGGGGCAGTAATTTGGTATTTTAGTAACAAGCTTTCGGCTATTGTAGAATTTATTGCAGATGAGTTCAACCTGGGCGATGCTTTTGGTGGTACTATAATGCTTGCCATTGTCACAAACCTTCCCGAAATTGTTATTGTAGTTATAGGTGTTCAAAAAGGTGATACATCATTAGCCTTAGGGAATATTTTGGGTGGCATTGCGATACAGACTGTGTTGCTTGTTTTGTTTGATTTTGCTTCAAGAAAGAATGAAGATAAGCCGCTGTCAACACTTACATCAAACAGAAACTCTATTGCTCAGGGTCTTTTCTTATGTGCTATTTTAGCATTGGTTATTATGGGGTCACGGTTTGATGAAAAATTTGTTATGCAGAATGTCTCCCCTATTGAAGCAATGATATTAGGCTCCTGGATATTAAGCCTTTTCGTTATTAAACAGTGTGAAGCACAAAAGATGCTGCCCAAAATCGAATGTGAAATGATTCATAGAACAAAGCTGACAAAGAAAAGTGCTTTAATACAACTTATAATTGTTGCTCTAATTATTCTGTTTTTTGGTGTACTACTTGCTAATACAGGTGAAAAAATTGCTGCTCATTATAATATATCCGGAGTTGTATTTGGGGCCACCATACTCTCATTAATTACGGCAACACCTGAAATATCAGGTGGCCTGGCTTTTGTAAAACATAAAAGATATCCGCCACTTATCAGTGATATTTTTGGGGGTAATTCTTTTTTGCCTACATTGTTTTTTGTGGCTAATATTTTGGCCGGGAGGTCCATCTTAACAGATGCTCATAATTCAGATATTTATCTAACCTCTCTGTCCATAGTGCTTACGGCAGTTTATCTGCTGGGTATGATAATTCAATCCCCAAAACGAAAATGGGGAATGGGAATTGATTCCTGGATTGCTGTGCTTATTTATATTGGGGGAGTAATCGGATTGTTGTTAATATAAAAATTTAAATATGTTTTGTAAATAACATATCTTCAATGTGATATTAAAAAAATGTCCAATGTTTAAAGTTTATCAATATTTGTAAGATTATAATGACTTTATTAATTTCTGTATCGTTAAATAATTATGTCTTTATTTTATGTTGTAAACTATAATTTAATTTGTTCAAATCTGTAAAAAAATTGTTCGAAATTTGTCTTATTGCCCCGACTTCTTTACAAATAATCTCACTCAATCACTAGCATAATATTAGAACTTAGTTCGTTCCGGATCCCGCAGTGGTGGACTGGTTCGAATCCAATCATCCCGACATTTTACTACCTTTCCCCGCCCATTTTTACACCCGTTTATCCTAAATCTCCTGTTAAAAGCCAATAAATACACGAACGGGTTCGTTATCCCTCCGCATTTATTGCTATTTTTACTCTTATTCATTTATGTCAAAACTCATATCCTATATGTTTAGTAAAAAGAGTTTATTTATACTGTTACTGTTGGTAGTTGGAGGTGGAATTTTTTACGCAGTACAGTCATCCGCAACCCGTAAAATTCCTACGAACCGCTATGAGCGTATTCTTGTACTTGTAGGTGAAATGCTGGAAGAAGGACATTTCAGCCCCAAGAAAATTGACGACGCTTTTTCAAAAGAAGTGTTTCAGCAATTCCTCAAATCACTGGATCCGGATAAAAACTATTTCCTCGCAGCTGATGTGGAGCAATTCAAAAAGTTTGAAACAAAAATTGATGATGAAATTCATGGTGCCCGCCTGGAGTCCTTTTATGCCATCAATGAAGCGTATAAAAAAAGGGTAGAAGAAGTGGCAGCGCTCTACAAGGAACTTTTACAAAAGCCTTTTGATTTTAATGTGGATGAAACGTATGTAGATGATTACGACAAACAGGTGTTTCCAAAAACTGAAGCGGCCCGTAAAGAAGTATGGCGTAAGAAAATAAAATACGAAGTACTCAACCGTTATGTAGATGCCCTGGAAAACCAGGAGAAAAATAAAGGCAAAGAAAACTTTGTTGTAAAAACCACAGCAGAACTTGAAAAAGAGGCCCGTGAAAAAGTGCTGAAGGCTTACGACAAAATGTTTGACCGTTTCAGAAATCGTTTCAAAGATGATGATCGTTTCAGCTTATTGGTAAATACCATTGCCGGAAGTATGGATCCTCATACCAACTATTTTCCACCGGTTGAAAAACGTTCGTTTGATGAAAGCATGAGCGGCGAGTTCTTTGGAATCGGTGCTTCGCTTACTGAAGATGAAAACAACAATATCAAAATTGCAACCATTGTTACCGGTGGCCCTGCTTACAAAAGCGGTGTTATACAAATTGGTGACATTGTATTAAAAGTAGGACAAGGAATTGAAGAACCACAGGATCTTACCGGTTTTGAAGTGCCCGATGCCGTTCGTCTTATTCGTGGTAAAAAAGGTACTGAAGTTCGTTTGACGATTAAAAAGCCCGACGGCTCCATCAAAGTTGTTGTAATGATCCGGGAAAAAATTAACCTGGATGAAACATTTGCTAAAAGTGCAGTGATTACCGGCAGCGGTAACTCAAAAATCGGCTATATCTATCTGCCCGAGTTTTATGCCAACTTCAACGATCCCAATGGCGCCCGTTGTGCAGCCGATGTGGCCCGTGAAATTTCGAAGCTGAAAGCAGAAAGCGTTTCAGGAATCATTCTTGATCTTCGTAATAACGGAGGTGGTTCCCTGATGGATGTTGTGCAAATGGTGGGTTTGTTTATTGAGAACGGCCCTATTGTTCAGGTGAAAAGCCGTGATGAAGCCCCAACTGTATTGCGTGACAGAGATAATAACGTACTCTGGAACGGGCCTTTAGTAGTAATGGTAAACGAGTTCAGTGCCTCAGCTTCCGAAATATTTGCAGCAGCCATACAAGATTACAAAAGAGGATTGGTAGTTGGAAGTACTACTACTTATGGTAAAGGAACTGTTCAACGCAGCATTGACCTGGAGCGTACCAGTTGGACGAGTAATAATCCATCTGAATTGGGCTCTCTGAAATTATCATTACAGAAATTTTACCGCATCAATGGTGGCAGTACACAATTGAAAGGTGTAGCCTCTGATATTGTGTTACCAGATCAATATGAGTATCTCAAACTCCGTGAAAAAGATGAGCCTGCTGCATTACCTTGGGATGAAATTGCAAGCACTCAATACAAAGCATGGAGCAATGGTTACAGCTTTACGGAGATTATTGAACGCAGCAATGAACGCATTAAGCAAAATAAAGCATACACCTCTATCAAAGAATACAGCAACTGGCTTGAAAAGTATAACGACAAAGTATTTTCATTAAAGCTGGATAAATTCCGCCAGGAAAAACAGCAGCTGAATAATACGATCCGAGCTATTGATATATTAACCAAGCTTCCTGCTGAATTAAATATCAGTAATCTCAATGCCGATCTTGCAGCTATTGGGGAAGATGTACAAAAGAAAGAACGTAATACTGCATTCTTAAGAGTACGTAAAACCGATCTGAATCTTGGTGAAACCATCAATATTATGAGTGATATGATTCTGCAGTATCAGTTAGCAATGAACCGTCTTTCAGACAAGGCACAGAATTAATCATTTGTTTTTTGAAATAACTGAACGGGCTCTATTCCACGGATAGAGCCCGTTGTTTTTAATACCTTAAAGCGAACAAACATATCTTCACTATACCATTTTTCTTCTCGTGTTTTTTGAATAATCTCTTTATGATTCTTCATTTTATAAGCAAAGTTTTTCATTTGTTCTTTGCTTTGCCAGAATGATAAAGTGGCTTGCCTTACCCACAGCCATTCACCAATACCCTGCGAAAAAAGAAAGCCATCAGCCCGGGTCATTTCTTCTGCAGCTCCTTCTACATGTGCCCAAAAGCGATGGAGTTTGTTGATACGAATAGAAGCCCTGGTAAGAATAGCAATCGGCCCTTCATAACTGCTTTTAGGCGGCAGGTTGCCAAAAGCTTTTTTACCGTTCCAGGTACCGTGGCCTTCAATCGGTTCCAGTATCACCGTCCAGAGTTCACAACCAAACAAACGATACCAGTCCGCAATAAAGGAACCATAGAGTTCTTTAATCAGTTGCAGGTGATTGATATCTTTTTCAACAAAACGGGAAAGATCTTCCTTTACAACCAGCAAACCCCATTGCTGCCAATCAGGAGCTTTACTGAACGTGCCGCCTTTGCCGCAGCCTAATGTTTTATGAAAAAGAACTGATTTTTTAAACCACAGGTACAGGCTATGGATGCCCATCGCAGATACAGCAAAATAGATAAATCTTTTTTTATAGCGTACAATGGTAATAGCAGCATGCATGGGCTCAAGTTAAAGCAAACAATACAACCAATAACCTTGTATTTTGTTGACGATTATAAATGTTTTTGTAAGTGTCTGCTGAAAGAACAACAATAGTACCTTTGCCCGCATTATAAACGAGATTTGAGTATGCGGGTGTTTCCTGAATCGGCATTGGTTCAATTAGAATTTGAAAAGGTGAAAGCATTATTGCTGGCTCATTGCAGAACGGAGTATGCAAAAGAGAAAGCAGCTCAATTACGCATCCATACCAAAAAGGAGTTCATACAACTGGAATTGCAGCAGAGCTATGAAATGAAACTCCTGCTGGAGCAAAGCCAGTATTTCCCTACTGATTATGTTTTGAATTTATCAAGGGAATTAAAGCTGTTATCTATTCCCGGTGCTGTTTTAAGCGAAGATCAATTAGTAAACATCCGCAAGCTGGCAGAGAATGCGAAAAGTATTTTTCATTGGTTTGATGCAGAGCGGCGAACAGCTTATCCTGCCCTGAGTAATGTAATTGAAGGCAGCTATTATGAAAAAGTGATACTGGAACTGATCAATGATGTGCTGGATGAGAGTGGTATTGTAAAAGATGATGCCAGTGAAGCATTGGGCAGTATTCGTATGAACCTGTATCGCAAACGCAATGAATTGCGTAGAGAGTTTGAAAAGGTGCTTAAAAAATTACAGAAGCAGGGTTATGTAGCAGATATTGAAGAGTCATTTTTAAACGGGCGCAGGGTAGTGGCGCTGTTTGCAGAACAGAAGCGGCAGGTAAAAGGTATTCTGCATGGCGAAAGTGAAACACGCAGAACAGTGTTTGTGGAGCCCGAAGAAACCATTGAGTTGAACAATGATATTTTCAGTCTTGAAAACGAAGAACGCCGGGAAGTGTATCGCATCCTTAGAGAACTTACAGCTTCATTATCTATTTATGCTGCCTTACTATCTACGTATCACAGTATTTTAGGTGAATATGATTTTATCCGTGCTAAAGCAAGGCTGGGTATTGAAATGCAGGCGAATTACCCCATGTTATCTGATGCATCGGTGGTGGAGCTGAAGCAGGCTTATCATCCTTTGCTCAAACTATATAATCAAAAAAATAACAAACCCACCATTCCCACTACCATCTCACTGAATGAAAAAAACAGGATACTCGTTATTTCCGGCCCTAACGCAGGAGGTAAAACAGTTACCTTAAAAACAGTGGGGCTATTACAACTCATGGTGCAGAGTGGTTTGCTGGTGCCCGTACATCCTGAATCAACTTTTGGGCTTTTCAAACAGCTGATGATTCATATTGGTGATACACAAAGCCTGGAATACGACCTCAGCACCTACAGCAGTCATTTGCTGCACATGAAGTATTTCATGGAAAATGCCAATGGCCGTACTTTGTTTTTTATAGATGAGCTGGGTAGTGGCAGCGATCCTAATCTTGGTGGCGCCTTTGCTGAAGTTATTTTGCAGGAACTGGTTAAAAAACATTCGCTCGGGATTGTTACTACGCATTACCTCAATCTTAAAGTAATGGCCAATCATACACCGGGAGTCATCAACGGTGCTATGAGTTTTGATGAAGTGAGTTTGATGCCTTTATACAAACTGTTGATAGGAAAGCCCGGCAGTTCTTATACGTTTGCCATTGCTGAACGTATCGGTCTGGATAAAAAGCTGATTGAACGTGCCCGGCAACTGGTAGATGAAGATCATTTCCGTTTGGATAAACTGCTGAACACAGCTGAAAATGATTTACGACATATTGAGAAGAAAGAAAAAGACCTCAACAGGTTAATCCGTGAAAATGAAAAGCTGAAAAAAGAAATGCAGCAGGTGATGGATAAGGAAAAGCATCAGCAACAGGTAGAACTGTTGAAGCATCAGAATAAAATCACCGAAGAAAAAATGGCTTATTTAAAAGATACAGAGCGAAAGCTCAAAGCCATTGTGCAGGAATGGAAGCGGAATGATAATAAACAGGAAGTAATGAAACAGGTGAATGCATTACTGTTTCATGAGCGGCAAAAACAGGTAGCTGAAAAAAAAGATAAGAAGATCAACGAAAAGTTTGAGGAAGTGGGAGGTGCAGTTAAAGTAGGTGATAAAGTAAAGATGACCAGGAACCGACAGGTGGGTACTGTAAAAGAAATAAAAGGTAAAAATGCAGTGGTGCAGTTAGGTGCCATACCTATTACAGTAAGCTTAAACGATCTAATTGTAGTAATTGATAAACCGGTTGAAGAAAAATAAAAGCCCCGCAGTTGCGGGGCTTTATTTATTTGACGGTTATTTTTCCCAGTTTGATACTTGATTTGCCAAGCATGCTGTTGCGGAAGGCAATTAAAAATAATTCATTATTGCTGAGCATACCATGACGAACCATGGCAATCGGTTCATCATCATTGGTAAAGAGCATTTTCCTGGTAACGGCACCGGTTTCAAGATCTAATGTTACAGTATAGCAACTTGATTTTCTGAAATTATAAACTGCTTTTGCAGTTTGGGATGTTTTAGTAACGGCAATATTTTTGTCATTGTCATTAAAGTAAAACACAAGTTTGTTTTTGTACGGCACACAATTAAAAGAGCTGTAAAATGGAAGGCCGCCACTGATGAAAAGTTGACTTGAAAAGCCAGCCCCGCCACTCATATACGGCCCTGCTCCACGTATCGTCTCAATCTGGCTCTTGGGAATTACATTAATGAATTTAATATTGCCCTGGTTATCAAGTTTGGTAGTCATTATATCGCCGCAGGTATAGCGGTAAACAGTTACGGTTCTGTAAGTCCAGCGGCCATTTACATAGTTTGACTCTGTGTATGTGTAAACATCAAAGCGTTACTTTTCAGCAATTAGCAGAATTGAATTATCCTGTCCTATATAAGCTCTTCTGAAACGGTAATCGGATGAAAAACCATCCAGTTCATCATCATCCGCCGCTTTTTTGGAAGCTGCTTTTGACTGCTTTGTTTCTTTATCGTTGTCATCATCATTGTCATCAATAAAATTTCCGATAAGGGTAGGGTCTATAATTTTTTCAGTAGTCATGATGATGTTGCCGTTTTCAGGATTGATCCTGTTTACAACAATACCATTTACTTCTTTTGAACGGGCATCATTGGAGTAGTAGCCGCAAACAAATAATTCGCCTGATTTATTGGATACAATTTTAGCGCTCAGCATAATCTTGCCTGCACTGGTTGTTGGCAGATCAAATAATTTCTTTCCGGTGGCATCAAATTTTTCAATCGCCAGCTTCTTGAACATTAGCCGGGTTCTTTTCTTCTTTACCTGTACTTCTTCAAACACTTTACCGCTTACTACAATTTTATTGTCAGCCGTTACAAGTATATCATCCAGTTCATAGGTGTTTTTGGCAAACTCGAGGTTGATTATGGTAGATGACTTTTGCTGGAGTGCTTCATTCATCACCAAAACTTTAATGGATGCCTGTTCTTTGTTACTGATATCTGCCACCAATACCATGGCTGATGAATCGGCACTTGGAATAATGCCAAACTCATAATCATCATTTTTGCTTTCACGCTCAAATGATGCAATCTCTTTCCAATCGCCTTTTAGCTTTCCTGAGTTTTTATCTATTTCTGCGGCAAATGTGATGTATCGTTTCTCTTTTTTATCATAGTCATCAGCAAAAATGAAGAGCTTATCTTTAAAGGGAATAATACGGTTGAGCTCTTTACCTTTAAGTTCCTGTTTGAAGTCTTCTTCATATACTTCGTTATAAAACTTATCAAACTTCCTGAATTTCACGCCGGTCATATTGCGTCTGCCGATGGTAAAATACCTTACGCCGCCTTCCTGTACATAAACACCGGTTTTATCTGCAGTAATTATATTCAGTTCGGTAGTGCCCCGTTTGATCTTCATATCATCGCCCCAGAAAATGGAGGAGGATTGGGAATGGGTTAAAACGGATAGTGTTGTTAAAAGGGTAACAAGAAAGAGTTTTTTCATTTGTTTTTTTGCCAAATCTATTATACCAAGTGATTCAAAGTTCAATTGGATATTTTTTTGGAGTAAAAAACTTGTACCCTTACTTTTGCGCCGGAGAGATGGCAGAGCGGTCGAATGCGGCGGTCTTGAAAACCGTTGAAGTGAAAGCTTCCGGGGGTTCGAATCCCTCTCTCTCCGCTGAAACACTATTCAAAAAGTATTAAATCCTTGCAAACTCAATGGTGGCAAGGGTTTTTTATTTTGGGTACTCCCCAAATCATTCAAAAACTCTCAAAGAAAATGGTCTAAATCGAGACCTTTTCACTCCACTTTTCAAGGTCTCGCCAAAACGCTGAAATCCTTTACCAGTCTGCATTTTGTGGATATTTCGTTGGCTTAAAATCCCAATGTTTTTAGTAAATTTATAACCATAAATCGGACGAAAAATGAACAACGCAATGCACCTGTCTTTTCAGGTAAAATCTTCAAAAAAGAACGAGTTTGGCAAGGCTCCTATCTATGCCAGGATTACCATCAATGAGGTAAGAACTGAGTTTTCCCTGAAGCGGTTTATTGAACCGGATAAATGGATAAACAAGGCAGGAGTAGCAAAAGGAAATACGGAAGAAATCCGTGGATTGAATGCCCACATCATGGCAGTTCGTACATCACTTTTTCAACACTACAATCGGTTACTGGAAACCGGCAAAACAATAACTGCTGATACAGTTAAAAACTCCTACTTCGGTATTACTGAGAAAAGTAAAACTATCATGGAAGTTTTTCAGTATCACAACAGCCAGATGAAATCTTTAATCGGCAAGGAATATTCTTTTGGTACACATGAACGTTATGCAACTGCATTAAATCACACCAAAGAATTTATTGAATACAAGTATAACGTTTCCGACTATCCTATTAAGCAGGTTAATCATGAGTTCATTACCGAGTATGAATATTTCTTAAAAGCTGTCCGCAAGTGTTCACACAATACTGCCATTAAGTATCTCACCAACTTTAAAAAGATAATGCGTATATGTCTCGGCAATGGCTGGATAGATAAAGACCCTTTCATTAATTATCGTTTTCGTTTGAATGAAGTTGAAAGAGAAATTTTACATGAGCATGAAATCCAGGCAATCGCTGATAAAGAGTTTGCCACATCAAGATTAGAACAGGTAAGGGATGTATTTCTTTTCTGTTGCTTTACTGGCCTTGCTTACAGCGATGTAAAGAAGCTCACAAGGGACCATGTTATCATTGGTATTGATGGCGAAAGATGGATAAAAGTAAACCGTACAAAAACAGATACCCGTTCCAGTATTCCAATCTTACCATCTGCCCAGGCAATTTTAGATAAGTATGCCAGCCATCCAAAATGCTGTGCAGAAAAAAAATTACTACCGGTAAACTCCAATCAAAAGATGAATGATTACTTAAAAGAAATTGCTGCGGTGTGTGAAATAGAAAAGAACATCACATTTCATATTGCCCGTCATTCATTCGCTACTACTGTAACACTGCAAAATGATGTGCCGATTGAAAGTGTTTCAAAAATGTTAGGGCATAAATCAATTCGTACTACACAACATTATGCAAAAGTGTTAGATAAAAAAGTAAGTAACGATATGGCATTGCTGAAAGAAAAAATGAACCTGGTCAACAGTACAGTTAAAATAAAAATTGCTTAACTATTACTAAATATTTTGTCTAAAATATCAGATATGCCAATTTGTGGAAAAATGCCCGGTTTTATTGGGGAATAGTGAATATTGTGTGGATAAATACTAATAATATTAGCGTCAAAATTGGGTAAATTTGTCTTATCCTTATTAGAGAGGAATTATTGTAACTAAATGATAAAAAACAATGCAGTTAGAGTTAGTCACAAAAAAGGATTTTCAGGATTTAAAGGTAGAGCTTATTGATGAACTCAAAAAGTTTTTAAGCCCTGCTACGGAACAAAAAGAATGGTTGAAAAGCGCCGATGTAATGAACATGTTAGCTTGCTCACCCGGCACATTACAAAACCTGAGAGTAAATGGAACTTTGCCATTTACAAAAATGGGTGGCACTATCTACTATTCAAGAAAGGATGTGATGAAGGTGCTGGAAGGAAACAAGCAGAACGCTGCTTAATAACCTCGCCGTAAGAACCAACAATGATTGCTTCTGCTCAGAAGCCATCCTTTGAAAACTGAAATCAAACCAAAACTGCTGTATGAAGAATGAACAAATTTTGCTTTTAAAAAAGCAAGCGGACGAATAATTTATATACTGACAGTAAAGAAAGAATGAACACGGACTTTAAAAGGACATATCAGCAAGTACCCACAGAATTTGCTACCTACGTTTTCCATCATAAATTGGTAAAACCTTTTCAGGTTTACATGTACCTCAAATGCTGTAATGACGGCATCGTTAATAGAAGCTCAGACGCATTCAAGCAAATGCCCGAATTTTTAGGCTTTAAATCTCACAATACAGTTAATAAACATCTCAGGCAGGCCATCCGCTTAAACTGGATTGGTTATAACGTCATATCCGAAAATTACTTTGTAAGAGGCATGGATAAACTGAGGGCCAGGTATGGTTTTTACAAAAGGCAGTCAGCTTTGTTTCACCTGAAAGATATTCAGGTGATGGAGCCATTTTTGGCATCGGTAATAGTTTGCAGTAATATTCAACACCAGAAATATCATTTTGAAGTAGGATTAAAGAAGAGGTTCAAAACCGCAGTGAAAACAACCGGAGCTGCATTACAAGTTGCGGCCTCTTCTGATTCTACTCAAACTTGGGTTCCACGTAGGGTAATAAATCAAAAAGCTGTAACTAATTCAAAAAAGCAAAAAATTGATAAGCCCGATTATTATGGCTATTGCAATCGTAAAATAGCTGGTTTATTGCAACGTAGCAAAACAACAGCAACAGAACTAAAACAGAAGATGGAGCTATTGGGTTTTATTGAAACAATTCCACACACTCAGGTTATTGCGACCCTTGAAAAAAGAGATTATTCTTACCGCCGCAATTTATACAAAGCGATGCCGGAACTAACAGGTAAGGTGTTTTTCAGGGTGGGCTTATTGAAGAGCAGAAAAAATGTTCGTCCGAAAAAAGTTGTTGAAGTAGTGCAGCAGTTGTATGATGAAATTGTTCCAAAAATTAAATTCACAAGAGTTGCCACAAGGCCGTCCTGGTATGCTAAACAGAAGGTGGCGTAAATTTTTCCAAATTCAAGTTTGAGTTAGTACAGTGCAACGATTTTTCGTCAAATTTTTTGCATGATAAAACGCATGGGCAAAAATTTTTATTTGTGTGCCAATTTTGCACCATTTTTATATTGATTTTGAATAAATTCTATCTTAATGGCTGTTTTTATCGCTACAAAGCAGTAGCTATTGTGCTTATAAATAGCAACCCTCCGGGATTACTAAGTGTCGGATTTTTGACATCAAGTTAGGTATTACAGTATTCGTTAGGTATTACAGTATTCGCAATTGTGGGGAAAACTACATACGAGTTCTGAAAAAATTGTTCAATATATTGCAACATTATATTGCTAAATACATTAGCTTCATAATTCTTAAAGCGGGGGCAACGCTATACAAACTGCACATTGATTATGACAACACAATTCAGTAAGTCAATTAAGGTCGGGGACAAAGTAACTTTCGACAACGACCAAATCGAAGTTTTCAAAGCCGAAACCAGCAGCACTGATAAAGCGGTAAGGCAATATCAACAATTAGTTTTAGGGGGTATAGACCAAGTGGGTGTGGTTAAGGAATTAGGCGGCAACTTAACCACAGTTTCTTATCCTGATGGATGGGACTTACCAGTTCCAACGAAATACCTCATTGTATTGCCGTCAGAATAGAACAAGTATTTTAAAGGCATTAAATATTTATGAATAAAAAGTCCAGGCCAACCGAGCAATATATCCAGGAGAATCGGGAAGTGATTGGCAAACAAATCCGGACGTTCCGGGAAAAGAAAGGATTTAGTCAGGATGAACTGGCAGAGATAATGGAAGTAAACCGTTCCACTATTTCAAAAGTTGAAACTGGCAAATTTGCTATTACCATTGATTATCTGGTAAAGTTTGCCTGGTATTTGGATTTTAATATTTCGGTACTGGAAAAGCAAGGCAAGTAGCATGGCTGATGTACATACAAAAGAAGTCAGGAGCTATAATATGAGTCAAATCCGGTCAAAGAACACAAAGCCGGAGTTAGTAGTTCGTAAATATTTATTTGCAAATGGGTTTAGATACAGGCTGCACAGTAAAGACTTACCCGGCAAGCCGGATATAGTGCTGTCAAAGTATAGAACCGTCATATTTGTTCATGGTTGTTTTTGGCATGGGCATGAGGGGTGTAAATATTTCGTTGTGCCTAAAACAAAAACAGAATGGTGGTTAAATAAAATTGCCAGAAACAAACAACTGGACACTGAGCATATTAAAAAACTGAGGTTGGACAAGTGGAATGTAATAACCCTCTTTGAGTGTAAATTAAAGAAAGGTAATATTGATTCTACTTTGAACACTCTTATTAAAAAACTTAATAAAACATTATCAAAATGATTACTAAAATAGAAACAGCAGATGATGTAAAAGCATTTGCAAAACAACTAATAGCTGAAGGGGTTAGTTTTCACCCTGATGATAATTTCAATGACTATGTAAATTTTAAAGAGAACACACCAACTTATACAAAAGAGGAAGCTGATTTAAGGAACGACTTGATGAATAAGTGTTTTGAAGTTTGTGAAAAAGAAGGAATTGATATTTATGATGTGATGCTTGAAGTATCATTAATTGAAACGGGAATGGATAAGTATATTCCTTTACCATCACAGCCATATCCAGAGAATAACTAAGATGAATTATATAGACCTATTTGCGGGGGCTGGTGGACTTTCCGAAGGATTTATTCGGGAGGGCTTCAATCCTATTGCCCATGTTGAAATGAATAAAGAAGCTGCTGATACTTTAAAAACAAGGCTGGCGTTTCATTATCTGAATGATAGTAACAAAGTCAGCAAATACTACTCGTATTTGAAAAGTGAAATTAGTAGAGATGAATTGTGGAATAGTATTCCAGAGGAAATCATTTCATCAGTTATTAATAGTGAAATCACAAAAAAAACAATTGAGAACATTTTTGATACTATAGACGAACAACTTGGCTCTAAAAAGGTCGATGCAATAATCGGAGGCCCACCTTGTCAGGCTTATTCATTAGTTGGCAGAAGCCGTGACCCCAACAGAATGAGTGGCGACAAGAGAAATTATCTGTTCAGGCATTATGCGGAATTTCTTGTGCGATATAAACCCAAATACTTTGTTTTTGAAAATGTATTGGGTCTTCTTACCGCAGGTAATAAAAAATACCTGAATGAGATGCTTTCTTTATTTGAGGAAATTGGGTATTCGGCAGATTACAAGGTATTAAATGCTGAAGAATACGGCGTGTTGCAAAGAAGGCGACGAGTAATTATTATTGGTCGAAAGGGGAAAACAAAATTTGAGTTCCCAGAACTTGAAACAATTGAAAACCACTGGCAAGTAAAGAAAGATTTATTTGCAGACCTGCCGAATTTACTTCCAGGGCAGGAAATGAATATTGCTAAATACACTAAAAAAATTAATCAGTACCAGCAGGCAATGGAAACAAGGAATGGTATTGACTTTACAACGCAGCATATTACGAGACAGCATAACGAAAGAGATTTAGAAATCTATTCAATTGCAATTGATAAGTGGCTCAACAAAAAAGAACGGTTGAAGTATAATGACTTGCCCAAAAGATTGCAAAGCCATAACAATACAGAAGCATTTCTTGACAGATATAAAGTTGTTGACCCACTTGGACATTCACACACAGTAGTGGCACACATTTCTAAAGATGGTCATTACTATATATATCCTGATGCAAAGCAGATACGTTCGATTTCTGTTCGTGAAGCTGCAAGAATACAATCCTTCCCGGATGACTATTTCTTTGAAGGAGGCAGAACGGCAGCATTTAAACAAATAGGAAATGCTGTACCACCATTAATGGCTCAAGCACTTGCAGTAACCCTTAAAGAACTTCTCTAAACCATGCCGCCACCTATAGATTATTCAAAATACCAAACCGCCCAGGCTATCCCTGAAGCATCTTCAATGATTGAAACTTTCAGGGCTATAGGATATAACATAGAGACTGCTATTGCTGATATTATTGACAATTCAATTTCTGCAAATGCAAAAAATATTTGGGTAAATTTTGAATGGAACGGAGAAGATACTTGGCTGTCAGTAAAAGATGATGGTAACGGAATGAATAATGAAGAACTTATTCAGGCCATGCGCCCTGGTAGCAAAAATCCATTAGACGATAGAAGTTCAAAAGATTTAGGACGGTTTGGCTTAGGTCTTAAAACTGCTTCTTTTTCACAAGCCCGCCGATTAACTGTTTTATCCAAAAAACAAGATTATGCCAGTGTGTACTGGACATGGGATTTAGATTATGTCAATCAAACAGGCAGTTGGGATTTAATTAAATATTTACCGGAAAATTTCAATGAAAATATTTTATCAAATCTCCCATCAGGCACTCTTGTTATCTGGAATGACATTGACAGAGTGGTAAAACATTTCAGGCAGAACGACAATGCAGCACTCGATAAATTTCTATTTATAATGGAGCAAGTGAAAAAACATCTGGCAATGGTTTTTCACAGATTCATTGAAAGCAAAAGAATTAAAATTTTCTTTCAGGATAATGAAATAAAACCTTGGAATCCTTTTTTGCCAACAGAACCGGCCACTCAATCATTTGGTGAAGAACAGTTGCATAATGGTAAAGTAATTATAAAAGGATATGTATTGCCTCACAAATCGAAGATAGATGAAGAAACTTACAGATATGCCGAAGGAACAAAAGGCTGGAATGAGCATCAGGGCTTTTACATATACAGAAACGAAAGATTGTTGTTAGCAGGAGATTGGTTAGGATTGTTTAGAAAAGAAGAACACTACAAGTTAATCAGGATTCTGATTGATTTGCCTAATTTTTTGGACGCTGACTGGCAGATTGATATAAAAAAATCAGTTGCCCGTCCGCCACTTATTTACAGAGACCAGATAAAAAATTATGCCTCTAAAGTCAGGTCACAAGGCATTGAAGTATATCGGCACAGAGGAAAAACAGTAACACATTCCAATGGGCAAAAGTTTGTTCCTTTATGGATTGACCATAAAAGAGGCGACAAATGGTTTTATAAGATAAACAGAGAACATCCTTTACTTGATATTATTCGAAACCAGGTAAAGACAGACCCTGATAAATCAATTGAAACTTTAATCAGATTTATAGAAGAGAATATCCCATCAAAATCAATTTACATTAAGGAAGCAGAAGAACCAGAAGGTCAGGGAAAACCTTTTGAAGGGATAGACCAGGAACCAATCAGGAAGACAATGCAAACTATGTTTGAATCCTTGATAAAGAAAGGGAAGTCTGAACACGAGGCAAAATCCATAATTGCAAACATTGACCCTTTCAATCAGTTCACTCATTTTCTTGAATTTTTATAAACGATTTATTTATGCTTCAACAAGCAATCAAAACTGTCAGAACTTTTTTGCCTCAAACTGGAAGTGTTAGTAGAGCAGAGATAGATACTGCCGTAGATATGGCACTGTCTTTACCATTATACTCCTCTGTAGATAAAGATGCTTTAATGAGAGAGATTGAATCAATCTACAATGTTCGTATTGAGGACTTCAGGGTTATAGAAGATAGTGAAAGGAGGTTACCTTGGATTAATGCAAAGAAAGCTGGAATTGATTTTAAATTTTGGAACAGATACAGGGACTACTTGCAATACGAAAAGAATTTTGCTGATACAGTCTTAAATCAACTTGATAGATTAACTGACCGCACTTTAGATGGATTATTTGACCCGGAAATAAACGCAATCATAAGCAAATATGGTCTTGTCGTTGGACAAGTGCAATCTGGCAAGACTGCTAATTATACAGGGCTTATCTGTAAAGGAGCGGATGCTGGATTTAATTTAATTATTGTACTGGCTGGCATACACAACAATCTAAGAAGTCAGACGCAACTCCGAATTGATGAAGGTTTTCTTGGCTTTGATACACAGCATGAGAGAGCATTCAGAGAAAATAACACCTGGATTGGCGTTGGCCGCTTTAATCAAAATGCAATTGCTCACTCATTAACAACAAGCATCTCTGACTTTAATACTGCTGCTGCAAATTCATCTGGAATTAATTTTGGAATGAAAGACCCTTTGGTTCTGGTTGTAAAAAAGAATGCGACAATATTAAACAGGTTACTGCAATGGCTAAGTTCCAAGGCAATAGACGTAGATGGTCGCAGGGTTATCAGAAGCAAATCATTATTGTTAATAGACGACGAAGCAGACAATGCTTCAATTAATACTAATCGGGACAACGACCCGGCTACAAGAATTAATGATTTAATCCGGAATATTTTACGACTGTTTGATAAAAGCGGCTATGTCGGTTATACTGCTACTCCATTTGCAAACATTTTCATTCCCATAGAAGAAGATAATTTGTTCCCAAGAGATTTTATAATTAATCTGCCTGCACCCTCAAACTACATTGGCCCTGATAAAGTTTTTGGATTCAGGCTTGTGGAAGATGATGAGGAATCTGATGATGTATTACCAATAGTAAGAAGAATAGATGACCATCACAATTTTGTTGACGATTCAAATACACCGACTGAAGTGCCGGAATCACTTAAAACGGCAATCAAATGCTTTATACTAAGCTGTTCAATAAGAAGGTTAAGAGGTCAAGTTGATGTACACAACTCAATGCTTGTTCATGTTTCCAGATTAAGAGCCTGGCAGCACGAACTAAAGTCGCTGGTTGAAAATGTTTTTGACTTTTACCGGCGAGGTATCGAAATGAAAATTGCATCAGTGCTGGAAGAGTTCAGAGAAGTTTTTGAAGAAGACCAGGGAAATTATAAATCTTACACTACAATTAGCTCACAGATTTTAAATTCTCAATTAGCAGGAATTGACGGCCAGATTCAGATACATACTTGGGAAGATGTAAAACAACACCTTCATGAGGCGGCATCAAGAATAATAGTTAAGGAGATAAATATGGGCTCTGCTGATGCTCTGAATTACTATGACCATCCAAATGGCTTATCAGTTATTGCAGTTGGTGGCAATAAACTTTCCAGAGGCTTAACTCTTGAGGGTCTTTCTGTGAGCTACTATTTGCGTACATCCAGAATGTATGATTCTCTTATGCAAATGGGAAGATGGTTTGGCTACAGACCAGGATATGTGGATTTATGCAGATTATTTACAAGCAGACAACTCAATGAATGGTTCTGCCATATTACCCATGCTTCAGAAGAACTAAGAAATGAGTTTGATTACATGAGTGATACTGTAGGAGCAACACCCGAGCAATACGCATTAAAAGTAAGAACTCACCCTGGCGTACTTCAAATTTCGGCAAGTAATAAAATCAGAAGAGCAACAACCGTAACTGTTTCATGGGCGGGCAGACTTGTTGAATCTTATGAGTTTCAAAAAAAGGCAGATGTTATTTCTTCTAACCTGCAAGCAGCAATAGCGTTTATTGACCAACTTAACGGTAGGCCAGTAATAAGAAAAGACAATTATTTATGGTTTGATGTGAACGTTGAAAACATTAAATCTTTACTTCAAGGATTTAGGCTTTCAGAAAATTTAAAACGGGCTGACCCTACTAATCTTATCAGGTTTATCAACTTACAGGTAGCAAATAATGAGCTAACGCAATGGAGAGTGGCTGTTATGTCAAAAAAGAAGGCTGATTTGCGTTACACAATTCAAAAGGGAGAAGATGAACTGGATATTGGGTTATTTAACAGGCGACAAGATGAAAGAAATTCTTCTACTGATAATTACTATATAAAACGTTCACATATTATTAGTCCGGGAGATGAAGTAATAGACTTAACGGATGAAGAACGAAATACTGCATGGGCCAGAACAATTGAATATTGGAGGCAAAGGGGGAAAGATGGTGAGCCGAGTTATATAAGTGGAGAAATAGTTCGAAATGAAATTCGAGACCCTAAAAAGCCTTTATTACTTATCTATTTTTTAAACCCCGAAGAAGCAGGATTGGCATTTGACGGTAATCCAATAGTAGGTTACGCAATAAGTTTCCCTTCCAGCAGGTTTAACGCAACCGTAAGTTACGCTGTTCATGAACAGTTATTATCAATCTTCAATCAGGAAGACAATTTAGAAGAGGAGGACGAGGATGAAGATTAATCAAATATGGGATGAATTGGCAGATGACACTTCATTTGCAAAAGGCCTGCTATTAAGAAGGTTCTCCGGCTCAGTATTACCTGATGTGTTTGTTGCAATACAACAACCAGAAAAGCAACTATGCATTGCCAGTTCAATAAGCGAATCAATTGATGTTAATATTTCTCAATTTGATAATCTACAGGAAATACAAATTGAACTTATTCCTGACCCTAACAAACAAGAAAAACGAATACTAATATTTAAACTCACGAACAATCAACACAGGGATATTTTTTCTGTACTATGTGAAGACCTGATTGCAAATATTGCCACTGAGACCAATGAAAAGCAGTTGGTGAAAACCTTATTAAACAGGTTTGAAAAATGGAAATCTTTATTTACTAAAATTGCATCCGAAGGATTATCACCCGAAGAACAACGAGGTTTGTTTGGTGAATTATATTTCATTCGGAAGTTTATGCAGCATAACCACAATTACTCTGCTGTATTGAATACATGGGTTGGTCCTGCAAGTGAAGTGAGAGACTTTCAGATGGGCAATTGGGCATTAGAAGTAAAAACAACTCATGGCAATAATCATCAAAAAATTCAAATTAGCAGCGAAAGGCAGTTAGATATAACGCATCTTGAAAAGTTGTACATCTATCATGTTTCGTTGGAAAAAGCACAAGAAAGTGGAGAAACGTTAAATCAAATCGTTTCCTCAATAAGCAATTTGCTTGCATCTGATACCATTGCATTAAACCGGTTCCGGTCTAAACTCTATGAAGCCGGATATTTTGAACAACATCTACTACTTTATGATACGATTGGTTATTTTATAAGGCAGGATACATTTTATTCAGTGGAAGCTGCCTTTCCAAGAATACAGGAGAATGAACTCCGAAATGGTGTAGGCGATGTGAAATATTCAATTATTCTTTCGCAATGCGAGGAATTTATTCAAACAGAAGAATCAGTTTTTCAAACCCTAATAATACGATGAGCCTATCTTTTGAAAATATTGAATTAAATAAATTTTATGTTTCACTAATGCAGGACATTGCTGCCATTCAGTCAACAGATGAAGAAGGGGCAATTTCAGAACAGATTTTTACTCAACAGGCAGTTGATTTGCTGGCTGCATCTGGAGAGTCTGAAAATATAGTTGTCAGGTATGATGAAAAAGGATTAGGAACACAGAAACAGCATAAAATAAATGCCTATGCCATATCAGAGAATTACGAAACAGTAGATTTGTTCGTCACAATCTTTAACGGAACGGAAGAAATTTCAAAAGTATCGGGGCAGGAAATAGATACAGCAACCAAAAGAATTTCAAATTTTTTCAGAAAAGCAATCTACGCCGCAGACGATGAGAAGAATAAATATTTCAGAAGTGAATATGCAGATGAAATTGAAGAGACTTCCGAGATATTTCAATTTGCTTATACACTGGCAAAGTCGCAGGATATAAAAGATAACCTTGTTAGAGTGAATGCTTTCATACTCACCAATGGCTCTTATAAAGGAGAATTTCCATCAAGCACAACTATCGCTGGTTATAATTTTTATTACAAAGTATTTGATATTGAAAGTCTTTTCAATATAAGTAACAAGCCACATCTTCCAAATGATATTGATTTCAAATCGTATGGCTTTTCTATTCCGTGTATTCAGTCTCCATCTATTACTGACGACTACCAATCATATTTAGCGATTATTCCAGGGGAAGCTTTGGCTTTTATTTATGAGCAATATGGTGCAAGGCTTTTAGAACAAAATGTTCGTTCATTTTTGCAGGTTGGAGGAAAAAAGTCAACAAATTTTGGCATTAGAAAAACGATAATAGAAAGTCCCGAAATGTTCCTTGCATATAATAACGGACTAACAACTACTGCTGATGAAATTATATTTGAGGAAAATGGCAGTTCGCTGAATATAGCAGCAGTAAAGGATTTTCAAATAGTGAATGGTGGCCAAACCACAGCTTCAATTTATCATACTTTTAAAAAGGACAAGGCTGATATTTCCAAAATCTTTGTCCAAATGAAAATATCATTAATCAAGAATAAAGAAAAATTTAGTGATATTGTTTCTAATATATCTGCGTTCGCCAATACTCAAAATAAAGTATCAGTTTCAGATTTAAGTAGTAACAGGCCATATCATATTGAATTTGAAAAGCTGTCAAGAAGTATTTTCACTCCTTTAACGGACAGCCAGCCAATACAAACTAAATGGTTTTATGAAAGGGCAAGAGGGCAGTATAAAAATGCACGATTGAAGGAGAGTTTGCCAAAGTCCAGATTAAAGGCATTTGATTTAAAGAATCCGAAGAATCAAATGTTCACCAAAGAGGAATTGGCTAAATACATTAACGCTTATCAGGAAATAGCAGATGGAAAAAAAATACCTGTCGGTCCACATTATGTTGTAAGAGGAAATCAAAAAAATTATGTCCAGTTTATAAATTATAACCTTGAGAAGAAACTAAACAATGTTTATTATGAAGATACTATAGCAAAAGCAATATTGTATCGGGCTTCTGAGAAAGTTTATGGTGTAAAACCAAATGCTATTGGTGATTTGCGTTACATTACTGTACCCTACACCATCAGTTTATTAAATTATTTAACTAAAAACCAGTTAGACTTATACAAAATCTGGAAAGCTCAGGATATATCCAGTTCACTTAAACAACTGCTCCATTCAATGATGACACAAGTTGAAGCATTTATTAAGGATATTCCCGGCGGACTTTATGGTGAGTGGGCAAAAAAAGAAGAATGCTGGTTAAAAGTCAAATCACATGGATTCGACTTTGATTTATCAGCGATAGTGCAGGATTTAATTGATAAGAAAAATCCGCCAAAGAGAATAATCATTTCTGAAGATGAAACAGAATTACAAAAGCGGCAGGAGGAACTTGAAAAAATAAAATCCATTCCAACGAGTGTTTGGAAGAAAATTGAAGATTGGGGGCGAGAAACAAAAGCCTTGTCAGATATGCAACAGAATATTGCCTGGAATCTGGCATTGAAAGTTAGAAATGGTTCAAACATTTTGCCAAATGAAATTTCAAATGGAATATCCATAATTGAAAAAGTAATTGTCAATTCACCAGAACTTCTGTTTGAAATTGACGAGTTACTTGAAAGCACTGAGATGAATAATTCTAACCACCCTGAAATAACTTTGGAACTTATCAAGAAAATGGTTGAATGGGATAGAGTGAAAAAACGTTTAAAGCCACATCATTTCAGAATGATGTTCGATATTGTGAATGGCAAAGAACAATTAACATCCCAAACCAAGAAATACTGCTTGATGAATTATCATTTTATTTCAAAGTATGGGTTTAAAGTTTAGTATTATTAGTAAAATAGTTTTAAAATAATTGCAAAAACAGAGAAAACATAATTGCCAACTTTTCAATCTATAGAAGCATTAGATAAAGCGAATATTATTGCGACGAACAATAGGCCAATAATAATTCATGCCTCTGATTTGAATTTCTATTACTGTAAGTATCACTCTAATGTTGGTACTGCTAATAGGTTATTCAAGGAATGGCTTATTGCATCTTTTTTAAGTGATTGGCAATTCAATCGTTCCTCAATCAATTTTATTCAAGCATTACCCGAACATATTCCCAATGATTTAGGAATACCCCGAAACCAATTTGATGTACCTTGTTTTGGATTACAAAAAATTGATGATGCAATTGACCTAACTCAAATATCAGAAGATGCGGTTGTTCGTTCAAGGAATAAAAACAACCTAAAAGCGGATTTATTGAAACTTGCTTTTTTTGATATTTGGACAGCTAATGAGGATAGAAATTCAAATAACTATAATATCATATACAAGCAAGTTGGTGGTGAATACTTGGGTTACCCTATTGACCATGAAGCCTGTTTTAATTTCCAGAATTTTGAAAATGGTTTGGTACAAATTACCTATCAAGACAGTTTGATATATTCCTCATTCTTTGCTAAATTGTTTAAAACCAGCGAATTTAAGAGCAAAGAAAGGGTTGAAAACCTCAAAGATTCTTTCTACCTTTGCAGCCGAAATTGCAGGCAGAATGTTAATGCCTACTTACAAAACATTCCGGCAGGTTGGAACGTTAATATAGTAGCAAAAGAAGCGGAATTGAACCAATTTTTACTTAATGATGAGTGGTTTGAGGAGTGTTGGCATACTTTTTTGGAGTTTTTACAATATTTTACAGGCGAATAAATCAAATGATAACTCAATACAGCATATTATCAGTATTAATTAGACCTGAAATCCAGGAAAAGATTTCAATAGGGCTGTTATTGTTTGATACCAACGATGTTTATTTCAGTTTTTCAAAAAATAAATTACAGGTTTCAAAAGAATTACTTTCAAATTCATCTTATAAAATTCTTAGAGAAATTTTGGAGAGCATTGAGAGAAAAGTTGAAACTGATAATTTGAAGCTGTCTGATAAGAAAAAATTCAAGATATACAAGAACAGGATTACAGATAACACTTTTTCTACTTCCTACATTTCATATTTGAGCAAGTATTCAAATAATGTTATTTCGTTTACAAATCCTAAAGAGATTTATTTGGAAATTAATAGCCAGAATTTCTCATCATTATTCAAGAAGTATATAGATGATATTATTGAAACAGCAGAAGTAGAACCGAAACAAAAGCCGGTTGAATATATCAAAACACAATTTGGTGAGAAGATTAAGGAGCATTACGATTTCAATAAAGAGGTTACACATGAACAAGTTCAAAATCTAATTGCACCTGTTCGTATAGACTTTGCTGGCAGAAATGAAATTGATGTTTATGCTCAAACTGTTGATATGGAAGCAGGGGCTGGAACTGTTGCAAATCATATCAATGCTTTTGTTCAGCTTAAAACGACTTACACAAAAAATAATATCGCAATGAAAGACTTT
This sequence comes from Lacibacter sp. MH-610, assembly GCF_045780045.1. Classification (NCBI taxonomy): domain Bacteria; kingdom Pseudomonadati; phylum Bacteroidota; class Chitinophagia; order Chitinophagales; family Chitinophagaceae; genus Lacibacter; species Lacibacter sp. MH-610. The sequence continues at coordinate 2,405,447 of NZ_CP116002.1, forward strand.
TTTATTGCGAAAGAACCTGCAAGAGAGTTGTTTCCTAAACAACATGATATGTGGAATCAGTTAAGGAACTCTGATATTTTGAACTATCTTGACTTATCTGAATGTGAAGCTATCATTACTTATGCCGAACAACATGGCGTTGTTCCTATTACAAAATCTGCTGAATAATATTCTCCCTCACAGACCCCACACTGCAAGGTAATAAGGTGTTCCTCATGCCTATTCGGCAAGCAGATGTGCCAAACCAATGCAGCAGCAGCAATGAATCTGTTTATAAACTTTTATGGTATTGCTGCACCTGCATTGCCCTTCGGGTGCTTCGCTACGCTACGCAGTTTGTCACACTTCTTGCAGCTCATACGGCATTCGTCACGGCAGCTACTGTGTCCTTCACGCCACTTCGTTCATTACTTCCTTCGTTCCGCTTCATTACACCTCGTTCGCAGCCCGACCATTTGCTGCAAGGCAGGGCATTCTTGCCTGCACACATAGCCTGATACGAAAGTATGCACCTGCCTTTCCGCAAGCCATCCCTACAATACTCACTGGGTTCCATTTCGCTTCACTACGTCATTCATTCACTTTAGTAGCGTTCAGTCCACCCGCTGCCAATTATTTGGCTCGCCTTGCGTACCCATTTCGGCTGCGTTCACCTTGCGACTGCTAATTGCTCATGTCGTACCTCCATTTCGCAAAGCATCGCTAAGGTTCACTTGCATAGTTCAGCCGCCTTCGTACCCTGACGGGAAATTTACTGCGGCGGCTTCCTATGGAGGCAGCATCGTTGTCAGCCCCTTGGCTTGGCTTCTTTACATTGGCCTGAAAAGGGGCTGCCACTTTACTGCTGCCCCCTCATGGGTGCTCGCAGGCACTTCCGTTCGTTCCTCTCTCCAGTGCCTTATGGCGGCTCGCCACCCACGCTACAGTGTGGACAAGTGTGCCACACGGCCATGCTTCTTTTTTGCCGCAGGCGCTATTACCTTTTGCCAACGCACAGGAATACGTTTCCACAATCAGCATCTGTTTGGAAGAAAACAAATCTTAGAACAAATACAAAAAAAGTACAGCAAGTTAGTCGGCTGGCACAGCCCCATCCTCTAAAAAAACAAGGAACTACGGCATAAACACAGACCCATCGCACAAAGCCATCATTTATTCCGTTCCTCCTTGTTTTTTTAGCCACGCCGCCTGATGTGATTGCTTTCTTTTTTTTCCTTTTTTCTTTTAAAATAAATTTTATTACAATGAAAAATGCAAATCACTTCTTCGGTTCTCACAATGGTTCAGAAAATTTCTATTGCCACAAACCTTCCTTGATTCTTTATACTGATGGTGTGAAAGAGTTAGCTGAAGGCTGCGGTGCTTACTGGCTGATAGATTTAATTGTTAGCTATCAATGCCACAGAGAAATTAATCTTGAACGATTCCAGGTATGGGATTTAAAAAGAGTGCAGGATAATGTTTTTACAATCCTTGCAACAGATGGGAACCATAACAAAGTAACAAGTCAGGAAATTCCTTTCAGTGATTTTCCTTATGACCTTGCAACAATTTGGCTGGTAGATGGATGCCTGATGCTTCCAAGTGAATACTAATCAAAGGCGGTCAGCAATGGCCGCTTTCTTAACATACTTACCGACCTGTTGAATTGATACAGCTTTTGCCAATGTGTTTTTTATACAGCAAAAATAGCTACGGCAGCCTACCGCACAGACCTGACAAAAAAAAACCAAAAGCTTACGGCATAAACACAGACCCGACACACAGAGCCATCTTTTATTCCGTTTCCTTTTGGTTTTTTTATCTGCCTTCGCTGAGAGATGCTTATAAAAATTCACAGTTATGCAAAAGCAGCTTCGTATCATCACCAGTCGTCGTTTGGCAGTTTGTCCTTTCAGCCTTTCATTGGGGCCAGTTCCTCCGTTGCCTGCATGGGTTTTCGGTAAGCATCTCGGCAGGCGTCCCGTTTATTATCGTTACAGTGGCTCCAGGGTTTTCGTTGTGGGTTCGTCAGGCTGGTATCTTCATTGTTCTCCATCAGGCCGTCGTTGGCTGTCAGCATTGCCCTTTTAGGGCTTTGCTGAAATGAAATGCCCCGCCAGGAATGACAGGGCTTTATCGGACTGAAAGAATGAACAATTTTTATTACACGCCACTTACCTTAACAACTGCAAGAGGGTTAAATGCACCATTTTTCAATGAATACATTTGCCCGTTTACTTCTTGGTAAAATTCAATTCCAAGTACAAGAAATAAAGGATGTGTACTGTTTGCAGTAACTGCATTTGAAAGATTAAGTGCGGCAGTTGCAGTTACATCCCAAGGTAATATTGCACTTGCCTGGCTATCCAAAACAAATGTTTCATTTTCAAAATCAACTTCAGCACCAGCAGAAACAATTTTGAAATGTGTAGAACCACCGGGAGCTGCAATCATATTCAAAGGAACAAAAGCAGGAATACTAACAGCAAGTGTACCAGCAACCCTATCTATGGTTGAAGTATAAGGAGCATAAAGGGTAGTGCCCAATTTGCCGCTGATATTAAATTCAAAACCTTCCAGTAATTCGGCTTCGCCATCAATTACATTCCGTTGCCCACGAGGGTTAGTTGCATCTTCCTGGATTACTTCAACCATCTTTTGAGTAAGACGGCTTACCATCCGGCTATCAGAAGCATTTTGCAACATTGCACGAATTGAATTGCGAAGCAGCTTACCAGCTTTACCAGCCCTTCCAAATTCTTCGCCGTTTTCACGGGTTCTTTGAAAGTTCGGGTCATTTGCAATACGGTCACCAGACACACCGCCTTTCTCTCTTGCCAGGTATCCGTCCTGAGATTTATAGAAGGTAATACCGCCGATAGTACCGTCTAATTTGATAATTCCTTTTTGCTTTGCCATTGTAAAAAATTATGAGTTAGTAAAATAATATCATCATTGATACCCGAAATTATAATAGGTTTCTATTGCTTTAAATTCAGCACTACCATTCCTGCCGATATGTGCAGATTATTCCATTATGAGAGCTTATTTCCTCTCTTAAAATGAAGTAAATTTGTGCATAACAACTCTATACATAAAGCATAGATGAAGTATGGATAGAGTATTAAAATGTTAAATGAAATGGAAAGAGTTTGTATTTATCCAAAGGATGTGCAGATTGTTACCGGCAAAAGCGAAAGATGGGGAAGGGAAGTAATCAAAAAGATTAAATCTCATTTCTCAAAGCAACCTCACCAATTAGTTTCTATTGATGAGTTTTGCCAGTACACCGGGCTATCTGTAAACACCGTTATTGAGAAGCTGAGAGCATAATTTTATTGGCATAAATGCCTCTGAAATCCGTATCTTAGCATAGCAGAAAAGTAAAGGAAATGTGAGATTGAAAAGTTGTTTGAAGTGAGACTTTACCGAGACCTGCAAGGACTGAAACTTTGAAATAGTTATTAATAAAGGAGTTAGGAGAATGGTTCGAATCCCTCTCTCTCCGCCCTTAACCGGCATTGCAATCAATGCCGGTTTTTTTATTCTGAGACACATCAACTTTTCTCTTGATTTCAATCATTCAGCATTCTCTGCACTTAGTTTAGCTTGAGCCATCAAAATTCTGGTTATGGTACCGATTGCAGGCGATCAACTAAAGCAGGTGATGGATGCGGTGCACTATCGCCCGGCTGTTTCTGTTATACTACCTTTTCATACAAAATCTAGTCTCAATTCAGAATTTAAACAAACGCTGAAGTTTTCGCTGGATGAAGTGGAACGGAAACTTTTCAGTGAATATCCCCCGGAATTAAGCAGGATTGTAATGCGTAAACTGCATCATCTTTCTGATGGCTTGCCTGTAAATACTACTAAAAAAGGAATAGCTCTGTTTGCATCGCCTGTTTTTGAAAAACTGGTGTACCTGGATGTAGAAGTGGAGCCTAAAATTGTGATTGATGAATCTTTTGAAATCAGAGACCTCGTCTACAACCGTAAAGAGTTGCAACTGCATTACCTGTTATTGCTGATCAGTGTCGAGGAATGCCGTCTCTTTTTGGGCGATCATCACCATTTGTTGCCTGTTAAAATGCAGGTGCCGGCAAAACTGGCTGACTATATACATGATGCACCGGAACGGGTTACTAATTTCTCTGATCCCGGAATGTTTAAAGAGATTCAGGTTGAAAAAATGTTGCGGAGTGTAGATAAAGAACTTACTGATTTGCTGCACGAACATCATTTGCCCGTATTTGTAATGGGTTCAACTCCTGTACTTGGATTGTACCGTACCATTACACATAATCCCAAAGCGATTTTTGAGTTTATTGAAGGCAATTATATTGACCGAAATGCGCATCAGTTGCATCAACTCCTTCAGCCTCACCTGGCAGAATGGAAACACCAACTCCAACTTCAGTTGCTGCGTCAAATTGAAAATGCAGCCAATCAAAAAAAACTGGCAGCAGGTATTAAACAGGTATGGCAACACATTTTTGATAAAAACGGTCGTTTGCTCATTGTAGAAAAAGAATTTATGGTGAGCTGTGAACAGGTGCTGGACGGCAAACTTGTATTTAAAGAAAGGTCAAAAGAACCCGTATTTTCACATGCCCATGATGCTGTGGATGATGCTATTGAACTGATTCTTAAAAACGGGGGAGATGTGGCTTTTGTTGAAAAAGGACTTTTAACCCCTTACGATCATATCGCCCTCATAAAATTCTATGCCTGATAAACAAATTCTTGAGGCTGCTGCTGATCAGTGTAAATCACACTGAAATAAAAGGTTTTGAGAGGCGGAATTATCTTCTGTTGCTTTCTCTTAAATTCCTGCAAGCCTAAGCCATTTTTTGTTTATTTTGCCCCTTCAAGACAATTGATTTATGACTCATCCCTCCCGGCATCAGCAACTCAAGTAAAACCGGGGAAGAACGAAACGGTTACAAATGAAGATTCAATTCTACCTGCGGTTCAGTACTGCTTATGGTGAAAGTTTATATGTATGCGGCAATTACAGCAAATTGGGTAATGAAGATCCGGCAGCAGCATTGCCTATGCAATATCTTAACAATGATTACTGGACGGTGGCCGTTGAACTGGAACATACTGAAACTCCTCTCCGCTATAATTACATTCTTAAAACTGCAGCCGGTGAACAGGTGATTGAATGGGGTGATGATCGTATCCTGCAGTTCCAGGAAATGAAGGCTGAGGAATACACTTTATACGATACCTGGAATCATGCAGGCGAATTTGAGAATGCCTTTTTTACGCAACCGTTTACGCAGGTATTGCTTCCCAAACCTAAAGCGCTCAAAGTAAAATCTTATAAAAATGTAACGCACCTGCTCAAAGCAAAAGCTCCGCTGCTGCTGGAAGATGAAGTGCTTTGCATTGCCGGCAGTAACGATGCGTTTGGCAATTGGGATGAATCTAAATCCCAACTCATGCAACGGGAAGGAAACTGGTGGGTAGCCCGTTTAAACCTGAGCAAAGAAAATTTTCCGGCGGCATATAAATATGGCGTGTTTAATACCAAAACAAAATCTTTTGTACGGTATGAAAGCGGTAACAACCGTATGTTGTATGATGCAGCAGGTGCCAAAAAAATAACTATTCTGCATGATGGCTTTGCTCAACTGCCCAACACCACCTGGCATGGTGCCGGTATTTCTGTTCCGGTGTTCAGTCTGCGTTCCAATAAAAGTTTTGGTGTAGGTGAGTTTACAGATATGAGATTACTGGTAGACTGGGCTGTGAAATTAAAAATGAAACTCATCCAGATTCTGCCCATCAATGATACTACAGCTACTCATACATGGATGGATTCTTATCCTTATGCACCTATTTCTGTTTTTGCCATGCATCCGCAATACCTCAACCTGGAAGCTGTTGCCGGTGATGCCAAACATAAGGTGATCAAATCCATGGCTAAGAAGCAAAAAGAACTCAATGCGCTTTCTGAAATTGACTATGAAGCGGTGATGAAATATAAATGGGAAGCCATTAACGAATTATATGCTGAGCAAAAAGCAGCCATGCATGAAGATGCAATCTTCTTTGAGTTTTTTGAACTCAACCGTTACTGGCTCGTACCTTATGCCGCTTTCTGCTACCTGCGGGATAAATACAAAACGGCCGATTTTACAAAGTGGAAAACCTACAGCTCCTTTAACGAACATGATTTGATTGAACTGGCTGATCCTGCTCAAAAGCATTATGATGAAATTGCTATTCATTATTTTGTTCAGTATCATCTGCACCTGCAATTAAAAGCGGCGGTGGATTATGCACATGCACAGGGTATTATTTTAAAAGGTGATATTCCCATTGGTATTTACAGGAACAGTGTGGATGCATGGATGGCGCCTGAACTGTATAACATGAACATGCAGGCCGGCGCACCGCCTGATGATTTTGCCATTAAAGGACAGAACTGGGGTTTCCCTACTTACAACTGGCAACGTATGGCTGAAGATGGTTTTGCATGGTGGCGTAAACGTTTTGAACAGATGAGCGTGTACTTTGATGCCTTCCGTATTGATCATATTCTTGGTTTCTTCCGTATCTGGAGTATTCCCCTGCATGCTGTAGAAGGCATTATGGGACATTTTGTTCCTGCATTACCGGTACACATCAATGAGTTTGGTCAGCGTGGGTTGTGGTTTGATTATGCCCGGCTTTGCAAGCCTTATATCACTGATGCAGTGTTAAAAGAATTGATGGGCAATGAAGATTACTGGCTGCATTCTTACTTAGATCCAAAAGGTGATGGCAGTTACGAACTCAAAGAAGCATTCAATACGCAACGGAAAGCAGAAGCTGTTTTTGATGCACTGGAAGATACAGCCAATCACCAACGCATTCGTCATGCTTTATATGATCTCATCAGCAATGTGATTTTATTTGAAGAAGAAGGAAGCCAGGCACAGCAGTTTCATTTCCGCATCAGCATGATGAGTACACTTTCTTTCAAGTACCTTGATGATGCTACGAAACGTAACCTGGAAGATTTGTACGTAAACTATTTCTTCCGCAGGCAGGATGAATTCTGGCGCAAACAGGCAATGGACAAACTGCCGCAATTAAAACGCAGCACCAATATGTTGATCTGTGGTGAAGATTTAGGAATGGTGCCGGATTGTGTGCCTGATGTTATGAAGCAATTGGGTTTGTTGAGTTTGGAAATTCAACGGATGCCGAAAGATCCCAAACGAAAATTCTTTCACCCGGCTGATGCTCCTTATATGAGCGTAGTTACACCCAGCACCCATGACATGAGTACCATCCGTGGCTGGTGGGAGGAAGACCGTGCTGCCACACAAAGTTTCTATAATACAGAGTTGAGTCAATGGGGTGAAGCTCCTTACTACTGTGAGCCCAATATTGTACGCAGTATTATCAGTCAGCATGTTTATTCACCTGCCATGTGGAGTATTTTCCAGGTGCAGGAATTGCTGGGGATGAGTGCAGCGTTGAGAAGAGAAAATCCAAATGATGAAAGGATCAACGTGCCGGCTAATCCCAAACATTACTGGCGCTACCGCATGCATCTCAATCTCGAAGATTTAATTGCTAATGATGCTTTTAATGAAGATGTGGGCATGATGGTGCAGTTGAGCGGAAGAGGGTAGAGGATTGCAGATTTGATTCGTATAGATTTATTATTAAACTCTGTTTATTTACACATAATTAAACGTGTCTGACTGCCGAATTATATAAATTCATGATAAGTTAGTAATTTAGAGTTGAAAATAAGTTTCTATGCAATATCTGATTGAAGTAGAAAAGGAAAAAGAAAAATTTATAATTGAAATGTTAAGGCATTTCAGTTTTATAAAAACGCACAAGCTTACCAAAAAAAATCTTCAATTTCTTTACGAATTGCAATCTTCAGCAGAGCAGGTAAAGAAAGCCAAATCCGGAAAATTAAAACTCCAAAGTGTAAAAGAATTTCTGAATGAGTTATAATATTGAGCTCACAGATTATTTTAAACGTCAATTTAAAAGGCTGCTCCGCAAATACCCTTCACTTAAGAAGGAATTGTTAGAATTATCAAATAAGTTGGAACAAAATCCTGAATATGGCACCCCAATCGGGAATAATTGCTATAAAATCCGATTAGCTGTTTCGTCAAAGGGCAAAGGAAAATCAGGAGGAGCACGAGTGATTACTCATGTCTATATAATAAAACGAAAGGTATATCTGCTTTCCATCTACGATAAATCTGAACAGGAAAACATTTCTCAATCCACAATTGATTCAATTTTGAGTTCTATTTGAAATCACTATCAACTGTTAATTTTTCATGCCTTTAACCATCCGCTATAAAAAAATTGAACTCCCGTTTCGTTATCCGTTCACTATTTCTAAAGGAACCAAAACACATCAGCCTGCATTGATTGTGGTACTGGAACACCGAGGTAAAGTGGGCTATGGTGAAGCGCCTGCAATTACTTACTACAATATTCCGGTAGAAAAGATGATGGAAGACCTCGAAGCAAAGAAAAAATTTGTGGAGAAGTTTGCCTTCACTGATCCTGATCGTTACTGGCATTACCTGCATCACCTGTTTCCTCAAAACAATTTCCTCGTTTGTGCTTTGGATATTGCCACCTGGGATATGTATGGTAAGTTGAGAGGAAAACCCCTGTACCAACTCTGGAATTTAGATTACAGCAAAGCTCCTGTTTGTGATTATACCATTGGTATTGACACCGTAGAAAAAATGGTGGAAAAGATGAAAGAAAAGCCATGGCCTATCTATAAAATAAAAGTAGGCGTAGAAGGTGATGTAGAATTGGTAGCTGAATTACGCAAACATACAGATGCAGTTTTTCGTGTAGATGCTAATGCCGGATGGACCTTAGAAGAAGCGCTTGTAAAAATTCCGCAGTTGAAAGAATTGGGAGTAGAATTGGTGGAGCAGCCATTGGCAAAAGATAATTGGGAAGGAATGAAAACTTTGTACAAAGAATCACCTTTGCCTTTGCTGGCTGATGAAGCTTGTGTGTATGAACAGGATGTAGAAAAATGCAGGGATCATTTTCATGGTATCAATATCAAACTCACCAAGTGCAGCGGCATTACACCTGCGTTGCGGATGATTAAAAAAGCAAGAGAGTTGAACATGAGCATTATGATCGGTTGTATGAATGAAACCACCATCGGTTCTGCTGCGATTGCTCATTTGGCTCCATTGGTGGATTATATTGATATGGACGGGCCCTTACTGCTGGCAGAAGATATTGCCACCGGTCTTACTTATGATAACGGAAAAGTAGGAGTGAGCGGTGGATCAGGTTTGGGAATCACAACCAATTTGTTTGATTAAGTAAATCATTAACTGGTCTCACGGTTTGCAACCATACCGACCAGGTGCTTTATTGGTCGGTACGGCCCTAAGGCCGTCAGACCAAATCTCTTCAATAAAAAAGTCAGGCAACAAGTCCTGACTTTTTCTTTATCTGCATAGTTGTGTTTACACTAATGATCCGTTTCCCATACCAATGCACTGGCACCGAGGATAGCGGCATCCGCTTCTTTCAAATCACTGAAGATTACTTTCACTTTGTTTTTGAAAACCTGGATCAGGTTGGCTTCCATCGCCTGTACGGTGGGTTTCAAAATCAGATCACCGGCCTTGGTTAAACCCCCAAAGAGTACAATAGCTTCCGGAGATGAGAACATTACAAAATTGGCAAGTGCTTCACCTAAAATTTCACCGGTAAATTCAAAAATACGGTTGGCAATCGCATCGCCTTGTATGGCACAGTTGTAAACTGTTTCACTGGTGAGTTCATCAATCGTATAGTTGCGTAGCAAACTGGGTGCATCCGGTTCCGCTGTTAAAAATTCAATAGCTGTTTCCCGCACACCCGTTGCACTGGCATAAGCTTCTAAGGAACCATAGGCGCCAGTTCCTTTATGCAGTCTTCCGCCATGACGAACAATCACATGACCCAGTTCTCCTGCAAATCCATCATGACCTACAACGATCTTTCCATCAATCACAATACCGCTTCCTACACCTGTACCAAGTGTAATGGTGATAAAATGTTTCATTCCTTTGGCCACGCCATACATCATTTCGCCCATGGCAGCCGCATTGGCATCATTGGTAAGACGTGTAGGCAATCCAAATTTTTTCTCCACCATATCCGCCATCGGAATAATGCCTTTCCATTTCAGGTTGGGTGCATATTCAATAGTTCCGGTATAAATATTTCCGTTTGGAGCGCCCATGCCAATGCCTTTAAATTTATCAGTACCACCATGATTGGCAATTAAAGGCCAGAGGTTTTTATATAGCTCATCAATAAATTCTTCTGCATTGTCGTGCGCATCCGTACGCATACGACCTTGCTCCAGGATATTTCCTTTGCGGTCAACAATTCCAAACTTGGTATTGGTACCTCCAATATCAATACCAACTGCAAAATCCTTTGTCATAATCATTCAATTATTTTATTCAAATGTATTTCGTACTTATTATTAATGTCCACCGCCGCTCACTTGTGCATCATAATCAATTCCCTGGTTCTTTAAAATTCCTTTCACCGCAAATGCAAAGAACGCTAAGTAAGCAAAACAAACCACAGCTACCCAATAAGAAGAGTGAATACCTACCAGGTCAGCTAACTTTCCTTGAATGGGAGGAATAATACCGCCACCCAAAATCATCATGATCAAAAAGGCTGAGCCTTGTGTTGTGTACTTACCCAGTCCGGCAATGGACAATGAGAAAATACAAGGCCACATAATAGAGCAGCACAAACCTCCACTCAAGAATGCATAAATAGATACGGTTCCTGTTGTCATAATACCAATGATCATTGCCGCAACACCCAAAATACTGAATATTAAAAGTGTTCTTGCAGGTCTGTCCTTACTTAAAAAGAAGGCACCGATCTGTACCGCTACACATACAATATAGAAATACAACGGACTCATATCATATTGTGCAATGGAATTAACACCGATTATAATTCCGAAGGCTACTATCGGTACTATTACCAATAAAAGTTTTTTGGTACTGCTGCTGAATTCAAAGGCACTGATGGCACCTGCCCATCTTCCGATCATTAAACTTCCCCAATACATGGAAATAAATGGCGCTATTTGTGAAGACTGATAACCGCCAAAATCTTTTTGCTTCAACAATTCACCCAGGTTACTGCCTATAGCTACTTCTACACCTACATATGTAAAGATGCCCAGCATCCCCAGCACCAGTTGCGGATATTGCATAGCACCCCATCCTTCACTCTTACGTTTAGCACTTATATTGGCAAACAACAAACCAATCACTACAATTGCTAATGCACCGAATAACCATTTCATCCGGTATTGTTCTAATGGATGACGGATTTCAGCTATTTCATTTTTCTTTTGTTCTATTGAATTGGTAAGTGCAGAAACATCGCCCATTGTAGCAGCTACTTGCTTTTCAATTGCAGCTACTTCATCACCCAAACTCACAATCTTCATAGCTGCTTCACTTTTATAACTTTGAAAAACAGGAGTGAAACATACTGCTAACAATACAGTTATCACCAGCATAGTCAACAGTGATTTATTTTCCCGTTCAATCTTTTCATCATTAATACCGGGCGGTACTTTTTTGGAAAAACCAAATAAGGCAGCGGCAGCAATAAACAAACCACCCACCGCTACATACAGTATAATTACTTTACTTAATGGCAATGCTTTGATTTGTTCATCCGTAATAGCGGCTGCAGAACCAAACAAGGCTAACGCTACCACAATAGGGCCGATGGTTGTACCAAAAGAGTTTACACCACCACCAAGATTTACACGACTGGTGCCGGTGGCAGGATCACCCAAAGAAATAGCAAATGGTTGTGCACTTGTTTGCTGTAATGAAAAACCAAGCGCCACAATAAACAAGCCAAGCAACATACCGTAAAACGAATTGCCATTCACCGTAACAATCATCACCGCTGCACCAATGGCACTGAAAAGCAATCCATACACAATACTTTTTTTGTACCCCCATTTACCCACGGGGTCTTTTCCGGCAAAAGCACCATAAGTAAACAAAATTAATGCGCCGATATAGTACGCTAAATAGAAAGCAAAATCTACAAGCTGGCTTTGAAACTGATCCAGCCCGAACTTATGTTTACAGAAAGGAATAAAGACACTGTTACCTGCTGCAATAAATCCCCAGAAAAAAAAGACGGTGACAAGTGTGCTTAAAGCGCCATAGTTGGTTGGTTGTGTGGTTTTGTTCATAACAATCGTTTAGCTTGTTTGAACGCCCAAAATAAAAAGAAATGCCCTTACTAAAAATTATTTGTTGTTTTTTGGCGTATCAAACATCCTTCCTATATTCAGGCATAATTCCTTCAAACCCAGTTTCATGGAAATAATACACGTTAGTGCCGAATGTTACCCGGTAGCCAAAGCCGGTGGTTTGGGAGATGTGGTGGGAGCGTTGCCGAAATATCTGAACGGAGCAGGACATGTTGCCAAAGTAGTAATGCCCATGTACCGCACAAAATTCTTAGCGGCTAACGATTGGGAGGTAGTGCATAAAGGTCGTACCAACCTCGGCGATTATTTTTTTGATTACACCGTAATTAAAGAAGCTACTAATAAACTCGGTTTTGATTTATACCTCATTGATATTTATGGCCTGCTGGACAGGGAAAAGATCTATGGATATGATGATGATGCCCAGCGGTTCACTGCTTTTCAAATAGCATTTGTAGATTGGTTGAGTGCGTGGCAGCATCGTCCGGATGTAGTGCATGTGCACGACTATCATGCAGGTTTAATTCCTTTCATGATGCAGTATTGTTACCGTTACAATCATCTTGCATCTATCCCTACTGTATTAACCATTCATAATGCACAATACCAGGGCTGGATGGGCTGGGATAAAAGTGTGTGGATTCCTCCTTATGACAGTTGGAAAACAGGTATGATGGATTGGGCTGATACGATTAATCCTCTAGCTAGTGCCATCAAATGTGCAGCAAAAGTTACAACCGTAAGCTGGAGTTATCTCGATGAACTCCGTTATATGAGTAATGGATTAGAAGCTTTGTTTGAATATGAAAGAGGTAAATGCAGCGGCATCCTTAATGGTATTGATGCTGATGTATGGGATCCTGCAAAAGACAGCTACATAAAAGATGATTACGATCTTAAAACTGTAACGGAAGGCAAGGCTAAAAACAAAGCAAGATTGTGTGAGCAATTTGGTCTTGATGTAAACAAACCTCTATTTGTTTTCATTGGCAGATTGGTAGGAGAGAAAGCGGCTGATATATTACCGGCATTGATCGGTGATTCTTTTTATTACATCGGAAGAAGAATGAACTTTCTCATTCTGGGTAGCGGAGAGCCGCAGGTGGAAGCCCAACTAAATGGACTTGCTCCCGTTTCGCAGGGAGATTACAGTTGTTATATCGGTTATAATGAAGCGCTCAGCCATTTAATGTATGCCGGTGCTGATTTCCTGTTAATGCCCAGCAGGGTAGAACCTTGCGGTTTAAACCAGATGTATGCCATGCGTTACGGAACCGTTCCCATGGTGCGAAATACCGGCGGTTTAAGAGATACTGTAAAAGATATTAATATGCCGGATGGTTATGGGCTGGTGTTTGACAATGCATCAGTAGGTGATGTAAGCCATTCTGTGTGGAGGGCGGTGCAACTGTACCAGGATAAAGAAAGGTTTGCACATTGCCGTGAAGTAATGATGAAACTGGATTTCAGTTGGGAGAAAAGTATTCAACAATACATAACTTTATACAAGTCACTCAAATAAATTCTTTACCAAACAATCTACGATTATGAGCATCTCAAGAAGCACACTTGCCATTATTCTCGGAGGCGGAGCAGGAACCAGGTTGTATCTATTAACAGCAAGTCGCAGCAAACCGGCAGTACCCATTGCAGGTAAGTACCGTTTGGTGGATATCCCCATCAGTAACTGTATCAACAGCAACATCAACCGCATGTTTGTGTTAACACAGTTCAACAGTGCATCACTCAACAAGCATATTAAAAACACGTACCACTTCAGTGCGTTCAGTACCGGTTTTGTTGACATTCTTGCGGCAGAACAAACTCCTGATAATCCAGGTTGGTACCAGGGCACGGCAGATGCAGTACGTCAATGTATGCGGCATGTACAGCAGCATGATGCGGATTATGTTTTGATTCTGAGTGGTGATCAGTTATACCAGATGGATTTTCAAAAAATGATTGACGATCATGTGCAACGTGGTGCAGACATCAGCATTGCAACCATTCCTGTAGGTGATCGTGAAGCACCTGAGTTTGGTATATTGAAGAGTGATGAACAAAGCATGATCACTTCCTTTATTGAAAAACCGAAAAAAGATATCCTGGGTGATTGGGTAAGTGATACGGGTGCTGACATGCAGCGTATGGGCCGTATTTACCTGGCAAGCATGGGTATTTATATTTTCAACAGGAAGTTATTGCTGGATCTTTTGATGGAAGAGCATAAAGACGCTACTGATTTTGGTAAAGAAATCATTCCATCTTCTATTGGTAAATACAAAGTAGCCAGTTATCAATATGATGGTTACTGGACAGATATCGGAAATATCTACTCCTTCTTTGAAGCCAACCTTGCGTTAACAGCAGAGATTCCGGATTTCAATTTGTTTGATAACAGCAAGCCTGTGTACACACGTGCACGCATGCTGCCTCCTGCTAAAATCAGCGGAACTACTCTGGAAAGAACCATCATTGCAGAAGGTTCCATCATCTTAGCGAGCAGGGTGGAGAACAGTGTAATTGGTATCCGTACACGAATCGGTCATGGCACTACGGTGGTGAGCAGTTATATTATGGGTACTGATTATTATGAAACGCTGGAAGAAATGCTGCACGCTGCTGAACGTGGTATTCCAAAAGTAGGTATTGGCGAACGTTGTTATATCAAGAATGCCATCATTGATAAAAATTGCCGTATTGGTAATGATGTGCGTATCAACGGCGGTGCTCATTTGCCCAATACAGATCATGCATTATACTCCGTAAAAGATGGAATTGTGGTAGTGAAGAAAGGAGCAATCTTACCGGATGGATTTGTGATATAAACTTTACAAGCCTCGTTCCCTGTAGAGGTTTCGATTATTTTTCATTTAACATCCCCCATCAGGGAAAGGGGTTAACTATCGATTATGGCCGGAGGTTCTTCCATAAGTTCTGCATCATCTGCAGGGCTTGTACCTAAACCACATTTATCTTTCTGGCAAATCTTTAATATGAGTTTCGGCTTTCTCGGAATTCAGTTTGGATTTGCATTACAAAACGGAAACGCATCACGCATTTTACGAACTTTTGGTGCAGATGTTGAACATCTGTCCTGGTTCTGGCTGGCAGCACCAGTCGTAGGTATGATTGTTCAGCCCATTGTTGGTCATTACAGCGATCGCACCTGGAATCGTTTAGGAAGAAGAAGACCTTATTTTTTATCAGGTGCAATTCTTTCTTCCATTGCATTGTGTTTAATGCCCAATGCATCATTGTTTACTGCCATTGCACCTGCCTTATTCATTGGTGCAGGTATGTTAATGATCATGGATGCCTGCTTTAATCTCGCAATGGAACCGTTCCGTGCATTGGTAGCAGATAACCTTCCTGATTCACAACGTACCACCGGATTTTCAATTCAAACATTTTTAATTGGTGTGGGAGCCATTGTTGGTTCAGCATTTCCATGGATACTTACCAACTGGTTTGGTATTTCTAATAAAGCTGATGAAGGTGTTGTGGCAGATAATGTGAAGTGGGCTTTTTACCTGGGAGCATTGGTTTTTATCATTGCCATTTTAATTACTGTTTTTAAAACAAAAGAATATCCGCCCGATGAGTATGAGAAGTATCATGGTAAAAATGAAGATCATGGTGCCGGTTTAAGCAGCATCTTTAAAGACTTTGCCAATATGCCCAAAACCATGAAGCAGCTGGGGCTCGTACAATTCTTCAGCTGGTTTGCTTTGTTTGGAATGTGGGTGTTTACCAATGATGCAGTGGCTACGCATACTTATGGCTTATCCATTGACGATAAAAGTTCAGATGCTTACCGTGAAGCCGGTGACTGGGTAGGAATTTTATTCAGTGTGTACAATTTTGTATCTGCTATCTGGGCTTTGTGTCTTCCGTTTATTGCAGGAAAAATTGGCCGTAAGCGTACTCATTCACTATCGTTAATCTGCGGAGGATTGGGATTGATTTCATTTTATTTCTTTAAAGATCCGCAATTGCTTGTATTATCCATGGTGGGAGTGGGCATTGCATGGGCGAGTATTTTGGCCATGCCTTATGTGATTCTTTCAAGTTCCATTCCTGCAGGTAAGATGGGAATTTACATGGGCATTTTTAATTTCTTTATTACCCTTCCTCAAATCTTAAACGGAATTGTAGGTGGCCCGCTTGTAAAGAATGTTTATAATAATCAACCGATTTATGCCATTGTACTGGCAGGTATATTTATGTTATGTGCTGCGGTGAGTGTGATTTATGTTTATGACCCCGGAGCCATCAAAATCAAAGAAGAAAAAGTATAATCATGAAAAAATTATTGATTACGTTCAAGTTACTATGCCTTGCAGTAACTTTTTCATCTGCACAAATCATGTACAATACCTATCCGGCTAACTGGTGGATTGGTATGAAGTATAATAAAATTCAATTGATGATCCGTGGAGAAGGAGTGGGCAACCATACAGGATTTACTACTACTTATCCGGGTGTAACAATTTCCAAAGTAAACAGGTTTGCTAATAAAAATTATGTGATCCTCGATATGACTATTGCACCCACTGCAAAACCGGGCACTATTGGCATCCGTACACGTAAGGGAAATGATCCTGTCAATTTTGAATTTAACATCAGTAGCAGAAGACCGGGCCGTGGTACCGAGTTTGCACAAGGTGTTACATCGGCTGATCTCATGTATCTCATCATGCCGGATCGTTTCAGCAATGGTGATAAAATGAATGATAAAGTTCCTGGCATGCGGGATCAAACGCTCCGTCGTGATACCGTATTCAACCGTCATGGTGGTGATTTAAAAGGCATTCAAAATCATCTCGACTATTTAAAAGACCTCGGCGTTACATCGCTGTGGCTGAATCCTGTTTGGGAAAATGATATGCCCGAACGTACAGAGCATGGTTATGCATTTACAGATCATTATAAAGTTGATCCTCGCCTCGGTGGTTATATGGGTTTAAAAAACCTGGTGCAGGCCATGCATCAAAAAGGAATGAAGTATGTGAGTGATGCGGTGTACAATCATGTGGGTATTGAACATGTTTTGTACCGTGATATGCCGGACAGCACCTGGTTCCATCGCTGGCCCACATTTACTCAAACCAATTATAAAGACCAGGCCTTGTTTGATCCCTATGCTTCTATGGTGGATAAGAAACTTATGAGTGATGGTTGGTTTGTGAAATCAATGCCTGATTGGGATCACAGCAATAAATTTGTTCAGAACTTTTTAATACAACACGCCATCTGGAGCGTAGAGGAGTTTGGTATTGATGGTTTTCGTATTGATACCTATGCGTACAATGATCTGGATTTTATGAATCGTTGTAACAAGGCACTGTATGATGAATATCCTAAAATCACCATTTTTGGTGAAACCTGGGTACATGGGGTGATTAACCAGGCTTACTTCTGCGAAAATGTATTTAACATCAAATACAAGAGTAACATGCAGGCGACTACAGATTTTCAAACCTTGTTTTATGGTATTACGCCTGCCTGTAATGAAAAATTCGGATGGACAGAAGGAGTGAATAAACTGTACACCACACTGGCACAGGATGTAGTGTATAAAGATCCTATGCGCCAGGTGATCTTTTTAGATAATCATGATATCAGCCGTTTTTATTCCACCGTAGGAGAAGATACGGCTAAATACAAGATGGCCTTTGCATGGTTGCTCACCTGCAGAGGTATTCCGCAAATGTATTATGGTAATGAAATACTGATGACAGGTGTAACATCGCCCAACGATGGTTATGTGCGTTGGGGTTTCCCCGGCGGATGGGAAGGTGATGCTGCCAATAAGTTTACAGCAGCAGGAAGAACAGAAAAAGAAAATTCTATCTTCAACTACATTAAAACACTCGCCAATTTCCGTTTACAATCAAGCGCTATCAAAACAGGTAAGTTTATGCAATACCTGCCCATAGATGGTGTGTATGTGTATTTCCGTTATGATGGTAAGCAAACGGTAATGTGCATCATGAATACAAATGCAGAACCTAAAACCATTGATCTGGCAAGATTTGAAGAACGAATAAAAGGCTATACTGCAGCGCTGGATGTAGCAGCAGGGCAGGTGTTTAAACTGGAGAAAACAATTACGTTGCTGCCGGTGAGTAATTTGGTATTAGAACTGCGTTAAATAATTGAAATTCTTTAAATCAGGATAAATTCAGAACGAAATTATACCGTTCAGTTAGTTTGATTTAATTCATAGAAAGGCGACAGCAATGTCGCCTTTTTCATTTACTTTTAAACAAATGCATTCCCAATGGCAAAAGCATCGAAAAAGACCGGCTCGTCTGAGGAAGTTTTATCATCAAACTCGACTCTACCTCAACGTTACGAAGACTATCACTTTGTAGATACCTCCAAACCCGTCTGGAATTATTCCCGCTTTGAAGGAGATGATATTGCCAATTTTCAAAACGGCACCAATTACCGTTGCTATGAATTGTTTGGTTCTCATGCCATGAAAGTGCTGGACACGGATGGTTATTACTTTGCAGTGTGGGCACCCAATGCATCCTTTGTTTCAGTGATCGGAAATTTTAATCACTGGAATCCTATAAGTCATCCGTTATATGTTCGCCTTGATAACAGCGGCATCTGGGAAGGGTTTATTCCCAATATTGCCAAAGGTGAATCATATAAATATCATATTCATGGTTATGCCGGCTTGAAATTAGACAAAGGCGATCCCTATGCGCACTTTTGGGAAGTGCGTCCTAAAACAGCGTCCATCACATGGGAGTTGAATTATAACTGGCGGGATGAAGCATGGATGAAAAAACGCAAAGACCATAACAAACTGGATGCGCCATGGAGTGTGTATGAAGTACACCTGGCCAGTTGGATGCGGCCCGACCGAAATAATGAAGAAGTCTACCACAGTTATGATTATTTTGCTGATCGGTTGGTGAACTATGTAAAAGAAATGGGATTTACACATGTAGAACTCATGCCTGTAATGGAACATCCGTTTGATGGCAGTTGGGGTTACCAGGGCACCGGTTACTTTGCACCTACATCCCGTTATGGAAATCCACAACAATTCATGAACCTGGTAGATCGTTTTCATGAAGAAGGAATCGGGGTGATACTGGATTGGGTGCCTTCTCATTTTCCTTATGATGCACATGGCCTGTTTATGTTTGATGGTACGCATACCTATGAGTATGCTGATATGCGCAAGGGGTATCACCCTGACTGGAACAGTTATATTTTCAACTACAAAAGGGGAGAAGTAAAATCATTTCTCATCAGCAGCGCTATGCACTGGTTGAAAAATTTTCATGTTGATGGGTTACGGGTAGATGCAGTTTCATCCATGCTCAAACTCAACTATTCAAGAACTGCCGGGCAATGGGAGCCCAATGAGTTTGGCGGTGATGGCAACCTCGAAGCAATTGCTTTCATAAAAGATTTAAACGAAACTATCTTCCGTGATTTGCCCGATGTGCAAACCATTGCCGAAGAAGCCACAGACTGGCCCGGTGTTTCCAAACCTACTTTTGAAGATGGTCTTGGCTTTGGCATGAAATGGATGATGGGCTGGATGCATGATACATTGAAGTATTTTAAACAGGATCCCTTGTACCGTCAGCACCAACAGGATCAATTCACTTTCAGTATGATGTATTACTATGATGAGAATTTCATGTTACCGCTCAGTCATGATGAAGTAGTACATGGCAAGAGTCCTATGCTGTATAAAATGCCCGGCGATGAATGGCAGAAATTTGCCAACCTGCGTTTGATGTACAGTTATATGTTTACACATCCCGGCGGAAAATTTTTGTTTATGGGTGATGAGTTTGGAGCTACCAGTGAATGGAATTACAAGAGTGAGTTACAATGGGAACTGCTTCAATACGATTCCCACAAAGGCATGCGTGAATGTGTGAAGCAGCTTTGTCACCTCCTCAAATCAGAACCGGCTTTGTATGAAAACCAATTCAACCAATTTGGTTTTGAATGGGTGGATTTAAATCACAGAAGCGAATCAGTGATGGTGTATAAGCGTAAAGGCAAAAAGCCTGAAGATGATGTACTGGTAGTTTTAAACATGACTCCGGTAGTTCGTGAAAACTGGGAAGTGCATGTGCAGGGGAAAGATAAATGGCAGGAATTATTTAACAGTGATGATAAACAATTCTGGGGCTCCGGAAACGTTACTAACCCGGAAGTAAAGGTTACTGTAACAGACAAAGAAGAAAACTGGTATAAGTTGAGTCTGAATTTGCCACCTTTAGGAGCTTTAATCCTCAGATAAACACCTAAAAAGCAAAAAACGGCAGGGTTTTAGCTCGTTGTAATTACAGGAATCTTAATTTTAGATACCAACAGTTCTATATCCATGAAATCCTCATTTTCCATTCTCGTTATTTTAGTCCTGGGTCTTTCAGCAAAGGCACAAAACAGGGACAGTTCTGATTTTTATTTATCAAAAGCAAACCAGGCTGTTCAGGAACGCCGCATTCAGCAGGCGCTCAACCTGTTTGAAAAATCCATTCAGTTTGATTCCACCAATGTTGCTGCCTTGCAGGCCATGGGAGCTTATGCCGTGGAAACACGTAATTACCGCCAGGCCGTTGTAGCCTATACAAAATGGCATCAGTTGGAACCGGATAATGAAGCCACTTTTCAGCAATTAGCACAACTCTATTACAATCTTGGCCGCCATAAGGAAGCACTTTCATTTACGGAGCGTTGGGAATCAAAACATAAAGACCAGCCTTTGCACCAGATAGCAGGTATGTGTCATTACTATCTTGAAAATTATCCTTTCGCCATCAATCGTCTTTTGTACGCCATTGAAAAAGACTCGGCAAATGCCATGTTGTTTTACACGATTGGCCGCAGTTATGTAGAAATGGAGCGCTACAAACAAGCCATTCCTTTTTACAAAAAAGCAGCAACTCTTGATACCACCAATGCCCGTTATGTGTATGAAGCAGGAATGGTGTATTACTCCATTCCTGATGATAAAAACGCCATTGCCATGTTTGAACTGGCGGCACAAAGAGGATGGGTGCAAAACGCTGATTTTTATGAGAACCTGGCATACAGCTATATGAACACCGGCAATTTTATAAAAGCAACGGAGCTCTTGCAAAAGTCGCTGGAAAAAAGGCCTTATAGTGTTGCGGTAACCTATGCCCTGGCAGAAGCTTATTATAAAAGCGGTCAATACCAGGCGGCCATTGACAATTGGGATAAAGTATTGCAGTTAGATACTAAAAGCGCCCGTTCCCTCTACATGATCGGCATGTCCTACCAGAAAATGGGGCAAAAAGAAAAGGGCATGGCGTTATGTGATAAAGCCATTGAAATGGACCCTTCGCTGGGCGGTTTAAAGCAAAAGAAAATGGATATCGGCATGTAATTCAAGTCGGTTTCTATCAAATTATACCAGGCTGCCCCTTAAGGCAGCCTTTTTTACTAAAATAAGACGGCACGGGCAGCGTTAAATAGTTGACCCGAATCTCGTAACCAGAACAATGCTATAATCTGACACTCACAGAACAACAACTGATCCAGGGCTGCATCCGGAATGATGTGCAATGCCAGCGGCTGCTGTTTGAGCGGTTTGCCGGCAAAATGCTTACCGTTTGCCTGAGGTATGCTGTGGATAGCATGGAGGCGGAAGATCTGCTGCAGGAGTCGTTTGTAAAAGTTTACCGCAATCTTTCTCAATTCAAATTTGAAGGCTCTTTTGAAGGATGGATCCGCCGCATAGTGGTGAATACGGCTTTGAAACATTGCCAGAAGAAAAAAATACGGTTTGATGAAATAAAGCCGGATGTAACTGTGCAGCAGGGCAGTAGCCTGGAACCGGCTGCTTATACCCATTTAGGCGAGAATGATTTGCTGAGGCTCATTCATAATATGCCGGAAGGATATAAAATTGTTTTTAACCTGCATGTAATTGAAGGTTACAGTCATGAAGAGATTGCTGAAATGCTTAATATAAAAGACAGTACCAGCCGCTCCCAATTGGTTAAGGCGAGAAGATACCTCCAAAACGAAATTTCTAAACTGCAAAAACCGGTGGCAGTATGACGGATAAATTATTTGATGAATTCATTAAATCCAAACTGGAGCGGTACGACTCCGGGGCACCCATGCATGTATGGGAACGGATGCAAAAAGAAAAAGATGACCGTCGTGGTTTCTTTTTCCTGAATAAACGTTATTGGTTCCTGGCCATTGGCGTATTGCTCATGATCAGCACGGGGGTGATTTTGCTGGAAATAAAATCAAAGCAAATCAATCAAACACTTGTTCAAAAAAATACAATTGCTGATGAGCATAAACTTAAAGTTGTTCCGGTTACAACAACTGATGGATCAGTATCCGATAAAACAGCAACTTCATCCAATCAATCTGTAAATACAACTTCAACTGTAACTGCATCAGCAAATGAAACATTGGTACCTGCCTCATCCACCAAAACAGATTTTGTTTCAACTGACAAAGCAAAAAATAAACTATTCAGCAAATCATCAACAGTACAACCCTTTTATTCGAATAAGCGTTTCAATCAATCAACATCAGTTGCCAATACATCTGCAACATCTAATCAGGCATCAACACCTCAATCAGTGCAGGAGCCATCTTCTGATGCGACCAATACGTTACAGCTTACCGGCAGCAGTTTACGCAATCAAAAAAAACCAATATTAAAGCTTGGTGCTATTGCATTGCCGCAAAACAAACCTTCCTGTCCCACCATTAACGGACCCAGAAGAAGAGATTTATATTTTGAATTCTATATTGCTCCGGATTATAATGTAAGAAGTATCAATGCCTCTAACACATCACCATCGTATTTAGCAGAGCGAAAAAACACTGAAGATTACCGCACCAGTTACAGCGCAGGAGTGCGGCTTGTAAAAAACCTGGGTGAAAAGACCTTGATTAAAACAGGCGTAAATTATAGTCAAATCAACGAACGTTTAAAATTAGTTACTGAAAACTCAAGGCAGTTAACCCAAATCATTACTATCCGAACCGTAGTACGTTCGCCCGGCGATACACTGTTTATCCGTGATACCATGTATTATGAGCAAACAGGTACCCGTTACCGCACTACGTATAACCGTTACCGGTTTATTGATTTGCCGGTTATTTTCTCTTATGAATTCGGCAACCCGGAGCTCATGCATTTTGCCATTAATGCCGGGCCTGTTTTTAATATCACTTCTATGTACAGCGGTGAAGTGCTGGACTCTGCATATAAACCCGTTCGTATTTCAACAGCATCAGGCAGCAATGCCAATCACTGGCGGAGCAATATCGGAATCGGCATGTTTGCCAGTGTAAGTATTTATAAACGATTGAATGATCGTGTTCATTTGTTTGGCGAACCTTATATGCGTTACAACTTTAACCCTGTAACACAATCAACCAATTACGTAAAACAACGCTATATCATAACCGGTATGCAATTAGGTATTCGTTATAATTTATTACCGAAAGGGCAGCGTTACCGTTGATACCGGCATCAAATAGTTACGGAAGTTTCAACACCTGGAAAAACACCTTTTTAAATTGATTACACATGAAAACGTATTTTATAACACTTGGCGTTATTCTGTTTCTCCTGGTTTCCTGCCAGAAGGATACAGACATTTTTATTCCTGATCCGGGACAGCAACTGGATAGTGCATGGGTTAATACTTTAAACAGTAATGCCCAGGTGATACAGTTATCTGAAAAAATTTCCGGGAGCTTTACTGTACAGCAGGTAAGCGCTTCTACTGATACTTCAATCCGTACCTCTGCTGGTTTTGTTATTGAAATTCCAAGAACAGCTTTACTTGCTACAGGTGCTGAATATACAGGAATCGTACGTGCTGAATTTGTATTGGTACAAAAGAAAGGTGATTTTATCCGTTATAATATTCCCACCAGTTCCAATCGCTTTCCTTTGGAATCAGGTGGCGCCTTCTTTGTGAAACTTGTAACATCAACAGGTACTGCTCTTACTGTTAACCCCAATAAAAACATTTACATCAAATACCCTGATGAAGCCCCTAAAACAGGAATGAGTTTGTATTATAACAGCATTGCGCCAACCGTTAACGGCTTATTTAACTGGCTGCCTGCTAATGATGGCTCACAGGTGGGTATATGGTCTTCCAATACGGCGCCGTTTTTAAAAGGTTATGCAGTGTCAACAACAAGAACCGGTTGGTTAAATGTAGATCGTCTTTTGGAACCTACAGCACCAAAAACAGAAGTAAATGTGGTATTGCCCAATCTTTTTTCCAATGCTAATACAGCGGTGTACCTCGTGTTTAAATCATTCCGTTCCGTTGTACAGTTAAGTGGCAACAGCAGCCTGCGTACTTTTTCATTCCCGAATATTCCCGTGAACAGTGACGTAAAAATTGTAACCATTTCAAAAGTGGCCGACAGTTATTACCTCGGTGTAAAAGATGAAAAAGTGATTGCCAATTTCAGCACGTTTGTAAAACCGGAACTTTCAAGTCTTGATAAAATTCATCAATTCCTGTCCGCCCTCTGATGAGTTGAGTTTTGTATAAAGCCTGTTTGCATAAAACAGGCTTTTTTATTACCTATCCACAGTTGTGGAAACTGTAGTAATCTTTCTAACTGTTGTTTTTCGGTACATTTGCGGCTATGAGTTTGGCAAAAAGAAAGCCTGTAAAAGTTGCTGTTCTGGATCTGTACAATGGCGTTGCCAACCAGGGCATGCGATGTATCCGTGAAATTCTTAATCTCTTTGGCGAAGAACATCACATTGACCTGAGTTGGGATGAATTTGATGTGCGTGGTAAAAACGAAATACCTGATCTCAGTTATGATATGTTCATTTCATCAGGTGGGCCGGGCAGTCCGTTTGATGGGGAAGGTCAACTCTGGGAAGAACAATATTTCAACTGGTTGCAACAGGTGCTGGATTGGAATCAAAAAGAAGAAGCGGAACATAAAAAGCATGTATTCTTTATCTGCCACTCGTTCCAGATTGCCTGCCGCTATTTTAATGTAGGTACTGTTTCCAAAAGAAAATCAACTGCCTTTGGAGTATTTCCTGTTCATCTCATGCAAACGCTGGTTACAGAACCTGTATTTGATGGATTGAAAGATCCTTTCTATGCTGTTGACAGCAGGGATTACCAGGTGATACAGCCTGATATTAAAGATTTAACACAAAGAGGCATCCGGCTGCTTTGTATTGAAAAAGATCGCCCACATGTACCTTACGAGCGTGCAATCATGGCCGTTCGTTTTAACGAGTATATGATCGGCACACAGTTTCACCCGGAGGCGGATGCACCCGGTATGAGTATGTACCTGCAAACAGATGAAAAGAAAAAAACAGTGATTGATAACCACGGTTTTGATAAATGGCAAAGCATGATTGAGCACCTGGGCGATCCGGATAAAATTATGTGGACCTATGCACATATACTTCCTAATTTCCTGTTCCGTGCCGTTTTTGCACCAGTGCCTGAAACTGTATAATTCTCCGTTACGTTTCAAAGAAACCATCTATTTTTAGAAAGCAAAACAGCGATCTATGGTTTCCAATCTGCGTACACAGTTTAATGAACAATTTACAGTAGAAAAATACAAGGCATTCCTGGCTGATCTTGACAGTAAGCATCCGGGAGATATTGAATTCAGGGTGAGCGAAACGCCGGTATTTGTTGATAAGGCTTTTAAAGAAAAACTTCTGAATGCCTGTGAAAGTATTGTGGATGTGATTTGCGATCCGGATTTTGAAAAGCTTACGGAGAATGCGATCCCACAAGGCGAAAAAGTGCCGCATGAGTCCGGTATTTCACATATGATTTCGTTTGATTTTGGTGTATGTCTCAACGACCAGGGCGAACTGGAACCACAGCTCATTGAAATGCAGGGCTTCCCCACACTGTATGCCTTCCAGGTATATTATCCTGAAATGCTGGGGCGGCATTTTTCCATTCCATCCAGCTACAGTCATTATCTTAACGGTTATACAAAAGAAACCTATCTGCAAATGCTGCGGGAGTTGATTGTGGGTGATTTGCCGAAAGAACAGGTGATACTGTTGGAAATAAATCCAGATGAACAGAAAACAAGAATTGATTTTCGCTGCACCAAAGATTACACCGGAATTGAAACCGTAAATCTTACTGATTTAATACAGGAAGGCCGTGAATTGTTTTATATCAACAACGGTGTTAAAACAAAAGTAAAACGCATTTATAACCGTATCATTTTTGATGACTTTAAAGCCAACCGTGCTTCCCTTGGAAGTGTTGTGGATATTACTGCTGATCTTGATGTGGAATGGTTACCGCATCCTAACTGGTTTTACCGCATAAGCAAATACACCTTGCCGTACATCAATCATCAGTTTGTACCGCAAACATTTTTCTTAAATGAAGTAAAACAACTGCCCGATGATTTAAGCCGCTATGTATTGAAGCCTTTGTTTTCTTTTGCCGGCCAGGGTGTAAAGATTGATGTAACGAGGGAGGATATTGATGCCATCGAAGATCCTGAAAACTATATATTGCAACGTAAGGTAAATTATGCGGATGTGATTGAAACACCTGATGGACCGGCTAAAGTAGAAATAAGAATGATGTATGTATGGAAGGAAGGAGATAAACGTCCGCATGCTGCTATTAACCTGGCACGTATGAGTAAAGGAAAAATGATTGGTGTACGTTATAATAAAGATAAGGAATGGGTAGGAGGGACGGTGGCGTATTTTGAGAAATAAATAGTAATTATGAAGAAGTCTAGCTTAAACTTTTTGAAAATCCTAAAGACCCTTAATAAAAAAATTAGTTATATAGATTCGATTGCCAAGAAGTCTTCTGAAAGTTTAATTAAAATTGAATCTACCATTAGCGAGAATAAATCTAAAAAAGGGTTATCGCTTTGGTTTCAAAGACTTACAGGTTGGGCTTCTATATTATTAGCAATAGCTGCTGTTTATTTTAGCGCTTGGTCAATAAAATTAACATATGAAAATCGTGATATTGTCACAAAAATTGACAATATGGAAGAACTGCTAAGGAAGCAAGACTTGCAAATAAATGTTCTTACAAAATTAGCCGAGAACTCTGAAAATCAAATAGGTGAATTACAAAATTTAATTAAACAAAATAATCAGTTGGTCTCTTCTGCGCAGTCACAAATTTCAATTTCAAATGAAAATTTGAAGACAAATAATGATTTACTTGGTTTACAAGTTAATGACCAAAACAATTTATTGGTATCCAGTTTTTTTGAAATGATAATGTTATCCAATAATCTAAAAATTTCAAATTTAACCTATCGATATTTTTCAACAAGTGCCGGACCTTCAAATGATACCATGTATAACTTAGTAAATTCATTCTTGCCAATACTTGAAAAGGGCAACTCTAATCGTTATTTACTATATGATTCTTTATGTCAAACCAAATGGAACCTACTTTATCAAACTTGCATAGAATTGAAAAAAAATATAAATATTGTTGAAGGTTATGATAAACCGGGATATACAGGAGATTATCCACCAGATAATTCACAGCTAAATAACTATCGAATCAAAATTTACAATCAAAAAATATTATTCAGAAACCAATATGATGACCTGAAGAAATATTTAGAATCAGCGAAAATAAAAATGCCACTTAAAAAATAAACACCCGGTTACCTTTTCGGAAAAATAATTTGAATACCAATCTTACTCATATCCCCGCTAAAAACTGGCTTCCGATATAATCAACCACGGTTGGTAAATGTTTGGTTTGTTCATATACTTTCAACTGTCGGTCAGCACCGGTGCCCTGCTCCAGCATTTTGGGTATAAAATTGATGGCATAACGACAACCTAACTCATCCACCACATCATCTACAAAGTCAAGCAGCTCATAAATCAAACTACGGGTATTGGTTTCTTCTTCCTTGCCAAAATCAATCAGGTATCCATCAATACCATAACGGCTGGCTCTCCATTTATTTTCATTCACCAATGCACGTTGGTATTGAATAAAGTTCATGTTCTTGTTACGCAGTTTGTACAGCTTGGCGGTAATAGCCTGGAACAATGCCGTAATAGCAATGGTTTCCATTACCGTCATGGGCACATCACAAATACGGAACTCAATGGTGTTGAAGAATGGATGTACTCTTAAATCCCACCAGATCTTCTTGGCATTATCAATACAATTGGTTTTAATCAGCAGTGCTACATAATTATCATAAGCTTCAATACTGTCAAAGTATTCAGGAATGCCGGTGCGTGGAAACTTATCAAACACTTTGGTGCGGAAACTCTTGTAACCGGTTAATCTTCCTTCCCAAAAAGGTGAGTTGGTACTAAGTGCATACACATGCGGCAGAAAATAACGGGCGCTGTTAGCTAAATGAATGGCCATCTTTCTGTCCTGCATACCCACATGTACATGCAACCCAAAAATGAGATTGCTTCTTGCAGCTTCCTGCAGTTCATTTACAAGCTGATTATAACGAACATGATCGGTAATCAACTGATCCTGCCAATGGCTGAAAGGATGTGTACCGCTGGCGCCAACTGCTAATCCAATTTCACCGGCAATACCACTGATAGTGCGGCGGAGTGTTGCAACATCAGCGTAGGCTTCATCAATATTGGCACAAATATCGGTGCCCACTTCCACCACGGCCTGGTGCATTTCAGCTTTTACTTTATCCTTGATTACTTTTTGTCCTTCGGTTACAATGCGTTGCTCATGGCTTTTGAGTTCTCTTGTAGCAGGATCATACACCATGTATTCTTCCTCTACACCCAGTGTAAATTGTTTATAGTTAATAGAGCCCATAATGTGTTTTTAAGTTGAAAAAATATCATTGGTATTAACAGCAAACCCAGGAACCGCAACAGAAGGAATCATATCTCCGCTGCCATACAACCGGGCACCATCGTATTTACCGTCTTTATTCAGAATGAAAACAGCTGCATTTTCCTCCACAGGATTTACAATCCAGTATTCTTTTACGCCTGCTTCTTCATACAACTCATGTTTGATGCGAATTTCTTTTTTTGAATTACCAGGTGAAAGAATCTCCACTACGAGATCAGGAGCACCCATACAACCCTTATCATCTAATTTCTGCTCATCGCAAACAACACAGATATCCGGTTGCACTACAGTGTAGATATTAGTGTCATTTGTTTCAGCTCTTTTAGGAAGACGAACATCAAATGGAGCTACATAAACTTTACAGCTTTTTCCTTTCAGATAATTCTTAAACTGAGTGAATAATTCTCCTGCAACCTCCTGATGCTTTCTGTTAGGAGCGGTCATTTTCATGATCCTTCCTCTTATTAATTCTACCCGTTCTTCAAACTTCCATTTCAGGTAATCAGCATAAGAATATTCTAAGGAAGGATCCGGTTCCTCCACCATACTGTATTCATTCTTATCAGGATCGTATTGCGTAAACATATAAACGGCTTAGTACAACTGCTGTTTATTAGCACCTCTTTTTACATATTCACCCCAGGTTAAATTATC
Organism: Lacibacter sp. MH-610; assembly: GCF_045780045.1. NCBI lineage: Bacteria > Pseudomonadati > Bacteroidota > Chitinophagia > Chitinophagales > Chitinophagaceae > Lacibacter > Lacibacter sp. MH-610. Next base: position 2,435,240 of record NZ_CP116002.1, read on the forward strand.
CTGTCCGTCTTTTTGCTCCATCGCCCGTTCTATGGCATAAGTAGCAGCTGCTTCCACCACCCAGTCAAAATTTTCCTGTCCCACACTGGCCAGGTCAGCATCAGGAGCGGGGTTACAGAAATCAATGGCATAAGGAACACCATTGCGTAACGCAAGCTCTACTGTATTAAAATCATAACCGAGGTAGTTGTTGATGCGGAGTACAATGTCAGTCATCATCTGCAGTTTTTCAGCACTGGGTTTAAAGTCGGCTACATAACGCAGATGATGCGGGTTGCGTGGTTCATAACTCATTATTCGAACATACTTGCGGCCGATGCAATAACAACGATAATATTCTTCAAACTGAATTTCTTCCTGCAGCAGCATTACCAGTTGACCCGTTTCCGCATGCTTTTCAAAAAACTCTTCCGCATTACGAAGCTTGTATACATTCTTCCAGCCGCCCCCTGCAAATGGTTTCATATAAGCAGGAAAGCCGATGTAGTTAAACATGCCTTCCCAATCCATTGGGTAAGCAAGGTTGGTGAAGGATTCTTCACCGGTATCATCCGGGCGGTCTTTGGAAGGAAGAATCACGGTTTTAGGAACCGGTACATTGATTTTTGTAGCAAGGCAGTTATTGAAAAACTTATCATCTGCACTCCACCAAAAAGGATTGTTGATTACTGCACATCCGGCAATGGCTTCGTTCTTAAGCATGGCACGGTAATGTGGCACATCCTGCGATATACGGTCCACAATAACAGCATAGCCATTTCCTTCACCCTGTACTACTTTTTCAATGCGTACGGGTTCAGCCATGATGCCATCTATTTTTTTACTGTTAATACGCTCAACAAATGCCAACGGAAAGGAGCGTTCTTTACCATGCAGGATGCCGATTTTTTTCATAACAATACAATTTGAGGAGTGAAGGATGTTATTCTTATTTGCTATAATGTTGCATCAATATAGTGCACATTTTGTAAACCCCGTTCACTCCCTCCAAATTTATTTTGCCCTTTTCCTTATTTTTGAAACTATGCATAAGGAAAAGAGTTTGAGTATTCTGGTGGAAGAAAAAGAACTGGAATCAGAGCACCTGGAAAGGGATGTGAAAATTGATTTTTACCTGCCCACACATGTAAAGCATCCTGAGAACATGAGCCTGCTGTTAATTAATGATGGGCAGGATTTACCTAAAATGCCTTTTGAATCCATCCTGGAAGACCTCTATTACTATCATGAAATAGAACCCTTGCTCTGTGTAGGTATTCATTGCGGACCTGATCGGAAAAATGAATATGGTGTAGCCGCTCAAACCGATTATTTAGGAAGAGGGGCCAAAGCAGAAGCCTACACTCATTTTGTTTTTGAAGAATTACTTCCGTTTATCAGGAAAAAATATCATGTACCTCATTTTAAGGAAAAAGCATTTGCCGGTTTTTCGTTAGGCGGATTAATGGCATTGGATATAGTTTGGAATCATCCGCATGAGTTCACCAAGGTGGGTGTATTTTCCGGTTCGTTATGGTGGCGTCAAAAAGCGTATGAAGATGGGTATACGGATGAAGCCGACCGGATCATGCACAATCAAATCCGGAATACAAAAACGATTGCTCCCTGGTTAGAGTTTTTTATACAAACTGGAGCGTTGGATGAAAAGAAAGACCGTAACAACAATGGCATTATTGATTCCATTGATGATGCGCTGGATCTTATTAAAGAATTAAAAGCAAAAGGATATAATGACGATGCCATTGAATATCTTGAACTGGCAGATGGGAAGCATGATGTGCCTACATGGGCTAAGGCTTTTCCTGATTTTTTGAAATGGGGATGGGGAGAGTAGAAGAAACTGATAGTCTATAACCGATAGTTGTTCATAATAAAAAACTCCGCTTTTAAGCGGAGTTTTTATTTTGATAAGAACTTATGTTTTTAGAACAGGTAACGAACACCCACCTGCATACCCCAAACACTCGCAATACTGCGGTTGATCTGGAATGGTTTGGTAGGTAATTGACCTGATACAGTTTGCATACGATAACGGGGAGCACCGGTTGTAGGATCAACACTGTCAAAAATCAACGGTGTTAAATTACCGGTTTGACCGAGGTAGCTAAAGTATCTAACACCCCAATCCCTGTTAATCATATTGGCAAAATTGATGATATCTGCCTGTAAACGGAGCGTATGAGTAGTACCACCTTTTGTTTTAACATAAAAATCCTGTTGTAGCTGGAAGTTTACGTTATGGAGCCAGGGATACAACGCTTCGTTACGGGTTACATACTGACCTCTTCTTTTCTTAAGCGGGCTGTTATCAATAAACTTATTGAAGGCATCCCATTGTGCCTGTGCACTATAGGGAGTTGCACCGGTTATCGGAACAAAAATGATTTCAGACTGGTTACGTGGAACGTACATCAAATCAGCAGCATTACCATCGCCATTCATATCATTCTGATAAACAAAACTGAAGTTGTTTTGAGGACTTCCTTCGTAGAACAGTGAGAAACTGGTAGCAAAATGCTTGGCATACTTTACTGTATAACTAACATTGGCTATGAAGCGGTGAGGAATAGCATTAGAAGCCATACCAAGTTCCAATGTATTTTGAGTATTTGTTGTAGCGTTTGCATTCCATACAGATACTGCTGTGGTTCCCGGGTTAGAGGTTACATCCATCATAGCTGTATAAGTATAGGCAGCTGTTGCAGACCATCCTTTAGCAAATGCTTTTGTTACCTGTGCTGATAACTGTACACCACCACCTTTGTTTGTATTCTCAAGAACTACTGCTGAAGGCAATTCGTTGTAAATACGTCTTGTTGTACTGGCAGTAGAAGAGAAGCGTGGTCTTGTGTCTGCACCATTAAATCTTGCATCAGTAGCTTTCTGGTTGGCATTACGCATTACAATAGCGTTCAGGTCCTTGTTCACCAAACCTTCTAATGTAATTGACCATCCCTTACCTAAACGCTTATCAACTGCAATGTTGAAACGGGCAACCTGCGGAAACACAAAATCAGGATCAATCAACACAGGTTGAGCACCTGTAGGAAGAGGACCACCTGCTACAGATGGGAAGTTACCTCTATAAGCATTTGGATTCGGGTTAAAGAGATAGTTGTTTAAGCCGGAAGTAACTGTTACGTTACCTTGATACATCTGGCTGTTAGACGGCATATTGGTGAGGAATACAAACGGGAAGCGACCGGTAAATAAACCCGCACCACCACGGATGATCATGTTTTTGTCGCCATATACATCCCAACGGAAACCAACTCTCGGACTAAACAGAAATTTCTGAGAAGGCCACTGACCGGTACTGTAGTTAATAGGATTTCCTTCCTGATCAGAGAAAGTATACGCTTTGATAGTTGGGTTTTCAAGAGGTCTTTCAAGATAAATAGCCTTATCAACTCTTAAACCTACTGTTAATTTAAAGCGATCGTTCACAGCAATTTCATCCTGTGCATACAGGCCTAACTGACCTACACGAAGATTGGCAGAATAAACACCACCATTTGCATCTGTTTTACCGGGAACAAGAGAATAAGTGTAGCTGTACGCTGCCGGTGCTGCTCCGTTGATAAAGTCACTTATGTTGCGGAACATGTAATAACTTTGAGAACCAGGCATAAACATGTTACCAACAAACTGTTGCTCATACGTACCTCCAAATGTGAAGGTATGCTTACCGGCAAAAAGATTAAAGTTGTTAGTAATGTTAAAGATGTTATTGGTTACATCATTATTATTAGAAAAAGGTTCACGTCCGAAACTGATATAGTTGTTTCCGGCACCATCAAAGATGTCAACAAAAGGAAACAAAGTGCTGGGAGTTGTACGTGTAGTTTTATTTTGAGTATAAGTTGCAATTAACTTATTAGCCCATACACCGCCTTTAGAACTGTTGATTTCAATAGCACCATTGCGAACGATGTTTCTGAAAGCATACAATGAGTTCTCATAGCTCATTGCAAATGCGCTCCAACGGCCCTGGGGCAGGTTAGTTCTTGTGCCTGTACCACCGGGAACTGAATAGTTCGGGTTATTGGGAATTGAAGTAGCGTTTGTAATGATATCCTGGTCGCCTATCATTTCATTATAACGAACTGTTACACGGTGTACCTTATTAAGGTTCCAGTCAATACGTCCGAAAATTTTGTAGTTCTTGGTTTCAAAATTGCGGAAGTTATCATAACCACCTGTTTCATAACCGTAACGTGAACGGAGGAAGTCAGAAACGGTTTTCAAATCAGAAACAGTAACTCTTGAAATGTTATTTAAACCGGATCCTCCTGCAGGAGTCCAGTTAACACCCAGACGGCTTTCAACTTCATACTCACCACCGGCAAAAAAGAATAACTTGTTCTTGATGATCGGACCACCAAAAGTTCCGCCAAAAATTTTATTGGTTCTGGCAGTAGCGGCAGGCAATTTTGTAGAGGCTACTTTTTCTCCGTTGAAAGATTCATCACGGTAGAACGTGTAAGCGCTTCCACGAAAACGGTTAGTACCACTTTTTGTAACTACGTTGATACCGGCACCGGTAAAGTTACCCTGTGTAACATCATACGGAGCAACGTTTACAGAAATCTCCTCAATGATATCCAACGATACAGGCTGATTACCACCACCGGGAAGGGGGTCGTTACTCAAACCAAAGTTGTTATTAAGGTTGGCACCGTCAATCTGTGTGTTGTTTAAACGGGCATCACGACCGGCAAAGCTGGTTCCGTTTGCCTGGGGAGTTAATCTTGTAAAATCAGCAATTGAACGGTTGATAGAAGGGATGGTAGTAATCAAGCGGTTGTTGATATTGGTGGAAGCACCTGTTTTTTCAACAGTACCTCTTCTTTTACCACCTGTTACCACAACTTCTGTGATTTGTTTTACATCATCACCCATTTCTACTTTAAGGTCATAAGGTTCACCGAGTGACAAATTGAAACCTTCTACTTCGTAGGTTTTCTGGCCCACAAACACTACGGTAAGTTTGTAAGGACCTCCAATGCGGGCATTCGGGATGGTAAATACACCACCTTTCTTGGAAAGTGTTTGATAAACAGTTCCGGTAGGCGTGTGCGTTGCGGTAATGGTAGCACCTTCCAGTGCGTTACCGCCTTTGTCTTTAACTGTACCTGAAATGCTACTGGTAGTAACCTGGGCAACTGCGGCCATCGATACAAACATAGCAAGTACGGGCAGCAGTAATTTTCTGAGTTTTGGCATACAAATTATTATTTACGGGTGCAAAGAAACAACAATCTCCCCTTACAAAGTGCAGGAAATATTAACAATTCTTAAAGTTTCAAGACAGGGTTGCAGCAGCCTATGCTGCAATGGTTTAAAATAAAATGAATCAGCTTGTTACGGGCTGAGAAACATGGCTTTCAACTACCTTTGCGCAAAAAACAGAGATGCTGGATACTATTGAAAGTGCAATTGAAGATATAAGAAACGGAAAAATGCTGATTGTTGTGGATGATGAAGACCGTGAAAATGAAGGTGATTTTATCATTGCAGCCCGCTTTGCCACCCCGGAAGTGATCAATTTTATGAGCAAGTACGGCAGGGGACTCATCTGTACCGCATTGACTGATCAGCGCTGTAAAGAGCTGGAACTTAACGCAATGGTGAGCAGTAACACCTCTCTTCATGAAACCGCTTTTACTGTTTCCGTTGATTTAATTGGCAGGGGAACCACCACCGGCATATCGGCACAGGACCGTTCTAAAACCATCCAGGCCCTCATTGAACCGGAAACAAAACCGGAAGACCTGGCCAGACCCGGACATATTTTTCCGTTAAGAGCTATGAACGGAGGCGTACTCCGCCGGGCAGGCCACACAGAAGCTACTGTTGACCTTGCAAGGCTGGCCGGACTGGAACCGGCCGGTGTACTTGTGGAAATCATGAACGAAGATGGCACCATGGCCCGTTTGCCCCAACTGGAAGAAATAGCCAAACAGTTTAATCTCAAGATCATCTCCATCAAAGACCTGATTGAATACCGTTTGAAAACGGATTCACTGATTGAGGAAATGGTAAGAGTAGATATGCCCACCGCCTTTGGTCATTTTCAACTGGTGGCTTTTAAAGAAAAGGAAACTGCCCAAGAGCACCTGGCACTCATTAAAGGAAACTGGCAACAGGGAGAGCCTGTGTTGGTGAGGGTGCATTCTTCCTGTTTTACGGGTGATATACTTGGTTCCCTTCGTTGCGATTGTGGCGAACAATTGCACAGCGCTCTTCAAATGGTGGAAGAAGCAGGAAAGGGTGTTGTGCTGTATATGAACCAGGAGGGCAGGGGTATTGGCCTGTTTAACAAGCTTAAGGCTTACAAGCTGCAGGAGCAGGGACTGGATACTGTTGAAGCCAATGTACATCTTGGCTTACCTATGGATGCAAGAGACTATGGAGTTGGCGCCCAGATTCTGCGTTACCTCGGCATTACCAAGCTGAAATTAATGAGCAATAATCCTAAGAAGAGAGCAGGTTTGCTGGGTTATGGTTTAGAAATTACCGAAACAGTTCCCATTGCTGTTCAACCCAATGCTCATAATCTCCGCTACCTGGAAACAAAAAGAGATAAGATGGGGCATGATATTCTGAAGTAATCTGTCGCTACTTAAAAATATCTTCAAAGTCTTTTACATAGCTGAAGCTGAGACCGGAACGATTACTTCTGCGTTGCAAATCAAAAATGGTTCTGTAAAAACCAATCAAACGGAGTTTGCCATCAGGGCTCAACAACCACTCAATAGACAAGTCGGGTGTTAAGAGGTTATTACCGTAGAGTGAAGTTGCCTGGCCGGATGTAACCAGGTAAGAACCTCCAGCTTTCAACAATAATTTTCCGTTCAATAATCTGCGGGTAAAACCAAAACCTCCCGTACCCTGAAAGCCCAGTCCCTGCGCCTGTGCTCCAGTAATCATACCAGGTGTAAATGTTACGTAAGGATCGAGTTTAAGTTTATTAACACCGGGAATACTTTTCAAAACCGCATCAAGACCTACGGTTACCTGCTGGGCAATAAACTCAGAAAGTGTTCCTGCAGCACTGGTTAATATGGAAGAAGTGATAGAGTTACTTTGTACACCGGAAGCACTGGAGTTAAATGAACCCAGCAGCAATAATGAAAATACCTGGCGGTTTAATTCGTCCGGGTTATTATACAATTGATTTAAGCCATTAATAGTTACAGGATTGTTACGGCAGGGGTGCCCCTGTGGTAATTCAAAACGGAACGTAATGAGTGGATTATTTAAGGAACCTTTCAGCTTACTGATAACACTCAAATTATAACGTTCATTACTGCAGCCGGTAGTTAACTCAGGCAGCAAGGCAACATTTTCAACAAGATAAGCGGCATCAATATCAATTCTTGCATTGTAAGGATCTCCGGTCCACTGAATGGAACCGCTGTTAATAAGAAATGGCTTTTTAAACAGTGATTGCCAGTTAAAGTTATAGCGCCCTTTTGTTATCTGAAAGTTTCCGTTGATAGTTGTCTTTTCATTAGTACCCACACGTAAATTGATAGCTCCGGTTCCCTGGCCTTCAATAATATCATTGGTGAGTTCATCGAGTATGAGGTACACTTTCGCAAAGGGATTGGCAATTACATTCAGTTCTACATTCAAGGAGCTCAGATCTTTTATTTCCGTTTCAGCCTTCATCTCTTTACCATACTTTCTGAACACAATAAAATCAGCCGTACCGGTAACTCTTGAATCAGAAGTAGGAATGTAAAGTGAAGAACTATCTGTTGGCTCGCCATTCAGCTCCAGCTTCAGTTTGTTAGATGGGCCGCTGATGCTGCCGCTGGCATTGGCCACCACTTTACCATAAAACAAATCATTATCTCTCCGTGTGGTATTTAGTACCAGTAACCCTTTGGCCGGATCGTCTGTTACAAACGACATATCAAAAGACATATTCTTAAAGAACCGGTGATTGAGCGTTCCGCTGAAAGTGGCTTTTCTTCCGGCTGTATCGGAGAGATGAATATCACCAAAATCAATCTGTCCCTCTTTAAAGTTTAATAAAGTACCCTCGGCAATATTGTACCTGCACTTGGTATAATCCAGAATAAAGGAAGCTTTGGATAGTGTGACTGAACCGATGATCTCCGGCGACTCTCCTTTACCTTTTACACGCAATATTCCATTACCTGATCCCTTGAGGTCACTCATAATAACTGACAGGTAGTTATCTAACAGGCTCAATTGTGTATTATCAATTTTAATGATATTATCGGTGACTATGTTTTTAAGATCGGCAATATTGGTGTTACCGTTGATGAGAAATTCATGGCCTTCGTTCTTTGATTCAACGGTGTAATTGATGATACCATTATCCTGGTTGTAGTTAGAGGTAATCATTACTTTCCCGATGGAATCGTTGTTAAAACGGAACTGATCGGCTCTGAGATCAGCATCCACATGAATTTTACCCAGCGGGTTCATCAGATCAATTCTTCCGGTTACAGTTCCTTCCAGCCTCGGATCCGTTAAGAAATAAGGTAAAAGATCGCCAACTTCAAACTTCTTTAATTCAATCACAAGGTCATTATCAGTACCAATGCCCGATGGCTCCGTATAGGCCAGCAATTCTTCATTACCGCTGCTGAGTTTTATACCATTGGAATGAATTTTTCCTTTTCCCACAAACAGATCACTTTCATTTTCAATGACCCATTTCTTTTCATTGAGCAACAATGTTGATGGCTGAAAGGTGATGGTAATTCCATCCTGCGCCGCTTTAAAACGGGCACGCAGATCAGCATCTTTTAAAGTTTGTGTAGCGCTGGTTTTAATTACCACAGAGCCGGTATCATTAGCGGCAGAAATGTTGAAACTTGTATTGGGCAGCCGCAAGCTATCTGTTAATCTTATTTCACTGATAGTGCCAGTTAGACCAACATTGCCGAAGTTTCCGGAGCCTGTAATATTTACCCGGTCAAACAAAACATTTTTATAAGCAAATGCCGGAACATTTACATCCAGTTTGAATTGATTCTGAATGGTATTGATTGTTCCTTTGATTACTGACTGATCAAAACCTTTTACAGGTATATCAAGTATATCAATAAACTCACTGATGTTAAACGTGGTGATATCAAATTCAAAATCCTGGTTGGCCATTTTTACTCCCGGCCGTGGAATATAAGAGGGAAGATAGTTGTGTAAAAAAGCAAGCGCTGCATCCGGTAAATAACGCAGGTTGTAATTACCGGTTAGCCGGGCATCTATTTCATTGCTGCGTATAATGAGTTGTTTTATTGCAGGGGAAAGATTGGTATTACTCAGGTACAGAGAATCAAAAGACAAGCGTTTGCCATTACTCATCAGTTGAGCATTCTGTATAAAAGCTGTACCCGTAAAATCATCAATTGTTTTTACTTTGAAATTAAAGTCAATATCACCGCTGAAGCTGATGTCTTTATTTGTAAGACCCAATGCTTTAAAATCAGACTTGTAAACCATGCCATTTACTTTGTAAACAGGGGTGTCTTTACCAAAATCAATCAGGCCTGTGATATTGAGTGTGAGATTACTGTCATTAATGGCAAGAGCACCATCAAATTTTTTCCTTTCCACAATTCCTTTAGCAGTTATGTTATGATAGTTATAACCATAAACGTAAAATTGACTGATGTTACCATCAATTTCTGCAAAGAGTTTATTCAGATCAAAACTCCTGCCTTTTAAGGAGCCATCCATGGCGATACGGCCAATGGAACTTTCATTGAGGAAACGTCCTAATTCAAAACCGGTGGTTTTAAGTTTACCGGAGTAAATAGGCTGGGCGCCATCCGGTAACTTGAGATTAATATCTGTAACTAAAGTGCCGAGATTCGTTTGAATGGTGCCATACGTAACAAAGTCTTTTATGAAACCTGTAAATGAACCTTTGAAAAATAAATTACTGATTTGTGAAAGTGCCGGCTTCTTTATCTTTTTTAAGTCAGGATAAATGAGCACTGCATCTCCGTAAGTTGTTTTAAACTGATCCGCTTTTATATCTAAAAAAGTATTATTGATATCGGGCAATCCATCCATTACAAAATCACCTTCAAATAAAGTATTGCGTCCGGTTGTTATGGTAATCTTATTTCCTTTAAGATGATCTACGCTTCCGCTTGCTTTACCGGTGATATAGATTACATCATTCCAGTTTTTGAGTTCAGGAGCAAAAAAAGCAATATCGTTTGTATGCACTTTACTGTTTACAAAATCACCCTGCATTCTTACATGGGTGATAAACGATGCCATGTCATGATTGAAGTGATTGTACCTCATGGCAAAGGAATTTCCTAACCTGCTGAAGGGGGTTTCAATCAACATATCAGTAAACTCCATGCCTGTGGGATGGAAAAGAAGATGCGCCTGCATGTTGTTCACTGTAAAGCCACTGCGTTCTTTGGTTTTGAGTTGCAGATCTGCATGAAGTGAATCGCCCTGCAAGGCTACATTTTTGAACCCACCGTTAATACCATAAAAGCGAAGATGTGCTCCATCAAAATAAGTAAACGCTTCCCGTTCTGTTTGAACATCGTTCCTGAATTCTCCGTTTTTGATTTGAATATCAGTTGCAAGAAATTTCCATTTTTCGGGGTTCCACTGTTCTACAGTATCATTTGCCTGGTGCACATCCGGGCTTGGTTTCCTGGGAGGTCTCAACCCGGGATAATTTGAAATAGCAAAGAAGGGATCTTCCAGCAAAAGTTGTTTGATGCGTATTTCTTTGTTGCTGAGATCCATTTTTTCCAACTCCGCATTGAGATAACCGATATTACCCTGCTCAGTAACACCCCGCCATTCATCCTTGCGGATAAACTGAATTTGCTGCAGTGTTAATTTTTTGAGCGTTAGTTCCAGTCCTTTCTTTTTTGAGGAGCCGGAAGAAGGAGAGGAAAAGTAATCAATGAGAAACTGGTAATTCCACACACTGTCTTTCCGGTGCAGGTACACCTGTGTTTGCTCCAGGGATAAATAGCTGATTTCTGCTTTATCTTTTAAAAAAAACCAATCAGTAATGGCTACTCCCAACCTGCCTGCATATAGAAGTGTATCCTTTTGCCGGTCTTTTACCAGCACACCTTCCAGCAGCATTTTATTAAAGAGTGAAAAATCAACATGCTTTACCCGTACTTCCGTGTTTAACTCACGGCTCAGCTTACGTGCCGTTTGCTTTACCAGCCAGTTTTGAACAGGCGTGAATTGAATAAGTATCCATACTGTTATGAGCAATAACAGCAGGGTAAGCAGAATGCGGGATAGTATTTTAACAATGCGGCGCAGCAAAACAGAGATTGTAAAATTAACCAATCAGGTCTTTATGACAAATTCAATACCAAAGTGTTTTATTGCAGCAGGATTGTTAAAGAAGCTTTGGATGATTGCTATCACAGGAAGCTGAACTTTGTTCTGCAACCGTTTACTTGCCAAACCAATAACCAATACCAAGGCTGATGGTTCTGTATTTTAAACGGCCGCCCTGCTCCGTATTGATCATATTGCCCAACCCATGTGCATAGTCCAGCAGAATCCTCAAACCATTTGTTGTTTCATAACCCAGCCCTGCATGAAAATTAGCATCATAGCGGCCATAAGACTGGAAACCATATTTGAGATTACCTTTAACAGGCACATTGTTACCGTCCTGTTTTACCTGTGTTCCCTTCATACCAAAACCAACAGAAGGGCCTAACTGCAGAAAAAAAGTATTATTGCTGCCTTCAGCTTTATTAAACTCTACCTGGAGTAACGGCATTACCCTGATGTGTAGTTCTTTTACACTGCTGAGTTCGTTTTTTTGAAGAGAGTCTGTTTTGGTGCCCCTGTAACTCGCATCTATCTGCGGCACAAAGTAAACACCTTTATCAAAGGGAATTTTTAACATCACACCACCGTAACCACCATGAACGCCTGTAACAGGCAGTTGTTTATTGGTTTTAAAACTACTGAGGTTATAGTTGTAACCGAGTTTTAAACCCCATAGCACGTGACCCATCTCCTGGGCAGTGGTTTGGTAAGAAATAAAACAGCCAACTAAAGTGTAAAAGAATAATTTTTGCATGTAAGCAGTTAGTTTAAGTGGTTAATAAGATTTGTAAGAGGCGGTTGAAATCTTCATTTGTGTGAAGTGCATTTACAACTACCCGGTTTACTTTATCATTTTCCGGTTTTGGATATCCAAATGAAGAAATAAGTATTTGCCGTTCCAGCAGCTTCTCTGCTACTGATGGTTTATGTACTACGAATACGGGTGTTTCTTCATTAGTAACAAATGTATAGGCTGCAATTAACTTACGCAAGTAATTAATATTTGCATTTAGTTTTTTTCGTTGTTCAGCAAACACAGCGCTTCCGTTAACAAAAGCATGTGCCAGTGCCGGCATGGGTGGGGTAGAAGTAGTGAAGTTCACATGCTGTTTGGCTTTCTGTATCCAATAATCGCTACCGCAGATGGCACCTGCATTGAGATGAAAGGCTTTACTCAGCGAAAAGTTCAGCAATAACTCCACATGATCGGGCAGAGAAAGTCTTGAAATAATTCCTTCACCATTTATTCCCAGCCAGCCAATGCCGTGTGAATCATCGAGGATCAATACAATTTTAAACTCCTTTGGTAATGATTGCAGAAAATTGAAATCAGTAAATGCGCCGGGAGTAGGATTGATACTGTCTGCCATCAAACCAAAAGTCCATTCATTGTTTTGTTTGCGTTGCTGGAGAAAATCATCCCAGCTTTCTTCTATAAGGATGGCTTTATGATGATGCGAAGAAGCAGGATGGGCCGGATACTGGTAATACACATTCATTTCTTCGGCCACAACTTCTGTGGCGGTTCTTGCACTTAAGAAACCGGAAGAAAAAACGGCAGCCGATTCATTCGAAGTAAGCAGAACCAATCTTTCTTCAAACTGTGCATACAAATTCAAAGGTGTATTGGAGATGCGTGAGGAAGGATAAACAACCCCATATTGTTGAATTCCTTCGTTGATCAAACGGAGAAATTCTTCATGACAGCCTAATCCCAAATACGAGTAGCCTGAAAAAAACAAATATTCTTTTCCATCAATAATCGTCGTACGTCCCGGCTTTTGTTCTAATTGTATCATCAGGGTTTGTGGTTCATCTTTTCGTTAAACTGCTGCGACTGTCCTTTGGGAATGGAAAGATTCTTCCAGGTTTTACTTTTAATCATCCTTCCGAGGTACACAATTTGACCAATATGATAAGGATAATGTGCCATTTGCCTGTTCAATGCATCTGTAACTGTGTGCTGCTCTGAACGGATGGTGATGAACTTTTCAAGATCAACCTCAGTTAATGATTGTACTGCACCTAAATAACAATCCCAACCTTTTTGCCAGAGTTGCAATAGTTCTTCTTTGCTCATGTGCTGCTCTTCAAATTCAGCATCTCTTTGCCGCCATTCTTTTTCGCCATCTTCCGTTAAAAAGTTGGTGAAGCGGCTGAGCATATTCCCTGCAAGGTGCTGAATAATCATGGCAATACTGTTGCTCTCTTCATTGGGCTGGTAATGAAAATCCAACTTATCCAACTGTGCAAAGGTTTGTTCACCCAACGTTTTATAATACGTAATGCGTTTGATATAAGAACTTAGAAATGAACTCATGTGTAAAGAAATGATCAATTATAAATTTTCAAATTATCAATACTCAGTAACCTTCTGCATGATCATCGCCCCGTTTGTCTCCCACAGCTTCAATACGACCATTAACGATTTTAATTGCTTCAAAGCGACCAATGTTTCCACGCTCCACAATTTCATAACCCATTTCTTTCAGTTTCGTTCTTGTGGCTTGCGGAAAATCTTTTTCTATATAAATCACATCGGGCAACCATTGATGATGAAACCGTGGCCACCAAACTGCATCCTGCAAACTCAAATTAAAATCAACCACATTCAGCAAAACCTGGAATACTTGTGTGGTAATCGTTGTGCCACCGGGCGAACCCAATACCAAATAGGGTTTGCCATCTTTCAACACGATTGTTGGGCTCATGGAACTCAACATACGTTTGCCCGGTGCAATAGCATTGGCTTCGGTACCCAATGCACCGTACATGTTGGGAGTGCCGGGTTTAATGCTGAAATCATCCATTTCATCATTCAATAAAAAACCTGCACCACCCACAACGGTTCTGCTGCCGTAAGTATCATTAAGCGTTGTGGTTACTGCTACTGCATTACCATTTTTATCATACACACTCAAATGGGTGGTTTCTTCACTTTCAGGATTGATAGTACCATGTGTTACAGTTGAACTCCTGCCTGCTTTTTCAGGCACATAATCAGCCATGCGTTGTTGTAAATAATCAGGAGCAGTTAATTTCTTCACGGGGACTTTTACAAAATCAACATCACCTAAAAATTCGGCACGGTCAGCATAAGCACGGCGGATCACTTCCACCATCAACTGTACAGCTTGTGGTGAATGAAAACCCATGGCCCCAATATTATAATCTTTCAGCATGCCCGTCATTTGCTGAATCAACAAACCACCGCTGCTGATGAGTGGCATTCCCACAATGGTATAACCACGATAGTTAGAAAGCATGGCTGTACGCACTGCTGTTTGATAATTTTTTAAATCAGCCAGAGTAAGCATTCCTTTACCACGCTTGATTTCTTCTACAATCAATCGGGCTGTTTCACCTTCGTAAAAACCTTTTTGGCCAAAATCACGAATGCGGATAAGTGTTTTGGCTAAATCTTTTTGAATAAGCGTATCGCCTGCTTTCCATCCACCATACTTTATAAATGCAGATGGCTTGGTGCTGTATTGCACAAAACTTCCCATGGCGTTGTTTAAACCTCTTGCCTCAGCTTCAGTAATTACAAAACCTTTTTCTGCTAAATCAATGGCAGGTTGTATCAATACTTTAAATGGAAGTTTGGCATATTGATGCGTAGTAAACAATCCGGCTACTGTGCCGGGCACACCTGCTGAAAGATGACCCTTTTGACTGAGATTGGTTTGGGCATTACCATTTGCATCCAAATACATATCTCTATGTGCAGAAGAAGGTGCTTTCTCTCTGTAATCCAATGCCACCGTTTTGCCATCGCTCATCACACCCAATAAAAAACCACCGCCACCAATATTGCCGGCACCCGGATATACAACAGCCAATGCCAACTGCGTAGCAATTGCTGCATCAAAAGCATTACCGCCTTTCTTCATGATTTCAACACCCACTTTACTGGCCAATGGGTGAGCGCTTACTACGGCACCATTGGTACATTCCACTCTTTTTTGAATACTGTACTGATACGGATTGATCTGGGCCTGCAGTGATAAAGGAACAAGTAATAACAGTAACCACTTCATACATGAAATTTTGCCGAAATTAAATTTTTAAAATGAAATCCCCTTATCTTCGGAGCGCAATCAAAACCAACTGTATAGCGGCTCTGTAATCAGGGCCGTTTTTTATTTATGTAATATGACCTGCCGCTGATCAAAATTTCTTTACATCCGCCTGCGAATACTTATTTTCGGCATCTCAAATTACAGTATGAAGAAACTATTTGCCATCACCTTTTTGATGATCAGCAGTATCATCGCTGCTGCACAAGTTCAAAGTCCTGAACAGTTTTTAGGTTACAAATTAGGCAGTAAGTACACGCCGCATTGGAAAGTGCTTACTTATTTTCAGCATGTAGCGTCGGCATTGCCTAAGAATGTAAAACTGCAACCATACGGTCAAACCAATGAAGGCCGTGTGTTAATGGTGGCGTTTATTGCTACCGAAGAAAACCTGGCCAACCTGGAAAATATCCGGTTGAACAATCTTCGTTTGGCCAATCTTTCCAGGGACAGGATGGCGCCGCAGGAAAATGCCCCCACCATCACCTGGCTCAGCTACAATGTACATGGCAATGAAACCAACAGTACGGAAGCAGCTATGCTCACCTTGTATAAATTGGTGGATCCTTCCAATACTCAATCCAAAGATTGGTTAAAGAATTCAGTGGTAGTGATTGACCCCTGTATCAATCCTGATGGCCGTGACCGTTACGTAAACTGGTATAATTCTGTGGTGGGTAAAAAGCCCAATGCAAGAATGGACACACGTGAGCACCGTGAACCCTGGCCCGGCGGCAGAACCAATCATTACAATTTTGATTTAAACCGTGACTGGGCCTGGCAAACACAGGTGGAAAGTCAGCAACGTATGAAATTGTACAATGAGTGGATGCCGCATATCCATGTTGATTTTCATGAACAGGGTATTAATGAACCCTACTATTTTGCCCCGGCTGCTGAACCCTATCATGAAGTGATCACACCGTGGCAGCGTGATTTCCAAAACATCATTGGCCGTAACAATGCCAAATATTTTGATGCCAATGGCTGGCTCTATTTCACCAAACTCCGTTTTGATCTGTTTTATCCATCGTATGGAGATACTTATCCCACTTACAACGGTGCCATCGGTATGACCTTTGAACAAGGTGGCGGGGGAGGAAGCGGTGCTGCTGCTATTACCGAAGAAGGTGATACCCTCACTTTGTATGATCGTTTAATTCATCATACAACAACAGGTCTTAGTACTGTTGAAATGGGAAGTGTGCACAACAAAAAACTCATTACAGAATTCCGTAGCTTTTTTAATAAAGGCGTTAGTACCGGTTTTGGTGAATACAAAACTTATGTGATCAAAAACAATCCGAAAGATGCTCAACGCATCAATGCCTTGATTGCTGTATTGGAGAAGAATGGTATCCAGTACGGAACAGCATCCGGTGCATCTAAAGGTTATAATTATCATACAGGCAAAGAAGAAGCCTTCACTGTTGGCAATGGTGATTTAGTGATCAGTGCGGTGCAGCCACGTTCTGCTATGACACAGGCTTTGCTGGAACCGAAATCAAAACTCAGCGACAGTGCTACTTATGATATCACTGCCTGGAGTTTGCCTTATGCCTACGGACTATCTGCTTATGCTACAAAAGATAAACTGGCGGTAACTGCTTACAATAAACCTGCAGCTAATCAAAATAGCCCTGCTGATGTATATGCTTATGTGATTAAGTGGGAGGGATTACAAAGTGCCAAAGCTGCCGGCGAATTATTGCAGCAGGGGGTTGTGTTGCGATACAGTGAATTGCCATTTGATGTAGACGGTCAAAAGTTTGACCGTGGAAGTATTATTGTGATGAAAACAAGTAATAGTGCTGTAAGCAATTTATGGAAACGTGTTACGGATGCCTGCAATAAAGCTGATGTAAAAGCTCATCCTGTTAGCACCGGTTTTGTAAACAGCGGTGGAGATTTTGGAAGTGATGTGGTTCATCCGTTCAAACACAAGCGTATTGTGTTATTGACCGGCGAAGGAGTAAATGGAAATGCAGCAGGTGCTATCTGGCATTTCTTTGATCAGCAATTGGAATACCCGGTGAATCTTGTGAATGTGAATGATATCGGCCGTATCAAATGGAATGAAACAGATGTGATTATTATGCCCGATGGTAATTATCGTTTCCTCAATGATAAAACACAGACCGATCTTTTGAAAGAATGGATCAACAAAGGGGGTAAAGTAGTTGCACTGGAAAATGCAGTGGGTGCTTTTGCAAGATTGGAATGGGGATTGAAATCAAAGAAAGCAGAGGAAGATAAAAGCAAAGACTTGTATGATCCGCTCAAATCTTTTGAAAACCGTGAGCGTGATTTTATTTCATCATTTACTCCCGGCAGTATTTACAGAGTAGAATTAGATAATTCACATCCCCTTGCATTTGGTTATCCCAAATATTATTACACCCTCAAACAGGACGATACTATTTATGAGTTCTTCCAGCCCGGCAGCGGATGGAATGTTGGGGTGGTGAAGAAAGAAGCACAACTGGCAGGATTTGTCGGTACCAAATTGAAAGAGCGTTTGAAAGATGGGTTACTTTTCGGTGCACAGGACATGGGCAATGGTGGTATTGTTTACATCACTGATGATATCATGTTCCGCAGCTTTTGGGAAAACGGAAAGCTGATGTTGTGTAATGCGGTGTTCTTCTAAGACTCACCTGAACAAAACGTTAAACTCTCAATCCCCCGTTTGTACGGGGGATTTTTTATGTAAATGGCTCAAACGCTTCTGTTCATTCCTTTATCTTCGCCTTTACTGATATGAACATGAAGAAATTTTGTTTATTGCCTGCCATCCTGCTTGCTGCATTTGCAGGCATTTCCCAAACCCCGGCCTCACTGAGCAGTTCAGAAATTTTATTGGGACTGAAGAAATTAAAAGTCACCGGTAGTGTGCTGTATGTAGCGGCACATCCTGATGATGAGAATACACGTTTGCTGGCTTACATGAGTAAGGAACGCTTGTACCGCACCGGTTATTTAAGCATGACCCGTGGTGATGGCGGACAAAATTTGATTGGTGATGAACAGGGAATTGAACTTGGCCTCATCCGTACACAGGAGTTATTAGCAGCCAGGCGTATTGACGGAGCCGAGCAGTTTTTTACAAGGGCTTATGATTTTGGTTTTTCCAAAAGTACCGATGAGGCACTGAAAATTTGGGACAAAGAAAAAATATTGAGCGATGTGGTGTGGGTGATCCGTAAGTTTCAACCGGATGTCATCATCACCCGTTTCCCGCCGGATAACAGGGCAGGGCATGGGCATCATTCTGCATCTGCGGTGCTTGCACAGGAAGCGTACATTGCAGCAGCCGACCTCAATCGTTTTCCTGAGCAATTTGCTTACGGTGTAAAACCGTGGAAGGCCAAACGCATTCTATGGAATACATTCAACTTTGGCGGTGGTGCTAATACCACATCCGAAAATCAAATGAGATTAGATGTGGGCGTTTTTAATCCATTGCTTGGAAAAGGTTATGGTGAACTTGCCAGTGAAAGCCGTAGTCAGCATAAAAGCCAGGGTTTTGGTGTACCCAGACAAAGAGGTCAATCCTTTGAATATTTTACACATGTGAATGGAGAAACTGCCACTGCCGATGTAATGGAAGGTGTAGAAACAAGCTGGATAAAATTTCCGGGTGGTGAAACAATTGATTTGATGATTGATCAATTGGTAAAAAAAATATTCTATCACTCATCCTTCAGCATCAGTAAAAGGCTTGGTGGAATTATATAAAGCCATTGAAAAAGTAAAAGATGGTGATTGGAAAATTAAAAAGCTGGAAGAAGTAAAAATGCTGATAGAAGCCTGTGCAGGTTTGTTCATGGAAGCCGTTGCTACAGAACAATATGCGGTACAGGGAGATTCATTGCATGTAAACCTGTTTGCAGTCAACAGGAATACAGCCACTGTACAGTTAATCAGCGCAACACTCAACAACGAACAGGATGCAGTTGTAAAAAATACAAAACTGTCAAAAGATATGTTGTATCGTGACAGAATCAATTTTGTAGTACCCAACAATAAACCGCTTTCACAACCTTATTGGTTAAGTAATACCAACCCGAAAGGAGCTTTTGAAGTGGCCGATCAAAGATTGATTGGTAAAGCGGAGAACGAAGCTTCTTACATGGCAACGTTTATTTTAAACATTGAAGGCGAAGTGTTTCAATTTGAAAAACCGGTGATGTACAAGTTTACTGACCCTGTAAAAGGTGAAATTTATTGGCCGTTGAGTGTTGTGCCTAAAATCTCATTGGAGATAGAGCCGAAAGTTTTTGTATCGAATGGTACAGGATCCAAAACAGCTTCTGTGCATCTCCGTTCCTTTACAACATTTAATACAGATGGTAAATCAGTACAGGGTCAGGGCAGCAATGGAGCCGTAAAAGCAATAGTACCTAAAGGTGAATCGGGTGCAGTAATGACGGTGAATTCCGAAAAAACGGTTCCGTTGGTCATCAACAAAGAGAATCTTTCAAAAGATGTACAGTTTTGGGTAGAAGATAACAAGATTAAGAATGATGAGAGCTATCATGAGATCAGTTATGATCATATCCCACGTATCAATTATTTTGATAAGCCGGTTATTCGCTCGTTTGTAACAGATATGAAGATCACCGGTAAGAAAGTAGGATACATTAAAGGGGCTGGTGATAAGGTGGCAGAAGCGATTCAGCAAATGGGATATGCAGTAGAGTTCCTGGAGGAAAAAGACCTGATAACCTCCAACCTCAAACAATATGATGCCATCGTTACCGGTATCCGTGCATACAATGTACATGCCTGGCTCAGTAATTCGTACGATGCGTTGATGCAATATGTAAAAGGAGGTGGCGTATTGATTGTTCAATACAATACCAGCAATCAAATCGGCCCTGTACGTTCTAAAATTTCTCCTTATCCCTTTACTATTTCCAGGAACCGTGTAACAGAAGAAGATACCAAAGTAACATTCCTCCAACGCAATCATCCTGTATTGAATTATCCTAACAAGATTACTGAAAAAGATTTTGAAGGATGGGTGCAGGAGCGAAGTGTTTATGAAGCAGATAATTTAGACAGCAACTATGTTTCCATCCTCGGCATGAATGATGCCGGCGAACCACAACGCAAAGGAAGTTTGATTGTGGCTGATTATGGTAAGGGACGTTTCGTATATTCGGCTGTGGCATTTTTCCGTCAGTTACCTGCCGGTGTACCGGGAGCTTACAGGTTGTTTGCAAACCTGCTTGCCAAACCATCCGCAACAATGATTTATGACAAAGTAGATAAAGAACCCAGATAAAACCTCACCCTCATTCCCTCTCCTAAAGGCGAGGGAGGCCGAGCTGGAAAGTTTTAATTAAACAAAGGAATTAAGCATTTCAACTGTTACGCAGTCATGAGCAACCAAAATAGAAAACAAACAAGCATCGAAAAAACATTACTCATCGGTTTGGGTTTAGGGCTGCTGATTGGCTTTTTAAGTAAACGGATTGCCTATGGTTTGTTGCTGGGAATCGGTTTAACCTTTCTCATCAGTTATGTAATGAAACCAAAGGCAGACGATCAGCAATGAGTCATCAAAAGGAACATAGCAACTGGAATAACTGGTACATTGCTGTAGCAGTGGTACTGGTACTGCTCATTATATTCTTTTATTTCTTCACCCAACATTTTGCATGAATTTTCAAACTGCAGACTGGATTGTATTATGTGTTACACTGTTGGGTGTAATTGCTTACGGTATTTATAAAAGTAAAGCCTCCCGTAATCTTGAAGGCTATTTCCTGAGCAACCGGCAAATGCCATGGTATCTTGTTTTGTTAGGCATTATGGGTACACAAGCCAGTGCCATAACGTTCTTAACTGCTCCGGGACAGGCCTATACAGATGGGATGCGTTTTGTGCAATATTATTTTGGTTTGCCACTGGCAATGATCGTTATCTGCATCAGCTTTGTTCCCATATTTCAAAAATTGAAAGTTTATACAGCTTATGAATACCTGGAAAACAGGTTTGATCTCAAAACAAGAACACTTACTTCGTTTCTGTTTCTGCTTTCAAGGGGATTGAGTACCGGCATCAGCATATTTGCACCATCGCTCATTTTGCACAGTATGATGGGCTGGGATATTTACATCACCAATATTGTAATGGGCGGGCTGTTGATCATCTATACAGTAACCGGCGGTGCAAGAGCCGTAGCCTATACACAACAGTTACAGTTTGTAATTATTTATGGAGCCATGTTCCTGGCGGCGTGGTATGCCTTAAAGTCATTGCCGGAGGGTGTTGGTTTAACAGATGCGTTACATATTGCCGGCAAAAGCGGAAAGCTGAATGTAATTACCACAGGTGTTACTGAAAAAGGATTTGACTGGAACGACCGTTACAATATCTGGAGTGGTGTAATAGGAGGATTCTTCCTGGCATTAAGTTATTTCGGAACAGATCAAAGCCAGGTGGGTCGTTACATCACCGCCAAAGACACAAGGGAAAGCAGGCTTGGATTATTATTGAACGGATTGGTGAAAGTGCCTTTGCAGTTTGGTATTCTGTTGATCGGTTGTTTGGTGTTTGCATTTTATTGTTTCTTCCAGGCTCCTGTATTTTTTAATAAAGCACAGGAACAGTCGGTGCTCAAAAGCAATTATGCCGGCGCTTATTCTGCGGCTGAAAGTGAATACACATTACTGCAGAAAAACAAATTAAAAACGGTGCAGGAACTGGCTGTAGCGGTAAAAGAAAAGAACGAAGTCATCATTAATGAAAAACGTGCTTCCCTGCAGCAATTAGAACAGGAAAGCATCAGCATTCGCAAAAAAGTAAAAGATATTGTAAGCAAGGCAAACCCCGGCAGTGATGTTAATGATACCAATTACATCTTTCTCTACTTTGTGGGGCAAGTACTGCCAACCGGTCTGGTGGGTTTGATTATTGCCATTATCTTCCTGGCAGCATGGGGCAGTATTGCAGCAGCGCTCAACTCACTGGCTTCCTGCACCATGGTGGATTTTCATAAAAAGTTCTCGAAAAAAGAATTGACAGCAGAACAGGATTACAAATGGAGCAAATTCTATACGTTACTTTGGGGTGTGTTCTGTATTGTGATTGCTTTTTTTGCGTACAACCTGGGCAATAGTTTGATTGAAGCGGTTAACGTATTGGGTAGTTGGTTTTACGGCACTATTCTCGGTATATTCCTGGTTGCTTTTTACCTGAAGCATGTAAAAGGCAATGCTGTTTTCTGGTCAGCCATCATTGCGGAAGTGATTGTGATAACGGTATACCGTATGAACATCATGTCTTTTTTATGGCTGAATCTTATCGGCGCTGCAGCGGTTATCCTTTTTTCGTTGTTATTACAGCAACTGCTGCAAAAGAAATTGGCATAACAGTTGCCCGTTCTGATTGCATTAACATTTTACCTGAACTCAAAATGATGAAAGCTGTTACCTTCGCAGCAGGAAACACCTGCAAAACAGAGAACTGATGCTATTAACAGCAAAATCATTTTGCAGCAGCGGTATAACACTTAACAATTAAGTACATGAAGAATAAAGTTTTAACCCTTGGTTTATTATCTGCACTTGTTTTAATGTGGGGATGCGGAAAAAACTGCAGAGATGCATCCTGTCCTACAGTGGTGCCGGCATTTTTTGCGTTCCGTTTAACCAACAGTGCCGATAAAGATCTTTTAGCAGGCCCGGCAAAAATATATGATACGGCGCAGTTAAGAATCAGGGCCAAACGTAGCAGTACCGGGAATCTGGAACTCATTAACCGTGTGTTTACACAATCCGGCGATACACTGGTACTTACAGGTTTTAACGTGAGCCAGGATTTTTCAGTTTATTACCTGCAGTTAAATGGTGTAACCACTGATTCACTTTTCTTTCAGTATAATAAAAATGTTACAGCCTGTTGCGATCTGAGCAATTTTACATTCAACAGGTTTAATACTACTTCAATAACACCTGCTAAACTTCCGGCAAGTTTTGTTATTAAGAAATAAATGAAAAGACCCGCTTCAATTGAAGCGGGTCTTTTAAAATACAATCATTCAATCTTATTTCAGATCCTTCTGCAGCTTTTCATTCAGTGCTACGTAGTCATCATTCTTTGCTTCACGGGCCAGTTCCATTGATTTTTGAGAAACAGCCATTGCATCTGCTTTCTTACCCAGCTTTGCAAGTGTTCTTGCTTTTTGATAATATACCCAGAACGCTTTAGGGTTCTGCTCAATCGCTTTGTCAAACCATGCTACTGCCTGGTTCAGATCTTTTCCGTTTTCAAGATAATAAACAGCAGCATTGAAATAAGGACGGCTGTCGTTTTTCATAACACCCTCAATCTGCTTCATCACCTTGCTGTCCACATCTGTAGTAATGGGAAGCGCCACCATTGTTTTATCCCAGCCAATCATCAGTTCACAACTATTGTCTTTAATATTTTCAAAAGACATTCCGAAAGTTTCAAAACTCCAGGGTAAATCCATGGGTTTTACTTTAACACGAACTACATCCATCTCCTGTTTGTAAGCAGCCGGGCTGGTTACATCAGTTTGCTTTGTAATGATAATTGTCCATTCTGCCTGACCGGGGATAGATAATAAACCATACTTGCCGGGTTTGATGGCTACGCCACCAATTGTTACTTCATCACTGAATGTTAATGTAGTGGCCTGGTTAGCACCGGTACGCCATACTTTATCAAAAGGTACCAGGTCGCCAAAAATTTTACGGCCTTTCATATTAGGACGGCTGTAGGAAAGTTCAATTGTTCCCAATCCAAAATCCTGTTTTACGAGGGTTGTAGTGGAGGGTTGTGGTGTTCTGAGCTGTTGTGCATCGGTAAAGAGTGCAGCGCTTAAAAAGCAGGCTGCCAAAACAATTTTCTTCATATGACTTATAGTTTAGGGGGCAAAGGTAGGGAAGGCGGGTAAGTGACAAAGAAAGATTTACAAACGGCTAAAACCGGATGGTGAACCTGCTGGTTTCTTTCTTTCCTGATCTTGATTTCCAACGGGGCCCTTCCTTTAGTAAACGGATGGCTTCTTCGTTACAGGATTTACAGTTAGATTCCAGCACTTTGATATTGGTGATGGTTCCGTCAGGATTTACGTCAAAACTGAGTTGTACTTCTTTTGTTGATTGTTGCTTCCGGTTAGTAAATCCTGCACCGGTACCTGTATTCCGCTGATTATTGTAAACGTAGGTATTGTAATTACTCCAACCATCAAGTGGTTCAGCCATCACTTCATCAGTGGTATCCCTGTTTTCATTTTCAAGACGTTTTTTGGAACGTTCATAAAGCGTTTCCTTGGTTGGTGCATTAGCCACAACAGCTTCATCTTTTAATACAATCTTTTGATTGCTGTTACCTTTCAGCATTGCCGTAGCGCCAAGATAACCTAAGGATCTTGTCTGCACATTCAAAACAGTATCTGAAGAGAGCAATACGAAATTTCCATTCACATCAGCATAGGTACCTACGCCACTGTTTTTTTCTGTGATATTGGCAAAGGGCAGTGGGTTGTTGTTTTCATCTACAACCCTTCCCGTAAACTTATTAAGTTTAAGCATTTCATTTGATTGCCGCTGCGCCATCCCTTCCTGCTTAACCGGTTCCTTGATCATTGTTTGATCCCTGGCTTCTGTTGCTACAGGAGGAGGTGCAGCTACTGCAGCCTGGTCTTTTGAACTGTTTGCTGCAGGTTCCTGCATCAGTACCGGCTTTGAGTTTTTTGCAGCGGGTGGAATGATTACAGGTCTTGGAGGTGTTGCATTAATTACAGGAGCTTCGTTAACGGCAATTGTTTGTGAATCCACTTTTGTTTCAGTGGTGGCAGCAGAAGGTTGTTGATCAGGTTCTTTAACAACGGTCAAAGTATTATTTTCAGATACCGGTGCTACATAGAAAATGCGATACAGTACAACAGCGGCACTCAGTAACACTACCAGCACAGCGGCAATCTGCAACCATTGTCTGAAACTGCCTTTCACCACTTTTGCCGGAGCTGATTTTAATTCCTGCGCAAGTGTGGTTAATTGCTGATGCGCCGCTGTTCCGGAATCACGGTAACCATCCACCGCATCGCTGAGCATAGGATCATCCATCATGGCTTTTTCAAAAGCATGCATTTCGGCAGGAGTCATCCCGCCGTTGAGGTAACGTTCAATATCGTGGTACTGATAGTTTATGCGTTCTTCAATTTAGAATCCATACAAAGTTTCAAATTTCTTCTTGCATTTTGAATATAGCTCCGCACTTTGTTCCAGTCATAACCGGTTTCCTCGCAAATTTCATTGTAACATTTACCTTGCAGGTAAAAGAGTTCTACACATCGTTTCTGCTCCTTAATCAACTGCTGCATACAATCTTCCATGGTACTGAGCTGCTCTTCTTTTTGCAACACATCCTCCTGATGCCATAAATCACTGTTTTGCATAACCGGCTCTGTAATTTCTACCGGAATTTTTCCTTTTTGCCGGCGTAACTGCATGAGGCAATGGTTACGGGCCAATGTGTACAGCCAGCTTTTGAAATGTTCTACTTCATGTTTACGGAGTTTTTCCACCAGTTCTTCATAAATACGCATCACAGCGTCTTTACTTTCTTCCGCATCCTTCAGGTACTTGAGACATACCCCATAAATCAATTCCATGTATCGCTGGTAAAGAGTGCCCAGCACCTGCACATCGCCATCCCGGTGGTAAAGGGCCACCAGTTCTGCATCACTCATTGCCTGTTTCTCTTTTTCACGAATAAAATTCAAGTAAAAAATTTATGGCGGGTAAGATAATTAAAAAAAAGTTTACGGGCAGTTATGTAATTCAAAAAAGCTACGCATCAAGCTATAAAATCAAAACTCTATGCGTTACCTTTTTTTTGCATGTGTCGTAATTATTGCGTTTACTTCACAAACTACAACTAAAGAAATTCAAATTACCGGAACTGTAACTGATGAAAAAGGAGCTCCCCTTATTCATGTATCTGTTATGGAAAAAGGAACCAAAAACGGAACATCAACTGATGCAAATGGTTTGTTTCAATTGAAAGTATCTAAGCCAAATGCAGTACTTCAATTCAGCTTTGTTGGTCTTGAAACGGTAGAAGTTAAATTAGGCGGTAAAGTTTCTGTGAGCATTAAAATGAAACCAACTGAACATCATTTGTCTGAAGTTGTGGTTATTGGTTATAGTTCACCAAGATATAAGAAAGATTTGAGCTATCCTTCACCAAAAATATATGGCTATCAATCAGGTGTTCCCGGCAGCAGTGTTGACTATTTACTACAGGGCAGGGTTGCAGGAGTTTCTATTGCCGGAAAAAGAAAGAGAGTGCAAACTGATAAAGAAATGAATACTGAAGATTATGACGGGATTATTGAAAACCGTTTTCACCGTGTTACTGATGAACCGCTTTCAACTTTTTCAATTGATGTAGACGGTGCCTCCTACAGTAATGTACGACGTATGATCAACGCAGGACAATTACCACCTGCTGATGCGGTTCGTATTGAAGAGTTTATTAATTACTTCAAGTATAAGTATCCGCAACCACAGGGCAATGATCCGTTCAGTATTACAACAGAAATGAGTAATTGCCCCTGGAATGAAAAGCATAAACTCGTAATGGTAGGATTGCAGGGAAAACAGATGAGCACAGAGAATCTGCCACCTTCTAACCTTGTTTTTTTAATTGATGTAAGCGGTTCCATGGAAGACCCCAACAAACTGCCGCTTGTAAAAGCATCGCTGCGTTTATTGGTGAATCAATTAAGGGAGCAGGATCATGTTGCGATAGTTGTATATGCAGGTGCAGCCGGTTTGGTTTTGCCTTCAACATCCGGCATGAATAAAGAGAAAATTCTTGCCGCTATCGACAACCTGTCAGCCGGAGGTTCTACAGCAGGTGGTGCCGGTATTCAACTGGCTTACAGAACTGCCAAAGAAAATTTTAAAAAGCAGGGAAACAACCGTGTAATTCTTTGTACAGATGGTGATTTTAATGTGGGTATTTCAAGTGATGGTGAACTGGAACGTATGATTGAAGAAGAACGTAAATCAGGTGTGTTCTTAACTGTGCTTGGCTATGGCATGGGTAATTACAAAGACAATAAAATGCAAAAACTGGCAGATAAAGGCAATGGCAATCATGCATACATCGATGGTATGAATGAAGCAAAGAAAGTTTTAGTGAATGAATTTGGTGGCACCTTGTTTACCATTGCAAAAGATGTAAAACTTCAAATTGAATTTAATCCTTCCATTGTTGCCGGATACAGATTGATTGGCTATGAAAACAGAATGCTTAATAAGGAAGATTTTAATAACGATAAAAAAGATGCAGGTGATCTGGGTAGCGGGCATACGGTAACAGCCATTTATGAAATTATTCCTGCAGGAGTGGAAGATGAATTCCTGGAAGACGTGGATGAATTGAAATATCAACAGCATAAGAAAACTAAAAAAGGAAGTGCTCGTGAAATGATGACTATAAAGTTCCGGTATAAATCACCTGAAGCGGAAACCAGCAAACTGATAGTACATACAGTTGCTGATACCATCACAGCTTTGCAAAATACATCAGAGAATTTCCGTTTTGCCTGTGCGGTGGTACAGTTTGGAATGCTTTTACGCAACTCTGAGTTTAAAGGAAATGCCAGTTATGAACGAGTCATACAGCTTGCAAACAGTTCACTGGGCAAAGATGAAGAAGGATACAGGAAAGAATTTGTAAAGTTAGTACACTTCGTATCGAGCATTTCAAAGAAATAAAACTCCAACAAGGCGGAAAAATTAACGCCGGCATTTATTACCATCAAGCATTTAGTATGAAAGAAAAAATCATTCTCAGCATCCCCGAACCATGTCATGAAGATTGGAATAAAATGACACCGGTTGAGCAAGGTCGGCATTGTGCTGTTTGCGCAAAGAACGTAATTGATTTTACTAACGATACAGATGAAGCTATCTTAGATTTTTTTAAAAATTATAATGGTTCAACCTGCGGACGGTTTAGTGATGAGCAATTAAACAGGCCGTTGTCAACTTATGAAATTAAACCGGCTTCGCTTTTCCTGAAATATGCTGCGGGGTTATTATTGCCATTCACTTTTTTCAGTATAAAATCAAATGCACAAAAAGGAAAAGTTGCGGTTACGGGTGATACGACAGTTGCCATTCCCAAATTAAAAACAATGCCGGGATTTAATTCTTCCTCGAATCCGGAATTGAATGATAAAAGAATCGTAATTGGTGGAGCAGTAAGTATATCAAATTACAAAAAGTCAATAAAGGATTTTATTTTCATTACAGGTAAAGTTTTGGATTCGGAAGATGGTTCCCCAATTGCCGGCGCCACAGTCAGCATAAATATAAAACAGACTGTAATCACCAGTGAAGATGGAACGTTTGTACTTCAAATCACCAAAAACCAAAAACAAGAAATACTCAGTATTACATCTATAGGCTATCAAAAAACAGAATTAGATATTTCAAATAAGAAAGTTAAAAACAACCTGGTACAATTATCAGATATTGATTTATCGAGAAATATCCTTGGTCTGAGTGAAGTAGTGGTAACCGGAGAGTTCTACAGCAGAAGATTAGGAGGCCTCACAGGAGCTGTTTCCATTGTCAGTTATTCTTTCCGTGATTCAGTAATGAACTTTTTAAAACCACATGCAATTAAAGCTTTCCCAAACCCCATAAAAAATAATGGAACACTTCAACTCAACTTCGGTACCACAAAGCCCGGTTTTTATCAAATCCGTTTACTGAATGCTGCCGGTCAACTCTTTTATTCTTTTCAGAAACAAATCAATTCACCTAATGAAACTGAACAAATTCATTTGAATGAGCGAATGAGTGCAGGAATCTATTTATTACAGATTACGGATGAAAAGAAGAGATTGGTTCAAACAAGTAAAATAATGGTGCAGTAATTCAGCATTTTGATATCATCTTCTGTCAAATCACGCCTGAGGACGTGGGCCGACCGAAGGTGGGTTATTCTTTTCTTCCAAAACCAGGATGGTATTGCTCCAGTGTTTTACGAAGGTATTCACGGTCTAAATGCGTGTAAATTTCAGTGGTTGTGATGCTTTCATGTCCCAGCATTTGCTGCACCGCTCTTAAATCAGCACCGCCTTCCACCAGGTGGGTTGCAAATGAATGCCTGAATGTATGCGGAGAAATATTTTTTTGAATGCCTGCTTTCAGCGCCAGTTCCTTGATAATTAAAAAGATCATCACTCTTGTAAGTGCAGCACCTCTCCGGTTTAAAAATAAAAAGTCTTCAAATCCTTTTTGGGGTTGCAGATGTACCCGGATATCATTACGGTAAATGTTGATGTACTTTACAGCACTGCTGCCGATGGGTACCAAACGTTCTTTATCTCCTTTACCAATCACTCTCACAAATCCTACATCAAGATAAAGATTGGAAAGTTTCAGGTTCACAACTTCACTTACACGCAAGCCGCAACTGTACATGGTTTCAAGGATCGCTTTATTACGCCCGCCTTCCGGTTTACTTAGATCAATTTCATGGATGATACTTTCTATTTCATCATAACTCAATGTATCCGGAAGTTTACGTTTGAGTTTGGGAGCTTCCAGTAAAACAGTAGGATCGTTCCGGGTAATTTGTTCCAGCACACAAAATTTGTAGAACTGCCGTAATCCGCTGATGATGCGTGCCTGGCTGCCGGCACTCATACCCAGTTCTGCAATGTACTTTACAAATTGCTGCAGATCGTGCAGTTCCAGTGCATCCGGCGTTTTTAAATCCTGTACTGTTTGAAGGTATTGTGTAAGTAACTCTACATCGTGCAGGTAAGCTTCAACCGAGTTCTCGCTCAGTGATTTTTCTAATTGCAAATAGGCTTTAAATCCTTTTTTATACGGTTCCCACATTTATCGGATTCGCTTGAAGTTTGAAAGATAAGAACATTTATATTCGTTGCTAAAACAAATTCTACATGCAAGTTGAAAAGCCTCGTTTTTTACCGCTGTATAAAAGGCTCATGAATACGTACCGTAGTAAATTCCGCTATTTTCTTACCCGTTTGGAAACAGTAAAACCAAGAGGATTAGATAAACTGGCGCTGGAAGCCGATAAGGAAGTATGGCAGGAAACAGATTGCCTGGCCTGTGCTAACTGCTGTAAAACCATGACGCCTACATTTACGCCACAGGATATTAAACGCATCTCGGCCCATTTTAATCAAACACCGGAAGAGTTTAAAGAAAAATGGTTGTACAAAGAAAGAGGCAGCGGCGACTGGATGAATAAAAAACAACCCTGCCAGTTCCTGGATTTAAAAACCAATATGTGTAATATTTATGAAATCCGCCCTGCCGACTGTGCCGGTTTTCCGCATCACACCAAAAAGCATTTTACAGAATGGGTGCATGTATATAAGCAGAATGTAGAATATTGCCCGGCAACATTTAAGCTGGTGGAGAAAATGATGGAAAAGGTAGGTAAGGTATAAAACAGTTAACAACCATCGGGAATAAATTCATTTATTTTCAAACTGTTTTAAATGGCGTTCTTAAATCTGACATTTTATCAATGGTTGATGGTTGGTATGGGTGCAGGATGGATTGTTACCTACCTGCTCATTGTTTTTCGTTCCTTTAAAAATCAATATTGCGGAATGCCCTTCCCTGCATTAGCACTTAACATCAGTTGGGAGTTCCTGTATGGTTTTGTTTTTACAGAATCACAACCGTTTAATTTGATCCGATTTTACCAAGCCTGGTTTTTGCTGGATGTGCTCATTCTAATTTCATACATTTTATACGGTCGGAAAGAATGGAAGCTTTTCAAGAGTAATAAGATGTTTTACGGGTATATCCTTCTGTTAATAGGAATATCCATGCTGCTTCTTTCTGTACTGGAAAAAGCAATAGGTGTAATGGCTATTACTTATTCAGCATTTCTTATGAATATTGTAATATCAGCTCTTTTCATTTATATGCTGAAACAAAGAAAAAACATTGCCGGTCAATCAACCGGGATTGCCTCATTCAAATTAGCAGGATCGGTTTGTGCAACTATTTATTTGTTGAAGGGTTTTGGTTTGTTGCTGCAGTTAATGGGAGTTATTGCATTTATACTTGATGTAATTTATATGATACAACTTGCAGCTGCTTATAAGAAAGAAGGCCGCTCTTTATTGACGAGAAAAATAATGACTTGATCAAACTCCGGAAAGAGGGAAATGAATACTTAAATATTAGCTTTTTCTCTTTGTAACTCAAACACCATTACATCATCGCCACTATGCACCATTGTATGAGTGAATCTGAAACCACACTTTAATAATACTTTGATTGAAGCTGTATTTTCTGCTACCGTTAACGCATGAACCGTTTCTTTTTGAATGGTACTGAAAACATAAGGTAGTGATGCACGAACCAATTCTGTGGCCAGTCCCTTTCCTTGAAAGGGTTTAAGAAACGCATAGCCGAGGTGAATATCATCTGAATCATTAATAGAAAGCAGTGAAAAAGTGCCTGCAAACTTATGCGTATCGTTCGTAAAAGCAGCAAAACGCCCAAGGCCGGGATGTGTTTGATAAAACTCCAGGTTCTCCTTTAAAAACAAATCACTTTGTTCCCTGGTTTTTGGCTCACGGATGTATTGCATCACTTCTGCATCACCGGTGAGTACGAAGAAGTTATCTTCATCATCGGCAGTGAATGGCCTGACATATAAGCGTGGGGTGGAAAACAGAATCATCGTTTTTCAATTTATGCTGAGAGTAATTTTCAAACGCAGAGTAATTCGTACTTCTTACTTCGATTCCCGTACTTCTGTTATATGTGCCCGTCGGCAAGAACCTGAGGTCGTCATATGAAAAGATTATTCTAATTAACCTGGTCTGACGGTTTTCAACCGTACCGACCAATTTTACCCTTCCTTATGAATCTCACTGGTAAAGTGAAACTCAATATCCGGATTATTTTGCCGTTCAGTATTTAAAAACCATTCACTTTGTGCCAGGTATACTAAATGACCATCTTTATCTGCCGCAATATTGTTGGTCTTGAAACGGGTAAAATCATCCAGCTTTTTCTGATCCTTACTGGTAATCCAGCAGGCTTTGTAATAAGGAAGTGTTCTGAACTCACAACTGGCGCCATATTCCTGCAGTAAACGATATTGAATTACTTCAAACTGAAGTTCACCCACACAACCGATGATTTTTTTATTACCTCCAAACTGTGTAAATAACTGGGCTACTCCTTCATCAGTAAGTTGCAGCAATCCTTTCTCCAGTTGCTTTGTTTTCATCGGGTCTTTATTCACCACTTCTTTAAATAATTCAGGTGAAAAAGAAGGGATGCCTGTGAAATAAAAACTTTCTCCTTCAGTAAGCGTATCGCCAATTTTAAAATTGCCTGTATCAAACAAACCTACTACATCACCGGGGTAAGCTTCTTCAATCACATCTTTTTGCCGAGCCATAAAGGAATAGGGGTTGCTGAAACGCACATCTTTATCTAATCGTACATGATGAAAATATTTATTACGTTCAAATTTTCCGCTACACACCCGTAAGAATGCAATACGATCCCTATGCTTGGGATCAAGATTGGCATGTATTTTAAAGATGAAGCCACTGAATTTGTCTTCATTCACATCTAAGTGACGAACTGAAGTTTCCCTGCTTTGGGGAGTAGGCGATATACGAACAAAGGTTTCCAGCAGTTCTTTAACACCAAAGTTGTTTACAGCACTTCCAAAAAACACAGGCGCCACTTTTGCTTTCAGGTAATCATTAGCGTTTAAAGCTCCGTATACACCTTCCACCAGTTCCACATCATCTCTCAATATTTTCGCATCAGCATCACCTATTTTTTCATCCAGTACTACATCGCCCAGATCATTTATGTTCACCACATCTTCTTCATTGGCCTTTGTATTGGCAGTAAACAAAACCAGGCTTTTATTATGAAGATCATATACACCTTTAAAATCTTTACCGCTGTTGATAGGCCAGGTCATTGGGTGCAGATGAATATTCAGTTCCTTTTCAATTTCTTCCAGCAAGTCAAAACGGTTCTTACCATCACGGTCCATTTTGTTAATGAAAACAATTACCGGTGTATCACGCATGCGGCACACTTCCATCAAACGGCGGGTTTGTTCTTCCACACCATTCACACTATCCACCACAAGAATTACGCTGTCCACAGCCGTTAAAGTGCGGTACGTATCTTCTGCAAAGTCTTTGTGACCGGGTGTGTCCAAAAGGTTAATTAATGTATCGCCATATTGAAATGTCATTACGCTGGTAGCAACGGAGATACCACGCTGCCGTTCAATTTCCATAAAGTCGCTGGTAGCATGCTTTTTAATCTTATTGCTTTTCACCGCACCGGCCACCTGGATAGCGCCTCCAAATAACAAGAGCTTCTCCGTAAGTGTGGTTTTACCGGCATCAGGGTGGGAGATAATGGCAAAAGTTCTGCGTTTCTGTATTTCGTTTGCGTATTTCATGTTTCTTTAGTTCACCGTTCACAGCAAATGGTTCATAGCCTTGACCATTCAACCATCAACCGTTTAAAGCCCGCAAAGGTACGTTTCGGCAGGTTTCCATTGGTAACATTTTTAGAGCAACTTTCCACGGAAAGATTAATTTTGGAGTATGCGTAAAACGTTTGAAATCTTTTACAACAGTTTGCAGTTTGCCGTTCAGGAGCTCCAAAAGAATAAGCTGCGTACTTTTTTAAGTCTGCTGGGTATTACGTTCGGTATTTTCTGCATTATCAGTGTGATGGCTACGGTAAGCAGCCTGGAACGAAACGTACGCAACTCTTTCAAATCCTTTGGAAACAATACTGTTTATATTCAGAAATGGCCCTGGGGTGGTGGTGGCGAATATCCATGGTGGAAATATATGGGTAGACCTGTGCCCCGTTACCGGGAAATGGCGCCTGTAAAAGATAAAGTAACTCTTGCCGCACATGTGGCTTATACATTTGCCAGTACGGCGAGTATTGATTATGATGATGAATCACTTACAGGTGTGCGTTGGTTTGGAGTAACTGATGAATTTGAAAGAATTCAACCTGTTGAAATGGGGCAGGGACGCTTTATTACCCCTGCTGAGTTTTCAAACGGAAGTTCAGTGATGGTAATGGGCTATGTGGTGGCTGAAAAGTTATTTGACAAAGCTGACAATGCACTTGGCAAATGGGTTACAATTAAAGGAAAAAAAGCGCTTGTAATTGGTATTGTAAAAAAGCAGGGGCAAAGCTTAATCGGCGGATGGGATTTTGACAATTCCATTTTACTGCCTTATTTATTTGCCGGACAGATTGGTGATGAACTTAACAGTGATCCTTTTATACTTGTAAAGGGAAGAGAAAATATTCCGGTTGAAGATTTAAAAAACGAGTTGCGTGGTGTGATGCGGGGCGTAAGACGACTCAGTCCTAAACAGGAAGATAATTTTGCACTGAACGATGTTAATACCGGCACCGCTCAGTTATCATCTATTTTTAATGGTATTACCATCGGAGGTATTGCAATTACCATCCTATCGTTTATTGTTGGGATTTTTGGAGTAGCGAATATTATGTTTGTAACGGTTCGGGAACGCACCAGCATCATCGGTCTTAAAAAAGCAATAGGTGCGAAACAACGTACCATACTTTCAGAGTTTTTAATGGAAAGTGCTTTCCTCTGTGTGCTTGGTGGTGTTATCGGTTTGTTATTGGTGTTCCTGCTTACATTCTTTTTAACTGCTGTTTTAAAATTTGAAGTTGCCATTTCATGGGGATTATTTTTGGGTGCTGTGTTTACCTGTATTATCACGGGAATTCTTGCAGGCCTCATTCCTGCGTTTATTGCAGCAAGGATGGATCCTGTAGTAGCTATACGCAGTAAATAATTTCATCAAACCCAATGTTCTGTTACTTTTGCAGCAAATCTTAAAGGCAAATTGAGCATTACCATTCTTGCAATTGAATCTTCCTGCGATGAAACATCGGCTTCGATATGCCGTGATGGAAAAATTTTGAGCAATATCATTGCATCACAATCGGTACATGAGCAATATGGTGGTGTGGTACCTGAACTTGCCAGTCGTGCACATATGGAGAATATTGTACCGGTGGTTGATGCTGCGCTGTCTTCTGCCAACTGTCAATTATCATCTGTTTCAGCCATTGCATTTACACAAGCTCCGGGTTTAATCGGTAGTTTGTTAGTGGGCGCTCAGTTTGCCAAATCATTGGCTTTATCACTTGATATACCATTGATTGGAGTACATCATATGCAGGCGCATGTAATTGCAAACCTGGTTGCAGATGATAAACCTGAATTTCCATTTTTATGTCTCACGGTGAGTGGCGGTCATACTCAAATTGTATTATGTGAGAACCCTGTTAAGATGAGTGTTTTGGGTGAAACTATTGATGATGCAGCAGGAGAAGCATTTGATAAAACAGCGAAATTACTTGGACTGCCTTATCCCGGTGGCCCGTTAATTGATAAATATGCTCAATTGGGCAATCCGGATCGTTTTCACTTTCCAGAACCACAAATTCCGGGACTTGACTTTAGTTTCAGCGGATTAAAAACTTCCATACTATATTTTTTAAGAAACGCCGGTAAGAGTCTGGTGTATAAAGATGAGTTCCTTGCTACTGAAGAAGACCAAAAGAAGTTCATTGAGGAAAACATCAATGATATCTGTGCATCTGTTCAGCAAAGAATTGTTTCAATTTTACTCAACAAACTTAAAAAAGCCTCTGTTCAAACAGGCATAAAAACAATTTGTTTGGCCGGCGGCGTAAGTGCAAACAGTGGTTTGCGGAATAGATTTTTGGAAATGGGAGCTACGTACAAATGGAAAACATTTATTCCTGCATTTGAGTATTGTACTGATAATGCAGCCATGATTGCCTTAACAGCCTACTATAAATTCCTGGAGAGTGATTTTGAAAGCTTAAGTGCTGTACCCAGTGCCCGGGCTGCCTGGACTTGAACTTCAATTCACAATTAATAACAAAAATGCCCAACACTTTTTTCCGTTTCAAACAATTTACAATTCATCAGCAACATGCTGCGTTGAAAGTGAGCACAGATAGTTGTTTGTTTGGTGCATGGGTTGGAAACAAAGAAGGACATAAGAAACTTGAAGCATACACGGTGCTTGATATAGGAGCAGGTACAGGGTTGCTAATGTTGATGCTTGCACAGCAGTGTAATGCGTTGATTGAAGGTATTGAAATAGATAAGTCTTCCTATGAACAAGCGTTGGAAAATCTAAAAGCATCTCCATGGGCTAATCGTTTGCAAGTATATTTTGGTGATGTTAAAGAATTTGTATTTGATAAGAAATATGATTTAATCATCTCTAATCCGCCGTTTTATGAAAATGATTTAAAAAGTGATCTTGCTAACAGGAATGTAGCTATGCATGATGAAGGTTTGAAATTAGATGAGTTGATCAGGATTGCTGAAATGAATTTAAATACTGCGGGAAAATTAGCAGTGCTGATTCCTTATTTCAGAGCAGAGAGATTTATTGAAACTGCAAACGAACATAATTTGTATTTAGATAGCCGGATGGATGTAAAGCAAACACCGGGTCATTCTTTTTTTAGAACGATGTTGCTTTTAGGAAAAAAGAAATCAGAATCAGAAATTCAATCGATGGTTATCAAAGATAAAAACAATCAATACAGTTCTGATTTTGTAGCATTACTGAAAGATTATTATTTGTATATCTGATTGGTGATACCAAATAGTTACTTCAAATCCCGGCATATTCTTTCAAATAGCTATATGCATCTGTAAGTGTTCCGCTTTTTAATATCGTTGCCCTTTCCAGTATGGGTGATCCCCCTTTTACAAGATCTTCCAGAACATATTTTATTAATTGCTCGCCAAAGTAACGGCTTGCATCTCTTGGCAGTTCATTGGGTAAATTGCCAATTGCCATCAAATCAACAGAGCCGGGTAAATAGGCTACTGTTTTCTGCATAGTTTTCCGATCCACTCCGTAAATAGGGTCTTCAATGGTGGAATCGCCAAGGTTTACAGGTACTGAGCCATTTGTATCATTCGTAATATCAGCAATGGTTTGAATGGAAAAATCAGGGCTGCTGAATTCATCCACGGTGAATAAATGCGGAATGGTTTTATCCCAATAAACACCGTTTAATAAAACATCTGCTTTTTTAGCAAAAGGAGAGAAGGTGCATTTGTATTCTTCCGGGTGATGATGAAAATTTTCACGGTTATAGGTACCATCATCTTTCCGTTCGTACAAATCTCTTCCCTTGAGATGTACATAAACGGGGTAGTCAAATTGCTTATGCAAAAAATCGAAAGGCTCTACTTCATGAATACCCATAAGGTTCATGATTTCAAGAACACCATGTGCCACTCTGCCGCTGCCGGTAACTGCAATTTTTATTTTCGGAAGTTTTAATCCAAAATAAGTATGGATGAGTTCCCGGTAATCCTCCACATCACTTACACGGCTGAGATGAAAACTACCGGTACGTTTTCCGTACGCCATCATTCCGTTATGAGCTCCTACAATACCTGCAAAAAAACCAAACCCAATAATTCGTTGACCATCATCATGCGTTAAACATTCGTAATCAATCAACGTAATTTTTTTAGCAATCATTTCACGCATTAATTGTTGATTATGCGGTTGTGCTTTTTTTGTATGTGAAAAAAACAGGTAGGTTTTTTGAGGTATTAATTGCTCCTTCGGCACTTCTTTAATACCCAGTAAAATATCACATTCGCTGACGTCTTCTTTTACTTCTGCACCGGCTATTGAATATTCCCTGTCCTTAAAACAACGGTTGGGTGAAGACTGTACAAGTACTTTAATGTCATTACTGTTTTTGTGTATCCATTTACACTGGGCAGGAGTGAGTGCCACACGGTTATCAGCCGGAATTTTTCCTTCCCGAATAAGTCCAATCTTTAGCATGCAATCAATTTAAGGGTCAGCAAATTTAGGTTTTGCGCAATGGAAGCAATAGAAAAATTTCAACGGGAAACAAAGTTTCTGTAATATTGCAGCCCCAAAGCCCAGATGGCGGAACTGGTAGACGCGTCAGACTCAAAATCTGGTATCAGCAATGATGTGCAGGTTCGATTCCTGTTCTGGGCACAAGGTCAATAAGCTTTCGATTTAATGTCGAAGGCTTTTTTGTTAGGTGTATTGCAGATTAACTGAGTGGAATTTTTACTAGCACTTTACATCCCATACCGGGTGAAGATTGAATAACTGCTTCTCCACCCAAAACGGAAGCACGACGTTTAATGTTTTCAAGACCAATTCCATTTTTGGCCGTTTCTACCCGGAAGCCTATACCATTATCAGTTACTTTTAATACCACATTATTGTTTTCCTTTTGTATATCAATACTGATAGCGCTGGCCCTGGCATGCTTGTAAATATTATTCAACTGCTCCTGAATGATTCTGTATATGCCTGTTTGAATATCGTCTGATAGGGGAGGATCGAAATCATGAATGTGTACAGCTACATCAATATACCCGGTTTTTTTAATGGTATAAATCAAAGACTCAATTTTATCTGAAAGTGATTGCTTCGCAGAAATTGTGGGTGTTAATTGATGCGATAGACGCCTGAGTTCATCTACTGTTTCATTTAAATGCTTTTTAATTTCAGAAATTGCAGAAGTGATTTCTGTATTTTCTTTGTTTCGAAACTGCAGGTAATCAATATTAATCAATGAGGCAGCAATAATCTGCAATACGTTATCGTGCAATTCCATACCGATCTGCTGTCGTTCATTTTCCTGTGCATTCATTACTGCTTTATTGATACGGGCATCTTCTTTAACCCTGAAACTTACATCGAGCACGGTACCCATGAAAGCAGGCTGCTGATTGTACATGATCTCTGAAAGAATCAGTTCTACATAAACCGGTTCAGTTGTTGCTTTTGAAGCCTTTAGTAAAACAGGCTTTCCAAGTGCAGCCATTATAAAATTCTGCCAGGGATCTTTTTCAGATGTTTCATGAAGAAGATCGGCAAAACTTAATTGATCAATAACTTCCTGGTTTGTATAGCCAAATATTTTATTAAAGCCGGGATTTAAATAAACTATTTTATTATTTTGTTCTATAAACACACCTGTTTGCACATTTTCTACCAACGCTCTGAATTTCTGTTCACTTTCTCTTACTTCATAGATTTTTTGATCAACCAATCTTCTGAGGAGATATGGTTGTTTTACAATATAATAAACAAACGAGCTGCTGATAAGCGTAAGCAAAAGGCCCATAATTACAATTGGCGCCATCCACTTGATTGTAAGTTTGTTTTTACGTTTTACATAGATCATCCAGTTACCTGATTCAATATTTACTTTTACGATGGTGCCTTTTTTATTTAAATGCTTCGAATAGGGTAAATAAAAAACCTCCTGACCTGTGTTTGGATCTATTTTTGAAAATTGATAACTAAAATCACTACTGTTAGAATCCAGTCCCGCTGCAGTTAAAAAAGTAGAAAGGCGGATTAAAACAACTGAAAAGCCCCAGAATTTATCCCCATTGAAAATTGGTAAACGCCCCACAATTGCAGGGTAACCCTGCCTTAGTTGAATGGGCCCTGCAAAAAACAACTCATTCCGCTCAATTGCCTCAAGTGCCTCTTTATTTCGCAAAGGATCTTCAATGATGTTATATCCGATAGCACTTTCATTTCCCTCTAAAGGGTAAATTTTTGCAATGACACCGCCTTTAACCAGTTCTACAGCATCAATATAATCATAAGTACTTATGAGTTGAGAAGCAATCGAATCAAAATTGTTTTCTCCATTATACTTTGTAATAAAAAGACTCAACGTTTTGGTGGCAGCATAACTTTGACTGTTAACATCAAGTATCCGGTCTTTAATGTTTTGAGCCTGCTGCTCCGTAAGACGAGCCTGTTCTGATTCAAATAAAAGATAACGCTGGAACGAGAATGATGCGGCTAACAACAGCATGAGCAGCCCTGTGAGCAGACCGGCTATTAATGGTGGATTTTTTTTAAGTAGTTCTCTCAATTTTCTCAGAATGTTCTTTTGGTTTTTTTCAAATATTGTTCCAAATTCAATCCGGGAACAGTAATCAGCATAGCAGAAAGATAAATAATTTGCATTACTGTAAAATAAATTTTTCGTTTTATTTTAATATCTGCAACATGAAGAAGAAATTAGTGGTGCTCACAGGAGCAGGCATCAGTGCGGAGAGTGGCTTAAAAACCTTTCGGGATTCAGACGGTCTTTGGGAGGGATATGACATAGAAGATGTAGCTACACCAGGTGCCTGGCATAAAAATCCGGGATTGGTTTTGGAATTCTATAATTACAGGAGAAAGAATGTTCTGGATGCAAAACCCAATGCAGCTCATTATGGTGTTGCAGAGCTGGAAAAAGATTTTGATGTTACCATCATTACTCAAAATATTGATGATTTACATGAACGTGCAGGCAGTTCCAACGTTCTGCATTTACATGGAGAGATTTTTAAAATGCGGAGTGAAAAGAATGAAGCACTGATTTATGAAATAAAAGGTGATATATCATTAGGCGATAAAGCTGATGATGGAGCCCAGCTAAGACCGCACATTGTATGGTTTGGCGAAGCGGTACCGATGATTGAGGAGGCATTACCTATTGTACAAAGTGCTGATCTGTTTGTTGTAGCAGGAACTTCTTTAGTGGTTTATCCGGCTGCAGGCCTGGTGAATTATGCACCAAGGCCGATTCCAAAGTTTATTGTAGATAAACAAATACCTTATACTTCTGAAGTTCATAATCTGATAACGATTGAAAAACCGGCAACAGAAGGCGTGAAGGAACTGCAGCAGATTTTGAAGCAGTTTTTATAATTCATTTTCACCACCTTTTGCACCATAAAAAATGACCCATGTTGCAAAATCATCAGTAAAATGAATAAACCTGTGTTCCATACCTGCAGGAACAAATAATACATCGCCTTTTTCGCAATCAATAAATTCATTGCCGCACATGAAATTGCTTTTGCCTGATGCAATTACATAAAGTTCGTCCTGTAAATGCGGCTGCTGTGTATCTTCCCCTTTCGGTGCAAAATATTCAATGCTCATAGTGCCATGCTGCAAAAGAACTGTAAATGGAAGTTTTGCTTCCATCTTTAATTTCTGTTTTGCCTCATCTAACGAAATTTTATGTTTCATCATTGCATTGTTTCGTGAAACAGAATATTATGCAAGGCTAACTCTTCCAGCACAGGTTCATAAATTTCTTTACGTGTTGGTATATGTAAACCTTTCAGTTTAATTTTTTCATCCAGTATGAGTTTTGCTGCAATACCCAGCGGCAATCCCACTGTTTTGGCCATGGCAGTACGCAGGTTGTCTTCACCGGTTACAATTAAACTGCTTTTTACAGAGTGTGGTTGTTGATGAACTGTATAATCAATTTCGTGCAGCATCACAATCATATCCTTGTCGGCTGTATGCAGTTTCAGCTTTTGTTCTAACCTGTATTGCAGAATATCTGCACTGCAGGTTACATGATGCGGCAACAGTTCTACACTATTAAGCTCTAAATAATCAAACTGCCGGAGTATTTTATCATGCGCCGTTTCTTCCACGTATAACTCCAGGTACATTCTGAAACTTATATCTCTTTGCTCCGCTTTGAACAGTTTCTGTTCCATCCAGTCAGCAAAGGTTTTACAGGAAGCTACAAGTGATTGATCTTTTTCATCCGTAAGCTCAAGGTCTACAATTACATCCCAGCCTTTGCAAAAATCAGCATATCGTAAAGTTGTTCGTATAAATGTGGCAGCATCCTGCAGATTGTACAACGGAATATAGCTGAGTGAATCCCTGTTAGGATACCATGCCAATGGAGACAAAGCACCTATTTGTAATTCCTCACAGTTTTCAAATACCTGCTGATAAGGTGTTTGAATGATTTCATTATTGAGCTTGTAAACTGCACCCGCACTTCCGGCCATTACAATATTCCGGGGGTTCCAGCTGATTTTATAATGCCAGGGATTGTCATCGCTTTCAGGAGCTACCAAACCTCCGCAATGTGATTTAAAAGAAGTGATAGTGCCTCCTTTTGCCTGTATTCCATCAATCAACTGCATGGCGCTCATATGATCAATGCCTGGGTCAAGCCCCATTTCACATAAAAACAACAACTCCTTACTTTTTATTTCAGCTTCGAGGTTCCTGATATCTGCATCCACATAAGAAGCAGTGAGTAATGAACGACCAATAGCTACACAATCTTTTGCAACCATGATGTGCAGATGCGGCGGTAAGAGAGAAATAACAATGCTTGCATCTGTTATCAGCATTCTGCGTTCATCAGCATCCGTTACATTTACTTCTACAGCTTTTGCAAACGGATGATTATTGGTTTTACTTTGTGCTGTAAGCAGGTGTGCATCTGCTACAACCAGTTGCCAATGACTGGCAGCACAAACATCTTTTAAATAATCAATCAACACTGTGGCTGACTTACCCGCACCGAAGACAAGAATCGTTTTCAAAAAAATGAAGTTTGGTGCAAGATAAACAGCCGGGTTGAAGATTCAGGATTTGATGATTTGAAAATTAATCAATTTGATTCGCCGGCTTGTTTGTTCGGCTTTATTGATTTGCTGCTGATAGCCCCGGGTGAAACGGAAAGCCCGCTGAAGGTTTTGTGCAGGGATTTGTGGCGTACTTGCAGTGAAACACGGGAAACAACTGACCGGCCCTGTACAACTGTTTCTGCTCCTCATCTTTTTCTGCATAAACTGCTTTTGGGGTTTTGACCATCTTCCAATATTTTTGCTGCTCTTAAAAAACAGTCAATGAGAACAATCGCTATGCGTGAAGCCCTGCGGGAAGCTATGCAGGAAGAAATGAGAGCTGATGAACGTGTTTACCTGATGGGAGAGGAGGTTGCAGAGTACAACGGTGCTTATAAAGTGAGCCAGGGCATGCTGGATGAGTTTGGCCCCAAGCGTGTTATTGATACCCCCATTTCTGAATTAGGTTTTGCTGCAGTAGCTGTGGGTTCTGCTCAAAATGGTTTGCGCCCGATTGTAGAATTCATGACCTGGAATTTTGCTGTATTGGCATTGGATCAGATTTTGAACACAGCTTCTAAAATGCTGGCCATGAGTGGTGGGCAGGTGGGTTGCCCCATCGTTTTTCGTGGGCCTAACGGAAGCGCCGGTCAGTTAGGTGCGCAACACTCTACTGCATTTGAAAGTTATTACGCTAATATCCCCGGCTTAAAAGTAATTTCTCCTTCCAATCCTTATGATGCGAAAGGTTTGCTGAAAGCTGCTATCCGTGATGACGATCCGGTTGTATTTATGGAAGCGGAAGTTGGTTATGGTGATAAAGGAGAAGTGCCGGAAGGTGAATATGTAATTGAAATTGGTAAGGCTGATATTAAACGTCCGGGTCGTGATGTAACGATTGTTTCTTTTAATAAAATGATGAAAGTGGCTTTAGCTGCTGCTGAAGAACTGGCCAAGGAAGGAATAGAAGCTGAGGTGATTGATTTGAGAACCATCCGTCCGCTGGACTGGTTTACCATTCTGGAAAGTGTGAAGAAAACCAACCGACTGGTTATTGTAGAAGAGCAATGGCCATTTGCGTCTGTTTCATCAGAAATTGCGTACAGAATCCAGAAAGAGGGATTTGATTACCTGGATGCTCCTATCCGCCGTATTACGAGTGTAGATGCCCCTATGCACTACGCACCTAACCTGGTTGCCGGTTATTTGCCGGATGTGCCACGAACGGTAAAACTGGTAAAAGAGGTCATGTACCTGAAGAAATAAATTTCAAACCGCCCCTAAAAGGCGGTTTTTTGTTAACCATCAATAAAAATCTGATTCTAAAATTTGCTTTTTAGAGTATAATGCCGCATCTTCGTTACGGTTTTTCATAGGATATT
The DNA here is from genome assembly GCF_045780045.1 of Lacibacter sp. MH-610. Classification (NCBI taxonomy): domain Bacteria; kingdom Pseudomonadati; phylum Bacteroidota; class Chitinophagia; order Chitinophagales; family Chitinophagaceae; genus Lacibacter; species Lacibacter sp. MH-610. Next base: position 2,479,611 of record NZ_CP116002.1, read on the forward strand.
GGATTTTAAACGAAGCTGGATTTCTATCCGGCTTTTTTATTATGTGCAAACGAAGCATTGATCTGTTTGACTATCAATCAATTATGCCTTCCATAAACAGCCGTAAAGTGCTGAGCAAAATCCAAACAAGAGAATAGGTAGCTAAAACAAGTGAAAGGCCAATGGCGGTTACTTTTGCAGCCAATACCCAAAGAGATTGCGAATTGCTTGTATTTACCTTCATAGGATTCGGTTTTTATAATTCAAATGTACTTTTAACATTTCTGAAAGTCAATCGAAGAAAAACCCTATTTATGTTTTAGTATTTTCCTCAATCCGGCTTAGGCCAAGTATGTAATTGAGAGGAAGAAAAGGTCCATTCAGGAGTTATTAACAATTCGGAAGGCACAGAATACCAGGGATTTAGACTTCTTTCATTCTTATTTAACAGCACATGTATCATTTGAGCGGGCATATAGCTTTGCGCCAGTAAAAAAATGAAGTTCCCGTTTGTTTTATGTCGGGCCATGTCTACAATTATTACAGCGTGCCCCGGGCTTCCACCCTTAATTATCACATCTCCCGGCTTTACTTTTTGCCAGGAAATGGGCATCAGCTCTTTTTGTAAAGAGAGTGTGCCACACCAGCTAAATACAAGATTTAAATAGTTTTGCCAGCCTTTTGAGTAGTGATAGGCCCAGCAGTATTTTTTTCCTGCATTATCAGTAAAGCAGATAGGTTTCTGTTGCTGCTTCAGGTGTTCTGCCCTTAAACGCATGACGGCATCTGCACATTGCTGAAGATCCTTGTTGCCAACCGAGATATCTAAAACAGCATAATGAGCATTTTGGTTAGCCTTAGGCATACCATTGTACAAATACACAGTATTGTCATTCTTGAGTTGGATCGTGCGGAGATAAGCACCAAATGAATGCTCCGGCACCGGTATTCTCACATAACCATCCGGTAATGGTATGTCTTTTATCATTTTACTCTGTGCTTTTACATCCGTTAATGGAATAAGTGTAATTGCTGAAATAAAAGAGGTGATACAAAAAGTAAGTTTCATGTATGCAGGTTTTGGTTAGCTTTGAAGCGAAGCATTTATTTTTCCATAACCAGATCTGTTAAAGAAATGAGTACGATCCTGATTATTGACGATGAAAAGGCCATCCGCAAAACACTCTCTGAAATTCTTTCTTATGAAGGATACAAAATTGACGATGCTGAAAACGGGGAAGAAGGTTTAAAGAAGCTGAAAGAAAAAAATTATGATGCGGTTTTGTGTGATATTAAAATGCCCAAGGTAGATGGCATTGAGTTTCTTGAAAAGTCAAAAGAAATCAATCCTGATGTACCCATCATCATGATATCAGGTCATGGTACCATTGAAACGGCTGTAGAGGCAGTTAAAAAAGGTGCTTTTGATTATGTAGCCAAACCTCCGGATCTTAACCGCTTACTCATCACCATCCGTAATGCCTTAGACCGGCAAACACTGGTAACTGAAACCAAAGTATTAAAGCGCAAAGTGAGCCGAGTACAGGAAATGATTGGAGATAGTGCTGCTTTGAAAAAAATTAAAGACACAATTGAAAAAGTAGCCCCTACTGATGCCCGTGTTTTAATTACCGGTGAAAACGGAAGTGGTAAAGAATTGGTGGCCCGTTGGATTCATGAAAAAAGCAACAGGGCAGCGGGTCCTATTATTGAAGTAAACTGTGCAGCTATTCCCGGCGAGTTGATTGAAAGTGAATTGTTTGGTCATGAAAAGGGTTCCTTTACTTCTGCCATCAAGCAACGTATCGGCAAATTTGAACAGGCTAACGGAGGCACTTTGTTCCTGGATGAAATTGGTGATATGAGTTTAACGGCACAGGCTAAAGTACTGCGGGCGCTCCAGGAAAACAAAATAACAAGGGTAGGAGGTGAAAAAGATATAACAGTGGACGTTCGTGTAATAGCCGCCACTAACAAAGATTTATTGAAAGAAGTAGATGCCAAAAACTTCCGGCTGGATTTGTACCATCGTTTAAGCGTTATCATCATTCATGTTCCATCGCTCAACGAACGTAAAGAAGATATACCATTACTGGCAGATCACTTCCTGAAACAGGTGGCTGATGAATATGGCCAGGCGCCTAAACTAATTGACCAGGCGGCCATTGAAGCACTGCAGCAGCACCATTGGAGCGGAAACATAAGAGAATTCAGAAATGTGATGGAACGATTGGTTATTTTATCAGGCAAAACAATAACGGCTGAAGATGTAAATACATTTGTTTTTCCGAGAACTTAACCAATAGAAGTGTTACACAGATCCAGCAACTGATCCAATGAATTAATCAATTGCAAACGGGGATTACGGATGTTGATATGCTGCACCTGTGGCCCTGAAACAATAATGGTTTGAGATGTAAACCTTTTTAAGATTTCTTCCACCATTTCATCCATGCTTCGGTTAGAGAAATTAGTAATTACATGCAGGTGCAGTTTATCCACTTTTTGCAGGCGGGTATATTCTTCAATAGCATCTAACGAAACATTCGCCCCGAATAAACGGGAACGCTTGCCGTTTTTCTTTAAAAGATAATGCGTAAACAAAAGAGGAATTTCATGATTCTCACCTTCCGGATTAAACAAAACAGTTACCTCACCTGATGGAGGCACATCCAACGAATGAATGGCGACCATCATTTTTTTAATGATCATGTGACTGGCAAAATGTTCCTGTACAGGCCGTGTCTGATCCGTCATCCAATACAGGCCGATGCGTTGCAGCATCGGATAGAAAACATGCAGAACGGTGCGTTCAAAACCAATATGCATGTAAACAGCATGAAAAATTTTATTGAAACGCTCTTCATCAAAATCCTTGCTGGCCTGCAGTAACTGGTTAATGAAGTTTTCGTGTAAAGAAACAACCAGCCCTTTTTCAGAAGCCATCTCCCTGATTTGCTCTGCACTCAACCTTGCAATTTTGGAAATTTTATAACCTGCTTTATTTAACTGGGCAATCTGCAGAATCTGTTTCAAATCTTCATTGCTGTAAAAACGATGTTTACTTTCTCTCCTTTGCGGGCGAAGGATGTTATATCGTTGTTCCCAGATGCGAAGCGTATGCGCTTTTATACCGGATAGATTTTCAATGTCGCTGATGGTGAAAAGATCCATTTCAGTTGAATAGAGTTAAAGTGCTATGAAAGTAACATTTTTATTTTTTGAACTACTAATAATGTACAGGTTTTGATGTAGCAGGTTAAACATTATGCCCTTTTCAATTCAGCCAAATTGGTTGATTGAAAGGCGTAAGGTGTTAAAACCTATTGAATCTTGTAAGCACTGGTGGTGCTCATCCTGAAAAGCTTATTTTTGCTCTCCTTAAACAATAGTACATGGGTTGGATCATTTTTATTGCAGGAACCATCGGATTTCATATCGGTTTATACGGCATGTTTAAAAAAGCAGGTATTGAGCCTTGGAAAGCCCTGGTGCCTTTTTATAACACCTGGCTGATGGTTGAAAAATTACAGGTAAAGCCTCTTTGGTTCTGGTTACAGTTGATTCCCGTGGTGGGACAGTTTGTAACCATTTCTCTTACGATTGATTTCATCAAACAGTTCAATAAATTTTCACTCCTGCACCACACTTTGGCTGTGTTGGTTCCGTTTGCCTACCTGCCGTACCTTGGTTATGCACCGCAGGTACGGTACATTGGTCATGACGAAGCAAAGAAGCATCGTAAAACAGCCGCCCGTGAATGGATTGATGCAGCGGTTTTTGCAATTGTTGCTGCTACCATCATCCGCACATTTGTATTTGAAGCTTACACCATACCCACACCTTCCATGGAAAAATCCCTGATGGTGAATGATTTTCTGTTTGTAAGTAAACTCAGCTATGGCCCCCGTATCCCCAATACACCACTTGCTGTTCCATTTGTGCATCATTCATTACCCGTTACCGGCGGTCAATCCTACCTGGAGTGGATTAAACTTCCTTACAAGAGATTATTTGCTGCCGATGTAAAACGCAATGATGTGGTTGTTTTTAATTTGCCCGTGGGTGATACGGTTATTAATGATGAAGAAAACTTTGGTTCAAAGGTTACTTACTACGATGCATTACGGCAGGCGGGAGGTAACAGGGATGTTATCTGGAACCAGTATGAAAGTATTATTGTAACAAGACCGGTTGATAAAAGGGAAAATTTCATCAAGCGTTGTGTAGCCATCGCAGGCGACACTCTTGAAATAAGAAATGGAGTTGTTTACATTAACGGTAAACAAAATGAAATACCTCCCCGTTCTGAAACCAATTATTTGCTCACCACCAAAGGCCAGTCACTGGACATGACCATGCTGGAAGAAACATATGGCATCAGGTCAGAGCAGGGAGAATTGCGTTCCATTGGCACCAATCAATATGAAATTTATTTAACGGCTGAGCAAGTGCCCGTGTTTCAAAAGTTAGCTTTTGTTGCTGATTTAAAACCGATCAATTATTCTTACGAGCAATTCAACTATGGTGTTGCCGGTGCAGATATTTTTCCGAACGACACTATCAACTGCAGGTGGACCATTGATAACTATGGCCCTCTTTACATACCTAAAAAAGGCGCCACTATTGAATTAACAGCCGCTAATTATAAGCGTTACGAAAGAGTTATCCGGGCTTATGAAGGAAACAGTTTTGAATACCAAAACGGTCAATTCATTATTAACGGGACAGCAACCAACAAGTACACTTTTAAAATGAATTATTATTGGTTGATGGGGGATAACCGTCATAATTCACTGGACAGCCGTTACTGGGGATTTGTGCCTGAAGACCATGTGGTAGGCGAGGCCTGGATGATTTTCTTTAGCTGGGAAAATGGCAAACCCCGCTGGAACCGCTTGTTCAGGTTAATAAAATAATTTATATTTGATACCGAACTTTTATGATGGAATCCCCCGGCTTGGTTCGGGGGATTTTTTGTCTGCTTACTTTTGAAACACCCGATGCAAAATCCAATTGACCACCTAATAACATCTTTATGACCAAAGAACATTTTCAGTTTGAATATGAAGTGTACAATTCAATTGACGAATTAACGGAAGATGACAAATGGCTGCTGGATGAGGCCAGGGAAGTAACCCAACAGGCCTATGCACCCTACAGCCGCTTTCATGTAGGTGCGGTAGCCAAACTAAACAATGGCGAAACTGTAAAAGGAACCAACCAGGAAAACGCCTCTTTCCCGGCAGGTCTGTGTGCTGAAAGAGTGCTGCTGGCTGCTGTTTCTTCATTACATCCCAAAGCAGCAATTGAAACAATGGCTATCAGTTATTTCAACCACAACGGAGAAAGTAATAAGCCCATTACTCCCTGCGGTATTTGCCGGCAATCCTTACAGGAGCATATGGAAAAAACAAAAACACCCATCCGCCTTATTCTCGGAGGTATGTACGGAGAAGTATATGTAATACCGCATGCTGAAATGCTCTTGCCTATGTCCTTTACCAGTAAGGATCTGAAACAATAAACGGAGAAGATAAAATCAGGATTCTGGAAAAAGAACGGGGCTTCCGCAAACCCTCGCTTCATGTTCCAATAACCATTGTTTACGATGAAGCCCACCCGCATAACCGGTTAATTTACCATCAGCACCAATTACACGATGGCAGGGTATTATTATGGCAAGTGGATTTTTTCCATTAGCTGAAGCTGCTGCACGAATTGATTTTACATTACCAAGTCTTTTTGCCAGTTGCAGGTAAGTGATGGTTGTGCCAAATGATAATTGTACTAATTCCTTCCAAACAGATTGCTGAAAATCTGTACCTGCCGGTGCTAATGGCAATTCAAAATGCCTGCGGGTGCCTCTGAAATACTCATCCAGCTGTTGTACTGCATTTTGAAGAAGTGATGAATTACTGTAAACTATAGAAGCAGGTTCTGCGTCCTGAAAAGAGACAATAGTAATTGCTTCCTTATTCGCCTTAAGAAGAATAATGCCAAGAGGCGATTGATAGTATGCTACATCTTCCACTTCATTCATTCAGCGTCGGTTTCATCAGGTTCAGCATCATCCAATAAGCCGGAAAGATTCAGGAGATCATCCTGTTTGTAGCGCTTTGATTCATCCATAAAACATTTGGCGTATTCTTCTAAAAGTAATTGTACAAGGTTACGGTTACTCATCGGCCGGAAATAGGAGGCAGAAGGTGGCACACTGATGCGCTTGAAATAAGTTTCTACATCCTGGTGAGAATAAATTTGTCCGCTGGCAGCATCCAGGTAAAACTGTATTTGCTCCGGCGGATAAGTGGCTCTCTGCTTAATACGTAACCAATCATCAAAATATCCAAGGATAAACTGACGGGGAATATTAATCACCTGCAGGTTAATATCCAGCATGCGGCTGAGCACCATTACTAAAAGACCGATACTTATGGCATTGCCCTTTTTTGATTCAACAAGTTTGGGCAATAAGAACTCATCGGGTTTAAGATAGTTTACTTCGCTGCCTTTAAACTTGTAATAATTGTAAAGAATATTGCTCAGCACATTCACCTGCTCCAGCGGGGTTAAAAAGCTGTTGAGCTCCAGCCACACGTTTCTGCGGATTTTCTCCAACTCCTGTAATGTAGCCGTTAAGTTAAGATCGGGGTATTGATAGCGGCTGAGCAGTAACACACCAGTAAGCAGATCCTGTTCTTTTTCCTGCGACCAGTCTCTCAAATCTGTTCTTAAATCCTGCAGGTGTAAACGGTGAATGAGCATTTCAATGCGTTCCTGTACGGGTTCATCGGGGGTGGTTTCCCATAAATGTTCCAGGTTGGGAATGATTCCGCTGCCCAAGGCAATGATGCGGGAACTTACTGATGAATACACTTCTTCATCAGGATCATCAATGAGGTGGAGCAGGGCATGTATTTCTTTTGTTTCTTCCATGATAAGGGTTAGGAATCAGTAAAGATGTAAATCTGGATTTTAAATTGCAAAATCAATCACAGAGGGCATAAAAAAGTTGTTCACAATGATGTGGAAAGATGAGTTGCAGAGCGGGGTTTTCATACTGATCCAAAATTTGCCACGCATGGAGATTCATGTATGTAACGATCTTGATTTTATTGTCTGATAACACAGGTTATTTTAAATAATCCCTCAATAATGGATAAAGCATGGTTCCTGATTTAGGGTGAGTCTGTGAGAAAAAATTCAGGATTATTATTTTCTATTTAACTACAACACCCTATATTCGAACAGTAATTTTATCTAAACCTTTTCATTTCCATCGGTTATATCCACTTTAAACCAGTTTCATAGCCTAATCTTTTTCAGATAACCCCTATACCTGTTCCGTATCCGGTATTAACCAAACTGCAGAACCTCCACAGTAACATTATTGGCAAAAATTATTGATTATGTACCAGAACAGCTGTTGGCATTCTCATGCTTATCAATGTGTTTATACTAAAACGCATTCGTTTCCTCTTTTAGTTCTCTGCATTTTTCAATCTGTCTTGTTCAGTAAAAGAGAAGGTTTAAAACTTCTTTGTTATAACCACATATAAATCTGAATCGATCTGCATTCTTCATCCCAACTACTGCAAAAATCATCTTATGAGTCATTTTTACACGAGCTACCGAAAATTTTTGAATGTATTTGTATTGGCGATTAGTTGTTTGATTTTGAATTCCGAAGCTTTCGGACAAATTACGATCACAACGAATAATTTGAATTATTCTCAAAATTTCAATACACTTTCATCCCCAGCATCAACCACAACTGGTTTAAGCTGGACGAATAATTCAACTATTGTCGGTTGGTATTTATTTAATAAAGACAATACAGCAATTACGACATATGGAGCAGAAAATGGAAATAGTGGTAATGCTACATACAATAGTTATGGGGCAAGTTCTAATACTGAAAGAGCTCTTGGAAGTTTAGGTTCAGGAGGTACTTATTGGGGAAGTCCCTCATCTGGTTCAGTAGCAGGCTACATGGCTTTAGCTTTAACCAATGCAACAGGAAGTACGATTAATTCAATTACTGTAAGATTCAATGGTGAACAATGGCGAAATGGAGGAAATACAACTGCACAATCAATGTCAGTACAATATGGGTTTGGTGCAACTTTTTCAAGTGTTACGACCTGGAACAATACACCCGCTGGTTTTAGCTTCACTTCACCGGTTGCAACTGCTACCGCTGCTGCAGTAGATGGAAATGTAGCTGGAAGAGTAAATAATTTAGGAGGAAGTTTGAATTCAATAGGTTGGACAAGTGGTTCTACACTTTGGATACGTTGGGTTGAAAATAATGATGCTGGGAACGACCATGCTTTAGCCATTGATGACCTTACTTTTAGCGCATACATTGGTGGAGGTGCTATCGTTGATGGGGGCGTAAATTTTGTTGGACGAATTAATGGCTATAGTCAACCTATCAATTGTACTGGTGGCGATTACAGGGTATTAAACTATCGAAGAGTATCGGCAACCAGTGGCAACCCTGTTGACGGACGTGGTCAATGGTTTACAACAGTTAATGTTCAATCAAGCGGTGGAAACGTAACACCAGATAATATGCCCGGCGGAGGCGGAGCAGGCTTTTTGTTTACAAGTGGTGGCGGATGCGGAAATACAGGAACTTATTTAAATAAATGGAATTTTGGAGGTGTAGGCCAGGCATCATTGGATGCGGTGAATTTAACATCGTTGAATAACTCCACTGACATGGGGCTTAACATGGGCACAGCAGGCCGTTACACATTTGTAATGAAAGATGTGTATAATACAAATGGCCCTGCTTTTTATGTAGGTTTTACAACAAATGACCCGGTAACATTAACTCATAATACGGCAACCCAACAGCCAACCATAGGTTCCGGATCAGCAACCATAACTGCTACACTTAGTACAACACCATCAACCCAGGAAAAATTTTATTTACGTTACCGGGCTACAACAAATGACCTCAGTACTTCTACATCACAAGTGTTAGGAACAGTATCAGGTACCACCGTTACGTTTAATTTAAGCGGCTTATCAAGCAGCACAACTTATTATTATTATGTACTAAGTACAACTAATAACAGCTATACCAGTTTATCAGAAGTAGATAAATCTCTTTGTATTTTAAACTTTGCTGATAATGCCGGTAGTAATTATTCATTTACAACAGCTGTACAGCAGTACACCATTACTGCATCGGCCGGTGCCAACGGCAGCATCAGTCCCAGCGGTACAACTACATTAAACAGTGGTGGGAATCAAACATATACAATTGCCCCGGGCTCCTCCTGTTACCGAATTTCCAGTTTAACTGTTAATGGTAATCCTGCTTCCTTAACTACTGGAAGTTTTGATAATGGAGGCACTTATGTATTCAACAATGTTACAGCCAATCAAACGATTGATGTTACGTTTGCATTGAAAACATACACTGTTACTGTAAGTGCCGGCGCCAATGGAAGTATTAGTCCGGGTACAGGTTCTGTGAATTGCGGAGACAATGCAACTTACACCATCACACCGAACGCAGGTTTTTATATTTCAGATGTTCAGATCAATGGAGTAAGCAACGCAACGGCGAAAGCGAATGGTTCTTATACATTCTCCAACGTTACATCTAATCAAACTATTTCAGCAAGCTTTGCCCCGTTAATTAATTATATCTATCACGAGGCAACAACCAATAATCCCGGTTGTGGTCCTGATTACAGAAGTGTTCTTACGCCCAACTCAACACAAAGCCTGAGCCTTGCCTGGAAGATTGAGTATCAAAATCTCTGGAATCAATCACGTATATATTATACTACAGATGGAAGCACCCCTTCCGGTGCTTTTGGTGCGGGGAGCGGTACAACGCAGGTTGTTAACGGAATTTATAATTGTGGAATCGGCGGAAGTCCTAATCCCGAGGTTGTAACCGGAACTATACCGGCACAACCTGCAGGTACAACTGTGAAATACATTATCAGTGCATGGAATAGTAATGGCGGAACAGAATTATTTGCCAATTCAGGCAACTGTAACGGTTGCGGTGCCAAGACAAGTTCAACTGATGCAACTGTGTTTTCATACACTGTACTTCCTGCTACCTATACAATTGCAGCTAGTGCAGGTGCAGGTGGATCGATCAGTCCAAGTGGTTCTGTATCTGTAACTGAAAATAACAACCAGAATTTTACCATTACTGCCAACAGTGGCTTTGTAATTGGTGATGTTTTGGTAAATGGTTCTTCTGTAGGAGCAGTTGGCACCTACACATTTACTAATGTAACGGCTAATCAAACGATCAGTGCCGGTTTCTTGCCAACTACATTTGGCTTTTACAACCTTCAGTTTCCGGGTTCAGCTACCATCTCGCAGGGAAATAATATAACTGCCTTTGCCCAATATTATATTGCTGGAGTTACTGATGTTTCTTCTGATGCTGCTCCTGGAGTAAATGTCTGGATAGGTTATAGCACAACGAATACCGATCCTTCATCAGGAGGATTTACATGGGTGCCTGCAACATTCAATCCCTCCTCCGGCACAAATAACAATGACGAATACCAGGCAAGTTTTGGATCCTCATTAGCGCCGGGTACTTATTATTATGCCAGCCGTTTTCAACGTAATGGTGGCGATTACTACTATGGAGGTTTTAACGGAGGCCCATGGAATGGTACTACCAATGTAAATGGTGTGTTAACCATTAATCCGGCAGGGTTTAACATTGTTTCCAGTGCAGGTGCAGGAGGAACTATCAGTCCGAATGGTACAACTCTTGTTGGAGCAGGAACGGATCAATCCTACACGATCACTCCTAATTCCGGTTTCATTATTGGCGATGTATTAGTGAATGGAGTTTCACAGGGTGCTATCAGCAGCTATACATTTACTAATGTTCAAACCACGCATACCATAAGTGCCAGCTTTTTACCAACCACCATTGATTATGCCAATCTGCAATTCCCGGGTTCGGCTACTGTTACCCGTGGTACTAATATCAATGTATTTGCACAGGTGTATAAAGCCGGAATAACTGACGCCCCGGGTGCAGGCAGTGGTTTGAGTGCCTGGATCGGTTACAGCAGTACTAATGAAAATCCAAATTCAACTTCATTTACATGGATACCGGCCAATTTCAATACACAAGTTGGCAATAATGATGAATTCATTGGAACATTTGGTGCTTCATTACCGGCCGGGACTTATTATTACGCCAGCCGCTTCCAGTTAAACGGTGGTGCATTTTATTATGGAGGATTTAATGGAGGTTTCTGGAATGGAACCGGTAATGTAAATGGCGTTTTAACTATTAATCCTGTAACTTATACTATTACTGCAACTGCCGGAACAGGGGGTTCTATCAGCCCGAGCGGAAGTGTTACCGTTAATGAAAATACCAACCAGTCTTTTTCTATCACAGCCGCCAGCGGTTATGAGATTAATGATGTTCTTGTGAATAATGTATCACAAGGTGCTATCAGTTCTTATACATTTAATAATGTTACGGCAAATCAATCCATCAGTGCTATCTTCAAAAAAGTAGCCATTGAATATGCTAACCTGCAATTCCCTGCCAATGCAACTATTAATACAGGCGGCAGTATGACTGCATATGCCAGAGTATATGTGGCGGGTGTTACAGATGCTGTAAATGGTCAGGGTCCCGGCATAAGTGCATGGATTGGCTACAGCTCTAATAATACAGATCCTTCCGGATCCGGATGGACATGGGTGCCTGCTACTTTTAATCAACAATTTGGTAATGATGATGAATACCAGGCAAGTTTTGGTTCTGATTTGCCGGCCGGAACTTATTATTATGCAAGTCGTTTCCAGATAAACGGAGGTGCTTATTATTACGGAGGCTATACAAATTCAGGTGGTGGTTTCTGGGGCGGACCGAATGTGAGTGGCGTGTTAACTGTAAACTGTACCGTACCAACTGCACCTTCAATCAGTGCCAATGGTGTGACTACATTCTGTGCAGGAGGCAGTGTAACTTTAACTTCTACCAGCGCAACAGGTAATACATGGAGCACAGGCGCTACCACACAAAGTATTACCGTTTCAGGTTCAGGAACCTACTCAGTAACCTTTACGGATGGATTTGGATGTGTGTCTGTTCCAAGCAACGCTATAACAGTTACGGTGAATCCTATTCCTGCCAAACCCACTATTTCAGCATCGGGTTCAACTACTATCTGCTCAGGAAATAGTGTTACGCTTACCTCAAGCAGTACTACCGGTAATTTGTGGAGTACTGGTGAAACCACACAAAGTATTGTTGTTACTACAGCAGGAAGTTATACAGTAAAAGTTACTTTGAACAATTGTGAATCTCCTGTTTCTGATGCAACAACAGTAACTGTAAATAGTTTTGGTGGCTCAAGTGGCACGGAGGTTTTTGCTGAAACAATGGGTACTACAACTGCAAGTTCGATAGCAGCATATGAAACTGCAAATAGTTTTGACAATGACAATCATACGATGAGCGGTTCCACCGGTGTGGATATCAGAACAACTGTTTCTTCCGCCGGTTTATATACAGGCGCATCCGGCAGCTCCAATGTATTTATTACTTCAACATCTGGTTTAAATTTCCAGATTGCCGGCATCAATACCTTAGGCGCAAGTAATCTGGCTCTAAGCTTCGGAATCTACAAGAGTACTACTTCCAGCAATGGATCAGATTTTGTAGTAGAGGTTAGCAGTGATGGAATCAATTATACACCGTTAACTTATGCGGCATTGCCTACAGGCAGTGGTACCGCTACATGGTATTTAAGAACAGCTTCAGGCAGTATACCGTCCACTGCTAATTTGCGGATCAGGTTCAGACAAACCGGTTCAACGACTCAATACAGAATTGATGATGTTGTACTAACTAAATCAACAGGCGCAAGCGCTTCTATCGGTGCTGATGGTCCAATTACATTCTGTACACCCGGCAGTGTAGTGTTAACTGCTACACCGGCAGCCTCCTACTTATGGAGTAATGGTGCTACAACTCAAAGTATTACTGTTACAACCTCAGGCAGCTTTAGTTGTATATTGACTGATGCCAATGGATGTACAGCAACTTCCAATACTATCGTTACAAATGCTGTTGTAAGCCCAACCGTAACGATTACCAATCCCTCAGCTGTATGTGCTCCGGCAACTGTTGATTTAACTGCAGCTGCTATTACAAATGGCTCCGGTAGTAATTTAAGTTTTACTTATTTTACCAATGCAGGTGCAACAACTATTTTAAATAATCCAGACCAGGTTGCGGCAAGCGGAACCTATTATATCAAAGGCACTGATAATACAACAGGTTGTTTCGATATCAAACCTGTTATTGTAATTGTAAATCCAAGACCTGCAATTACAACAGGAGCTAATCCAGCCGTATGTATTGGAACCGGCACTGCTTCTATTTCTTACTCTGCGCCTTTAAATACACCGGATAAATACAGCATTGTGTGGAGCAGTTCTGCAACAAATGCCGGATTTACTGATATAACACTTGAAAACCTGCCTGCAAGTCCAATTTCCGTAACGATACCCGGCAGTGCTGCTCCGGGAGCATATACGGGAACATTGACAGTAACAAACAGTGCTACAGGTTGCACAAGTGTTGACTATCCTGTAAGTATTACCATTAACACTGTAACTGCAGTTGCTTCCAATAATGGCCCATTATGCGAAGGACAATCATTACAATTAACAGCACTACCAGGTAGCCAGTCTAAATATGTATGGAGCGGCCCCAATGGTTTCAGCAACATAGCCACAGGTACTACTTTTTCTGAAAGTTTTGCCACCACCTCAGCGACAGGATGGTCCTTAAATAGTGTGCCTGTAAGTGCATCACAGGCATGTGCATCTAATGGACTTCTGTTTAATGGAACAGGTGATTTTGCAATCACACCTGCCATTACAAATCCCAATAAACTTAATTTCAAAATAAGACGTAGTGGTGATGCTACAACATGGTCAGTAAACGTACAGATCAGTAGTGAATCACCGGTTAGTCAAACTTCCGGTCCATGGACAACAGTTGCTACTGTTGGTTCAACTGTTACTACCACCTGTACCTCTGTAAGTGAAATCGATTTAAGTGCATACCCGGGTACAAGATATATTCGATTCATAGATACAAGAGCGTCGGGTGCTAATGAAAGAGGTATTGATGAAATAAGTGTTTCAACGTTTACATACACTCAGAATCCTGTTATCAACAATGTAACTGCTGCAAACGCAGGCACGTATTCATTAACGGTTACAGGAACGAATAGTTGTACTTCAACAACAACCACAGAAGTAGTGATCAAAACAGCGCCGGTAATCAGTAATTATGAAAATATTACTGTAAATGCTGATCCCGGAAATTGTAATGCTGTGGTGAGCTATCTTCCTGCAACTGTAACAGGAAGTCCAACGCCTGCTGTAAGTTATAGTCACGTATCAGGTTCCACTTTCCCTGTAGGTACTACAACAGTAACCATTAATGCAACAAATGATTGTGGTAATGTTTCAAAAACATTTACAGTTACAGTGGTGGATAATCAGGATCCTGTAATTACGTTGCCAACAGTTGCACCATCTTACAACACCGATAATGGCACCTGCTCAAGCAGTCAAACATTTGCAGCTTCAGCAACAGATAATTGCACAGTTGCAACTATTAAATACTACATTAATTACGGAACAAGTTCACAGGCAGAAATAAACTTCCCGTATAATTTCCCGGTTGGTTCGACTTCTGTAACAGTGGTGGCAACAGATGTAAATGGACGTTCAGCTACCAATGCATTTACGGTAAATATTACTGATACCGAAGCTCCTGTACTTGTTGATCCTGCTGATGTAACAGGTACTAACGATGCAGGTAAGTGTTACAAAGTAGTGGTGTTAACAGCACCGGTTGCTTCTGATAACTGCGGCATTGCAGTTGCAGGTGTAACCGCTACAGGCATCCCTGCTGATAATAAGTTCCCTGTAGGTACAACTACGGTAACATGGAGTGTAACTGATATTCATGGTAACACTACCACACAATCACAGGATGTAACCATTACTGATACCGAAGCTCCTGTACTTGTTGATCCTGCTGATGTAACAGGTACCAATGATGCCGGTAAATGTTATAAAGTAGTGGTGTTAACAGCACCGGTTGCTTCTGATAACTGCGGCATTGCAGTAGCAGGTGTAACAGCTACAGGCATCCCTGCTGATAACAAGTTCCCTGTGGGTACTACTACTGTAACATGGAGTGTAACTGATATTCATGGTAACACTACCACACAATCACAGGATGTAACCATTACTGATACCGAAGCTCCTGTACTTGTTGATCCTGCTGATGTAACAGGTACTAACGATGCAGGTAAATGTTATAAAGTAGTGGTGTTAACAGCTCCGGTTGCTTCTGATAACTGTGGTATTGCAGTTGCAGGTGTAACAGCTACAGGTATCCCTGCTGATAATAAGTTCCCTGTTGGTACAACTACGGTAACATGGAGTGTAACTGATATTCATGGTAACACTACCACACAATCACAGGATGTAACGATTACTGATACCGAAGCTCCTGTACTTGTTGATCCTGCTGATGTAACAGGTACTAACGATGCAGGTAAGTGTTATAAAGTAGTGGTGTTAACAGCACCGGTTGCTTCTGATAACTGCGGCATTGCAGTAGCAGGTGTAACCGCTACAGGCATCCCTGCTGATAATAAGTTCCCTGTTGGTACTACCACTGTAACATGGAGTGTGACTGATATTCATGGTAACACTACCACACAATCACAGGATGTAACGATTACTGATACCGAAGCTCCAAATGTTATTACAAGGCCTGTTACTATTTATCTCAACGCTTCAGGTATTGCCACAACTACTGCAGCAGCTGTGAATAATGGTTCAACAGATAATTGCGGAATTGCAACTATTACGCTGTCAAAAACAAGTTTTAACTGCAGTAATGTTGGAACCAATAATGTGGTCTTAATAATTACAGATATTCATGGTAATACTGCATCTGCAAACGCAGTTGTAACAGTTGTTGATAATATACCACCAACAGCTGTCTGCAAAAACATAATAGTATTTCTTGGCGCATCGGGCTCTGTATCTATTGCCGGCAACGCTTTGGAAAACGGAAGTACTGACAACTGCAGTATTCCTGTAAACGGATACAGTTTATCACAAAATGTGTTTACTGCAGCAGGTGTATACAATGTTACTATGACAGTAACTGATGTAAACGGTAACAGTTCTACCTGTACCGCTACAGTAAGTGTAAATAAACGTCCTGTTACTGTTACTTATACCGGTGATGCTTCAGAACAATATTCTGATGTACAAACGCTTACTGCAAGACTTACGGATAACCTGGCAGGAGGTGCCGGTATTGCAGGCAGAACGGTAACATTTACGATTGGTAGCCAAACAGTTTCTGCTGTCACCAATACATCCGGAATTGCCACAGCTTCATTAACCTTGAATCAGAATCCTGATCTTGCTTATACTGTTGCCGTTTCTTTTGCGGGAGATGGTACTTACCTGCAGGGTTCAGATTCCGATCCATTTGATATTCTTGATGAAGACGCAAGAGTTGATTATACAGGAACACAGTTTGCTGCAACAGCCAATGTATCATCCTCTACTGCAACCGTATTACTCAGTGCAACTGTATCTGATATAACTGCTATTACAAATGATGCAGCTTACGATGCATTTGCAGGCGATATCCGGAATGCAAGGGTTCGTTTTGTAGTTGTAGAAACCGGACAAACCAGCAATTGGCTCACACCGGTTCTTGTAAACAATGCAGATACGAAGACAGGTACCGTTTCAAGTTCTATAACGCTAAATATTGGTAATGCCAATTCACAATCCTATACAGTCCGTATAGAAGTTGATGGGTACTATACTCAATATCCACCTGAAAACGGTATCGTAACAGTTTACAAACCACTTAGTGATTTTGTAACAGGAGGTGGCCATATTATACCAACAGCTTCTGCAGGTACTTATGCATCTACACCCGGATTGAAGATGAACTTTGGATTAAATGTGAAATACAATAAGCAGGGTACTAACCTGCAAGGCGGTGTTAACATGATCTTCAGAAGATTGGTGAACGGAACAATACGTACCTATCAGATCAAATCGAATTCAATGACCTCCTTAGGTACCAGCGGCACCACCGGAACAACAACAGACCGTTATGCAGAATTCCTTTCTAAAGCAAATCTCACAGACATTACTGATCCGTTAAATACCATTTCGCTCGGAGGTAACCTGGATCTGAGAGTAAGTATGCGTGACAGAGGTGAACCCGGTTCATCTGATGAGATAGGAGTTACCTTGTTTAATCCAAGTGGCGGCCTGTTGTTCTCAAGTAACTGGGTAAGCTCTCGTACCGTACGTTTGCTCTTAAGAGGCGGTAACATTGTAATAAGCGGAGGTAATGTGGGTACACCTATTGTGCGGGTTGACGGCCCGGGAGTTTCAGTAACGCCACCTGTAACTTCGGCTCCATTAAATCAACACTTCAATGTAAAAGTACTGGGCAATCCAACCTTTAATAAGTTTGTTTTAAAACTGGAAAGCAGTGATGTAAACAGCAACATCACATTGAAAGTGGTGGATGCAGCCGGAAGGATTGTTGAAGTAAAACAAAACCTCAGAGCAGGCCAGGTAATTGAACTGGGTGATGATTACAGGTTGGGTACCTACTTTGTTGAAGCGGTACAGGGTACAGAGCGAAGAACAGTAAAACTGATGAAAGTAGAACGTTAAACGTTTCAATGAAAAACTTCATATCAAGATCGGTCAGTTGACCGATCTTTTTTTATTCAAATAAAAACGCTGCACTGAATTAACAGTGCAGCGTTTTACTTTATGAGATTAAAGTTTAATTCTTACCTGCTGTCAGCCTCATTCATACGGATGCTTCTGCCTTTGAACTTCTTACCGTTGATGGATTTGATCATTTGCGAAGCTGCTTTCTTATCTACTTCAACCCAACTGTTCAGTTCACGCATATCAATTCTTCCTAAAGAATCTTTACGTAAATCACTTAAGTCGAGAATAAACTGCAAAAAGCTTGCTTTGTAAAAACCATCCTTGGTACCAAGGTTTACAAAAAGCTTGGTATAGCTGCCGCTTCCGCCTTTAAAATCACGGCCCTGTGTATCACGAAACTGTTCACGTTCCCGGGTGCGACCACCGCTATTTCGTTCACTGCCTCTGCCATCTCTGCTGAATTTCTCAAATGTTCTGCTGCGTTCACGAACGTTGAGGTCTTCTGCATTTTCATAATACTTGAGAAAACGATCAAACTCCATCGCTGCCACACGTTTCAGTATTTCTTCTTTGCTCATTTCAGCAAACTTTTCCTGCAGCATAGGTACATAGGTTTCATACTCTTCGTTGCTTACATCCTGGCGGATGATTTTATCCATAAACGAAAAGAACTGTTTGCGGCATACATCTTTACCACTTGGTATTTCCAGTTTATGAAAAGGAGCTTTTACAATGCGTTCAATCTGTCTTACTTTGCCCACTTCACGGCTGTGTACAATACTCATACAAATACCGGTTTTGCCGGCACGTCCTGTTCGTCCGCTTCTGTGCGTGTACACTTCAATATCATCCGGCAACTCATAGTTGATAACATGGGTAATATCCTTCACGTCAATACCACGTGCTGCTACGTCAGTCGCAATTAGCAATTGCAATGTTTTATCACGGAACTGGCCCATCACTGTATCACGCTGGGCCTGAGTTAAATCACCATGCAGTGCATCAATATCATAACCTTCACGGGTGAGCTTTTCAGCAATCTGCTGTGCATCCACCTTAGTACGGGTAAAGATGATTCCGTATATACCGGGATTGAAATCAATCAATCTCTTCAAAGCTTCATAACGGTGTTGTGATGAAACAACAAAATATTGATGATCGATATTTTTGTTGGCCGTATTTACCTGTCCAACTGTTACTTCAACCGGCTCCTTCATGTAACGCTTGCTTACCTTACGGATTTCCGGAGGCATAGTAGCGCTGAACAACCAGGTGCTTTCTTTCTTAGGAGTATTCTGCAGGATAAATTCAATATCTTCCTGGAAACCCATATTCAGCATTTCATCTGCTTCGTCAAGTACTACGTATTCAATTTCGCCGAGATTGATGGCTTTCCGTTCAATCAAATCAATTAAACGGCCGGGCGTGGCTACTACAATCTGCACACCCCTTTTAATATCACGGATTTGCATACCGATGGATGCACCGCCATAAACGGCCACCACGTTCATGCCTTTCATGTTCTTCTTAAACCGTTCTACTTCTGTAACAATCTGCAAACAAAGTTCACGGGTGGGGCATACCACCAATGCCTGGGGGTATTTCTTTTGCTCATCTAAAAGTTGCAGCAGGGGTAAACCAAAGGCGGCTGTTTTACCGGTTCCTGTCTGGGCCAGGCCAATAAAATCTTTTGTTCCGCTTAATAAGACCGGGATGGCTTTTTCCTGAATGGGAGTGGGGTTCGTAAAACCGAGTTCTGTAATTGCTTTCATCAACCGATCCTCAAGTCCTAACGCTTCAAATGTGATCATTCTTCTTACTTTAAAATTAGCGGCAAAGGTAAGGAATTGTGAGGGGATGACGGTTAAATACTCTCTTATAAGGGCTCAGATATGAACCCTGAGAGTAATACAACTCATTTTTATGATGATAAAACGACAGATTCACTAATCCATAAAAAAATGTATAACACATTGACGTGGATGGCTCTGCAAATGAAAAAGTCCTGCAAACTGCAAGACTTTTTTTTGAAGTGCCCAGAACTGGATTCGAACCAGCACATCCTTGCGGACGCTGCGACCTGAACACAGTGCGTCTACCAATTTCGCCATCTGGGCATTTCGTGTTCGGGGCAGCAAATATAAGCGTATGATATGAAATATGAAAATCTGTAAATCACGTTTCATCCTTTTAAATAATTTATTTTAAAGGAACTGTTTGGAGGGTGCATCGATGTTTTGATGACACTATGCCCATAAATATGCATTTTTGTACTTGTTAAATGTTTGCATGATTATAGGATTTGATGCCAAACGTGCATTTCACAATCAAACCGGCCTGGGTCATTACAGTCGAACACTTATAAGTTCGCTGGCAACTTATTATACAGAAAATGAATACCTGCTTTTTAATCCAAAGCCGGGTATGCTCTTTTCTAATAATCATCTGAAACGAGTAAAAGAAATACTTCCTTCAGGTATATTGAGTAGTACATTTTCTGCTGCCTGGCGAAGCAACTGGATCAAAAAAGATCTTAAAAAATATAAAGTGGATATTTTTCATGGCCTGAGCCATGAGCTCCCGGTCAATCTGCACAGAACAAAAATAAGGTCTGTGGTTACTATTCATGATCTTATTCATGAACGCTATCCTCATCAATACCCGGCTATTGACCGTTACATTTACTCAAAAAAATTTAAATACGCCTGTAATTATGCTGATGTTATTATTGCCATTAGTGAACAAACCAAACAGGATATAATCGATTTTTATAACATCGATGCTTCTAAAATTAAAGTTTGCTATCAAAGCTGTAATGAATTATTCGGCAACACTGTTTCAGCATCAGAAAAACAAAGAATTAAAGAATTGTATAACCTCCCGGATGATTACTTTTTATATGTTGGCTCTTTAATTGAACGCAAAAATTTATTGGGTATTTGCAAGGCCATACAAAACTTGAAAAACAAATTAAACATTCCATTGGTGGTAATAGGTAAGGGAGGAGCTTACAAACAATTGGTAAAACAATACATTAAAGAACATCATATTGAAAACCAAATCATATTTCTTTCAGATACTGCCGGAATCAAATCCAACCAGGGATTTATAAGTACTAACGATTTTCCTGCCATTTATCAACAGGCAATAGCAATGATCTATCCCTCATTTTTTGAAGGCTTTGGTATTCCTGTGCTGGAGGCTTTGTGGAGCCGTTTACCGGTTATAACCTCTTCTGTTTCCTGTTTACCGGAAGCCGGAGGTCCCGGAGCCTTTTATGTAAATCCTCAAGTACCGGAAGAAATTGCTGATCAAATGATAAGAATAGTTTCAGATAAGGAATTGGTGCAACTTCAGGTAGAAAAAGGATGGCAATATGCACAGCAATTTTCTACTTTTCATACTGCTTCAAAAGTGATAGAGGTTTACAAGACAGTATTATAATTATTCAAACAATTTATTGGCTAATGAATTTGGAGTGATAGAGTATCCTTTTCATTCACCTTTGTGGCCAGTACTTATTTTTTTACTCCATCAATTACTTTCAGAATTTTATCAAAGGTGAAAAGAGTGAAGAGTTAAACCTCTTCACCCAATTTTTTATTTTTTGGCAACCTTTTACACACTCACATTAAAATCTCTTAAAGCATCATTCAAACTGGTTTTGAGATCAGTACTTGGTTTGCGTTTACCAATAATCAATGCACATCCAACACCGTATTCACCGGCAGGGAATTTTTTGGTATAACTGCCGGGGATCACCACACTGCGTTCCGGTACACGTCCTTTCATTTCAATGGGTTCAGGTCCGCTTACATCAATGATCTTGGTTGATTGCGTCAGCACCACATTCGCACCTAACACGGCCTCTTTTTCCACCACAACACCTTCCACTACAATACAGCGGCTGCCGATGAAACATCCATCTTCTACAATAACCGGGCTGGCCTGTAAAGGTTCCAGTACACCGCCGATACCTACACCACCGCTCAGGTGAACACCTTTTCCAATCTGCGCACAACTACCTACGGTAGCCCATGTATCAACCATGGTTCCTTCATCTACATAAGCACCGATGTTTACATAGCTGGGCATCAAAACAACATTTTTTGCAAGATAGGCGCCGTAACGGGCAACTGCATGCGGCACAGCACGAACACCCAACTCTTTATAATTTTTCTTAAGCAGCATTTTATCATAAAACTCAAAAGGTGCTACATCCCATGTTTGCATTTGCTGAATGCCGAAATACATTAAAATAGCCTGCTTCACCCATTCATTCACCTGCCATCCGCCCTTGGCACCAGTCGAAGGATCAGCAGGTGCTGCGGTACGAAGTCTTCCCTTATCTACTTCTTCAATCACGGCACGAACAGCATCACTGTATTTTACTTCTTTCAATAAGTCACGGTTGCTCCATGCCTCTAAAATCAACGATTGTAATTCCATTGTTTCAATTTTTTGCAAACATAAATGAATTTAAAAAAGCATCTGCGGAAGGGTAGTCGTAATCTTGCATAGAAATATTTCTTTATCATGAACTGGAAAACAATTTCAAGTGAACCGCTTTTCTCACATCCACCTTACTTCATTGCACGCAAAGATGTTTGTGAACGTCCGGATGGTGTGTTGATCCCTGAATATTATGTAGTGGAATTGCCTGAATCTGTAATCACCTTCGGACTCACGACCGAAAATGAAGTGCTTGTAACGGAGCAATACCGTCATCCTGTTGCACAGGTTTCTATTGAATTTCCGGGTGGCTTTATTGATGACGGTGAAGAACCTTTACAAGCTGCTAAAAGAGAAACAGAAGAAGAAACCGGCTATGTGTTTAAGGAGTACACTTACCTGGGCAAAGTGGCCGGCAACCCAGGCATCTTGAATAACTTCACGCATCTATTCCTGGCAACGGGCGGTAAAAAAGAAGAACAGACCAAGCTGGATGCACAGGAAGATATAAGGGTGCAATTAATTTCATTGGACGCACTCAAACAATTGATTACCAACAGGAAAATCATACAATCTCTGCATCTCAATGCTGCCTTTTATGCGTTGCAGCACATGGAACATGAGTTGGGTGAAAGTAATAACGGCTCCGTCTAAATTTATTTGCGGTAATTTTAAAATAACATAACTTGTTGAACCTTTTTGAGCCAGAATTGTCATTACGTTCAACAATACTCTATTGCCTTATAAACGTGATATTGAAATGGCTCTTCCCGTTTTAAAAAACGGCGGGCTAATATTGCTTCCTACGGATACAGTATGGGCCATCGGCTGCGATGCTTCGAACAAAAAAGCAGTTGAAAAACTCTACCATCTCAAAAACAAACGAAGCCCTGAGAATCTTGTGGTGCTGCTTGCTAATGAAAAAGATATTTCAAAGTATACCGCCCAGAAAAACCTGCGTATTTTCGATTACATAAAAGGAGTACATAAACCTACCACCGTTGTATATGAACAGCCACGTGGTTTACCGGAAAATATTCCTGATGATGATGGTACCATTGCAATCAGGGTTATTAAAGATCTTTTCTTATCGGCTCTTATACGTGAAATGGGCCAGCCCTTACTGAGTGCTACCGCCAACATCAGCGGAGACCGAACACCTTCTCTTTATTCTGAAATCAGCAATACAGTTGTAAAAGGAGTTGATTATGTAGTTAAATACCGCCAGGAAGAAACCATTTATCACGAACCTTCTTCTATTATCCGGTGGAACAATGACGGCACTCTTACTATTCTCCGTGCCTGAACTTTTTGAATAAAAGCGAATTCGTAACCCTGCCATCTATCCGTTATTTTTGCGGTTCATGCTGATTGATTTTACTACAAAAGAAAAAGAACTTATTGCATTAACAGGTGCATGTTCGGATGCTATGCAACTGGAAACATGGCTTATAGGAGGCTTTGTAAGAGATAAATTACTGAACCGTACCTGTAAAGATTTAGATTTTGTATGCACCGGCAATGCTATTGAACTGGCACATAAAGTAGCAGCATCATTACCAGGCAAACCAGCCGTTTCTTTTTTTAAAACCTTTGGCACAGCACAGGTAAAAACAGAAGGTTTTGAAATGGAATTTGTTGGGGCCCGTAAAGAAAGCTATGCCGCTCACAGCCGTAAACCGGAAGTGGCTGCCGGAACCATTGAAGACGATCAGCTCCGACGGGACTTTACCATTAATGCGCTGGCGGTAGGAGTGAATGAGCAAAATTTCGGGCAACTTACTGATCCGTTTAATGGATTGGAAGACCTTCGTTTAAAAATCATCCGTACACCGCTTGATCCTGTTCAAACGTTCAGTGATGATCCGCTTCGAATGCTGCGGGCAATACGTTTTGCAACACAACTTGAATTTGAAATTCACCCGGAAACATGGGCCGGCATTTTGCAAACGGCACAGCGTATCCGCATCATATCCAAAGAACGCATTGCCGATGAATTAAATAAGATTGTACTCAGCAAAAAACCATCCATCGGATTTGATTTATTGTATAAAAGCGGACTACTGGAACTTGTATTTCCGCAAATGGTGGAACTTGCAGGTGCTGAATATATTGATGGCAAGGGTCATAAAGATAATTTCTATCACACTTTACAGGTACTGGATAATATTGCAGCAAACACCAATGATTTGTGGTTACGGTGGGCCGCCATCCTGCATGATATTGGCAAGCCGGCCACCAAACGTTTTGAAGAAGGGCATGGATGGACATTTCACGGGCATGAAGTAGTAGGGGCAAGGATGGTGCCCAGGATATTTGGCCAGTTGAAATTGCCGCTCAATGAAAAAATGAAATTTGTTCAGAAGCTGGTAGAGATGCACCTGCGCCCCATCAGCTTAACAAAAGAAAACATCACAGATTCGGCCATCAGGCGTTTGCTGTTTGATGCCGGTGATGATTTTGAGGCTTTGATGACCCTGTGCGAAGCTGATATTACTTCGAAAAACAAACAAAAAGTACAACGGTACCTTCAGAATTTTGAATTGGTACGTAAACGTTGCAGGGAAGTAGAAGAAAAAGATCACATCCGAAACTGGCAGCCACCTATTACCGGTGAAATAATAATGCAAACATTCGGAGTACCTCCATCAAAAGTAGTGGGCATTTTAAAAAGCGCTGTGAAAGATGCAATTCTCGACGGTGAAATTGAAAACAATTATGAAGCCGCACATGCATTTATGATTCAAAAAGCCCGTGAATTAAATCTTGCACCACTGGTGTAATGTATTTATTTTTGCTTCTATTCATTATCAAAGGAATTATTCATAATCTATGGCCGTTTTACGATTCAGAGTTTACTGGGAAGAAGATGACGCTACGTACAGGGATGTTGCGGTAAAACACACGCAATCATTCACTGATTTACATACAGTGATACTGAAAGCTTACGAATTTGATTCTAAACATAAAGCTACATTTTACAGAAGCAATGATCACTGGCAGCGAGGCCGTGAAATAACACTGGAGAAATACGATAAGGAATACAAAGCGCCTCCGTTGCTCATGCATGAAACAACGGTTGGCAGCGAAATCAAAGAACCAAACCAGCGTTTTGTATATGTTTACGATTTCAATAAAAACTGGACGTTCCTGCTGGAACTGATTAATGTGAGTAAAGATGAAAATCCCAAGTTGAGTTATCCGGCTATTGTACGCACTGAAGGAATTGCTCCGAGCCAATACGGTACCAAAGGATTGGTGGGCGATAAATTAGCTGAGGTAGAAGAGAAGTATGATTTAAATGCAGGTGCAGAAGGTTTTGGTGAAGAAGGAGAGGAGGGAGAAAGTGATTTTGCTGATGATGCGGGAACGGAAGAAGATGAAGCAGCTTTCTGATTGAAACAAAATAAAGTTTCAATTCATTGTACTTAAAACAAACTGAGTTTTTCACAAACTCATTTTGATTCATGAATAAAACAGTCATTTTAATTGCCGGCCCCACCGCCTCCGGTAAAACCTCACTGGCTATACATTTAGCACAGCATTTTCGTACAGCTATTATTTCTGCTGATTCCAGGCAATGCTTTAAAGAAATTTCAATTGGTGTAGCAAAACCAACTGTTGAAGAGTTGAAAGTTGTTCCGCATTACTTTATCAATACACATTCCGTACATGATACAGTTACTGCTGCGGGTTTTGAGGCTTATGCACTGGACTGTGCGGAAAAATTATTCAGGGAACATGATGCACTTATAATGGCAGGCGGTACCGGTTTGTACATCAACGCTTTTTTAAATGGTATGGATGAGATACCTGCAGTAGATGAAACCATTAGGATGCAGCTCACTGCGTTGTATGAAGCAAATGGTATTTCATGGCTTCAAAAGGAACTGCAGCGGAGAGATCCTTTATTTGCAGCAAGCGGGGCCATGCAAAATCCACAGCGGATGTTGCGTGCACTCGAAGTGCTGGAGTCAACAGGCCAATCCATTGTGCATTACCAAAAAGGAATTAAAAAAAAGAGGCCCTTTCACACAATAAAAATCGGTCTTGATTTACCCAGGGAGGAATTATATGACCGCATCAATCATAGAGTTGATATTATGATAAAAGATGGTTTGTTGCAGGAAGTGCAAGGTCTGCTTCATTTGCAACATCTCAACGCTTTACAAACCGTTGGCTACAGGGAACTGTTTGATTATTTCAAGGGAGAAATTAACCTGGATACAGCAATCTCAAAAATAAAACAAAACACAAGGCATTATGCCAAACGCCAGTTAACCTGGTTTAAACGGGATGAGGAAATAAAGTGGTTTCATCCGCAGGAACTGCATGACATTGAAACATACATTCAGCAACAATTAAAAAGCCCCGCTTGATAAACGGAGCTTTTGTATAAAAGATAAATGTGTTTTAGAATTTAAACCCAACAGTTGCTACTACCTGTCCGTTCGAGAACCTGTTATTTGCAAGGGGATACCTGTTACCGGTAAGTTGATAAGGCACATGAAAATCACGGGCGATGGTATGAGCATACGTAAGATCAACAAAATATCCTTTATCCCTGTAACCAAGCCCGAAGCTGGGTGTTATTCTGCTGGCTTTGGTACCTTCGGGTAAAATGTCTTTCTGATAGGGACTGCCCATATAATTAAAACCACCACGCACCATAAAGGTTTTAAATTTCAGCTCACCGCCAATGCGTGCATTAATCGCCATACGGTACAATTCATCAATAGCATCATTAAGACCTCTGAAGTATTGCTTTTCGCCTTCACTTGGCACAGAAGCTGAACTGCTGAATGAATTGGCCTTGTAATTTACCAGCTCCACATCAGCCGTAATAAATGCTTTTTGTTTGGTAACATCTTTTATTTCACGGAATACGTAGGCTAATGAAACAGCAGCACGCCAGGGAGTTACCAATTGATATTCGTAATTGTAATCCTCTCCGCCGGTTATATCATGTGTAGATAAAGTATAGGTAGTGGGCCTTGAATTATCATTGCGGATGCGGCGTGCATAATTTTCAACATTGGCCGTTAATGTTGCATTGGTCCGGTCAGTTAAAATCAGCAGCGAAGGTGTATGAAATGTAAGACCGATTCTGAAATATTCAACAGGTTTATAAATCAAGCCCAGTTTTGCATTGACACCTGCACCTCTTGTTGAAAAGCTTTCAGTAAAATTGAAACTGGCGAAATCATTATTGGTATTACCACTGGCATCTTTTTCTTCCACATAAGTATTGCGGCTGTACCGTACAATCGGCACACCTATTGTGATGCCATACAATAATTTTTCATTGTTATTCCAGGCCACACCAAAAGCAGCTTCATACATGCCTCCTCTTGTTTCATAACGGAAATTCTGATCCAGCGGCATTCGTAATGTTTCGGCATTGGTTCTGTAACCAACAATATTACCATTGGAAAGTATCGTATCCACCAGGTAGTTTTCTACGGCTAAACTTGCTCCATTAGGAAAACGGCTTAAAGCATCGTCAAAATTTGAAACCTCATTAGCTGCAAGTTCTTCTACCCATTTTTCTGAATAGCTGCTGAAGTTATTACGGCCACGGTAAGAAAAATCAGAATTGAAATTAGCAGTTTGAGTAATTGCAATTCCAATCGTTGTATTCTTTACTTTATTACTGCGCCACCTGTTAGTAGTGCTGAACACAAAACCAATATTCCCGATATTGAGATTACTGCGGTTTCCTTTAAAGATGCTGTCGTTATAATTCATCTTATTCCGGTTCATAAAAAAACCGGGAGTAAATACAAACTCGTTTGTTTTAAACTGTGCAAGACCGGCAGGGTTAATAAATATAGAACTGAAATCGCCACCCAAGGATACTCCTGCGTTACCAATAGCCTGGCTACGGGCTGTACCAACCGGATTGATGTAGGAAAGGCGTAAGGCATCTGCAGGCTCCTGTGCAAAAAGAGATTGCGTAGAAAGCGCTATAGTGGCGGTTACTATAAATTTTTTCATGACTGAAAATTGGGTAATAAATCTGAATATTTTCATTGGTATATGTACAGGAGTGCCCTAACCGTAACGGTTATAAAACATGACACTCCTTAAATAGTTTGAGAATTAATTTCTGCGGCCACCACCACCGGAACTGCCACCGCTCTTACTGCCACCACTGCTTCCACCTGAACTACCGCCGCTGCTGAAAGTTCTGCTGCCACCGCTGCTGCCATTATTATAACTACCACCGTTTCCAAAAGTGCGGCTGCCACCGTAGTTACTGTTGTTGTAAGAACCATTACTATTGCCACCACCAAAAAAGTCGTTGAAGAAACTGCTTCTTCGGCCACTGTTATTATTACTGCTGCCACCAAAGTAACGGCTGCCACCATTTGTATTCATGTAGTTACCGCCTTTGCCTCCACCGAAATTACGTGTACCGGCATTGGTATAGTTTTGAACGGCAGGTGAGTAGCGGATACCCTGACTGTTTTTAGGCGCTCCGGGTCCGGGAACAATAATGGTAGTACCGGGGATGCACACAAAAGGAGAGTTCCAGGTATTCCAGCCCCAGGGATTATTCCAGGTATTCCACGTATTCCAACCAAGGCTCCATGTATTCCAATTGCTGCCCCATGAATTCCAACCCCAGGGATTGTTCCAGGTGTTCCAGCCCCATGAAGTACTGAAACGGGGATTGTTCCAGTAAAAGTCATCATCAAAATTGCGGAAACGCTGATCTCTTATTTGCTGACGGATACGTTGATCTTCAAGGTTACCATAGGAAACACGGCCATCATCATCCCTTCTTGTTTCAACATAAGCTTCCGTTTCACGGGCGGGAGAATAATACACATCATCAGGAGTTTGACCTGAACGATACGTAGCACAGGAACTGAAACCTGCAATGGCAGCGGCTAAAAGTACAATTCTTGTTGTCATGGCCTTGTGTTTTAGATGTTTGTAGTGTGAAGTTACTACTTTTGCAACTTCAAAAAGAATGACATCCATACTTTAACAAAAAACAAGCCGCACCTCTAATTTGATTGTGTGAAGCCTGTTAAATTAAATCTAAGAATAGTTCATGGCATCGGTTATTACATCCAGAGAAAAAGACTACAGTCAATGGTATAATGATTTAGTATTAAAAGGTGGTCTGGCAGACTATTCTGCTGTAAGAGGTTGCATGGTAATTAAGCCCTACGGATTTGCGTTATGGGAAAACATGCGGGATCAACTGGATCGTATGTTTAAAGATACCGGTCATGTGAATGCTTATTTTCCTCTTTTTATTCCCAAGAGTTTTTTAAGTAAGGAAGCCGCCCATGTGGAAGGTTTTGCAAAAGAATGTGCGGTGGTTACGCATTATCGTTTAAAAAATGATCCTAATGGAGGCGGGGTAGTGGTAGATCCGGAAGCTAAGCTGGAAGAAGAACTCATTGTTCGCCCAACCTCCGAAACAATAATCTGGAATACCTATAAAGATTGGATTCAATCCTACCGTGATCTTCCGATTCTTGTGAACCAATGGGCCAATGTGGTACGTTGGGAAATGCGTACCCGTTTGTTTTTACGCACTGCTGAATTTCTGTGGCAGGAAGGTCACACAGCACATGCAACTGCTGAAGAAGCCGTAGCCGAAACCAGGCAGATGCTGGATGTGTATGCACAATTTGCTGAAGAATGGATGGCGGTGCCGGTAATTAAAGGTGTAAAAACTGCCAATGAACGTTTTGCCGGTGCTGAAGACACTTATTGTATTGAAGCATTGATGCAGGATGGTAAAGCACTGCAGGCAGGCACATCTCACTTCTTAGGTCAGAATTTTGCCAAAGCATTTGATGTAAAGTTCAGTAATAAAAACAATGAGCTGGAATACGTTTGGGCTACCAGTTGGGGAGTGAGCACAAGATTGATCGGCGGGCTGGTAATGGCACATAGTGATGATGATGGATTAATACTGCCGCCCCGTATTGCACCTTTACAGGTGGTGATAGTACCTATTTATAAAGGTGAAGAACAACTCAAGGCCATCAGTGAGAAAGTACAGGTGCTGGTGAATGAATTAAAAGCACTGGGCATCCGTGTAAAATATGACAATACGGATAATGCAAGACCGGGATGGAAATTTGCTGAATACGAAATGAAAGGTGTGCCGGTACGTATTGCCATTGGCGGAAGAGATCTTGAAAATAATACAGCTGAAGTAGCAAGACGTGATGAAAAAACAAAGCAAACCATCAGCATGGATGGCTTGTCAACAACAATAAAAAATCTGCTGGAAGAAATTCAGCAGAATATGTTTAATAAAGCAAAAGCTTATCGTGACAGTCATATAACCAAGGCTGATACCTGGGATGAATTTGTTGACATCCTCAATAACAAAGGTGGTTTTGTAAGTGCTCATTGGGATGGCACTGCTGAAACGGAAGATGCGATCAAGGAAAAAACAAAAGCCACTATCCGTTGTATTCCGTTAAATAATGAAGCAGAAGAAGGATCCTGTATTTTAACCGGCAAACCCTCGTCGCAAAGAGTACTCTTTGCCGTTGCTTATTAAAGAATGTATATTTAATGTTGGTGCGCTCCACCAACATTTTTTTTATTCAATGATTTTATCAGGCTTTTATAGCAACCTTATTCACTGGCTGGAACAACATATGCTCCGCTGTCCCAGTAAAATGCTCATGCATATTGATTGCCCTGGTTGTGGTTTGCAGAGAGGCATTCTTAATTTATTAAAAGGAAATATCAGGGAAAGTTTACAGGTTTATCCGGCTACCATTCCTGTTTTGCTGCTTTTCAGTTATTTATTGCTGCATTTAATTTTCAGGTTCAAGAAAGGGAACAGGAATCTTATTTTTCTTTACATAGTTTGTGCGGGCATCATTCTGGTGCATTATATTTACAAAGTTATCAACCAGCAACTGTATTAACCGATATGAACAGTAGTGAACAACGTGATTATTTAACACAGAATACAGGTTATCTGCCTGCATTGCCAAACGCTACTGTGTCGCTTGTAATGGGCATCTTATCAATTGTTGTATGTGGTATAGGCCTGGTACTTGGTATAATCGGACTGGTAATGGCAAATAAAGACCTGGCTTTGTATAATAACCAACCGGGTGGTTACAGCATTGCTTCTTACAATCACACCAAAACAGGAAAAACCTGTGCCATCATCGGTATTGTGTTGAATGCTTTGTTTGTACTGGTGTATGCCGCTATTTTCATTTTTGCTTTTTCTTCCAATCTTAACGATTTTAAATAAAGATTTCTTAACCAAACCAACTTTTCAAATGGAACAATCACAACAACCGCAACTGCAACCACAGCAACCTTTACCAAACGCCACCATGATCCTGGTACTGGGTATCTTATCCATTGTAGTATGTTTCATTACCGGCATTATTGCACTGGTAATGGCCAAGAAAGAAACTGAATTGTATAACAACAACCCGGGTGTTTATTCAGAATCCTCTTTCAGCAGTGTAAAGGCAGGCAAAATCTGCTCAATCATTGGTCTGATATTATGGGGTATCGGCATTCTTGTTTATGTTGCTATTATTGCATTCTTTGTATCTGCAGCAGGTGCAGCCGGAGGTTTCAATTAATTCTTACTTTATAAAAAAACCCGGAGTATTCCGGGTTTTTTATTCTTTGGTTGCCATAAAATTATAATCTGCAATCAATCTTTCGAGGAACATATCTACTTCCAGGTCAGTATCAATTTTTAAAACAGTTTTTATACGATCAGCAATTCGGTGTGCTGTTTCATAACGGCGGGTTTTGTACAAATCATTCAACACTGTTTTAATCGTATTAATATCCCGGTCGCTCAGTTTCATTACTCCCGGAAACATCACTTCATAATTCTTATTGGTTACCTCCATAAAAATAGTATCATGAATGGAGCTTTGAATTTTTGAGTTTACTACCACCGTATTGGCAGCAAGGTCACCCAGCCGCTGACTTTTATTAGTTACAGCAATTATAATCACTACAATCAACCCTGAAAAACCAACAGAGAACAATTGCAATATCACCCAAAAATCAGGTAGTACAAATGAAAACACAAGCGGCCATTCCCATACTCTGAAAAACCAACGCAGTAGATATTGGCTGATGGAAGGATCACCACCTTCCAGGCTCATCACACGAATACCAGTTGCCATTTTTCCCAGGCTCTGTCCATGAAACCCAATCTCAAAAACAAGATGATACAGAAACAAGGGAACGGTTACAAATATTACATCCAGTGCTATCCTGTCTTCCCGCTCCATCACTACCATTGAAGAAAGAAAAAATTTAACTGCATTGGCATAGAGGATCATAATAAGCAAATCCAGGAGGGAAGCAAGCACCCGTTTGAAGAAAGGAGCAATTTCGAAATCAAGTGAAATATTAAACGGTGTACTGATTGGAACTGATGACATAAGATTGAATACGATGTAAATTAAAGGAAAGATTCGTAAAAAACATATCGGTTCTCTTTTCATAAACAAAAAATGCAACAGTCTGTTTCTAATTAAAAATTAGTTCCTATTTTCAGGTATCGGATATGAGAGAAGCCCTGTTCATAAAGAAAAACGCTCAGAAATGGAATGAATACCAGTACCTGCAAACGGAAGATCCGGATCAACTGGCTGATCGTTTTATAACCCTGATGGATGACTTATCGTACTCTAAAACATTTTACCCGCACAGCAAGGTTACAAAGTGGATTAACAGTATTGCCGTAAGTATTTACCAAACGGTGTACCAGAATAAAAAACAACGTTATTCCCGTTTAATTACGTTTTGGAGATATGAGTTGCCGCTGGTGTTCAGGAAATATCACCGTCTCTTATTAATCACCTTCCTGTTCTTTTTGCTCTTTTGTATGATGGCTATTTTTTCATCCATGAAACAGGATGATTTTGTGGAAGGCATACTGGGCCGGGAGTATGTAAGCATGACGGAAGATAATATTGATAAAGGCGACCCCTTTGGTGTGTACAGAAGTGATAGCCGTTTTTTAATGTTTGTGGCCATTGCATTAAATAATATACGTGTCGGCTTTTTGATGGTGATTGGCGGTTTGCTTGGCGGGTTGGGCACTTTGTATCTGCTCTTCAGCAATTCGATGATGCTGGGAAGTTTTCAGTATATGTTTTTTGCCAAAGGTCTTGGTTTGGAATCAGTGCTGGTGATATGGGTACACGGCACATTGGAAATTTCAGGAATGATCATTGAAGCCTGCGCCGGTTTTATTATCGGTAAAAGCATCTTGTTTCCTGCAACCTATACCAGGTGGCATTCCTTTAGAAAGGGAGTGAAGGATGCCATGAAAATCTGTATTGCTGTTGTACCTATAACTATTACGGCTGCCTTTCTTGAAAGTTATATTACCTATCTCAGCTCCAATGCTTATGACAAGAGTAATAATACTTCATTGCCGGCGGCAATAAGTGGTACCATCCTTTTTCTTTCGCTCAGCTTTATGATCTGGTACTTTGTTATTTATCCTGTAATAGTGGAACGAAGAATGAAACGCAACCCGGAACTGGCTCAAAAAATAAATGCAAAATGAAAAGAAACCGCCTGCATTTATTTCTGTTCGTTTTTCTTTTCTTATGTACCGGTTTCTCCTTACATGCACAGGTTACTGATACGGTTGCAGTAGAAGCATTTCAAACAGATACAAGCTCTGTTGTTGATGAATCATTTGAAACAGATGAAGAGGAAGCAATTCTTCAGCCGGATACCTTAGTTTCATCTACAGTAATTTTCTATAATCGTGATAGTCTTCGCAGGTTAAAAGATGATAAGAATTTAAAATACATTCAGCGGCTGGATACATTATTACTGCAATGGCAAAATGAACAAAAAAAAGAGAAGCCTTCTTCTAATATTTGGATACTGGTAATTCAGTTGATCAAACTCTTACTGTGGGTACCCGTTATTGGCGGGGTCTTGTATTTAATTTTCCGTCTGTTCCTTTCTGAAAAAGGTTTGTTTGCTGCTTCTGCAAGAAAAAAGCAATTACTGCAGCATGAAGATGAAGTTACAGATGAAGATACGCTCACAGCCCGCATTCGTGAAGCAGAGAAAGCAGGACAGTTCAGACTGGCTGTACGTTATTCTTTCTTACTTGCATTGCATATAATAGCAGGTAAAGGATGGTTGCATTTATCACCCGATAAAACAAATTACCAATACCTCAGGGAGTTGAGTAATAAATCCATCCGAAATGATTTTGCCCGCATTACGCTGCATTACGAATATGCATGGTATGGCAATTTTGAGGTAGACACAGCCACTTATCAAACCATTCAAAAAGAATTTCAGCAATTCCAATCCAGACTCAAAAGTTGAAAAAGGTTATTTACCATATCATCCTGCTTTCAGGTCTGGGCCTAATGCTTTCGAGTTGCGGTCGCAAAGGAGTAGCGCTTCCTGACATGAGCCGCAATTTTTACATGAACAGCAAAAAGCCGATGGGCACTTATACAGCCTATAAACTTTTTGAAGCACAATTTCAATCGTATTATATCCATGAAATCAAACAATCTTTTTCTAAAGTTAACAACGATCTTGAGGGGCAAAGGAATCTTTATTTCATTGTAGCTGATGAGTTAATTGTAACACCCCAGGAAATTGATGATATGCTGGAATATGTAAACAAAGGCAACCGCCTGTTTATTGCTGCACGATATTTTGATGAACGTATACTGGATACCTTGGGTGTTCATGCCCGTTTTAATGGCAATGAATTCAGTATGTTTCAAACTAATGCACTGTTTAGTCAACTGCGGCCTACAAAAGTGAGTATGAATGATACATTGGTATCAGGCAATAAAACTTATGGCTTCTTTTATTATGGAATGATGGATTATTTTACAAGGTACGATTCCGTTACAACAAGAGTACTGGGACTGAATGAAAAAAAACAACCCAACTTTATTGCAGTTACTTATGGCAACGGAGTTATATATTTTCATCTGCATCCTGAAACCTTCAGCAACTATTTTTTACTGAAAGGAAATAATAAGGAATATTTTGAGCAGGTGCTCAGCTATATGAATAGCAACCGGCAAACCGTATATTGGGATGATTATTACAGAAGAGGCATTTACCCGCAAAAGAATTTTTCTTTTTTCAGTGTATTTCTTAAATACCCGCCGCTTAAATGGGCACTCTACGTGGCATTGGCCGGTCTTGCTCTTTTTGTGCTCATGGGCATGAAGCGCAGGCAAAGAGCCATTCCTCTTACAGTACCTAATACCAACAGCAGTGTAAACTTTGTAGAAACAATCGGTCGGTTGTACCTGCAGCGTAAAGACCATCATAACATCGTACATAAGATGGTTACTTATTTCCTTGAAAAAATAAGAACGAAATATTATCTCAACACTACTCATATTAATGCCGAGTTTATTTCATCGCTGGCCAAGAAGAGCAGTGTACCGGAAGAACATGTAAAATCAACTTTTCAATACATTCAACAATTACAGGAAGCACCCGTCATCAGCGATGCTGAGTTACTGGAACTTCATAACAGGCTACTTCCTTTCTTTAAATCGTAATATATGGAGCAGGAAATTTTTCAACAAAGAACAGATCTTTCGCAACTGAACCAGGCTGTGAATTCTATCAGGGAAATGGCCGGTAAAATCATTGTAGGGCAGGAGCAGATGATTGACTTAATGATTGCCGGTATTTTAGCCGATGGTCATATTTTAATTGAAGGTGTACCCGGTGTAGCTAAAACGCTGGCAGCAAAACTCATGTCGAAACTGATTGATGCTGAGTTTTCACGCATACAGTTTACACCTGATCTGATGCCGAGTGATGTACTTGGCACTTCTGTATTTAATCCCAAAGAAGCAAGCTTCCAGTTTAAAGCAGGTCCGTTGTTCAGCAATATTGTTTTAATTGATGAAATTAACCGGGCGCCTGCAAAAACACAATCCGCTTTGTTTGAAGTGATGGAGGAACGGCAGGTAACAGTAGATGGCGTGACTTATATTATGAAACAACCTTTTATGGTTTTGGCAACACAAAATCCGATTGACCAGGAAGGAACTTATCGACTGCCGGAAGCTCAGTTAGATCGTTTTCTTTTTAAGATTGAAGTAAGCTATCCCACGCTGGAGCAGGAAATTTCCATCTTACAAAATCAACATGGAAGTGACAACCGTCATCTCTTGAATGAAGTAACCAAACTCATCAGCACATCTGAGCTGGAGCAATTCCGCAGCAGTGTGCGGCAGTTGTTAATTGAACCCAAGCTGCTTGAGTTTGTTGCACGCATTGTAAATGAAACAAGAAACAATCCTTCCCTGTTCCTCGGAGCTTCTCCACGTGCATCACTGGCCATTGTAAAAGCAGCCAAAGCTTTTGCAGCTATGATGGGTCGTGATTTTGTAACACCGGAAGATGTAGTGGAAATGGCACCGCATGTGTTACGTCATCGTATCATTCTTACACCTGAAAAAGAAATGGAAGGATTAACAGCCGATGAATTGATTGACCGCATCATCAAATCCGTTGAAATACCAAGATAAAAGATGAGGCCCTTACAATTGATAACACAGTTATTTGTAACCCGTAGATTGTACTTTCTGCTGGGTATAAGTGTGGCATTGTTTGTATTGCGTTTCTTTTTTGAATTGTTGGCACAATTACCATGGATCTTCCTTGGAGCCTTAGTTATTGCATTTGTTGCTGATTTTTTCTTTTTGTTTATCCTGAACCGTGAGCCGGTGATGGAGCGCCACCTGCCCGAACGTTTCAGTAACGGAGATGAGAATGAAGTAAACATTACACTGCAAAACCTGTATCCGTTTTCGGTAAACGCAATGCTGATAGATGAGCTACCGGTACAATTTCAAAACAGAAACTTTGCGATTCATACCAGATTAAAACCCGGTGAAGAGCAAAGTATTTCTTATAAAGTAAGACCCGTAGAACGTGGTGCTTATTATTTTGGCGTACTTAATGTGTATATACAATCACTGCTGGGTCTTGCAGAACGACGCTTTAAGCACGAAGCAGGAGCGATGGTTCCTGTGTATCCGTCTTTTTTGCGGATGCGGCAATATCAATTGATTGCGGAAGCTGCACAGGTTGCACAAACCGGCAACCGGCGCATCCGTAAGATCGGACACAGTATGGAGTTTGAGCAAATCAAAGAATATGTGCAGGGAGATGATGTGCGAAACATTAACTGGAAAGCCACGGCCCGTAAAGGAGGATTGATGGTGAACAGTTTTACTGATGAAAAAAGTCAACAGGTTTATTGTGTTATTGATAAAGGTCGTTTGATGAAAATGCCTTTTCATGATCTTACACTGTTAGATTATGCTATTAATGCCAGTCTGGTGCTTTGTAATGTAGCGTTACACCGGCAGGATAAATTCGGTTTGATCAGTTTTGATCATAAGGCGGGCTCAGCACTGGCGGCTGATCGCAAACCGGTGCAGTTGGAAAAAGTATTGCAACTGTTGTACAACCAGCAAACTTCTTTCCTCGAAAGTGATTTTGAATTACTCTATACAAGAACAAGGGCGCTTGTAAAACAGCGAAGCCTGCTTATCATCTTTACCAATTTTGAAAGCTTAAGCGGTTTGCACCGGCAGTTGCCTTACTTAAAACGACTCGCTAAATATCATTTGCTGCTGGTTGTATTTTTTGAAAACACAGAGCTTAGCGCAAAAGCAGAAGAAGATATTAATGACCTGGAAGGATTATATATAAAAACTATTGCCGGAAAATTTGTACACGAAAAACAATTGATTGTAAAAGAGCTTCAGAATGCAGGTATCCTCAGTATCCTTTCACCGCCTGAAAAAGTTACGGTGAATGCAATCAACAAATACATTGAAATAAAAACAAGACAGGCAATTTAAAAGCCTGATAGCTTACTTTAATTTCACCTTACTATTCGGTGTTTCGCCCGTTAATCTGTTGTAAAACATGATAAAGGCTTTAACTTATCTTTGCAGCCTTCATGAAAGAACCCATTCAAAATAAGTTTACAGAAGGCCAGGTATTGCTCATTAACAAACCGCTGGAGTGGACATCACATGACGTGGTGGCCAAAGTGCGGAATACCATCAAAATAAAAAAAGTAGGTCATGCAGGCACGCTTGATCCGCTGGCAACAGGATTATTAATTCTCTGCACGGGAAAATTTACCAAGCGTATAAATGAATACATGGCCCGTGAAAAAGAATATACGGGAACATTTACACTCGGCGCTATAACACCCACTTATGACCTGGAAAGTGAACCACAGGATTTTAAACCTTTCGATTTTGTCACCCCTGAATTAATAGAACAAACGCTTTCATCTTTTCGTGGAGTGATACAACAAGTACCGCCTATACACTCAGCCATTAAAAAAGACGGCAAACCGGTTTACCTGCTGGCCCGTAAAGGAAAAGATGTGGAACTGGAACCAAGGACCATTACAATTTCTTCTTTTGAAATTACAAAGATGGAACTTCCTATACTGCATTTTCGTGTAGTATGCAGTACAGGTACTTATATCAGAAGTCTTGCACATGATGTGGGCAAAGCATTAGGCTGTGGCGCTTATCTCAGCAGTTTATGCCGCACCCGCATCGGAGAGTTTACATTGGAACAGGCAAGAGATTTACCACAAACGCTGCAATGGATTCAGGAAGAAAAAGCATCAGAACGGATAGTTGATTCCGATTGAGAAATTAAAATTCTCATACCGCCATTGCCTGTTTTCTTCATTGGCGCTGAAAATATTTTTCCAACTGATTTCCGGTAATCGCCACCCATTGTTTTTTTCTGAAAAGGGAAGCGACGGGTTTTTAAGACGGAAAGCAAAGTCAAAACGTATCACAAATAATCCTACAAAGTCTAACCGCACACCGGTACCGGCACTCACACCTAAGTCACGCACAAAATTTTTAAGCCGCACAACTACCGTATCATTTCCTAGATTACTTCTGTTACGGAAGTTCCACACATTTCCTACATCAGTAAACAAAGCGCCCCTGATGACAGCCGTATTGGGTATGATGGTAAAAATATTGTAACGGTA
Organism: Lacibacter sp. MH-610; assembly: GCF_045780045.1. Lineage (NCBI taxonomy): Bacteria > Pseudomonadati > Bacteroidota > Chitinophagia > Chitinophagales > Chitinophagaceae > Lacibacter > Lacibacter sp. MH-610. Next base: position 2,518,879 of record NZ_CP116002.1, read on the forward strand.
TTCTGCATTGGCTTCAAAAATAAAATCACCGCTGCGACTGAAAAACTGTCCACGTGCACCTCTTGGGTCCAAAGGTCTTGAACCCGGACCGATGCTTCTCAAAGGCCAGCCACGCATACTGTTAGGGCCGCCACCGGTAAATTGTTTGAAGAAAGGCATGGAGGCAGTATCAGAAAAATTATAACCAGCACCGGCTATGGTACGAAATACCCAGGTGGTTTTATTGGCATTTACTTTTGAATATTTCAACTCCACATCGCCTTTGAGATAAGTAAATAACTGGTTGCGTATTGTTGGAAAAGAACGTAAAGCACGACCCCATGTTAAACCTGATTCCTCGAGGCCAATACGGAAGTACAAGGTTTTAAATTCAGATAGCTTACGTGTACGCAGGTAAGAACCGGCAAGACCCATCACCAAACCTTGCTGAAATGAAAAACGCAGAAACGGATTTTTATCAAGCGTGTCTTTAAACGGTTTTGAAAGATCATACAGTTTTACAAACTCAACGTTAACAGGCTGCAATGTAAAAGTTGTAGTGCGTACGGGTTTGTTGATAGAAGCCTGCCATCCTGCACTGATGTTGATGTTATTTAAACTGTATAATCCATTTGCATTAATGTTCCGATCAATATAAGAAGCAGTGGCAGTAACAAAACTTCTTTTTTGATTGAACCTGCTTTGGATACCTTGCTTTAAAAATACCAGCTTGGGAATACTTAAACTGGAACTGTAAGTAAGTTCAATGGCCTGTAAACCGGGGTTAAAATTGCCGATACCACTTTCAACACCAAAACGTAGTGTATTGCTGAACTGAATTCCCCGGTGAAGAAAATTCCTGTTTCGGATGCCGAGATTTAAACCAAAACCAATGAGGTTACCTGCCACACCCACTGCTGCCTGTTGTACCTGGTTAAACACACTTTCAAGATCAGCGCTGAACGTGTAGCGTTTGAAAGGTACGAGTTGAAAATCAAAATCAATCTCACCTGTATCTTTCCCTGCTAAAGAAGAAGGCTTTTCAATCGGTTCAATTTTTATGAGTTGCCAGGTTCCGAGGCTGTTTAAATCATCGAGCGTTCGGTTAAGATCATTCAGCTTGTAAACCTTACCCGGCCTCAGGTAAACATGAGAACTTACAAAAGAAGGCCGGAACCGGTTTGCTTTATTTTTCAAAACCAGTTGATCATATTCAACGGTTTGATAACGGGTGGTATCAAATGCAGCATTGGAATACTCAGGATAAATAGTAACTTTTCCTGTTGTGTAGGGCATGATTACCGTAGAATCTGTAACCGGCCTGAGACGGACAAACACATTAAAAACAGGCTTTTCTTTTCGCTTTTGTGCTTCCCGCAAAACACGAATACGTTCAAAAGGATCGAGAAAGGGATTGAGTAAAGGCAAATAAAAAGAATCTGCTTCTGCTATTAGTTGCTCTCTTGAAAATTTATAATAACCATTGTTGCGGTATAGTTCTACCAATCGTTCCAGTTCACTTAGAATAAGATCTTCAGTAAACGCTGCATCTTTTTTCAACAGACTTTTATCTCTGTGAGCATCTGCCAGTTGCTGCAATGCTGCAGTTTGCTTGGGATAAGCAGAATCAAAAAGGAGAAAATTGATAGAGTCAATTTTTACAAGCGGCCCTGTATTTACGGTAAACACCGTTGCTGCTCTTATTTCTTTTTTACCAGGATTGGCAGCATGAAATGTATCGATTGTTGATTGATGTGCAACTGTTCCGTAATAATAACCGATTGTTTTGAGATAGATTTCCATATTACGGGCACTCTCTGCAGCATTAACGGAATCAAACACAGGCGGATCAACCAGTTTCTTAAACACAAGGAAAGATTCCTTTACTTTCACCTGCATACTGTCGTTCAACTGGGTAGTAAGGCTGGAGTTTAGGATTGTCTTTTCTTCCTTATTCAGCTCTTTATTATTAATCTCAATTTTGTTGTAATAAACAAAGGGTTTTTCTTTGGGGTAATTCTTAACCTTGTATCTTGTTTGGGTTAATTTTTCAGAGCCGCCGCAGGCACTCAACAGGATGGCTGTTGCTGTGATCAAAACAAAGTGGGCGGCCCGGGTTAAGTTCATAAATGTTGTACAATGCTCAGTAAAAAAGAAATCAAATATATTCAAAGTTCAGGCCACAAAAAAACGAGAGATGAAGAAGGCATCTTTATTGCTGAAGGCACCAAGATCATTCAGGAAATTTTAACGGAATATCCGCAGCAGTTAATCAAACTGTATGCTGTAGCTTCTTTTTATGAGACTGCGGGTTTGCAACCTGATGGCGAGCAGCTCATTGAAGTTTCTGAAACAGAACTGGAACGTATTTCTCAATTACAAACGCCGCAACAGGCTGTAGCATTGATGCGTAAGCCGCAACCGGCATCTGTAGCCGAAACAGGCGCTGAATGGGTGATAGCATTAGATGCCATCCGTGATCCCGGCAATATGGGTACGATCATAAGGCTGGCAGACTGGTTTGGCATTACGCATATTATATGCTCTGATGATTGCGTGGATGTGTACAATCCCAAAGTAGTGCAGGCGAGTATGGGCAGTGTGCTGCGTATAAAGGTTATTGAAGGAAAACTGGATCAGTTGCTGCCGCAATGTCCGCAGCCGGTATATGCCGCTACTTTGCAGGGAAGCAAAATTTCAGGAATAAGTTGGGGAACGCAGGGAACATTGTTAATTGGCAATGAATCAAAAGGCGTGGCAAAAGACTTATTGCCTTTAACGGCACAACAGATATCTATTCCTTCTTTTGGAGCTGCTGAATCATTGAATGCGGCCGTTGCAACAGGCATTCTGCTTTGGGAAATCAAACGCAGCTAAACAGCGCTGATTCCAACTCTTGCTTTTACATATTCATTTTTCTCCAACTCATTCAGCATGAATTGCGCCAGGTCGCCTGCGTTAATTTTATAACGATTTGGCGCCGGTGGATAGTTATGACTGGTGATGTAATTTCCGGTAGGGCCATCATTGATAATATCCGGGCTGCAAACAAAGGTACAGTCAAGATCAGAATCACGCAGGTATTCATAAGCCTTCCGATGTTCATTACCCACCGGAATATATTCAGCCGGGTAGGAGGGTGTATCCATCAGCAATGTATCTTCATCAGCATTGAGAATACCCATACCACCCAATGCAATAATCCGCCTGATGCCGGCTTTTTTCATTTGGGCAATGATTGTCTTTATACCAAGTGAGCGTGCTTTATCTGAACCATCAAAAGCACCGCCGATAGCACTTATTACAGCGTTAGAATCCTGCAATACCGCTGCAACATCCTCTTCGTCAAACAATGCACCTTTAAACAAGTGAAGATTCGGGTCATCCATTTTAATGTCAAATACATTTCTGCCAAATGCGGTTACTTCATGCTGCTGCCACAAAGCCTGTTTGATGACTTGCAAACCCACCTGCCCGGTGGCGCCGAAAACGGTAAGTTTCATCCTGTTGATTTTTGGTAAATTTAAATAATAGGAGGCATGCTTTTGGATAGGAAACAAGCGGCGCAACTAAATACCGCAAAAGAATGTCTGTACAACTTATGAAATATACTTTGATCTTTATTCTATTCCTGATTGGTAAAACAGGAGCAGCACAGCAGGTTGACAGTCTTTTTTTCAATCTTTATACGGATAGTTTGAAAAAAGGAAGCTGGAACTATATTAATGTGGATGCAAAGCTGAGCAACGGAAAATATATGCCGCTCACTTCAAAACAACTGGTACTAACAACTACCGGCGGCAAACTGGAAGGCAACAGCATCTGGATAGACTGGAATTTCAATCTGGAGAAAATTACAGTGGAAGTGTATTTGAAAGATCGTCCGCATATAAAACAACAAAAAACAATCTGGGTTAAAAAGCACGACCTTGAGTTGAATGCGCCCGCAGGCGACAGCTTATTACAACAACTCAACCAGCGTAACAGAAAATCAACCAACGGAAAACGAAAGAAAAATTAGATGTCTTTTTCCTTCTGCAAACTTTTTTCAATTCCCTTATCTTTGCGCCGGCAGGTCTTGCACGACCAGCTCCTGCTGAACTCCCCCAGGGTGGGAACGCAGCAAGGGTAGGCGGTTGTAGCGGTGCGATGTAAGTAACCTGCCATTTTTTTTGCTCCTATCCCCTCAAGGGGAATTTTTAATTTTTATAACATGAAGTTTTTTATTGACACGGCCGACCTGGCACAAATCAAAGAAGCAAACGAATTAGGTATCCTGGATGGTGTAACTACCAATCCTTCACTCATGGCTAAAGTGGGTGTTAAAGGAACTGAAGCGGTAATGCAGCATTACAAAACCATTTGTGAAATGGTGGATGGCGACATCAGTGCCGAAGTGATCAGTACTGATTTTGACGGCATTGTGGAAGAAGGTAAAAAACTGGCGGCCATTCATCCAAACATTGTGGTGAAAGTGCCCATGATCAAAGATGGTATTAAGGCATTAAAATGGTTTAGTGATAACGGTATAAAAACAAATTGCACATTGGTTTTCAGTGCAGGTCAGGCTATTCTGGCTGCCAAAGCAGGCGCCACTTATGTTTCTCCTTTCATCGGTCGTATTGATGATGGAGGGTGGGATGGAATGGAATTAATTGCACAGATTGCCAATATCTATTCATTGCAGGGATTTGAAACAGAAATCCTGGCCGCTTCTATCCGTAACCCGCTGCACATTATCAAAGCTGCAGAGTTAGGAGCTGATGTTTGTACTTGTCCGCTGGATTCCATTCTCGGCTTGCTGAAACATCCATTAACGGATATTGGCCTTGCCAAATTCCTGGAAGATGCAAAAAAGTTTCAATAACTGATTACTCTCAATAAAAAAGCGACTGCATCTGCAGTCGCTTTTTTTTATGTGTATAGTTGCGTATTGACTTTATAATATTCTTGTTTCATTCCGGTTATTCATATTGGGGCGACCAGCGAGTGAGTTAACTACATTAATACCCACCAACTCATCTGCCCTTGCACCCAGCGGACGATAATAAACCAGGATGGTATAATTATTTTCACCTTCCCACCAACTGCCTTCAGTTATTTCTGAACTCAGCTCACGGGTCTTTTTATCTGCTGTTACATAGATGTAATCATAATTACCCTGCTTCAGAAATAATTTTTGTTCATACAATCCCTTCTCAGCATTGAACTGGAGTTTGTACTCCTCTTTAATTTCATAATTCGTGAGCTCACCAAATACATACACATCTTTATCCTGATAGGGCAGCCTGCTCCCTGTAAAGTATTGAAACCAAACGGTAGCATAATCACCTTGCCAGTAAGGGTTATTGTTTTCAAGATTTCCCAGTTCATACATACCATTCAGATCACGGTAAAACATATAACGCAATGCATTACGTTCACTCTCCGGCTTGATCCAGAGTGTTTGGCCCCGGTTGGTATAATCGCCTTTTTCAATGCGATCTGTTTGCAATCGCAAAGCTGTAAGATTTACCCAGCGCCATTCTTTCTGAGCCCTGAACAAACCTTCATTTTCAGTATTGTACTCCAGCACATTCTGGCGTACAAAAGTGGGCTGTAGATTGGTAACACAATTATCCCAACGGTTATTTTGCAGCAATACCACTTTCACCTGTTGAAAAACATTCGTGGGTTTTATATTCTGCACATTCACACTGAACTGCAGCTTCTGATGTGTTTTTAATACAGAAGGATTAAAGGCCTGTACCACAGCAGCAGCAGCATTTACTTTTACATCCACTACCAGGAAACGTTTTGTAAAAACGGTTTGTGATGTATCACCATTGGTAAACACTTTTAAAATATAGTTTCCGCTGCGGGTAGGTGTGGTATTACGGTCGGGCAGCATGGCCATATAATGTGTGTAGCGGGTAAGTGCAATGGATGAGTTGCGGTAGGTATTAATCCGCACATTGGAAAAACCACGCATGTAATCAAACTGCGAGAGAAGAGCCGGCGTCCAGTCAGCATTACAAAGTACAAATGTGTAAGAATAATATTTTACATCTGCATCCAGGTCATCAAAATGAAGCTCCAGTTGATCGCCACCGTTTAAACGGATAACAGGATAGCCGAGTTGATTACCGGCGGTATGCAGTTTAACAGAGTGAATATTTTGTTTGAACACATGATCACCCATCTGGGCATAACCTGCAAAGCAGATTAACATTGCAAGGAGTAAATAAACCGTCTTTCGCTTCATAATTCAGAATCCATTAGTTTTACAACCAATCAAAGTTAGTTTGTTTGAATATCGCTTCCTTCATAGCCCGCAGAATCGTATGGCAGAAAAGCCATTCCTTTTCTCGTTTTATCATTCGCTTGTCTGCAGCCGCTACCGCCATCAGTGTAGCCATCATGATCCTGGCCCTTGCATTTGTAGCCGGTTTCCAGGAAGCTGTTGCTGATAAGGTTTTCAGTTTTTGGGGACATATCCGTGTGCAGCAAGAAGTACCATCTGTATCAGGTCTTGCAGAAGAATTGCCCACGTTTAAGAACGATACCATTGAAAAAAAGTTGCAGGCAACCAATCAAATTAAATGGGTGGATGTGTTTGCTACCAAAAGTGCTATGCTAAAAACAACAGAATCCATTGAAGGGGTTTTGTTAAAAGGTGTTGATGCTGCTTTTCATAAAGAGCGGATTATGCCCTACCTGGTGGAAGGCAACTGGCTCCACTTTGATACCACTGCTGAGCAATATCCCATATTGATATCTGCTTACACAGCGAAACAGTTACAACTTAAAACCGGCGATAAAGCGTTTCTGTATTTTATTGAGAACGAAGAATCCATGCCCCGTGTACGCTCCGTTAAAGTTTGCGGCATTTACAAAACAGCGATCGAAGAATATGATAAAACCTTTGCAATCGTCAACCTGGAATTGATTCAAAAAATTAATGGCTGGAGCCGCAACCAGGTAGCAGGCTATGAAGTAACGATGTTTGATTATAATGATGATAAATCCATCAGTAATTATTTACTCGATGAAATTCCTACCAGTTGGTATGCAACACCGGTACGGGATATTTATCCGAATATATTTGACTGGCTCAACCTGCAAAACACCAACCGCAGAATCATTATCATCATCATGTGCATTGTGGCTTTAATGAATCTTATTACCTGCCTGCTCATACTGGTGCTGGAAAGAAGCAGAATGGTGGGCTTATTAAAAGCAACGGGTGCGATGGATCAACAGGTGCAGGCCATTTTCTGGCAGCAGGGTATCTTTATTACACTGGCAGGTGTAATTATTGGTACTATTTTAGGAACAGGACTTTGCTGGCTGCAGCAAGCTACGGGCTTCATTCATCTGGATGAAGCTGCTTATTATGTAAAAGAAGCCCCTGTAAAGCTCATTGGCTGGCAGGTGGTATTAGTAGTTGTTGCCACCTTCATCATCAGTTTATTAGTGTTGCTGATACCTTCCTTACTGGTACGTAAGATCAGTCCGGTTAAGGCTTTACGTTTTGAATAACTCTTTGATTTTTATTCATGCATCACCAGAACAGGAACCCTGCTGTGGAAGACTAATTCCTTTGTATGACTACCCGCAAGTAATTTTTGTAAGAGATTATGTTTTTTGGGGATGGTAATCAACAACTCAATGCTATGCTGTAATGCATAATCACTCAAGCCATCCGCCATATTTTCATTCTCAATAAAATGATAAGTTGGGTGATAGTGTTCAAACATTGTTTCCACTAATCCGCTCTGGAACGGAACATCATTATCCCAGTTCCGTTGTGCAAAATCAACATTCAATACATGCAGCCTTGCTCCGAAAATATGAATGAGCTCTTTTATTTTCTTTTCCGGAATGGTTTCTACCACTTCTCTGAAATCGGTTGTGAGACCGATATCATTGATGCCCGCATAATTTGCCCGTTCAGGAATAATTAATACAGGTACTTTATTACTGCGTGCCACATCCAGCGTATTACTGCCAATGAATGTTTCTTTTAACTTACCGGCACCGGTAATACCCATCACAATCAGAAACACCTCCATCGCATCAGTTAAAGTATGCATCACCTGTTTTAAACTGCCATCCATGATCATGGCTTCTACTTTAATAATGGGATGTTCTTTTTCAAGATCCACTGCTAACTGTTCCAGTTTATCTTTCATCAGCTGCCTCAATGAATCATCAGTGTACAGCATTCCTTCCACCATAGGAAAAGAGGGTGGTGGCTCGTAAGCATGTATTAAAATAATTTTTGCGCCTACCTGCTCCGCCAATTGCTGGGCATAACGGGCTGCATGAACAGCGGTAGCAGAGAAATCGATGGGAACCAGAATTGTTTTCATATCAGCGTGTTTCTGTAAAACTAACCTGCTATGAAAACATAAAGGATGATGGCAGTCAAGTTGCAGCCCTATTCAAATCATTACAGCACACCTTTCGTGGAAGGCAGCTGATTGCTCATAGGATCCCTTTTTACAGCCATCCGGATGGCTTTGGCAAATGCTTTGAAGATGGCTTCAATCTTATGGTGTTCATTATCACCACGACATTCTATATTGAGATTGCATTTAGCAGCATCACTGAAGGATTTAAAGAAATGAAAAAACATTTCCGTAGGCATCTCACCAATTTTCTCACGGGTGAATAAGGCATTCCACACAATCCAGTTACGCCCGCCAAAATCAATAAGCACTTTCGCCTCTGCCTCATCCATCGGCAAGGCAAAGCCATAACGCTCCATACCTCTTTTATCAGCCAATGCTTTGGCAAATGCTTCGCCAAGGGCAATGCCCGTATCTTCAATGGTATGATGTTCGTCAATATGCAGATCGCCTTTGGTAACGATGGTTAAATCAAGATGACCATGCCGGGCAATCTGCTCCAGCATATGATCAAAAAAACCAAGTCCTGTTGAAACAGAAGCCTTACCGCTTCCATCCAGGTTTAAATCAATACTGATTTTTGTTTCATTGGTATTACGTTCATGATGTACGGTGCGCAATCCAAGCTTGAGAAATTCGTAGATTTTTTTCCATTCCGTTGTTTCCAATGCAATGGTTGTTGCCCGCAACTCCGTTACCTGGTCCTGTATTTCAGCAGCGCCAAGATTTGCATCATTGTTAATCCAAATGCCTTTGCAATCAAGATTTTTTGCTAACTGAATATCCGTAATACGATCTCCGATAACATACGAGTTAACTAAATCATATGCAGGATTATTTATGTATTTGCCAAACATACCCGTGCCCGGCTTACGGGTTGGTTTGTTTTCATGCGGAAAGCTGCGGTCAATCAATACATCGCTGAAATGCACTCCTTCGTTTTCAAAGCTTTTCAGTACAAAATTGTGCAGCGGCCAAAAAGTATCTTCCGGAAAAGAAGAAGTGCCTAAACCGTCCTGGTTCGTTGGCATCACCAACTCATAATCAAATTCTGCTGCTATTTTGCGCAGGTAAAAAAACACATCAGGGTAAAACGTTAATTTATCGAATGAATCCAATTGATACGTAGGAGGCGCTTCGTTAATTAAAGTACCATCTCTGTCAATAAATAAAACTCGCTTGCCCTTAACCCCTGAAGGGGGATTGTTAACAGCGCTATTTTCATTTGTCATCACTTAGGTTATTACTTTTTTAATTTGGCCCTTTCTGCTTTTACTTCTGCCAAGGTTATTGCTGTTCCTTTATTTCCAAAACTGTTTCTTACATAAGTTAACACATCCGCCACCTGCTGATCCGTTAACTGTGGTTGTGCCGGCATGGGATTATCATAATAATCACCATTGATTTCAACCGACTCATTAAAGCCTTTTAAAACAATATTGATTAATCTTTTTTTATCACCCAATACATATGTTGTTTTAATTAACGGAGGATTCATACGGGGTACACCGGCACCATCTGCCTGGTGGCAGGTGAGGCAATAGGTATCATATACTTTTTTACCACGCTGCATAATGGGCTGCAAACCCGGTTGTGAAAATGTAAAAGACATGAACAACACACATGCAAGCATACATCCGGTTAGTAAAATCTTATTCATGTTCTTTATTTTCCGGTATAAACAATTTTCCAAACAGTTCCTGCCTGGTCATCAGAAATATATAAAGCACCATTTTTATCCATAGCTAAACCACAAGGACGGTGCTTTGCTTTTGCGGGAGTTAAATTTTCTTCACCACCGGCAAAGTCATCAGCAAATATTTCGTACATACCTGTTGGTTTACCATCTTTCATAGGCAGGAACACTACATTATAACCTCCCTGTTTTAAAGGAGCCCTGTTCCAGCTTCCGTGAAAGGCAATGAAAGCGCCATTCTGATATTTAGAACCGAATTGATTGCTATTATAAAACAGTAAAGCATTAGGTCCCCAGTGTGCGGGAAATGCATAAAGTGGTTTTTCCTTGTTTTCACACAATCCTTCTTTCTTACCATCACCACCATACTCAGGCGCTAATACTTTCTTTTTCTGAACAGGATCATAATAACAGTAAGGCCATCCAAAGTCCATTCCTTTTTTAACCACAAAGAATTCTTCGGCAGGCAGTTCAGCACTTTGTTCATTATTGTAAAGAGAAGGATGCAAAGTATTTAACTGATCACGGCCATGCTGTGTTACAAACAAATCATTTGTAACGGTGTTCCAATCTAATCCAACCACATTCCGCAGACCAGTTGCATAACGAACTCCATCAGCATAGGTTTGGTTGAGTTTATCAATCTTAAATTGCCAGATACCGCCTGCTGTTTCTAAAATAGGGCAGGGCATCTGACCGGGAGAACCTGCGGTACGATCTGTTTCCTGGCAGGCATTACTTGGGGCACCGATGTTTACATAAATAAAGCCTTTACCATCAAGTGTGATGGATTTTGAAGCATGTTGACGTTTATCTACCAGTCCTGTAACAATAATTTCAGGGTTATCAGGATTTTCAATTTCGTTTTTTGCGTTGAATTTATATCGGTACACTTCTGAGTTAGAAGAGGCATATAAATAACCGTTACTGATAGCGATGCCGGTTCCTGCATAATTGCAGAAGGCAAACTGCTCATCAGCCACTCCATCGCCATTGGTATCACGCAGACGGATGATGCCTTTTCCATCTTTCAGTCGTTCCAGTTTTACATAAACATCACCATTGCTGTTAACGGCAATATGACGGGCCCTGCCCAGTTTATCAGCCACAACAGTAGCGGTAAAACCTGCGGGCAACTTCAGTTGATTATCTGCTGTTACACCTGTTTTTTGTTGGGTGCTGTCATTAGCACAAGCCTGCAGTACGCCTGTCAATAAAAATAAACCTGCAATCAGAATTTTATTCATATATACAATTTAGAAGTGGTAAAGTTATGCTTAAACAATAAAAGAGCGTAAGGCGTTGAGCAGCTCATCATTTTCTCTTACCGTTCCTACCGTGATGCGTAAACATCCTTCACAAAGTTCTACTTTACTCCGGTCTCTCACCACAATCTGTTGTGTAAGCAGGTATTGATAAATAGCTTTAGCATCAACAGTTTTTACCAGTAAAGAGTTGGAATCTGAAGGATATACTTTCACCACACAGGGGAGAGAAGGCAGTTCCTGTTCCAGTCTTTTCCGTTCTTCCACAATGATCTGAATCATGGCATTTACATCCTGCACATTATCCAGCGCTTTTATAACCAGTTCCTGTACTGCCTGGCTGATGTTATAAGGCGGTTTTACTTTGTTATACACTTCAATAATCGCTTCACTTGCAAAAGCCATTCCCAATCGCAAGCCGGCAAGCCCCCATGCTTTGCTGAGCGTTTGCAGAATTACCAGGTTGGGATATTCTTTGAGTTCAGGAATAAAGGAACGCTGCCGTGAAAAATTAATATATGCCTCATCAATCACCACTAACCCGTCAAAATTATTCAATACCATTTCTATGTCTTCCCGGTTAAGTGAATTACCGGTTGGATTATTGGGCGAACACAGCCAGATGATTTTAGTATGTTCATCTACCAGTGTTTCCATATGCACAAGGTCTAATTGAAAATGATCCAGCAGCCGGGCTTTGCGTACTTCCACATCATTAATATTGGCACTCACTTCATACATACCATAGGTAGGAGGGCAAATGATTACATTGTCTTTACCGGGGTTGCAAAAAGCACGGTAGAGAATATCAATACACTCATCACTGCCATTGCCAATGAAAATCTGAGAAGCAGGCACTCCTTTAATAGCAGCAAGCTTTTCTTTGATTTGTTTCTGATGCGGATCCGGGTAGCGGTTGTACCATTTGGTTAATGGAGAACCGATACTGTTTTCATTGGCATCCAGAAAGATCTTTGCTTCACCATGAAATTCATCACGGGCTGAAGAGTAGGGGACGAGGCTTTGAATATTACTCCTGATGAGACTTTGCAAATTGAATGACATAAATGTTGTTTATCAGCTTTACTGCTATTTTAATTCGTTTGTGTTATTTACTCTCCATTCGTTTTTTAATCGCATTGGCATGCGCCTGCAATCCTTCCGCTTCTGCCATCGTTACAACTGCTTTACCGATATTCTTCAATCCTTCCAGGCTCAGCTTTTGAACAGTGATTTTCTTTACAAAACTATCTACACTCACACCACTGTAAGCACGGGCATAACCATTGGTGGGCAATGTATGATTAGTACCACTTGCATAATCACCGGCACTTTCCGGCGAATAATTGCCAAGAAACATAGAACCGGCATTTGTAATACGTTCAGCAATCACCTCATCATTACTGCAACTAATGATAAGATGCTCCGCTGCATAGGTATTCACCAGTTCAATCATTTCATCCACATTGTTAACTAAAACAGCTTTACTGTTTTCCAGAGCTTTTGCAGCCAGTTCTTTACGGGGCAGTGCACCTAACTGTTTATCCATTTCTGCTGCGGTATTATTAATGAGCTGCTCAGAGGTACTAACCAGCAACACCTGCGAATCCACCCCATGTTCTGCCTGGCTTAACAAATCAGCCGCAACAAAAACGGGATTGGCCGTTTCATCAGCCATTACACAAACTTCACTGGGACCTGCAGGCATATCAATGGCAACCCCATCTTTTTGTACCAGTTGCTTGGCAGCAGTTACATATTGATTACCGGGTCCGAAAATTTTATACACCTGCGGAATGGTTTCTGTACCATATGCCATAGCTGCAATGGCTTGAGCGCCTCCCGTTTTATAAATCTTAGTGATGCCGCACAGTTGAGCTGTGTACAATATTGCTGCATTAATGCTTCCGTCTTTTGCAGGTGGCGTACATAAGATAATTTCTTTACAACCTGCAATCTTTGCCGGCACTGCCAGCATGAGAATAGTTGAAAACAGGGGAGCTGTTCCACCGGGAATATACAAACCCACTTTTTCAATAGCCACTGCCTTACGCCAGCAAACAACACCGGGCATGGTTTCAATTTTTGCTGCTGCTGTGGTTTGAATGGCATGAAAGGTTTCAATATTTTTCTTAGCCAGTTGAATGGCTTCTTTCAATTCATTGCTCACCAATGCAAGAGCCGATGTAATTTCTGCTTCTGTAACCTGCAGTTCAGGAACACTTACTTTATCAAAAATGGTGGCAAAGCGTTTCAAGGCCTCATCACCATTCGCTTTTACTTCAAACAAAATGTTTTTCACACTTGCTTCCAACGATGATGAATCCATCACAGGGCGTTGTAACAACTTTGCCCATTCTACTTTCTTTGGATGTTTTACAATCTGCATCATTATCTAATTTTCAAATCATCAAATTTTCAAATTTCTACATCACCATCTTTTCAATGGGCACCACCAATATTCCTTCAGCACCTGCTGCTTTTAATTGTTCAATTTTTTCCCAGAACTCATCTTCACTCAATACACTGTGTACACTGCTCCAGCCTGTTTCAGCAAGCGGCAGAACAGTAGGACTTTTCATACCGGGTAATAAAGCAATAATACGTTGCAGTTTATCATTAGGAGCATTCATGAGTACATACTTATTACGCTTTGCTTTTTTAACAGCTTTGATGCGGAATAACAGTTTTTCTAACAAAATCTCCTGCTGCTTGTTCAGCGTTTTGTTTTTGATGAGTACGGCCTGCGATTGGAGAATGGTTTCTACTTCTTTCAGTCCGTTCATTAATAAAGTAGAACCACTGCTTACAAGGTCCACCACCACATCTGCTAGTCCGATACCCGGGGCAATTTCAACGGAACCGCTGATTTCATGAATCTCAGCAATGATATTTTGCTTCTTCAGGAACTCACTTACCAAAAAAGGATAACTGGTAGCAATGCGTTTGCCATCAAGATTCTGAACGCCTTCATAAGTTTGACTGCGTTGTACTGCAATGCTGAGTCTGCATTTACCAAAGCCCAGTTTTTCAACTACATCTGCCGCTTTATTTTTTTCGTACAAAACATTTTCGCCAACAATACCGATATCGGCCACTCCGTCTTCTACATATTGAGGTATATCATCATCCCTCAAAAAAAAGACTTCCATCGGAAAAGTGTCACTCACCGTTTTTAAACGGTCTTTTACATTGCGGAGTTCAATACCACATTCGTTAAGCAGTTTTACGCTTTCATCGTACAGACGTCCGCTTTTCTGAACAGCAATACGCAGCTTTGTTTCTGAGGCACCGCCACCGCTTAAATCACTGAGGGGTGTGTATTTCATTTCTGTGTTCATATCGTTTGTTTAAACTTGCTTTAAATAAAAAAAGGCCTACGTATGTAAGCCTCCGTTATTTATGTATAGCACATAGCGCATCAGGCTTACCTTAGGGGCAAGTAGGATGATGATGCATATGTGTGTTGAAATTCATGCTGCGAAGATAAGGGCTGTAAATGATTCAGCAAATATTTTGTTGAACGGTTGTACAGGAAACCGCCTCCTGCTTTACATTCGTAGCAACAGAACAGCATGAGATTCCTGATTTTATTTTCTTTCTTAATGACACCGTTTTTTGCCGGTGCACAACAAAAACCATGGCAACTGGTTTGGGCTGATGAATTTAAGTACAAAGGTTTGCCTGATACCTCTAAATGGAATTATGATATTGGAGGCCATGGGTGGGGCAACAATGAATTACAGTACTACACCAAAAACCAACTAAAGAACGCAAGGGTTGAAAAAGGTTTCCTGATTATTGAAGCGCATAAAGAAAAAAAAGAGCAAAGTAATTACACCTCTGCAAGATTAGTCACCAAAGGAAAAGGAGACTGGAGCCATGGCAGGATTGAAGTACGTGCCAAACTTCCACGAGGCAGGGGTACCTGGCCGGCTATCTGGATGCTTGCTTCCACCCATCCGCTCAAATGGCCCGATGATGGTGAAATTGATATTATGGAGCATGTAGGATTCAATCCCGGCTTTATCCATTTCTCCATTCACACTAAAAAATTCAATCATATTATCGGTACACAGAAAACAGATACCTTACTTGTAAAAAATGTCATGGATGCCTTTCATGTATATGCCATAGAATGGAACGAACAAAGCATGCAATGGTTTGTTGACGGTAAAAAGGCTTTTGAAGTAACAAATGATGGTGGAGGTTATGAAGCATGGCCCTTTAATCAACCTTTTCATTTATTACTCAATATTGCAGTGGGCGGCAACTGGGGCGGACAGAAAGGTGTAAATGACAGCATTTTTCCGCAACGGATGCTTATTGATTATGTAAGGGTATATCAACGCAGGTAGCAATATTTTTAATCAATACTTTTCACATCACATAAAACCATAAGTATGAGACAACTGCTATTTTTAATTTTCAGTTTTATTACTGTTTATGCTGCAGCACAGGATGCTGTTGGCTATCAAACGCCGCCACAGGTAATTATGGATCTGGCACTGGCCAAACCCACTCCGCAAATAAGTGTTGACAATAAAGGAGAGTGGATGTTGATCATTGAACGCAACAGCTATCCCACTGTAGAAGAACTGGGGCAGCCGGAAGTTCGTGTGGCCGGTATGCGCATCAACCCTAACAATTTTTCATTGAGCCGTCAAAACTTCGTCAACAATTTTACGCTTAAAAACATCAAAACAAATAAAGAATACAAAATAAGCGGACTGCCTGCCAACCTTCTTTCCACCACAGCACAATGGAATGAAAAGCAGAACAAGATAGCTGTTACGAATGTAACCGCCTCACAAGTAGATCTGTATGTAATTGATGTGGCTACCCAAAAAGCAACAAAGGTGAATAAAGCTCCCCTTAATATTGTAATGGGTGGTGCCTTTTCATGGATAGATGATAATACATTATTGTATAAAACAACTATTGCTGCTCCTGCCTCAATGCCTAAAAAACCAATTACACCCAAAGGACCTACCGTACAGGAAAATTATGGCAGTGCTTCACCACGACCCACATTCCAGGATTTAATCAAAAGTCCCTATGACGAAAGTTTGTTTGAGTTTTTCACCAAGGCCCAACTGGTGAAAAATGTAAATGGCGTTGAAACAAAAATCAATACACCTGCTATTTATGCTTCTTTCAATTCATCGCCTGATAAGAAGTATTTATTGGTACGTACTATCAACAAACCTTATTCTTATGCCGTGCCTGCCGGTGGATTTAATTCAACGGTAACCATTCATGATGCCAATGGTAAGTTAATTAAAGAACTTGCAAAACTTCCTTCAGCCGAAACAGCACCTGCCGGAAATGATAATGTACAGGATGTGCCCCGCAGCATTCAATGGAGAGATGATGAGGCAGCAACAGTAGTGTGGTGCAAACCATTGGATGGTGGCTTGATCAAAAACAATGCAGAATTCAGGGATGCAGTATATACTTTGAGTGCACCTTTTACAGGTGAAGCTAAACTGTTGTTTAAAACAAAAAACCGTTATGGAGGAACCGAATGGGGCAACAGCAATTTTGCACTGGTGTATGAAGCATTGAGAGGCAAAGCCAGAACATGGATGAACCGTTTAAACCCATCTACGGGCGAAATGGAGCTATTGATGGAAAGAAGTTTAAATGATCAGTACAACAATCCCGGTTCTCCTGTTACTGTAAAAAATCAATTTGGCAGAGACGTTGTAATTCCAGAAAACAATCAACTGCTCATGAATAATACTACAGGTGCTTCACCCAAAGGTGATTTACCTTTCCTTGCCCGTTTTGATTTAGCTACCCGTAAAAACGAAATCATCTGGCGCTGCAGTGAAGATGTATATGAAATGGTAATTGATGTGCTGGATGCCAATCAACTGAAAGTTGTAACACGTAAAGAAACACAGACGGTTGTTCCTAATTATTATATCCGCAATCTCAAAACAAAAATGGCGGATGTACAAATCACTTCTTTTAGCAATCCTTATCCCGCACTGGAAGGCATCACCAAACAAAAAATTTCTTACAAACGTGCTGACGGTGTGGATTTAACCGGTGACTTATACCTGCCCAAAGGTTATGATGTAAAAAGAGATGGTGCCTTACCTATATTGATGTGGGCTTATCCAAGAGAATTCACCAATGCCGGTGATGCTGCACAGGTACGTGGCTCCAGGAATGCATTTGTACGAATCAACTGGGGTTCACCCATCTTTTGGGTAACACAGGGTTATGCTGTATTAGACAATGCAGAAATGCCGATTGTAAGTACCAGTGCTGATAAAAAACCAAACGATGATTTTGTACAACAGCTAAAACTCAATGCAAGAGCTGCCATTGATAAACTTACAGAAATGGGTGTGGGCGACAGTACAAGAGTGGGAGTAGGTGGTCATAGCTATGGAGCATTTATGACGGCTAATCTGCTGGCACATACCAGTTGGTTTAAAGCAGGTATTGCACGCAGCGGCGCTTATAACAGAACGCTGACACCGTTCAGTTTTCAAAATGAAGACAGAACCTATTGGCAGGTACCGCAGTTGTATTATGATATGAGTCCGTTCAGCTTTGCACACCAGCTTAAAACGCCCATTCTCCTGGTACATGGTGAAGCAGATGATAATACAGGAACCTTCCCTGTTCAGAGTGAGCGTATGTTCCAGGCATTAAAAGGAAACGGAGGTAGTGTGCGTTATGTGGTAATGCCTTATGAAGCACATGGCTATCGTGGAAAAGAAAACATTCTTCATTTATTGTGGGAAGAACATATGTGGCTGGAAAAATATGTAAAAGCCAAAAAATAAAAGCCCTCGTATAAAATGAACAAAGCCGTTCGTTTGAACGGCTTTTTTATTATCTGTTGAGGAAAAACATTCACTTTAAAAAAAAGGGCCAATCCTAAAAAGAATCGGCCGTTGCTAACTTATGAAAAACACCTAAGCGCAAGTTAGGAATCTCTTTGATAATTCAAAATCATTTTTTCCGCAAATGGCAAAAATTTTACGAACGGCTTTTAATTGCCGGTTAAAAAGAACAAAAAAGCGCCGGTTTAAAACCGACGCCTTCCCTATAAAAAAAGTCTAAGCTGAATTACTTAGCCATGGCCGCACTAATGGGCGCTCTGTCGAGGTATTGAATCACTCTGTCAATTTTATCATTGGCATCCATGTGCTGTACTGTATGAATCCATTGCATCATGCGTTTGCCGGTTTTATATTTGGCATTCACAGCATACCAACTCAGCAGCCATACGCCTGCTGCTTCATTTTGCTGCGGCTGATTAACTTTTACAGGCAGCCAAATGTCTTGTGCAAAAGTTATGGAATCGATCACATTGGCTCTTCTGTCTTTCCAATAAGCTACAACCGCTGCTTTACCGGCAACGCTATCACCATTGTTCCACTGCCAAACAATATTATCAGCCCAGTTGGCGCTCCACTTATCAATATCACCGGAGCTTAAAGCAGCCAGGCCATCTTTTCCCAACTGGGCATATTTTGCATCAGCAAATTCAGCGGGCTGAGCTTTGGTTTCACCGGCAGCAGGTTCTGTAGCAGTGGTTTCTTTTTTTGTCTCATCCTTGCAGGCAGTAAGAAACAAGAGGAATGCAATCATTCCAAGCAAAAGTTTACGCATAGTTTTTTGTTTTTTAAATGTGAAGAATGGATAGATAGATGCTTCCTGCTGATAAACAACCGTTGTGGCAGTGGAGGTAAGAATAACACAACCTATGTAAAAGAAAACAGAAAGTCAATAATCCGTTTAATTGCAATTACTACTGCAATAAATCTTTTTTCAAAAACAACCCACGCTCATTCATCCTGCTGACCGTAGTTAGCAATACCTGTGTTACCAGTCATTTCTCACCATTACTGATGCTTCTACTTTTACTCCGTTTAAAAACGGAGGCACTGTTTCAAAACTCCGTTCTATTATCTCTCAAAATCAAGAACCATGGCAACTAAGAAAGCAATCAAGTATGTTTATTTTTTCGGTGGAGGCAAAGCCGATGGCAATGAATCCATGAAAAATCTGCTGGGTGGTAAAGGAGCCAACCTGGCTGAAATGGCCGGTCACCCGGCCTTACGTTTACCGGTACCTCCCGGCTTTACTGTTACAACAGATGTATGTACTTACTATTATGCTAATAAACGAACCTATCCTAAAATTTTAACCGCACAGGTAAATGCATCACTTGCAAAAATGGAACAGCTTACCGGTAAAAAGTTTGGCGATGTAAACAATCCTTTACTCTTATCTGTACGCTCCGGCGCACGCAAGAGTATGCCCGGTATGATGGAAACCATTTTGAACGTTGGTTTAAATGAACAAACCATTAAAGGGTTGATTGCTCAAAGCGGTGATGAACGATTTGCATATGATGCCTACCGGCGTTTAATTATGATGTATGCAGATGTAGTGATGGAAAAAGCAGCCGGCATTGAACCAAAAGGTGGCAAGGGCATCCGCAAAGTACTGGATGAACAATTGGAACACATCAAAAAACAATACGATTATAAAAGTGATACCGACCTCACTGCCGATCAGTTAAAAGAACTGGTGAAGAGTTATAAAAAAACAGTCAGGAAAATTCTGGGCAAAGAGTTTCCTGATGATCCTGCTGAGCAACTCTGGGGTGGCATTGGTGCCGTATTTGCCAGCTGGAACGGTAAACGGGCAATTGAATACCGCCGTATTGAAAAAATTCCGCATGAGTGGGGCACTGCTGTAAACGTTCAGGCCATGGTGTTCGGTAATATGGGCGATGATAGTTGTACCGGCGTAGCATTTACCCGAAATCCGGGCAACGGAGAAAATCAATTCTATGGTGAGTATCTCGTAAACGCACAGGGAGAAGATGTGGTAGCCGGGATCAGAACACCTGCACCGGTAAATGAATACTCCATGAATGAGCAAAGCAAACATTATACATCGCTGGAAAAATTAATGCCTGCTTTATATAAAGAATTATACAGCTATCAGAAAAGACTGGAGAAACATTATAAAGACATGCAGGATATTGAGTTTACCATTGAAAAAGGAAAACTCTACATGCTTCAATGCCGTGTGGGTAAACGTAATGGCGTGGCAGCGGTACGCATGGCTACTGAAATGTATAAAGAACGCTTGATTGATGCCAAAACAGCCATCATGAGAGTGGCACCTAATCAACTCGTTGAATTATTACTGCCCATGCTGGATCCTAAAGCTGAATTAACACAGATTGTTATTGCAAAAGGATTACCTGCCGGACCCGGTGGCGCCAAAGGTCGTGTTGTATTTTCAAGTGCTGAGGCTGTGGAATGGGCTTCAAGAGGAGAGAAGGTAATTCTGGTACGTGAAGAAACAAGTCCTGAAGATGTGGATGGTATGCATAAAGCACAAGCTATTTTAACTACGAAAGGCGGTATGACCTCACACGCCGCTCTTGTAGCACGTGGCTGGGGCAAATGCTGTATCGTTGGTTGTAATGATATTGAAATACACCAGGAGGCAAAATATTTCAAAGCCAAGAATGATACCATCATAAAAGAAGGAGAGTGGATCAGTCTAAACGGTACCAAGGGTTTAGTGTATGAAGGACAAATGCCATTGGTAGATATTGATATTGAAAAAAATCAGAGCTATAAAGATTTGATGAAGCTGGTTGATGGCGTCAAACAAATTGGTGTGCGTGCTAATGCTGAAACACCCGAAGATGCAGCGGCTGCTGTAAAATTCGGAGCTGAAGGCATCGGTCTCTTCCGTACAGAGCACATGTTTTATGGTGAAGGTAGCGAGGCACCTCTCTTTGAATTGCGTAAAATGATTGTGAGCAAAACAGAGAAAGAACGCCGGGCCGCATTGAATGGCTTGTTCAAATATGTAAAGCAGGATGTAAAAGCCACCTTGAAAGTAATGAGTGGTCATCCCGTAACCATTCGTTTGCTGGATCCTCCACTGCACGAGTTTGTTCCACATGATAAAGAAAAGCTCCGCCAGCTCAGTAAAGAGTTAGGTATAAGTATGAGTATGCTCAACCGCAGGGTACTGGCCTTGCATGAAAACAACCCGATGCTGGGTCATCGTGGTGTGCGTTTGGGTATCAGTTATCCAGAAATTACAGAAATGCAGGTGCGTGCCATTTTTGAAGCAACCGCCGAACTGGTAAAAGCCGGTAAAAAAGCAATGCCTGAAATTATGGTGCCGGTAACTGTAATTGCACACGAACTCCGCCACCAGAAAGAAATTGTGGATAAAGTATATGCTGAGGTTTGTGCTAAATATAAAATGAAGAGGATTCCTTACCTGTATGGCACTATGATTGAAACACCACGTGCAGCACTGCGTGCAGATTATATGGCCAAAGTAGCTGACTTCTTCAGTTTCGGTACCAATGATCTAACACAGATGAGTTTTGGTTTCAGCCGGGATGATATCGGAGGCTTCTTGCCCAAATATCTTGATCTCAAAATTTTGCCCGATGATCCGTTCCAGACGATTGACCAGGATGGAATTGGGCAGCTTATTAAAGCAGGAACTGATAATGGCCGCAAAACTAAACCCAATTTGAAAGTGGGTATTTGCGGCGAACATGGGGGAGATCCCGCCAGTGTTAAGTTCTGTCACCGTATTGGTATGAACTATGTAAGCTGTTCACCGTTCCGTGTGCCTATTGCAAGATTGGCAGCGGCACAAGCGGCTATTGAACATCCCAGAAGAAAGAAATAACCGACTTTTCAATACTTGCTATTGATGATGACCGGAAACAAAAAGGCCACTGTTGAGTGGCCTTTCTTTATAAATACCAGTGAGATTAATTCTTTGATGCTTTTTCCAGTATCTCATCCATATGAATACCGGTATGGCTTTCTGTATAAACACATTTGCCGCTTTTAATTACCAGTACCTGTGGTGATTCATGCTCCACGGAAAACAGTTCAGCAATTTTATTGGAAATAGGACGGTGACTTAATAAATCCAGATAATAAAAAGGAACATGACCCGGTAAGCCTGCACGCTCCAGCCGGCCTTTTGCCATAGTACTGATGTTGCAACGGGTGCTATGCTTAAAAATTACCTGGGGTTGGCTATCAGACGCACGGATGATTTCATCCAATTGATGATCAGAGTTTAATTGAATCCAGTTCATAAAATTATTTCTCTGCTAACAAATCAAGAACGGAAAGGTTTGCCGGAACCAACATTGGTAGGACATCCCATCTTTCCTGTACTCATACAGGAAACAGCGATGAACGAAACAGTGAAAAGAAGAATTACTGCAAGAAGTAGCTTTTTCATTTTAAAGGATTTTGGTTGCTCAAAACTAACCTTTTTACCTCAATCAGCCATAGTTTGGCTCATTTACAGCCCTATAACGTTCCAAAGAGCTGTTTTAGTACATTTGCGCATGACAGAACAGCTACCCCTCGATTTTTCAAACGAACCTTCATCACCTCAACCTGGATCTATGAGTTTAGAATTAAAGAAACCCCTTGCCATTTTTGACCTGGAAACTACCGGGGTAAACATCAGTACCGACCGTATCCTGGAAATTGCCATCATCAAAATTATGCCCGACGGAAGCCGTTTGGTAAAACGGAAACTGCTGAATCCCGAAATGCCTATTCCGCCCGGAGCTACTGAAGTACACGGTATTACCAATGAAATGGTGAAAGATGCGCCTACTTTTAAGCAGGCGGCAAATGAAATCAAACAGTTTATTGAAGGCTGCGACCTGGCCGGTTATAACAGCAACCGCTTTGATGTGCCTATTCTTATGGAAGAGTTTTTAAGGGTGGGTATAGAAATTGATTTGAAAACAACAAAGCTGGTGGATGTGCAACGTATTTTTCATCAAATGGAACAACGCACTTTATCAGCCGCTTATAAATTTTATTGCAATAAAAACCTGGATGGAGCACATAGTGCAGAAATAGATGCTTCCGCTACTTGGGAAGTATTACAGGCTCAAATTCAACGTTATCCGCAATTAGGCACTACGGTTGAAACGATACTCAAAACAGTTGGTGAGGAAGAGATTGTGGATTTTGCCCGAAGACTTGTGATGGAAAACGGTAAAGAAGTTTTTAATTTCGGAAAACATAAAGGCAGACCTGTAGCGGATGTATTAAAACAGGAGCCGCAGTATTATGATTGGATGATGAAGGGAGACTTTCCATTACACACCAAACAAAAACTAACCGAAATTTTAAACCGCACCCTGTTAAAGAAGAACTAAACGTTTTCTGGTTTGTAATTTGCTTTTTGAACATTGTCAGTATTATCAATAATATTGCATCTACAGAATTACTGATTTGGAAAAAATTGTAATTATACCTACTTACAATGAGAAAGATAATGTTGAAAGCATTATCAGGGCTGTTTTTGACCTGCAGTCAGGTTTTCATGTATTGATTATTGACGATGGATCTCCTGATGGCACAGCTGCCATTGTAAAACAATTGCAACAGGAATTTCCCAACCGGCTTTTCCTGGAAGAACGGAAAGGAAAATTAGGATTAGGCACTGCTTATATCCACGGTTTCAGATGGTGTATTGAAAAAGGATATGATTTCATTTTTGAAATGGATGCGGATTTCAGTCACAACCCCATAGATCTGAACCGTTTGTATGATGCCTGCAAAACAGGCGGTGCTGATGTTGCTATTGGCAGCCGCTATACCCAAGGTGGTGCTGTGGCCAACTGGCCCTGGGGCAGAATTTTTCTTTCCAAAGGTGCTTCGTATTACACCAGAATGATTTTATGGATGCCGGTAAAAGATCCCACGGCCGGTTTTGTTTGTTATAAAAGAGAGGTACTGGAAACCATCAATCTTGATGAAATTTCCTTTGTGGGTTATGCCTTCCAGATTGAAATGAAATTTGCCGCCTGGAAGCTGCATTTTAAAATAGCCGAAGTACCCATTACGTTTGTAGATCGTAAACTGGGTGTAAGTAAAATGAACAAAGGCATTGTGAAAGAAGGTATCCTGGGTGTACTCAACCTCCGCTGGCAAAGTATTTTCAAAAACTACCGCAGCCGCATGAAGAGCAGCGGTGTTTCCCGCATCAGCACTGTTACAACTGCCGATATGATGAGCAGTAAATAATCATTTCTTCTTTTCTTCATTCTTTTTATTTCTTTGTAACCAACAGGTGTAACATCAACCTCAATAAAATGGAGTGCCTTACGGTATTCAAAATGATGTTGCTTACCTGATGATGGTAACGCATTACAATGAAAAAAGCATTCCTCCAACTGCATCTTTCCATTTTCCTCGCCGGTTTTACCGGTGTACTGGGCAAACTTATTACGCTCAATGAAGGATTGCTGGTATGGTGGCGTTTGTTATTAACGGCGGCAACGATGTGGGTTTTGTTTTCGCTTACCAGGAAGTTGCAAAAAGTAAGTTGGCGTACTGCTCTCGAGCTGAGTGGTGTTGGATTTTTAGCGGCCATGCACTGGGTAACGTTTTACGGCAGCATTAAAACCGCCAATGTTTCTGTAGCACTGGTTTGCTTTTCATCCGTTGGATTCTTCACTTCTTTAACGGAACCTTTGCTGGAAAAGAAACCGGTGGATTTTAAAGAAGTATTGCTGGGACTGCTGGTAATGGCGGGCATCAGCATCATCTTTCATTTTGATGCCAGGTATAAAACGGGCATTATACTGGGTGTACTCTGTGCAGTGTTGCTTGCTTTTTCCATGGTGTTATTACGCCGGTATTTAAAAACGCTGAACAGTGAAACAGTGTTGACTTATCAATTGAGTGGCGGGTTTCTGTGGTTGAGTTTATTACTACCGCTATATCTGTATTATTTTCCAGGAAAGCTTTTGCCCGGCTGGAGCAATTTAGGATGGTTGTTGTTCCTCGCCTGGTTTTGTTCTGTATGGGCTTTTACACTTACAGGTAATGCGTTGAAAAAACTATCTGCTTACACGGTCAATCTCAGTTTTAATTTAGAGCCGCTGTATGGAATTATTCTTGCTTTTGTTTTATATAGCGAACAGCAGGAGTTAGGGTTAAGTTTTTTAGTGGGCAGCAGTTTGATCCTGTTAAGTGTTTTGATTCATACATGGTTGGTGTGGAGGAGAGGGAAGAGATAGGAGGTACGAAGTTCGAATTATGAGCGTTTGATTAATCTTATGATAAGTTTATTAAAGAATTTGTATTACAGGTTTTATAAACTTCTAAAGTATTGGGGACATGAAGATACACCCAGGTATAATGCCGTGCTGTTATTATCAATTTTTATGAGTTTAAATTTCATTACAGGAGTTGCTGTATTAATGATCATCACAAATAGGATATTGATTGTAGACGGGCCACGCATCTGGTTATTTATTATCGGGATGTTGATCATTGCAATCAACAGTTATATTGTTTTTGGAAAGAAGCGCTATCTTGAAATTGAAGCCGGGTATGCTAATGAAAGCGAAACAAACAAGCTAAAAAATAATTTGATAGTCCTATTATATATCGCTCTTAGCATCACTTTATTGATTTTGTCATTAAAATATTTAAATGAGCATCCAATAAAATAGACTGACTTTGGTTTATCATTAAGAGTTTCATAGCTGAAATACTTTACCTCACCCCAACAGAATTTCATTTACATGTTTGGTAATGCCATCCGCAATTTTATCAGTCGGTAAATCATTGGCATCGCCGTCAAAGGGGTCTTCAATTTCTTCTGCAATCAATTCAAGACTTGCCAGTACATAAAAAATAAACGCAACTACCGGAATCACATAATACCCGAGGTTGAATACAAAGCCAAACGGCAAGGTCATCACATAAAAAAAGATAAACTTCTTTACAAAGGCACTGTAAGAATAGGGGATGGGTGTATTCTTAATGCGTTCACAGGCTCCGCAGATATCAGCAAATGACATCAGCTCGAGGTTGAGGGCCAGCAACTGATCACCGGAAATTTTTCCTTCTTTGTACAACCGGTTTATTTTTTTATTGATGAGTGCTGCCACCTGGTTGGGTGCATGATGATGCTTTTTAATAATTTCCAACTCCGGATGTTCATTACT
This sequence comes from Lacibacter sp. MH-610, assembly GCF_045780045.1. Lineage (NCBI taxonomy): Bacteria > Pseudomonadati > Bacteroidota > Chitinophagia > Chitinophagales > Chitinophagaceae > Lacibacter > Lacibacter sp. MH-610. The sequence continues at coordinate 2,545,240 of NZ_CP116002.1, forward strand.
GTCCAGTTCAAATGTTACCTGTTCGCCCCGCAAATGTTTGCTTAGCGTGTGTGCATACGTGGTGATCAATCTTGCCGCCTGCCGGCGGGTAGTAGCATCATCAATACTTAAATAAGCATTCAGCTTCATGGCCATATTGCGGCTGTTGTTTACCAGTGCACCCCAGAGTTTACGGCCTTCCCACCAACGATCGTAGGCACTGTTGGTACGAAATACAAGGAGCATGGAGAGTACAAATCCAAGCAGGTTATGCAGCAGGGTGAGATTTTTTACATTGCTGTCTTTAGACAGTTCCCACACTTCCAGTTCCAGGTAAGCAATGAGGCCACTGTAAGCACACATTACCAGGATCATGGGCAATAACACCCGTACCGTATCTGCTTTGTGAAAATGAAAAATAAAAGTGAGCCAGTCTTTCGGTTTATAACTGATCATGTTGCTAAAATAGGAAACCCAAGGTATCTTCTGAAATTTCAGGTGGATACTTCTTTCACCGCCATTGCTCCCAAGGAAATAGCAGTTCATCATAATATTGAGCCGGCTTTTCTGTGATCATTTACATTTACCTTTATAAACCAACTTCGTACAGAAGATCTCAGAACTAAATGTAACAGGTATGAGAAAAGCAATGCTTTATTCCCTTCTTTTGATTTTTTCCCAAACCCTTTCCGCACAATCCAAAAAGCCATTAGATCATACGGTGTATGACGGCTGGCAATCAGCAACACAACCACTCATCAGCAATGATGGTAAATGGGTAGTGTACATGGTGAATCCGCAGGAAGGTGATGGAGAACTGGTGATTCAATCTACTGACGGCCGCTATAAAAAAGTAATTGAGCGGGGTTATAGTCAATTGATCACAGAAGATAACCGTTATGTGATTTTTAAGATCCGGCCTTTCTTTAAAGACACACGTGATGCACGTATTAAAAAGAAACGTCCGGATGATATGCCCAAGGATAGTTTGGGCATGATTGAGTTAGGCAAAAATGATGTTTGGAAAACAGCCCGTGTAAAATCATTCAAAACTCCTGAAAAAGGAAACGGATGGTTGGCTTATCATATGGAGAAAGCATTACCGGCTCCACCTGCGCCGGCTCCCAAACCCGACTCATTAACACAGATCAACAGAATGATGAACATGGCAGATAGCTTGATGCGTGTGGCAGACAGTTTGAAACTAAAAGCCAATGAAGCAAAAACAAAAGGCTTAAATGTTTTACAAACTGCAAGGCCCAGCAGACCGGCTGCACGACCAGCAGAAGATCCTGTAGAAGAAGGAACAGAATTGGTAGTACGTAATACCGCAACCGGTGAAGAAAAGAAATTCAAACTGGTGAGTGATTATTATTTCAGCAAGAATGGTAATGCTTTATTGATTGAAACCACTAAGAAGAATGGTGATACCCTGAGTAAAGCAATGGTATTATGGATGAATACGGCCACCGGAAAAATTGATACCGTACTGAAAGGATTTAATGATGCCAAAAACTTTGCATTTGATGAAGCAGGAGAGCAACTGGCATTTGTAGCCGAAAGAGACAGCAGCACCAAGGCATTGAAAAAGTTTTATAAGCTCTGGTATTACAAACCCGGTATGAATGAAGCTACCCTGAAAGCTGACAAAACAACGGCCGGTATTAAAACAGGTTATACCATCAGCCCCGATTATTCCAACAAATTCAGTAAAAGCGGACAGCGTTTGTTCTTTGGTTTAGCGCCCATTCGCAAACCAAAAGATACCACGCTGGTGGAGTTTGAAACTGCCAGACTGGATATCTGGCACTATAAAGAAGATTACCTGCAAACACAGCAACTCTATCAACTCAATAATGAATTACGGAGAAGTTACCTGGCAGTGATAAACAATGGTTCTGATGCTGCATTGATGCTGGCTGATAATGATCTGGAGCGTATTGAAACAACTGATGATGATGATGCAACCCTTGCCTTGGGCGAAACCAACAAACCTTACCGTGTGCAAAGCCAGTGGGAGCAAAGCAACTGGAACGATGTGTATCTTGTAAATACCGGTAATGGTGAACGCAAACTGGTAGCCAAAAAATTAAGAGGCGGTGCCATGCTTTCACCCAAAGCAAAGTTTGTGGTTTGGTACGACTGGAAGGCGAAACATTATTTTGCTTATAACATCGCCACGGCTAAAAGCATCAACATGACGAAAGACATCACTGTTCCGTTATGGGATGAAACCGATGAGCATCCTGATGATCCTCCGCCGTATGGCATGATGGGCTGGCAGGAAAATGATGCGTTCTTTTATGTGTACGACCGTTATGATATCTGGAAAGTAGATCCTTCCGGTGCTGCAAAACCTGTTTGCATTACCAATGGTGCCGGAAGAAAACAAAAACTTACATTCCGTTACATCCGTACTGACCGTGAAGAACAATTTGTAAAAGAAGGGCAGGAAGTAATGCTGAGTGTTTTTGATGAAAAGCAAAAAGGCAGCGGCATCAAACTTCATCAACTGGGAGAAGCTTTTACCTTACAAACAGGCAGTCAACTTACTTTTCCTGTTTCAATGGTTGGCTATTTCAAAGCTAAGAACAGTCCTGTGTTTGGTTATTTGAAAGGCAATTACAAAGAAAGCTATAATGTAACTGTCGTTAACAATAAAGATATCAGCACTGCACTGCAGTTGAGCACTATCAATCCGCAGCAGGCGCAATACAACTGGGGAACTGCAGAACTGTTTCAATGGAAAGCATATAATGGCAAAATAAGTGAGGGAATTATTTACAAGCCTGAGGATTTTGATCCAAAGAAAAAATATCCCATGATCTGTTATTTCTATGAAACACATTCTGAAACATTACATCAATACCAGGCTCCTTCGCCTACACCCAGCCGTTTGAATATTCCGTTCTTTGTGAGCCGTGGTTATATTGTTTTCTCACCGGATATTCATTACACGGTTGGGCATCCTGCCAAAGATTGTTACGATCATGTGGTGAGTGGTGCAAGAGCCATTGTAAAAATGGGTTATGTGGATAGTACCAAGATCGGCATCCAGGGACAAAGCTGGGGCGGTATTCAGGTAGCTCAGTTAGTTACCATGACCAATTTGTTTTCAGCTGCATGGGCCGGTGCACCGGTGGCCAATATGACGAGCGCTTACGGTGGAATCCGCTGGGAGAGTGGTGTAAACCGCCAGTTCCAGTACGAAAAATCACAAAGCAGAATTGGCGCTACACTGTGGGAGAAGTTGCCGTTGTATCTTGAAAACTCTCCATTATTTCATTTACCCAAAGTAAAAACGCCGATAGTGATAATGGCGAATGATGCGGATGGTGCTGTACCGTGGTACCAGGGCATTGAATTGTTTACAGGATTACGCCGCCTGGGTAAACCATCATGGATGCTCAATTATAACGGTGAAGCACACAATCTTGTAGAACGCAGAAACCGTAAAGACATCCAGGTAAGAGAGCAACAATTCTTTGATCATTATTTAAAAGGAGCACCCATGCCGAAATGGATGAAAGAAGGTGTTCCTGCTACTGAGAAAGGAATTGAGTGGGGATTGGAAGTGGAGTAATTTTTAAATGTATAGACCTATAAGGTTTGCCGGGATTGAATACAGCGCAGCAAACCTTATAGGTCTTTTTTATGCAGCTAAGAATTTTACAAAGCTGCGTTTGGCAATTGGTAAAAAAGTTTCATCAACCGGGTAAGAAAGATCGGTTTCAATACTATACACAGCCGGGTTCGGTAATGCTGTTTTATTTCGGATGAGTTCACTTTTTATACTTTCATAGGTGTTCACAAAGTTGCTAACCCAATCATCAATGAAATTGGTTTTCAGGGCCCGGTACTGTGAATCGTGCCGTTCAAAAAAACTCAGCCGGTATTGATACACTTTGGTTTGTTTATTGTTTTTATTGCGGAGAAATAGATAGCCTTCCGTAGTGTCTAACGGAATTAATCCAACCGGGTTGATGCTCAAACTTTGTTCTACCATTTCATAAATTTCTGTACCGCTGCTGATGGTGGATTTGATGGTATCAATGGAATAGTGGATGATGCTTTCCAGTTCCTGCATCAGTTCATCATCTTCAATCATCTGTTCATAGAGTAACTGCAGTTTTTCAAGCTGTATGCCTGTGAGTTTTTTTGGAAACTGTTCCTGCAGATACTTTTTGTTTTCACGAAAAGCAACGAGGTTGTTGTAGTGGAAGATCACATCTGCCAGTTGCGGATAGAGTTTTGATTCGTTGAAGTATTTGTCCACTTCCTGCAGGTAGGCGAGAAGTGTGTACTTCTTCAATTCAAAATCAATATAACCGTCGGCAAACCAGGTTTCAGATAAAGTCTTCATGAGTTATAATTTTAATGGATTGCGTTGACTTAAATTTACAAAGAAGACGGTATTTTTAAAAACGGTGTTTCATTTTTTAAACGTAAACTTTTAACATGAAGTATTTTTTAACAACTATCATCATCCTGAGCTTGTTCGGCTGCAGTAGCAAAACCATTTATATTGTAAGACATGCGGAGAAAGCAACACAAGGCCCTAATATGACCAGCGATGTTCCATTGAGTGAGCAGGGAATACAACGTGCAGAAAAATTAAAAGAGGAGCTGCAGCAAAAAAACATCGGCTTCATTTTTTCTACCCAAACTATTCGTACTACCACAACCGCTAAGCCTTTAAGTGATGCCATCGGCGTGCCGGTACAATTTTATAATCACCGGGATACATTAGATAAATTTATTGCAAGGGTTAAAGAAAGCGGCAAAAAGAATGTATTGATAGTGGGGCATTCCAATACGGTGGATGATCTTGTAAACAAACTCATGAATCAACAACTGCTGTCAGATTTGCCTGATACAGCATACAATAATCTTTTTATAGTAACACGTAAAGGAAAGAAGTACAAATTCACACGAAAAACTTACTAAACTAATTACCACCTCCCGGCTTTTTCTTAACAGGAGGCTTTGGAGGGGTTTGTTTGGGTGGCAGTTTATCTTCAGTAAAGGGAGTGGGCACCGGTGCTTCACCGTCTTTTAATTTAAAGTCGAACACTTTATCAATATGAATCCATTGGCCGTTTTTCCAAACGAAACCTTCATAATCGCCATCAGGTATTAAAGTATATTTCTTTTGCGGCTCATTGCTTTCAGAAATCAGGTGGTCATAAATAATCATTCCTGCTTCTTCATCATATTGCACACGGGCCCTTCCATCTTTTTTATACTCTACTAAAAAGCGATTGGTTGGAGGTTTGGGTATAGAATCGGTGGCATATGAAAATGCATTTTTTAAACCAAAAACAGGTGCTCCTGTTTCATCAAACCATAAAACATCCATCCATTTTTTAGTGGAACGTGCATTGTTCTCGTCATAGCCAAAAAGGGTATGATATTTTTTTCCGGCATGTTCTGTAGTTACAATTCTGTAATACACAGCGCCTATCCATCCAAAGTGATTGGCAATCGTATCAACAGGAGCTTTTGTAAACTCACTTTGATCTATAAGGGGAAACAATCTTAAACTGCCATCTTGTGTTTTCTTTTGTATAAACCCACGTTGCCGGCAGTAGTTATCATCTCTTACTACCTGCCAGGTAAAAATGCGAAACGTGCTGTCTTCATCATAAAGTTTAGAAATGGTAACCAGCGAATCAAAAGGGAATAAAAACGAATTCTTTTTTACGAGTGCCCGCACCAGTATTTTGGTGAATGTGCTATCGCTTCGGAATCGTACTGCAGCACTTTCATCATTAATGATTTTATACGCCAGATGTTTGAGAGAATCCTGGCGGGTACGGAAATCTTTTAGCTCAGCAGGTGTAAGCTTTTGCGCCTGCAACTGCAGTCCCGCCAATAAGAGTATATAAAAGAAGAATTGTTTCATTCGTTTCATTAACAGTCTTGACGGCAAATTTATTGTACAGGATGCATGGAAATCATGGCTTCTGCAAAGGCTAACAAAGTTTTAAATACGGCATCCACCGTTTCCGGCTCAGGATTACCATCTGCACGGGTTGGAATATACACTGTATATGCTCCGATATTACGGCCAAACCGCATATCGCTTGACATATTGCCTACCATGATGCTTTTTTCAAAATCAATCTCCGGAAAATCAGCTTGCGCCTGTAATGCCATACCCCGGTTGGGTTTACGGTTGATATCAGCATTATCTGTTGATGTACAGTAATAAGCTTTATCAATACGTCCACCGGCATTTTTTACTTCCTGCAGCATATTGTTGGTGATGATGTCAAGTGTTTCCTGTGTCATCAATCCACGACCCACACCACGTTGATTACTCACCACGATTATACGGACAAATAAAGGCGACAGGATTTTTAAAGCCTCTAAACAACCTTCAGTAAATACAAATTTATCCCAGCTTTTTATGTAATCATCAATAACGTCTGTATTGATGATGCCATCACGATCAAGGAATAAGGTCCAGCTGTTATTGATAGCCGGCAGTTGATTAACGGGAATGGAAGGATGCATCATGTTAAGCAAGTTCTTTTTGTGCACGTTGGTAATCGGCGGGTATTCCGATATCAATAAAATAAGCGTTACTTATAAAACCGAAAAAGTTTCGTTGTGTATACAATCGTTCGAGGTATTCTTTTTCAAATGAAAACACAGGCTTAAAATCTTCCTGCAAAAAGGAAGGCACATTTAATGCATAAACACCTCCGTTAATAAGTCCCGTTTCATAAAACTGCTTTTCTTTAAACTGCAGAATTTTTTGTTCATTATTTAACTCCACCACACCATAACGATCAAACTGTTGCATTGGCTTGAGAGAAAGCGTACAATCTGCTTTTTTAAGATAATGCAGATCGCTTAACTGCTGCAGGTTTACTTTAAACAATGTATCGCCGTTAAGTACAAACACATTCTTTTCTGTTGCAAGGGCTGCAGCAGTACGTATGCCGCCGCCGGTGCCTAAAGGCTCCTGTTCCACTGCAAATTGAACCTGTAACTGTGGAAATGCGTCATGCAGATACTCAATAATCGGCTCCCGTTTGTAGCCTACTGAAAAAATAAAATGTGTAACACCCTGTTTCAGCAATTCATCAACCACATATTTCAGGAAAGGATTGCCGTTTACCGGCGCAATGCACTTGGGTAAATCAGGAACTTCAGATCGTAATCTTGTTCCCAAACCTCCGGCTAATATGATGGCAGTTGAAATCATGTACGTTAAGCACCGAAATATTGTTCTTCTACCAATTGACAGATAATATGGCCGAGCATGATATGACTTTCCTGGATGCGGGGCGTGTCTTTAGAAGGTACATTAAAGAGATGATCACTCAATTCTTTCATTTGACCACCTGTTTCGCCTGTAAAACCAATCGTAACCATCTGCTTTTCCCGGGCTACTTTAAAGGCTTCGATAATATTTTTTGAATTTCCGGAAGTGGACAAACCGATCAGCACATCACCTTTATGACCAAGCCCTTTCACCAGTCGTGCATACACTACATCATAACTGTAATCATTAGCTACAGCTGTTAAATAGCTGGTATTTACATGCAGTGCTTCAGCAGGAAGTGCATCTCTGTCTGTGTAAAAACGACCGCTGAATTCTGCTGCGAGGTGCTGTGCATCTGCTGCACTACCGCCATTGCCGCAGAATAATACTTTATTTCCATTTTTGAATGCCGTAGTAATCAGTTGAGAAACAGTTGCCAGTTGCTGAATCATAATTTCATCAGCCAGGATGGATTGCTTTACCTCAATACTGGATTGAATAATGGATTTGATTTGTTCGCTCATGTTGCAAAAGTAATTGTTTCAGTGCAAGTGTTACTGAGCAGTCCAGCTGGTCATTCCCTGTTTGGTGAACTGGTAGGTTCTGAAACGGCCCCCGTATTGTTGCAGTGATTCCATAACTGCAAAACGGCTGATACCCGGACAATAAAAAATCATAAAACCACCTCCGCCGGCACCTGAAATTTTACCGCCGGTAGCACCGGCTTTTATGGCCGCATTGTACAGTTCATCCATACGGGAGTTAGAAATATTTGCAGCCATCTTTCGCTTTTGCTGAAAACCGAAATCCAGAATTTCACCAATGGTGGGCAATTCGCCTTTCAGCAACGCTTCTTTCATGCGTTTTGCCTGTTCTTTCAATTGGTGCATGGCTTCTATACTTTGTGTATTACCTGCACTTACATTCTTTTGCTGCTCTTTAATAATCGAAGCACTTTCACGGCTGGTATCAGTAAAATATAAAAGCAGGTTATGTTCCAATTCATTTAAGTATTCCTGTTTAATACGGAGCGGATTTACAATTACTTTATCTCCTGCATAAAACTCCATATAGTTGACACCGCCAAAAGTAGCTGCATATTGATCCTGTTTGCCACCGGCTAATTGCAGATCATTCCGCTCAATATCAAATGCATAACGGGCCAGGTCATATTCGCCCAGCGGTAACCGTAACATTTCAGTAAAAGCACCTAATATGGCTACAACCAGTGTAGAAGAGGTACCAAGACCGCTACCGGCAGGAGCATCTACAAAAGTGGTTAAACGGAAACCTTTACAAGGGATGCCATAATCTTTCTGAATGCGGTTGTAAACCCCTTTAAGCAAATCAAGTTTACCATTTACAGGCAAAGAAGTACTGAATGGATATGTTTCTGTTTCATTACGATCCAGCGCCTGCAGAATAATTGTCTCTTCCTCCAGCAATTCAATACTGGCATGTGCATACAGAGAAATCGTTGCATTTAAAATGGCACCGCCAAATTCATCGCTGTACGGGCTTACATCTGTACCACCACCGGCAAGACCGATCCGTAATGGAGCTTTACTTCTGAAAATCATAGAAACGAAAATAGGTAATTACTGCTTGTATCCCGCCAATGAACAAATGGCCCTTGTGATATTACTCCAGGCATACTTTTTCTTTTCTTCCTGCAGGCCCGGGAGGAATCCGGTTGTTCCGAGTTGCTGCATCTGCAGCATGGTTTGAGCAATGGCTTCAGCATTGGGTTCGCACACCAGGCCTACTTTGTTATGCGGAACGAGGGCAGGAAGACCTCCCACATTGGTTACAATCATAGGTACTTCAAAATGATAGGCGAGGGGGGTAACGCCGCTTTGAGTTGCGTTACGGTAAGGTTGTACAACAGCATCGGCTGCACACAAATAGTATTTAACTTCACTATCACGAATGAAGTCTGTTTTTAAAATCAATTGTTCATGAATACTCAATTGCCCGATCAATTCATCATACACTTTTCGGTCTTCATAAAACTCTCCTGCAATTAACACCTTAAAGTTTTGATTTTGTTTTTTCAAATGCGCAACTGCTTCGAGTAAAAGATCCAATCCTTTATACTTACGGATGAATCCGAAAAATAAGAAGAGGAAGCTATCAGGCGGAAGATTTAAATGAGCTCTTGCTTCCGTGCGGCTGATTTTTTCTCCAAAATTATCATAGAGCGGATGCGGAACAAACTGTGCCGGAGCATCTGTTGCAAATTGTTGTAAGTCGTTCAGCACTTTATCACTCATGGTCACAAAACCATCTACAGCTTTTACAAAATACCGGGTAAATGGAACATCGCCAATCCGCTTTTCATGAGGAATGATGTTATCAGCAATGCAGATGATCTTAGTATTTTGATTCTTTTTTACTCTGCGTAAAATAGTTCCCAAAGCCGGGCCCATAAAAGGAAGCCAGTAACGAACAACAATGATATCAGGTTTTATTTCTTTAAGTTCATTACCAACAGCCAACCAATTAAAAGGATTGATTGAGTTGATCTTTATCTCAATCTTCAGATCTGAAGGTTTGGGTTCAGACGAATATTGTGTGGTACCGGGAAAAAGAAACCCGGGGTACTGCAGTGAAAAAGTATAAATGGTTACATCATGCCCTTCGTTTTGAAACTGCCTTGCAAGTCGTTCGTTATAGGAAGCAAGACCGCCACGCAAAGGATGAGCCGGGCCAATGATGATGATTCTCATAACCCTGCTTTTTCCTCAATCAGATAATTATTTCTTTCCGGTGCATTACGGGCAATCAACTCCCCAAGAAAACCAGCCAGGAAAAGTTGTGTACCAATCAACATAATCGTTAAAGCAATAAAGAATGCCGGACGATTGGTAATAGCAAATTCTGTATTGATGATTTTAGAAACAATCAGGTAAATACTGATACCCAAACCAATTGCAAATGCCAAGGTGCCCCATAAACCAAAAAAGTGCATGGGTCTTTTACCAAACCTGCCAACAAATGAAATAGTTGTTAAATCAAGAAAACCATTCACAAAACGACTCCATCCGAACTTAGTAGTGCCATATTTACGTTTGCGGTGTTCCACTACTTTTTCTCCAATATTGCGGAAGCCCGCCCACTTGGCCAGTACCGGAATATAACGATGCATTTCGCCATACACTTCAATGCTCTTTACTACTTTATGATGGTAGGCCTTTAAACCACAGTTAAAATCATGCAGCTTAATACCACTCATGCTACGGGTGGCCGCATTAAAAAATTTTGAAGGGATGTTTTTAGTGAATGTATTATCATACCGTTTCTTCTTCCATCCGCTGATGAGATGATACCCCTCTTTTGCAATGAGATCATAGAGTTCAGGAATTTCATCCGGACTATCCTGCAAATCAGCATCCATGGTAATAACCACGTTACCGGCAGCCGCTTTAAAACCCTCATTCAAAGCTGCACTCTTACCGTAATTTCTTTGAAAACGGATGCCTTTAATGTTGGGATTAGCAGAACGCAACTGCTGAATTACTTTCCAGGAATCGTCTATGCTGCCATCATCAATTAAAATTACTTCATACGTATATTGACGGGCTGTAACTACACGTTCAATCCATGCACAAAGTTCGGGCAGGGATTCGGCTTCATCTTTTAATGGTATAACAATACTTAGATTCATGAATTACATGGATTGGGGCATTCCCTCTTTATTTTCTTTACGCACAATCAGAGATATAATTAAAGAAATGACAAACCAGAAAATACATCCGAATGAAAAGCCAAGCAGCATACTGCCCAGCGAAAATTGATCTTTTTCAGAAGCTTTTTTGACAGCTTCATCAATTTGAGTTTGAGATGCACCAAATTTCTTCATCATATTCTCCGTCACTTCCATTGTATAAGATTTCATAGATGTTGCAAACTCAGTGTCAATATAGTTCATAAGAATATATGTAAATAGAGTCGAAAGCAATGATGTAATGACAAAAACTCCAAAGCTTGTTTTTAGCGCTTCACCAAATTTCAAAAAACCGCCTTTCGCTTTTTTCTCCTTAACGCATGCAAGAACAGCGAAAATGATAGGAATAAGATAACCTGCATAAGCTATCGGGCTTGTAAATAATTTAGTACCACCTAAGTACAAAATGAGGAACATAATTATGCCTAATAAACCGCTTAACAAGCCATATTGAATCATGGGGCTGTTTGTTTTCTTTTCCATAATCGTTTAGTTGATTTGAATTTGATTGTTATTGATAACCGCTACCGCTTTACCTTTTAACTCTTTTCCAATAAAGGCAGAGTTACGGCTTTTGGAGCGGATATCTGTTTCCTGAAATACATAAGTAGCTTCAGGATCAAAGATTGTTACATTAGCAGCTGCACCTTCTTTGATGGTAGGCACCTGTAATCCTGTTATCTTACGTGGATTAATGCTGATGAGCTCTACCCATTTCTCCGGTGTTAATTGTGTACCCAATGCTGCGACTGTAGCGCCATAGCAGGTTTCCAATCCAATCATCCCGGCTTTGGCTTCCTGGAACTCACAAACCTTACTGTCGTATTCATGCGGACGGTGGTGGGATGTAATACAATCAACCGATCCGTTCAATACTGCCTGCTTCAAAGCATCCCGTTCAGCGGCGGTACGCAAATGCGGATACAATTTGAGATTGGTATCGTAACTGCGTAGGTCTTCATCGCAAAAAAACAAATGAGCCGGTGTAACAGAGCAAGATACTCCGGCACCTCCTTCTTTTCCACGTTTGATGTATTCAATACTTTTAGGTGTTGTAACGCCGGTAAAATGCAGTTGACTTTCAGCATACCTTGTCAACTTGATATCCCTTGCCACCTGAATTTCTTCGGCCAGTACAGGCTTGCCCGGCAATCCCAATTGTGTGCTTACAATTCCTTCATTCATCAGTCCATACATTCCGATGGTTTTATCATCGGGTATTTGTAAAATCACACCATTGAATGCTCTTACATATTGCAATGCTTTAAGCAAAAGGCCGGCGCTTTGAACGGGGTTAATACCATCGGTAAAAGCAACTGCACCTGCCGCTTTCATATCATACATTTCGGCCAGTTCTTTACCTTCTGTTTGTTTAGTTACAGCACCTAGGGGATAGACCGTTACAACTCTGTGTTTTGCTTTTTGAAGGATGTATTCAACCTGGCTCTTACCATCCGCTACCGGTTTGGTATTGGGCAACACCATTACTTCAGTAAATCCTCCTTTGGCAGCAGCAGCAATTCCTGTTTCTATGGTTTCTTTATACTCTAAACCAGGATCACAGAAATGGGCAAACAAATCGACCCAGCCCGGAGAAATACATAGCCCCTTGGCCTCAATCACCTGATCAGCAGATGCGGTAACCGTACCAATCTGTTTAAAAATGCCTTTTTCAATCAATAAATCCTGTTGTGATAAATGAAACGGAGAAGTAGGATCAACAATTTTTGCCTGCCGGATGAGAATGGTCATGTAAGGAATCAAATGTTGGGTGCTAAGATAGGTTTTTGTTGGTTAATTGTTCAAGCATAAAAAAGAATAAGGCTCACCGCAGTGAGCCTTATGATGTCGGGACGACTAGATTCGAACTAGTCCCGCCCTAAGCGGGACACCCCATACAAGTGTGTTACCACTTAAGAAAATCAGGATGTTCCTCCAGCCACCTCTTAACACCTCGTTTTTTAATGGTTGTTTCCAGTTTCATACTTTCAGCCCGGGTATCACAATTGATAATTGTGATCAACTTCCATGGAACTCCATGTTTAGTGCTTTTCACCTCAGCTGAATTATGACGTTTCAGGCGTTGCTTTATATCATCAGTTTGTCCACAGTAATACCGCTCCGTAACTTCCGATTGTAATATGTAAACAGTGAATGACATAAAATGTATAAGGCTCACAGCAGTGAGCCTTATTATGTCGGGACGACTAGATTCGAACTAGCGACCCCTTGCACCCCATACAAGTGCGCTACCGGGCTGCGCCACGTCCCGAACATTTGGGGCTGCAAATTTAGGGGATTCAGGCTTTTACACAAAATTACAAGTTCCGGAAGCTCAAAACTTTGATTTTAAAATCAGGAAACAAAGAATCGTTTAAATAATTACATTTAAAATGAAAATCATGGTTTTATGAAGACATTACTTTTTTTTACTTTCTCGTTGCTTGTAAATTCATTATCGGCTCAAATTGGTTTTTTTAATGGATTGAATACAAACCAGTTTCAGAAAATTAATTTGAGTAATGCACTTACCGGCGGTTTACCCTTTACCACTGAAGACAATTTAAATATACAAGGATCGCCTTTTTTATTTGATGAATTTAATGATGCATTTGTACAATTAAGAGATGATAAGTTTTACAGCGGTATAAAAATCAGATTCAATCTTGAAACCAATAAAATTCACTACCTCAACCAGGATAAAAAAGAAATGGTTGCTGATAATGGAATCATTAAACGCTTATACTTCAAGAGTTTTGACGGCACAGATTCTATAGCTTACAGTTATGGATGTGGCTATCCTGAATCGCCCGGAACAACCGTTTACACCTATTTCCAGGAGTACAACTCAGGTGTTGCTTCATTTCTGAGATTGCATAGTAAAATGATTGTAGAACGTAAAACGCTGGCTACTGTTGATCCTGCAAAACAGTACGATGAAAAAGAAAGTTACTATGTGTATAATTCTAACTATAAAAAGATGGTGAAATGGAAAAAAGGAAAAGATTTTATACTTGATATGCTTGCAGATAAGTCTGTAGAAGTAGGCAATTATATGAAACAAAACAGAATGGAATGTAAATCAACTGATGATGCGATACGTATTATTCAATTTTACAATCAGCTTTTTACCAAATAAATTTGCGGCATTACAACTGATCATACAATGACTCCCGAACGCCGCAACCGACTTATTTCTGTACTCAATAAAAGACAACCGGACTTAACCGTTGTACTTGAAAACGTATTTGATCCTCATAACATATCTGCCGTTATGCGAACCTGCGATGCCGTAGGCATTCAGGATATATATGTGCTTACTACAAAAATTCCACGTCATAAAAAATGGGGAGCCAGGAGTTCTTCCAGTGCTGCCAAATGGTTAACGGTTCACCAGTTTGATAACCTGGATGCATGCATGGTTGAAGTGCGGAAAAAATATGCAAAGGTTTTTACGACGCATCTCAGCAGTGATGCGGTAAGTTTATATTCTATCAACTTCACCGAAAGCGTAGCACTTGTATTTGGTAATGAGCATGCAGGAGTAAGTGAAGAAATGATTGCAAAAGCTGATGGCAATTTTATTATTCCCCAGATGGGTATTATTCAATCGCTTAATATATCTGTGGCTTGTGCTGTGAGCATCTATGAAGCCATGCGTCAAAAAACAAATGCCGGGCACTATGAACAAGCCCGTTTAGAGCCGCCAGTTTATCAGCAACTTTTACAGGAGTGGGGGTTTAAGGCTGATGATTTAGAAACAATGAATGAGTAATTTTAAGCGATGAAAAAAATTGTCTTCTTCTCTCTTTTATTGATTGCCTGCCTTCAATTACAGGCACAATCCGTCAAACGGTGGAAGATGGATGATTTACTGCAATACATTGACAAAAGCGATTCAGCCTTGGTAATTAACTTCTGGGCTACCTTTTGCGGGCCATGCATCGAAGAAATTCCTTACTTCCAGACTACAGCAGCCAAATACAAAGATCAAAAATTAAAATTGCTGCTGGTAAGTCTTGATTTTAAAGAATACTATCCGCAAAAAATTGAAGCTTTTGCCAAACGCTTTGGATTTACAGCAGAAATTATATGGCTGGATGAAGAAAAACCGGATGATTTTTGTCCGAAAATAGACAGCGCCTGGAGCGGTGCCATGCCGGCTACCTTGTTTGTAAATAACAAAACAGGTTACAGAAGATTTATTGAGGCGCAACTTTCGCCTGTCATATTCGAAACAAATCTTGTTAAACTTATTTCTGAAGGATGCCCTGATACCCTTCCTGTAAGCTCAGGATTCATAAATGACTTTGAAGATATTTTATCAAAAGAGCAAGAAGATGCACTTTCTGATTACATAAATAAAATAAATAACGAAAAAATCGCCCAGATTGCAGTTGTAACTACTGATAATTTTTACCCTTATGACTCCATTTTTATTTATGCTTTTATGCTGGGTAACTGTTGGGGCGTTGGTGATAAGAACACAAATAACGGCATGGTAATCGTATTATCAGAGAGCAAACGGAAAGTATGGATCAGCAATGGTTATGGAATTGAAACAAAACTGTCCAATGAGGTTACAAAAGAAATTATCGATTTTGAAATGATTCCTCAATTTAAAAATCAGAAATACTACGAAGGCTTAATGAATGGAATAAAGGCAATAGAAAATAAACTTAAAATTAAAGAGGAATGATAAAATCATTCCTCTTTAAAAAGATATTTATGATTTCCGTTTAATTGAACATCCCATTGCTTTGGAAGTATTCATACTTACGGATTTTCCTTCTATCATTTCATCAATCGCAACTTTAAGATGGCCTCTTGTACTTTCTGAGGGCGTTTTAGGATTATCAGTGATGGCGCCATGATACACCAGCTTCATATCCTTATCAAACAAATAACATTCAGGAGTAACTTTTGCACCAAAAGCATTAGCCATAGCTGAATTTTCATCAATCACATAAGGCCATTTATACTGCTGATCCTTAGCATACTGAGTCATCGCTTCTTTTGAATCTGCATCACTGCGCTGTCCTTCATTAGAGTTTAAAACAATTACTCCCACATTCTTACTGAGTGCATAAGAATAACCTTCTGTTGCCACCTGCTGGTTTTTGATGACCCATGGACAGGTATTACAACTGAACACAACCAGCAAACCGTTTTTCTTTTTTACATCGTTAAAAGAATAAGATTTACCGCTGATGTCGACCATTTTCGTATCCGGAGAGGGGGCTTTTTCTCCGATACTCAATTCGGCAGGCTTTATCACAAGTGACGACAAAGCCAGAAAAACAAGGGAAGAGATGAAAAGCTTTTTCATACCAATCAAATTTTGTTGTATAAAGTTAACAACGGAAACTGTCTTTTGTTATTCCGCCGGTGAATTAATGCAGCCTTTTGTCAGAATGCGCCTTTAGAGACTTGATGCTCACATTGAGTTCAAAACCTATAAGCATCACCAGTGAGTTTACATAAATGAGGATCATAATTACCATAATGGTTCCGATAGGGCCATACACTTTATTGTAGGTAGCAAAATTGTTAATCCAGTAAGAAAACAAAAATGTAAAAAGGATGAGCAGGGTACAGGCAACAATAGATCCGGGGGAAATGAGCTTCCACTTTTTTTCAACTGTTGGTGCATGACGGTAAATAAAGGCAATTGAATAAAAAAACATAGCAATTATCACCACCCATCGCAAGGATTTAATCAACAACTTTACAAATTCATTTTCAATTTCAAGTACAGCCATCAACCATTTGAAAATGGCACCCTGGGTCATTAAAATAACCATACTGGCAATAAACAACAGCATGATCATAAATGTAAGCCGTATTGCTTTCCAGCGATACACCATAAAACCTTTGGATTCTTTTTCATGTATGGAACGGTTAAAACTGTGAATGATTCCCAATACAGCATTGGAAGAATAAAATACAGCAATCAAAAAACCAAAACTGAGCAGACTGCTCCTGGGGCGTCCAAAAAAATCATTTAAAAAATCCTGCACCACCCGGCGGGTTGCTACATCAGGCGTCAGATCTTTTACAAAACTCATCACCTCTTTATTAAAGGAATCAGCAATGGGAAAAAGAGGAACCAATGAAAACAAAAAAATACAGGCGGGCGGAATGGCCATAATAAAATTGAAAGAAATGGCTGCGGCCCGTTCATTCAATCCTACCTTTTGAGTTTGCTTGAAAAAGAAACGGATCACATCATAAAGCGGCACGCCTTCAAAACCGGGAAGCTTTGCCTTTTTGCTGAACGCAATGGCATGACTTATGCCCGGTGTTTCCGTTATAATGCGAACAATCTTGATCATTACTCCGAAAATAATCCTTTTTGGCTATTGTATTTTATTCGCATTTAACCAATCCTGGTAAGCTTTCGCATTTTTAAAATGCTCTGTTTCGTTTTCGGCAAATGCATGATAGCCGTTTCCGTTTGGCTTGGCACAAAAGAACAGATAGTTAGAAGGCTTCGTATTCAAAACGGCATCAATCGTAACAGCCTGCGGTGTACAAATAGGGCCGGGAGGCAGTCCTTTATTTTTATATGTATTGTAGGGATTAGAAGCAGTAGAATTGATATGCCCGAAGTAAATCCGTTTTAAAGTGAAATCACCTACCGCAAACTTTACAGTAGGATCTGCACCCAGGTACATATTCTTCCGTAACCTGTTTACATAAACACTGCTGATGAGTGGCTTTTCATCGTTCCTCAATGTTTCTTCTTCTACAATTGATGCAAGTGTGTACACCTGTTCCGGGGTGAGGCCCAATGCCGCTGCCTTGTTTTTACGTTCTGCTGTCCAGAATTTCTGATGCTGCTGCTGAAGTTTTTGAAGTATCCGGGCCGGTGTTGTGCTCCAGTAATAAGCATAAGTATCCGGAATCACCAGGCTCATTATAGTTGATGTATCCAGACCGAATTTTTTAATGGAATCAGGATTGTTGACGTAATCCAAGAAAGAATTCGCAGAGGTTTCAAATTTCTTACCCACCAGTTGTGCCAGGTCTTTTTTGGTTCGCAGTTTGGTAATAACCAGGTTTACCTGCACCTGCCTGTTATTGCGTAGCTTTCGCACCAATGAAAAAACAGACTCGCTCTTACTGATTTCATATTTACCGGGACGGAGTTTTTGCCAGATGTTCAGACGATTACCCAACCATTCAAATGCGCCGGTATGTTTTATAAGCGAACTGTCTTTTAACAATTGAAGTACCGCTTCTTTATCTGCTGCTCCTGTACGGATATATAAATAAGGATTAGTTCCTTCGTAAGCAGAAGCAGGTGCAAAAAACAACCATGCAAAGTATAGTGCGGCTGATACAAACAGCACAGCAAGGATTTTAAAAAGTCTTTTCATGAACAGGAAACAATCAATTGAAAAACAAATGTAGGAGTAGAAGGCTGAATGATATCATGCTGCCTTAGATTTAAAACCTTAGTTACTAAAATAATGCCACAAAGAAGCAGCAAAGCAAACAAACTAACTCCTCATTGCAGATGCTATAGTCTTTTGGATGATGGAGCACAAAAAAACCTCCGTAGTGCGGAGGTTTTATTCAAGTATTTTTTTAATTCTTTATTTGTTAGGCTGGGGAGCAGGAAGAACAGGAGTGTTCTGCTGCTGTGGCTGTGATTGTACAGGTTGGTTGGTAGGCACCTGCTCTACACCGGGTCCTTCACTCACCACTGTATTTTTTGAAATGAAAAAGCTGGAGAAAAGGCAAAGCAGACCAACGATTGCTGCAAACAGCCAGGTTCCTTTTTCCAGAACATCTGTTGTTTGTTTTACACCCATAAACTGAGTATTAAAACCACCGATGCTGCCGCTCAAACCACCACCTTTCGGATTTTGAACCAACACTACGAAACCTAATAAAGCACTGGCCAATAATACCAGTATGATGAATAAAATAGTCATTTCTATTTGTTTAATCGTTCAATTTGGGCAGCAAAATAAGCGCTTTTTTCGGGATGCAACAAACTTAATTTACGGTACAACTCAATGGCTTTGGTGGTTTTACCCTGCTGCTCCAGCACACTGGCCATGGTTTCTGTAATAATTTCTTCCCCGGTATTGCTCTCTACTGCTTTTAGAAGGACTTCTTTTTCAGCTTTTGCATCCAGCTCTTTATGCTCTTCTACATAAACTTTTTTCATGGTTTTGAGCCATTGGGTAAAAGTTTTGAGTTGCTTTCCCAGCTGGTCTTTCTGTAATAACTCTTCTTTTAACTTAATTCCCTGTGAGGCAAAGTAATCTACCGTGTGCAGGGGCTCAAAGGAAAGCTTTATATCTCCTTCCATCAATGGTTCTTTTAAAACTTTTGAAAGCGGGGCAAATTCTTCTATAGCAGGTTCTGTTGATGCTTCTACAATTGCCTCTGCATTGATAGCTGCTTCTGTTTCCACATCCGGATCGGCTACAAGGTTATCAGTTGCTTCTACAAGAGCTGCAGCGTCTAATGCAGCATCTGTATCCTCATCTACCGTTGTAACAAGGGTATCAGCAGCTTCAACAGTTACAGCCGCATTGAGCTGGATATCTTCTTCCTCATTGATTGCGGGCATAGATAATTCATCTGAATCTGCAGCGTTGTGTTTCCGGATGATATACTGCAACCATAAAGGATTTTGCACATAAAGAAGTGCTTTTTGTACCTGCGTTGACGAACGCTCTTCATTGCGATGCTGCAATTGAACAGCACTTAAAACCTGCGCTGCTCCAAACCATGGATAATCGCCGGTTAGATGTAACAATTCTTCAGGATCTGTTTGGGCAAGCAGTTCCGGTTCTTGCAAAAGGCGGTTGAATTGTTGAGCGTTCATTAAAACAAAGTAAGGGAGAATTACCAGCTTGAAAAAATACGGTTGAAAATTTCATCTGTTAAGTTTTGTACAATCTGATCCGTTAACCCGGCTTCCGCCTGGCTCAATGATTGGGAAGCAGAAAAATCAAATGTGCGGCTGAGATCGGCTTCAAAGCTTTTTTTATCATCCAACCTGTTTTTGAAAATAAGATGAACAGTTACATTTAAACGATTACTGGCAGCCTGTTGGTTGGATATACCGGAAGTGGTTACATAATAATCTGTGATTTGCCCGCTGATATCGTAATGTGCATATTCATTATTTGTTTGCGATAATCGGGTTTGATTAATGATTTTCTGACGCAACTTATCCGTTAAACGCTGGCTCAACTGCGGATTTACAATCCTTGCCCTGTTTTCAATATAATTTACCCGAACAGTTTTTACTTCCGGCGGAATAGAAACATCTTTGAATGAGTAGCAAGAAGAGAAGAAGAAAGAGGCAAGAAAAAAGAGGTAAGAAATGACAGCTACAGGAAACGTACCTCTAATTATCAAAGGTTCCCCATTCGTACTTCGTACTTTGTATTTCGTATTTTCTTTAAAGGTCTTCAATATCATACTCCTTCAATTTACGGTATAAGGTTCGTTCGCTGATGCCCAGGTCAAGGGCTGCATCACGTCGTTTACTTTTGTGTTTTTTTAGTGCCTTAATAATGAGTTCTTTTTCCTTGTCCATGATGTTGAGACTTTCCTCTACTTCAATATGATCATGAATCTCATCATTATTCATAAGTACAGGTTGTACATTGGCAGAAGAATGTACCGGCGCATGTACTTCCAATGGTTTGGGTTCATGCAGCACCTGTTCATTGAAAAAATGGGTGGGCATTTGTACAGAGCCGCCGCCGTTTTGCAATACTTCCAGGAACATTTTCTTGAGCTCGGTTACATCCCGCTTCATATCAAAAAAGAGCTTGTACAGAATCTCCCGTTCATTGCTGAAATCATTTGCTGCCGCTGCACCGTTTGGATGTGCCAGTACCGGTAATCGGTTAAAACTTCTTTCCGGAAGGAATGGTGCCAGTTCTTTAGCCGTGATTTTTTTATTCGTAGAAAGAACTGAAATCTGTTCTGCAATATTCTTCAATTCACGCACATTGCCGGGGAAGGGATAAGTGATTAACAGATTTTTCGCATCTTCTTCCAGTTGCACAGGAGCTGTTTTGTAACGCTCGGCAAAATCAACGGTGAATTTTCTAAACAACAACGGAATATCTTCTTTTCTGTCTCTTAACGCTGGTACACGTATGGGCACAGTGTTTAAGCGATAGTATAAATCTTCACGAAACTTATTGTTCTGGGTATATTCCAACAGTTCTTTATTGGTAGCAGCAATCACCCGCACATCTGTCTTTTGTACTTTGCTGGAACCTACACGAATGAATTCACCTGTTTCCAGTACACGTAGCAAACGGGCCTGCGTACCAAGGGGCATTTCACCAATTTCATCAAGAAAAATGGTACCGCCGTTCACTGTTTCAAAATAGCCTTTACGGGCATCTACGGCTCCGGTGAAAGAACCTTTTTCATGACCGAACAATTCTGAATCGATGGTTCCTTCCGGAATGGCGCCGCAGTTCACCGCAATAAACGGGTTATGCTTGCGGGCACTGAGTGCATGAATGATTTGTGAAAACACTTCTTTACCCACACCGCTCTCACCGTTGATGAGAACAGTAAGATCGGTTGCCGCCACCTGCACGGCTGTATTCAACGCATGGTTGAGGGCAGGGGAGTTGCCGATGATTCCAAACCTGTTTTTAATACTTTGTATGTCCATTTACCGATTCAAATATTTTTTTACTTCCTGTTCTAAAACAGGGATATTTACTTTAACTATTTTCCAGATGATATCAGGTGTTACTAAATCATAATCATGGGTTACAATATGCCTGAATCCGATAATTTTTTTCTTATCTGTAAAATCAATTTTGGGATCAATTGCATCTATCTGCCACACAGCTTCTCCTATAATCCCCAATCTTCGTTCTACAGCATCATATACCAGCTGGTTTTCTTTAAATTCAGAATAGCTGCCTGTATTACTTATATGCGAATAAATAATTTCAATTGAAGACTCAATATCAAGCAGATATTTCTTGATCTCAAGCTGCATACAAAAGCACTTTTTGTTCGTCCAGTTTCTGTTTAAAAAAAGGATTTCTCACAGCTCCATTCACAACCAGGTCAATTTTTCTTCCTGTAATCTGTTCCAGTGAAAAAAGTACATCAAAATAATCAAAACCATTTGCGGCTATCCCTTCTTCATCCCTGTAGTATTCCACCAGAAAATCAATGTCGCTTTGGTCATTAAAATCACCGTTTGTAGCAGAACCAAATAGGTAAAGTGATTTTACCCCATATTGTTTACATACGGAATTGATCTTATCCAGATTATTTTTTACCACATCTACCATATCAAACAATTTTACCCATGAGTGTTGCTTTATTACAACTGTGCACATGAACATTCACATAATCACCTTTCTTCAGATCATATTGCTCTTTAGGGAATACAATCACTTTGTTTTGTGAGTTACGGCCCATCCATTCCAGATCGCTTTTCTTACTTTCACCTTCAATCAAAACTTTAAAGGTTTTGCCCACATCTCTTTGATTACTTTCCAGTGAAAGTTGATATTGCTTATCAACAATTTCCTGCAATCTTCTTTTCTTTACTTCTTCAGGCACATCATCCGCATAACGTCTTGCAGCCAGCGTTCCCGGTCTTTCACTATAGAAAAACATGTAGCTGTAGTCATACTTGCTGTAATCCATGATGCTCAAGGTATCCTGGTGTTCTTCTTCTGTTTCACTGCAAAAACCGGCAATGATATCTGAACTGATGCCGCAGTCCGGAATGATTTCACGGATGCGATCTACCTTCTTCATATACCATTCCCTGGTGTAAGTACGGTTCATCAACTGTAATACTCTTGTGTTACCGCTTTGCACCGGCAGATGAATATAGTTACAGATGTTTTCATACTTCGCCATGGTATGCAATACTTCATCTGTAATATCCTTGGGATGTGAAGTAGAAAAACGAATACGCAATTCCGGTGAAATCAATGCCACCATTTCCAGCAACTGTGCAAACGTTACATTGGTATTATCTGCTTCATTGTTCCAATAATAGCTATCAACATTCTGACCCAGCAGTGTAACTTCTTTATAACCTCTTTCAAATAAATCTCTTGCTTCAGCCACAATGGAAAATGCATCACGACTTCTTTCTCTTCCTCTTGTAAACGGCACCACACAGAAGGTACACATATTGTTACATCCACGCATAATGGAAATAAACGCACTCACTCCATTGCTCTCCAAACGCACCGGCGAAATATCAGCATAGGTTTCATCACGGCTCAGCAAAACGTTTACCGCTTTTTGCCCGCCTTCCGCTTCTTCCACCAATCCGGGCAGGGTTCTGTAAGCATCAGGGCCCACCACCATGTCCACCAGTTTCTCTTCTTCCAGCAGTTTGGCTTTCAAACGCTCGGCCATACATCCCAATACACCTACCAGCATGCCTGGTTTTGTATCTTTTACTTTTCTGAATTCTGTTAAACGCTTGCGAACAGTTTGCTCTGCTTTTTCACGAATCGAGCAGGTGTTGAGTAATACTAAGTCTGCTTCTTCAAAGTTGCGTGTAGCACCAAAGCCGGCATCATTAAGAATGCTGGCCACAATTTCACTATCGCTGAAATTCATCTGGCAGCCATAGCTTTCAATATAAAAACGTTTTTTGTACTGATTGGGGTCGTGGGCAAAAGGGGCATAAGCCTCGCCCTGCCTCGCTTCATCATGTACTTTATTGTCAGTCAAGAGGTCCATCATTTCAAAACAAATTGGTCTGCAAAGATAGTTGATTCGGGATGATTTGGTGACAGGTTGGCAGCATTTACCGCTGATGGAAAATCAAAACTTAACAAGTGCTCTATGCTTTAGTTTTGCAGCCTTAACCCAAAGCAGTTTGAAATTTTTCTTATCCTATACTTTCCTCTTTCTCTTTGTTTTTCAACAAACTAAAGCACAGGACTCCAAAAAAGAATCCGGTACCATCATTGGCAATGTGCTGGATGGCAGCAATCAAAAAGCCATCATCGCCGCTACCGTTTCCGTCATCCCTTTTACAGACTCAACCCGATCTCAACACTTTTTGACGGATAAAAACGGGAGCTTTCAATTCAACCAACTGGGCTTTGGTTATTACCGCATCCGTATTTCGGCGGTTGGATTCAGACCCAAACAAATTGACAGCATTCACCTGCGGGCCGAGCGCTATGATTTTAACCTGAACGATATTCTGCTCAGCAACCAGTCAGTTGAATTAACAGAAGTGATTATTTATGCTGAAAAGCCACTGATCGAAAACAAGGACGGTAATATCACTTTCAACGTGGGCGAAAGTGCTTTGAGCAACGGAAGCTCTGCCACAGAACTTCTGAAACAAACGCCCCTTGTGACTACTGACCCTAACGGAAAAATTTTAGTTCGTGGAAAAGAACCTAAGATTTTAATTGATGATAAACCTGTTGAGCTCAACATGCAGCAGCTACAGGATCTGCTGGAAAGCATGCCCGGCAGTACCATTGAAAAGATTGAAGTGCTTACCAATCCGCCGCCACAATTTGCCAATGAGCAGGGCGGCGTAATTAATATCGTTACCAAAAAAGGAAGGGTAGGCTTTGGCGGAAGGGTAAATGTATACGGTGGTACCAGGGGTGAGTTGGGCACCAGCGCCAACTTCAACTATCGTAAACAGGGCTTTGCCATAAACCTCAATGCAGGCGCCGGTTATAACCGTTTTCAGAGTGAAGGGTACAGTTACCGCACCAATCTTTACAAAGACTCCAGCAACCAGCTCAACATTAATAACCGTTCTGACAATGAAAATATCCGACCCAACTTCCGGTTGAATATGGATTATGATATTAACAAACGTAACATCATCAACCTGGTTGCCCAATACAATCAAAACGGTTATGATAATGAAGGCTTCAACCGTTTTACCAATATCAATCGCTTTAATGCCATTTCAAGACTGAGTGAGCGACTGATTAATACCGAAGGTTATAACCGTAACCCGAATATCAATTTTACATATACCCGCAAAGGGAAACAGGCCGGAGAACAGTTCCGCATCATCACCGGCATCAGCCGGGGCTGGAACCGTAACACACGGAATTTTTTCCAAAGCTTTTTTAATCCGGATAACGGGTTGCCCAATGGCATTGACTCCACCCAAAAGCAAATAAACCAAACCCGCACTAGCGGTTATACGGTGAATGTGGCTTATGATAAAATGCTGAAGAATAAGAAAACAAGCATTTCAGTTGGGGCATTATACAACAGAAGCAACAGCGATGTTTTGCTCACCACCGAATTTTTAAAGAAACCTGAAAACAGTTTTTTAAAAGTAGATCTGCTGAGTAATGATTTTCAGTTTCACCAGGATGTGATCAATGCCAGGGCATCTGCCAAACATATTTTTAAGCCCGGCTTTTCCATCAGTGCCGGTGCTGCCGTGGAGCAAACCAATATTTATTTTGAATTCCCCATTACCAAACAAACCGCTTTTAACCGTTACTATAATTTCTTACCCTTTGCCAACTTGAACCGGAGTTGGTCTAATAAAACCAATCTAACCTTTGCGTACAGGCGAACCATCCGCAGACCGGGTATTGGAGAACTAAATCCTGCGATTGATTACAGCGATCCATATAATCTCCGTTACGGGAATCCTTCTTTGTTACCAACGCTCTCTCATACGTTTGATGTAGTGGCCGGAAAAACAAAAGAAAAGTTTTTCTTCAACATCGGAGCCGGGTATAATCTGGTGGAAGATGTGTTTGCACAAATCAGAACACTGCAAACGGATGGTAAAACGATTGTTACCTGGGATAATGTAAGTGCCCGGCAGGAATATGAACTGAGCAGCTGGAGTGGACTTACTTTTTCCAAAAAGCTTCGTGCCAATTTCAGCGCCAGTTATATCTACAGTAAATACGGGGCCTTTGATAAAATCAACCGCAAGTTCCGTGATGGCGGATCGTTTACTTCCAACATCAACACCAATTTCAATCCCACCGATTTGTGGACGTTTACCGGCAACTTCACCTTTAACCGTTTTGCCAATCCACAAGGAACCGTACGGAGTAATGTGAATATGAACATCGGCATTCAACGAAAAATCTTAAAAAAGAAATTCATCATTACCCTTAATGCCGTTGACCCGTTTGTACAGCAGCAGAACAGAACTTTTACGTTTGGTCCCAACTTCAACCTTGAAAGTTTCAATCAAACACAAACAAGGAATTACCGCCTGACACTGAGCTATGTGTTTAATAAAACGACGGTGAAGAAACCAACCTTCAATCTTCCGGGAAAGAAGTAAATGTGTAACTTCAATGATGCAACAACCAGAAATGAATTTTCATACCCGTAAATGGGTAAAGCCGGAAGATCTGAACCCAAACAGTACTTTATTTGGCGGAAGATTATTACAATGGATTGATGAAGAAGCCGCTTTGTATGCAGTAGTTCAACTGGAGAACCCACATGTGGTGACCAAGTTTATTTCTGAAATCAATTTCATTTCTGCACCTAAGCAGGGCGATATAATTGAGATTGGCATTTTAGCCACTCATTTCGGTAATACCTCACTTACCATGCGTTGCGAAGTGCGGAACAAACTTACCCATGAACCCATTCTCACCATTGAGCGGATTGTTTTTGTAAATGTAAATGCAGAAGGAAAACCCACGCCTCATGGTAAAACGAAAATTACCTATGTGAAAGACCGGTTGGCTAATCAATAGAACTTACTTTCACATTCTTTCCATCAAAATCAAGAAACAATACTTTGGCCGATTTTACGGGCTGACCGTTTTGCAGGGCAGGCGACCATGTTGTTTGATCCAATAACCGTTTCAGTTCATTAAAATCAGGACGCACATTACTATTAGGTTGCGCTTTGTAAAAACAGCAGCGTCCTTCTTTATTAATGAGTAAGCTCAATGTTACTCGTCCGCCGGCCCTTTTTTGAAGATAGGGTTTGAAGAAGGTTTCAAAAAAATCGTTCATGCTGGTTTTACTGTTGTTCCATTTGGCAGGCTGCTCCACCCGGATAAACATTTCATCAAACGCATCACTGTAAGAGGTACTGAATTGTTTGCAGCTATCAAGCTGAATGCTTTCCACCTGTTGCTGAGCAGAGGCTGCAGCTGAAACAAAGAAAAGGATAGAGGATAAGAGGTATTTCATTGCATAAAAATAAGAGTTGCCATGGAAACATTAATAACAAGGAAGATTTTTTATAAAAGTCGATTTATTAAAAAGATTATCACTCTCCGTGTATTTCCATTATTACTATTTTATAACCAACATACAACATCAGCAAAAAGAAACAAAAGGAAATAAAACGATTAAGCCGTTTTACTCGTTGCTGATATTTCATATATACGCTGTAGCTCTCAGGAAATGGCGGTAACTCTTTGACTAATATATAGCTTTGAATATTAAAGGATACACGGCGACCAAATACAGATTCAAAAGCTACTCTTCCTTTTGCATCCTTATCACCTTTAAGTTTGCGATAATACACATCAACAATACTTACTTTAGTAATTACAGCTATCGTTATCAACGTAAGTAATATGATGGCAGGTAATGGCATCATAATTTAAAACCCTGTGGCCCGGGCTTTTTATTCGCCTCACTCATCAGCACCGTTTGTGCTAATCGTTTGTTTCTTGTTTCTTCTGTTTTGGCACTCTCAATCCAAAACATAAATTGCCGGCGGATGGAAGGAGAGAAAGCTTTAAAATTTTTCAGCGCTGCTGCTTTGCCTTTGAAGGCTTTGAGAAAATCGTTAGGAAGTTCGTTTGTATCAGCAGCATAGTTGGAAGCGCTTAAGGTATCCCAACTTCCGTTTTGTTTGGCTATTTCAACGGCTTTTAAACCGGGAGCTGCCATAAGTTTATTGGCAATGAGTTTTTCAATACGTTGT
This sequence comes from Lacibacter sp. MH-610, assembly GCF_045780045.1. Classification (NCBI taxonomy): domain Bacteria; kingdom Pseudomonadati; phylum Bacteroidota; class Chitinophagia; order Chitinophagales; family Chitinophagaceae; genus Lacibacter; species Lacibacter sp. MH-610. Next base: position 2,573,128 of record NZ_CP116002.1, read on the forward strand.
TTATTGATATCGCTCCACACACTTTTGGGTTTGCGGGGTGTAAGGAGTAGCATACTTCGCTCTTCATCCAGCTTACGGGGTAGACTGTCAATCCAGCCAAAACACAAGGCTTCTTCTACCACATCACTATACGGAAGCCGTGGTTTGCTCTTGCCCGTTTTATAATAAATGAGCCAGATGCCGGGATATTTGTCAAAATTTCTGGAAAGCCAGTTGCGCCAGGCTTTCCTGTCCTTGGGATAAAATTGTTCGTAGCTGTCTATGGCCCTTGCCATGCAGGGGGATTAACCTTCGTTTTTACGATTAAGCACCCAAATCATGAAGGCGCCTAAGAAAAGCACAATTCCTAAACCGCCAAAAATAAGAGCAGTTAATACTTTTTGTGCACCGGGAAACAGCGACATAGAAACGGCTGTAACAAAGTAAATAATGAAAATAGTGAGGAGTGTATAAATCTTCTTATCCATGCTGTAAAGATTGTGCTGCGAAATTGCATAATAATTAGTTACAGGCCAAAAATTATTCACATGGGTGTGTAAAAGTAATGCTGCTGAGAGGGAGAGGCGTTTTGTTATATTTGCCCGATTTGAGAACAATGCTCAATGTATAGATAGTGGTTATGCTGCCACGGAGAACGGAACCATGAAACGAGCGTGGCAAAACCGTTGCCATGAAATACAAGAGCCCGTAACCAAAAAATCCTCCTTTGCTGCTGCCTTCGCTTAAGCTATGGCAGTTAACAAAAAGCAACGGCGGATAAACAAGAAACTACAAACCAGAAACATCCAATATGGCTGAAGAAAAAAAGAACCTGTTTAACTACGATGAAGATTCCATCCGAACGCTGGACTGGCAGGAGCATATTCGCCTGCGCCCGGGTATGTACATCGGAAAACTGGGCGATGGAAGCAGTGCCGATGATGGCATTTACGTGTTGCTTAAAGAAGTGATTGATAACTGCATTGATGAACACACAATGGGTTATGGTAAACAAGTAGATGTTACCATTGAAAAAGGTGTGGTGCGTGTGCGTGACTATGGCCGTGGGATTCCCCTCGGTAAAGTGGTGGATGTGGTGAGCAAGATTAACACAGGCGCCAAGTATGACAGCAATGTGTTTCAAAAAAGTGTGGGATTGAACGGTGTGGGTACAAAAGCGGTAAATGCTTTGAGCAATTATTTTAAAGTAACCGCTTTTCGTGACGGTAAACAAAAAACGGCCGAGTTTGAAAAAGGAATTTTAAAGAAAGAACACAAAGAAGAAAAAACAACGGAAAGTAATGGCACTGAAGTTGAGTTTATTCCTGATGATTCCGTATTTAAGAATTATCATTTCATTCATGAGTACTTGGATAATCAATTCTGGAATTATTGTTATCTCAATGCAGGATTGATTGTCAACTTCAACGGCAAGAAATATGTTTCCAAAAACGGCCTGCTTGATTTGCTGCAACGCAAAACGAATGAAGATGAACTGCGTTATCCCATCATACATTTAAAGGGTGATGATATTGAAGTGGCTATAACGCATGAAAACCAGTATGGCGAAGAATATTATTCGTTTGTAAACGGTCAGTTTACCACACAGGGCGGTACACATCTTGCCGCATTCCGTGAAGCCTTTGTAAAAACCATCCGTGATTTTTATAAGAAGGATTATGATGCGGCTGATATTCGTGGAAGTATTTGTGCTGCTGTAAGTGTGCGTGTACAGGAGCCTGTGTTTGAAAGTCAGACCAAAACCAAATTAGGCTCAACCGTGGTGTATCCTGATGGGCCTACGATGAAAAACTTTGTGGGTGATTTTTTAGGAAGGGATTTGGATTTGTATCTGCACAAAAATCCATCCGTTGCCGAAGCGTTGAAGAAACGTATTGAGCAGAATGAAAAAGAACGCAAGGAACTGGCGGGTATTAAAAAGCTGGCGAATGAACGGGCCAAGAAAGCCAACCTGCACAACAAGAAATTGAGAGATTGCCGTTTTCATTACAACGATGAACCAAGTGGTAAAGACAAAGATGCCATCCTGGAAAAACAAAAAGAAACCACCATCTTCATTACTGAGGGTGACAGTGCCAGCGGAAGTATTACCAAAAGTCGCAATGTAGAAACACAGGCGGTATTCAGTCTGCGTGGAAAGCCGTTGAACTGTTATGGTCTCACGAAAAAAGTGGTGTATGAAAACGAAGAGTTCAACCTTTTGCAACATGCGTTGAATATTGAAGACAGTTATGAAGATCTCCGCTATAACAATATTGTAATTGCAACGGATGCTGATGTGGATGGTATGCATATCCGTTTGCTGCTGATGACCTTCTTCCTGCAGTTCTTTCCTGATTTAGTGAAGAATGGTCATGTATACATTTTGGAAACGCCTCTGTTCCGTGTGCGGAACAAACAGGAAACGATTTATTGTTATGATGAAGCAGAGAAACAAGCTGCGGTTAAAAAACTCGGTAGCAAACCGGAGATTACACGATTTAAAGGGTTAGGCGAAATAAGCCCTGATGAGTTTGCACGTTTCATTGGTCCTGAAATGCGCAAGCAACCGGTGATGTTGTTACCTGAAACTCATATTCAACAAGTGCTGGAATATTATATGGGTAAGAACACGCAGGAGCGACAGGAGTTTATTATCGGGAATTTGAAAGTGGAACTGGATTTGGTGGAAGAGGTGGCTAATTGATAATCGAATAATTGATAATGGAGAATTTGTTTGAGCGGCGACCATTATCACTTATCCATTACTAAATTATAAATTAAATTATGATACACATAGTATTTAACGAAGCTGATGTTACGATTCTGCAACAGGCAATTGAACTGGATGAAACGTTACAAGGTGAAGTGTTATTGGTAAGAGATGATTATGCGGTGGGGCCCATCAAAGATATTTACACCGAAGAAGGGATTGAAGCCCGCAAAAACTGGTGGCGGGAAGTATTGAGCGGAGGAGATGGTGATGGTGGCGTAGATAAAGGCTTAGTAGATGATAACCAACTCGTAGCTGAGTTGATAGAGAAACTCACTGCTGATGAAGAAGAGAAGGTATGGATATGGTCTGCACAAAACAAACATGATGTGAGCGGTTATTACTGGCTCATGAGTCAGTTAAAAGCATACCAGGGCAGGATTTATATTTTGTATTTAAACAATCTGCCGTTTATTAATGAGAAGGGGCAGCTTTTTTATCCGCAATGGATCAGTGAAATACAGCCAAAGGAAATGCTCAAGGCAAAACGCCTGGCACGGCCCATCACTACGAGTGAGTTTGAAGTGGATCCTGATGAATGGACAAAACTATGCAATGAAGAAAAAGGAGTTCGTTTGCTGGAAGGCGGTAAGAAACTGGTTCAGAAAGAAGTGAGTTTTTATGACAGTGAATTAAAAAGCTACATCAGCGGTGATTGGCAAAAAGCCAGCAAAATCATTCATACATTTTTAAACAAAGCCAAACACACTACTGGTGATCTATTTTTGTTATGGCGATTGAAGCAGTTAATTGCAACCGATGTGTACGATGTGCAGGGCAATGTAAAAAACATGAAAGATTTTGAAGTGAAGAAAAAGGCGGGGGTGTTGTTTGAAAGCTAATCACCTCACCCTTAATCCCTCTCCAAAGGAGAGGGAAAATCAACACACAGCCCTTGCTTATTAAAGATGATGATTAAAATTGGAGAGGTTGAAATGTGATGAGTAATAGACGAAAGACGAAGTGGTAATTAAAATGCTTGAGAAAGAAAAACAGCGCCGCTCCCTCTTCCTTTGGAGAGGGAGAAGGAGGGTGAGGTGAAAAATAAAAAACATGAAACTTATTTTAAAGTTAGAAGAGTTGGCGATGTGGATTTTATCCATTTTGCTTTTATATTTTGCTAAAGCTGAATGGTGGTGGTATGCATTAATGTTTTTAGGGCCTGATGTAAGTATGCTCGGTTATTTGGTAAACAATAAAGTAGGAGCGTGGAGCTATAATTTATTTCATCATAAAGGTGTAGCAGCAGTATTAATAATTGCAGGAATCATAATCGTAGATAACAATATTTTTTCTGATTTGATATGGATTGGGTACCTCGGTCTGATGCTATTCGGCCATTCCAGTATGGACCGATTTTTTGGTTATGGGTTGAAATATGAAAACGGATTTAAGTTTACGCATTTGGGCAAAATTGGAAAGTCTGCAAAAGATGAGTAGCAGCATGTTTATCCCCTCCCGGGAGGGGTGGCTGGGTGATAAACATTAAATATGATTAATAGGGGTGGGTTGCCGAATAGAATTAATAACGTACAAGAGTGCGACGCAACAGAAGCTCAATAGCAGCACTTGCGCCGACTACATAAAATTGAATTTTAGAAAATGAGTGCAGCAAAAAAGAAAGAAAGTGTTTTTGAACAGGATGGTGGTATCCAGGGCCAGTATAAAACATGGTTCCTTGATTATGCATCGTATGTAATTCTTGAACGTGCCGTGCCGGCCATTGAAGATGGATTGAAGCCGGTGCAACGCCGCATCCTTCATGCCATGAAAGAAATGGATGATGGACGTTACAATAAAGTGGCGAACATCATTGGGCAGGCTATGCAATACCACCCCCATGGTGATGCAAGTATTGGTGATGCATTGGTAAACCTGGGCCAAAAAGATTTATTAATTGATACACAGGGTAACTGGGGCGATGTGCGTACAGGTGATGATGCAGCAGCACCACGTTACATTGAAGCACGTCTCAGCAAGTTTGCATTGGAGGTAGCGTTCAATAATAAAACCACAGACTGGCAATTGAGTTATGACGGTCGTAAGAATGAACCTGTTGTTTTGCCAATGAAATTTCCGTTGCTGCTGGCGCAGGGTGCTGATGGTATTGCTGTTGGTCTGTCTACAAAAATTTTACCGCATAACTTTTGTGAACTCATTGAAGCCTCTATCAAATATTTAAGAGGCAAGCGTTTTGAACTGCTTCCTGATTTTCAGACAGGAGGCATGATTGATACGGAAAATTACAATGATGGTAAGCGTGGCGGCAAAGTACGTGTGCGTGCACACATTGAAGAGCTGGATAAGAAAACATTGTTGATTAAAGATGTTCCCTACGGTGTTACGACTACACAACTCATGGAGAGTATTGTAAAGGCCAACGACCAGGGGAAAATTAAAATCAAAAAAGTAACAGACAACACCGCTGCCAATGTAGAAATACAGGTAGACTTAGCGCCCGGCATTTCACCTGATATCACCATTGACGCCTTATATGCATTTACAGATTGTGAAATTTCCATTTCACCCAACGCCTGTGTGATTGTGGATCAAAAACCGCAGTTCCTGGGTGTGAGTGAATTGCTCAAGTACAGTGCTGATCAAACCAAAGAGCTGCTGAAGAAAGAACTGGAAATCAAGCTGGGTGAATTACAGGAGAAGTGGCATTATACTTCGCTTGAAAAAATATTCTTTGAAGAAAAGATATACAAAGAGCTGGAGAAAAAGCATGAAACATGGGATAAAGTAATAGAAGCGATTGACAAAGCCTTTGTGCCTTTCAAAAAACAATTACGCCGAGATATTACAAGAGAAGACATTTTAAAGCTTACTGAAAAACCTGTACGTCGTATTTATCGTTTGGATATTGATGAACTCAATGAACAAATCAAAGGCTTGGAAGCTGATATCAAACAGGTGAAACATGATTTGGACAATCTGGTTGACTTTGCCGTAGCCTATTATGAAAATCTGTTGAAAAAATACGGCAAGGGCCGTGAGCGTAAAACCGAAATCAAACCCTTTGAAACCATCCAGGTGAAACAAGTGGCGATTGCCAATACCAAACTGTATGTAAACCGTGAAGATGGTTTTATCGGTACCAGCATCAAGAAAGATGAGTACCTGTTTGACTGCAGTGATTATGATGACATCATCGTCTTCACCAAGCGCGGCATCATGAAAGTGGTGAAGGTGGGTGACAAAGTGTATATCGGCAAAGACATTATTCATGCAGCTGTGTTTCAAAAGAATGATGAACGCACTACGTATAATATGATTTATGCGGATGGTAAAGGCGGTGTGAGCTATGCCAAGCGTTTCAACGTAACAGGCGTAACACGAGATAAGGAATATGATTTAACCAAGGGTGATGATAAAAGCCGTGTGCATTATTTCAGCGTAAACCCCAATGGTGAAGCAGAAGTTGTGAAGATTGCATTAAGTCCCAGCTGCAGTGCGAGAATTAAAGAGTTTGATTTTTATTTTGAAGAACTGGATATCAAAGGTCGCAGCAGTATGGGTAATCAGGTAACGAAGTATCCTGTAAAGAGTGTGAAGTTTAAAGAGAAAGGGAAAGCCACACTGAGCGGCAAGAGAATGTGGTTTGATGATAAGTTCGGTCGCTTGAATACTGAAGAGAAGGGAATGTACCTCGGTATGTTTGAAGCAGATGACCGCATTCTGGTGATTTATAAAGATGGGAATTATGAAATCACTGACCAGGAATTAACGCAACGCTTCGATCCTGAAAACGTATTACTCATTGAGCGTTTCAAACCGGAAAGCATTGTTACTGCTGTTTATCTTGATAATGATAAATACCAATACAATGTAAAACGCTTCAAGATTGAAACGACGACGCTTAAAAATAAATTCTTCTTTATTAAGGAAGGCGATGGTAATTATGTAGAAGCGGTTACCACAGATGAAGAACCTGTATTGGCCATGCAAAGTGGCCGTGGCACACAGGTGCGTAAAGCAAAAATTAAATTAGCCAAAGTTGCTGAAGTGATGGGCTGGAAAGCAGTAGGAGCTAAACTCACAGATTTTAATAAGAGCATTGAAATGGAATGGGTGAAGGAAGAGAAGACGAACCAGGGGGAACTCTTTGAATAGAAATTTTGCAATATGAAAAACACTTCAATATTCATTCTTGGGTGGCTTATAACAAAAGCAGTAATATACATTTTTATAAATATTGCTTTTGTTGATTTCACAGCCTTTTTGAAAACCATTTCGTTTTATGAACAGGTTTTCATACTAAACTATTTAATTTTTGCAATTTTAAAATTCTTTTTACGTAATGATTTCCTATTATCATTACGACTTCAAAAATCAGAAATATTTTTTCTTTTTATTACTGGTATAGCGTCTAAAAATTCGATGTTACTTGTCTTACCAATACTTTCTTTAGTTGAGTATTTTCATTTTTATGAACAATTCTGCTTGACACTTCCTTCCGAAAAATGGGATGGAAACGAAGTTGCTGAAGAAACTGAAGATTAAAATTCCTTAACAAAATCTTTTCAACCTTGCTGAAACCGTCAGCAAGGTTTTTACTTCTTGGTTGGTAACAGGAAATAAAGAACCTGTTGCCAATAGTATGAAAGCAAGATTTTTACCAACTGTAATTGTATTTACACTCTTCAGTTCCTTCAGCTTTGCACAAGTGAAACCTGTTATTAAAGCAGGTGTAATCAAATCCACCTGGAAAGGTGATGCACAGCAAACCTTCGGTTCACTCATTGATAAAACAGATGGCTACCTCACCGAAAGAAACAGAACAGGCTTTTATGCAGGTGCTGCAGTTGATATTCCTGTTGCTGATGGTATAAGCATTGAGCCCGGTTTGATTTACACACAAAGAGGTTATGGTGTAAGAGGTAATCTCACCATCAATGCCCTAAAGATTGATGCATTGAATGCACGTGCCACTTCACAAATGCATTATGTAGATATGCCTGTGCTGCTCAAAGTAAAACCTGCCGGTGGGTTTACCGTTTTTGCAGGTCCGCAAGTAAGTTACCTGGTGAATAATAATTTAAGAGCGGATGTTAACGTGTTGGGCTTTTCACTCCTTAATACCAATCTGGATATTACCAATCAGTTCAACCGTTTGGATGTGGGTGTAACTGGCGGTATTGGTTATGAATCAGAAAGTGGCATTGGTGTGAGTGCAGCATTTGAAAGAGGTTTCAACAGGCTGGATAAGAATCAAAATTTCCGTGTATTTAATCAAAGTGTGAAAGTAGGATTGACTTATAAATTCTAAAACCCTATGACCTAAGTTGACATATACCATAAAACTATCCACAATGTGAAAACAAGAATGGCGCCTGCGGCGCCATTCACTTTATTTCAAATACCGTTTCATCTCCCGCTGCACATCTCTGCTCTTAATCGTTTCCCGTTTATCATAAAGCTTTTTACCACGACCTAAACCGATTTCCATTTTAGCAAGGTTCTTTTCAGTAAAGAAAATTTTCAACGGAATAATGGTGTATCCTTTTTCTTTCAGCTTGGCTTCCCACTTTTTCAGTTCACGTTTGTTCAATAATAATTTACGGTCGTGCACCGCCATATGGTTGTTGGTGGTGCCGAATTTATACTCAGCAATATGCAAACCTTTCACCCATAATTCACCTTTATGAAAAAAACAATAGGCATCTGCAAAACTTACTTTGCCTTCACGTATGGATTTTACTTCCGTGCCGGCCAATACCATTCCTGCAACGAGTGTATCGTCGAAAAAATATTCATGAAAGGCGGAACGGTTTTTTAATTCCATATTACAAAGTTGTAAAAACTCTTTACATTATTTCCCACAAAGGCACAAAGTACACAAAGTAAAATCCTGGTGTTCTCCGTTAGCTTTGTGGGATCAAAGTAATTAATTGAAGCAACATAAAAATAAAAAAGCAATCAGCCCTGTGCAAAACAAAAGCTGATTGCAATATCAAGATTCATTCAATTAACTTCTGAACAATACCAATATCTTACTCAGCTTCTCTTTCAGCTCTTTGCGGTTGATGATCAGATCCAGGAAACCATGCTCCAGCAAAAATTCACTTCGTTGAAAACCTTCGGGCAAATCTTTCTTAATGGTTTCTTTAATTACACGGGGCCCTGCAAACCCGATCAATGCTCCCGGTTCACCAATATTCAAATCGCCCAGCATACCAAAGCTGGCAGTTACACCACCAAAGGTAGGATCGGTGAGTAATGTAAGATAGGGGAGTTGTGCATTACTCATCTGTGTGAGTTTACCACTGATTTTTGCCAGCTGCATCAGTGAAAAAGCACTCTCCATCATTCGGGCACCACCGCTTTTGCAAATCATCAGCATCGGGAGTTTGTGCTGCAGACAATAATCAACGCCTCTTGCAATTTTTTCTCCCATCACACTGCCGAGTGAACCTCCGATGAAATCAAAATCCATACAGCACACAACAATTTCTTCGCCATTGACTTTTCCAACTGCTACACGGATGGAATCATGGAGATCACTTTTCTTCCAGATTTCTTCCAATCGTTTACCATAAGGTTTGAGATCAGTAAAACCCAGATAATCTTTGGAGCGGATATTATCAAACAACTCGGTAAACTCATCACCATCAAACAAAATATCATAATACTCTGCACTGCCGATCCGGTGGTGATAATTACATTGCGGACATACAAACTTATTCTCAGCCAGCTCCTGTGTAGTGGACGTGTACTTACACTCAGGACATTTACTCCACAATCCCTCCTGGATCTCTTTCTTATCAGTCGATTTTGTTAAGATTCCTTTCTGAACACGTTTAAACCAGCTTGATTTTAATTCATGTTCAGGCAAGTCTTCACCTGTCAAGTTCTTTTCAATATCTTCTTCTCTTTTTGCCATTCGTTTTTGTTTGAATGAAAAGATGTTATTTATGCATTACGATTCACACAGTTCAAATCTTCAAACGCAACTTCCAGTCGCTTGATAAAACTTTCTTCACCTTTACGTAACCACACACGAGGATCATAATATTTTTTATTCGGACTGTCCGGTCCTTCCGGATTGCCTAACTGGCCCTGCAGGTAGCCTTCGTTCTTTTTATAATTATTCAACACACCTTCCCAGAACGCCCATTGCAGATCCGTATCAATATTCATTTTAATAGCACCATAGCTGATGGCTTCACGAATCTGGTGTTGTGGCGAACCACTTCCGCCATGAAATACAAAGAACACCGGCTTTGGTCCGGTACCTAATGTTTTCTCAATATGTACCTGGCTGTTGTGCAAAATGATGGGTGTTAACTGCACATTTCCTGATTTATAAACACCATGCACATTTCCAAATGCTGCTGCTACTGTAAAGAGTTTGCCCACTTTGCTTAACTCAGAATAAGCATATTCAACATGCGCAGGTTGTGTATAAAGCTTATCATTTTCAATATCACTGTTATCCACGCCGTCTTCTTCACCACCAGTTACACCAAGCTCAATTTCAATACCCATACCTAAGGGCTGCATGCGTTTGAAAAACTCAACAGATGTATGGATATTTTCTTCCAGCGGTTCTTCACTCAGATCCAGCATGTGTGAAGAAAACAAAGGCTGACCTTTTTCTTTATTGAATTCCACACCCGCATCAATCAATCCGCTGATCCAGGGTAACCATTTTTTAGCAGCATGGTCAGTATGCAGTACAACAGGAACACCATAATATTTAGCCACGTTGTGAATATGTAAAGCACCACTGATGGCGCCACGGATATTTCCCTGTAACTGATCATTTGGCATTCCTTTACCGGCAATAAACTGAGCACCTCCGTTAGAAAACTGGATGATAACAGGAGAGTTTACTTTAGCAGCTGTTTCAAGTGTTGCATTGATTGTATTGGTACCAATTGTATTTACTGCAGGCAAAGCAAACTGGTTGTCTTTTGCATCATTGAGTAATGCTTCCAGTTCTGCTCCGTATAATACGCCTGCTCTGTATTTGCCCATGATCGTTTGTTTTTAAGAGTGTACAATTTCAATTTTAAGAGCCGCTAAGATAGTTAAACTGTGAAAATGAGCAATTTTAGCGTTTACCCTGTTAAAAAAACCTGCATCAGGGTATAGAAAAAATCAAAACGCCTGTTTTCACTTCTGCAGCCCGGTATCCTTTCTGTTGGTATAAGTGGATGACGGCTTCTTTTTCCTGCACAGAATCATAATAAAAAAGTAAATAGTTGATGTGATTGTTGCCCATGGCTGTATGAAGTTCTTCAAAGGATACATCCGGTTTTGTTAAATGATAAAAAGAAGTCTTACTGAGATAAGCAATTACCTGCGACTCGGAGGATTTTTTATTCGCCGTAAAATTGCCGGATATCTTATTAGTTGTAAAATAAGCAGCCAGCTCTCTTATTTCTTTCCATTGCTCACTTACGGCATAATCTTTTAAAATATTTACCGGTTGTAACAGAAAACTCAAACTATAAATAAGAAACAGAAAATTGACGAACAATTTCCTGAGTTGAAAAAAAGTTATAACAGATTGTAACATCCACCAACCAACCGGCAATAAGGCTAACTGAAAAATCCAGAGATAGCGCCCGTCAACATAAGTTAATAAATAACCGGCCGGAAAAATCAGAACAAACAAAGCAAGCTTTTGCATCTGCGTTTCCTCTTTTCTGAATAGAAACAGTACAAAACCTGAGATGACCGCAGGCATAAAAGCTGAAAACTCAGCTAAGGTTTTGATATAAACGGTGATATTGTAAAAGAAAACCCGAACCTGTTTGAGAAACAGTTCAGTTGAAGAAAAAAGATGCACTACTGTTCCTTTGAAATACGAAGGATCTTCCCACCAACCCGGGCTGTCGGCAGCAATGGGTTGGTGAAATAATTCACCTTCTACAGATGTACCTTTTAAAAACCAACTCAGGTTTAACCGGGATGCATTACCGATAGTAAACATTCCATACTTTGAACTGATGAGGATAATCCACGGAGTAATAACAAGCAGCAGCGGAAAGATGAAACACAAAAAAGATTTTACTGCAACAATTCTTAACCGATAGTATTGCCACATAAACAATAACAGATGAATAAGCACAATAAACGGTAAGGCATATGTTTTTGCCAGATAAGCAAAACCGGTAAGCAACCCGCAGGCTATCTGCACTTTGTAATTGCTGAAAAAATCAGCTCGTACTACAAGCAATAAATAGCCCAATAAAAAAGGAAGCAGTAATAAATCAGCTGCCAGCTCAAAAAAACTGAATTGCAAAAGCATCACTACGGATGTGAGTAAAAGAAAGGTTGAAACTTCATCCGTAAATTGAAAATGACGGAAGAGCTTTTTCAATTGCCATAACAGCACCAATGAAATAACTGCATTGGAATAAAAGAAAAGCAATTCAACCGGAATCCCTGTTTTTATAAAAGGAGCAATAAGCCATGAATGTAAAGGACTCCAGAAACCATTGATAGCTCTTGTAAAATTCCCCTCCGCTACATGTTGCGCCACAAGACTGTAACCAACTCCATCTACATCAAATACATGTTTGTAAAAGGGCAGGAGCAACGTAAACAGCAGCAGATAAATACCACCTGCCAATAATAAATTATACCTGTACAACAGTTTCATCGTTTAAAAATAAGGTTTCCCTGAGTTTGGCAAAATAGGAAGGAGCATGCAGCATCCGGCTGCCGTACCAGCTGAACATTTCTCCATCCACCAGCGCTGCTTTTTTTATGCCGGTGAGCTGTGCTAATTCCGTTGCATGATGCCGCTTAAAAGGAAATGGCTCGGACGACAGTAGTATGACATCCGGGTTCAACTCCTGTATTTCATCAACCGTAACAACAGGATAACGGGTTTGATGGGCAAGTACATTCTCAAAACCGGCGGCTTCAAGCATGGCATCAATAAATGTATCACCGCCTGCGCTCATGTAAGGATTTTTCCAGATGAGATAAAGTGCCCGTACTTTTTTTGAAACCTTCAGTTGTAAAAAATTGGATTGAATCTGCTGTACAATTACTTCAGCCTGTTGAGATGTCCCGGTAAGCTTTCCTGTTTCAGTGATCATTGTAATAGCTGATGCAAGATCCGTTACATCGCCAAGGTATGTAGGAAAGGAGAGAGCCAGTTCATCAACCTGCTCTTTTACATTTTCTTCCTTATTAGCCAGAATCAACGTGGGCTGTAATTCTTTTACTTTTTGAATGGAAACATTTTTGGTTCCTCCAATTCTTGGTTTGGAACGAAACCATTCCCGGGGATGTACACAAAATTTGGTAATGCCCACCACTTCATTCTCCAGGCCCAGGAGGTGTAGCAACTCGGTTACTGAGGGAACCAGCGATACAATCCGCTGCGGTGCGGAGGTATTAAAAATGAATTTGCCTGTTTGATTTTGAACAATCATGCTCATTTCAAACAGGCAATTTAATTCAATTTAAGCGGTTCCGGGTGTTAGGTAATAAACAGTTAGGTTTTGCAAAATCGAACCGGATTTTTATCTCTTTTCAAATTATTCAGGACACTTGGATTGGATTCGAATAAAAAGAAAAAAGATCTGGATTTCACGGACATGGATATTCAGGTTTTTCGGTTTTTCGTAGGATCCAGATCTTTTTCAGCCTTTTTGGTTCTCTTGGTTCCGTGTTCAGATGAATCTGATGCGGTTGGCTTTTGGTGGTCTTTCAGGATATTTGGCAATTTTCAAGGTCTACAACTTTTCTTAGGACATTTTGGATTTTCAACGATACTGGTTTCTTATAGGTACGGATTTAAAAGTAATTTTAAAATTTGGAAGTTGACCGATATTGGATTTTTCTTTCTGGCATTTCAATGGATTTGGATATTGTTTCTAAGTGTTTTTCTTTCAGTTAGTCGTTGATTGTGTTATCAATCAACTTCCGATACAAAAGTAGCCCCGCTCTATATTGTGGACAAGAGCACAAATTCTCAATTTTAACGTATCAGTATTTACCACCCAAAACGTAATGATGCGAAAAGCAAACTCGTAGTTCTACGTATTCCAAAACGGGTAATCTCCCGTAAAAAAGTAAATGCCCCCGCTATTGCAGGGGCATTCTTACGATAAAATCATCCTGGTTTTACCTCGTTAATGATTGTATAAGATCATATTTGGTTACAATATGAAAATTGCCGGCCTCATCTTTACTCAGTACCGCACCATTTTCTTTTGTAATCATGGTACTCAAACGCTCAACCGGTGTATCAAATGCCACAACAGGAAACGTATGCTCCATTACAGAACTGATCTTTTCATTTTTTAATTCAGGGTTTGAAAAAATCTTACTGAATAAACCACTCTCCGAAATAGATCCAACCATTCCGGAACCATTCATTACTGGTATCTGGTCAATATCATATTTCTTCATCAGTTCTACCGCTTCTGCTACAGTATGTTCAGGTGCTACGGTTATTTATTTATTATGTGCTCTTGATGAAACAATATCTTTAAATGTTTTTACATCCAGGAAACCACGCTCCATCATCCACTGATCATTATATACTTTGCCTACATAACGGCTTCCGTGATCATGCAGAATACACACCACTAAATCATCTTTCTTTAAACTGCCTTTTAACTGCATCAAACCCTGCAAACAACTGCCGGCACTGTATCCGCAAAATAAACCTTCTTCTTTAGCTAAACGACGGGCCATGATGGCTCCGTCTTTATCTGTTACCTGTTCAAATTGATCAATCACACTCATATCATAATTCTTAGGCACAAAATCTTCCCCAAATCCTTCGCTGATGTAAGGATGCACTTCATTCATATCAATTTCCCCGGTACGGAAATACTTTGTAAGGAGTGAACCATATACATCAATCGCCCATATTTTAATGTTGGGATTTTTTTCTTTTAAATACATGGCTGTTCCGGTAATGGTACCACCGGTTCCGGCGGTGCACACAAGGTGTGTGATTTTACCATCCGTTTGTTCCCATATTTCAGGGCCGGTGGTTTCGTAATGCGCCAACCTGTTAGCCAGGTTATCATATTGATTCATATGAAAGGAATTGGGAATTTCCTTTGCCAGCCTTGCGGCAACGCTGTAGTAACTGCGTGGATCTTCAGGCATTACGTTGGTGGGACAAACAATTACTTCTGCACCCACCGCTTTCAGAATATCAACTTTTTCTTTGGATTGCTTATCAGTAGTAACAAAAATGCATTTATAACCTTTTACTACGGCAGCTAATGCTAAACCCATTCCTGTATTACCACTGGTACCTTCAATAATGGTTCCGCCGGGTTTGAGTTTGCCTTCTTTTTCTGCCACTTCAACCATCTTTAAAGCCATGCGGTCTTTAATGGAATTGCCGGGATTGAAATAATCCACCTTGGCAGCAACTGTACAGGGAAGTTCTCTGGTGATTTTGTTTAAACGAATCAATGGCGTATTGCCGATTGTTTCAAGGATGTTGTTTTTTATGTCCATAACCTTTGTTGTGCCGCAAAGTTACGGTTTCAAAACAAGCGTTAGGTTAGGCTGCTGACTTTTTCCGTCTTAAAATACCGTCAAAAACCATCAGCCCAAGTACAATGGAGGTCATCAATACAATGTTTAAAACCCGGTTACTGAAGAGTTTTGAAAAATCAACCTGGGGAATTTTTAAATCCTGTGTAGTAAAAGAAATAATATCGGAAGTTCCAGATGCGGCTCCCCAGTTTACCTGTGAAAGGGAGTAAATCAACAATCCGCCGATAGTAATAATAAAGAAAGCAGCAATAGAGCGGATGATGTATTTGTTGATGTAAGTACGGGTGGCAGCCTTGGGTTCCATACCTGCAATACTATCCATTACATTTTTAGTGAAACGCATAGAAGGCTGCTCTAACTCTGTTTCATTCAGCAGCAACTGATGCAAGTCTAACTGTTCTTTGTACTTGGCTTTCCACTCCTCATCAGTGGCCAGCATTTTTTCAACAAACAGTTTTTCAGAGGCAGTAGCGCTGCCATCAATATAACTCCACAATTGCTCTTCCATTTGCTGTTTCATATAAATGAAATTTAAAATTAAAAGATTTCCTGCACCTCCTGTGCAAAATGTTTTTCCATGGTTTCCTTCAACCGTTGTCTTGCCCGGTGCAGTTTTACTTTGGCATTATTCGGTTCTATGTGCAGGATTTTGGCGATTTCTTCCAGGCTTTGCTCTGCTTTGTAAAACAGGGTAAGCAGTTTTGCATCATCCGGGTGCAGCAATTCCATCGCTCTGTTCAGCAACTGTAACTTTGAACGTTGTTCAATGTAATCAGCTTTTAAACTGCTTTCCTGGGCATCAGCCCTTTCAAACACATATTCCTGGTCCAGCGAATGAACTTCTAACTTTTTCTTACGCAAAAAACTCAAACATAAAGAACTTACTATGGTATATAACCAGGTGCTGAATTTAGCATCGCCTCTGTAATCTCTCAGATTGAGATAGGCTTTTACAAAAGCACTTTGTGCCAGCTCTTCCGCATCTTCCCGGTTTTTAGTGTAACGCAGGGCAATGGTAAAAGCAAAAGCCTGGTATTTTTTTACCAGCAGCTCATACTTTTGCTGATTGCCTTTTAAAACCTGGTCAATCACTTCAAGATCAGATGGAACAGTCTGCATCATTCGGTTTATGAGACTACATATATATGCAGCAGGTTACAAAATGACAAGTTTTTCCCGAAAAAAGATTTTTATCTGAAATTCTGTAACCTGTCAACACCTGCCGTAGTCATAGGTTGCAGAAACCATTTTATACAACCATAAAAAATTAAAATTATGAGCGATGAATTAGCATTAGTAATGGTCTTTATAAGTGCATTTGCGGCCATTTTCGGTTTGTTTTACCTGCGCAACAAAGAAAACATGAGCTTAATTGAAAAAGGATTAAATCCGAGAGAATACACCCAACGTCCTGCACCTTACCGCAGTTTAAAATGGGGTTTGTTGCTCATGGGCGCCGGTCTTGGGTTGTTTTTGGGTTATGTATTAAGTGAGCAGGTTATGCACCTGGATGATGATAACCCTGTTATGTATTTTTCCATGCTGGCAATTTGCGGTGGCTTGGGTTTATTCCTTTCTTACAAAATAGAAAAGAAAGAAACTATAGATAATAAACCGGAAAACTAAGCATACTTCTAAAACCTGTCATCACAAAAAGGCCTTCGCTATAACGAAGGCCTTTTTATATAGATCATTTTATTTCCTGATTTCTTCCAATCCTTTCTGCACCATTGGATCAGAGAGGTTGATCATTTTATAATAACCCTCCCGTCCCCAGAGAAAATGCGCCAGCCTTGCACCTAAATAACGAAGAAGTACATTTTTATGTGCTGCCGAAAATTCAGAAAGGCTCATATCTTTTTTCAAAGCCCGCTCATTATAAACAGCCCATATAGCCGCATCGTTCTGCAGTTCCTGTTGCAACTGCTGAGGTGTAGTAATGGCTTTGAGTTTTGCCTGGTTACGCATGTAATAAACAAATGCTGCTTCCTCAATAATTTCTTTCACCATTTCATGATGTTTGAACATGAGGAATTCTGCTGAGTCAGCGGGCACAAAAACATCCGGACTGATACCGCCGCCGCCATAAACTTTACGGCCACCTTTTGTTTTATAAGTACGGCCGGTATGATTTGCTGAATCGTTGCGGAACATGGCTCCGTTGTTAAAGCGATTCATGATTTCTTCATTGTAATCTTCAGTAGCTCCACGGGAATAGGGCTTTTGAATGCTGCGGCCGATGGGGGTGAAATATCTTGAAATGGTTAACCTTAAGGCACTGCCATCACTCAACTGAAACTGCTCCTGCACCAATCCTTTTCCAAAAGAACGGCGGCCAACAATGGTACCACGGTCCCAATCCTGCAATGCGCCTGTTAACACTTCACTGGCACTGGCGCTTCCTTCATCAATTAAAACCACCACTTTGCCTTCTTCAAACATGCCGGGTCGCCGGGCAGTAAATACCTGCCGGGGAGATGCTTTACCTTCTGTATAAACAATTTCTTTGGCATCAGACAAAAACTCATCCGCCATTTGAATAGCATCATCCAGCATACCACCACCATTATCTCTTAAGTCAAGAATAAGTTTTGCCATCCCTTCTTTTTTCAATCGCTCCAGGTTTTGCATAAACTCCTCATAGGAATCATTGGTAAACTTATTCACTCTTATAAAACCAACTCCGGGTTCTATCATGTATGCAACATCTACAGGACTCAGCGGAATAACTCCCCGCTGTATCACCAATGTTTGCGGTTGACCATTACGGAGCAACTTTACTTTTACTTCACTTCCTTTTTCACCTCTGAACAATTTGCGGATACGATCAGCCCTTGAACGAATACCGGAAACAAGGGAGTCATTGGCAGAAAGAATTTGATCGGCCGGTTTGATACCTGCTTTTTCTGCCGGGCCTTTGGGAAACAATTTCAAAACAGTAACCGTGTCATCAATCATTCCAAACTCAATACCTACACCTTCAAAGCTTCCCTTTAAATCATCGTTTACTGTTTTTAAAAAATCAGCAGGGATATACACAGAGTGGGGATCTAACTGACTGATGACATTCTTAATCGCCATCTGCCCCAGCGAATCTGTATTAACTGTATCAACATATTTGGTACGAACCAGTTCCAGTATCTCCTGCAGGGATGTTTTCTTTTCTTTACCAAAAAAAGAAGGACTGTATTGACCCATATTGGATTTGAGCTTATACCCAAATACCATTCCGAGGAAAACAGCTATTGCAAGGAGAAGGGGTAACCAGATTTGAAGTTTCTTTTGATTCATGCATGGATTTTATAAAAACCGCTGCAATTTCATGAAAATAAACCATATTGTGCAGAGTATTGCCCCGATTTTGATAAATTAGAACTAAAGGACCAAACAACCTGAATCACCATGGCTGCATTTCAACTACTTGCCGATAGCGGCGCCACCAAAGCGGAGTGGTGCCTCGTTCAAGGAAAGAAGCAAAAGATTTTTTTTACCACCGGCATCAGTCCCTATTTAATGAACACGGAGCAAATGGTAAAAATGCTCAACAAGGAACTTAAGCCTGCCATCAAAAAAGAAACGATTTCGGCCATTCATTACTACGGTACCGGCTGCGGCAATCCGGAGAATGTAAAAAGCATCCGCAAAGCGTTGAAGGAAGTTTTTCCAACCGCCAAAAAAGTAGATGTTGATACGGATATTATGGGTGCGGCAAGAGCCGTTTGCGGCAGTTCAAAAGGTATTGCCTGCATCCTGGGCACGGGATCCAATGCCTGTTATTTCAACGGTAAACGGATTGCCAAAAGCAGCCCCGGACTTGGTTATATTCTGGGGGATGAAGGCAGTGGTGCTTTTATGGGCCGCAAAGTGATTCAGCATTTTCTGTACAATACTTTTGAAGGTGATCTTATGACCAAGTTTGAGCAGAAGTTCAAAACTGATCGTTTGGAAATCCTGGATAAAGTATACCGGCAACCTTTGCCTAATAAATACATGGCTTCTTTTGCCCTTTTCCTTTCAGAAAACAGGGGTCATTACATGATTGAAAATATTATTGAGGACAGCTTTAATGACTTCTTCTTCAACCACATTTATAAGTTTAAAGAAAGCTGGCTGTATCCTGTGAATTTTGTGGGAGGAGTTGCATTTGCTTTCAAAGATGTTTTAAAGGAACTTTGCAACTCCTATGGTCTTCAACTGGGGCGTATTATGAAAAACCCCATGGAAGGATTGGTTGAATATCACCGTTAAAAAGAAACTATGAGCGAATTTATAAGAATCACAGAACAGGAGTCAAATTATCATCACCTGGAAGATATGAGTGTGGCCGAATTGCTGCACAACATTAATAAAGAAGACAGTATTGTACCGGCAGCTGTTGCTAAAGCCATCCCGCAGATAGAACCGCTGGTAACCATCATCAGCGATAAAATGCTGATGGGCGGAAGGCTTTTTTACATTGGTGCCGGCACCAGCGGACGTTTAGGTATCGTAGATGCCAGCGAGTGCCCGCCCACTTACGGAGTACCATATGGTTTAGTACTAGGTATTATTGCCGGTGGCGAAAAAGCCATTACCAGCGCTGTTGAATTTGCAGAAGACAGTAAAGAGCAGGGCTGGGCTGATTTGCAGATACACAATGTTTCAGAAAAAGATGTGGTGATTGGTATTGCAGCCAGTGGTACCACACCTTACGTTATTGGAGCGCTGGAAGAATGCCGCAAAAGAAATATTGTTACCGGCAGCATCAGTTGCAACCCCAATTCACCGGTTTCACAGGCAGCAGATTTTCCGATAGAAGTGGTGGTGGGGCCGGAGTTTGTTACCGGCAGCACCCGTATGAAAAGCGGTACTGCACAAAAACTGGTTTTGAATATGATTTCCACTTCTGTTATGATTCAGTTAGGCTGGGTAGAAGATAACCGCATGGTAAATATGCAACTGAGCAATGAAAAACTGGTAGACAGGGGCGTTAAAATGCTGATGCTCCGCAGCGGGCTTTCCAATTATGAACAGGCCAGGGATTTATTGTTGAAACATGGTTCTGTAAAGAAAGCACTCACCAGTTTGCAATCATAGAACGAATATTATTTTTTTTTAGTCCCGCTGTTACGGGACTTTTTTTTTGCTGCAAAATGCAGTAACTTTTGAAGTCAATAAAAACAGGTTACGCCATGAAAAAAAATCTACTCGTTTATGGCCTTTTAATTGGTACAGTATCTGCAAAGGCCCAACAAGCTTTACCGATGTATGCGGTTACTGCAGAGAACCAGAATTTTCAATGGATACATCTCAAACAGGTAGACGCTGCAAAAGGAGCTGCTGTACGTACACTGTTTGATGGTAATAATCAAAACACCCCTGTTTGGAATGCCCTTACAAAACAGGTTATGCCGCAAAGAGCAGAAGGTGAATTTCCTACTACTACGATGGTTGCTGCTCTTGCCTATGCAAGGTCAGCCCAAAAACTGTTTTTTATACCGATGCGTGTTCCGGAACTACTCTGGACAAAACCTCAGAGCAAGGAACTTGTTTTTTACAGTTTCCGTTCAGAACTATTAAGCACCCTAAATTTTAATGATGATGCCAATCACATCACCCGTATGTGCATGGGATCTGATGGGATGGGTTATGCAATTACTAATGATGGTATGCATCTGTTCCGTTTCAGTACCGGGGATGAACCGGAGCTGATTGACCTTGGCTCATTAGCTGATGCACCGGCCAATAAAGAAATTTCCATTCATAGCCGCTGCACCAGCTGGGGTGGTGATATGGTTGCAGGAACGGATGGAAATCTTTACCTCATCACACAACGGAATTATGTGTATCGTATCAATCCTACACAAAGGATGGCTACTTTGCTTGGACTGATAAAAAATCTGCCAGAATCCTTTACTACCAATGGAGCTGCTGTTAATGAAAAGGGCGAATTGCTTATTGCCTGCAGTAACGGAAACCAGTTGTATTACAAAGTGGATATTGATGGTTTAACTGCCAGTCCTGCCTTTACACAAACACCCTCCGGTCTTAATACCTCTGACCTGGCGAGTGCTTACCTGCTGCCCCGTGCGGCAAAAAATAACGGCACTTACCAGCAGCGTTCACCAAAAACAACCAGCGAACTAATAAGCATTTATCCCAACCCGGTAACTGAAAATAAATTTCAAATTCAGTTTGATAATACAGGAACGGGTATTCATACGTTGCAGGTAGTGGAGCTTTCCAGAAAAATCATTCTTAACCGAAAAGTAAACATCAGCGGAACAGGCCAATTAGAAACGATTGAACTGAACCCTGAAATGGCAAGAGGTGTGTACCTCGTAAAAGTGATTAACAGTGAATTAAAAACAGTTTATTCCAATAAGGTGATGGTGCAGTAGGAGAGAGAGTACTGTAAAAGATTAGAAGCGATGACGGAAGTTGTCGCTTTTTTTGCTTTTGGGGTGATTTGATTTTATGAAGAACTGAAGATAACTTAGCGATTGGTTATCTATTATTCAATATTTTACAATCAGCAAAAATGAATTTTGAACTTTTGGGAGAGATAAGTTTATTAATAAAAGAGGACAAGCTGGATGAAGCAATTGTACTTACAGAAAAAAAATTAATTGAATGCCCTCCGACAGCATTTAATAAACTTTTGGGTAAAAACTTATTACATGAAACTGATAGGCTAGTTGAATATTTCTCACACTTTTATAATAAGGTAAAAGATAATCTTCAAATAAATGCCATGTATGCTGAAATGAATGGCTTTACAATAAACTATGATTTATGGTTCCTTCATTTATTTGCATACGATAAAGTTGGCGATACAGACGATACAGATTGGCTAGCTGATTGGGAAGAGGAAAATTCAACAAAAGAAATTTTTCCTATAACTGGTTTTGAAGAATTACAGATGGTTTATAAAGATTATATGGAAAATCAAAAGTATAATGATGATAAAATGGAATCAGCTAGTGATGTTGCTGAGTTTTTAATTGTTCTGCGTTTTCAGGAGTTAATCCGAGCTGTTAAACTCGAAGGAAAAAAAAGAAACTTGTCATATTCAAGTTGCCCGGTATTTGCAACTGCTCATGATTATTATGATATGATTTTACGTTTAGGATGAAGCATGGGCTTTTAGTTGGCGGTGCCTTCTTTAAAAGTTCAATAATGATTTTCAGTACAAATGTGCGACGCCACCCCAAGCTCCATAGCAGTACCAACCTCTGCTACCCAAAAATATTTCTTCTAAAAAACTTTCAACCTAACACTTGTTCTGTGAAAGGGCTTCATTATCTTGTGCCCACATGCAACAGGTAGTACATATCACATCTTCATCGTTGTCCTTTACAGGAACAACTATTATTACAACTACCACAACCCGTTAAGGGTTGCACAATTTCATATTACCCCTCGGGCATTTTGCTGTACTTCATTTCAACACTTATTTATTCAATTTATTTATGTTTCAGGTTTTAAAATTCGGCGGTACTTCTATGGGAAGCGCCAAAGCTATACAACAGGTAGCTGACATTGTTAAAGAAAAAAGTAAACAACAAACCGTATTGCTGGTGGTGAGCGCCATGAGCGGCACCACAGATCAATTACTCAACTGCGGTACCCTGGCCAGCACTGGCAATGAAGAGTATAAAACAATTCTCAAACAAATTGAAACACGCCACCTGGATACAGTAAAGGAATTGATTCCTGTGCAGCAGCAAAGCAGCGTGTTGAGCCTGGTTAAAAAATACTGCAATGAAATTGAAGATATCTGCAATGGTATTTTTCTGTTGGGTGAGTGCAGTGCCCGCACAAAAGATAAATTAGTGAGCTATGGCGAACTGCTCTCCTCACAGATCATCCATGCAGCTTTCAGTCATAATGGTGTGCTTAGTGTTTGGAAAGATTCGAGAGAAGTGATTCAAACCAACAGCAATTTCGGAAATGCCGCCGTAAACTTTTTTGTCACCAATAATTTCATCAATGAATTTGTGCAGCAGCAATCGGCCAATATCATTGTATTTCCCGGCTTTGTTGCAAGTGATGAACATAAAGTAACAACCACACTCGGCCGGGGTGGAAGTGATTACACTGCAGCCATACTTGCGGCTGCTGTTGATGCTGTTTCCGTTGAAATCTGGACGGATGTAAGCGGTATGATGACTGCCGACCCACGCTGGGTACCCAATGCTAAAATCATTCCTTCTATTTCATACCAGGAAGCGATGGAACTTTCACACTTTGGTGCGAAAGTCATTTATCCACCAACGATTCAACCTGTGTTGAATAAAAATATTCCCATTTGGATTAAAAATACTTTTGCGCCTGCTGACAATGGAACAATAATTAAAAAATCTGAGAGTGTGCATTACCCCCCTTTAGGGGATGGGGGCATCATTACCGGTATTTCAAGCATCAGTTCATTGGCGTTATTGAGCTTGGAAGGAAGTGGTATGGTGGGCATCCCGGGTTTCAGCAGCAGATTGTTTGCAGCATTAGCCAATGCACAGGTGAATGTTATTTTGATTACACAAGGATCATCTGAACATTCTATTTGTGTGGGTGTGGATGCAGCCAATGCAGAAAAAGCAAAGAAAGCAGTTGATAAAGCATTTGAATTTGAAATTGCATCTGATAAAGTAGAGCCGCTCAAAATTGAATCAGAGCTTTCCATTGTTGCTTTGGTGGGCGACCAGATGCGTCATCATACAGGTGTGAGCGGTAGAATGTTTGCAGCACTTGGACGTAATGGTGTAAACATACGTGCTATTGCACAAGGCTCAACCGAACGGAATATTTCTGCTGTTGTTGCATCAACAGATGTGCGCAAAGCAGTAAACGTATTGCATGAAGAATTTTTTGAAACAGTTAAAAAACAAATTAATCTGTTTATAGTAGGAACCGGTAATGTGGGCAAACGTTTATTGGCACAATTAAAACAACAACTTTCATTTTTAGAAGAAAACCTGCACTTGCAGGTGAATATTGCAGGATTAAGCAACAGCCGTAAAATGCTGCTGAATGAAAACGGAATTGATATCAACAGTTGGGAAGATGCATTGCAAAATGGCGAAGTCGCCAATCTGAAAAACTTTGTACAGTCCATCATTCAAAAAAACCTACGCAACTCTGTGTTTGTGGATGTAACAGCGAATGGTGCCATTGCCGAAGTGTATGCTTCTTTGCTGGAAAAAAGTATTGCTGTTGTAGCTTGTAACAAAGTTGCCGCATCCAGTGCTTACAGCAATTATAAAAAACTCAAAAAGCTTTCAGCCGAGTTCAATGCGCCGTTTTTATTTGAAACAAATGTAGGTGCCGGGCTACCTGTTATTGGTACACTCAATGATTTAATGCGCAGTGGTGATGTGGTGCGAAGTATGCAGGCTGTATTAAGTGGTACACTCAATTTTGTATTCAATAATTATGATGGCACCCGTTTGTTTGCTGATGTGGTTAAGCAGGCACAGGAGGAAGGTTATACTGAGCCCGACCCACGATTGGATTTAAGCGGCACGGATGTAATGCGTAAAATTTTAATTCTTGCACGTGAAGCAGGTGTGACCATGGAAATGGAAGAAATCAAATGCAATGGCTTTCTACCTGAAAGCTGTATGCAGGGAAGCGTAGATGATTTTTATGAAGCGATGAAAAAAGAAGAAGCACATTTTAAGAAGTTGTATGAAGATGCAAAAGCAGCAGGATGTAAATTAAAATTTGTCGCAAGCTATTCTTACTCCCCTTCAGGGGATGGGGGTGCAGAAGTAGGTTT
This sequence comes from Lacibacter sp. MH-610, assembly GCF_045780045.1. Lineage (NCBI taxonomy): Bacteria > Pseudomonadati > Bacteroidota > Chitinophagia > Chitinophagales > Chitinophagaceae > Lacibacter > Lacibacter sp. MH-610. The sequence goes on from NZ_CP116002.1 coordinate 2,598,132, forward strand.
GCAACATATTCCTCCGCAGTATGATTTGTATCATTTGTACGGAAAGGATAATGTGGTGTTATTTTATACCGACCGTTACAAAGAACAACCAATGGTGATTAAAGGTGCAGGCGCTGGTGCCGAGGTTACAGCAAGTGGTGTGTTTGCGGATATTATGAGAACGGCCCCCTAAATCCCCCGAAGGGGGACTTCTTGCGTGTTATAATTTATAAAGCATGATTAATTTCTGACATGAGCAAATTAAAAAATAATCAACCTGGTAATCAATCGGAGGCTAAGTCCTCCCCCTTCGGGGGAGTTAGAGGGGGCTGTGTTGTAAAGAGTCCGGCCACTGTTGCCAATCTCGTCTGCGGATTTGATATTCTCGGCATGGCTTTGCAGGAACCCTATGATATTATGAAGCTGAAGTTGATTGATGAACCAAAAGTTATCATCATCAATAAAGATGAATACAACCTGCCAACAGAAGCTGAGAAAAACGTAGCAGGTGTGGTGTTGCTTGAAATCATTAAACATTGCAATAATGAATTTGGCTTTGAAGTAGAGATTGAAAAACGAATTAAACCAGGCAGTGGATTAGGTTCCAGTTCAGCCAGTGCAGCAGGAGCAGCAGTAGGAGCCAATCTTTTATTAAACAATCAATACAATAATGATGAACTGGTACAGTTTGCCATGTTTGGTGAAAAACTGGCGAGTGGAGTAAAACATGCTGATAATATTACACCTTGTATTCTGGGTGGTGTTACGTTGATTCGTTCTATTCATCCATTAGATATTGTAAAGTTGAATGCACCTTCTTTGTTTGTTACCGTCGTTCATCCTCAAATAGAAGTGAAGACGAGTGATGCACGACAGATTCTGCGTAAAGAAGTTTTGCTGAAAGATGCCATTAAACAATGGGGCAATATTGCAGGACTTGTTGCTGGTTTCGAAAAAAATGATACAGCGTTGATTGGAAGAAGTCTGGAAGACGTTATCATTGAACCTGTACGCAGCATTTTAATTCCCGGCTTTGATGCCATAAAATCAAAAAGCAAAGAAGCAGGTGCACTCGGCGGCGGCATCAGCGGCAGCGGCCCCAGTATTTTTATGCTGAGTGAAACAGAACAAACTGCAAAAGAAGTAGAACAGATTATGCAGGAAACATTTACTCAATTAGGAATTGAATTTAAAACGTATGTAACAAGAATTGCAGAGCGTGGCGTAGAGGCGACACCTTTTGTATTTTAAGGTGTTGTCTCTATGAAGCATCAATTAGCATATTAGCAAATTATCACATCAGCACATTATTCATGAACTACTACAGTCTCAACAAACAATCACCATCTGTTTCTTTCAGCGAAGCAACCATACTCGGGCAAGCGCCTGATAAAGGATTGTACTTTCCTGAAATCATTCCGCAGGTTGATAAAGACCTTATTGAAAACATAGAACACATCAGCAATGAAGAAATTGCTTATCGTGTTATCAAACCATACATCGGCAATGAAATTCCAGATGAGGAGCTGTTTCGCATTGTAAGTGAAACGGTGAATTTTGAAATTCCGTTAGTCCCCATCAATGAATCTATTTCATCTTTAGAATTATTTCACGGACCTACGCTTGCATTTAAAGATGTGGGCGCACGGTTTATGAGCAGGTGCTTGAGTGACTTTATAAAGAACGGTATTTCGACTTCGCTCAATACCTCCGTACAACACCCTTCGACTTCGCTCAGGGTTGTTGTTCTCGTTGCCACCAGCGGTGATACTGGTGGCGCTGTAGCCAATGGCTTTTACAATGTTGATGGAGTAGAAGTAGTAATTCTTTACCCCAGCGGCAAAGTAAGCAGTGTGCAGGAAAAACAATTAACAACACTCGGCAAAAACATTCATGCATTAGAAGTAAACGGAACATTTGATGATTGTCAGCAATTGGTGAAACAAGCTTTTGCCGATGAAGCATTGAACAAAGAATTATTTCTCACCTCAGCCAACAGCATCAATGTAGCACGCTGGTTGCCCCAGCAGTTTTATTATTTCTTTGCGTATAAACAATGGAAAGAAAGGGGGGCTTCACCCATCATTTGTGTACCCAGTGGCAACTTCGGTAATATCTGTGCAGGCATTCTTGCACACATCAGCGGATTACCCGTTCAGCATTTCATTGCTGCCTGCAATACCAATGATACAGTGCCGCAGTTTATGCTCACGCAAAGCTATCAACCCAAGTCAGCAGTGGCAACTATCTCCAATGCGATGGATGTAGGCAACCCCAGCAACTTCATTCGCATACTCGAATTATTTCATCACCAGTTTCCGCAGTTGAAAGAAAAATTATCTGCTTACAGTATTACCGATGATGAAACCAAAACAACCATGAAGCGTGTGTATGATGAATACGGCTATATACTTGACCCGCATGGTGCAGTAGGCTACCTGGCATTGGAAAAATATTTGCAAACTCATCCTTCTTCAAAAGGAATGATTTTGGAAACCGCACATCCTGTAAAGTTTTATGATGTGGTGGAGCCTGTGTTGAATCAAACAATCGAATTTCCCCCATCTGTTCAGCAAATCATCAATTTACAAAAGCAATCAACAATTATCAACACCAACTATCAACAACTGACCGAATTTCTAATGGAACTATAAAAATTAAATCTGGCAGTTCAAGTTTCTATCTCTTTCTTCCTTATCTTCATTGCAAGAGTTGCTTGCTCAACATTCCGTTGAAGTGCAACTCTTTTTTATTACCTTCCACTGTCTATGAGCGTTGAGCAATTAATACAACAATACGCACCCAAACCACACCAGTTTGATGAAATGCTGTACAACCACAGCATCCGTGAACCATATACTAAACTTGTACAAACAGTGCAGGAAACCAGCATTGAAAACCTGCAGCTGAAAGATAAACTGGCAAGCGAACTCTTCATGAACCAGGGCATCACCTTCACCGTGTACAGTGATGATGCAGGCATTGAACGCATTTTTCCGTTCGACATTCTGCCACGCATCATCACCGCTGCAGAGTGGGCGCATGTGGAAAAAGGAATTCAGCAACGTCTCAAAGCACTCAACTTATTTCTCAAAGACATTTATCACGAACAGCAAATCTTAAAAGATAACATCATTCCTGCAGAACTCATTGCTACCTGTCCGCATTACCTGCGGGAGGCAGCAGGTATTAAAGTGCCGCATGATATTTATGTGCACATTTCAGGTATTGATTTAATACGTGGCGAAGATGGAACCTTTTATATTTTGGAAGATAACCTGCGCACACCAAGCGGCGTTAGTTATATGCTGGAAAATCGGGAAGTAACAAAACGTCTCTTTCCAGAACTGTTGGCACAAGCCAATGTACGCATGGTCAACAATTATCCTTTGCTGCTGCATAATAATTTAAATGCGTTATCGCCAAGAGCTATATCAAATCCTACGGTCGTTTTATTAACGCCTGGCATTTACAACTCGGCGTATTATGAGCATACATTCCTTGCACGTCAAATGGGTATTCAGTTGGTGGAAGGTCGTGACCTGCTCATCCAGAATCATAAAGTGTATATGAAAACCACATCGGGTTTGCAGCAGGTAGATGTTATTTACCGCCGCATTGATGATGAGTATATGGACCCGATGTTGTTTCGTCCTGATAGTATTCTCGGCATCCCCGGTATTATGAGTGCCTACAGAAAAGGAACCGTTGCTCTTGCAAATGCTTTTGGAAATGGTGTAGCTGATGATAAAGCGGTGTATGCATATGTGCCGCACATGATAAAATATTATCTCAATGAAGAACCCATTTTGCCCAACGTTCCTACTTATCAAATGAGTAATGAAGAGGAACGCAGGCATGTGTTTGAAAATATGCATCGCATGGTGGTGAAGCGCACCAATCAAAGTGGCGGTTATGGCATGCTCATGGGTAACAAAGCCAATGATGAAGAATTCCAGAAGTTCAAAGATGAAATCAATAAACATCCACGTGAGTTTATTGCGCAGCCCATCATTCAGTTGTCCACCGTGCCTTGTTTTATCAATGGCACGTTGCAACCACGCCATGTTGATTTGCGGCCCTATGCACTCTGCGGCCCTGATGGTGTGCAGATAGTGCCTGGTGGTTTAACACGTGTGGCCTTGCGTGAAGGTTCGCTTGTTGTCAACTCATCGCAGGGTGGCGGAAGTAAAGATACTTGGGTGGTGGATTGAAGAAATACAGAGCTAAGAGATAAAGGAGGAAAAGAGGAAAGGAGATGAGATGAAATACATTTTTTGGAACCAGCAATTGTATTTCATGGCGCCGTTCCTTGCGTCGCACACATCATAGCATATGCAAATAGCATCATCCTATGTGTAACAGTATCACAAACTACAGAGAGTTTAAATGTTCAAGATGTATCAAATAAAATTAGTCACTTCGAAAAGTATGGCTTGTGCCATGGTGGCTTCCCCGCTTCAGGGGGAAGTCGGAAGGGGGTTCTATGCTTAGCCGTGTTGCCGATTCAATGTTCTGGATGAACCGTTATATGGAACGGGCAGAAGGACTCCTGCGTGTACTTCACACCAACTATGTGCTCAGTTTAGATAAAGGGCCCTACGGTGTACACACCTGGAAACCTGTGCTGCAAATCTTTGGCGCTTTGAATGAAGATGAAATCCATCAACTTCAATTCAATACCGCAGATGTATTAAAATATCATATCACCGATGCAAAAAATAACAACTCCATACGTTCCCTGGTGAACAAAGCAAGAGAAAATGCAAGAGGCATGCAGGACCATATCACCAAAGAAGTGTGGGAAGAAGTGAATTTTATTTATCACACTGTCAACAATCCCTTGCTGGAAAAACATTTGAGCGGTGAACATGCACTCGCTACACTCACCAATCTGCTCAAACATTGTCTCACCTATGTAGGTGTAACAGATACCACCATGCCACGTGGACAAGGCTGGTGTTTTATGAGTGTGGGTCGTTTTATTGAACGAGGTATTATTACTGCCGATGTTACTTTAAAACAATTTGAGCAAATTGATTTCCAGATTGAAGACCATAAAGATATTTTGTACTGGCGCAATCTATTGTTATCGCTTAGCGGTTATGAACTGTATTTAAAAACATACCGCAGTACAACTACCAACAGCAACGTGTTGAATGAAGTGATTTTTAATAATGATTTCCCCCGTTCTGTCTTTTACACACTCAGTCGCTTAGAAAAATATGTAAAAGATATTCTGGAAGAAAACAATCCGCCTAATAAAGAAACCATTTACCGTGAGTTCGGACGTATCCACAGCCGTGTAAAATTTGCTGATGAAAACTTTATCAAACAGGTTACATTGCGGCGGTTCCTGGAAGAAACAAAAATTGATTTATTAAAATTTTCGCATCTGCTTGGACAACAGTTCTTTTCGTATGCGTAACACGTACACGCCATGGTTCGTGTCTAACGAACCGCATTAGAAAAACATAACGCTCTTTAAAAATGAAACACGTCCGTCTGACGCCCTCGTCTGACGGAATTGCAATCAGAATACAACACGTCATCAGACGAGGACGTCAGATGACAACAGTAGAATAACTCTTTAGCTCTATGCCCGTTTTTAAAATACATCACGTTACAAAATATACTTACAACCGACCTGTTATTGAAAGTGTGAACCAAGTACGTATCTATCCCGTGGCATCACCACAGCAGGAAATACTCAATCATGAAATCACTATCAGCGATGCACCTGAACTGTTTTTCTTTCTTGATTACTGGGGCAATCGTTGTGCAGATTTCAGCATACCTGAACCGCACAAAGAATTGCAGATTGACAGTCGCCTCATCGTTCGCACTACAGGTGTTGATAAACTGCCCGATGACAACAGCACATTAGCTGATATGCAAACAGTCATCGCATCTAACTTTCAACTGCTGGAACTTTCCAAGCCAGAAGAAATTAAATCCACAGATGCTATTCATCACATCATCAGCAGTATAACAGCAGATGATAAAACAGTGATGCAGTTGGTAGAACATTGTTCAGCTTATATTTTTCAAAACTTCAAATACATCAAGGGCATTACCACTATTGAAACAACTGTTGACGAAATATTGGAACACCGCAGTGGTGTATGTCAGGATTTTGCACATGTGTTGTTGCAATTGCTTCGCACCATCGGTATTCCTGCACGGTATGTAAGCGGTTATATCTGTCCTAATAAAAACGGCATGAGGGGAGAGGGCGCCACACACGCCTGGGTGGAAGCCTTTATTCCGCACTATGGCTGGATGGGTATTGACCCTACCAATAATGTGTGGGTAAGCACACATCATGTAAAACTGGCGGTGGGCAGAAACTTTAATGATTGCAGTCCCATGAAAGGAACTTTTAAAGGCATTTCAAGACAAACCCTTTCGGTTTATGTATCCGTCGGCTATGAAGATGGCCATGTGTTTGAAGAAATCAATGATGTGCAAATGGAAGTAACGGAAATGGCCGTTACGGCAGATTTATTGGCGGCAGAGGAAGCGCAGCAGCAACAATAGCCTTATAGATTTGCTTATTTGCAGATTTTTTCTTTATTTTTGAATCGGAATCCAATTTTGATAAAACCAAATCCATGTCTATGAATCCCTTAACCGCAAATGACACAGCAGAAATTGCTGCACAATTTGAAATCCGGGAAGCCCATCTTCAACAAGCTTCTTTCATTGCCTTCAGTAAAATTCAGCTTTACAAATTATCACGGGTACAGGCTGCGTATTGCAAAAGCAAAGCAGAAATGGAGGAATTAGTTTTCTCTTCTTTATTCCGTTTTGTACAACCTCATCGTCTCTTGCTGATTTCGGCTTTTGCAGAAGGTGAACTGGATAATTAATTTGTTTTTAACTGCTCAAACTTGAACTTTGCACTTACGTCATTAACGATGTTTGTGTATGCAGGATATTGAACCTTTCTACAACTGGCGGCATATTTATACCAGCGAAGAAGACGAACGTTCTCCCTTCTTTGGCCGAACCTACTCTGAGTTTGAATTTTCTCAAACTGTTTACAACTACTATATCCATCCGCAATGGGATGAATTTGGCAGCCGTACCATGTACCTCAAAGTACTTATTGCAGATTATGAAGAAAAATATGCGGTAATTGAATTGATAGGCGAGTGGAACGATGCTATTGAAAACGACATCATGACGTTGAAAAGGGATGTTATTGATAAAATGATGGATGAAGGTATTTTCAAGTTTATCCTCATTGCTGAAAACATCCTCAACTTTCACAGCAGCGAACGGGATTATTATGAGGAATGGTATGAAAACACCGCCGATGAAAATGGCTGGACGGTGATTCTGAATATGCCCGAACAAAGTCAGTATGATTTCAAAAAACTTAAACTCAATCGCTACCTGGAACTGATGGAACTGCTGAACTGGCGTACCTACAAACCCTTCCACCTGTACCGGATGATTGATGGCCTCTTGATGAACCGTATTGCCGGTTAATTTTGATAGTCCATAAATCCGAAATATGCCACACATCGTAATTTAGAATACCCAAAAACATATCAAATGAAAACAATCATGAAACAGTTGCTTTGTCTTTTTTTCCTTTGCTCATCACTCCATCTTGCCGCCCAGCAGATTGATGAAAATACCGGCAGCGGAAAAGAGCCGTCAAACAGCACTCAAAAAATGAACATTTTTAAACTGAACGTTTCAGCATTGCCTTTCAGAAACTTCAGCTTTCAATATGAACGGGTGCTGCAAAAAAATATCTCACTGGCATTAGGTATCCGTTTTATGCCTGAAGGAAACCTCCCGTTTAAAAACTCGCTTAATGATGCTGCCAATGGCGACCGGGATATTGAAAACGCCATCAACAATGCACAGTTGAGCAATTTTTCCATTACACCGGAATTCCGATTTTATGTAGGCAAAAAAGGATATGGCCGTGGCTTTTACCTGGCACCTTATTACCGTTTTGCCAGTTTTAATGTTTCTACCATTCCCATTGAATATAACGGAGGCACAGGAACAAAGTCCATCAACCTTACAGGTGATATGAAAACGCACAGCGGTGGTTTAATGCTGGGGGCACAGTGGTTTCTCGGCAAATCAGTAACACTCGACTGGTGGATCCTTGGTGCTCATTATGGTGCAGGTAAAGGAAGTTTATTCGGAACGCCATCTACACCTTTTACACAGTTGGAGCAAAACGATATCCGTAAAACCATTGAAGATATTGACCTGCCGGTTGGCAACATCAAAGCAGAAGTAACTTCTACATCAGCTAAAGCCATATTCGATGGGCCCTGGGCCGGTGTAAGAGGAGCCATTACCTTGGGTATCCGTTTTTAATGCTTCTTCATAAAAAATTTCAAAGCTGCTGAACAAGCAGCTTTTTTTATTGTCATTTAGCAAGCGCTGAATTTTGAGAGCATCCGATGCTTAAATTTGCAGCGGCTTTCCAAAACCATTCTATCATGACGTTTGCTCAAATGTTTACTTCCTCCATCGGCAGGAAATTAGTGATGGGTCTTACAGGCCTTTTCCTGGTAACTTTCTTGATTGTTCATGCCGGCATTAACGCCTGCATTTTTGCAGATCTTTCCATTTTTAATCCTGAAGATAACGGTGATATGTTTAACCGTGCTGCTCATTTCATGGGTTCAACGGTGTTGATTCGCATTATGGAGATAGGATTGTTTGCCGGTTTTATTCTGCACATCATCCAGGGCTATATGCTGGAAGCACAAAACCGTGCTGCCCGTGGCGTGGGTTATGCCAAACCAATGGGCAATAACGGCAGCAAATGGTACAGCCGCAGCATGGGTTTATTAGGAACACTTATTTTATTATTTCTCATTTTGCACTTAACGCATTTTTGGGTGCCCGCCCGTTTTACACATGCAGGATTAGAGCCTTTACCTACTGCTACAGGTATGATGCATGATATGTTTGGCTTAATGAAAATCACCTTCAGTGAACTGTGGGTGGTAATTGCTTATTTGCTGGGAGTATTTTCTTTATTCTGGCATTTGATGCATGGTTTTCAAAGTGCGTTCAGAACGGTGGGTGTGCATAATAATAAATTTTTAAAACTGCTGGCAAGTGCCGGTGTTTGGTATTCAGTTATCATCTGCTTGTTATTTGCTGCTATGCCGGTAGCGATGTATTTGAAGTGGGTGGAGTAGAAAACCAAATACGAAGTAAGAGGTACGAGGTACGAATTGCATTGCACAGCCCACGCTTGATATAGAGTTTGGTAATAAGTTGAGTGATTGAAATGTGTTGCAAGTTGTATATCCCCTCCTTGGAGGGGTGGCAAGATGATAAACAGAGGAGTAATAGAAAGGGGTGGGTTGTCCAATAGTGTTAAGGACGATGAAGAGTGCGACGCAACAGAAGTTGAACAGAGCTGCAAAAGCTCACGAACAAAAAATAATTTCGATTCAAACGAACGATATGCTCAATTCAAAAATTCCTGCAGGTCCTTTAGACAAGAAGTGGACAACGTATAAATCAACTTGTAAGCTGGTAAACCCGGCGAACAAACGCAAACTGGAAGTAATTGTAGTGGGTACCGGTTTGGCCGGCGCCAGTGCGGCTGCTTCATTGGGTGAATTAGGTTATAAAGTAAAAGCATTCTGTTTCCAGGATAGTCCACGCCGGGCACACTCGATTGCGGCGCAGGGTGGTATTAATGCCGCCAAAAACTATCAGAACGATGGTGACAGTATTTACCGTTTGTTTTATGATACCATTAAAGGTGGCGACTACCGTGCACGTGAAGGAAATGTGCATCGTTTAGCGGAAGTGAGCGGTAACATTATTGACCAATGTGTGGCGCAGGGTGTTCCTTTTGCACGTGAGTATGGTGGATTGCTGAGCAACCGTTCTTTTGGTGGTACACAGGTACAACGTACATTTTATGCTGCGGGCCAAACGGGTCAGCAGTTATTGATAGGTGCTTACCAGGCATTGGAAAGACAAGTAGCGCTGGGCAATGTAGAAATGCTCAGTCGCCATGAAATGCTGGATATTGTAATGATTGATGGCAAAGCACGTGGCATTATTGCCCGTAACCTTGTAACAGGTGAACTGGAGCGTCACTTCGGCCATGCCGTACTGTTGTGCAGCGGTGGTTATGGTAATGTGTTTTATTTAAGTACGAATGCGATGGGCAGTAACGTAACGGCTGCATGGAAAGCACACCGCAAGGGTGCTTTGTTTGCAAACCCTTGCTTTACACAAATTCATCCCACTTGTATTCCGGTGAGCGGTGATCATCAAAGTAAATTGACTTTGATGAGTGAGAGCTTGAGGAACGATGGACGCATTTGGGTACCGAAAGCAAAAGGTGATACACGTAAGCCCAATGAAATTCCGGAAGAAGAAAGAGATTATTATTTGGAGAGAAGATATCCGGCATTTGGCAACCTCGTTCCCCGTGATGTGGCGAGCCGTGCCGCCAAAGAACGTTGTGATGCAGGTTATGGTGTAGGTACCAGTAAGCAAGCTGTTTACTTAGACTATGCTGATGCCATTAAACGTTACGGAAAAATTGAAGCTAATAAACAAGGCTTAACGAATGCTGATGAAGCAACCATTATCAAACTTGGTAAAGATGTGGTGAAAGAAAAGTATGGTAACCTGTTTGATATGTATGAAAAAATTACCGGTGAAAATCCATATGAAGTGCCGATGCGGATTTATCCTGCCGTTCACTATACCATGGGTGGTTTGTGGGTAGATTATGAGTTGATGACCACTATCCCCGGCTTGTATGCTTTGGGTGAAGCGAACTTCAGCGACCATGGTGCCAACCGTTTGGGTGCAAGTGCCCTGATGCAGGGTTTGGCTGACGGATACTTTGTGATTCCTTATACCATCGGAAACTATTTAGCTGATGAAATTCATGTGAAGCCGATTCCAACCGATCATCCTGCGTTTGTAGAAGCAGAGAGCGCTGTTCGGGATCGCATTCATATGCTCATGAATATTAAAGGAACGAAAACGGTGGAGAGTTTTCATAAGCGTTTGGGTAAGATCATCTGGGATAAATGCGGCATGGCCCGTAATGCAGAAGGTTTGAAACAAGCCATTAAAGAAGTACAACAGTTGAAGCAGGAGTTCTGGAGTGATGTGCGTATACCCGGCGACATCAATGAAATGAATCCTGAATTAGACAAAGCCAATCGTGTTGCTGACTTTATTGAACTGGGTGAATTGATGTGTATTGATGCTTTGAACCGTGAAGAAAGTTGCGGCGGTCATTTCCGTGAAGAACATCAAACAGAAGAAGGTGAAGCATTACGTCATGATGATAAATTCATGTACGTAGCTGCCTGGGAAATGAAAGCAGAACATGAGTGGACATTGCATAAAGAGAATTTAGATTATGAAGTGGTGAAGCCGAGTCAGCGTTCGTATAAATAGATAATTTGAAAATTTGAAGATTTGAAAATTGTTAAGCTCATAGCGTTTATATTTTGCTTTCAATTTTCGTCTTTAGCACAAGAAGTTCTTTTAAAGATTCCTGTTTCAGGAAAGAAAGTGATTGATTTTATTCCTGCAAAGTATAAGATGAAAGATTCTGTGAATGGTGATTTAAACAAAGATGGAATAAAGGATTTGGTATTGGTTCTTCATCATCAAGATGAAGATACCTTTCAAATGGATGAAGAGCCAAAAAGATTGCTTCTTGTTCTTTTCAGAAACAAAGCTGGATTCAGTCTCGCAGGCAAATCAACGGGAGTTTTAATGTGTGTGCATTGCGGAGGCGTATTTGGAGAACCGTATAATGGGATAGAAATTGATAAAGGGATCTTGATTGTTAGACATTATGGAGGTAGTGCCTGGAGGTGGGTTGAGTCAAGAAAATTCAGATATCAGAATAGTGGTTTTTATCTGATAGGTTCAACATCCGACTATTTCTGGAACGCAACTGATTGTGATGGGATAGGAGTTGGAGAAGCAGGAAGAAAATATAAAGACATCAATTATATCACAGGCGATGAAGAAGTAATTGAAAAAACAGAAGATTGCAAACTCATTAAACACACCAAACAAAAACAACCAAAAAAGCCTCTTGTTAAACTCGAAGCTTTTAAATACGAATACTAAAACAGGTTCAGATGGAGCACAAGAACATAAATGTAAAACTCAAAGTTTGGCGTCAAAAAAACTCGAAAGAAAAAGGTTCTTTTGAAACCTACGATGCAAACAACATCTCCCAGGAAATGAGTTTTCTGGAGATGTTTGATGTATTGAACGAAGAGTTGATTAAAGAAGGCAAAGACCCGATTGCTTTTGACCATGATTGCCGTGAAGGTATTTGCGGTATGTGCAGTATGTACATCAATGGCCGTCCGCATGGTCCTTGGGAAGCAAACACAACTTGCCAGCTTCACATGCGTGCCTTCAACGATGGAGATACGATTGTAGTAGAACCCTGGAGAGCAAAAGCATTTCCTGTAATTAAGGATTTGATGGTGGACCGTTCTGCATTTGACCGTATTGTGCAGGCTGGTGGTTATATCTCGGTGAATACAGGTAACGCAGTTGACGGTAATGCCATTCCCATCGAAAAAGAAAAAGCAGATGCATCGTTTGCTGCAGCTATGTGCATCGGTTGCGGTGCTTGTGTAGCAGCTTGTAAAAACAGCAGTGCTATGCTCTTCACCAGTGCAAAAGTTTCACACCTGGCCTTATTGCCTCAAGGTGATCCAGAACGTAAAACCCGTGTCATGAACATGGTGGCACAAATGGATAAAGAAGGTTTTGGTGCCTGTACCAATACCGGCGCCTGTGAAGCTGTTTGTCCTAAAGAAATTTCCATCAGCAATATTGCCCGCCTGAATGCTGAGTATGCAACAGCAAGCCTGGTAACTGAATAATTTTTAGTTGTATCATTTTTAAAACCTCCCTCAGCGGAGGTTTTTTATTGCCCTTAAGTTTTGTAACTTCAAACCATGTACGAAGTGCGTGAACCGATACCGGCTTATGGCAAGAACAAACTTACAGTTGAAGAATATCTTCAATTTGAAAAAGAGTCATCTGAGAAACATGAGTATTACAAAGGGGAAATATTTGCCATGTCGGGAGCAGGTGCAAGGCATAATATTATACAAATGAATCTCGCTGCTATTTTGGTCATGAAACTTAAAGGAAAGCCTTGCCAACCTTACGGAAGCGACATGCGTATTCATATCCCTGAAAATACATTGTTCACCTATCCTGATATTTCCATCATTTGCGGAGATATTATTCCTTCAGCAGAAGATGATGATACCGCAACCTTGCCATCAGTAATTATTGAAATACTTTCGCCTTCTACGAGGCAATATGACCAGGGAACAAAGTTTAAATTATACCGTCAAATTCCTTCATTGCAGCAATATATTCTTGTTGAATCAGAGTCGGTTCATGTGGAGTCCTTTGAGTTAAATGAACGCAATCATTGGGAACTTAAAGAATACAAACTACCGGAACATGAATTAGCTTTCCCTTCATTAAAATTTTCTGTTCCTTTATCTGAAATCTACGACCGAACCAAATTACTGTAACATGATTTTCTGTTTACTTTGCTGAGTATTGAAACCTGTAAGCATCATATTATTCTTCCTGATTTTCTCCCTTACAGCAATTGCCCAAAAAAAAATTCCTGTGGTAGAAATGAAACAGGGCAAAGTATTTATGAAAACGGGTAAACTGAAACTGCAATCAGTTACCATTTATGATCCAACCGGTGCTATTGCTGCTGAAAAAATATTTGAGCGATTCAACAATGCTGAACTGCCACCCGTATTTCAAAAACAGGGTGAATACACCCTCATTTTTACCCTCCGGACAGGTGAAAAAATATCCCGTAAACTGCTGGTTCTGTAAATAGCGGCTTTACAGGTGCACATTTAAGCTCCGTCCGCACAATAAATTGTACTTTTATTCATTCTTATCCTTAAAAACCACTGCTTTATCCGCCGGCTTGTTGGAACCATAATACTGCTGCTGCTTTGTGTCCTTGGAAAAGGGCAACAAAAGAATATTTTATCCAACCTGCGCACCAAAAAAATTGCCACACAAACCCGCTTACTTACGATTGATACGGTAAGTATTGTACCCGGCACCTTTCTCATTCCCGGCATTTCACCCGCTGCTTATCAGGTGGATGAACTGAATGCAAAACTCACCTGGCTGCAGCCACTGGCTATGGACTCTGTTACTATTTCCTACCGGGTGTTTCCTTACAAACTGAACGTTGTTGCCCAGCGTCTGAATTACCAGGAAGTGATGAACAATTTTGTAACCAAACCCATCACGTTTGATAACGGTGCGGCCGGTAAAAATTTATTCGACTTTGGGAATGTAAACTATAACGGAAGTTTCGGTCGGGGCATCAGCTTTGGTAATAACCAGGATGCGGTGGTGAATGGTGTATTAAACATGCAGATCAATGGTATGATTGGTGACAGCATGATGCTGAGCGCTGCACTAACTGATAATAACATTCCCATACAAGCAGAAGGAAATACCCAACAGTTGAATGAATTTGACCAGGTTTGGATTCAACTCAAAAAGAAAGGCTGGCAATTAAACCTGGGTGATATTGACATCCGTCGCAACCAGGCATACTTCCTTAACTTTTTCAAAAGACTGCAGGGCGCTGCCTTTCAAACAGAGAATAAAGTATTTAAAGCAGGTACTAATAAAGCCATCATAAGCGGTGCCATCGCCAAAGGAAAATTCAACCGTTATATTTTCCAGGGACAGGAAGGTAACCAGGGGCCTTATCGTTTGCAAGGTCCCAACGGTGAATTATTCTTTATTGTACTGGCGGGAACAGAACGTGTATTTATTGACGGAGAACTGATGCAGCGTGGCGAAGACCAGGACTATGTAATCAACTACAATACAGCAGAGATAACGTTCACCCCCAGGCGAATGATCAACAAAGACCGACGTATCCAGGTGGAGTTTGAATATAACGACCGTAACTTCTTAAACTCACAGTTTATTTTTGGTGATGATCTTGCCGTGAATAAAAACCTCAGCTTTCATATCAATGGTTTTTCCAATGCTGATTCCAAGAACTCATCGCTTACACAACAGTTAGATCCTGCACAGAAACAATTCCTGGCCGATGCGGGTGATGTGCCCAATGGCGCCTTCTTTCCCTCCGTTGTAAGAGATACATTTTCTACCCGGCAAATTCTTTACAGAAAAGTGGATACGGTTGTGAATACTGTTTTGTATCCCGGTGTGCTGGTATATACTTCCTTCCCGCTAAATGAAATGTACAACGCTGTTTTTACAGAAGTAGGGCAGGGCAATGGTGATTATGTGCAGGTAGCTGCCGGGGCTAACGGCAGAACCTTTCAATGGGTGGCGCCGGTGAACGGAGTAAAACAGGGACGCTTTGAGCCGGTGGTTCGCTTGATTGCGCCACGTACACAACAGATGGCCACATTCGGCACCACTTATAAATTCAACAGTAAGCTTTCTGTAAACAGCGAAGTAGCGCTGTCAAGATTTGATGTAAATACACTTTCAACAAAAGATAAAGACAATGATTTAGGTTGGGCCGGCAGAATTCAACTGCAGTACACTGATCAGTTTTCAAAACAGAAAAATGCCCTGCAGTACAAACTCAATGCAGACTATGAATATGTGCAGGAACGTTTCCGTGCACTGGAACGTTTACGGCCGGTGGAATTTACAAGGGAATGGGGCTTACCTATTTTTCTACAACAGGAAGAAGAACGACTAACCAATGCAGGATTTGAATTATTCCGCAGCCGTGATAACCGTATGAGCTACACCTTGCAACGGTATGAACGTGGTACTAATTTCAAAGGGGTGCGTCATGTACTGGAGCATTATGTACAACAAAAAGGATGGGTGTGGAATACAAGAGTTAATTACTCTTCTATTGACAGTAATACAAACAGTGGCTTTTTCCTGCGGCCATTGGTGGAATTAAAAAAGAAACTCAGCTTTTTGAAACAGGCAGAGTTAGGAGGCAGTTATTACCTGGAGCATAACGAAAACCGTAAAAAAGCAAACGACTCATTAGCGCTCAGCAGTTTTAGCTGGGATACATGGACTTTGTTTTTACGCTCACCTGAAAACAGTAATAAATGGGGCTTGAACTTTTTTACAAGAAGAGATCAGTTGCCTATTGCCAAAGACTTTCAGCAGGTGGACCGCAGTTTTAACTACAATGCGTATGTAGAACTGATGAGCAGTGAAAAACACCAGTTCCGGTTAAATGCTACACTACGGGAACTGAAAGTGTATAATAACAGTTTAACCAATTTAAAACCGGAACGCACTTTACTCAGCCGTGCAGAATATTTCATCAATGAATGGAAAGGATTTGTTACCGGTAATCTTTTATATGAAATAGGAAGCGGCCAGGAACAGCGGCGTGACTTCTCTTATTTTGAAGTACCTGCCGGGCAGGGTGAATATACCTGGAATGATTATAACAGTGATGGTATTCCACAGTTGAATGAATTTGAAATTGCACAGTTCCGTGACCAGGCCCGGTACATAAGAGTGTTTACACCTACACTGGATTTTATAAGAGCCAATTACAACCAGTTTAACTACAGTTTAAACCTCAATCCCAAAGCCATCATCAACAGTAATAAAGCAAACAGGTTTCAGAAATTTGCAGCAAGACTTTCCTCACAAAGCAGTATGCAGGTGTTTAAGAAAGAAATTTCTGATAAAGATGTTACACTGGATCCTTTTTCCAAACCAAAAGCAGACACCAGTTTGATTTCCTTATCCTCCGTTATTTCCAATACACTTTTTTACAACCGCACCAGCAGTGTATGGGGGTTTGAAGTAACACATCTCCGCAATGTAAACCGCTCCATTCTTACTTATGGCCTGGAAACAAGAACCTTACGGGAACTTACCTATCGGCTCCGTTTAAATCTCAATAAAAGGTTTGCTACTTCACTTAATGTACGGTTTATAAAGAATCAACTGGAAACACCCAGCTTTGGCAACCGTAACTTTCATTTAAACCAGTTAACCGGCGAACCCACCGTAAGCTATCAGCAGGGCACCAAATACCGGTTTTCATTCAGTTATAAATATGAGAACAAAGACAACCTGGAAGGAGCAAAAGAACGTGCTGCGGTGCACTCACTCATTATGGATGCCCGTTACAATGTACTCAGCAGCAGTACCATTAACGGAAGATTCCAGTTCAGCAATATTGATTTTACCGGGCAAACCAATACCACTGTTGCGTTTATTATGCTGGATGCATTATTACCCGGTAAAAACTTTTTATGGAATTTTGATTTTACCAAACGCCTGGCCAACAATATGGAAATTAATTTTCAATATGAAGGCCGCAAGCCCGGCACCGGCAGAACGATTCATACAGGAAGGGCAGGAGTGAGGGCTTTGTTTTGATGAAAGTTTTGTGCTGTTCTAGACTTAATTTCCAAGCAACGTCTCTCGATGCCATTTGTTTAATTACTGTACAAAGCCGAGGAGGACGTTGCGATCAAGTTACAAAACCAACTCAGGAACGCAACATCCCCGTTAAATTATGTGCATATTAGCTGCTGATTAATTTGGGATACGTCGCTGGGAGGCAATGTCTACAAACTCCTTTGCGAAATATTTTTTCATAAGTGAGAATCCGATTAAATATTCAGGTGAATATATCTTGCTGTCTATTGTGAAAGGCTTAGCATTTTTCAATTCCACCTCTGTCGCATGATAGTCTTTTATAAACTTCTGCTTTTGATGTTCAGGAACAATAAAGTAAAAATTGTCAACCTTGAAGAAGTAATAACTTTTTGTTGTATTTACAGATGTCAGTAAGAGTTTATTTCCGTCTTTTAGTTGCCAGAATCCACTGTCAATTTGAGAGCGACTAACACAATCAAACCCTGTTTTGAGGAATGTGCCACTGCAGTTAAGAGCTAATCTATATCCTGTAAAACCATTTGAAGTAATGTATATTCCTGCTACCTCAAATCCTTTCATACTATCAATAAAAAACAGCTTAGTATAATGAGATTTTGTCGCTGAAGTGATGTCAGTCGAAAGTGTTTTTTGTCCCCATAAAAGTGTTGAACAAAATAAAATAGATATGGAAAATACTTGCCGCATTAGGGTATGTCAATTTATTGGCAAATAACATTTTGATTAACGCAATACTCCGCTTAAAATTTCATTTATTTCCAACTCCACCAATCCTATTCCTCCTCTCGCTCCACATCATTCACATCTTCCGGAATTTTTACCAGCACTTTATCAATGCGGTGGCCATCCATATCAATGATTTCAAATGTAAAGCCTTTCCATTCAAAATGTTCTCCTGCATGCGGAATACGTTCTAATTCATGCAAGATAAAACCGGCCATGGTATCAAACTCCTGTTCACCTTCGTTCATCCATTCTGTTTTTTCAAACCTGGCGAGGAAATTATAAAATTGAATCTGGGCATCTACAAGGTAGGTACCATCTTCCCGCTGTACAATTTCGTATTCATCAATATGCGGTTCAGGAATATCGCCTACAATGGCTTCCAGGATATCATTGAGCGTAATCATGCCCTGCACACTTCCGTATTCATCTACAATAAAAGCGCTGTGTATTTTCTTTTCTTTAAACTTTTCAAGCAACTGGTAAGCGCTGTTATTTTCCGGTACAAACAAAGCAGGTTTCATTAAATCTTTAAACAGCATAAAATCATCGGCTACATAAAGGTCTTTAATGGATACGATTCCTTTTATGGCATCGAGGTCGCCTTCACAAATAGGATAGATAGAATGCGGCTCGGTAATGATTTTTTCTTTGATGCTGTTTTCATTATCATTTAAATCAAACCAGATGATATCGTTCCGGTGTGTCATGAGCGATGTAATGTTCCGGTCGCCCAAATGAAACACCCGTTCAATAATTTCCTGCTCCGCTTCTTCAATGGTGCCCTGCTCGGTTCCTTCACTGATGATGGCTTTGATTTCTTCTTCCGTTACCTGGTTATCAGTAGCGGCTTTAATATTAAATACCGTAAATAGTACTTTAGGAATAATATTGAGCAACCACACAAAGGGATGCGTAAGCCATGCAAAAGCCTTCATAGGAACTGCTACAATGGTGGCCACCCGCTCTGCATTCATCAAACCCAAACGTTTAGGAATGAGTTCACCCAGCACAATGGAGAGAAAAGTAACGATCACAACAATTACACCGGTAGCAAGAGATTCTGCATACGGTTTCAATACTCCCACCTGTTCAAATACAGGTTGCAGGTAGTTCCCGAATTTTTCCCCTGAATACACACCCGTTAAAATAGCGATGAGCGTAATGCCTATCTGCGCAGCAGAAAGAAAAATCTCCGGATTTTCAGCTAACTGTAATGCAATTTTCGCATTCTTATTGCCTTTATTGGCCCATGCCTCCAGCCGGCTTTTACGGGCAGAAACAAGGGAAATTTCAGCAATTACAAACAAACCGTTGAGTACGATCAGTAAGAATAATATAAATATCTCTGTCATGATTGGTAGTGCAAATCTACAAAGCTTTGCTTAAGCGGGGTTTGTTACCCATTTTAACCCGCCAAATTGTTTGATGTATTGAGAAGAAGAAAACCATCCCAGTAAAATACCCAGCAGGGCGCCACCTGTAACATCCAATGGAAAATGGGCACCCACATATACCTGTGCGTAACAAACGGCAAAGGCCCATACAAATACCAGCCGGATCCACGGCTTTGCAAAATGCTTCATGGTTTGAAATAAAAACATGGCCATACCAAAATGATTGGTGGCATGCGTGGAAACAAATCCATAACCGGTAGAGCAGGGTACCAGCATACGTGCAGACTGTGCTGTAAACGGGTCAATGCACGGACGGGGCCTTTCAAAGAACTGTTTTACCAATTGCTGGCTGATGAGATCCGTTAATGCAAATGTTGCCAGGAAAAAAAGAATCCACCACCATGTTTTTTGTTTGAAATTGATGCTTACAAAAACGAGTAAAAAAAAGTAAAGAGGTACCCAGGTGTATTGATTGCGGATAAAAGGCATCAATGCATCCAGCCAGTTGGTATGGCCGGCCTGGTTTACCAGTTGAAATAAATAACGGTCAAAACGGAGTATAGGTTCTATCATCCTTCTCAAATATAATTGCCGTTCCTGTATTTATACCATTCAGCGGTAAAAAGTTTTTAATTTAGCGGCCTTGCTTAGGAAAATATGGGAAAACAATTACGCTTAACGCCTGTAGCCCGCTGGGTTCTACAGTTATTTGTTATACTGCTGGCCGCTTTTACGTTGCTGCGTATCATCACCTTTCTTGTATTTAAACCGGCGCAGCTTGAATGGGCAGAAGCTATTCCTTCTTTTTTACTGGGAGCACGCTATGATATCCGCTGGATATGTATTGCACTGGCGCCGCTGCTTTTAATCGGCAGTATTCCTTCTTTATCGCCTTTTACTTCCGCCAAAGCAAAAAAGATCTGGCTCATTTACCTGGTAAGCATCACCTCGTTGATCCTGCTTTTTTTTGGAGCTGATTTCGGGCATTTTGATTATGTAGAAACAAGACTCAATGCCAGCGCTCTTAATTTTATTGAAGACTTTGCCATATCCATGAAAATGCTCTGGCAGTCTTATCCGCTGTTCTGGATTTTTACAGCGCTCTCCATTATCGTTTATTCCATTTACCGCCTGTACACCTGGACACATCGAAAACTGGACGGGATCCGGGAAGACGCTGTTTATTTTAAACCTTTACGAACCATCTGGTTAACCGCTTTTATTTTTATCGGTATCTGTGGTAACAATCCCGCCAAACCTTTAAAGTGGAGCGATGCTTTTCAACTGGGTGATAATTTTAAAGCCTACCTGGCTTTAAATCCGTTACAGAATTTTTTTACAACGCTCAAGTTCCGTGAACCTTTTGCAGATGATGGAAGAGCACGTGAGCACAGCTCCCGCATCAAACAAATGCTGGGTATGAATACCGTAACGGCTGACCTGGATTTTAAAAGAAAAGTTACTTATCCGCAGCCTGCAAAACCAATGAATGTAGTGCTGGTTGTTTGTGAATCTTTCAGCATGTACAAAAGCAGCATGAGCGGCAACCCGTTAAACACCACTCCTTATTTTCAGCAGTTGAGTAATGAAGGGTTATTTTTCAACCACTGCTTTTCTCCGCATTTTGGCACCGCAAGAGGAGTGTTTACGCTGCTCACCGGAATTCCTGATGTGCAACTGAGCAAATTTTCAACCCGTAATGAAAGGGCGCTCAATCAACATACTATCATTAACGATTTTACCAAGCACAGTAAGTTTTATTTTATTGGCGGCAACAGTGAGTTCAACAACTTTAAAGGTTTGCTGGTGAAAAATATTGACGGGCTGAACCTGTTTGAAGAAGGCATGTACAAAAGCAAGCCTTTTAATGTGTGGGGCATCAGTGATAAAGATTTGTTTGATGAAGCGCAGGAAGTATTAAGCAAAGAACAACAGCCCTTTTTTGCAATTATTCAAACGGCTGATAACCACCGGCCCTTTGTAGTTCCTGAAGAAGACAAGCCTTTTGTTGACAACAGAAAATTTACTGAAGAAGAATTGAAGCGGAATGGGTTTGCATCCCAGGATGAGTTTACTGCCTTTGCTTATACAGATTATTGTTTGCGTAAATTTATGGAGCAGGCAAAACAACAATCCTGGTTTGAAAATACGCTCTTTGTTTTTGTAGGTGATCATGGTGTAAAAGGTGATGCAGGAAATTTGTATCCATCTGCATGGACGAATGAACGTTTAACAGATGAACATATTCCTTTGCTTTTTTATGCACCTGCCATTATTAAACCCGAATTAAGAAGCGAAGCAGTAAGCCAGGCAGATGTGCTGCCTACCATTGCCGGACTTTTGCAGCAGCCGCACAGCAATACTACCTTGGGCAGGGATTTATTACGCAAACAATCAGATGATTTTTCATTTATCATTCACCATGATGAAGCAAAAATCGGAATTGTAAATAACGAGTTTTATTACATCCTCAATACCAATCTGCAGAAAGATACTTTGGTGCCGGTTCGTTTCAACAGTCCGGTACTTTCAACAGAAGAGTATGAACGCCTGAAGCAGAAAATGTCTGCTGAAACAATTGCTTTTTATGAAACAGCACGCTGGATGCTGCTGAATAATCAGAAACAGAAGGTTGCTGCTGGTCGGCACGGCCCTTAGGCCGTCAGACCAAAAAAGAGTAGATTTAGCTGATGGACTTTTTGAGCAATCATACTTATCACATTTATAACCAGGGAAACAGACGGCAGGAAATTTTCTATAAAAAAAATGATTACCTCCGCTTTCTTACGCTTACAAGAAAATATATTCTTCCCTATTGTAATATTCTTTCCTACTGCCTGATGCCGAATCATTTTCATTTTTTGATTCATACTACTGAAGACAGTATTTCACCTAAAAAAATTGGCAATATCATGAGTACTCAGCTTTCAAATGGTTTCAGAATGCTGCAAAGCTCTTATGCACAGGTAATAAATACAGAGCTGGGTGAATATGGTTCGCTCTTTAAACAAAAGGCCAAGGCAAAACTGATTGATGAAACTTCAGACCATTTGTTTCATGCATTTACTTATGTGCATCAAAATCCATTAGTGGCAGGTTTAGTAACATTAATCGAAGAATGGGAGTATTCTTCTTACCCCGATTTTGCAGGGCTTCGCAATGGTACATTGTGTAATATTGAGTTAGCCATGCAGCTTCTGGGATTGACCAGGGAAGAATTATTTGTTGAAGTACAGAAGCCATTGTCTGAAAAAATCATTCAATCATTCTACTAAAATAAAATTGGTCTGACGGCCTAAGGGCCGTACCGACCAATTTTATTTAATCTTCTTCGCTTCAATAATCAAACGGGGAGAATTCTTTACATCATAACCCGCAAACTGATAATCACCATATACGTTTTGCACCTGCAGACCATGAAAAGCAAACATATCATTAAAATCACCCAATGAAAATTTGGCTACTTTTTCTGTAAATACCAATGGTTCTTCCAAATGGTGTTCATCTTCTACCACAATTTTTTTGTAGAAATGAGTTTCGTCCAGCCAGCGGGTGATATCAAAGTTGATCCCTTCTTTTTCAATTTCACTTTTATATATTAAATGTGTTTCCACATAATGAGCGTTGAGATAATCAATTACAAAAGTTCCACCTGTTTTTAAAGATTGTGCAATGGTGCGGATGCCATTATCATGCTCACGTCTGGTGCGGAAATAACCAAAGCTGGTAAAGAAATTGAACGCATAATCATAATAGTTCATGCGAAAGGGCAAACGCATATCATGTACAAAAAACTCCAGGTGATCATTTTGATGCTCCAATGCGTCTTCAATACTTTCCGGACTTATGTCAATACCTGTAACAAAAAAACCTTTTGAGGCCAGTTGGATGCTATGACGACCACGTCCACAGGCCACATCCAGCATTCTGGAGTTTGCAGCCGGGTTAAGCTTGTGAACCAGCGCATCAATAAAATCTGCTGCTTCACGCTCATCACGTTTAAAATAAAGAAGATGGTAATAAGGTGAGTTAAACCAGTTTCTGTACCAGGAGTTTTGTTGAGCGGGGGCTGCTTCCATAATCTAAAAGTATAAAAGAGAGTTGATGACAGGTGCAAATTTATACACCTATATTTTACTGATGGGTTTTGAACATAGCGACAAGTTCTTCTGTTTCCACTACTCCGTTTTTACGCCATACTTCTGTTCCGTTCTTTAAAAAAAGCAGGGTAGGAATTCCTTCCACCTGTAATTGCTTCATCAGGTTGGTATGAATGCCGCCATCAATTTTCAATAAGCTTACCTGCGGATGTGCAGCTATAAAAGATTGAATAAAGGGTTCCATCTTACGGCAGGGCGGGCACCATTCTGCACCAAAATCAACCAGTACATAGGACTTTCCCGCAAGTTGCTGCTTGTATGCTTCAAGCGTAAGTTGTTGTACATCGGCTGTTCCTTCTACAGGTTTGCCTTTGCGTTTCCAGGTACTGAAACCACCTTCCAGCTCCACCACATTATTAAAGCCGTTACTCCTTAACCAGGATGCAGCCGCATTGCTGCGGGGGCCGGATAAACAATAAACATAAACAGGTCTGTTTTTATCCAATGCTGCAGTTCTTGCAGTAAACTCAGACTGCTCATTCCAGTTCGCCTGCAAAGCACCTTTCAAATGTCCATTTCTGTATTCACCGGCTGTGCGTACATCCAGCAGCTGAACATTTTTATCAGCCAGCGCTGCTTCAAATGCATCAGCATTTATTACACTGCCTTTTTGAGCCTGAGAATCACAACTGAACATCAAAGCCATCAATCCAATCCATAACAACCGCATAGCAAGATTTTTTGCAAAGTTAGGAACAGGAGCTTTAAACTTTATGATGAAAGGTATAGAAATACGCAGGCTTAACTTTTTTCTTGCTTAAATTCGGCACTTTAAAAACCAATTGTATGAACCGTTTGCTTTTTGCTGTATTTCTTTTGTGCAGTTCACTGAGCCATGCACAAACACTTTCTTACTATTTACCCAATAGTGTTACTTACAATCAAAACATTCCCACGCCCAAACAAATTGTGGGGCATGAACCGGGTGAGTGGCATATTACACACGACCGTTTAGTATTGTACATGAAAACGATTGATGCGGTGAGCGACCGTGTGAGTTCTGTAGTTACCGGTACTACGCATGAAGGGCGTCAGCAAATGGCTTTATTCATTACATCTCCGGCTAATCATGCCCGCCTGGAAGAAATAAGAAAACAACATTTACAATTATCTGATGCGGGGCAAAGTGCCGCACTCAACACGGAGCAAATGCCACTGGTGGTGTGGATCGGTTGCAGCATCCATGGCAATGAACCCAGCGGTGCTAATATGAGTTTAGTACTGGCTTATTATTTAGCTGCAGCACAAGGTTCGCAGATAGATGAACTGCTCAACAATACCGTTATTATTCTGGACCCTTCTTTTAATCCTGATGGATTGAACCGTTTTGCCAATTGGGTAAACACCAATAAAAGTGCAGTAACCATCACTGATAACAACAACAGGGAATTGAATGAACCATGGCCCGGCGGCAGAACCAATCATTATCTTTTTGATTTAAACCGTGACTGGCTGCCGGCACAACAACCGGAAAGTCAGAACCGCTTGAAAATATTTCATGACTGGAGACCTAACATCTTAACAGATCATCATGAAATGGGCAGTAACGCTACGTTCTTTTTTCAACCCGGTGTGCCAAGCCGTGTCAATCCCAATACACCCAAAAAGAACCAGCAGCTTACCGGTGAAATTGCTAAATATCATGCTAAGTTTTTAGACAGTATCGGTTCTATGTATTTTACCAAGGAAGGTTATGATGATTTTTATTATGGTAAAGGAAGTACGTTTCCTGATATACATGGCAGTGTAGGTATTTTGTTTGAACAGGCCAGCAGCCGTGGGCACGCACAGCAAACAGAAAACGGTGTGCTTACTTTTCCATTCACCATCCGCAACCAGTTTACAACAGCACTGTCTACTTTAGAAGCAGGAAGAAACCTGCGTAAAGATTTATTAAACTATCAGCGTGAATTTTATACCAACGTAAAAACAGAAGCTGCTGCTTTTCCTGTAAAAGCATATGTTTTTGGTGATGCTTATGACCAGAGCCGGAATGCATTATTTGTAGAAATGATGAAACGTCATCGTATTGAAGTGTATGAAAACAAACAAAGCATTGATGCAGATGGTAAAACTTTTGCCGCCGGGAGTAGTTGGATTGTACCCACCAATCAAAGTCAGTTTAAACTGGTGAAAACAATCTTTGAAAAAACGCTCAGCTATGAAGACAGTTTGTTTTATGATATCACCAGCTGGACTTTTCCTTTAGCAATGGGTATTCCATCAGCTGAGTTAAAAACAATGCCACAGTTAGGCACTGCAGTAGAAGAAGTAAAGAAGCCAGCCGGTAAAATAATTGGTACCAGCAATTATGCTTTTGCTTTTGAGTGGGATGATTTTTATGCACCTAAAGTTTTGTATGCATTACAGTCAAGAGGTGTAATTACAAAAGTTGCCACACAGCTATTTGAATCAGCCACCGCTAACGGTAATAAAATATTCACTTATGGCACCATTGTGATTCCTGTAAAGATTCAAAGCAGGAATGCAGAGGAACTGGTAAGATTGATTGACAATGCCATTGCAGGCACCGGTGTACAGGTGTATGGCCTCAGCAGCGGTTTAAGTGTAAGCGGTATTGATTTGGGCAGCGGCAGCCTGGTAAATGTTCGCACGCCCCGAATTTTGTTGCTCGGCGGTAATGGTACCAGCAGTAACGATGCAGGTGAAATCTGGCACATGCTGGATCAGCGCATGAGGATTCCTGCTACTATTATGGAAGTGGACCGTTTTTCATCAGCCAATATAAATGGTTACAATGTGATCATCATGCCCGAAGGTGGATATAACAACATGGAAAAGTCTGCACAGGAAAAACTCCGTGGATGGGTGGCTGCAGGCGGAACAGTTTTGGCCTTTGAAGGTGCAGGAAAGTTTTTAGCCGCTTCAGGAATTACTAAGACGATTTATAAATCTGATGACGCAAAGTATGACAGCACGGCTGTATATCCTTACTTCCTGCGCTCAGACGAAGTGAGAGCAAGAGAAATGCCGGGCTCCATCTTTGAAGCAAAGATTGATAATACACATCCTTTGTGTTATGGTTACCGTGGTAAAACCATGAGCATCTTTAAAGCAAACACCTTGTTTATGGATCAGAATAACAATCCATACGATTCGCCTGTGCTGCTTACTGATAATCCTTTGCAGAGTGGTTATCTCTTCAGAGAGTATAAAGAAAAAGTAAAAGGAGCTGCGGTTGCTAATATTGAAAATATCGGTCGTGGTAAAGTAATTACCTACAGCGACAATATGAATTTCCGTGCATTTTGGTTTGGAACCAGCAAGCTATTTTTGAACGGCGTATTTTTTTGATAGGGCAGAAGGTGTATGGTTGAAGATAGAGGGCTGAATACAAATCTCCTTTTGCCTCAACTATACACCTTATCCCTTACACCTTAATAACATGATCAATACCATCATACATTTTATACACGCAATCATCGACTGGTTTTATCCGCCATTCAAAAAACTCATGCCCATACAAACATTCCGTTATGCGGCCTGTGGCGGAGGAAACACGGTGCTGGACATCAGTTTGTTTTTTGTGAGCTATAACTACATTCTGAAAAAGCAAATGGTGGAAACGCCTTTTGTAACATTGAGTCCGCACATCGCTGCCTTTCTCATGGCTTTTGCTGTTACATTTCCGATCGGTTATTTTCTGAGCAGGTATATTGTGTTTGACGGAGCTGCTGTACGCAAACGGGAACAACTTCCTAAATACATGGCCGTTGTTGTTGGTGCCATCATACTCAATTACTTTTTCCTGAAAATTTTTGTAGAGGGTTTTGGCATCTATCCAACACCGGCTAAAATACTCACCACCATTTTTGTAGTAGCCTTCAGCTATCTTTCACAAAAGTATTTTACGTTTAAAGTAAAATAAATCAGATGCTGGCAATAACGTAGTACAGCATAAAAAAGCAAACCACCAGTTTTAAAAAGCTGCCCAGCAAGAAGCCCACAAAAGAACCAAAGGCAGCCCGCATGGCTTTGGTTGAATTATTCTGGGCAATCATTTCGCCGATGAAAGCACCCAGCAACGGCCCGATGATAACACCCCAGGGCCCCAGCCAGAAAGCTGCAATAAAACCCAGCGTACAACCCCAAACGCCATACTTGGTACCACCGAATTTTTTAGTACCCCAGATAGGAATCAGGTAATCCAGCAAGAGGGAAACGACAACAATCGCAAACCAGAAAATAAGAAAGTGTGTGGTAAAAGGTTTTTCTATCCGCAACTGTTGTAAGAGCAAACCGATATAAGCTATGGGTGGTCCGGGTAATAAAGGCAACACACTGCCGGCAATTGCTACCACACAAAGTACAATACCAAGAATTATCCAGAACCATTCCATCTTCAAATGTAAAAAACATTGAGAATAACAACTGCACACTCTTACCCCCGGCATTTTTGATTTCCCTTACTTTTGCCTGAACGATTTGCTTAAAACAACTATATGAGTATTGATAGAAAAATTTTAACGCTGGATGAGTTTACCATTCAGCAGTTGAGGGCTTTTCCGCAGGCAACCGGTGAACTCAGCAGCCTGTTGAGAGACCTGGGACTTGCGGCCAAACGTGTTAATGTTGAAGTAAACAAGGCCGGTCTTGTAGATATATTGGGTGATGCAGGCACAACGAATGTTCAGGGTGAAGATGTAAAGAAACTGGATGTTTTTGCCAATAACCAGTTTATGAAAGTGTTGCAGCATGGCATCAGTTGCGCCGGTATTGCCAGTGAAGAACTGGATGATATTGTAGTGTTTGATGATGAAATAAGTAAGAATGCCAAATATGTGGTGATGTTTGATCCGCTGGATGGCAGCGGTAATATTGATGTGAACATTTCCATCGGAACCATTTTTGGTGTTTACAGGAGGGTAAGTGAACGAGGAACGCTTTGCTCCAAAGAAGATTTTTTACAACAGGGGAGAAACCAGGTAGCTGCCGGTTACATAGTGTACGGAAGCAGTACGATGATGGTATATGCTACCAAAAGAGGAGTAAACGGTTTTACATTGGATCCCAGCATTGGTGAGTTTTGCCTGAGTCATCCTGATATCAAATGCCCTGATTTCGGAAATATTTACAGTGTTAATCATGGTAATTTTTTCCGTTATGAAAAAGGAGTGCAGGATTATATCACTGCCTGTCAAAAGAAAAACAAAACAAATGGAGGACCCTATACACAACGTTACATTGGCAGCATGGTGGCAGATGTACACAGGAGTTTAATCAAAGGAGGCATCTTCATGTATCCCGGTACCACGGATAAACCGAAAGGCAAATTACGTTTGATGTATGAATGTAATCCTTTTGCTTATTTAGTAGAGATGGCGGGAGGCAAAGCTACCAACGGCAAAATTCCGATACTGGATGTACAACCCACAGAACTGCACCAGCGTGAGCCTTTGTTTATCGGCAGTAAAGGAATGATGGAAGAACTGGAAACCTATCATAAACTTTGATAGAAATTGTAAACTATAAAAGTGAATGGAAAGAAGCGTTCAAACAGCTCAACCTTTCCTGGCTCACAAAATACAATTTGTGTGAAGAGGCTGATTTGTTGGTGTTGAATAACCCTGAGCAAACAATATTGGAAAAGGGTGGTACTATCTTCCTAGCCTTGTCAGGTATTGAAGTGGTGGGTACAGCCGCAATGATTCCTGAGCATGAAGGTATTTATGAATTGGCAAAAATGAGTGTGGCTGAGAATTGGCAGGGCAGGGGAATCAGCAAACTGCTTCTTGAAAAATGTTTGGAATGGGCAAAAGAAAAATCAGCAGTGAAAATTGAGTTGTTCAGCAATTCACAATTAATAAATGCATTGGCGTTGTATAAGAAGTATGGATTTGCAGATGTGGAAGTAAAAGATTCACCGTTTGTAACGGCTGATATTAAAATGGAACTGGTGTTATGACAAAAAATATCATTGAAGTTAAAAATCTTGTAAAGCATTACGGCAGTTTTGAAGCAGTAAAAGGCATCAGCTTTGAAGTGAAAGAAGGTGAGATCTTTGGATTGCTGGGACCAAACGGAGCCGGTAAAAGTACCACACTTGAAATTATTGAAACGCTCCGCACAAAAACAGGCGGAGAAGTTTTAGTAGATGGTATGAGTATCGACAAAGATGCTGCTGAAATCAAAAAAATTATCGGTGTGCAGTTACAAACCAGTGGTTATTACCCGGGTTTGAACTTAACTGAACTCATTCATCTTTTTGCAGGCCTGTACAACCGTAGTGTGAACGCCTTGGATTTACTCAAGATGGTGAACCTGGAAGAGAAAGCTAAAGCCAGGTACAAAGAATTAAGCGGCGGACAGAAACAACGTTTTTCAGTTGCCACCACCTTAATCAATGAACCCAGAATCGTGTTTCTGGATGAGCCTACCACCGGTCTTGATCCACAGGCAAGGAGAAATTTATGGGAACTGGTTCGCAGCATTCAAAAAAGAGGCGCTACTGTTATCATTACCACACATTACATGGATGAAGCAGAATATCTTTGCGACCGTGTAGCAATTATTGACAGTGGTAAAATTGTTGCACTTGATTCGCCCGGCAATCTCATAGACCAGTTGCTGGATACAGGTTTTGAGCGTCCCAAACAAATGAAACAAGCCAATCTCGAAGATGTATTTATATCTTTAACCGGTCATGCACTGCGTGACGACTAAATTTTAATTTATATACAAATGCAAAAATTAATGATGTTCCTGGCAGTAATCTTTCTCACTGCCAACGTGAAAAGCCAAACAAAAAAGCCTGCCCCTAAACCTGTTTCAAAACCTGTAGCTGCAAAACCTGCTGTTCCAAAGCCTTTGCTGAAAAACGGAGTGGACAGTTTAAGTTATGCCATCGGCATCAATATAGGGATGAATATGAAGATGCAGGGAGTTGAGAATATCAGCTATATCACTCTCAATAAAGGTATTGCAGATGCAATCAAGGGCAACCAGCCATTAATGGATGAAAATACATGCAATATGACCATACAGCAAAAATTACAGGAGTACATGAGTAAAAAATCAGGTGCCGTTAAAGAAGAAGGCCGCAAGTTTCTTGAAAAAAACAAAACACAACCCGGAGTTGTAGTTCTCCCGAGCGGTATTCAATATAAAATTATTACACAGGGCTCCGGACCTAAACCAACACTGGAGGATACGATTAAAGTACATTACAAAGGCACCACTATTGACGGAAACATATTTGATGATTCTTACAGCCGTGGCGAACCGATTGAATTTCCTTTAGGCGGATTAATTGAAGGCTGGAAACAAACTCTGGTACTCATGCCCACCGGCAGTAAATGGCAATTGTTTATTCCCAGCGATTATGCTTATGGCGACAGAGGTGCGGGAGGAAGTATTCCCGGCGGTGCTACTTTGATTTTTGAATTGGAGTTACTGGAAGTAAAACCGGCAAAGAAATAATTTTTTTACGGTTCATAGTTGATGGTTCATAGCTTATTGATGAATGTCTGTTTTTGCTGAACAATTGACATGAACTATTAACCATCAATTATGAACTCAACAGATCTTCGTTATCCCATCGGTCAATACGAGCCGCAACCGTTCAGCGAATCCTTGCTGGCAGAACGTTTGGCAGATATTCAGTTCCTGCCCGGTCTTTTAGAAAAAGCAATAGAAAATTTAGATGCGCATCAGCTCAACACTCCTTACCGTGAAGGTGGATGGACGGTGAAGCAGGTGGTTCATCATGTGGCAGACAGTCATATGAATGCGCTCAGCCGGCTCAAGTTTACATTAACTGAAGACAACCCCACCATCATGGGTTATGATGAAGGAGCATGGGCACAAACGGCGGAGTATGAACAATTGCCCATTAATGTTTCTTTAACCATGATTCATACCATTCATGCAAAACTTTATTGCCTTTTTTCAAATGTAAAAGGAGCAGGATGGGAGCGTACCTATATTCATTCGCACAGTAAAAAGCAGTTCAATTTATGGTACCTGCTGGGTATGTATGCATGGCATGGTAAACATCATGCAGCACATATCAGTAGTTTGAGAGAACGTATGGGCTGGTAAAAACAGTTATTGGCTTATAGTTCTTATTATGAAGATGAAACCTGTTACGGAACTATAACCCATAAACAACAAACAAGAAACATACATGAACTGGAAAACCCTCACTTCTACTTATCTTTTTAAAGACGATTGGTTAACGGTACGTGCCGATAAATGTGAAAAGCCGGACGGTAAAATCATTGATCCTTATTATGTGTACGAATTTCCTGATTGGGTAACGGCTGTGGCGGTAACCTCTGATGATGAAATCATACTTGTTCGTCAATACCGGCAGGCCTTAGGCGAAACGCTGATTGAAATTCCCGGTGGATGCGTAGACCCAAGTGATGAAAACCTGCAGGCGGCGGCTGCCCGTGAACTGCTGGAAGAAACAGGTTATGCTTTTGAAAGCTATACCTACCTTGGAAAAACTTCAGCCAATCCATCCACCAATAATAATCTCATGCACATGTTCCTGGCTACCGGTGGCCAAAAAATAAAAGAACAAATGCTGGACGAAGGAGAAGATATTGAAGTGCTCCTGGTGAGCAGGGAAGAAGTTAAACAACTGATCCGGGAAAATAAGTTTATGCAGAGCATGCATGTAACAGCACTTTTATATGCACTCGAAAAATTAGGGGAGCTCAGCTATTAATCAATTCCTCCCGGCACATGCTCCCGCTTCTTTTTTGCAATAGCCAGTTCATACAAAAACGAGACTTGTAAAAAATTTCTGCCCGTTTCATCATTCAGGTTATAATCAAACTGGTTCAGAAACCCTGTTTGTACAGCAAGATCTTCGCTCAATTCATAACCGCATCCAATAAAAAAACGGTTCCGTTCAAAATAAGGTGCCCGGTTGGTAAGAAAAATTTCATTCCACACCGCCGTATAAAACGTTCCTTTTTCCAGTTTGCTTTTATTAACAGGTATGATGGATTGAAAACGGTAACGGAACCGGTTACGGAACCCATTGATCGTCCATCTTTGTTCTGCACGGTAACGGTGTTCAAACTTTACACGTTGCAGATTCTGGCTCATATTCAGTTGCAGCCAGCTGCGGAACTCATCATTCACCATCGGTGTTTTAAAATTGCCGCCTTCCGCATAGGTATCATAATTTCCAGCACCGCCCTGTACTGAAAAATTCTTATTAATGGTAAAAGCCGCACCACCTTTAAACTCGTAATAATGAAACCGTTTATAAAACCCGAGGGAACGTATTTGTGCTTCACCAAACAAACTCCACCGTTCGTTGAGGTTTGTTTTAATGTTTACAATATTCCAGGATCCTAATTGTGCCTGTGCTGTAACAGAAATAAAAAGAAGACAAAAACCTGCAAGTATTCTCATTTCCAAAGAAACAAAAAAGCCTGAATCATGTTCAGGCTTTGAATGCTATGAAGATGTTAAACAGTCATTTTATAATTCACGGTCGCTATTAAAATTCTGCAACTCATTGGCCACCGCTGTTAAGAAAGTAGCACCTAAACTACCATCTACAATACGATGGTCATAACTCATGCTCAGGTACATCATATGGCGGATGGCAATACTGTCGCCATGCGGAGTTTCAATTACTACAGGTCTTTTCTTAATAGCGCCTACAGCCAAAATTGCTACCTGTGGTTGATTGATGATGGGCGTGCCCATTAAGCTGCCGAAAGTTCCCACATTGGTTAAAGTAAAAGTGCCGCCGGTAGTATCATCAGCTTTGAGTTTACCATTACGGGCTGCATCTGCCAGGTTATTTACCTGTTTGGTTAAACCAACAAGGTTCAATTGATCGGCATTTTTTATTACAGGTACAATAAGGTTACCGCTGGGCAATGCAGTAGCCATGCCGATGTTGATATCTTTTTTTACAATAATCTTATCTCCATCAACTGAAGAATTAATCAACGGATATTTTTTGATGCAACGTACAATGGCTTCAATAAACAAAGGAGTAAATGTTATTTTAGTGCCTTCCCGTTTTTCAAATTCTTTTTTCATTTTATCACGCCATTGCACCAGGTTTGTTACATCTGCTTCCGTAAAACTGGTTACATGCGGACTGGTTGCTTTGCTGCGCACCATATGATCAGCAATCAGTTTACGCATCCGGTCCATTTCAATAATCTCCACATTACCGCTGTAAACAGTGGGAGCCATAGATGGAGCATGAGCGGGGGTAGGTTGTTCCACTTTCTGCATCGGAATCACCATTACTTCTTCGCTTGCAGCTTGTGGCTTGATGCCCGGAGCTGTTTTTCTTGAACCCACATATTGTAAAATATCCTTTTTGGTAACACGACCTTCATTACCTGTACCGGGAATGGTTTCTAACTCACTCATGCTGATGCCTTCCTGTGCGGCTATATTCAACACAAGCGGAGAATAAAAACGAATACCGTTTGAAGATGCAGGCACTTTAGCACCGGCAGGTTGGTAAGGAATTTCTTCAGTTGGCGTTTCCACTTCTTTTGCAGGGGTGTACACAGGCTGGGGTGCGGGTGCCGTAGTTGCTGCTGCGCCGGTTTGTATCCGTGCTATCACAGCACCAATCGGCACCACATCATTTTCATTGAACAAAATCTCAGCAAGTGTGCCGGCGCTGGTACTGGGCACTTCACTATCCACTTTATCTGTTGCAATATCTAATACGGTTTCATCCATCTGCACGGTGTCGCCCGGTTTTTTATGCCAGCGCAAAATGGTTGCTTCCATAATACTTTCACCAAGCTTGGGCATTACTAAATCAACTAAAGCCATAATAAGAGTTTGATTTTTTGGTTTGACCGGCGATAATGCAAATGGCATCGTCCCTTGCGTCGCACACTTCAGGGTTTAGTACTCAATGCAACAGGAGATGGCAGCAAATCGCTAATCGGCGTCAAAGGTAAAGATTTGGGGCTAATATGAACACTATGGGAAATGTTTGTAAATGTCTTTCCGGTGAGCAAATGCAGCAAAGGTTACAGTATTATTCTCAATTTTTAAACCAATCCTGTAATCACCCAAACGGATTCTGTAAAAGTTTTTGTAACCTGTGAGCTTTTTAAGATTCTTTATACGTGTACTGTTTTCAGCAGCTTCAATTTCCTCAATAACAGACAGGAGTTCTTCTTTGAGTCTTTTATCCTTGATTTTTCCAAGGTTTCGGGTAAATTCATTTTTAAAGATGGTTATCATCCTTTCAAAGCTTTCATTACCTTTTCCCTTGATGAGTTTCCGGATTTCAATCCTTTTTTAATGGCCTGAGCCATAAAAAAATCCTCCATATCTTCAAGAGTAACCTTTTTATGTTTAAGCTTTAATTGCTTGCTAAGCTCTACAAAAAGCCGGGTCGTTTCTTTTGATTTTGTCTCTATAATCAGAGTTTCCATTATTTCCCTTTTTTCAAATTTAACCATTCTCCTTCACAAACTGAAACAACATCAGCAAAGCATGAGCTGCTGTTAACTCAATATTTTTTGCACGGTCAAAGCGAAAATGCAATCGCTTAGCTACCATTTTCGCACGGCTACCTACGGCTACCCAAACTGTACCAACGGGTTTATCATCAGTGCCCCCGCCCGGTCCCATAATACCACTGGTAGCGATACCGTAATCAGCAGTAGTTACCTTCATCAACCCATTGAACATTTCAGTGATAGTTTCTTCACTTACAGCACCTTTACTTTCTAATGTGGAATGATTCACTCCAAGAATGGTTTCTTTGGCATCATAACTATAAGCAACTACTGTTCCTTTAAAATAAGCAGAAGAACCCGGCACCGAGGTGAGGAGATGGGCAATATACCCGCCGCTGCAACTTTCAGCAGTTGCAATGGTTTTATTACGGGCCAATAGTAAATCGCCCAATGCTTTTTCCAAGGGCTCATCTTTATCTGCCACCAGCCATTCCTGCACCAGTTCCTGTAACTCTTTAAACAAATGATCGATTTCGGCTTGTAAAGCCTTTTCATCAGTACCCTGTGTTGTTAAACGCAACCGAACCATTCCGTAATTGGGCAGATAAGCCAGTTTAATATGCCCTGGCAATGCTTCTTCCCACAATTGTATTTTTTCTGCAATAAAGGATTCACCCACACCGGCCGTTAAAAGTGTACGATGCAGGATTACCGGCATATTGAATTCTTTTAGGAGAAGCGGTACTACTTTTTTACTCATGAGACCCTTCATTTCATGCGGAACACCCGGCATGGAAACAATGATTTTTTCCTGCCGGCGAAACAACATGCCCGGTGCAGTACCACGTTCGTTCATCAATACTTCACATACATCCGGCACTTCTGCCTGTTTTAAGTTCCGTTCCAGCAAAGGGCGTTTTAAACGGAGGAAGATATTTTTTACATGCTCCAGTACCTGCTCATTCACTACCATCTTTCCGCCAAAATAATCACAGAGCAGTGGTTTGGTAATATCATCTGCAGTGGGACCTAAACCACCGGTGAGCAATACAATATCGGATTGCTTTAATTCTTCGTCCAATGATTGCCATATATCTTCCCGGCTATCACCTACGGCTACACGTCTTTTTACCCATACACCAATTTTGTTGAGCTCCTGCGCCATCCATGCGCTGTTGGTATCAATCGTTTGTCCTATCAGTAATTCATCACCAATGGTAATGATGGAAGCGTATATGTTAGTTGTTTGCATGAGGAGTAAAATAAGGTTCCAGGTGTTTTTTTAATGCCTCGGGCATCACCGTTCTTGCTTTTGTTTGAGCATCGAGAAAATATAAAACAATACGTCCGATGGTGAGCAGCTTTCCTTCTGCATTAAACACTTCATGATGAAATTCAATACGGTGATCTTTAGGAAGCTCTCTCAACTGCGTTTTAATGGTAAGTAAATCATCATACACCGCCGGGCGCAAAAACTTGGTGTGCAGTTCTACAATAGGCATCACAATACCCATTTCTTCCATTTCCTTATACGTAATACCCATTTCACGGATCGCTTCGGCTCTTGCTACTTCAAAATACTGAGCATAGTTACCATGGTACACCACATTCATCTGGTCAGTTTCAGAATAACGTACCCGTATTTGAGTGGAAGAACTAAACATTTTTATCAGGATTCTTTTTTCTGAAATATAGCATATCAGCTAATTTATCTTTCATTATAACTGCCAGTAAAGGTATAAGAACCAATAAAAAGGGTTCTGTAAACTCAAAATCCAAATACTCGTTTCCGGCACGGCTTTTAAAAAAGAAAATTATGTTTTTTAATAAATCCGGGAGATTTTGAAAAAATAATGCAAGAGAAACGATTACAATTCCTGTTTCTAGTATATCTCTTTTACTTATACGGTTATCTGAGAGCAGGGTTTCTTCTTCAGATTGAAGTTGGGTATTTTGAATAAGCCAATCACTCTTTTTAAAGCAAATAAACATGCCTGTTAAATAACTCAATGTAAAAATAAAATTCACCATTATGTACCGGCCCACCTGTTCACTATAATCGTTGAAAAAGAAATCAAATGAAACATTTATTGCCATTACAGCAAAAGTAGAAACACCCATATAAAGAAACCATAAACCGAGCAATAAGATACATGTCTCAACTAAATCTTTCTTTTTCATTTAATTTTGTTATTTAATCATACCGTCAACACTAACCTTGCCCGGACCGCATAAAAGAATAGCAAGATAGGCTGAAAGAAATAAAGCAGCATGTTCTCCATCGCCAAACAAATCTGCATGATGCGATTTAAAAAAAGCATAGCCCATACAAAGTACCAGCGGTAATACCGTAAAGCGTGTAAAAAGACCAATGGTAACAAAAATGACACAAAAGAATTCAGCAAAAACTACTAAGGCAAGTGTGGTGGCACTGCCAATGCCAAAGAGATTTACAAACTGATCTTTCTTATCAGCAAAATGCACCAGTTTATCATACCCATGGTTTATACACATGGTAATACCGGCTATCACCCGAAGAACTAAGAAAGAAATGTTAAAAGAAGTGTTGGTGTAATTAATGGACAAAAGTTTTTTCATGTGTAATGGACGGTTGATTTGGTTTGATTGGTTTTCAATTTTTCATTGACAAATGACAGCGCAAACAATAAGTCATTGTGCATTGAAACTGCGAAATTAACGGAACCTGCAGTTTTATCCACAAAAAAATGGAACGGTGTTTGAACCAAGCAACTCCAATTACCTTTAACCCATCAGAGAAATTAAGAAGATCCTTAAAATAATTGATGATGATGCACGTTAAACCGCCAATGAAATCCCTTTTAATCATCGCTGCAGGTTTTCTTTTTGTTTGCCTTCATACCGCAAACGTTCAGGCACAGGCCACTGCTGTTAACAGAGACCCCGATTCAAAATTTAAACAGGCACAGGAATATTTTCTCAATGATCAGTACAGTCTTGCACTTCCGCTATTACTGGAATTAAAGCAAAATGTTCAGACAGCCACGGTTGGCAATCAGTACCTGCAAACAGAAGAAATTGACTTTTACATCCTGGCCTGCCGCTTACAGCAAAACGATGAACGTGCTGTGTTACCGGCCACTGATTACATACGTTTTGCATTCAATCATCCAAGAACACAACAACTCAGCTATCATCTTGCCAACTATTATTTCAGGAAACAACAATTTGCCGATGCTTTGGAGTTTTATGAAAAAGCAGAAATCGGTAGTCTGAATAATGAACAGATTGCTGAAGCAAAATTCCGTACTGCTTACAGTTTGTTTTATTTAAAGCGCTTTGCACAGGCTAAGCCTTTGTTCAATACCATCCGCCAGTTACCGATGGATCCGCATTACCTGGACGCCAATTATTACTATGGATTTTTAGCTTATGCAGATAAAGAATATAACGAAGCACTCACCTGTTTTGAAAAAGTAGAAAACCATCCTCAATACGGACAGATTGTTCCTTTTTACATGGCTTCCATTTATTACTTCCGTGGACAGAAAGAAAAAGCCATCAGTATTGCCGAACAGGCAGCTAAACGCAAGGATGTTTTGTATGAAGTAGAGATTAAACAACTGCTGGGTCATGCCTGGTTTGAAAAAAAGGAATACAAAAAAGCTTTGCCTTACCTGGAAGAATATGTAAACCGTTCCGAAAAAGTAAGCAGGGATGATTTGTATAAACTCAGTTTCTGTTACTATCAAAATAATCAACTGCCAAAAGCAATTGAAGGATTTAAACAATTGAGCGGCGGGCAGGATTCCCTCAGTCAGACAGCCATGTACCTGCTGGGCGATTCCTATCTCAAAACCAATCAAAAAGAAAATGCAAGAAATGCCTTTGCTTTTTGTGCCGGCAACAGCAGTAACCAGCAGCAGCGGGAGGTATCACTTTTTAATTATGCTAAACTTTCTTACGAACTGGGTTACCAGGGTGTTGCCATCAGCGAATTCAAAAAGTTTCTGAATCAATACCCTAACAGCACTTATACAAAAGAAGCCAAAGAACTACTGGTTGGCTTATTAGCAGGCACCAGCAATTTTAAAGATGCTCTTACACTCATTGAATCGTTAGACGAGAGGAGCGAGGCTACAAAAAAGCTTTATCCCCGCATTTTGTATGGACGTGCTGCCGAACTCATCAATGACGGACAATTAAACCAGGCTGATGAACTGCTCAATAAAATCTTCAAAGATCCCTACAACGCACCTGTTTTACAACTCACTAATTATTGGAAAGGTGAAATTGCTTACCGTAACAACAACCTGGATGATGCTACACTATTCTATCATAAGTTTTTAAACAGCGGCAATCCCGGTATAGGCGAAGCTACGGTAAAAGAAGCCAGTTATAACCTGGGCTATTGTTACCTGCGCCGTGAAAATTTTGCACAGGCGCTCAGCTTTTTTCAAAAAGCAACGGGTAGGATTTCATTAAGCTCACCTTACATTGACCAGGATGCTTACACACGCCAGGCTGATTGTTATTTTATGCAGCGTAATTACAAACAGGCCTTAACTATGTACCAGCAGGTGATTGATTACAGCTGGAAAAATGCAGATTATGCATTGTATCAAAAGGCCATGATTACCGGCATCAACAGCAGTAAAGGAAAAATCGATTTGCTTAACACCATGCAGCGTGTTTATCCCGGCAGTGTGCTTGTTACTGATGCGCAGATGGAAATTGCAAAAACTTATATGGCTGATGAAAAGTTCAGAGATGCGATTCCTTACCTCAACAATATCATCAATACACCGCAAAGCAATGCTTTTAAACCAAATGCATTGTTACAATTGGGTATTGCCAATGCCAATATTGAAAAAAATGAAGAAGCTATTGCTGCTTATAAAAAATTAATTCAGCAATACCCCAATACCGAAGAAGCAGATGAAGCGCTGGATAATATCAAACTTCTTTACATTGAAACCGGTCGGCCTGAAGCCTATGAAGAATTTGTGCGTAACAGCGGCAAAACCATTTCGGCCAGCGAAGCAGATTCATTGGCTTATGCAGCAGTTGAAGTAAAGCTGGGTAATAATGATTGTAAAGGTGCTGTTCAGCAAATCAATAATTACTTATCCCGTTTTCCGAACGGAGCCTACAGCATACAGGCTAATTACTACCGCAGTGAATGTTATATGCAGAACAAAGACTGGAAAAATGCATTACCGGGTTATGAATTTGTTGCCAATGCCGGTATGAGCCGCTTTACAGAACGCTCTGCTTTTGTAGCTGCCCGCACTTATTACTTTGAGTTGAAAGATTATGCAAAGGCAGGACCTTACTATGAAATACTGGAGAATGCAGCTACTACAGATGAAAACAGGTTAGAGGCCTTGAGGGGTGCTTTACGTTGTTATTACATGTTAAAGGATTATAAAAAAGCAAGTGAAGCTGCTAAAGATTTATTAGCCAATAAAAACGCAGGTAATGATGATAAAGCATTGAGCAACCTGGTTACCGCAACCAATCATCAACTCAATGGTCAGTACGATCTGGCAATTACATCTTTCCGTGGAGTGATCAGTCTTAACAAAGGTGAGTGGGCTGCAGAAGCAAGATACCAGGTGGCGAAATGTTATTTTGATCTCAACAATCTTACACAGGCAGAAAAAGCAGCCTTTGAGGTAATTAACAAAAGCGGCAGTTATGATTTC
Organism: Lacibacter sp. MH-610; assembly: GCF_045780045.1. Taxonomy (NCBI): domain Bacteria; kingdom Pseudomonadati; phylum Bacteroidota; class Chitinophagia; order Chitinophagales; family Chitinophagaceae; genus Lacibacter; species Lacibacter sp. MH-610. Next base: position 2,638,964 of record NZ_CP116002.1, read on the forward strand.
TGGGTTACCAAGTCTTATATTTTGCTGGGCGATGTTTATTATAAGCAGAAAGATTATTTCAATGCCAAGGCTACTTACCAGAGTGTAAGTGAAAATGCCACAAACCCGCAGTTGAAGCAGGAAGCCACTGAAAAACTGCAACGGCTGATTGAAGAAGAAAAGAAAAATTCAAAGATTGACGGATAAACAAACTGCACGATTGAAGATTTAAAAACGAATGCACATGTTGAACAAACGAATCATATTTTTCCTTGGTTTCTGTTGCTGGGGTTTTGTACTCTCCGCTCAGGATACTTCCAAAAAGCAACGGGTGGAAATTACATCTGCCTTTAAACCGGTTTTAAAAAATGCAGTAAAGATCAACTTTAATGCAACACCTCCGGCTCCGGAAACTGCCAATCCCAACCTCAGCTATAACATTCCGTTGCAGAATCTTTTGTTTTCGCTGCAGCCGGTTGCATTAAAACCAATGGCTTTGCAGATTGACTCAGCAGGTGTGGCGCATAACAGCAATTATATTAAACTGGGCTATGGCAATTTCAATACACCATTAGCAGAAGCAGGTATTACTATAGGTGATGGAAAGAAAACCAACTTCAATCTTTTTGCCGGTCATCTTTCGCAAAAAGGCGATTTGCGTTTACAACAGTGGAATCAAACAGCCATCAATGCACATTTAAACACTGTTGCCGGACAAGTGGAAGTATATGGCAAAGCGGGCTACGAACAGAAAACCTTTTTTCTCTACGGTTTAGATACCGCTTTCAATAACAGTAAGGATGATTCACTCAAAAAACCGTATCAAACATTTTCCGTTAAAGCCGGTTTCCGTAATGCGTATGTAAACCGATTTGGTTTAACCTACAATCCTGATGTAGATATTAAAGTATTCAGCGATTCAAGAGCCAGTGAAACCAATGCCATCCTCAATCTTCCTGTAGAAATAAGAGCCGGTAATGTAGTAAGAGCTGCCCTTGCAGTGAATGCCGATCTTACAAGTTTTAAACCTACCGGCGGAACCTCTTATACAAACAATGTGTTCTTTGTAAATCCTGCCGTTATTTTTAAAACTGAAAAAATAAGATTGCGTGCCGGTATTCGTCCCACCTGGGATAATGGTTCGTTACGGGTGCTGCCGGATGTGTTACTCGATATTCCTACAAAAGATGGGAAAGCGGTATTTATTGCCGGATGGACAGGTCATGTTCGTAAAAACAATTACCAGTATCTCGTTTCACAAAATCCATGGATCAACCAGCCGCAATCACAATTCAATACAAGAATTACAGAATTGTTTGGTGGTGTGAAGGGTAGTGTTGCCAGCAGTTTCAATTACCGCTTACAGGCAGGTTTTTTTGAATTTTTAAATCAACCCTTGTTTGTAAATTATTTAAAACCAAGAGCTGTGTTTAATGTGGTACAGGAGGGAAAGTTGCAAGGTTTGCATGCACAGGCAGAACTGGGTTATGTAATCACAGACCAGTTAAACCTGAGTGCCAAACTGGATATTTACAGTTTTACCGGCCAGGAAACAGAACCGGAGCCCTGGCATTTTATTCCCACTCAAATTACAGCAGCCTTACGCTGGCAACCCATTAAAAAACTCATGATTAAAAGTGATCTTTTTGCATGGCAGGGACCTGTTTACAGGGTGAATGCAGCAGGAGATGCAGCTACTTTACCATCCGTTGCAGATTTAAATGCCGGCATTGAGTTCAGGGCTACCAAAATGATTTCAGTGTGGACGCAATTCAATAACATTTTCAACAATACCTATCGCCGCTGGAATCTGTATCCGCAACTCGGTTTTCAGTTTGTTGGAGGAATTAGAGTTACCTTTGACCAAAAGTTATAGGAACTTGCAGCATCTTATTTTAAAATATCTATCCACACATGGTTTTGTTTCCATAAAAGGGTGGGGAAGTATGCAATTGAAAGAAACAACGGCAAGAGTTGATTTTCCCAATAAATTAATACATGCCCCGGTTTCCTCTGTTGAGTTTTCTGTCAACACCACAGATGAAACTTCTTTTATTGACTGGCTCATACAGGAGCAACACCTCTCAACACAGGAAGCTCAACAACAGGTGCTTTCTTTCATCAGCCGTTTCCGGGAACAAGTGGAAAAAGGTACCGTACAATGGAATGGATTGGGCAGTTTTAAAAAATCCGGTCATTCGTTCTCATTTGAACCTGAAACAAATCCGTCAGTTTCCCATCAGTCCGTGGCGGCAGAAAAGATCATCCGCTCCGGCGCCACACACCAGGTGCTGGTGGGCAATGAAGAACATACGAACCTGCAAATGGAAGAGTTGCTGCATAGCACATCTACGAAGCAAAAGTACTCAAGATTGATTCCGGCCTTGTTTTTAGCTATTACTGGCATTATCTTAGCTGTGATATTTGCCAAAAATCACAATATCCAATGGAAGAATTACACCAACTATCAGCCATTACAGCCAAAAGAACCGCCGGTTTTACACAAAACACCTTAACGCCACCTGTAAAACAAGAAGCAACAGCCATGCCGCATACGGTTCATTATACACATTGCCCTGCCTGTAACAGCACAACCATTCAAAACGCATTTACTGCCCGTGATTTTTCTGTGAGTAAAGAAAGCTTTCCCATTGCTGAGTGCAGGGAATGCGGATGCCGTTTTACACAGGATATTCCCTGCGAAACTGCTATTGGCCGCTATTATCAAAGCGCTGATTATGTTTCGCATTCTGATACAAAAAAGGGACTCATCAATCAACTATACCATATTGCCCGTTCTTATACGTTGAAACAGAAAGTAGCGCTGGTACAAAAAGTAAGTGGCAAGAAAGTGGGTATGCACCTGGATGTTGGAAGTGGTACCGGGGCCTTTGTACATGCCATGACGGAAGAAGGATGGCTGAGCACAGGTGTGGAGCCGGATGAACAGGCAAGGGAGATTGCAGCCAAGCGTTACAAAGCAGATGTATTTCCGGCTGAGCATTTCTTCAGCCTGCCCGCAGGTACTTATGATGCCGTTACTCTATGGCATGTACTGGAGCATGTACACCGGCTGGATGAATATATGACCCAACTGAAGACAGTTATTTCTGCCAATGGAAAAATCATTATTGCCGTGCCTAACTACACCAGCTATGATGCAAAAACTTACGGTGCCGGATGGGCGGCTTATGATGTGCCGAGGCATTTGTATCACTTCAGCCCCACAGCAATGAAAAAGCTGGCGGAGCGTCATGGCTTGCGTATTAAAACCATACTGCCCATGTGGCTGGATAGTTTTTATGTAAGTATGCTCAGTGAAAAATACAAGAAAGGATCGCTGCTGAAAGCGGTTGTTATCGGTTTTATCTCCAACCTCAAAACGCTTTTTAATAAACAGCGCTGCAGTTCTTTGATCTATGTGTTGGAAATTCCTAAATAAAACGAGGATTATACCAATAAAAAATGCGGATGAGTTTCATCCGCATTTTTTTGATTCAGGGTGTCCTTTTTATTTTAATGACTTACTGGCTTCACCAATTTTAAACCCGTTATTATAAATGGAAATTTTGTAAGAACCACCTGTAAACTTGGTACCTGGCTTCCATTCTAAAGATACAGGAGCTGATTTGCCGGCACTGAAGTTAACAGAAGCTTTTTTAGTGAATACTTTTTCACCTTCATCACGGGTTGTAAAACGGCCACTGCCCAATGCTTCATTACTGATAACAGTTCCTGAAGGATCAACGATTACCACATATACATCTTTAGTAGCATCATCACCTACACGGTTAAACACATCAAAAGTAACACGTATTTTATCTACACGCTTGGCACGCTCTTTCTCCACTTCCTTTCCGCTTCTACGCTCATCAATAGTAACAATATTGATGTTTGAAGCATTAAGGGTAGATGCAACATCCAGTTTTTCTTCCACTGCTTTCTTTTCCTGGATGGTTTGATCTTTTTCACGGATCAAAGTTTCTTTTTGTGTAATAAGTTCATCTTTTTCAGTTTTCAGTTGCAGGTTTTCACCTCGTAACACTTCTATTTCCTGAACATAACCGCTGATTTTGTCATTCAGATCTTTAATCATGCTTTTAAGCTGTGCATTTTCTGCCTCGGTTCTGTTTTGCTTCTTGAGTAAACCACTGATTCTTGATTTTAAATTCTCTACTTCAGAGTTTCTTGATTTTACAAGACTATCCAGGCTGGAGTTCATAGAAGTCAATTCATCCAAACGCTGTAAAGCGGCGTTGTACTCATTCTGAACAGCATTCTTGCTGCTGTCAGATGTAGTTAATTGAGATTGCAACTGTGTGGTTAATTCTTTTGTTTTTGATTTATCCCAGATGATATATCCCCAGGTGCCCAAAAGAGCGGCGATCAATAAACCGTAAATTAAACTGCGGCTGTCTTTACGGGGTGGTTGAGGATTTTCCTGTGGACCTGCTGAAGGGTAATTTGAGTAAGTCATATGTTGTTTTTTTGATTGCTAAATGTAGGAATTATCTGCTGAACTATCCAATGATACATGTCATTACGTGTATAAAGATTCATAAAACAAGCAGCAGGAAAACACCGGGATGTTTTCCTGCTGATGATCTATTTTATATTAGCTGAACAGACCGCCTTTCTTCAAACTTTTGCTGGATTCACCTATTTTGAAACCATTGTTGTAGATGGCAATTTTATAGTTGCCTTCCACAAAACGGGTACCCGGTTTCCACTCAACAGTTACCGGCACTACCTGCCCGGAAGTAAAGTTTACATTCGATTTTTGTGTAAACATTTTTTCACCTTCTTCACGGGTAACAAAACGACCACTGCCCAATGCTTCATTGCTGATGATATTACCGGCAGGGTCCATTACTACCACAAATACATCTTTAGTACTTTGCTCACCCACACGGTTAAACACGTTAAAAGAAACACGGATTTTATCTACACGCTTTGCTACTGTTTTTTCTACTTCTTTACCGTTTTTACGTTCATCAATTGTAACTACGTTGATGTCAGAAGCGTTGAGTGTGCTGGCAACATCCAGTTTTTCTTCAGCTTGTTGTTTCAATACTTTGGTTGAATCATGTTCCCGCTGCAACACTGCTTTCTGCACAATGATTTCTTCTTTTTCAGTTTTCAATTGTAAATTTTCACCACGAAGGGTTTCAATTTCGTTGAGGTATTCAGAAATTTTACCGTTCAGTTCATCAATCAAACGTTTGGCTTCTGCAATTTCTGCTGCTGTTTTATTTTGCTTTTTCAGCAAAGCACTGATGCGTGCTTTTAATCCGCTGATTTCTGTGTTTCTTGATTTAACAAGACTGTCCAGCGAACTGTTCATAGATGTTAATTCATCCAAACGTTGCAGTGCCGAGTTGTATTCTGTTTCCAGGTTATTGCGGCTGCTGTCTGTTTGCAGTAACTGTGCCTGCAGCTTTTGTGTTACCTGTTTTGACTTTGACTGATCATAAAAAAAGTAAGCCCAGGTACCCAGCAGGGCTACGATTAACAACCCGTAAATAAGCATACGGTTGTCTTTACCATTACTTGTTGGTTTTTCCTGCACACCGGAGGAAGGATAATTTGAATAAGTCATAATGTTTGTTTTATTTAGTGATTAAATAAGTTGCTTTGACACCATCAACACCATACAACCTGCAACACCTGCTGCTGTTGGATATTGAAACGGTTCCTCAGTATCAACATTTTGAAGAGCTTCCTGAAGAATGGAAAGCACTCTGGGCAGACAAAATTTCCAAAACCATGCCAGAAAATTTTTCAGCGGCAGAATGGTATCCACATCGTGCCGGTATTATGGCTGAATTCGGGAAAATTATCTGCATCAGTACGGGCTTCTTTTATTATGATAAAGCCAACCGTTTGTGCTTTCGAATCAAAAGTTATCATCATGCTGATGAAAAAAAACTGCTGAGTGAGTTTGCCCAAAAGCTGGAATCATTTCATCAATCCATACCGGGTTTTCATTTTGCCGGCCATAACATCAAAGAGTTTGATATACCGTATATCAGCCGCCGTTTTCTCATCAACGAATTACCCTTACCCGGCTTTATGCAGTTCAGCGGTAAGAAACCATGGGAAACAAATATGATTGACACAATGCAGCTCTGGAAATTCGGAGATTTTAAAAACTATACTTCTTTAAAATTATTAGCCGCCTGTCTTGGTATTGAAACTCCCAAAGATGATATGGATGGCAGCCAGGTAAAGGATGTTTACTACGTGGAAAAAAACATGGACCGTATTGTTACTTATTGCCGGAAAGATGTGGTAACGGTGGCGCAAATCATTCTCCGCTTCTTAAATCAACCATTATTACCGCCTGCGAATATTTTTATTGCCGACTGAACGCTGCTGCATCAAACCAACCCTGTTCCGCTTATTTTTGCGCAACTGTATGAGCGCTGAAAAAATTCTGAACGACTGGAAGAAAAAAAAATACAAACCCGTTTACTGGCTGGAAGGGGAGGAGGATTATTATATTGATCAATTAGTGAATGCGGCAGAAAAAGAAATCCTCACTCCTGAAGAAGCCGGTTTTAACCTGAGTATTTTTTACGGTAAAGATTCCACCTGGGCTGATGTGGTAAATGCCTGCATGAAATACCCCATGTTCAGCGATAAACAGGTGGTGATTTTAAAAGAAGCGCAACAATTAAAAGAACTGGACAAGTTGGAAGCCTATATTGAAAAACCACTAAGCTCCACCATTTTTATTGTAGCCCATAAAGAAAAGAAAGTAGATGGCAGAAGCAAACTGGCCAAACTCCTGAAAGAAAAAGCTGAGTTGCTTACCACCAAAAAAATGTATGATAATGAGTTGCCTGCCTGGACCCAACAGATGATTGAAAACAAGGGCTATCAACCCACACAAAAAGCCATTCATTTGCTGGTAGATCATATCGGCAATGATCTTTCAAGATTAGCCAATGAAGTAGATAAAGTGATTTTGAACCTGGGCGATAAAAAGACCATCAATGAAGATGATATTGAAAACTTTGTAGGCATCAGTAAGGAGTACAATGTGTTTGAGCTGCAGAATGCTGTAGGCAAGAAAAACCTGAGCAAAGCTTTGCAGATTGTGCAGTATTTTGAAAGCAATCCCAAGGCAGCACCGATACAATTGATTCTTCCTTCGCTTTACAGTTATTTTTCAAAAGTGTTTATGTTATTTGGTGCACAAGGTGATGATAAAACTGTAGCGGCGCAAACAGGCATCAACCAATGGTTCATGAAAGATTATAAAGCCAGTGCCTCTGTTTACGGGTACGAAGGTGTGCAGGCAGCCCTGCTGCTGATGCATGAATACAACCTGCGTAGTGTTGGTGTGGGTGATGCGGGAACAGAAGATGCATCACTGTTGAAAGAGATGATTTATAAAATGATGAACTAAGAGATAAAAGGAGTGAAAGGAGTAAAGGAGGTCCTCATTGGTCGGTACGGCCCCTAAGCCTTCAGACCAAAGAAAAGAACTGAGAAATTATAAATTTTCAAATTTTAAATCTTCATATAATTTATGGCATTAATGAAATCAATCTCCGGCATTCGTGGTACCATTGGCGGTAAACCCGGTGATAATTTAACGCCGATTGATATTGTAAAGTTTACCGCAGCTTATGGCTCTATCATCAGAAACAATGGCGGCAAAAAAATTATTGTAGGTCGTGATGGAAGAATGAGTGGCGAAATGGTGCGTAGCCTTGTAGTGAATACTTTGATTGGATTAGGACTGAATGTAATTGATTTAGGCTTAAGCACAACGCCCACCGTAGAAATGGCGGTGGTATTTGAAGGAGCTGATGGCGGTATTATCCTCACCGCTTCCCACAATCCTAAGCAATGGAATGCCTTGAAGTTGCTGAATAATAAAGGTGAATTCATCAGTGCAGAAATTGGCAAGCAGGTGTTAGTACTGGCAGAAAAAGAAGCGATTGATTTTGCAGGTGTGGATGAACTGGGGAATTATGAAACAGATGATACCCTGCTGCAAACACATATAGATGCCATACTCGCTCATCCATTGGTGAATAAAGAATTGATCGCCGCTAAAAAATTTAAAGTAGTAGTAGATGCCATCAATAGTTCAGGCGCTGTAGCAGTACCACAATTATTAAAAGCTTTAGGTGTAAATGATATTACCGTTCTAAATGCTGAAATGCACGGCAACTTTGTACATAATCCGGAACCATTAGCTGAAAACTTAGTAGAGCTGTGCAACCAAGTGGTGCAGCAGAAAGCACATCTCGGTATTGCTGTTGATCCTGATGTGGACCGTTTGTGTTTTGTAAGTGATGATGGCAATTTGTTTGGTGAAGAATATACCTTGGTGGCGGTGGCTGATTACGTACTCTCTAACAAAAAAGGAAATACGGTTTCTAATCTTTCATCTACAAGAGCGCTGAGAGATGTAACAGAAAAACATGGCGGTAAATATTATGCAAGTGCCGTAGGTGAGGTGAATGTGGTAACCAAGATGAAAGAAGTGAATGCCGTGATGGGAGGTGAAGGTAATGGCGGCATCATTGATCCGCAGTTACATTATGGCCGGGATGCGATGATTGGCATTGCATTGTTTTTAACACACCTGGCACAAAGCAATCTGAGTTGTGCAGCTTTGCGCAAGGCCTATCCTGATTACTTCATGAGCAAGAACAAAATTGATTTACCCAAAGGGACCAATGTGCCCGCCATTCTTGCCAAAGTAAAAGAGCAGTATGCTGCTTTCCCTGTAAATACGGAAGATGGCGTAAAGATTGAGTTTGAAAAAAGCTGGGTGCATCTGCGGGCAAGTAACACTGAGCCCATCATCCGGGTGTATTCCGAAGCACCGAGTGTGGAAGAAGCGGATAAAGTGGCAAAGGATGTGATGGAGAAGATTGAAGGGTTGATGTAATAATTAAAATATTCCTTAACTCGGCTGAGAAATGAGTAATCAAAATTATCAAATTACATTAAAAAATCATCTTACTTTTTTGTGGCCTTGTATTATTGCCAATTGTTTAATTATTTATTTCTACTATTTAATATTTGAAAAATCAGAGATTAACTTATTAATAATTCTTCTCTTCCTATCCATTTTCATTGTTAATATTCTTCCTGTCTTATTGATACATATACAATACTTTTTAACAAACAGGAATATGCTATTTAAGATTGATTCATTAAATAAAAAAATTGAATACAGCCAAAATGGAATAATCAAAAAGCTTGACTTTTCAGAAATTAATCGTCTTATTTCGTTTCGGTCATATGGGTATAGATCATGGTACCTATTTGAAGCATATGAATATCTTAAGATCATTACAAATGAAGGCGATGAAATTTTGATCACATGCTTGTTGATTCCTGATGCAAGGGATCGTTTTGAAGGGTTACTTAAAATAAGAGCAGAAGAAAAATTTCGATTATTGCCGTTTGCCAAATGATTTTGTATGTAAATATGTGTAGTTGGTAACAGAAAATCCCATGGTTATCTATCTTTTCTGTTTAAGGAACATTTCTTTCTATCTTTGCGCCTCTCAACGTTTGCTGATGAACAGATTATATTTTGACAGCGCTGCTACTACTGCTCTTGATCCACAGGTGTTGGAAGCCATGATGCCTTATTTTCAAAACAAATACGGCAATCCATCTTCTATTTACAGTTATGGAAGGGAAACCCGGCTGGCGATTGAAAATGCCCGTAAAAGCGTAGGCAAAATTTTAAACGCTCATCCGGCTGAAATCTTTTTCACCAGTTGCGGTACAGAAAGCAGCAATACCGCCATCACCGGCTCGGTTCGTGATCTCGGTTGCAAACGTATCATTACTTCGCCTATTGAACATCATGCAACACTCCATACCGTTGAATATTTAGATCATCGTGATGAAGCCAAAGTGAGCTATGTAAATATTCTGCCTGATGGACATATTGATATGGATCACCTGGCTGAACTGCTTGCTGCATCTGATGAAAAAACATTAGTCACTTTAATGCATGCCAATAATGAAATTGGTAATATCACGGATATCCATGCAGTAGGTGAGTTGTGTGTGCAGCATGGTGCCATCTTTCATTCTGACTGTGTGCAAACCGTCGGGCATTTCCATTTTGACCTTCGCAATACACCCGTACATTTTATCAGCGGCAGTGCGCATAAATTTCATGGGCCAAAAGGTGCCGGGCTTTTATACATTAATGAAAATGTACACATCAAACCTTATGTACACGGAGGCGGACAGGAACGCAACATGCGTGCAGGTACGGAAAATGTGTATGGCATTGTAGGTTTTGCCAAAGCACTGGAACTGGCTACTACCCATTTTGAAACAGAAAGCAATTACATCCGTGGTTTGAAATATTATTTGATGGAGCAATTGCAACAACATTTAAGTGATGTAAGTTTTAATGGCGATGCAGCGGGCAGAAGTAACTACACGGTACTGAATGTAAGTTTCCCCAAATCAGAAAAAAGTGAAATGCTGTTGATGAACCTTGATATGGCCGGTATTTGTGCCAGCGGCGGCAGCGCCTGTACCAGCGGTGCACAGCAAGGTTCGCATGTAATCCGTGCATTCAACAATGATCCCAATCGTATTCCTGTACGATTCAGTTTTTCTAAGTTTAATACAAAAGAAGAAGTAGATGTATTGGTAGCCAAACTCAAAGAGTTGGTTTGATGAATCTGTACCGATACGTTTGGCCGGATGCCACGGAGAGCGGAACGATGAAGTGAGTGACACAACATGGCTCCCTCGTTGGTACAAAAGCCCGTACCAAAAATGTATTTTCTTCATTCATTTACGGTGCTATCTCATCTTAAATTCTGATACCCGTCATTTCTTAACAACTGTTTGCTTGCCAACTTAGCTGCAAAATTCATGCTATGGCAACCCGCAGACAATTCGTTAAAGATGGCTTGCTCAGTACTGCAGGCATCTTACTGGCAACAGACAGTATTTCGGCATTCGGAATAAGTGCCACACCGAAAGTTGTAATCATTGGTGCGGGGTTTTCAGGATTAGCGGCGGCCTATGCCTTACAAAAAAGAGGAATTGATGTGGTGGTACTGGAAGCAAGAAACAGGGTGGGAGGCAGAGTTTATACCTATAACATAGATGCTAAAGAAAATCTGAATGTAGAGTTGGGAGGCGAATGGATTTCCAAATCACAAAAACGTATTTTGGGATTATGCGATGAGTTGGGTTTATTGCTGCAGGATAACCTCTTACAGGCGCATCTGCATTATAAAAATCAATACTTCAAACCATTTGAATGGAGCCAGGGCCAGGATTGGCAAAAGAAACTGGCCAAACTGAAAATGGATTTTGTTGATCTTACACAGGAAGATAAAAATGAACTGGATAAATTAGACTGGTGGCGTTACTTACTCAATAACGGATGTGATGGCAGAGATTTAGATATTCAAAACCTTGTGGATAGTATTGATTTTGGTGAAAGCATACGCCAGGTATCAGCTTATGCTGCATTGCAGCATTTCACTACGGTGGCACAACGTAAAGAACTTCCATATAAAATTGTAGGTGGTAATGGTAAACTGGCCGATGCTCTTGCTAAAAAAATAGGAGCGGAAAAAATAAAACTTAATCACCAGGTGTTACGTATTGAACAAAGTAACCGTGTAAAAATTACCTGTAGCAATGGTGAAGTTTTTGAAGCAGATAAACTCATTTGTACCACACCCACACAGGCCATGAAAAAAATAGAATGGCTGCCGAAATTACCCGTTGATAAAATAGATGCGATTAATGAACTGCAGTACGGACGTGTTAATAAGAACCTTATGCTTTTTACTAACCGTTTCTGGAAAGATGAACGCTTTGATATTGTTACCGATTCCACCGCACATTTTATTTATCACGGCAGTAAGGATCAGAAATCAGTAAAAGGCGTCTTGATCTCTTATGCTATTGGTGATAAAGCTGATGTGGTAGCCAAACAAAATGATACAGGCCGGGCTGTTTTAATGCAACAGGCTTTATTGCCGGCATTTGGAAATATTCGTCCGGCACTGGAAAAACAATTCAACTACTATTGGGGCGATGATGAATTTTCAAAAGGCGCTTACTCTGTGTACCGCCCGGGTCAATGGTTCCGTTTACGACCGGCTTTGAAAAAAGCATTCATCAATACCTATTTTGCCGGCGAGCATATTGCCGATTTACAGGCAAGTATGGAAGGAGCCGTAGTAAGTGGCGAAGAGGCCGCAGCCATGATTTAAATAACTGATGCAGAAAATGAAAATGCCGGTTTGCAGACCGGCATTTTTTATACAACATATTGCAGGATGATGAACAGTTAATACACTACAATCTGTCGTTTGAGGGTTCCTTCATTGGTTCGCATTAACAAATAATAGGTTCCTTTAGATAAAGCAACGGTAGAAAACGGAAGTGTTATTTCACCCGGTTGCATTTTAAATTTTACTACTTGCTGTACCACACGGCCCGAAGCATCATATAACATAATGCTGATATCAGAAATTTTCCTGGTACTGATGTTGATGCGGGATGCCGGTGTAACAGGATTGGGAAATACTGTAAAGTTGAAATCAAGAACCCTGTTTTCATCAATTGAAGAAGTTACATTCACCCGTATCCTTCCTTTCATGCCTACAAATGCATGTGCTGCACAAACATAGTAGATGGTAGCACCTGCCATACCTGCTGTAATGGTAAGCGTAAAAGGTGTGGTTGAAGAAAAACCGCCGGGCAAGGCTGTATTACCATTCACATTCCAGGTAGCTTCACTCACCTGTTGCAGCGGATGAAAACTCTGGGCATCTATTACCACCACATCACCCACATTTACCACTAAATCATCCGGCGTATAAGTAAAGCCGTTGATATCAATATTAAAATTTGCAGCGCTTAATGAACGGGACACACAAAGTGCCAAAGAAACCAGGAGTAAAAATTTCTTCATAAACATTTTTGATGCTATAATTTACTCAAAGCATCAGATAATCGATTTTATTTTTGATTGAACGGGAAATTTTACGTGCCGAACCGGAAATGTTTAATAATTTCCCAGCTCAAATATTGATTATGACCATTCAAAAACTCTTGTACGCCGCCACAGCGCTCAGCCTTATGTGGAGTTCCTGTAAAGAAATGCCCAACGCAGAAAACAAGCAGGATGCTGCCGGTAATTTTCCCGCCTATATTGCTCAATCAAATATTTATGAAGTGAATGTGCGGCAATACACGCCTGAAGGAACTTTTAAAGCCTTTGAAGCGCATTTGCCAAGGTTGAAAGAAATGGGAGTGGAGATATTGTGGTTTATGCCCATTACACCCATCAGCGAAGTGGACCGTAAAGGAAAGCTGGGCAGTTATTATGCGGTGCAGGATTATACCGCAGTGAATCCTGAGTTTGGAACATTGGAGGATTGGAAGAACCTGGTAAACAAAGCACATGAGCTGGGCTTTAAAGTAATTACGGACTGGGTGGCCAATCATACCGGTGCTGATAACCGCTGGATCAAAAGCAATCCTGATTTTTTTGTAAAGAAAGCGGATGGCACACTGGCTTATGCGTTTGACTGGAGTGATACGAGAGATCTGAATTTTGAAAATCCATTGTTGCACGACAGCATGATCAATGCCATGAAGTATTGGTTAACGGAAACAAAGATTGATGGTTTCCGTTGCGATGTGGCAGGCGAAGTGCCAAGAAGTTTTTGGCAGCATTGCATTGCTGAATTGAAAAAAGTAAAGCCCGATATTTTCATGCTGGCAGAAGCAGATGTAGCATGGATTCATGATGCCGGCTTTAATGCCAGTTATGGGTGGGATGGTTTTGCCAAGATGAAGAAAGTAGCCAGAGGTGAAGCCAGTGCTAAACTGCTGGACACTTCATTGATGAAACTGGAAGAAACCTTTGTACCCGGCGCCATTAAAATGTATTTTACCAGCAACCATGATGAGAACAGCTGGAACAAAGCAGATTATGAAACCATGCCCGGCGCTGTTCATGCACCCTTTGCTGTATTGAGCCAGACATGGAAAAACACATTGCCCCTCATCTACAGCGGCCAGGAAGAACCGTTCTTAGATAGTATTTCCTTTTTCTATAAAGACACCATCACCTTTGCTAAGTTTGAACGTAGTGCTTTTTACAAAACACTGTTAGGGTTACGTAAAAGCAATCCGGCATTGGCGGTAGATGCTGCTTATAAAAAGTTAGTTTCTTCCAATGATGATGCGGTATATGCATACATAAGAGAAAAGAATGGCAGAAAAGTATTGGTAGTATTAAATCTTTCTGCCAATCCTCAAACAGTAACCATCAAAGGAGAGTTTAGTGGTGAAGCTGATAATGTATTTGGAGGTAAGAAAGAAAAATTAACGGATGGGCAACAATTTGCATTGGCGCCTTGGGGCTATGCGGTGTATAGTTATTAGGCTAAGAGATAAAAGAGTGAAATGAGATAATAAAGAGAGGGCGTAAAAAAATAAGCCCTCTCTTTATTATAAATATTTAAACAATCAGCAACTCTTTTTATCTCCTTTCATCTCCTAGCTCACAAATCCCAACGCCTTCACCAACTCCTCCGGCAACTTCGGCAACTTTCTACGTTCAATCAAATACGTTGAAAGCGAAGCCAATTCTTTAAAAATATAATGTTGCTGCACAGCACCATCTAAATACCCGGCACCGCTGGTGTTACCCGTACCTACACGCATACCAATCATTCGTCGCACCATCACATAATGTTTATGGCGCCAGCCCGCCAACCAATGATCGATCTCAATGAGTGTATCTAAAATCTGAAATGATGTTTGAAACACCGGAAAATCACGATAGAGCATAATAAACAAAGCACTCCGCATGGCTTTATCACTCATGCCCGCCTCAATATGTAATTCATCCAGGAATTGTGTATCAAAATCTTTCAGCTTGTGCAATTCCCGTTCTGTTAAGCTTTGCTGATACAGGTACCGGTAATCATTCCAGAAAGGATAAAGGCTTACAGCTTCATTGCTGAGTTTTTTATAATCAGTCCAATACTTTTCATCAAAAAAAGGCATACGCTCCAGCCAGCGGTTTACCAACTGAAGAATGCTTTCAGTATGTTCAGTAGATTCTATTTCATTAAAATCTTTTTGAGTGAAACCACCTTCATTGGTGCGTTTGTAATAATCATGATGATGACGCTTTTCCATCTGCAAACCCAGCGTAGCTTCTATCAAACGGAACTGCTTGCTTTGAAAACCGGAAGCAGGCGTGAGCAGGTTGCGGAACTCCAGGAAGTCCAGCGGCGTCATCGTATTAAGAATGGTTATCTGCTGATTCAGCAATTCCAAAATCCGCACCACCCGCTGCAGACGGTGACGGCAGAGGTTGAGATCCTCACTGTTATCATCCACCTTTTCTTTACTGAACACTTTTTTCACAAACTCCAGTTCAAACAAAATCTGTTTAAACCATAATTCATAAGCCTGGTGAATGATGATGAAGAGCATTTCATCATGTGCCGGTGTTTGCCCTTCTGCAAAACTTAAAGGAGCTTGTGCTTCCAATATTTTTTCTAACTGTAAGTAGGAAGGATAGTATTGGCCGTTACCTGTATTCATATCGCAATCATTAAGTGCGGCAATGTAAATCATTTTTCAATGTTTGCCTTCTGTTGACGTATGATGTTGGTTATGGCGTTATTTTTGTTTATCATCTTACTATGAGAAAATTCAAACTTCTGATTCTTGCCTTTTGGTTGTCAGCACAATTAAATGCGCAGGATGTACATCTTTCGCTTTTTGGCGGTACTGCTAATTATGCCGGTGATTTGCAAAGCAGGCGTTTTACGTTTGACCAGGCATTGTTCACCGTAGGCCTGTGGGGCAGTTATGAATATAGTAACAAACTGATGCTGCGGGCAGGTTTGCATTATGCCCAGGTGAATGCACAGGATAAATATCAATCTAATACATTACGTCGTTTGCGCAACCTGAGTTTTGCATCCGATATATGGGAAGGGCACCTGGCAGCTGAATTTCATTTCCTCGGAATGCAGGATCGCATCTTTTCACCTTATGTAATGGGTGGTGTGGCCGTGTTTCATTTCAACCCTTATGCATATGCACCGGTGAGTGCCGGCGGACAAAAAGTATTTCTCCGTCCCTTATCAACAGAAGGGCAGGGCTTAACAGGCTTTCCGGATAGAAAGCCTTATCAACTTACACAGGTGGCAGTTCCGTTGGGAGCAGGTGTGCGGATGAAGTTAACAGATCGTATTACCGCAGGTGCTGAAATAAGTTACCGCATAACATTTACAGACTATATTGATGATGTAAGTGGCCGTTATGTAGATCAGAATGCTTTGCTTACACAGAGAGGTCCGTTAGCCGTTCAAATGGCATTCCGTACACCGGAGTTGCCGGATCATACCACAGATCCTTATCCCATCAACAATACCATCAGGGGCGGCAGTGCTAAAGACAATTACTATTTCATGGGACTGAGCATCAGTTACCGTCTTTCACAAGGTGGGGGAAGTAATTTTTCAGGAGGTGGGGCCGCCGGTAGAAAATACCGCTCTAAGCTTGGTTGTCCTACAAATGTGTGGTGATAAACAGCTCCTTTTTGCAAGAAAAAACAGGACCCTAACCGGCCTGTCTTTCTCTTTCTGATGCCTCCCATTTATTGCCCCATTTCTTTTCCACAACAGCCCTTTTTTTGTTGAAAAAACAGGCTAAATAAACCGCTGTTTTCAAGGGTTTTCCCTGCTCATTTCGGTATCTTTGGCGGCCTTCAAAAAATAATATGGATCAAACTGAAAATACAATGGAAAACGGTCAGAATAACCAGGGCCGTATCATTCCCGTAAACATTGAAGAACAAATGAAAACGGCGTACATCGATTACTCCATGAGTGTAATCGTTGGACGTGCTTTGCCTGATGTAAGAGATGGTTTAAAACCCGTACACCGCCGCATCCTTTTCGCCATGAATGAACTGGATCTCCAGTACAATAAGGCTTATAAAAAGAGTGCAAGGGTGGTGGGTGAAGTGTTAGGTAAATATCACCCGCATGGTGATAGCTCTGTATATGATGCCATGGTACGTATGGCGCAGGAATGGAGCATGCGTTATACACTCATTGATGGTCAGGGTAACTTTGGTAACCAGGATGGAGATGGACCTGCCGCCATGCGTTACACAGAGGTACGCATGGATCGTATTGCGGAGAGTATGATGGATGATATTGATAAAGAAACAGTGGACTTTCAGCTCAACTTTGATGATTCTGAAAAAGAACCTACTGTACTGCCCACCCGCATTCCCCAGCTTTTAGTAAATGGCTCCAGTGGTATTGCCGTAGGTATGGCTACCAATATGATGCCGCATAACCTCAGCGAAGTGCTGGATGGTTGTGTTGCGTACATTGACAACCGGGAGATTACCATTGATGAATTGATGAAGCATGTAAAAGCACCAGACTTTCCAACTGCCGGAACTATCTATGGAATGGAAGGTATAAAAGCCGGGTATCATTTCGGACGTGGAAGGGTAGTGCTCCGTGGTAAAATGCAGGTGGAAACCAAAACCAGCGGTCGTGAACAAATCATTATCACAGAAGTTCCCTACCAGGTAAACCGTGATGCGTTAACTGATAAGATTGGTCAGCTGGTAAATGATAAAGTGATTGATGGTATTGTGCATGTAAACAATGAAAGTAACCAGAAAGAAGGAACACGTATTGTGGTTGATCTGAGACGTGATGCTGTAGCAAACGTTATCATCAATCAACTTTACAAATACACGGAGTTGCAAACTTCGTTTGGTATCAATAACGTAGCGCTGGTAAAAGGTCGACCCAAAATTCTCAACCTGAAAGATATGATTTCAGAGTTTGTAGAATTCCGTCATGAGGTGGTGGTTCGCAGGGCGAAATATGAATTACGTAAAGCACAGGAGCGTGCTCATATTTTACAGGGTTATTTAATTGCACTGGATCATCTGGATGAAGTGATTGCTCTCATCCGCAGTTCTGCCACACCTGATATTGCAAAAGAAAGTTTGATCAATGCAGGATGGGGATTGGATGAAATTCAGGCCAAAGCAATTTTAGAATTACGTCTTCAGCGCCTTACCGGCATGGAGCGTGAAAAAATAAAGCAGGAGTATGATGAGTTGATGCAGTTGATTGCACACCTCAACGAATTACTCAATAATGAACAGATGCGTTTTGACCTCATCAAAACAGAATTACTGGAGATCAAAGCAAAGTTTGGCGATGAGCGTAAAACAGAAATCACCTACCTCGATGATGAAGTACGCATTGAAGACCTCATCAAAGAAGAAGATGTAGTGATCACCATTTCGCATCATGGCTATGTAAAACGTACTTCTTTAACAGAGTACCGGCAGCAGCGTCGTGGCGGCAGGGGAGCTGTGGGCAGCAAAACAAGAGAAGAAGATTTTATTGAGCATCTGTTTGTAGCATCTACCCACCACACCCTCCTGTTCTTTACAGAAAAAGGAAGATGTTACTGGCTTAAGAGTTACGAAATTCCGGAAGGAGATAAAACAAGTAAGGGTCGTGCTATTCAAAACCTGATGCAGCTGGCGCCCGATGATAAAGTAAGAGCCATCATTGATGTACCCAACCTGGATGACGAGGAATTTGTAAAGAATCATTACATTGTACTTTGCACCCGTAAAGGCATCATCAAGAAAACAAGTTTGGAAGATTTTAGCAGACGTCGTGCAACCGGTGTGAACGCAATTACCATCGTAGAAGGCGATCAATTGCTGGAAGCCAAGATGACGGACGGTCAAAGTGAAATCATGATGGCAGTAAAGAGTGGCCGTGCCATCCGTTTCCCTGAAGAAAAAGTAAGACCTACCGGTCGGGGTGCTATCGGAGTTGCGGGTATTGAAGTGGATGACGCTAATGATGAAGTGGTTGGTATGATTTGTGTAAAAGCAGAAGACACGTCCAGAACCGTGCTGGTAGTAAGTGAAAAAGGATATGGTAAGCGAACTGCTGTAAGCGAATACCGTTTTACCAACCGTGGTGGAAAGGGTGTTAAAACCATCAACGTAACAGATAAAACAGGAGCACTGGTGGGTATTCTGGATGTTACGGAGAAAGAAGACCTGATGATCAGCAGCCGCAATGGAATCACCATCCGTATGAGTGTGGCACAGATCAGCGAACAGGGAAGAGCCACACAGGGAGTTAAATTGATTCGGGTAGATGAAGGTGATGAAATTGCAGCCATTACAAAGGTGGCAGAAGAAGAAGAGGTAGAGTCTGTAAATGGCAGTAATGAAGAACAACAACCGGGAGATGCCCCAGGTGGAGAAAGTCCCGGCGAAGGAAATGAACCGACTGAAAATCAATAAATAAAAATTATTCTCTTACATTAAACAACAAAGATGAAACAGATTCTTTTTGCAGCGATTGCGTTTGTTTTTGCCTTAAATGTTTCAGGGCAGGACATTAAAAAAGTTCGTAACTATTATGACAAGAAAGACTGGCCTAAAGCAAAAGAGGCCGTTGAACTGATGCTGGCAAATGAAAAAGAACAAAAGAACTGGGAAGCATGGTACTACAAGGGACTTGTTTACAGTCAATTTGGTAAAGATGCTGCTTTAAAAGGAAGCATTCAGGATGTTTGGATTCAAGCTTATGAAGCTTTTCAAAAAGCAATGGAACTGGATCCCAAACAAACTGAAACTTATATGACGCTTCGCAGCTATCCCGTTTTTGATAGCTACCTGGAGTTACAAAGAGAAGGTAACGACTTTTATAACAAACAGGATTATGTAAATGCGCTTGAAAAATATAAAGCAGCCGATAAAGTGGGTCGCTTTATTTTCAAAAATAAATGGGCGCTGAGCGAAGTGGACACTGTTTTATACTACTATGCAGGCGCTGCCGCCATGCAGGCTGAAAAAATGGATGAAGCCATCAGCTTTTTCCAGAAAATATGTGATGCTGAAATAGGCGGTGAAGGTTATGATGTTTGCTACCGTTATGTAACTTATCATTACGATTCCAAGAAAGATTTTGAGAAAGCACAGAAGTATGCCAACACAGGCCGTCGTTTGTATCCCAATGATACTTACTATGATAAACTGGATCTTGACCGTGAGCGTAAGAATGGCGTAGGACCGGAGTTGTTTAAGAAATATGAAGCTGTTTTATCTAAAGACGCTAAGGACTACGATATGCGTTTTGACTATGCCGCTGAAATGTTTAACTGGTTGTTTATGGACCAGAAAGCGCCGGCTGATCAAAAAGGAACCTACTTTGATAAAATCATTTCAGAGTTAAAGACATGCATCCAAACAGATAGCAAGAAGCCGGATGCGTTCCTGCTCTTAGGTAAAGTTTATTTTAACGACGCAGCTAATATGCAGGATGAACTCAAAACCATCAAGGGTACTACACCGGCTGATACACAGAAGAAAAATGATCTGAAAGCCAAAATGGAGACCCGTATGAAGGAGAGCATTCCTAACCTGGAAAGTGCACTTGCTCTTTTTGAAGGAATGAACCAGGCAGAATTAATGAAAGACCGTCGCCAGAAGAATGAGTATAAAAACACGCTGTACCTCTTAACAGAAGCTTACCGTTTTATTGGTAACACTGAAAAAGAAAAAGCTTATCAAAAGAAATATGATGCCCTAAACGGATAATTTTTAAAATCATTCAATTGCGAAAGGTTGCTTCAGTTGAAGCAACCTTTCTTTTTGTACATTCGGTTTTTTTGAACAACCGCAATCAATTGAAGAACTATGAGTTTACAACTGAACAGAACTGAATTTGGTAACCCTCAAAACAAAGGAATTGTTTTAAGCCGTGAGGAAGCTTATGGGCTTATGACGGAATGGGTAAAAAATGAACGGCTGCAATTGCACATGCGCCAGGTAGCTCATTTAATGAAATGTTGGGCGGCTGAAAAAGAAGGACTCAAGGAGACCGATCAATGGCGTTGGGAAATGGCCGGGCTGCTGCATGATGCAGATTGGGACCAATGGCCCGAGCTGCACTGCAAAAAGATTATCGAAGAACTGGAAGCCCGGAATGTAGACCCGGAAATCATAAGGGCCATTGCCAGCCATGGGCCGAATCATTTTGGAGTAGAGCCGGTTACCAGGATGGACCGGATGCTGTATGCCTTTGATGAGCTGAGCGGACTCATTCATGCTTACAGTTTAATGCGCCCGGAAGGTTATGCAGGTATGGAGCTGAAAGGCGTGAAGAAACGTTTTAAAGAAAAAAGCTTTGCAGCAGGCGTGAACAGAGAAGAAGTGATGGATGCACTGAACAGGGCAGGTCTGCAGTTTGATGAACTGGTTCCGTATATCATTAACAGGCAAGCGGAACTGAAATAGAAAATACTCTATTTAACATAAGGTTAATTATACGATAAATTATTCAACCTTAAAGTAACTCAACTCAGCGCTCAGGTCAAGAGCCGGATGGGCTTTCGACAGCGCCTCTGCCTTTGCATAATGTTGCTTCAGAAACTGCTGATGCTGATTCGATCCCGGGTGAAAGGGCTTGTGATTTCTTGCGGTAACCAACTGTTTAATTTCTTTCATCAAATTTTGCGTAGGTTCATCAAAAGCATAGGCGGCAAAATGTTCCATCACAAATTGTGTAGCTGCATAATTGGGATGCGCCAGGTCAATATCATAAAAGCGGTAATCTCTTAACACGTCTATTACCAGTTCATAAGCCGGGAAATAAAACAGCCGGTCAAATTTGTTCACCAGGTGATGCACGGTTTCAATCAACCGGGCCTTGCTGCGGTTATTATCCACCACGCCATCCCTTAAATGCCGCACCGGGCTGATGGTGAAAATGATCTTGAGCTTGGGATTGCTGTAAAACAAACGGTGAATGGTATTATCCAGCAATTCTATTTGCTCTGAAATCGGGATCAGGTATTTTTCAAACCAGGTTCCCGGGGCTTTATGGCAGTTGGCCACAAACGAGTTACTTTCTTTTAAACGATATACAAAGGATGAACCCAGTGTAATGATGAGCCAGTCTGCCTCCTTTATAAACGCATGTGCCTGCTGCTGCGATTGATTAATGCCATTCAAAGACTGCTCTGGTTGAGGATGGCTGAAACGGCTGTGATGATCCCAGCTCAACCACAACTCATTGAACTGCTGTAAATCTTCCGCTTTATATTGTTTATTATCAAGATAATTGTTCAGACTCCGGCACACACTTGCTGTTTCAAATAAAATACCGTTTGGATTTTGCAACACATTGAATTTCAAATCCTGCAGTTTGTTGCCAATATGCTCTGTAAAGCAACTTCCCATAAGCATAATCGTGTCCTTATAGCTAATGGATTGAGGTAAAGGCTTGATATCAATATTGCTGAAAAAGTTCATGACACAAAGATACGGGCCGCAAGTTGCAGACTTTGGGCAAGGGCTTCTTTATTGATGTGCTGAAGGAGATTCTGTTTATCAAAATAAGCAATCATTATTTCGGTGTTCATATTACCCACCAGTTCATCATCGGCCATGGGGCAACCGCCAATGCCTTTTAAGGCGCCGTCAAACCGAAGGCAACCGCTGTTGAGCGCTGCCTCTAACTTTTCAATGCGGTTGGCAGCTGAAGAATGTAAATGAACACCTACTTCCACACCTTTTAATTCCTTTACCAGGTAAGAGGTAATTTCATTTACCTGTTCAGGTGTAGCCAAGCCAACAGTATCAGCAATGGAAATGATTTTAATATCCATCGCTGCCAGTTTCTTTGCCCAATTAAAAACAATCTCCCTGGTCCACTCATCTCCATAAGGATTACCAAAACCCATGGACAGATAAACGACGAGCTGCTTTTGATTTTTAACGCAAAGCTCCTGTATACTCTCTACACGTTTTAAAGATTCAGTAATACTGCTGTTGGTATTACGTTGCTGAAAGGTTTCAGAAACAGAAAACGGAAAGCCGAGATAAGTGATTTCATCATACACTACGGCATCATCAGCCCCACGCTCATTAGCAATAATGGCAAGTAGTTTACTTCTTGAATCTTGTACCTTAAGCCTTGATATCACTTCTTTGGTATCCGCCATTTGCGGAATAGCCTTAGGCGAAACAAAACTGCCGAAATCAATCGTATCAAATCCTACCTGCAACAAACTATTGATATATTCAACTTTCTGTTCTGTTGGTATAAATGTTTTCCACCCCTGCATAGCATCACGGGGGCATTCAATAAGTTTTAGTTGCTTTTCAGACTTCATACTTCAAAGTTAGGACAGCCATTCCTCCTTTTTTGGAATTTTCCTAACAGACGAGACATTAAAGTTAAATTCATTTAAAAAAAGTTATGAATTGGATTAGGATTTTTTTAGATTTATCTATACTAAAATCAAAAATACGCAGCAAAATGACTATTTTTTAGCACAATATGTAATTTACCTCTGCCTCAAAAAAGAAGATACCCTTCCTAATTATAAACCGATTGAATTACAACTCTAAAAAAAGATGTAATCAGTACTATAAAAAAATATTCAAATCAACATCGGGTATCATACTGTTCTTGAGTTAACCGACTGATTTTTTAATGCTTATTAAGTTATCTTAAAACTTACAAAAATGAAAAGAATCATTTTTATTTTATTCATTTTGGTTTCACTAAATACATTTGCCCAAACTGATACTTCAATCAAGAAAAGTTTTATACAGGAACAATTGAAATTAAAAAAAGCTAAAACTTACAATGCGATTTCATGGACTGTTTTTGGAGTTGGATTAACTACTGTTGCAATTTCTGCTGCTTCTTATCCAAAGGATATGACTACATATATATTCAGAACACCAACACAAGAAGAAATTGAAAATCGAAGAAAACAGGACAATGCAATTAAGTTTGCTCTTGGAGGATTAGCTGCTGTAGCAGCCAGTATTCCAATGATACTTAATTCCAGTTCTAAACTTAAAAAAGTAAAATTAATATACCGTTCAGAAACGGTTTTATTTGATGAAAGATTTCAGTCAAATATTACGCTAAACTCTTTTGGGGTTTCAATCAAGTTTTAAGAAAGCATTTTCTATCCTCTTTGTTTCATCGCTTCATACAAAATCATTCCGGTTGCTACAGATACGTTTAAACTTTCAAAGTCCCCCTTCATGGGTATTTTAATTTTGTCATCACATATTTTCATTAGTGCCGGATAAATACCGTTCTCCTCTCCGCCCATTACAACACAACAAGGTTCTGCAAAATCAACTTTATCAATCGTGGTTGAAGCAGTCATTTCACTGGCATAAACTTTAATGCCATTCAAATGCAGATCATCAACTGCTTTCATTAAACTATTAACTCTGCATACGGCTATTTTCTCCAACGCACCTGCACTTGTAAGAATGGCATCTTCATTTAAAGCCCCCACTCCTTTTTCAGGAATGATAATGGCATGCACGCCGCAGCAGTAAGCCGTACGGGCAATACCACCAATATTGCGGATATCTGTGATTCCATCCAGCATCAGCAATAACGGCGCATCCCCTTTTTCAGTAATAAAGGAAATCACATTCTGCAAATCCTGGTATTGTACTTTGGAAATCAGCGCCACCACACCTTCATGATTGGCCACATTGAAGGAATTCAATTTTTCAACCGGCACTTTGTTTACCGGCACATTATGCTTTAAGGCTGCTCTTTTAATTTCTTCCGCTACATCACCATGCAGGTTATTCTGTATAAAAATCCGTTCCAACTCCTTGCCTTCCTGCAAGGCAGTGAGCACTGGAATTTTGCCAATAATAAGTGATGATTTTTTGGGCCTTGACTGTTTTTGCCGGAACTGCTTCATTGCTGCAAAGAAACATAAAAAAGAAAACCCGCACTTACAAGTACGGGCTTCTCTTTTCTCATGCTCGGTTTATTTTAAACCAAACGCTTTTTTTACTTTGTTTACGTAATCCAGTTTTTCCCAGGTAAACAATTCCACTTTCACTTTCTTCTCTTTACCATCGGGGCTTCTGAATGTTTTTTCAACTACCTGCGGTACACGGCCCATATGTCCATATGCTGCTGTTTCACTATAGATTGGGTTACGCAATTTCAGGCGTTGCTCAATAAAGTAAGGACGCATATCAAAAATGCCTTCTACAATTCTTGCAATTTCACCATCAGTCATATCCACTTTAGCAGTACCATACGTATTTACGTTGATAGAGGTTGGTTTTGCTACACCGATGGCATAAGAAACCTGTACCAACACCTCATCACACAGTCCGGCAGCAACCAGGTTCTTTGCAATATGACGGGTAGCATAAGCAGCACTACGGTCAACTTTTGAAGGATCTTTACCGCTGAAAGCGCCACCGCCATGTGCACCTTTACCACCATAAGTATCCACAATGATCTTACGGCCGGTTAAGCCTGTATCACCGTGCGGACCACCAATTACAAACTTACCGGTGGGATTAATATGATATTTAATATCGCTGTTAAACAGCTTTGCGTATTTCTTATACTTTGATTTGATGCGTGGGATAAGGATGTTGATCACATCAGCCTTAATCTTCGCCAGCATTTTTGCTTCAGAATCAAAATCGTCGTGCTGGGTAGAGATTACAATCGCATCAATACGAACAGGGCGGTTATTATCATCATATTCCAATGTTACCTGGCTCTTTGCATCCGGACGCAAGTAAGGCATTTTGGAATTCTTTTCACGACGGATAGCAGCCAACTCTATCAAGAGGTTGTGAGCTAAATCCAATGCCAGCGGCATGTAATGCTCTGTTTCATTAGTAGCATAGCCAAACATCATACCCTGGTCGCCGGCACCCTGTTCTTCTTTCTTCTTACGGTCAACACCCTGGTTGATATCAGCGCTCTGCTCATGAATAGCACTGAGTACACCACAGGAGTTGGCTTCAAACATATATTCACTCTTGGTATAACCGATTTTCTTAATTACACCACGTGCAATATCCTGCACGTCTAAATAAGCTTTTGATTTTACTTCACCGGCTAAAACTACCTGGCCGGTAGTAACCAATGTTTCGCAGGCTACTTTTGATTGGGGATCGAACGCAAGGAAATTATCAATTAATGCATCACTGATCAGGTCAGCTACTTTATCAGGATGTCCTTCAGAAACACTTTCTGATGTAAATAAATAAGGCATAGTATTGATTTAGGGTTTTTTAACAGGCGCAAAGATAAGGGCCTGACTCATTCAATCTTTATTGTTTGGAGTAATAAATACGAACAAACATAGGGTATTGCGGGTGAGAGCCCCCTCCTACCTGTAACCTTCCGTAACTGATAGGATTGATACTAACGGAACTTGAAACGTTAAAGGTAAAATTTTCAGGTGCTCTGAATTGTGCAAAATAAGGAGCAGCTAATCTGAAATCCCGTAAGGTAGCTTTTCCATTTGCAATATTCTGGATGAACCTTGTAATGTTCATACGATATTCGCCTACCCGGTTTCCGGAAGCATCATTGAAGAAATTAGGTTCACCTCCGGTATAAGTTTCAAGAATGTTGTGTGCAAAAACATTACGGTTGAAATCAAAAGAAGATGGAATGTAATAACTGGCGCTATCAAACGGAATAGGCGCATTTTTTCCATCGGCTCCAACGGTGTACAAATGCAGATTGGGTTGTACAAACGCATTTTCAATGGAAAGCGGACCGGCATAAACCTGGCGAACTACCAGTTCTGCACGGTGAATGATATAGTTCTTTCCTGCTACGGTATTAATGCCGGGGGCTTTTACAGTAACAGCCGTACCCGGTGCTGTTTGCAAATAAGCTAAAGAATTAGGGCTTGAACTGAGCAAAACAGGCTGTGCCGTGCTGCCGTTATAATTACGGTGAATTTTATTGGCACTGGCACTACGGATGGTATCAGGCACAAAAGTAAATACAGTACCTGTTGTATCAAGTGTACCATCTGTTTTACGGTAACGGTAGTAAAGATTCAATCTTGAATTAGGATGATTGAGCAGGAAATAATTTAACAC
The DNA here is from genome assembly GCF_045780045.1 of Lacibacter sp. MH-610. Classification (NCBI taxonomy): domain Bacteria; kingdom Pseudomonadati; phylum Bacteroidota; class Chitinophagia; order Chitinophagales; family Chitinophagaceae; genus Lacibacter; species Lacibacter sp. MH-610. Next base: position 2,665,941 of record NZ_CP116002.1, read on the forward strand.
ACTGCCGGAGGTAGTGGAATCAGCCACCAATGCAATACCGTTAAGGTATGCTTTGAAAGCGGAATCATTTCTTAAAAAGCCTGTGGTTGTACTTTCTTTCAAAAGTGCGGTACCCAAAGCATCATCCAAACGGATTCTTAACTGATTAAACACACTGTCGCCTTTAAACGCAAGCTTATAACCTCTGCGTATCTGTGTAGGCTTTACTGTTGTGCTGCCTAAAAAATCTGCCGGTGAAAACTGAACAGATTCACTCACACGGTAACGACGGGCCGGTTTAAAATTAGGATCCGTAATACGGTAAGCGTTAATGGTGGTAGATGCTGTTGTATCACCATAAGCGCCATTATAAGAAAGTGATAATACCAAAGAATCTAAAAACAAACTGTCTTTACCTACCGGGTAAGAAAAGGGGTAAATCGTGGGCAGCATTTGAAAATACATAGCTGCAGTAGTGGTACCAAACATGGGATCATTGACATAACCCAATACATGCTGTACCGTTTTATCAATGATGGTAGTATCATTTTCAATAAATGATGTGGTGGTAACCGGCACCATCAATGTATCAGTAGCCAGGCGGTCAGAGCCGGGAATTAAATCGCCGCCCAGCGTGGTGCTGTCCAGCTTGGTGCAACTATTAATAGCAAAAACAACAATAATTAAAATGGATAAAAAGCTGAAGCGGTTCAACATTTCCTTACTGAAACAATGCATCATGCGGTCGCAATATTATTTTGACGAAAGGTCGGTATATAATTGTATATAGTCTGTTAAATCAACATCGGGCTTAAAGGGTAACACTTTTTTACCACGCACTTTTGAAAACTCCTCTAACAATTTTTTATCTGTCTTTTCAGCACCAAAAGTAATGGCATCCGCATAGGTGGCGCCACCACGGAACATGGCGGTGTTAGTAGTCTCCTTGTAAGGTTCCAGGTCTTTGTCTTTAATATTGGCGTGAATATTTGCCAGCTTCAAAAACTTTGCACCCAGCTTTTCTTTAAAGGTATTCTGTCCGACTGTGAAAACCAGTTTACTGTTTCCGAAAACAGGTTCCTTTTTATAAGCCGTTTTGAGATAAAGAGGAATAAGCCCTGTCATCCAGCCGCTGCAATGAATGATATCCGGAGGCCATCCGAATTTCTTAACTGTTTCAAGAGCGCCTTTGCAAAAGAAAATGGTACGGAGATCATTGTCTTCAAACCACTTTTCATTTTCATCATGATAAATGAATTTGCGTTTGAAGAAATCTTCGTTCTCCAGGAAATAAACCTGCAGTCTTGCATTGGGCAGCGAAGCTACTTTTATCTGCAAGGGATAATCATCATTATCAACTGACACATTAATACCGCTCAAACGTACTACTTCGTGTAAACGATGTCTGCGTTCATTGATCACGCCAAAACGGGGCATGATACAGCGAACTTCCAATCCACTGTCGTTTGATTTGATGGCTAACTGGTTGATGATTGATGAGAACTCCGTTTCTTCCAGGTAGGGCGACATTTCGCCGGCTATGAATAAAATTCTTTTCTTTGCTGCTACCATTACTTGTTGTTAAGAAATCATTACCCTGTTAAAGAGGTGTGCAAAGGTAGTGGAATTTAACGAAAAGGCCGACTGTAAAGCCTTTCAATTACCCACAAAACAGGGTTCTATGCTCATATTTCATACGGTTGATCAGCTTTCGGGCTACCTGCTTCATTTGAAACACAAGGGCCAAACCATTGGTTTTGCTCCCACCATGGGTGCCTTGCACCGGGGCCACTTATCCCTGCTGGAGGCTGCAAAGAAACACTGTGATAAAACCCTGTCCAGCATTTTTGTAAACCCTACCCAGTTTAACAACCCTTCCGATTTTGAAAAATATCCCATCACCATTGCTGCCGACATCAAAATGCTGGAACTGGCCGGTTGCGATATCCTGTTCCTGCCCTCAGTAGCAGAGATGTATCCATCGGGAACAGAACAGCGAACTGATTACGATCTTGGTTTCCTGGAAACGGTATTGGAAGGCAGTTCAAGACCCGGCCATTTCCAGGGCGTTTGTATGGTGATGGACCGTCTGCTTTCGATAGTATTGCCCAACCATTTGTTTATGGGCTTGAAAGATTATCAGCAGTGCATGGTGGTAAAACGGTTGCTTGAACTGAAAGGATGGAAACAAACAATTCAATTTAATGCCTGTCCTACCCTTCGTGAAGCGGATGGGTTGGCCATGAGCAGCCGTAACCTCCGGCTAACTGAAGAACAACGTAAAACAGCCCCTGCTATTTATGAGTGTCTTCAGTTTATAAAACAAAATCTTCAACCCGGGCCACTTCAACCAATAAAACAACAAGCTTCTGAACTGCTGGCGCAAAAAGGTTTCAAAATTGATTATGTAGAAATTGCTGATACTTCTTCACTTGAACTCATCCATACCTGGAACGGAAGGCAAAGTCTTACTGCTTTGATTGCTGCTTTTCTGGGAGAGATCCGGCTTATTGATAATACAATACTTACACCTTAACAATTGCATTCGTTGAATGCATTTACATTTGCAGCATGGAAATAGAAGTTTTAAAATCAAAAATTCACCGGGCTACTATTACAGAAGCTAACCTGCATTATGTTGGCAGTTTAACCCTTGATGAAGACCTGATGGATGCAGCTAATATTATTGAACATGAAAAAGTGCAGGTGGTAAACGTAAACAACGGCAACCGCCTGGAAACTTATGTGATCAAAGGAAAACGTGGCAGTGGTGTTTGTTGTTTAAATGGTCCTGCTGCAAGACAAGGCGCTGTAGGAGATGTAGTCATCATTATTTCGTATGCCACCATGCATTTTGAAGAAGCAAAACAGTTTAAACCCTGGCTGGTATTTCCAAAAGAATTGAATAAACTGTAGATTGCAATCTGCACATATGCTCCGTAAACGCATTCTCACCATTCTGCAAGTTGCCCTGTTCCTTTCGTTAGGCTTATTACTCGTATGGTGGATGGCCCGGAAAATAACTCCTGAGCAATGGATACAGATTGAGCAATCGTTACAAAATGCAAAATTCTGGTTATTGATTCCTGTGTTCGGCGTACTGGTGCTGAGCCATTACCTGCGGGCACTCCGCTGGCGTATTTTAATGGAACCGCTCGGTTATCATCCTTCTACGTTTAATGTGTTTAATGCCGTTATGATCGGTTACCTGGCTAACCTGGCTGTACCAAGGCTGGGCGAAGTATTAAAATGCACCATCCTTGCCCGTTATGAAAAAGTAGCACCGGATAAACTCATTGGTACCATTGTTGCAGAACGTGCTGTAGATGTAGTTTGTTTGATGCTCACCATTACCATCACCATTTTATTACAGGTAGATACCGTGGGCGAATACGCATGGAATGCACTGCAGAACATTGCACAAAGCAACTCCGGGCAATTTTCTGTTACAAAGTTACTCCTGTTCATTGGTGCAGTTGTGATTGGAGGATGGCTGCTGTTGTTCCTGTTTAAAAAATTCAGGCATAATGTGGTGATTGCAAAAATTGAAACCCTTGTCAAAGGTATCTGGAGCGGCCTCATAAGCATCCGTTATATTAAAAACAGAACCAATTTTATTATTTACTCAGTTTTAATCTGGACGATGTACTGGCTGGGTTGTCGTATTGGTTTTTATGCGTTGCAGGAAGTAAGTCATCTCGGAGTAAAGGAAGCATTTTCCATTCTGTCGTTCGGCAGCATTGGTATGCTGGCGCCTACACAAGGAGGTATTGGCGCCTATCATTACATCGTACAGCAGATACTCATGTTATACAATATTAACGAAGCCATCTCTTTTGCTTTTGGATGGATTTTATGGATTGCTCAAACTATTGTGTTGCTGGCGGGAGGTTTGTTCAGCATTATCATTTTACCGGTTTATAATCGTAAAAGAGCCGCAGGAATTTCTTAATTTGAAGCATATGAAGGCCGTTCAGTTTATTGAAACAAAAATCTTAGATAATGCCGGGTTACAGGCGCAATTGCTTCGCTGGCGCTTACAAAGTAAAACCATTGCTTTTACCAACGGATGTTTTGATATTGTGCATGCAGGGCATATTCATTCTTTATCACAGGCTGCAACATTTGCTGATGTATTGATTGTTGGTCTTAACTCCGATGCCGGCACCCGTGGATTGAAAGGCGAAGGACGACCCATTAATAAAGAACAGGACCGGGCACTGCTCCTCGCCTCATTAGTAATGGTAGATGCAGTGGTTTTGTTTGATGAGCCAACACCGCTGCGATTGATACAATCTGTTATGCCCGATGTGTTGGTAAAGGGTGGTGATTATACCGTTGATACCATTGTTGGAGCCAAAGAAGTCATAGCCAATGGCGGCAGCGTTGAAATCATTCCGTTGATTCCCGGACTATCAACCACAGGTCTGGCAGAAAAGATCAGTAAGTTGTAATACCCGGCAATCAAAACTTAATATTGCTGTAACACTCCCCTTCCTTATTTTACAGCCATAGTAATAGTATGACGAAGCTTTCCATGAAACGTAAAACCATTGCAAGAGATATCAGCTGGCTTTCCTTTAATGCCCGTGTACTCCAGGAAGCCAATGACCCTACTGTTTCCTTAAGAGACCGTGTGCGTTTTCTCGGTATTTTTTCCAATAATCTTGATGAGTTTTTCCGGGTACGAGTGGCCACGCTCAAACGTATGGCAGAACTGGGCAGTAAGATCAAGGGCAAAATACATCTCGAAAAAAATCCACAGCAAATACTGGAGCAGATACAGGAAACCGTACTGCAGCAGCAAAATGAATTCAACCGCATCTGGAAACAGGTGCAGCAGGAACTCAAACGGGAAAAGATTTTTCTCATCACTGAAAAACAACTTTCCCGGGAACAGAAAAAATTTGTGGAGCTGTTCTTTGATGAACAACTGCGGCAGGAAGTGGTACCACTCATGATTGAAAGTAATCCGCAACCACCTTACCTGCGGGAGCGTTCTTTGTATTTAGCAGTAGCCATGAGCAGCAGTTCCAATGCGTATAAAAAGAAATATGCATTGATTGAAATACCGGCACGCAATAAACACCGCTTTGTAAAACTTCCTTCACCTGCCGGCACGCATCATATTATTCTTATGGAAGATGTGATCCGTCATTGTTTGCCTAAACTGTTTGCATTTATGGGCTACAATGAATACAGTGCTCATATCATTAAAGTAACCAAGGATGCGGAGATTGATATGGATAGTGATGTGAGTACAGGATTGGTACAAAAAATTCAAAAAGGATTAAAGAACCGCAGAAAAGGAAAACCTACCCGTTTTATTTACGATAAAGAAATTGATGCAGGTTTGCTGGAGTACTTAATCCGCCGTTTGAATTTATCCAGAAGAGACACTACGATTCCCGGTGGCCGTATTCACAACTTCCGCCACTTTATGGATTTTCCTGCTGATGTGTTTACCGTAAAACATGAACGGAAAAAACCATTTCAGCACCCGGTACTTAAAAAAACCATTCGGGTAAGTGATGAAGTACTACGACAGGATATTCTCTTACACTTCCCTTATCACTCCTTTGATCCGGTAATTGAACTACTGCGGGAAGCAGCAATGGATGAACATGTACAGGAAATAAAAATCACTGCTTACCGGCTGGCTGATAATTCAAAAGTGATTAATGCATTGGTGAATGCAGCACGCAATGGCAAGAAAGTAACAGTGATGCTGGAACTCCGTGCCCGTTTTGATGAAGAAGCCAACCTGGAGTGGAAAGAAAAACTGGAAGAAGAAGGTGTGCGGGTACTCATCGGAGTGAATAATATGAAAGTTCATGCCAAAATCTGTTCCATTAAAAAACGGGTGAAGAACAAAACGATTCAGTATGGTTTTGTAAGTACGGGTAACCTCAATGAAGATACAGCAAGAGTATATGCAGATCATTGCCTGCTAACGGCCAACCGTAATGTAATGGCCGACATCAACCGTATTTTCAGTTACCTGGAGCATCCCATTATCAGCCGTATGAAGTTGTTGCGGCAATGTAAAACGCTGGTGGTATGCCCCACAGGAATGCGTACTCATTTTAAAAAGCTGGTGCTTGAAGAAATCAAACAGGCCATGAAAGGCCACCCTGCTTCTATTACTGTAAAAATGAACAGCCTCAGTGATCAACAGATGATTGATATGCTGGCCGGCGCCGCCAAAGCAGGAGTGAATGTTCAAATAGTAGTTCGTGGTATTTATTGTTTGTACAGCGATAATAAAAAATATAAGACACCGGTAAAAGCCATCAGCATTGTGGACCAATACCTGGAACACAGCCGGGTGTTGATATTTCACAACAAAGGCAAAGAGAAAGTTTATTTATCTTCGGCGGACTGGATGGTACGGAACCTGGATCATCGTATTGAAGCAGCCATTGAAATTACCAATGCGGCCATTAAACAGGAGTTGATTGATTACCTCAATATTCAGCTCCTGGATAATGAAAAAGCAAGGATACTGGATAACGAACTGCAAAATCAATACGTACGTAAAAAAGGAAAATCAGTACGCAGCCAGGTAGAAATTTATAATTACCTGCATCAAAAAACGCTGAAGCAACTTGAAACTGGCCGCCATTGATATTGGAAGTAACGCTGCAAGATTACTCATTACTGAAGTTACAGAAGAAGCAAAAGGTGAACTCACTTTTAATAAACTCAACCTTGTACGTGTACCCCTGCGTTTAGGTTTTGATGTATTTGAAACCGGTGAAATTTCAAAAACCAAAATCAATAAGGTTGTTGAAACCATCAAGGCTTACAAACATCTCTTAAGCATCTATGATGTAAAATACCTTAAGGCATGTGCCACATCTGCCATGCGGGATGCAAAAAATGCAACTGACATTATCCGCAAGGTAAAACTGGAAACAGGTGTGGATATAAAAATCATCAGTGGTGATGAAGAAGCATCCTTTATTTACGAAAATCATATTGCTGAAAATTTAGATAAGGAACACTCCTACCTGTACATTGATGTGGGAGGCGGCAGTACTGAACTTACTTTTTTTGCAGAAGGAAAACTCAAATTCAAAGAATCATTTAATATCGGCACCATCCGTTTGCTGAAAGGATTAGTGGAAGAAAAGCAATGGGATGAAATGAAGGATTATATAAAGCTTGGCACCAAGGGCCATAGTGATGTAATTGCAATCGGCTCCGGTGGTAATATCAACAAAGTGTTTTCCTTATCCAAGCGTAAAGAAGGAAAACCTCTTTATCTTGAAATGCTGAGAGATTACCTGCGGGAAATGAGCAGTTTTTCAGTAGAAGAACGGATGAAACAATACAAACTGAGAGAAGACCGTGCTGATGTAATTGTACCGGCCCTTCAGATTTATGTGAACGTAATGCGATGGGCTTCTATTGATGAAATCTATGTTCCTAAAATAGGTTTAGCCGATGGCCTGGTGCATATGTTGTATGAAGAAGTAAAAGCCAAAAAAGCAGAAGTTGTTTAGCCATTAATCATTCAATCACTAACTACCATGTCTATACATAAAGAAGTAAAAAAAGTAACGACGAATACCTTGCAGAAAATGAAAGCTGCCGGTGAACCCATTTCCATGATCACCGCTTATGATTTTTCATTTGCAAAAATTTTTGATGCAGCAGGTATTGATGTAATACTTGTGGGCGATAGTGCAAGCAATGTAATGGCCGGGCATGAAACCACCTTACCCATTACACTGGAGCAGATGATTTATCATGCACAGAGTGTGGTGCGTGGCGTTAACAGAAGTTTGGTAGTGGTGGATCTTCCGTTTGGTACTTACCAGTCAAACAGCGATGTAGCGCTTGCTTCCGCTATTCGTATTATGAAAGAAACAGGAGCCCATTCCGTTAAAATGGAAGGCGGTGAAGAAATTATTGATTCCATTAAAAAAATTGTAGCTGCGGGTATTCCGGTAATGGGACATCTTGGTCTTACTCCACAAAGCATCTACAAATTCGGAACCTATACGGTACGGGCCAAAGAAGAAGCGGAAGCTGCCAAATTAAAAAATGATGCATTACTGTTGCAGCAGGCAGGTTGTTTTGGAATGGTACTGGAAAAAATTCCGGCCCAACTTGCAAAGGAAGTTTCAGAAAGCTTGTTGATACCTACAATTGGAATTGGGGCAGGTGTTTTTTGCAACGGCCAGGTATTGGTAATGCATGATATGCTGGGCATCAACACAGAATTTAAGCCGAGATTTCTCCGTCAGTATTTAAATCTTCATGAACAGATTACCGGTGCGGTGCAGCAGTACATCAGCGATGTAAAGCGTAAAGATTTCCCGAACGCTGAGGAGCAGTACTGAAAAAAGCATCCGTACGAAGCACACTCCATAACTGGGGTTGGTAATAATCTTTTTTCAAACGTTGCAGCAAAGCACTTACATCTGTAACAACATTGATACGCTCCAGCACTTCCACTTCGGCAAAAAACACGGTGCGGAGATACATACGTTCACGTTTAAAAAGATAATTGCTGCGGAGTTGGTTCCGGTGCATTTTCTCTTCGCCTTTCTCCACTAATACAATCATAATGCCCGTGCTTCTGTTTTGATTGGTGAGTTGCAGCACTTCGCATTCATAATTTCCTTTAGTAAAAGATGAATCTGCTTTTAGGGTAGGTACATACCGCAATTGCTTTGTTTTTTGTGCCGGTATCAGTTGGCAGAAAAGCAAAATGTAAAAGAAACAGAGTATTATTTTTTTCATACGCTGTAGTTTTCAGGATTTGGAATAGAGTCGCTGTTAATAAGACGCATTTCCCTGCACTGATGCTGCCCGGTTTGGCATGAATCATTACCTGCAAAAAGCGTTGCTCCCTGCATCAATTACGGTACTGTAATCCCCGTATATCAGCAAAGTATTTTCAAAAGCCTATCTTTGCGGCAAAGAAAAAAAGAATGATTCGCTTAATACTCTTTAACCTGTTATTATTACCTGTACTTTTTACGAATGCACAGGACGATAAAGAACTTGACCCCATTACTGTAACAGCTACCTTAACACCGATCAGCGCTTCTAAAACAGGACGTAATATTCTGATTATAAAAGGTGAGCAGATTCAAAAATTACCTGTTCAATCTATTGATGAATTGATCCGTTATATACCTGGTGTGGAAGTACAAAGCCGTGGTCCTATGGGTGCACAAAGTAATATCACCATCCGTGGAGGAACATTTCAGCAGGTGTTGATTATTCTGGATGGCATCCGTTTAAATGATCCGCTTACTGGACATTTCAATTCCTATATTCCGATTGCGCCTGCAGAGATTGAGCGTATTGAAATTTTGAAAGGTGCTTCTTCTGCAGTGTACGGTACAGAAGCTGTTGGTGGCGTGGTTCACATCATTACCAAAACATTTGCCGGAAAAAAACTGAAAGATGGTTATAAAGCCAATGCCCAACTCACAGCAGGTGAATTCGGTTTGTTGAACATACAGGCAGGTGCCGGATTTCATAAAAACAAAACAACGGCTTCAGCCGGTATCATCACTAACAATGCAAACGGGCAACAACTCCGTGGCACGAAAGGTTATCTTAACTTAACCACGGTATCAGCTTCTATCAAACAGGAAATTGGTGACAAGTGGAGTGTAGCTTACCGCTTTGGATTAGATGACCGTGATTTTAATGCACAAAATTTTTATACCTCCTTCCTGAGTGATACTGCCACTGAAACTGTAAAGAGCAAATGGCATCATCTCAAAACTGAATTTCAAAACAAGAAACATTCGTTTTCACTTGACCTTGGTGCTAAATCCGCCAGAGACGTATATCGTTTTAATAAAAACCTGAACCCCAACATCAACAATTCAGAAATGCTGCAGGCGCTGGGTATCTATAACTACAGCATTAATGAACATACACAGGTTACTTTCGGATCACAAGTGATCAAGCGTTCCATTACATCAAACGATCGTGGTAATCACGCTGTAAGCAATGCCGGATTTTTTGCGTTGTACAATACTAAAATCGGCAAGTCTTTTTATTTAAATCCCGGTTTAAGAGCAGAATGGAATGAGCGCAGCGGCTGGGAATTATTACCACAACTCAATGCCAACTACCGTTATGAAATGTTTTTATTCCGTGCTAATATCGGCCGTACGGCACGTGATGCTGATTTTACAGAACGGTTCAATAACTATCAGCGAACCAATGTGCCCGGCGGCAGCCGTATCGGCAACCCGGATTTAGCTGCAGAAACATCCATCAACTATGAATTTGGTGTTGATTATTTTCTTACAAAAAATCTGAAAGTATCTACTACCTGGTTTGAACGTTTTCATACAGATTTGATAGACTGGATCAGAACACCTTATGCTTCTATGCCCCGTAAGGTAAACTTAATACCCAATGCATTTTACAACCTTGCTTCCAACATTACGAAAGTAAACACAACAGGTATAGAAACAGATATTCAATACACGCATACTTTTGCTGAAAAACATACCATCAACGGAGGAGTAGGTTTTATTTGGATGCGCAGCAGAAGCAGTGATTCCATTCCCTCTTTATATGTATCAAACCATGCAAAAGAATTCGTGAACTTTTTTACCAGTTACCGTTATAAAAGTTTTGGTATAAACATCAATGGTTTGTATAAAGCAAGAAACAAGACCACTGCACCGGCAGGTATTGTACCATTAACCACTTCTTACTTTTTGCTCAATGTTCGTGCAGATGCGTTCATTAATGAGAAAGTGAGTTTATTTGTACAGGCTGATAATGTATTCAATAAAAGTTATAGCGATATCCTTGGCAGCATTATGCCTGACCGCTGGCTAATGGCTGGTGTACGTATCAATTTTCAATAAATACTTTAAAAGATAAAACGATTGTATGCAGGACTTTTTAAAACAACTTGACATTGCTTCAATCAATCATGGTGCTTCAACAGGAGTGCATGATACAGCAAGCAAAGGAAAAACAATTACTTCCGCTTCTCCTGTTGACGGAAAGCAAATAGCTTCTGTTGTATGTGCTGATAAAGAAGCGTATGAAGCGACTGTTCAAAAAGCACAGGAAGCATTTCTTGAATGGCGCACATGGCCGGCACCTAAACGAGGTGAAATTGTGAGGCAGATTGGAGAAGCACTGCGTGCCAAAAAACAGGCACTCGGTCAATTGGTGAGTTATGAAATGGGCAAAAGCCTGCAGGAAGGTTATGGTGAAGTGCAGGAGATGATTGACATCTGTGATTTTGCAGTCGGTCTCAGTCGTCAGTTACACGGTTTAACGATGCACAGCGAACGTCCCTTGCATCGTATGTATGAACAATGGCATCCGTTGGGATTGGTTGGAATTATTTCTGCTTTCAACTTTCCGGTAGCAGTGTGGAGTTGGAACAGTATGCTGGCATGGGTATGTGGTGATGTGTGTATCTGGAAACCATCAGAAAAAACACCTCTTTGTGCTGTAGCCTGTCAAAAAATTATTGCAGAAGTGTTTGCAAAAAATAATGTGCCTGAAGGTGTAAGTTGTTTGGTAGTGGGTGAACGTGAAGTAGGTGAATGGTTGAGTCATGACATACGTATTCCATTAGTATCAGCAACAGGAAGCACACGTATGGGAAAAGCGGTAGGTGCTGCTGTTGGAGAACGATTGGGAAGAAGTTTATTAGAACTGGGTGGTAACAATGCCATCATCATCAGCGAACACGCTGATTTGAATATTGCCATTCGTGGTGCTTTGTTTGGAGCAGTAGGTACCGCCGGTCAGCGTTGTACTACTACCCGTCGTTTAATCATTCATGAAAGTATTTATGACACCGTAAAAGAAAAACTGGTAGCTGCATATGCACAGTTGCAGATCGGTAATCCGTTGGATGAAAAATATCATGTAGGTCCGTTGATTGATACAGATGCAGTAGCGGCTTATGAAAAAGCCATTGCACAGTGCAAAACAGAAGGCGGAAGATTTGTAGTGGAAGGTGAAGTACTCCAGGGAACCGGTTATGAAAGCGGCTGTTATGTGCGCCCCTGTATTGCGGAGGCGCAACCGCATTACAAAATTGTACAGCATGAAACTTTTGCACCTGTTTTGTATTTGCTGAAATATAAAACGATGGATGAAGCGATAGCCATACAGAATGGTGTGCCACAGGGACTTTCCTCTTCTATTATGACGCTGAACATGCGTGAAGCAGAACAGTTTCTTTCAAGTGCAGGAAGTGATTGCGGTATTGCTAATGTAAACATCGGCACCAGCGGTGCCGAAATTGGTGGTGCATTTGGTGGAGAAAAAGAAACAGGCGGCGGCCGTGAAAGCGGCAGCGATGCTTGGAAAAATTATATGCGCAGGCAAACGAATACCATTAATTATTCCACCAATCTTCCATTGGCACAGGGGATACAGTTTGATTTGTAAAAAGTAAATCAGGGCTAAAGCCAATACGTTTTTGTAATAGACCCCGACTTGAAAGTCGGGGTTATGTTTTTTATAACCGTCGCTTTTAAGCGGCTGGTTAAAATAGAAATGAATTGGCTTTAGCCATGATTTTTCAAATGAATACCGAGAGTTGACATTAATGGGTTTACAATCACTTTAAACTTTACAACTGTGCAGCAATCTCATTTACTGATGGCCGTTTTCTATAGTCCTTGTCAAAATAACGCCAAACAATCTTCCCGTTTTTAATAATGTACACAGCAGGCACAGGAAGGTTTGCACCATTGACCCCATTGGCTTTGTCAAAATCAATTCCGTATTTTTTGTATCGCTCAATTGTTTCAGCATCTACCGCAAATGCTACCTTGTAATCACTCATTACTTTCAAGCCCGAATCTGAAAGTATTAGAAAGGAAGCTTTCGTTTTTTCAATTGTTTTTGCTACGTTTTCAGGTACCTCAGGAGTAACAGCAACAACTGTTGCTCCTTTTTCAGAAATTAACTGCATAGAATCATTCAATCCTTTTAGTTGTTTACTGCAATAAGGGCACCATTGACCACGATAAAAAATGAGGATAACTGTTTTATCTTTACTTTCTTTTTTGAGTTGAAAGGAATTTCCTGATTGGTCATTCAACGTAAAGTCAGGAGCTTTTGAACCAACCAATAAACCCTCGGGCTGCTGTGCAATAGAAAATATACTGATAAATAAAGCGGAACAGATGATAAGAATTCTTTTCATGTTAATAATTTCACCGAAAGTAAATCTTGAAGTTGATGAAGATTGTCAGAGCAATGACAGAGTGAAAAGTTGCTAAAGAAAAAAAACTACATCAACCCTCTGCCCTCTTACCCGCAAGCAAATACAACACCGCCATCCGAACAGCTACACCATTTTCTACCTGTTGAAGGATGATGGATTGTTTGCTATCAGCCACATCACTATCTAATTCCACTCCACGATTAATAGGGCCGGGGTGCATGATCACTACTTCTTTTTGCAGTGAGTCTAACAATTTGCGGCTGATGCCAAAAGCAAGATTATATTCACGAAGAGAAGAGAATAAAGGTTGATTCTGTCGTTCTAACTGTATACGCAGCACATTGGCTACATCACACCACTTCAATGTTTCTTCGATATTGTAAGAAACGTTTACACCAAAGGACTGTTGCAGATATTTTGGGATGAGTGTAGGCGGACCGGCTACGGTTACTTCTGCTCCCATTTTTTTCAACAAATAAATATTGCTCAGCGCCACACGGCTGTGCATAATATCTCCAATGATGGCTACTTTCTTTCCTTCTAAAGTTCCGAGCTTTTCACGAATGGAGAACGCATCCAGCAATGCCTGTGTGGGATGTTCATTAATACCGTCACCGGCATTTACAATGGCTGCGGGTATATGTTGTGCTAAGAAATGCGGAGCTCCACTGGCGCTGTGACGCATCACCACCATATCCACTTTCATGCTCAAAATATTATTCACCGTATCTAAAAGTGTTTCACCTTTAGCCGCACTGGAACCGGAAGCCGTAAAGTTGATGGTATCAGCACTTAAACGTTTCTCAGCCAGTTCAAAGGAAATACGGGTACGGGTGGAATTTTCGTAAAACAAGTTCACAATCGTAACATCACGTAGTGACGGGACTTTCTTAATGGGTCGCTGTAAAACTTCTTTAAACTGAGTGGCTGTGTCGAGAATTAATTGAATATCCGATGCCTGTAGATCTTTAATGCCGAGGAGATGACGAGTGGATAGTTGCATTAAAAATCAAAGATAAAGGGTTTATCAATACAAGACAACTTGAGGTGTTGCCCAGTCCACCGTTACTTTCTGGCTTAAGATGGAATCAATCGCCTTGCCCGTATAATCCGGCTGAATGGGCAACTGGCGGTTAAACCGGCGGTCAATAAGTACACAAAGCTCAACTTTGGCCGGGCGGCCAAAATCAAGCAAAGCATCCATGGCAGCACGAATGGTGCGGCCGGTGTACAATACATCATCAATCAAAATCACATGTTTGTTTTCAATGCTGAAGTTGATGGTGGTTTGATTGGCAATATGCAATTCTTTATGCACATCATCACGGTAAAAGGTGATATCGAGCAAACCGTAAGGCAGCTGCAGTTGCGGGTGCTCCGCTTTGATTTGCGCTACAATCGCATCGCTTAAATGAACACCTCTTGGTTGCACACCAATGATCACTGTATTGGTGAACGGATAATGCTGTTCAATGAGCTGATGGCTCAAACGCTTTATGGTGAGATGTAATTGATCTTTGGAAAGAATGGTTTTCAACTGCTTTAAATTTTGATAAAAATAAACAGTTCGGTTCAAATTCCTATCTTAAGGAACAAATGATATTTCTACGTTTGATATATTCTGTTGCCGTAAGAGTAGTACAGTTATTTTTCGATGTGGTGATTCTTTTTTTCCTTTTTGCCATCATTGGTGCATTCTGGGGCAGAAATACAAATGAAGTTTTGCATATGGAAGGCGTTTCGTTATACATTCACGGCGATGGGTTTCACACTGAATTGTACTTGCCGGTGAAAGATTCACTGGGAATCATCAACTGGATGGATTGGTTTGATGACAGTACCATCCGGAACAAACACACCAATACTACACTCATTAATTTTGCATGGGCCGAATATGACTGGACCCTTGCAGGAGTGGAGCAAAAGCCCAAAGGAATCCGAACAACACTGGAAATCTTTTTTTCGCCCCGGAACAAAAGTGTAATGCATGTGCAGTGGATGAATGAGCTATGGCCACTGAAGCACCCGGTAACTGTGAAACGATACCTCAGCAAAGAACAATACCTCCAACTCATTGCATTCCTCAAAAATGGCTTTGTCATCAATAACGATAAGCCGGCGATCCGTTCCTACAATGGATATTATGGTTGGGATTATTTGTATTTGAGCAATCGTAATTATAATTCCTTCAATACCTGTAACCAATTTACCAGTGATGCTTTGAATGCCTGTGGTGTGCGGAATGCAACGTTCAGTCCGTTTGGGTGGGGAGTGTTTTATCAACTAAAACGCCATCTTCGTTCTCCTTCTACCACCTCATCCTCTTATCCTTCTCCGAAAGAGAAGGACGGCGCCGTATTACCAATCCAAACAAATGAACTACCACTTTATCATTAGTTCTTTAGTCAACACATTTCAAACTTTATAATAATAATAAAGCCCTCCAAAAAGCGAGGGCTGTGCATTGATTTTCCCTCTCCCTGGGAGAGGGATTAAGGGTGAGGTGGTTGTTATTCCTCTCCCATAAATGGATATCTGTAATCCGTTGGAGGATTGAATGTTTCTTTAATGGTACGTGCACTCAACCAACGATATAAGTTTAATATGCTTCCTGCTTTGTCATTGGTGCCACTGGCTCTTGCACCACCAAATGGCTGCTGACCAACAACAGCACCTGTAGGTTTATCATTAATATAAAAGTTACCGGCTGCATTACGCAATCTGGAAGTAGCTAACTCAACCGCATCTCTGTCCTGTGCAATGATGGAACCGGTGAGTGCATAAGGTGAAGTAGTATCAACCAGCTCCAATGCTTTTTCAAAGCTGTTAGCAGGATAAATGTAAACCGTCAGCACGGGACCGAAGATCTCTTCGCACATGGTTACATAATCAGGCTTTTTGGCTTCAATGATGGTGGGTTGTACAAAGTATCCTTCTTTCTTATCACACTTACCTCCTACCCATATCTCAGCCTTGGGATCTTTCTTAGCGTTATCAATATAGTTTTTGATATTGTTGAAACTCTTTTCATCTATCACCGCATTGATAAAGTTGGTGAAGTCTTCTACTGATCCCATCTTCATACTCTTAACACCGGCGATCAATTTCTTCTTTACTTCTTCTGCCATGTTAGAGGGAATGTAGGCACGTGAAGCAGCGGAACATTTTTGTCCCTGGAACTCAAACGCACCACGCAGCAAAGCGGTCACCACTACATCAGGATTCGCACTCTTATGTGCCAACACAAAATCTTTACCGCCTGTTTCACCTACAATTCGAGGGTAAGAGCGGTACATGCTCATGTTCTTTCCAATGGTTTCCCACATATTGTTGAACACACCTGTACTTCCTGTAAAATGTACGCCCGCAAACTCCCTGTGATTGAAACATACACGACCAATGGTAGGACCATCCACATAGATCAAATTGATCACACCATCCGGCAATCCTGCTTCTTTCAAAATACGCATGAACATCTGTGCACTGTACACCTGAGTGTTGGCAGGCTTCCACACTACCACATTACCGCACATGGCCGCACTGGTGGGAAGATTACCACCGATTGCTGTAAAGTTGAACGGTGTTACGGCCAGTACAAATCCTTCCAGCGGACGATACTCCATACGGTTATGCATGCCCGGACCACTGATGGGCTGCTGACGATAAATTTCACTTAAGAAATGCACATTGAAACGGAGAAAGTCAATGATTTCACAAGCCGCATCAATCTCTGCCTGATATGCATTCTTACTTTGTCCAAGCATGGTGGTACCATTCATATACGGACGATACTTGGTAGCAATCAAATCAGCTGCACGTAGGAAAATATTGGCCCTGCTTTCCCAACTCATATTAGCCCAGCTTTCTTTTGCTGCCAATGCCGCTTCAATGGCCTGGTGTACATGCTTTTCTTCGCCCGCATGAAAATGGCCCAGTGTATGTGCAATTTCATGCGGCGGATGCATGGCAACTTTTTTATTGGTACGCACTTCTTTATTGCCGATGTACATAGGTACATCAACCGTTGTGCTTTTTAATTCAGCCAGCACTTCTTTCAAACGCTTACGTTCAGGCGAACCGGGTGCATAGTTGAGCACGGGCTCATTAACAGGCATGGGGTAATTGAAATATCCGAGGTTCATAAGAGATAATTTGAAAATTTATGAATTTGAAGATTTGAAAATTAATTAAACGAGTAATCTGATAATTTTCAAATTAACTCATTTTCAAATTTTCAAATTGTTTTACTTCGCCTCCGCTTCTTTCTCATTCATCAGGTACGCTTTAATAAATCCATCCAGCTCACCATCCATCACCGGCTGCACATTGCCCACTTCAAACTCAGTACGGTGGTCTTTAATCATCTTGTACGGATGAAATACATACGAACGTATCTGGCTGCCCCACTCAATTTTTTTCTTATTGGCATTATTGGCATCACGTATTTCATTGCGTTTGCGAAGTTCTTCTTCATACAAACGGCTTTTGAGCATCGTCATCGCTTTTTCACGGTTGCCCAACTGTGAACGTTCTGTTTGACAAACCACCGTAATACCCGTTGGAATATGCGTTAAGAAAACTTTGGTTTCTACTTTGTTTACGTTTTGTCCGCCGGCGCCACCGCTTCTTGCCGTTTCCATTTTTACATCAGCGTCTTTGATTTCAATATCAATGCTGTCATCCACCAACGGATAAACATATACACTGGCAAAGGACGTATGACGGCGTGCATTACTGTCAAACGGTGAAATACGAACCAAACGATGCACTCCGCTCTCCGCTTTTAAAAAGCCATATGCAAACGGACCATCAAACTGGTAGGTACAGGTTTTAATACCGGCGCCATCCCCATCCTGCCAATCCACTTCCGTTACTTTCCATCCCTGCTTTTCACCATACATGCGGTACATACGTGCAAGGATCTGTGCCCAGTCCTGGCTTTCCGTACCACCTGCACCGGAGTTGATTTGCAACACAGCACTCAACTCATCTTCCGGCTGATTCAATGTACTCTTGAACTCTGCATCTTCAATAGCAGCAATGGATTTTTCGTATGCTTCTTTGGTTTCTTCCTCGGTGGCATCACCACCCTTCCAAAACTCAAACAATACGGCAAAATCTTCCACTGCTGTATTGGTTTGTTCATACAGGTTGATCCAGTACTCGTTGTTCTTGATTTCTTTGAGAATTTCTGTAGCCCGCTTGTTATCGTCCCAGAAACCGGGGCTCAGTGAGAGTTGTTTGTCTTCGGCTATCTTATATTGTCGGTTCTCGACGTCAAAGAAACCTCCTCAGGACCAGAATGCGTTCCCTTATATCGTTCAATTTTTCGATTGTCATAGCGTTGCAAAAGTAAGGGAAAACATCGTTTTACATGCTATTGTATTTCATGGCATCTTCGTTGTGTCACTCACTTCATCTTTCAGTTATAATGGCGGCAAATGACCTCAAAAGTCGTAATTTGCCCGCCCGTGATCAGCCAGGATACCATACAGCAAATTCTCAACCGCTCCGATATTATTGAAGTCATCGGCGGGTTTGTAAAATTGAAGAAACGGGGCGCCAATTACCTGGGCCTCTGTCCTTTTCATAATGAGAAATCACCTTCCTTCACGGTTTCATCTTCCAAAGAAATTTACAAGTGTTTCGGTTGCGGCCGCAGTGGCAACACGGTGAGCTTTTTGATGGAGCATGAAAAGTATTCCTATGTAGATGCACTCAGGTGGCTGGCTGCTAAATACAATGTGGAGATTGAAGAAACTTATTCTTCTCCGGAGCAACTGCAGGTAAAGCAAACGGCAGACAGTCTTTACATCATCAACAATTTTGCACAGCAGTTTTTCAGCCGCCAGTTGTTTGAAACAGAAGAAGGAAAGGCCATTGGTTTGAGTTACTTAAAAGAGCGTGGCTTCCGGGAAGATATCATCAAAAAATTTCAACTCGGCTACTCACCGCAGGAACGTACTGCTTTTACAAAAGAAGCGCTTCAGCAACAATACAATCCTGAACTCTTAACCAAAACAGGCATCGTTACAGAACGTAATGGTGAATTGCAGGATAACTACCGGGAACGTATCATCTTTCCGGTACACAATGCCACCGGTAAAGTGATTGGCTTTGGTGCACGTGTCATTGGCAAAAAAGAAAATGCACCCAAGTACATCAACACACCGGAGAATGAAATTTATATCAAGAGTAAAATTCTCTACGGTACCTATTTCGCACGACAGGCCATTGATAAAAATGATGAATGCTTACTGGTAGAAGGATATACAGATGTGATTTCACTGCACCAGGCGGGTATTGAAAATGTAGTGGCCAGCGGTGGTACTTCGCTTACGCCGGATCAGTTACGGCTTATCAAAAAATACAGCAACAACTTAACCATACTGTATGATGGTGATGCTGCCGGTGTAAAAGCAGCCATGCGTGGTTTGGACCTGGCATTGGAAGAAGGTTTGAATGTGCAGCTGGTATTGATTCCGGATAATGAAGACCCGGACAGCTATGTAAATAAAGTAGGTGCTTCAGGTTTTATTGACTTCATCAAGCAGAATAAAAAAGATGTGATCCTCTTTCAGTTGGAAGTAATGCTGAAAGATGCCGGCAATGATTCTACCAAAAAAGCAGGAGCTGTTAATACGATTGCAGAAAGCATCAGCCGTATTAATAAAGTTGAAGACTTTACACGTCAGCAGGATTACATCAAACAAAGTGCACAGCTCTTAAAGATTGATGAAGCAGGTTTGCATGCACTGGTAAACAAATTCATTCGTGAGCGGGTAAACAAGCTGGAACAAAAACAACCCGTTGAGCCTTTGCCGGATGCACAAACAACTACTTCGCCGGAGGAAGAACTCACAGAATTCTTTAACCGGGATGAACAACATGAACGGGCGCTGGTGCGCTGTTTACTGGATTTTGGTTTGCTGCCCTGGGATGAAACAAGAACGGTAGCCCAATATATTTTAGCCGAAGGTGAAGAATGGGGCATGATTGAAAATGCAGACCTGGTTGAAATTATCAATCTGTATCAGCAATGGTACAATGATGGACTGGAACCGGTGATGAAGAATTTCCTCTTTCATGAAAACCAGAACATCAGCAAGAATGTGGTATCGCTGGCAGATATCAAACATGAAATAAGTCCCAACTGGAAGGAAGCGCCTTATGAAGTACTGGTACCTTCACGGGAAGATCTGTACAAAGAAGAAATTTACTCTGTGCTCACTTATCTGAAACTCCGCAAGATCAAAGCGATGATTGATGAGAACCAGCGTGATCTTGAAAAGCCGCATACAGATGAGGAGTTATTTACACTCATCAAAACGCATCAGCATTTAAAACAACTGGAAACAGAACTGGTGAAAACTTTGGGAACGGTAATTGTACGTTAAGAGTTCATCAGCATATCACTATAACTTTCCGTAAGCAATTCTTCTTCTTTTATCTGTAATGCAGCT
The DNA here is from genome assembly GCF_045780045.1 of Lacibacter sp. MH-610. Taxonomy (NCBI): domain Bacteria; kingdom Pseudomonadati; phylum Bacteroidota; class Chitinophagia; order Chitinophagales; family Chitinophagaceae; genus Lacibacter; species Lacibacter sp. MH-610. Next base: position 2,686,578 of record NZ_CP116002.1, read on the forward strand.
ACATAAAAATCACATTGTTGCTTTATGAAGTCCAATCCTTTGCTGCCATCCACATCAATTGCTTCGATCTCCACAAAAGAGCCAAGGCCTTCCACTTCATCAATATGAAATTTTACATTTTCAATAAAATAGATTTCCCGTTTCTTCCTTACAGCTACTTTCACTCCGTTGGCCTGTGTTAAAGCTTTTTTAAGCAGTTCGCTTTCTTCTTTTACTTTAAACAAAGTCACTTCGCTCAGTTTGGGTCCTGCTTTGTCTTCCCGTTGGTAAAAGATCAATGAGTTTTCAATATTCCCCTGCCGCAGTTTTAAACGACCGTGGTGAACGTTAAAATAAGTATCTGTCTGGAAGTCGGTTCCTTTAAAATCCGCACTATGTTGCTGTAGATAATTTCTGATGAAGGCGGCATCTGCACAGCGGGCCTTGATTTCAATATTGTTATGGTTCATAGTAAACTAAAAGGCCGTCTTAACAGACGGCCAGTAAAAAATTTAAATCCGATGTGTTAAGCTTCAGCCGGGCTTAAACGGGAAGCACGGTTGGTACGTGTACTTTTGGGTGGCAATGCAATAGCTCTTTCAAAACGCATGGCAGTCCATACGTGATCCAGTTCTACTTCATCGCAGGTATCAAATCCGCACTGGCACACAAACTGCCAGCTTCCGTCACGGTTCAGGTCACTTACAATTTTAGAAGTGGCCTTGGGAGAAGCAATCCAGAACTTAGCCTTGGGAGATAATGCCGGTAACACTTCCTTCAGGATTCCATTTAACTGGTTTTGATTTACCGCAAATACAAGGGCAAAATCAATTTTTTTGGTGCGAAGGAGAGGCGTTACGTTCTTAGCAAAGGAAAGTTTTACAAAATGCTTCTCGATGGAGGAAGGAAGACCCTGGATAAGTAAGTTTTTTTCTTCATTAAACTGGAGCTTTTCCAACAGAGAAATAGACATACTGTAATTTTTGGTGAGAACTAAAAAAGAGAGGGCAAAATTAAGCATTTTACCCTCTACGAAACGGCTTTTGATAAACTTATTTGTATGTTTTATTAAACAAAACCAAGGTTTTCTTTCATTTTCTGGCTAACCGGTTATTTTCCAATGGGTTTATAGTAGTTCATGGCCTCCGGAATGAACTTTTGCATATTGGCAATACGGGTTTCGTCGCTGGGGTGTGTACTCAAAAATTCAGGTGGTTTTTGACCGCCGCCCACCTGCGCCATCCGTTGCCAGAAAGGAATCGCTTCATTGGGATTATAGCCGGCCATGGCTGAAAAAATCAACCCGAAACGGTCTGCTTCTGTTTCCTGCTTACGGCTGAAGGGAAGTGTTCCCAACACGGTGGAACCAATACCGTACGACTGCAGGAAAAGATTCTGAGTTTCAGAAGGCTTGTTAGCTACCGCTACTGATAAGGCTACGCCGCCTAATTGCTGCATTACACCCTGGCTCATCCGTTCATTTCCATGGCGGGCAATAGCATGTGCAATTTCATGACCCATTACCACAGCAAGCGCCGCTTCATTCTGTGTTACCGGCAACAACCCGGTATAAACCACTACTTTGCCACCGGGCATACACCAGGCGTTTACATCCTTACTGTCAATCAAATTAAATTCCCATTGATAACCGTTCAGAATATCACCCTTACCCTGCTGCTCATAATACTTTCCTATGGCATAGGCAATCCTTGTTCCTACACGGCGCACCATTTCTGCATCCTTGTTAACATTGGTAGCTACCACTTTATTTTCAGTAAGAAACTGTTTGTATTGCTGCGACGCCATGTTCTGCAATTCCGTTTCGGGCAAAAGAATTAACTGCTTACGGCCTGTAACCTGGTTCTTGGCGCAACCAATAAAAAGAACTGCTACTGTGCTGATGGTTAGAAGTATTCTGTTCATAATGTGAGTTTTTCAATATATTTCAATTAACGTACCATTCTTTTGGATGTTTCTTAAATAAAGTTAATCCTGTTTTTTTCTTTTCCGGAAGATGAGTTTATTCTCTGTTCCTTTTAACAATCGTTTGATATTGGGCAGGTGCAATACAAATACCAGCACGGCCGACAGTATAGCAAACCATTTGAAATAAATATTTTCTTCTTTGATGGCAAACAAAACCGAACCCGCAAATACACATACTGCTGTTAACGAACCAAGCGAAATATATTTTGTAAGCACCACCACCAGTATAAATGCCCCAACGCTGATTAAAGCCGTCCACGGCTGAATAGCTATTACCACACCAAATAAAGATGCCACACCCTTTCCACCTCTGAACCCTGCAAATACAGGAAACAGATGCCCCACAACAGCAAGCAAACCTAACAGCAGTTGCCAGAACATTGTTTCAGAACCCAGCCATACGGATGCATCAATCCAACGGGCCAATTGAACAGCAGCAGCTGCCTTACCCATATCCACCAGTAATACAAAGATGCCCCAACCGGTACCCAATACCCGAAAGGTATTAGATGCGCCCATGTTTTTACTGCCATGCTCCCTGATGTCGATACCAAAGAAGGTTTTACTCACCCATACCGCTGTGGGTATGGAACCGAGCAAATAAGCTGCTATCATAAGCCACAACCAGGTCATGAAGTTGTTTTTTGCAACATCAAACAACTCCAGTTTTGACGTTGAGATGAAGTAATGCGTTGCAAGTTGTATTTGGCTGCTTCGTTTAACAGCAATTCATCTTCCTCTGCATAAAATCCACTGATGAATAAATAACCTTTTGGTTGAAGTAGCGAAGAAAGTTGCTGCATAAACTGCAGGAGAATATGACGGTTGATATTGGCAAGAATGATATCAAATATTTCATTCGATGGCGGCACATCACTTTGAACAGCCTGAATATGGATGCATTGATTCATGACTGCATTTTCAACGGTATTATCAATACACCAGTCATCAATATCGGTGGCAAGTATATGAGAAGCACCCATTTTTTCAGCAAGTATGGCCAGTATACCCGTACCGCATCCAAAGTCAAAAACAGTTTTGTTATTGAAATCAACCTGCTGCATCAATTTCATCATTTGCCAGGTGGTGGCGTGATGTCCCGTACCAAAACTCATTTTGGGTGTGATGATGATTTCATACTTCACATTACTGATGGTCGTATGAAAGTGGGCACGTACGGCAGCAATATCTTCTACCACTACCGGTTGATAACTGCTCTCCCACTCTGCATTCCAGTTCCTTGGAGCGATGAGTTGCTGCTGATAGCTGAGTTCAAAGGGTTGTAATAAATCGGTGAGTATTTCCTTGCTGAATGCCGTTTCAGGAATACAGGCTTTTAAAACAGCATCTGTTTCTTCAAACCCATCATAGCCTTCATGGGAAAGAAGTGCAATAAGGATTTCCTTTTGCGCTGTATCAGTTGTGTTGATGGTAATTTCTATAACGTTTTCCATTATTGATTGCTGTTAATAAAAAGTCCTGCTTCATCAGCAGGACTCAAAGTTATCTCTGTTCATTCAGATATTACAAACGCTCTTCACCATCTTCCTGTTTGGGAGGTGCAGGCTGTTGTGGTTTGGGGGCACTCTCCGGCTTTGGCATCAGCACTTTACGGCTGAGTTTGAATTTGCCGGTGCGTGGGTCAAGACCAATCAACTTTACTTTTACCACATCACCTACTTTCAATACACCTTCCATACTTTCCAAACGCTTCCAACTGATTTCGCTGATGTGCAATAAACCTTCTTTCTTGGGCAGGAACTCCACAAAAGCACCAAACTCTTTAATGCCTTTTACTGTTGCTTCATAAACAGCACCTACCTCAGGAACAGCTACAATACCTTTCACCCATGCTACAGCTTTCTCCAGTCCTTCTTTTGCAGGTGAGAAGATGCTCACTTCACCATAATTACCGATTTCTTCAATGGTAATGGTGGTTCCGGTTTCACGCTGAATTTCCTGGATCACCTTGCCTTGGGGCCCGATAACCGCTCCGATAAATTCTTTATCAATAAAGAGTTTCTCCATTCTTGGTGCATGTGGTTTCACCTCAGGTCTTGGTTCTGCTACACACTCATACATGGCATCCAGAATATGTAAACGACCTGCTTTAGCCTGGTTCAATGCTTCACGCATTACATCCATACTCAAACCATCTACTTTAATATCCATCTGCACACCGCAAATACCTTCACGGGTACCGGTTACTTTAAAGTCCATATCACCTAAATGATCTTCATCACCAAGGATATCCGTAAGAATGGCATACTTACCATCACCACGTGTAATCAATCCCATTGCCACACCACTTACGTGTTTTTGAACAGGAACACCTGCATCCATCAACGCCAGTGAACCGGCACAAACAGTAGCCATAGAGGAAGAACCATTTGACTCCAGAATATCACTCACTACACGTACGGTATAAGGATATTCACCTCCAGGCATCATTTGCTTAAGTGAACGCATAGCCAGGTTACCATGGCCTACTTCACGACGGCCTGGACCACGCATCATTTTCACTTCACCGGTTGAATACGGTGGGAAATTATAGTGTAAAAAGAATTTTGTGTAGTTGCTGTTAGCAGCGCTTTCTATTAACAACTCATCCAGTTTGGTACCCAACGTTACGGTAGTTAAAGATTGGGTTTCGCCACGGGTAAACAGTGAAGAACCATGCGGTGTTGGCAAGGGTTCAATTTCCATTGCCAGCGGACGAACTTCATCCAGCTTACGGCCATCCAAACGGATGCGGTCATTCAGAATCATATCCCGAACTACTTCCCATTTCAGGTCTTCGTAGTACTTACCTGCTAATTTCTTATCAGCATCAGTGATTTCAGTACCAAGACTTTCGATGAGTTCGTCTTTTAATTTTTTATAAGCGTCTGTACGCTCTGCTTTGCTGCTGCCGCTTTTAGAGATTTCGTACACTTTATCTTTTGCAAAAGCAGTTACTTTTTGTTGCAGTTCATCATTCGTTACAGGTTTGGTGTAGTCTCTTTTACCAGTTACACCTTTTGCTTCACGAAGTTCCTGCTGTGCTTTGATTTGAATACGGATGGCATCATGTGCTACTTCCAGTGCACGTACCAGTTCTTCTTCGCTGCACTCTTTGGCTTCGCCTTCCACCATCATCAGGTTCTTTTCAGTAGCAGCAATAATGAAATCAGAAGTAGCTTTTGCCAATTCACTGCGGCCGGGGTTTACCACAAACTCGCCATCAATCATGGCTACTCTTACTTCAGAAATAATTTCTTTAATAGGAATATCTGAAACAGCCAGTGCAGCGGATGCAGCTAAACAAGCCAATGCATCGGGCATCACTTCTTCATCACTGGAAACAAGATTGATAAGCACCTGTACATCGCAGAAATAATCTTCCGGAAACAGGGGACGCAAAGCACGGTCAACGAGACGGCTTACAAGTACTTCGTAATCGCTCAGCCTTGCTTCACGCTTGAAAAATGAACCGGGAATACGTCCGGCAGATGCAAATTTTTCCTGGTAATCTACAGAAAGTGGAAAGAATTCCTGACCTTCCCTGGGTTCTTTATTGGCAACAACTGTGGCAAGCAGGATGCAGTTGCCCTGGCGAACGGTTACAGCACCATCTGCCTGGCGGGCCAGTTTACCGGTTTCAATGGTAACAATACGGCCACCGCCCAAATCGAATGATTTACTGATTGGTTGTGATAACATGTTTCAACGTTTTAAGGAACCCTTTTGAGGGAAAGCAAGTGCAATCTCGGGTTCATAATGAGAAAATAGAATTGAAAAACAATTGTGCTTAAAGAACAAAATCCCAACCGTGATAAAAACAGTTGGGAATGTTCATTTATAAGCTCATAAGGATTATTTACGTAATCCGAGTTTTTCAATTAATTGACGGTAACCGGTAAGGTTGTGTTTGCTGAGGTAAGTTAATAAGCGCTTACGCTTACCTACCAGTTGCATCAAACCACGGTTTGAAGAGAAATCTTTTTTGTTCTGCTTCAAATGACCGGAAATGTGGTTGATACGCTCTGTAAGAAGGGCAATTTGACCTTCAATAGAGCCGGTGTTTTCAGCTTTACCGCCGAAATTGGTGAAGATTGTTGCTTTTTTTTCTTTTGTAATTGCTGACATCTCAAAATTTTTTAAATGACATCCAAATGTTTACATCTTTATTTTGTGGCGGCAAAGGTAAGGGGAAAACGTGGAAGAGAGAAGATTTTAGGCAGGAATATTTGATAAAACGCATTGACTCAGCCTCTGTTTTCTATAAACCGGTCCAGAGCCTTCCGGGCATTTTGCCGCACCTTTTTCCTGAAAAAACCAAAACCGCCCAACAACCAACCTTTGAGCCCCATGGCCTGCCGGGCCCATTTATGCAGGTCAAACCGATCTGTATGCCGGTAAATAAGACCGTCTTTAAACTCAAATTCTGCATGAATATGGTTGATGACCTTGCGGCCAGTGACTGAAAATTTATAAGTTGCCACCCAATCAGCACTGCCCTTTTCCGAAGAAGCCTGCACATTGCTGAAACTGATTTTCAGCTCCCCTTTGCTTTGTTCAATCAACATCTTCCACATCTGAGCCGGCTCTTTTCCACGAAGGTTTACAAAAGCCTCATCATTAAAAACAGCCTCAGGGTGGTAGCAGGTAGCCATTGTTTCGGCATCCAGCCCGGCAAATGCTGTGTAAAATTTTGTTATGAGCTGCTCCATGAAATCAAATGATGGGTAAGATAAGTAATGCATTTGATTTATACAGTTTGGGAAAGAATGAGATTTACAACAACTCACAAGCGGTATCATAAGAGCATGGTTTTTTTGAAATACTTTTTTCAATGAAGAATCTATATAATTGGTATTATATTGCCGCCGAAAAAGAATAACCATTGCCCCGTATCATCTTTACTATAACCAACGATCTCAATTTTGACCAGCGCATGATCCGCATCTGCAGTTCATTGGCCAAAAACGGTTATGAAGTGACGCTCACAGGCAGAAAAATGCCGGGCTCACGCCCTCTGGCACCGCAACCATTTCAGCAAAAAAGATTGAGCTGTTTTTTCAGTAAAGGTTTTGGATTTTATGCGGAATACAATATCCGGTTATTCCTTTGGCTCTTGTTTCAGAAAGCCGATGCCCTTTGTGCCATTGACCTTGATACGATACTGCCTGTTTATTTTGTTTCCAAACTGAAGGGATCTAAACGTATTTATGATGCTCATGAATTGTTTTGCGAAATGAAAGAGGTGGTAAGCAGACCTCGTGTTTATAAATGCTGGAAATGGATAGAACGATTCACCGTTCCTGCATTTAAACATGGTTATACTGTTTGCAAACCCATTGCTGATGAATTTGAAAAAATGTATGGGGTGAAATATGAGGTGATCAGAAATGTACCGGTGAAAATAGTCCACAGTCCACGGTCAACAGTCAACAGTAGTGGAAATGGAAAGCTCCTTCTCTATCAAGGAGCTGTGAATGAGGGGCGGAGTTTTGAAACGCTCATTCCTGCCATGAAAGAAGTAAAAGCTCCATTGCACATTTATGGTGATGGCAATTTTTATACGCAAACGCAACAACTGATTCATCAACTCCGGTTGGAAGATAAAGTAATACTGAAAGGAAAATTAAAACCGGATGAATTAAAAGAAATTACGGCTTCAGCATATGCCGGTCTTACGCTGTTTGAAAATAATGGCCGAAATAATTACCTGAGCCTGGCAAATCGTTTCTTTGATTACATCATGGCAGGAATACCGCAGGTAGCTATGGATTACCCCGCTTACAGTCAAATCAATGAAGCGTTTGAAGTAGCTGTATTAATTCCTGATACATCGCCGCAAACAATTGCCAAAGCACTCAACCTTTTAGTTGATGATGTTGTTTTATTTGAGCGGCTGCAAAGCAATTGTGCAAAAGCCAGGCAGGTACTTAACTGGCAGGAAGAAGAAAAAAAATTAATCGCCTTTTATTCCCGGATTCTTGAATAACCATCTCCATATCGTTTGCCTGGATGTGCCCTACCCTGTTGATTATGGGGGTGTATTTGATTTATTTTATAAGATCAAAGAACTGCACAGCCTGGGTGTAAAAATTCATCTGCATTGTTTTGATTACGGCCGTGGAGAACAACCTGAGTTAAACAAGTATTGTGAAGAAGTATTTTATTACAGTCGTAATGAAGGGCATAAAGGATTTTCATTTAAGCTTCCCTATATTGTAGCCTCCAGGAATAATCCTGAATTATGGAGCAGATTGCAACAGGATCAGCATCCCGTTTTGCTGGAAGGCATTCATTGCACCTATGGTTTGCACCAAGGTTTGCTTAACAACAGAAAAGTAATTCTTCGTCTGCATAATGTGGAATATGAATATTACCGACAGCTTTCAAACTGGGAGCGCTCTTTAGTAAAGAAAGCCTACCTGCATCATGAAAGCCGTTTATTAGAACGTTATGAAAAACAAATTGCCAATAAAGCAATGATCTTTACTGTATCAGAAAAAGATGCAACACATTACCGTAAAAGTTTTGGTGCTCGTGAAGTTGAATACCTGCCCGTTTTCATTCCCGGCCAGATGGTAACAGCCAAAGAAGGTCTGGGTACATTTGCGTTGTATCATGGCAATCTTTCCGTTGCTGAAAATGAAAAAGCTGCTACCTGGTTGCTGGAAAAAGTTTTTGATGAACTGGAAATTCCATTTGTAGTTGCGGGAAAGAATCCTCCCAAACGATTGGTAGACCTGGCACATGAGCGGCCACATACCTGCATTGTTCAAAACCCATCTGAAGCGGAGATGCATGATCTGATTGCAAAAGCCCAGGTACATGTAATGCCTTCTTTTACCAGCAGCGGCATTAAGCTTAAACTATTAAATGCTCTCTTTAACGGTAGACATATTGTAACCAATGAAGACATGGTGAAAGGCACGGGACTGGAAAAAGCCTGCCATATTGCTGACAACCCGGCCATGATTAAATACACCGTATACAGGTTATTTCATACCGCATTTTCCAATGATGATAAAGAAATGAGACAGGGGTTGCTGCAAAAACATTTCAACAACAAAGCAAATGCGGAGCGGCTTATGCGTGCTCTACAGTAGCGTTATCAATTACTTTACCGCCTTCTGTTTTTACTAGTCTTGCAGGGAATTTTTTGATCACCATAAAATCATGGGTCGCCATTACAACAGCAGTGTTATAATCTTTTGAAACCTGGAACAGCAGATTCATGATTTCATCGCTGGTTTCCGGATCCAGGTTACCGGTGGGTTCATCTGCTAAAATCAATTTAGGGCTGTTGAGTAAGGCACGGGCAATATCTACACGTTGCTGTTCGCCTCCACTCATTTCAAAAGGCATTTTAAATCCTTTTGATTTGAGACCTACTTTATCCAGTACATCGTTAATTTTTTCTTCCATCAGGTTTTCATCTTTCCAACCGGTTGCTTTCAGAACAAAACGTAAGTTTTCATGCACCGTTCTGTCAGTAAGCAATTGAAAATCCTGGAATACTACACCCAGGCTGCGGCGCAGGAAAGGCACTTTCTTCCAGTCCATATCACGCAGGTTAAAACCATTCACGGTTCCTTCTCCCTGTGTTAATGGTAATTCTCCATACAATGTTTTCAATAAAGAAGATTTACCGGTTCCGGTTTTACCAACTAGGTAAACAAACTCACCCTGATCCACATTGAGATTAACATTATTGAGAATAAGATTACCGCTTTGGTAAATATTGGCGTTGGCGATATGTACAATAGAAGCCATTATATTTGTGTTTCAGCAAAAATATGTAATTCACCTTCTTCAAAACACATTGATGAAAATTTATGAAAAAGATGATCCTTCCGCTTTTGTTATTCTTCTCACTCATTTCAAATGCACAACCAAAGGACAGCATAGCAGGTCAATCACAACAACCAGACACCACCTTATTTCAAAAGGTAGAAATAGAGGCTGAATTTCCCGGTGGCGATGCGGCATGGATAAAATATATACAGGGAGTTCTGGAACGAAATATTGATAAGCTTTCCAGAAATAAAGCAAGTGTAGGCACCTGCGAAGTACAGTTTATAGTTGATAAAGATGGAAGTGTAACTAACGTAGAAGCCCTAACAATGAAAAAATCGTTATTAGCTAAACTATTGATAGAAGCCATAAAAGACGGTCCCCGCTGGAAACCAGCTATTCAATTCGGCAAAAAAGTGAAAGCATGGAGAAGACAAAAAGTAACTTTCAGAGCACCCGAATAAACATATCTTGAACTAATAAGAAATCTATTAAATGAAAAGCATTCATTCTTTATTCGTAGTAATTGGTTTATGCGCCATTAGTAAAGTTTCAGCACAAATTACAGATAGCAGTTTTATCAAAAGCAGCTTAGTTAATACGGATTCAGTTTATACAAAACCGGATGTATACCCCCAATTTCCTGGCGGAGAAAAGAAATGGAATGAATACATTCAAAAGCAAATTGTTGATCACCTGCCCTATCTGATTGATGATCCATTTAGCAATGGTGTTTGTGTTTTTAAGTTCATTATCGGAACGGACGGTTCAGTTATTGCAGCAGAACCACAAAATATGCATAACTCAGAATTAGCTAAGATTTTCAAAAAAGCATTACTGAAAGGTCCTAAGTGGATTCCGGCACAAGTAAACGGCATAAATGTGAAGTGTGTAAGAATGCAAAACGTAACATTTTATAAGCCTCAATAACCAATCATCTGACCCCCCACTCTCAACTCAACTTCTTTCTTATTACTCTCTTCTACCCTTCCAATCACCTGTGCCTCTACTCCAAAAGATTGGGCTATAGAAATAAACTGCTGTGCATTTGCCTCATTGGTATAAATTTCCAAACGGGTGCCCATGTTAAACACCTGGTACATTTCCCGTGCGTCAGCCCCACTGGCCTCCTGGATCAAATCAAAAATAACAGGAGGTGTAAAGAGGTTATCCTTTACCACTTTCATATTTGCAGGCAGGTATTTCAAACACTTGGTTTGCCCGCCGCCACTGCAATGAATCAATCCGTGTACCGCATCAAAATGATTCACCAGAATTTCTTTAAGCACCGGAGCAAAAGTTCTGGTGGGAGATAAAATAAGTTGGCCGATGGATGTTGCCTGTTGGCCGATTTGAATTTCTTCAGTCAATCGATGCTTGCCAATATACACTACCTCATCTTTCAAACCGGGTTCAAAAGTTTCAGGAAAATGTTGCGCATAATATTTACTCAGCACATCATGCCGTGCGCTGGTAAGACCATTACTGGCAATGCCGCTGTTGTAATTGCTTTCATAATTGGCCTGACCGAACGAAGCCAATCCAACAATCATATCACCCGGCTTTATTTTTTCATTGGTGATGATTTTATTCTTGGGCCAACGTGCTCCCATGGTGCCATTTACTGCAATGGTACGTACCACATCCCCCACATCAGCCGTTTCGCCGCCGAGGTAATGAATGTTTACACCAAACTGTTTCAGGTTATCAAACAGTTCCTGTGTACCGTTGATGATTTGTTCCAGCACTTCACCGGGAATCACGGCTTTGTTTCTGTCAATGGTTGAAGAAAACAACAGGTTGTCATAAATACCTACACAGAGCAAATCATCCAGGTTCATTACAACAGCATCCTGGGCAATACCCTTCCACACACTTGCATCGCCGGTTTCTTTCCAGTACAGGTAAGCAAGAATACTCTTGGTACCTGCCCCATCTGCATGCATCACACTCACCCAATCAGCATCACCTGTAAAATAATCAGGGTAAATTTTGCAAAAGGCATGGGGAAACAATCCCTTATCCAAATGCTGAATTGCTTTGTGTACATCTTCTTTTTGTGCACTAACGCCACGCTGGTTGTAAAGTGAGTTGCTCATATATAAAATCGCTGCAAATCTATGCCTTCCATCTTACATGAAATGAATTTGGAGCTTGATTTATACTAACAGTCAATACACCTTCCTTTTGTACATTTGCCCCACTTTATGAAAGTTTACAGGAACCTGGATACGTTGCCGGTTTTTACAAAAGCGGTTATTACCATTGGTACGTTTGATGGTGTGCACCTCGGTCATCAGAAAATCATTCATCAATTGCTGGCTGAAAGCGAACGTACCGGTGGCGAATCGGTGCTCATTACTTTTCACCCGCATCCCCGCAAGATTGTAAAACCTAACGAAAGCCTCATGCAGTTAACCACCATGGAAGAACGCATTGAGCTGCTGAAAAAGCTGGGCATTAACAATATGGTGATTGTACCTTTTACCAAAGATTTTTCACAGCAAACAGCATTGGAATATGTACATCATTTTTTAGTAGATAAATTCAGCCCGGCTACTATCATCATTGGTTACGATCATAAGTTTGGCAATAACCGGGAAGGTGATTTTAAGCTGCTGGAACAATATGCAGCACAATTTCACTACACCGTTCAGGAAATTGATGAAGAACTGATTAACAACGCCATCATCAGTTCTACTAAAATCAGAGAGGCACTGCTGCGGGGTGATGTTACTCTGGCAAGAGCCTTTTTGGGTTATGATTATTTCTTTAAAGGAGAAGTAATTGAGGGTAACAAATTGGGACGAACCATAGGCTATCCCACTGCTAATTTACAAATGGATAATCCGGACAAGCTGATTCCCGGCAATGGTGTGTATGCCGTAACCTGTCAGTTAGAAGGAGAAACAAGATTGCTGAAGGGAATGATGAACATCGGCACCCGGCCTACGGTGGATGGCATTAACAGAATGATTGAAGTAAACATTTTTGATTTTGATGAAGATATTTACGGCCGTCATCTGAGAGTGTGGCTCAAACATCATTTACGAAGTGAAGTGAAATTCAGCGGCATTGATGCACTAAAAGAGCAATTGAAAAAAGATAAAGAAGTAAGCATTAAGTTGCTGAATGAAGAATGAAAAAAACATGAAGTAAGAGGTAAGAAATAACAATAAACTACAAATTATAAATTTCCCATGCTCCCTGCTATTAACCCCACATCAACCAATGCCTGGCAACTTTTAGAAGCACATGCGCAGGAAATGAAAAAGCTGCACATGAAAGATCTGTTTGCTGCTGACGCACATCGTTTTTCCCGTTTCAGCACCTGTGCAGAGGATATTGTGTTTGATTATTCCAAAAACCTTATCACTGAACAAACGATTCAACTGTTGATTCAACTGTCAAGTGAATGTGGAATCAAGGAAGCCATTGTAAGCATGTTTGCCGGTGAAAAAATCAATGAAACCGAGGGCCGTGCCGTATTGCATACTGCTTTGAGAAACTTCAGCGGCCATCCGGTATTGAGCGAAGGAAAAGATATTATGCCCGATGTACGAAACGTATTATCACAAATGAAATCTTTTTGTGCTAATATCCACAGTGGTGCATGGAAAGGTTATACGGGTAAGAAAATCAAATACATTGTAAACATTGGTATTGGCGGAAGTGATCTGGGACCGGTGATGGTAACGGAAGCATTAAAACCTTATTGGGCAGAGGGCATCGAAACTTTTTTTGTAAGCAATGTAGATGGAACGCATATTGCAGAAACCCTGAAGAAAGTAACGCCTGATGAAACGCTGTTTTTGATTGCTTCCAAAACATTTACTACCCAGGAAACCATGACCAATGCCCATACGGCACGCAACTGGTTCCTGCAACATGCCCAAGATGAATCGTTGATCGCCAAACATTTTGCAGCCCTCAGCACCAATGAAAAAGAGGTAGTAAAGTTTGGTATTGACAAAGCCAATATGTTTGAGTTCTGGGATTGGGTGGGCGGTCGTTACAGTTTATGGAGCGCCATTGGTTTATCCATAGCACTAACAATTGGCTATGATAATTTTGAACAATTGCTGAAAGGTGCTTACGCCGCCGATGAGCATTTCAAAAAAGAACCATTTGATAAAAATATTCCGGTGCTTATGGCCTTGATTGGTTTATGGTACACCAATTTCTTTGATGCAATAAGCGAAGCCATTCTCCCCTACGATCAATACCTGCACCGCTTTGCTGCTTACTTTCAACAGGGTAATATGGAAAGTAACGGTAAATATGTAAGCCGTAATGGCGAAAAAGTAAACTACAGTACAGGACCCATCATCTGGGGCGAGCCGGGCACTAATGGTCAGCATAGTTTTTATCAACTGATTCACCAGGGCACACATTTGATTCCCTGTGATTTTATTGCACCGGCCATCAGTCATAATCCTGTTGGTGATCATCATGAAAAGCTGCTCAGCAATTTTTTTGCACAAACAGAAGCGCTTATGAACGGTAAGTCAAAAGAAGAAGTGGTGGCTGAAGGTGTGAAGGAAGAATTAATTCCATTTAAAGTATTTGAAGGCAACCGTCCTTCCAATTCTATTCTTATCAAAAAAATCACTCCGTTTACATTAGGCGAGCTGATTGCATTATATGAGCACAAAATATTTGTGCAGGGTATTATCTGGAATATTTACAGCTTTGATCAATGGGGTGTGGAATTAGGCAAACAGTTAGCGAATAAAATTCTGCCGGAATTGAAAGGCGATGAAAAAGTTACGACACACGACAGCAGCACCAATGCATTGATCAATCTGTATAAGGAGATGCGCAAAAGCTGATTGGAAAATGAACGATGAAGTGAGTGACACAATATTGCCGCCATACGTACAATAGCTCGTTAAATAAAATTACAAAGCCCCGCAAAAGCGGGGCTTCTTAGTTGTTATAAGGGTGTATGAGAAAACTTAATATAAATAGTTTAATGCAATTTTATCATTGGCATTAAACGGACGGTTTACACCACTACCGATACAAGCCAGCATCCAGCTGTTAGGATCAGCACTTGTAGGTGTACCGGGAATATGGATGGCGCCAACTCCGGCAGTACCTTCGTTGTAGCGACGGCCACCGCAGCTGTAAGCACGGTTCATATAATCTGTATGACGGAAACCGATGCAATGCCCCATCTCATGTGCAATGATGGTTGCGAGATAATTAATATTTGTATTGGCATTGTACCAGTACGTGTTCATACGGATTTGATTGTATGGATTACCGCCACTGGGGAAACCTGCAGAGCCAAGTGTATTACTTACTTCATAATACGTAACAATATTAATATCGCCTGTACCTGTTACACGTTGAAATTGAAGTGTAAGATTTTCAGCATTGTAACGGGCAATCGCTTCATCCAGTGCACTTACAAAATAAGAAGCAGTTGTATTGAGTGATACGTTGATAGTTCTGGTACCACCGCTTACACTTACAAGATTGGTAGTGCGGTACTGTTCCTCACTTGCAACAAGCAATGAAGGACTGTTTACTTTCTTGCCAAGGTCTGAGGCAGGAATGAAAATATCACCTTCTACAATATAACCACCATCGGCAGCAATAACACCTTCATTGTTAAAGCCCATGGCTGCAACCTGGTTTAATACTTCCAGAGATACAGCTTCATTGTTTACTGTTTCAGCTTTTTTCTGGCAGGAATAAACAACTGCAGTTAATGTGAGCAGCATCACAAGATTTAAAAATTGTCTTCTCATGTTTGTCGGATTTAAGTTTCAGAAAATAGTTAGTGTTAAGGATTAATAAACATAATTCAATGCCGTTTGATCAGCTGATGTAAACGGACGGTTGAAAGATGATGAGGTACTTCCGCAAGCCAGCATCCAGGATCCTGCACTTGGTCCTGTAGGTGTACCGGGAATATAAACAGCACCTACTCCGGCGCTTCCTTCATTTACAGCAGAACCACCGCAACTGTAAGAGCGGTTCATATAATCTGTATGACGGAATCCGATGCAGTGACCCATTTCATGCGCAATGGTTGTAGCCAATGCATTAACTGCAATGCCTGATGTATACCAGTATGTATTCATATTGATAGTACCATAAGGATTACCACCTGAAGGGAATCCGGCAGAACCTAATGTATTGCTCACCTGGTAGTAAGTAACAATATTAATGTTAGCAGTACCGCTTGTAATACGTTGAAAACGTAAACGAAGATTTAAAGCGTTGTAACGGCGGATGGCTTCATCAGTAGCCGAAACAAAATTAGCCTGCGTCGTGTTGAGCTTTACAGTAAGCGTACGAGTACTGGTACCGGTATTTACCAGGTTAGTGGTACGGTAATGTTCCTCGTTGGCATAAATTAATTCATGCGACTGGGAAAGATTCTGCAGGTTTTCAGGAGTTAGAATGATATCACCTTCAACTAAGTAACCGCCATCAACAGCTGTAACACCTTCCGGTGAAAAACCCAGTTGTTTGATCTGGCTTAATACTTCCTGGGATACCGTAGCATCTTCAGTAGTGCTTTTCTTTTGGCAAGACCATACTGCAGCCGTAACTGTCAGCAGTAGCAATGCATTGGTTAAATGCTTTCTCATGTTTTTTTGTTTTGAGTGTGATTAAAAAAAATACCGATTTCTGAAAGCAATGGCTGATAGCTTTCAATAAGTTTACAGGTAATAACGATGAAGAAGATGGGTATAAAGAAAATTGATTACTAAAAAATAAACGGCCATTAATAAAGGATAACAAGCTCCTTCTTTTTCTCATGCTGGTTGATTTATTTCCGGAATCAATTATTTTCCGTCCTTTAAAATATTTACTTTTATGATTCCTGTAAAAGAAAAAATTGCAAGCCTGTTTCAAAAATGCAGAATCTAATTACCTTTCGTGAAAACTCCCGTAGAATTACGAATCGTTGTTTAAGGTTTGTTATTCAAACAATCATCAGCCTTACTGCGTTTTCCACATTTCCACAATTCAAATCAGTTGCACAGGTAAGTTCAAGGGAACAATTTCAAAAAACAACTTCTGCATTCAGGCAAAAACTGGAACAATGGAAGACAGATACTAATTTACTTTTTACTGTTCAGGCCCAATCAATCAATGATTGGAAAAACTGTACAGACTCACTTAAAGAAATGACTGTTATCCGTTTTTATGAGCCCACCAATACGTTTATTATTAAAACCAAACCTTCTGTTCTTAAAAACTTACTTCAATGCAAAGGGGTTCTTTTTGCAGATGATATAAAACAACCAAAAGAAGAATTGCTGCTTGGTTTTGTAGACTATGCAGTTAATGGCATTTCATTACTGCAAAGCAATCATCCCCAGTTTAACGGGAACGGATTCAATGTTTCAGTAAAAGAAAACAGGTTTGATACCAGTGATATAGATTTTAAAGGAAGAATTTTAAATGCTCCGTTTGCATCCACTATTGTTTCAGGGCATGCAAGCGCTATGGCTACAATTATTGCAGGAGGCGGTAATAACTGGAATTATACAAAAGGTGCTGCCTGGAATGCTTCCGTATCTTCCGCCGGCTTTCAAAACCTCTTACCGGAAACACCTTCTTACTACCAGCAGACACCCATACATGTACAAAATCATTCTTACGGTACTCTGGTTGAACATTTTTATGGTGCTGAGGCTGCAGCTTATGATGCATCCGTAACAACGCTGCCGCATTTGCTGCATGTTTTTTCTGTTGGCAATTCCGGAACACTTACTCCTTTAGCAGGCACTTTTACCGGTATCAGTGGTTATGCAACTATTACAGGCAATTTTAAACAGGCTAAAAACATCATCACAGTTGGTCATATTGATTCGTTCTATAATGTATTAGCTCCAAGTTCAAAAGGTCCTGCGTTTGATGGACGTATCAAACCGGAGTTAGTAGCTTTTGGTGAAGACGGCAGCAGTGGTGCAGCAGCCTTGGTTTCGGGAATTGCATTAACCTTACAACAGGCTTATCAACAAAAATCAGGATCACTACCTCCTGCTTCACTCATAAAAGCTGTATTACTCAACAGTGCAGATGATGTGGGTGTTACGGGTATTGACTTTGCATCAGGTTATGGAAATGCAAATGGATACAAAGCCATGCAAACCATTCTGAATGGCCGTTTAATGAATGGCAGTGTTGCTTCCAATACCACGCAAACATTCAACATCACGATTCCGGCAGGCATCAAACAATTAAAAATCACTTTGGCATGGACGGATCCGGCTGCTTTACCCAATACCAACAAAGCATTGATCAATGATCTTGATCTTTTACTCGAACAGAATACAGGTGGTCAAACCTGGCAACCATGGGTGCTAAGCACTTTTCCTCATAAAGATTCCATTGAAAAAGCAGCAGTACGGAAAAAAGATACGTTGAATACAGTGGAACAGATCAGCATCAACGATCCGCAACCCGGCAGTTATACCATTCGTGTGAGCAGCGGCGCTTTGAGAACCGCTTCACAGAATTTTTCAATTGCCTGGCAACTGGATTCAGTTGAAACATTTCAATGGTACTACCCTTCTAAAAATGATCATTTGCTTCTGCCCGATGCCAATGTGTTACGCTGGCAAACTTCTTATTCCGGCACCGGTCAATTACAACTGAGTACAGACAATGGAAACAACTGGCAAACCATCAGCACAAATGTTGATTTAAGTAAAGGTTATTTCAGGTATACACCACCCCGTCTTTTTACAAGGGCATTGCTGCGTATGCAAACAGGTGCTGCTGTACACACCAGTGATACGTTTACAATATCACAAAGACCGGTTACATCTGTAGGGTTTAATTGTGCAGATTCTGTAATGCTTAACTGGCAGGCATTGCCGGGTGTTACGCAATACCGTGTTGTAAAACTGGGGAATTTTTACCTGGAGCCTTTCAGGATTACCTCTGATACCTTTCTTGTTTTCAGTAAAAGAAACGAAGCTTCGGTACATTATGCAGTAGAACCGCTCATAGCTTCAAAGCCTTTAGTACGTTCTTATACTTTTGATTATAATCTACAGGGAACCGGTTGTTATATCCGCACTTTGCTGGCAGATCTTACTCTTTCCAATCAAGCGCTGTTACAATTACAACTCTCTACCATTGCAGGTGTCCGATCAGTTGCATTTGAAAAGAAAAAGAAAAATGGCTATGAACGCATCAACACCAGTTCAATCAATAACACAAATCTTCTTTATACATTTACGGATGTGCAACTCAACAACGGCCCCAACGTGTACAGGGCTGCAGTTATCTTAAATGACGGCAGAACGTTTTATAGTGATGAAGCGGTGCTGTTATTTAACGGTACCGAACCGGCTATTGTATTTCCCAATCCTGTTACACGATCACAGCCTTTGTATGTATTAGCAAAACCGGAAGATGAATTAATCATTCAGTTGGTTAACAGCAACGGTATGATCATACTCGAACAAAAGCTGAATGATATACCTGAACAAATCAATATCCATTTTCTTTCCAAAGGAATTTATTACTACCGTATCCTGAACAAACAAAATCAACGGGTGAAAAGCGGTGCAGTTATTGTAAATTAACGGCTCAGTTTAATCAAACATAACTCCTCAAAAAAGAGCCGCCGGTAAACCGGCGGCTCTCGTATTTAAATTTCAGTTTCAATTTTACCACAGACTTTGAGGATATTCTCCGCTTGCAACCAATGCATCAATGCTGCTTTGTACACCGGGAGCATCTTCTTTATACGTAACTCCAAACCACTGTGAAGAAGTGGGAATTACTTTAATCAAACCCAATTCCTCTTTAATAAACTCATCTGCCACAATAGGAATAAAAAATTCAGATTTTTCTTCGTTACCGTGTTCCTTAAGAAATTTTGAAAACAACTTAGAAGTAAGATAAAAGATGGAATCATCAAAACACCAGAAGTTCATGCTTACACTGGAGTGTACCGGTACATTGTGTTTGCCTTGTGCATCTTCATAAACAATGGCATCACCTTCTGCATAAATTTTAGTACGTTCTGCAATACTCACCAGGTTTTGATCATCATCCACCACACAAACTCCACGACTTACAGTACCGTTGGCACTAAGCGTTTTGGCGAGTTCATAACCAATGATAGCATGTTGCTCCGGGTTACAATCAGTTTTTAAAAAAGCGGCTGCTTTTTCAAAAGCATCTCTGCCATAAAAATCATCTGCGTTAATAACAGCAAATGGTTCTTTAATAGCATCTTTTGCACAAAGAACGGCATGTGCTGTACCCCATGGTTTAGTACGTGTTGCCGGCACTGTAAAATCTCCGGTTAAGGACTGAAGGGATTGATAGACGTAAGCCGTTTCAATTTTTCCCTGCAGCTTTGGTTCAAAGCTTGCTTTAAAAGCTTCTGCAAAATCTTCACGGATGATAAATACTACTTTACCAAAACCCGCTCTTATGGCATCATATATGGAATAGTCCATAATGGTTTCACCATTAGGACCAAAACCTTCCGTCTGCTTCATACTTCCGTACCGACTGGCCATGCCTGCCGCTAAAATCAATAATGTTGGTTGCATGCAATGCTTATTTTTGAGCAGGGCAAAGATAAGGAGGGAATGATTGAAAGTTTGATGCAGAACAATTAATTATCAACAGGTTGCTGTATGCAGATTGCGGAACAAATTCTCACACAACAAATACAATGGACTGCATCAACCGGTGCCATACTCCGGGCAACTGTTGCAAGGCTTGATCTTTTACATCCTGTAGTGAGCGGTAACAAATTTTTCAAACTGAAATACAACCTGGAGCAGGCGGTTAAGCAAAATAAAGGAATCATTACCATGGGCGGTGCTTATTCCAATCATCTTGCAGCAACTGCTTATGCATGTGCCATCAATCAAATTCCATCAATCGGAGTTGTTCGTGGTGAAATTGCAGAACCACTCTCTCCTACTTTTGCTTTTTGTACTTCGCAAAAGATGCAGCTTGTTTCTGTAAGCAGGTCGGGTTATCAAAGAAATTCAGCTGAGATCATTCAACTGCTGCAGCAATACCCTGATTATTTTTTTGTACCGGAAGGCGGTGATAATGACTACGGTGAAAAAGGTTGTACTGAAATACCATCACTCATTCCTCATTATGAAACCTTCACACATATAGCCTGTGCCGTGGGAACAGGAACCACCGTAAGAGGTATTGCAAAACAATCGCACCCTCATCAGCAAATCATTGCAATACCTGTACTTAAAATAAAAACGGATGAGCAGGAACAATTTGCAGAACGACATCTGAATACAAACAATTTCAAAAATATTCATCCGCTTTTTAACCATGCCGGTAAAGGCTATGCAAAATTTGATGAAACGTTGCTCCGTTTCTGCAACCGCTTTTTTGAACAAACACAAATTCCGCTGGATATTGTTTATACCGCTAAACTTTTTATGGCTGCTGAAGACCTGCTTCAAAACCTTTTACAGCCAACGCACCGTTTGCTGCTGCTTCATACAGGTGGCTTACAGGGTAATCAATCATTACCACAAGATGCGTTGTGTTATTGAGTACGGCATTATCTTTGAAGCCTGAATAGATTCAAACACCCGCAAAACATGAAGAGATCGTTGCTGTTTGTACTGGTTATCAGTTGTTGTACCCTTGCTCATGCACAAATGGATACATTACCTAATTTTTCTGTTAAGAAAAAAGCAGGTGTCATTACCGTAAGCTGGGCCAGTAATTATAAAAACGCTTCTCAAATTAATATTCAACGTTCCAAAGACAGCAACCGCAATTTCATTACCATTCACTCCACGCCTAACCCCAATGCCCGTTCTTATTCCTTTGAAGATAAACTGGCTAAGTATGACACCGGTTATTACCGTGTCTTCGTTTTGTTTGAAGGCACTAACTACTTTTTTACAAAACCCAAACGAGCCATTGAAGAAACCGGGACTGTTGTTACCGCCATTCCGGTAAAGCCGAACGAAACGGTCAAAGAAAAACCGAAGCCTGTTACCTATAATAAACCGGCAACGGAAACAAAAGAAAAACCAGAAGTAGAAATAAACAGCACCGGGCCGGTAAGTACATCCGGCAGGGAAACAAAAAAGACCATCAAAATTCCATTGCCAGCTTCCACAATACCGGTAAAAAAGGCATGGGAGCCATCTGTTTATGTTTACACAGCTGATGATGGCAATGTTGAAATCAATTTGCCGGATGCTTTGAAAAAAAACTATTCTGTTACGTTTTTAAGGGAAGAAGGCAGACCTGTATTCGCCTTACCACAAATCAAACAAACCCGTTTAAAACTGGATAAAGCAAGTTTTCTGAAATCCGGTTGGTATTATTTTGAGCTGAGAGAAAACGGCAAAGTAGTAGAGCGTAACAAGTTTCTTATAACAAGGGATAATTAATCATTCAGCCAGTTTTACATCAAATACTTCTTCAAAATAGTATTTCACTTTCTGTTTGGCTTCTTCAAAATCAATTTTACGTCCCAACTCTCTTTCAAGTGAAGTCACTTGCTTGTTTTCAATACCGCAGGGAATGATATTATTGAAGTAATTCAAATCGGTATTAACATTAAAAGCAAACCCATGCATGGTAATCCAGCGGCTGCAACGAACACCCATGGCACAGATTTTACGTTCGTTTCCTTTTTTGTCGGGATCCAGCCAAACACCTGTTTCTCCGCTGCTGCGTTCGCCTTTCAGCCCGAAGCTTTTCATAGTTAAAATAATTACCTCTTCCAGTTTACGAAGATATTTACCGATATCGGTTTCAAACTTTTCGAGGTCAAGGATGGGATAACCTACAATTTGCTGTGGCCCGTGAAAAGTGATATCGCCGCCCCTGTTGGTTGGATAATATTCAATACCACGTTCGTTCATTTCAGCTTCACTGATGAGTATGTTTTTTACATCCCCGCTTTTGCCCAAGGTATAAACAGGCGGATGCTCCACAAACAAAAGATGATGTGTGGTGCTAAGAAGCTCAGGTACAGGCTCACTTTCCCCGGAAGCCAGTTGAAGCTTTCGTTGTTCGCTCTTTACCTGCAGGTTGTTACGCAATAATTCTTCCTGGTAGTCCCAGGCTTCTTTGTAACGCATATTGCCTAAATCCTGAAAGTAAACTTGTTGCTGCATTTTGATACACGTCTGACGCAGGCGTCCTGACGAGGTTGCAAAGCTACAAGTATTTGAATGGAAATACCGCATCGCTTATTTTTGCAGGTATGGCCAACGATGAATTGCTTAATGAAGAAGAATTAGAAAATAAAGAGCTTGACAATGGAGATGGTGCCGAGGAACTTTACGAACGCAAACGCTTTATAGTAAGTGGCGGGCAGGAACCTTTGCGCATTGATAAATACCTGATGTCAAAAATTGAAGGTGCTACCCGTAATAAAATTCAACGTGGCATTGAAACGGGATTTGTTACCGTTAACGCCGGTTTTGTAAAAGCGAACTACAAAGTGAAACCCGGAGATGAGATTGTTTGTTTTTCTGATACGTCGCCTGATGAAACAGCTGTTGTGGCAGAAGAACTTCCGCTCAATATTGTGTATGAGGATGATTCAGTAATTGTTATTAATAAAGTGGCGGGCATGGTGATGCATCCCGGCAGCGGCAATTATAACGGCACATTGGTAAACGGCGTACTCTGGCATTTAAAACTGCAACAACCAGATTTAACAGAAGAGCAACTGCCACGCTTTGGTATGGTACACCGGATTGACAAGAACACCAGCGGACTGGTGGTACTGGCCAAAGATGAAAAAAGCAGTCTGCACCTGGCCAAGCAATTTTTTAATCATACAGTTCAGCGTAAATATATTGCCCTGGTTTGGGGAGATATTAAAGAAGATGCAGGAACTATTACCGGACATGTTGGTCGTCATCAACGCTTCCGTAAAATCATGGATGTATATCCTGATGGTGAATATGGTAAAGAAGCCGTTACTCATTATAAAGTGCTTGAACGATTTGGCTATACCACCTTGGTAGAATGTAAACTGGAAACAGGGCGCACACACCAGATACGTGTACACATGCAGCATATAGGACATTCGCTGTTTAATGATGACACTTATGGTGGCGACCGGATTCTGAAGGGGACGATTTATACCAAGTACAAACAGTTTGTAGAAAACTGTTTTGCCATTTGCCCCCGTCATGCACTGCATGCACAAACATTGGGTTTTGTGCATCCTAAAACGCAACAGCCCATTTTATTTGAAAGCGAACTGGCGGCTGATATGAAAGCCGTAATTGAAAAATGGAGGGTTTATACGAAAGCTAAGAATTTGCTGGATGAGTGATTACTTCACAAACATCATCTTATAATCCACATTTACTTTCCCTTTTGAAATATCATCCAGTTTGCCTTTAAGTAATTTCCTCTTTAAAGGTTTGAGATAATCAATGAACAGCTTGCCTTCAATATGGTCGTACTCGTGCAGAATTACACGGGCCGTAATGCCATCAAAGGTTTTTACATGCTCGGTAAAGTTCTCATCCATAAAGCGGATAGTAACTTCCTCAGCCCGGTAAATATCTTCACGTATTTTGGG
Organism: Lacibacter sp. MH-610; assembly: GCF_045780045.1. Lineage (NCBI taxonomy): Bacteria > Pseudomonadati > Bacteroidota > Chitinophagia > Chitinophagales > Chitinophagaceae > Lacibacter > Lacibacter sp. MH-610. Next base: position 2,710,879 of record NZ_CP116002.1, read on the forward strand.
AATACTTAAACAGCCTTCGTTATAAGCCCAGTCATCGCCCAGCAATTCTTCAACCTGTGCATTGATGAACACCTGCTTAATGCCCGGCCGGTCAGGATATAAAAGCGTTTCCTCTTCATCCATGTTGGCAAACATCTGCTGGCTGTCCACCACAAACAAACGGATATCACGGTTGATTTGTGGGGCTGCCAAACCTACCCCATTACTGGCATACATGGTTTCCCACATATCTGCAATCAGTTTTTGAAGCTCAGGATAATCTGCAGAAATATCTTTCCCCGTTTTTCTTAAAACATCAGCTCCGTATGCTACGATTGGTAAAATCATTTGATTTCAGATTGGCGATTTCAGATTGCAGATTAACTCAACATTCATAAACCGCTTATTTAATTTAAACTGCAAATATAACAGGCAGTGATGGATTTTCCTGTACTTCGTACCTCGTACTTCTTACCTCGTACTTCTTCCCATATATTCCTGCAGCATAATAGTGGCTGCAATTTCATCCACCAGTTTTTTATCTCTTCGTTGCTTTTTCTTTAACCCCATTTCCAGCATGGCATCCTTGGCCATTTTGGAAGTAAAACGTTCATCCACTGTTTCAACAGGCATATTGGGGAAATGTTTTCTGAGTTGTTTGATGGCATTTTCCACTAATGGAGTGGCGTGCGTGGCGCTATCATCCATATTCAGCGGCATGCCGATGATGATTTTTTCTACCTGTTCTTTACTGAAATAATCTTTCAGGAATTTGATGAAGTCTTTCGTGTCAATAGTAGTTAATCCTGTTGCAATAATCTGCAGAGGATCCGTAACAGCGATGCCGGTGCGTTTGCCGCCGTAGTCTATGCAAAGGATTCGTGCCATTCAAAGACGAAGTTAATGGTTCATGGGAAATGGTTCATAGACGCCGCTCAGAGTGAGTCTCTCAGCTTTGTAATCATTTTACAAAGGGTTTCATAATTGTCATACATCTGCTTAAAAATTTCTTGAGATATATAATTTCTTTTGATGGCCAGAAATAAACACGCCACTACTTCAATTGCCGACCTCAGTGCAATAGAAAGAAACCGCCTGAACTCAGGTTTCGATTGACCTGTACTGCCTTCTGCAATATTTAATACAACTGAATCGGCGGCACGTTTAATTTGAGAAGCAAGACTGAATCGCTCTTCTATTGGAAATTGCTTTGCAAGCTTATCGACTTCATTTGAAAGATCAACAGCATTATTCCAAACTTTAAGATCTTCGAAACGAAACGCCAGATAGAGATGATTAAAGTATGTACGATACTATGAACTATTTTCCATGAACCATTACCCTTATAATAAAATATCAGTTATCACAAACACCGCAAACACTACACTTGCTATGCCATTCGTTGTAAAGAAAGCCATGTTCACTTTGCTTAAATCATCCGGCTTTACCAGCAGGTGCTGATAAATCAATAATCCGATAAACAAACAAACTCCAATCCAGTAGGATGTTCCAAAGCTTCCATACCAACCTGCAGCAATAATGCACAATGCACTTAACACATGCAATACTTCACTCACCCGCAATGCTTTTGATTTACCGAGCCATGCCGGAATGGATTTGAGTTTATACTTCTTATCAAACTCTTCATCCTGCAAGGCATAAATAATATCAAAGCCGCTTACCCAAAACAAAACGGTGAAAGAAAACAAGATGGGTAATACCTCAAACTTTCCTGTAACGGCGAGATAAGCTCCAATGGGTGCCAAACTCAAACCTAAACCCAATACCAAATGACAAAGCGGTGTAAAGCGTTTTGTGAAGCTATAACCCAGCACTACCAATAAAGCCACAGGCGATAATGCAAAGCATAATGTATTGATGAAAAAAGTAGTTATAATGAATAACGCACTCATGATGATGGTGAAGAGCAATGCACTGTTGGCACTGATGATGCCTGCAGGAATTTCACGGATGGCAGTACGTGGATTCTGTGTATCAAAGCTTCTGTCTAAATAGCGGTTAAAGGCCATGGCTGCACTGCGGGCGAAGACCATGCAGAGAAGGACATAAAGGAGTTTTGGTAATATGTCCTCCCATTCAATAGTAATTTGCATACTATTAAAAAACTCCTTTTCAAATTTTATATTTTGAAATGGAATAACAATTTCAACACCTTCAGGGTAATAAAATAATCCAATGAAAAATCCAATCAACGCAAACGGCAATGCAAATACAGTATGAGAAAATTTAATGAGGGAGAGATAGTTTTTTACTGCGGACATGCTGCAAATATAGGAGTGTTTCAAAACTCCACTTTAGGGCTTGAGGTTACATGCATTCTCACCATTTCCCACAACACCACTCCTGCCGCCACACTTATGTTTAATGAATGCTTCATACCCAACTGCGGTATTTCAATACAACCGTCGCACTGCGCCAAGGTGCTTTGCTCCACACCCATGGCCTCATTGCCAAAGATGAGCGCCAGTTTATCATCCGCTTTTCTGCTGAACTGTTCCAGCGAAATACTTTTCTCCACCTGTTCAATGCCATACACTTGATAGCCATCAGCTTTGAGCAATTGAATAGCTTCATCTGTAGTACTGAAATAATTCCATTGAACCGTTTCAGTAGCGCCTAATGCTGTTTTATGAATATCCCTGTGCGGTGGTTGCGGTGTATAGCCAATCAAATAGATAGCTTCGATCAAAAACGCATCTGCTGTGCGGAATACCGAGCCCACATTCTGCATGCTGCGGATATTTTCCAGCACCACGATGATTTTATTCTTTTCAGCCTGTTTGAATTCATCAATGGATTTGCGGTTGAGTTCATCCATTTCTAATTTTCGCATCGGGCAAAGATAGTTGACGGCTGGCAGATGAAAGTTAACAGCGCTTCAATTGACGGGTATGCTGAGCAATAAACAGTTGTTGAAAGGCTGCGGGATTGAAGCGTATACCCCGCTGAGGCTATTGTGCCTGGCTTTGTGGCGGAGTAGCAGCGAAAAGCCCGATAACTGCTCACAACAGCATCTCCGCCCACAGCCCCACAGGCTTTTGCCAATTACCCTGTTTCAACTACCTTCGCATCCGATTTTCAATTTAAAAATTTCAAATTTTCAAATATTATGGCTTACGACGTTATTGTTCTCGGCAGCGGTCCCGGTGGTTATCCGGCTGCAATCCGTGCTTCACAGCTTGGTTTTAAAGTTGCAATTGTTGAAAAAGAAAGTCTGGGTGGTGTGTGCTTGAACTGGGGTTGTATTCCTACCAAAGCATTGTTGAAAAGTGCGCAGGTGTATGAATACATGAAGCACAGTGCTGATTACGGTATCAATGCCAATGGAGTGCAGCATGATTTTGGTGCGGTGGTAAAACGCAGCCGTGGTGTGGCTGATAAGATGAGCAAGGGCGTGCAGTTCCTGATGAAGAAGAATAAGATTGATGTGATTATGGGTTACGGAAAAATTGCCGGCAAAGGCAAACTGGAAGTGACTGCAGCAGACGGTAAAAAACAGATTGTAGAAGGAAAATATATTGTAATTGCTACCGGCGGTCGCAGTCGTGTATTGCCCAGCATGCCGCAGGATGGTAAAAAAATCATCGGTTACCGTGAAGCAATGGTATTGCCCACACAACCCAAGAGCATGATCATTGTAGGAAGTGGTGCTATTGGTGTTGAGTTTGCTGATTTCTATAACAGCATGGGTACGAAAGTAACCATCGTTGAATTTATGCCTCGTGTTGTACCTGTGGAAGATGAAGACATTTCCAAAGAACTGGAAAAGCAATTCAAGAAAAAAGGAATTGCCATCATGACTAGTGCTGAAGTAACAAAAGTTGATACCAGCGGCGCCGGTGTAAAAGCAACAGTGAAAACGGCAAGCGGTGAACAGGTATTGGAAGCCGATATTTTATTGAGTGCTGCAGGTGTAGTGGCCAATATTGAAAACATTGGTTTGGAAGAGAACGGCATTAAAACAGAAAAAGGAAAAATCGTAGTAGATAAGTTTGGTCAAACTTCAATGCCGGGCATTTATGCCATTGGTGATGTGGCTCCCGGACAAGCATTGGCACACGTAGCAGGTAAAGAAGGTATTAATGCTGCAGAGTATATTGGTTACCTGGAAAAGAAATATCATCATACGCCCGAAGCAATGGATTACAACAACATTCCCGGTTGTACCTATTGCACACCGGAGATTGCGAGTGTTGGTTATACAGAGAAAGCAGCCAAAGAAGCTGGTTATGAAGTGAAAGTGGGTAAGTTTCCTTTTATGGCCAGTGGTAAAGCAAGTGCTGCCGGTAGTACGGAGGGTTTTGTAAAAGTAATTTTTGATGCTAAGTACGGTGAGTTTCTTGGTGCACACATGATTGGCAGCAATGTAACAGAGATGATTGCTGAAGTGGTAGTAGCTCGTAAACTGGAGACAACTTATCATGAAATCCTGAACGGTGTACACCCCCATCCTACTATGAGTGAAGCGGTAAAAGAAGCTACTGCTGCTGCTTATGGCGAAGCGATTGATATTTAAACCATCCAAAAAGATTTTTTTAAAAGTCCTGTAACAATACAGGACTTTTTATTTGGGGGATACTGACCGGAAGCTCATTTTAAGTATGGGTGTTACATTTTCAAACATTCATTCAGTTTAAGTTCTTTTCACCGGTTTTGGGAATTGTTAAACAAGAGTGAGCCTTCAAACGTTAAAGCATCTGTAAAAACGGGTTATTGTCAGCAGCAATACATCCACCGCCTTGTTTTAAGTACAATTTTGAGTGTAAATTGCAAGACTACTGATAAAAACGAAAAACCATGTGGAGTAAACTGATTACCGGTGTATTTTCTCTGAGCAGCATGTTCCAGGTACTATCCTGTGCTTCGGGCGAAGGCAAACAAATAAGTATGAACAAAATGGATAATAATCTTACAACAGCCGCCGTTGGTATGAACGACGATGTGCAGAAAACCGATACCGCCACTTTTGGCGCCGGTTGTTTCTGGTGTGTGGAAGCCATCTTTCAACAGGTGGAAGGTGTATTGAAAGTAAAAAGCGGTTATTGCGGCGGGCATGTTAAAAACCCTACTTATGAAGAAGTGTGCAGCAAAACTACCGGGCATGCAGAAGTGGCGCAGATTGTATTTGACCCAAAGGTTATAAGCTATGATGAATTGCTGGAAATATTCTGGAAGACCCATGACCCTACTACTTTAAACCGACAGGGCAACGATGTGGGTCCACAATACAGAAGCGCTGTATTTTATCACAACGAAGAACAAAAAAAGAAAGCATCTTATTACAAAGCGGAGCTTGAAAAAAACAAAGTATTTGACAAACCGATTGTAACTACGATTGAGCCCTATAAAAATTACAGTGAGGCTGAAAACTATCATCAGAACTATTACAATCTCAATAAGAACAATAATCCTTACTGTTACTATGTAATTAAACCAAAGCTTGAAAAATTTGAGCAGGTGTTTAAAAACAAAATGAGGAAGAATTAACTTCCTCATTTGCGGTATCCAGTCAACATTTAAACAGTTATTGCTTGATGATTTTCTGCTGCATCGCTCCGGAACTGTTCTTTAAAACAGCTATATAATTACCGGGCATAACAGCAGAGAGTCCTTCCACGCTTGTATTATTCATACCCGGCTGTATTTCCACTGGTTTGGTAAAAATCAAACGACCATTGTAATCGTAAAGATTTAAAGCTGCTTTTTCTTTTTTATCGGAATAATACTGCATCTGAATCTGGTCATTAACAAGACTTGGATAAATCTTAAACGATTCCTTTCCGCCTGCAGCGGAATTAAATTTTAAAACTGAACTATAAACAGTACTTCCCCCTGCATAGCTGATTCGTAAACGATAATAAGACAGTTCAACAAAATCATGATCTGTATATGTGTATCGTAAAACACCGGGAGAAGTTTGTATTTCATTCAAAGCTTCAAACTTCATATCGCCGTTTGCCTTTTCCAGAATTACTGATTGGAATTTTTCAGGCTCTGAAAGTTCATACTGCAAACGAACCTGTCTATCTGATGCGGTTCCGTTAAAATTAACAACAGGGTTACCCGGTAAAATACCATTTTGATAAGTAAATCTTTTAAAATACACAGAACGATAACGTACTTCTGAAACTGTGGAAGAATTGTTTGCCCCGATACGCACCCGTATTGTATTAACACCGGTATTTACAACTGTAAACATTACATTTTTGGCTGCCGTATCAATACCGGGATAAGACCAACCGGAGATATTTCTGCCTCTTATCCATCCGGGTACCTGGTTAACACTTATTTCGCTGGTGGAGGTTGAATGATTGTAATAACCATTTAACATCTGGATCTGGTCTGTTTCATACAATACACCTGATGCATAAGTAACACCATCCACATCAATGGGAGACATGGGTACGCTTGCCTGGTTCATAAGAGTACTTGTACCTGCCGTGTAAAAACGAAACTCAAATTCTATATAGCCATTAGCTCCGGGGTTTACTAAAATAAATGGTTGAAAGGCATCATCAAATCCCGTCCAGCCTTCATCAAGTTTATCTAATGAAACACCACCGGTGAAATTGATGATCTCAACCCTTGCGTCAACCCCGGGTTTTACATTTTGAAACCTGTAAATAGCACCGGGCTGTAAGTCTGTGCCGGAAAGAAGTGTTGCGTTTTTGAAAACGTAATCAGGTTGTGCAAATCCTGAAAATGTAAGGAGTAAACAAATCAAAGCAAAAACTGCCTTGTACAGGTGTAAAAAAGTTTTCATCTGGGTACTGTTTGGTTAATTAAGTAGGTACGTAGGCTTCCCAGGATAAGATATTCGTGCTTTTCAGAGGATCAGGATCTGAGAATAAAAATAAATAGTAACACTTAGCTTTGCAAGTAAAAGTCTTATTTATTTTCGGAAAATACTGTTTTAAGGAATTGCAACACGTAATGTTACGATAAAACACCTCGTACTATTACTTAAATCGAACTCTTCTTAACTCAAGCCAGTTTAATGCATTGGGCTTAAAGTTTTGCACCTGTGGCTGCACCAAATGTATTACCATATCATACCAAACAGGTACCACCGGTGCATCATTGATGATGATTTGATCCATTTGCTGATAGAGTTTGTAACGAATGGAATCATTGGGCTCTTTTGTACTTTGTTCATACAAAGCATCAAATGCCGGATTGTTGTAACGGGTATAGTTTGGCGGTGATGGATTCTTAGAATAGAAGACAGAAAAATAATTCTCAGCATCGGGATAATCTGCTATCCAACTGGCACGAAAAAACAATGCCTGATTCTTGGCTGTTTGTGTGAGCAATAAACTTTTTTGAATCGCTTCTACCTGTACAACGAATCCAATATCCTGAAGTTCTCTTGCAATATAACCGGCAAGATCCGCATAAATCGGAATGGTTAATAGCTTGATGGCAGGCGGCGGATGCTGTTCATCAAACCCAGCTTCTTTCAATAATGCCTTTGCTTTTTGTGGATCATAGTTATATCCCTTCACAATATTGGTATCAAAGCTGGGCAACCCCATGGGCACAAAACCACTTTCAGCCGGTGTACCAATTGAATTGCGCAAGTACAACATCAACTTTCGTTTGTCAAACCCATAGTTAATAGCCTGCCGAATGGCTTTTAACCGTAAGGGAGAATTTTTTACTAACGGATTACTTCCATCAACCAATATGCCGAGGTATTCAATATTGAGATAAGGATGTTTGTTGAGTACAATCTTTCCTTCCCACTCTTTTCTGAGTTCACCGTTACGGGTTAGAATTTCATCTTTGAACGAAGCTTCAATATCATTCACAAAATCCAGCCGCTTTTGCCGGAACTCTAAAAACTCCGTAGCCTTACTGTCAAGAAAAGAAACTTTGATGCCATCCAGGTAAGGCAGTCGCTTACCCTTTTCATCCCGCTCAAAATAATTTTCATGCTTGGTGAGAATCAACGCTTGCCCCTCTTCCCATGCTTTGAACCGGAAGGGTCCGCTACCAACCGGATTACGTCGGAAATCAGTTTTGTATTTTTCAACTGCTTCCTTTGGCACAATGGAACAATACACATTGCTTAACACACCTAAAATCTGCACAAAAGGCTTTAGTAAGTTTAATTGAAAAGTAGAATCGTTCAAGGCTATAAAACCGGTGGCGGCATCCACACGGTTATTGAAAATCCAGGCACCGGGGCTGGCCGTATTTTTATCCATCAACCGTTGAAAGCTGTACACCACATCGTTGGCTACCACTTTTCGGCCTTTACCATTTGCAAAGCAACTGTTATCATGAAAAAAAACATCTGTACGAAGATGAAAGGTAATGTGCAACCTGTCAGTACTGATGTCCCAGCTTTTGGAAAGTGAAGGAACAATGTGCAGTTGCTCATCTGTTTCCACCAATGTACTGAACAATTGATGTACCGCCCATATATTGGATTGGTTTTTAGCAAAAGCAGGATCTAAGGAACTGATACCGGTGGTTTCATTATAGTGAAAAAAGTTTTGTTCTTTACGCTTGGAATTGGAACAGGAGATGTTGAATGAACAATAAAAAAGAAAAAATGCTGCATGAAGAAGTGATGGCCAATGCCTGAATAATTGTATTGTATTTTTAACCAACTTCATACTGAATTAGCACTAAATTTATAACCTAAATATATCCAGTGAAAATTTATTTATCAGCGATTGGGCTTTGCTTTAATGTGTTGTTTACACAGGCACAGATTTTTAAAAAGACGGATCAGTTTACAAAACAGGATACCCTGCGTGGCAGCATTACACCTGAACGTGCCTGGTGGGATGTGGTGATGTATGACTTACAGGTGAAACCGGATTTCACCAGGTTTACACTAAGCGGCACCAATACCATCTACTTTAAAATTGTAAAAAGTCCTGCAGCAAAAATGCAGATTGATTTACAGGACCCGTTAACCATTGACAGTGCATGGCTGAACGATATTCCAGTTACATTTTCACGTGAGGGCAATGCATGGTTTATTGATTTACCAAAAGGGAAAATGCCAAAATCATTACCTCAAAACCAATACAAAAATGGTCCGCTGCAACAATTAAAGCTTGTTTATCATGGGGTACCCAAACCGGCATTGAATGCACCTTGGGATGGAGGTGTGGTTTGGAAGAAAGATGAAAAAGGAAATCCATGGATCAATGTGGCCTGCCAGGGCTTGGGAGCCAGTGTATGGTGGCCTTGTAAAGATCATCAAAGTGATGAGCCCGACAGTACACAAATAAGCATCATAACACCGGATACGTTGATGAATATATCTAACGGAAGATTGCGTAACACATCAGCATCTGTAAATGGTTTTAAAACATGGACCTGGTTTGTGAGTAAGCCCATCAACATCTATAACATCACCATGAACATTGGAAAGTATGCACATTTCAAAGATACCTTGATGGGAGAAAATGGTAAGCTTGACCTGGATTACTATGTAATGGAATACAATCTTGAAAAAGCAAAAAAGCAATTTGAAATTGTAAAACCCATGCTCCGTGCATTTGAATACTGGTTTGGCCGCTACCCTTTTTATGAAGATGGTTACAAACTGGTAGAGAGCCATCATCTGGGTATGGAACACCAAAGTGCAGTTGCATATGGTAATAAATTTCAGAACGGATACCGTGGCAGAGATTTAAGTGGTACAGGCTGGGGTATGAAATGGGATTTTATCGTAGTGCATGAAACAGGGCATGAATGGTTTGGCAATAACATCTCCGCTAAAGATGTGGCCGATATGTGGGTGCACGAAGGATTTACGAACTACAGTGAAACCTTATTCCTCGATTATGTTTATGGTACAGAAGCGGGAAATGCATATGTACAGGGCATTCGCCGAAATATTCAAAACGAAAAACCCATCATCGGCACATACAATGTAAACAGTGAAGGCAGTGGCGATATGTATTACAAAGCCAGTAACATGATTCATATGATCCGTCAAATCATTGGCGATAAAAGCACCTTTCGGTTACTGCTGCGTGATATGAATGAAAAGTACCGGCATAAAACAGTAACAGGAGCAGAAATTGAAGACTTCATCAGTAAGCGAACCGGGTTTAATCTTTCTAAAGTATTTGATCAATACCTGCGCACCACTCAAATTCCGGTATTGGAATATTATCTTGAAACAAGCAGCGGTATGCAGACACTTTATTACCGCTGGGCCAACTGTATCAAAGGTTTTAATATGCCCATTAATCTGCCCGGCAACAGTAACGGTAAATATGGTTTGATGCTGGCCACCGAGCAATGGCAAAAAATGCGAACCAACTTTAAAGAAGGGGAAGATTTGCAGAAGCTGATGGATAAGAATTTCTACGTCACCTATAAAAAAGTAAAGTAATATCTTCGGCACTGTATGGGCACAATCAGAAAACAGGCTATTTATTCCAGCATCGTTATTTATATCGGTTTCCTGGTTGGTGCCATCAATACATGGTTGTTCATAAAAAGCGGTTCCGGCGCTTTTACACCTGCACAATATGGTTTAACACGTTTGTTTTTTGATGTAGGTCACCTGATGTTTACCGTAGCATCCTTAGGAATGTTGCCGGCGGTGTATAAATTTTTTCCTTACTACAACGACAATCTTTCCCTGAAACAAAATGATTTATATACATGGGGCATGGTAATTCCCCTGCTCGGTTTTGTATTGGTAATTGCAGGAGGACTAATATTTGAACCGTTGATTGTACAAAAGTTCAGCGAAAAATCATTGCTGTTTGTTGATTACTACCACTGGGTGTTTTTATTTGGATTTGGCATTCTTGTGTTTACTGTTCTGGAAACTTATTCCAATATTTTCAGAAGAACTGTGCTACCCAATTTTTTAAAAGAAGCGATGTTTCGCTTTTTAACATTGGTATTGATCCTGCTTTTTTATTTTTCCGCTATCAGCTATGATGGTTTCATAAAATTATTTGCCATCCTGTACATCATAATTGCAGTAGTACTCGGTTTTATTTTACTCAGGAGCAAACACTTTTCGTTTACGTTTTCCATCAGTCATGTTACCAGGAAATTCAAAAAAAAGATGGCCACACTGGCAGCCTATATCTATGGTGGTACCATCATCCTCATTTTATCACAGGTAGCAGATAGCATTATGATTGCCAGCATCAGTGAAAAAGGAATTATCGACGCCGGTATTTACAGCCTTGCCGCTTATGTTGCTAACCTGATACAGGTGCCGCAACGAAGTATGATTGCGATTACCATTCCTGTTTTATCGCAGGCCTGGAAAGATAAAAATATGAGTGAGATTAACAGGATCTATCAAAGGACTTCCATCAACCTGTTACTTATCGGTTTATTCATTTTCGGTGGCATCTGGCTAAGTATTAACGATGCCTTTACCGTATTGCAGGTACAAAAAGATTATGAAGCAGGATTGCAGGTTATTTTCTTCCTGGGTATAGCCCGGCTCATTGATGCCGGTACCGGTGTAAATGCCCAGATCATCGGCACCTCTACTCAATGGCGGTTTGAATTTTTAACAGGCGTTATTCTCTTGACCTTATTTCTGCCGCTGAATTATATCCTCATCAAGCAATTCGGAATTGTTGGTTCAGCATACAGCAATGTTATTTCATTTGCTGTATACAACGCCATTCGCATCTGGTTTCTCTGGTATAAATACAAACTCCAGCCTTTCAATTCAAAAACAATTTTAAGTTTATTGCTCACAATTACTGCCTACTTTATCTGCTATTACCTGTTTCAGAATATGGAAGGATGGACCGGAATTATTTTACGCAGTTCATTATTTGGATTGTTGTTCATAGCCGGTGTATTTGCCATGAAACTAACGCCTGATGCATTACAGTTATTAGAAGTTGTAAAAAAACGCTGGAGTAACCGTTAAGCAAATTTCTTCAAATCATTCAACGTTACTCTGCCTTCATAAATCGCTTTACCAACAATTACGCCTGTACAACCGATCTCTGCTAATTCATCCAGGTCTTGCATTGAACTTACTCCACCGCTTGCAATGAAATGCAGCTGAGGAAATTTTTGCAGAATGTTTTTGTAGAGTTCAGTTGATGGGCCTTCCAGACGACCATCTTTACTTACATCGGTGCAGAAGATTTGCTGCACACCGTAATTGATATATTTTTCGATAAAGTCATAGATCCAGACATCCGTTGTTTCCAACCAGCCACCTACAGCAATCTTTTCATTCTTTACATCAGCACCTAACAAAAATTTCGCTGCGCCAAACTGTTGCAACCAGCTTACAAAAGTTGCTTCATCTTTTACCGCAATACTTCCTACTGTTGCCAATGCAGCACCGGAGTTGAACACAATGTTTACATCTTCGGCTTTTTTAATACCGCCGCCAAAGTCAATCACCAGTGAAGTTTTTGCGGCGATCGTCTCCAGCACTTTCCAGTTTTTAACCGCACCGGCTTTTGCACCATCCAGATCAACCAAGTGCAAACGTTGCAATTCTGCATCTTCAAATTCCTTGGCAACTTCCAAAGGATGTTCGTTGTAAATTTTTTTTTGTGCATAGTCGCCTTCAGTAAGTCTAACACACTTCCCATCTATTATATCTATCGCTGGAATAATCTGCATTATCAATTATCAATTAAAGAATTATCAATTCAATATACGTTTCTATAGGCTCAGAAAATTAGAAAGTATCAACTCTCCCACCTTTGCACTTTTCTCGGTATGAAACTGCACGCCGTAGAAATTATCTTTTTGTACTGCACCGCAATAGTCAATACCGTAATTGGATGTACCAATGCAGAACGGATTCATCTCTGCATAATAACTGTGCACATAGTATACATAGCTTTGTTCGGGAACGTTTTTAAACAGCGTTGTTTTTAGATTGTATAAATTATTCCAGCCAATTTGTGGCACTTTAATCGGAATATCAGGGCTTACAATTTCACTTTGAAACAATTTCACCTTTGCAGGAATGATCCCCAAACACTCTGTATCACTTTCTTCCGAATGTTCAAACAGCAACTGCATGCCTACGCAAATGCCCAGCACCGGTTGCTTCAGCTGTTTAATGATCGCATCCAGTCCTTTCTCCTTCAAACTATCCATGGCACTGCGTGCAGCACCCACTCCGGGAAAGATCACTTTATCAGCAGCAAACAATTCGTCTTGATCATCCGTCACTTTTGCATCAACGCCCAAGCGCTCCAATGCAAACAGCACCGACTGAATGTTTCCTGCGTTGTATTTTACAATTGCTAAATTCATTTCAACACTCCTTCTAAAAATGCTTTTGTTGCTGCTGCCACATTATTCGTGCCTTCTAATGCTTTGATATAAGCTGTACCGATGATAGCACCGTTTGCATGCGCACAAGCCGTATCAAATGTTTGCTTGTCTTTAATACCAAAACCCACCAGCACCGGATTGTTCAACTGCATGGCCTTTAGTTTTTGCAGGTATGCATTTACATCGGTCATATTCTTATCGCTGCCTGTTGTAGAAGAGGATGAAACGGCATATAAAAAGCCCGTACTTAAACTGTCGAGTTTTTTGATTCGCTCTTGGCTTGTTTCCGGCGTGACAAGAAAAATAAAATCCAATCCATTTGCTTTGATGATGGCACCATACTCTGTTTCAAATTCATATTCCGGCAAATCAGGCAAGATCAAACCATCTACACCAACGGCCGCTGCCTCTTTACAAAAACGTTCGAAACCATATTGCAACACCGGGTTCATGTAGCCCATTAAAATAATGGGAACATTAATTTCTTTTCGTGCATCTTTCAATTGTGCAAACAGTGTTTCAATGGTCATACCATTTGCAAGAGCAATAGTGCTGCTGTGCTGTATCACCGGACCATCAGCCAACGGATCACTGTACGGCATACCCAACTCAATTAAATCTGCACCGTTTTCCTGCAATGCTTTCATTACATCCAATGTACTGTTCAACTGCGGATAACCTGCGGTGCAGTATACGTTTAGGACACGATTCGTCTTGATCTCAAATAATGATCTAATCCTGCTCATCTTTTTTCAATAGTTTATTTATTCTCTTTGCAGTGCTATTCTGAATTCGTCCAAAAAAATATTGAGCCAATGCACCAACAAATGCAATACTCCAAATTACTTTGTTGAAAATAGATGCATTGAAATAAAATACAGCTATAGCTCCAATACCGCCAATTACAACCCAAAGTAACCCATCAGTAACATTTCTGCTACCCTCAACAATGCTCTCGACTTCTATGGACTTTAACTCATACCACCTGTTGGCAACATAACTAATAAGCTCTTCATCCTTTTCAATTAATCGCAAGTTTTCAACCACTTCAGCATACGTTTTTCCTTCCCCAAAAAGTTTTCTAGCCGTTTCATAAAGCTTATCCCATTCTTCATCTAATCCTTTTTGAGCAATATATTCTGCCTCTTCGTTACCGCATGACTCAGAAAGTAATTCTATGACCTGCGGATAAGACTTTCCATTATTAAACATGTCTCTTGCAAAAGAATACAATTCTATCTTTTTCTCTATTGCTAATTTTTCATTTGGCATTTATAGCTGTTTCAATGGTTTCACAATTTTTAAGCACTGTTATTTAAACCTTTACTTCAGTTCATATTCAATAAACGATTGCCTTTGTCGAATAATTCTTTTATCTTACTCATAACACTTTTTATCTTCTTTATTCTAAATTCTACATTCTTTATTCCATCGCTTTCATATACGTCGCCAGATCCTTATCACCTCTTCCACTCAAACAAATGATTACCTGGTCGTCTGCTTTAAATTTATAAGTATGCAACACGGCAAACGCATGTGCTGTTTCCAACGCCGGAATAATTCCTTCCAGCTTACTTACCTCAAAAGCAGCAGCCAAGGCTTCTTCATCGGTTGCACTCAAGAAAATACCACGACCGCTGTCAAATAAATTCGCATGCATGGGACCAATACCGGGATAATCCAAACCCGCCGAAATACTATGCGGCTCCACCACCTGTCCATCTGCTGTTTGCATCAACAAACTTTTACTGCCATGCAAAATACCCGGCTTGCCCAGTTGTGTCGTTGCTGCACTCATGCCGCTGTTTACACCATGCCCCGCCGCTTCCACTGCAATCAACTGCACACTTAACTCATCTAAAAAATGATAGAACGCACCGGCTGCATTACTGCCGCCACCTACGCAAGCCATTACATGCGTTGGCAAATCGTTGCCCGTGTGTTCTTTCAACTGCCAGCGCATTTCTTCACTGATGACACTCTGGAACTTTGCCACCATATCCGGATATGGATGCGGCCCCACCACACTGCCGATGATGTAATGCGTATCGTTGGGATTATTGATCCAGTCACGAATGGCTTCATTCGTTGCATCTTTTAATGTTTTGCTGCCGCTTGTTGCAGGAATCACTTTTGCACCCAGCATTTTCATACG
The DNA here is from genome assembly GCF_045780045.1 of Lacibacter sp. MH-610. Taxonomy (NCBI): domain Bacteria; kingdom Pseudomonadati; phylum Bacteroidota; class Chitinophagia; order Chitinophagales; family Chitinophagaceae; genus Lacibacter; species Lacibacter sp. MH-610. The sequence continues at coordinate 2,726,300 of NZ_CP116002.1, forward strand.
GGCCACATTCGGCGCCTGGCGTTCAATATCTTTTTCGCCCATGTACACAATGCACTCCACACCTTTCAAGGCACATACGGTTGCCGTTGCCACACCATGTTGCCCGGCACCTGTTTCTGCAATGATGCGTTTCTTTCCCAATCGTTCGGCCAACAGAATTTGTCCCACCGTATTGTTGATCTTATGTGCACCGGTATGACAAAGATCTTCCCGCTTCAACCAGATATTGGTGTTGAATTGTTTGCTCAACCGCTTGGCATAAAATAACGGCGTGGGACGACCGACATAATCTTTCAGCAACGCTCTGAACTCTTTTTGAAAAGCAGCATCGCTCATAATATCGAGGTAACGGCTCTGCAGTTCCTCCACATTCCGATGCAGCATTTCAGGAATATACGCTCCACCAAACTTTCCGTAATAACCTTGCGCAGAAGGTTTTTGATATGTTGTTTCCATCATTTTCTATTTTAATGATACCTGCTTTTGTTTTCCATGGCATCAACTGTTGCGTCGCAATCCTTTCATCGGTAATACAGATGGCAGCAATTTATCTGACCTACAAATACGATTTGTATTTTTTAAACTCTATATTTTTCTCTTTTAAGATATCCACTTTTCCATCTAAAATCTCTACACCAATGTAGGCATACTTGAGATTAATTGCATTTCGTAAGAATTCAACATTCTCAATTGGAGTGCTTTTCGCTAATAATAATGACTCCAAACTGGTAATTGAATTAAGTACACTATAACTTTCTATCTTAGGGCACTTTTCAAAAAGTAAAAACCTAATTGACTCTGCTATAAAAAGCAAGTCATCAATACTTTTTAAATTTGGAGCAGAATATATATCTATCCTTTTCAGAGAAGTAATTTTTTCTACTCCTTTTAGAGATAACAGTTTACGTGGATAATCAAGCTTTAAAATTTTCAATTTTTCATTCTTTGAGATTGTCATTAAATTCTCAAAAGGCCAACGACTACAATGCAAGAACTCTAAGTTCTCCAAAGTCTCAATATTCTTTAAACCATTAGCATATTGAAAAGATAAATATTTTAATTTTTCAAAATTCGAAAAATCAATTTCTCCTTTTGTTAGTTTTGAAAAATTAACACTCAAAACTTCCAAATCCTTCAACCCTGCAATTATATCAAGATTAAAATTATCATCAACAATACACAATCCTTTAATCTTGTTTCCCGACTTTAAAAGATCTAATATGTAATTAACATCCCAATTAAACTCTGTATTTATTAAAATGTGATCACACTTTTTGTTTATAATTTCAACCAGAGTGTTCTGAAAATCATCCGTTGTAAGGTTTACGAATTCACGTCCTGAATCAGTATCCTTTGTATATGTCAAACTAACCTGGCCCATAACATTCTACTGTCATTTTTATATTATCTATCAATTTTAATCAGAGTGCCATCATGCCGAGGAACGAGGCATCTCCCTCTGGCGCAAGTCTCTGACTTGTGCCTTTCCATTACTTGTCTCCAACACTCCTGTTATACAAAATTTAGTAACACTTGGCATCAGGTCAGAGGCCTGCGCCAGAAAAGTATTTTAATCACTCAAACAACTTCAAACTTTAGAGATGCCTCCTTCCTCGATATGACGATTAAAACTACCTTACAAAATTAAACTATCAACCTCTGTGTCTCCGTGTCTCTGTGTTGAAAACTCATCCTCTCACTTCCTCCACAAACTTCCTCACCATTCCCATATCCTTCACTCCGGGCGATACTTCAAACTTGCTATTTACATCCAGTGCAAATAAATTCCTGGCTGCTTCGTCCTTTGCAAACAGTTTAATAGCTGCTGCATCACCCGACTCAATCCCACCGCTCAAAAAATAAGGTTTGTTGATAGCCGCTTCTTTCAACATCTCCCAATTAAACTTTTTACCCGTACCACCATATCCAGCTCCAAGCGTATCGAAGAGATACATGTCACAGCTATCATAATAATCCTTCACCTTCCAGGGTATGTTTTCATCCTCTCCAATCCGAAAGGCTTTTATGGTTTGAATATAATCGCTCACTTTTTCACAAAACCTCGGCGTTTCATCGCCATGCAGTTGTACCATATCCAATCCGAAATTCTCCACATGATTCAGAATTTCATCATAAGACGCATTCACAAATACACCCACTTTGTACACTTTCAGTTTGGCACGCTTCACCATTTCACCATTCAAATGCTTCAACACAAAGCGTGGACTCTTATGATAAAAAATCATTCCTGCAAACTCTACACCCATTTCCCCTAACTGGTGCATTTGCCGGAGATCTGTCATACCGCAAACTTTAACTCTCATACGCATTGCTTTTTAGTTGTACAACTCAGCAAATGCAATCGTTATTAATAATCCATTAAGCAACAATCCATCGCTTATTTAAAAGCTACTTTCAACTGCAACACCTTTGCCATGTCTTTCACGCCAGGTTCTGTTTCAAATTTGCTGTTCACATCAACACCGTAAAAATCAGGATGCTTAAACGCTTTGATTTTTGCAATATCATCTACTCCAATACCACCACTCAGAAAAAATGGTTTTTCAATTTTTGCTTTTGCAATAATGCTCCAGTCAAATTGTTTTCCTGTTCCTCCTTTGGCAGACGAGGTTTTGGTATCGAATAAATAATAATCACAAGCCATATCATAAGGCGCCACCAATTCATCAATGGATGTAACTGTTTCATCAATATGAAACACCTTGATCACTTCTACACTATCACTCAAATCTTCACACATCTCCGGGCTTTCTTCACCATGCAATTGCACTACATCCAAACCATAATCTTCAATGGCATCCAGCAAATCAGAATAAGATGGATTTACAAACACACCCACTTTTTTTAAATCATAATCAGCGCCTTTGATTTGTTTTTTATCCAGTTTATCACCAACATATCGTGGCGAGTTGGGGTCAAAGATGAACCCTACAAAATCAATATTCAAACTTTCCAATTGCTGCAACTGCTTTATCTGTGTGATACCGCAAACTTTTATGTTCATGTTTTCTGTTTTTACCACCAAGTTGCAAAGACATCAAGAAGACCACTTTGTGCCTTCATGCCTTCGTGGTTATTTCTTTTTTAAATTAGTTACAAAATCTTCAAATGCCTTACCCGGATTTTCTTCCTTCATAAAATTCTCGCCAATCAAAAATCCTCTAAATCCGTTTTGCTGAAACAGTAAAATATTTTCTACTGAACTGATACCACTCTCCGCCACTTTAATTTTATCATCCGGAATTTGTGCCGCCATGCGCAAACTCCGTTCAATATCTACCTTGAATGTTTTTAAATCCCGGTTGTTAATACCCACAATTTCTGTTTCATCGCAAATATGTTCCAGATCTTCTTCAGCGTGAAGTTCCAGCAATACTTCCAACCCCAACTGTTTTGCATAAGCAGCCAGACGTTGTACTTCATCAGGGGTTAAACAAGCGGCAATCAGCAAAATCACATCAGCACCCATGGCTTTGGCTTCTTCAATCTGGTATTCATCAATCATAAAGTCTTTACGAAGGATGGGGATTGCATTTACTCTTGCCTGTATCAAATCTTCTGTACTGCCGCCAAAAAACAGTTCATCCGTCAATACGCTTAATGCACTGGCTCCATTATTGGCATAAGCGCTTGTTACTTCTACAACATCTGCATGCTCATTAATGCTTCCCTTGCTGGGTGAGCGACGTTTAAACTCGGCAATAATGCCTGTTCTGGTTTCATCCAGCAGAAATTGTTTTAACGAAAGCCTTGGTCGTTTATACAAAACTGATTGGCGTAATACTTCTACAGGTATTGTTGCTTTTCGCTCTTCCACTTCTACTTTCTTTCGTTCTATTATCGCTTCCAGTATGTTCATGCTGTTTTCTCTTTGTGTAACTCTGTGTGTTCCTTTGTATACTCTGTGGTTAAAATTTTACCACAGAGAAAGTCTGAGGTTTTAACAGAGATGCACAGAGTTGATTTAGTTTAATTTGATTAATTTTTTCAACACTCCATTTGCTCTTCCGCTTTCCAAACTTTCCACGGCTGCACGATACGCATCATCATAGCTTGCATAAATCCCGGTACAAAATAATCCCATTGCTGCATTAGAAAGCACCACGGCATTTTGAGCCCATGTTCCTTCTCCACCTAAAATTTTTGTAAAGATCTTTGCTGATTCTTCAACAGTCGCTCCGCCATAAATATCTGATTGCTGAACCATGCGCTTGCCCAACTGCTCAGGTGTTTTAATACTTTCACCTTTATTAGTAATGACTTTGGTATCGTTCGTCAAAGAAATTTCATCATAACCATCCAGGCTGTGAATGATGGTGAATGCTTTTTCTGTTTGTTGCAATAAATAATTATAAATACGAGCCATTTCCAGGTTAAACACACCAACCAACTGATAAGCCGGATTAGCAGGATTCACCATTGGGCCCAGCATGTTGAAGAAAGTACGCATCCCCAAATTTTTTCTGATAGGCGCAACAGTCTTCAATGCAGGATGAAACAACGGCGCATGCATAAAACAAATACCTGCTTCTTCCACTTCACGTTTCAACTTATCATTATCATTGGAGAATTTGTAACCTAATTGCTCCATCACATTACTTGCACCACTGATGCTGGATGCACCATAGTTGCCATGCTTGGCTACTTTTTGTCCTGCACCTGCCACAATAAAACAGGCAAGCGTTGAAATGTTGAATGTGTTTTTACCATCACCACCCGTGCCTACAATGTCGAGCACTGCATGTCCGTTCAAATCTACTTTCACACACAGTTCCAGCAATGCATCACGAAAGCCCTGCAATTCTTCAATGGTAATGCTCCGCATGAGATACACGGTCATGAAAGCGGTGATTTCATATTCATTGTACACGCCTTTGCCGATGTTGAGCAACACATCATACGCCTGCTCACGTGACAAGGTTTTATGTTCAAATAAGAGTTGTAAAATCTTTTTCATATCAATTCTCAATTATCCATTAACCAATTATCAATTTTCAATTATTGCTTCAACCAATTCTTCAAAATTTCTTCCCCCATCGGCGTCAATACACTTTCCGGATGAAACTGCACACCTTGCACATCAAACGTTTTGTGCTGCAAAGCCATGATCATTCCGTTTTCATCTTCTGCTGTAATTTCCAGATCTGCAGGAAATCCTTCTTTACTCACCACCCAACTGTGATAACGCCCCACTTCAATCTCATCAGGCAACCCTTCGAATAAACGACTTCGTACTTCGTACTTCGTACCTCCTACTTCAATCTTTGTGGCTACTCCATGATACACTGTACTTAAATTCACCAATGTACCTCCAAATGCCTGCCCAATTGCCTGATGACCTAAGCACACTCCAAGAATTGATTTTGTTGCTGCATATTCTTTGATCAACGGTAATAATAATCCAGCTTCTTCAGGAATACCCGGACCGGGTGATAAAATAATTTTATCGTATTCCTTTACTTTTTCCAACGGAATCTGGTCATTACGATGTACTTCCACTTTTATATGCGTGATCTTCTCCACTAAGTGAACAAGATTGTAAGTGAAGCTGTCGTAGTTATCAAATACAAGTATTTTCATTATAATTTGGTTCATTGGATATGGTTGATAGTTCATAGCTGATTCTACCATGAACTATGAACCATTAACTATTAACTAATTTTTTCCGCAAACTGTATTGCCTTTTTAAGAGCTCCTAACTTATTATTCACTTCCTGCAATTCACTCTCCGGCTTACTGGCTGCCACAACACCAGCACCCGCCTGGTACACCAATGTATTATCCTTACTCAGGAACGTACGTATCATGATGGCGTGATTGCAACTACCATTAAAACCCATAAAGCCGATTGCGCCACCGTAGTAACTTCTTGCAGTAGGCTCATAAGTATCAATTAACTGCATGGCTTTTATTTTAGGTGCACCACTTAGTGTGCCGGCGGGAAATGTTTTAGCTAACAACTCAAACGGATTACTTCCTTCCCGTACCTTGGCATTTACCTCACTCACCAAATGAATAACATGACTGTAATATTGCACCTGACGATAATGCGCCACACTCACTTCATCACACACCCGACTCAAATCATTGCGGGCCAAATCCACCAGCATCACATGTTCTGCATTTTCTTTTGCATCCTTTAATAAACGTTCTGCCTCACGCTCATCCACTTCATCATCACCCGTGCGTTTAAATGTTCCGGCGATAGGATGCACTACAGCCTTCCCATTCTGGATGACCAGTTGTGATTCAGGACTTGAACCCATCAACTTATAATCACCATAATCAAAAAAGAATAAATAAGGAGAAGGATTGATGCTGCGTAAAGCTCTGTACACATTCAATTCATCACCGCTGAACTCCTGTTGAAATCTTCTGCTTAGCACAATCTGAAACACATCGCCTCGCAAACAACCGGCAATTCCTTTCTTCACCATTTCCATATATTCATCATCTGTAACATTGGAAGTTTCTGCACCTTTCACAGCAAATGGAAAGGCAGGCACATCTTTACTGCGGATCAAACTTTCTACGAGCGGCATTTCGCTTTCAATACCATGGAGCAGGTTTTCACAAATAAACAATTCATCCCGATGATGATTGATGGCAATCACATATTGGTACAACCGGTAACGCAACTCTCCTACTCCGTTTACTTTTTCTTTGCTTATCTGTACCTCTTCAAAAAATTCTACAGCATCATAAGTTGTATATCCATATAAACCTTGAGCAAATTTTGCTTCTTTGCAATCATCAGCGGAGGTTTCAAAACGTTTCATGAAATCCCACAACAGAGTGGGCACTTCTTTTTTGTTTTTAATTTGTAACCGTTCCGGTTTTTGTGCCGGCAATTTATACTCGAGGGTGGATGCATCAATCATTTCAATACCGGCAATAGCGTTCACGCATATAAAACTCCAGGAGTTTTCAGCCGCATGATGATCTGTACTTTCCAGCAGAATCGTATCCCGAAAACGATCCCGCAGCCGCATGTAGATGCCTACAGGTGTGTATACATCCGCCAGCATTTGTTTGCAGCGTGTTTGTAATTCCATTTTTTTCATCTTTTTTTATTTGTGATACAAGCTGCAGCAACATTCTTCATCGTCAGTTGCGTCGCACTCTTGTACGTTCTTAATTCTATTCAGCACCCACCCCTTTCAATCATTACTATTTTCTAAGTCGCCCCCACCCCTCCAAGGAGGGGATAAACAACTTCAATTTCTTGTCTTACTCTCCTTTATGGGACGAGGCAATAAAAAAACCCCGAATTACTTCGGGGTCTTAATATGATTGTACAATCACAGTAACAGCGTTACAGACCCCGTAGAGTTGTATGCCACCACCATGTATTGTTTGTAATTGCGTTCATTGCTCTGCAAATATGTTTCATCAAATTCAAAGTACCAAAAAAAATCCTTTCAACTTCTTTCGCCAACGTTTGTTATTGATTTTGCTGATGGTGCAAACCTCTTCTTTATCTTTACCGTCTAACGAAAAAAATTGCTATGCGTAAACTTTCTTTTACACTGATTCTTTGCCTGGGAGCACTGTTATTTACTGCTTTTACAACCACCCAGGATAACCCGGATGCCATTGTGGGCGTGTGGAAAAACGGCGAAGGAACCGGTATGATCCGTATTACCAAAAACGGTGAAAAATACCAGGGCCGTATCGTTTGGCTCAAGGAACCCAATGATCCTGATACCGGCAAACCGAAGCTGGACAAAAATCACCCGGAAGCAGAAAACCATTCCCGGCCTGTATTGGGGTTGACCAATCTCTGGGGCTTTGAATACAAAGGCAAAAACGTATGGGACGGTGGAAAAATTTATGATCCCAAAAACGGGAACACCTATGATTGCACGATTAAGATGAAAGATGCCAACACACTGGATGTTCGTGGTTATATCGGCGTATCGCTCATCGGCAGAACCGATGTGTGGACCAGGCAGGTAGCTAAGTAAAGATATTTCCCTATGGAAAGAAGAAACCCCGCTTTTGGCGGGGCTTTTTCATTTATGGACTCACAAAGTTGATTCCTACACTGAAATAAAATGGATTAGTCAAAGCACTTCTGAAAAATAACTTTTCATCTTTTCGTGCATCATATTCATTCATTACATCAAAGCGCCAGTTGTAACGAAAGCCTGCCTGAACATTGAGCCAGAAAAAACCGCTGAGTTTTTTATCCCACATCACTCTTGGTTTGAATTCGCCCCGTTGAATAAACACTTGTCCGTTGGTACTGGGCGTACGCATCCAGTACTGATTGCCTTCCAGTTCATAACCCAACTGCAGGATATTGGAAGTAGAAAAATTGCGGCGCAGGTGCCCACGGGCAGGCAATAATAATTCCATACCCCATTGATCATTGAAGGTCTTATTCCATAACAGAACAGGCACATAGATAATTTGTCCGGCACGGTAGGTTCTGGCTACACCTACACCATACATATTCTGTTCTGATTTTTTCCAACCATAGATAGCAGTAGCACTAACAGTAAGTGCTTTTGAGTTCACATCACTGAATTTCTCAAATACACCATTCACATCAGCACTTGCCTGAAAAATCAAAAAGTTTTTTTCATTGAGTGGTTTGAAGATCGTGGTGTTGATACCTGCCGTGTGCATGCCATTGGCGTTAAGCTTTGAGATAAAAACATTATTCACTGATTCAAAAGCGTAACCGCTTCTCCAATAGTTGGCTCCTAATTGCCAGATGAGTTTCGTGTTAGATACTACAGGAATGTTTAACTGCCCCCTGATTCCAGCGATTCTGTTAACTCTATACGTTTGATTGGGAAAAGAAGGAACACCCGGCATGTCAAATGCGGCCTGGTATTCATAGGCCAAACTCACAATACGGTTGGGGGTTTGGTTCAATACTTTTTGTGTGGCATATCGTTTCACTCCTGCTGCATCACCAAACTTGCTGTAATCAAAATCATCAACAGCAGCTGTATCGGTTACCTGGGCAATAAGCGTTTGGGCAATAAACAAAAAAGAAAAAGCAAGCAAGTACGTTCGCATAAAAGAAAGTTTGGTGGTATTACAAAAATAGAGGGAAGGCGGTTCAGTTGTTGAAATAAAAATCACAACCAGTTCACCGTTTCCGGTTGCTCAATTGCATAACGGTTGATGAGGCTTCGTACAAACTGGTATTCCTGGTATTGCTGCAGATGATTTTTTAAACTATTTGTATCCGTCCAGTCTGCGTCTGCAGGTACATAGCCCATTCCATAAAACTTCCCGTTTTCCATTAAAATACACGCATCGGAATTATTAAAATAAGAACGTTCCTTTATGATATAGCTGGGCGATTCATCTTTTACCTGCTCCAATGCTTTTTGTACCCGATGGTTATAATCAGCTGCTGCCTCTTCTTCCCTGCAGGCACCTTTACAATATTCATTACTGCAAGCTGCATCGGCTGACCGGTCAATAAAGCAAAGTTTATGACAAAGTTCAAACTCCTTTGCAATGCGTTTCAGTTCTGCCATGGCTTCCATTCTGCTGTAGAACACCTGTATGGGCTGAAGGGTTTTGTGCTTTCGATCCACTACCAATCGATGAAATCCTTTACCATCTTCAAACAAATAGAAGCCATAACCGGCTTCAAATCCTTTGATCGCCCTGTTGTATTTTGGCCAGAGACGTTTGATTTCAATGGTTTCCAGCACGGATGCCATTAACTCAGTACCGCATTGCTGGTAGGAAATACGGTGGATATTTCTCAGAAATTCCTGCCTTTGTAAGCCAGGGCGGTTGCCACTGAAATGACTTACAACCCTCTTCTTCAACATTTTAGCTTTGCCCACGTACACGATTTTGTCCTTGCCATCATGAAAATAGTAAACACCTGGCGTGAGCGGAAGTGCATCAATCTGCTCCCTGTCCAGGTTCATGGGCAGCATCTGATCCCGGCTCTGCCTTTTGAGCATGGTAAACAGGTGATTGTTTACATCCTTTTTCCGGAGCAGTTGCAGGAGTTCTGCCGTAGCAGCCGCATCGCCCCCGGCACGGTGACGGTTGTACACGGGTATTTCAAAGTGAGCACACAGCTTGCCCAGGCTGTAGGAACTGAGCTTAGGTGTAACCTTTCGGGCATAACGAACCGTACAAAGTTTAGGGCAATGGAGCTCGTAACCCAAGACCGATAAATGGTGATGAATAAAGGAAAAATCGAAGTTAACGTTATGAGCTACAAACACTTTATCCTGCAACAGCTCATAAACACGGGGAGCAATTTCTTCAAAAGAAGGGGCCAGCTGCACCATCTCATCCGTAATGCCGGTAAGCTTCTGGATGTAATAAGGAATGGACTGATGCGGATTCACCAGGGTTTCAAAACGCTCCAGCACCTGTTCACCATCGTGAATAACGATTCCTATCTCCGTAATGCCGTGGGCCGAAGCATGCCCTCCCGTAGTTTCTATATCTGTAACCGCAAACAACATAGTGCCTTTGTTAAAAAATGACCCGAAAACTTGCCAAATTTATAAAACAAGACTACCTTTACAATACCCTACGAACTATTTGTTGAACCAGAGCAGTTAATCCGATACCACTGAATTCTACTTCCGTACCTACAGGAACACCGGTATTTCTAACTTTTAAATGGTATCATATGTCAACAAATCAGTATCACATCAGCGAATCAACCAAGCAGGTATTATTTGTAGTAGTTTTCTTTACTACCGTTGCGTTGGTAACTTATTTCTTCTTTAACTAAAGTTGCCTATGCAGTGATTTTTACTCATTTCACACCTACGGGTGAGCAATACCTCTTTCGCAAAAAATCTTAAGTCACGTTACAAGCGTGACTTTTTTATTTTTGCCATATGCACACTGAAACCATTGATGTAAAGAATATCCTGGGGCTGCAATTACCCACAGATCCCCGCTGGGTGGATTTAACGGCCATTTCACTGGAAGCTATTTTAACGGATCATGCTTACTGTGAGCAGAAAGCAGCCACCAGTTGTATTTCACTAATCCAGCGGTACAGCAGCTATGAAAAATTAGTGGAAGAACTGGCTCCGATTGTAACGGAAGAATGGGGCCATTTCAGAGCTGTATTGGCAGAGTTAAACAAACGAAACTTAAAATTGGGCAAGCAACGGAAAGACGAATATGTGAATGCTTTACTGGCTTTTCAAACCAAGGGAGGTCATCTTGATGACCGGTTTCTGGATCAATTGCTGACCATGGCGCTGATAGAAGCCCGCAGCTGTGAACGGTTCAAACGCCTGAGCGAAGGGCTTGAAGATGCTTACCTGCGTAAATTCTACAGAAAATTCATGGAAAGCGAAGCAGGGCATTATACTCTTTTTATTACACTGGCTGAACATTATTTGCCTAAACCCAAGGTTCGTAAACGGTGGAAAGAATGGCTGGAATACGAAAAGGAATTGATGAAGCAAATGCAAATAAGGGGCGATCGTATTCATTAAAAAGCCTCTGCCATTTCGGGCAGAGGCGGGTACGCTTTTCCAGTTTTCGTTTATAAGGGAATAAATCAGATTCCGTTTTTACGATCTCTGCGATCTTCACGGCGGTCACGACGGTTTTCTTTACGGTCACGCACGTCTTCACGCCTGTCTCTTACATCTTCTCTTTTATCAAAACGATCTTCAATTTTATCAAGTCGTCCGCCATCGTGTTTTGCATCCCGCACATCTTCTCTTTTATCTCTAACATCTTCTCTGCGGTCACGACGGTTTTCTTTACGGTCACGCACATCTTCACGGCGGTCAACACGGTTTTCAATACGATCGGCTTTTTTACGGGCTGTTTGAGCATTAGCGCTTGTATGAACAGCCAGCATGAGTGCCAGGGTAACGGAGGTAAGTACAAGTAATTTTTTCATGAGTATTTATTTTTTATGAAGAATAGACGGGCAATGACGTACCGGGTTTAATCATCACAAAAAAATTTTACATTCACCACCTAATCCTTCCACAAATGAACAGAAAGAGGTTTCTGCAACTCACAGGTCTTTCCGGACTTATAATAAGTACAAAGGGCATAAAGGCAGCAACAACGCAAGGTCCGCAGCCGATTGTTGTATCCACCTGGGCACCCAATATCAAAGCCAATAAAGCGGCCTGGGATATTTTAAGCAAAGGAGGTGCAGCCCTGGATGCAGTAGAAGCCGGCGTAATGATTCCGGAAGCTGACCCAACTGACAACAGCGTAGGTTACGGCGGATTACCGGACAGAGACGGGAAAGTAACGGTTGATTCATGTATCATGAATCACCTGGGGCAGTGTGGTAGTGTAATGTGCCTTGAAGAAATACTCCACCCTATAAAAGTTGCAAGATTAGTGATGGAGCAAACACCTCATGTGCAGCTCGTGGGCGAAGGAGCGCTGCATTTTGCATTGAGCAAAGGTTTTCAAAAACAAAACCTATTGACACCGGAAAGTGAAAAAGCATGGAAAGAATGGTTAAAAACTTCTAAGTATGACCCCAACAGAAGTGTGAAAGAATTAGAAGAAAAAATAAAGCGTGAAAAAAACAGTCATGAGCCGTGGCCTGTGGCTTTGTTAAATCATGATACCATCGGCATGGTGGCACTAGATGCGGAGGGCAACTTAAGTGGTGCCTGCACCACCAGTGGCATGGCATTTAAAATGAGAGGACGTGTAGGAGACTCGCCGATCATCGGTGCCGGTTTGTTTGTAGATAATGAAGTAGGAGCTGCTACCGCCACAGGTGTAGGCGAAGAAGTTGTAAAAATCTGCGGCGCACATACTGTAGTAGAAATGATGCGGCAGGGCGCTTCGCCTGAGGATGCCTGTAAGGAAGCTGTAAGAAGAATCATCCGCAACAACGGAGCAAAAGCAAATACAGTACAGGTAGGTTTTTTGGCTATCAACAAAAAGGGTGAATATGGCGGCTACTCTGTAATGAAGAATTTTACGATGGCAGTAAGACATCCGCAACTGGAAACTTCTGTAGAAACGAAAAGCTGGTTTTGATTATGTACAAACTGGAAGTAATTGCATTTACGATTGAAAGTTGTTTGTTGATAGAACAGGCAGGTGCTCACCGTATTGAACTGTGTGATAATCCTGCTGATGGCGGTACTACGCCTTCCTATGGTTTTTTAAAACAAGCCAGGGAAAAAACAAGTCTTGACTTGTACCCGATGATTCGCCCAAGGGGCGGTGATTTTTTGTACAGTGATGAAGAGTTTTACAGCATGAAAAAAGATGTACAGCTGTGCAAAGAATTAGGCTGTGAGGGCATCGTTACTGGTTTACTGAACAGTGACGGTACCGTTGATCAAAAAAGAACAGCAGAGCTGGTGGAGCTTGCTTATCCGCTGGGTGTAACCTTTCATCGTGCATTTGACCGGGTGCGGGACGGAATGGAAGCATTGGAAACCTTGATTAACATCGGGTGTGAACGTATTCTCACTTCCGGTTTAACACCCAATGTAACGGAAGGTATTTCTTTCTTAACCGAGTTGGTAAGAACTGCAGATGACCGTATCATCATTATGCCGGGCAGTGGTGTGCGCAGCAGCAATATTGCAGCACTGGCACAGCAAACAGGAGCAAAAGAATTTCATACTTCAGCAAGAACAACGATAGCATCACGGATGAATTATCTGAACCCGGCGATGAATGAAGAATTAAAATCATTAATAGTAGATGAAGAAGAAGTTAAGAAAACAATTGAAGCGCTCAAAACAGTAAGCCGGTAATTTGTTTTCAATAGAATCAATTACAGTTAACAGTTGAACTTTGCAGTTACGATCAGAAATATTGAAGGAACATTCCAAAGCCCAGGCACAAAAAATTATTGATTGGGTGGGTCATTCGCAGCAACGGTTTGATGCCTTGGTGCAATTATTCCTGGGTGATGAGTACCGTGTAACTCAAAGAGCTGCTTGGCCGCTGAGTTATATTGCAATTGAACATCCCACATTAGCAAAAAAACATTTACCGGTTTTTGTAAAATTATTAGGCAATGCCAAATTGCATAAAGCCGTTCGTAGAAATGTGGTGCGGTTGCTGCAGTTTGTAGAGATTCCTGAAGAACAGCATGGAGAACTCATGAATTACTGTTTCGATTTTATTGCTGATGTAAATGAAGCAGCAGCAGTAAAAGCCTTTTCATTAACCATTCTTGAAAAGCTGAGCAAACAATACCCCGATATTCAATCAGAAATCAAAACCATTGTGCAGGAACGATGGGATTATGAAACACCCGCCTTTCATGTAAGAGCGAGGAAATGGAAGTGATACTACTTACTTCAACTGATGGTTTTTCCATCATACACCGCTACAGGCGAACCTTCAGCCACCACTACAGAAGCAGGTTGCAAATGATTTAAGAAGCTAAACGTTTTACCGTACAGTGTTTCAAAATTTACATTCACTTTATAATCAAGCACCGGGTAAATATTCCACGATGGATGTGCCACCCTGTACTCTGATGTAGCTCCGTTTCTTAGACTTGTGTAACCCCAGTAATGCTCCAATATAAATTGAGCTTCACTCCCCTCTTCAAGCGGAACTGCTTTCTTTTCCATATCTATAAAAAGTGAATACTCCGCATCTCTTCCCCAAGAAAATTGTAAGCTCCGTATATCTGTTTCCTTAACTGAGGAATGAATGGGAGCATACCCGTATTTTTCACCATATAATAATCTTGCCACAAACGCAATCATCCGCTTCGGCACTAACTCACTTATGAATACAACACCCCGTTTCCATTCCCGGCCCTCTTTATATTTTACATAGAAACGAAGATTCACTTCTTCAAAGTCACGGTGAAAAGGAACCGCAATTCCTTTCACTTTGGTATTCAGAAAATGAAATGCAACAAGACTTACATACACTTTACCATTAAAAGTATCCAACTCCGTATGCAAAGGCAGATAAGGAGTAAGAACTTCCGCATCCACTTCATAATTCACCATAACCAGGTTACGCCACTCAGCTGTTAAGAAAGGTTTCATTCGTTTTATTTCTTCTGTTGATCATTCCTGTAAAACTCTTTAAAGATGAGCCTTAGGTTTTGATCATAAGTAATATAATTGTACAACCAGTTCACAAACACAAAGAACCTGTTTTTTACACCCAGTATCAGCATCAGGTGTAATCCCATCCACACCAACCAGGCAAAGAAACCACCAAAATGCAGTTTGGGTTTAGGCATATCAACAACCGCTAAATTTCTGCCCACTGTTGCCATCGCTCCTTTATCCTTATACACAAATGGTTTCAAATTGTTGGGACTACTGTGAATGTTTTGCAAATTGGTTACCAACAAATCTGCCTGTTGAATCGCAACCGGTGCTACCTGCGGATGACCTTTGTACACACCTGCTTCCATATACGCAATATCTCCAATAGCAAATACATTACTCAACCCTTCTACCCTGTTATATTCATCCACTTTAATACGGTTACCTTTTGCAATAAGCGTACTGTCAATCCCCGCCGGAATATTTCCTTTAATACCTGCGGCCCAAATCACCAATGAAGAAGGTATCTGCTCACCGTTCTTTAGATACACAGTTTTACCATCATAATCACTCATAAGAGTTTCAGTCAATACGGTTACACCTAATCGTTGGAGATAGGCAGCACTTTGTTTGCTGCTGTCTTCGCTCATGGCCCCCAATGTTTTACCGGTACCTTCCAGCAGGTAAATATTCATCTTTGAAAATTCCAGTTCGGGATAATCTTTTGGCAGCACATATTTTTTCATTTCGGCAATAGCACCACTCAATTCCACACCGGTGGGACCGCCGCCTACTACCACCACGTTCATCAATCGTTTCAACTCTTCATCATTTGATGCGTGTAATGCATCTTCAAAGTTGTGAATGAGTTTATGACGCAACTGCAACGCTTCCACAGTTGACTTCATGGGGAATGCATACTTTTCCAGGTTGGCGTTGTTGAAGAAGTTGGTAGTAGCGCCCATGGCAATTACCAATACATCGTAGGCATGATTTCCTTCTGAAGTGATGACCAATTTCGCAGTTGTATCAATAGCTTCTACTTCCGCCATTCTGAAACGTACGTTCTTACTTTTCTGAAACACTTTCCGTAAAGGAAATGAAATATTGCTGGCATCCAGGCCTGCCGTTGCCACCTGGTAAAACAAGGGTTGAAACTGGTGATAGTTAAACCGGTCAATTAAAGTGATGTCGAACCCTTTTTGATTGCTGAGTTTCCTTGCTAACCGAAGCCCTCCGAATCCTCCGCCGAGTATGATTAGTTTCATGATTGGGTGTTTGAATACCCAAATTTACATAATTTTCAATATTTTTTGAAAATTTAGGAAAGTATTTGAAAAATAAATCCCGTCATGCGACGGGATTGAGATTATTAATAAACCATCCGCACCTTAATCGTCTCCTTCACTTCCTTAAGCAGTTGCACTGCTTTTTTAGAAAGTGCTTTATCTACGTCCAATACTACATAACCAATCTGTTCATTGGTTTTTAAATACTGCCCCAGGATGTTGATTTTATGTTTGCTCAACTCCGTATTGATTTCGCTCAACACGCCGGGCACATTCCGGTGAATGTGGAGGATGCGGTGAGTGCCCTCCTGCTGGGGTAATGCCAGTTCCGGTACGGTATGAGAACCGATGGTGATGCCCCGCTCCAGGTACTGCACCAGTTTATTACTTACATCTTCACCAATATTTTCCTG
Organism: Lacibacter sp. MH-610; assembly: GCF_045780045.1. Taxonomy (NCBI): domain Bacteria; kingdom Pseudomonadati; phylum Bacteroidota; class Chitinophagia; order Chitinophagales; family Chitinophagaceae; genus Lacibacter; species Lacibacter sp. MH-610. The sequence goes on from NZ_CP116002.1 coordinate 2,743,010, forward strand.
TGCTTCCTCCGTACTGCCGCCGATGTGTGGTGTGAGAATGACGTTAGGCAAATCCTGCAGCGGCGTTTGAAAACGATCGCCATTCTTCTCCGGCTCCCAGGGAAACACATCCACAGCCGCACCACTTACATGACCATCCAGTAATGCCTTGCGCAACACATCCAGGTCTACCACTTCGCCCCTTGCATAATTGAGCAGGATAGCGCCTTTTTTAAAATGCTTGATCGTTGTTTTATTAATGAGATTTTTGGTTTGTGCTGTTTCAGGTACATGCAAGGTCACTACATCCGATTGTGCCAGCAGGTCTTTGAGGCTTCGTACCTGTTGCGCATTACCCAAGGGCAGTTTCGTTACCACATCATAGTAAATTACTTTCATGCCAAGAGATTCTGCCAATACACTAACCTGGCTACCGATATTACCATACCCCACAATACCCAATGTTTTTCCACGAAGTTCATAACTGCCTTTGGCTTCCTTCATCCAGATGCCTTCATGAGCAGCTTTGTTTTTATCAATGATGCGGCGGATAAGCAGAATACTTAAACCAATCACCAGTTCTGCCACACTTCTTGTATTACTGTAAGGTGCGTTAAATACAACAACGCCTTTGGAAGTAGCAGCTTTCAGGTTTACCTGGTTCACTCCAATACAAAAGCAACCGATGGCCTGCAGTTTATTAGCAGCATCCAATACATTTTGTGTGATTTGTGTTTTGGAACGGATACCCAACAAGTGTACATCTTTAATCTCTCTCATTAACTCTTCTTCACTCAAAGCGCCACTTAACTTTTTTACACTTACATAACCATGTTCCTTAATATTGGCTACTGCTTTTTCGCTGATGTTTTCCAGCAGAAGAATGTTTATTTTCTCTTTGGGATAACTGGTTGATTTTTTTTCTGCCATTGCCGATTGTTTGCTATTTTGCGAATGCAAATATAGTTGAGCCAAACATCAATTGAAAAACCATTATGCGTAACCAATATCTACGGATACTTGCAATTGTTATTTTTCTGTATGCCTGCGGCTCCGTATCCGCACCGGAAGCAATTACTGAAGACTCCTTAGAATATTATCCGCCCACACCGCAAAAGATCTCCAAATCTGAATTCAGGGAACTGTTCAGAAATGCAAAAGGCTTTTACGATACTACCCTGCTGCGTACCGGGTTTAATGGAGGATTCCTCGTGGCCAAAGGCGGGAATATTGTGTATGAAGCCTATAATGGTATGGCAAGATTGAATACAACTGACACGATTAAGCCCAATACACCTTTTCATATTGCATCAACCAGTAAAACATTTACATCTGCTGCTGTTTTGTACCTCGTTGATAAAAAACAGCTGTCTCTGAACGACAGTATTCAAACCTTTTTCCCGGGTTTCCCTTACAAAAATATCTCTGTTAAAACTCTTCTTTCGCAACGCAGCGGCCTGCCCAATTATATGAATGCCATGGAAGAAAGCGGCTGGGACAGAAAAAAGATTGCTACCAACAATGATGTGCTGCAATTTTTTATGAAGGGAGAAGCAAAACTGTATTATCCATCTGGCACCCGCTTTAACTATTCCAATACCAACTTTGTTCTACTGGCTTTAATTATTGAAAAAGTGACTGGTAAATCCTATGCCTCTTTTCTGAAAGAAATCTTTTTTACGCCTTTACAAATGATCGATACCTATGTGTACACGCATGCAGATAGCGCCAGGGCTACACCCTCCTATCGCTGGAATGGTGTAATGGAAGGTTACACCTGGATGGATGAAACTGTAGGCGATAAAAATATTTACAGTACGCCCCGTGATCTCTTGAAGTGGGACCAGTCTTTGTACAGCCATCAAATTCTTTCGGCTGCAATAAAAGATTCAGCTTTCAAACCATACAGTTTTGAAAAACCCGGTATTCATAATTACGGATTGGGATGGCGTATGTACACATTGCCGCAAAACAAAACCATCGTGTATCACAATGGATGGTGGCATGGAAACAACTCCTGCTTTTACAGAGTTACCAGCGATTCATTAACCATTATTGTGCTCGGCAATAAAATGAATCAAAATATCTACCGGGTTAAACCATTGATTGAGAAATTAACTGACCTGCGTTTCAGTTATGATGATGAATAAAATTCAGGCGGGGAATTGATGTTTCCTGTTAGGCAATAAGTTATCGCTGTTCCATTCAATTTTACCGGCAAACGGTTTCCTACGCACAGCACATTCCGATAAAAGACAATGTGCACAGCTGAGTTCAATACAGGGATCAGTATGTATAAAAAACTCAATGGTTCCTTTTTCAAAATTGCGGTTAAGCAATTCATCCATATCCGAAATTTCTTTGTGCACCTGTTCCAATGAAAAATAGTAAGGAAGGGTAACATGACAATCCACATGAAAATTATTGCCATAACGCTGTACACGAAGATTATGCACATCAATCCAGTCGGGTCTTCTGTTTTGAATCAAAATACCGGTAATTTCTTCCACCACATTCATATCCATTTCATCCATCAATCCACGGATGGCTTTACGCACCAGTCTGGCACCTGTATAAATAAGTACAACAGCGGCAATAACAGATGCCAAAGGATCAATCCACTTATAACCTGTTAACCAAATAAGCCCAAGTGCAAGTATCACCCCAAGGCTGGTATATCCATCACTTAATATATGATGACCGTTACCTTTCAGTGTTATGCTGTTGTATTGTTTGCCTTTGAGCAACAGCACAGAGCCCAAAATAAAATTAGCAAGCCCGGCTGCTATACTCAGCCAGATACCTGTTTGCAGTTGCACCAATTCCTTTGGTTCAATAAAATAAAGCACCGCCTGTACTGCAATACCAATACCGGCTAAAAAAATCATCCCGCCTTCAAAACCAATGGAGAAAAACTCAATTTTCCCGTGCCCGTAAGGATGGTCTAAGTCTTTGGGTTTACCGGCCAGGTAAATGCTGTACCAGGCAAAAGCCGCACCGGCCACGTTGATGATGGATTCCAAAGCATCAGATAAGATTACCAATGAACCTGTTATCAAATATGCCCAGAACTTAACCCCGCAAATAAGGGCACTGATGATAAATGAAATACGGATGTATGGCAAAACAGATGGCTGCACAGTTGAGCTAAGTTGAGATTAAGTGCAGCAAATTAACCAATTGTTTGCTCTAATTGAATTGAAGTACTTACCGATTAAAAAAGATTATTTAAATCATCGGTTCTTCTTAAATTATTTTATTAATTTGACCTCGAAACTAATAACGTTTGATTATGAGAAAAATTAAAAGCCTGCTGCTGGCAGGGCTGGTTCTGTTATTGAATCTTGCCACCTATGCTCAGGACCTTACAATTACAGGTGTTATCAAAGATGCTGCTGATAACACTCCTTTACCCGGAGTTTCTGTTCGTTTAAAAGGTGCCCGTACCGGTACGGTCACTAATGCTTCCGGGGCCTTTACTATTACCGCTCAAAAAGGTAAAATCCTTGTGTTTTCATTTGTTGGTTACAAAACGATTGAAGTAACCATTGGCGAATCCACAAGTATCAACCTCAATCTTGTAGAAACGTCGGAAAAGCAACAATTAAGTGAAGTCGTGGTAACTGCCATGGATATTAAGCGTACCAAAAGAGAGGTGGGCTATGCCACCCAATCGGTGGAAGGTAAAGAGATCCAGGAAACACAGCGTGAAAACTTTGTAAATGCATTACAGGGCCGAATTGCCGGTGTAACTGTTACTCCTACCAATGGTATTGCAGGTGCCTCTTCTTCTATTGTCATCCGTGGTTTTAACTCACTTGCGTTGAGCAATCAGCCGTTATTTGTTGTAGATGGTGTAATTCTGGATAATCAAACTATCAATGAATCCGGTGGTACGGGTACAGTTGGTTTAGCATCAGATCGTCCAAACAGAGATAATGACTATACCAACAGGATTGCTGATATTAACCCAAATGATATTGAGTCCATCACTGTTTTGAAAGGACCTGAGGCCACAGCACTCTATGGTAGCCAGGCCAGTTCCGGAGCCATCATTATCACTACCAAAAAAGCTGCTGTTGGCAAAAAAGTAAACATAAACTACGATAACAGCTTCCGTTTTTCTGAATTAACCCGCTTCCCCAGTGTAACTGATGATTTTTATGGAGGCTCCAATGGCCTTTCCTTTAACAGCTTTACTTATTTCGGAGGTAAGAATCCTAACCCGGACAGGGCTACCATTTACCGCCAGATTGATCAGTTCTTCAGAACCGGTATTTCACAAACACATAACCTGAGTGCTGATTATGGACAGAAAAATTATTCTTTCCGTGTAAGCGGTAGTTTAAATGATATCCAGGGTGTTGTTCCTTTTAATGACTATAGACGATATAATCTCAGAATTGCCAATACAACCAATATTGGTAAAAAGATATCGATACAACCGTCTGTTTCCTATATAAGAACAGACTTCACCAGGCCACTGCGTGGTGCCAATAGCTACCTACTGAACCTGCTTCGCTGGCCCACTGAACTCAACCTGAAAAATATTGAAGATGCTAATGGCAACAAGGTAACAGCTTACGCTGCAGATCCGTTGCTTGAAATCGATAATCCATTGTGGAATGCTAAAAACGTACGAGCAAGCGATGCTACAGACCGTTTCATTTATACATTGGGAGCTAATATCAACCCTGCAGATTGGGTGAGCATCCAGGGTCGCTTTGGATATGATACCTATAAAATGGAGGGTTACCGTTTTGTACATCCGCAATCGTTTTTAACTACAGCTGCTTTGCGTGGCTCACTTGATAACTTCTACCGCAAGTACACCGGTTATAATCATACCATTAATGCTACGTTCAAAAAATCAATCGGCAAATTCAATGGACGATTGATGGTAGGTAATATGTGGCAGGATTATAACACCCAGATGTATGCAGTATTTGGAAACCGATTGGTGGATAAAAACAGAACAGACAGTTCTAACACTGATCCCGCCAGCAGACAACGTCTTTACAGGGCGCTCTTTGGTGATTACAACCAGGTGCTGGTACGGCAAATGGCCTATTTCGGGGAATTTGCTCTTAGTTATAAGAACATGATTTTCCTGAACTACACCCATCGTTTTGAAACAGCCTCCACACTTCCTGAACAAAACAGAAATTATAACTATCCCGGCGGAAGTCTTTCTTTTATCATGACGGATATGTTACCCTTCCTCAAAAAAGGAGATATCCTCAGTTATTGGAAACTCAGAACTTCATTAGCACAAACTGCACGTCTTAATGGCGCTTACAGTAACCAATCTGTATTTGAACAGAGATTCAGTAGCGGTGGCGGTTTTTCTTACGGTTTTACCAATAACAATTTTGATTTAAGACCCGAAAGACAGGAAACCTACGAAATCGGTTCTGAGTTCCGTTTATTTAAAAGCAAACTGAATTTTGACATTACTTATTATAATACGCTTAACAAAGATCAGATCGTTGAATTATTCCGCTCCAGTTACGGAACCGGCTATGTACTCAATACCTTAAACGTGGGTACTACCAGGAACCAGGGCGTTGAAGTTGCATTTAACGCTACCCCGATTCAAAATAAAAATTTCAGATGGAGCATCGGTTTCAACTTTAACCGTATGTGGAATAAAGTGCTCTCACTCCCAAGTAATGTTCCGGAGTTTTATGTATCTGATACATGGCTTTATCTCAACGCACGTGGTGGTTTGATACAGGGTGGCCCAACAACGACTATTACAGCACATGGTTATGCCCGCAACAATGCAGGTCAAATCCTCATTAATCCTACTTCAGGTCTACCTGTGCTTGACGCAAATTTCAGGGTAAGAGGAGATCGTAATCCTGATTTCACAATGGGTATCAACAACAGTTTCCGCTGGAAGAATCTCTCCATTACGATGCTTTGGGATTGGCGAATGGGTGGTGATGTATTTAACGGCACCAATATGTTCTTAACGCTGAATGGCAGAAGTTTGAAAACAGAAGACCGTATGACTCCACGTGTAATAGATGGTGTGCTCAATGACGGCTTGCAAAACAGTGCCAATCCCACAAGGAATAACATTGTAGTAATTCCTTATTTTCAACAGGACTACTATACAACCACAATGCCTGAAGAAGAGTTCATTGAAAAAAATATAAACTGGCTCCGTTTAAGGGATGTAACACTTACTTATAACCTGAACAATGTTATCTCTAAAAAACAGAAATTCTTTAAAACATTGAGTGTATTTGTTACAGGCAACGACCTGATCATGTTTACCAATTACAGCGGTGCTGACCCGATGGTGAACGGTAACACTGCCGGTACCAGGGGTGTAGGCGCAGCCGGTTTTGATTTTGGAAACATTGCAGTTCCTATAAGTTTTAATGTTGGTTTCAGAACATCCTTCTAATCTTAAACTCATTTTGAATATGAAACGTAATTATCAAATAGTATTGCTGGCGTTAATGATGACGGGTGTTTTCAGTGCCTGTACTAAAAAAATTGAAGAGGCCTACCTTAATCCTAACGCCCCCATTCGTGTACCGGTGGAAGAACTGTTACCACAGATTACTTCAACCATGACTGCAAACTATGCCGGCCACGGACCATTGCATGATGCAAGAGTTATAAGTTTATACACTCAATATTTTGCTACACATACTTTAAGTGCTGCTACAAATACTTCTACCCACTATGAACGTATGGGAGGTGTAAGTGGTGGTAGTGACAATGCCGGTTCTATCTGGAGAACGCATTATTTTGATGTAGGCCAGAACAATATAAAAATGATTGAGTGGGCCACTGAAGAAAAGAAATGGGACTATGTAGGTGTGGGACAAGCTATTTTTGCCTGGAGTTGGTTACAGTTAACCGATTATCATGGTGAAGTGATTTTGAAAGAAGCTTTTAACACCAACCTCTTAACCTTTAAGTTTGATAAAGAGGAAGATGTTTATACGTATGTTCGCCAATTATGTTTTGAAGCATTGGCCAATCTGAATAAAACAGGTGATAATGTAAGCCAGGCTAACTTGGCAAAAGGTGATGCGTTTTTATACAAAGGAGACGTAAACAAATGGAAAAAATTTGTGTATGCTGTTTTAGCACGCTCCTATCACCACCTCAGTAACAAATCCATTTACAAGCCTGATTCCGTTATTTATTATTGTGACCGTTCATTAAGTTCAAATGATGATAATGCCTATGTTACCGTAGTGGGTACGCCCGGTGTAACTGCAGCAAATAACTATTTTGGCCCGCTGAGGAATACAGCAATCGGTGGCCCTGCAATGGCTACCTTACGCCAGGGTAAATACATTACTGATTTGATGAAAGGAGCCAACGCCCAGTTTCCGGGAGTACTTGACCCCCGCATCTGGTACATGCTTCGCCCATCCATCAACGAAAGTTTTAATGGCATCCCTGTAAACCGTGGCGCCGGTTTTTATACTGCTACCGCCGATCGTCCGGAAGGTTTCTGGGGACAACGTCATGATTCTCTTGTGGCCCCTTTAAGCGATGTAAGAGCCAGGTACATTTTCAGAAATGCGTCACCTGTTCCTGTAATTACAGCATCAGAAATATTCTTTATGAAAGCTGAAGCCGCTTACCGTAAAGGCGATAAAGGAACAGCACTTACTGCTTACAGAAGAGCGATTGAACTTCATTTTGATATGTTGCAGAATGCTTACTCAACCAATGTACCGGATTCCAAGCTTATAACTGCCTCCATCAGGGATACTTATTTATCAAATCCTCTTGTTGTACCAACAGCAGCGAATCTTACCTTGTCACATATCATGTTACAGAAATATATTGCGCTGTTTGGCTATGGTGCACAGGAAACATGGGTTGATATGCGCCGCTATCATTATACTGACCAGGAGAATGGCCTACAGGTGTACAGGGATTTTGTGCCTCCCACAGGTGCTGATTTGTGGCCTGAAAATAATAGTAAACTGGTGTACAGGGTTCGTTACCGTTTCAACTCAGAATATGTTTGGAACATTGTTGAACTGCAAAAATTAGGTGCCGACGCTGTTGACTGGCACACCAAAGAAACCTGGTTTTCTAAGCCATAAACTAACAACAACGAATTATGAAATGCCCGTTTACAATTTAGCAAACTATGCAAGATGTTTCATTGGGCATACTATGTGGTAATAATTTAAAAACTAAAAAGAATCACATGAAAAAAATAGTCTTCGTATTTATAGCTGCTTTATCACTACTGTATGGGTGTGATAAAGAGCCCGCTGTTACTGCGTCCTTTGTTGAAATTGATTCCAACCAATATGCGCATGTAAAATTTGTGAATGCCTTTCCCTTTGCCACTCCTGTTTTTTCCGGGCAAACAAGTGCTTCTTTCCGTGTATCGTATAATGGTTTTGAGTTTTCGTCTGCTGCGCCTGTTGGTGTAGGTGGTGTTTATCCTGCCTCCGCCAATTATGCAGCGGTAATTCCTGATGTAAATGCCGGTGCTGACTTTGGTGTTCGTCTTGCCTTAGGCACGCCTCCAGCAGCAACAAGAGATTCCTTGTTATTCAATTTCAAACCCGTATTGCAACGTAAAAAGTATTATACATTTTTTCTTTGCGATTCTATCAGCCGTCCTAATTCCCGCATTCTTGCAGTGGAAGATGATATTAAAATTCCGGCGGCAGATATTGTTCGGGTACGTTTTGTAAACCTGATTCCCAACCCACCAACTGCTACTCCGGCTATTGATGTGTATTCATCACTCAATAATACGCTTGTATTTCAGGCGGTTCCGTTCCGTGGAGTAACACAGTTCCTGGAGTTAACCCGTAACTCAGGATCTTCCACTGTAACAGATACCTATACCTTGCGTTGGGCAGGTACTACTACAACTATTGGATCTGTAGCAGTAGTAATGCAAAACCAGGGTTCTTATACTGTTTTTGCACGTGGATTTGTAGGTGCTACAGGTGCAAGAGCACCCGGAGCGTCTGCGTATAGAAATCGTTAAAATCATTCGCTGTAAAAAAACCTTCTGTTGTATAAATAACAGAAGGTTTTTTATTTAAGTACATTTGAAAAAACATTCAATTGAAACGTACACTTATCATTTCTTTTATTCTTTTTTTTTCGCTCAATTGTTTTTCCCAGCAAACAGATACTTTACTCGCCAGGCTTATTACTAACCTGCGCACCTTCTATGAAATGAACCCAGATGAAAAATGCTATGCTCATCTTGACAAATCATTTTATCAACCCGGCGAAACAGTTTTTCTCAAAGCCTATCTTACACTTAACAATGGTTTTTCAACGCTCAGCAATGTTCTTTACACAGATATGAGTGATGCAGGCGGCAGGCTCTTGCACAAAGCCATGTGGAATACAGAAAACGGCATGGCGAACGCCAGCATCTTTTTACCGGATACACTCTCCACCGGTTTGTACCGCATCCGCTGCTATAGTTTATGGATGCTCAACCAACCACATACTATCAACGATCAATACATTTTTGTACAAGGCAGAAAAGATCAATCCAAATCATACATAACTACTCCCGGAGCATTACAGGCAAAATTTTTTCCGGAGGGTGGACAACTTATTCAAAATGTTGTGAACAGGGTTGCGTTTCGTGTACATGATGCGCATCAATTACAGCCTGTTGGTGCAAAAGCAGTACTCATTGATGAAGCCGGTTCAACGATTGCAGAACCGTTGGTATTTGAAAACGGAATCGGTTTGGTGGAGTTTACACCTATGGCCGGAAAAAAATACCGTCTTCAAATAACATCTGATAAAATTGCAGGGCAACAATTTTCCTTACCGCCGGCAAGTAGCATGGGAATCAATCTGAAAGCAGAAAACCTCTCACCTACTAAAGTATTTATTCAGGCTAATGCTACGGATCAGTTTATTGATCAGAACAAAACGGTTTATATGCTGGCCCAGCAAAACGGCAAAACAGTAGCCTTGCAGCAACTCAATCTTGCTGATATGCAGAATGCAACTGTTATCAACAAAAAAAATCTGCAGCAGGGCATGATGCAGGTAACTCTTTTCAGTGAGCAGTTGCAACCCTTAACCGAACGATGGATTTGGGTGCAATTACCTTCCACCGGCAGCCTGGAGTTAAATACATCTTCTCTTTCGTTTACACCCAAATCAAAAAATACATTCAGCATCAGTTTCACTGGCGTAGATACGCCGCAACTTTCAGTTTCAGTAGTGCCGGCTGATCTTCCAACTTATTCGTTTATCAATACACCGGATATCCAAACCTACCAGATGCTGCACAGTAATGAAACAGGACCACATTTTGTGTTGCCCTCTTTACAAAAAATTAAAGCAGAAGACTATTCAAAATTTATAGATGCGGTTACATTAACAATGCAGCCATCAAGATTCAACTGGCAACAAATAAAGAAAGGTACCTTAGAGCCTCTAACCTATTTTTTTGAAACAGCTATTTCGTTACGTGGCATGGTGAAGAAAGACAAAGAGCGGATGGAGTTTGATTCAAGCAAAATTGATTTGATTACAAAAGCCGCTGATTCAAGTACCATCTTTTCTGCTTCCCGTATTGATGAACGGGGTGCATTTGCGGTGAATGATCTGCACTTTTCAAAATTTGCAAGTGTTTCCGGCCTGGCAACTACCAAAGAAAAGAAACGGCGAAAAGTAGAGTTTGATTTACTACCCTCTTACATTGATACACTGCAGGGGCCGCTCTCCAAACCAAACTATCAACCGGTTTATACTGTTAACACAGCACCGAAAGCCATTAACGAAACCTTTGTGAAATATTACAGTGTGGCAGATATAGGGAAAGAACTTCAGGAAATTGTTGTAAAAGGAAAAACAAAACAGGAACGCTATATTGATTCGCTCAACAAAGCACTTAGTTCTGAAAGTTTCCGTACCTCTGAATTTACCAGGGTACCTGACACTAATTTTACCTACATCAGCTTTGCACAATTGTTTGAACAGGAGTTTTTTGGTTTTCGTTTTAACACCGGTTATGATCGTGTAGCGGGTATGGATGGTTCTGCTTCAACAGGTATGGCCAGTGCCGATGTGGTGAGTTATTATTTAAACGAAGTACCTATTGATGCTACAGAATTGAATTTTATAAACCCGGCTGATGTAGTGCTTATTAAAGTGAACAGAAATGCTAACCTGCACCTGGGAGTGATGGGACCCGGCCCAAGTGTTTTGATTTATACCAAAAATAAAAGAGGAAGCGGCCGTTTCGGTCTTTCCACCAGTTATATCACGGGTTATTCAATTCCGCTTTTGTTCAGAAGCCCGGAATACAGTAGTGCTGATACAATAAAATCAGAAGACCGCAGAACAACTTTGCTGTGGCAGCCACAGGTGCAGTTTGGTGCTGATGGAAAAGCCGTTATCAATTTCTTTAATAACAGTTATACCACCAGGTATAAAATCATTATACAGGGAATTGATAAAAAAGGGAATATCTATTTTATTGAAAAAACAGTTGAGTAATCAGGCAACCGCTCCAAAAAATAAATAAGCCAATAATATAGAAGTGATAATTCCTACCAGGTCAGCCAGCAGCATGGCTCCTACTGCATAGCGTGTATTCTTTACAGCAACAGAGCCAAAATAAACAGCAATCACATAAAACGTAGTATCACTGCTTCCCTGTAAAATACAGGCGAGTCTTCCTGCAAAAGAATCTGGGCCATGAGCAGTCATGGTATCAATCATCATTCCACGGGCACCACTGCCGCTGAGTGGTTTAATGAGTGCTGTGGGCAAGCCATCAACAAAACGTGTATCAGCACCCAGCCACATGAATAATGTTTTCATACCATCAATAATCACTTCAAACGTACCGCTGGTGCGTAATAAACTGATGGCAACAAGCATACCTACCAAATACGGAATAATGCGTACAGCTGTTTCAAATCCTCCTTTGGCTCCTTCAATAAACGCATCAAACACATTTATTTTTTTATACAAAGCGCCCAGTACAATCGCAATGAAAATAAAAAGAATCAACCCATTGCTTAACACACCGGAGAAAGATTGCAATCCTTTGGTATCAAGATTTACTAAATACAAAACCAGGGCAGCAATCACCGCAGAAATACCAAGCACCCAGCCAAGTATTACCGGTTGAAATACATTGATCTTTTGTTTAAAGGAAACAATGAACATAGCCGCCATGGTAGCAGCAAACGTAGCCACCATACAGGGCACAAAAATATCAGTGGGGTTTTGAGCTTTTAAAGCAGCACGTGCGGCAATAATGGTTACAGGAATTAATGTAAGTCCGCTGGCATGCAAACACAAAAACATCAGCTGCGAATTACTGGCAGTAGCTTTATTGGGATTCAGCTCCTGCAAACTTTCCATTGCTTTTAAACCAAATGGTGTGGCCGCATTATCCAGATTGAGCAGGTTAGCACTGAAGTTCATCATCATATGACCAAAAGCAGGATGTCCTTTAGGAACTTCAGGAAAAATGCGGGTGAAGAAAGGACTGATGATTCTTGACAGTACATTGATGCCACCGGCCTTTTCTGCAATGCTCATAAATCCCATGAAAAGCGCAAGTATTCCTATCAAGCCAATACAGATATTAATAGCATCTTTACAGGTATCAATGATGCCGTTGGCACTTTGTACTTTCAGCACCACTAACTCCTCTCCTGCTTTTTTGTAGGTGATTTTGTTTTGAGTAACCCGTGCAACAGTATCAAGCGCCCGAACAATTCCTGCATCCGCAGCGGCGAGGGGCACTTTTTTCACTTCAAGTGTGTCGCCGTTCTTACCGATGACCATGGAAGAAAAGATCTGCTTTTCGCCATTAGAGGGAAGATACTTGAACAATGCCACCAGTACAGCGACTATAATAAAGGCACTCCAGATTCTGCTTAACGCCATAATGTATTTTGAATTTGAAGAATTGAGATTTGAAAATTGAAGATTGCAGATTTTTTGCGAATTGCCAAAAGCATTTTACCGCTTTTGCCACCAACTGCTGAACACTTATCTTTGCGCCTCAAAAAATGAGTGGTTTCATTCATTCGTAAATCTGAAATCTAAAATCTTCAATCAGTCATGGGTTTAAAAGCAGGAATTGTAGGGTTACCAAACGTAGGAAAATCAACTTTATTCAATGCAGTAAGCAACAGCGCCAAAGCACAGGCCAGCAATTACCGCTTCTGTACCATTGAACCCAATGTGGGACTGGTGGATGTACCGGATGACCGTTTGGCTAAATTGTCGGAATTAGTACAACCGGAACGTATAGTGCCCACACAAATTGAAATTGTAGATATTGCCGGTTTGGTACGTGGCGCCAGTAAAGGTGAAGGGCTGGGTAATAAATTCCTGGCAAACATCCGTGAAGTGGATGCCATTATACATGTAATCCGTTGTTTTGAAGATGAAAATGTATTGCGGGAAGAAGGCGCTATTAATCCCGTGAGCGATAAAGAAATCATTGATACAGAACTGCAATTGAAAGACCTGGAGACCGTAGAAAAGAAAATTCAACGGATTGAAAAAGCTGCCCGTGCCGGTGATGCAAAAGGCAAAGCAGAGTTGGAAGCATTGCTCCAATGCAAAGCCCACCTGGAGCAAGGCAAGAGCATCCGTTCTCTGGATCTGAACAGTGCTGAGTTACCGGCCATTGCTGATTGTTTTCTGCTCACAGCAAAACCCGTGTTGTATGTAGCCAATGTAGATGAAGCAAGCATGCATACAGGCAACAAATTTTCAGAAGCGCTTAAAGCGGCTGTTAAAGATGAAGAAGCAGAAGTGATTGTGATGAATAACAGCATTGAAGCACAGATCAGCGAAATGGAAGACCCGGCAGATAAGGAGTTGTTCATGGATGAATATAAAATGACGGAGCCTGCATTAAACCGCTTGATCCGTTCTACCTATCACCTGCTCAACTTACAAACCTATTTTACTGCCGGTGTACAGGAAGTACGTGCCTGGACTTTTCATAAAGGCTGGAAGGCACCGCAATGTGCCGGTGTTATTCATACTGATTTTGAAAAAGGTTTTATTAAAGCTGAAGTAATTGGTTACGATGATTACATCACCTTTAAAAGCGAAGCAGCAGCCCGTGAAAACGGAAAACTGCGTATTGAAGGGAAAGAATATTTAGTGAAAGATGGCGATGTGATGCATTTCCGTTTCAACGTGTAATCCTGCATCAATAAGAAATGAAAAGCCATGCTTTGTGCATGGCTTTTTTATTTTATAATTTCAGGCCGTACCGGCTATCTGTTCTGCCGGCAACGGCAATTCAATTTTCAATACACTCTTACCCGGTTTGTGGTGAAAGGAAAGGGAACCTTCTTCCATTTGTACCCGCTCCTGGATAATGCCGATCCGCTCCTGTTGTTTCTGAGTAAAACCATTCACCAGTTTGCCATCATCTTCGATAGTGAGTTGAATATGATCGTTTTCACAAATAACTTCTACTTGCACCAAACGAATCTGTTGTTTTTTGAGCAACAAACGGAACCATTCTTCCATCATGCGGATAATGCTGAGAGAAACCCTTGGATTAAAACATTCATCCGCATTCGATTTTTTCAGCACTAACTGAAAAGGGAATGTAACAGCTACCCTGTTAATGAAATCATCAATCAATTCCCCCGGGGCAAAATGATGATCTGTAACGGGTGAAATGGAATATGTAAGTTCCCTTAAATCTGTAAGAATCCGGTTCATTTCATCCCGGATAACATGAATATGCATGGCAGCCGATTTTGCACCCAATGCATGAATACAATAGGCCATCCTTTGTGCCAGGTCTTCATGCAGGTTATTGGCAATGGTACGCTTATGATTTTCGTTATCAATTAAGACACGGCTGATAAGTTGCGATTTAAACGCAATACTTTCCTCAGCTTTTTTATGGATGAGTATATTTTTTTGTCTCAGTTCCAATAGCTTGGTTACCTGTTTGGAAATCAGTTCAAGTACCTTTTTCTGTTCATTGGTAAACTTTTGAGGCTCATGATCAAGCACACAAACAGTACCGAGCTTATACCCCTCCGGTGAAACAATGGGAGTACCCGCATAGAAACGAATACCATGACCTGTAACAAGTGGATTATCGGAGAAGCGGATATCATTTGCAGCATCTTCCACCACCATTACTCCATCGGTAAGTATTGCATGAGAACAAAATGAAATACTTCTTTCTGTTTCATTTACATCAATACCCTTTTTGGCTTTAAACCACTGCCTTTCTTTGTCTAAAAGAGTAATAAGAGAAATAGGAGTTTTACAGATTACAGAAGCCAGTTGAACAAGGTCATTAAATTCTTCTTCCGGCGCAGAATCCAGCAAGTCATAACTGAGTAAATCCTGCAAGCGCTGATCTTCATTCAAAGGGAATGGAGCAATAATCATAGTTTCGGATATTTTGATTTTATAATTGCCAAACGCCTCTATTCATTACTATCCGTAAATTTTCCAAAGCTGATGATCCTTTTTACACATTCGGCATCGTAAAATTATCAAGGCTTTTGCTCCTGCAATCAAATCATCCTATCACATTTTCAATTTTACAAGTAACCAGATATACTGCATCAAATCTTTTCTACCTACTGTTGGTATTAATTCAAAATAAAAAACCACCCATGAGGGTGGTTCAATATCGCTTACCAGGAAGTTATTACTTCTTAGCGTATTTCTTTTTGAACTTATCAATACGTCCTGCAGTATCTACCAATACGTTCTGACCGGTAAAGAAGGGATGGCTCGTATTAGAAATCTCTAATTTAATAAGAGGGTATTCGTTACCATCTTCCCACTTAACTGTTTCTTTTGAAGGAGCGGTAGAGCGGGTTAAAAAAGAATAACCATTACTCATGTCCTTAAACACTACAAAACGATAATTTTCGGGATGTAAACCTTTTTTCATGACTTTCGGGATTTTTCAGCACGGTTCCAACCGTACATTTTATTAAGGGTGCAAAAGTAGGGCTATTTTCGGTTCAGGCAAAATCAATTTTAGCCTTTCCGGGGCAGTTGGAACATAAAAAAAGAAGCACCGAATTCTCTCATATACTTGCTTTCGCTCCTATACTTACTAACCCAGTGCTTCCGGATTCAGTTTCCGGTCTTTTTACGTACCGTTTCTGACTCCGCCACCAAATCATTTATTTCTAAACGTTCCGGTGACTTTTGTAGAACTAATGTACGGTACCACAGATGCCTTTTCCAAATTTCCGGCCCGTTTACTTCGCACCTGTTCTGCACAATACAATGCACAAAAAAAGCCCGGTTTTTGGGCTCTTTGCACAGTTTATGAACGCATATTCTCGTATTGTAAAGGAATGCCCAGCTCCCAGCCTTTACTGGCCTGGATTACGGCTTGCAGATCATCAATTTTCTTGCCGGTAACCCGAACAATATCATCATTAATGGAGGCTTGTACTTTCAAACCACTGTCTTTAATCTGCTTTACAATCTTTTTGGCATCTTCCTGCTTTAATCCGTTCCGTACCTGCACTTCCTGTTTTACCAACTTCCCGCTTTGGTAAGGTTCTTTGCTCAGGTCAAACGCTTCGGGTGCTATCCCCTGCTTATGAGCCCGGTTAATCAACACATCAATCAACTGCCGCATCTTCATTTCATCTTCTACCTCAATATTGATTTTGAATTCTTTTTTATCCAGCTTTATTTCTACATGACTGCCTTTAAAGTCAAACCGGTTAGTGATTTCTTTGGTAGTTACATTCACTGCATTATCCAGCGCCTGTGCGTCTACTTTGCTAACAATATCAAATGAAGGCATAGAAAAAAATTGAGGTATAAAGTATAAAGTAAGAACATGCAAATGTAAATGATTGAAAATATAAAAAGACAGATGATGTTACAGGCATTAGTGCCAATGGCCTCGTATTTGCGGCGCTCCGTTCATGGTTCCGTTTCCATAGCATCTGTAGTTTCAATGCTCAACCTGCTTCATAAAATGCAGCCGCAAAAAATTTTATGTGCTTAAGGGTCTCTCTTTAGGGGCGGAGGAGTAAAAAGAAACCCCCGTAAAAACGGGGGTCGGTCTATCAACATGAGAAATATAGAGAGAAACTTAATTAATTGTCGCCGCCTTTCACACGGTTTTGCTCATCGCCTGCTCCACCGGTTTTACGCTTACCGTTACCATTTACTTTTCCTTTGCTGAGGCGATACGTAAAGTTGAGGCCCACAGTACGGGAATCATTGATGTTCTGGAACGCTGCATCAATATCACCATAACGAATGCTTCCTTTAGGTTGTTGTGTCCAGAACATATCTCTTACACTTAAACGTAAGGTTCCTTTGGTCTTGAGCATCGGTACACTTACACCCCAGTTGAAAGCACCCAACGGTTGAATATTGAATACACCTTCAAAACCGGGAGTTCTGTAAAAGCCATTCACCTCTACTGAAATGCCTTTCTTGAAGCGGTAGTTAGCAGATGCGCTGAATACGGCTGTAGTAGCGCCTAATTTTACATTGGTATTATTTACTAAACCTTTAAACTGGTTGTTATAAACGTTTACATAAATGTTACCACCAAAACTTTTGATTTGTTTAAAAGCACTAACTGCTACACCATATTGACGCTGGCTGGCAATATTGGCCTGCTTTACAAATGTTTCCTGCTGATCTGTATTCTGTTCCAATACCTGCTGAATAATATTGTTAGTATTAGTATAGTTCAAAGTGGTAGTTAAAAATCCTTTGAATGTATGACTCAACTCTACGTTATGACTGAACTGAGGACGCAGGTTGGGATTGCCTTGCTCAAATGTGTAACGATCCAGGAACTCAACAAAAGGATTTAAACTTTCATAATCAGGACGGCGGATACGACGGCCATAATTAATAACCCAGCTATGTTTTTCGCTGGCTGCATACTGCAGGTAAACAGTGGGGAATAATTGAGTGTAATTGAGACGGAAGGTTGTATCAAAATTTACCCATGCATTATTCCTGAATACTTTACCGATGGAATTACCATGTGCTGTTGTATTCTCCACACGCAAGCCGAGTTGTGCACTCAATTTCTTAGATATCGGGCGGCTGTAGCTTGCATACGCAGCATTGATTTGCTCATCATAAATAAAATGATTGCTGCGTCCGAAATCACGGCTGAGTACATTGTTATTCAAACTGTCATACACCGCATTGGCATCTGATTTTACATAAGCTACTTTAACACCTGCTTCCAGCTTGGCACCTTTTTTCAAAGGATGTACATAATCAGCCTTGGCAGAATAAATGTTAATTAACTGCGGCAGGTTACCATACAAGGTATCTGCTTTACGTGTAGGCACACCTGAAGGACTGAAATAATAGTTACTCAGGTTTTGTGTGTTAGAAGCATTGTAATGGATATAATCAATATCAGCTGTTAATTCCTTTCCGGTACTGTCAAACACATGACGGAAGTTTCCATTGGCGCTGAAGTTTTGCCAAAGACTACGGCTCAATGAATTGGCAAATGTTTTTGCCTGTGGTGTATTACCGGCATCAGCAATAGAAATATCACTTGTATTACCAAACTTACCCGGATTGTAAAAACCGTTTACAACTGCGCCGAAAGTGGTTTTCTTGGATGCATAAAGATCAGCACCCAGTTTCAAACTGTTACCTGAATTCCAGTTACGCATTTGAGATGTTTGATTGAAATGAAAACGCACATCTTTCGTATTAGGTTCGAGGAATTTCCGCTGAATAGAAAGCGTTTGTTTACGGTTGTTTTCATTACGGCTGAGTGTACCAAACAGGTTCAGTTTGTTCTTGCGGTAGTTGAACGTAATGTTCTGGTTATTGCGTGCATAAATACCTTGTGTATAGCCCGCCTGTGCTGTAATGTTATAGCCCAGTTGTTTTGATTTTTTTGTTTTGATATTAATGATACCACTGTTACCGGCTGCATCGTATTTAGCAGGCGGGTTGGTCATAATTTCAATCTGATCCAGTTGGGCACCACTTACATTGCGGAGATAGTTTACTAAATCAGCGCCTGATAAATAAGCAGGTTTACCATCAATAAATACCTGTACACCTGCTTTTCCTTTTAAGCTGATGTTACCATCTTTATCAACAGTAATACCCGGAGATTTTTCCAGCACTTCCAATGCATTGGCGCCGGCATTGCTGGGGCTTGCGTCTACATTCACTACCATTCTGTCGGGCTTTTGTTCAAACAGGGGCTTACGACCTGTTACTGTTACTTCTTTCAAGCCCTTTACTTCAGGACTGAGGCTAACCGCAGGCACAACAACATCAGTACTGGTATATTCAAATACCTCACTAAAAGCCTTCTTATGACCGGTAGCTGTAACCCCGATCAAGTATTGGCCTGGTTTAACTGATTCAAAGCTGTATTCACCGTTTGCGTTGGTAAAAGCGGCTTTTACCAGTACGGTGTCTTTTGCACGGTAAAGTGAAACGGTTGCGCCGGCATGAGGTTGCTGATTGGCGTCTTTAACAATACCACTGATGGTGGCGGTTTTTTCTGCAAAACTGCTGAACGATACGAAAAATAGCAAAGCAGCCAGAAAAGTTGCGAACTTTTTCATGATGATAAGGTTTGATGATGAGGTTTAATAGTTAATGAATACCTTTTTATATTACTTGTCAAAAGTAGGTTCTATGTTTTGCATAGTACATTGTTTTGTGATGTATGGTAATTATGATACATGTTTGGTTAATTTCCTGCAATGTGAGACGATGCTTCAACAATTATGTTACAGTTGAAAACAGTTCCATTGATAAATGGAAAAAAAGCGCAGACGGATGGAAAAAGCGGCTTATGCTGTGGCGGCAGCCCTTTTCTTACAAAAGAAATAGAGCACAATGCCGGCCACAATCAATCCTAGGGAAATCAGTTCAGCCTGGGTTGGCTGAAAAGGCAGATCATGATATTTTGTATTCACCCTTATTTTTTCTACAAAGAAGCGTTCAGCACCATTGAGTACGAGATAGAGACTGCACAAAGCCCCGGCAACTTTGATCCGCTTCCTCGCCAGTAGAAGTACTCCAAATAAAATCAAACAAATAACCGTTTCATAAAATGGCGTGGGAAAAACAGGAACGGGCAGGTAACTGCAATGCTCCTCTCCTTCACAACCGGCAAGTCTGGCGCCCATGCTGTTTACGTTATGAGGATAGGTATAAGCCACCATCCACACCGGTAAAAAAGAAGGAGCTTTAAACGACTTATGAGGAATTTCAGCTAATGTGCTTCCTTTAAACTCCTGCTGCAGGTAATAGGTTTGATTTTTTTGTAATGCAGTTTGCAGGTCACCGGGAACAGCAAGTGTTACAGCACCGGTTGAATCAGCTTTGTAAGCACTGTTTAAAATGCCCCAATCACCATCGCCTGCCACCTGGCAACCAATACGTCCAACTGCATAGGCGATCATCAAGGCAGGACCAAAACAATCGGCCAGGTGCCTGATGGAAATTCCTTTTCGCTTGGCAAAAACAATTATGGCAATACCGGCACAAATCAATCCACCATAAAAAGTAAGTCCGCTGAAGGAAATTAATGAGCCGATAGGATCTGCAACAAATTCATCCCAGTTTTCGAGGTTATGAAAAATCTTGGCGCCGCCAAAACCAAAGAGGGCTGCCAGCACCGTCATATCTCCTACCCGCTCGTGCGGCCAAACTCTAACAATTCTTTCTTCGGGCTTAGCTGCTTTGTCTTTATTTTTTTCATACCATTTCAATCCTGCAAACAACAAGGCCAGTAAAATACCGGCACCCCAATTACCTTCTGCAGAAAATATATATGACTGTGGATCTACCGTAGAATCTCCCGCCTGTAAAAAAGCACCTAAAATCTTATACCCCATCAAAAAGCCAAGTAAACCATTCAGCAATAATTCACTAACAGTTGCCGGCTGCCCAAACATCCGCTTCTCTTCTTTGGGATGCAGGAATCCTTTCTTTTCTTTTAACTGTAATCCTTTTGTAAGTACTACAGCAGCAGCAATAAATGCAAGGGCCACAAAAAAACCAAACGAGTTCAAATAACGTGTCCATGCGGGCGCTGCACCAAATACATCTACAAAAAAAGAATACAGGTTGGGATACATGCAAAAGATTTAAGTTGCAATGATACTTTAAATAATTATTGCTTGTGTTGGCATTTTCACAAATAAAAAATCCTCCCGCCGGGGAGGATTTCTACAATTTGTTGAAAGAATCAGTTGCAATATTGCTCAAACGCACCAATCAGGTTCTGCGCAATCATTTGTGCCGGACGACCTTCAATATTATGACGTTCGATAAAATGTACCAACTCACCATCTTTAAACAGCGCAATAGCGGGTGAACTGGGTGGGTAAGGCATTAAATGTTCACGGATTTTTTTTACAGCATCTGTATCAAAACCTGCAAAACTGGTAAGCAGGTGATCCGGACGCTTGGTGCTGTTATTCACGGCCATCAATACACCGGGTCTTGCACTGCCGGCTGCACAACCGCAAACTGAATTAATAAAGACCAAACTGGTTCCTTTTTGCGTAAGTGCTGCATCAACTGAGTCTGAAGTTAAAAGCTCTTCAAAACCTCCTTCCGTCATTTCTGCCTTCATGGGCATTACTATTTCTGAGGGATACATAGTTATTTGATTTTTTGTTTTGAACTGCAAAGTTAGTCCAATTCAGTTCTGAATATTCAAATGCGGAAATTTTGTCGCAAGCCGTGCATAAAATCTGACTTTATTTCAGAACAGATAGATCATTCAGGAACTCTTGTCGCTAAAAAATGGATGGAACGGGATTTGAGAAATTGCTTTCAAACAAAATTTTTAAAGCTATGACCATGATAAAAGTAAATCACCCCGTTCAGCGCAACCTGAATTCATTCATTGATGAGTTCTTTAATGAGTTGCCCACATTCGGCAGAAACATCAACAACCTGTTTACTCCTGCTGTAAACATTGTTGAAAACAATGAAGCCTATCACATGGAGCTGATGGCACCCGGACGTAACAAAGAAGATTTTTCAATTGCGGTTGATAAGAATCTTCTCACCATCAGCTATGAAAAGAAAGAAGAAGTGAAGAAGGAAGATGTAAAAACTGTTCGCAGGGAGTTCAGCTTCCAGAGTTTTAAACGCAGCTTCAACCTCGATGAAAAAATTAATGCTGATGGTATCCAGGCCCGTTATGAAAACGGAATACTCAAAGTGTTTCTTCCTAAAAAAGCAGAAGTGACACAGCCTGTTAAAAGTATTACGATTGAATAAGATTTAAACTCGCTTGTTTATAGCAGTTGGTTTTGGTTTATCCCCCGTTGTTTTTACAACGGGGTTCTTTTTATAACAATTCTGATGCATAATGCTCACAGCCGTTTCTTTCATTTGAAGTATTTTCGCAGCATCAACATGAAACAGATACTCCTTCTTACTGCAGGTTTATTTTTTGCATTCAGTATATCAGCCCAGGAAAAAACAGATTCTGTTGTGGTGCCGGATGCTGATACGATTCTTCGTATCCGCAACCTCAACCCTTATTTTACTCTACATGTAGACAGTTCACTCAACTATAAACTGGAAATCAATAAAGAAGAAAGTAAGTATTACTGGTACTTAAAAAACTCACCATTAGGTTTACGCATTAATAAAGACAACGGTTTACTCACTTTCAAAGCAGATAAAGCCTATTTCCTTTCCGGCAAACTCAAATATGATACTGAATACAAAGTGATGCTGGGTGTTCAGAA
This sequence comes from Lacibacter sp. MH-610, assembly GCF_045780045.1. NCBI lineage: Bacteria > Pseudomonadati > Bacteroidota > Chitinophagia > Chitinophagales > Chitinophagaceae > Lacibacter > Lacibacter sp. MH-610. The sequence continues at coordinate 2,765,704 of NZ_CP116002.1, forward strand.
TCTGTTTAACCCGGCAGACAGGGCTGATACTGCTTTTACGATTTTATTCTTCAATACAGAAGTGGTTACTTCAAAAGCAAGACCCTCTGTTTCAGGAATCGTTACGGTGGATGAAGGTGATACGCTTCGTTTTACCATTGGATGCGAAAACGGAAACTTTCCTGTAGAGTTCATTAATTTTGAAAGCAGTTTGCCTTTAAAAACAGAATCATCCATTACAAAATGTGCTGATGAATTTAGATGGGGTATTCCTTATGACTTTGTAAAAGATAATGACACATTAAAAACAAAATCGGTACGGTTGTTATTTATTGCAACAGATAAATTCAGAAACAGGGATACAGCAATTGTGCGGGTGAATGTGCGTGATGCATTGAATTATCCGCAAAAGAAAATGGAATATGAAAAAACAGTTTCTGATTACAACCGTTACATTCAGCAACTCAAATTCACATTCCGATCGTTAGATAAAAAAATAAAGAAAGTAAGAGGCTCCCGTATTGCATTTGACATGACTTCTTCTTCCACAGCTCTTGCCGGAACAATTATGAGCACTTCTGCCAATGAAAGTCAGAAAAATGTGGGAAGGGTATTACCTGCTGTTGGAGTTACATTGGTACCGGTTAAAGAAGCGGTAGCGCCGAATAAAGTAAATGAACAGAACATGGTATCACAGGTGCGCAGCAGCATCCGGCGCCTCGAATTTGTGCTTTCTGAAAACAGTTTGATTGGTGAAAAAGATATGGAAATTGTACAAAAAACAGCCAGACTCAAAGCTGAGTTAAAACAAAGTCAGCTACAGTTAATTGATGTACCGCTGGAAGGAGTTGATATTCTTGATCCCCTGCAAGCCAATCAATACTTCAATGACCCCAAAGTAAATAAGAAGTATAACCGGAGAAAAAAGTAAAGCCGTTATTTACAACTGTCTTTTCTTCTTGTATCAATGATGTACTGAATTTTCCAAACACCATTCAACCGAACCAGTTGGAATGAATTAACACCGCAATGGCTGAAATTGCCTTTATAATAAAATTCATAAGGCGTCCACACACTTGCCATTGGGCCGTCTATATGAATAGCTCCGAAAGTAATCCGTTCATCAGCATCACCTTTTGCCAGTTTGCTGATACTGGATCCAAAACCTGAAATCTGTTCTGTACGCACCATTGTTTGTCCTTCTTTATTACGGCCAATGGTTTGCAAAACGGCAGTTGGCGAAAAAACATTCATCAAACCTGCACTGTCAGCATTCCGCATAGCTGTAAACATATCATTCACAGCTGCTTTTACGGAATCTTCGGTGCTTTGTGCGGCAGCAAATTGTGCCATAAGGATTGTTAAAGAAAGCGTAAGAAAATATTTCATACCCGTTGTTTTATGTTTTTGGCCGATGGTTTGAATTACAAGTATAAAACTTACCAACTATGGCTACAACTAAACTTTACAAGTGGTTATTAACGGTGATGATGATAATTGCCACATTTGCCTCTTATGCACAACCCTCTGCACGGGATATACTAAATGAAGTTCTGATAAAACAACGCAGACAAGAACCCGTTGTGGAAAGAGATGGCACCACGAGGTACCCGGATGGAACCATTGTGTATCCTGATGGTACGGTGCGTTACCCCAACGGCAGAATAGAACGCAATGATCGTTATCCTGATTATGACCGGAGAGATGAACGTCATCAATGCTGCAATGGTTGTGGAATGCCTCCCGGCCAGGCTAAGAAAAGATATGGTGGTAATGCAAGAGATTACGCCAAAGGAAGAAAATACTGTAAGAAAGATCACGACGATGATGATGACTGGGATGATGACAGACGTGTAAGAAGATATCCTCAGCAATACCCACAGTATCCTCAAAACCCACGCAATGGTCAGAAATATCCTTCAGGAAAAAACCGGCAGTTATAAAATCCAGTGAAGAACATAAAAAACCCCGACGAAATGGTCGGGGTTTCTGTTTTAATAACCAAGTATCTTCAACATACTTTGTGCCGTCTGTTCTTTCGCATAAACCCAATCCACCAGTTTACCATTCTTATCATGTCCCACAATAATATGTTTGGGCGATGGAATCATACAGTGCTTGATACCTCCGTATCCGCTGATCTGATCCTGGTAAGCACCGGTGTGAAAAAAGCCGACATACAAAGGCTCTGTGGTATTACCATTTAACTTAGGAAGAAACACTTCATTGATATGTTCCTCTGAATCGTAATAATCATGACTGTCACAGGTAATACCGCCTAATACTACACGCTGGTATTCATTATCCCACTTATTAATGGGCAGCATCAGGAATTTTTCACCAATACCCCAGGTATCAGGCAAGGTTGTGATGAAGGAGGAATCAATCATGTACCAGTTTTCACGATCGTTTTGTTCCTTCTGCCCCAGCACACTGTAAATATGTGCCATACTCTCTCCTACTGTAAAGCTTCCGAACTCTGTATAAATATTCGGCATGGGCACACCTGCTTTCTTACATTGCTTTTTGATAGTACCTACAATTTCATTAATCATGAATTGATAATCATACTCAAAACCCAATGAATGCTTGATAGGGAAACCACCGCCAATATTGATTGAATCCAGTTCCGGACAGATTTTACGCAACTGGCAATAAAGGTTTACAATCTTGTTTAATTCACTCCAGTAATAAATATCATCTTTAATACCCTTGTTCAGAAAGATGTGAAGCATCTTGAGCTGAAAGCGATCCTCGTTGCCTTCAATCTTATCTACATAAAACTCGAGAATATCCCTGGCACGGATACCTAATCTGGATGTATAAAAAGGAAAAGTAGGTTCTTCTTCTGCCGCTACACGGATGCCCACCTTAAACGGAACCTTTACCGTTTTCTTGAGTTGCTGTAACTCCTCTTTGTTATCCAGTACCGGCATTACATTTTTAAAACCGGTGTTGAGCAGTTTGGCAATGCGTTGGATATATCCTTTCTGTTTATAACCGTTACAGATGATCTGGATATCCTTCGTGATTTTTTTCTTTTGGTACAGCTTATTGATGATTTCAATATCATAAGCAAAAGAAGTTTCCAGGTGAATATCGTGCTTCAGTGCTTCTTCCACTACAAAAGAGAAGTGACTGCTCTTGGTACAGTAACAATAAAAGTACTTGCCTTCATAACGATGCTTTTTCATGGCCGCATCAAACATCTTCTTCGCCTTTTTGATCTGCATCCCGATCTTGGGTAAATACGTAAGCTTCATAGGCGTTCCGTACTTATCAATCAAAGCTTTCAGATCCACACCGTTAAACTGGAGATAACCTTCTTTGGTATCAAAACCTTCCTGTGGAAAATTGAATGTTTGCTGCACCAGGTCGGTGTACGTATTGTTGCTCATCTGGTAGGGAGCATTGTCTCTTGCCAATGTAGAAAAAGTTTAGGGTGCAAACTTATTGGAAAAAATGAAATACAGGCATGAAGTTTTTTGCAGGCTGTAATTTCCCGGCAATAAAAACGTCCCGTCAGTAAATGACGGGACGTTTATAATGAAGTAGCTGAAATTACTTCACTGAAGCCACGAGCTTTTTAAAGCTTTCAGGCTCGTTCATAGCCAGGTCGGCCAGAACCTTACGGTCAAGATCAATATTCTTAACTTTCAGCTTGTTGATGAATTCAGAATAAGTTAAACCTTCTTCTCTTACTGCAGCGTTAATACGTGCAATCCAGAGACGGCGGTATTCTCTTTTCTTTAATTTACGGCCTACATAGCTGTAGGTTTGTCCTTTTTCTACAACGTTTTTAGCAACGGTGTATACATTTTTACGTTTGCCGTAAAATCCTTTTGCGGCTTTTAAAATTCTTTTGCGGCGTGCTCTTGAAGCAACTGCGTTTACTGAACGGGGCATATCTTAATGTTTTTAAATTTTTGAAAATTGGTTTACTGATGTGCGGCTTATTTAAGACGCAATAAACGTTTTACAAAATCAACATGAGATTTTGCCACTGTACCGTCAATACGCATGTTACGCTTGCGCTTTTTAGACTTTTTGGTAAGAATGTGACGTTTGAAACTCTTTTGGTGAGTGATTTTTCCGGTGGCCGTTACTTTGAAACGTTTTTTGGCACTGGAATTCGTTTTAACCTTAGGCATTTTGATGCACTTTAAGATGATACCCTGACGGCGTTTCTGCACGGGCAGAACTCTTAGGGAGCCGGGTGGGCAATAATCACAATTACCTGTGATCCCTTTTGGGGGTGCAAATGTAGGCAAATACACTCAAAAAAAGGCAGATTCAGCCCTGAAATTTTAGCCTCTATACCTGCACAGGCGCTTTTTCATTACCTGAATGTGTTATTTCAAAGGCGGAAAATCCTGTTTAACTTTCAGACCATCTAAACAGCATGCACATGAAACCGATTTTGATTACCTGCTTTTTATTGCTTTTTGGAGCCTTGTTTACTCAGGCCCAATTTAATCCGATTGAAAGGGCTAAGGAAAGAGCCAAACAAAAAGCCCAGCAGAAACTTGACCAGAAAGTGGATGAAACGGTTGATAAAGCCATGGACCCTGCCATGGATCCGAAAAAGAAAAAGAAAGGGGCAAAAGACAGTACGGGCACTAAGTCAAAAGAAGAAATGGAAGGCCCCGGCAATCAGAAGGAAGGAAAAGCCTCTCTTGAAACTTACAGCAAGTTTGATTTTGTGCCCGGCGAAAAAGTGATCCTCTTTGAAGACTTTACCAAAGATAATATCGGCGACTTTCCTGATAAATGGAATACCAACGGAAGTGGCGAAATTGTAACTGTTAACAAAACACAGGGGCGGTTTCTCATGACCAAAAAAGAAGTGGTGATGTACCCGGAATGGATTAAAAACCTGCCCGACAACTTTACTCTTGAGTTTGATTTAATGACTACTGATAAGTTCAGCTATTACAGTGGCTGGTTTATTGTAGGTATTACCAGTGCAGATAACGTAGGAAAAGATTTCAGACGTTTTGCCAAATTTGGTGATGGACGTATTGATAACGGAGGCGGATTTGAAATTGCATTTCATCCTGAAAATGCCGGCGGCCAACAAGGTATTACAAGCGCATACGGAAGTTTTAACGGACAGGAAGTGTTAAGAAACGAAGCCGATCAAAACGTACTTGCAGCACCTGAACGTACACTGTGCCGCATTTCCATCTGGCGACAGAAAGGAAGAGTTCGTGTTTACATGAACGATAAAAAAGTGTGGGACTTACCCAAACTGGTGGCTGATGGTTTAAAACTCAACTCTGTTTACTTCAGAAACGATGGTGCTTCCAATGAAGAAGATGCATTTTATTTCGGCAACATACGAATGGCCATTGGAGCCCCTGATACAAGGAATAAACTTATCACCGAAGGAAAGTTTGTAACCCGTGGAATTTTATTTGATGTAAACAGTGACAAAATAAAACCGGAATCCTACGGAGCTGTTAAGGATATTGCCAATGTGCTGAAAGAAAACGGGGATGTGAAAGTTGTCATCATCGGTCATACAGATAGTGATGGCGATGAAGCAAAGAACCTGGAGTTATCTAAAAAACGTGCCGAAGCTGTTAAGCAATTCCTGATAAAAGAATTCGGTATTGAAGCCGGTCGTATGACCACAGATGGAAAAGGTGAAAGTCAGCCAACTGACAGCAACACCACACCTGAAGGAAAGGCAAATAACCGGCGGGTAGAATTCATCAAGCAATAATCAACGGCACACTTTATAAAAAACAGCCATTCAACTTGAATGGCTGTTTTTTATTTAATCAGGCTATCAATGCGTGCTTTTGCTTTTTGTTCAAATTCACCGGTGCTGATCTTATGTTGCAGCAAATCAATTTCACTGTTCATCACTTCTATAGCGAGTGCAAGTTGCTGTTTATAGTCTTTCAAATCTTCATCCAGGTGCTGCGCATCTTTTGCAGCTACATCTTTGCGTAGCAAGTCCACATCAAACAAAAGATTTTCACGTATTACATTAAACTGCTCATGCGTTTTAGGATGCAATACTTCTGACAACAACTCTGTTCTAACGGTTTGTGTAAAGAAAGGCGGCATTTCGAGGTAATAATATTTCTGGCGTTGTGATTGTGCCAAGGTATCGGTAACGAGATCAATAGCTTTAGCCCTGTTAATAAGCCATTGCATTTCCTCTTTACTTGCCTCCAGCACTTTCACTGTAAGTTTGCGTTTATCATTAGCCGCTGCTAAATCAGTAAAATACAACCCGGCAATTATACCTACAAAAGTGCCCACCAATGAAAGTATATATCCAAACGCATCAGGATACTTTTGCCTGAACGACGAAAACAAAGGAAGAAATAAAATAAACGGAATACAGCAGAGTACAATTACAAACCATAAAGGCATAGCATAATCATTTAAAATGACTGCCGGTTGCAAAAGGGTTGAAACAAAAATAAAAACTACACAGGAATTTAAAAATGCTTCTTTGCTTTTTTAAGTGTTTCTACAATTCATATTGCTGAATAAAAGCAACTGCCTTCATCATATCATTATGTAACACACGGTCTTTCTTTACAAAATCTACTTCCCTTCTGAAAGCAGCAATCACCTCTTCTACCCTTTCTGAGCTACGTGCCGGTCTTCTGAAATCAAGTGCCTGTGCAGCACTCATCAATTCAATCGCCAATACTTTTTCTGCATTTTTTAAAACACGATAAGCTTTGGTAGCCGCATTGGCACCCATGCTCACATGATCTTCCTGGTTATTGGATGATGAAATAGAATCCACGCTGGCAGGGGTGCATAGCTGTTTGTTTTCACTCACAATACCTGCTGCGGTGTATTGCGGAATCATAAAACCACTGTTGAGCCCCGCTTCTTTTACAAGAAATAAGGGAAGACCTCTTTGTCCGCTGATGAGTTGATAGGTTCTGCGTTCACTGATGTTTGCAAGTTCACTCATAGCAATTGCAAAATAATCCAGCGCCATCGCTAAAGGTTGTCCATGAAAATTACCACCGCTCACAATCAAATCATCTTCCGGAAAAACATTCGGGTTATCAGTTACTGAGTTCATTTCTCTCAGGAACACTTCTTTTACATGTGCTACTGCATCTTTTGTGGCGCCATGCACCTGCGGAATACAACGGAAGCTGTAAGGGTCCTGCACCTGTTGTTTCCTTTGTGCAGCTATGCTACTTCCGTTTAAAATTTGTTGTAAGGTTTTGGCTGTATGCAATTGCCCCGGATGCGGGCGGGCATGATGAATTTTTTCATGCAAAGGTTCAGTAACACAATCAAACGCATCAAAGGAAACCGCTGCAATCAAATCGGCCCATTGCATCAATCGTTCTGCCTGTACCAGGCAGTACAAACCATAAGCACTCATGAACTGTGTACCGTTAATCAATGCCAGCCCTTCTTTACTTTTTAAATGAATCACTTCCCAGTTCAATTGCTGCAACACCTCTTCAGCCTTAATTCTTGTGCCTTTATATTTTACTTCTCCTTTTCCAATCAAAGGCAAACTTAAATGACTCAAAGGCGCTAAATCACCACTGGCACCTAATGATCCTTGTTGATAAATAACAGGCAATACATCTGCATTGTGCATTTGTACCAACCGATCCACAGTAGCTGTTTGCACACCACTGTTACCATAACTCAAGGATTTTACTTTAAGCATGAGCATTAAGCGAACAATGGCATCCGGCACTTCCTCTCCCATACCGCATGCATGACTCATGAGCAGGTTGTTTTGCAGTTCCTCCAATTGATCATCGCCAATGGTTACATTCTGTAAAAAACCAAAACCGGTATTGATACCATAAAAGGGAGTATCTGTATCAGCCATCTTCTGATCAAGATAGGCCCTGCATTGTTCAATTTTTGTTTGTGCAGAAGTTGTAACAGCCACGGGCTGATGAAAACGCAGGTACTGTTCAATTTCCTGAAACGTAAGAAAACGTTCATCCAGCAGAAGAAAATTCTTATCAGTCATAATAAGGGCAATCGTTGGCAACGAAAGTAATAAAAAAACATCCATTCAGCAGATATGCAGTATCTGCACTGCAAGCAGAGGGATCAATTGCTTATTTTTAAGTATGAAATCAATAGCCCTCCTCTTCAGTTTCTTTTATGCAAGTATGCTCCACGCACAAAGTATTCAATTACTGGACAGCAACAGGAATATTTCCATCCGTGGATTAAGTGTTGTTTCCAATGAAGTCATCTGGCTCAGCGGCAGCAAAGGCACTGTAGCTGTTTCTACAAACGGCGGAAAAACATTTGAGTGGAAAAAAGTGGCCGGTTTTGAACAAAGAGATTTTCGTGATATCGAAGCCTTTAATGCAACCACCGCTGTTATGATTGCAGTAGACACACCGGCTGTAATTTTAAAAACAACTGATGGTGGCAACACCTGGAAAAAAGTGTTTGAAGATAAACGGCCCGGTATGTTTCTCGATGCCCTGGAGTTCTGGAATCAAAACAGCGGCATTGTAATTGGTGACCCGGTTGATGGAAAAATATTCATCGCCCGCAGCTTTGATGGAGGAGATACCTGGCGTGGATTACCGGAAACCAACTATCCAACCGCTGAAGCAGGAGAAGCCATGTTTGCTTCCAGCGGCACCAATATTGTAAAGCTCAACCAACAGGAAGCTGTATTTGTAACCGGGGGAAAAAGATCCCGCCTCTTCATCAGGGATTTAAAACTTGATCTGCCCATTGTACAGGGAAAAGAATACACAGGCGCCAACTCTGTTGCTGTATTTGATGAAAAAAACATCATCATTGTAGGCGGTGATTTTACAAATGACACATCACGCTCCAGCAACTGTGTACTCACACATGACAAAGGGAAAACCTTTGTACAACCTGCAACTCCTCCTTTTGGTTATCGTAGCTGTGTAACCTATCTCACCAAAAAGAAACTGATTACCTGCGGCACCAGTGGTATAGATGTGAGTGAAGATGGAGGTATGAACTGGCGCAATATTTCAAAAGAAAGTTTTCATGTGGTGATGCGTGCTAAAAAAGGAACAGCTGTTTTTTTGGCAGGGAGAAACGGAAGAATTGCAAAACTCATTTGGTAATACAGTATTACATATGATTTAAAAAACCTGTTTTACAAATAAAACAGAGTTCGAAGAACAGAATCACTTGCTTTTGCGGAGTGTGGCAGTTTCCCCTCCCGGGAGGGGTTGGGGTGGGTTATCATTTCATCTATTATACTCTTCGTGAATTAAAAGAATATAAGAAGAAGAGTGCTGCTACAAAACAAAAAACCGGCTGTAAGAGCCGGTTGGTTTTACATAGAAACGATTTGCTTCACATCAAACCCTATTTTTTTAACTGTATGGTTCCCAGTTTCACTTCCCTGCTGCCCACCACAATATTGCGGATCACTGTATCACGATAACCATTGGCAGTAGCATTGATTTCAAGATCTACAGTTCCTGCTTTAATACCACGGATTTTAAATTCACCATCGTCATCATCAGGCAAAGCAATCAATGTTTGTCCGCCACCTGTTACTGATACAATTGCCTTTGCTTCTCTTGGTAATATCTTTCCTTCAATACGTCCGTCATGATCATCATCAAAGGTTTTGATCCTTGGCTGCAGTTCAAATTGATTATTGCTGATACGGATGATGGAACCACAGGCATCAAAATCAATATGAATTTTAAACTCACCCGGATTAATGGATGAAATATCATCCACATCAATAATCACTTCTGGCTTTTTCAATGTAAGCGGGTAGGTAACATTATCCAACACTACATTGTTACCGGCTCCCAGCGTAATACGTAATTTTTTAATTTCTCCTGTTGTTACAAAACCCTGTGCCAGCAGTGTATCCACCCCGTTGCGAAAGTTGAGAATATTGTAGATGCCGGGGCGTATTTGCAGTGTTTCCCAAAACTCACGTTCAAAACCTGCACTGTCCACTTCAATCTTTACTTCCACTTTCTGAATGTTAATATTAACTGCCTGGAAGTTAACCGGGTTATCCGTGAGATAAACTTTAAGCTGTTGTTTGCCTTTGTTCCCACTGCTTTCTTTTTTACAACCCAGCAATAACAACATAAGGATCGCTGCCACGGGTATGGCGATTTTTAAAACCGTTTTCATGATATTAAATTTTTGATTTAAAAATGTTTGCATGAGTCAAAAGTAGAAGCACCCGCCGGGCAGGAAAAGCGAATGAAACTGAACAGGCAGCAGTTCTTGCTGAACCGGAAAGAAAGCGGTGCAGACCGTTTTTGCTGTTCAGGAATCACAGTGTAGTGTGTATGAAACGAAAGACAGGGTCCCGCTTGTCATACCCCCGTCAAAACCTTGCTAAAAAAATGGAAAAATGTGGAAGAACGGTACTGTTTGCATCAAATCTTACTGCATCTTTACAGCTAAATTTTATTGAAAACATGAAGAAATCAGTTTGGTTGTTTTATATCCTTGCCCTCGTTTTATCCGTATCTGCGCAGGCACAAACTGCAGTGAAAGATGACGTACTTAAAGGATGGCACCTCAAAAACAACGATAAAGATGGGTTCTACGGCATCAGCCTGGAGCAGGCTTACGAGTTTTTGAAAGATAAAAAAAGCACTCCCATTATTGTAGCAGTTATTGACAGTGGTATTGATACGCTGCATGAAGATTTGAAACCTGTGTTATGGAAAAATCCCAAAGAAATTCCCGGCAACGGAATTGACGATGATAAAAACGGTTATGTAGATGATGTATATGGCTGGAACTTCCTGGGTGGTAAAGATGGCCGTAACGTAAAAGAAGAATCACTGGAAGCAGCCCGTTTATACCATGCACTCAAGCAAAAGTATGGCGGCGATGTAGATGAAGCAAAACTCTCTCCATTAGAAAAAGAAGAGTACCGCATTTTTAAAGAGGCTAAAGAAGATATTGAAGGTGGCGCTACTGATGCACAATCACAGATACTGTTTCTCCGCAACCTGTACAAACAATCAGCGGCTGCTGATTCTATTCTGAAAACAGCATTTAAAAAAGAATACACCGGCAACGAAGTAGCAGGTTTTAAACCCGGCAACTCTAAAGAGGCCAATGCAAAAGCTACCATGCTCACTTTGTTTAAAGCTTTTGAAATGATGGATGCGCCCAACACCACCATCATGAAAGAATTTACTGATTATTACAACGGGCAGGAACGTAAAGCCGAAGCAATGGATGCTCCTCCCAAAAACTTCCGTGCTGATATTGTAAAAGATAATTACTATGATTTCAACGACCGTTACTATGGCAATCCTGATGTAATGGCAAGTACTCCTTTTCACGGTACACATGTAAGCGGCATTATAGCTGCTGCCAGGAACAATGGCGTAGGTGTGGATGGTGTAGCCAATAATGTAAAGATCATGATGATCCGTGCCGTACCGGATGGAGATGAGTATGATAAAGATATTGCCCTTGCTATACGTTATGCAGTTGATAACGGTGCACGCATTATCAATATGAGTTTTGGTAAAGGATTTTCTCCGCAAAAGAAATGGGTGGATGAAGCGGTGCAGTATGCAAAGAGCAAAGGTGTGTTACTGGTACATGCAGCAGGTAATGATGGCAATAACGTAGACAGTACAGAAAATTTTCCCAATCCTGTTTTTAAAGACACTAAACAAAGAGCTACCAATTTTATTACCGTTGGTGCCAGTGGTGATCCTAAAACCGGCGGTCTTGCTGCTGATTTTACCAATTATGGCAAAAAGGAAGTAGATGTGTTTGCACCCGGTGTAAAAATTTACTCTACCGTACCCGGCGGTACTACTTATGGCTTTGCACAGGGCACCAGTATGGCCAGCCCTGTTGTGGCCGGTGTTGCTGCATTAATTCTTTCTTACTATCCTGATCTTTCACCTGAGCAGTTGAAGTATTGTATTGAAAAAGGAGCACAGGTACAAAACATTGAAGTAAAAAAGCCGGGCAATCCGGAAGAAATGATCCGCTTTAATCAACTAAGCCAGACCGGTGGATTATTAAATGCCTATGAATCCATTAAGATTGCTTCCACACTTAAAGGTGAACGGAACCAGCAACCGGCTGCTCCTAAACCGCTACCTAAACCTTCCCCCAAAATGAAAAAAACAAAAAAAGGATAAACCCGGAAAGTTCTGCAGTTTTGCAGAACTTTTTCATTTTAAAACAAATCAAAATGGCAAAACCCTTATCAACCGACCACCCGCCGTATTTCAAAAAGTATATTGATTTAGTAAGCGGCGATGAAATTCAGGAAGCTTTTAAAACACAACAAACACAGCTTGCCGCCATGCTCAATGCAATACCGGACAGCAAAGCTGATTATGCTTATGCCGAAGGTAAATGGACAGTAAAGCAACTGCTCCAGCATGTAATTGATGCCGAACGCATATTTGCTTACCGTGCACTCTGGATTGCACGCAAAGCTGCAGAACCATTACCCAGCTTTGATGAAGATGCATTTGCAGCCATAGCTGATGTAAGTCAACGAAGTTTGCAGGATCTTAAAAACGAACTTGTAGCAGTACGCAGCGCCACACAATACCTGTTTAGCAGTTTGGGTGAAGATGAATTGCAGCGCCGTGGTATTGCCAGCGGAAAAGAAGTAACGGTAAATGCTATTGGCTTTATTACACTCGGGCACTGGCTGCATCATATCAATGTGCTGAAGGAACGTTATTTGTAACGCTTAGAAAGTTTCAATAGCTAAACCATCATTAAATGGACAATCCCGATCAAACAGATCGGGATTGATGTTTATCCGCCCACAAGAGGCCGGATGAAAAAAATCTGCAAACCGGTAAGCCGGATTCTGTCGTGGGCTATCATTTATCTGTTCCGCCATTTACACAACGGAATCAATCTGCCTACCCATCATCATTGAACGGGCCGTTCTCAAGCGATGATTTACATGGCATTTCAGCACCTTAGGTTTACCCTACTGTAATGTTACCACTACAATTTGTGAGCTCTTACCTCACATTTTCACCCTTTCCCCGCCGTAGCGTGGTGGTTATTTTCTGTGGCACTTTCTGTTGGCACATTGCTGCACCACCCGGCTCTTCACCGGAAGGCTGCCCTTTGCTGTCCGGACTTTCCTCCTTAATTGCTTAAAGCGATAGCCTGGTTTGCAGTTGGTAAAGGTAAAATTAAATTATGAGGAATATGGATGTTACCGGCAGTTGAAACAATATTCAACGTATTTGCGTCGTATTGCAAATCCCGTCTTTAGCGGGACTCTTGTACAACCGTACATAATTCTACATTTTTCTCAATACTCAAAAAAAACTTCAGTAGCTCCATAGCCATACAAAGGATGATACTGGTTTACAAAACTCTTTACTTCTTTTTTGTTTCGTAAACGTTCATGTATTTCATCACGCAACACTCCTTCTCCCACTCCATGGATGATGATGAGCGATGGCTGAAAATGCAGCAAAGCCAGCTCATAGTATTTTTCAAACTCTTTGAGCTGCAGCGAAAGAATTTCAAAATTATTGAGTCCTTTCCAGTAGTTGGTGATTTTTTCAACGTGCAGATCAATCACACTGCGGGCCGGTGGTATATGCTGCCTTGCTTCGCCGGCATCATAAATTTTGTACCCTGCACCCGAGAGTTTATGCAGGTCAAACTTTTCTTCCACAGGTTTATCAGGATATGTTTCGAGGAGCAGGTAAGAAAAACTGGCTTCCTGTTTCAATAACAATTCTTCAATTCGTCTAAACAGTTGCTTGGGTTTGATTTTAAAAGAGGCTTCCGCATAATCTGCTTTCTTTTTGTCTTTGGGTTTGAGTTCAAACTCAAAATCAAAACGGGGCGAATCATTTAAATCTTCCAGGGGCACATCATGTAAATAAAAATCATTAAAAGGCAAGAGCTCATTCTTCAGTTCAAAATCCACTTCGCCATCAAACCTTAAAAAGTATGTGAATTCATAAGTAGCTGCAGTATTATTCACCAGGTAAATACGGAAATAATCCACCACATCATCATCAAACACATCTTTATCAAACACAGGCAATAAAGAAATCCAGATACCTTCACCCACATTATATTGCTTAATAGTACTTCCTTTTTCCTTTTTAATATTTTCTACATATTGTTTTTGTTTGGGAGGAGCCGGTTTTTTTTCAGTAAACCGTTTAAAATAAGGGTACTCAATCTGATCTGTATAAACAGGAAACTGCACACCGCCCACATCTACGGTAACCATTTGTTTATTGATGATGTCCACCACTTCTCCTTCTTCATTGGAATGAATCAGTAATACTTTATCGCCTACCTGGAATTTCATAATGCAAAGATAAAGACAGCCCCCTAAATCCCCCCAAGGGGGACTTGCCCATCACAAACCACGCTATTCATAAATGAACGAGATTAAGATTAATAATAAAGCCGCTTCAAATGAAGCGGCTTTACCTATTAGAATTTGACAGCTATTCCCATTTATGTTTATGTGGTCGTTCATCACTGTGGGTACGCATCCATTCATCAAAGCTCAGTTTACCGCTGCCCTCGATGGCAAAGAGTATGAGCAGGAACAATATGATAACAGAAAGCCACAGTTCGGCATTTGTTTGTGATACGCCGGCAGGCAGGTTTACAATAAATATAGCGCCCAGCATCACGGGGATTAAAACGATACAGGCAGCACGGGTTAATAATCCAAACAAAATCATAGCACCACCCAGCAGGTTAGCAAACACTACAATATGTACTGCAATGCCTAAACCAGCTGAACCGAGAAATCCGCTTTTTGCCATGAGATCTGTAAGCGGTTGCATGTTATTGATAAACTGTACGCCTTTGAGCATAATGATTAATCCTGCTGCAATACGTACAAAATCAAGCCATTTCGGGTGATGCCTGTCACCCCAGCTTTCAAGACGATTCATCAGATTCATAAAGCAAGTTTTTAAGATGAGCAATTATAAAGGAGCAGGTAAAAGTTACGACAGATATCCGGTTTTTACAAGCAAAGTTTTACAGTCAGCCGCAGCAGCAACCAAAATCAGCAATGGCGGTAACGTTCATCATCTGCTCAAAATCCATCTCTGCCGAAATTAGCCTGTTCAAATTCATCAACCACAAAACAAAATGTAAGTGTTATGGAAAAGAAATATTTCGTGAACGTAAAACACGTTGACAACCGTTTAAAAGTATTCCTCAATGGCGAAAATGTTTGGGACAGCGGTATTGTACACGGCGACCCTGCTATGAATGAACTCATTGAAATTACAGAACAGCTTAATCAGAACCGTGAGCATACCAGCGAATTGATTTTTGAAGGTTTTAATGATGATGTTACACTCAACGGCCAGCACAGCGATGATGTAAACCCCTGGCATTTTCAATACAGGGTGATTGAAAGAACCTTTGACAGCCACGGAACTTTTATAGAAGAAACAGATTTGCTGGAGCCTTATGATCAGAAACATTTATCCAAACCCAACATACGTGCTATGGATAATACTTACCAGATTGTTGCTGCAGGGGAAAGTTTTAAAGTGATCAACAATACTTTAACGCAGCAATACGCTATTTGATATAACCCTACATTATAGTTTACCCAAAATCAAAAAAAGCTGTGGCAGGAACCTGCAACAGCTTTTGAATTTTAGAATAACAGCTTTTAAGCTGATAATTTGCTTTTACGATAACCGTAGAAGAAATAAATGAGCAGTCCCACTCCCATCCACACAAAAAACCAGAACCAGCTGGCAACAGGTATTTCAATCATCAGGTACAAACAACTCAAAGCTCCCAGCACGGGGATAAGTGAATATTTGCGGATGAAGGTATAAGCAGTTACAACCACTGCTATTAATAAAAATACAAGGAACAATATTTCCTGGTGTGATTCATTAGAAATATTAGTTACAGCATCAACTACTCTTGTGCGGAATAAATAAATAAACAAAGCCAATATCGCAGGCATAATATATTGCCCGTTGATATAAGGCAATTTGAATTTACCGGCACCTGCATTTTGAATGCGGGGCAGGAATAAAACACCCAGGCAAACCAATACAAAGGCAAACAAGGTACCGATGCTGGTTAAGTCCGTCATGATAGAAGAAGGAAGCACTAATGCAGGAACAGCTACCATTAAACCGGTGATAATAGTAGCAAATGCCGGTGTTTGATACTTGGGATGAATATTGGAAAAACGCTTGGGTAATAAACCATCACGGCTCATCGTCATCCAGATGCGGGGCTGACCTAACTGAAATACCAGCAACACCGATGTAGTTGCTACAACCGCACTGATGCTGATGATATAGCCAATCCATTTCAACCCGATTTTATCAAATACATAGGCCAATGGATCATCTACTTTCAATTCACTGTAATGCACCATACCGGTTAACACCAGGGCAATCAAAATATACAACACCGTACAGATGAGTAACGCATACATCATACCACGTGGTAAATCACGCTGTGGATTTTTACATTCTTCTGCAGTGGTGCTGATGGCATCAAAACCGATGTAAGCATAAAACACAGCACTCACTCCCTGTAACACACCGGTAAAACCATTGGGCATAAAAGGATTCCAGTTATCCGTGTTTACATAAAAGAAGCCAACAATGATTACAAAAATGATCACTAGTATCTTAAATACCACCATGGCATTGGCACTCTTCTTACTTTCTTTAATGCCGATATAAGTAAGAATCGTAATCAAGCCTACAATAATAAAAGCAGGAAGATTTAAAAACAGTTTGGTACCCATCAACTCCGGTGCACTGTTAAACCCGTTGATGATGGTTTGCATATCCGGTGTCATCGCTACACCTTTAGCAATTTCTTCATTCACTTTTGCCAGCGCTTCACCGGCAGCAGTGCCATTGGTAGTTAACCAAAAAGGAAGATGAATATTCAAACCCTGCAAGAGATTATTGAAATAACTGCTCCAGCTGATTGCCACCACAATATTACCAATAGCATACTCTAATATCAAAGCCCAGCCAATAATCCACGCCACCAATTCACCAAAGCTCACATACGCATAGGTATATGCGCTTCCGCTCACGGGAATGCGGCTGGCAAACTCTGCATAGCACAAAGCTGAAAACCCACAGGTTACAGCCGTAATAACGAATAATAAGGAAACCCCCGGACCTCCGTGAAAAGCTGCGGAACCAATGGTTGAAAAAATACCCGCACCAATTACTGCGGCAATACCGAGAAAGGTAAGATCACGAACGTTCAACACTTTGTTGAGACCGCCGCCATGACCTTCTTCCGGCATATCTTTTAAAATCTGGTCAATCTTTTTTGTGCGGAATAAACTCTTGCTCATGAGATTGGTTTTGAAGGGTTCAAAATAGGGAAAAATAGGGAAAGCACAAGTCTTTTACAGGTACTTTGCTTTCGCAAAGAAAAATGCCATATGGTACAAGCTTGATGAATACTGTTCAACAGATGTGGCGTCGCACTCTTGTGCTTATTTAATTCTTATCATCAATACTCCCGCTGTATTAAAAATTTTGCCAGTTGCTGCAACGGCTCTTTACGTTTACTCATGACTGCAATGGCATCTAAGTGCTGCAGTGCTTTTTCAAAATATTCATTCTTTAGCTGTAGAGCCCATGAATCAACACCGGCATTTTTAAAGATGGCAAGTACCTGCGCTATTTTATCTTCAGGGTTGGACTGCAGTAACTGCTCTAATTTTTCTTTATCAGATGGTGAAGCTGTTTCCAAAGCATGAATCATCAGGAATGTTTTCTTATTGGCTAAAATATCGCCACCCACCTGCTTGCCGAATTTTGCAGGATCCCCGAAAGCATCCAAATAATCATCCTGAATCTGAAAAGCGATGCCAAGATTTTTTCCGAATTCATATAAATGATCCCTGTTGCCTTTACTGGCTCCGCCAATGATGGAACCTAACTTTAAACTGGCCGCCAGCAATACAGATGTTTTTAACGTAATCATCTCAACATACTCATCAAGGCTCACACTTGCTTTTTGTTCAAAGTCCATATCCAGTTGCTGACCTTCACATACTTCCAGTGCGGTTCTGTTAAACAGGGGCATTACTTCCTGTAATAAAGGTGGTTGTATGGCCGAAAGTTTTACATACGATTGAACAAAAGTAGCATCCCCGGCAAGTATAGCCGTAGGTTCACCATACTTTGTATGTACCGTTTGCATCCCTCTGCGCAGCGGTGCTTTATCCATAATATCATCATGGATCAATGTGAAATTGTGAAACAGTTCAACAGCAGCTGCTACATGATAGGCATCTTCTTTAAGATCATCAAATAATTCATTGCCCATGAGTACACAAACCGGGCGAACCCTTTTACCACCAATACCAAGAATGTATTGTGCAGGATCGTATAGTGTTGCAGGCGACGATGGGAATTGCCGTTCGCTGAAATAGGTTTCAAAAGATTTTAATAATTCTTCAAACGATTTCATGACTATCTTTTCTTTCTTTTTTTCTGCCCAAACTGTTTCGGGCTGCTTGTTTTATTCTTCGGCTGCTTAGCCATTGCATTTCCATTTTGTCTAACGGTTGGCAATGCATTGGGTACTACCAATTCATAATCCAGTTGACGCTTTTCCAGGTTGGCAGCCACCACTTTGATCCGCACCTTCTCTCCGATTCTGAATGTTTTACCGCTTCTTCTGCCCACCAAACAATAATCTTCCTCAATGTATCGGAAATCATCCAGTTCACTTATGGAAAACAAACTAACAAGTCCCTCGCATTTATGTTCAACTGTTTCTACCCAAAATCCAAAACTGGCCACTCCGCTCACCACACCGTCAAAATCTTCACCCAGGTACTCACTCATGTATTCTACCTGTTTGTATTTGTTGGCAGCACGTTCTGCTTCCATAGCCGCCCGTTCCCGTTCACTGCAATGACGGCATTTCTGCTCCATCTTTTTATCAATCTGGGGTTCTCCATCCAGGCATTGCTGTAAAATCCGGTGCACCATTACATCTGGATAACGACGGATCGGCGAAGTAAAATGACAATAATGTTCAAACCCCAGTCCATAGTGACCGATATTCTCGGCAGTATAAACCGCTTTGGCCATGGTGCGTATGCCCAGCGTCTCGAGCACATGCTGTTCAGGTTTACCCTGCACATCATTTAATAATTGATTAAAGGAGGCGGCAATTTTTTCCGGTGATGAGTTATCAAACTTATGACCATACTTTTTGGCAAAAGAAATAAACGGCAATAATTTTTCTTCGTCTGGCGTATCATGTACCCGGTACGGAAACGGCACCGGTTTATCTTTTACATGAATACTTCCAATATACATCGCCACATGTTTATTGGCCAGCAGCATAAATTCTTCAATGAGCTGATGCGACTCTTTGCTTTCTTTTACAGTAATGCCAACAGGTTTTTTGTTTTCATCCAAAACAAACCGCACTTCAGATGAAGAAAAATTAATAGCACCTTTTTTGAAACGGTCTTTCCGCATCTTCTGCGCCAGTTGATTCAGCAGTAATACTTCATCGCTGTGTAATCCTTCACCCGTTTCAATGATCTGCTGCACTTCTTCATAGGTATAACGATGATCGGAATGAATGATCGTTCTGCCCAGCCAAACGTCTTTGATTTCTCCTTTACTGCTCATTTTAAATACCGCCGAAAAAGTGTACTTGTCTTCATGTGGACGTAAAGAGCACAATTCATTGCTGATGCGTTCCGGCAACATAGGATTCACACGGTCCGGCAGGTAAACAGAAGTGGCCCGGTCGTATCCTTCATCATCTAATGTCATACCCGGTTGTACAAAATGACTTACATCGGCAATATGCACACCTATTTCAAGCAACCCGTTGGTGAGTTTTTTAATAGAAAGTGCATCATCAAAATCTTTGGCGTCCACAGGATCAATGGTAAAGGTTAACGTACCACGGAAATCTCTTCGCTTTAATGTTTCTTCTTTTGAAATGATTTCAGGCAGGCGAGCTGCTTCTTCCAATGCTTCATCACTAAAGCTCAATGAAAAACCGCCCTGCAAAAGCAGTTGCTTCATGGCGAGGTCGTTTACGTTTTCACCTTTGATCACTTCCAGAACTTCACCTTCAGGCAAACGTTTATCTTTATTCCATTCAATAAGCTTTACAACTACTTTATCATTGTTTTCAGCACCCGCTGTTTTATCTGATGCAATATGAATATCCGGCATGGGCCGGTCGCTTTCAGGAATAAAGAACACATTATGCTTCTGGAATTGCAAACGGCCGATAAATTCTACCTGTTTTCGTTCAATAATTTTTGTGATACTTCCTTCATTCCGGCCGCTATTACTTTCTTTGGAGATGGTTACTTCTACAATATCCCCATTCAATGCTGTGTTTAAATGATGCGGACGCACCAAGACATCACGTTGCATATTTTCTACGGTAACAAAGGCCATACCACTGCGGGTAATTTCAACAGTTCCTTTGTAACTCGCATGTTTTTCTGCACCCTGCTTTCTTTTTTTATCTGTCTTTTTTTTACTCATGTAAGTGTTTTAAATAATCTGTTCTTCCTCACTATTGAAAGAAGTCTTCATGGATTTATGGCTGCATTATATTTTCAACGGGAGTTTGCTTTGGTTGATGAAAATTTCTTATAAACGAAACCACAGCACTCCTGAATTTTTCTTCCTCATCAAACAAAATTTTATGTTGAATGGGCAGTACAAAAAGCGGCAAATCCTGCAGCTCTGTTTGAAACTTCATTAATCTCACAGCATCTTTTTCTGTAGTGATAATAATCTTCTGCTCGCTGTTGATGCCGGCAAACCTGTTTTTAATTTCATTTAAATCATCAATCGTAAAAATATGATGATCGCTGAAACTCATACGTTCATAGGTATAGGTACTGTCAAGGATGTAACGCTTCAGCGGTTCAATATTGGCAATACCTGTTACCAGCAATACTTCCAGGTTTTTATGCAGATGATAGGTTTGACTGTTGTTAAGAATATGATGCGGCACCCCATACTCAATGGTACTGAAAAACAATTGCTGATGCGGCAGGGGGCTTAAATCCTTTGTAACTTTTGCACGGTGCTCTTCATTAAACGTGGGTTTGCACTTAGTAGCAACAATGATATCAGCTCTTCTGCTGCTTCTTACCTCATCCCTTAAATCACCGGTGGGGAGATAAAAATCTTTAGTGTAGAGATTATTGACATCAGTAAGCAAAATCGAAAAGCCCGGAAGAATAGAACGATGCTGAAATGCATCATCCAGTAAAATAACTTCTGTTTTCGGCCGGTCCTGCAGCAATTGCGGAACAGCTTCCACCCTTTTTTCACCAACTGCTACTGCCACTTCAGGAAATTTGGAATAGAACTGCATGGGTTCATCGCCTATCTCAAGTGCACCTGTATTTTCATTAGCCAGTACATATCCACTGGTTTTGCGTTTGTAACCACGGCTCAGCACCGCCAGTTGATACTCCTCCTTCAACAAACGGATAAGGTATTCAATCATCGGTGATTTACCGGTACCTCCCACACTCAGGTTACCAACACAGATGATGGGCAGGTTAAATGAAACTGACTCCAGCAGTTTTTTATCATACAACCGGTTGCGTACCCAAATGATCAAGGCATACAACAATGCAAAAGGCAACAATAAGAAACGTATGGATTGAAATGTGATATTAGCCAAATTCATAAATACGATGCGGCGTAACGCAGTAACTTAAAGGTATATCAAATGAAGCAGAATCAGCGATTTTATCAAGGGGTTCAAAATAACTGAAACCCACTTTTAGTACATCACGGCGGCATTGTGCCAATAATTTATCATAGTAACCTTTGCCATAACCTACTCTATTACCTGCAGTATCAAAGGCAAGCAAAGGCACCAGCACCAGGTCAATTTCCTTTGCATCAACTACAGTACCATCTACCGGTTCTGCAATGCCCCATGAATTAGTGGTAAACAATAAATCTTCTGTGTGCAGGATATTATCCAGCTCATTGGTTTCAGCATTCACCCTTGGTATTACAAACTGTACACCCGGATGCTGAAACTCCATATAATGCAGAATGGCATCCGTTGCAAATTCTTTCTTTGCTTCCATAGCAAGATAAGTGTGTACCAGCAAAATTTCAGGCAATACTAATTTTTGAAATTGTATAAGCAAGAGATCATCAAAGCGGTTCCGGTCTGCAACCGGCAGTTGCATCCGCTTTTCAGTATAAAGTTTTCTTGCTTGCTGTTTGGTCAAAATTTATTTGTTTTACCACGAAGACACAAAGAAACAAAGAATATAATTCGCCTCCAGGTCTGTTGATGGCTACTCTGCTTTTGAATTTACAAATATTGAAAATACCGTTGTTCCGTAATTCCGTTCTGCTTTAAACAACGGGTAATTTTTATAACTGTTCCTGGGTGTGTGTTCCAGTACAAACCATCCAGCTTCTTTGAGTAATTTTTTCTCAACAATGAGCTTGGGCAATTCATCAATGGTACCCAATGCGTAAGGCGGACCTGCAAAAATAAAATCAAACTGTTCATTGCATTGTTCAATGAATCTGAACACATCCATCTTCACCAGTTTTACATCAATGCCCAGCTTTTTACACATCGTATTGATGAAGCCACTCATCTGCACATCTTTTTCTACAATGGTTTGATCAGCGGCGCCACGGCTTGCCAGTTCATAGGTGATGCTTCCGGTGCCTCCAAACAGATCCAGTGTTTTGATGCCTTCAACTTCTATATTGTTTTGAATGATGTTGAACAGCCCTTCTTTGGCAATATCTGTTGTGGGCCTTGTATAAGGCATATTAGCCGGTGGCTGAAAACTTCTTCCTCCGAATTTGCCGCTTATGATACGCATGTTAAAATACGGTCGAGAGATGATTTGGTATGATTGGGAATATCCGATGTATTGGGCGGAAAACCATATACCAGTTGCTGCTCCGGTTCCAGGTTTAGAATATACTGATGCAAGAGTTTGTATAAAGCTGATTGTTCTTCAATCATTCCTGTAACTGTTACCATTACTTCATCCCGCATGCCAAACTGTTGTTTGCAGTTAAGCACATGGTACAATACATCTTCCGGTGTTTGATAAGCACGCTGTTGTAACAGCAGCCATTTACCATTTTGTTCAGCAAAAAGAAACATACGGTGAAACCATAGCTCCATATTAATTTTTGCTTCTTCTGTGGGCAACTGTTGTAATACGGCTGTTTCGTGATGCTTCCATTTAGCGGCAGGAAACAAGCGGGCAAAAGCGGTATAAGCTGCCGCAGGCACCTGGAAAATATTTACCACATCAGCCGTGGCATCTTCCAGTAAAATATGGTTATGATGCAAACCGGGCACTACTTCTAATAATTGTTTTTCACTACCCGGCACAAACAAAGGTTTTGGCACCAATGTATTCACCGCATTATAATCTGCAATGGTTACGGAGCGGAAAGAAGAACGAAGCCATTCCTGCCGTTCTGTAAACTGAGAAAGCATTGTTTCATCCAATGGCGCCGTCAGTTCATACAACACCCATCCATGCACCTGTTGCTGCTGCGGATCAAACAGCACAAATCCGCAAAAGGAATCATGATGCTGCACCAGCAAATGCTGTGTTGCCGGATCAATGGCATTGTTCTTAAAAAAATAAACCGGGTGTAACAATGTTCTTTGTTTAAACCAAACTGAAGGAACTGCTACAGTGCATTTCTTACAATTCTTAACACTGCAATAATAGGAAGAATAAGGCAGAGATAAATCACATAATTTCGCTGCAAATTTTACAGTGTGGAAACGCCTTTACCGAAGAATGATTTACGGCTGGATATAACCAACAAACAGATCTTATCCATCTCATTGCCCATCAGCCTCTCGCTGCTGGTACCATTTTTGAATTTTACGGCTAATAACTATTTCATCAGCGGCCTGGGGGAAGAATACCTTGGTACAGCCGGCATTACGGGTGTTTATTTTTTAATAGTAGCCGTAATTGGTAATGGATTGAACAATGCACTTCAATCGCTTATTGCCAGAAGAGCCGGGGAAAACCGTGTTGATGAAATAGGCAAACTGTTTGCGCAAGGTGTGCGTATAGCAGCAGTGATGGCGGCTGTGGGCATTACGCTTACTTACTTTATTACTCCTTTTATTTTTCATAATGCGTTACAGTCAGAAAAGGTGGATGCCAATGCCATTGAGTTTCTCCGCATCAGGGTTTGGGGGCTGCCCTTTCTTTATCTCTTCCAGATGGGGAATGCGTTTCTTGTGGGTACCAATAACAGCCGTTTCTTAATGATTGGAACCTTTGTGGAAGCAGGCGCCAACATTTTCTTTGACTACAGTCTCATAAATGGTCATTTCGGAATGCCCAGGCTGGGATTTAACGGAGCAGCTTATGCCAGTGTACTGGCAGAGTTTATCGGAATGATTACAGTGTATGCATTAATTTTTATATTAAAACTGCACCAGCGTTTTCATTTGTTCAGACACAGGGCTTACAGTAAAACTATTTCAAAGCTCATTTTGAATATTGCAGCACCATTGATCGGCCAGTTTTCCATAAGCCTCATTACCTGGTTATTATTTTATATTCTCATTGAGAGGAATGGTAAACTTATTTTTCCGGAGGAACCCGAACGGGCACTGGCGATCAGCAATGTGATGCGGAATATTTTTTCGCTTACCGGTATTTTCATCTGGGCTTTTGCAAGTACTACCAATGCCATGGTGAGTAATATCATTGGCCAGGGAAGAAAAGATGAAGTGGTAAAACTCATTCACCGCATTATGCGGTTGAGCTTGATTGCCACCACCTTCATGTTTGTACTTTTTAACCTTTTTGCAGCAGAGCTGCTCTCCTTCTTTCAACTTTCAGCAGCTTTTGTTGATGCAGCCATTCCCCCTTTGCGTATTGTAACAGTGGGCATGATGTTTATGAGTTTTTCAGTGATATGGTTAAATGCTGTTACCGGCACCGGTAATACCAAGGTGAACCTGCTCATTGAAGCAGTAACTATTATGGTTTACATTATCTATGTGTACCTGGTACTGGAAGTATGGCATCTCAATTTAACCTGGGCCTGGGCTTCTGAAATATTGTATTGGATTGTGATTTTTGTGATGGCCTACGCTTATATCAGGAGTGGGAAGTGGCGGGGGAAGGTGATATGAAGTGAATTTTGGTTAAATTCGTTTTGAGAATCAATATCAATTTGAATAAATTGATGCGCAAATACAAATGTTGGCAGTCAGCTTAAAACGACATACTTCACACATTGAAAAATAAAGGACTTTACATCACGACAATTATTTTCTTTCTACTGGTCAACACGACATATTATTGGGAAGGAAAACTTGGACTTTTTGCTATTCCTGCTTTTATCTTATTAGTGGCGGTTTATTTAGGACTTGCAATAGCTCTTCTGCGACAGATTTACTTTGCAGTTAAAGAGCAGTTTAAACAAAGCCACAGGTTCATCTTAATTGGACTATTGACAACTGTGTTGTTATTGACTTATTTCAAACCATTGGGAATTGTAGACTTTGACAAGTTTGAAGTAACAGACATATTAGTTGCAGAAAGAGAAGGTGCAGCAAATTGCTTGACAACTCTCAAACTCAAAGACGACTACACCTTCAGAGAAAGAATTGGCTGTTTTGGTATTTCAGAAATTAAAGGAACATATCGTGTTGCAAACGATACCATTTATTTTGACAATATTGAACTTGGCAGACAAGAAGAAAGTTTTTACAAATTTGCAGTTATCAAATCAACAAAGTTTGACAACTCAAAAATATTTGGAGACCTGATAAGATACAAAGATTTGACCGACACTGTTGGACACTTTCTTTGGATTACAAAAAATGATTTAAACAAGTTGAAAGACAAAAAGCCGAACCGCTAACATTGCATTTGTTTTATGTCGGCGGACGAATAACGCCTCCTTCTCAACTTCTCTCAAATTCATTTACTGATAACCTGCAAACCGCTGGATGGGGACGTTGCGTAAATCAGTACTAAAAAGCACAAAAGCTGAACAAGATTACAATCCGCAAAAGTCTTATTCTGCAGAGATGTCTCCTATCGTCGACATGACGGGACTCCGATGTCACAGGATAAAAAAAGCGATTCATCAAACTCTTTCACCGTCATTCCGAATGAAGCCATGATAATGCCTTTTTTAGTATCTTGATGTAAATTTAGATGATTCTTTTTTTTAATGAAAATAACTAAAGCAGAATTAGTTTTAAATAATGTCTTTCCTGTTTAAAATATTAGCCGGTTTTAAAACACAGAATTCATGAAAATGCCAATAACTCGACTATTGAATAAAATTATAAATATTGGCATTACCTCTGATCTTGTCATTAATGAAGCTAAGTATATAAGGGTAACCAATGGAATATGTTTTATAGCAGTACTTTGGCTGTTACCTCTTTCTTTATTTTTTATTCCCTTATTACCTGATTCAAAGAATGTATTATTCAATTGTATTTTTTTCCCAACTGTTTGGTTAGGCACTTTCGTTTTTAACTATTACAGGTATTACCTGGTAGCCAGGGTGTTTTTATACGGAAGCGCCATAATCTGTGTTACATTAAATGCCTTTCAACTGGGAAGGGATTCTGAAAATCACTTGTATTTAATAACTGCAGCCATAGCCTCTTTTTATATATTTCCAAAAACCCAGTTTAAGTATATTGTGCTCATATCCATTTCTTCGCTATTGGCCTTCATCGCAGTCGAATTATATTCGACTGACAAAGGTGCATTTGTAAATGCTCCCCCGGATTTTTTTAAGTTCGGCAGACTCCTCAGTATGATTGGATTGGCTATTATCATTTTTGCATTAACTGCCTATCACTACCGTAGTCTTAATAAGGCACAAGAGGAAATTGAAGAAGCTCATAAGAAGTCAGAAAATTTATTGTTAAATATTCTACCACCTTCCATAGCTTCAAAATTGAAAAATGACAATACTTCTACAATAGCTGAAAGAATTGACGGAGCTACAATCTTGTTTGCGGATATTGTTGAGTTTACCAAGCTATCGCAAAATATAGAACCAGAAAAGCTTGTTGAATTACTTAACGATTTATTTTCAGAATTCGATAACATCACAAGAAAATTTGGATTGGAAAAAATTAAAACCATTGGTGACGCATATATGGTGGCAGGTGGCGTTCCTGAACGCAATGACCACCATTGCGAATTAATAGCGAGGTGCGGGTTAGAAATGCTGGAAATTATGAATAAAGGAGTAGGCTTTTTTACTAATTGTAAAATAAGAATTGGCATACACACGGGCCCTGTTGTTGCGGGAGTTATAGGTAACAGCAAATTTGCTTATGACCTGTGGGGGGACAGCGTCAATACAGCAAGCAGAATGGAATCTCATAGTGAAGCCAATAAAATAATGGTAACACGAGATGTCTTTTTAACACTTAAAGACAAGTTTATATTTGAAGAAGGTCGCACCATTTATGTTAAAGGAAAAGGAAACATGGAAACCTATTTCCTAAATAGCGTGAAGAACAGTTGAATTGACGATTAAATAAATGTCAACAACTTGAGAGTTTTTTCCTTCTCAGCAACATCTCCCAAATTCATTTGCTGATGATCTGCAAACCATTAAATGGGGACGTTGCGTAAATCAGTAAAAAGCACAAAAGCTGAACAACATTACAATCCGCAAAAGTCTTATTCTACAGAGATGTCTCATATCGTCGACATGACGGGAATCTGATTATTTGAATGCGATCAGAAACTAAAATAATTCAAGCAAAAAATATCACCCAAAAATTTCATTCAGCAAGCCTGCCAAACGTACACCACCTTTCAACAATTGCTGGTTCACCACCTCTATAAAATCATAGTTATAACGATAGCCCAGTTTTTGCTCCGGCTGGGTAATGCTTTTATAAATACGATCCGCTAATTGATAGGATTCAAAAAACCATTGTTCCCTGGGTTGTTGTTGCCATGTAGCTCTTTGTATTGTTGTGGTATGGTTGATGGCTGTTGCAAACTCGGTATAGCTGAGCTTTTGCTGTTCAATCAAACGATCATCCCACAAAGCGTGCAGGTTGGTGGGATCATTAAACCATTGCACACGAATACGGTTACCGCCTAAATCTTCAGCACGGCCCACATGCATCGGCTGGTGAATATCACCCACCATATGAATGAGCATACGCAGACAAAACTGTTTCCGCTCGGCAGAAAGATTTTTGTTCTTCAGTTCAGCCACCAGGAAATTGATTTTGGTATAGGCGTTTACTCCTGTGTCCTGTTTTATCTGTGTTTCAAAAGCTGCATAGTCCAATCCCGGTTTGATATTGACATAATGCCAGGGATCTAAATATTTCATCGTAGAATCACTCTTTATAAAATCGGCCCAGTTACTGCCCATGGCAATTGACTCGTTCCCTAAAATAGCAGCAATATTTTTTCTTGCTTTTTTACTGAGGTAAGAATCTGCAATAGCACCTACAATACGATGACCGTTGGCGCCCCATCCAAATGTGCTGGTAACTGCAACAAAACAAATCAATACAACCAGTGATACTTTACGCATAACAAAAAATTAGAGTGCAAAAATAAGGGAGTGGCGCTATGTAACATTCTTCAATAAACCGTTACAACCGAAGCAATCCTGCTTTCCATAACTGCCCCACCGGTTTGTTATCAAAAAACAATTCAAAATCATCCCAGCCATGGGCATCGTAGGATTCTTTTACCTGCTGTAATGTTTTAGGCGGGAATGTATGTACTGAAAGTTGCGGTAAGAGTTGTGCCAGCCACGCTCCTTTTTCCTTATCTACCTGTATGGAAATCGTTTCTTTATTGGTAACGAAGTTGAGTTGCAATAATTCCCAACTGTTTCCTTTTTTGGACTTGGTGATCACTTCTGTGCTTATCAATTTACCGATGAAAAGAATTTTGGTACCGGGTTTACTCAGCAGTAATTCTTCTTCAGCAACAATATTGAGAATGGTTCCAGGTGCTACGGTGGTTCTTGGCACTTTCATATCAAACCATTTATGCAATGGTTCTTCCAGGCCGATTCCCTGCATATAGTTGAACAGTGATTTCTTCAACCCAAAACTGAAACTTTCATGATCAGTTCCTGTTTCATCTATATGCTCCACATCATTATCAGCAAAGATGATGGCTACTTCTTTTGCCCGTTTTACTTTGTACTGTTCAGGATTCATACCCACCGGGCTATGGGCGGTCATTGCAAACTGGTGCCAGAATGCAGATTGCAACACGCCGGTTTGAAACAGTTGCCGTACCATCTCCAGTGAATCCATCGTTTCCTGTGCTGTTTGTGTAGGAAAACCATACATCAAATAAGCATGCACCATTATACCGGCCTCTTTAAAATGTTTATTTACTTTGGCTACCTGTGCAACAGTGACGCCTTTTTGAATAAGCTCCAGCAAACGGTCACTGGCCACTTCCAGTCCGCCGCTTACGGCAATACAGCCGCTGGCTTTCAACAACAAACATAAATCACGGGTGAAACTTTTTTCAAAGCGGATATTCGTCCACCAGCTCACCACTAATTTTCTCCGTAGAATTTCCAACGCCACTTCACGCATGAGTGCAGGTGGCGCCGCTTCATCTACAAAATGAAAACCGTTGTTGCCGGTTTGAGCCATGATAGTTTCCATTCTATCCACCAAAA
This sequence comes from Lacibacter sp. MH-610, assembly GCF_045780045.1. Taxonomy (NCBI): domain Bacteria; kingdom Pseudomonadati; phylum Bacteroidota; class Chitinophagia; order Chitinophagales; family Chitinophagaceae; genus Lacibacter; species Lacibacter sp. MH-610. The sequence goes on from NZ_CP116002.1 coordinate 2,795,343, forward strand.
GTTTTGCAGCAACAGGTTCATAGAGTTTGATATAATCCAATGAAATATCACAAAAAGTGCACTTGCCCCAATAGCATCCGTGGGCCATGGTGAGTTTGTTCCATCGGCCATCGCTCCACAAACTGTGCATGGGGTTCACCACTTCAATGGCTGATATGTATTGATCCAGCAACAGATCATTGTAATCCGGTGTGCCTACATCCGCCTGTTTATAATCTTTGCAGGAAGCATTGTTGATATAGACAACAGTATCATCCTGTAACAGGAAGGTGCGTTTTAATTCCTTTACAGGAATTTCATGATGAATGAATTTGATGAGTTGTTCTATGGGTGCTTCTCCATCATCCAACGTAATGAAATCAAAAAACTCAAACACACGTACATCTTTGAGCGAACGTAATTCTGTATTGGGGAAACCGCCTCCCATGCATACGTTGATTTCAGGATGCTGCTGCTTCAACCATTGTGCACTCCGAAAGGCAGCAAACAAATTGCCGGGGAAAGGCACAGAAATGCAAACAAGTTTTGGCTGAACGGTTTCAATATGCTCTTGCAAACATTGAATGAGTAATTGATCTACATAACTTAATGGTTGTTGCAGTTCTGCATACAATTCATCAAAGCTGTTGGCACTGCGGCCCAACCGCTCTGCATAGCGACTGAATCCAAAATGCTCATCAATGGTTTCTTTGATGAAATCAGAAAGATCTTCGAGGAACAATGTGGCAATATGCTTGGCTTTATCCTGCAGACCCATGGAGCCGAAAGCCCATTGAAAATCTGTTAACTCCTGGAAACGGTTTGCTTCCGGTAACAAATTGCGGGATGCAATGAGATGGGCAATGGTTGGGTTTTTTCCCTGGAGAAAAAGAATAACGTCGTCAATGCAACGGATATAATCATCTTTTAAGGCAAGGATACGTTGGGCATTTAGTGAAAGCTCCTCACCTTCTTTCATTAAGGAGAACAAATGTGTTAACCCTTTTTTTGAAAACAGTTGCAGCGTTACCTCAATACCTAAATCTGCCTGGAGAGAAGAAATGTTTTTGGTGTTCAAAAATCCTTTGAGATACGCCGTTGCAGGATATGGGGTATTCAGCTGTGTAAACGGCGGCGTAAATAAAAAAACAGTTTTGCTCAAAGGAAGTGATTGATGGGCAAAAATATTGAAATTAAAATGAGTAAGCTTTTTTGTGATGGATTTCAATTTGTATAGCTGTGATACCCACCCCTGTTAATCATTCTGATTGTTTAAAACTCCTCTACCCCTCCCTTGGAGGGATAAACATTCTCAATGAGTAAGAGTTGAAATCATACAGAGGTGTACGTCATACTTCTTACATCATACTTCTTACTTCGTATTTCCTACCTCGTACTTCATTTCAGTTCCACTCTTTCAGTAACTCGCCTGCTTCTTTTTTTACCAATGCATCTTCTGATGTAGCATCCGGCAGTTTCATAGCCTGCCTCAACAATTCAATGGCCCGGGTTTTATTTTTTTGTTTGTAATAAACTTTCGCCATTTCTAAATAGTTCAACACAAAACCCGGACTTAACGCACCTGCTCTTTGATAAAAATATAAACTGGAATCATAGCTTGCTTTGGGTAAACCGCCGAAAAAAACTTTAAGTCCCGCTTTTTCTACAGCATTCAAACTCGTTACTTCATAATGCCATTTACCCAATACATGCAGGGCTTTGAAATTTTTGGGATTATAAGCTACTGCACGTTCTGCATAAATTTTAATATCACGTACATACGCTACTTTTTCTTTGCCGCTCAGGAGCAAAGCCATACGACCATATGCCAGGCTCATTACCATATTGGCATCACTGTCCTTAGGATTTACTTTCAATGCACGCTCTGCGTAGATTTTTGCAGCTCTGTAAAAATCAGCTTGTTTTTCTTTGGTGTTTTGCATACGGCCGATACGGCTGGCCAGTTCACTGCATTTGTTGAGTGCGTAGAGGTGCTGCGGATGTTGTCTTACAATCTCTTTAAACTTTGCATAAGCTTCCGGCTCTTTCATTTCTTTTTCCAATGCATCAGCCTGCTTTACCAGTTCTTCAACCGGCTGGGCAATGCTTTGAATGGAAACGGTGATGCATAAAAACAGAACAAAGCGTTTCAGCATAAAGGGTTAATAGGTTTTGATCATCGTAATACCTGTCTTGCCTTCAAATCCTTCAATGGGCGGTGAGCATTTGTAAATACTCAACTCCACTTTCTGTATAACGTTGAAACGGGTGTGAATGTTACTGCAAATATCTTCTGCCACTGTTTCCAGCAGACTGCTGCGTTGCTGCATTCGCTGCTTTACCAGCTCAAACAGTGTTACATAATTAATGGTTTGCTCTAAGGAAGTAACGGGTGCTGATGGCTGGTACCAAACAGTGAGGTTTACTTCAAATGGTCCGCCTGTTTTTTCTTCCCCTGCATACAAACCATGATAAGCATGAAATTTTAAATCTTCCAGATGAACTGCAATCATGCGGTGAAATTAAAAAGTCCTGCGGAGATGCAGGACTTTTAATACTACTTTCCCCATAATTTAAATTCACAAATTATCTTTTTAGGTTGATAATTTTGATCAAGACCCCCCCGTTTGAACTTGTATCAGTACCATACAGAGTTAAACTTGTGCTGGTTACATTAATAATTTTAGCCTTGTGCATCGTTGGTTGGAATTGTAGAATTGAAATACTGGAGTCAGACAATAAATTATATTTACATGTCCCCGTGTACCAATAGATTTTAAAATTTACCTCTCCATTTGACTTAAAATCCATGAAATCTGATGAGTTACCAATATAATTTCCCGGCATAGGAAAACCTCCATTATAATAATCTCCAATATTTGCTAACGAATCATTTACAACTTTCCATCGTCCTGAAATAATTGAGGTTGGCTGTGGATTTGGATTTACAGGATCAGAATTATCCGAATCTTCATTTTGTTTTGTACATGACGAAATCAAAAAGAGTATAAGAATAAAGACCTTAAGTGCTAATAATGTATTTTTCATAGTCTTAAAAATAATATAATCAGAGAAATTACACAACCCCTTTATGTGATAAATATCTCTCCGCATCCAATGCCGCCATACAACCACTACCCGCCGCAGTTACTGCCTGTCTGTAAATTTTATCCTGTACATCACCTCCTGCAAATACACCTTCAATATTTGTTTTGGACGTACCCGGAATGGTTTTGATATAACCTGCTTCATCCATATCAATCCATGGTTTGAAAATAGCAGAGTTGGGTTCATGACCAATAGCTACAAAGAAGCCTTGTACAGGTATCACACTCTCCTCTCCTGTTTTATTATTCTTCACCTTCATACCATCTACTTTATTATCGCCCAGGATTCCAAGCGTTTCCGTATTCCAGTAAATTTTAATGTTAGGCGCATTCATCACACGTTCCTGCATCACTTTGCTGGCACGCATGGCATCTTTACGAATGAGCATGTGAACGGTAGTACAAAGTTTGCTAAGGTATAAGGCTTCTTCTGCCGCTGTATCACCCGCACCTACAATGGCTACTTCTTTACCACGGAAGAAAAATCCATCGCACACAGCACAGGCACTTACACCATAACCGTTTAAGCGTTGTTCACTTTCCAGTCCAAGCCATTTAGCGCTGGCACCGGTACAAATAATCACACTATCTGCTTCAATTAACTTTTCATCATCAATCCAAACTTTATGAACGGGACCCGTAAAATCAACTTTAGTAGCCAATCCATAGCGGATATCTGCCCCCATACGCTTGGCCTGTTTTTCAAAATCCACCATCATCTCCGGGCCTTGCACACCATCAGCATAACCGGGATAATTTTCTACTTCGGTGGTAATGGTTAATTGTCCGCCCGGTTGAATACCCTGGTACAATACCGGTTTTAAATTGGCTCTTGAGGCATAAATGGCGGCGGTATAACCTGCAGGGCCGCTGCCGATAATCAAACAATGTACTTTTTCTGCTGCTTCCATAATATTCTTCTTGTAATCGTCAAAAATAAGGGAGTGACAAATTGGTTTTTGTCTTTTTAGTTACAGAGCGGCTGGTTGTGGATAAAATACTACTTTGGAATGACAACTGTCTTAAACTGGTTGGCATAACCGCCAAAATAACCCAATGCCCCGTTGCTGATGTTACCCAGAATTTTAGTGGGAGATGAAAACGGGTTGCCGATGCTTTGGTAACTGAATTCAACCGTTCGCCAGAAATCAAAAGTGGCTTTATCAATATTGCTAAACTTAATGGTTACCGTATCGCCTTTGGCAAAGAATCCGTAGTTATCAATATCAATATCTGTATTGCGGTCCACACCCTGGTCTACATCCACGGTATAAGTGGTATTGTTCACCAGCGCATCATCAAAAACGGAATTCAGACCGGGCAGGAAAGGCGCACTGTTTACTTTGGTAAAATAGCGGATGTAGTTCCCAAAACCGGGCGGATCCGTTACTCTTGCTTTTACCACCATTTTTTTGCTGGTATCCGGTGTATTAGGCGGTTTGGCATACCAGAGCGAATCAATTTTTTTAGTGAGCAAGGGAATCGTTGTGGTGGAACTGTATTCCTTGCCTTGCCATACAATTCGGAGCGAATAGCTTTTCCCGAATTCACCGGTAATGATGGTGGCGGGTGAAGCAGGGTCGCTTGAATAAAAACTGAAGGGCACATTAGCACCGGGAATGGTAATATCGTAACGGCGCAGCTTATGGGTTTTTGTTCCATCGCTTACAAACACTTCTGCATCTTTCACCAGGCTGCTGGCAATCACATCGGCTGAAACCTTAGAGAAATAATTTAAACTTTTGGTGAGTATCACCACCGGCGGCTCATTGCTTTCAATACTGGCATCTACAGTGAGCAAGGTGGGAGATTCTTTTAAATCAAACTCCACTTTCTTTTCGCAGGCAATGAGGAGTAAACAACAAAGAGAAATGATGTGTCCTTTCATGGAAGTGCAAAGTTATGGAAGCATGGCAAAGGATTATTCGTTGTTGATGGAGAATTAACATCATGACTGCATTCATAAAACAAAAATCCGCCCCAGAAAGGGGCGGATTGAATACTTAATACCCATTAACATTCCAAACTTAATTGCCCAGGTAACTTTTCAGTGCATTGCTGAAACGGGCTTTTTGCAAGCGTTTAATAGCACGCTCTTTGATTTGACGGATCCGCTCTTTTGTGAGATCATATTTCTGACCAATCTGCTCAATGGTAACTCCATTTTCGCCATCCAGTCCAAAATAAGCATTCACAATTTCAGCTTCACGGGGGCTGAGTGATTTTAACACCCTGCGAATTTCATTGCGGAGTGAGTCTTTCATCACATCCTCATCAGTATCGTCACTTCCTTCCAGCAAATCGCCCATAGCCACATCTTCAGCTTCGTGCACGGGTGCATCCAGTGAGGTATGACGGGTGTTGCTTTGGAAAATGTTGTTGATTTCAGTTTCGCTCATCTCCAGGATATCAGCGAGTTCTTCAGTTGAAGGCTCACGCTCATGCTCCTGTTCAAAAGCCATGTAAGCTTTATTGGCTTTGTTGTAGGTACCAATTTTGTTTTGTGGCAAACGTACCAAACGTCCTTGCTCAGCCAAGGCTTGTAAAATGCTTTGACGAATCCACCATACTGCGTAGGAAATAAATTTAAAGCCCTTTGTTTCATCAAAACGTTGGGCAGCTTTAATCAAGCCGAGATTTCCTTCGTTAATGAGGTCGCTCAGTGATAAACCCTGGTGCTGGTATTGTTTGGCCACAGAAACCACGAAACGGAGGTTGGACTGTACCAATTTGTCCAAAGCCCTTTGGTCGCCCATTTTAATACGCTGGGCCAGGGTGGTTTCTTCCTCCGGAGTAATCATAGGGATTTTGGAAATTTCCTGTAAATACTTCTCCACCGCTTGTGAATCACGGTTGGTAATTTGTGTTGCAATTTTTAGTTGCCTCATGATAGAATCTCCTGATTTTTAGTTTGTAACGTAGCTAAGACAGGGAAATTTCACCGAAAGTTGTAAAACCGGGTTAATACATCCTGTAAGTCTGTTGGCAAAGGTACAACCCGTTTCCCGCTTTTCATAGCTTTCCTGTTTAAGAAAACTGATTCAAGCAGATTTATAACGTTTGCAGTGAACACATAACATATTGCTAACAATATGAGTTGCAAAAGGTTGATGCATCATTTAAGATTTTTACACAAATTGTGAATTATTTGATGTGCGGTAATAGCATCATTCAAGACATGCAGGTTTTTTGTGTTTCCGCAGTTTGAACGCATAAACTGATTTATATATGACGCAACAGGTAATTGATTTTAGAAGCGATACGGTTACCAAACCCACACCTGCCATGCAGGATGCGACGCAAAAGGCAGCGCTGGGCGATGATGTGTTTGGCGAAGACCCCACCATTAATGAACTGGAGGCTAAAACTGCCGCTATGTTTGGAATGGAATCGGCTTTGTTTTGTCCCAGTGGCACCATGACCAACCAGATAGGCATTAAGATGCATACACAGCCGGGGGATGAAGTGATCTGTGATTTTTTAAGTCATGTGTATCAGTATGAAGGCGGTGGTATAGCTTTTAATGCCGGTGCTTCCGTTAGGTTACTTACCGGTGATCGTGGACGTATTACTGCTGATCAGGTGCTGGAAGCCATTAACCCGGACGATGTACATAAGCCACACAGCAGCTTGGTTGTTTTGGAAAACACCAGCAACCGTGGCGGTGGCAGTTGTTATGAATTGGCTGAAATTGAAGCAATCAAAAAAGTGTGTACAGAAAATAAATTGAAACTGCACCTGGATGGGGCCCGACTGTTCAATGCACTTGTTTATAAAAATCAAAGTGCCAAAGATTACGGAAGATTGTTTGATTCGATTTCTATTTGCCTGAGTAAGGGTTTAGGCTGTCCTGTAGGAAGTGTGCTGATAGGAACAAAAGAAGACATTAAAAAAGCAAGACGTATCAGAAAGGTCTTTGGCGGCGGTATGCGGCAGGCAGGGATGTTAGCGGCGGCTGGGATTTATGCCCTCGATCATCATGTTGAGCGGTTGGCACAGGATCATACACATGCCAAGCAGATTGAAGCAGCACTGCTCTCCCATCCTTTGGTGGAAATGGTTGTTCCTGTTGAAACCAATATCATCATCTTTCAACTCAAGCCAACCATTACGGCTGCTGAGATGGTTGAAAAGTTAAAAGCTAAAGGAATTCTTTGTTTTGCAACAGGCAAGCAAACGATACGTTTTGTAGTGCATTTGGATGTGAGTGCGGAAATGGTGGAGAGAACAGTTGAGATGTTAAAAACTACTTGACATTTTCAGGTATCTGATCTGCCTTTCCCGGCAGGAAGGCGCCTCCACGTCGTCCTGATACCACTTTTCAGAGTTGAAGATGGTACCTGGTATCAATACATTGAAAATTATAGAAACGCTTTATTCTTGATAATGCCCATAACAGGAATAAACAATTACTAAGTCTTCCATAACCTTATAAACTAAGCGATGCTCATCGCTAATTCGTCTCGACCAAAACCCGCTTAGATTTCCTTTTAGTGGTTCGGGTTTTCCAATACCTTGAAAAGGATTAGACTGAATATCACTTAATAATTCAAATACTTTAAACGCCAGTTTTTGGTTGCCAGATTTAAATAGTTGAAGTTGATTGATTGCATCAGGTGAAAACTGAACTTTCCACATAAAGTTATTTATTTAGGAAAGCTTCTAATTCCTGCATGGTAAATGTTATTCCTTTACCTTCCTCGATATCCTGAACTGATTTACTGATGCGTGTGATGTATTCTTCTTTCGATTCGTTCAGTGCAAAACTATTTTCCTGAGTCTTGATTGATATGGTAATATCTGCAGATTTCCCATTAAGAAGTGCTTTGATTTTTTTCAGCAATTCTTCATTAAAATCTGATGATGATATTTTTATGGTAGCATCCATTTGAGGATAAAATTAACTCTCTTTGCCGAAAAAAAGAATCAAAATGATTTTGCATCTGATCTGCCTTTGCCGGCAGGCGGCGACTCCACTGCGTACTGATACCACTCACTGAAGTTTTAGAGGGTAACTGGTGTCAGGATGTTGAAAACGTCAGACACCCTTGGAAAGAAATCAAGTATCAATTAAAAGTCTAACCTTTATTATTCCACTCATCAGAAAAAATCAGTAAAAAAAAATCCCGCCACTCGGCGGGATTTCTATGCTTAAGCTTCTTTCTTTTTCTTGGCACTCTTGGGTGCAATAATCATCAGCATCCGTTTGCCTTCTAATTTAGGCAGGCCTTCCACCTGTCCAATTTCTTTCAAACGCTCTGCAAATTTCAGCAATACCAACTCCCCTCTTTCCTTAAACTGGATGGCACGGCCTTTAAACTGTACATAAGCCTTCACCTTATTACCTTCTTTTAAAAAGTTTTCAGCATGTTTTGATTTAAAATCAAAATCATGATCATCCGTATTAGGCGTAAAGCGGATTTCTTTTAACTCAGCCGCCTTACTGTTGGCCTTCATTTCCTTTTCTTTCTTCTTCTTTTCGTAAAGGAACTTGTTATAGTCAATGGCTTTGCACACAGGTGGTACCGCCTGCGGAGAAATTTCCACAAGGTCTAAGCCCAATTCCTGTGCAATCTGCAATGCTTTTTGTGTGGGATAAACACCAACTTCTACATTATCGCCCACCAATCGTACTTCGGGCACACGAATCATGTTGTTGATGCGATGTTCTGGTTCCTTACGGGGAATAAATCGTCCCCTGGGAGGTCTGGGAGGAAATGCCATATTCTGTTGCGCCTCCTTCCCCATTCGGAGGCCCTGTCAATTTAATTTTTATAAACAACTTCAGCGGGGAACTGAAGTTTTATCTACGCTCTTTGATTTCGGCGGCTGCCTCTGCTATGAAAGCTGCAGCATCCATAGTTCCTGCATCACCCTTACCCTGCTTGCGAACGGCCACTTTGTTTTCGTTCATTTCTTTCTCACCTACCACGAGCATGTAAGGTACTTTCATCAGCTCTGTATCACGGATTTTCTTACCGATCTTTTCATTACGGTCGTCAATCTCTGCACGAATATCTGCTTTTTTCAAATCATTCAGCAGAGTTTTTGCATAATCCATAAACTTATCACTGATGGGCAGAATTTTTACCTGCACCGGTGCCAGCCACAACGGAAACTTGCCGGCATAATGTTCCAGCAAAAAGCCGATGAAACGTTCATGTGTACCCAACGGTGCACGGTGGATGATCAACGGTACTTCCGGCTGGTTGTTTTGATTGGTATACGCCAGCTTGAATTTGTTACCGCTGTTAAAATCAACCTGGTTGGTGGCCAGTGTAAACTCACGGCCGATGGTGCTCCAGATCTGCACATCAATCTTAGGACCGTAAAACGCAGCTTCGTCCTGTACTTCAATAAACGGAATATCGGATTCAATTAACACCTGCCGAACCATCGCTTCTGTTTCATTCCACAAAACGGGTTCGTTCACATATTTCTGACCGAGTTTGGAAGGATCATGTAAACTCAGACGCATTACATATTTATCAATGCCAAAAATTTTGAAATACTTCAGGTACATATCATTAACGGCCCGAAACTCATCAGCAAACTGTTCACGGTTGCAGTAAATATGAGCATCATTCATGTGCAGGCAACGCACCCGCATGAGCCCGAATAATTCACCGCTCTGTTCATAGCGGTAACAGGTGCCATATTCAGCAATACGGAACGGAAGGTCTTTGTAACTCTTCGGTTCTGCATCAAAAATCTTATGATGATGCGGACAGTTCATCGCTTTCAGATAATATTTTTCTCCATCCATTTCCATAGGAGGAAACATACTATCTGCATAATACGGCAGGTGTCCGCTGGTGAGGTACATGCTTTCCTTGGCAATATGCGGTGTTACCACCCGCTTGTACCCGGCCGCCAGCTCTGTTTCTTTGGCTAATTTTTCCAGCTCTTCAATCACAATCGTTCCGTTGGGCAGCCATAAAGGAAGACCGGGCCCAACATCATCGTCCATGGTGAAAATGCCCAGCTCTTTACCCAGCTTACGGTGATCCCTGCGCTTGGCTTCTTCCAGCATGGCCAGGTGCTCATCCATTTCTTTTTGCGAAGGGAAAGTAACCCCGTACACACGGGTGAGCTGTTTATTTTTTTCATTGCCTTTCCAGTAAGCGCCGGCAATAGAGGTTAATTTGATGGCTTTGATAGCACCGGTTGCCGGGATATGTGGCCCACGGCACAGATCTGTAAAATTGCCCTGCGAGTAAAAAGTGATTTCACCATCGTTGAGATTACTTAACAGGTCGAGTTTATACTCATCGCCTTTTTCAGTGAAATACTGAATGGCATCCGCCTTGCTCATTTCCTTTCGAACGAAAGCATTGTTTTGCTTCGCCAGTTCGTTCATCTTTTTTTCAAGAGCTGCCAGGTCTTCTTCTGTCATTTTCCGATCACCCAGGTCCATATCATAATAAAAACCTTTGGGGCTTTCTAACGGCGGCCCCACCCAAAACTTAACACCGGGGAACATACTTTCCACTGCTTCGGCCATTAAGTGTGCTGAAGAATGCCAGAAGGTTAACTGTGCCTCTTTATTATCCCATGTAAGAAGTTTTAAAGAAGCATCCGCATTGATAGGTCGACTCAAATCCCACACTTCACCATTCACACTGGCCGCCAATACTTTTCTGGCCAAACCTTCGCTGATGCTTTTTGCTATATCGAGCGCCGAACTGCCGGCTGCATATTCTCTCACAGCGCCATCCGGAAAACTAATCTTGATCATTCTGAAATTCCTGTTTTTAAGAGGAGCAAAGGTAATAAATTGGATCGCTGCTCCCACAGCTATTTTCAGGCGTTAATTCAAATATTTTATGGTTAGCCGGCTTTTATTGCCTGGTTAAGCTTCTGTGATCTTCGACTCATCCGGTGAATGATTCACACTCTCGTACAGTCTTAAGTCTTTCATCATGATTCTGAAAAATTTGAAATTTTATCATCGTTTATATTTTCGTTGCTTTGCACTATATGAAAATACTTTTTATCGCTTTGCTTTCTTTTTACTTTTCCTCATCAGTTTTTGCTCAGAAACTGGAAGGAGAATGGACAGGGTACTTTAAATCAAAGGGCAGCCACATTGAAACAAAGTATTCAATAAAATTTCTACATGAAAATGGAAAAACTTATGCTGTAACCCGAACGGATTTACAAGACGGAACTTATAATTACTTCATAATTTGTAAAGCTCATGTAACAGTTAATAGTGCTAAACAAAAAATAATTCTTAAGGAATATGAATCAATAACTAAAAATACTCCTATAGAATTTAAAGAGTGCTTTCAGAAACATACTTTGTGGTTTACTTCAAAAAACAGGATTGAATACCTTGAAGGAAATTGGATATCTTTTGGCAATAAAATGAATTGCGGCAACGGCACCACCAAACTCCAAAGGGAGAGTAAGAATTCTGCCGCTCACCAATATTAACAAACCATCTTCGCTTCTATCTTTGCGCTTTCTTTAATTTGCAGGTTGATGATGAAAGCTATGATGAAACAAATACTTCTTGTGTTCTGCAGTTTGATTTCCCTGCCCCTGCTGGCACAGAAATACAGTGGCCAATGGAGTGGCAGCTTTGATGCCAAAGGTGAAGAAGGAATCCGCACAGAATATGTTTTAGAAATTGAAGCAAAGGGGAAAAGTTTTACAGGCACTTCGGTAACTTATTTCACCATCATGGGTAAACGTTATTATACCATTTGTGAAATTACCGGCACCATTGATCCCGCCAGTAAAACACTCACATCCACTGAAGTAAAAGTGATTAAACGGAATACGCCTCCTGATTTCAGGGATTGTTTACAAACACATATTCTTACCTATTTCAAAAAAGGTGAAACGGAAGAATTATCCGGCATATGGAAAAGTGCCAAAGCTGATGGTGGCTGCGGAAGCGGCAGCACCGTGTTAAGCCGTAAACAATTAGTGAAGAATACAGTTACAACACCTCCTCCACCCAACCCAACCGTTAGAAACAATACAGGTAATAAACCCAATACCACACCTGCTCCAAAACCAGTAATCAAACCTCCTGTAACGAATAATAAAACTACTACCACCAAACCACAGGCAACAAAACCGGCGCCTAAAAAAGATACGCTGGTGAAAACAGGCCCTACGATTCAAAAAGCAGAAACTGAAATCAAAGCTCCTTCCAAGCCGGAAACCAAACCTAATATACCTGCACCCAAATTGCCCAATGGTTTAGAGCGCAGGGATAACAAAGTATTTGAAACCATCACCATTGATGAAGAAGAAATTACCGTGAACCTTTATGATAATGCTGAAATTGATGGTGATATCATTACAGTTCTATTTAACGGCGAAGTTGTGGCTGCTCAAAAATCATTGACCGATAAACCGATTACCCTTAAGCTGAAAGCCATTAAAGGAAGAGACAATACACTAACGATGTATGCAGAAAACCAGGGTAAAGTTCCACCAAACACAGCCCTCATGCGGGTGCAATGCGGCGACAATTACTATAAAGTATTTTTAAGTGCCGATGATAAGAAGAATGCAAGCGTGGTGTTTCGGGTGAAGTGATTATAAAGGAATATTATTTTGAATTTTTTTTGTGACTGTCTAAATTTACCCTGAACTACTCACAAATCTCATTCATGAAATCACCTTTAAGCACGAGAGTTTTATTTTATTTAGCAATCTGCAATGCAGCATGTATTTCTGAAAAATCAGAAAAAAATACATCCATTCTTGTAGTTGATAGTTCCATTAAACACATTGCACTTCAAAAAATATGGAATAGAGACTCAAGTTATTCGAATTGCGTTTTTTCTTCAAGGTTAAATGCTCAATTCTTTCAAAATGACCAATTAGACCAAGAATTCAAGGATTCAATTGATGAAACTTTTTGGGGAAGATATTGGTGGCAAAATGATACATTAACTCTAACCGGTAATACTGGTGTACTTAGTTCAAGTGGATTTATTGTACATATTTATAAAAATTCTACTGCCGATATATATGTTAATCAATGTGCACATGAAACTCCGAGATATAAAGTAAATGAAACAGATACGTTATCTGTTTGTATAAAAGTACCCTGCCAATTTGCAGAGCTTAAAATTTCAGCATTTCCTGACAGTACAAAAGATGAGGTATTATATGGATTTGTAAACTTTAAAAGCAACGACTATTATTACCAAGTTGGTAAAGAAAAAACAAAGCTCAGGACTAATATGTCTTTCTACTTTAAAGCTTGTAACTACGAATACTATCTCAAAAAGCTACGACGAAACGTTCCGTAACAATTATACTTTTAAAACTTAAAATTCAACGTTACACTCGGTATTACCGGAAATAAAGAAACCTGTCTGGCTTCTACTTCCAGTGTTCCCTGCAAAGGATTGCCGCTTTGATCGTAATAAATAAAGTAAGGATTCTGACGACTGTACACATTGTACACACTAAACACCCACTCTGTTTTAAACTTACGTACTTTCTTTGGTTGCGGTGTATAGATGGCCGCAAAGTCAAGGCGGTGATACGGGTCCAAACGGTATTGATTAATACGACTGAACTGCTGCGTTAGTACGCCATTCACCAAAAAGAAACGCTCCGGTAATGTAAAGGCATTACCTGTGCCATATACAAACACAGCTGAGTATTTCCATTTTTTTGTTTTCTGATAGTTTGCCACAATACTTAAATCATGACGGCGATCAAAACGACCGGGATATTTTTCGCCTTCATTCAACTGCGGGAATTTTCTCCAGGTCCATGAAAGTGTATAACCGATCCACCCCGTGAAATTGCCTCTTGCTTTGTTCACATAAAACTCAGCGCCATAACTCCAGCCTTTTCCAAATACAAAACTTTTTTCGGGATCGCCAATGCCAGGTGTGTATCCTTCTGCATACTCAATCTGGTTAGCCATGGTTTTGTAATACACTTCAACGGATGTTTCCCAAAGGTTGTCTTTAAAATTTTTAAAGATCCCCGCTGCATATTGCCATCCTATCTGCGGTTGAACCCTGTAAGTACTGGGCACCCAGATATCGGTAGGTAATGTAGTACCGGCATTGCTCACCAGATGAATAAACTGAAGATTACGGGTGATGGCGGCTTTCAATGAAGTCTCTTCATCAATGGAATAACGCATGGTCACTCTCGGTTCCAGTCCGCCATAGGTTTTCACAGGATCTCCTTTGCCATAAACAACAGTGTCTCCGTTAATACGTGTATAAGGACCCACCTGCTGAAAAAACGTGTACCGTAAACCATAATTGATTTTAAGCTTGCTGTTCACCTCCCAATCATCCAACAAATAAATACCGGCTTCATTGGCAAACTTGTTGTTCACAGCTTCCGGTGTAAACACCTGGTCGCCGCTGCGGCCACTTGTTGTTTGCGGATTGAATTTATGACGGGTTGCTACAACTCCGAATTTTAATTGATGACCTGTAAAGGGATAATAATCAAAATCAATCTTGGCGGTAACATCTCTTACTGCTGAATTAAACTTTACTTCAAAATTGCTTTGTGCTCCTTCAAAAGCAAACTGATAATCGTTCCACACCACAGAAGTATTAGCAAAGAGCTTACTGTTGAACACGTGATTCCAACGGATGGTTCCGGTAGAGTTACCCCACGGTATGCGTGCACTGAAACTGCGTTCAGCATTTTTGAAAGTAAACACATCTCTTCCAAAGTAACCGCTCACATACAAACGGTCTTTCTCCGTAAACTTATAATTGAACTTGGCATTTAGATCATAGAAATAATAACCGCTGCCGAAAAAATTACTTTCTTTCTTGATAAAAGGTTTTGCCAGCACATCAATATACGTTCTGCGTGCTGAAATAATAAAGGATGCTTTTTCTTTAACAACCGGACCCTGTATGGAAACTCTTGAAGAAATGGTTCCGATACCACCTTCCACCTGGTATTTTTTGTTATTACCTTCTTTCATGGCAATATCTACCACACTGCTGATACGACCTCCGTAGTTTGCCGGCATTCCACCTTTTATAAGACTTACATTCTTGAGTGCATCACTGTTGAACACAGAAAAGAATCCAAACAAATGCCCGGGATTATACACCACGGCATCATCCAATAAAATCAAGTTCTGATCCGGTCCGCCACCACGTACATACAAGCCGCTGTTACCTTCACCTGCATTACGCACACCGGGCAGTAACTGCAACACTTTCATGGGATCAACTTCACCTGCCAGCGCCGGCACAGAACGGATCTGATTCATGCTCAGTTCAAACTTGCCCATTTGTGCCGCTTTCACATTAAGGTCACGCTTTTTGCTGTACACTACTACTTCCTGCGATACGGCTATGCGTGGCGCTAGGTCAAAATTGAACTGTTTGTTTGCATTCAATTCAATTTCCAGTTCTTTCGATTGATACCCGATATGAGATACAGAGATGGTATAAACACCTTTCTCAAGTGTTACAGAATAAAAACCGTATTGATTGGAGCTGATACCTTTGGTACGGCCTTTTACTGTAATGGTAGCGCCAATAACAGTTTCGTTACTGGTACTGTCTTTTACATAACCGCTGATGGTGAATTTATCCTGTGCTGCGGCTGTTATGTACATGAGGCTCAGGATAAGGGTTGCAACAAAAATTTTCATTCGTCTTAAAAAGTTTGACTTCTTCTGCTAACAATCAAATGGCAAGCATTCATTTCATCATTCACTTGTCCAACTCAATACTTCAACGTCTCTTTCACTTCACCACAGGTAAGCATTTTTTTACCGAAGTAAGGATTGCGGATACTGTCTGCATTGCTCAGCCAATAAGCGCCTTTGTCATTAAAAGCCATCGGGCAATATTGATAGTAAGCTGTAACACCGTTTGGACGAACAGCCCGGAGCAGATCATAAAACGCACCGCTGATCATTTCAAAAGATTCACGCTTTTTTTCTAATTCTTTTTCTGAAAGCATAGCAGTAATTTCAGCTGCTGCATCACCGGGTCTGCCGCTGATGCTTGAAAAAGCAATGGTATCTTTTTGTTGTACTTCATCCAGTTTTAAACTATCAAGTAAATTTTTAAGTTGATTTCCTGCAGCATTTACCGCAACAGTATCGCTTTTCACAAACGCATCTTTCAGATTATAGTAGGCGTTCAGCACATTGTTGAAAGATGTTGTAAAAGTTTCAGAGTAACGATTACCGCTTCCCTCCTTTTTTTCTTCTGTAGCAGAAGCATCTGCCTGTTTGTCTTCACCATTTTTGCAGGCAATAAAACATGCAGAGAGCAGCATCAACATAAAAAAATGTTTCATAGTATAAAAATTTTGGTCAAAGGTAGCCGATTTCGGTTACAGGCATTTTATCATTCTGTGAATGGCTTAACTTCGCCGCACTTTTATCATTATGTTAGCAGGATTACAAAACGTTACGTTTGAGTTTGGCGCAAGAGCCATCATTGAAGAAGCCACCTGGCATATCCACCCCAATGAACGCATCGGGCTTATTGGTTATAACGGTACCGGCAAATCAACTATACTCAAGTTGCTGGTAGGCGAATATTCCCCATCCAAAGGAGAAGTGATCCGCAGCCGCAGCACCAGCATCGGCTACCTGCACCAGGACCTGCTTAGTTTTGATACCAACGATTCAATTTTACAGGTGGCACTCGGTGCTTTTGAAAAAGTATTGCAACTGGAAAAAGAAGTAGAAGAACTGGGCAAACAGCTGGAACAGAATCATGAAGATGAAAACCTGCTGCATCTTTATTCTGATAAACTGCATGAAATAGAAACACTCGGTGGTTACAACATGCACCACCGTACAGAAGAAATTCTGCAGGGGCTTGGTTTCAGCAATTCAGACTTGCAGCGGCCTTACAAAGAATTCAGCGGAGGATGGCGTATGCGGGTGCTCTTAGCTAAAATGATCCTCCAACAGCCCGATCTTTTGCTTTTAGATGAACCTACCAACCACTTGGACCTGCCCAGTATTGAATGGCTGGAAAAATATTTGCAGCATTACCAGGGTTCAGTAGTAATTGTGAGCCATGACCGCTGGTTTTTAGACAGAATGGTTACCAAGATTGTAGAAGTATTTCAACAGGACCTGCATATATACGGCGGCAATTATTCTTTTTATGAAAAGGAAAAAGAGCTGCGGATGGAAATGCAGCAAAAGGCTTACGAAAATCAACAGGATTTTATTCGCCAGCAGGAACGTTTTATTGAACGTTTCCGGGCAAAAGCATCTAAAGCTGCTGCTGCACAAAGTGCCGTGAAGCGTTTGGAAAAATTAGATGTAATTGAAGCCCCCACTTCTGACCGTCCCAGTATCCGCATCAACTTTTCAGTAGATAAGCAACCCGGCAAAGTGTTGTGTGAACTCAAACACCTGAGTAAACATTTCGGTCCTATACAAATTGTAAAAAATGCACAGGCCGAAATAGAACGGGGCGATAAAATTGCATTGATTGGTGCCAACGGAAAAGGGAAATCCACTTTGCTGCGCATCATTGCAGGAACAGAATCTTTTGATGGCGAACGTAAATGGGGGCACAATGTTGATGAGAGTTTTTATGCCCAGCATCAACTGGAATCACTGGACCTGAATCATACATTAATAGATGAATTGAAAACCTGCGGCAGCCAGAAAACAGACCAGGAGCTACGTACACTGCTGGGTTGTTTTTTGTTCAGTGGTGATGATGCAGATAAAAAAATCCGAGTGCTGAGTGGTGGTGAAAAAGCAAGGATTGCACTGGCAAAAACCATCATCAGCAAAGCCAATTTTTTATTGCTGGATGAACCGACTAACCACCTGGATATGCATTCAGTGGGTTTACTCATTGAAGCATTGAATAAGTATGAAGGAAGCATCATCCTGGTAAGTCACGACCGTTACTTTGTTTCTAAAACAGCCAATAAGATCTGGGAAATTATTGATGGTGAAATCAAAGAATTCAAAGGAACTTATACAGAATACTTAGAATGGAAAGAACGAATGGCGGCAAAAAAAGAGCCGGTAGCTGATAGTAAAGAATCATTAGCCAACACACCCAAGAAAGAAATTACTGTTGAAAAGAAAGCTGAAATAAAACAAACCCCTGCACCCGTTAACGACAGTAAAACAGTCATCAACAAAGAAGTAAAGAAAGAACTCAACCGCCAGCAAAAAATCTTACAGCAGCTGGAAGAAAAAATCAATACCATCACCACCGAAAAAAATAAACTGGAGCAACTCCTCTCCGATCCTGCCACGTATAGTGATAAAGTTAAGTTTCAGCAAACAGAAACGGCTTATCAAAATCACAGCAAACAATTGAATCAACTCAACAGTGAGTATGAACAGGTTTTTGAAAAGGTAATGGAACTGGAAACGAAAGTGATGGAGTAATCAATTTGATTTTTGTGTTTCGATATAGGACCACATCAACTCAAATACTTTCCGGTTGAGGTCTTTAACATTTTCAGGTTTTAAACCATTTACAGGCACCGGAGGCAGAAAATGCATTTCAATACGGCCGGGCCAGAAGAAAAACTTTTTATGCTGTGGTAATACTTTTTTGGTATTAAATAAAACAGCAGGAATGATTGCCTTATTGGTTTCAATAGCCAGGCGAAAAGCGCCATCCTTGAACTCTTTTAACGGCAGGTTGGTTTTGTTCCTTGTGCCTTCAGGATAAATACACATATGCAGCCCCATTTCCAGTACCTTCTTCATATAAGCATAACTCTTGCTGCGGCTTTCTTCACTTTTACGATCCACCAATACGCTTCCTCTTCTATAAATAATTCCAAACAACGGAATTTTTGTAAACTCAATCTTTGCAATGGTTTTATTACCGCCGGGTATGCCTGGTGATGTAACCGGTACATCCATAAATGAATTATGATTGCACACCACTACATAGTTTTCTCCTTTTGCAAAATGCTCTTTTCCTTTTATCACCAATCGTATTCCCGCAAGTGGTAACCAAATACCCATCCACAAGCGTGAAAGATTAATAAACGCTGTTGTGCGTTTGGGTTCGGCCATTAAACCAAAAGCCCATGCAGGTATTATAATCAACAGCATGGTAAGTATAAAAGTGAGCAGGGCCCACAAAGCAAAAACTCTGCCCAGTATATTCTGAATCATCTTCATGGTAATTTCCAGTCAATGGGTTCAATCCCCTGTTTCATGAGTAATTCGTTCGTTTTTGAAAAATGACGGCAGCCAAAAAAGCCTTTATCAGCACTGAACGGCGAAGGATGGGCGGCCTTAAGTACATAATGCTTTGTTTCGTCAATCAACACTTGTTTTTCCTGTGCAAACTTACCCCAGAGAATAAACACCACACCTTTCTTTTCATCAGATATCTTTTTGATTACACTGTTGGTAAATTCTTCCCATCCAATTTTAGAATGACTGGCCGGTTCGTTGGCTCTTACTGTTAAAAAAGCATTCAGCATGAGTACACCTTGTTGGGCCCATTTTGTAAGATTACCATAACGGGCCGGCATACCCACACCAATATCTGATTCAATTTCTTTATAAATATTGATAAGTGATGGCGGCGGTGGTACTCCATCCTGTACTGAAAAACAAAGACCATGCGCCTGCCCGGCACCGTGATATGGGTCCTGGCCCAGAATCACCACTTTCAGATGGTGAAAAGGTGTTTGATCAAACGCATTAAAGATGAGCGAACCGGGCGGATAGATGATTTTCTTTTGCAGTTTCTCCGTTTTTAAAAACGTAACAATCTGCTGAAAATAAGGCTTGCTGAACTCCTGTTTCAGCACTTCTTTCCAACTCTGTTCCATTTTTATATCCATAACAAGGGCAAAAGAAATGAATAAAAAAAGTCCATGTGTATGGACTTTTATGATGTGATCCCGACACGATTCGAACGTGTGACCCACAGCTTAGAAGGCTGTTGCTCTATCCAACTGAGCTACGGGACCATTTTTTAGAGCGGCAAAGATAATTGCCGTTTATCTTGTATCCAAAAGCAATTCACGCTTCTATCTCTTTAAAAATCAAAGTTCAAAAAAAAAATTATGAAAAAAGCTTGGTGAATCCGAATACGACCGTATTTTTACGGTGTAATTGAATCCGGCCCTAACATCTTTTCCGCTTCAATTATTACCCCCACTATCCGGAAACCCTTTCCAATCTTCCTTTTCAGAAATCCGTTGATCCATTCCTGTGTACCCAGTACTCAAATTGAGGCATTATGAAAACAATTCTGTTCGTTTGCTTATTCTGCATAGGAATTAATAGTACCGCACAATCAGTAATAACCAACTGGCCACGGGTGTCATCCGTTACAATCACCACATCTGCACAAAATATCATTCTTAAGTGGACGGCCGATAAAGAAGATGCTGATCTGTATTATGAAATAGAACGCAGTACAGATGGTGAGCATTTTAAAACAGCAGCAATTGTACTCACCGGCTTTTCAGATAAAGAAAATTTCCGTTATCAGTTCAAAGAAAAAAATCAAGGCAACAAAGTTTATTACCGCATTAAACAAATAAAACAAAATGGTTCCTGGCATATAGCTGCCGAAACAACATTGTAAGATATTTCAAACCTACTGTTGGTTCTCTTATAGGTAAATACGCCGTCCCTATTCTTAGGGATGGCCTTTTTTTTAGCGGTAAAAAATTAACGGGGAATATTGTTGTAAAAGAAACGGGAACGGTTAATACGTAAATCTCTTAATAAGGATGATTTAGGGTTGATGGTGATGCTGAAAGTGCGGATAGGTCCTACCGGTGTAACGTTAATGGATAGTTGCCAGCAATGCAGATCACGGGAAATAGAAGTAGTGATATACTGGAGTTTGCGTGTTTGTATATCAAACGTTCCGCTACCCTGTATCTTCCATTTTTCTGTAAGATTAAAATCACCATTAAAGTTTAACGACTGGGTGAGCATGGTGGTAAACCCTGAAAAATCAGAACGGGGTACACGTGTAAGATTGAGTGCATAAGATAAATTCAAACTCCAGGGAATATTAAAATCAGCAAACTCTGCCGGGTTACTTTGTATCATATTCATTTCACGGCTGCGTTCATCTCCTTCATAACTTCTTTCCTTTTCAAGCGCTTCACGTTCCTTTGCCTTTTTTTCATCTTTTGGTTTGCTGCGGAAATTCGTGTTCACTGATACAAAACCATTGGTAAAAGTTCCTAACCGGAACTTATCACCCTCCCATGCATATTTTGAAATCTTTCTTCCGTTGGCCAATTGCTGGTAAGGTGAAATATTAGCACCTGCGGTTAAACTGATTTTATCAAACAGGTTACTGCGCAGGTAAAAATTAAAATCACTGAGCTGAAAAGAATCTACTGACAGATTATAGGAACCATTAAAACCAAACCCATCAATCAAACGAACCTTTTTGATGCCTTCTTCCGTTGTATCAGTTTTGCTTCTTGTTTTCATCTCCAGGTTGTTATCAATTCCGAAGCTGATGCTACCCCCACCCGGCTGTATAAATTCAACACCTGAGAAAGGAGAATACGTATCAAAAAACAACGTATTGCCTGCTGAATCTATCTGCACTTTTTGCCAGTTATTTACATTGAGGTTAGGAGCATAACCAATACCAATGGTTGGCCGTATCACATGCCTGATGGCCTGTATGCCGCTTTTACGTTTAAAGTTGAGCATACCAAATATAGCTGTGCTAATATTCAACCCCACACTCATACGCTTATCACGGTACAGACCTTTTGCAGAAGAGGTTATCACTTTTTTTGAATTAGGATCCCATTCACGGGAGTAGCCCCTGCTGCGCCATGTTTCTGAATAACTGATGGAAGGACCAATCTGCAGAGGACCCAGCGGTGGCAGAGATAATTGAATAGGAATAGAGTGTGTAGCATTCCAGTCCAGCGTATCCAGCAACCTGCGCACATTCACTGCTGTATCATAAAAAGAAATCTGGTTATTAAAGGTTCCGTTGTAAGCAATACCCAGCTTTTCATACCACTTAGGTGTTCCTGCAAATTCTTTTTTCTGAAACGGATAGATCGTGTTTACAGTAAACCCAACAGCAGGAAGTGTAATGTTATACAACCTTTGATTGGTGTTTTGATTATGATTGGCTGTAACTGTAAGATTGTATGGTTTGCCGGCCCAGGTACGTTGGTAAGCAATAGATGAGTTCAACTGGTTATTAAAGTTCTGAACTGCATTATTAGGAAAGAAACTATTGAACAAACTTGTGGCAACGTTTACACTGGCGCTGAAATTGGTTCCCGGTCTTGCTTTTCCATCCACCGTATGACTCCACTGCACTGAAAAGTTACGGGATGGTGGGCGGTAATCAGGATCATCCTTAAATCCCACTTTATTATTCATGAAACTCAGGTTAATACCGCCGCTATAACGGTACCGCTTACGGTAGCTGGGCGATAAAAAAAGATTCCAGGAGCCGTAGGAATAAATATTGGTTCTTATGGAAGCATCCCAATGATCTCCGAAAGTTTTGTAATATCCCAAACCTTCAAGTCCTAAACCGAGTTGTTCATTTACCACCGGTTGAGGAGGAAGCAACCCTGTTCTTCTTCCCTGCTTCAACGGAAACAAACCAAAGGGCAAACCAATAGGAATAGGCACTCCTTCAAACTCCGGACGAACCGGGCCTGTAACAGCAATTTTATTACTGATGAATTTTGTTTTCTTAGCCCGGAAGGCAAAATGCGGTGTATCAAAATTACAGGAGGAGAAGCGGGCTCCTTCGCCATAAAAAGCATCAGGAGCAATTCGCTTGGAACGGTTTACATACACAAACATTTCCTGCTGCTGGGTATAAGTTCCAACGGTTAAACCTTTTTGTGTTTTAAAGTTATAACGGATCGTATCAGCCGTAAAAGCTTCTTCGCCCTGTTTAAAAGCGGGAACACCTAATCGTTTACCGGTGCTGTCTTTGGTGGGATAAGCCGTAAGCATGCTGGTGGTTTGATCCAGTTGAATAATCTGGGCATCCAGCATAATATCTTTATACTTTACCTGTCCTTTATTATAGATGTAAATCTTATCTCCCGGTATATCAATCACCATCGAGTCTTCTGCTACAAACTCCACCGGGCCATCAAGACTGTCCTTTGAAACTTTGAGATTGAATGTATCTGTTTTCTGAAAAGCACTGTCCTTCATCACCAGGCTGTCTTTCACCAACGACGAATCAGTTTTTGTGGGTTTAATCGTATCAGGCTTAACGGGAACCGGTGTGAGTGGCTTATTTCTTGCGCCCGGCGGAACAGTGTCTTTAACTGTTAAAGGAATAACAAATTGTGCCCTTCTGCGAAATGATGTGCGCCCTTCAACCGTTAATCCATAAAGGACAAGAACCGCTGAAACTGATAGCAATACATATTTATAATTAACTTTGCCGGTAATGTTCATAACGCAATAGGGGCAAAAATAACCACATTTGCATTAAGGAACTGTGAATCTTGCAAAGAAGTATTAACCCAAAGAATTTGAACTATGACTAAAAACTGGTTACCGGCTTTCATCTGTCTTTGTATGATAAGCCTTGTTGTTTTATCCTTTACCAGTAAAAAAAATAATGCAACAACTGCTTCTGCTTCTGTAGCAAAGATTAACACCATTATAGTAGATGCAGGGCATGGTTTTAAAGGATCCATGAGTTCTCCGGATGGGGCAAAAGGCATCAATGGCCAGGAAGATGTGATTTCCTATGAAGTTGCAAAAAAAGTGGTGGAAGAACTTAAGAAGCAATTACCGAATGTAAAAGTGCTGGAAACAAGACCTACCCCGTTTTTTGTTTCGCTGCAGGAACGAGCCAATTTCGCCAATAGCAACAAAGGAAACTTATTTGTTTCCATCCATTGTAATTATGCACCCAAGTTAAGAGAAGTAAGACGTGAAGGCAGCCGCACAGAAACCCGCTATGTATATGTAGGAAAAGGCAAAAAGAGAAAGAAAGTTAAAAAAACTGTTACCGTACCTGTATATAAAACCTATTACCACCCCAACCCTGCCAATGGTACAGAAACTTATGTGTTTGCGGCGCATAAAACAGAAGACAAAGAAGATATCATTATGGAGAACGGTGATATTTTTGAAAACGAAAAAGACGATAGCACTTTCAATACCAATATCAACGATCCGTTGATTAAACAGCAGGTAGCTTTGTGGACCAAGCAGTTCTTTTCCAACAGTGTAAAACTGGCTGCGATGGTGGAAGAAGAGTTTGTGGGCATCGGTCGTTTCAGCCGTGGTGTAAAACAAAGACAAAAAGGTATCTGGGTACTGCAGGCAACTGCCATGCCCAGTATTTTAATAGAACTCGGATTTCTTTCCAATGAAACAGAGGAAAGTTTTTTGATGAGTGACCAGGGACAACAAACCATGGCCGAAAGCATTGTTAAAGCCATCAACCGCTATAAAGAACTGGTAGAAAAAAGTCCGGCTGCTGTACAACAACCCAATAACGGTAAAAAATAGCCTCTTTTTTATTTTAACAGCAGTTTCTCTGATGCCGGTTGGCAACGGGAAAACATTTCTTATTTTTGGCCCTTACCGAATCTGCCGTAAGGGATTCAATCTAATAAACAACCCATGACTGTTTCAAACGAAACCAAAGTTGGCGCTTTAACTGTAATTGCTGTAACCCTGCTGGTGCTGGGTTATAATATGCTCAAAGGAAAAAACCTCATCAAACGATCTGATGTTATTTATGCCCGTTTTTCAGATGTAGGTTCACTGGAAATATCCAGCCCGGTAAAGGTTAAAGGATTCCGTATCGGCAATGTGTACAGCATTGAAGCTTCTGATGAAAACATCAGCGAAGTGATTGTTGCAATTAATGTGGATCAGAAAGTAAATATTCCGGTGAATTCAATGGCCGTAATCAACGGTAGTTTAACCGGCAGTACATCACTTAATATTAATCCCGGTAATGCAACCACTTATATTAAAGTAGGTGATACGCTCCGCAGCGAACCTTCTGCCGATCTGATGTCAAAACTCAACAGCAGCGTAGATCCTGTACTGGCTAATATCAAGCAGGCAGTTGATTCTTTAAAAATGGTGTTGAGCAGTTTTAATTCTGTGTTTGATGAAGGCAATAAAGCCAACCTCAAAGCAGTGATAGCTAATTTAAAAAACACATCAGCTAACCTTACAGAATTACTTGACAGCAAAGATGGTTCCTTAGCTAAAACATTGAAGAATGCTGAAACCTTCACCACCAACCTCAATAAAAACAATGAAAATCTCAATGCCACCATTGAGAACTTCAAAACAACTTCCAAAAAGTTTTCTGAACTGGAGCTGAAAGAAACCATCAACGGCCTTAACAACACCGTTACCCAGTTAAAAGATGTGATGGAAAAAATCAATAAAGGCGATGGTTCACTTGGCTTGCTCATAAATGATAAAAAGCTTTACAATAATCTTCAGAATACCGTTCGCAGTTTAAATATTCTGCTGGACGATTTAAAAACACATCCGAAACGTTATGTAAGCTTTTCTGTGTTCGTAAGAAAAGACAAAGGCACACCACTGAATGCACCATTGGCCGACAGTACAAATAAATAAGAAGATGCACCTGCTGAGATTTGTGTTGCTGAGTTGTTGTATGCTGTGCACTTATGTTGCTACTGCACAAAAACCTGCGGCTGCTCCTCCCCGTCCCTCTCAAACTTCTGATACAGTTCGGGTAGTAAACATTATCAATGCCAATCGTTTTGATTTTAAAACGATTGACTCTGTTACACAATTACAGATTTTAACAGGGAATGTGATCATCCACCAGGGCAATACCAAATTTAAATGCGACAGTTTGATATGGAATGAACGCACCAACTTTATGGAAGCCTTTGGCAATGTGCATATCAATGATGCTGACAGTGTGAATATTTACAGCAGCTATATGCAATACGAAGGCAATAAAAAACGGGCCACATTTAAAAATAAAGTAAAGCTTACGGATGGCAACAGTACACTGTACACTGATGAGATGGATTATGATATGAACGGAAAAGTTGGTACTTACCGAAATGGCGGACGTATTGAAAGCAAACAAACAACACTGTACAGTAAGCAAGGGTTTTACTATGCTGATATAAAAGATATTTACTTCATCGGAAGTGTAAAGATGAGTGATCCTGAAGTAGCGCTTGCAACAGATTCACTTTTATACAATACCACCAGCGAAGTAGCCACTTTCATTGCTCCTACTACTATCAAAAGCGGCAACTCCATCTCCAATGTTAAAAGCGGTTATTATGATCTGAAAACGAAGAAAGCTGTATTTGCCGGCAGATCGGTTGTAAAAGACAGTACCAGCACCATCATTGCCGATAATATGGTGATGGATGACAAAACAGGTTTTGGAGAAGCCAAAGGAAATGTTCAGTTTAAAGATACAGCACAAGGTGTACTGCTCTTCAGCAACCGGGTGTTCTTCAATAAAAACAAAAAGAATTTCTTAGCCACAGAAAAACCGGTACTGGTAGTAGTGCAGGAAGCAGACTCAGTTTACATCGCTGCAGATACCATCTACTCAGGTTTGATGAAAGACCTGGAACAATTAAAAGGCGGATACATCAAAGAATTTGATACCGTTACCACAACACGTGTTGTAAATGTTGATTCGTTGCTCAACAAAGCACCTGCACCTGTAATAACAAGAGACAGCAGCAAACAAACAGAACCACCTGTTACTACAATACTGGACAGCAGTAAGGTATCCATCAAACCGGAAACAACAGCTATTAAAAAAGATAGTGTTGTAACGAAGGTAACAACACCTCCGGTTACAGACAGAAAAGGCAAATTGATTCCATCAACTGTTGATAGCAGTTCAAAACCAATTGCAGCAAAAGATTCTGTAACGATTGTTGTAAAAGATACCATCAATCAACGGACCAGCTTTGCACCCAAGCCGAAAACAGAAACAGACACACTACGTTTTATTACAGCCTTCCGCAATGTGCGTATATACAATGACTCATTACAGGCCGTGGCAGACAGTATGTTTTATTCCGGAGTTGACAGTGCTTTTCAGTTGTATTATGATCCTGTAGCATGGTCACGTGGCAGCCAGGTAACCGGCGACACTATTTTCATGTACACGAAAAACAAAAAACCTTCCCGTCTTTTTGTTTGGGAAAATGCCTTACTGGTGCAGGATGTAAGATCAACGGCTAATTTCTTTAACCAGATTAAAGGAAGAACGATCAATGCCTATTTTAAGAATGGTGAAATTGATTTTGTAAAAGCGAAAGGAAGTTCAGAAAGTATTTACTACGCACAGGACAGTGATAGTGCGTATGTGGGCATGAACCGCACTACAGCTGATATGATTGATATGTTCTTTGCCGACAAAGAAGCTAAAAAAGTAAAGTTTACCAGCTCCGTAAAAGGTATCACCTATCCTATCCGTCAATTGCCGGAAGATCAGAAAAAGCTGGATAATTTTAAATGGCTGGAACAACGAAGACCCAAGAATAAACTGGAGTTGTTCCTGTAAACTTCATTCTGGCAGTGTCATTATATTTGCACATGCCATTGAAATTCCTCAAAAGAAGTTTTCTTTCTCCCCTGCTTGAATTTATTCACGACAGTCGTGCCGTGGGCATCATGCTCATTATTTGTACTGCTGTTTCATTATTGATCAGCAATACCGGCTGGGGTAATAGTTATGCAGCTTTCTGGAACAGTGAAACACATCTCTCCCATTATCTTCCGCACACCATCATACACTGGATCAATGATGGATTGATGGCTATCTTTTTTTTCCAAGTGGGGATGGAAATAAAAAGAGAACTGTTGTGTGGCGAATTAGCATCTTTCAAAAAATCAATTCTACCGGTTGCCGGCGCAATAGGTGGCATGCTGGTACCCGCTTTGATCTTCTTTGCTTTTAATAAAGGAACAGAATTTCAAAATGGCTGGGGCATTCCCATGGCTACGGATATTGCCTTTTCTTTAGGTGTTGCTTCATTACTCGGAAAGAGAGTACCGCTTTCATTGAAAATATTTTTAACAGCACTTGCCATTATAGATGATCTGGGTGCCATTGTTGCCATTGCGGTTTTCTATACTGAAACGATTCATTTCGGTTACCTGTTTGGTGGCTTAGGTGTGATTGCCTTCCTCGCCATCTGGAATTATTTTAAACTTCCTTTTGGCTTCTGGAATTTTTTACTGGGGCTTCTTACCTGGTTTTGTTTCTTTAACTCAGGAGTGCATGCCACCATTGCGGGGGTTTTATTTGCCTTTACCATTCCCATTAAAAAACTGGATCATATAGAACACAGTCTGCACAACTATGTAAACTTCCTCATCATTCCTGTTTTTGCATTAGCCAATACAGCCATTATTGTTCCGGACGGTTTTGTACAAAATCTCGGCAATAACTTAAGCATCGGTATTATGGCGGGCTTACTTATTGGTAAACCGCTGGGCATTGCGGGTCTTACATTTTTACTGGTGAAACTGAAAGCCGGAAGTTTAGCAAAAGACATTCAATGGAAACACATGATTGGCCTGGGTTTACTGGCAGCCATTGGTTTTACCATGAGTATTTTTATTTCCATGCTTGCATTTAAGAGTTCTTTCACACAGGACGAAAGCAAAATGGCCGTTATGGTAGCATCATTCATCGCAATGCTCCTCGCTTATGCATGGTTTAAAATTTTCACAAAAGAAAAAACAGGAAAAGCAGTGGCATAGTTTTCGGTTATTGGTACAGAAACCGAAAATCATGTACAAACACATCGCTCCGCTCCTGCTTTTTGCACTGGTATTTACATTCAGTAACACGCAGGCACAAACAAAACACCAGGCCGGTGTACGTTTAGGCAGTATTGACCAGTCACTCTCCACAGGATTTACCTACCGTTATTTTCTCAATGAAAAATCGGCTGTAGAAGGTATTCTCAACCTCAGGGGCGATGCGATTGCCTTGGGTGCTTTGTATGAACGGTTTCAAAACATACAGGGTGTTGAAGGGTTACAATGGTATTATGGCGCCGGTGCTTATGTTGGTTTCCAGGGAAACAATAATCTTGGTGTTACAGGTATTGCAGGATTAGATTATAATTTTAAAGAAGTACCGGTGAATCTATCCATCGACTGGAAGCCTGAATTGAATTTAATTGACAACGTTGCTTTCCGTGCTTCCTCTGTTGCAGTGAGTGTACGGTTTGCATTCGGAAAGAAATAGGTCTGGTTTTCTATGGTTCCAAGGTCTGAATTGTTTCAGACCTTTTTTATTCAATATATCTTGGCTGCTTAGGCTTGGGAAGTTTATTCAATTGAGGGTAATGCGTTTTTAACTCATTCCAGGTAGCTTCATATATTGCCGGGTAATAATATCTTTCAAGAAAAAAAGTAATATTATTCAAATAACAGACAGCCCAAATTTCAATTACTTTTTTATTCTCTTTCGCTTTTATATTACCTTCTCTATCAAAATATTTTACCAAAAACTCATCTATAGGAAGAGAATTAATATGATTAAAAATGGCATCATTAATTACATACCCCACAAACATGTTAATAGGGTTTTTTATTCTTGGTATTCGCTCATGACGAATAAGTTTATTGTAAACTGAATCTATATTTCGTTTGTAATTTAAAGAATCAGGGCCAAGACCATAATAGTTGTGAATTTGAACTACAAAAATCATTTCGCTCCATTTATTACCTACAGAGTCAGTAAAATCCATCTTAACTCCTCTATAGGGAAAAGACCCATGGTATAATGTGTACTTCACAAATTCTCTTCTGCAAGAATCTGAAATACAAATTGGACTTTGTCCATTTGTCTTTAAACACAGAAAGCAACAGAGTAACAAAAAGATTCGCATAAAAAGAAATAACAATAAAACAAATTAAATATTGCTTTTATACCTGATAATTTTAGTTGATTTTTTTTATTTCTAATTAATAGTCGCACAAAATCGCCCTAACTTTAATACATGAAGATTTTTTCTGCATCACAAATCAAAGACTGGGATGCTTACACCATCGCTAACGAACCCGTTGCGTCTGTTGATTTAATGGAACGTGCCGCCACGCAATGTGCCGAATGGTTGATTCATAACGGTTATGCAAACAAACATCTTCATATTTTTTGCGGCAAAGGAAATAATGGTGGTGATGGATTGGCTATTGCAAGATTGTTACTGCAGAAAGGATGTAAAGTAACCGTGTATGTACTGGAGTTTGGTCATAAAGGCACCGATGATTTTCAAACGAACCTGCGCCGCTTACATCCCCTTACGTTTGATATTCATTTCATACAATCAGAATTATTCTTTCCCATAATCCAGGAACAGGATGTGATCATTGATGCCATGCTGGGCACAGGCTTAAGCAAACCATTGGAAGGAATTACGCAGAAACTGGTGCTGCATCTCAATCAAACAAATGCACAGCGGATTGCCATTGATATCCCTACCGGTATGTTTGCAGATATCAGTTGTAAAGAAGCCACCGTTTTCCAGGCACATCATACCCTCAGTTTTCAAAACATGAAACTCTGTTTCCTGATGGATGAAAACCAGGAGGCCTTCGGCACCGTACACCTGTTACCCATTCGTTTGCATCCGGAGTTTGAAGCTATCAACAGTTCACCCTTTCAATTGATTGATAAAGCACTTACTCAATCCATTTATAAACCAAGAAAAGCATTTGCACACAAAGGAAATTTTGGACATGCATTGCTGCTGAGCGGCAGTTATGGCAAAATGGGTGCTGCTGTTTTAATGACCAAGGCCAGTATGCGCAGCGGTGCGGGTTTGGCTACAGCATTGATTCCGCAATGTGGATATACAGTCTTGCAAACCGCTGTTCCGGAAGCAATGGTGGAAACAGATAAAAGCCAGTTTCATCTTTCACAAATACCTAAAGAATTATTACGCTATGCAGCCATTGGTATCGGGCCCGGCATTGGGCTGCACGAAGAAACAGCTACGGTTGTAGTTGAACTGTTGAAACAAGTACATCAACCAACAGTGCTGGATGCAGATGCATTAAACCTGTTAAGCATCAAACAAAATCTGCAGGAGTTATTGCATGAAGATTGTATTCTCACACCACACCCTAAAGAGTTTGAACGATTGTTTGGTAAAGCAGCGAATGATTTTGAACGGATGCAACTGGCCTTGTACCAGGCGGCCAAACTAAACGTACACATTATTTTAAAAACACATCATACATTGATTGCTTGTCCTGATGGTAAAGCCTTTTTCAACAGCACCGGTAATGCAGGCATGGCCACTGCCGGCAGCGGTGATGTATTGAGTGGCATCCTTACCGGATTGCTGTCACAGGGCTATCGTGCAGAAGAAGCCTGTGTACTGGGTGTATATCTGCATGGCCTCGCCGGTGATATTGCAGCAACTCATTTGTCGCAGGAAGCAATGATGGCGGGAGATATTGCGGAGGAATTGGGAAAGGCTTTTCAGGCTATTAAATGAATGGGATTTAAGAAAATCATACTCCATTCTGTTCTTTTCCCCAAACCGCCCCGCCAGCCTCATTTTTAGCCTCATTCCCCTATCTTTGCCCGCCCGTACCGAAACGGTACGTTCGGGCGGGCCGCCCTGTTATTTGCAGAGTCGGCGCCCACCAAACTAAAAATCAACTATCAATTGTTTATGGAGAATTTGATTTATCTCGTTCCCGCTATGGCAGTCGTAGGATTGCTGTACACTTTCGTAAAATTCAACTGGGTTTCCAAACAAGATGCCGGTAATGAGCGCATGAAAGAGATCAGCAATCACATTGCTGAAGGTGCCATGGCATTCCTCAAAGCTGAGTGGAAGATCCTGGGCTATTTTGTAGTGATTGTAGCTATTCTGTTAGGTGTAATGGCCATGGCCAATCCTAACAGTCACTGGAGTATTGCACTGGCTTTTGTGATTGGTGCAGTATTTAGCGCCACAGCCGGTTACATTGGTATGCGCATTGCTACCAAGAGTAACGTACGTACCGCACATGCTGCACGTACCAGCCTGAGCAAAGCGCTCAACGTATCGTTCACCGGTGGTTCTGTAATGGGACTTGGTGTTGCCGGTTTGGCGGTATTAGGTTTGGGTGGTTTGTTCATTATTTTAAAACAGATTTTCGTTCCTGCAGGCGCTGATGTAAATGGTGCTGATATGCTCCGTACTATTGAAGTACTCACCGGTTTTTCATTAGGTGCTGAAAGTATTGCCCTCTTTGCCCGTGTGGGTGGCGGTATCTATACCAAAGCTGCTGACGTAGGTGCTGACCTGGTAGGTAAAGTAGAAGCCGGTATTCCTGAAGATGATCCACGCAACCCTGCCACCATTGCCGATAACGTAGGTGATAATGTAGGTGACGTAGCCGGTATGGGTGCCGATCTGTTCGGTTCTTATGTAGCTACTGTACTTGCAACGATGGTATTGGGTCAGGAGACAAAGAGCATCGACAACTTTGGTGGTCTGGCTCCTATATTGCTGCCAATGTTGATTGCGGGTGTTGGTATCTTATTCTCCATCATCGGTACATGGATGGTTCGCATCAGCGATAATGCAGGTGTGAATACAGATGTGGTTCAGAAAGCATTGAACATGGGTAACTGGGGTTCTATCGTGCTTACTGCCATCGCTTCTGTTGGCCTAGTATATTATATTCTTCCTGAAACAATGGTGCTCCGTGGTAATGAGTTCACCAAGTGGGGTGTACTCGGTGCTATTGCTGTTGGTTTGGTAGTGGGTGCATTAATGAGCATCATTACTGAATATTACACAGCCATGGGTAAACGTCCTGTATTGAGCATCATCCGTCAATCATCTACAGGTCATGCGACCAATGTAATTGGTGGTTTGGCGATTGGTATGGAAAGTACCTTCCTACCAATATTAGTTTTAGCTGCCGGTATTTATGGTTCCTTCCTTTGTGCCGGTTTATACGGTGTAGCCATTGCTGCTGCCGGTATGATGGCAACAACTGCTATGCAATTAGCGATTGATGCATTCGGCCCTATTGCAGATAATGCGGGCGGTATTGCTGAAATGAGTGAATTACCCAAAGAAGTTCGTGAAAAGACTGACGTATTAGATGCTGTTGGTAATACTACTGCTGCTACCGGTAAAGGTTTTGCCATTGCTTCTGCAGCTTTAACGGCGCTGGCTTTGTTTGCTGCGTTTGTGGGTGTGGCAGGTATTGATGGCATTGATATTTATAAAGCAGATGTATTGGCCTGTTTGTTTGTGGGTGCCATGGTTCCGTTCATTTTCTCTTCCCTCGCCATTCGTGCTGTGGGTGAAGCTGCGATGAGCATGGTGGAAGAAGTGCGTCGTCAGTTCCGTACCATTCCGGGTATTATGGAAGGTACCGGCAAACCTGAGTATGATAAGTGTGTAGCCATTTCTACAGAAGCTTCTATCAAGAAAATGTTGTTGCCCGGTGCTATTACCATTATCTCTCCTCTTGTAATTGGTTTTGCATTTGGTCCGGAAGCCCTTGGTGGTTTCCTGGCGGGTGCAACAGTAAGTGGTGTATTGATGGGTATGTTCCAGAACAATGCCGGTGGTGCCTGGGATAATGCCAAGAAGAGTTTTGAAAAAGGTGTAGAGATCAATGGCGAAGTATATTACAAAAAATCAGAGCCGCATAAAGCATCTGTAACCGGTGATACCGTAGGTGATCCGTTTAAAGATACATCCGGCCCTTCTATGAACATTTTGATCAAACTGATGAGTATTGTTTCATTAGTGATTGCCCCTACCCTGGCGCAGCTATACAGTCATGGTGGTCATACAGCCGCTAAACAGGAAACTGTAACTGTTACAGTTGATAAAAAAGCTGGTGCAGAAGCCGGCGAATTGAAAATTGACAACCCGTTTATCCAGGCTTTGATCACTGACGGGTTGATCAATACAAAAGAAGGTTTCAGTGTAAACCTGAAAGACAACAAATTAACCATCAACGGAACTGAGCAATCAGCTGAGGTGTTGCAGAAATATGCATCACTGCTCAACGGCAAAACCGAGCTGAACGTGGAAGTTAAAGTTGATTAAAAACTATAAAGGATACAACCATTTAAAAAAAATCGTATTCTTACAATTGTCTAATCAGACCATTATCATTGCCCCTGCATTTCTATGCGGGGGCGTTTTTTTATTGCCTTTCCGCTTTCTTCAGTTTAAGAATTTTTATTAGATTAGTGCTGAGAAGAAAAGCTTATGAAATCATTATTGTACCGCTTACTACTAACTTCTGCCCTGTTTCTTTTTTCTGCGTTCGTACTGAAATCTCAAAAAATTACCGACACCATTTTCTTTAACAAAAACTGGGAAATATGTGAAAAAGAAATGGCTGTGTACTACCGCATCGGCACTTTAACGGTTGATTCTTTCTGGTACTATACCGGCCCCAATAAAGATTACAACCTTAATCATCAACTCATGATGGATATTGTATATGCAGAAGAAGGATATAAACAGGGTCCCTTCAGCTACTTTTACAATAATGGACAGCTAATGATTAAGGGACAGTTTCATTTTAATGAACCTACCGGCAACTGGACCTGGTACTACCCCGACGGAAAAGAAAGGGCCATCATCAACTTTGACGAGGGAACTGATAATTTTCAGTTCATTAAATATGTAAATGAAAAAGGGCAAACGGAACTTGAAAACGGCAATGGTGATTTTGAATGGAGATTTACCATTAAAAATGAACCGGCATTCGGCTACCAGATGAGCGGGCATTACAAAAACGGAAAACGTGACGGTAACTGGAAGTTTTACAATATCAAATCAGATAACAGTCTGAACCTGGCGCTTATTGAAAAATATGATAAAGGAATGTATAAAAAAACGCTTCTTCAATTAAACCGATATGCAGAAACCAGCCATAACCAGGTTAAGAATTATGAGTTTTTACCCCGAAAAATATGGATCACCGAGAAAATACGTTACGATAATTTTTTCAGGAAGAATGGCAATGAAAACAGTGACCTTGCTGTAATACGCTACCTGTTTAACAGGAAAAATTCAGAGATTATAGTTAAGAACAAAAAATTTGAAGATGCACTTCTCTTCATTCTGAAATCACTTGAAAAAAGCAGTAACCAGCTTGATTACAGAACCAAGGCTATTAACGGACGTATAAAATTCAGATTGGGTGAAAATGGCTACCCGGAAGATGTTACGGTAACCGGCGAAGGACTTACTCAAAAAGAAAAAGACTTCCTCATTTTTTATATAAGTAAGTTTAAGGAAATAGAAATGCCCACGGTTGAATCAGTGGCTTTTGAATCCTATCATACCATCAATTTTTATTCTATTGAAGTAAAAGATTATGTACCGGTTTCTATAAGAGATGAAGTTGGTACCGAGTTATTCTTTTCCACACTTACCAGGGATGCGTTTGTAGCCATACTGGAAACCAATAAAAAACAGATTAAAAAATTTGTTCGGTCGCAGTTCAATTATTACTGGTAATGTTTATCCTGAGGTCACACAGATTATTTTTTTGCCGTCTGTTTTACATCAACGTTTCTACTTGAGTACAGATACCGTGTTTATAAAAACAGGGAGAGGACATTGCTTATCAAGAGGAAAGATGCATGAACCATTGTAATTAGGCAACGTCCCCACCTGGCTATTTACTATATCTCAACTTATAATTTTGGAAGACCTTGCTTAAATAGGGGCGTTTTTATTCCGGTATTGTTATTTACTTGCTTGATTCCTTATACTTGATTGAAACAATAAGAACAACAGGGCATATTGTGTATGCACAGAAACATTAGAAATATAGAATAATTTAATTTAACTTGTATAGTAAAGAAGCTGTGTGAAACTGATATACATAATACCCCTTTTATTATTTGCTATTTGTATTGATCAGAGTAAGGTATTGGGTAATTCTACTACATATCTGCCTAACTCTGATAATCCTTCATCTATTTCAGATAATGGATTTTTAACTAAAAGTAAAAAAGCAAGTTTGGGGTTATTAAAAAAGCCTAAGATTAAGAAAAACCTAAAAACGATCTTTTTTGGAGTGATATACAAGAAGATTCTTAAAATATCACATAAGAACGAAAATGACAGCAAAGCATCAACCATATCTTTTTTGTTTTCACTAGCCGCTATTATTTTACTTATCCCTGCTTTATTAAATATTTTTACCGGCATAGTTTTTTTAATATTTATTCCGGCATTTGCAGTTATAGCACTTTTGTTAGGGTTAAAATCAAGGCGTTCAGGCAAAAATTTTAAAAACACATTTGCTATTATTACCGGTGGCTCAATTCTGCTTCTTGGCATTATTATTTCCATAATAGCTTTAGCTACATTCTAATTGCAAAGCAATAACTGTCTCTATTGTTGATTCTTATATGAACATTTCTTATTCCATATTTTCAATAAGTCAGAGTAAATTTTTTCGCCTAAACACCATCAGATAGTATTAAATTTCTTTTAGGTAGTATGGTATGTTTTAATATCGTGTTAACCTTTCCTAAAATTTACAAGCGGTCTTTGTTTTTACGAACCAACTCGTATATTTGATACGAAACAAGTCGTAATACAATGAATAAGCAAGTAAAGCCTACTGAAAGTGAACTGGAAATCCTTCGTGTACTCTGGGAACGTGGAGAAGCAACCGTGCGGGATGTACATGAAGAACTGAGCAAAACAAAAGACGCAGGTTACACTACTACCCTTAAACTCATGCAGATTATGTTTGAAAAAGGGATGGTGAAACGGGATGAAAGCAATAAAACACATAAATACATTCCACTCCTCTCCCGTGAAAAAACACAAAAACAATTTGTAGGTAAAATGATTGATACGCTCTTCCAGGGTTCTTCGTCGCAACTGGTAATGCAGGCGCTGGGCAATCACAAAGCGAGTAAAGAAGAGCTGGAAGAAATTCAAAAACTCATCGACAATCTTAAAAAACAGTAACCATGCTGCAACTGCTGGAAAATGTTTTTTTGCAGGCCCTTGGCAAAGCAATTGCTGCCAGCATCTGGCAAACGGCGATTGTGTACCTGCTCTATCAATTGGTGATACATGCCTTCAAAATAAAACAGGCCGTTGTAAGAAATTTTATAAGTACGGTACTGGTGCTGTTATGCTTTATATGGTTCACCGGTAGTTTGTTCTATTACCTGCAATACCCTGCACCGGCAGCCATTGTCATTGAAAACGGAGCCGGCAATAATTGGGTACAATCTTTTACTGGCAGCAATGGCTGGCAGTTATTTCTGAATTCCTTGATTTTTAAAATCGACCTTTTACTTCCCTACCTGGCTGCAGCTTATTTATGCATCCTTTCAGCACTCAGTTTTAAATTGGTATGGCAACTCTATGCAACACACCAATTACGCCGTAGCGGTATAGCACCGGTGCAGGAAGAATTGCAACAGTTTGTTGATGTTTTATGTGATGATCTTAAGATTGCTAAACAGGTAACTGCCTTTATAAGCCATCAACTGGATATTCCTGCCACCATTGGCTTTTTAAAGCCTGTTATTCTGTTGCCGGCGGCCACCGTAACACATTTAACACCTGCCCAGTTAGAAGCCGTATTGCTGCATGAACTGGCACATATTAAGAGGAATGATTATTTCTGGAACCTGCTGCTGAGTATGGCGGAAATGGTGCTTTTCTTTAATCCGTTTGTTTTACTTCTTATACACTCAGCCCGTAAAGAAAGAGAAAACTGCTGTGATGATGTGGTGATGGCCCATCAGCAGAATGCAGCTATTTATGCTGAAGCATTATTAAATGTTGAGAAGGCAAGGAAACTGACTCCTGCACTGGCAATGGCACTGGGTGATAACAAGCATCACCTCATGCACCGCATCAAACGTATTTTAAATATGCCTGCTGAAAAAAACAGGTTGAGCAGTAAATTGCTGGCATTACTTCTGTTTACGATCCTGTTTGCAATAACCGGTAGTTTTCTCAATAAAAAAGAAAACAAAAAAACAGTTGCACAGAAAGCAGAACAACTACCCCTTGGGGCCAAACAGTCTGTCTTTTATTTATCACCCGATGCGATTATTAAAAAAGAAGACAAGGCTATTTTATTAAAGGATACTGAACGTAAACTGAAACTGGAAATCAGGAAAGAAGAGAATAATGAAGAATTTGTTGTAATGAATGATGAAGGAAATGAAGCTGTATTTGATCGTATCATTTTTGAGAATGCTCCCATGGTTTGGCATTTCAATACAGAAGAATTACCTAAGGAACCAATTGTAACAGGAATTCCAAATGAACTGATGCGCAAACAACTCCATATTGATTCTTTTGTACAGGTATATACCAATAAAGTAAAAGTGATGCAGGAAATGGAACGTTTTTATAAAAAGCGTATGCCTGTACCTGCAACGCCCCATCTTTTATCAAATGAAAAGATCAGGCTGTTTTTTAAAAATGAAGAAGCAAATGATTCACTAAGGTTTCGTTTTAAACAACATGACTTTGAGTTTATTACTGAACAAAGTGTTGAAGGATTAGCTGATTTTTACCGCCGCAGGGCAAAGGAATATGAAATATCCCAACATCAACAGCAACTACTGAGGCAACGGATGGAACGCTTAAAACAAATGCAGTTCCGCAACAAAAACAAAAGACCAAAAGATTCTGCTGAACCGGAAACAATTATTGAAGAAGTACCTTTTGTGTGGACTTCTTACAATGAAGTTTTACCGGAAAAAAAACAGGAACACCAAAAACAGTTTACCATTGTCATTGAAACCAATGGTGACAGATGGATTAACGGTGTGCGGATCAGTAAGGATTCATTACAAAAACAACCTGTACCAGTAAAGAGAAAAGTTATTGAGATTCTGCAGCTCTGATAGTATTACCATACACGTCTCGGACAAAGATCGCCCCACTTATTACCAATTAAAAAGCCCAATACAATTTCATGGGTACCACGTTGCATATACTGCAAGAGGTAATTAGCATTGTTAATATCATAAGAGTAACTTACGTTAAACGTATTGGAAATATTTAATCCGGCCATTGCTGCAAAACCTTCTTTAATACGATAGTTGCCTCCCACCCAAACCCTGTCCTGGTACTGGGCTTTTACATTCACATCAACAAAAGAAGGCATGTTACTTATATAACGAAACATTACAGAAGGGATGATATTCACATCCTCCCCTGCCATGAAACGGTAACCGGCCGTTGCAAAAAAATGAGGCACCAGTGCAGAGCCTTTGTACTGATCATTATTAACCAATGTTATGCGCTGGGGAATAATCTGCTGTGCAGAAACACCAGCAAAAAACTTATCAGAATACAGCCATAACCCTGCACTCAATTCAGGTCTTGTTTTCCTGAACTCAGTCGTTAAGCTTCCTACAGCCGGATCAATGGGATTCGCCAGTTCTGCCTTGGTAGCATCAATGGTGAATCTTGTAAAACCGCCTGCAAAGCCGGCTGACAAGTTCCATTTGGGACTTAAGCCCAAATGATACGCATAAGACACTGTTGCAGTAATCCGACTTATATATCCTGTTTTATAATTTACTACTGAACCACCAATACCATGATGCGGTTCTGCGGCCGTATATTCTTCCCAATAAGCTTTACCACGTGGATTCTCGCCCGGCACCTGAAATGAGGTTGGCGTAGTTCTGTAATCCTGTTTGCCAATAGCACCATGAACCGATGCATAAAAAGTTTGAGGAGCCCCGGGAAAGCCCGCCCATTGATTACGGTAACTCAGTTTTACATCCGTATAATTTTCAATACCGGTTAAAGCCGGGTTAAGAATGTAGTTGTTGAGTATATACTGTGTATAATGCGGTCGTTGCTGGGCATTGCCTGTTTGAACGGCCAGGAAAAAAATAAATAATCCTGTAGTATATCTGAAAAAAATTACCGCAGCTTTCATTAGTCTTGATTGCGTTTCGTTTATCCGTTATCGTAAAATCGTTATATATCCTGCCACTCTTGAACGTCCGTTTTTAGGATCAATTACATAATAATAAGTACCGGCAGGCAAAGGCTGGCCATTATACTTTCCATCCCATGGTGTACTGTACCCTACAGACCTGTACACTAATGTACCGGCTGTATTATAAACTTCCACTATACAACCCGGGTAATCATTGAGGTATTTAATTTCCCAGAAGTCATTGATGCCATCACCATTAGGTGTAAATGTATTCGGCGGTTTCGGCAGCTTGAGCACTTTTACAAATACTGCATCAGAGTTGGTACAACCACCCCTGCCCGTTACACGAACCGTATAAGTAATATCATCCTGCGGTTTTACAATTGTTGGATTTGCACTTGCAGGATTATCCAGATAGGTAGAAGGAGTCCAGAGATACTGCAACCCGTTTCCGGTTGATCTTGCTTCCGATATTTTACGGATGCCGTCCTGCAACATAGTAATATCAGGACCTGCACTAACAACAGGATAAGACCAAACATTGATTTGCTTTTCTGCTGTATCACTTACACAACCTTCTGTTGTGTACACAAATAATTTTACTGTATAAGGAACGGTTGCAGGTGCAGGATACCTGTATCGTGGATTCTGAATAAAGGAGCTATCGCCATTACCAAAACTCCATTTCCAGGTATTAATATTTCGAACAAGTCCGTCACTTTCATCTGTAAAATCAATCGTTTGACCGATACAGATACTATCCACACTTGATTTAAATCTTGCCTTTGGTTGTGGAAATACATTTACCAATTGTTGTGTAATAGAGTCAATACAATTATTACCGCTTGTTACAATCAATTTAACATTATAAGGACCAAGATTGGAATATTTATAAACAGGATTTTGAGCAGATGAAGTATCAGAACCTGCCGGAAATGCAAATCTATTACCGAAGTTCCAACGGTAGCTGAAACCTGTTTGTGTATTATCAGCAATGGTAGAACGATCCGTAAATTGTCCCCTTCCATCGGGCAAACAGATTTTAGGCAGCTGGAAATCTACTTTTGGTAAAGGATTGATTTTTACCTGAAGTGGTTCCGGGAAACTGTTACAACCACGGTTATTCGTTACTGTAAGCTGAGCTGTATAATTTCCATAAACAGCATAGGTATGATTAACTGGATTACTGTTAGAGGTTGTAACTACCGGTGTACCGTCACCAAAATTCCATTGCCATGCAGCAATGCCGGTGGCATTAGCTACAGAACCGGTACTGTTAAAGGTGATGGCATTCTTTTCGCAGAAAGGTGCAGCCGTGTTCAATTTTGCAACAGGCCGGGGCCATACTTCAACCTGGCTTTCTGAATAATGGGTACAACCATTTTGTGCCGTAAATGTGTAACGGATTGTATGAATACCTACGCCTGCTGCAGCAGGATCAAACAAACCGGAAGAACTTACACCGGGACCTGAATAGACTACAGATCCTACCGGTAATCCGCCCGTTTCTCTTGCCTGTGTTATTTGCCGTGGAGCAGCATCCACACAAATGCCGGGTATAGATGCAAAGGTGGTGAGCGGACTTGCATTAACAACAATATCCTGTATGGTATCTTTTTCACAAATAACACCTGAAAAAGCACGCATACGTACCCGGTATGTCCTGGTTAACGGTGATTGAAAATCAGGATAACTGTGTTTGTAGATTTCATCCACTGCAGGGTTATCATCCACTTCCACCTGTGTGGGGTTATTAGCCCAATCCCAATAGATTTCAACCTTAGTAAGCCATCCGAATACAACTGTAGATTTATTTTGAATCTCTATTTCCCTGTTACTGCACAAACCATTGGTTGGCAGAATGCGGTAATCTGTTTTTGCAATTACACCATTTACAGTAAAAGGAATATTAGTGACAGAATCCACGCAACCATCTTTTGACTGTACTCTTAAACTCAACGCATAATTAGCTGCAGTAAAAAACTGAATCGTTGGATTTTTCTGAGTACTGGTTAAAGGATTAGGAGCCGGTGTTACAGGCACTGCACCTGTATTGAAAGTCCATAAATAACTTAACTGCGAAGTACTTCCATCAGCAATTTTTGATGTATCATTAAATGTTGCAAAACCATCTGTTAAACAAACTTCAGGCAAAATGTATCCAATTTTTGGTAGCGGATTGATAAGTACAGATTGTGTAAGTGTATCACTCTTACAACCTTTACTGCTTTCCACCAGCATCTTAATAGTTTTGTTTCCCCAGTTTGCATAGGTATGAGAAACAGGTGTACTTGTTGATGTATTAATGATAGTACCATCACCTAAACTCCAGTACCAACGTACCAGTGTGCCGGCATTGGGTTGTGCTGTACTGTTAAATACAACGGTATTTTTTTCACAGGCCGGTGCATTTAAACTGAAAGAAGCTGTGGGCCATGGATTAATTACAATAGGAACTTCAACGGTATCGCTTACACAGTTTTGATTGGTAAAAGCCCAGTGTTGTACAAAATAAGTTCCCGGTGCAGGAAAATTATATGCAGGATCTTTTACAGTTGATGAGCCTATTACAGTACCGGATGCATTTTTAAATCTCCACTCCCATCTTGTTACAGGATGTGTGATACCATTGGTTTGATCAAGAAATGTTACCGGTGTTTGAAAACAAACTTCAGCCGGTGCATTGATACCTGCTTTGGGTTGCGGATAAATATTATTTATCGGTTTCGTAATAGAATCAACACAACTTTTATTGGACTTTACAATTAGTTTAACCTGGAAGGGACCTGTTGAAGGGTACTTGTGTGATGGATCTTTAATGGAAGCCGTATTCAACGCACCACTGGCAGGATCTCCAAAATTCCATACATAAGAAAACAGATTTTGTGTGCCATCTGAAATAGTTGATGTTCCTGTAAAGTTTACAATACCATCGGGTAAGCATCCATGCAGGTTTGTAAAATTAGGTACCGGTTTTGGATTAATTGTTACCGGTAAACTGACAACGGGGCTTAAACAGCCCGTACTGGATGTAAGCTGCAAAGAAGCCGTGTAACTGGTAACAGCAGGATATGTTGTTGTTACACTGTTTCCGTTGGGATTATTAAGTATTGTACTGTTTCCAAGATTCCAGTTCCAGTTTACGATTGTTCCATAACCTCCGGGCAAAGAAGAAGTATCACCAAACGTAATAGGATTACCGGGGCATTGCGGATTGGTAAATCCGAATTTAGCCACCGGCGTTTTAGTAACCTTTATCACTTTAGGTATAGTATCACTCAAACATCCTATATCCGTCATAATTGCATAACGGATTGTATACTCACCGGGGGTTATAAATATTTTGTTGGGATTGTTAACAGATGAAAATGAATTATCACCAAAGTTCCAGTAATGTTTTACAACCGGTCTTCCAAATCCATTATTATTGGTGGTAAATATTAACAAGGAATCTGTACATCCGTATGCCGGTAATGAAGGCCATGAAAAATCTGCTTTTGGATTTTCAAAAACCTGTAATGGAAAAGGAATAGTTTGAATACCACTGCATCCGTCGGGTGTAGGATTATTAACAGTAACTGATACGGGATAAGTGCCTACTGTATTATAAACATAGGAACCAGGAACTTTAAAAACATACAACTGCCGGCCGTTAAACATATAAGTAGAATCCGGAGTTGGAGAATTATTTATATAGTTTGGATAGGTGGGTATGGTCCAGTTAATTGATACCGGTATGTAAGGCAGAGTAATTGCAAATAAAAAAGGAGAGTTTTTACAAGCAACAGGGCTGTTTACTGTAGCAAATTGATTTGTAGTGGATACAAACTGGGACAAGTCCCGCACGTTTGTACCTCCATTGTATCCATAAGATTCCACACTGCCAAATCCATATACAATGGCCGAAAAGCCAGTATCTGCTGTTACCCTGTGTACAGGATTAAACGCAGAAGATGCTGAAACATCTTCCTGCAAATAAGAATAGTTGGTACCGGGAATATCTACAAAAGTTCCTGTAGGAGCAGCTCCATCGATACGTACGGTATTCTTAAAGTTGCGGTTAATGATAAGATTCACGAAGTGATTTACCACATTGGTTTGACCTGCCGGAACATAGCTTTGATGGGCTGAGAAAAAAGTAATAGTATCTAAGGTTTGCTCAATTGAATTCAGTACCACCATTTCAGGATCCGCATAACAGGTAGGGTTACTCGAGTTAGTAGGACAAGATGCTTTACAGTTTTGAGAAGTTATATATTGTACAACCTGGATTGGCTTATCACCTGAAATAAATAATGGATTTGCTGTTTTATACTGATAGAACCTTCCGTTCGTATTAAACTGACCGGGACCAAACGTATTGGTTATACCATTTTCAGTATAAGTAACTACTGTTGTGGGGTCCTGTACATAAACTCTGTATATATCAGATGGTCTGTTTCTGAAAGGTGCTGTAACAAATTGTTTGCCCCATGAGCGATTGGGAAAAAGTTGCTGATAAAGATTGTCGCCTCCGGAAGCT
The DNA here is from genome assembly GCF_045780045.1 of Lacibacter sp. MH-610. Lineage (NCBI taxonomy): Bacteria > Pseudomonadati > Bacteroidota > Chitinophagia > Chitinophagales > Chitinophagaceae > Lacibacter > Lacibacter sp. MH-610. The sequence goes on from NZ_CP116002.1 coordinate 2,839,813, forward strand.
CCTGCACAATCAAGCGTACTCCAGGTACTTCCTGCAAAAACTGCTACCGGCTTACAACCTCCTCCACCTGATGAAATGGATTTAACAGTAGTACCGCTAAGATCTCCCAACTGTACACTTTGAAATTGATAACAATCCCCTGCATTGGGCAGTGTAATCTGGAATGGAACACCGGCGGGTCTGCCCGCTATACCATTTGCTTTAGGAGTAATTTCAATAACAGTATTACTTTGTGTTGCTACAACTGCAAACTGACTGATTCCACCCTGTGAACCATCACCGGTACTACCCGATCCTGTAACACTTCCATAATTGGTAACAATATATTCAATTCCTAAAACCGGTGTTGGAAGCGCCAGCGTTGCACCGGACCTGGCAGAGCGAATGATGTGTGTGTAAACTACCACTTCATCATCGGCAGTAATTTTAATGGCCGCATTTGATTTAATACCGTCCTGCATATTTAAATAAACCCCGGTATTGGTTGGATTACCGGCTCCGCCCAAGAAAACCCTCGATACCTGGTTTGCAGTAATAGTAAATGGTATGATATTACCGGCAGCATTTACCTGGCCACTTGTGTTTTTGCTGGATGTTATATAGATGCCCATTACTGAGCCCGTTCCATCAATATGGGCCGGGTAGGCAACCCAGAACTCTTTTCCACGATTTGAGAAATCCTGTGCAGATGCAGTAAAAAAACCTACAGAAAACAGAGTAACGGCAGTTAAATATTTGGCAAGAAGCTTCATAACGTAAGGGTTTCCAAGATAAGTATTTCCCCTCATTAATCTAAGAACTGATTGAGTTTTTATATTGGTTCAACTTGAGCAAATAATCAATTGCCCCGGGTCCCTCACAAAACAAAAGATCCAGGATACTGAGATTGGCCATAAAACCAAAACGATCCATAAAGACCTGTTGATAGGTTGGGTAATTAATATCATCTATCGGATGTAAATCTTTTGTTGAAGGCAAGGGATCACCATTATCTGAACAAGGATAATGCGCCAGAATGTCCGTTTTAAGTTTCAGAGTCTCAAAACAAAATTGCATGCATCCAAGGTTCCAATCATACAGAAAACCGGCAGGTTTCTGATAGAGTAGTTCCACCCGCCAACCCAGTTCCTCAAACCAGGGACTCTTTCGATAGGAGTCATGAATACTTCGCCAATGGATGCGCCTCCATTTGCCATCATCCGCTACACGTACATCTTTAAAAAGCCCTCGTTGGTTGCGTCCGCCCAGCAAGGGAACAGAGAGTGAAATAAGCCCATTGGGACCATAAATCCGGGTTCGGTTGGGGTGGAGGGCTTTTAAATACAATGAATCAATACAAAATTTGATATTCTTTGAATTAACTAAAGTTGAATACAATTCAATACTTCCAAAATACTGATAATCATACATTTGAAATTTTATTTTGTCATCCTGTCGTATCATAAACCTAAACGCTTAAAAATGATGCAATAATGAAAATGTAGCTGCATAAAATTTAAATTATTAATTAGATTAAAATTTAATTATAAACTGATTTACAAACAATTAAGACTAAAGTATACACCTATAATTTATTGCTGAACTCTGAAGCTTTAAATGATGCGATTGGGCCTAAGAGTTTTAGCTCAAATTTAAACGATCTGAGCATGCCGTTTTTATATTTATTAAAAACTTGCTCTTATATTGCTCAAAATTTATACACTTGAAATTGCGCTCCTCCCTCCCACTTTGCCTGTTGATTTTTATAGCATCCTGCAACTCATTTCAAACCCCGGAGTACAAGGAGTTCAAAAATTTTCATTTCCAATCGCTCGGCTTCAGCGAAACAATGGTGACAATGGATTTGATTTATTACAACCCTAATCGTTTTGGATTCCAGGTAAAAAGAACGGAAGCAGATGTGTATGTGGATGGGGTTTACCTTGGCCGGGCAATCAGCGATACATTGATCAGGGTTGCCAAAAGGTCAGATTTTTTGATTCCCATGCAAATCAAAACAGACATGAAAAATCTCTACAAAAATGCATGGTCGGCCGTGGCAAATAAAACGGTTTTGATTAAGGCCAATGGATTTATTACGGCCGGAGTAGCCGGCATTTATAAAACTGTGCCGCTGGAGTATGAAGGCAGGCATGAGTTTAGTTTGTTCCGTCCTTGATAACATGATAAAAAAAATGCCGGTTACCAAGCGCCGGGATCAAATGATTTCTTTTCTAATTCTTTTTGGGAGGTCCACCTCCATCCTCAGGTCGTTTGCAGCAAATGGGTAATCTTTTGTACGTTTCTTCATTAGCCGTAATATCATCCGCATCAAAACCCAGGTTTGCAATGGTTGTTTTGATGTTCTCAATATTGGTACGATCGCTCAGGTAGGTTACGATGGTGATTTTCTTTTTGATATCCACCACTATCTTAGCAATTCCCTCTTCATATTTCAGGAATTTCTCAATCTTGTCTTTGCACTCAGCACAGGCTGCCTGTGGGGTCTTAATTTGTATCGTTACGGGCTTTTTGAACTGTGCAGTACTGCTCAGTGCACCTAATAACAGAAGAGATATAAATATTGATTTCATCCGGTAAGTTTAGGATTTAAAATTATCAAATTCCCTTCCAGTTAGCAGGATCAGCATTCCATTTTAACAAAACTTCCTGCTGAGATGCATCAACGATGCTTTTATCAACCGCCAGTTGAATCAACGTTGGGTAATTGGTCAGTGAGCGGTAAGGAACTCCGGCTGCTTCCATAGCTTTTGCTGCCACCTCAAAACCATAGGTAAAGATGGAAACCATGCCAATAACTTCCACACCGGCTTTACGCAACACTTCCACCACTTCCAGGCTGCTTTTACCGGTTGAAATCAAATCTTCTACCACCACTACCTTCTGCCCTGCTTCCAATGCGCCTTCTATTTGATTACCCAGCCCATGTTCCTTGGGTTTGGGACGGACATAAACATAAGGAAGCTTCAATTGATCTGCTGCCATGGCACCCCAGGCAATACCTGCAGTAGCAACACCGGCCAGTAACTCAGCATCAGGAAATTGTTCAAAAATCACATTGCACATTTCACTCTTGATGAACTCACGCACATGTGGGAACGATAAAACTTTCCGGTTGTCACAGTAAATGGGGCTCTTCCAGCCACTGGCCCAGGTAAAAGGTTCTTTTACATTTAAACGGATGGCCTTAACTTGTAGTAGTTTCTCGGCAACTGCCTGTTCATTAGTCATGACGCAAAAGTAAGGGTGTAAAGTTGGAAGGTTAAAGGTGAAAGGCAATAAAATCAAATAATACGATGATTGTTATTTATTTTCAACCATATACCTTACACCCCAAGCCCTAAACCCTGATTTCATGTACATCAAAATTTATTTTGGCGATAAACCTGTCTATCTGTGCAATGAAGTAGATGCTTACCTGAACGAAATCATGCATCATCCTGACGCTGTATTTATTGATGAACTCTCCGGCCCGGCTATTAAATCCCTGTTACACGAAATTGTAAAGGAAGATTTTCATGCAGGCATTATCTGGAATGAGGATCTGGAAAAACTAAAGAAAGCATTCTTTAAACATTTTACAACCTTAACAGCTGCAGGCGGAGTGGTAGAAAATGAAAAAGGAGACATCCTGCTCATCTTCCGCAGAGGAAAATGGGATTTACCTAAAGGCAAACTGGATAAAGGAGAAACCATTGAACAATGTGCCCTGCGGGAAGTAATGGAAGAAACAGGACTTACCAATGTAGCATTAAAACATCCCCTTACCATTACCTATCATACCTATGATGAATTCGGGAAACATATTCTCAAAGACAGTCACTGGTTTCAAATGAATGTAAGCGGAAAGCAGGAATTAACTCCACAAACAGAAGAAGATATCCATGAAATTAAATGGGTAAATAAGAACGAACTCAAAAACTATCTTAACAATACCTATCCATCTGTAAAGGAGGTGTTGGAAATGTTATAATGGCTTTTTTAAAATCGCTACCGTTAACCGGCTTACACAAATCAATTTCTCCCGCTCATCGTGAATTTTAATATCCCACACATGTGTGCTGGCACCAATATGTATAGGCGTACAGGTACCGGTAACAAATCCACTGCGGGCAGAACGTACATGATTGGCATTGATTTCCAAACCCACACAAATAAACTTTTCCGGGTCAATTACCATAGCAGAAGCTACGCTACCCAAGGTTTCGGCAAGTACACAACTGGCGCCACCATGCAATAAACCATAAGGCTGCTGTGTGCGATGATCCACCGGCATAGTTGCTTTTAAAAAATCAGGTCCTACTTCAGAAAATGAAATACCGATATGCTGACCCATGGTTTCATCATTCATCGCTTTAAAATGGTCGGCATTTAATTCTTTATTAAACCAAATCATAAGTGAGAAATATGATTATACAACTATAAGATAGCAGCTGCTAATTTTATTGTTCGATGATTTTACTTTTTGCTTACAGCCCTGTTCACCACATCCGGTAAGAACGGGGATGCATCGCCGCCGTTACGGATTACATCACGTACTAATGTTGATGCAACGGAAGTATATTGAGGTAAACAGGTAAGAAAGAGGGTTTCAATATCATGATCCAGACTGCGGTTCATATCAGCAATCGCTTTTTCATATTCAAAATCATTTACATAACGGATGCCCCGAAGAATGAACCTGGCATTCACTGTTTTGCAGCAATCAACCGTTAATCCTTCGTAAACAACAGCCTCTACCCTTTTTTCCTCTTTAAAAATTTCATTGATCCATTGCAACCGCTGCTCTTCGCTGAACATGGGCGCTTTATTGGCATTACGGCCAATGCCTATATAAAGCTTGTCAAACAAATCAAGAGAGCGGTAAATAATATCTAAATGACCAACTGTAATAGGATCAAAAGTGCCGGGAAATAGGCAGATACGTTGCATATGGCTGAATTATGTGCCGAATATCGGAATGATTCACCACATACAAAACCTGTATTTTAAATAGTTCCTGATTTGTGGTATTGCTTGTATTATCTGCAGTTTGTACATTAACACAAACTTTTACCGCATGACCAACAGAAACACTTCCAAAGTAAGAATCCTGAGTATTGATGGCGGAGGCATACGTGGCATTATTCCTGCCACGATTGTGCAGTATCTTGAAGAGCGGATTCGTGCAGTTACCAATAACAGCAATGCCAAAATAGGCGATTACTTTGATATGATTGCCGGCACCAGCACAGGAGGTATTCTCACCTGTATTTACCTGTGCCCGCAGGATGACGAACGGCACTTACCCAAATATGCAGCTTCTGATGCGCTTCAATTGTATATGGAGCATGGTGATGAAATTTTTCATAAAAATTTCTGGCAGCAGTTTAAAAACTTTAAGCTGTGGAATGAAAATTTTCCGGTTGACAGTCTTGAAAAACTATTGAACCGGTACTTAGGCGATACATTGCTTAGCCAACTGATAAAACCATGCGTCATCAGTGCCTATAATTTTTATGAACGCCGGGCTATGTTTTTTAACAGTGCTGACAGCAGGAAACTGGGTGGAGAAGTAAAAGAATTTAAAGCGAGGCATATAGCAAGAGCTACCAGTGCAGCGCCTACTTATTTTGAACCGGCATTGATTAACAGCCTGAGTGAAGCACCCCAATACCTCATTGACGGCGGCGTGTTTGTAAACAACCCTGCATTATGCGCCTACAGTGAAGCCAGAAGCCTGGAATTTACCAGCAAACAGGTTTTATACGGTTCGTATCAAAAAGAAAAACCTGATTATCCATCAGCAAAAGATATGCTGCTGGTAAGCATTGGTACCGGAAGCAGCAAAAAGAGATATGAATTTGATGATTTGAAAAATGCAGGCATTATTAAATGGCTTCCTGTAATTATCGATATCATGATGAGTGGTAACAGCGAAACCGTACACTACCACCTGAGTAAAATGTGGGATACATTGGAAGGGGAAGATAAAAAAGACTACTATCGCCTGGAACCAGAACTGGGTATGGCTTCGCCGGATATGGATAATGTGAAAAAGAAAAATTTAAAACTACTTCATGATGCCGGGCAAACCTTTGTATTCAATAACATTAAAATGCTGAATGAAATTGCAGATAAGCTGATTTTACATTCTTAAATTTACCGTCTGAAATAACCTATACTTATGATCAAATACGCATGCCTTGCATTTATTATTTCTATTTCCTGTTCTAAAGTAAATGCCCAAACTACCGCAAAAGATTCTATAAACTATTATAATTCTGAAATAAGGAAACTAACCAAAAGATACCGAGACTCCTTATTTAACAATCCCGCTTTTAGAGAATACAGTGATAATGCCAGAAGGTTACGGGCAAAAACCGACGATTATGCTGGATTTCATCTTTATCTGCAAACCAGTTCTGCAGATTTTTCAGGTATTAATAACGACTATAACGGACTGGGATTTTCAGGTTTTAGTGGTTCGCATCTTGCGATTGGTTATGGTTTTACTTCCAAGAAAAACAGACGGATTTTTGACTGGAATCTTACAGCTTTCGGAATCGGTAAAAAATCAACATCTAACCTAGGTGATTTAAAAACTTCATTTATGACTGCGCTTCAGTTTGAATGGGGTTATGATTTCATCAAGAAAAACACGATCAATATTTACCCCTACGCAGGTTTTGGAATACGCAGTGAAGGATTAGAGTATCGTAATAAAGCAATTTATAATGGCACTCCTACTAATCTTACGAATGTGATTCAAAATAATACCTCTTTAAATGACTACAAATCAAGTATCAGTTACCAGGCAGGAATTGGGATGGAATTTGTAATCACAAATCCTGCAAAAAATGGAGGAGTAATACTTTGCCTGAAAGGCGGCACTAACCAGCCATTTAGTAAAAAGAGTTTTTCGTTTGGCAGTTTCAATTATGACCCTCAGATTAATTATGGAGCATGGTACATTACCACCGGATTTAAGTTTTTTGGAAGATGATTATGTGATTGCTGCCAGACTGAATGAATCTTCCAACGCCTTTTCTTTGCAAGAACTTCCGGAATAAACAGCATACTTACAATTGAGATGCAGAATGGCGTTCCCCCTGTACAAGAGTGCGACGCCACAGCAGTTGAAACGGGATTGTAACGCTGACTACAAAAAAATTGTATTCAAAATCCCCCTTTTCCACAATCTGTTGAAAACAGGTTGATAACTATTGAAAACGGGCATCATTCCTGCAAGTTCTGTAAGGGTGAATCTTCTATATTTGTCGCCTTCCACTAAATAAAATACCGTGAGATTAAAGAGTTTAGAGATTAAAGGATTTAAAAGTTTTGCCGATAAAACTGTGGTGAGTTTTGACGAGGGTGTTACGGGCATCATTGGCCCCAATGGTTGCGGCAAAAGCAATATCATTGACAGTATCCGTTGGGTGATTGGTGAACAAAAAATAAGCCACCTCCGCAGTGAAAACTTAGAGAGTTTGGTGTTTAACGGCTCCAGAACAAGAAGCGCTTCCGGTTTGGCTGAAGTAAGCCTTACGTTTGAAAATACCAAGAACCTTTTACCTACTGAATTTAATACGGTTACTGTTACCCGTAAGTTTTATAAAAGCGGCGAAAGCGAATACCGTCTCAATGATGTGCAATGCCGTTTAAAAGATATTCAGAACCTGTTTATGGATACAGGTGTGAGTACAGACAGCTATGCGATTATTGAGCTGGGCATGGTGGATGATATCATCAAAAACAAAGAAAACAGCCGTCGACGTATGCTGGAGCAGGCGGCCGGTATTACCATTTACAAAACACGTAAGAAAGAAGCCAAGAATAAGTTAGATGCCACAGAGCAGGATCTTGCACGTATTGAAGACTTGCTGTTTGAAATCAACAACCAGTTGAAGGCATTGGAAAACCAGGCGAAGAAAGCGGAAAAGTATCACGAGATTAAGAAAGAATACCGTGAAGTGAGTATTGAACTGGCCAAAGCAGCTCTGGAAGGTTTTAACCTCACCTGGAAAACATTAAATGAGCAACAGGAGGCTGAAACCAACCGCAAGGTAGAACTGGAAGCCAAGATTGCCGGCGATGAAGCAGGATTGGAACAGGAACGTCTTGGTTTTATTGAGAAAGAAAAAGAATTGCAGCAAATGCAACATGCCTTTAACGACATGCTGCAAAACCTGCGCACCAAAGAAAATGATAAGAACCTGGCGCAACAACGTTTGGTGTACCTGCGTGAGAAAGAAGGCAACTTAAATGAGTTTCTGCAAAAAGCAGGCGGACAATTAAAAGGCATTGAAGAAAGCATCGGCTTTACACAACAGCAGATTACTGATGAAGAATCTCAACTGAATAACTTAGGTTCACAATTAGATACGTTAAGAGCCGCCGTAGAAGAAAAGCGAAAAGTATTTGATGAAAAACGCAGCGGTATTGATGAAGTGCGCCGGGAAACCCAGGCCATTCAGCGTAACCAGTTTGAAGCAGAAAAGAATGTAGCCGTAAGTGAAACAGGTGCTCAGAATTTACAACGCAGCATCTACCAACTGAAAGAAGAACAAAGCAACCGCAAGCAGCAATTGCAGCAGTTAGAAGAAGAAAAGAAACAGAAAGAATACGAGCTTAACAATCGTCGTGAAGAGTTGCAACTCTTGCAACAGCAGCATGAATTAACAAAGGAGCAGATTCTGCAAACGCAAAGTGAACTGGAAGGTTTGCGGAATCAACTGGCAGATGAAAACAGGAAGCTTGACAGCAGAAAGAATGAATATGATCTGTTGAAAAGCCTGGTGGAAAGTATGGAAGGCTACCCTGAAAGTGTAAAGTATTTGCACAACAACGAAGGATGGCGCAGAGATGTACCACTGCTCAGTGATGTAATGGTAGTAAAGGAAGAATACAGAACAGCCATTGAGAATTTATTAGAGCCCTACCTTAACTATTATGTAGCTGAAGATTTACAGGATGCCATGGTAGCCGTAAACCTGCTGCACAGCCATCAAAAAGGAAAAGCGAATTTCTTTTTATTGAACCAGTTCAACGGTCATGCTGTATTGAATGAAGCTCCGCAAACTACGGTGCGTGCATTGGATGTGGTGGAGGTTGACAGCCGTTATCAATCATTGGCCAACTATTTATTAGGTCAGGTTGTAATTGCAGATAATGGTGATGCATTGCCCGAAGGCTTTACCGGAACAGTGGTTGAAAAGAGCGGTAAATTTTACAAAGGAAAATATACCTTAACCGGTGGAAGCATCGGTTTATTTGAAGGAAACAAACTTGGCCGTTCTAAAAACCTGGAGCGTCTGCACGAAGAAATTCTGGCACAGGAGAAAGTAGTGCTTGATCTGAAACATACGATTCAGATGCGCCACAATGAAGTGATCGGTTTTAATGAGCAGTTGAAAGAAAATGCGATCAAGGAAACGGAAACCGCCATCAATCAATTGGTGAACCAGGTGTACGGTATTGAAAATAAAATTGAAAATCTGCATCACAACGATGCAGCTGCCGATCAACGGTTGGAAGACCTGGAAGCCCAGTTAGAAGAAGTGCATGAAAAACAAAGTGGGTATAAAGATGAACTGGAGAAATACAATTCTCAGTTAGAGGTGCTGGCAGATAAACTCGAAGGTATTGAGCAGGAGTTTTTAGCGGCCGAACAATTGTACAACGAAGCCAATCAGCAGTACAATGATTACAACCTGAATGTTACCCGTCAGCAAAGTAAGGTAGCTGCCTTAAAGCAGGAACTGGATTTTAAACAGAACCAGTTGAATGATTTGCGTACACAGGTAGAGAACAATTCAAGCCAGTTGGGCGAAACAAGTTTACAGATTACGGAAAGTGCTGCTGCCCTGCAGGAAGTAGAGCAACTGCTGGTGGATTTACTTCGTACCAAAGAAGAAGAAGAATTGAAACTGAATACGGCAGACCAGGCTTATTACAATCTCCGTAACCTTTTGGGCGAAAAAGAAAGTGAGTTGCGTCATCTCATCAAGGATAAAGAACAGGTGGATCATTTATTGAATGAGATCAAAGACAAACTCAATGATTTAAAACTGCAGTTGGCAGGAACCAAAGAACGCCTGAGCGTAGAGTTTAAAGTGAACCTGGAAGATGTAATGGATGAACCACGCACGGGTGAAGATCCTGTGGAGGAATTACAGGCTAAGGTTGACCGCATGAAAAAACGTTTGGAAAACCTGGGTGAAGTAAACCCCACCGCCATTGAAGCGTTTGAGGAAATGCGGAAACGTTATGAGTTTATCCTGGAACAAAAGAACGATCTCGTAAGTGCAAAGGAAAGCTTGTTACAAACCATACAGGAAGTAGAAGCAAAAGCCAATCAACGTTTCCTGGAAACATTTAACCAGGTGCGTGAAAACTTCCAGAAAGTATTTAAAGCATTGTTCACCGAAGAAGATACGGCCGATTTGATCCTGGAAACTCCTGAAAATCTTGCTGAAACAAGTATTGATATTGTAGCCAAACCAAAAGGTAAACGCCCCAGCAGCATTACACAGTTGAGCGGTGGTGAAAAAACACTAACGGCTACGGCCATGCTGTTTGCCATTTATCTCATCAAACCGGCTCCGTTCTGTATTCTGGATGAGGTGGATGCGCCGCTGGACGATGCCAACGTAGGCAAGTTCACGAACATGATCCGCAAGTTCAGCGAAAACTCACAGTTCATCATTGTTACGCACAACAAACAAACCATGAGCGCTGTAGATGTGATTTACGGTGTAACCATGCAGGAAGCCGGTGTGAGCAAACTGGTGCCGGTTGATTTCAGAAACCTCAACTAATCCTATCGCCATATAAAATAAAGTCCCGCTGATGAGGCGGGATTTTTTTTGTGTATAGGATTGTTTTATTACGGATACACACGGATGAATACTAAAGCCATGAATGGCTTTAGTAAGATGATGATTTGGTAACAAGCAGAATGCATACGAGGGAGCGTATTTGCGTCGCACAGTTCATGGTTCCGTTTTCCAATAATGCATACTTAAACTAAAAGGCAACACCTTGCAAGGCAAAAGGTGTCGCCTCTGTACACCATGACACAATCGTTATCTCCACCGACCAGAAGAGAAAGCAAATCAACATTTTCCGCTTATTTTAAAATATTTATTGTTTTTCAATAAATATTTATTTATATTTGCACCGTCATTAAAAATCATTCACATGGAAATCAAAATTACCACCAAGCACATTCTCATCGTATTGAACATTATTACCTGGCTCATTTTCGTTGGGGTCTGCATAGAAGCAGGCGGGTTTTTATTTAATACATTTTATACATTGTTCGTGGGTCCGCAGAATGCGGAATTCTTTTGGAATCGCCTGGATCTATCCAGTCTTTACAAATTTGACCGGGGTCATTTTTTTACGGAGACAACACTCATCAATATTGTAGCTGTACTGAGAGCCATCATGTTTTTTGTAATCGTAAAATTTTTGTACGATAAAAAATTAGACTTATCAAAGCCTTTCAACTTACACATGAGGCGTTTTATTCTCAACATCGGCTACTTAGCATTAGGCATCAGTTTTTTCTCTTCCTGGGGAACGAATTATACGGATTGGCTGGTGAGCAAAGGTGTAACCATGCCCAGTACCCATCAGTTACGTATTGCAGGTGCAGATGTGTGGTTGTTTATGAGTGTTGTACTTTTTGTAATTGCACAAATATTTAAAAGAGGAATTGAAATCCAAACTGAAAACGATTTAACTGTATAACCATGCCTATTATCGTAAACGTGGATGTTATGATGGCCAAACGCAAGATGAGCTTAACCGAACTTGCGGAAAAAGTGGATTTAACACTGGCCAATCTTTCCATCTTAAAAACAGGAAAAGCAAAAGCAGTGCGTTTCAGTACGCTGGAAGCTTTGTGCAAAGCATTGGACTGTCAGCCCGGCGATTTGCTGGAATATAAACCGGAAGATGCGTAAGCTTCTTTATTATTTCCTCTTTTCACCGAACTTTATCCGCATCAATTTGATGCTATGAGCAAACGAACCGATTATATCTCCTGGGATGAATATTTTATGGGAGTGGCACTACTTTCAGCCAAACGAAGCAAAGACCCGGGCACACAGGTAGGCGCCTGCATTGTAAATCCAAAAAACAAAATTGTGGGAGCCGGTTACAATGGACTACCTGCCGGTTGTGATGATGATGAATTTCCCTGGACCAAACAGGGTGATTTTCTGCAAACCAAATATCCTTATGTGTGCCATGCTGAGCTCAATGCCATTCTCAACAATATTGGCATGGATCTTCATGGCTGCAGAATCTATACAGCGCTGTTTCCCTGTAATGAATGTGCAAAAGCAATTATACAGGCCGGCATCAGTGAAGTAATTTATTTAAGTGATAAGTATCACGGCAGTGATGCTTCCATCGCTTCTAAAAAAATGCTGGATACAGCGGGAGTAAGCTACAGAAAAGTAACACCGGCAATTTCAACGATTGTTCTTTCATTTGATGAGAAGGATGTATAAAAAAACCCCGCCTTACGGCGGGGTCTCTATAATGAATCACTCTTTATTTCTTACGCACTCACCTTACCCTTCACCTTTGCAATCACTTCTTCAGCAATGTTATTTGGTGCAGGTGCATAGTGACTGAACTCCATGGTTGAAGTTGCACGGCCGCTTGATAATGAACGCAACTGTGTAACGTATCCAAACATTTCACTCAAAGGCACTTTCGCACGAATCACCTGCGCATTACCTTTTGTATCCATACCTTCCAGCATACCACGACGACGGTTCAAGTCACCTGTTACATCACCCATGTACTGATCAGGAGTTACTACTTCTACTTTCATGATTGGTTCGAGCAATGTTGGTTTTGCTTTGCGGCCTGCTTCACGGAAACCACTCTTCGCACACAATTCAAATGACATCGCATCAGAATCCACATCATGGTAGCTACCGTCAAATACACGAATCTTCATGTCTACCATCGGATAGTTGGCAAGAACACCATTGGTCATCGCATTTTCAAAGCCTTTGGTAATGGCAGGAACAAATTCCTTAGGAATTGATCCACCAAACAAGTCATTTACAAACTGGAATGATTTACCGGGGTTTTCTGTTAACCACTCCTGGTCAGCAGGTCCGATTTCGAACACGATATCCGCAAACTTACCACGACCACCTGACTGCTTCTTCAGCACTTCACGGTGTTCAACAGTTGCTTTGAATGCTTCTTTATATGCCACCATCGGTGCACCCTGGTTTACTTCTACTTTAAACTCACGCTTCATACGATCCACGATGATCTCCAGGTGAAGTTCACCCATACCACTCAATACAGTTTGTCCTGTTTCTTCGTCTGTACGCACACGCAATGTAGGATCTTCTTCTACCAGCTTGGCAATAGCCATACCCATCTTATCTACGTCAGCTTGTGCCTTGGGCTCAACAGCTAAAGAGATTACAGGTTCAGGAATAAACATGTTCTCCAATGTGATCGGATGATTTTCATCACACAAAGTATCACCTGTTTTAATTTCCTTGAAACCTACTGCTGCACCAATATCACCCGCTTCAATAAAATCAATCGGATTTTGCTTGTTGGCAAACATCTTCATGATACGGCTGATACGCTCTTTCTTACCACTTCTTACGTTCAATACATAAGAACCGGCATCCAGATGACCGCTGTAACAACGGAAGAACGCCAAACGACCAACGAAAGGATCCGTCATGATCTTAAACGCCAACGCAGCAAATGGTTCTTTCGCATCAGGCTTACGGGTCATTTCAGCACCGGTATCAGGATCAGTTCCTTTAATCGCTTCAATATCTACAGGAGAAGGCAGGTAACGACAAACAGCATCCAATGCAGTTTGCACACCTTTATTCTTGAATGAAGAACCGCACATCATCGGTACAATCGAAAGATCAATTGTAGCCTTACGTACCGCTTCATGAATTTCATCTTCAGTAATGCTGTCAGGATTATCAAAGAATTTTTCCATTAATTGATCATCATATTCAGCTACTGCTTCTACCAGCTGTGCTCTCCACTCTTTTGCTTCTTCAAGCATATCAGCAGGAATTTCAATTTCATCAAAAGTCATTCCTTCTGTTTCCATATGCCAGATGATACCTTTCATCTTAATCAAATCTACCACACCTTTAAAATCATCTTCAGCACCAATCGGTAATTGAAGGGGAACGGCTTTTGAACCCAGCATTTCACGCACCTGCTTAACAACATTTAAGAAGTCAGCACCGCTGCGGTCCATTTTATTTACGAAACCGATACGTGGTACGTTGTAACGGTTTGCCTGGCGCCATACAGTTTCAGATTGAGGTTCTACACCATCTACGGCGCTAAACAATGCAATCAAGCCATCCAGTACACGCATACTACGCTCTACTTCTACAGTAAAGTCCACGTGACCGGGCGTATCAATAATGTTGAAGTTGTACTTCTTGGTATCAGGAGTTGCCTTACCTAATACAGTAGGGAAATTCCACTGACAGCTTACCGCTGCAGAAGTAATGGTAATACCTCTTTCTTTTTCCTGCTCCATCCAGTCAGTAGTAGCTGCACCATCGTGCACCTCACCAATACGGTGAATCATACCTGTATAGCGCAGGATACGCTCTGTAGTGGTAGTTTTTCCGGCATCAATATGAGCCGCAATACCAAAGTTTCTCTGAAATTTTAAGTCTGCCATGACTATTTGATTTGATTGTTTATCGTTTTAAATTTTTGAATATATATTTTGTGATCAGCTTTTGAATCTCTGTGCTTCTGCTGTTGCGTCGCACTCTTGTACTGCCTTAACACTATGGAACTCTTGTCTCCAATTTGGAGCACTTGCGACTTGTATTTCCCTCTTTAGGGGACAGGGGCGTCGCTTTGATATGTGAAGATTTAGACTCTCATATACGCCACTTGAAGAAAAACCCTGAACCTCATTGAAACTCTTACCTCCTTAGCTTTTCCTAATGGCGGCGCAAAGGTAGGGATTTAAGGCAGAACAAAACCAATAATTTTCCACCTTTTACCCCATACATTTTGCCTGAAAAATTGACCCAACCCTGCCTTTGCCGGCAGGCAGGCCCGTCAGCGGGTTTACCCCCTGACGGCGGTTGAAATAATACGATTTACCCTGCTTTGCAAACAAACCCCTCGCATTCATAACCTCAAAAAGTCCATTTTTTACCACTAACCCACCTCTGCCCTGTTTCAATTTTACCTCACAAAACAAATCACCATGCAACGAAAAGACTTTTTAACCAAAACCCTGCTGGCGGTACCGGCCATTGCTTTGGCAGGAACCATCAAGGCAGCAACCAATTCGACCAAAGAACCCTTTATTGTGGATGCGGGCAAATCCCGTTTTGGAGAGGATAATAAGTTTATGGGTGTGCACCCCAACGATTTAAAAATCTCCGGCAAAGACACAGACGGGCATCTTTCTGTATTTGATTATGTGGGCTATGCAAAAGTAGGACCTGCTCTGCACATCCACTTCCACCAGGATGAAATATTCACCGTAATAGAAGGTGAATATCGTTTTGTGGTGGGCAAAGAAACCCATGTACTCAAAACGGGGCAAACCATCTTTTTGCCAAGAGGTATTCCGCACACATGGATTCAATTAACAGATAAAGGCAGGCTCATTTACTTTTTACAACCTGCCGGCAAGATGGAAGAATTCTTTTCTTATATGGGCACGGTAAAGCAACGCTTAAGCGATGAAGAAATGGCCCGCATCCATGAAGCACATGGTATGAAAGTGGTAGGCCCACCGCTTACACTTTAAGAAACATTGTATCTTACTCATTCATTACTGCTTTGCTTTTAAAAGATTTCATACCGGCACCGGAGGTTCAGGATGTTGTACAGTTGTACCGCATCGTACACCTGCAATTTCCGAAAGAACAAACTGCTCCTTCCAAGGCTTATCCGCCACGGCCGGAGCAGTGTCTTGCGTTTTATCCTTATGATACAGAAACGGTGGTGTATCAAAACAGTGGTAAAAAAGTAGAACATCTTCCTGTTGTATTGTACGGACAATTTACAGAAGTAACCAACCGCATCATCGGTAATAACTTTTTAGTGTTTCAAATTATCTTTCATCCCGGTGCCTTGTTTCGATTAACAGGTATTCCTTCAACAGAACTTACGAATCAATACATGGATGCCGGTTTGATATTCTCATCACAATTAAAACTGGTGAATGAGCAATTAGCTGCTGCAAAAGATTATAAGGAGATGGTGCAGATAGCTGATGTGTTTGTACAACAGCTCATCAAACAACAACGTAAGCAACGCATGCACATTGATGATGCCTGTTTACTCCTGCTTAACAGCGAAGGAAAATTCAGTTTAGATAAATTATCAAAAGCAGCCTGCTTAAGCAGCAAACAACTGGAACGAAAGTTTAAAGAACGCACCGGTGTTAATCCCAAGTTGTTTGAACGCATCATCCGGTTTGATAAAGTGTTTCGCTATAAAAATTCTAATCCTCAGTTTGATTGGCTGCGTATTGCTGTTGCCTGTGATTATCACGACTACCAGCATCTTGTAAAAGAGTATAAAGACTTTACAGGATTTACACCCGTTGTTTTTCACGAAATAGAAAATAAAGCCCCGGAACGTGCATTTGGATTGGCTGAAGGTTATTATAAATAACTTTTTTTCAAATGTGCGAACCTTCAAATCTATCAGGATTCAATCGAGACTTACTTGCAGATTGCCTGTAAAAAAATTGAACGAAAAAAAATACCGGCATTCCAATAAGCGTACCCGTTGAAGCTCCAAACAGTACATCAAGCGGGAAATGTTTACCTACATACACCTGTGCATAACACACTGCTGATGCCCAAACAAAAAGCCAGGTCCATCTGGTTTCTTTATAAGTTTTAAAAAAAAGAAACCATACAACAGCAAGACCAAAATGATTACAGGCGTGTGTAGAAGGAAACGAATAGAGTCCGCCACAATCAATAACTGGTCGAATAAACGATTGTAACTCCTGTGTATGACAGGGTCTGGGTCGTTCAAAAAAGGGTTTCAGCAGCTTGGCAGATACTATATCATTTAATACAAATGATAATGCAGAACCAAAAAAGAGTACAATTGATTTTTTTCCGGTTTTATAAACTGCATAAAGAGCTACACCAGTATAAAAAGGTATCCAGGTATAAGGATGACGCAGCATGAGCATGAATGGGTCAAGCCATTGCTGATCAGCATCTCTATGAATTAATATGAAAATATACCGGTCAATTTTTTCGATTAACAACATGCCATGTTCTGTTGATAATTCAAATAACATGCATGTATGTGATTGAACTGTTATGAAATTGTAAACACTCTATGAAATAAACACAAAAAATCCCTCTGTAAACACAGAGGGATTTTTATTCGTTCTTAATTGAAATGCTATTCAAACATTTCGATTATGCTAATTCTCCCGTTCAATTTCCCGGTTCATCTCCTCAATATCCACCGGCTGTGAATCATCGCCCAGCAAATACCTGCAGAAATAATCAGCCATTTTCCAGTAGAAATATTCCGTCATGTTTCCATAGCCATGACGCTGACCCGGCAGTACCACTAATTCAAAACGCTTGTTGGCTTTAATCAAAGCATTCGCCATACGAAGTGTATTAGCCGGATGCACATTGTTATCAATATCACCATGACTCAGCATTAAACGACCTTTGAGGTTTTTTGCCAGCTCAGAATTCTTTTCAATGGCATAGATAAAACTGGTATCACCTTTATCACTCACCTGTTCTTTTACACCATGATGTTTTTCACTCCACCATCTGTTGTAAATATTGTTTTCATGATTACCGGCACTGCTCACTGCTACTTTAAAAAAGTCAGGATATACCAGCAAGGCAGCGGTGCTCATAAAACCACCACCGCTATGACCATGAATACCTACTTTGTTTACATCAATAAATGAGTAACGATAACTCAGTTGCTCAATGGCAGCTTTTTTATCAGCTAAGCCGTAATCACGCAAATTACCATAGCCATAATTGTGATACCATTTGCTGCGTGATGGATGTCCACCCCTGTTGCCCACTGTAATTACTACAAATCCCAATTGTGCCAAACGGTCAATACGGTCCATGCCTCTTCCAAAAGCTTTGTTTACTGATTCTGTTTGTGGCCCGGGATATACATAGGTGATGATGGGATACTTTTTAGTACTGTCAAAGTTGAATGGCTTGTACATCACACCATACAAATCAGTAATGCCATCAGCAGCTTTTACTTTAAAGGGTTCGGGAAATTTATAGCCTGCTTCCATCAATCCACTCATATCTGTTTTTTCCAATTCCATAATTACCTTACCGGTATTATCCTGCAATACAGATACAGGTGCAGTATTCACCCGGGAAAAAGTAGTTACAAAAAAGCGACTGTTATCATCCATGCTGGCAGCATTTTCATACTCAGCTCGGGTTAATAATTTTAAACCGCTGCCATCAAAGTTTACACGATAGAGATTTAAGTAATAAGGATCCAGGTTGGGTTCTCTGCCATTGGCAGTAAAATAAAGCACTCTGTTTTTGGCATCAATGCTTTCAATATCCTCACAATGAAACGCACCACTCGTAATTTGATTTTTCAAATTGCCTTTTTCATCATACAAATAAAAATGGGCCCAGCCATCACGCTCACTCCATTGAATCAATTCTTTTCCGCCGTTTACCAATCCTAAACGTCTTGTTTCAATATAAGTATTCATGCGCTCTTCAATCACATTCACTGCTGTATCACCTGCTATATTTACTTCACAGATATCAATACGTTTTAAATCACGGCTTGTGATGTTGAGATAAAATTTATCATTGGTTCCCAGCCAAATGGAAGCACGGTTTTCATCATCCCTGTTTTTTTGCAATGGTGGTGCCGGCCACAATCCTACTTCCTGATCTTTAAATCTTGACAGGCGAATTTTTTTGTTGGTCTTTGCTTCAAAGTTGAATACATACAACTCACGCACAGGTGCTTCTTTTTCACCGGGCATTTGATATTTATAGGTCTCTAAAGTGGGGCGTGGATCAGCAATGTTATTGATCACCCAGAGGTCTTTTACTTTTCTGTTGTCGGAACGTACAATGCTGAAATACTTACCATCCGGCGACCAAAGAACGAAAGCTGGCTTACGTTTATCCTTGTTGCGTTCTTTTTCTACATTGGTTTCATTACCACCGCCGCCATAACTGTAGTTCTCAACACCATCCGTTGTAAGTTGATGTTCTACGATGGTACTGTCTTCTTCTTTGATTTGTGCTTTACGATAATTAGCACTATCCATCCAGTACAGGTTGTGCTTTTTTGAAAAGATGATATATCGTTGATCAGGTGAAAAAGAAGCCCAGCTCATTCTGTCTTTTGGCTTTTGAAAATCTTTCAGCTCCGTTAATACACCGCTGATGAGATTGTATTCAAAATAAAATACTTTCTTCTCAGGCTTGGCTGCCGGAGCACCTGCTGCTTTCTTGGTGGTATCTTTTTTTACTTCATCCACAGTACTCTTGATTTCAAACTGAATACTGTTTTCATCTTTGATGAACTTGAGTTTTTCAATAGGCAGATGCTGTGCATCAAAAGGATCCTTCACAATCTTCGTAATCTCTGCTGCAAGCCTGGCATTGTCAAATAATTTTTGTTTTGAGCCTTTCACAGCATCCACGATATACCAAAACTTACCTTCACGGGTTTCATACACATACCAAAACCGATCACTCAGTTTTAACCAATGCGGATCCACATTGGTGCTGAACAACATCTTGCTTACCTTATCCGGTGAAAAACGACCGGCTAATGCATAATTGCCTTTTTGCTGTGCTGTAACTGAAAATGATAATAGCACCAACAGTGCTGAAAGAGTTTTTCTCATGCTTCAATGTTTTTATACAATCTGATTCAGGGAATTGAACTTACCGCTTAAAGATAAGGAGTGCTATATAACACTAAAGAAAATGTGGAGGATTTACAGGAACGGCAGAAAAACAAAAATCCCCCTGTTTGCACAGAGGGACTATTATATTGCAAGAATCTGTTTCTTATCTGAAGTGAGCAAAAGCCTTGTTTGCTTCAGCCATACGGTGTGTATCTTCTTTCTTTTTGAAAGCACCACCTTCACCTTTACTTGCTGCTACAATTTCATTCGCTAATTTATCGGCCATGCTGCGACCATTACGCTCACGGCTGTAACGAATCAACCATTTCATGCTCAAAGAAAGCTTACGCTCTGCACGAACCTCGGTAGGAATCTGGAAAGTAGCACCACCAATACGACGGCTGCGTACTTCTACAGCAGGCGTTACATTAACGATGGCTTTTTTCCAAACTTCATATCCATTTTCACCTGTTTGCTTGGCCACTTTTTCTACTGCATCGTAGAAGATAGTGAAAGCAGTGCTTTTCTTGCCCTGCCACATCAGGTTGTTTACAAAACGGCTCACCATCACATCGTTAAACTTTGGATCCGGAGCCAGCGCAATCTTTTTAGGTTTCGACTTCCTCATTTATTTACTTTTTATCACCCCTACCGGGGGTTGGGGTTATTTTTTAGCTTTTTCTTTCTTTGTTCCGTATTTAGAACGGCTCTTCTTGCGGTCTTTTACACCGGCAGTATCCAAAGAACCACGAACAATATGGTAACGAACACCGGGAAGATCTTTTACACGACCGCCACGTACCAATACGATTGAGTGCTCCTGGAGGTTATGACCTTCTCCGGGGATATAGGCAATCACCTCTACTTTATTGGTTAAACGAACCTTAGCTACTTTACGAAGCGCTGAGTTTGGTTTTTTAGGCGTGGTAGTGTACACACGGGTACATACACCACGGCGGAACGGGCAGCTATCCAACGCACGGGATTTACTCTTAGCCCTGATGATTTCTCTTCCTTTTCTTACTAATTGCTGAATTGTAGGCATTCGTGACCTTTTAATTTTTGGACGGCAAAGGTAGGAGCTTCACAGAAAATAACAAAAACTTTCACCTATTTTCTCTTGTTTTTTAATAGGCGGGCATCAAAATAATAGCAACAGAATCTTCTGATTGGTACAATTTTTTATACAATCAGTTAGTTTTACACAAATATCAGAAGAACCAACTCTGTTTTATGAAATTATCCGCCTCTGCAAACATTTTTTCGTCACCTACCAGGCGGATTTTCCTTTTTTCCCTGTTTTTATTTACATCAGTTCTGGCTTTCGGTCAATTGCCCGTACCTGCTTTTACAGCCACCCCCCTCTCCGGCTGCTCGCCATTACTGGTAAATTTTACGGATCAATCCACCGGCGCCATTTCCTGGCAATGGGATCTGGGGAACGGTGTTACTTCTAATCAACAGAACCCTTCTACAATTTATACCAACCCCGGAACTTATACGGTTATCCTTACCGTAACCAATGCCAACGGTTCCCAAACGCTTACAAAAACAAATTATATAACCGTCAGCAATCCCCCGGTTCCTGACTTTTCTGTAAATAACAATTCCGGATGTTTTCCGCTCCGTACCCAGTTCAGCGATTTAAGTGCTCCCGGCTCCGGCACTATTGTGTCCTGGTCCTGGTCCTTTGGCGACGGGAACACTTCTACTTTACAAAATCCGCAACACACCTATTTTAACAGCGGTAATTATGCCGTTTCGCTCACCGTAGTAAACAGTGCCGGTTGCAGCAGAACGATTGTAAGACCCAACTACATCAGCGTTTCGCCGGGTGTAAGGGCTGATTTTAATTTTTCAACACCGGTCAACTGCCGGCCTCCGGAAACAATCAATTTCCAGAATCTGAGTTCCGGCCCCGGTACCATCACCTATCAGTGGAATTTTGGTGATGGAGGTACCGCTACGGCTACAAATCCATCTCACAACTATCTTACGTCGGGACCTTTTACAGTTACACTTATTGCCACCAGTTCGCAGGGATGTATTGACACATTGGTAAGAACAAATGCGGTTCAGTTAAACAACCTGCAAACCGTTATTAATGCACCCGATACCGCCTGTGCCAATGAACAGATTCTTTTTCAAAATCAATCTACCCCGCCGCCCATCAGTTCTGTGTGGACATTTGGAGATGCCACTTCATCTACCCTCATCAACCCGGTAAAGACTTATACCACACCCGGAACCTATGTTGTGAGATTGGTGAACACCTATACCGGGTGTGTTGATTCAACAACCCATACCATCGTCATCAATCCCAAACCGGTTGCCCGTTTTACCAGCCCCGATTCTATTTCCTGCCGGGTACCCCATACGGTTACGTTTGTTGACCAATCAACAGGAGCTATCAGTTGGAACTGGGATTTTGGTGATGGGGGCAGTTCCACCCTTCAGAATCCCACACACACTTATAATGCATTGGGTGATTATACCGTTCGGTTAATTGTTACCAATACGCAGGGCTGTACTGATACACTCATCAAAACAGCATTCGTAAAACTGCAAAGCCCGGTTTTTAACCCAATTATTTCACCAAGAGAAGGTTGCCGGCTTCTTGCTGTAAACTTTGCGGCCAATTCAACAGCGGTTGATTCGATTGCCTCCTGGTTCTGGGATTTTGGAAACGGCAACACTTCTACTCTTCAAAACCCCGGCAATGTGTATGACTCAGGAACCTACACTGTTAAACTAAGAGTTACTACCCGTCTCGGTTGTCTGGATTCTATACTAATTCCTGCTGCTGTAAGAGTTGGTACAAGACCTTCTGCCAATTTTAATGCACTTCCGTTAACGGTTTGTGCTTTTGCACCTGTACAGTTTAATGATCTCTCAACAGGTAACCCGAATGAATGGGTATGGAATTTTGGTGATGGAAATACATCCACCCTTCAAAACCCAACACATAGTTTCCAGGATACCGGGCGTTTTACCATCAGGCTTACTGTATTTAACAACCGTTGCCCTGATAGTATAACCAGGCTTGCGTACATTAGAGTGTTGCCCCCAATTGCCCGTTTTAACAACGGCGTAAACTGTACTGTAAATAAACAGCAGGTTACGTTTACTGATCTTTCTACAGGTGCTACTTCCTGGCTGTGGAATTTTGGCGATGGCAATACTTCCACTTTACAAAACCCGGTACACACTTATGCTACTCTTGGCAGTTATACAGTAACACTAACTGTATTTAACGGAGCTTGCTCTCACAGTATCACCAGGACCATCCGTTTGCTGGATGCGGTTCCTGACTTTACATCTGATAAAAGAGTAGCCTGCAGAAAATATGAACCGATTCAGTTCTTTAATAACTCTACTGAAATTCCCAACATTGTATCCTACCTCTGGAATTTTGGCGATGGTAATACATCAACGCTTGAAAACCCTGTACACACTTATACAAATTCAGGAAACTATAATGTTACGCTCACTGTAACCGATATCAATACCTGTGTTACCAGTGTTACAAAGAACAATTACATCCGCATCAACGGTCCTACAGCGGGTTTTATAGTACCAAGACCTGAAAACTGTATCAACACCGATATTTCATTTACTAATACAGCCACAGGAGATGGTGTGAATCCGCTTACCAGTGTATTGTGGAATATGACCCCCACTGATGTAATCAACAGCAATGCTAATCCTTTTGTGTATCGTTATACAACTGAAGGGTTCTATGCCATTTCACAATGGGTTACAGATGCTGCCGGATGTGTGGATACCTTCCGTTTTACTTCTGTACAAATACTCAACCCAAGAGCTGCGTACTTATCCGACACACTCTCCTGCCCCGGTGCAGTTATCAACTTTACCAATCAATCAACCGGTGGTTCCGGTTTGCATAGTTATAACTGGTTGTTCAGCGATGGATTCACCAGCACTGCAACTAATACCAGTCATGCATTTGCTGCAACCGGCAATTACACCGTTACACTTTTTATTACGGAACCCATCGGCTGCCGGGATTCAGTAACCAAAACAATCCGTGTTAATAATCCTGCTGCTGCATTTATAGTAAATGACAGCGCCAGTATCTGTCAACCGTTTGAAGCAGGTTTTACCAGCACCAGTACGTTTGTAAATGCATGGAACTGGAATTTTGGCGATGGCAATACCTCTACTGCTGCTAACCCAACGAATTTTTATGTGGTGCCCGGTCAATACAGGGTGAGGCTTATTGTAACTTCTCCGGGTGGCTGTACAGATAGTGCTTTTAAAAATATGATCATGGCAAGAGACACGGGCACTCTTACTTACAATCCGCTTAGTGGTTGTGCTCCGCTTACTATGAATCTGCAAACAAGAACAGATATCCCCTTAGAATATACCTGGGATTATGGTGATGGCACCACCCTTACAACAACCGATTCTAACCGAACGCATATTTACCAGGCAGGCTTTTATGTACCAAAAGTTGTTATCAGAGACAGACTTGGTTGTACCGGTATCATTAACGGAATTGATACAGTAAAAGCATTTGGTTCCCGACCCAATTTCGGGGCTGATCTGTTTTTGTTTTGTGACAGCGGAACCGTGCAGTTTTCTGATTCAACCATTACTGCAGATGCAATCACCGGCTATCTATGGAACTTTGGCGATGGTAATACATCTACTGCTGTTAACCCTGCACATCGTTATACTACAACAGGAACTTTTGATGTTACATTAACAGTCACAACTCTTTCAGGTTGTACCAATAGTATTACCAAGACCGCACTTATAAAAGTGGTGGCCTCACCGGTTGCATCTATAACAGGAGCAGTGAGTAGTTGTATCCCCGCCAGTTTTCAGTTACGTGGCAATTGGTTGAATCCTGATACCTCTGCCATTACCTGGCGATGGAATATTGATGGGCAGATTTTCAATGTTCAGAATCCACCGGCAATTAACCGCACAACAGCTGATACTGTTTTTATTGAATTAATTCTTACAAACAGTTCCGGCTGCAGAGATACCGTTACTGATATTGCCATTGCACGCCCCTTGCCCAATGTATTTGCCGGAAATGACACTACTATTTGCCGGGGAAGTTTTGCAACACTCAATCCTTCAGGAGGAGCTTCTTACACATGGTCTCCGGCTACCAACCTGAGTTGTACCAATTGTGCAAGCCCGCAAGCAAGTCCTGTTAACACAATTCAATACACCGTAACCGGTACATCACCGTTTGGATGCAGTAGCCGTGACAGTGTGATTGTACGTGTAAAGCAGCCATTTACAATTACAGCATCTCCCGGTGATACCATTTGCATTGGAGATTCCTATCGTATGCAGGTAAGTGGTGCAGAATTATATACATGGTCGCCGCCATCACAACTTACAAGTACGAATACACCTTCTACTATTGCAACACCAACAGCAACAACTGTGTATCAGGTAATTGGTTCAGATAGTTTAAACTGTTTTCGTGATACTGCATTTGTACCGGTTGTGGTTTACAATTATCCAACAATTGGTTTAAGAGATACCACCATGCGTGCAGGTGATACCATCCTGCTCAACCCTCGTGCTTCAGCTGATGTAACTAATTTTACATGGCTCACGAATTATAATCTTTCCTGCACCAATTGTATCACACCATTTGCCTGGCCGGAGCGTACTACCTCTTACAGAGTTCGTGCTGTTAATGCAGGAGGATGTGAAATCAACCGTTTTATTAAAGTAACTGTTACCTGCAGTAAAGAAAACATTTTTGTTCCCAATGCCTTTACGCCTGATGCCAATGGCAGAAATGACCGTTTCACTATTTTAGGCAGAGGGTTGCAATTAATTGTATTCCTCCGGATTTATAACCGTTGGGGGAACCTTGTTTTTGAAAAAACATATTTTGATGCCAATAATCCTTTGCTGGGATGGGATGGAAAAATAAATGGTGTGGAAGCAGCACCCGGTCTGTACACTTATGCCGCACAGGTTATTTGTGGTGAAGGAGGAATCATTCCGGTGAATGGCTCAGTCATCTTAATACGGTAATACTTTAAAATAAAAAACGGCTCTTACGAGCCGTTTTCAGTTAATGTTGTTAAATGCGATACAACCACTCGTAGTCATCAGCTTCTTTGCCTTCACGGATAGCAGTAAGTCTGCGTTTCACTTCTGTAGAAATGGCAAAGTTTTCCGTATCAAAAAACATTTGAAAATCTTTATACCTTAATTCTTTAATGGTAGAAATAGTGGCTGCGGTACCGGTTCCGAAAACTTCTTTAAGATTACCGGCTTTATAAGCATCAATCACTTCATCAATACTGATGGCTCTTTCTTCTACTTTCAATCCCTGTTCGGCCAGCAATTTCATAACGCTGTCTCTTGTAACACCTGCAAGAATGGTTCCTTCATTTAAATCAGGAGTGATTGCGGTGTTACCTATAATTACAAAACCATTCATCACACCGAATTCCTGCAGGTATTTGTGATGCAGGGCATCTGTCCACAACACCTGGTCATATCCTTTTGCTTTTGCTTCTACTGTAGCTTTCATTGCTCCGGCATAGTTACCGGCAGCTTTTGCATAACCAACACCACCGGGCACAGCACGTACATATTGCTCCTCTACATAAATACGCATGGGTGCTGTATAATAAGGTCCGGTTGGACTCAGGATGACCATGAACTTATATTTTTCACTGGGGCGCACACCAATTACTTCATCCGTTGCAAACATAAACGGACGGATATAGAGTGAATGATCTTTACGGGAAGGGATCCAGCTTTTATCAAGCTCAATCAATTTGCGCATGCCTTCCATAAAAATTTCTTCAGGCACCTGCGGCATCTGCATACGCTCTGCCGAAATATTAAAACGCTTATAATTATCATGCGGACGGAAGATAAAAGCATCTCCGTTTTCATGTTTAAATGCTTTGATGCCTTCAAAAATACTTTGACCATAATGCCAGGCTGCATTGGAAGGCGCAATCAATAAAGGTTGATAAGGTTTGATTTCAACATTCTTCCATTCTCCGTTTTCATAATCCGCTTCCAGCATATGATCTGAAAAGTATTTACCGAAGGGAATATTCTCCAGGTTCAGATCTTTTAATTTACTGGTCTCTGCCTTGGTAATGGTTATCTCTGCCGTAGTCATCATACTTCGTTATTTTTGGCAAAGAAACGAAAATACTACCAACTGTTAACTATGTAATTTATAAACGGATGGAACTGAACGGACTTGCATTTTCACATACACAATTGGCCGAGCTGTATAAAGACAAGCTGGTGGTAACAGAACCAATGAGTGAACCCGCAGCGGCTAAACCTGCCATTGCTGCTGAACCGGTAATGAAAGCGAAGTCTAAACCTTCCATCAACATCAAAGGCAAAAACAAGAAAGGGATTCTTTGGGTTGTAGATGAACCCGGCCAGGCCTTTTTAGATGATGCTGATTTTGAATTTCTATCCCAGATACTTACGGCTTGTAAAATGAATATGGATGATATTGCATTGGTGAACCTGGCGCATAACACTCATTCTATTCATGAAATAACTGATGCATTAAAACCATCTGTAGTACTGCTTTGCGGCATTGAATACCAGTCATTGCCATTTAAACTGGATGAATATATTATTTATCCGCATGCTAAAAAGCAATATTTCCTGAGCGACCGCTTAGAGGACCTTAGAAACGATAAAGCCAAAAAAACTAAACTATGGCTGGCACTGAAAGCCATTTTTTCCCTCTGATATGCACCCACTCATTTTAGCTACATCCAATCCAAACAAAGCAAGGGAGATTCAATCTCTTTTGCCCGGCTATTTTGAAGTAATTACTTTAAAGGAAGCCGGTATTGAACAGGAGATTCCGGAGCCTTTTTTTACACTCGAAGAAAATTCCCGTCATAAAGCATTCACTATCTACTCACTTACCGGTAAAGATTGTTTTGCAGAAGATACAGGGCTTGAAACGGAAGTTCTGAAAGGCGCACCGGGTGTGCATAGTGCCCGCTTTGCCGGAGAGCCCCGTAATGATCTGCGTAATATGGAGAAATTACTCAACGAACTGAACGGAGAAACAAACAGAAAGGCACAGTTCAGAACGGTAATGACATTAGTGCTGAACGGAGAAACGCATTTATTTGAAGGAATCTGTAAGGGGCAAATCACTTTGAGCCCCAGAGGTACCGAAGGGTTTGGATATGACCCCGTATTTGTTCCTGAAGGCAGTACACTTACATTTGCTGAAATGGGTCTGGAAGAGAAAAACCGTTTCAGCCACCGGAAAAAAGCACTTTTCAAGATGATAGATTATCTTCAAAAAACAATTACTCCTTAAAAAGATCATGTTAAGCAACCAATCAATAGAAGATGCCGACTTAATCAGGGATTGCCTTGCCGGTGAGCGGCGTGCTCAAAAACAGTTGTATGATAAGTATGCCGCTAAAATGTATGCCGTTTGCATCCGTTACATGGGCAATGGTGATGATGCCAGCGATATTTTACAGGACGGATTTATAAAGGTTTACAAAAACCTTGACAAGTTCCGGGGCGAAGGAAGTTTTGAGGGTTGGCTGCGCCGCATATTTGCCAACACCGCCATTGAACAACTCCGTAAAAAGAAACTCAACTTTTCAACTGCTGATAAAGAAGAACAGATTGAGTTTAAAGCTCCGGGGGCTGTTGATAATTTAAGTGAAAAAGATTTACTCAAGATTGTAAGTGAACTTTCTCCCGGCTACCGCACTGTATTTAACATGTATGTGATTGAAGGTTATGGGCATAAAGAAATTGCAGAGATCATGAATATTAGCGAAGGCACCAGTAAATCCCAACTGGCAAGAGCCCGGATGATTCTGCAGGAAAAAGTAAAAGCATTGAAATAACAGTATGTACGACGAACAGCTCCAGCAAAAATTATTAGCAGCAGCAGTGCCTGCCCCGGCCGGGGTGTGGGACCAGATTGCTGTATGGCTGGATGAAGCTGCCGCAGACGAACCTTATAAAACCAAACTGAACGCCATTGAAATACTTCCTGCAGATAAGCACTGGAACCGCATTGAACAGGAACTGAACGAGCAAAAAGAAGATGCTGTTCTGGCATCGCTGCTTCAACGGGCAGAAATAACTCCTCCTTCGCTTGAATGGGAACAACTTGAAAACCGGCTGGATGAAGCAGAAAATGAAGTATGGGCAAAACAATTACAACAAGCTACGGTTACACCCCCTGTTGCTGCATGGTCGCATATTGAAGAACAGCTTCCGCAACAAGGCAAGGTAATTTCTATTCAAAGGTCAAACCGTCAATGGTACCGCCTGGCAGCCGCTGCGGTTATTACAGGATTGATTGCATGGGGCGCTTTTCAATTGTTTTCAAATCGTACAAGTACAGATGGTGTCGTTGCAACAGTACCGGCTGTTACCGATCAAAATAAAACAAATCAGGAAGCAACTGTTGAAACACCTGCTCCAATTACAGATGTAAGCTCCTCTCAGCCGTTAGCGGCAAAACAAACAGTTGCCACAGTTGCAAAAAGAAAGAATCGATTTAAAACTATAACCAATGATCAATGGGCTGCTCATGAAGCACCTATTGCTAAAACAAGCAGTTTTACTGAAACAAACTATCTGTTGGTACTGGACGAAAAAGGAGATCTTATCCGAGTATCCAAAAAGCTGAGTACAATGGATTGTGCTAAAAACACAGAAGTTCCTGTGGATGCTGTTACCGCACTGCAATTAAAAGACTGCGAAGACAAAATAAAACGTTTACAGCAACGGATGGCCACTGCCATTTCAGGAATCATCCCCGACCCGGGAATACTTTCTGCAACCACTGAAAAATAAAGACATTAACTGCTATTGATATGAGCCGGATTAAACTGCAGCTGCCTTCAGCATTTTCATTTCAAACCCAAATTCCCATTCGTATTTCTGATATCAATTACGGCAACCATGTTGGCAACGACGCTGTTCTTGGACTTATTCATGAAGCAAGGGTTCAGTTTTTAGCGGCCAAAGGTTTCAGTGAGCTGAATTGCGGAGGCGTAGGATTGATTATGAGCGATGCAGGTATTGAGTTTAAAAAGGAAATTTTTTACGGTGATGTTATTACAGCGTTTGTAACTACTGTTGATTTTACATCCATCGGTTTTGATCTGTATTACAAGCTTGAAACTAATGGCAAAGCAGCTGTACTTGCTAAAACAGGAATGGTTTGTTATGACTATGAAAAAAAGAAATTAGCACAGGTGCCGCAGGAAGTAAGAGAAAAATTAAGTCAATAATTGCTACTTCATCGCTTTTATTTCGTCCAGTAATTTACCGGCATAGCTGCTGTTCATAAGTGCCAGTTCATTGTATTTTTTTACTGCTTCTGCTTTGCTGTTAACACGTACAAAACAAAGACCCAGGTAAAACAAGGTTGTCTCCGCTTTTGGGTTCAGATGGTTGGCAATATTTAAATTGCCGATGGCAACTCCATATTGCTGGGTTGAGTAATAAGAATAACCGATTTCGGCGTAAGCAAGGGCATTAGAGGAATCAGCAAGGATTGCTTTCTGCAAATGAGGAATGGCTTTATCAAATTCCTTTTTCTCATTATAGCACCAGCCAAGATCGCTCAATGCTTTACTGTTTGCGGGGTTTAGCTCTAATACTTTTAATAATACCGGAATAGCTTCCACACACTTGCGTTCTTTTTTCAAAGCCAATGCCTTATTGTACAATTCCGTTTCTGATTGCGCATGTGTATGCAACGCAACTGCTGTAAAAAAAACAAGTAACAGAAATAACTGTTTCATTTGATAAATTTAGATCATAGGTTTCATATGCAGCTTGGTTATGATCAGCAAAATCATTCATTCCAGATGCGCCAGGCTGCTTCTGCCTGCAGCACCAGCATTTCCAACCCGTTTTTAACCGCTGCTCCCTGTTGTTCTGCAGCCGATAAAAAAGCTGTTTTTTCAGGGTTGTACACCAGGTCGTAACAAAGGTGTCGATTACTGATGGCAGCATATGGTAAGGATGGAAGGCTGTTCACATTCGGTTGCATTCCCAGTGGTGTGGTGTTGATAATAAGTGTATGCGCTGCTATTACAGACACATCCAAATCTTCATAACGCAAAGCTCCTGCTGTACCTGCCCTCGAAACTGTTTGTGCCTGAATATTATTTTTTTTCAACACCCATAACACTGCTTTAGCCGCACCTCCGGTACCAAGCACTAATGCTTGGGTATGATGAGTTTTAAGATGGGGTAATAAGGATTGCTCAAAACCGATGACGTCAGTATTAAAACCTGTTAACTCTTCTCTAATAATGCGGATACAGTTACAGGCACCTATTTGCTGTACGGCCGGTGATAGTGATGTGAGATAAGGCAATACCTGCTCTTTATAAGGAATGGTTACATTCAAACCCCGGAGTTGAGGATTTGCTGCTAATACGCCCGGTAATAATTCTATCTGCTCAATGGCAAATAATTCATAGACCGTATCAGCAATTCCTTCTCTCTCAAATTTTTCAGTAAAGTATTTTTTAGAGAACGAGTGCGACAGCGGATAACCTATCAATCCGTAAAGGTTCATTTACTATTTTCCTTTTTATCGAGGAACAGGTGAAAAGTATCGCCCCTTAAACCAATACGCATGGCTTCCAATGCAATTACTTCATGAGGAGCAATATTACCCAGGTTTACATTACAACCGATTAATTCAATAAAGTACAAAGCCTGTGCTTTTTGAGGAGCTTCCCAGATAATTTTCTGCTCCGGAATCTGGGTAAGAATTTCCTGTACAAGGCCTTCACGCACTTCTCCGCTTCCACGGTAAATACCAACGTTTCCGGCTTCTCTTGCTTCTGCAATTACATAGCTGGAACCGGCTTCCAGTTCAGCTTTCATCAGTTCAATCCATTTGTAAGGAGGTATAATATGAGCAGCATCTTTACTTCCCACTTCGCTCAGCACCGTACCGTACTTCGTTAATTTTTCAATATAGCCGCATTTTTCAGCATGAGGAATGGTGATGGAGCCATCACTTACTTCCATCCAGTCAATGCCATAATCTTTACAAACAGCTATATAATCTTCAAACTGGTTGCGGATCAAGAAGGCTTCAAACAGCGTTCCGCCAAAATAAACGGGCAAGCCATAAGATTTATACAACTCAATTTTTTCACGCAGGTTAGGTGTAACAAATGAAGTACCAAAGCCCAGCTTCACTACATCCACATGCGGACCTGAGGCGCTTAAGAAATTCTTTGCTTCTTCCAGGCTCAACCCTTTATCCATCACCATGGTAATTCCAAAGCTGCGGGGTTTTGTAAGCCGATCCGGTATTTGAGATAAATTAAAGTTCATGTATCATTTTTTTGAAACTGCGCAAAAATAAGGAACCACAGATGAACTGCAATTCTTTACAGGATTGATATCCGTCAGCCTTGGCTTTCGGTTCAGATAGACCTGGACTTTTTATACCGGGCAATTATATCCACTACCTGCGGATGCTGCAGCAACTTGGGATTGATGGTGATGAGGTTTTTAATGAGTTTAGGCGCTTTACTCATACCGCTTTCAAGATAGAGCAAACCCTGCTTGGTTTTACCGGTAGCAAAGGCGATGGCAGCACGGTAAAAAATGAAAAGAGGCTTGCCTGCTGTGGCTTCGTAGGCAGCCTGGGCATATTCATCAGCGTGGTCCAGTAAATCCGCCTGCAGCATACAGTCCAGCATGGAACTCCAGCCCTTTACACTTTTAGGGCGAGCTTTTATAACATTGGCAAAATGTTCGATAGCTGTTTCAAACTGTTTTAATTCTACTAAGGCAATGCCCATGGTTAAATTATACTCCGGGTGCATTCGGTTAGCCTTTAAAGCCATGTGCAAATGCTTAATGCCTGTTTCATATTGTGCTTCGTTGATGTAGGTACAGGCTATTTTGTAATGATAACGGGCATCGTCTGCATTAAGATGTGATGCTTTACGGTAATGAAAACGGGCCTGTGCATATTGACCTAACCGATCAAAACAATAACCGATAGCTTCATGAATCACTTCCTCCGGCCGGCTTAATTCCAACACTTTCTCCAGCATTTCAATCGCCTCTTTGTACTTACGCATGCGTATATAAGCATCGCCCATATTACGGTACGCATAATCAAACTTTTCATCAATGGCTATGCAATACATGTAAGCATCAATGGATTTTTCATACAGCTTTAATCCCTGGTAGGCTGCTCCCAGGTTAAACCAGGCCAGTTCACTGTATGGATATTCATTGATGATGTTTTGATGGAGTTTAATAGACTCTTCATTCCTACCTGTAAAATCGGTCCAGAAACAAATTTTATATAAGGCCTCTTCATTCATAGGATCTTCTTCCAGAATCAATTTGAGGCATTCAAACACTTTCTCAAACTCCTCGTAGTCATCGTATACATCGGCCAGTTCAAACAGTAACTCAATACGTTCTTCACCCTGGAACAACTCCAGGGCATCTTCCAGGAGCTGAATGGCTTTTTCCTGTTCATCCAGCGCCAGGTAAGCATCTGTTTTGAGGATGAAGAGATTAATATCCAGGCTGTCCAGTAGTTCAGCTTTTTCAAGCAATTGCAGGGCTGCCCTGTATTGACGTGATGCCAGCAGTAAATCAGCTTTTTTTATGAGCAGTAAAGAAGAGTAAGGATAAATTTCAATGCCCAGTTCCGCCGCCTGTATGGCTGAGGCCAGATCCTCCCGCTCATCAAAGTAATTAATCAACCTTTCAAAACTCTCCTCCTCGATAAATGAATGCGAACGGCCGTTTTTAAGGTTATCAAACTGGCGGAGCAGTTCCCGCATTTCATCATTGTTGGAGCGTGAAGGGTTCTTTTGCATGTGGTAGAGGTTTTCCTAAGATAATCTCATTTCAATAAAAAGTACAACAGCCATGTAACATTTAGTTATCAACATACGTTAATATTATGAGAATAATATGACAGGCGGTTTGTACTGCCGGAATATTAATTGTTAAATTTGTACATCATGCACAAAAAAACTGGTTATATGAGAACAACCAAACGTATCAGCTTTGCAGCTGTGCTGTGTTTTGTGTTGGTAAACATAGCATCCTCCGCAACTCATTTTTCCGGAGGCGAAAATAAGAACCAGGAAAAGGGCGGCGTTAAAATGACACCCGGCAAATCATCTCTTACACTTGGTAATGGTTTTCATTTCCGTGGTGGTTTTACCTTTAACACCAATGCCAATAAATCGGGCAAAACAAACCTGATGCTCAATAACAATCAGGCAATCCGCTTTCAGAAAGGAAACAATCTGTATGTATTACCCTACAAAACAAGGCCGTTCTACAATAAGTTTAAAACTCCTGAAAAGCCTTTAAAATAAAATGAAAGCCGTCTTTAAAGACGGCTTTATATTTGTTGTCATTTATTTCTTTATTTGCTTAATTCTTTTTCTGAAGTTTTTTATTCTCTTGATAACTCATTTCACGGTAGCCTCCTTTTGGCAAATCAAACAAAGCAGCGCTGATGGGGTCGAAATTGATTTTATCAGCGATGTAAGTAATTTTCATATCGCCCAATGTGGCTTCGTATTCAAGCGGAACTCCCGGCAAACCGGCAAACTGCGGACCGTAGTTTTTATTCTGAAAACTGAAGTCAGAAGTATAAAACACTTTAAACGTACTTCCGTCTTTTAAAGTAATGAGCGCCAGTTTACAGTTATATCCAAGAATTTTTTTGGTATCATTCTTAAAATCATATTTGATTCCTGAGAACTTTTGATTGGCATCCTCATACTCCGCTTTTGTCATTCGGATCAATACTTTGTCTTCTCCATAATCATTCATCTGGGTAGCATTACCGCTGCGGGAATCATGTAAAACAGTAGTAGAACCTAAAATACTTTTCAGCTCTGTTTTGAGCAACTGGTTTTTGAAAAACATTTTCAATGTTGCGCCATCCAGGAAGTCGGCCGTTTGCGCTTCTTTGCTGCCGGTTACTACCACAATATTGTACTGCACCACCCCTTCGTTGTATTGCTTTTGAGCAAAACCGGGAAAAGACACCAGTATTAACAATGAGAAAGATACCAGGAACCGCATGGACTCTTTATTTGATTTTAATTGAAACATATTTTTTGGTTCGATGCTTTCAACCGAACAGAGTAAAGATATAAAAAATAGTATGCTGGTTGCACTGCAGTATTTATTTCACAAGCTGTTAAAGAAAACAAAAACACTCACCTTTTGGTGAGCGTTTGCTATAGATTGTAAAAGGCTTATTTACTTCCTTTCGATTTGTTTTGCATATCCTTTACCTTTTGAGCCGTTTGCTGGTTTGATGACTGAATCTGCTCCAGTTTTTCCTGCCACTTGCTCTTGGTTACCGGTTTCTTTTTGTTTTCCTGGATTTTAGCGTGAATTTTCTCATCGCTGATGATAAACTTCTGAATAAAGAACTGTAAACCCAGTGTTACAATATTGGAAACGGTATAATACCAGGTTAAGGCGCTGGGTAAGCTGTTAAAAATAAACAGCAACATGATGGGGAAAAAGTAAATCATGTATTTCATTACCGGGTTATCCTGTGTAGGCGTTGTTTGCATGTTATACACAGAAATAAGAAAACTGGTAATGGTAGCAGTAATGGTAAACAAACTCACATGGTCGCCGTAAAAAGGAATGCTGAAGGGCAAATGTGCAATGCTGTCATAAGCTGAGAGATCATGCGCCCAAAGGAAGTTTTCTCCTCGCAGTGCAATATTGGCATTAAAGAAACTGTATAGTGCAAAGAAGATAGGAATTTGCAGTAAGGCAGGAATACAGCCGCCGAGTGGATTAACACCTGCCTGGCGGAAGAGCTTCATCTGTTCCATACTCATGGCCTGTTGATCATTTCCGAATTTCTTCTTAAGCTCTTCAATATCCGGACGCAGCACCCGCATTTTGGCACCGCTTAGATAGCTGCTGTAAGTAAGTGGCGAAATGATAAGACGGATGAAGAAAGTGAGCAACATAATTACAATACCAATGCTGGTAATGTATTTGCTGAAAAAGTCAAACACGGGCATTACCACAAACCGGTTGATGTATTTTACAAATGCAAAAATACCGTACCCTAACTGCACATGACCCTGCAAACCGATTTCGTACTTTTTTAGAATATGATAGTCATTAGGACCGAAATACAACTGCAGAGGCAATTTTGCTTCGGAGGCACCGGATAAATTAAAACGTAAGGTGCTGTTGGCCGTTAATACCTGTTTTAAAGAATCTTCTTCAGCAGTAGGAACTTTCCAGTCTACATCAGCAGACGACATGGTATTACCTGCAATTAATGAGGTATTAAAGAACTGCTGCTTTACACCGATCCACTTGGTTTTATCACCCAGCTTTTTACTGTCGCCAGTACCGGCTGCAGAAAAATCATAAGAACCTTCTTCATTATAAGCGATATTACTTTGCCCTTTTTCATATTTGAGATCACGCTCCTGCTGATGGGTTACAATATCCCAGTTGATATTCAGCAGTCCCTGTGTAAGCAATTGACCGGCCCCTTTTAACTGAACATCCCACTGAATGAGATAATCATTGTTTTTAAGGGTGAAAATATGTTCAATGCTTTTGCCGGTTGAATCAGCAGCCGTAAAGCGGATTACCTGCTCCTCTCCTTTCTTTTCAACCGGAGAAGCAGTAAAGCTGAGCTGCCTTGTTTCAGCAGATTGATTATTGCCGGTGTTTACAGAATAACTGATGCTGTGACCGTTGCCACCCAGTACTACCGGGGTACTGTCGTATTTTTTAAAGTTTTTGAGTTCTACATATTTGGGATAACCACCCTTATTCGTAAAACCCACTTTCATCAGTTCATTCTCTACAACGGTTATTTGCTCGGCAGCAGCACCGGTAAAACCACCTGCCTGCTGTTGATTGGCTGTAGCTTCCTGCTGAACGGAATCTTTTCGCTGAGCAACCGTATCTGCCGCTTTCTTTTTAGCCACCTGCACAGCAGCTATAGAATCTGCCACCTGCTTTTTTTCTTTTTGCAGCGATGCCTGCTGGCGGTTGGTAACAAAAATATACCCAAACAAAAGCACCATCATCAGCACAAAACCAATAATCGTATTCCGGTCAAAATTCATGTCTTAAAATTTGAGCCGCAAAGGTAGGGATTTGGGGAGAAGTTGAAAGCCGGTAGCCAATAGTCGTAAACAGGGATAAAACATGTACTAACGATAATCTGTTTCAGGCTTCCTTTATCATTTCTTTTGCAATAATTACATTTGAGTATCCGTTTCAGCTTTTGTTCCAACCTGTTCTGTTCCTGCTTTAATCACGCTAAACATTTTAAAACCTTTTCAATGAGTGTACAAACGGCTCCCATGTACGCACAGGATGCGTATGTGCCCAACCAAACTGATGAACTGCTGTGGTGGCTTTCAACTGCTGAAAAAGAATTGATCAAAGATTGTGTGGTAGACCGCAACCGTTATCGTATCGTCGGTATGACGGTTCTGGCAACCTGGATTTTTGCCACATTAGCCTGGACTTATTTTTTCTCCACCGTTATTGATAATGTTTTTCTGTACGTCGGCAGCGGGTTGTTTATGGGCTTCGTAATCTTAACCATCGACCGTGCTTTGATAAAAGGCATCAACCGGTTTAATAAAAACAAAATCACACCCCTGCTCTTTCGTGGAGCACTCGCATTAACCATCGGCACTTTTATGGCACAGCCTGCCATTCTTTACATGTTTGATAAAGAAATAAAAATGCAGGTAAGTCTAGATAATGAAAAAAGGAAACTCACCAAACGAACAGAACTCGATGCCTTGT
Source organism: Lacibacter sp. MH-610 (assembly GCF_045780045.1). NCBI lineage: Bacteria > Pseudomonadati > Bacteroidota > Chitinophagia > Chitinophagales > Chitinophagaceae > Lacibacter > Lacibacter sp. MH-610. Next base: position 2,877,548 of record NZ_CP116002.1, read on the forward strand.
ACAAAAACCGCAAAGATGAATTACTGAAAGAAAAAACTACACTGCAGAAGTCATTGGATACAAAATATGCGGATGTAACTGCAGCCCGTGACAAGTTTTTAGCAGAAACCGACGGAAGCGGAGGTACCGGCAAAGTGGGCATAAAAGATATAGCTATTGCCAAACGTAATGAGTATCAAAAACTGGATGAAGAGTATAAAGCATTGCTTGCTACCAATCAACAAAGGATAACAGCTATTGATGAGGAGTTGAATACGATGGAAGCCACCATCAAACAACAGGAAAAAGATTTTTTGCAATATCTCAACACCGGTTTTCTTACCCGTATTGAAGCAATGAATAACCTGCTCAAAGAAAACAGCGCCTTACAGTTCCGGTATTATCTTATTCTCATTATCCTGATGCTTATTGAACTGATGCCGGTTATTGCCAAAACCATGCTCCCCGCAGGAGTGTATGATGAAAAAGTGCGGCAACGTGAACAGATGGAAAAACTGTTGCTGGAAGAAAGTATGGATTATGAAAAAGACATGAAACGTCTCTACAATAAACTATCCATGCAGCATGATACTGAAACGATGGAAGAATTTTTCAGGATGAATAAAGAGGAACAGAAGAACAAACTCAATCACTTTGGCAAAGACTGGAAGCGGAACGATGAAAACATGCAGGGCTTCTGGTCCAAAGTAAAACAGCAGATGATCAGCCGGCCTGAAAACTAAGCTTTAGTTACAGGTCACAAATGAAAACTGTATTGAATAAAGGTGTAAAGTGAGATGAACTTACCCGAAACAGCACTTACTCATTTAAATAAGGGCAGTATTACATAACGCACCAGCATCACGAGGAGGCAAAACAAGAATACAAAAATGGAAATACGGTTAATGCCGTGCATATACTTCATCCACTGGGTTTTTTCCCTGTTGGGATCGGGCTTTTTGAGATATAAATATTCAGCTACCTGTCGTAAAAAGGCCATAAGTCTCGTTTTGGAATTTAACATCAAAATTAAAAGAAAGTTCAAAGTGTTATGATTTAAATCATAAGCAAGGGTTGCAGGTTGTTTTACATTCGATATTGAAAAATTTTATTCGATTTAAACGTTTAAACGAATTTTTATGAACATTCGCTCTATAGGACCAGCCCTCGCACTAAGCCTTTGCCTGGCCTGCAACAATGCAACCGAAAATCAAACAACTGCCGCAGCAGAAACAACTGTTGACGGAGGACAATCAACCGTACAGGATGATGAAAGCGCCAAAGACATTGCAAAAATTGCCGTGGGCAGTAAAGACCACTCAACACTGGTTGCCGCCTTAAAAGCAGCAGACTATGTAAATGTGATTTCAAATGCCGGTCCGTTTACTGTATTTGCTCCTGTAAACGCAGCTTTTGACAAACTGCCTAAAGGAACACTTGATGATTTACTCAAACCTGAAAACAAAGACAAACTGAGAAGCATACTGGAATATCATGTGTATGTGGGTGTGTTGAAAGATGCTTTGATGAGCGATGGGTTAACGTATGGAATGGCAAGTGGCGACAATGCAACTATTGGAAATAAAGATGGTAAATTGACCGTTAATGGAGTTAATATTATTGCAACCATCCCTGCCAGCAATGGCATTATCTATGTTACGGATGGCGTATTGCTTCCCCCTGCGAAATAACTTCCCTTTGAACAGCCATTAAAAAACCGCTCCAGGGAGCGGTTTTTATTTTACCTGTTTCATTCAGTAGAAAGACTCTTCCCGCTGCACATCATCAATCTTAATTTGCATAACTGTAGCAATTGAAAGTGCCCGTTGTTTAATCTGAAAAGATTTCTCTCCTTCAAACAAATCATCTACTGTTTCATTAAACAGTTTCAACCATCGTTCAAAATGAAAATGATGCATTGCACTTTTAGCATGTAGTTTTTTATGTACTTCCATGGGATTGCCGGCATAACTTCCGGTATGAAAAACTATATTTTCCCAGAAACGATACATTACCGGCAAATGTTTTTCCCAATCTACTTTAACAGTATCCGTAAAAAAATGATGTATGAGTTCGTCTTTTTTTACTTTCTCATAAAATGTATTTACAAGCAGTACAATATCATCATGGTTTTCGATATCCTTTTTCATAGCAATTGTTTATTTAACAATCAACATACTAAAATCACTTATTGCTTTTAATGCATGTAACTGCCGGGCTTTGAAATGAAACATATCTCCCGGCCTCAAATGAAATACTTCCCCTTCCAGCATAAACTCCACTTCACCCTGCTGAACAATAAAGAAGGCATCAACCGGTGAAATATGCGGTTTTAATTCTTCGCCTGCAGGCAGATTGAGCATAATAACATGTATATGATCATCCTTATACACGCCTGACTTTTCAATTTTTTCATGTCGTATATAATCTGTTACGTTTCCTATAAGCATACGCTCTTTTTTATAAATCTTTACGTTTAAATTGTTTTACTGAAAACCAAAGCGGCACCAGCGCCCACATCATCAATGTGATAAAAGAAATAATGATACCGGTACCACTGCCGAAGAACTCATGAAATACGGCTCCTGTATAACCCATTAATGCAGAAATATCCAGCTTCAACAGCATTAAAACTCTCGACAGATCAACCGGGTTGAGCATTGTCAATGCAATCATTGGTTTTTCCAAAGGATACTCACTGAACTGGAACAGGAACAACATCACCACTGCATCATAGATAAGTGTAAATAAAAACCAGAGCAATACCGCAATGCCGATGCCCTTGGCCTTATCTCTTGTTTTAACAGAAGCCAGCAATGCAATACCGGTAAAAATAACTGACTGGAATAAACCTGTAACAAGCAGCATAAAACCCGTTGCTGAAAACTCATACAGCATTACCGGAATTCCTACGCCCACCAAAAAAGCAAGGGATAAACTTAATGCCAGTCCGAAGTACATACTTAACCAGAGTGTTGTACGTTGCAGCGGTTGAGCTACCAGCAACTCCAGGAACTCTGATGAGTTGTAAACATAGATGGTTGAGAAGATGATACTTACCAGTGGAATAAATATGAGTGTAATGTTCATAAGGCTCAATACACCTTTCATTGTATTGGCATCCATATTAAATACACCTATTGAAATGATGAGCAGTACCAATGTATAAGCCAGTACAATTCTGTTTTTTAACAGATCCAGCATTACATATTTTATAATCGTTTTCATCTGAGTATTTTTAATTCAGCGAAAGAAGCAGTTGCATCAATATTTTTTTAAACTGCTGATCACTTCTGATATCCTGATGTTTAGAAAAGAACTTTGACTGTGTTGTTACCGTTGTTTCATGATTTGTGCAATAGCGCCGGCCAGTTTCACCTGCCCGGTATCTGCACGTAATTGTTCCAGGCTTTTATGAAACTGCAAACTGCCATCCTGCATATAAATAATTTCGCTTACCAGGTCATCCAGTTCACTTAATATGTGTGAAGTGATGAGTATTAATTTCCCCTTTTCTTTTTCCGCAATAATTTTCTGTTTCAGAATTTCTGAAGCTACAGGATCTAACCCAGCTGTTGGTTCATCCAGGATCAACACATCCGGGTTGAAAAGAAAGGCAAGTGATGCACTTACTTTTTGCCTTGTACCACCACTGAGTGTCCGCATCTTTTTTTGTTCAATGTTTTTCAATCCAAAAGCAGCAATAAGATCTTCGTCTAAAGAAGTTGTGGACTTACGGATGTCTTTCATCATATCAATTACCTGCGCAATACTCATATTATCAGGATAACGGCCTATCTGCGGCATATAACCAATACGCTCCCGATACTTCCAGTTATGAAGAATGTTATGCTGATCAAATGTTATAAAACCACTGTCCGGCACCACCATTCCCAAAATGGTTTTGATGAGTGTGGTTTTACCGCTTCCGTTAGGTCCAATCAAAGCAATAGCATGTCCCTTGGTGCAGGTAACACTCACATTATCCAGTGCTTTCAGCTTGCCAAAGGTTTTTGTAACGTTTGATGCTATAATCATAATTCAGAATTTAACCGGTTTCATGAGTGGATGATGGTCCTTTAACTCAACCGGAGTTAGTACGGGCATTACTTTTTCAATCTTATCAATTAATGTGGCCATGAAACTGCGGTACATCATCATACTGGATGGGTTACGTTCTGTAATCATTGCATATAAGCTTACGGGATGATAAGGCACATCACCTACACCATTGCGGTTTAAATCATAACCATCATATTTATCCCAGTAGTTTTTTTCAAAACGGCTTAATACAAGATCACCGTTAGTTGCTACGTCAAAAGAATTACCCGTAAAATTGTTATGGGTAAGCAGGTTATCTGCACAGTTTGCCTGTATTTTTAAAGCCCATCCATTACTGCTGAATGTATTTTTCTCTATCTGCAAACGACTGCTGCCTTCCATCATCACACCCACACTGTTATTACGGAAAGTATTACCGCTGATGGTTCCATCACTGATGTCTTTCAGCAAAATGCCGTATGCAGCACTACCCCAGTTATCAGCAAAAAGATTCTGATGCATGTTAATGTGGTTAGAATACATAACCGCCACACCGGCACCGTTGTTTTTAAATGTATTGTTGACGTACGTATCATTATTGGAAAACATGAAGTGGATACCGTAACGTACATTGAGGTAACTGGTATTTCCTTTAATGAATGAATTGGTTACAAACTCAAAATAAATACCATCCCGATGCCCTGTAATGGTATTACCTTCAATCTTCATACTATCGCTCTTCCAGCAATGAATACCGTTAGCCGAATTAATTTCATCTTTTGCATCGCTGGTTAATTTATTACCGGTTATAGTACAGGATGTGGCATGCTGTGAATAGATGCCGAAAAAAGCAAACTCAAACCGGTTGTTTTTAACAGTAACAAAACGACTGTCAGCAATTCGTAACGCAGCAATATCCATATAACTGCTTCTTCCTGAGTTACGAAATACAATCCCTTCCACTACCACCCCATTTGCCTTTATGGTAAGTATTTCATATTTTTTTTCTCCGTCCAGTACCGGATAATTAACACCACGCAACACAAGCGCTTTTGTAAGAATAATCTGTCCTTCTTTATAAACACCTTCATCAATAAGAATCGTATCACCCGCAACAGCTTTATTAACAGCACTCTTGATTGACGGGTGCTGCCTGTTTTTACCAACTGTAATGGTTTTACCAAAGCCGGTGGTGTATATGAAACAAATCAATATCGTAATGAGAATCTTCATTTGCGGATGATATCATTCCATTTTACCTGCTGTGCATTCCATGTTTTTTGAAATTCCTGCATGGAGGATATTGTTTCAAATGCTGCTACATTACCCGCCATAGGACCACGAATAGCATCACCTTGTAATAAAAAAGCTTTGTCAGCAGGAATCAGCTTTTCTTTCTGTGCAAAATCAACCAGGTAAACAATTGCTTTATCTGCTTCTTTCAGAGTTCCGGATTTTAAAAACGATATAATACAATGCGTATCATCAAATTTGTACACCTTGCCTTTAGCTGTTACCAGTTCAGCACCAAAGCCTCTCTCACTGATGATCATTTTACAAAAATGACAGGCATCTTTACCAAATACAATAGGTTGCGGATCGTTGCTGCAGCCCTGCATCATCATAACTATGGGAAACAATAATGCCGTTACATAACGATTCCGTCTTGCCTTTGCTTTCTTCCATTCAAAATAAGCAACGATTAGCATCAGTAATCCTACAGCAAGAAATATATAACCACCTACATCAGGAAAACTGTATGCACCAAAATTGAGCAGTTGTTTAAATCCTATCAACGGTGGTTGATAAGCCATACCCGGCACAACAATAGCAGCATTAGGATCAAGGTTATGACCATAATCGTACTCCCACCTGTAAAAGTCATACATCGCCACAATACCAAACATTACAAACAGCACTAACCATGTGTACAGAAACCAACGCTTACGGAGGAAAGCAGCGAGCAATAAGAACAATCCAAAAAAACCAATGAGATAGGGTAACACGGTAAACTCAATAAAATCGTTGGTATGCAGCGTCTTCATACCGATGTAGTGATTTAATCCATTCACCACATCTACATCGCCACCGATTTTATGCGGATAAATTTTCAATCCCAGTCCTTCGGGATATTGAGGCGCTGTTAAATCAATACGCCAGAGCGGAAACAACAGCGATACACCCAGTGCAACAGCACAGATAATGGAGATGATGCGTGACCGTGGTGAAATATTGTTGCTCATAATTCTGATTAATTTCTATTCTGTTGTAAGAAAGCCTGTCATAACCTGCGTAATAGCTATGACAGGCATTTCTTTTGATAATCATCTTAAACCTTCTTCACTCTTCCAAAGATTTATTACTGTATATCTCATATGCCGAACTATCAATACTGTTTATTTTTTTGTACTGTCGGGAGCGGCTTGCTTACCTACACTGAATGTAAGTGGGAGGTTACTGCCTGCGGGTGATACACGGATGTAACCCTGCATTTCCTGGTGCAACGCACTGCAGAAATCAGTACAATAGAAAGGATATACACCCACTTTTTCAGGAACCCATTTCAACGTAGAAGTTTCGCCAGGCATGATGAGTAATTCAGCATTCAATGCACCTTTTACTGCAAAGCCATGCGGCACATCCCAGTCCTGCTCCAGGTTCGTAACATGGAAATAAACTTCATCACCCAGTTTTATACCTTCAATATTATCCGGTGCAAAGTGAGAACGGATTGAACTCATATACACATGAACCTTATTTCCTTCACGAACCACTTTTGCTTCTTTTTCACCCATTGTTACATAAGGGTGTTTATTTTGATCAAGTTTATAAATCTTAAGACTTTTATCTTTAATAAGAGAGGCGGGCATTGAACCTGCATAGTGCGGTTCACCAATTGTGGGAAAATCAAGAATCAGTTGCATCTTATCACCACTGATGTCATAGATCTGGGCGCTCTGTGTTAACTCAGGACCGGTAGGCAGATAGCGGTCTTTAGTAATTTTGTTATAAGCTACTACATATTTGCCCCAGGGTTTTCTTGTGTCACCACCGGGAACAGAAAGGTGACCGATAGAATAATAAGTAGGTACACGATCCAGCACTTTTAATTCTTTTACATTCCACTTTACAATTTCACTGCTCACAAAGAAAGAAGTATAAGCATTACCATTGGCATCAAACTCTGTATGCAAAGGTCCTAAACCTGGTTTCTGCACTTCGCCATGTAAAGCTGATTCATATTTAATTACAGGAATACCGCCATATTCCCCATCATACGATTTATCAGCAATTGCTTTTTGAATTTTGCTGAAAGAGAATACAGGAATTACAGCTGCCAGTTTACCACTGCCTACAATGTATTCACCGGTAGGATCAGTATCACAACCATGTGGAGATTTAGGACAGGGAATAAAATAACAGATATCTTTCAGAATGGCAGGATCCAGCACCGTTACTTCTGTTCTTATTTCGTGTTTGGCAGTATGAGTGGCTTCATCCCATTTGTTATGAGCATAACGAACCTGCTTTTTAACACCTTTACCTGCTTTGAGGTATTCTTCTGCTTTTTTCCAGTTAACAGCAAGTATAAAATCTTTATCTCGCTGAGATGCGTTTACTTCCAGCAAGGTATTTGCCTGCTCACTGTTATAACAACTGAAAAAGAACCATCCGTGGCTGGGCCCTTTACCGGCACGGCTTAAATCAAAGTTTACACCGGGGAGTAAAAGTTGAAAAGCAATATCCATTTCTCCATGTTCTTTACCGATACTTATGAAACTGATAGTGCCTTTAAAGTTTTGTTTGTAGGATGCAATAGGTACATCCTGGTTATCTCCCACCGGAACACTGAAACGGGTACCTGCTACCAGGTATTCTGAGTTTTCAGTGATGAATGGAGAAGAGTGGTTACCGGCGCTGTTGGGCAATTCAATAATTTCTGCTGTACGGAAGGTTTTGTTATCAATACGTGCCACACGTGGTGTATTGTTAGCATTACCAAAAGTCCAGCGGCCATCAATTTCACCGTTTGTTTGTGAAAAAGAAACGTGGTGCAGATCATCCCACGGAACAAACCCGTTAGAAGTCATTAACATAGGTTTACTCTCTTCGCTATAACCCCATCCTTTTTCAGGATCAACGGAAAATACAGGAATAACACGGAACAATCTGCCGCTGGGCAAACCATAAACACTCATCTGCCCGCTGAAACCGCCTGAAACAAAATTGTAAAATTCATCATACTTACCGGGTGCTACATAAGCTTTCTCAGCTGAGCCGGCAGCAACACCCGTTGCACCTTTAGGCTTACAGCCTGTGATTTGTACTGCTGCAGCTATAACAGCAACCAACAGCAGGTTTTGATAACGTTTCATATTTTATTAGTTGAAGTTTTAATTATTTAACACCATCATTCTTACGCATAAATTCAAATACATGCCTGGCATCATCATCAGTTAAATTCTGGTTAGGCATACGCACCAAACAAATTTCCAGCTGGGCCATTGCCTTGGGATCTTTGTTCAGCATTTCATCAGGGTTGGTGGCAAAATTCATTATCCACTCAGCTGTATGACGGCTGGTTACACCTTTCCATCCCGGGCCTACCAGTTTTTCATCTGTAAGCTTGTGGCAACTGGCGCATTTGGTATCATACACTTTGGTGCCGGCTTCAGCCATAGCAGCATCTAATTGCGGATTTACATCCACCTTGGTAAACTTACCGATGCCACGCTCAGGGTCGTAAGAAGGATTGCCATTGTCTGTTGTGGAAGTGGTAGAAGCTGCATCGTCTTTGGCTTCTGTTTTACTTCCTTCTGAGTTGTTGCCGCAGGCAAACAGGAAGGCTGCCACGGCTGAAAGTAGAAGAAACTTTTTCATATTTGTTCGTTTTAAGATGATTGAACACACAAGATTACTGAGGGTTAAAATGGGTCATTATGATTGAAGTCATATTTGATAAAAGCAGCATTAAACATCATCGTTCTCCCTCTGACACGTAAGCGAATTCTGATGAAGATCAGTTATAAAACTGCTCTCTATCAACAGCTAACCCTCATTGCTTTTTTTATTTTGCTCTCATGCAAACCAATTGTATCATTAATACAGACTTATTATTGGCATGGGGTGCTACTTTTCATAACTACCCGAAAGGGCACGTACTTTTTTATGAAGGTGATTTTGCATATTTCTACTACCAGGTAGTAGAAGGACGTATTAAAATGGTAAACTGTAATGAGGAAGGAAAAGAATTTATACAAGGTATTTTTGAAGAGGGAGAAAGTTTTGGAGAACCACCATTGTTTGATGGCGGCACTTATCCTGCAGGAGCGGTGGCTGAAACAGACATAACCATCATCCGACTGCGTAAAGAAAACTTTTTACAATTACTGAAAGATAATTTTGATATTCATTTTTGCTTTACACAAACACTTGCAAAACGGTTACGTTTCAAATCCATGATTTCAAAAGAAATCTCTTCGTATGGGCCCTCTCACCGCATTTTATCTTTACTTAAAGAATATAAAAAGAGTAAAGGCTTCATGAACGGTGCAAGGTTAAAAATTGATTTAACCCGTCAGCAAATTGCAGATATGACCGGACTGCGTGTTGAAACTGTTATCCGTTCCATTCGTGATCTGCATGAAAAAGGATCTTTAAAAATTGAAAAAGGTAAAGTGTTTTGCTGACATGACTTCAATCATATTCCCTCCCCTTCCTGTTTCTTTGTTTTGCATAGCATGAACCCTGATGTTTCGTTTTTCCGTAAATGGGCACTATTTGCCTTGTTCAACTTTGTAGTACTGGCAGCCGTTGGTGTTTTGCTGCGATACAAGATCTTATTTCCACTGCCGTTTGTTGATCAGAAACATTTACTGCATGCGCACTCTCATTTTGCATTTGCAGGTTGGGTAAGTTTAGCTTTGTATGCAGGTGTTATTTATTTGCTGCAACCAGCCAACCGTTTACTAAAACAACTGGAATGGTTGCTGGTTGCACAGCAAATGGCTGCTTACGGTATGCTCTTTACATTTCCCTTTACAGGTTATGCAGCCGGTTCTATTGCATTTTCCACTGCATCCATTTTTATCAGTTATGGGTTTGCATGGCTGGTGATTAAAGAACTGCTGCGTCGTAAAAAACCGGCACCGGAAAACAAATGGTTGATGGCAGGCATACTGTGTAATGTTCTTTCATCGCTCGGTACTTTTACATTGGCCTTCCTGATGGTTTCAAAAAACATGCGGCAGGATTGGTATTTTGGATCTGTTTACTTCTTCCTTCATTTTCAGTACAACGGATTTTTCCTTTTTACAATCGGCGCCTTATTTATCCGTTATATTTCAAAACACATCAGTGTTACCGGTACCATTCACCTCAACCGCTTTTTTTATTTATTAATCATTGCATTGGTACCTGCCTGGTTTCTTTCACTCATGTGGATGCGGATACCGGGATGGATGTATACAGCAGCAGCTTTAAGCGGCATTATCCAGTTGGTTGCATTAGTGTATTTCTTAAAAGCAATGGCTCCACTCAAACCTTTTTTCCGGGAGCAACTGCAAAAACACGTAAAATGGTTCTGGCTGGCGGCAGCACTGGCTTTTACAATTAAGATTGTATTGCAGGCACTATCAGCTGTTCCCCAACTGAATACTTATGCGTTTGGCGTTCGGCCGGTGGTCATCGGTTTTCTGCACCTGGTGTTACTGGTTTTTGTAAGCGTTTTTATTATCGGTTTCTTCTTACAAAATCAAATGCTGCAACTAACAACACCTGCGGGTAAAAGAGCAGGCTGGATATTTTTGATTGCGGTATTGGTGAATGAAGTTTTATTGATGCTCCAGGGAATTGCCGGTATTACGTACCATACCCTGCCGTATGCCAACCACCTTTTATTACTCACCGCCTTGTTTATTTTCTCCGCTTTGCTAACGCTTTTCATTAAAAATCTGCACCACGATAAACAGGCAGTATAGTGTTTATAAATGGTTGAACCCGAATTGGTTCCTGCTTGCCGTTTTATCCTATATTCGGTAAACTATTTAACTGTTTATGCGTTTCCCTGTTCTTGTCTTAGCACTACTGGCAGCAGTTGCCTGTTCCCGTAAACAAAAGCCACTGTTTGAAAAAATTGATGCACAAAAAAGTGGTATCACTTTTACAAACCAGATAGAAGAAAATGAAATGATCAATATGATCAATTATCAATACCTCTACAATGGTGGTGGCGTTGGTATTGGCGATTTTAATAACGACAGTCTGCCGGATATTTATTTCACTGCCTCCATCAACTCCAACAAACTCTACCTCAACCGTGGAAACATGAAGTTTGAAGATGTAACAGAAACCGCAGGTGTAACCGGTGAACGGAAATGGAGCCGGGGTGCTGCAATTATTGATATTAACAATGACGGATTACTTGATATTTATGTATGTGCCGCCGCCTGGCAAAAAGCAGAACTGAAACAGGATATTCTTTACGTAAACCAGGGTATGAAGACAGGAACTGATATTCCGGTTTTCAGAGATATGACCAATGAATATGGATTGGCAGATACAGCAAGTACACATATGGCGGCTTTCTTTGATTATGATAATGATGGCGATCTTGATCTGTATTGCATCGTTAATGATCTTAACAGGGAGTTTCCGAATACATTCCGGAAAATTAAAAATGATGGCACCGGTTTTACCAATGATATTTTATACCGTAACGATTGGAACCCGCAGTTACAACACGGTGTTTACACCAATGTTTCAACAGAAGCCGGTATTACCTGGGAAGGAAACGGATTAGGAATCAGTATTACAGATATCAATGAGGACGGCTGGAAAGATATTTATGTAAGTAATGATTACTTAAGCGGTAATCTTTTATACATCAATAATAAAAACGGAACATTCACCAATCGTAACAGTGAATATTTTAAACATGGCAGTTTAAATGCCATGGGAAATGATGCTGCTGACATCAATAATGATGGTCTTGTAGATATTGTGGAAATGGATATGATGCCGGAAGATAATTACCGGCAGAAGAAAATGATGGTACAAACAGATTACAACTGGTATTTGTATTCAGCCATGTACGGTTATCCTTATCAAACAGCACGCAATATGCTGCAGGTAAACCGTGGACCAAGAGTTTTGCATAACGATTCTGTAGGAGCTCCTGTCTTTAGTGAAATTGCTTTTTACGGAGGCATGGCTTTTACTGACTGGAGCTGGGCAGCACTCTTAGTAGATGCTGATAACGATGGTTACCGGGATTTAATGACCACCAACGGATTACCAAAAGACGTAACAGATCTTGACTTTGTAGCCTACCGTGAAAGCGGGCAGGCCACTTTACAGGAAGCATTACAACGACTGCCTGCTGCAAAAATCAGCAACTATATTTTCAGGAACAATGGTGATCTTACTTTCTCTGATCAAACGGATACATGGGGTTGGAACTTTCCAACCTACTCCGCCGGTATTGCTTATGCTGATTTTGATAAAGATGGTGATATGGATGTTGTGATTAACAATACCAATATGGAAGCCACACTTCTGGAAAATAAAACCAATGAACAGCAGCCAGAAAAAAAGTATCTACAGCTTAAATTCAGGGGTGATACGAGTAACATCAACGGCATCGGTACAAAAGCTACATTGTATTACAAAGGTCAACTGCAAATGAGTGAGTTCAATCCTTACCGTGGTTATATGAGTACAATGCAGGATATATTGCACTTTGGTTTAGACACCATTCAATCCGTTGACAGCATTGTAATCAACTGGCCGGATGGAAAAAGAGAAACCCTTAAAAATGTAGCAGTGAATCAAACACTATTGGTTATTCAATCTGCAGGAGCACAGCGGATACAGGAAGAGCCCTTGCTTACAGTTACTCAAAATTGGTTCACCAATATCACGAACACGGCCGGACTTTTTTACATGAATGAAGAAACAGACTTTGTTGATTTTAACCAGCAACGTCAACTGCCTCATAAATTTTCATCAAACGGACCCATAGTAACAGCAGGAGATGTAAACGGCGATGGTTTGAGTGATGTGATTGTAGGCGGCACTGCACCCATAGCAGCTAGCGTTTTTGTTCAGCAAACCAATTATTTATTCAAACAACAACCACTGCATATAAATTTTGTACAGCAAACAGATGATGGAGGCCTGGTTTTATTTGATGCAGATAAAGATGGTGATCTTGATTTGTACATTACAAGCGGCAGCACAGAATTACTCAAGCAGAGCAAAGGCTATGCAGATCGCTTTTATACAAATGATGGAAAAGGAAATTTCAGTTATGACAGTCTTGCAGTACCTGCAAACTATGCCAGTAAATCAGTGGTAAAAAACTTTGATTATGATAAAGATGGAGATGATGATTTGTTTATAGGAGAACGGATTGTACCGGGAGAATATCCAAAACCGGGCAGCGGTTTTATTTACCGGAATGATAAAGGCAGGTTTACAGATGTAACAACAGCCGTTGCACCCCAGTTAAAAAATATTGGTATGATAACGGGAGCTGCAACTGCAGATATTGATAAAGATGGCGATGCAGACCTGGTGCTTACCGGTGAGTTGATGGGTATACTTTGCTTAAAAAATGAAAACGGCAAACTAACACTTCAAACCACAAATCTTGATAAAGAAACCGGCTGGTGGAATTGCATTACTGCAGGCGATGTAGATGGTGATGGAGATATTGATTTTGTTGCCGGCAACTACGGAACCAATGGCTATTTCAAAGGAACTGTTGAAGAACCACTTAATGTTTATGGAAATGACTTTGATAATAATCAACGCTGGGATGCTTTTATTACGCTCTTCAAATATGACACTTTGCATGGTAAGAGAAAAGAATTTCCGGCAGGTTACAGAGATCAGTTTGCAGAAGAAATTCCATCTATAAAAAAGTTGTTTCCTGATTATACATCTTTTGCCCGTGCTGATGTTGCAACTGTAGCCGGAAACTTTAACCGCACCGGTCAATTAAAACTGAGTGCAGTACAATTCAACACTGTGTGGATCGAAAACAAAGGCAACTTTGAAATGGTGCTGCATCAATTACCTGCTGAAGCACAATGGAGCCCTGTACATGCAGTATTGCTGCAGGATTTTAATAAGGATGGCTTTGCAGATATCCTGTTAAGCGGAAATGAATTCAGTGTGCATCCTTATGCCGGCAGAATAGACGCAGGCAATGGTCTTGTATTGAAAGGTGATGGCAAAGGAAATTTTAAAGCATTGAGCATTTTAGAAAGTGGTATTTATATTCCGGGTAATGGAAGGGCATTGGTGCCGTTTCAGTATAACAACACAGTAGCAATAGCAGCGTCTCAAACCAATGGAAGATTATTGTTATATCAGCAAAAGAAGTATTAATGCTTTTATGAAGGATCAGAAAGATTGATTTCAAAAAGACAAGCAGGCCCTTGTGAATAATGCACCGGCAAACCGGTTACATCTTTCAGATCAAACAAGCCAAGAAAGTCAAACCCTGCACGGGTATACACTTCAATCAGTTTGGTGTTATTACCAATTGTATCCAGGCGAATATATTGTTTCTGGTTGGCAGCTGCATATTCCCTGGCCCAAGCAACAATGATCTTTACAAAATCATTCCCACGAAAATCTGGATTGGTAGCAATACGGTGAATATAAACGGCGGAATCCTGATTTTTTTCGCCCCATATCTGTTCATCGCTGAAAGTAGTAACCCATACACAGGCAATCTTCCCATCAATCAGCAATTTCCATTGACTCTTTTCTGCAATTTCCGTTTCTACCAGACTTCTTTCAAACTCAGGCCAAACAACAACTGTTTTTTTAGACCGTTGAAAGTCGGAAGCATGTTTGTAGAGACGAAAGATTTCATCAATGTCATTTATGGTGCTGTTTTCAATTTTCATTGCATTGATATTAGGATACAAACATCTTTCTGATTATTCTCTTTATCAACCCGAAACTTGCGATATAATTAAAGGAATCTGATTATTGCATATTTTACACCTGGAACATTCCCACTCTCATTCCTTCCACTTCAGGATTATGATTGGCTGCTGCAATACCTTCACTAATCACACGTCTTGTTTCCAATGGATCAATAATGCCATCCACCCATAAACGGGCTGCGGCATAGTAAGGAGTAGTTTGTTTTTCATAACGGCCTTTGATCTCATCCAGCAATTGTTTTTCATCTTCTGCACTTACTTCTTTGCCTTTTGACTTCATAGCAGCTACCTGTATTTGTAATAAAGTTTTAGCCGCCTGTTCACCACCCATTACTGCAATCTTTGCCTGGGGCCATGCATAAATAAATCTTGGATCATAAGCCTTACCGCACATGGCATAATTACCGGCACCAAAGGAATTACCAACAATGATGGTAATCTTCGGTACTACGCTATTGGCAACGGCATTTACCAGCTTGGCACCATCTTTAATTATACCACTGTGCTCACTTCTGCTGCCTACCATAAAACCGGTAACATCCTGCAAAAAAACCAATGGAATTTTCTTTTGATTACAATTGAGAATAAAGCGTGCCGCTTTATCAGCGCTGTCATTATAAATAACACCGCCTAACTGCATTTCATTCTTCTTATTCTTAACGATGGTACGCTGATTGGCTACGATACCTACTGCCCAGCCATCAATGCGTGCATAACCACAGAGGATGGTTTTGCCATAGTCTTGCTTGAACTGGTCGAAGTCACTTTCGTCAACAATGCGTTCAATCACATCCAGCATATCATAAGGCTTGCCATCAGCGGGAAATAAACCATACAAGTCTTCAGGATTTTTCTTGGGTGGTTTTGAAGCAACTCTGTCAAAGCCCGCTTTCTTTTTTTCGCCCAGCTTACTCATGAGTTTTTTTACTTCATCCAGGCACTCCTGCTCGGTTTTAAATTTATAATCAGCAATACCACTTATTTCAGTATGCGTTACTGCTCCGCCGAGTGTTTCAATATCCACATCTTCACCTATAGCTGCCTTTACCAAATAAGGACCTGCGAGAAAGATAGAACCATTACCTTCTACCATTAATGTTTCATCGCTCATAATAGGCAAATAAGCACCGCCTGCTACACAGGCTCCCATCACTGCAGCAATCTGTGTAATACCCATGGCACTCATACGTGCATTATTGCGGAAGATGCGGCCAAAATGCTCTTTATCAGGAAAAATTTCATCCTGCATGGGTAAATAAACACCGGCGCTATCCACCAGGTATATAACAGGCAAATGGTTTTCCATGGCAATTTCCTGCATACGTAAGTTTTTCTTGCCGGTTACAGGAAACCAGGCCCCTGCCTTTACAGTCTGGTCATTGGCAACAATCACACATTGGCGGCCGCTCACATACCCAATACCTGCTACGGTTCCACCGGCAGGGCAACCACCTTCTGCTACATACATATCATAACCGGCAAATGCGCCTATTTCAATAAAAGGCGTATCAGCATCACATAAATAGTTGATGCGTTCTCTCGCTGTGAGTTTGTTACGTTCTTTTTGTTTTTCGATTGATTTTTTTCCGCCGCCTTCATAAATTTTTGCAAGGCGTTGTTTCATTTCGCTTAAGGCGAGTTTCATTACATCTTCATTCCTGTTGAACTGGATATCCATGGCAAATTGTTGAATCGTTACTGCAAGATAAGGGCAAAAGAGCTAAGATATTTTTAAGCAAATCCTCTATATTTGCAACCCGTTGGGGAATTAGCTCAGTTGGCTAGAGCGTCCCGCTTGAAGGCGGGAAGACCACCGACAAAAGTTCTAAATAAAATGGGGAATTAGCTCAGTTGGCTAGAGCGCTTGCATGGCATGCAAGAGGCCACCGGTTCGAATCCGGTATTCTCCACAAGCTTTAAAGCCGCCTTCGGGTGGCTTTCTTCTTAAAAGAAACGGGTGGCAATGCCACCCGTTTCTTTTTACTGGTTGATTGATTCCTTCGCTTCCTTTAATTTTTCCTTCAGCTTTTCACCTACTTTGCCTGCTTCTTTTTTTGCAGGCTCAATTACTTTATTAGTCAATGTATCAGCAATAACTGCTCCTTTACTTTGAGCAGAATCAATCAGCTCATTCATTTTCTCCTGTGCTTTATCTACTGTGTTTAAAGTATCAGCTGCTTTTTCATTATCTGTTTTTTCACCGGAGTTACTGCAGGCAGTTAACAAAGCAACTACCGCAAACAGGACAATATACTTCTTCATAGTTCTGACTTTTATAAGGTTATTTTTTTCTGAAAAATAAACGGATGGGAACTCCTTTAAAGTTAAAGGCCAGGCGCAACTGATTTTCCAGGTAATTCTTATACGGTTGTTTTACATCATCCGGATGATTACAGAAAAATGCAAAAGAAGGAACCTGTGTAGGTAACTGTGTTGCATACTTGATGCTTACCGGTACACCACGAATTACCGGCGGGTGGTATGCATTAATTGCCTTCTGAACCACTTCATTCAGATCAGAAGTAGTGATCTTACGTTTCTTATTTTCCACCACCTGCAAAGCTGCTTCAATGGCCTGCATCAAACGCACTTTTTCCAGTGCAGAGATAAATAAGATGGGCACATCATTGAAAGGTGCCAGTCGCTTTTTCAATTCCTTTTCATAATCACGTGCGGTGTTGGTTTCTTTCTGCATCAGGTCCCATTTGTTTACCAGCACCACGATTCCTTTCCCCTTTTTTACGGCTAATGAATAAATATTCAGATCCTGTTGAGTAATTCCTTTTTCCGCATCCAGCAGCAATAAACAAACATCTGCTTCATCCATGGCACGTATAGCACGTATAACACTGTAAAACTCCAGGTCTTCATTCACTTTTGTTTTACGGCGAATACCGGCCGTATCAATCAAAATAAATTCTTTACCGTAAAGATTGTAATGCGTATGAATGGTATCACGGGTGGTACCTGCCACATCACTTACAATGGTTCTTTCTTCGCCCAACAATGAATTCAGCAATGAAGATTTACCAACATTGGGCTGACCAATAATAGCAATGCGTGGAATTTCTTTTTCGTCTTTATCAATTGCTTCTTCCGGTATCAGTTCAGCTACTGCATCCAGCAATTCACCACTGCCGCTGCCCGTCATACTGGAAAGAAAAAATATTTTGTCAAACCCTAATGCATAAAACTCACTTGCTTCCAGCAGGCGGTCATGATTATCTACTTTGTTAACAGCTAAAAAGACAGGCTTATCAGTACGGCGCAGCACATCGGCCATTGCTTCATCCAGATCAGTGATGCCCGTTGCTGCATCGCACATAAACACTACGGCATTGGCTTCATCCAAAGCAATTTTCACCTGTTTGCGGATTTCTTTTTCAAACACATCCTCACTATCAGGGACGAAACCTCCGGTATCTACAAGGTTAAAACTTTTTCCGTTCCAATCGGCCACACCGTATTGACGATCACGTGTAACACCGCTCTGGTCATCCACAATCGCTTTTCGCTCCTGCAACAAACGGTTGAAGAAGGTACTCTTTCCCACATTTGGCCGGCCTACAATGGCCACAGTAAATCCACTCATAGTACAAAATTATAAAGGCGGCAAAAGTAACAAATTAAAAAGGAATGGGTGGGGCTGTCAACGTTCATCGCATACGCATCCATTATCCGTGTCTTACGGCTCCGCTTTGCTGCGGCCCTTCGCTGTCGCTCGGTCTACCCTTCAGCCACGGCAGCCCTTCATCAAAAAAACTTTACTCAGCACTTATTACAACCAGTTTCATCATTCATAATCTTTCCTCATTTATTGGTCTGACGGGCAAGGCCCGTACCGACCAATGAGCAACCTTCTTACTTCCTCCTACTTCTCAATACCCATATTCTTTCAAAAACAAATCATTATCTCTCCACTTGGGGCGCACTTTTACAAACAATTCCAGGAACACTTTACTATCTACAAATTTTTCAATATCAACCCTTGCTTCGCTGCCGATTTTTTTAATCATCTGTCCGCCGGTGCCAATTAAAATTGCTTTCTGGCTTTCACGGTTTACAATAATATCAGCACTGATTTTAATGAGTGATTGCTTTTCTTTAAACTCAGTAACAAGAACGGTTGTATGATAAGGAATCTCGTCTTCAAACAAACCGAAAATTTTTTCACGGATCAATTCTGCTACAAAAAAACGAGTACTTAAATCTGTAAGCTGATCTTCTTCAAAGAAAGGCTCCCCTTCAGGAAGCAGTTCAAGAATTTCTTTTAAAAATTTCTCCTGTTTAAATCCTGTAAGAGCAGAAATGGTAACAACTTTTTTACAGTAAGATTTACTTTCAAAAAAAGAAATGGCCCCGGCTGTTAATGCAGCATCGCTTTTATCAATCTTATTCAATACTACAATACAGGGCACTTTTAATTTAAGTGAAGCAAACAATTCATCATTCTCTTCCAGGTTATCTTTTATATCCACCAGCAACAAAGCCACATCAGCATCTTCAAGGGCGCTCTTTACACTATGCATCATCTTTTGCTGCAGCTTGTACTTAGGATCAATAATACCGGGTGTATCAGAAAAAATAATTTGGTAAGCAGCCGTTGTTAAAATCCCTTTGATGCGATGACGGGTTGTTTGCACTTTAGGGGAAACAATAGCCAATTTCTCGCCCAGTAACGCATTCATTAATGTGCTTTTACCGGCATTGGGCTTACCAAATATGTTTACAAAACCAACTTTCATTCTACGTGTAATCTACAAAAAAAATCCTCCGATACTTCGGAGGATTGCTTGGTTGCGAAGGGAGGGATCGAACCTCCGACCTTCGGGTTATGAGCCCGACGAGCTACCGCTGCTCTACTTCGCGGAATGGAGTGCAAATGTACAGTCTTCGTGCTTTGCTTCCAAAACATTTCAGGAATGTTTTAAAATAAAAATCCCGTCATAAAGACGGGACTATAGTAAGCAATTGGTTTGGCTATGCTTGAAAACTAATTACCATTTATCAACTTCTTCATTCGCACCATTATCTCCTGCTGATGCAGAGGGAGTTTCAGCTACTGGTACAGGTGCAGGAGCGGGAGCCGTTGTTGTCTGCACATCTTCTGCAACCACATCACCATCACCACTGGAAGGCGCATCTTCATGATTGAATGCATCAAAATCAAAGTCAGGCATCAATTCTGTTTTTACATAATCTACCGCCTCATTCAATCCCTTAATGAATTTGTTGAAATCTTCTTTGTATAAAAAGATTTTGTGTCGGTCGTACCCTTCACCGGTAAACCGCTTACGGCTTTCAGTGATGGTAAGGTAATAGTCATTACCACGGGTTGATCTCACATCAAAAAAATAAGTTCTTCTCTTACCGGCACGGATTCGTTTGCTGTAAATACTTTCCGCCCTTTTGTCGTTGTTATCGTACGCCACAGTTGTTTGATTTAGTTAGTACAGTTTTTTTGAACGGTGACAAAGATATATTTCTTTTCCAATTGACAAAATTTTGATAAAACCCTGCAACTTATTCTTTTACAGGCTCGGGAACCTGTTCTTCGGCCAGTTGTTTACGGTAGAGTGAAGCATACAATCCGTTTTGTTGCAACAGGGATTCATGCGTACCCTGTTCTGCAATGCGGCCCTCTTCCAGAACAAGAATACGGTCAAATTGCAGCAAAGAGAAAATGCGGTGGGTAATAATGATAGCCGTTTTGTTTTGCAGGTATTCATTCAAATGCTGCAAAATAGCAGCCTCGGTACGGGAATCAACCGCACTCAGACAATCATCAAGAATGAGCAATGCCGGATCTTTTAAAATAGCCCGTGCAATGGATATACGTTGCTTTTGTCCGCCACTGAGCGTAACACCCCGCTCTCCCACCATTGTTTCATAACCTGCCGGGAAACTCATGATTTCATTATGCACCGATGCTTTTTGTGCGGCCTGTATAATTTCCTCTTCTGATTTTGGAATGCCGGCAAATGAAATATTATTACGGATAGTATCACTGAACAGGAATACTTCCTGCGGCACATAACTCAACTGTGAGCGATAATGTTGCAAATCAAGATTTTTCAAATCCACATCATCTATCAAAACACTGCCTTTACCCGCATCATAAAACCGTAGCAATAACTGAGCAATGGTTGATTTGCCGGAACCGGTTCTGCCGATCACCGCTACTTTCTCACCTTTCTGAATGGTAAGTTGAAAATCTTTGAGCGCATGAATGCCCGTATGCGGATAAATGAAGTTAACATTCCTGAATTCAATTTTACCATCTACTTTTTTCTTTACTACGTCCTTTTGATTTTGAATGGCAGACTGTGTTTGTAAAAATTCATTCAACCGTTTTTGAGAAGCACCGGCTCTTTGTATAGTGCTGGCCACCCAGCCAATAGCACTTACTGGGAATGTGAGCATGGTTAAGTACATAATGAAAGCAGCCATATCACCAAACTGGATCTGCCCTTTCATATATTCCAATCCTCCAATTAAAATTACCAGCAATGTGCTGATGCCGATCACCAGCGCCATGGCAGGAAAGTATATTGCTTCTGTTTTTGCCAATCCGGTGGCGCTGGCCCTGTATCCTTCACTGTTTCGTTCAAAAAAAAGCTGCATACTTTTTTCCTGTACAAATGATTTGATCACCCGTATGCCTGAGTAGGATTGCTGGGCATTGGTGGTTAAACCGCTGAGGCGTTCCTGTACCTCTTCACTTTTTTTATTGATGATATTGTTTACATAATAAATTGTAACAGCGAGAATGGGCAATGGCGCTAATACATACAGTGAAAGCTCCGGATTTTTCTTCACCATATAAAACACACTCAGCGATATCAAGGCAATAAGGTTGATGAGATACATCACCGCCGGACCTGTGTACATACGCACACGGCTCACATCTTCTGC
This sequence comes from Lacibacter sp. MH-610, assembly GCF_045780045.1. NCBI lineage: Bacteria > Pseudomonadati > Bacteroidota > Chitinophagia > Chitinophagales > Chitinophagaceae > Lacibacter > Lacibacter sp. MH-610. The sequence goes on from NZ_CP116002.1 coordinate 2,899,447, forward strand.
CATACGGTTCATTAAATCACCCGTTTCATGTGTTTTATAAAACTGTGTATCTAATTGCTGGTAATGTTGAAATACTTCATTCTTCTGATCGTATTCAATATGCCGGCTCATAACGATAATCGTTTGCCGCATGAGAAACATAAAGAAACCACGAAGCATGGCGAGCAGCAAAAGAATAAGACCAAACAAACCCACTTTTGTTACAGGTTCATATTCATAAGCCATGAGCCATTGAATTAAACGGTCCACCAGCGGGTCATTGTCTTTGGTTACCGCAATTCCTGACCCGCCTTTCATGTACACCTGTACCTGGTCAATAATAAATCCCGTTACCTGCGGTGCAAGAACAGCAAAATAGTTGGAAACAAAAATGAAGAGGATGCCAAGAATTAAACGCCACCTGTATTTCCAGAAATAATGATTGAGTGCTCCCAAATGTTTCATCTGGAGCAAAATTAATGATTCTACCGGGCGGTGAAATTTATTGGATGAGCGGTTCAGGAAGAATGAAGATAACTGTGCATCTGCTCAATCTGTTCTTTCTGCGAAAGAATAGTTTCTGTAACCACATCATTAATGGATATAATACCGCATACATTGTCATTCTCAAATACCGGCAGGTAACGGATATTACCTTCACTCATCATATGCATACAGGTTTCAACCGAGTTTTCCGGTGTAATGCGTGGCAGTCCTGTACTCATGATTTCTCTTACCAGTGTTTCTGTAGAGGAATGGCCTTTGAGAATTACTTTACGGGCATAGTCCCGCTCTGTAAGCAAGCCCATGTACGCATCGCCATCCATTACCATAACAGAACCGATATTTTTTTCGGCCATCAGTTGTAAGGCGCTGAGTACGGTGGTATCCGGACTAACAGAAATAATTTTTGAACCTTTACGCTGGAGGATGTGTGCTACTTTCTTCATAATGCAGGGTTAAATCTGCATTTAAATTAAGGAAAAAACAGCAATGAAAATCCGGTTCTGCAGAAATTAGCGTCCAAAATCATCCTGCAGGCGAACGATATCATCTTCATCGCTGGGATGTTCAGTATCGGTATGTTGCCAAATTTCAGCAACAATGCCCCATCCATCCAGTCCCACCAAACGGTGCCGTTGGCCTTTGTTAAGAACGATTACATCGCCGGGTTCAAAATGATTCAGCTCCGTTTGTTCGTCTGTTTCGCTCATCACCACTCCTATTTCACCTCTTACCACACGCCATATTTCGGCACGGCGGTGATGGTATTGCCAGGAAAGACGTTGTTTAGGGCCTACTACGAGGATTTTGGGGCTGAGTTTATTACCCAGCATTAACTCTTCTTTTTTGTAAGTTGGGAAATATTCGGCAATGAATTTATCAGCATCCGCCTCATCCAGTACAAAAAAGCCACCCCAGGGGCGGGTAAAATCGGTGTTAGAAACCTTGATTTGAAGTTGGGAAAGTTCCTGTTGAATTTCGGTTACAATTTCTTGAGGTATCATGCCTCAAAAATAATCGATTGGAATTGATAGAAAAAGAAAAAAGCCATTCTAAGAATAGAACGGCCGTTAACGATTGCTTGCCATATGAAAATCTTTATTTAGCTCTTACGCACCCCGGCAAGCTGGGTTTCCTAATCACAAAACCGAGCTAAAGACTAAGATTACTTCTTAGTTGTGTCAGCAGCAGGAGCTGTTGAATCAGCAGCAGCAGGAGCTGTTGTGTCAGCAGCAGCAGGAGCTGTTGTGTCAGCAGCAGGAACTGTAGCAGTTGTGTCAGCAGCAGGAGTAGAAGTACCTTCGTTGTTACAAGCTACAAAACCGAGGATAGCGAACGCTAATAAAACCTTTTTCATTCTTTTTTGATTTTTAAAAGTTTAAGATAATTATCGAGGGTTAATACCCGGGTCACCCAAAAAGTAACCCATGTCCTGAAAAAAATTTTTTTTAGCCCGATTTGGGTTACAATTTTGTCTCTTACGTATTAAAATTACGAGCTCGTGAAAATGGACTCAACAGACCTGGATTTATTAGACGGCCTCGGCCGGAACGACAGAAAGGCTATAGAACAGCTCTATGAACAGCATTACCGGATGGTGCAAACCTTTATTATCAACAATAATGGTACTGCCGATGATGCCAGGGATATTTTCCAGGAAGCGATGATTCTCTTGTATGAAAAAACGCAGTCCGGAAATTTTGAGCTTACCAGCAAGCTGAAAACCTATGTTTATTCTGTTTGCAGAAGATTGTGGCTCAAACGCTTACAGCAACTGCAGCGCTTTGGCGCCCCGGTGGAAAGTATGGAAGAAGTAGCCCCGGTGGAAGAAGACCTGGAAGAGCAGGAACGACGCAACGAGGCTTTTGGCATGATGGATAAGGCCCTGAGCCATTTGGGAGAACCCTGTAAAAGTCTGCTGGAAGCCTACTATGTACACAAAAAGCAGATGCAGGATATAGCAGAAAGTTTTGGTTATACCAATGCCGATAATGCGAAAAACCAGAAGTACAAATGCCTGATGAGACTGAAGAAATTATTTTTTGCTTCATATAAAAACAGGAATTGAGATGGATGAAATTTTACTGATTGATGCTACGGAGCGTTACCTCAACGGCGAAATGAACGCCGAAGAGAAAGCTATGTTTGAGCAACTGCGGCAATCCAACCCAGAGGTAGATCAACTGGTGGTGGAGCACTCCCATTTTTTACAGGAACTCAAAAAATACGGTGCTGTAAGAGAAGTGAAGCACTCACTCCACGAAGTACACAATCAATTATTACAGGATGGTGTGATTAAAGAAGAAGAGTTAACCGGAGCTGCTAAAGTAGTGAACCTGTGGAAGCGTTACAAACGCACCATCAGTATTGCTGCTTCTATTGCAGGTGTAACAGCCCTTTCCATCAGTGGTATGACTTTGTTGCTGGCGCCTAAAGGCGATAGCAAACAGGTACAGGAACTGGTGAATACTGTTAATGTACTTAAGGATAAGCAAAGACAACAGGATAAAGCTATTAACAGCATTGCAAGCAGTGTTAACAGCAAATCAGAAGGGAAAGAAATAACAGGTACAGGTTCTGCTTTTTTAATTGATGGAAAAGGTTACCTCGTAACCAATGCACACGTGATGCGTAATTCCAAAGGCGCTACGGTAACCAATAATAAAGGACAGGAGTTTAAAGTAACAAAAGTTGCTGTTGATGAAACACGTGATATCGCTATTTTAAAAATTGAAGATGAGGATTTCAAATCCGTTGGTACTATTCCTTATGGTATCCGTAAATCATCAACGGATATTGCTGAACCTATTTTTACGACCGGTTATCCTGATAATAAATTTGTTTACGGAGAAGGTTATCTCAGTGCTTTAACCGGCTTTAATGGAGATACGCTCAGTTGCCAGATTGCAGTTGCTGCCAATCCCGGTAACAGTGGTGGACCCGTGTTTAACCGCAACGGCGAAGTGATTGGTATTTTAAGTACAAGAGAAATAAAAGCAGAAGGTGTAGTATTTGCCATTCAAAGTAAATACATCGTGCAGATGGTAAATGAATTAAAGAAAAATGATACGGCTTTACACAGCCTGAAATTACCGGCCAACTCACAGGTACGTGGCATGGAAAGAGTTCAGCAGGTGAAGAAAATTCAGGATTACATCTATATGGTGAAAGTATATTAATCTTTTATCTGTGTTTATGAAACTGCGAACCCCGATTTTGTATCGGGGTTTATTTTTTACGGTACTAAAAAGCCCCGAGTTCATCGGGGCTTCTAATGGATGTATTCGTTTTCTTACTTACTTCTTTTTCTTACGCTGCTGGCACCGGTACTTTTAAAACTGCTGATTACAGCACCACCACGATAATCAATATCACTGGCGCCTGTAGCTTCTACTTTCAGATCTTTAGTAACCGTTACTTTAATATCTGAGGCCCCGGATGCTTCAGCTATACAATAGTCAGATGTGAGATCAAAGCCTTTAAAATCACTGGCGCCGCTGGAATTAATCACTAACTCGTTAACACGGCCGGAAACATTACTGCCTGATGCACCACTTTGTTCCACTTTCATTTTGGAATAACTAAGTTCTCCTTTCAGGCTGGAAGCACCGCTTAATTTTACATTCAACTGGTTGCCCTTGAGCAGGCCATCAATTTTTACATCACTGGCACCGGATGCATCAATCATATCAAGGTTTTTTACAGACACATAAGCCCGCAGTTTTTTATCACCCATATTCCAGTTCCAACGCACACCATCATTATCAAACCAGATACGCAAAATACCATCTTTCACTTCCACCTTAATACGGTTGCGCCATTTTTCATCAACAGCACTCACCACCACCGCTTCATCATTACCTTGTTTAACAAATACCTGTATGGCATGTGATACCTTAATGGCATGAAAACTTCCGTTAATGGTACGCACTTCTGCGTTTTTATCATTCACTACCATCAAATCCTGCGCCTGCAGCAAACTGCCTGCAAACACCAGCGCTATGAATAAAAATAATTGTTTCATATTCGTAGATTTTAAAAATAAGTAATTAACTGTTTATCTTTTTTACACTTGATCCCAGCCGGGTATGCACTTCCGTCATCTTTGCTTCGCCTTTGTAATGAATGTTTCCGCCTGTTGAAGCATCTACTTTCAGTTCTTCATTCACTGTTACTTCAATCTTGGCACCGCTGGTACAACGCAAATCAGCTTTACCTGCAGAGAGATCATAAGCCGCTACTTTTGCACCACTGTTGGCATTCAGGCTAAATGTACCACTGTTACCGCTCAATGTGGCATGTGATCCGCTTTCAGCTTCCATCACTAATTTACCGGTTTCCAGTCTTCCTTTTAAATGAGCGCCTGAGTTTAAATAAACAGAAAGCACCTCTTCTTTAATGGTTCCCTGGATATGTACATCAGCACCGGCTGAGGCAGTTAATTTATCCAGTGTTTTAAAGGAAACATAGGCTTTGAGTTTTTTGCCGCCGCTGGTCCAGTCGTTAAGGCTTTCACGATCATAACTGATTTTGAGTACCCCATCGGTTACTTCAGTTTTAATACGGTTTCGGTATTCATCTCGGCTGGCACTAACCGCTACACTTTCTTCAGTACCCTGGCTCAGGTAGAGGTCAATCCCATCGCCCACTTTAATAGCCCTGAAAGGTTTAACGGTTCTTTGCTCAGCATTAGCATCATTGAAAGTAGTTTCCTGGGCGGCTAAATACAGACCAACCGCAAGGAAACTCATCAGCAGAAATAATTTCTTCATAATAAGGTTTTGAGTAATACGAAGGAGCATACAGAAATGTTACAGCAATTGTAAAAGAATTTATCTTTGTGCCGCTGTTCGCCGCAAAAGCGGGTGCAGCTAAGATTCCTCGGGGTGTTTCCGCCAATGGCCGGAGACTGAGATTAAACCCGTTGAACCTGAACAGGGTAATGCCTGCGAAGGGAAGGAGGCTTTCAGATTTCCCCCTCTCTATTGCAGCATTTCCGTTTCAATTTTTAACTGTAAACGTGTTTTTGAAAATGAAAAAATTGATGCTGGGAATGTTGATGATTGTATCACAACTCTCCACATGGGCGCAACTGACCGTACGAGGTACAGTGAGCGACAAAGAAAACCAAAACCCTATTACCAACGCCACCGTACAATTGAATGGCGAATGGCAAACCATGACCGATGGTAAAGGACAATTTGAGTTCAACAAAGTAAAAAAGGGACGTTACCGGGTACAGGTAAGTTCTATCGGGTACAAAATCATGAACATGGAAATTAATGTTGATGAGAGCAAGAGTAACCTGAGTTTTGTAATGGAGCCTAACTTGCTATTTCTGCAACCCGTAGAAGTAACAGCTATCCGTGCCGGCGATCGTATGCCTTTTGCAAAAACAAATCTCAACAAACAAATGATTGAGAAAATGAACACCGGCGTTGATTTGCCGTTTCTGCTCAACCAAACTCCTTCTGTTGTGGTGAATAGTGATGCAGGAAACGGCATTGGTTATACCGGCATCCGCATACGTGGTACGGATGCAACACGCATCAATATGACGCTCAACGGTATTCCTTACAATGATGCAGAAAGCCAGGGTTTGTTTTTTGTGAACCTGCCGGACTTTGCTTCCTCTGTTAACAGCATACAAATCCAGCGTGGTGTTGGTACATCATCCAATGGTGCCGGTGCCTTTGGTGCTACACTCAACTTAAGTACCAATGAGTTTCAGGAGCAGCCCTATGCTGAAGTAAATAATGGTGTTGGCAGCTTCAACTCTTGGCGGCATACGATAAAAGCCGGCACCGGATTAATCAATAATCATTTTACCCTTGATGCACGGCTTTCTTTTATCAACAGTGATGGCTTTATTGATCGTGCCACTACTGATTTGCGTTCTTTTTACGTATCCGCAGCTTATCTCAACAAAAAGACTTCCCTTCGTTTCAATGTGTTTTCAGGAAAAGAAGTTACGTACCAGGCATGGAACGGAATTCCTGAAGCGAAATTAAACGGTGATGCAGCGGCTCTGCAAAATCATTACTTGAATAACGCAGGTTTTCTTTACAAGACAACAGAAGATTCAATTAATCTTTTTAACCCAAATAATAACAGAACCTACAACAGCTTTTTATACAACAATCAAACCGACAATTATCAGCAGGATCATTATCAATTGTTCTTCAACCGTGAATTGAATTCCTCCTGGAATCTTAACACGGCTTTTTTTCTTACGAGAGGAAGAGGTTATTATGAAGAATTCAGAAAAGATATTGACCTGGCGGATTATGGTCTAGCATCTGCTGAAAGTGATATCATCCGTCAACTCTGGCTCGACAACTGGTTTTACGGAAGTACTTACTCTCTGCAATACAAAAAGAACAAGGATCAATTCACTTTTGGTGGTGCTTATACACGTTACAAAGGTTTGCACTATGGTAAAGTAATCTGGAGTGAAGTATTTGTTCCAAAAGATTATAAATGGTATAACCTTGATGCGTTTAAAAATGATTTCTCCGTTTACACAAAGTATCAAAGAAGATTGGCACAACGCTGGGAGTTGTTTGCTGATTTGCAATACCGGAATGTAACTTATACGTTAAATGGTTTCAGGAATAATCCATCGTTGAAATTTGATAATGATTTTCAATTCCTCAATCCCAAGCTGGGTATTTCTTATGCTGATAGCAAGGGATGGCTGGGTTTTGCTTCCTTCAGCGTGGGCAATAAAGAACCGAACCGTGATGACTTTGAAACCAGTGCAGCTCAGCAACCACGTCATGAAACACTTTACGATTGGGAAATGAATCTTGAACGCAGAGGCAGCAATTACAGTTGGAGTGTTACCGGTTATTATATGCGGTACAAAAATCAATTGGTGCTGACCGGAAAAATTAATGATGTAGGTGCCTATGCAAGAATCAATATTCCGGAGAGCTATCGTGCCGGTATTGAATTACAGGGAACGGTGAAGCCGGCTTCCTGGTTCAATGCAGCCGCCAATCTTACGTTCAGCAAAAACCGTGTATTGAACTTTACAGAGTACAGCGACGATTATGATAATGGCGGACAGAAAGAAACATTTTTTGCTTCAGCCCCACTTTCCTTTTCACCTGATATATTGGGCGGTGCTACTTTGAACTTTATTCCGGTTAAAAATGGGGAGTTGAGTTTTCTCAACAAATATGTTTCCCGTCAATACCTTGATAATACAGGCAACAAGCAGAGAAGTATTGATGCGTTTTTTGTAACCGATATGAGGGCGGCCTATACATTCAAAACAAAACTGGCAAAAGAAATCATCCTCAGTTTTCAACTCAACAACCTGCTGGATATAAAGTATGAAGCCAATGGTTATACCTACAATTATATCCTTGGAGGACAAACCATTGTTGAAAATTTCTTTTACCCGATGGCAGGGAGAAATTTTATGATGGGGGTGAATGTGAAGTTTTAGTTACGGGAGGCAAGCCGTCTGACGCCCTCGTCAGACGGCATTAATATTAATCAACTGTTTTAAAAAATCATTTATATAGCATTAGAAATTTTGATGATTAAACATTTGCCCTCCTATTTTTCAGAGATGCTTCGTTCCTCAGCATGACGGTGCGGACAGACGAATTAAATGAAAAAGAAAAGAGGTGATGCATTGACAATGCATCACCTCTTTCACTATACTATCGTCCGACAAGGGCGTCTGACGGGATTATTCTCCAAACTTTTCCCTCCACGCCAGCATCCCTCCTACTACATTCACCACATTGGTAAAGCCCATGGTTTCAGCAAACATACAGGCCTGTCCGCTGCGGTTACCGCTACGGCAATAAAAAATAACTTCTTGGTCTTTGAGAGCATCAATGGCTTCCGTATCCATCGCTTTAATATTTCCCAACGGATGCAGAATACCGCCGATATTAAACTCTTCGTGTTCATTCGGTTCCCGAACATCGACTAAATGCAGTTGTTCGCCGGCATCAATTCTTGCTTTTAATTCTTCAACAGTAATAGTATTCATGATTGAACGATTTGGTTGTTTTAATAATCATTTCCTGTTTCAACAGGTTTTGGTTTGATTTGATTGGTTGAATCTTTCACCGGAGGTGTTGTGCTGATCCACACATCCATCAACTGACCACCACGGATACGTATGGGTCTGCCTTCATCATCTCTTCTCGGCGGATTCTGCCGAATGATAAATGCAGATGCTGAATCACTTACTGCACCTTCCACCACAACAGCACCCAGCAAGAGCCCGTTGGTTTCCAGCAATACTTTTGCTTCGCCAAATGTTAATCCTACCAGGTCGGGCACTGACATTTCAGTGCTTTGCACACCACCACCAATCACTAAGGAAACAGCACTACCCATCGGAATTTTGGTTCCCGGTTTGAGCGTTGAACCATTATACAATTGTTCCAGAACAGAACCTACGGCAAAATCGGGTTTGTAACTGGTATCTCCCAGTTTAAACCCGAGTGAACGTAACTGCATTTCCACACTCCGCAAGGTTTGTCCTACAAAGTTAGGAACTGCAATGAGCGGAGGCTGAGCACGGTTCACCGTTAAATAAACAGTACGGTTTACTTTCACCAGCATTTCAGGATCGGGTGTTTGCTTTACCACACTTAAACGGGGCAGACTGTCATAATACACACTGTCCTGCACTTCCACTTCAAAACCCTGTGCTTCCAGAATTTTACGGGCTTCATCAATACTCTTGCCTTTTACTGCAGGCACTTTCATGTAGTCACCGTGTTTGGTGATCCAATCCAGCAACTGGAAAAAGATAAAAAATACAGCAAAAGCAACAAATGCTGCCACCAGTAAATTCACAAAGAAGGAACGCTTGGTAATGAATTCAAACACAGGAATTGATTTTTAAGTGAATATCGGAATAATATTAATGATTGTTGATGGCATCTTCTACCAATGCTGAATAGAATTGCTCCAAAGTCCAGCCATAGGCACGAACCTGTTGCGGTACAATGCTGGCATCACTCTGGCCGGGTATGGAATTAATCTCCAGCATGTAAGGCGCCTGCTCTGCTTCGTTATAAATAAAATCAATACGTATTACCCCACGACAATTAAATACGCTGTAAATTTTTTTAGCAGCATCGGCTACATTTTTATAATGAGTTTCACTGGCAACAGCCGGTGTTACTTCATCACTCTTGCCCTGGTACTTGGCTTCAAAATCAAAAAAGTCTTTATCATCATGTGCTTTTACTTCGGTCATTGGCAATGCAATAATGTCATCGCCGCTGCGGAACACACCAATCGTAAATTCTCGTCCTTCAATCATCTCTTCTACCAGCACCTGGTCATCTTCTTTAAATGCTTTTGCAATAGCATCCGCTAAATCTTCCTTCCTGTTCACCTTGCTCATACCAATGCTGCTGCCTCCGTTATTGGGCTTTACAAACACAGGAAATTTTAAGTGAATGGAATTGGCATCAACCGGAATATGTTTGAACAAATGAACACTGTTAGCCACTTTTATACCGGCAAATGCAGCTACTGCCACGGTATAACGTTTATTAAAGGTAATGGCCGAGGTGGCTGCATTGCAACTGGTGTACGGCAAACCGATCATATCAAAATATCCCTGCAATTTGCCGTCTTCCCCGGGAGTGCCGTGCAAGGCAATAAATGCTGCATCAAATTGAATCTTAGTCCCGTTCAGCGTTAAGGAAAAATCATTTTTATCAACGGTTTGTTTAGCACCGGCATCATCTGTATAAAACCATCCCTGGTTAGTAATATCTATGGTGTACACATCATATTGATCCCTGCTTAAATGGGTGCTGATGGTTTTGGCTGTTTTATAGGAGATCACCGCTTCGCCGCTTGTACCGCCTGTAACTAATGCTATTTTCTTTTTCATGAATTTGGTTGGTTCGGTTGTATTGCAAAAATGGTGCAGAAATTTTTATTGCACCATATTGGAAGTTCCCGGGTTGCCTGTATCCAGCACAAATTTCCAGGTGCCATCTTTTTGTTTTTGCCAGATGGATACATACGTTCCGTTGAGTACAGAGTCAATGGCATTGAGTTTGATTTCATAAACACCATATGTATAGCCAAGGTCGTTACTTTTGGAAAGCTGTCCGCCTTTGGGTTTCCATGTCATTACAAAAGAAGTGTCCTCCTGCGAAGTGAGAAATTTTACCACATCGCCTTCCACAATAGGTAGATAACCCGGGCGCAGCAAAACTGCATCATCCGCCATAAATTCCAGAAAGGCTTTCTTCATTCCGAGTTTTGCTGAAGAGTCAGAAAAAGCCCTGTCTGCTGCTACCATTTCATCCAATGCAGCTTCATGTGCAACATCCGACACAGGTTGGTCACGACGGGTTGTAAATACACAGGAATGCAAACCGGTTACCAGCAATAACGCTATAAACAATCTGTACATAAGTGCAAGATAATATTTCACTGTTATTTGATGATTACCCAATTATATTCTTAGGAAACCCTTATCATTTTCGGTTTTCGCTTTTTTGACCTCTTATAAAAAAGTAAGGTGAAGGATTTCACCCCTTCACCTTTTTTTGACGGGAAATATCACCCGCCTGTACTAAGGATGCGTTCTTACGGGAACTTATCCAATCAAAAAATATTTATCAGATATGCAATGCGGCTTTTTTAGCCATCAGTTGCTCTACTGTTTCTACATACATTTCATCAGGCACACAACAATCTACCGGGCATACAGCAGCACATTGCGGCTCCTCATGAAAACCCTGGCACTCGGTACATTTATTGGGCGTGATATAATAGGTATCCATACTCACGGGAGCATTCTTAGCATCCGCATCTACAACTGTTCCGTCAACTAATGTATAAGAACCTTTTACGGTGGTACCATCGGCAATGGCCCACTCTACTCCACCTTCATAAATTGCATTATTGGGACACTCTGGTTCGCAGGCCCCGCAGTTGATACATTCGTCTGTAATCTTAATAGCCATACTGTTTGAAATTTTGGGGTTAGAATCGTTTACTTTTGCGTTTTAGTGCAAGTTAATAATCTTGAAATGAAGTTACAGGAAAGACTGGAAATTTTAATACAACTCGGCAAATATATTTCTTCACAGGATGAAGTTTGGCAGGCCGCCAAAATAAGGGCGCAGCAAAAGAATAATTGGTTTGTAGCAGACTTTATAAACCAGGCTGCAAACACCATCGCTCAACAGTTTTTGCAACTGGAACAACTGGAACAATGGGCAGCACATTATCACCTGGATGATAATATTTCTGCCAAGAAAATCGGTATTGTGATGGCGGGCAATATTCCACTGGTGGGTTTTCATGATTTCCTTGCGGTATTTGTGAGCGGGCATCAACAGGTGATTAAACAAAGCAGTAAGGATGATGTATTACTCAAGCACCTGGTTGATTGGATGACGACACAAAATCCATCCGTTGCTGAGCATATAACCTTTGCTGAACAATTGAAAGACTGTGATGCATACATTACCACCGGCAGTGATAACAGTGCCCGTTATTTTGAATATTATTTTGGTCGTTTCCCCAGCATCATCCGCAAAAACAGAACCAGTGTTGCTGTACTTACGGGCCATGAAACCGAAGCCGAGTTGAATTTACTGGCAGATGATATTTTGCAATACTTTGGATTGGGCTGCAGAAACATTACTCAACTTTATGTACCGAAAGATTATGATTTTGTACCACTGCTGAAAGCCTTGAAAAAATACAGTTGGATGTTTGAGCATCACAAATACCGCAGCAATTATGATTACCAGCTTGCCATCTATATCATGAACAATAAGTTTTACATGACCAATGATTGCGTGGTATTGATAGAAGCTGAAAATCCCTTCTCCCCCATTGGCACACTGCATTACCATTTTTATGAAGAGGCCGCCGATGTATATACACAATTGAAAGACAATGATAAAATACAGGCGGTAATTGGCGCTCATGGGTTACCGTTTGGTTCCGCACAAAATCCCGGCCTGATGGATTATGCGGACGGTGTGGATGTGATGGCATTTTTGCTGGGGTTATAGTATTGTTTCCCACTAAATTGAAATGAAGCTTGCAGAAATAAAAAACTGTTATTATTTTTCTGCATCATAATTATTCCTGTATTCTTTTTTGCTAAGAATGAAACAGACAATGATTTTGATTGACTTTTCTTAAATCAAAATCTACAACATGAGAATTCCAATTTTGCATTTGTTATACACAGATTTACATATGCAAATCTGTATACCCGGAAGACAGGAACCATCAGGTTTCCTCAATATTGTATCGTTAAAACAACAAATAGTCTCATTTGAGACCAACTGGTTTGAACATGAATTAGCAATAGATACTCTTTTCATTTCACAGTTTCATGATCTTGAAAGAACTGAAATCAGTTAACCGTACCCAAACCATGCAATCAAAAGGAACCGCTAAAAACAAAACGAATTTTTTTGTTCTGATGGCAATTGTTGCCATTCTTGTCATACTGATTGGTTTCTTAAAAACATTCATCATTCCGCTTCTTACCGGAACTAAAACATGGCCATGGGTCATTTACCTCCATGCCGGTTTTGCATTTGGCTGGGTGACTTTATTTTTATTACAATCCATTTTAATTAAAAGCAAAAAGTATAAAGTACATTTTACACTCGGCCGCTGGGGTGTATTCATTGCACTTGGAGCTGCCATTACAATAATACCGGCTGCTCTCTATCAATGTGAACGTGAATTAAAAGAAGGGCTGGGGCAAACCGCTATCTCCGCAATTCTCGGGGCCTGTTCCTCTGCCTTGATATTTTTATTGCTGGTGGTCTTTGCTATCACTTACAGAAAAAAACCACAGGTACATAAGCGGCTGATGCTATTGGCCACCATCGTATTGATATGGCCTGCATGGTTTCGCTGGCGGCATTATTTCCCTTCAATACAACGACCTGATATATGGTTTGCCGTTGTACTGGCGGATAGTTTAATCATTATTGCCTTCATTTGGGATTGGGTAAAAAACAAACGCATTCATCCGGCATTATTATACACGGGATTTTTCATTATTGCAGAGCAGTGTACAGAACTCATAATATTTGATTCACCGGGCTGGAGACTTATTGCAAATGCGATTTATAATTTTTTAACTAAACAAATGTAAAGTGTATAAAAATGCTGTGCATAATTAAATTATACAAAATAATACTACTCGCATCAATCTTTTTTTTGGCGTGTACAAGCGGAAAAATAAAAAATTATACAGTTCCGTCAGAATTTGAAAAGCAGGAATACATTTGGCTTAGTTGGGTTGAATCCGGATTTCTTGGTGGCGAACCATTTTACACTACTATCGTTCAGGCCATAAAGGAAATTCACCCATACGTAAAAGTGAAAATATTGTATGGCCCCCAGCTTCAGTATGATTCGGCTCAATTGCACAAAAAAATTATTGACGCACTGGTGAAAGAAAAAATTGATACTGGCAACGTTGAACTGTTTTATAATGAAAAAGCATTTGGCGCCATACAAGACCCTGGGCCGGTATTTCTTCGTAATCAGAATGGTGAACTGGCTATTGCCGACTTTAAATACAATCACCCAGACAAACGTTCACAACAAATTGACCAGAATGTTGCAAAGCAAATGAGCCTGCCTATGATTTCTTCCTCAATGGTTTCAGAAGGCGGTGCCTGGCAAACGAATGGTAATGGAACGATGATACTGGTAGAGTCAGTAGAACTTGACAGAAATAAAAAGATGAACAAAAAGCAGATTGAGGATGAATACAAAAAAGTACTAGGTGTAACAAAAATCATCTGGCTAAGAAATGGTTTAAAGGAAGAGGAATGGGGAAAAATGGAAAACGGCATTTATGGTATCGGCACCGGCGGACATATAGATGAATTCTGCCGCTTTGTGAATGATACAACCATATTACTTGCTGCTATTGATGTAAAAGATACTGTTGGCAATATTGTTTCAAAAGAATCTTTCGAAAGAATGGAGCATAATTTTTCCATTTTGAATCACAGCAAAACGGCTGATGGTAAATCATTACGTATTATTCGATTGCCTGCGGGCCCACTTTTGACAAAGAAATTATTGTATGGCAAACTTTCTAATGACGAAAAATCATGGTTTGACGATCTGAGCAGCGATAGTGTGGAGTTTTATCTTGCTACAGGTTATATGAATTTTGTTATTGCCAATGAAGTAGTCGTTACTGCCAGGTTCTGGAAACAAGGATTACCATACGAAATAAGACAAAGGGATGAAAAGGCAAGAGAGATTTTGGAGAAAGCATTCCAGGGGAGAATGATCGTGCAAATTGATTGTATGCCTCTGCATCATGATGGTGCGGGTTTGCATTGCCATTCAAGAAATCAGCCAGTAAAAAAATAAATTCAAATTTCTGACGAAATATGCAACTAAATCAAAGCAAATCAAATTGGTTTTTATTCTGGATTTATTTGACAGCCATCGCCGCTCTTGCTTTAAGAACCATACATTATGCCGGCACTTCTTCCATGTGGTATGATGAGCTTACCTGTGCCTTAAATGTTACAGAAAAATCGTACTACCAATTGTTTACGCAACCTTTAGATTTTAACCAGGTAGCATCCATTGGCTTTTTACTCATTACTAAATTTTTTGTATTCATTTTTGGTGAGCATGATTTTGCGTTTCGTTTATGGCCCTGGCTTTGTACGGTTGCTTCAGTTTATTTCTTCTACCAAACAGCACGGGTGTTTTTAAAAGATACGGCACTCTTAGCGGCTTTTATACTTTTTGCATTTTCCACTTCGGGCTGGTTTTATGCAGGGCAGGCCAAGCAATATGCCGGTGATATAGCTGCCAGTTTGTTTTTAGTTTGGGCAGTAATACAATTCTACAGCTATAAAATTAGCCTGTTTAAAACATTACTTTTAAGTGTCGGCGGGTTTGTGTACATCAGTGCCTCTATGCCGGCTGTGGCATTGGCAGGAATTTTACTTTGCTTTTTGCTTACGCAGTTTTTTTTCAAAACAAATCAAAATTCGTTCAGGTCATTTTTTATCCTTGGTTTTATATGGGCAATTGCCTGTGCATGGGTAACGTATCATGCAAAATTTGTTTTAAACACTGCGTCTGTTGATGCCATGAGTGCTTACTGGAGCCGTGGTTTTATTCCTTTAACAGGGCTGAACGATGCATTGCTTTGGCTCATTAAAAACATCCGTGATGAACTCGGGTATTTTATTTATTTCTTTTTAGGTGATTTATGGCCTGCGATGACCCTATTCGCAACTGTACTTTTTGTTTTGGCAGTAGCAGGCATCATAAAGCTATTTGCAACCGTGAAAGCAAAAACATTTATCCTGCTTTCTCCATTTTTTTTAGCGATAGTCTTATCACTGCTTCGCATTTTACCCTATGATACAAGAGTGGCTTTGTATGCAAGCTGGCCTTTATTAATAGCCGCCGCTTACGGAGCAGAATGGCTGAGCAGTATGACGCTCAGGAAAATTCATCCTTCCATTGCAAAAGCATTTATTCTCTTCATTGCCTTACCGATGCCTGTCATACATTTAATTGAACCGAATGAACGGCCACCCTTTCATTGTCAGCCGGCACAACCCGTTTTAAAAGAATTAAAAAAACAATTGCAACCCGGCGATATTGTTTATGTGTATTACAAAGCAAGACATGCCATGAAAATGTATGGCCATAAAGAAGGTATTACCAATTATAAACTCAGTGGCAGTTATGAAAAACCGGCACAATACTTCCATCAACTGGATTCCTTAAAAGGAAACAAACGGGTTTGGTTTTTCTTTTCCCACTGGACGCCTAAACACAAATATCCTGACAGTATTCAGCATTACCTGGCAAATGAAATTGGCAAAGAGATACAGGTGATAAAAGACCCTTATGGTGCTTATCTTGAAAAAGAATGTGCCTGCACCGCTACCTTGTATGATTTAACGCAACCGGTAAAAAAATAAACAGGCTATGATTGCAAAACAAAAACTTCCCTGGCTGTTATTCTGGCTTATCATCATAGGTTTATCGTTATACTTCTACGTAATGACATTTTATTCCTACAGTATCGGTGAGATTCCTGCTAATTTCAAATATAGTTTCTGGGAAAGTAAAATCTGGTTTATCGGTCACATTGCCGGTGCAAGTGCTTCTTTGCTATTAGGTCCTATGCAGTTTTGGAAAGGTTTCCGTAACAAATACTTAAGCTATCACCGGCTGGCAGGAAAAATATTTATCATCGGTTCGTTGATTGCCGCTGTTTGCGCCTTTCGTTTAAACCTGATGTATGAATGTAAGCCCTGCCGTTATTCATTGGGCATATTGAGTGTTATCTGGCTGTTCACAACTGCTGCCGCCTGGTGGGCTGTTAAAAACAAAAACATAAAAACACACAGGCAAATGATGGTAAGAAGTTATACCGCAGCACTTGCATTTGTTTTCATAAGAGTATTTTCATTGTTGGGTTATCAAAATGTTTTTCCGTTTCTGGATTCGACATTGGAACAAAGAACAACAGCCGAATGGTTATGCTGGGTACTTCCGTTTATAGCAATAGAGTTTTATATGACATGGTGGCCATCTTTGGCAATAAAAATATCAATACTGAAAAAATAAGTTATGATTCAATCTCCCTCTTCTTTTTCCAAAGAACGTATCCGTATCATTGATTCGCTCCGTGGCTTTGCTATTTTCGGCATCCTGTTCATCAACCTTCCCTATATGGCATTAAGTGATGTGGTGAGCGACCCATCATTGCTGAATGAAACAGGCATTAACCGTCAACTATGGCTCACTTCGTACTGGATTTTTTATGGTACGCAAAGAGCCATGTTCAGTTTATTGTTTGGTGCAAGTGTTTTACTCTTCATCAACAACAAACAAAATAGTGAAGAAGGGATAAGTGTGGCTGATTTATTTCTGAGAAGACAAATGTGGCTGATAGTTTTTGGACTTATTAATGTTTACATCTTATTATGGGATGGCGACATCATCTTTGACTATGGTTGTTATGGATTAATCCTGTATGTTTTCAGGAATTTGCCTCCCAAAAAATTATTCATCGCATCCGCTATTTGTGCCCTGTTCATGATAGCAAGAGAAAACAGGGATTTTTTTATTGATAAATCCATCATCAATCGTGGCGAATTAATTGCTAAGATTGATACAACTGTTACTAAACTCACCATCAAACAAAAAGAGCAACTGGCAGCGATGGAAGAACTTAAATCATCTTCCACCCGTGAAAGCTGTGTAAAGGATGTTGAAAAAGCAAACCGGATGATGACAGGCTCATTTGAAGATGTATTTAAATACAGAACGGATACTTATATCTCCGGCTTTGTGCATTACACCGTATTCGCTATTTGGGATGTGCTGCTGTTTATGTTTGCCGGTATGGCTTTTTTAAAACTGGACATTCTTACGTGCAAAGCATCTGTAAAATTATATGCAGCGATGGCAGTAATTGGTTTAAGCATCGGTCTCGGAATTAATTGGTACCGGCTGGATATTTTACAAAAAGCCGATTTCAATTACTATGATTTTATAAAACAAATGCCCTTCAATGTGTATGAAACGGGAAGAATATTCCGTTCACTCGGATTGTTTGGATTACTCATGCTTTTGTACAAATCCAATCTCTTTCATTGGTTATTCAATATGATGAAGCCGGTTGGACAAATGGCATTCACCAATTATCTCAGCCAGTCTCTTATTGGCGCCATCATTTTTTACGGCTTTGGATTTGCCTGGTATGGGAAACTGCAGCGTTATGAAGTGTTTTTAGCAGGAATTGTTTTAATGATATTTCAAATTATTTTCAGTCACATCTGGTTGCGTTATTACACAATGGGGCCGCTGGAATGGATTTGGCGGCAGTTAACTTATTGGAAGAGATTATCAATCAGAAAAAATAAAGTTTGATATAAATGGCTTTGGGTAATCTGCAGCATGAGAGAATAGAAATATTGGATGTACTCCGTGGTTTTGCTTTAACCGGTGTTTTGCTGGCAAACCTCGAAGGCTTTATCACATTTGCCTTGCCCGATGCAGAAGTGGATGCTATGACAAACACCATGGCAGATAAAATTACAGAGCATTTTCTTCAATTATTTGTAAGTGGTAAGTTTATCAGCATTTTTTCCATACTGTTTGGCTATGGCTTTGGTATTCTCATTGAAAATATTGCTGCAAAAGGAATCAATGTTAACCGTTTTTTCTTACAACGCATGTTCTGGTTATTACTGATAGCGTTACTTCATTTATGTATTTGGCAGGGCGATATATTAAATGTGTATGCAAGCTGCGGAATTTTATTATTGTTCTTTCGAAAACTGTCGCCTAAAAAGATAATTACGCTGGGGTTTCTTTTCTTATTTGCCGGTGGACCATTTGTACAGGGATTAAAACTGTATTTGCTGGAAGCAAATCCACCTGAACGGGATATCATTCTTGCAAACTATATTGAAGCTGTTAAGTGCGGCAATATATTTTCAATTGCTGAAAATAATTATAAAACAATCTGGTATATTTATTTTGAACGCTGGGCACAATTTCGGGATATGTTTGAAACGCTGGGAAGGTTCTTAATTGGTTATTGGTTCGTAAAAACAAATCTGCTTGCAGACATTTCATCAAAAAAACATCTCTTTAAAAAAGTTTGGTTGTTTACACTGACAGTAACAACCATGTACCTGGCAGAGCAGTCGTACACAGGAATTATGGGAAATAAATTCACTTCAAACAGTGGTAAGCTTTTTGAATACAGTTTCACACGTATGGGCATTTTAGCAATGGCTTTGTTTTATTGCTGCTCTGTGATATTATTATTTATGAAAACTAAAAGCCGGTTCTTCCACTACTTTGAATATGTGGGCAAGATGTCTCTTACCAACTATCTTACCCACTCATTTTTTTATTTGTTGCTATTTTATGATTGCGGTTTTGGATTGCTGGGAAAAGTTCATTTGTACAGGATTATGCCGATAGGGATAATGATTTTCATCGTTCAGGCATTCTTGAGTATGTACTGGATGCAAAAATTTAATTATGGCCCTGCCGAATGGATTTGGCGGCAGTTAACATATTGGAAACGTTTACCAATTAAAAAATCATGATTCATGAGACTATGTATCGTACTGCTTGCATTTGCTTATCAAAATGCATTTACACAAACCAACCCAGGTCTTGCAAACTATCTAGATAGTTTATTTAAACCGTATAACAGCTTTTCTTCACCCGGAATAGCAATTACAGTATTGCAAAACGGGAAACCGGTTGCAAAGAAAACCTATGGCATGGCGGTAATCGAACATAAAATCCCGTTCACGCATCAATCCGCATTACGATTTGAATATTCCCATACAAGAGAGTTTATGGCTGTGGCCTTGGCCGTTATGGAAAGTGAGGGATTGCTCAGCTTCAATGATAAAGTCCGCAAATATTTTCCTCAACTTCCGGGGTGGAGTGAACCGGTTACGATTCGTGACTTACTCAATCACAGCAGTGGTTTTGATGATGAATGGGGAACATTATTACTAACACAGGCGGCTATGAGCAACCGTCTTGATAAAGAACAGTTTCTTAACTTATTGTATAACCAGCCTGCACCGCAGTTTGAGCCGGGCAAAGGATATATGTACTGCAATTCAGATTTTGGTTTACTGCGGTTGATTATGGAAAAAGCATCAGGCAAAAATCTTGCTGCTTACATGAAGGAAAAAATATTCAGTCCCTTGCAGATGAATGCATCGCTGATGAATGATGATTTACGTTCAATCATTCCCGGATTAGTCAATCACTATGAGGGACAGAATTCTTATCGCCGGTATGATAAAATAAAAGTATCACCCGCTTCCAATTATCGAATTGTGAGTACGGCTGATGATTTGGAGAAATGGACGATTGCCTGCAATGATAAAAATTCCTTTGTGGCAAAAGCATTTGAACGCCTGTTAAAAGATGCAAGGCCCATTCCTGTGATAAAGGAAAAACATTATGCATTCGGTATTGAGATGAAAGAACGAAACAGTCATACAATTATCCAGCACAATGGCGTGAATGAAATTACTTATATCCGCAGTATTCCATCACTGAACCTGAATATCATTACAGTTTCCAATAACAATAACCTTCAGGAAAAAGCAGGAGCAATTATTGATTACTTCCTGCCGTCTGCAAATTATGAAACAAAAGGTTTCGATGCAGTGTATTCAAAACCTGCCATTCAATTGAATACTGATAAACTAAACAGCTACGCCGGCAGGTATTGGGTTACAGATGCCGGTACTTACAGCAGTCACCTGAAACATATTCGCTATTATGACATGAAGGCAGAAGAAGGCAAACTGAATTTTTACTTTACAACAACAGATTTTATTCCGCTTGTTCCCACTGGAGATAACTTATTTAAAGATCCTGACTATCCGAATTATTTCCGATTTATTCAAACCCATCCGGACTCCACTATGAAATTAGAAGCTGTAAGTCCCGGTTTTAAAGAAACAATGGAGAAGCAAAAGTTAAATCCGACCGGCTTAACTGCTGATTATCTTAAACAATTGACAGGTTTGTATTACAGCAAGCATTTGAATTATTATTTTACCATTCAACTGAATGAACAAAATGATCTTGTAATAAAACGGCCAACAATTTCAGATAAACTGTTAATTCCTTATTCAAAAAATCAATTTATCTTTTACATGGAAAGCGGCATGGGCGAAGGATGGAATGTGCTCACCGGTTTTACATTTAACCAAAAGGGAGAAGTAACAGGTTTTAACCTACAGCATATACGCATGATGCATCACCGGTTTGAAAAAATAAAATAAACAACTATGGCAAAGTACAAAACGCTTCATCTTTGGATGCTCGTCCCTATGGCTTTTATGCAATTTGGAATTTTCAGAGATTACTGGGGTGATTTCAGGGAAAATGCATGGTCAGTCCACGTACATTACTGGACGGGCACAGTTTGGTATCTCTATCTCATCATTCAACCCTATTATGCCACGCATGGGCAACTTTCAAAACACCGTACCAATGGCATCATCGGAATGTTTTTAGCAGGAGCTGTTTGCATTACTGCACTGAGTATGATGTACCGTGATATTGCTAACGCAGAAGCATCTGCAACGATGCGGGAACGGTTTGGCCCTTTTGAACCCTGGTTCTTTATGGGTGTGGCAGCCATAGAAATTCCCATGATGCTGGCTTTTGGATTTGCAGTGATTCAAAGTATCATTCACAGAAAGAATTTGGAAAATCATGCCTGGTGGCTGATTTCAACGGTATTTATGATTATGATGCCGGCGCTGGGAAGGGGCATACAAAATGTGCATGTAGGAATGCAGTCTGCACAATGGCCCAATGTGGAAATCATGCCTTCACTTTATTTTGCTAATGGAATTATCATTGCCTTACTGCTTGCAGGTGCATGGAAATATGGAAAACTGAAACACACCGCCACATGGTTAGCTGTAGCAGTAAATATTTTAAACTTATTTTTAGAGCCCCTCGGAAAATCTGAAATTGTACAAACAGTTCTGAAAACAATCATTAAAGGATAAGGTGAGAACTTTCAATGCACAGCTACCTGTTCGTCAGAAGAAGGCTTTATTATATTGTTGATTGCAAGGGAGTCTATAGGAAACATACTCTTATTTATTGCAGTGCTGGTAATTGTTCCTGCAGGTAAAGTTGTTCGTTTACACAATGATAACAGTACGTATAAGTTCCGTTTGTAATTACTAAATACGCAACGGGAACAGAAATATTGTACCGTAACACCTGTTGCAAAACTTCTTCTGTCAATTCTACTTCCATGGCTTTACATTCAATCATCATCCATGGTTGATGATTTTTATCGTACACAAGAATATCAAACCGTTTTTTTAACTCGCCCAGATTGATTTCCTTCTCAACACCAATTAAAGCGGAAGGATAATTTTTTGTTTGAACCAGGTATTGAATAAAATTCTGCCGCACCCATTCTTCCGGCGAGAGCCGTACCCATTGTTTACGTATGTCATCAAAAATCAACTCCTTGCCTGCTTCCTCTTTTATTTTAAAATCAGGCTTGGGAAAATCTACTTTCACCATGCTTCAAAGTAAATGATTATTTTAGCAGAATTCAAAAAGATGAAGTATGAAGACGAAAGAAGAAATTGTACGCAACTGGCTGCCCCGTTATACAGGTATGCCGCTTACTGATTTTGGCAAGTATATTTTATTAACCAACTTCAGCAACTATGTGAAATTGTTTGCAGAATGGAATAATGTTCCGGTCTTTGGTGAAGACCGTCCCATGCAGTGCGCCACGGCTGATGGCATCACCATTATCAACTTTGGTATGGGCAGCGCTACTGCTGCTACTGTAATGGATTTGCTCAGTGCCATCCGTCCCAAAGGTGTTTTGTTTTTAGGAAAGTGCGGCGGATTGAAACGCAAAAACAAAATCGGCGATTTAATTCTTCCCATCGCTGCTATACGTGGTGAAGGTACCAGCCGTGATTATTTTCCGCCTGAAGTGCCGGCACTTCCTTCCTTTGCATTGCAAAAAGCAGTTTCAACATCCATCCGTGATTTTGATTGTGATTACTGGACCGGTACCTGTTATACAACTAACAGAAGAGTGTGGGAACATGATGAAGATTTTAAAGACTATCTTGAAAAAATCCGTGTGATGGCGATTGATATGGAAACAGCAACCATCTTTACCGTGGGTTTTTACAATCATATTCCTACCGGCGCTTTGTTATTAGTGAGTGACAACCCCATGACGCCTGAAGGTGTTAAAACAGAAGAAAGTGATAAGCAGGTAACTACCAATTTTGTAGAGCGGCACATCAAGATCGGCATTGAATCGCTCAAGCAACTAATTAATAACGGACATACGGTGAAACATCTGAAGTTTGAAGAGTAATGGATGAACTGCTTCAAATAAACAACCTCAGCATAGCATTTCAATCAGATGAAGGATTGCAAAAAGCAGTTCATACTATTTCATTCTCCATCAGTAAAAATGAAGTAGTAGCAGTGGTGGGCGAAAGCGGCTCCGGTAAATCCATCACTTCGCTTTCAGTACTTGGTCTGTTACCATCACCACCCGCCCTTTATCCAAACGGTGAAATTTTGTTTCAGCAAAAGAACGGCGCCGTACTTGATTTACTCAAAGCCACACCGCAGCAAATGCAAACCATCCGTGGCAATGAAATAGCCATGATCTTCCAGGAGCCGATGACTTCTCTCAACCCGGTTTTTAAATGTGGCGAGCAGGTGATGGAAGCCATTCAACTACACCAGAAAATTTCTAAAGCAGAGGCCCAAAAAAAAACCATTGAACTGTTTGAAAAAGTAAAACTGCCCAACCCATCCTCCATCATCCACCGCTATCCGCATGAACTGAGCGGCGGACAAAAACAAAGGGTAATGATAGCCATGGCTATGAGTTGCAATCCTTCTTTGTTAATTGCTGATGAACCTACCACCGCATTGGATGTTACCGTGCAAAAAACCATTCTGCAACTCATGAAAGAATTGCAGCAGGAAAACGGTATGGGCATTTTATTCATCACGCATGATTTGGGAGTTGTACAGGAACTGGCTGATAAAATTGTAGTGCTGTACAAAGGCAGTATTGTGGAGCAGGGAACGGTCAATGAAATTTTCAACAATCCGCAACATGCTTACACCAAAGCATTACTTACCTGTCGCCCCTCTTTGTACACCAAAGAAATGCGGTTGCCGGTGGTGAGTGATTTTCTGGAAGTGGAAAATGGAAAGTGGAAAATGGAAAATTATGAACCCACCAATAACCTCAAGCAGGTAAGTATTAACAGCAATGAAATTGAATTAAACCAGAAACAACAAACTACAAACCATAAACTTCTTTCAGTTCAACATCTCAACGTTTGGTTTCCTGCACAAAAGAAATTGTTTGGCAAAACCACACAATTCATCAAAGCTGTAAACGATGTAAGTTTTGATATTTACAAAGGCGAAACGCTGGGCCTGGTGGGTGAAAGTGGTTGCGGCAAAACAACACTGGGCAGAACCTTATTGCGTTTGATGGAACCTACATCCGGAAAAATTATTCTCAATCATCAAAACATACTGGACACTCCACTCTCTCATTTTAAGCAATACCGTAAGGATTTGCAGATTGTGTTTCAGGATCCCTATTCTTCCCTCAATCCACGCCTCAGCATCGGTAGTGCCATTGCAGAGCCCATGCTGGTGCACCGTGTTGCAGGCAACCAAAAAGAGGTAAAAGAAAAAGTAATTGAGTTGCTGGAAAAAGTAAACCTCAAAGCGGATCATTACAAACGTTACCCGCATGAGTTCAGCGGGGGGCAACGGCAACGACTGGTGATTGCACGTGCACTGGCTTTGAACCCGTCCTTCATCGTTTGGGATGAATCCGTTTCGGCACTGGATGTAAGTGTGCAGGCACAGGTGCTGAACCTGCTTAACGATCTCAAAAAAGAATTTCAGTTCACATCCCTCTTTATTTCCCACGACCTGGCTGTGGTGCAGTACATCAGCGACCGCATTATTGTGATGAACAAAGGGCAGATTGAGGAAATGGGCACTGCTCATGAAATTTATAACGAGCCTAGAAAAGAATACACAAAAGAACTGCTCCGCTCCATTCCCGGCAGAGAAAAAGGAACTGTTCCGGCCCCATTAGTAAGGGAACGATGAAACGAGCGTGGCAAAAACGACCCCTCGTGTGTACAACCGCCGGCCCCACAAAAATTGTATTTTATTTCGTGTCAATTCCACCCATTTGTGGCCGCATCATTCGTGGAAACAACGTGCATTTCTTTTGACCTTTTCCCCTTACCTTTGCACGCATTCAAATAACAGGTGCAAGCCCGGTACCGTAAGACGGGGTTTGAACTTCTCTCCAAGTACCAGCGTTTGTGCTCTGTTATCCTAAAACTTTACAAACGCACATGAAGCTTTCACAATTTACGTTCGACTTACCCCTCAACCTCATCGCTCAAAACCCAACCAAAAAACGTGAAGACAGCCGTTTGATGGTGGTACATCGCAAAACAGGACAGATTGAAAACAAAACCTTTCGTGATGTAATGGATTACTTTGACGACAAGGATGCATTTGTAGTAAACAATACAAAAGTGTTTCCTGCACGCATGTACGGTCGCAAAGAAAAAACAGGCGCCAAGATTGAAGTGTTTCTGCTTCGTGAACTCAACAAACAAAACCGTTTGTGGGATGTGATTGTAGACCCGGCCCGTAAAATCCGTGTGGGTAATAAATTATATTTTGGTGATACAGAAGACCTGGTTGCTGAAGTAATTGACAACACTACCAGCCGTGGCCGTACCATCCGGTTTTTATTTGATGGCACTGATGAAGAATTCCGCACCGTGTTATACAACATGGGTGAAACGCCATTGCCTAAATACATTAAGCGTAAGCCGGATGAAGAAGACCGTGAGCGTTATCAAACCGTGTTTGCCAAACATGAAGGTGCGGTGGCTGCCCCTACGGCAGGTATGCACTTTTCTCCTGAGTTGATCAAGCGTTTGGAAATTAAAGGTATCCGCTTTGCAGAAGTGACTTTACATACCGGTCTTGGTACGTTCCGCCCCATTGAAGTGGAAGATCTGAGCAAGCATAAAATGGATGCTGAATATTACAAGATTGATGAGTTTGCCTGCAAAACGGTGAACAAAGCAAAAGAAGGTGGTCATCGTATCTGCAGTGTGGGTACTACCACTATGCGTGCGTTGGAAACAAGTTTTACAGCACAACAATTATTAAAGCCCAGTGAAGGATGGACTAATATTTTTATTCATCCTCCTTATAGTTTTAATATTGCTGATGCACTCATTACCAACTTCCACTTGCCTAAAACAAGTCTGTTAATCATGACCTGTGCTTTTGCCGGTTATGATTTAACCATGGAAGCGTATAAAAAAGCCATTAAAGACAAGTATCGTTTCTTCAGTTATGGAGATGCGATGCTGGTAATATAACAGTTCATCCCTCTCCTGCCGAGAGGGATTTTTTTGGTAACCAACTGAAGTGCTGCTATGATGCGTATTTGCGTCGCACACTTTTACGTTCAGTTCTTTATTCATCTAACCTCATCCTCCAACTCCTTCTCCAAAGGCAGAAGGAGCGGTGCTATGAGCAGTATAGGCCACTTAACTATCAATTCGTCGTAGTGGTATTGATGCCCGGCAAAGTACAGATGATGTGTTAGTACATTATTCAACTAAAACAAAATGCCCGGCCTCCCTCGCCTTTGGAGAGGGAACGAGGGTGAGGTTTAATTTTATGCAAAGTAAAACAGCTAAAGAATCATTTATAGTAATGACGGAGTTAGTACTCCCTAACGATACCAATGTATTTGGCAACCTGATGGGTGGCCGCTTGATGTACTGGATGGATATTGCTTCTGCCTTAGCAGCAGGTAAACATTGCAACTCACCTGTGGTAACTGCCAGTGTAGATAATATTTCTTTTGAGAATCCTATTAAGCTGGGAAATGTGGTGCATATAGAAGCAAAAGTTACACGTGCTTTTAACAGCTCCATGGAAGTGCACATGAAAGTGTGGGGTGAAGATACAGTGAGCCAGTACCGTTATAAAAGCAATGAAGCTTATTACACGTTTGTGGCTTTGGATCCTAATCGTAAGCCAAGACCTGTTCCCGGGTTGATTCCTGAAACCGAAGAAGAGCAGAAGTTGTTTGATGGTGCATTACGCCGCCGTCAGATCCGTTTGATCTTGGGTGGCAAGATGAAACCGGATGATGCGGCGGAGCTGAAGGCGTTGTTTGTGAAGGAGTGATTTAGTTTACAATTTTGTATTCAATTTTTGTATCAAAGATCATTTCTTTACCATCTTGGTTTATATATCGAAACGTCACAGGAAGTTTATATTTCCCGGGTTTGCCTTTTGGAACAAAATCATATTCAATCATTCCTTTTTCAGCTTTTGTTAAAGTCTTTCCATCTAACGCTATTGAATAAGGAGTGTTCCAATCAAAATGTCCTATTCCTGCAAAAAGCTTAATCGAATCGCCTGATTGAACTACAGTAGTGTTACAACCCAATACTGGCCCCGGATAATAATGCGGGATATGATATGTAAAAGTAGTTCTAAGGAAATACAATACATGTGAAGTATTGTACCAGATGTTACTCTTTATTGTATTAAGAAAAACCTCTCTTTCTATTAAATTCTCTTTAGTTGTAAGAGTTTTGTATAAATCTGCCTCATTCCTAATTAACGAGTCAGCCTGTTTACCAAGGATTACAAAATCATTTTTAAATAACTTCTCAACTCTCTCATCAGCCTTAAAGACTCTGAATTTGTATTCTCCGATTTTTCTAAACAAAAGATTTGCCTTGTCTTTACTTATCGAATACTTATTGGCAATCATTGAATCAAGAATACTTTCAATTTCTTTTGTTTCGTTATTAATTGCTCTGACCGCAGGTAAGTACTCTTTAACTTTAATGGCAGTAATGGGATCTCTTCCCTTTTCTTCAAAATCAAGGGTTTGATATTGAGCATTTTTCTTGAAATCAGCGGAGGCTTTAATTAATGATTCGTTTAGATCTCTTAAAAAAATCTCATTTGCCTGACAAGAGCTTAGAACATAAATCGCAACAAATAAGCAGTATTTCATGATAAGTAAGCTAATTACTTATATCTAACGATTAAAATATTATCATATTACATACTGCGAAAAAAACATAATCCACAATCATTTTCCCGGCTCGTAATCTTCCGGAAGCATGTTGGCGAGGCGTTCATAAGCCCAGATACCATCAAAGTATACATTCATGGGATAAAGTAAGATGCCTCTGTAATCTACCAGTACCGGACTTTTCTTTAAACGAAGTCCGCTCATAGTACCGCTTTCCGGCTGCCCCGGCAAGGTCATAATACGGGCCATTTGCAATTTGAGTTCGGTGTTACGGCTATATTTTATATACACCTGCTGAGGAAGTAAAAATTCAAAAACCTTATAGGATTCTGCGCCGGCGTCTTTTAAAAGGCTGTCCTCTGCAATTGATTTCATGACAGTGCTTCCAGAAAAACACATGGTTGACACTGTAGCATCTGTGCCATTCGTTTGGACCTGAACCTGGTTTTCCGTTCGTGCTGCAAGACCGGATGCAACTGTTTGAATGGCAAAACCCTGTTTCTGTAATTCTTTTTTAACAAGACTCCTGAAAAAATGCAGAGAGCTGCCCAGGTAAACATTTCGCCTGTTACGAAGCCATTTCTTATTGGCAACATCGTTGTCCATCCAATCTGCATAACGGGTGTATCCAAAAAAATATGAATCAGTAGTACCCGTATTAAAGTAAACTTCTGCGATTGTAAAATAAACAGTATACCCCAGCACCGGGTTTTCTATTTCAAGCGGCTCATCAGCATAAGCCAATACATCGTTCTTAGCCTTGCCCTGTATAAACTGAATAGCTTCCGGATTTTTAATAACACAACGGCCGGCATCATAAGTAAATCCCAGTACATTTTTACGGAATAAATCCATGTACCGTAACCTCGTGGCATTCGTAAGGATTAATACTTCCCGTAATTCTTTCTGCTGTAATTGTAAGGCAATATCAATTTTAAAATCAGCAGTAGTAAGTTTAACCGGAACCACCAGGGTTTTGTAGCCTACAAAAGAAGCTACCACTTCATAGGTACCTGCAGGCAAAGGAGGAAAAGAAAAATAACCACTGTCATCAGCAATGGTGCCACGTGTGCTGTTGTTAATATACACCGTTGCTTTACTGAGTGCAGTTCGTGTGGAGGCATCAACAACCCTGCCTTTGATTGTATAAATTTGAGAAAGTGCCGCTGTAGAAAACAGTAATGAAATAAGAAGCAGGAATCGTTGAAGCGGATTCATTACTTGTCAACGATTGACATTAAATGATGCTTCCCCTTCAACATGTACTTTTTACTTTGCTCAATGGAATCCATCACCTGGTCAAGGATGGTTTCAACAGGTGCGTTGTAGTCTATTTCCAATGGTTCTTTAATGGTAACAGAAAGAAAACTTCCTTTCTTCTTAAACTTTAATCCTTTTTTATTGAACGCACGCCAGAAGCCATTGATAACAATCGGTACTACAATCGGCTGGTTTTGCTTGATGATATAAGCTGTTCCCTTGCGGCCGGGTGCAAAAGGCTTAGTAGTTCCTTGTGGGAATGTAATCACCCAACTGGTATCGAGTGCTCTTGCAATTTTACGGGTGTCAGCGGGGTCCAAACCACGTTGTACTTCTTTACCTTCAGCCCTCCAGGTACGTTTTACCGTGATAGCACCTGCCTTGGCAAACAAACGGGTGAGCCATGTATCTTTCATGGTTTCTGCTGCGGCTACAAAATAAATATTGGTCATGGGGTTGAGCAGGTAGTAAGGAATACCCAAGCCTTTGTACTTACCCCATTTGGCGGCGAAAAAAATATGCAGAAACGTAATTACATCCGCAAAATAAGTCTGATGATTGCTTACAAAAAGAACATTACGTTTCGGAAGTTGTTTGAGATGTTCTGCTCCGTTTACACGCAGGCGATTTACCAGGGCAATACCGGGGTATGTAAAGAAACCCAGCACAAAGTAAATAACACGACGCCCCAGATTCAGGGTTTTAACCCTTTCCGTAAATGTTGACATACAGTGTGGTTTTTTGAAACAGGTGGGCAAGATAACAATTTCGTAACATATGAGTTGTTATTTTTTCACCCTTTTTATCACCCCAAAACTATTAAAAATGAAACAGTTAACCTTATTCTGTGTGGCCATTATTACGTTAAATTATCTGTATGCACAACAACAACCCGTTTGCAATCCTTTTCCTAAAACGATTACAGTTACGGGCACTTCCGAAATGGAAATTATACCGGATGAAATTTATGTGCAGGTGGATTTGAGAGAATACAAAAAAAGGGGTGACGAAAAAGTAGATATTGAAGTGATTAAAACAGAATTTCTTGAAATATGCAAAGAGGTGGGCATTGCAGATTCTCTCATTACTATTGCATCTTACGAAGGTATGAACAGCGCTGACTGGTGGCGCAGAAAAAAGAGAGACCCCAACCTATTTGCAACCATCTCCTATCAAATCAAATTCAGCAGCTCCAAAAAAATGGATGACCTGGTAAGTAAACTCAATGATGAAGCTACTTCCAATTTTAGAATCGTAAAAACATGGCACAGTAAAATGACAGAGTATAGAAAACAATTAAAGATTGCTGCAGTAAAAGCGGCGAAAGAAAAAGGCATTTACTTAACTGAAGCAGTGAATGAAAAACTGGGGCAGGCAATTACAATTAATGAACCCGATGAAGCATCGTTGTATCAAACAGGTTCTCAAAACAAAATGTCAAATACCGCATTAAAAAGTCAGGGTTACGTTGGCGGTAGATTTAATGGAGACGGGCAGGATGCAGGAATTGATTTTAAAAGAATGAGATTACAATTCCAGGTAAGCATAATCTACGCCCTCCAATAAAATCATTTTTGGAAAACTGATTCGCTTGATTCAAGTTTGCGTTTATGAAACTGAAAGCAGTCATTTTTGATATGGACGGTCTGCTCATTGACAGCGAACCTCTATGGCAGGAAGCAGGCAAAGCCACCTTGCTGGAATTTGGTAAGGAATTAACGGCAGAACAATATCATTCCTCTACCGGTTTACGTACAGAAGAATGGATTGAGCATTGGTTTCATCATTTTCAAATTGATATGCAGCATGCACCGGCTGCCGTTACTACCATTATTGATAAAGCAATTGCCCTGATTGACGAACATGCAGAACCGATGCCGGGAGTAGCACATGCCATTAGTTTATGCCGGCAACACAATCTTACGTTGGGGCTGGCTACCTCCTCTCCCCTTTCACTGGTGAGAGTGGTACTGGAAAAGCTCTCGCTTCAAAATACATTCGACGCTATTACATCAGCCGAGCATTTACCATTTGGCAAACCTAACCCGCAGGTGTATATGAATTGTGCAGATGCCTTACAGGTATCCCCTGTTAGTTGTGTGGCGTTTGAAGATTCTTTTAATGGTATGATTGCGGCTAAAGCAGCCCGTATGAAATGTATAGTAGTGCCGGCTGCTGTTGATTATACACATCCTAAATGGAAAGCGGCTGATCACATTCTTGCCTCACTGGAAGATGTAAACAGCCACTTACTGGAACAGCTTTAATAGGTTTTACGGTAGATTTTGGGCAGCGATGCAATAACTGTACCCGGAAAAAGAGGTAAGCAAAAAGAACAGTTTTACTGCAACGAACGGTTTCCATAGACAATAGTTTTATGCACTAAGTAAAGTTTACTACCCGTGCTAAATCGACTGGTTCATTTATTTCAGTACACGTTTTTGGTGATTGGGAAGCATCAACTATTGAAGGAAGTTCAATCCAGAAATCACTGCCCACACCTTCCTTACTCACAAAACGAAGCTGGCCGTTATTAAGTTCGGTGAGATTTTTACAAATCATCAGTCCCAAACCAAAACCTTGTTCGTTTGCGGTGCCTCTTGTAGAGTGATGAAAGGTTTGCAGTAAAGAGGTTTGTATTTCATTACTCATTCCGGTGCCGTTATCTTTTACACCAAGTATTGCTTTGTGATTTTTACGGAATGCATACACTATAATTTCAGAGCCCGGCTTTGAAAACTTGATTGCATTCATACAAAGATTCCGCAGAATGATATTCAGCATTACCGCATCTGCCTGCACATTCAACTGATGCTGTGCTTTATTTTCAATTACGATGTTTTTGGAATAAGTCATTCCGTTTAGTTGTTGAATGGAATCTTCAACCAACTGATGCAGATTCACCTGTTGAGGCACCGCCTTGATTTCTGTCAATTGTGTTTTACTCCAGTTAAGCAGGTTTGTAAGTAAACCCAGCGTATTACTGATTTCTCCCGTCATCTCGGGTAACAAACGCATCACTTCTTCAGTGTCAGATTTTTTTGAGATCATCTGCTGAAACAAACGATCCATCCCGATCAATGGTGCCTGCAGATCATGCGAAACAATGGCGAAGATTCTGTCTTTCGCATTATTAAGGGTACGGAGCTCCCGGTTCTTTTTCAGGACATATTTTTCATAACTCCACACCTGGTATTTTACGGCGTACAGAGTAAAGAACAACATAAACAAAGCACCAATAAA
Source organism: Lacibacter sp. MH-610 (assembly GCF_045780045.1). Taxonomy (NCBI): domain Bacteria; kingdom Pseudomonadati; phylum Bacteroidota; class Chitinophagia; order Chitinophagales; family Chitinophagaceae; genus Lacibacter; species Lacibacter sp. MH-610. The sequence continues at coordinate 2,932,127 of NZ_CP116002.1, forward strand.
ATCTAATATGGTTAATGTACGATCGGCCGAACGGTTAATGGCCAGGTCAAAAATACTTTCGCTGATTAAAAAAAATAACGAGTACCATGCAGCTACATACAAATAACTGAGCAGGATATAAATAAAACGATTGAGAAAAAAGAAAATAAGAACAGGAAGAATAAGCATCATCAACTGTAATGCGTTATCACCGGTAAAATAAGAAGCCGTTACCACCATGGGAGGCAAGAGTAAAAAAGCCAAAAGGATAGCAGTATTCTGTTTCCTGTAATATTGAAGCAGCATAAATAAAACAGATACCGCTACCGGAACTGCATTTACCCATTGAATCATTTTATTATAATGCACAACAGGCGCCGCAGAAATATAAACTAAGCGGATTGCTGTAAAAACAAACATGAAAAGGTAGAGGTAATTAAAAGCAACCGTTCGTTGCTTTTCAGAATGCGACATTTCTTCGTGCAGGCCAATCGAAAATATTTTATTTACAGGAGTCATAAGTCTTTTTAAAAGAAGGTGCCATTTGAGGCACCTTTGTCATCTCTCGCCGTTGGAATTCTAAAGCGGGTAGCAATTTTAAAAATTGCGACTGCAAAGTTAGTTATGCAACTATCCATTGCCTTGTACAAGAGCATCAAAGACTTGTACTATACATTCAATTTCAGGTGATTATAAATAAAGCCTTGTGGAAATGCGATTCCGAAAAAGAGTTCCTTGCTGAAACCCTTACTGCATAAGCCTTTCAGCAGAATATACTTTAATAAGAAGCTTCAAAAGCTGATTTTTGCAATGGTTTGCGGAATCGTTCATGCAAAGCATTTCAGCAAAAAACCAGTCGAAAAAATTCTACAAGCTGATTGGAGTTTAAGTTTGGCTGGGAGTAAATCCAAACTTCTTTTTATATGAGCGGGAAAAATGGCCGGGGTCTTTAAAACCAAGAGTGTAAGCTACTTCCTGTACAGGCACTTGTTTTACAAGTAACATACGGCGTGCTTCTTCTAACCGGTAGTTTTGATAGTATTCATAAATACCCTGGTTATACAGTTTCTTAAACTTTCGTTGCAGGGTGCTGGCGCTCATCGCCACTTCTTTGGCTAGTTGGTCTATATCGGGGGCATCATCACTGTCTAAGCTTTGAATGATAAGTCGTTCTACTTTCTGTAACCGTTCAATATCATCCTGCGGTAATGTAGCGGAGTCAATTACTCTTTGCTCATTAATGATCTGACCCAGGGTCATCAGGAATTGCGAAATAAGATTGGTAATGCCTGCATTCATTTTAATCTGAAATAACGGATCCTTTTTTTCAAGATCCAGCACTTCTGTAAAAAGCAGTTTCAGGTTCTCATCTAAAGGCAAAAACTGTTTATGGGTGAATGTAAATTCAAGATACCTGTTTAATAATGCATTTTCATTGTCTATGCTCAGCAAACCCGCAACCCAGTGAGATGGCAATGAAATGATGATATTGCGTATATATGTTTCTGCAGGAACCATTGCAGCATATTCAGTAAGCGAAGTGCCGAGAAAAGCGAAAGGACTGTTTTCATGTGCATAGGATTTATTATCATCGTTGCTGATGTTGATCCGCATTTTATCATTGCTGTTAAATACGATGATATAGTTGGTTTTGTTTGAAGGCAATCGTCGTATCAGCAATATTTCATTCAGCACATAGTCTGATATGATGGCCTCTGCCCCATCAAATGTTTGTACATAATGCAGATCGCCTTTTCCATTTGCTTCCGGAATAATGATGCTGTTGTGAACCAGCTCTGTATTGAATTTCCTGGCATAGGCCTGCAGCAGGTTCAGGTAAGAATCAGGTGTGTATTCAAAGTAGATCATATTGTAATATAAACAATAATTCCTGTTATTAATTACAGGTAATCACCCCTTATAAGAATGTTTATCAAAAACCGGGAAAATAAGAATACTTACTTAAACGCATTCAATCCCGTTACATCCATACCCGTAATGAGCAAGTGAATATCATGGGTACCTTCATAGGTAATCACACTCTCCAGGTTCATCATGTGGCGCATAATGGGATACTCACCGGTAATACCCATACCGCCCAGCATCTGCCTTGCATCCCTGCAAATATTGGTAGCAATTTCACAACTGTTACGCTTGGCCATGCTCACCTGTTGCGGAGTAGCCCTTCCTTCATTCATCAACACACCAAGGCGCCAGTTGAGCAATTGAGCCTTGGTGATTTCAGTAATCATCTCTGCCAACTTTTTTTGTTGAAGTTGAAACCCTGCAATGGGTTTTCCAAACTGTACACGCTCTTTAGCGTAACGCAAGGCGGTATCATAACAATCCATGGCCGCACCAATTACACCCCATGCAATACCATAGCGTGCCTTGGTTAAACAGCCCAGCGGACCTTTCAATCCTTTTACATTCGGCAGAACATTTTCTTTCGGCACTTTTACATTATCAAATACCAATTCACCTGTGGCACTGGCACGCAAACTCCATTTGCCATGTGTTGTAGGAGTTGAAAAACCTTCCATTCCTCTTTCCACAATTACACCACGCACATCACCCGCTTCATCTTTTGCCCACACCACAGCTACTTGCGAAAAAGGTGCATTGCTGATCCACATTTTTGCACCATTCAAAATCACATGGTCGCCTGCATCTTTGATATTGGTAAGCATACTGCTGGGGTCGCTTCCATGATTGGGTTCCGTTAAACCAAAACATCCGAGCCACTCACCACTTGCCAGCTTGGGTAAATATTTTTTTCGCTGCTCTTCACTTCCATACGCATAAATCGGAAACATGACCAGCGAACCCTGTACACTGGCAGTAGAACGCACACCGCTATCACCACGCTCCAATTCCTGCATCATTAATCCATAGCTGATATAATCTAAACCACCGCCACCATATTCTGTTGGTACGGTCGGACCAAAACATCCCAAATCGCCCAACTGCTTTACAATATGTTCAGGAAACTCTGCACGCTGTGCATACTCTTCAATGATGGGTGAAATTTCTTTCTTTACATAAGAACGCACTGCGTCACGAATCATCTTTTGTTCATCTGTAAGCAATTCATCAACGAGGAAATAATCGGGGCTTTGAAATAAATCTTGTTTAACTGACATATTGGAAGCAATTTTTTGTTATCGGCTTTTTACTACTATAAAACTTCTGTTGCGTCGCACTCTTGTACGTTTTGAATTCTATTCATCCTGAGCGGAGCCGTAGGACCCACCCCTTTCAATCATCTTGAATGTTTGAGTCTCCGCCACCCCTCCGGGGAGGGGATAAACAGGTGACAAATGTACGAATGAGCACCTCAACGATAATAAAAAATTGTACTTTTCAATCAAAATGAAACAAATAGCTTTAACAACCATTCTTCTTCTTGCTTTTGCAAATACTGCCTTTATGCAAACAAAAAAAAATTCATATTTAGCACTCGGCGACAGCTATACTATTGGCGAAAAAGTACCTTTGAAAAAAAACTTTCCCCATCAAACAGTTTCACTTTTAAAGAAAGCAGGCATCGCTATCAACGAACCCACCATCATTGCAAAAACAGGATGGACTACTGATGAATTGCAGGAACAGTTAAGTCGCACACGTTTAGCGGTACCTTTTGATTTTGTTACACTGCTCATTGGTGTCAACAATCAATACCGTGGCAGAAGTGCAGATGAATATGCCAAGCAATTTGAAGAATTATTACAACAAGCGATTAGTTATGCTGGCGGCAATATCAATCATGTAATTGTCCTCAGCATTCCTGACTGGGGTGTTACTCCATTTGCAGAAGGCAGAGACCGAAAACAAATCGCTAAAGAAATTGATGTGTACAACAGCATCAATGAACGCATCAGCAAACAATACAAAGTGCATTATATCAATATCACGCCGTTTACAAGAGAGGCGGTGAACGATAAAGATTTGGTTGCGAAGGATGGACTGCACCCATCAGCCAAAGATTATGCACGCTGGGCAGAAAAGGTGAAGGAGGTGATGATGAAGGAGATGAAATGATGCACACTACCCCGTCAGCGGTTGCAAACCCTGACGGCGGTTGAATCAGAATTAATCTTCTTTACGGGATGAGGGCAAATAACCTTTCATCTCAAATTGATACTGTTCAGCAATCGCTTTTGCTTCTTCAGCAAAATCTTCTTTTTCACTTGCATAAATAATAGCACGGCTGGCGTTTACGAGTAAGCCACATGAATCATTCATAGCCTTTTCCGAAATATCTTTTAAGCTGCCGCCCTGTGCTCCCACGCCGGGCACTAATAGAAAATGTTCGGGAATGATTTCACGGATGTTTACAAACTCTTCCGCTTGTGTAGCGCCAACGACAAACATCAGGTTAGACGGATGGCCCCATTGGGAAACCGTTCTCAACACACGCTCATACAAATACTCAGCACGAAGATGTTCTTCACCATTTGCACTTAAAAGTTGCTTCAATTCAAAATCCTGGGCGCCTTTGTTACTGGTTAATCCCAATACAATGGCCCATTTACCATCATATTCTAAAAAAGGTCGCACACTGTCTTCACCCATGTAAGGCGCCACAGTAATGGCATCAAAATTCATGGTTTCAAAAAATGCTTTGGCATATTGCGAAGAAGTATTACCGATATCGCCCCGCTTGGCATCAGCAATTTTAAAATGGGTGGAAGGAATATAATTCACTGTTTCTTCCATCGCCTCCCAGCCCTTCACTCCAATTGCTTCATAAAAAGCCGTGTTAATTTTATAACTCACACAAAAATCTTTGGTAGCATCAATGATGGCTTTATTGAATTCTACTATGGCGTTTGGATGTGATTGAAGATGATTGGGGATTTTTGAAATATCTGTATCAAGACCTACGCATAGGTAGGATTGTTTTTGATGGATATGATCAACAAGTTGAGTGCGTGTCATTGCTGCGAAAATACAAGATAAAATTTTTCAAACCCACCCCCTTTAAGTTATTACTTATTCTGAGACTCTGCGGCTCTTCCAAGGAGGGGATAAACAACTTCAGATACCGAAAAAAACTCATTTTAATATTTTTTTCAACGCATCACCAAACTTCCACACTTCCTCAAAGGTGTTGTACAATGGCACCGGTGCCAATCTGATTACCGACGGTTCCCGCCAATCCACAAAAAATCCTTCTGCCATTAATGCATTATAAATTTCTTTTCCTTTTTGCAGCATATTCATACTTACATGGCAGCCGTGTTCTGTTTCATTTCTCGGGGTAATGTATTCAATGATGGGTGCTGCCTGCGAAGCATTCACTTCATCCAGTACATACCATAAATAAGCCGTCAATAATTTTCGTTTGCCATTGATGTTCTCCCATCCTGCTTCTTTTACCACATCTAATGCTGCACGATGACTCGCCAGCATAAACATGGCAGGCGTGCCTAATTGCCAGCCTTCTGCTGATTGAATCGGCATAAATCCTTTCTCCATTTTAAAACGGGTTGCTTTTTCATAACCCCACCAGCCCGCAAAACGATTCATTTCTGACTTATGATATCGTTCATGTATATATACAGCAGCCACGGCACCCGGACCACTGTTGAGATATTTATAAGAACACCAGCAGGCAAAATCAACATTCCAATCATGTAACTGTAATTCGATATTACCTGCAGCATGTGCTAAGTCAAATCCTGCTTTCGCACCTGCGGCTTGTGCCATGTGCGTAATGGTTTTCATATCAAATACCTGGCCGCTGTAATAATTAATACCGCCGAACAATACCAATGCCAATTCCTCTTTATGCTGCACAATGATTTGCAGAATATCTTCCGTTCTTATGGTATGTTCACCCTCTCTTGGTTTGATTTCAATGATCGCTTCTTCAGGATTATAGCCGTGATGTTTTACATGTGTTTCCATCATGTATTGATCACTGGGAAAGGCTTTGGCTTCACATAAAATTTTGAAGCGCTTTCCCTGCGGACGATAAAAACTCACCAGCATCAAATGCAAATTCACCGAAAGATTGTTCATCACACTCAACTCATGCGGTTTACAACCAACAATTTGGCTGAGTGTTGGTGTAAGTGCATCATGATAATCCATCCACGGCTCTTTGGCATGAAAAAAAGATTCCACACCTAGTGCAGCCCAATCCTTCATGATGCGTTGCAGGTAGTCATTGGTTCGCTTGGGTTGAAGCCCCAATGAATTACCCAGGAAATAAATCTGCTTCTTACCATCCTTTTCAGGAATGATAAACTGTTCCCTGAATTCTTTTAATGGATCGTTCGCATCCAGCTGTTGTGCAAAAGCAAGCGTATTTTGAAATTGCATGTTTGAATTTGGTCTGACGCCCTCGTCTGACCTGTAAATTACCGATATAAGAGCCATCAGACGAGGGCGTCAGATGGCGTTTAAAATAAATCAGGATAATCCGTAATAATTCCATCAACACCCATTTTCTTCAACCGTTCTATTTCTTCTTTCTTATTTACTGTCCATGGAATAACTTTTATAGTTCGTTGATGACAATACGCCAGTAACTTCTCATTCACCAATGAAAAATGCGGGCTGTAAATTGCAGGTTGAAAGCCCAATGCTTCTATTTGTTTTTCAATACCACGCTTATCAAAATCTTCAATAAGCATGGCTGTTTTAATATGCGGATACTTTTGATGCAGATATTGCAACGTTCTGAAATCAAATGACTGAATAATCACTCGGTCTTCTATTTCTTTTTCTTTGACAACAGTCATCAACAATTCAACAAATTCAGCAGGCTTGGGATGAAACACATCATCCGTTGCAGGCATGGATTTGGTTTCGATATTAAAAAAAGGTAAATGACGTTTCGCCATCATCATGTATTGTTGTACACTATCCAGCAAATCGCTGAGCAAAGGTTTGTAAGCCGCCGTCTTTTTTTGTTGAAGGAAACGTGGATGAGGTTTTAAGCCAACATCAATCTTTTTTACATCAGAATAATTCATCTGATAAATATTCCACTCTCTTTCATTTTGCTGTGTAATCTGTGCGTTTACATAAATTCCAAATCGTGGAGTACTTATTTCATGATTAAAAAAAGGCTCATGAGACAAAATCACTTTTTTGTCTTTAGTTATCACTACATCCATCTCAAGTGTAGTAACACCTAACTCCAATGCATACAACATAGCAGCAATCGTATTCTCCGGCATCAGGCCACGGCAACCACGATGCCCCTGTTTATCAAAACCCTCAACCTTAGCAGGAGGGTTCGCAAGCTTTTTACCCTGTACACAACTCATAAAAATCAGGAGGAGTAGGAATCTCATTTATTAAATACTTTATGTTTTCTTGCTTCCATAATATCAGCAACCTCTTTGGCTTCCCCACCCTGTTGCTGTAACTGATGAATGATTTGGTCATAATTTTTTTTACTATGATTCTGGCTGAGCTTGAAGACATGATTCAACTCCTTTACTTCCACTTCAAAAGCGACAATCGCTTTCAAATTACTCTGTACATATTCATCACTCATCTTTTCAACCAAAGAAGGTGAATGCGGATTGTTTTCAAAATGATGAGTGGTTCTTTTCAGCACTTCATACAACTCTGCATTGGATAAAAAACGAAGCACACCTTTTGCATGAACACTCATATAATTCCAGGTGCTGGCCACTTCTTTATTTTCGTACCAACTGGCACTGATATACGCATGAGCGCCTGTGAATACTGCCAGAACATGTGGGTTTTGTTCAAATGCTTTATGATGATCTGTTTTGCGCTGAATATGTCCGGTAAGAAATAATTGTCCATCCCGTTCGTCAATAAACACCGGAACCTGTGTTGCCACGGGTTGATGCTCTGCATCTACTCCAATTAACATGGCAAAGGGATGTTTTTTTACAAAATCAATCACCACCTGTTCATCAGGTTCTTTGAAATGAGGAAGAGTATACATGGGGCAAAGATAAGATATGTTACACCCGCAAACATCCACGAAATCCCCTGGAACCGTAATAAGATTGTGCGCCGTTATGGTACACAAATACAGTACCATAGCGGTAATCAGCAAAGAGTGCCCCGCCAAGCTTTCGTATGGAACCAGACGTTTGTATCCAGCTGGAAGTTTTTGCATCAAAATGGCCGAGTTGTTGTAACTGCCTGTACTGTTCTTCTGTTAACAGCTCAATACCCATTTCAGAAGCCATATCAATGGCATTATTGGCAGGGCGATGTTCTTTCCTTGACTCCCATCCTTCTTTATCAAAGCAAACACTGCGGCGACCGGATGGTGATTCTGCAGAGCAATCAACAAACAAATACTCACCGGTTTTTTTATCATAACTTATCACATCAGGCTCACCACCTGTTGCCTCCATTTGGTTAAGACTCCATAGTTTTTCTTTTTTAGTCAGCAACTTTTTCTCCACCTCTTTCCATTCAATACCCTGATGCCGTTTACTGTTTTTTTGAAAACGCAACTGTAGCACCTGCAACAGTTCATCCTGTTCAGTTGCACTTAACTTCTTTTTTGACTGACCCGGCATAAGATTGATTTTATAGTTGTAAATATACTTCGTGATACAATGAAAAAGCAAACAGGTACTGCCTAAAAACTTAAACAGTACCTGCCATATCTATAATTAATCTATTTCTTAAAAAATGATTATTGTTGAATTCGAATCCATCCGGCTCCATGATAAGAATGGTACTCACCATTGTACATAGCATCAGCACTTACAGGACCCATCCGGTACATACCCGGCGAAACGGCTCTTACTGCATAATAATAGCTTTGCTTATTGTTGCTTACATCAACAAAGAAATGAATGCGATCATCACGCACATCCAATGCTGTGGGAGTATATCCATCTTTAATCCAATCCATACCCGGCAATTCTTTTGTTCTCGGATTTTCAATTTCAAAACCGGCAGGCAACAGATCAGTGAGTACAACATTCTCAATGGTACTGCTGTATGTTTTTTCAACCGTAACCTTTACTACGATCAAATCATTCTGGGCAAACGTATTTCCTGTAATCATTTGTCCGTAACGGTTGTAAAACTGACGTCGCACTTTTAAATAACTGTCTTCTTCTTTATAATCTCCTGCGGCACTCACTCCTTCAGCCACCCAATAATAGTACAAGCGACCACTACCTTTTGTAACCAGTTCAATATTGGTGCCACCTAACTGTGCAGCATTTAATTTAAGATCATTATTATTGAATCTGCTCACCGTTTTACCATTCACTTTCACATCGGCCTGTATGTTAGCTGCTGCCGCACGCTTTGCTATTTTACCAATAGCGAGGAAAGCAAAAGCACGCTCCTGTGTACTGAGCCAGTAACGTTCTTTCAACAATCCGGAAACATGTTTGGCCATAACGGGAATCTGTGCATTGCCGGGATCAACATCTACAAGTGTATTGAGAGCAATCGCTTCATCACGAACATCACTGTAAAAACTTCCCCCTGTTTGGGCAACACTTATTTCACCGCTGAAGGCGCCCGGCAACATCGCATTAAATGATTTCTTATCGCCCATTAATGCATAAGCAGCTGCCAGCATATACCGGCTGTCAAGAGAAAGCAAGGTGGCATTGGCTTTATAATAATTCATCACACTTATCTGGGCACGGTTACCCAATGCTAATACATACAAACTGTAAGCAACTTCTTTGGGAGCGATTTTCTTTTTCTCTGTTCTGTTATAATAATACTCAATGGTTTCTTTTGTTTTCAAACGGTTTATGAGATAGCCCATCATTGTTTCTACCAGGCTATTGTCAACATCATAACCAGCTTTGCGTGCTTCCAGTAAAAAGTGAGCAGCATATACTGTTGTCCACCAGTTGGCTGTGCCTTCATCATCCCAAAGTGTAACAGCACCATTGTATAATTGCCGCATTTTAATTTTACGAATCGCTTCATTGATATTGGCGACTGATGTTGTGGTTGATAATTTATTTTTCTTCATGGCATCAGCAAGGTCACCAAAGTACAGTTGCGGAAAAGCAGCACTTACTGTTTGCTCAGTACAACCATATGGATACTGCAACAGGTAATTCAACTGATCGCCCAGTTCCAGCACCGGCGATTTACTGATGACCAGTTGGTAATTAACACTGCCGGGCATAAACCTGTTAGCTGCAATAACGATGTTTTGTGATGCTCCTGCATTAATGGTTCCGCTGCCACTTTCTTTTTGCAAAGTTGATGGTGGACGAACAGTGATCTGGGTTTCATCAAAAAAGTTTTCACCCAATGCATTTACTTCAATACGGATGCGGCCACTGTCAATTTTCTGTTGGGCAACTACTTTGAAAACTGCTTTATTTTCAGCATTGGCAGCAAGAGCTGTTTGCTGGGAAGCTGCTCCTACTACCTGCAATGGACCTGACACTTTTATATTCACTTTAGCATTGGCTGCATTCTTTGTTGTATTGCTGAGTGTAACGGGCACTGTAACTGTATCACCCGGACTTAAAAATCTCGGAAGCCCTGCACTTATTACTACAGGGTCAGCAACCGTCATATTCGTTTCACCGGCACCAAACTTTTCATCTTTATAAGCTACTGCCATCAATCGTATTTCACCGCTGAACTGCGGTACCTCAAATTCAAAGCTCGCCTCACCGCTACCGTTAGCCTTTTGCACACCGCTCCAATAGCTTACAATCTTAACACGTTTGTTGGGCATGGGATTATTTCGCTTTTCCATGTCAGCCCCGTCGCCGCCGGTACTGCTTAAGCGTGCTCTTAACTCCGGAAACAAAAGAGGATATAAATCAAACCCATTTACGCCCAAGGCTTTCTTCTGATAAAAATAATGATACGGATCAGGCGTTTGCATATTGCTCACCTGCAGCACACCGTTATCAACTGCCGCCAGCGTTACATAACTGCCCGGCGCTGCTTTTACTTTTACTTTCTGATGCGTGCGGCTCCGTGTTGTTTTGTTGCTGGTGATTTGTACGTCCATCTTCCTGCTTTTCTCATCCACTTTCAGTGATTGAAAGCCATGTGCAACTGTTAATGGTATATCACTTACGCTGTGAGGTTTTATTAATGTAGCTGAGATGTACACATTGGGCAGATGTTCAGCACCCAGCGGAAAATCAACGGAAGCAGAACGGTTTTCTACATTTACATATTGATAGGAAACCACTTTATCTGTTTCAATTGTTACCAGCATCCGTCCGCTGAAAGGAGTTTTAAACAAAAGCTTCGCCTTTTCTCCCGTAAAATATTCTTTCTTGTCAGTGGATATATCAATCTCTCCTTCGGTATTTACTTCAAAAGAACTGTTATCACCCCACCCCCAATTACCGTAACTGTAAAAACCACGGCTTACATATGTTTCAGCATTGGGCGCATAAATACGTACTTCATAATCACCCGGTGCACGGGGTACAAATACATAACTGCTGTTTTCACCACTTACTGTTATCACTTCTTCCTTCAGAATTTTATCTTCTTTTTGCGATTCGTAACGGAAATAGTCGCCTGATTTACTCAGTACCGTTCTGTATTCATGTTTAATCACCTGTATTTTAGCAGGAGCATTTACCACTTTTTCATCTTTACTTAAAGCTATCAATGGAAACTTGATGCTTTGATTGAGCGGGTAATAATAATACCCGTCACTACCCAGGCCATAAAACACATTTTGCGTAAACACATCTGCATTGGCAACACGGCTTACCGGTCTTCCGGTTTCATCAAACACAGTGGTATAAATATTTACAGAGAGCAATCCCATGTTCTTATACAAAGCCGGAACGGTGATGCCTTCCACAGCATTTCCATTGGCATCTGTTTTTCCTTCATTTACAATCTTGTCAAAAAATGTTGTTTGATTTGCAAGTGCGAAATTGTATTTCTCATATTTGTCCGGAGAAAAAAAAGATTGGCGGAACTGAATTTCTGTTTCATAATTTCTGTTAGCAGCAGGCGGACCGAAAAAGTTAACAGCATTGATTTTTAAAGAAGCACTGTCGCCAGTATTTAATGTTTTTTTACTGAGTGCTGCTGTTACTTTAATACGATCAGGCACAAACTCCTCCACACTAAAGGATTTACTGCCCAGCAATACATCATTACCGGAATAAAGTTCTAACTGGTAACTGCCGGTAACTGCTGCGGATGGCAATTCAATACTCAACTCAACACTTCCCTGTTCATTGAGCATTTTACGGAAGCTTTTCATTTCTTTTCCGTTGGGCATAATAAACTTCATCTTCACCGGTAACTCACCCGGGCTTTTCCAATCGGCGGTTCTTAATACAATGTTGGCATTAATTTTTTCGCCGGGGCGGTAAATATCACGTTCGCCGTAAATAAATGCATCCATGCCACTGCTGTTCCAACCCTTACCTCCTACATCAAAGCGGCTGGTGTTTACTCTTGTGTTATGAAACGGCAGGTAATTAAAATCATCGGCTGTTTTAGCAATCACCATTGCCGGTTTAAACCCATTGAATTCTTTCCGGATGTATGCAATTTCTGCCACACCATCACTGTTGGTATTGCCGGTTCCCAACAGTTGATTATTGGCACCATAAACAGTAACTGTTACTCCGCTCAACGAAGCTGCGGTTTTAATGGAGTTGGCAAAAACGAGCATTTTTTCTTTCCCTTCTTTAGCAATCAAACCAATATCACTCATAGAAATAAACCGACTGTCGTTTAACCAGTAATCTTCTGTGGACTGAATACGTAAATGATAAATACCATTAAAATCTTTCAACCTGTCATCAACATTAAAATTAAACAGACGGCTGCCTCCGTATTTGGGCAATGCCCTGGTATCGATTTCTTTTTCATAAATCACATCGCCCAGGGTTGAGTTACCTTCTTCTTCATAGTAGTAATCATTATTTCCTGTATTGGGATAATAACCATAACGATGAGCCGCCAGCAAATTGCTTTCATAAATCTTGGAAACAATCACTTTTATTTTCGGCATATTGGTAATGCGTACTTCAATATTCTTATTACCCTGTGCTGAAAGATAAACTGCTTTGTTATTGCTGAAAGAAACGGAGGGCTCCAATTCACCAAAAGCAATATTGGTTTTGTAATCTTCCTTTAAAGTACCACCAAGTTTTCCACGCAAACCTTTTGTAAGCAGTAAATCATAGGTCTTACTCACATCAAACGCATCTCCACTGATGACAAAACCATCTTCCACCACTTCCACACCATATTTTACAACTGGTGTAAGTTTGATAAAACTGTTTAAACTGCTTTCCACCACCTGTTGAGAAGTAAGCACTTTTACGGTTGCGCTCAGGCCATCATGTCTTGCCTCTACATTCGTAATGGTGAGTGTATATGGTGAAGGAATAGTGAATTTCTCTTCAATCACATCTTTGGTTGCATTTTTTCCACCCTCAGGAACAAGACCTTTCTGCAGCGAAACAGCAGTTGTATAATCACGGTCTTCTGCTTTGATGTTTAAAATGCGGAGTGAAATCTTTTTATCGTTGCTGATGGTTTGTAAACTGTAATCCTTTGGTTCACCATCCACGGTTACATTGAGCTTTTCTTTCAGCAGCGCCGGCGTTACTGCATAGTTGAAATACAGATCTACCTGCGGAACAGCTTTACCGGAAGCATCATCCAGCACCCAGGTGATATTAGAATTTTCAAGCTGCAGATCAGGTGTATAAAACTCAATCGTTTTATCTACCTGCACTTTTCCGAATTTGCTAAAGGAAAGCACTTCACTGCCAATAGATGCTTTATAAGTAGTGGCAGGCGCCAAAGGTTCAGCAGGAGAAAAGATCAGCTCATCACCATGCTCCCAGCGAAAGCGGCCACGGATCTTTGGCTCAAACTCTATATAAGCTGTGGAATCCCAGCGGTTGAGCAGAGAATCAGGCACAAGCTGTTTTGAAAAACGGAAAATCAAATTCTGTAAGAGTTGTACTTCGCCTTTAGCATTCGTATCAGCCAGACTTATAGTATTTCGGTTACAGGAAACAAAAAGGAGCAGTGCTGCTGCCATCAGGAGCAGGTGCAGGTGGTTACGCATAAAACAAAAGGTTGAAAGTTGTTTTGAAGGAAGGTTAATTTGCACATGAAATTACAAACGCCATTACATCATTTGCAAGTTTAAATTATTAAAGAATTGATAAATGAAGAGGAAAAGTTTTTAACTGTACTACTGCATGAAAGAAATAAGGATAACTTGAGGTAAACTTAAAAGCTGATGTTATTTATAAACTGGCAAATGCCCTTAAATCTTTTCTGTAGATTCCTGTAAAATCAGCAGCTTTGAGCAGGAATCAATAATCGTTATACACAGGATGACGAACTCCGGTAACAAACCAAACAAGATAGCATTGGCACCCATCAATGGCAGGCGTATGAATACACTGTTCAAACGCACCGGCATCGTTTTGCTTTTATTTTTACTGGTATTCTTCCTGCTGCATCTTTTTTTTCCCTTGCCGGATAAGATAGAGTATTCAACTATTATTACGGATAGCAAAGGTGAAGTGATCCATGCATTTCTCACCGGGGATGAACAATGGCGGATGCAAACCGAACTGCAGGAAATTTCTCCCCTGCTGCGGAAAACGATTGTGCAGAAAGAAGACAAATATTTCTACGTTCATCCCGGCATCAACCCTTTTGCCTTAGCCAGGGCATTTGTAATGAATGTGTTTACGGGAAGGCGCACATCCGGTGCCAGTACTATTACCATGCAGGTAGCAAGAGCATTGGAACCCAAGCGGAGAACCATCTTCAACAAATGCATCGAACTTTTCCGGGCCCTGCAACTGGAACTCAAATACAGCAAAGCAGAAATCCTGCAATTATACCTCAACCTCATTCCTTATGGCGGAAATATCCAAGGTGTAAAAGCGGCTTCGCTCCTGTACTTTGGTAAAAATCCCGATCATTTATCCCTTGCACAAATCACCGCTTTATCCATCATCCCTAACCGGCCTTCGTCTTTAGTAATGGGCAAAAACAATGATGCCATTAGAGAACAACGTAACAAATGGCTGCACCGTTTTGCTCTTGAAAAAATTTTTACTCCTAAAGAAATTGAGGATGCTTTAGCCGAACCACTTCTTGCAAAACGCAGCGAAGTACCAAAACTGGCACCGCATCTTGCTTATAAGCTCAAGCAATCAGGAAGCTCCATTATTAAAACCAACCTCCAACTCAACCTCCAACTGAAAACAGAAAAACTGGTGGAAGATTATGTACGTACACTACGCCTCAGCAATATCCGTAATGCTGCGGTGATGATTATTGACAATGAAACCCACCGTGTGATTACATATGTAGGCAGTGGAAACTTTAAAGATACGCTTGATGGCGGGCAGGTAAACGGTGCTGCTGCTGTACGCCAACCGGGCAGTACCTTAAAGCCATTGGTGTATGCACTTTGTTTTGATGAAGGCCTGCTCACACCTAAAAAGATGATGAACGATGTGCCGGTAAATTATGCCGGCTATGCCCCGGAGAATTATGATAAAACATTTAACGGACCTGTTACTATTGAATATGCACTTGAAAACTCCCTCAATATTCCGGCGGTAAAAGCTTTGAATCTGTTAGGGACAGAAAAAATGATTCAGCAATTGAGCAATATGGGATTTACGCAAATTCAAAACAAGCAAAAGGGTTTAGGTCTGAGTTTGATCCTTGGTGGTTGCGGCACTACTTTGGAACAACTCACAGGTTTGTACAGTTGCCTGGCGGCTGAAGGTTTGTACAATCGTCCCCGTTTTTTACAAACAGATTCATTACAAACAGCCCGTCGTATTATTTCAGCTGATGCCGCTTATATGGTTACAGATATTCTGAGCAGGATTAACCGGCCTGATTTTCCCCTGCACTGGGAAGCCACAGCCCATCTTCCGAAAATTGCCTGGAAAACAGGCACATCATACGGTCGAAGAGATGCCTGGAGTATTGGCTATAATGAAAAATATACAGTTGGTGTTTGGGTAGGAAATTTTTCGGGCGAAGGAAATGCACAACTCAGCGGGGCACAAACGGCTACCCCTTTGCTCTTCCGTATTTTTAATACGTTGGATTATGATGCTAATCGTTCCTGGTTTACGCCACCACCTACACTGGAACAACGACAGGTTTGTACAGAAACCGGGCTGCCTCCGGCCGATCATTGCACACACCTGGCCTTAGATTATTTTATACCAGGCATTTCCTCTTCGCAAAGCTGTAACAACATGCAGGAAATTGCAGTGAGTGCCAATGAGAAAATAAGTTATTGTAAAAGTTGTGAACCTGCTACCGGTTTTAAACGCAAATGGTACAAACTGCTGGCGCCTGAACTGCAAAACTGGATGCAGGTAAACAGCATTGCTTATGAACCATTGCCGCCGCATAACCCCGATTGTGAAAAAATATTCACAAGTGGTGCCCCGCAAATACAATCACCCGTGAACGGAACGGAATACCTCATCAGCAAAAAACACCCGGAGCCCTTGCAATTAGTTTGCGAAACGGGGAATGATGTGAGCCGTGTGTATTGGTACATCAACAACCGTTTTTACAAAGCAGCCGATGCAGGAAGTAAACAGTTTTTTATGCCGGATGAAGGCCCAGTAAAAATTTCCTGCACTGATGATAAAGGAAGAAACAGGGATATAAGAATAACGGTGAAGTATGTGGACTTGTAGGGAAAAGTTTTATTATTTAAACTGAACCGGATTTTATAGCGCTTACGGATAAGTTGATTTATAAAATCAACAAAAGCAACTGTTTCGTATAAAACACTGTTTTAATTGTGGACTATTGAAATTTATACCGCTGCAAAAACAATTTTGAATTAAAGATTGCTTTTAAATCACCCATAAAAAAACCATCCCGCCTCAACAGCGGGATGGAACGTGTACCAAAATAAATTTCGGAATGAGTTGTTCTATATGACGGATTGTACAATGTGGTTTCAATCGTGGGCTTCACAGGAGAGGATTCTGAACGAGAACCTGGATTTTAAAAACGGGCTGGTGCAAATGTAGGAGCTTTTACAGCAGTAACAACCCATAAAAAAGGTTCAAAATCACCTGTAAAAGTCCGAAACAGTTCCGCAATCGTTTGTAGTTTATTCTTTAATCATATTGCCACTGCCCGCAATCTTTTGTTTTACGTTTACGGGGTTGCCGGCATAATGTACATCACCGCTGCCGGCAATATGTACATCCAGGTTCTGGCTGCAAAAACTCCACACATTGCCACCACCTGCAATATGCACTTCAGTGTTTTCTGTTTTCAGCTCACGGCATTTAATATCACCGCTGCCGGCAATACGGTACACCGCATCACGGGTGTTACCTGCCAGCGAAGCATTACCACTACCTGCAATACGTACTGTAATCTTTGGAGCATCGACAGCACTTGCCCTGATATCGCCACTGCCGGAAATGCTGAATTCCATCGGGCTATCAGAACTAAGGTTTGTCTCGGCAATAATATTACCGCTGCCGGCAATACCCAACTCTTTAAAACGTGGAGCGGTTACAAATACTTTCATATCCTTGCGGGGACGCAGGTTTACACCACGCTTTACCCTCACTTTTAATTCTCCATTTTCCACTTCAGTAAGAATATACTTCATCAGGTTTTCTTCGGCTTCAATGCGGATGCTATAATCATCTCCCTGGCTCACATACAGGTCAAAAGAACCTGCTGTTTTTACACCGTCAAATCGGCCTTCATTCCGGTTAGAAGTAATTACATTACCGTTGCCTCTTACATTTCGCCACCCGCAGGCAGAAAAAGTAAATACCAGGGTGAGCAGCAGCAGTGCAGCAAAAAGTCTGTTCATTTCATTTTGTTTAAAGGTTATAATAAGAACAGCAACATCCTGTAATGATGTGCAGAGTGGAGAAAGTTGGAACAGGTCAAAGATAATTTACTACAGCCATCCTGCAAATTACTTGCTGTGTTTTTTCAATATTTAATAATAGTTGCAGAACATGACCTCTCCTGCTGCCGATGGCCGTCTTCGTCTAAACGGATTTTGTTACCTTCGCCGCACCATGACAGACAAGATTCTCATTCTCGATTTCGGAAGTCAATATACCCAGTTAATAGCCCGTGCCGTTCGTGAATGCAATGTGTATTGCGAAATTGTTCCCTACCATAAACCCGTTGTGGTGGATGAACACCTGAAAGGCATCATCCTCAGCGGCAGCCCGTTTTCTGTAAACGATGCCAATGCACCTGTGGTGGATGTAGAACTCTTAAACCGCTCCCTGCCGGTTTTAGGTATTTGTTATGGCGCCCAGCTTACAGCCAAGCAGTTTGGCGGCCGGGTGGAAAAAAGTGAGAAACGGGAATATGGTCGTGCTATCCTGCACAAACAGAAAGAAGATGTATTGCTGCAACAGATCAGCGCTACCTCACAGGTGTGGATGAGCCATGGTGATAGCATTCTGGAATTACCTGAAGGTTTTGAAGTGATGGCCGTAACAGATTCTATTCCGGTAGCTGCTTTTCGTGCCAATGTAAGAACAACGAATCCTTTGTATGGTTTTCAGTTTCACCCGGAAGTGTACCACTCCGTGGAAGGAAAGCAAATGCTTAAAAACTTTTTAACTACCATCTGCGGATGCAAAGGTGATTGGACCCCGGCATCTTTTGTTGCAGAAACGGTGGAGGCATTAAAAAAACAAATCGGCAATCGTAAAGTGATTATGGCGCTGAGTGGTGGTGTTGATTCTACCGTAGCGGCCACTTTAATTCACAAAGCCATTGGCAAAAACCTCTTTGGCATTTTTGTAGATAATGGCGTATTACGTAAAGATGAGTTTCAACAGGTGCTGAACACCTATAACACTATTGGTTTGAATGTGAAAGGCGTGGATGCAAAAGAACATTTTTATACCAAGCTTGCCGGAAAATCAAACCCTGAAGAAAAAAGAAAAATCATCGGCGGAACATTTATTGAAGTTTTTGACCGTGAGGCCCACCTTATTGAAGGTGTGGAATTATTAGGACAAGGAACGATTTACCCTGATGTTATTGAAAGTGTAAGTGTACATGGACCATCCGTTACCATTAAATCGCATCACAATGTGGGCGGTTTACCTGATACGATGAAACTGGAACTGGTAGAGCCGCTTCGTTTCTTGTTTAAAGATGAAGTGCGACGTGTAGGTGCAGAGCTGGGCATTCCTGCTGATTTGCTCAACCGTCATCCTTTTCCGGGGCCTGGACTCGCCATCCGCATTCTGGGTGAAGTAACGGAAGAAAAAGTTGATCTGCTGCAACGTGCTGATGCGATTTATATCAATGGCTTAAAAGAACATGGACTCTATGATAAAGTATGGCAGGCCGGTGCTATTTTATTACCGGTACAAAGTGTAGGTGTTATGGGTGATGAACGTACCTATGAATATACACTGGCGCTGCGTGCTGTAACATCTGTTGATGGTATGACGGCCGACTGGGCGCATCTCCCCTATGAATTCATGGCGCATATTTCCAACGAAATCATCAATAAAGTACGGGGCATTAACCGTGTGGTTTATGATATCAGCAGCAAACCGCCTGCAACTATTGAGTGGGAATAAACATCTGCAACCATATGTATATGAAAAAACAACTACTTCTTTTCAGCTTCCTTTGCGTTTCTCTCATTGTGGCAGCACAGGGGAACGATACCATAAAGGTGTACCGCATCGGTATCTTTACCAATCTTTATCTTGATTCCAGCTTTGAAGCAGATAAATATAAATTTGACAAACAGATGCCCCGGCACCTGCTGCCGGGCCTTGATTTTACAGAAGGCGCATTAATGGCTTTTGATTCTATCAGCACCAAACAACACATCAAAGTTTCTGTATTTGATATCCGTTCTTCGGCACAAAGCATTCAGCAGTTAAAAGACAATAAAACATTTGATTCACTTGATCTCATGATCGGATCAGTAAGCGGTACCGATTACCGGCAGTTAGCTGATATTGCTTTTCAGAAAAATATTCCATTCGTATCTGCCACTTTTCCAAACGAAGGTGGTGTTACCAACAACCCGTTTACGTTTATTGCTAATTCCACGCTTGGTGTACATTGTGAAGCTTTGTACAATTTTGTGCTCCGTAATTTTTCAACGGCTAACATTATTTATCTCCGCAAAAAAGGAATCCAGGAAGACCGTCTCAATACTTATTTCAACAACAGTAATAAAAACAGCAGCGGTACCGGTTTACTCAAATGGAAAACAATCAATACAGATTCAGTAAGCACCAAAACACTGGCGGCAGTTTTAGACAGTGAAAAAGTAAACATCATCATTGCAGGTTCACTGGATGAGCGTTTTGCAGTACAATTGGTCAATGCTTCGCTGCCTTTTACTAAAAAATACAACCTGCAACTGATTGGTATGCCTACCTGGGAAACACTCAAGGAAATGAGTAAGCCGGAGTGGAAAACCATTCCGCTTTATTACAGCACCACCTTCTTTAATAATGGTTCTGCCAAATGGAATCACTTTACCAAAACATTTACAGATGCTACCTATGGGCGGCCTTCAGATCTTGCATTTAAAGGATTTGATCTTACGTACAATTTTGTAAACCTCCTGCTGAAATACGGTTCGCAGCTCTCTAAAAATGTAAACGACAAATCTTACCGCTGGTTTCTGGAATATGATTTTAAACCGGTACTTAACAAAACAAGCGGCCGTCCGGATTACTACGAAAACAAACAGGTGTACATTCTAAAAAGAATGAACGGGCTTACATCACGCATGAATTAATCCAATAAGAGTTGGTCAACTTTTGAGTGGGTTTCCTGTTATTGCAGTATGCCGCATCAAAAACAACATTTGCCGCAAAAAATCTGTATTGTTTGCAACCGGCCTTTTACCTGGCGCAAAAAATGGGAAAAAGTTTGGGAGGAAGTGAAATACTGCAGCGATCGTTGCCGTAACTCCCGTTCAAAAAGCCGAAATTCGGAATCAAAATAAATGGCACTGCTTGAATTTTCTGATCGGGGTTTGTATTGTGCGGCCGGTGATTTTTATATTGATCCATGGCGGCCGGTAGCGCATGCAGTAATTACACATGCACACAGCGATCATGCAAGAAGTGGTCATCAACACTATCTCTGCCATCATCTCACTAAACCTTTGCTTCAGTTACGTTTAGGCAATCATTCGTATGAAAGTATTGAGTGGAGCGAACCCGTGTACAGGAATGGTGTAAAAATTTCATTGCACCCGGCAGGTCATATCATTGGCTCTTCACAAATACGGTTGGAATATAAAGGTGAAGTGTGGGTAGTAAGTGGCGATTACAAAACAGAGAATGATGGTTTGAGCGGCGCCTTTGAACCTGTAAACTGTCACACTTTCATTACCGAATCCACATTTGGATTGCCGGTGTACAAATGGCAGCCGCAGCAATTCCTGTTTCAGCAAATGCAGCAGTGGGTAGAGGCAAATAGCAATCAGGGAATTTGCTCCGTCATCTTTGCTTACAGTTTAGGAAAAGCACAACGGGTGTTACAGGCAGTAGCGCCTGTTACCAATAATATTTTTGTACATGGCGCCGTATGGAATACACAACAGGCATTGCAAAAATCAGGGATCGTTTTACCAACCGTTCAAAGAGTAAGCGATGCTGTAAATAAAGAAGCGTTTAAAGGTGCAGTAGTAATTGCACCTTCTTCTGCACAGGATTCTCCCTGGCTCAAGCGGTTTCAACCTTACAAGATAGCTGTTTGCAGTGGCTGGATGCAGGTGCGGGGTAATGCACGAAGACAAAATGTGGATGCCGGTTTTGCTTTAAGCGATCATGCTGACTGGAATGGTTTGTTAGCTGCTGTAAAAGCAACAGGTGCTGAAAAAGTATTTGTAACGCATGGCTTTCAAAGTGTGTTCAGCCGTTATCTTAATGAAAACGGAATTGCAGCAGCAGAAGTAAAAACAGAATACGGCGGTGAAGAAGGTGCACAGGAAGAAGACAATTCCAACGCTGTAAATATTACCACCGAATGAAAGCATTTGCACAACTGGTACAGCATTTAGGCAGCAGCACCGGCAGCAATGAAAAGCTGGAAGCACTTGCACATTATTTTGCAAAAGCAGATGCTAAAGATAAAGTTTGGGTGATTGCGCTCTTCAGCGGCAGAAGACCCAAACGCATCGTCAACTCTACTTTACTACAAACCTGGTGTGCTGAAATGGTTCAATTACCAAAATGGTTATTTGATGAAAGTTATCATACCGTGGGTGACCTGGCTGAAACCATTGCACTATTATTACCTGAACCGGAACAAAAAAGCAATAACCAACCGTTGTGGTTTTATTTTGATCAGTTAATTGCTCTTGAAAAAGCTACAGAAGAAGAAAAGAAAAACTTTATTACCGGCGAATGGTTACAGATGAGTTATGAAGAACGGTTTGTGTTCAACAAACTCATCACGGGTGGATTCCGCATTGGTGTTTCTCAAAAAACAATAGTGAATGCATTGGCTCAATCAGTTCAAACAGATGCTAATATTATTGCACACCGCATCAGCGGAAACTGGAATCCGCAAACAACAACGTTTGAGAAATTACTGAGCGCTGATAATACGAAAGCTGATGCCTCCAAACCTTACCCCTTTTATTTAGCCTATGCATTAGAGGAGGAAGTGCAACAAATAGGTGCAGTTGAAGAATGGCAGGCAGAGTGGAAATGGGATGGCATCCGTGGGCAAATCATCAAACGCAATGGTGAATTATTTGTGTGGAGCCGGGGTGAAGAACTGATAACAGAAAAATTTCCTGAGTATAATATACTCAAAGAATTGCTTCCCGATGGAGTAGCCATTGATGGTGAAATTATTTGCATGCATACAGATGCAACTGAACTACAACCGCTCCCATTTGCTGCTTTGCAAACAAGGATTGGCCGTAAAAACATCAGCAAAAAACAATTGCAGGAAGCACCGGCGGCTTTTATCGCCTATGATTTACTGGAATGGATGGGAGAAGACATCCGACATCAACCATTAATGCACAGAAGATCATTACTTGAAAAATTAGTACAACAAGCACAACAACCAGTCGTTCGATTATCTCCCACCATTGTATTTACCAATTGGCAACAATTAACAGAACTGCGTTCACTTTCAAGAGAAAATAGCAATGAAGGTGTAATGCTTAAGAAAAAAGATTCTGTTTATCAAACCGGACGTAAACGTGGCGATTGGTGGAAATGGAAAATTGATCCATTGGTCATTGATTGTGTGCTCATTTATGCACAGAAAGGACACGGAAGAAGAAGCAATCTCTATACTGATTATACATTTGCTGTAAAAGACGGCGACAAACTGGTTACGTTTACAAAAGCTTACAGTGGATTAACCGATAAAGAATTTGCAGAAGTAGATGCATTTGTAAAGAAAAATTCCCTGGAAAAATTCGGACCCGTTAGAACGGTAAAGCCTGAATTGGTTTTTGAAATTGCATTTGAAGGAATTGCAGCCAGCAACCGGCATAAGAGTGGTGTAGCGTTGCGTTTTCCGAGGATGAACCGTTGGAGAAAAGATAAAACGGCAGATGAAATCAATACACTGGATGATTTAAAAGCACTGCTCAAACAATACGGTAAATGAACTTACAGGAAACAAAAGGTTATGCTGTACTCAATGATTGGTTTGCATCCAAATCCATCCGGCCTTTTGCATTCCAGGAAGAAACATGGCAACATTTATTACAAGGCGAAAGCGGTTTGGTAAATGCACCCACAGGCTGCGGTAAAACATTCTCTGTTTTTATTGGTGCATTGATTCAGTTCATCAACAATCATCCGGATTCGTACGCCACTAAAAAAAATAATGGCTTACAATTATTGTGGGTAACTCCGCTGCGTGCTTTAGCCAAAGATATTGGCCGGGCTATGGAAGAAGTAATTCAAAGCCTTGGCTTGCAATGGAAAGTTGGTATCCGCAACGGAGATACAACTGCTGCTGACAGAGCCAAACAGAAACGGCAAATGCCGGAAGTGCTTATCATTACTCCCGAAAGTCTTCATTTATTGCTCGCACAGAAAGGATATGCGGAATTGTTTCAATCGCTTAAAATCATTGCCGTGGATGAATGGCATGAACTGATGGGCGGTAAAAGAGGTGTTCAGGTAGAACTGGCATTGAATCGAATTGTGAATAGTCAATGGAGCATGGCAAAAACAAAACCATCGGTTTGGGGTATCAGCGCAACCATTGGAAACTTAGAAGAAGCGAAAGAAGTTTTACTGGCTACGCTTAATAAGAGTGGCGTAATTGTAAAAGCAGAAATGTATAAGAAGATTGAAGTGGAATCCATTCTTCCTGATGAAATCGAAAAATATCCCTGGGCAGGACATTTGGGCATAACACTCATTCATAAAATCATTCCCATCATTGAGCAAAGTACAACCACGCTCATCTTTATCAATACAAGAGGCATGAGTGAACGGTGGTACCAGGAGTTGCTCAATCATGCACCGGAACTGGCGGGAGCCATTGCTCTGCATCATGGAAGTATTGAACAGGAATTACGTTTATGGGTAGAAGAAGCATTGCACACTGCAAAGCTGAAAGCAGTTGTTTGCACTGCCTCCCTTGACCTGGGCGTTGATTTTCGCCCGGTGGAGACCGTTATACAGGTGGGTTCGCCCAAAGGCGTTTCCCGTTTTTTGCAACGTGCCGGCAGAAGCGGGCACAGTCCCGATGCAGTAAGTAAAATTTATTTTTTACCCACCCATTCACTGGAATTGGTAGAAGCGGCGGCTTTAAAAGATGCTATTAAAGAACAAATGGTGGAAAGCAAGGATCCCATGCTGCTTTGTTTTGATGTGCTGATACAATACCTCAATACATTGGCTGTATCCGATGGATTTGCACCTGATGAACTTTACCATGAAGTAAAACAAACGTTTTGCTTTCGTGAAATGACAGAAGAGGAATGGGATGAAGTAGTTGCTTTTATTGTAGACGGAGGCAAGGCTTTGCAGCAATATGATGATTATAAAAAAATGGAATTCATTGGTGGGCGGTATAAAATTACCAGCCGCAGAATTGCCATGCGTCACCGGTTGAATATCGGCACCATTGTAAGCGATCTCATGCTGAAAGTAAAAATGGCAAGCGGCGGTTATATCGGAATGATTGAAGAATACTTTATTACCAAACTGCAGCCGGGAGACTCCTTCATTATTGCAGGAAGAAATGTGGAACTGGTGCAGATAAAAGATATGACTGTACTGGTAAAAAAATCCACCTCAAAGAAAACCATTGTACCCAGCTGGAACGGCGGCAGAATGAGCCTTACGGCCAACCTCGGGCGAAAACTGAGAGAAACTTTCAATGAAGTGTCAGGTCACAATCTGTCAGGTAATTCTAAGTGGTCAGACAGCTCACCTGAATTACAACACCTGCAGTCGTTATTTGAACTGCAACAACAACTTTCACATATTCCAAAGGATGATGAGTTGCTCATAGAGCATCATGAAAGCAAAGATGGTTATCATTTGTTGGTATATCCCTTTGAAGGCAGACAGATTCATGAAGCTATGAGTGCGATCCTTGCTTACCGTATCGGCAAACAATATCCGCTTACTTTTTCCATTGCCATGAATGATTATGGTTTTGAACTGTTGAGTGATCAACCCATACCGGTGGATGATACGAATGCTGCCTGCCTCTTTTCAATGGAAGGATTAACCGCCGATATGCAAAGAAGTGTGAATGCAACTGAAATGGCCCGCCGTAAATTCAGAGACATTGCAGTGATTGGTGGCTTGATTGTGCAAACTGCTCCCGGTGAACAAAAGAAAGCCCGGCACCTGCAGGCATCAGCCAGTTTGCTGTTTAATGTGTTTTCAGAATATGATAGTAAAAACGTATTGCTCAGGCAGGCATACCAGGAAGTATTTGATCAGCAAATGGAAGAAGTAAGACTAAGAGAAGCTTTTCAACGCATCAACCGCAGTAATATCATCATTACAGTTCCTTCAAAATTCACGCCCCTCTCCTTCCCTATTATAGCCGATGGCTTAAATCGTAATAATCTCTCTACTGAAAAACTGGAAGACCGCATCCGGCGAATGCAGGAGCAATTAAACAAGAAATAGAAGCATTTCGTCAAAAGCTTGAAAGTTCTATTCTGTTTCTCATTAATTTTATGCAAACAACAAACATGATCAAGAAAATCTTATATGCACTCCTGGCCGCACTGGTGATTATCCAGTTTTTCAGACCACATCGGAATGAGGCTGCGGGCCCTTTCCCCAATGATGTAAATAATAGTTTCCCGATGACTGCTGAAGTAAAAGCAACATTGGAAACAGCCTGTTTTGATTGTCACAGTAACAATACCCGCTATCCCTGGTATGCCAATGTACAACCGGTAGCCTGGTGGTTGCAAAATCATGTAAACGAAGGAAAGAGAGAATTGAATTTTTCAGAGTTTGCAAGCTATGCTCCCAAAAAACAACATCACAAATTTGAAGAAATTAAAGAGTCAGTAACTGAAGGTTGGATGCCGCTTGACAGCTACAAGTGGATTCATAAAGATGCCAAACTCACTAAGGAACAAAGCACAGCCATTGCAAAATGGTGTGATGAAAATATGGCGAAGTTGCCGGCACCTGAACCCAAAAAATAAAGGATCGCAATGCATGCAAAAGCCCCGTACCGGGGCTTTTATTTTATGTTTTCACTTCAACAGCTCCGCTTCTTACATTTGTAATCTGCATGCAACAGGTATTATCCATTTCATTACAGGAACATATCTTTTGGCTCACAGCTGAGCGCTGTATCTATTGGGAAAAAGAACAATGTTTAATTATTTCAGATATTCATTTTGGCAAAAGCGGACATTTCCGAAAAGAGGGCATTGGTATTCCGCATGCTGTATTTAAAGAAGACCTGCAGCGGCTTTTTGCACAAATTCAATATTTCAAACCCAAAGAGTTAATCATTGTTGGCGATTTTTTTCACAGCCATCTTAACAAAGAGGCTTTGTTATTTGAAAAATGGAGAAGTGATCTGTCACAACTGCCCATGCATTTGGTTACAGGCAATCATGATATACTCCCTAAGGACTGGTATGTAAGGAACAATATCATTCAACATGAAGATGTTTACCTGAAACATTCGTTTTGTTTTGTGCATGAATTTGACGTAGCAAAGCACAGGGATGAACATCTATATTATTTCTCCGGCCATATACATCCCGGTATTTATATTGATGGGTTAGCACGCCAATCACTTCGTTTTCCCTGTTTTTATTTTACCCAGACGCATGCGGTGCTTCCTGCTTTTGGAAAGTTTACCGGCACTTACCTTGTGAAACAAAAAAAGAACGACAGGGTTTTTGCAATTGTGAATAAACAACTCATTGAAATCAAAAAATAAACTCATTCATCAGCAATTATTACATATCGCCTTTGATCCTATCTATGCACATCCGTTACCGGAAGGTCATCGGTTCCCCATGCTCAAGTATGAATTAATTCCCGAACAATTACTTCATGAAGGAACGATTACACAAAATAATTTAAAAGCACCTCTTGCCTGTAAAGATGAAATTGTGTTGCTCACTCATACTGCAGCATATCTTAACAAACTGCATCAACAAACATTATCCCAACGGGAACAAAGACATATCGGCTTTCCGCAATCACCGGAACTTACTCAGCGGGAGCTAATCATTACACAAGGTACCATTGACTGTTGCACCGCTGCTTTTGAAACCGGTGTGGCGTTGAATGTTGCCGGTGGTACCCATCATGCATTTGCTGAACGTGGTGAAGGTTTTTGTTTACTCAATGATTTTGCCGTTGCCGCTAACTATTTACTTCAACAGCAACAAGTAAAACAAATTCTCATTATTGACCTGGATGTACACCAGGGCAACGGAACAGCAAAAATTTTCGAAAACGATTCAAGGGTCTTTACGTTTAGTATGCATGGTGCTCATAACTATCCGTTTCACAAAGAAAAAAGCGACCTGGACATCGGTTTAAAAGATGGAACGGATGACAACATCTATCTGCCACTCCTGGAGAATACCTTAAACATGCTGATAGAAAAAGTAAAACCTGATTTTGCTTTTTATCTTTCCGGTGTGGATATACTTGAAACTGATAAGTTTGGCAAATTAAAAGTTACCATGCAGGGCTGTAAACAAAGAGATGAAATTGTATTCAGCCTGTTAAACAGGTATCAAATACCCTGTACAGTGGCAATGGGTGGTGGCTACTCACCGGATGTGCGTACCATTGTGGAAGCACATTGCAATACATTCAGGTTAGCAAAAGATATTTATGGGTTGAGTTAGACGACGGCCGGCAGACCACAAACAACAGAAAAAACACATCAATTATTTGTACAGATTGATAGAGAGGATTAAATAGTTTTCCTTCTCAACTTATTGTAATCAATAAACCAGATAAGACGAACAGTCAGTTCATTGCCATGCGGCTCCTGTAACACACGGGCAAAGTTTTTTGCGTAATTGTTGTAAGTAACCCCGTTCAATTGTACATCATTACCCAGCCAGTTTTTCCAGCCAATGATGAGCCGGCTTCCGTAATTGAAATCCCAGGTATAAAACATATCCAGGTTCCATACATTGAAGTTTTGATCTTTACCGTTGATAAAGGGACGGTCGGTCCAGAAACCATCCTCTTTTACATTGAAGAAGGATTGGTATTGTACACGGCTCCAATAGTGTCGTGCCCGTAAGGTCAGATTCATGCGTGGCGTAAAATTGTAAATGCCGTTGATGAGTGTTGTAAAATCAGTATTGATTCTGCGACCGATGATTGGATCACCATTCGCTTCCCGTTCAAATGCATAACCAAATTGTCCACGGTCAGCAGTTCTGTTAATATTTACATCCAGGCTGAAACGATCACTGAAACGATAACGTACACCGCCACGGATAAAATAGTAAGCATCTGATTTAATATCCACACTTTCAGCAAAACCTAAACCCCATCGACCAAATAAACGCTTACGGCTGTCGCTGCTGCCTTCAACTGAAATAAATCCAAACGGTACTTTTTTAAGAAAACGACCGGGTGTGCGCAAATCAAAATAATCATTCTGCCACCAGGGCTGCAGTGATAAACTTACGCTGGCATCCCAAAAGTTTTTAAAGAACCAGAAACCTCTTGCATTAAACCTCGTGTTAGTATAAACAAAAGGCTTGTACAGCATTTCATGCCGCACACTAAAACTATAACTGTAAGAGTTGAACTTTGCAGTGGGCGTTAATTGATTATAACTGAAAGAAGCCATAGTCATAACCTCGTTAGGTGCCTGTAAAATACCTAAATCGTTCGGGTCATAACGGTCACTTTCAATATTGCTTAACAGACTGTACTGAATTTTTCCGCTCACCTTACCAACATTGATTATGCTCTTAAAACCGGAATAAGGCGCAGCGGTTTTTACATAACTGTAATCCAGCTTTCCTCTCAATGCATACATATTGTTTTTATCAAACAACGCAAAATCAAGCCCGGTAACGTTGGCATCTCTTGCACTACCGTTACGTGTAACATTCGCATTCGTAAGTGTAACGGAAGAACGGCCCTTCAACGCCTGGTCAAAAACAATAAGATTATAGTTCGTAAGCGGTTCCGTTAAAATGCGTTCCCGCACCTTGGTATTTGTATTTTCAATTTCAGCATACATCGGTGCACCCACGGCATTAAACACACCTATCGCCAGTTTCTTTTTATTTCTTCCGGAAAACTTCGTGGCATTGTATAACTGTACAATACCCGGATTTTTGATAACACGTATGGAATCATTCTGCCTTCCCTGCACACCAAAATAACCACGGGGCGTAGCACCCACCCTTCTGCTGTAAAACAATCCGGCCTTATTAAAAATTTCTGTTCCTTCTGTAAAAAAAGGACGGTTTTCCTGGAACTGTACTTCAAAAGGAGAAAGGTTATTAATCACATTATCGCTGATTACCTGCCCGAAATCAGGAATCAAAGTAGCATCCAGTGTAAAACTTTCATTCAGTCCCCACTTCACATCCATTCCACCATTGCGCAACACTTCATTTTTAGTTCCTGTTTTTGAAGGAACTGTTCTGTAACCGGTAGTCACATAGGGCAAAAATGATAAACGCAACGGTGGTTTTAATCCTTCCAAGCCACTGAGTCTTCCAAACTGGTTTACAAAACCGTTTTGATTAGGGTTGATATTGTTCCAGTAGGTAAGTTCGTTATTACGTCTTGTAAACCGCAGAAAATTCAAACCCCAGTCCTGCACATCTTTTTGTGCAAAACGAAGAGAGAAATAAGGAATCCGCATTTCCACAACCCATCCATCTTTTTGAAAAGTGGTTTTGCTTTCCCATACCGCATCCCAACTGTAATCGCTGGGCGGACCAAACTGTGAATTCAAATTAGGACTCAGCCTGCCATCGCTCTGCACATTGCGGCTGGTTACCAAAAACTGGAAACCGTTTTGATCATCATTATACGTATCAAAGAAAACAGAGAAATAATCTACATCCTGCCGGCTCTCCCCATCACGTGGAGTTAACTGTTTACGAACCAGTTTCGGATCATCGTAGAGATAGGCGCCAATATAAATAGCGGCATCATCATACACCACATAAACCTTGGTGGCCCTGGAAGCAGGTGCACCGTAATTGGGACTGTTTACAATAAAGTTTTCGGCAGGCGTAACTGTCCTCCACACTTCTTCATTCAGCAATCCGTCAATTTTAATGGGCGCATTAATTTTTACAGCTTTAAGATCCCGTTCGGGTTCTGTACCGGCAATGGCAGCAATACTGCAACACAATAAAGCAATCAGAAAGGTAAGTCTCATTCGGGGCGCAAGCTATTATAAAAAAGCCGCTCTGCTTTTTGAAAAAGTATGAGCGGCTGAATCAGTACGGAAACTTCCAAAAATCAATTCATTTTCTTCTTCAGGTTATTCACCTGGTCCTGTAAATTGGAAACCAGGGATGCCAGGTTGGTCACATCCCAACGCTGCCCTTGCGCCACTTTGCTGATGACCAGTTGGGCACTCCAGCACTCCAGCACATCTTCTGCATTTACCTGGTAAGGTTGGTAAGCAGGGTTATCACTCACCAGCGTTAATTTATTTTTACTGCGGTTACTTTTTAAAATGCGTTTGTACACCACACCTTCGCTTTTACTTACAACTATGTAAGCCTGGTTGTTTTTAACTTCTTCAAGGTCATGCACCTTTTCGCCTACAATTACACTGCCGCTGGGCGTGGGCAGCATACTATCTCCCACAATTTCAAAAGCCCTGTACGTACCGCTGGTGAGCATGGGAAGCGTAAAAGTATTCAACTCATCCAGGAATTCAGGATCAGCATAACCGTTGAGATAACCTGCCGCTGCTTTTACCGGCACAAAGTGAATCACATTGGTTTCTGCCATCATTTTTAACTGGCGGCGTTTGGCTAAATAGCTGCCCTTTGTTTCACTCAGATCTTTCCGCAGTAAATCATCAATGGTTACTTTAAAAAGATCGCTCACTGTTTCCAATACATCATAATTAGGTTCGGCACGCTCCTCTTCATAAGCGCCCACCAGTGAACGTTTGATACCGATTTTATTAGCAAACTCTTCCTGTGTCCAGCCCCGTAGTTTGCGGAGGTACTTGAGATTTTGATTGGCTATGGCCATACGCTAAAATTTATGGCGCTAATATACTAAAAATTTTAGATTGCCAAAACTTTTGGCAAATTATTTTTTTGTAGTCGGGCTTTTATACATACGAGGGGTCGTATTTGCGTCGCACCATTCATCGTTCCGTTTTCCATAGCATCACCCACCCCTTTCAGTCATCATTAAAGTTATAGTTACAGCCACCCCTCCATGTAGGGGATAAACAGTATCAAACTTTTAGTTTTGTACTTTGCAGCAACACAGATGCAGTATATCAACATTCATACGCACCATCCGCCCCAAGCAAATGAACTTGCCATTCAAAATCTGTACAAAGATTTTGAACAAGTAGAATTGAATGGTTTCTACTCCATCGGTTTGCACCCGTGGTACATTACTGCACATTGGGAAAAAGAATTTGAACAATTGAAGCACTACGCATCACACCCACATGTAAAAGCAATCGGGGAATGCGGACTGGATAAAGTTTGCAGCACTGACTTCACATTACAGCAACAGGTATTTGAGCAGCAGATTCAATTAGCCAATGCAGTTAAGAAGCCGCTCATCCTTCATTGTGTAAAAGCTTATGAAGAAGTATTACAGCAATTAAAACAGGCAACTGTACCGGTTGTATTTCATGGGTTTAATAAAAGTAAGGAGCTGGCTTTGCAAATCATCAATGCCGGACATTACCTCAGCTTTGGAAAAGCATTGCAACAGCCGCACCTACAGGAAGTACTTCAAGCATTGCCCGTAGAAAAAATATTTTTAGAAACAGATGATGCGGATCTAAGTATTGCTTCTATTTATAAACTGGCGGCAAAGGTTTTTTCAATTGATGAACTTTCACTTAGTTTGCAGCTTTATAAAAATTCACAGCATTTTTTTCCTCTGTGAACCCTGTGCCTCTGTGTGAAAAAAAACATTTCAGCACACAGAGCGAAGATGAGCACACAGAGTGATGTACTTAACTCAAATAACGCTTTCAAACGATGAATGATATTTCCTGGCTCGGTCGCACCAGCTTATTGATTGGAGAAGATACGGTTCGTTTTCTTACTACCAAACATGTAATGGTGGTAGGCTTAGGTGGTGTTGGTTCTTATGCAGCAGAATTTATTGCCCGTGCCGGCATTGGCGAAATGACCATTATTGATGGTGATGTGGTAGACCCAACCAACCGTAACCGACAGCTTCCTGCACTGGCTACCAATCATGGGGTGAGCAAAGCATTGATTATGGAGGAACGATTAAGAGCTATTAATCCTGAACTGAAAATGCATGTAATAAAAGAATTTGTAAATCCTGAGATGGTGCTCAATCATTTAACAGCCACGCCTGATTATATCATTGATGCTATTGACAGTATTACACCCAAAATCACCTTTATTAAAACGGCTTATGAAAAGAAGTTACGGCTGGTGAGCAGTATGGGTGCCGGTGCCAAACTGGACCCAACAAAGTTGCAGGTGGTTGATATTTCTAAAACGTATAACTGTCCCTTTGCGCAACAGATACGCAAAAACTTAAAACGTCATGGCATCCGCAGGGGCATCAAAGTAGTGTTTTCACCGGAGGCACCCATTAAAGAAAGCCTGATGTTAACAGATGGAAAGAATTATAAGAAATCAGCTTACGGAACTATTTCCTATCTGCCTGCAGTGTTTGGTGCTACTACGGCGAGCGTTGTGGTAAGGGATTTGATTGAGGAGTATGGGGAGCAAAGTTGAGATAGTTTCGGTTGGTGAGGACACCAACCGATAAAAAAAAAGTTGCAGGTGGTTGATATTTCCAAAACGTATAATTGTCCGTTTGCACAGCAGATACGGAAGAATTTAAAACGTCTTGGCATCCGCAGGGGCATCAAAGTAGTGTTTTCACCGGAGGTACCCATTAAAGAAAGCCTGATGTTAACAGATGGAAAGAATTATAAGAAATCAGCTTACGGAACCATTTCTTATTTGCCGGCTGTGTTTGGTGCTACTACGGCGAGTGTGGTGGTTAGGGATTTGATAGATGAGTTTGGGAAGCAAAGTTGAGATAATTTTGGTTGGTGAGGACACCAACCGATAAAAAATAATTTTAATCTGCTACGCCAAGGTTCGTGAAGACACGAACCACGGCAAGCGCTCTCGTATAAAATACATTCATCCCGCATTTTATGAGATGTCTCCTTCGTCGACATGACGAGCCGCCGATTGCTTGAGGTAATGAAAAATAGTAAACAAAAGGTTCACTTTTAGCAATCACTTATCACAACACGATGCCGTCATTTTGAACGAAGCCATGAGAGTCTTTACTGAAACACGATGTAACGGCGGAGTGAAAAATCTCTGGAGAATTGGAGAGAATGCTTTTAGTGAATGAAAACAAAACATAGCGGTTCGTGAAGACATGAACCATGGTGACAGGTATTTCCACCTATTCTAAATGCCTTTTATACGAATCTTCAATTACAAGCATACCTCCCTTTGCATGGTTAATCTTATCAATTAATTTGCGAATATCCTCAACTTCAAAATCGGTGAGCTGCAATGTAATATTCTCTAATCCTTCCTGAAAATTGAATATGACAGAATTGTCTCTTAAGTTGTACCCAACTGATCTCAGATTTCTTATTCTTCGTTTACCACTACTAAAAATTTTCTTAAGATTAATAAATTCTGAATTAATAGATAAATAATCAGGCTTTCGATTTCTGATATAAATTTTCCTTGACAGTTGAAATAAAACAAAGAAAGCAATAATAATAATAAAATAAGAAGTAGTTCCTTTTACAAAATAAATTTCATTTTCCAAGAGTTGTGCTCCCAAAGCTATAAAAACATAGAACCCAATAATTGTAAAACTATTCTTCAAATTAAGGTCTTTGCGTTGTAAAACAAGCGTTCCTTCTACTGTTTGCTGATACTTAAAAAAAGAAATAGCTGCAGTAACAATAAATAAAAAAAGACAGATCAATGAAAAAGTAAAAAGACCGGGCAAACTACCACCATTGTAAATTATTGTTGCATCGCCATCAAATTCCTCATACGGAATTAGTTTTAGTATGATTACTGATAAAAAGCAAAAACCAAGGTTTATTACGAGTCTCATATTAGCATTTAATTACTAGCGAATTCATAGGTATTTAAAGTTATGAGAAAATTTTAAACTCAATTACTATAGTTTAAACAATTGATTTAAACCACTTCCCATTTTGTAAACTCCCCAATTAATCTCACTTTTACACCGGCAGATCATCGCTCCACAAAGAACAGAACGATGAAGTGAGTGACACAATACCGCTGCCATAGTAATCAAAAGATGATTTCAAAAAATGTCAAAACAAAAAAAACAGCAACCCATTATCCTCATCACCAATGATGATGGTGTAACAGCACCCGGCATCCGCAACCTGGCCGAAGCAGTAAAAGACCTTGGCAAAGTAGTGATGGTGGCACCTGATAAACCCCAAAGCGGTATGGGCCATGCTATTACCATCGGCTATCCATTGCGCATGCACAAACTGCAACTCATTGATGGTGTGGAAACCTGGCAAACCAGCGGCACTCCGGTGGATTGTGTGAAGCTGGCAGTAGACAAAATACTGCACCGTAAACCGGATATTTGTTTGAGTGGTATTAACCACGGAGCCAACCACAGCATAAATGTAATTTACAGCGGCACCATGAGTGCAGCTATTGAAGCGAGCATTGAAAGCATTCCCAGCATTGGTTTTTCTTTATTGAACTACAGTATGGAAGCTGATTTCAGCGCCGCTAAAATCTATGCCCGCAAAATTGTGGAGCAGGTACTGGCTATGAAGAAGGTGGATAAACATCTTTGTCTCAACGTAAATATTCCCAACGTAGGACCCGACCTGATAAAAGGTATAAAAGTATGCCGCCAGGCTTATGCCAAATATGAAGAGGATTTTGATGAACGTTTAGACCCCACCGGTAAAAAATATTACTGGCTTACCGGCGAATTCAAAAATTTTGATAAAGGAACTGATACCGATGTATGGGCCCTCAAAAACAATTATGTTAGTGTGGTGCCTGTACAATTTGATCTCACCAATTACGTTTTAAAGAAACAACTCGAAAAAACGTTCTGACACGCTTATGCTGAAACTTGATAAACTGCCTTTTGGTATAGCACTGGGTGCCCTGGCGCCGGTGCTGGGCATCGTCATTTACTACTTCGCCAAGATTGATACGTCTACTGTAAGCTTTGGAGATTTTATTGAATACTTTTTCAGAACCAAGGCCCTGCTCACCGCTGTGGGCAGTTTGAGCTTAATTGCCAACATCATTCTGTTTACACTTTTCATTAACAGCCGTAAAGACAAAACCGCCATCGGAATTTTTGCGATGACGGTGATGTATGGATTAATGATTTTATACGCTAAGTTTTTTATGTAAGCTTATAACTGCTTGCGCCGGAGTTCATTTCCTTTTTCATCATAGAGGATAAACAACTGTACTTTACCTTCAGCTGTATAATATTTCCAGTCGTTAATGCGGGTTCCGTTTTTATACAATCCCCGCCAGAAAGTTCCATCAGCCAGGTGATGCTCCCACAAACCATTGCGTAATCCCTGGTTGTAATAACCGGAGTCCTGCACCGCACCGTTTTCATAATAGTTCATATACAAACCATGATGCAGGGCATTTTTAAACGGTGGATGATAATGAGCCGGCTGTTGCTGATTTTGAGCTACCAGCAAAGCAAGATCGGCAGGAATGGTTTTTTGATGAATGCGAAACGAATAATTAGCACTTAACACCTGCAACACTTTTTTTCCTTCTTTTTTATAACGCTCCGAAAGAATAAAGCGGCTGATCTTAGTATGGTTCAGATCAATATCAGCCTGTACTTTAAAAAATAAGTCAGCATCATAACTACGAACAGATTTGAGCTGACCGTTAGGATACCATGTTTTCCATGCACCATCGGGCACTCCTTTCACCAGCATACCTTCATCCATCTTTTGTGCCTGCGGGTAAAAGCTTGCCCATGCGCCGTGCAAACGGTGATTTTTTACATTGGCCTGTAACAACATGCTTTGTTCCCGTACTAATTGCAAATCGCCGGAGGCCGGCAACTGAAAGGGATAAGCGCCAAATACTTCATTCGTAAAAACAGTGAATGCAGCAGCAGGCTCAACGGTTGTTGTTAATTCTGTTTTGTTTTGTGCGGCAAGACCAAGAGGCAACAGAAAACCAAAAATCCTTAGTTGCCGGGAGATGAGTTGTAGCATATTCAATCGTACTGCAAAGATAGAAACAATTGCAAGCCGGAAAAGTTATGCTTTTATAAAAAAAAGAGGGCCGCTTAGAAAAGCAGCCCTGACTTAACTATTGATTATGACGATCTTTATTATTTTTTACTAAGAGGTGCTGTGCTGTCAGCAAATTCCAGAACCGCTTTGTTTCTGCTGTTGCGGTTAATTACTTCCACACGCAGATCAGCTTCCTGGCTGGCATCCACGTTCAGCAAAAAGGTTCTGCTGAGGTTGGTACCCTTCAGTACTTCATAATGCAATACTTCTCCCTGTACATCTTTTACAATTACTACCACTTCCTGGGCAGTTGTGTTGTTGATGTTTAACTGGTACAAAGGCTGGTTATTTGCACGGCCTACCAGTTTGAGTTCTGCAGCATTGTTATATGGAGTGGGGGTTGCTGAAGCAAAGTTTACTGCTACCAAAGCCACTAATCCAAGAGCTGCACTTTTAATTGTTCTGTTCATGTTCATTCAAATTTTAATTGTTCACAAATCTTAATTCCTAAAATCGTTCGTGGCAAGTGAACCGTTGCAGTTGGTTATGGCAGCATCGCTGTATTGAAAGAGGCACGGTACGAATGGTGTGCTTTTCTGTTTTGTTACACAAAAGTAGATGCGTGTATTTTCAGAAAAAAATGAAAACAGGGGTTGTTTCATGCCCTGCAATTTGCAAACGAAATTATAAAACCCTTACCGGGCAAAGGTTTCAGGGCAAAGTTGCGATGATGCCCAACGTTTAAAATGAGGCTGAAAATAAACTACTGAACAGGTAGAATTAATGGTATCTCTTTATCAAAAAACACTTCTCACTCATCTCCTATCTTTGCTTTTGACGCATTATTACATGAAGTATTATTTAATTTCAGGCGAAGCCAGCGGCGATTTACACGGAAGTAATCTAATTAAAGCATTACATGCACAGGATGCACATGCAACCATCCGTTGCTGGGGAGGTGATAAAATGGAAGCTGCCGGAGCCACATTGGTAAGACATTACCGTGAACTGGCGTTTATGGGTTTTGTGGAAGTATTGAAAAACATCAGCACCATTTTAAAAAACCTTTCATTTTGCAAAGAAGATATTCTGCAGTTTCAACCGGATGTACTGGTGTTAATTGATTACCCGGGTTTTAACTTACGTATTGCCAGATGGGCGAAAGAAAACAATATTAAAGTCATCTACTATATTTCACCGCAGGTATGGGCCTGGAAGGAGAACCGTGTAAAAATGATGAAGCAGTGTATTGATCAGATGCTGGTGATTCTTCCGTTTGAAAAAGACTATTATCAAAACAAATGGAACTGGAAGGTGGAGTATGTGGGGCACCCTTTAGTGGACGAAATCAATAGCTTCAGGCAAAAAGCCGCAAGCTATGAGCCGGAACACTTGCAGCTTGCAGCTAAAAGCTCAAAGCCAATCATTGCGATTTTGCCGGGCAGCAGAAAACAGGAAATCTTAAAGAAACTTCCGGTGATGCTGGAAGTAAGTAAAGCGTTTCCGGATTATGAGTTTGTAGTAGCCAAAGCTCCCGGACTGGACGATTCTTTTTATCTATCTTTAATCAAAGACTATCACAACGTATCTTCTGTATCAAATCAAACCTATGCTTTATTACAGCAATCAACAGCAGCATTGGTAACCAGTGGTACCGCTACTCTGGAAACTGCTTTATTTGGAGTTCCGGAAGTTGTATGTTATAAGGGTAATGAAATTTCCTACCAGATTGCCAAACGGCTCATCAACATCAAATACATTTCATTGGTGAATCTGATCATGGATAAAGAAGTGGTAAAAGAGTTGATTCAGCATGAAATGAATGCAGAGCAACTGACCACTGAACTGAAAAAAATATTGCCGGGCGCAGCTGCCAGGGAACAGATGCTCAAGGATTATCAACAGTTGAAAGAACTATTATCAGCCGGGGGAAATGCTTCGGCAAAAGCAGCTTCGCTCATCTACAGCTTTGTTTCAAAATAAAATTCAGGAGTCAAAGTATTTTAAATAATTTGATGCCTCATCTTGATACATTGCAGGCATGACCATACTCATCATTCTGCTGGCATTAACAACACTCATCCTGCTCATTGCATGGATGAAGCTGCATCCCTTTCTAGCCTTTCTCATTGTTTCGCTCATTACCGGATACCTGTTAGGTATTCCTATATCACAATTAACGGGCTCTGTGAAAACAGGAATTGGAAGTATGTTGGGCGAACTGGCTGTAATCATTTGCCTCGGTGCCATGCTGGGTAAATTAGTTGCTGAAACAGGTGCGGCCCGAACCATTTCTGATTCACTCATTCAACTGTTTGGTACCAACAAACTACAATGGGCCATGATGCTCACCGGTTTTATTGTGGGCATTCCATTATTTTACAATGTAGGTTTTGTGTTACTGGTGCCATTGGCCTTTGCTGTTATTTATCGTACGGGTGCCAATACCTTGCTGATTGCCATACCCATGCTGGCTGCTCTTTCTGTTACACATGGATTTTTACCACCACATCCCTCTCCCATGGCTTTGAGTGTACAGTTACAGGCGGCTCCGGGCAAAGTGTTACTCTATGGCATCATCATCGCCATTCCGGCTATCATTGTTGCCGGGCCAATTTTCGCCAAAACAATGCAACGTATCAAAACGCCACCACTTCAGTTGTTTCAGCAGCATGAAACAAAACAATCATTACCCGGAATTTTGAGCAGTTATACTTCAGCATTATTGCCTGCTGTATTGCTCATTATCTTTTCAATTATTCCATTCATCAGCACTCCTTCCAAACAGGTACAGGACTTGTTAACTTTTATAGGTGACCCCGTAATCATTCTTTTAATATCCTTATTGTTTGCAACGTATGTTCTTGGTTGGCGAAAAGGTTACGCTTTAAAAACAATCATGAACTGGTATGGTGATGCTGTAAAAGAAGTAGCAGTGATTCTGCTCATCATTGCCGGGGCAGGTGCATTAAAACAGGTATTGGTTGACAGTGGCGTAAATACTACCATTGCACAACAGCTTGGCAGCATCCCTGTTCATCCATTAGTATTGGGGTGGTTGATTGCCGCTGTTATTCGTGTATGCCTTGGCTCAGCAACTGTTGCCGGATTAACAGCAGCCGGTATTGTTGCGTCTTTAGCAGGCAATGGAGCGGTAAATCCTGAACTGATGGTGCTGGCTGTTGGTGCCGGCAGTTTAATGTTCTCTCATGTAAATGATTCCGGTTTCTGGATGTTCAAAGAATATTTTAATCTCTCTGTAAAAGATACCATCCGTTCCTGGAGTGTGATGGAAACCATTGTGGCGGTGATGGGATTGATTGGTGTTTTGATTTTGGATCTGTTTATCTAATTTTCGTTCTTCCATTGTGTATGATAAGCCTTTCCACTTGCATCATCAATCCGTTGATACGTATGTGCTCCAAAATAATCCCTTTGTGCCTGGATCAGATTCATAGCAGACTGTTCCGTACTCATGGCATGGATATAATGCAATGCTTCACACAACGCAGGAACTGCTATACCGCTTTGAAGTGATGCCGTTACCGTTTGAGTTAAGGAATCAAGTTGTTGCTGAATGGATGTTATTATCAACGGATGAAGTAATAGATTATCTGCTGAAACAATACCTGTCAATTGTTCCATGAGTGTTGAACGGATGATACAACCGTTGGTCCATATTCTCGCCAGCTCGCTGCAGTTGATACCCCATTGATACTTTAGAGCAGCCGTTTTGATCAATTCAAAACCCTGTACATGATTGATGATGCGTGCCAATGCATAAGCCTGCTGTAACTGTTCTGTTGAAATTGATACAGAAGCTTGGGATGTACTCAACGCTGCTGCTGCCTGTACTCTTGTTTGCTTTTGTGCAGAAAGATAACGGGCATACAAAGCCGATGTCATCATACCTGCAGGCACTCCCAGTTCCGCTGCTATAGCTACAGCCCAGCTTCCTGTTCCTTTACTGCTGCCGGTATCCAGAATTTTATCCAGCAACCAATCCTCTCCTTCTTTTGTTTGCAGAATGTCAATGGTAATTTCTAACAAATAACTGTTAAGTTCCTTTTCATTCCATTGTTGAAATATTGCTGCAATAGCATCCTGTGAGAGTTGCAATCCATTCCGCATTACAGCATACACTTCGCTCAGCAACTGCATTTCTGCATACTCAATGGCATTGTGCACCATCTTTACAAAATGTCCGCTGCCGCCATTACTGATATAAGCACAACAGGGCTTTCCGCTTTTATCTTTTGCCGCAATAGATTCAAGAATGGGTTGTACCTGACTGTAAGCAGTTGCATCACCTCCCGGCATAATAGATGGACCTTTTAATGCGCCTTCTTCCCCTCCTGAAATACCGGCACCAATAAAATGAAAACCATATTGATTCAACTCCTGTATTCTCCTTTCCGTGTCTTTATAAAAAGAATTACCGCCATCAATGATAATATCACCTTTTGAAAGTAAAGGTTTCAACTCTTCAACCACAGCATCAACAGCCGCACCGGCATTTACCATGAGCAAAATTTTACGGGGCATAGCCAGTGATTGCACAAACGCAGAAAGATCTTCAAAAGCTTTTGCTTCTTTCAATATTGGATTGTGAGTGATAAATTGTTCAGCTACTTTTTCTTCCTGACCTTTTACATAGCGGTTGTACAATGAAAGCTTCACTCCTTTCCCCGCCATATTCAACGCCAGGCTTTTCCCCATTACGCCTAATCCAATTATCCCGAAATCTGATTGCATAACAAAATGTTTTAAGATGGATGCTGCAATACTGTGCGGGTCTTCCTGCACATCAAATACCCATGCATGGAAAGGTTCTTCCAGAATATCAAATTGACTTTGCAGCATGGCTGCTGAAAAATAATGATGCGGCCGTTGCAACATCCGTTCATGAATTAACGCATAGCTGCCTTTTAAATACACCCATTGCACATGGTGCAATCCATCAGCTAATTGTTGCCTGTATGTTTCTTTTAAAGCTGAACAGGCAATCACAGCTCCTCTTGTTTCATTTTCTTTTGCCAATTGATTCAGGCTTTGCAACCAGGCTGCCCTGTCTTCATCCGTTAACGGAATTCCTGCTTTCATTTTTTCAATGTTAGCAGTTGAGTGAAAATCATCCCCATCAAAAAAAGGAATACCTGTTTGTTCACTCAATAATTTCCCAACAGTTGTTTTGCCACTGCCGGAAACACCCATGATAAAGAGGATGGTTTGCATGGGAGGAAGTTAGGAAAGAAAATGAATGTTTTGAAATGACAAGAATAAAAGGCTTATTGATTTTTAAGTTCATCAGGATTTAGAGATTTCTCACTCCGCCGCAACAGTAATATAATTTGAATACTCCTATGGCTCTGTTCGAAATGACGGCGTGGTTACTTGCGAGACTTGGTGAAAAGAAAAAGACTGCAACCATAAATAAATATCTTAAAAAAAGTATTCTCGTCATTTCGACATTGGAAAAATCTCCTAACCTTTAAAATGGTTGACTCATATTTTAATGTTATAAGTTGAATACTATTAATACCAATTCGATATTTAATTTGTTTTAAATAAATAACTTCAATTCTTCCTGATTTTAAGGTATCTGACGCCTAAACGGCGTCCTGATACCACACTCCGAATTTCAAAATAGTTACTGGTGTCAGGACGTTGAAAACGTCAGACACCTTAGAAACTAAATTAAGCATAGTTTAAAAGTCTGAATAGCATTACATCTCGCTCCGGCAACAAAAAAAGTGAAGGCACCGCCCTCACTTTCTAATTTTTCATTTTCAATTTCTCACTTTCATTTCATATCATCTCACTCTCCAGCAACGGATTTTTGATAGACTGTTGCTTTTCTGAATAGTCTTTGGCTGCTTTAATAAAATGTACAAACAATGGTGCCGGTTTTTCTACCGTACTCTTCAACTCCGGATGATATTGCACACCGATAAAGAATGGATGTTTTGGATTCTCAATGATTTCTACCAAACCTGTTTCAGGATTGGTGCCACTGGCTACCATGCCTGCTTCTTCAAATGCCTGCAGGTATTTATTGTTAAACTCATAACGATGACGGTGACGTTCGTTAATATGCTGACTGCTGTAGATCTTCTCTGCCAATGTACCGGCTTTTATATCGCAGGGATAAGAACCCAAACGCATGGTACCACCTTTGGCCGTAATCTTCTTCTGCTCTTCCATGAGATCAATTACCGCATCCTGTGTTTCAGGATTCATTTCAAAAGAATGTGCTTCTTTCAGTCCTAACACATTGCGTGCAAACTCCACACAGGCCATTTGCATACCCAAACAAATACCAAAGAAAGGCAATGCGTTTTCACGTGCATACTTAATAGCGGTAATCTTTCCTTCAATACCACGGTTACCAAAACCGGGCGCCACCAGCAAACCATCCAGACCGGCGAGTTTTTCACTTACATTCTGTTCAGTAATGAATTCACTGTGTACATTCACCACATTTACCTTACACTCATTCATAGCACCTGCATGAATGAAAGATTCAAGGATGGATTTGTACGCATCCTGCAGTTCAATGTATTTTCCGATCAAGCCAATATTAACCTGGCTCTTGGGATATTTCAGTTTGTCGAGGAATCGTTTCCAGTTATCTAAATCCGGCTCAGGAAAAATGGTAACACTTAGTTTTTTCAAACAGATCACATCCAGTTTCTCTTTCAACATCAACAAAGGCACTTCATAAATAGTAGCCGCATCACTGGCTTCAATCACCGCTTCCTGTTTTACATTACAGAACAAAGCGATTTTACGGCGCAGCTCTGTACTCAATGGTTTTTCAGTACGGCAAACAATAATATCAGGATGTACCCCTTCCTGGCTCAGCATACGCACACTGTGCTGGGTGGGCTTTGTTTTTAATTCTTTCGCTGCTTTCAAATAAGGAATGAGTGTAAGATGTACCACCAGGCAATCTTCTTCCGGCAATTCCCATTGAATTTGTCGAACAGCTTCTACAAACGGTAAGGATTCAATATCACCCACCGTTCCGCCGATTTCTGTAATCACAATATCAAACCTGCCATCTTTACCCAACAGCAACATACGGCGTTTGATCTCATCCGTAATATGCGGTACTACCTGCACCGTTTTACCGAGATAAGCACCTTCACGCTCTTTATTGATAACAGTTTGATAAACCCTGCCGGTTGTAACGTTGTTAGACTGTGATGTAGGAATGTTTAAGAAACGCTCATAATGACCAAGGTCGAGGTCTGTTTCAGCACCATCATCCGTTACAAAACATTCACCATGCTCGTAAGGATTCAAAGTGCCGGGATCAACGTTAATATAGGGGTCGAATTTCTGGATTGTTACCTTAAACCCACGGGCCTGTAACAACTTCGCCAGCGAAGCTGCTATAATACCCTTACCCAATGAAGATGTTACGCCACCGGTAACAAAAATGTACTTGGCCATAAAAAAAGAATTTCGGTTTTGCTGACCTTCCCGCAATGTAAAAAGTG
Source organism: Lacibacter sp. MH-610 (assembly GCF_045780045.1). Classification (NCBI taxonomy): domain Bacteria; kingdom Pseudomonadati; phylum Bacteroidota; class Chitinophagia; order Chitinophagales; family Chitinophagaceae; genus Lacibacter; species Lacibacter sp. MH-610. The sequence goes on from NZ_CP116002.1 coordinate 2,976,505, forward strand.
GAAATAAAATCGTGGAGGTCATGCAAACCTACGGTGATTTTTTTATTGAAAAAAATCAAACCTTTTATTGTGGAAAAACAGGGTAAGAAAACAGCTATCTTTTTTTGGAATATTGAAAGTTATACGAAGTGATGAGGAAGGCACTGAACTGCCGATACGTTAATCGGGTGTCTTTTCTGAAAATCGGGTAAGGGGATGATTGATAATTAGCTTCTGCACGCAGTAAAAAGCCTTTTCCCAGCAAACGATCAATGTTGATGGAGGTGTGATGCACATTAAACTGGTGATAAATCTGCTCCGGCAGTTCAAACAGAATGGTGTTGCGATCAATAAACCGCTCATAACGGGCATTGAATTGCCACTTGCTGCCGGAAGGTTTGTATTGAACCTGTGCATTCCAGGCATTCCAGGTGGCGTTTTTTCTGAATGCATTTGGTTTGTATTCAATTCCTATATCCCAACAAATGAACATGGCAAGATTCTTGTGCAACTGGATTGTAGTGTGCAGATTGGAGTAATAACGGTTTACAGATGCAAAGGAATAAGGTGCTTTGCCTGCAAAAGAACTATGGTTGATGCTGAATTTTGAGGATGGCTTAAAGGTGATCTGTGTTCCAAAGGAAGGGTGCTTCTTTTCCTGTGCAAATGTTATTCGCTGCCAGCCTGTAAGTGCCAGTGCAGCCATATACCATTTGGCATTGGGTTGAAAACTGAAACGCAGACCAGTTTCATAATAAGGTGAATTATCTGCCACAATACTTCTTGTTGCCGCCCAGTTATCTCTTCCGATAGCTGATTCAAAACCGATATGGGATGGCATCAAACCGGCATCCAGCCACAATTCTTTTTTATTAGAAAGTTTTATTCCCACATTGGCTTCAAAAACCGCTCTTGCCCAAGGCTCTTCTGCTGCAAGATTGGCCGTTGCATAATCACCCGCCATTAATCCAAAATTGGTTCTGAAACGTTGCGTGGAAAAATGCACTCTGGCTAAAGACATGTTTACACCCGCATTGTTTGCTTTTGTATAGTTGTATTGAAATGCCGGGCGGAGTTTATTAAAAGGTTGATTGGGAACAGAGGATGCATACACTTCAGTAAAGAGTTGAACAGCAAAAGAATCTTTGTGTTGAGCAATTAGCCTGTTTTCAATAGACAGGAAAAGAATCATTAAAAAATATTTCATTCCTTTCATTCCGGTTCTAAATTAGGCAAAGAATAAATAAATTGCTTGTATGAAATACACATTACTGCTTTTAGTTTCCCTGCTACCTTCTTTTCTATGTGCCCAATCAGGGAGCGGCCACAACGAACTTTTCAGCGATATTAGTCCCGTAATGATCAACTTTAAAAATGAAACACCTAAAGAAAAAAGTCTGCTGCCTTATCATTCAATCAAAATACTTGATTATCGTACAGACACGTCTGTTGCAGGTATTACTCATTTTGAAACCTTTAACGGAAACGGAAATTATAATACAAAATATTACAGGTTTAAAACAAGTACTGTTTCCGAAACAGAAAAATACATTCATAGTTTTTCTGAATTTCAAGACACTGCCTCACACCAACTCATTATGATTATCCGCAGACTCTGGATAAGCTCCGAATTTGAAAACAAGTGGATCAATGACAATGACAGGAGAATGCAAACAGCCTATACCGGCGGCGTACGTACTACTTTTGAATTTTATGCTTTGAAACAAGGCTATTTTACACCCTTACAGAGATACGACACTATTATCATTGACAACAAAATGAAAGAATCTGAAGTTGAAACTTACCTGCAACAAAGTATTAAAGCAGGTATTGCTTCAGTAGCAAGCATTGATTTGAATGAAAAGATTACAAAAGGCAAAAAATTAACTTTTGATAAGGTTGATTCTTTTTCAAGCAGCTTTAAAAACATCAGAATCCTGAGTGATGAAAAACCTGTTAAAGGAGTTTATCAGTCGTACGATGAATTTAAAAATAACAAACCCGGTATCAAAGACTTTGAAATTAAGAAAATGTCTCTTGCTGATGTGCTGTACGTAAAAGATGCAGCAGGCCTCGAAATTCCGCTACGAAAAATCTGGGGGTTCAGCGATGGAGAGCGTATCTATATTCAGGGTGCGAATGCTTTTTTTGAACTGATCAGGTACAACGATATTTTCTATTGTAAAGGAGCAAAAAAAATTGACATGACTTATAGAATACCAAGGCCTTTCAGAGGCACCGGTATCAACACAGGATCTGATTTACCCGGATTTGTAGGTGGCGCCATCGGTCAATCACTAAGAAACTCATCAAAATATAAACTCCTCGTAAAACTATTGCAACTGGATCTTGAAACAGGTATTCTTTATTAAATACTTTCATAACTCGCTTTTATACCACGTATCAATGAAGAACTGAAACCACGGTGTTCCATTTCATTCAATCCTGCAATGGTACAACCACGTGGTGTAGTTACTTTGTCAATCTCAGCTTCAGGATGTGTACCTTTCTGAATCAATAATTCAGCAGCGCCGTTTACCGTTTGTGCAGCAATGAGTGTGGCTGTTTTTGCATCAAAACCAATTTCAATACCACCCTGAATGCTGGCTCGTATATAACGCAGTGCAAAAGCAATACCGCAGGCACCTAAAACAGTAGAAGCATCCATCAGTTTTTCTTCAATCAACGCTACACGGCCGAGTTGTGAAAACAGGTCATGCACATAATCCAGTTGTTCCTGAGGGGTGTTGTGTGAGCTCAGGCAGGTCATGCTTTCCTGTATGGCAATGGCCGTATTAGGCATAGCACGCACTACCGGAATATCATTGCCCACCCATTCACGCATATCTTTTATGAGTACACCGGTAACAACACTCACCAATGTATGTCGTGTACTTTGCAATTCATCTTTGAAACCAAGCACTACTTCTTTTATTTGAAACGGCTTTACAGCCAATATCACAAGGTCAGCATAACGAACGGCTTCATTGTTATCGCTGGTAACGAGTACACCTTTACTTTCAATATCCGTAAGGGTTTTGATGTTCCGCTTGGTAATGATGATATGTTCAGGAAGAGAGAAACCGCTCTTGATCAATCCTTCTGCAATGGCTACTCCTAAATTACCGCCGCCGATGATGGCTATTTTCTTATTCATGTGATGTGCTTTGTAACAAAGGTAACTCAAAGCACTGCTGCCATCAAGTTCTATTTGAGAAAGAAAGGTTTGAGTAAACGGGCTATTTTTTGATTACCTGCCGGGTTGAGATGCTGATCTTCCTGATAAAACAACTCGGGACTCATATCATTAAACAAATCAACAGTTGAAACAGATGCCGCTTTGCACCATTGTAAAAGTTCTGTTGTAAGCCTGCGGTTCACCGTAAGCTCTTGGTTAGTATATGAATAAGCTTTTTGAATTTTTTGCTGATAGCCGGTATCAACATCAAATGCTGAAGGAATAAATACAATTTTGAGTGCTATTTCATTCTTGCGGCAAAGCGCATCAATCATCTTCAGGTTTTCTTTTGCAATTGCCACTGCCTGCTGCTCCTGCAGGGGATAAAAGGAGAAGTATAAAACCTGTGCTAAAGACTGGCTGTTGTACATCAATGGATATTGATACCTCCACCCCAGCCTTGCTCTGAACTGCCGGAGCGATTGCAGCGGATTGTACCAATGATAATCATAGAACAGGTTCTCAACAAAATCATTACCTGTGTAAACCATAATCACAAACTCATCAGGCTTCAAATACAGGTTACGTTGCAAAACGCCTTTGTAATTTTCAAAACTGTAGAAACCGGATCCTGCATTAAGTATTTCAACAGATTGTTTTGTTTGATTCAATGTATCCTGTAAAAGGGTGCAGAAGTTTTCTTCTGTCCATACAACACCATCTGTATGGGAATCGCCTGTGAAAAGGATACGGCGGGTACCCGTCTTTACATCAGCAGTAATTCCAGCGCTGATAAAACCTTTGTTGTTGTATTGCTTGCGGATGCGGCCCGATGGGTGTTCCGCAAAAAGTTCATCTTTTTGAAGATTCGGGGTATGCACGGCAACTGCCAGGGTATCTTTCTGAAAATAAGGACCACTGAACGTATGATCAAGCCTGTTTTTTTCAAACAGATGAACAAGTAATACGGTAATGAAAGAAGTTATAAATACAAGAAACAAAAAATACCGTATGATGCGGAGCCGTTTTCGCATACAGGAAGTTATCAATAATACCTGTTGCGTGAAAGATAATTGGCAACATAATCTGTAACGCCTTCTTCCAAACTGTAAGATGGTTCGTTATAACCGGCGTTCCTGAGTTTAGCCATATCAGCTTCCGTAAAATATTGATACTTGTCACGGATATCTTCAGGCATATCAATGAATTCAATCTTTGTTTCTAAACCCAGTGCTGTAAAAGTGGCTTTCACCAGGTCATAAAAAGTTCTGGCCTTGCCGGTTCCCAGGTTGTAAATGGCAGATGCCGGTTGATGCTGCATCATCCAACCAATCACTTTCACCACATCTTTCACATATACAAAATCACGAAGCTGTTCTCCGTCTTTAAACCCTTCTTTATGGGAACGGAACAGTTTTACAAAACCGTTTTGTTGAATTTGATTGAAAGAATGAAAAATAACACTGGCCATGCGGGCTTTGTGATACTCATTGGGACCATACACATTGAAGAATTTCAAACCTGCCCAAAACGGCGGATGATCTTCCTGGTGCAACACCCATTTATCAAACTCGTTTTTAGAAATGCCGTAAGGATTCAGAGGTTTTAAATCGTAACAAAGCGTATGCTCATCTTTATAACCCATTGCTCCATCCCCATAAGTCGCCGCAGAGGAGGCGTAAATAAGCGGCACATTATTAACTGTGCAATAGTTCCAGATATGCTGGGAATATTCCACATTGAGATGCTGATGAATACTGTAGTTGAATTCTGTTGTATCTGTTCTTGCTCCCAGGTGAATTACAAAATCAATCTTTGGCTTAGTGGAATACAACCATGTAAATAATTCTTCCCTTTCAATGGTGAATTGAAATTTCTTTCCGTCAAGGTTGGGCTTTTTATCAGCACGGCTGAACTCATCCACTAAAATCAAATTGGTATAGCCCAACTCGTTCAGGTATTGCACCATGCAACTGCCAATGAACCCAGCAGCACCTGTAACAATGATAGCGCCTCCCTCTTCCCCAGAAGGGGTAACCTGTAAGCCTCTATTATTTTCATTTGAACTCATACCTAATAATTACTATTTGAACCAAAAGAAAACTACTATAAATAAAAAAAGACAACCTAAACCAATTAAAGGGCTATTATCATTACGAAATGATTCTTGAAAGTTATCTTTAGAGAATATAAATCGAACACAGGCTCCTACATATCGAAGTACTCCTTCCCAAACTATCTGAATTAAAAATTCCAAAATAAACTCAAGAATAACCATCTACAGTTATTTATAATTACAACCTATAGTTGGAAACTTACTATAATGCCGTTAAAGCATGCTCACTTTCATGACCTGCCAGTAAATTTTCAATGGCTGCATCATATTTTTCTTTCCAGGTTAAACTCAAACCCCAATCAGCACCATCTACCACTACTGAACCATTGGTAACAAAACCCAATTCAGCATGAGGAAAGTCTTTTAATTCATTACGCAACAACGCCACTTTCTCCGGCTTCACACTCACCACTACCCTGCTTTGACCTTCGCCAAACCAATAAGCGTCTTTGCGGATACCTGCATCAGCAGCCGTAACATCAAAACCAAGATTGCGGTTAAACGATGCTTCCAGCAAGGTCGTAAACAAACCACCTTCACTCACATCATGTGCACTCGCAATGATTTTTTTGCTGATGAGTGCTGCTATCTTCTGTTGTAATGCAAATTCTTCTTCCAGTTCAAAATGAGGAACAGGGCTGAACTCTACACCATGAATTTTGTGCAGGTATTCGCTGCTGGCAATATCGTTGGTAGACTTTCCGATTAAAAAGATCACATCACCTTCGGCTTTAAAATCAAGCGTCATACGATCGTTGATGTTTTCCAGTAAGCCGACCATACCGATGGTTGGTGTAGGATACACAGGGCCATCAGGACTTTGATTATAAAAACTCACATTACCACCCGTAACAGGTGTATTGAATTTTCGGCAGGCATCGCCCATGCCTTTGATCGCATGTACAAACTGGTAATACACCTGCGGATCATAAGGATTACCAAAGTTCAAACAGTTGGTAACGCCTAAAGGCTCACCACCACTGCACACAATATTTCTTGCCGCCTCACTCACCGCAATCATAGCACCTTTGTAAGGATCAGCAAATACATAGCGGCTGTTACAATCAGTAGTTACAGCTAATCCTTTTTTGGTTCCTTTTACATGCACCACCTGTGCATCAGTAGGATTGTTGGTAGATGTATTACCGGTTCCCACCATACTGTCGTATTGATGATAGACTACTTTTTTGCTGGCGATGTTCGGGATTTGAATCAATTGCTCTGCTACTGCTTTTAAATCTGTTGGTACCGCAATGGCATCCGCATTGAACTGTTTGATTTGTTCAAAGTATTTCGGTTCACTATATTCTCTTGTGTATTGAGGAGCACCGCCACCGAGCACTAATTCATACGCCGGAATTTCTGCTTCCAGTTCACCATGCATGTAAAACTTAAGCAAACCATCATCTGTTACTTCACCAATTTCACTACAAGGCAAATCCCATTTTTCAAACACATCCAGTACCAATTGTTCTTTTCCTTTCTCCACCACCATAAGCATCCGTTCCTGGCTTTCGCTGAGTAATAATTCCCATGTCTTCATGTTCTGCTGACGTGTAGGTACTTTATCCAGATCAATGCGCATTCCTACGGCGCCTTTGGCACTCATTTCCGCAGTAGAACAAATGATACCTGCCGCACCCATATCCTGCATACCCACAACAGCACCTGTTTGTATTACTTCCAGGCAAGCTTCTAACAATTTCTTTTCCTGGAACGGATCACCCACCTGAACGGCAGGTAATTCTTCCGCACTTTCAGCTGTAATATCAGCACTGGCAAAACTGGCGCCGCCAATTCCATCTTTACCGGTAGCACTTCCTACAAAGAAAACAGGATTACCTAACCCCGCTGCAGTAGCACTCACAGTTTCACCTGCTTTAACAATACCCACACTCATTGCATTTACCAATGGATTGGTATGATAGCATTCTTCGAAATAAATTTCACCGCCAACAGTAGGCACACCAAAACAGTTGCCATAATGACCAATACCATGCACCACACCACCCAGGAGATGTTGTGTTTTGGCTTCTTTCAGATTACCGAAGCGTAAGGAGTTGAGTGCAGCAATGGGGCGTGCACCCATCGTAAAAATATCCCGGTGAATACCACCCACACCTGTTGCAGCTCCCTGGAACGGTTCAATAGCACTGGGGTGATTGTGACTTTCAATTTTAAATACCACTCCCAGGTTATCACCAATATCCATCAACCCCGCATTTTCTTCACCTGCAGCTACGAGCATTCGTCCGCCATCACGTGGCAATGTCTTTAACCACTTGATGGAGTTTTTATAACTGCAATGTTCACTCCACATACCGCTGAAGGCACAGAGTTCATTAAAGTTGGGCGTGCGTCCTAATTTCTGTTTAATAAGTTCAAATTCATCTTCGGTTAAGCGAAGTTGTTGGGCTGTTTTAACTGTTACTTCCATAATGTGTGAGAAAGCGCAAAAGTACGATTGCTGCAGGAATGGTTTGATGCTGTGGAAAGAATTATTTTATTTTGACAAATCCAACATGACTTATTTCCTGTTTGTCATATATCTCGTTTTGTTCTGCTGGCTTATCACCCGCACCGGGTTTATTCAAAAAACCGGGTTGCCGGTTTGGGCTATCCTTAGTTTATTTCTATTGAAAGTAACTGCCGGTATTGCTTACGGTTGGTATTACCAGCATATTCCGAATTATCATTTAGCTTCTGATTCCTGGAGTTTTTTCTTTCAGGGTGATGATGCAAAAAAACTGCTGCTGGAAGATCCTGCCCGTTATTTCGGAAGCATTTTTGACAACCCTGAGCATAAACTTTACCGCCATTTATTTTCTTCAGTAAATTCTTATTGGAAAGACCTGAAGCACAACTATATGGTGCGGCTGGTTTCTATTTTTAACCTGCTCAGCGGCTCCCGTTATTATGTGAATGTTATTTTTTATTCCTTCCTCACATTTTTCGGGCCCATTGCTTTTCTACGCATCATGAATGATGTGTTCCCGGGTAAGTTGAAATTATTAACTATCGGTACTTTTCTTATTCCTTCTTTTTTATTCTGGACATCCGGTATTCATAAAGACGGACTTGTATTTACATTGCTGGCATTGGCTGCTTATCTTTTTCATTTCGGTTTGAAAGAAAAGAAGCTGGGATGGAAACGATTGTTGCTGATAGGTATGCTGGTCCTGTTCATTTTCCCGGTTAGGAATCATGTTGTGCTTGCTGCGGTTCCGGGTTTTGCTGCATGGTGGCTGGCCGAACGTTTTTTCAAACAAAAATGGATAGCGTTCGGGCTGGTAACGGTTATTGGCATTACACTTTTCTTTACATCAAAATATATCCATCCAAAAGTGGACCTGCCGATTTCCATTGTACTGCGGCAAAAAGATTTTCAAAAGCTGGGGGGTAATTCCATCTTACCGCAACGGGAACTGAAAGCCACTTTTCCCAGCTTTGCAAAAAATGCCCCGCAAGCCCTCAATCATACCCTGGCAAGACCCTATATTACTGAGATTGATTCACCACTTTATCTTGTTTGTGCTATTGAATTATTTATACTCTGGCTCATCATTTTTGTTTGGTTCTTCCGCTTTACTGAAAATCCTTACCGACACTCAGTCATTTTATTCTTCCTGCTCATCTCACTTTCGCTGCTGCTGCTCACCGGTTATATCGTTCCCCAATTAGGGGCAATTGTAAGATACCGCAGCATTTTCCTACCACTGCTCATTGTTCCCATACTTGCAACAAGCAAATGGTCAAATTATACATTAAAATAATTTTTATGTTTTTTGTTCCCCCGGTTAACTGGTGCGATTCAATGGTTTAACGGGCCGATTTCAACAAAAACAACTGTTTGTGTTGATAAAAAACAGGTTACATTCGTAAATTCTTTAAGTTTTTTGAGTGGTTTTCCTTTTTTTTGCATTTCAAAATAACTCAACTCATGCAGTCTCTCCGTTTTAAAGCAATCGACAATTTAAGAGTTCAGCCTGATGCACAAGCCGGCGACTCTACCAAAATCACAGCCATTTTTGGTGAAAATGTTTTTACCCTCAAAACAGCCCGTGAATATTTAAGTGATGAGGCATACAAAAGCCTGGTGGCATCTGTAAAAGGCGGCAAACGCATTGACCGTTCTATGGCCAACCAGATTTCAAGCGGTATCCGTCAATGGGCAGAAGCAAAAGGTGTAACACATTACACACACTGGTTTCAACCGCTTACCGGAACAACTGCAGAGAAACACGACTCTTTCTTTACGTTGAAAGGTGATGGTACCGCTATTGAAGAATTTGACGGTGCTGCATTAATACAACAGGAACCTGATGCTTCTTCATTCCCAAGCGGAGGTTTGCGTGCCACTTTTGAAGCCCGTGGTTATACAGCATGGGATCCTTCTTCGCCTGCTTTTATCCTGGAAACAGGAAGCGGTAAAACACTTTGTATTCCTACCATCTTTGTTTCTTACACCGGTGAATTACTGGATTACAAAGGTCCCTTGCTTAAATCACTCGAATCATTAAATAAAAATGCCGTTGAGGTTTGTAATTATTTTGATAAGAATGTAACACGTGTTACTGCTACACTCGGCTGGGAACAGGAATATTTTGTAGTGGATGAGGCATTGTTCAATGCCCGTCCAGATTTAGTGTTGAGCGGACGTACAGTGTTTGGTCACTCTCCTGCAAAAGGCCAACAGTTGGAAGATCATTACTTTGGTTCTATTCCTGAGCGTGTATATGCTTTCATGAGAGATTTTGAAACTGAATCTTATAAACTCGGTATTCCTTTACGTACACGTCATAATGAAGTAGCGCCTGCACAGTTTGAGTGCGCTCCTATTTTTGAAGAAGTAAGTATTGCCGTTGATCATAACTCTTTGTTGATGGATGTAATGGATCGTGTAGCTCGTCGTCATAACCTGCGTGTATTGATGCATGAAAAACCATTTGCAGGTATTAACGGTAGTGGTAAGCACAACAACTGGAGTATGGCTACTGATACCGGTGTAAACTTGTTGGCTCCCGGCAAAACGCCCAAGACCAATTTAATGTTCCTCACCTTCTTTGTGAATGTGATCCGTGCAGTGGATGTGTATGCAGATCTGTTGCGTGCTTCTATTGCCAGCGCCGGTAATGATCACCGCTTGGGTGCGAATGAAGCGCCTCCTGCTATCATCTCTGTATTTGTTGGTAAATACTTAAGTGAAGTTTTAGATGCAGTTGAAAAACGTGTAACGGATAAGTTTGATGAGCAGGACGAAGCGATTCTGAAACTGGATTTACACAAGAGTATTCCTGAACTGCTCCTGGATAATACAGACCGTAACCGTACTTCACCTTTTGCCTTTACCGGAAACAAATTTGAATTCCGTGCGGTGGGTTCCAGCGCCAACTGTGCCAATGCCATGACCGTTCTCAATTCCATTATGGCAGAAACACTCAGCCGTTTCAAAAAAGAAGTGGATGCTTTGATTGAAAAAGGTGATAAGAAAGAAATTGCCATCATGCATGTATTGCAGCAATACATCAGCGAAAGCAAAAAAGTATTGTTTGAAGGTGATGGTTACAGTGAAGCATGGGCGCAGGAAGCCGAGCGTCGTGGATTGCCTAATGTAAAAACAACTCCACTTGCTCTGGATGCCATGGTGACTAAAAAAGCAAAAGAACTGTTTGAAAGCACTGGTGTTTATAATCATGCAGAACTGGAAGCACGTCATGAAATTGAACTGGAGAAGTACATTAAGAAAGTACAGATTGAAGGACGAATTATGGGCGAGCTTTGCACCAGTCATATTTTACCCGGTGCTATCAAGTATCAAAACATTTTGATCAATAACATTAAAGGGTTAAAAGATATTGGTGTTGATAAGAGTGCTTATGCCAATCAATTGCAGATACTGGAGAAAATTTCATTGCACATCAATAAGGTAAGCGACCTCGTTGAGCAAATGATTGAAGCACGTAAGAAAGCCAACAATACACAAGGTACACGTGCCATGGCTATAGCTTATTGCGATGAAGTAAAAGGTAAGTACTTTGATGACATCCGTTATCATGTAGACAAGCTGGAATTATTAGTTGATGATGCCAGCTGGTACCTGCCTAAGTACAGAGAATTATTATTCTTAAGATAGTTTTTAATGTAGCAAGCAATCGTACAAACCCCCGAGTCTTCGGGGGTTTTCTATTTGCTGTTAGTTTGTAATTTCTATTTTAGTTTACTGTTCTTTAAACTATATGCAAGATTCTCAATAGGTGTCTGACGTTTTCAACGTCCTGACACCATAGGCCTCTTAAAATTTAGTGTTTGGTATCAGGACGCCGTTGAGGCGTCAGATACCTTAGTAATAAGTAAAAATTTACATATGCATGTATTAGAATTTAAAAGTCGAATCGGCAATCTTCAATAAACAAAATGCCATTCAATCAAAAATCCCGCTTCATGAGCGGGATTTTTGATTATTTCATTTTGAAACTTTCCAGAAACTTGGTTGTAAAGTTGCCCTTCCTGAAGTTTTCATCTTTCATCAGTTGCTGATGGAATGGAATGGTTGTTTTTACACCTTCAATCACATATTCACTCAACGCACGGCTCATGGTGTTGATGGCTTCTTCCCTGGTACGTGCTACAGCAATGATCTTGGCAATCATAGAATCATAGTACGGAGGAATGGTATAACCGGCGTACACATGGCTATCTACACGAATACCATGTCCGCCCGGTGTATGCAACGTAGTGATCTTTCCGGGGCTTGGACGAAAATCATTGTAAGGATCTTCTGCATTGATGCGGCATTCAATAGCATGCATGGTCGGTTCGTAATCCAAACCGCTGATCTTTTCACCCGCAGCAATTAAGATCTGTTCCTTAATCAAATCAAAATTGGTAACCTCTTCCGTTACACAATGTTCTACCTGGATACGGGTGTTCATTTCCATGAAGTAGAAATTGCGGTGCTTATCTACAAGGAATTCAATAGTACCCACACTTTCATAACCAATAGCACCTGCGGCCTTTTTTGCGGCTTCGCCCATAGCTTTACGCAGTTCAGGCGTCATAAAAGGAGAAGGTGATTCTTCCACTAATTTCTGGTGACGACGTTGAATAGAACAATCTCTTTCACTTAAATGACAAACGGTTCCGTAACTATCACCGGCTACTTGTATTTCAATATGACGTGGTTCTTCCACAAACTTTTCCATGTACACACCATCATTCTTAAACGCAGCGGCTGCTTCGGTTTTGGCCATGTTGTAGTTACGTTCCAGTTCTTCTTCTGTCCACACCACACGCATACCCTTACCACCACCACCGGCTGTTGCCTTGAGGATCACCGGGTAACCTACTTCCTTAGCAATGGATTTTGCCTGCTCTACACTTTCCAGCAAACCACCGCCGCCGGGCACTACCGGCACACCGGCTTTAATCATGGTTTCTTTGGCGGTAATCTTATCACCCATTGAACGGATCTGATCCGGCGTGGGCCCAATGAACTTAATACCATTCTGTCCGCAGATTTCAGCAAAACGTGCATTCTCTGCTAAGAATCCATAACCGGGATGAATAGCATCTGCATTGGTAATTTCAGCTGCCGCAATAATATTGGGAATATTGAGATAAGAATCTGCACCGGCTGGTTTACCGATACAAACTGCTTCATCAGCAAACTTCACATGCAAACTTTCACGATCAGCCGTTGAATACACCGCTACTGTACGAATGCCCATTTCACGACAGGTGCGGATGATACGCAATGCAATCTCACCCCTGTTGGCAATTAAAATTTTCTTAAACATGGTTGAACAATTAGTTAATGTGATGATGTGCTAATTTGCTAATTAATACATCAACGATTAAAAAATGAAAAAACTGAGTATATAACTAAATGGATGTTTTCGTTTGGCTGTTCCTAAAATCTTGTTGATCACTTTTTGAATTTCTGTTAACCGTTCTTCTAGCAGTATGGTATCAGGATAATTGTTACCGTAGCTGCAAAGCACTAACCAATACTGTGTTTCATCTGCCTCTTTTGCAGCAATTTTTATTTTGTGGATAAAATCAGCTTTGCTCTCTGCATTTTGAGCTTCCATGCAATTTGCCCCAATGGAAGTTCCTGACTTTAACAACTGAGTGCTGATTGTGTACTTCTTCATCTCCTGCAATACATCGCAATAATCAAGTATCATTTTTGCAAATTCAATGGAGAGTTTCAGTATCGGGTTATTGTCAATGAGCTCTTTCTGCATAACAGAATATTCATGATTAACAAATCTGTCTGAACCTGCATCAGCTAATTAGCACATTAGCTAATCAGCTAATTGTTTAGCTGGGATCAACAAGGAACAAAGGCTGATCGTATTCCACGGGACTATGATCATCTTCCAGCACTTTTACAATCTTTCCTTTCACCTCACTTTCAATTTCATTAAAGAGTTTCATCGCTTCTACAATACATACCACTTTACCGGGTGTTACTTCATCACCCACTTCTACAAACGCAGGTTTATCCGGTGAAGCCTTGCGGTAGAAGGTTCCGATCATGGGGCTTTTGATGGTAATGTATTTGCTGTCATCAGCTTTGGGTGCTGCCGGTGCTGCAGGAGCAGCAGGTGCAGCTGCAGGAGCTGGTAAAGAAGCCGGAGCAGCGGGTGCTGCAATTGGTGCCGGAGCATAACCTCCACTGAACACCGCCTGCTGTATGATCTCTTCTTTTTGTTTTATGGTAATTTTAAAGTCTTTCTGTTCGATACTTACTTCACTGAGATTGCTTTTGTTGACCATCTTGATCAACTCCTGAATTTGTTTCAAATCCATAAACGTAAGTTTAATTTAGTTGAGAAATTTTGAATGGCGGCTAAGGTATGAAACAAAGTGGATTTTCATCATTTTTAGCCGATTTTCATCAAATTAAGCCCAAAAACAAATAAAAAAGGGCCGATTTCAGTAAAAATCGGCCCGTTACAGTTTATTGATAATTTGCAGAAATTATTCTTTTACACGCTCCACATAATCACCTGTTTTGGTGTTGATGCGGATGAGTTCGCCCTCGTTTACAAACAAAGGAACCATTACGGTAGCCCCGGTTTCAACAGTAGCCGGCTTTAATGTACGGGTAGCTGTATCACCTCTAACTCCGGGCTCACTATAAGTTACCTTCACCACAATTTTATCAGGCAATTCAATACTCATCGGTTGGTCCGTTTCGGTATTGATGAGGGCACTCACAGCATCCCCTTCTTTCAAAAACTGAGGCGCATCAATCACCGCTTCCTGTACGGCAATCTGCTCAAAACTTTCGGTATTCATGAAATTGTAGCCGGTATCATCTTTATACAAAAACTGGAAATCATGACGCTCCACACGCACGGGGTAAATGGTTTCACCACTGTTCCAGGTAACTTCAATAGAACGGTTGTTATCAACCCCTTTTAATTTTGCCCATACTTTGGCGGCCGCACGGGCTGTTTTGTTTTCACCAAATTCAATCACTTTGTAAAGACTGCCGTCCTGCTTAATGATCATGCCACGGCTGATGTCTGAAGTATTTGCCATAAACGCTTTTTTTGAGGGGGCAAAGGTAAGGGATCGGCATGTACGAAATACGAACTGGGAGGTACGAAATTTTTAAACACCTAAAGCAGAAAATGCAGTTTGGTGTAACGGGCTCAGGTGCCGGCGAGGGAGCCATTTTGCGTCGCACACTTCAGGGTTCCGTTTTCCAATGAGGCAAGCCAACTTCAGCAACTTACCTGAACACAAGACATTCTTTATCTTCATCCCGTAAATAAAACCAATGAAATCATTCCTCTTTTGTTACACCGTTCTGCTGGCACTCAATGCAACGGCATCTGTTGATTCCATCCCCGCACATCTCAAAGGATTAAAGATTCCTGATTTTAAACTGCTGCTGGTAGACAGCAGCACCAGTTTTTACACGGAGAACCTCGACGGTAAAAAGAATACCCTCATCATGCTCTTCAGCCCGGATTGTGATCATTGCCAGCATCAAACCGAAGACATCATCCAAAATATAGCAGCGTTTAAAAACACACAGATTGTAATGACTACGGTGCTGCCCTTTAACCAAATGAAAACCTTTTACGAAACCTACCGGTTGCAACGGTTTAAAAACATAATCATGGGGCGGGATGTGTTGTATTTTTTCTCTCCTTACTACCGGGCCCAGTTTACACCCTACCTCGCCTTGTACAATAAAAAAGGAGAACTGCTTTACACCAATGATGGGCAGGTGAAAATAGAAACCCTGCTGGCTCAATTACCCAAAGATTAAGAAGAGGCATGCATCAGTTTTGCTGCTGATGAAAATCCGTTGGCAGTAACCCCTGCTCCCACTACCTTTGCGGCACAAAATTTATTCTTCAACTTATAAAATTGTTTTCCATGAAAGTTACTGTTGTAGGTGCCGGAGCCGTAGGTGCAACCTGTGCCGATAATATTGCCCGTAAAGAATTGTGTTCTGAACTGGTATTGCTGGATATTAAAGAAGGAATTGCCGAAGGTAAAGCACAGGATATGATGCAAACAGCTACCCTACTTGGTTTTGATACCAAGATTGTGGGCAGCACCAACGACTACACTAAAACTGCCAACAGTGATGTAGTGGTGATCACTTCCGGTTTACCACGCAAACCAGGTATGACCCGTGAAGAATTGATTGGTGTAAATGCAGGAATTGTAAAAGGTGTGTGCGAAAACATTTTAAAGCATTCACCTAATGCCATCATCATCGTTATCAGTAACCCGATGGATACAATGACCTACCTGGCATTGCAATCAACAGGCTTACCAAAAAACAGAATAATCGGTATGGGCGGAACGCTTGACAGCAGCCGTTTTAAATATCAACTCTCTCAACATCTCGGTTGCTCACCTTCTGATCTGAATGCAGTTGTAGTAGGTGGTCATGGTGACACTACGATGATTCCTTTGATTCGTTTAGCTACCTGGAACAGTGTACCTGTAACCAACTTCCTCAGCAAAGAGCAACAGGAAAAAATTGTAAAAGATACCATGGTGGGTGGCGCTACACTCACAGCATTAATCGGCACCAGTGCCTGGTATGCTCCCGGTGCTGCAGGAGCTGCATTAGTAGAAAGTATTCTGCGTGATGAAAAGAAACTCTTTACCTGCTGTGTAGCATTGGATGGCGAGTACGGACAAAAAGATATCTGTTTGGGTGTTCCTGTAACCATCGGTCGCAACGGTTGGGAAAAAATCGTTGATTTTGGTTTGAATGCTGATGAGCAGGCTTTGTTCAATAAGAGTGCCGATGCAGTAAGAAGTATGAACGATGTGTTGAAGACACTCTAACAATGAGCTAATTTGCTAATTAGCTGATGTGCTAATTATAAAACGGTTTCAGGATTCTGAAACCGTTTTTGCTTTTACAGACTTTTAGATTTAATAAGCCGGATGCAACGAAAACAATTTACGGATGGTCAGAATTTAAAATCATATTTATGAAACAAGTTTCACTCCTGTTTATACTGGTGGCTTTTATTTCCTGTGCTAAAACAGAAGATGCTGAGCCGGAGAATTCACTTTTTGGAAAATGGAGGGAATATGAAAACTACATAAGCCCGGGTACGGCATGGCATTGGCAACCTGCCAGCAATATTACCATTGAAATTAAAAGTAATTTAACTTATACAACCAGCAACGATAACTATTTCTGGGGAAGAAGCGGCACTATAGAAAATCTTACTGATTCATCTTTTGTATTAAAATCGCCGGCATTTAACAGAGAGCAAAAATGCAGCTACCAATTTAAAGATGGTGCTCTTGAGATATGGTACTTTGGATGTATAGAAGGTTGCGGCAGCAGATTCAAAAGAAAATTCAGTTTAAATTAAATAGAATGCGGTTGCCAAAGGCAACCGCTACTGCACTTAAATTAAGTTATTGTTTAATAAACTTACCCTGCATTTTAGAACCATCCTCCGCTACAATGATTAATGTATAAGCACCTGCAGGAATCCGATCGGCTTTTATCTGCAGTTGATTTTCACCATTCAGAAGCCTTGCAGCCATTGTTGAAATAATTCTGCCGCTCATATCTACCAGCATCACATTAGCATCAACAGTTTTCTTTACCCGAACACTTACAACCAAATCCTGAACGGTGGGGTTAGGCCACATACGGATGCCGGTTACACCATCAGCAAACACATCAAACACACCGGTAGGAAAATCATTATCCGTTAAGGTCCACCTGGAAAAAGAATTAATGCCAGTTTGTTCAACAAAATTAGCTATTGCATCCCGGCTGCTGAAACCAACGCCCGTCCAGTTTACATTATCATTGCTGCGCCATAAGCCTAATGCATTTTCGGTGCGGCCATTCAACTCTGCATCAAAATAATTAAAGCGGAGTGTTGCATTCAATCCTGTATTGGTTGTGGGTGTAATATCAAAGTAGCGATTGATGGATGGCCTTCCGGAAACAATATTTGATTGTACGGTATGGCCTCGCCGGATGATAGTAGAACCAAGATTTTGAGCTGATGTAATTACGGCACCTAAATTACCGGGGTTAGCAGCAGCAGGTGCATTGAGGTTGGTGATGATTTGCACATAGCCACCTGTAGTGCCTGTAATGCGTGCCGTTTCTGTTTCACCATTTAAAAAAGCCGTTGCATCCAGTTCAATATTGTTATTGTTGAGATTGATACTTCCGCTTGTAAAATTTATTTGTGAACCGATGTTCAATGTCCGTTGCAGCTGTACTTGTACGGCTCCGGTTTTTGCTATTTGCAGAATGTGGATTTTGGTAAACTGTGTACCACTGATGTTACTGTTAGCCGTTCCGCTGAAACGAACGGTTCCTGTTGTTTGATTGAACGTGCCATTATTCACCAGGTCCATATCCTGCAAGGTCAA
This sequence comes from Lacibacter sp. MH-610, assembly GCF_045780045.1. Lineage (NCBI taxonomy): Bacteria > Pseudomonadati > Bacteroidota > Chitinophagia > Chitinophagales > Chitinophagaceae > Lacibacter > Lacibacter sp. MH-610. The sequence continues at coordinate 2,994,678 of NZ_CP116002.1, forward strand.
TACAGCATCACCGGTGAGTGTAAAACCGGCACCATTGGTAATTACTAATTGTGCAGCAGCGGTGTTTACAACCAGGAGCAACAGCAGAATGATCCAATTATGTTTCATACCGATTGATTTAATTGTAGAAGATCAGTTTCAGTTCCATAAAACTAATCTGTTTGGTTGGTGCAAACTATTACACAATCGGGGTATAAAGCAGGCACATTGAGTAATCGGCAGCGGCAAATGAGCTATCGGCTCAGCAATGATTAACGGAGTGTTTTGGCCCAGCTTTGTGCCACAGCAGCCAGATGCTGTACATCCTGTTGCTCCATACATTTAAAATGACCTTTGGGGCATTTGTCATAACCGATCTTAGAACAAGGACGGCAACGCAGGTTTGGCACTTCGTACTTCATATTTTGTACTTGTGTGTTTCCAAAATAAGGCGTCATCCCAAAGGCAGGCACGGTGTTACCCCAAATACTGATGATGGGTTTTTGAAAAGCCGCAGCAATATGCATTAAGCCGGTATCATGTGTGATGATGAGTTTTGCTTTTCGAACAAGATCAGCGCTTTCGTTGATGGAGAATTTGCCACAGGCGTTGTAGATTTTGACCTTGTCAATGGATGCTATTTGTTCACCCATGGCAGCATCTTCCGGTCCGCCCAGTAAAATAATGGGATGATGCAAAGCGGAGCAAAGTTCTTTAAGCTTATGCAGGGGCAATCGCTTGGTATTGTGTGCAGCACCAATCACCAAACCGATATAACCAAGATGATGCGAGTGCGGCAGATCCGTTTGTTTGGTTTCTTCTTCTTTCGGTACAAAATAATCAAGGCCTTTGTAATCATTCTTAACACCAAACTCTTTTACATTTTCTAAATACCTGTCTACAATATGTACATCAGGCATGCGGTTGATCCTGAAATTAGTGAGTAACCATTTTTGAAGATTGAGTTTATTAAAAGCAAATGCTTTCACCTTCAATGCTCGCTTTACTTTCAAAGTGCGGAGGTTATGATGCAGATCAATAATGTAATCAAAGTTTTCTTCTTTCAGTTCATGCAGCAGCAAATCCCAATCATTATTGAGATAATGAAATTTATCAACGTAGGGATTGGCAGCAATCACTTTATGAAAACTGAATTTGGTGAGGTAATGCACTTCTGCATCAGCCACCTGCTGTTTTAAACAGCGAACAACGGGAGTGGTGAGAACAATGTCTCCTATGGAAGAAAATCGGATGATTAAAAATTTCATACTTTAAATTTCTGTGCTATTCAGGAAGAATTGAAATTTTTCAAAAAACAATCCCGCATGGTAGCCATCTGCAAGCGCATGATTTATTTCTATTGATACAGGCATTAGCAGTTTTTCATCAAAAGTGTAATATTTACCAAACGTAATTTTTGGAATAGAGTCTTCAGAACTAAAGCGCCTGGCATGTTTTATTTGTGTAAAAGAAACCCACGGAAGAGACGAGCCATGAATAACATTCAAATCATCAGTCCTGGCATCAATATCAGCATTATCAAAATGCTGTTTCAAAACCGGCTTAGCAGCTTCAAGAAATGAAAAAAGGGAATGCTTCATTTCAAAAAAACAAAATGAAAAAGTTGTATCCGGGTGTAAAATAGTAGTGCCGGGTGAAATCACATCAAAATCATACACCTTCCCATTTTTTATCCTAAATCTGAGTTCAGGAATTTGGTTGATTGCTTTCGTGGCTGCATACAAAACAGAAAGGCCAAATGAATAATTGTTTTGCTTACACAATGTATGAAATGCTGAAACTTCAACATTTGCGGTTAGTCCAAAAAAAGGATCTTCATAATCTTTAAAGAAATGAAACAATTTACTTCTGGACCAGTTATTGACATCAAATTCTTTCATTAGCAAAATACTTAAGGTAACATCTCCTCTCCTTCCACATAATTCAAATCTTTATGAAAGGTTTCCTGTGTAAAATAAGCAGCGATTAATGTTATCGTCATTACAACAACACCGGTTACAATACCACTCTTGGTTAAGTTCCAACCCCAACTCTTTTGAAAGAGACCTAAAAACATCATATTTATTAATGGCAATGCACCTCGGACCATGTTTGGAATGGTAGTAGCTGCTGTTGCTCTTAAGTTGGTTCCGAATTGCTCTGCCCCCATGGTTACAAAAATGGCCCAGAAGCCTGTACTGAAACCCAGCCACGCACAAATGGCATACATGGCGGTATCAGAATTATTAAGGGGCGAAAAGAATAAAAACAATCCCACAATGGTAAAAGCATAAAACAGATACAAGGCTTTTTTGCGGCTCTTAAAATACTGACTCACCAAACCAATCAGAATATCGCCTGTGGCAATAGCAGCATAAGCAAACATGATGGCACGGCCACTGTCAACTTTAGTTGCTCCATAAAATGCATCCGCAAAACGATTACTTAAATTCACAAGAATACCAATCACATACCAGGTAGGCAGGCCGATAAGAATAGCCAGTATGTATTTTCTGAAACGGGTTGCGTTATTAAAAAACATCAGGATATTTCCTCGGCTCACATTGGAATCTTTTACCTGTTTAAACATTCCGCTTTCTGCTACACTTACACGAAGCAGCAGCAAACCAATTCCCAACCCGCCACCAATCTTATAACACAAACGCCAGTCCTGTGTGTATTGAAAGGTAAAGTAAGCAAACACAGCTCCGAATAAACCAATACCGGCCACCAGTGAAGTACCGATTCCTCTTTTGTTTTTGGGCAGTAATTCACTCACCAGTGTAATTCCTGCTCCCAACTCGCCTGCTAAACCTAAACCGGCCACAAAACGGGCCCATGCATATTGATCAACTGTTTGTACAAAACCGGTTGCAAAATTGGCAACAGAGTATAACAGAATAGAACCAAACAACACACTCAATCTTCCTTTTTTATCACCAATCGTGCCCCACAGAATACCACCCAGCAACAGTCCCACCATTTGCCAGTTAATGATTTTGGTACTGGCTGCAATCATAGCCGCTGTATCAGCTTTATCTATACCAATACCTACAATGCTGGGCTCCCGCACAATGGTAAACAGCAACAAATCATAGATGTCAACAAAATAACCCAGTGCAGCTACAACAACTGCTAATGAAAAAATGGAATGTTCTTTCTGAACCGTCATAAGCAAGTTTTCAATTAATGTGCTTTGGGTGCATCAGCCTTGCGCTTGCTGAAGAAAAATTTCCAGAGCACCGGCGCAGATGTTACCGCAATGATGATGATGACAATGAGTTCCAGTTTATCTTTCAGCTCAATGCCAAATTGATTCTTTACCCAAATCTGTAAAAAGTGTCCGGCAAAAATCATACTCACCACCCAGGAGATGGAACCAATGATATTAAAAAAAACAAATTTCTTACGATCCATTTCTACAATGCCGGCAACAATAGGCGCAAAGGTTCTTACAATCGGCAGAAAGCGGGCCATAACAATGGCACCCCCGCCATGCTTCTCATAAAAATCATGCGCTTCATGCAGGTATCGTTTTTTAAATAACAGGTTGTCTTTCCAGTGGTACATGGCCGGACCAACTTTCTTACCGGTCCAGTAACCTACCAGGTTTCCGAGAATACCTGCTATCGAAAGCAAGGCACACAACACAATCAACTCCAGCCACTCATTGTGCACATTACCCAATCCAATCAACTTTAAAAATTCATTGGCCAGGTTACTGCTGTAAATACCGGCTACAAATAACAAACTGTCACCCGGTAAAAAGAAACCCATAAACAACCCGGTTTCTGCAAAAATGATAAATAACAACAGCCACAAGCCTCCGTAGTTGATGTAAAACATCGGGTTTACAAGGTCTTTCCAGGTAAACTTTTTACGGATAGTGATGTTGGCTCCATCTTTAATATCAATTTTTGAAACAGCAGTAGCCGGATATTCCTTAGCACTGAAGATGGCAGAGTCAGCAGTGGGCACATCAATCAACACAGAACCATCTTTGGAAGTGCGGTACTCTTTTCCATCTACTTTAAAAAAATCAACAGGTGCTTCGTATTGATTCAATACAAAAATCTTTACCTGCTGTTGTGCAATAAGATGGGCAGAACAAAACAAAAAGGCCAGCAATACAAAAAAACGAAGCATGAATAATTTTTTATAAATGAGTGGAGGATAAATAATTGTTGATATATGAATTACATCAGGCTTCCGCAGTTCCGTCTCCCAGTTCACCTTCCCACTTGCTTACAACACTTGTAGCAAGGGCATTGCCGATTACATTGGTCATACTACGGAACATATCACAGAAATGATCAATCGGCAGGATGAGTGCCACTCCTTCCGGCGGAATATCAAACATGGCACAGGTAGCAAGAATTACCACCAACGAGGCACGTGGCACACCGGCTACTCCTTTACTGGTGAGCATGAGTACCAACAGCATGGTGAGCTGTGTACCAAGATCCAGCTGAATACCAAAAGCCTGGGCAATGGCGATGGATGCAAAGGTCATATACATCATACTTCCATCTAAGTTGAACGAATAACCCAGTGGTAAAATGAAAGAAACAATTTTATCCTTGCAGCCAAAACGCTCCAGCTCTTCCGTTAACTTGGGAAATACTGCTTCGCTGCTGGTGGTACTAAAAGCAATCACCATGGGTTGCGATATACGCTTCATCAGTTGTACCATTCTTTTGCCCAATATCAAATAACCAACGGAGAGTAAAACAACCCATAACACAGCAATACCGCCGAGGAAGGAAAAGAAATATTTTCCATAAAAAATAAAAATTTCAAATCCTTTTGTAGCAATAGTAGCAGCAATGGCACCGAACACACCCAGCGGTGCAAACTTCATTACATAACCTACCATGTGCAATATGATGTGCGAAGCAATATCCAATCCTTTAATTAAGGGCTTTGCATAATCACCCATGGAGGCTGTTGCAATTCCAAAGAAGATAGAGAACACCACAATCTGCAGAATTTCATTCGTAGCCATAGCTTCCACCAAACTCTTGGGAAACACATGCTCAATAAAATTCTGAATGCTGAAAGATTGGGTTTTACCGGCAATATCTTTTACACCTTCTGCAGTGGCTCCTGCCAGATCAAAACCAATACCCGGCTTGGTAAGATTTACCAGCAGCATACCAATCAATAAACTGATGAGCGATGCAGAAATAAACCAGAGCATGGCTTTACCTCCCACACGGCCCACAGTTTTCATATCGCCTAACTTGGCAATGCCCACCACTAATGTTGTAAACACTAAAGGAGCAATAATCATTTGTACCAAACGCAGGAAAATGGTGGTAAGCAGTTTGAGATTTTTGGCCAGTGAATCTTTGGTGGCTGCCTCTGCATTATAAAAAATGAGTGCACCCACGGCCGCACCGGCAATCATGGCAATCAGTATGTAAATCGTTAACTTATTTCCTTTACCCATACGGTTGGTTGAATGTGTCGCAATATACGGCTTTGTGGTTTTGGACGTACAGGAGAGCCCGTTAATAAATCTTTTGATGATTGTATGCAATAAATCTCTATTTTGCCCTACTTAAATTTTATAACCATAACCAAATTGTATGAGTTTATTTGCCAAAAAGCCGCTTGAACAAATTCTGGCTCAGGCCGAGCAGGGTGAATCAGGATTGAAACGCACATTAGGTGCCGCCAATCTGGTAGCCCTTGGTATCGGAGCTATTATTGGTGCGGGTTTGTTTGTGAGAACGGCTGCTGCTGCCGGTCAGGCGGCGGGTCCGGGTGTTACACTTTCATTTATTGTTGCCGCCATAGGCTGTGCCTTTGCCGGTTTATGTTATGCAGAGTTTGCAGCCATGATTCCTATTGCCGGTAGTGCATACGCTTACAGCTATACCACAATGGGCGAGCTGGTAGCATGGATTATCGGCTGGGCTTTAATTATGGAATATGCGTTAGGCGCTGCTACGGTTTCAATTGCATGGAGTGAATATTTAAACAAGCTATTAGGAGGGGCTATTCCATATGAATGGTGCCACTCGCCATTTGAAAGCTTTACTGACAGTGCAGGTGTACATCACAGCGGTATTATGAATGCACCGGCCCTTATAATTCTATTATTGCTTACGTTGTTATTGATTAAAGGAACGCAGGAAAGTGCCATTGTAAACATGATCATCGTGTTTATTAAAGTGGCAATTGTGTTATTGTTCATTGCCATTGGTTGGCAGTTTATCAATCCTGAAAATCATACGCCTTATTTAATTCCTGCAGATACTGCTCCTGTAACAGACAGTGCCGGAAAAGTAATTGCTGATTACAGCGGATGGAACAAACATGGCCTCGGCGGTGTACTGGGTGGTGCTGCCATTGTATTCTTTGCCTTTATTGGTTTTGATGCGGTGAGTACTGCAGCACAGGAAGCAAAAAATCCCAGTCGTGATATGCCGATTGGTATTTTAGGTTCCTTAGTAGTTTGTACCATTCTTTATATCTTATTCGGACATGTATTAACAGGCGTGGCTAACTGGAAAGAATTTGTAGATCCTGAAAAAGGACGTGAAGCTTCCGTTGCTTATGCTATTTCAACCTACATGACGGGTTACGGATGGCTGGCCAAAGGTGTAACCATTGCGATTCTTGCCGGTTTCTCTTCTGTAATCCTCGTGATGTTGATGGGCCAAAGCCGTATTTTCTATACCATGAGTAATGATGGATTGATACCAAAAGCTTTTGGTGAATTGCATCCCAAATTCAAAACGCCTTATAAAGCCAACTGGATTTTGTTTGTGTTTGTAGGACTGTTTGCTGCATTTGTTCCCGGCCATGTGGCAGGTGATTTAACCTCCTTCGGAACCTTGTTTGCGTTTGTATTGGTAAGTGCAGGTGTTTGGATATTGAGAGTGAAATCTCCAAACATTAAGCGTCCGTTCAAAACGCCAATTTATCCTGTAGTTTCAGCATTGGGTGTGATTATTTGTACGGCGATGATTGTGGGTCTTGATTCCCAAACATTGAAAGTGGCTTTTGCCTGGATGGCCTTAGGATTGGTTGTTTATTTCCTGTACAGCCGTCATCACAGCAAGTTGAGAAATCCTGCTGATGTTTTACCAAAAGCAAGTGATTTTGAAAAACATTAATCCTATTTCAAAATAATCAAAACCGCCCTGCTATTAATAGGGCGGTTTTTTGTTTTATGCCACTTCCCTAAATTTGCCGTCGCTTTTAATCAGAGTTTTTGAATGATGGCCGCATAGAATTCAAATGTACAAGTGTGCGACGCCACCACAGATGAGTAGAACGGTAACAGCCGATAACCAAAAACAAAAAAATTACAAACCATAAACATTTACAATGGGACGGATTTTTGAAGTAAGAAAGAGTACCATGTTTGCCCGCTGGGACCGCATGGCCAAGCAGTTCACCCGCATCGGCAAGGAAATTATCATTGCAGTAAAAGCAGGCGGCCCTGACCCTGGCACGAATGCTGCCCTGCGTCGTTGCTTTCAAAATGCACGCAGTGTGGGTATGCCTAAAGACCGTGTGGAAGCGGCTATTAAAAGGGCACAGGGCAAAGAGCTGGTGAACTATGATGAAATTCTGTATGAAGGTTATGCGCCGCATGGTGTGGCGCTGTTAGTGGAAACAGCAACAGACAATCATGTGCGTACCGTAGCCAATGTAAAAAGTCATTTTAATAAAGGCGGCGGTGCATTGGGCAACAGCGGTTCTGTAGCGTTTCAGTTTAAGAAGATGGGTGTGTTTAAACTAAAGCCCGAGGGATTGAATGCAGAAGAAATGGAGCTGGAATTGATTGATTATGGCCTGGAAGAATTAGGTGAAAGTACCGGTGAAAACGGTGAAGAAATTTTAGTAGTACGTTGTGCTTTTGCTGATTTTGGCAATATGCAGAAAGCACTGGAAGAAAAAGGCATCACTCCTATCAGTGCAGAGTTAGAATGGATTCCTACTACAACTGTTCCTGTAACGGATGAACAGGCAGAAGATATCAGTAAACTCATTGAACGTTTAGAGCAGGATGATGATGTGCAGAAGGTGTTTCATAATATGGGATGAGGCAAGTACGAGGTATGAGGTACGAAGTAAGAGGTACGAAGTAAGAGATACGAAGGGCTGAAAATTTTTCAGCCCTTTGCTTTTTATTCGCATCGCTGAATGGCCTGCATCATGGCTTTTGATTTTTCCATTACCTGCCGGCCGGGTTCATTGCGGAACTGTGTGTTGATTTGCTGAAACCTTGCCTTGGTTTGTATCTGTTGAGCCAGCGCTTCACGAAGACATCTTATTTTCTGTGCATTACTGTCGCTTGGATGTTCGGCCTGTCGCTGTTCTGCCCTGCAGATTTTTAATTCTGTATCAAAAATCATTTGTTCAATAGCATCATCCTGGCTGTACAGATCAGCCTGCGCCTGTTGGGTACGTATATCCTGCATCATATTGCCCCGTTTCACCTGCTGCATGTTTTGCTCCCGTCGCTGTAAAGCTTCCCGTTGTGCATTGAGGAGTTTATCTTTTTTTGACTGGCAACTTGCATACTTTTCCGGTTTTGTTTCTTCTCTTGCAATTCGTGCCCGTTCTCTTGTAATGGATTCCTGCATTTTATTCTGCTGCTCATCTTCAAACACTTTAAAGGGAGAAGGATCAAAACAAATATCCGCATCTCGGATGTCCATGATTTTTGAATCCATACTACCGCTCACCATTTGCATAATGATGAACAAACCCTTATCGCTGTAAGCATAACCTACTGCAAAATTGCCAAGGTATTTCTGCGGCTGAAAAACAACCGCATCCGGAAACTGTTTTCCCCAGAGATACCATTCTTCCGGTTTGCCATCTGCTTTGTACAGTTGCGCTTTTACTTTACCATCACAATAATCCCGGCGCTCGGCTTTTTTTCTCAACGCAACAGAAGGTGCTACCGCCATATTGCCGAATTGGTATTGATAGTTTACACTGTTAGAAGTTTGCACCCAATGCTCAATACCACCTTTCTTTTTAGCATTGGTATAATTGTAAATATTTCCTTTTAAGCCAAGAACACTCAAACGGAAATCTTCCTGGTCGGGTTTGATATCACAGATACCGATGCTGCCCGGTTTTAACGGAGACCATGCGATTAACCCGATTTTTGTATTGAGAAACAAACATTGCTCAGCCGGGCCACGGCTGGTTGCGGTTTTGATTTTAATGATTTTATCAAAACATATTTTTTCCCTGTTTGGCGGAATGGTTTGAGGTACGCTTCTGCCGGTGAGTACATCCGCATCAAAAATACTGTTGAGGAAAGCTGCATGAGGCTGACCGCCAAAAAGCGAATCACGGCCGGATGATTGTGCAAAACAAGTAACAGTACAACAAAAAGAAAACAGTAAAAAGAAAGCAATCTTTATATGCATATCGTTCATTTTTTATTGCCGCACATTTACTTTGTTCCGCTCACACAACTGCCACATGTTTACAAAATAATCTGCTGCTGAAAAAAATACCTGTCGCTCCCGTTTAGACATTCCGAGGTTTTTTAAATCCTGAAAATAATCAGGGTACAAACCAATATGAGCTACGCCTTCCGTATTATAATTCCAGCTTTTATTACCAAATGAGTATTGATGCATGGCACTTTCGCTGGTACTGGGAAAATATTTTACAGCGGCTCCGGGTCTTGGAGACGGCATTACTACAAATCCATTTATATCACTACCCATAGTAACGGCACGGTTGCCCATCATACCTAATGCCAGCCTGAAATTAGTTAAGTATTGTTGTGATGTACTTTCGCCGATGCCTAAACCAAAAACGCCTCCCAAATTGGTGAGCCTGGTCATTTGTTGACGGCTACGGTTGTTTTCATTAATCTCATGATCCGGATTTTCATAACGACCTTCACGCAAACCATTATGTCCTGAAATGAGCGGATATTGAAACTCTTCAGCAATATTAAATATATCATTCACAGCTTTGTCGCTCATATGATCAATATCAACAATCATTCCTAAACGCATCATTTCTCTCACTGCAAATTTGCCAATACTGGTAAGCCCGATTTTATTGACATGGCCACCGCCAACTGCATTATAAAAATCCCAGCCGGGTTCACTGAGCAGACTTTGAATGATTTTAAACTGAGGAATACATTTCACTTTTGCTTCAATGCAATTAAAGGCGTCAAATAAAGGCGGAAAATGCATTTCGCCAATAAAATCAAGTAATGGTTTGGCCACTACTGTTAAACCGGCTGTAGTACCGGGCGGCAGATTACGATCCAATAATTCAAGTTTATAATTAATCCTTGGATCACTTGCTGACTCTACTTCAATCATATAACCCGCAGGCAGCGGATCACCGTTATTGCGGGGGCGTGTGCGTGCATACTTATTACTGAAGGCAAAGAGTACACTGTAAACGGCCATGCCTCCAAAAGCATTATCCGTTAAATGAATAGGGAAGATATACCTTACGCCCATGTTATGTATGCGCTCAATTTCTGCACGCACTTTTGCTTCAGTTGCAGGATTGCCGGCATAATTAAAATTTCCAAGGTTGTCTACCTCAATACCAAGTATTACCGCCATCTTACCACTATGAATGATGCTGCGCATTTGCCCGGGTGTGTAGGCAATTTCCATAAAATCATTATGGCGGCTCACAAATGCTTTGATTTCCTGTATTTGCAGATTATAAGCTGTAACATCATCAAAAGGCCCATCGCCTGCTACCATATTTCCAAGCAGTTCATTATTTACTGCAAGTGTTACCAACACTCTGAGCCCACCTTCATAAGCACGCTTAATCCAATCTACATACATCTGCTGGTGGCTCATGGAAGAATGGTGCGGCCAATGTAAAAAATTGGGGTAACCTGCATGGGGATGATCACCGTGCATATTGGTTTCAAAAGGCACACGGTGTACATATTCACCATCAAAAGCCACGTTCAGAAGTATAGCTCTTAAATAGTTGCCACAGGTATTATCAAGGCCCCAGCCTCCATGAGCACCGTTACAGTTGCCCAATGCTTCTTCAAGAGTTCGTGCCCGTACAGGAGTAGTATTGCAATCTTTAGCAAACGGATCACCATAATCATGATGAATGGTTCCTGCCGTCATTAAAGAACCTATATCCGGTGCGCCATACATTAATTTGCCGCCCATACTTAAGTGACTCATCAAATGTGTATGCGTATCTGCAGCACCAAACAACGGAGTATAATAATCGATATAAACAGTATGTTTTTCGCCTGTAATGAAATCGTTTATTTTTATTTGAAGCACACTCAATGAATCGTTGTTACGGTATTGAGTAGGCATTTTTTCACGAAAACGAAAATCATCTACACTGATGTATCCCCATTCATTTCTTGCTGTGGAATTATCTGTTACCCGTATTACATAATAAGCTGAGGTATCTACCCTGCTGATATCCCACCACACACGGCAAAACTTATCATTATTAAATCCGGTTTTGGGATTAATACCTGTAATGGATGTATAAAGGGTATCAACTCCGGTTTCTATTCTTCCACCTGCAGTTCCCGGTAATTGTGTGTCAGGCATTGCAATGTTACCACTGATAGTGGAACGCACCTGGATGTGGAGCAACTCTACTTTCAGATTGTTATTATCTCTTCCACCTGCTATTAAAAAACTAAGCGACTTCTGAAAGGAATAAATTTTGAATGGTTCAGAAATTAATGTACCTGTTGCGCTGCTTTTTCTTTTTTTTCTGTCCGCCCATGGAATTCCATAATCTTTCGGCAACGACGTCATCCAGTAACGTTCATGAACACCTCTGGCATAATCAAGATCTTTCCAATAGTCTCCACCTACGGCTACTACCTTCATGTCATTCCATGTTAACAGGTTTTGGCTTTCCCATGAATCATTGAATGCAGTTCCGTTTCTTTTCCAGTGAGGAACTGTTGTTGAAGGTATTTCAAAATCAGGATTCTTTAAAAACTCATATTCCCGTATGGTTGCTGATGGTACAGCTATGGTATGATTACTCACTGCATACATAGAATCGCCTGAAGCAGGCTTTGAGCCTCCTTTATAAAAAACCACATCATATACATTGTTTTGGTACCGGACTTTGCAAGGATAGTTTTGACGAAACAGTTGTGTATCGGCAGGGATATTGTATTTATAATACATGGTTTTACCTTTCATGCTTAACACACCACGCTCAATAAATCGTTCGGCCGTAATAATATTTATATCATTGATGCAGTCTTTCCTTACCGGAAGTATTTTGTTTGTAAGAGCCGGGTTAACTGTTGATTGTTTTTTGCTGTCATAATATTTGCCGTCCACATCAAAACCTATAGTCCATTGATCGCTGCTGAAAAAAGCACCATACATCATTTTTATCCTGGGTGTATCGCTTGCTTTCTGCACTTTAAAAATGAGATGATTACCTTCCTGCCGCACCAGGCCGCTTTGCTTTAATGCCTGCAGCATACGTTCGGCATCAGCATTGGGTTGTTGTGCAATTGCAGCAAACTGAAAGATCATCAACAGAAAAAAAATAAAAACTTTCATTGGATATGCTTTCATATTAATAACGTATGATCACCATACCAATACCACCGCCCAATCCATTAGCATTACCTGCAGAACCTATAGTGCCGAGATAACCTGAGCCACCACCGCCACCGGGTCTTGCACCATTAGTTCCAAATACAGTACGAAGCACTGTACCTCCCGTTAAGTTAAAAACAAAGTAGGCCCCTTTACCACCACTTCCTCCTCCATTTGCAGCATTTCCGCCATTACCACCGGTAGTCATTTCATGAAATGCAGTAGAGGAAGATTGAATGATGTTAACCATTGATGCTTCTCCCGCAGCCCCATTTACTCCGGCGTAATTTAAAGTACCATTTGCACCAAATGGACCACCATTACCTGCAAAAGCAAATGGTGAGGAAAATGTTGCTCCAAAACCGCCCTGCGCTGTAAGCGTTATAGTGGAAGGTGTGTAAGTTATAATTGATGACCCTCCATTTGTACCATTAGGCCCGCCGCCTAAACCCTCAGCCCCAACTGTGTAGCCTACCGTTGACCCGGGCGTTACTGTTATAATTCCGCATACGTAACTGCCTCCACCTCCGCCTGCATACCAATTACCACCTCCACCTCCACCCCATAATTCTACATATATCTTTGTCACACCTGCGGGAACCGTCCAGCTTCCTGAACCTGCAGCGAATGTTACAAAGTTTTTATACTCATCAGGATTTCCCCAGATTAAAACGCCACTACTGTTTTTCATTAATACCTGGCCTGCGGTTCCATCTGCACCATTTACTTTGATAGTTCCGTTTACATTTATGTTTCCGTTTACATCCAAACGCTCAACAGGTGTGGGCGTACCGATTCCTACATTTTGCGCATGGGAATAAATAAAAAAGAAAACACTTAAAACGATGGCAGAAAAGCTTTTCATATGCTTAAAGTTTCCGTAAAGATGAAAAAGCTTTTAACGAAGGTCAATTACACAATCGGGTAGAAACTAATCAATTTTTACAATCTTATGTTTCAATGCCATGGCTACTGCTTCTGTGCCACAGCTTACATGGAGTTTGTGATAGATATTCTGAAGATGTTTTTTAACTGTATCAATGGAAATACTGCTTTTATCAGCAATCATTTTATACGAATTGCCTTTTACCAGTAATTCCAGTATTTCTTTTTCACGGGCAGATAGATGAAAGTCTTCTTTTACGGTATTATTAGATCTGAAAAACTGAAAAATCTTTTGCGCTACAAAGGGACTCATAGCCGCACCACCTTCCATCAAATCCTGGAGCGATTGTACAAACTTTAACGGAGGTGTATTTTTTAAAAGATAACCATCAGCACCTGCGCAGATGGAATCAAAAATGCGGTTGTCATCATCAAACACAGTATGCATCACCACTTTTACTTCCGGGTGATGCTGTTTTATTTTCTTTACACCTTCTATACCGCCGATGCCGGGCATATCAATATCCATAATCACCAGCCGGGGTTTACACACTTCCATATCAGCTTCCGCATTATCGCAATCGCCAAAGGAACCTGTAATTTCATAACCTGCAGCTTCGTTGAGTAAGAGCTCCATCGATTGGCGCAGCCGGGTATTATCTTCATATATTACCAAGGGACATAACATTTTCACTGTAAGATAGGTTGCTGTATTATTAAAATCCATTACACAATCAGGTAATAGGTATATCCAGTGTTACGGCTGTTCCTTTGCCGGGAACTGATTCAATGCGGAACAGTCCGTTCATATCCTGCGCCCGTTTCTGCATATTGTGCAAACCGTTTCCCGAACTTTTGGCAGTAGCATCAAACCCTTTGCCATTGTCTTTAATGAAGAGTTTTAAATGCTGATGATCAAGATTCACTTCCACAATTGCCTGTGATGCCTGGGAATATTTTACGAGGTTGTTGATGGCTTCTTTAAAGATGAGATAAAAGTTGCGCCGCTTTTCCATGCTCAGGCTCATGGCTTCAGCTTCTTCGCTGAAGTTGAGTTGATAGCTGATGTTTTTTCCATCCAGCATATCAGCCGCATAACGTTTCATACGCACAAATAAATTCGTTAATTCATCATACTTGGGATTGATATTCCATACAATATCACTGATGCTTTCGCTGATGCGTTGAATGTCTTCACCGGCTTTGTTTAAGTACTCGGTTGATTTCTGTTCATTACCAAGATTCCGTTTTGCAAGCTCGGTAAGAATACCGATGTTACTGAGTGAAGCGCCAATATCATCATGCAGGTTTTCGCTGATATTGTTGCGCATGGCGAGTAATGATTGCTGCTGCTCAATTTTTTTCTTGAGTTGAAAGCGGTTAAAAAACAAATATCCTAACAACAGTAATAAACCAAAACCACCAATCATAATATTGCGGATGTTCCGCTGGTTATCCAGTTGTTTTGATTGCAGTTGTTTTTCTTTTTCTGCCAATTGCAAACGCTGGTCATTGTTTTTTGCTATCAACTGCTGACGTTCCAGTTCATCACCTTGCCGTTTTAACTGTTCATTTTGCAACTCCTGTGTTTTCGACAACAGGTCAATTTCGTTTTGTTTTTGCAGGGCTTCGAGTTGATTTCCTGCAATAATGGCTTTTTGTTTTTCAATTTCCAGTTGCTTGATGCGTTGCAATGTATTGAGCCGGTTAATTTCAAAATCTTTTTTCTCTGTTTCAAACTGTGTTTGCAGCGTTGCTATTTTCGTACTGGTTTCAACGTTATTCAAACTATCACGATAGAGAATGTGTTTGCGGTAATAATCATAAGCGAGGGAAGCATCTTTCCGAACCCGGTAAAACTCTGAAAGATATAAGTACACATTTCGAAGCACTACTTTATTGTTCAAAGTTTTTGCAAGGTTTTCTGATTGTTTGAAATACGCAACCGCACCTGCTGAGTCTTTAAGAATATTACTGTAAAAAGCAGCAGCTATATAACGATTGGCCTGCACATTACGATCCACTGATTCATATATGGCAATCGCTTTCTTTTCATAATTTAATGCCTCATCATATTTCTTTTGACGGTTCATGAGTAATGACATACTCACATAGGAATGCGCCATTCGTGAAGGTAAACCACTGAGTTCTGCATATTTCAAACCCAATTCCTGGTAATAAACTGCCTGTTGCACAGAATCGATCCGTAAATATGTTTGTGAGAGATTATTACAGGAAACAGCAAGACCGGGATAATCATTCAACTTTTCCCTGATAGCCAGAGAAAGCTTTCCATAACGGATGGCTTCTGTAAACTGTTCCAGTTCGTAATAGGAATCGTTCAGGTTACTGTAAGTCTGGGCTAATCCGAACTCATTGTTGTTTTTCTGATGAAGACGAACTGCCTTTAAATACCAATCTACCTGTTTTTCAATAGCGCCTGTGAATCCGTACAAGCTTCCGAGATCGTTGTACACAAATGCGGTATAATCATTCTGTACTTTTTCAAAATGAATATTTAAAGAACGTAAAAAAAACTGTTCTGCTTCTGTATATTTTTTTTGCTCAAAGAAATATTGACCTAATTGATAAGTTGCCAGTGCAATGAGCGGAGTATCTTTCAATACAATTCCGGTTCTTAATGCTGCAGAATCATAATAGCCCAGTACAGCATGTTCTGATTTTCGGTAATGCACTTCTGCAATCTTTAAATGAGCATAGGCTTCACCTCTTAAAAATTTCAACCGACTGCTTTCAATAAGTGCCTTGTTAGCTAAACTCATAGCTGAATCAAACCTCGAATCATCAATCCACTCATCAGCTTTTGACAAATACTCCCACACCCTGGTGGAATCAGTTCTGGTATACCGTTGCTGTGCAACGGCTTTACCGGTCCAAAACAGAAGCAGGGTTAAATACAGTATTTTTGCAAAAGGCAAAACAGAGTGCATAAGAAAATTTACAACTTTTTTGATGACAGAACAATCACCGGCCGGGAAAAAACAATTCATCGTATTATTTGACGGGGTTTGTAACCTCTGCAGCAGCAGTGTGCAGTTTATTCTGAAACGGGATCATAAGGACCAATTCTTATTTGGTTCGTTGCAGGGAAACTACGGGCAGGGAGTACTCAGTAAATACGGTATGCCCCCAAATGAATTTAATTCGTTTATGCTTTTGGAAGGAGAACGGCTTTATACCAAGAGTTCAGGGGCTTTGCGTATGCTCAGGCATCTGGGTGGCGCATGGAGATTGCTTTATGCTTTCATCATCGTACCTAAATTTATAAGGGATGCTGTTTACAATTTCATAGCACAAAACAGGTACCGCTGGTTCGGTAAAAAAGAAGAATGCTGGTTGCCCAAACCGGAGTGGAAGAAAAAGTTTTTAGATTAAACGGTGATTTCACCCTTCATGTAAAACACACATTGCCCGCCGATGATCACCCTGTTGCCCACATCTTCACACCAAAGTTCTCCTCCACGTTTACTCAGTTGTTTGGCAAACATTTTTTTGCGGTTGAGCTTTTCGCTCCAGAAAGGAATGAGTTGTGAGTGAGCGCTGCCGGTAACCGGATCTTCATCCACAGCAGCATCAGGTGCAAAAAACCTTGATACAAAATCAGCTTCCTTGCCGGGTGCTGTAAGGATCACCATCTCTTTTGTTTTCTTTAAAGCCGTAAAATCAGGGCGTGCAGCTAACACTTCTTCTTCGGTTGCAACTTCAATCATCAAATCACGATGGCGGTATACACCTTTAATGGCGCCAATACCTAATATCTCAGCAATATGCGCAGGTGCATCTGTTGCGGGTTTTGGTTTCCAGGAAGGAAAATCCATTTCCAGTATGCTGTCTTTTCGGGTTACACGAAGTAATCCGCTTTGTGAAGAAAACACAACCGTATCTTTTGAAAAACCGAGGTAATTAAAAATCACGAAGGCGCTGGCCAATGTAGCATGCCCGCATAAATTAATTTCAAACTCCGGTGTAAACCAGCGGATATGAAAATCAGCTTCACTGTTTTCCTGTGGTACAAAGAATACGGTTTCAGCCAGGTTGTTTTCTGCTGCAATCTGCTGCATCAAACCATCATCAATCCAGGCAGATAAAGGAATAACAGCAGCCGGGTTTCCTTTAAATAAAGCGGAAGCAAACGCATCAACCTGGTATATTGGTAAGTTCGTCATTATTCGTTCATCATCTTTAAAATCACTTCAATAATTTCTTCTGCATTGGGCTTGCTGAAATAATCACCATCGCTTCCATAGGAAGGACGGTGTGCTTTGGCCGTGATGGTTCTCGGAGCTACATCCAGGTACCTGTAACCACCCTGCTCTTCCATTACTTTGTTAAACATGTAAGCAGCCGCACCACCCGGTACATCTTCATCAATAAAAACAATGCGGTTGGTTTTCTTTAATGATTCCAGTATTACATGATTAATATCAAAAGGCAGTAAGGTTTGCACATCCACCACTTCGCAACTCACACCTTTCAACTCGAGGGTTTTTATTGCATCATCAATAATACGTAAGGTAGACCCGTATGAAACAATCGTAATATCTGTTCCCTGTTTTATAACTTCAGGAACACCCATTGGTACTGTAAATGCATTGAGATTGGTGGGCAATTTTTCTTTTAAACGATAACCGTTCAAACATTCAATCACCAGGCCGGGTTCATTACTTTGCAATAAAGTATTGTACATACCGGCCGCCTGCACCATATTACGGGGTACACATACATACATGCCACGCAGGCTGTTTATAATCATACCCATGGGCGAACCACTGTGCCAGATACCTTCTAAACGATGACCTCTTGTTCTTACAATAAGCGGTGCACCTTGCTTACCGGCTGTTCTGAACTGAAGCGTAGACACATCATCTGTTAATGGTTGCAAACCGTACACGAGATAATCTAAATATTGAATTTCAGCAATGGGTCTGAAACCACGCATAGCCAAACCAATACCCTGGCCCATGATCGTTAACTCACGGATGCCGGTATCAAAAATGCGGTTTGCACTGTACTTGGCCTGCAAACCGGCAAAGCCCTGGTTTACATCACCTATGTAACCCAGATCTTCACCAAACGCCACTACCTGTTCATTACTTGCAAATAACTGATCGAAATAACGGTTGATGATTTCATAACCGTTAAGCATAGGCGATGTTGCATCAAACGCTGCTTTCAGTTCCGGCACCTGCATGGCACTCTTTTTATTTTCAGTATGCAGATGTGAATTATAGAGTGAAGCATTATCTGTTTTTAGTTTTTCATAATACACCAGGGCAGCACCGGGGGCATTACTTAAAGTGATGGCTTTGTACAAAGTGCTCATCACATCCCTTCGGTTTGGTTCCTTATTGGAACGAAGTTGAGCAATGAGTTGATTGATGCTTTCCTGTGAACCCGAAGCAGGCTGCAACTGTTCCATCAACTCCAGCACTTCCTGCACCTGTTTTAATATCGGCGATTGATATTCACTCCAGGCTTCCGTTTTACTGTTGCGAACAAATTCCTTGGCTTCAGTTTCCAGTTCAAATAATTCATCTTCAGTAGCAAGATCATTTTCCAGCATCCACTCTTTCATCTTTTTAATACAGTCCCAATCCCGCTCCCACTGCAAACGATCCGCAGTTTTATAGCGTTCATGACTGCCCGAAGTAGAATGCCCTTGTGGCTGTGTTACTTCTTCCACATGAAAAAGTGCAGGGATATGTGTGTGCCTGATTTTTTCGATGGCTGTTTCCAGCACTTCGCACATACCTGCATAATCCCATGCTTTAAGTTTATAGATATCCATGCCATTGGTTCCATCCGTAACCTGGAATCCTTTTAAGGCTTCAGAAACAGAACCTTTGGTGGTTTGATATTTTTTAGGAACAGAAATGCCATAACCATCATCCCACACAAAAACAGCCAGTGGTATTTGTTGTACAGCAGCAGCGTTGAGCGTTTCCCAGAAATGTCCTTCGCTGGTAGAAGCATCACCAATGGTAGCAAAGCATACTTCATTACCATTACGGGTAAGATGCTGCTGCTTATTCATCGCTTCAATATTGCGGAATAGCTTGGAGGCCAGTGCCAAACCAACCGACCTTGGCATTTGAGCAGCTGTAGGCGCCATGCCTGCCGTAAGATTCTTGCGGTTCACCAGGTCCAGCATTTCACCTTCTTCATTAAAAAAAGGAGTCGCAAAATGGGAGTTCATCTGGCGGCCGGCACTGTGCGGATCATGAGCTGTATCAGGATCGGAATATAACTGGGCAAAAAACTCTTTTACCGTGGCGGCTCCGGTAGCAAAGGCAAAGGTTTGATCACGGTAGTAGCCGCTGTAAAAATCACCGGGTTTAAAGAACTTGGCCATTGCCAGTTGCGGCACTTCTTTGCCATCGCCAAAAATGCCGAATTTGGCTTTACCGGTAAGCACTTCTTTACGACCCAGCAAACTGGCCTCACGGCTGATGCAGGCCATGCGGTAATCCCTGAGTACTTCACTCCGGAAATGTTCAAAAGAAAGGGGGGCTTGCAAACTTTCGTTAACCTGTAATTCCATGCCGCAAATGTAGCAGTTTTCAGCAGGTAGAAGACTGTTTCTGCCACCGTCTGAAAAAGAACAAAATTTCTGTGCATAAATGGCGTTCTTAGATACGGAAAGGTGGTTTTACATTAAAAAATTGTGAAAGGCAACCTTTCCGGCAGTGAATCTGTCTGTAAGTTTGTTTACTTTTGAACTGCTTTTAAATCATCCAAAATTGAAATCATGAAAAAAATCCTTTTTATCCTATCGGCCCTTTGCTGGAGCGCTTTTGCTATAGCACAGGAGACCCCCGCCATTGAAAGCATTAAGTTACCTGAAACAAGTTTTGATTTCGGAAAAATTCCGCAAGGCAAACCGGTTACGCATTCCTTTATTATTGAAAACAAAGGAAAAGATTCGCTGGTGCTGAATAATGTGCAGGCCTCCTGTGGTTGCACCACTCCTGAATGGAGCAAAACTCCCATTCCTCCCGGTGGCAAAACTTCCATTAAAGTAGGATATAATGCTGCTGCTGAAGGCTCTTTTGAAAAATCCATTACGATTTACTACAACGGTGGACAAACAAAACAACTCATCATTAAAGGCTTGGTTTGGAAAACGCCGGATCAATCCGCACCATCCAATGAAGCACTCCAGATTTTTAAACAATAACAATTAAACACATACACATGAAACAAGTATTTTTATTACTGTTCACACTTGCCCTGGTAAACCTTGCATCTGCACAAACAAAAAAAGCGGATGAAGTAGCTAAGTTCAGCAGCGAAACAGTTGATATGGGCAAATTAAAACTGAATAATCCTTTAACCGCCACTTTCACCGTTACCAATATTGGCAAAGAAGACCTCATTATTGAAAATGTAACGCCCGGTTGCGGTTGTACAAAATCTGATTACACTAAAGAACCTATCAAGCCCGGCAAAACAGGCACTATCACTGCCACTTACAATGCAGCGGCTCCCGGTAAGTTTACAAAAAGTGTAAGTGTAAAGTTCCTGGGTATTGATGAGCCAAAATCATTGATGATTGTTGGTACCGTTGAACAATAATTTTATCTGAACTCATCTGATACAAAACCGCCTTGATGGCGGTTTTTTTATTTGCCGTACAACAAATACAATCATCAAATTCTAAATGAGAAGAGTTGATTGAAAAAATGAATGCAATGCAAAGCTGTTTCAAAAAGTCTGCGTGCCTATCTTTGCGCCTATGTTAGCAATCAGTAACCGTGGCGAGCAGATGCCACCTTCTCCCATCCGTAAGTTGGTTCCGTATGCAGAAGCTGCAAAAAAAAGAGGAACAAAAGTGTATCATTTAAATATAGGCCAGCCGGATATTGAAACGCCGCCGGCCATTATGGATGCAGTACGTCATGCTGATATTAAAGTGCTGGAGTACAGTCATAGTGCAGGTAATGAAAGTTACCGCCGCAAACTGGTACAGTATTATAAAAGTGTAGGTATCAATGTAAGCCATGATCAGATTATCATAAGTACCGGTGGCAGTGAAGCCATAATGTTTGGATTTTTTACCTGCCTCAACCCCGGAGATGAAGTGATTATTCCTGAACCGTTTTATGCCAATTACAATGGATTTGCCTGTGCTGCCAGTGTAAAAGTTATACCGATCAGGTCAAGTATTGAAACAGGGTTTGCGCTTCCCCCCATTGAAGATTTTGAAAAAGTTATTTCTGATAAAACAAAAGCCATCATCATTTGCAGTCCGAATAATCCTACCGGTTACCTGTACAGCAAAGAAGAGATGATTGCGCTGAAAGAAATATGCCTGAAACATGATCTCTATCTTTTCAGTGATGAAGCCTACCGTGAATTTTGTTATGATGGCGATTATGTAAGTGCCCTGCATATGGAAGGGCTGGAGCAACATGTGGTGTTGATGGATACCATCAGCAAAAGATACAGCGCCTGTGGTGCAAGATTGGGAGCATTTGTAACCAAGAACAAAGCCGTTTATGATGCTGCTATGAAGTTTGCCCAGGCAAGATTGAGCCCTCCGGGTCTGGCCCAGATCATGGGTGAAGCTGCAGTGGATTTACCTGCTTCTTATTTTGATGCACCTAAAGCGGAATATCTTTCCCGAAGAAATTTATTGGTAGACCGTCTTAATAAAATGAAAGGTGTTTACTGTCCTAATCCCGGCGGGGCATTTTATGCTATGGCCCGATTGCCTATTGATGACAGTGATCAATTCTGCCAATGGTTACTGGAATCTTTCTCTTACCAGAACCAAACTGTGATGCTGGCACCGGCTACCGGGTTTTATGGCACACCGGGTCTTGGTAAAAACGAAGTTCGTTTGGCTTATGTACTTAACCTGGATGCATTGAACAAAGCAATGGATTGCCTGGAAGAAGCATTGAAAGTGTACCCGGGAAGAACGAATTAAGTTATTGTTTTACAAACTTGGTTTTCCATTCTTCATCTTTAGAATACAGCGTTACAAAATAAACGCCTACCGGCAGATGTGTTGCATCAAGATTGAGTAATTTTTGATTGGTGATAATCAGATGATGTGATGACATTCTTCTTCCTGCAAAATCAGTGATCACTATTGTTACTGCTCCACGTTGCAATGGAGGTAAATGAACAGTAATTTGTTGTGCTACGGGATTGGGGTAGGTTTTTAATTCATTGATTTGCCTGGATGTAAAAGAAATGATCTGTGAATATTGCCTGCTGCCGGTAATTGTATACACCGCTAACCGGTATTGAACAGGGAATTGTGTTTCAGCATCATTGTATTCATACCGGGTTTTATGGGGCTGCTGCTGAGTATAGATTACTTTAAAACCCCCATTTTTTTCCTTGCGCTCCAGTTGAATAAAATTGATTTCCTCATTCTGTACAAGTTCCCAATAAAGTTGTACTGCATTGCCTGATTTTTTACCGTTAAAGTTTACAACCATCGGGGATGGCAACAAACCGATGCAGTTAAATACACTTTGAAAGGAAATTGTAAAATCTGAAAAGATTCCACCGGCAGTACCGGCTGTTGCAAATTGCGATGTTAATTCACAGGAAGGATTTTCAGCAGCATCATTTATTATTCCAGCAACTCCTCCTGAAACATTTGCAGTTACATTACTGGGCAGAACACTGTTTGACCAGATAACACCTCCGCCACCACCGCCACCGGGACCGGGACATTGTGTTTGGAAACCCGCCCTGCTACCCTCAGCACCTTTTGCTTCAATTGTTACATTACCCGTGTAAGTTGTTACATTCATCAAAACGGTGCCTCCACCACCGCCACCGCCGCCACCATCGCCTCTTGCTTCATTAATAACAGGATTAGCAACATTGATACCCTGTGCTCCATTTGCTGAAATAATGTGACCGTTTCCTGCAAGTTGATTGCATTCAATAAAAATAATACCGCCACCATCACCACCGGGAGTACCTGCTCCGTTATTATCATGACCTGCACCTCCACCACCGCCCATAAATATTCTGTTATTGAGAGATGTATAACCAAAAGTTGAAAGAGAAACTCCTCCTATACCCACATTAGAACCACTGCACGCAAAACCGCTTGCTGTATACCGGCCCCCATTTCCACCCGTACCATAATTAGAACCACCGCCACCGCCGCTGTTATGATTGTTACCACCACCTCCACCGTTTGATTGCTTGCCACGGCCGCCTTCCTTTGACAGAATCGTGTAGTTAACACCTTCACCTTTATAAGTTCCGTTTTGCCGGTTGGTGATCAATGAGGAAGGTTGATAAAAGTAATCAGTAGAATTCCAACCGTAATTACAGGTAGTAAATGATTGCAGTGCGCCTCCTCTGAAGCCGGCGCCATCGGCAATGATATCAGCATTTAAAGTGAGTGTACCTGTAACTGCAATTGCAAGAACGCCTCCTGTTTCAGTTACAGGATTCCAATCCTGAGCCTGTAAAACACCATCAACAGAAACATCGGTATAAACCGGTATTCGTACTAATTGAACTGCCTGGTTAAAATTATAGCTGTTCTTCATCTGCCGTTCAAATATGACGGTATCATTTAAAAACCCGCAGATGGTGGCAAATTCATATTGACCTGCATTGTTGATGGCAGAAACAGAACCAAAGGAAGAACTGTTTGACTCATTAATTTCAGCGCCTTTCATCTGAATAATGAGTACACGGTCATTCACATTCAGTCCACTGATATTAAGCACTCTAATTCCGTTGTATGCCGGTATAACATTGGTTACTTTAAAATAGGAGTTCACTACTCCTGAAATCTGTGCATTAATGGTAAGCGGCCGGAGTGAAGCAAGAAGAATAACAAAGCATCTCAAAAGCTTCATGCAGAAAGATAAAAAAACTTATCTGCAGATTCTAATTAAATAAGCCCGTTTTTACCTTTTTACAGGTCTTCAGGGGCCGCAAGATTAAGATTTTGCCTGAGCTTCGTGTTTACAGGTTTTCCGTCTTTGAGGGCAGGCTGCCATTTCAATTCCGTTTCAAAACGTTGTTTGATGAGTGCATTCGTTTTGGGATCACCACCTCTTACTACCGTTGCCATTTGTGTGGTGCCTTCTTTATCAACAATGAACTCTACCTGCAAACTCATGGAAGTATTAGGTGGAAGTTTGGCTGATAGTTCCTGGCTCAACAGGAAAAGCCATTTTTGTAACGCTGCATTTCCTTCTTTGTAGAAAGGCACTTTATCCACCTTCTCCTCTAATTCCCAGGCTGCATAAGGATCTGCAGGTTTATTTGCCGACACAAGTTTGGAGCGGGGCACTTTTGGTGCATAAGGATTGCCTGAAATCAGATAATCACCTTTATCAGTAACAAAAACGGCAGGCAGCTGATGTGTATCCTCAAAGTACTCGTAAGCATCTTTAATGGATTTGGCAAACTGTTGGGTCTCAGGTTTGTTTTTAGTGCGTGTGGTAAACTGCTCCACTGATTCAGGATCATCATAACGCATCGGGAAAATATGCACAGGTATAAAATCCTGTCCCTGTTCTTTTACAACAGATGCCATATGGTACACCTGCTCAATTAATGAATCAGTAATGGGCAAGCAACCGATGGTAACACAGTTACCATGAATGTAAATATCACCACCGGGTTTATTAGGATCACTCAACACAGCATCAGATGCATTAGGATAATTTAAACCGAGTGCTAAGTGATAATTACTATTGGGTTTAAATTCGTTGATATAATAAAAGCCCTCCGGTATTTGTTTATCACCTTCTTTACGCTTGGGTCCATAAGTACCGGAAGTAGCACAAACTTTATACACTTTAAACAGCTGAAATGCTTCGGCATAATCATCCTTTACCCAAACTTCCAACTGGCGTTCCAGTTTGAAAGCACGCACAAACATGTACTTCACGGGCCACTCCAATCCTTTTTCTTTGAATTCATCTTTTAAATTGTCTTCAGCTTTGGCAAACATACTCACCGGTTTAAACAACCGTTTGGGTGTTTCTTCAAAAGACATTTGTGCTGCAGCCGTAGCGCTCATTAATATGGCAGATAGAAAAACGGTATAAATCTTAGCTGAAAACATATTGGATTAGAACGGAGTTGAACACAAAAATATTTGAATTTCCGATACAAATTATCTTAAAATCTTATCCCCATTATTTGGAAAATAATGAGTGATAACATGAAGAAGGGGCAGTAATTCTGCCCCTCCGTATTAAAGGTTTCCTCTTGCTTCCTGCTCCCGCTCTATGGCTTCAAACAAAGCTTTGAAGTTTCCCTTGCCAAAGCTTTTGGCACCTTTGCGCTGAATGATTTCAAAAAACAAAGTGGGCCGGTCCTGAACCGGTTTTGAAAATAATTGCAGCAGATATCCTTCCTCATCACGATCCACCAATATACCCAACTCCTTGAGCGGTTCAAGATCTTCATCAATCGTTCCCACCCTTTCTAACAAATCATCATAATAAGTGGTAGGAACCCGTAAAAACTCTACTCCCCTGTTGCGCAGGGCTGTAACTGTTGCAACAATATCATTGGTTGCCATGGCTACATGCTGTACACCTTCGCCATTATAAAACTCAAGGAACTCTTCAACCTGCGATTTCTTTTTACCCTCTGCCGGTTCATTAATGGGGAATTTTACATAACCGTTTCCGTTGCTCATAACCTTACTCATCAAAGCAGAATATTCCGTTGAAATATCTTTATCATCAAACGACAAAATATTGCGGAAGCCCATCACCTCTTCATAAAACTGTACCCAGCGGTTCATCTGGTTCCAACCCACATTACCTACACAATGATCTACATACAGCAAACCGGTTTCTTCGGTTTTAAAATATGGATTGTTCCAAACTCTGTAACCCGGCATAAAAACGCCATTATAATTTTTCCGCTCAATAAACAGGTGTACTACTTCGCCATACGTATGAATGCCACTCATCACCAACTCTCCCTGGCTGTCTTTTAAAACAACTGGTTCCATATAGGATTGTGCCCCTCGTGTAGTGGTTTCCTGCCATGCTTTTGATGCATCTTCCACTTTGAGTGCAAGACATTTCACACCATCACCATGCTTGTACACATGGTCAGCTATTTCATTATCGGAGCGAAGCGGGGTGGTTAACACAAACGTTAACTTATTCTGACGCACGGCATAGCTTACACGGTCTTTCATACCCGTTTCAGGTCCGGCATACGCTAATGGCTGAAACCCAAAAGCAGTAACGTAATAATGAGCTGCCTGCTTGGCATTGCCCACATAGAATTCTACATAATCGGTTCCCATGAGCGGGAGAAAATCAGTTTGAGCATGTTGCTTTAATTGCTCGGCAACTACAGTTGACATAAAACAGAATTGAAAATTTGAAAATTTGATGATCAGAAGATTAAAAACAGTTCATATTAGAATGAACTCATCAAATCTTATCCATAGCCAGCACTTCCATGAGCAAACAGTAATTTGCCCTGCAATCGTTAAATCGTTTGGATGGATAATCCGGAAGCATGGAGCAAAAGTAAAAAACCTTTTTAATTTGTACCATTATCTTTGCGCCATGCAAAAAGTGGGCATCCTCGGCGGCGGACAACTCGGCCGCATGTTATTACAATCAGCAGCAAACTATCCCGTAGAAACATATGTGATGGAAAATGATGAGCACTGTCCTTCAGCTCATTTATGTCATCATTTTACAAAAGGGAATATTAAAGATTTTGATGCCGTTTACAATTTCGGAAAACAGGTAGATGTTTTAACCATTGAAATAGAAGCAGTCAACGTAGATGCGCTGGAAAAGCTGGAAGCAGAAGGTATAAAAGTAATTCCCAAACCTGCAGTGCTCCGCATCATCAGAAATAAAATTGAACAAAAGAAATACTATCAGCAGCATCAAATACCAACTTCTGAATTTGTAATTACTGAAAACAAAGAAGAACTGAAAGCATTGGCCTCTTTTCTTCCCGCTGCACACAAACTGGGTATGGGTGGCTATGATGGCCGTGGTGTGGAGTTGTTGAACTCTGAAGCAGATATTGAACGTGGGTTTGATGCGCCCTCTGTTTTGGAGAAGATGGTGAAAGTAGATAAGGAAATCTCCATGATTGTGGCTGTAGCACAAAATGGTGAAACAACCATGTATCCGCCGGCCGAAATGGTGTTTGATCCCGTACTGAATTTGCTGGACTACCAGATATCGCCATCATTGCTTCCCGAAAAAATATTCTGGAAAGTAGAAGCGATAGCTATGGCCGTAGTACGCAATTTCAACTCTCCCGGACTTTTTGCAGTAGAGTTATTTGTTGATAAAAACGGCGATGTGCTGGTAAATGAAACAGCGCCCCGTGTGCATAATAGCGGCCATCACAGTATTGAGGGAAATTACAGCAGCCAGTTTGATATGTTGTGGCGCATTTTGCTGGGTTATCCACTCGGCTGTACTGATGCTATTTTACCGGCAGTTATTTTAAATATTGTAGGTGAAGAAGGTTACAGTGGTCCTGCGTATTATGAAGGGCTTGAGGAAGTACTCAAAATGGAAAATGCGTTTGTGCATTTGTATGGCAAGGCAGAAACAAAACCCGGCCGTAAAATGGGGCATGTAACGGTCATCGGTAAGGACAGGGATGAACTGGTGTATAAAGCCAACCGTATCAAGCATATGCTCAAAGTAATCAGCAAATAAATCAGCGAACAAACAGCTCATAAAATTGTGGCAGCCTTTGTGGCACAACCGCCTTTCGCTACCTATCTACCACTCATACATTCAACCAAAGCAAAAAAGGCTGAATGCTTAACTTTATCCCTTTGAATAATCACATGAGAATACATTTGTTCACGCTCGTGTTCCTGATCGGAATTTCAGCCTGTAAAGAAAAGAAAACGTCAACCAATGCCCCTGCTCCTGCATCTCGTAACCAGGGCCCCATTTCAGTAAATGGTTACATCGTTAAAACTGGTGCTGTTAGTGAACCGCTTGAATTACCGGGCACCTTATTGCCGATAGAAGAAACGGAGATCCATCCCGAAGTGAATGGAAGAATTACCGGTCTTTACATTAATGAAGGAACGATGGTTTCCAAAGGTGCATTAATGGTAAAGCTCTTTGATGGCGACTTGCAGGCGCAACTTAAAAAATTAAAAGTGCAATTACAGATTGCTGAAAAAACAGAAGAACGCAACAAAGAACTTTTAAAAATCAATGGCATCAGTCAGCAGGATTATGATTTGAGTTTCCTGCAGGTAAGTAATATTAAAGCTGATATTGAGTTGATTGAAACCAATATTGCCAAAACAGAAATCCGTGCACCTTACAGTGGTAAAATAGGTTTCAGAAATGTATCCATGGGTGCGTATATAACGCCTGCCACCATCATCACTACCATCCGTCAAATCAACCAGCTTCGTTTACAATTTTCCATTCCTGAAAAATATGCATCAAAGATTGTCATCG
Source organism: Lacibacter sp. MH-610 (assembly GCF_045780045.1). Taxonomy (NCBI): domain Bacteria; kingdom Pseudomonadati; phylum Bacteroidota; class Chitinophagia; order Chitinophagales; family Chitinophagaceae; genus Lacibacter; species Lacibacter sp. MH-610. The sequence goes on from NZ_CP116002.1 coordinate 3,023,578, forward strand.
GACAAATGATTCCGTTTTCAATTGCAGGCAGCAATCAAAAATTTCTTGCAAAAATTTATGCTACTGAATCCATCGTAAGTGAAACCACAAGAGGTCTCAATATCCGTTGTATGGTGCAGCAAAGTAACAGTGCATTGGTAGCAGGAGGATTTGCAAAAGTAGACATGGACTTTGCTAAAAATGATAATGCTATCCTCGTTCCTTCACAAGCCATTCTGCCGCAGGCAAGAGGCAAGAAAGTGGTTGTGTATAAAGATGGTATTGCTTCTTTTGTTGATGTACAAACCGGTGTGCGTGACAGTGCCAATGTAGAAATCATCAGTGGCATTAGAGCAGGAGATACCATCATTACTACCGGCTTAATGAGCATAAGACCCGAAGCAAAAATCAAACTCAATAAAGTACAGTAATCATGACTATCAGTGAGCTGAGTTTAAAACGACCCGTACTGGCAATAGTGATGAACATCATCATCATTATTTTCGGTGTTATTGGTTTTCGTTTTTTAGGTGTTAGAGATTATCCGGCTATTGATCCGCCTAACATCAGTGTACGTACTTCCTACCCCGGTGCCAATGCGGATGTAATTGAATCACAAATAACAGAACCGCTGGAAAAAGCCATCAATGGTGTGGCCGGTGTAAAAAATTTAACCAGCAGCAGCAGCCAGGGCAACAGCAATATCAATGTTGAATTTGAACTGGGTTATAACCTGGAAGAAGCAGCCAATGATGTAAGGGATAAAGTATCACAGGCTGTACGTTCACTCCCTTCTGATTTGGATGCACCACCTGTAGTTACCAAAGCTGATGCGAGCAGTGACTTTATTCTTTCCATGACGGTGCAGAGTGAAACACGCAATCCGCTGGAGTTAACAGAATATGCTACCAACAATTTGCTGGAACGCATTCAAACCATTCCGGGTGTGAGTACGGTAAACATTTGGGGAGAAAAAAAATATGCCATGCGCATCTGGTTTGAGCCGGAGAAAATGCTTTCATACGATGTTACAGCAAGAGATATACAAACTGCTTTAGCAAGAGAAAACGTAGAATTGCCTTCCGGAAAAATTTCAGGAAATGCCACAGAACTTTCCGTAAGAACCTTTGGCCGATTAGACTCTGAAGAAGAATTCCGCAATTTGATTGTGAAGAATATCGGCGGTCGTGATATTAAGTTGGGTGATGTAGCACAAGTAGTACTCGGTCCTGAAAATGAAGAAACCATTTTAAAAGAAAGTGGTGTTCCCATGATTGGTCTTGCGGTGATTCCACAACCCGGCAGCAACTACGTAGCCATTGCTGAAGAATTTTATAAACGCTATGCGCAAATTGAAAAAGATCTGCCTGCTGATATGAAGTTGAATGTGGGTCTGGATCAAACCAAATTCATTAAAAGCTCTATCAGTGAAGTAGAAGAAACATTAATGCTGGCCTTTGCACTGGTGGTACTCATCATCTTTTTATTCTTCAGGGATTGGATCGTTGCTATCCGCCCGTTGATTGATATTCCTGTTTCGTTGATTGGTGCTTTCTTCATTATGTACCTAGCCGGCTTCACCATTAATGTACTTACCCTGCTTGCGATTGTTCTGGCAACAGGCCTTGTGGTGGATGATGGTATCGTAGTTACGGAAAATATCTTCAAAAAGATGGAACAGGGGCTTGATAAATACAAAGCAGCCCGTGAAGGAAGTAAAGAAATTTATTTCGCTGTAATTGCTACTTCTATTACACTGGCGGTTGTGTTTTTACCGGTAATTTTTCTGCAGGGTTTTGTAGGACGATTGTTCCGTGAGTTTGGTATTGTACTCGCCGGCGCTGTATTAATTTCTGCGTTTGTTTCTCTTACACTTACACCTGTATTGAACGTTTATCTTACCCGTAAAGGAGGGATGAAGCATGGATGGTTTTACAGAGTTACTGAACCTTTCTTCCGTGGAATGGAAAACGGCTACAACTTCCTGCTGAAAAAGTTCATGAGGATAAGAGGTGTGGCTATTGCATTGGTAATTCTTTGTTTTGGTATGATTTATCTTTTATGGAACAACCTGCAAAGTGAACTGGCGCCATTAGAAGACCGTAGTCAATTCCGTTTCCAGGTCACTGCTGCAGAAGGTACCAGCTATGATGCCATGGATAAAAACATTGATCGCCTGGCAAACCTCGTAATAGATTCTGTTCCTGAAAAGAAAGTAATGGTCTCCGTTACCGCACCCGGCTTTACCGGTTCAGGTTCCGTAAACACCGGTTTTGTTCGTGTGTTGATGGTGCCACCTAATGAACGCACCCGCAGCCAACAGCAAGTAGTAGATATGTTGAGCCGTAACCTTCCTAAAATAAATGAAGTAAGAGCTTTTGCTATCCAGGAACAAACCATTTCTGTAAATCGACGTGGTGGATTACCTGTACAGTTTGTGATCCAGAACAACAACTTTGAAAAATTACAAGGCATACTTCCCAAGTTTTTAGAAGAAGCGAATAAGAGTAATGTATTTGCCGGTGTGGATATCGATCTCAAATTCAACAAACCGGAATTGCGTGTAAATATTGATCGTTTAAAAGCAAGTGAACTGGGTGTAAGTGTTGCTGATATTTCGGAATTACTTCAGATATCATTGAGTAACCGCAGGTTGGGTTATTTTATTAAAGATGGTAAACAATACCAGGTAATGGGCCAGGTGTTGCGCAATGACAGAGATGATCCTACTGATTTAAAAAATCTGTACTTACGCAGTTCTACCGGGCAAATGTTTTCATTGGATCAATTTGTGACTTTTACCGAAGAAACAACACCGCCAACGCTGTATCATTTCAACCGTTATAAATCTGCTACTGTAAGTGCAGGATTAGCTCCGGGCAAAACAGTGGGTGATGGTATTAAAGAAATGGAACGCATTGCCGATAAGTTGCTGGATGAAACATTCACCACAGCGCTGTCAGGTACATCAAGAGATTTTGCAGAAAGCAGTGGCAATACCATGTTTGCCTTTTTATTGGCCTTGGTATTGATCTATTTAGTACTGGCTGCACAGTTTGAAAGTTTTATTGATCCCTTTGTGATCATGTTTACTGTACCGCTGGCCATAGCAGGAGCTTTGTTATCATTGTGGATATTCGATCAAACCATCAATATCTTTTCTCAGATAGGAATGATTATGTTGATTGGTCTTGTAACCAAGAATGGAATTCTGATCGTGGAATTTGCCAATCAGAAAAAACATGCGGGTATGAACAAACATGAAGCAGTGGTGGAAGCGGCTACGATGCGTTTGCGTCCTATCTTAATGACCAGTTTGGCGATGAGCTTAGGTGCTTTGCCACTGGCATTGTCATTGGGAGCAGCATCCACAAGCCGTATTCCTTTAGGCATTGTGATTGTAGGCGGTATCATGTTTTCATTGATCCTCACATTATTTGTGATTCCTGCCATGTATTCCTTCCTTTCATCTAAAAAACTAAAAGTGCATGAAGAAGAAACTGAAGCTGCTATTGACAGGCTTGCTGATTAATGCATGGGCATTTGCACAAACCGGTGTTCTTACTGTGGAAGAAGCTGTAAAGCTGGCCATCGAAAAAAACTTTGATGTAGAAATAGAGCGCAATGCACAACAGATTGGTATTATCAATAACAATTGGGGTGTAGCCGGCGCATGGCCGAATATAACCATCAATGCTGCAACCGGGCTTGCAAAAAACAACCTGGAACAGCAATTAGCAAACGGCACAACGATCAAACGTAATGGTGCAAATCTTCGTAACCTGAATGCAGGCTTTGCAGTAAGCTGGCGCATCTTTGATGGCATGCGCATGTTTGCTGCTAAAAAGCGATTGGAAGAACTGGAGAAAATGGGTGAACTCAGTTTCAGAAATATGGTGAATACAACGGTGTTTAATATCATCGGCGCCTATTACCAGATTGTACAGTTGAATCAACAACGGAATGCATTAAAAGAAACCATCAAATTTTTTGAAGAACGAAAGCAGATTGCTGAAAGCCGATTTACCATTGGCACCGCACCAAAAACAGATTTTTTGCAGGCGCAGGTGGATCTCAATCAGCAAAAAGGAAATTTACTGGCCATCGAAAATAATTTACGCATTGCCAAAACCAACTTCAATAATTTGTTAGGTCGCAAACCGGAGACAACTTTTGAAGTAACTGACATCATCACACCGGATGCTGCTATCAACTTTACCACACTGCAAACAAAAGCTGCCTCTGACAATTACGATTTATTGATGGCACAAAGTAATCTTTCTGTGCTGGCGCAACAGAAGAAAGAAATCATGAGTCAGCGCATGCCTGCAGTAACATTGAATACCAATTTCAATCTCAGCCAGAACAGGAACGATGCAGGTTTCAATTTGTTTACCAGAAACCTTGGACCTAACGGAAACATTGGCATTGCCATTCCTTTGTTCCAGGGAGGTTCTGTAAAAGCACAGGAACGGGTAGCCGATGTGCAGATCAAGAACCAGCAGGTTGTGATTGATCGTTTAAAGAACCAGGTAAACACCAACCTTATCAATGCCTATTTCAATTTTCAAAATGCACTGAACCTGGTGGAGCTTGAAAAAACAACGTTGAAACTGATCGAAGAAAATAACATGATTGCCACGGAACGCTTCCGGAAATTAGCGATTACATCTCTTGAGTTACGGCAAGTACAGTTAGATTATATTAATGGTCAAACACGTTATATCAACGCATTGTTCCAGGCAAAGCTGGCAGAGGCGGAGATGAAGATGCTGGCGGGAAGTCTCGGTGGTCTATAGTTTCTGGTTTATCGTTTTTTGTTTCTGGTTGAGTTTCCTACATTTAGGTCACACTTCAACTTTTTAAACCATTCGCCATGGCTACGATACGGAAATTTGAAGAGCTTGAAATCTGGAAACTGGCAAAAGAGCTTTATGAAGTGATCTCTCTCCTATCTGGAAAATTGAAGAAAAACAAGGACTTCAGGTTTGCTGAACAGATAAAATCTTCTTCTGGCTCCATCATGGATAATATTGGGGAAGGTTTTGAAAGAAGCAGTCGATTGGAGTTCATTAATTCACTGGGTATTTCCAAAGGTGAAGCAGGAGAATTAAAATCACAATTACACCGATTGAAAATTGATAACTATATCAACGAGAAACAGTTTCAGGAACTTTACGAAAAAGCAGATACCTTGTGTGCAAAAATTGCTGCATTTATCACTTATTTAAATTCAACAACGCATAAAGGTTTAAAATTTAAAGACAGACAAAAGTGAAAGAACAAGAAACAACAAACCAGAAACAAGAAACCGTATTAGTTGGTATCATCATGGGCAGCGACAGCGACTTAACCGTAATGCAAGCCGCTGCAGATATTCTGAAACAATTTGACATCCCTTTTGAATTAACGGTAGTATCAGCACATCGTACTCCTCTACGCATGGTGGAGTATGCACAACAGGCCAAACAAAGAGGTTTGAAAGTAATTATTGCCGGCGCCGGAGGTGCGGCTCATTTGCCCGGCATGGTGGCCAGTGTAACAACACTACCCGTAATCGGCGTTCCAGTAAAAAGCAGTAACTCAATTGACGGATGGGATTCCGTTCTTTCTATTTTACAAATGCCCAACGGTGTACCGGTAGCAACCGTAGCCCTGAATGCTTCTAAGAATGCAGGTATTTTAGCAGCAGAAATCATCGGCGCTTTTGATGAAAACATTTCAACTAAGATTGCCGCTTATAAAGCAACAATGAATGATGAAGTACTGGCGAAAGTGGAAAAACTGAAAAGCGAAGGTTGGGAAAATAAGTTTGACTAGACAATTTCCATTACCACAAACTCCTGTTCCAGACTCAATGAATACTGATACAACTGATGTATCAACTCCCTTCCCCACTTTGCATAATAAGCGGAGAAATTATCAACCCGTTCCTGCAAACCATTATTGGGGAATAAAGCCGTTTTCAATTGTTCAATTTGCCGACGCTGTTCTTCATACTTTCTTTTTTCTGCACGGAATATTTTTTTCTCCAGTTCCTGTAAGCGGTAAATGGCTTTAGTTTTCAATGCCTCCACATGCTTTGCCAATGTGGGATCAATGGCTGTTGAAAGTTGTTTCAGGTGATCGTACAATGCTTCAGCTTCTGTTAAGGAACCATTGAGTTTTAATGTATGTGCAGAAGACCTGAGCACCTGTTCATTCAGAATTGTTTCGGCAGGTTTAAAAAGATCTTCAGTTGAAATTTGCAGTTTATTCATTTTGGCTTTCCACTTTTCTTCCATCAGCAGAAATGAATTCCGCAACACCAGTACGGGAAACGGCACTTTATAAAAATCAAACACTGCTTTTAATTCCAGCCAGTACGCCAATTCCCCTCCACCGCCAATGAAAGCAAGATTGGGTAAAATGGTTTCCTGATACAGCCCACGCAAAATCACATTGGGGCTGAAGCGTTCCGGATGCTCCTTCAACTCGCTGAGCATTTCTTCTTTTGTAAATTGGATTGTCGTATTGGCAACTACATATCCATCGTCTTTTGCTTCAATACGCTCCCGCATATCTTCATCCAGATAAAACAAATTGATCTCTCTCCCGCCGGCCTGTACTTTGTAATGCTGTTCTAATTGTTGGGTCGTTTGCTCCACTAACTTTGAGGAGTTGTGATTGATCAACTCATCTTCAAACACAGCCAGCATCTGCTGCTTCAGCGTTGCTGCATCAGCAATCAGTACAATCAATCCAAACTCAGCAAACAAATCATTCACCAGTTCTAAGGTAGCCTGCTGAATGCTGGCTCCAACTTTAAAATAAGAACGAATTTTGTTTACAATCTCATTACCAAAAGGTGCAACACCCAACTCCCCTGCCATTGCATCTATCAACTTCACCAGTTCCTTATCCACTACAAATCTTCCAAAAGCACCGCTTTGCTCTGTTTTCCATTCCCGCTTTTCACCGTTGAGCCAGAAATGCGCCAGCTCATCTACATCAGCATCTTCGCTGCCCATATAAAACACCGGCACAAAATGATTCTCCGGAAATTGCTGTTTGCAATCAGCCGCCAGTTTTATCGCATGTAATATTTTGTACAAAAAATAAAGCGGGCCTGTAAATAAATTCGGCTGATGTGCGGTGGTAATGGTAAATGTATTTTCCTGCAACAACAAATCAATATTCGTCCTCACTGCATCCTGCACCTGAACACCTGCATATTGTTTTTTTAAATGTTGTACTAAAACAAGCCTGTTGGTGGCAAACGTCTTTCGTACAGCAATCGCTTCTTTCATACCCTTCCAATCAGGACGGCAGGAATAAAAGGAACGCAATGCCTCAGCATCCTCTAAATAATCCAATACAAGTTTGGAGAAAGCGCCTGTTTGCCGGTAACTCAACTGCTGTGCTGTACAATCCATATGGGCGGTAAAAGTAGAATGTTTATTGATGAGAAATGCACCGTTAAAAAAGTTTTGCAAACTGTTCACGCCTCACCTCCCGCAACGAGACACCTGCGTGGTCTTACGGAGTTAAAAATATTAAATCCCACAAAGGCACAAAGCTCACGGCAGTATTTCTCAGGTTTCCTTATGTGTCTCAGGTGGTTTCCAAAATACAATTATCATTTTGTTTCCCTTGTGTCCTTCGTGCCTTAGTGGGAAATCTACTTTCTATTTCACCTCATAAGCCGCCACTGTATTTTTCCAGAATGTAGGCACATATACAACCCGGTTCTTACGGTCGTACCCGATATCTGCCGAATTGATTTTTTGTGCCCTCCCGTCTATCAACACTTCTTTGCTGCCATCCGTTTGTACATAATACACCACACCGCTCCAGGTACTGATTAAAAATTCAGAATCCGTAACCGGCTCTATACCATCGGTACCACCTTCCATTCCTTCAGCCAGTTTTACAAGTTTGCCATCAGCACCAAGTTTGTACAAACTACCGGCATCCAGTATATACAATGTATTGTTGTGAAACAACAAACCATTCGGGCCACGTAATTGTGTACTGTCAAGAATCGGTTCATTGGTGGCAGGTGCAGCCAGCGGTACTTTATGCACTTTCCGCATACGGCTATCACTCACATACAAAACACCATCAGGCGAAATCGTAATATCATTCAACCCCGCAGCATTCAGCGGAATTGTTTTTTCAATCACGCCTTTAGAAATATCAATTACAACAAGCTCCATCAAATCTGCTACATACAATTTGCCATCATACATACCCATTCCCTTAGGAGCATTTAAACCGGTTATCCATTCGGCAGCAAGCACTTTACCGTCAAGTCCTACCTTTCCAACAGATCCTTTCCCATCTTTACCCCAGGGTTGCGTTCCGTCAATGTTTGATACATACAACACTTTATTTTTACCATCAAACAAAACACTTTCAGGTACTTTTAAAACAGAATCCGTTTCCCACAACTTTACGAGTTGATGTTGTGCATACATCACGATACAAATGAAACAGGCACTCAATGTCAATACTATTCTTTTCATGGTATGTATTTTTTATGTTATCATCTTTTGTTCTTTGGGTGACGTTTTTGCGTCGCACACTTCACAGTTCCGTTTCCATGGCAGCGGTGGTCTTCACTTCAAAGTTTACTGATGAAACTCAGACCAGTTACTTATCTCCTGTCAGACGAGGACGTCAGACAGGGGTATAAACACTACAACTGCATCAGTTGAATCTCGAAGGATCATACGGTTTCACATCCACACTCGTCTTTTCTCCATTAGCAATCTCACTCACCAGTTTGCCCGTTCCTGCTCCTAAACTCAAACCAACCATGGCATGACCCGTGGCCACGATTACATTCTCTTTGACTTTACCAATGTACGGAAGTCCATCAGCACTGCAGGGCCTGTAACCATACCACACCTCTTTTTCCTGCGGCAACGGAATTTTAAACTCAGGAAGAAATTGTTGCACGGCTTCCAATATTCCAATCACACGGTTCATACGTGGAGGTTTGTTGGTACTTGTAATTTCCATAGTACCACCAAAACGGATTTTGTTTCCATCCATTGGCGTAATGGCAACACGCCCTTCCTGCAAGACAGCAGGATAATTCAGTTGAAACGGAGAATTTTCTAATGTAACACTATACCCTCTGCCCGGCATCAGTAACAAATCATGACCCACCATCTTGGCCACTTCCCTGCTCCAGGCACCGGTGGCCATTACCACCAAGTCAGCATCATACACATTTTGATTGGTTTTTACTTTTTGCACTTTGCCATTCTGCATTTCAAAACCCGTGAGTTCTTCCCCACCAATCATTGTTACATGGTTCTGCGGCAACAATGCTTTCATACTCTGCATTAATTTTTGCGGATACAGATGTGCATCGCATTTAAAATACAAGGCGCCTTTTATGTTGAGTTTTGCCTGCGGTTCCATGGCCTGCACCTGTTCCCGTGTGAGCATTTCTGCTTCCAATCCCAACTTTCGTGCATCTTCAGCTATATGATGTGAATGTTCTTCCTTAGCTTCTGTTTGATAGTACTCCAGCAACCCTTTATGCTCATAAGCCATATCAAAACCGGGCAACTTATCCAACTCTTCGTAACAATGCTGAGAGAACAATGCAATATCACGCAACGGAATTTCTGATTGTTTCAAATGTTCTTTGGTAGCTACTTTCATAAATTTCAAACCCCACGAAATCAAAGACCAACTCAATCTGGGTTCAACATAAAACGCACTTCTTGGATTCCACATCAACTTCAACCCTTGTTGAACAATGCCCGGTGATGCCAGTGGTATAAAATGACTGGGACATACATAACCCGCATTGCCATAAGAAGCATTGTCCTGAAAATTATGTTTATCAATAACAGTCACATTCCAGCCGCTCTGTTGTAAATAATGCGCTGAACTTAAACCCATAATTCCACCACCAATGACGATTGCTTTCATAAATATTATTCCATGTTTAAAATCATTCCTTCTGTTGCAATGTTAAATCCTTTTTGCCGAACCTCTTTGGCAGCCACACTGTTTGTTTTCAACAAAGGATTTGTATGGTTGAAATGAATGAAGAATATTTTTTGCTTATCCATTGCACTCAGGTTTTTAAAGAGTTCCATACTTTCCTGTACAAACGGATGCGGCACTTCACTCATTTTGCGGTTGGGTAGTTCACCATCGGCAAAAAAAGTAGCATCGAGCAACGCATAATCCACCTGCTTTATTAAATCAACAATACTCCGCTCCCATTTATTCCATTTATCAATATCAGGAATGAATAAAAGCTTTTTGTTTTTTGTTTGAATGATAAATCCTGCTGTTTCTGAAAACTCATCCCGGTGCGGTACTTGTAGTGGAGTAACTTTTATGTTTGATGAAATTAAAACAGCACTGTCAGCTTCCATTTTTCTAAGTTCAATATTATCCAATACAAGCAATTGACTCCATGGCCCATGCATTCCTAAAAACCTATGTAACCTTGGCAAAGTATAAACCGGTACAGATCCGGTATTCATTGCTTCTCTTCCAAAATACATAAGTCCTGTGTAATGACCGATATGCGCATGCGTGAGAAAAACAGAAGACGGAGTAAATCTTTTTTTTGATAAATGAGATTGAAGTGCGGTAAGCTGTTCAGTAATATCCGGTGTTGCTTCAAAAAGATGGAAAGTGCTGTCAGCATTATTCACCAATGCCAGAGAAACCACATGCTTCTTTGTTTCTTTACCGTCATACACTGCCTTACAACATTCTTTCGTACAACCTAATTGCGGATAACCTGCATCTTGTGCCACACCAAGAACTTGTATGAATAGGGATGGATTACTTTCCTGTTTCACTTTACAAGAAATAACAAGCAATAAAATTACTATGAAGCTGATAACTTTCATAACACCTGGAACCCATAAGCATAAGGGTCATCTTCTTTATCAATACTGATGGTATTGTAACCGTAAACTTTAGCCCAGCCTTCTACAGACGGCCGAATAGCTTTGTAATCATTGAGCAGCAGCTCTTCTTCTATACGACCAATAAACTTACTGCCGATGATGCTTTCATGAATAAACTCCTCTCCTTTTTTCAATTTTCCTTTGGCATTCCATTGTGCCATGCGTGCACTGGTGCCCGTACCACAGGGACTTCGGTCAATAGCCTTGTCACCATAAAACACAGCATTGCGTGCTGTAGAAGTTTTATCTATTACTGCACCTGTCCATAATATGTGTGAGCATCCGTTAATCGTTGCATCCTGCGGATGAATGAACTCATAGTTGTCGTTGATGTTCTTTCTTAATGCTCGTGCCCAAGAAATGAGTTTATCGGCTGCATAATGTTCCAGCCCTTTAAAATTCTTTTGCACATCCACAATGGCATAAAAATTTCCACCATAAGCAACATCTACAATCAACTCACCTAACTCAGGGCATTGAACTTTTAATTCTGAAGAATGTAAAAACGCAGGAACGTTTTTCAACTTTACACTTTTCACTTTCGACTTTTCACTTTTGTATTCTATCTCCACCAAACCTGCCGGCGCTTCCATTCGGATAATGCCTGGTATTTTGGGTACAATCAATCCTTCCTCCACAGCAATGGTAATTGTTCCAATCGTTCCATGGCCACACATAGGTAAACATCCACTTGTTTCAATAAACAATACTGCCACATCATTAGCTACATCATGTGGCGGATATAAAATACTACCGCTCATCATATCATGACCACGTGGTTCAAACATGAGTCCTTTGCGTATCCAGTCATATTCTTTTAAAAAGTGTTGCCGCTTTTCGCTCATGTTGGTTCCTTCAAGTTCAGGACCGCCATCTGCTACTAAACGAACCGGATTGCCGCAGGTATGTGCATCAATGCAATGAAACACCCATCCGCCAAAACGGTTGAGCGATGCATTGGGATATTGTTTGGTGATGGGTTTTGATTTCATATTACTTCAATACATTCAAATCATCCAGTACATATACACCTCTTCCGTAAGTACCGATTACTAATTTTTTATCTCTCGGATGAATAAACAGATCATTCACTGAAACAGATGCAGGAAGATTACCATTGATAGCAATCCATGTTTTGCCGTCATCCTTACTCATGTACACACCCATATCTGTTCCGCAGAATAAAATATTTCTGTTATCAGGGTGTTCAACAATCACATTTGCAGGTGATTCAGGAAGATTGGATGAGATCAACTGCCATTGAAATTTTCCATCATTACTGAGCTTATAAAAATAAGGTTTATGATTATCCTGTCTGCGGTCATTCAATGCAAGATAAAGATTGGGAGCACCTTGTCCGGCAGAAGTAAAGATTTTTGCTACATGTTTATTCTTTGGAAGATTATTGGTGATCTCACTCCAGCTTTTTCCATCGTTCATGGTGAGCCACACACGGCCATCATCTGTGCCGACCACCAAAATGCCCGGCACATCACTATCAGCAATCGCCGTGATAGCCTGGTGATAGATGAGATACGGATAAATTCCTTTTGCTGAATCGTTGTTGTAAGAAAGATCAGGGCTGATCATTTGCCATGTATCACCGCCATCAGTTGATTTGTATAAATACTGCAAGCCATGATAAATAGTTCTGCTGTTATGTCTGCTGATCAATGTTGCAGCCAGCCACTCACCACGTAAAGAATCAATTCTTCCTACATCAAATGATGCAAACCGCCTTACACCATCTCTTCTACCTTTATTCATATCTGTTTTCATGAGCCGGCCATAGTAAGAAGATGAGTAAACAATATTCGGGCTATCAGCAGGTATTTGAATCTGCGTGCCTTCACCACCCGGTGCCATTCTCCATGGGCGAAGTGAAGTATCAGGCTTTACTCCAAAAGTATTCATCACATTACCACTCATAGTTCCTTCATCCTGCACAGCGCCAAAAATGTTGAAGGGCTGCTTCATATCATAAGTAACTGTATAAAACTGGGTAGTAGGTATTTTATCAAAGAAGTTTTTCCACTTCACACCGCCATTGAGCGTAATTGAAACGCCACCATCATTCCCCAAGATTATGCGATCCGTATTTTGAGGATCGATCCACAATGCATGATTATCTCCATGGGTCCATGCGCTGGTAGTATCCGTTGCTTCCCATTGTTTCCATGTTTTACCGGCATCATCACTCACTACTTTTGAAACACCAAATGCATAAACCCGGTTTTCATTTTTGGGATGTACCCGTATTTGTGAGAATACCCAACCATAGGTTCCGGAAAAAGGAGTTACAAAATCATGTACTTCTCCCATCTTTTCCCAGGATTCACCTTTGTTGGTGCTGCGGTAAATAGCACCGCCAATTACAACCTTCTGCACTTTGCGTTCATAAGAATCATACTCCTCTTTACGTGGTTCTCGCTTAATATGATGATCATCTACAAACGCATACAATACATTTGGATTCGATCTGCTAACAGCTAAACCAATTCTTCCCGTCAACTTCGTATCGGGCAAACCATTTACAATCTTCTTCCATGTTTTACCGCCATTGGTTGTTTTATAAATATAATCTCCATCCTCCGGCATCGGATCACTCCAGCGACGGCGAATGCGGTTCCACATGCTTGCATACAACGTATTGGGGTCTGATGGATCCATCACCAAATCAATACAACCGCTCTTTTCACTTTCAAACAAAATGTTTTTCCATGTTTTACCTCCATCCGTTGTAAGATAAACACCACGGTCTTTGTTATACGTCCATTCATTACCGCTGGCAGCTACATAAACCATATTTGGATTGGAAGGATGAATAATCACTCTGGCAATGGTTCCTGAATTTTCCAAACCAATGTGCTGAAAATTTTTTCCACCGTTGATGGATTTGTACATGCCTATCCCCGGAAGTGATGCCCGAAATATATTGGCTTCGCCTGTGCCCACATAAACAATATCCAGATTGCTGAGCGATACCGCCATGTTGCCGATGGATTGGGTGGCTTCTTTATCAAACAAGGGCTTCCAGTTTTCACCCCCATCTTCTGTTTTCCATAAACCGCCTGTGGCGAAAGCCGCATAATACACATTGGGATTGCCGGGTATGCCATACACATCTGTGCAACGACCGCTTCTGTTATCCGGCCCTGTTAACCGCCATTGCAGATTTTTATAAGGTGACGACTGCAGGAGTTGTTGCTGTTGATTAAAAGCAGCTATTTTTTGTGCGCCTGTTGTTTGTGCATGAATGAATGGAGCTGCAAAAAAAGCCACTATAAAAAAGAAAATTTGCCTCATAAGAAGATTAGTTAAATTTGAGCAAGCTTGTAAAATGGAAACTTACGGAAAAATTTTATTGATTGCGATGCCGGCCTTTCTGCTGCTGGTTTTGGGTGAAAAATTATACGGTGTTTTAAAAGGAAAAGATACGGTTCGCAACCTGGATATGGTGAGCAGCCTCAGCAGCGGTGTTACCAATGTTACCAAGGATGTACTGGGTTTGAGCATTGCCATCATCAGCTATGAATGGCTGATGGGCAAACTGGCTGTTGTGCATGTACAGAATACCTTGCTCACCTATATCATTGCTTTTATGGCCCTGGATTTTGCAGGCTACTGGGTGCACCGTATTGCACATGAGTATAATTTTTTCTGGAACAATCACATCATCCATCACAGCAGTGAAGAATTCAACCTCGCCTGTGCATTACGGCAAAGTATTTCCAGCATTGTAAAAATATTCGCCATCTTTTTATTGCCTGCTGCTGTACTGGGCGTACCGGCACCTGTGATTGCTGTGGTAGCACCCCTGCATTTGTTTGCACAGTTCTGGTATCATACACAGCATATTGACCGGATGGGATTGCTGGAGAAAATTATAGTCACCCCATCACATCACCGGGTGCATCATGCTATCAATCCTGAATACTTAGATAAAAACTATTCACAGATTTTTATTTTCTGGGATAAGCTCTTTGGCACCTTCCAGGAAGAGTTAAAAGAGGTACCACCGGTTTACGGCATTACAAGACCCGTGCAAACATGGAACCCTATTAAAATTAATTTTCAGCATTTGTGGTTGTTATTTAAAGATGCATGGCGTGCAGAAAGCATCAAAGATAAATTCCGAATCTGGCTGATGCCCACGGGCTGGCGACCTGCAGATGTAGCTGCAAAATTCCCCGTTTACAAAATCAACGATGTGTATCATTTTGAAAAATATGATACCAAAGCTTCTGCTGCTTTGCATGCATGGGTATGGGTTCAGTTAACAATGGTATTATTATTTATTTCCTTTCTCTTTGGCACTATTAAAACCATTAATGATCTCAACAGTACTTATATTTTCTGGTACGGTGGTTTTGTATTTATCATGGTGTATGCTTTGACTGATTTAATGGACAGAAACCGGAGCGCCATTGCAGTTGAAACCATTAAGTGCCTGATGGGCTTTTATTTTCTGCTTAACCAAAATGATTGGTTTGGTATCAGCCTTTATGGTTCGTGGATACCATATGCCATCGGCACCTACCTGCTTATTTCACTGATTGTTACCGGCTGGTTTGTTATAAAACATGCCCGTGAAGACGATGTAAGATTTCTGCAAACAATCTGATCTCCTTTTATTGTTCAAAAGGGTTTCGGCCACTCATCAGCTCCATTATCCATTCATGGGTACAGGAAATTTTTTTCTGTAGCAGGTGCAACATTCTTTTCCTAACTTCTACTTTAATGAAACAAACCGAATCATTGAACACAGCTACCGCCACTCTATCTGCTGAAACGCTGATACAGCAATGCCTCAAGGGCGATACACAGGCTTACCGGCTGCTGTATAACCGCTACAGCCAGGCCATGTACAACACTGCCCTGCGCATTGTAAACCGTACGGATGATGCGGAAGATGTATTGCAGGAAAGTTTTATAGATGCATTTCAGCAACTGGCCCGTTTTGAAGGCAGGAGCACGTTTGGAGCCTGGCTCAAACAGATTGTGGTGAACAAAAGCATCAGCTACCTGCGCAAAAAGAAAATGCTGGTAAGTGATTTGAATGACGGGATGCATGAAATAGCCGATGAAACACCGGCCGATGAAGAGGGATTGTTTTTTTCTGTGGATACAATTAAAAAAGCGGTACAGCAATTACCGGATGGTTACCGCACTGTGTTAAGCCTGTACCTGTTTGAAGAATACAAACAGGAAGAAATTGCTGAGATGCTCAACATCAGTCACGGTACAGTAAGTACACAATACATGAGAGCCAAACATAAATTGGTAAACGTTTTAAAAGAGGGAGCCTATCATGAACAATAAGCTGGAACAATTTATTAAAGACAACAGAAGTGAGTTTAACGATAAACGTCCTTCAAAGAATGTATGGGATGAAATTGAAGCCACTTTACCACAACCCAAAAGAGCAAAAGTAGTAGCGCTGGGTCATGTATATAAGTTGATGGCAGCAGCGGCGGTGGTATGTGTTGTACTTACATCCGTGTATTTCGTTTACATCAAAGAAAAAAATACACAGGGCAGTTTAGCAAATCAACCGCAACAACAGAACCAGATAGCTCCTGAATATGCTTCGCAGTTGAACAAAGAGTTTAATGTAATTCAAACCCGGCAGCAGGAATTAAAGGAAGCCACTGCTTCCAATCCTGAACTGTACAAAGCATTCCTGAGCGATTTGCAGGTGCTGGACAGTACTTATCAAATGCTCCAGAAACAAGCCGGTTCAACACCCAATCGTGATGTAATTATTAAAGCGATGCTGCAAAACCTGAAACTGCAGTCAGAGTTACTGTATCGCCAGTTAATGATAAGCAATGAGCTGAACCAGAAAGAAGAACCCGTAAAAGAAAACAAGAAAGAAACCAGTGCAACCGGAATTTCTCAACAACAAATCATTTAAACAATGAACAAAGCATTTACAACCTTAGTCATCTTTTTACTCGCAGGCCTTACAGTTGCTGCCCAGCAAAGCGGCAGCGGCACCAGGGAGAAAAAACGCTATGAACATTTCAAGGAGCGTAACATCAGTAAAACCTACAATGCATCCGGCAATACCTTGCAGATTGATAACCAGTTTGGTGATGTAAAAGTAATCCTGTGGGAAAGAAATGAAATAAAAGTGGATATTCATATTGAAGCCAGCTCCAATCAACAGGAAGTAGCGGAAAAGTCATTCAATAATATTGATGTGTCTGAAAGCAAAGAAGGCAACATAATAAAATTTAAAACCACTACTCAAAAAAATAAAGGAGAAAGCTGGAGCTGCAGAAACTGCAGCAATACGATGAATATCAGTTATACTATTCAGCTCCCGGCCTCTACACCATTGAAAATTGAAAACCAATTTGGCGCTACAATTATCCCTGATTACAATGGAACTATTTCACTCATGCAGAAGTTTGGCGATTTAACGACCGGCTCCCTTTCAAAAATTGAAAAACTATGGGTAGAGTTTGGAAAAGCCACTATTGAAAGTATGAGTAATGCCAACGCTACATTCAAATTTTCATCTGTATCAATAGGTAATTTATCCGGCAATAATACCATTAAGATGGAGTTTTGCAGCAGCAGTAAATTAAACCTCAGTAATAACTTAACCGGATTGAACCTGAATGAAAGTTACAGTACCGTGAATCTGCGTCCTGCTTCCAATCTTTCTGCTTCTTACAACATCCGCACCAGTTTCAGTACGTTAAAAGATAGAAGCAATGCCAATATCAAACGTGTAGATGAACCCGATCGTTACGGGCCTGATTCCAACAAAGAATACGAAGGTAAAAGCGGCAGCGGCGCTGCAAAGATTGAAATCAAATCCAGCTTTGGTAAGATCATCATCGGTGAAGCCACGGCTGAGGAAATGGACGACAAAAAGAAAAACAAAGCAAAAGCAGAGATTTAAGTTTAAGATAAATGAATACCTTGTCATCAATCCGCTCCTTTTCAGGAGCGGATTTTTATTAAATCCTGTTTTTTGTCCATTCGCCATTCACTCTTCGTAATATCTGCAACGGATTTTCATTCTTCAATTCATCCGGCAGCAACTCATTGCTCCAGTTTTGATATGTGATAGGTCTTGCAAAGCGTTTAATGGCATCAGCGCCTACTGATGTAAATCTTGCATCTGTTGTTGCCGGGAAAGGGCCGCCATGATGCATACTCAGGCACACTTCCACACCGGTAGGAACGCCGTTCATTACTAAACGACCACAGGTATTTTTTACGGCCTCCACTAATGATTCATGACCTTTAATATCGCTGGCTGTTGCCATAAGTGTGGAGGTGAGTTGTCCTTCCATTTGTTGAGCTACCAGCAACATTTCATTGGCATTGGCACAACGGATCACCAATGAATAAGGCCCGAAAACTTCTTTATGCAATACAGGATTATTTAAAAATGTCTTTGCATCAACTGTGGCAATAGTAGGCAACCCTTCATTTGCTTTTACGTCTGTTTCACTTTCAGCTACGAGGTGAACGCCATCCTGTAATAATGCATTGCCTTTATTTTCTTTATAAGCTTTTACAATTCCTGCATGTAACATAGCTGCGGGAGGTATTTTCTGAATGGCTTTCCCCAGGTCATGAAGAAAAGATTTCAATGCATCACTTTCAATACCAATGATCAATCCAGGGTTGGTACAAAACTGTCCGACACCTAATGTAACAGACGCTGCATACATGGCAGCTATTTCAGTTGCAGATGCGTTTAATTTTTCGGGCAACAGATAAACAGGATTCACACTGCCCATTTCTGCAAAAACAGGAATGGGTTCTTTGCGTTGATTGGCCCAATCAAATAATTGTTTACCGCCGGTATAAGAGCCGGTAAAACCAACAGCTTTGGTATAAGGATGCATCACTAATGCTTTACCTACTTCAAAACTTTGTCCGTACACATGTTGAAAAATTCCCTCCGGCATATTTTGATAAGCAGCGGCATTTAAGATAGCATCTGCCACAATATGTGAAGTTTCAGCATGTGCAGGATGTGCTTTTACAATCACGCTGCAACCGGCAGCTAATGCAGATGCCGTATCTCCTCCCGCTGTTGAATAGGCGAAAGGAAAATTGCTGGATCCAAATACTACAACAGGACCCAACGGTACCATCATCTTCCGTAAATCAGGTTTGGGTGGATTCTTATCAGGAACGGCTGTATCAATACTGATCTCCATCCACTCAGCTTTTTCACAGGCATCAGCATATTGGTTTAACTGCAGAATCGTTCTGGCACGTTCTCCTCTCAGTCTTGCTTCGGGCAAGTTTGTTTCTTTCATAGCCGTATGAATGAGATGATCGCCACACTTTTCCAGTTCTGTTGCGATGGCTCTCATAAATCCCGCCCGTTTGGATAACGGCATTCGTTGATATATTCTAAATGCAGCCTGAGATTGCTGCATGACTTCTTCTATCTCTTTATTCGTAAAATCTTTAAACATGTAGTTGTATTGATAAAATCACAGCAATTATAAAACCGGTCGGTTGGCAATTCCGTCACGGATAATTTTTAAAACCTGCTCTCTTTCCGCTCCCTCGAGCGTTAACCGTGGTGCTCGAACGTGTTCACTGCCCAAACCAACTTCTGCTTCTGCCAGTTTTATGTATTGTACCAGTTTGGGATGAATATCTAATTCCAGCAAAGGCATAAACCAGCGATAGATCTTTGTTGCTTCAGCTATTTTTCCTTCTTTCACCAATTGATAAATGGCAACGGTTTCTCTAGGAAAAGCACAAACCAATCCTGCCACCCAACCATCAGCACCCATCACTAATTCTTCCATTGCCAATGTATCAACACCACAAAGAATTTTAATACGGTCGCCAAAACGGTTGCGCATGCGTGTTACATTGCTGATATCACGTGTGCTTTCTTTTACTGCTGTGATATTCAAACAGGCAATCAATTCTTCAAACATATCCAGTGTTACTTCAATCTTATAATCAACCGGGTTGTTATAAATCATGATGGGCAGATCTGTTGATTGTGCTACCGTTTTAAAATAGGTAACCGTTTCACGGTGATCACTTTTGTAACGCATGGGTGGCAGCATCATTAAACCGGAAGCACCCCATTCCTTAGCTAAAGCCGCCTGCTTTACGGCTTCACTGGTACTGCCTTCAGCAATGTTTAAAACAACGGGTACTTTACCCGCTGTTTGTTCAACAGCAAAGCGTACCAGTGTTTCTTTTTCTTCTACTGAAAGAACACTTGCTTCTCCGAGGGTTCCACCAAGGATTACCCCTTTTACCCCGGCTTCTAACTGAGCATTCAGATTTTTTGCAAACAGGGGCAAATCCAATGCATCATCAACAGTGAATTTGGTTGTAAGAGCGGGAAAAACACCTTTCCATTCCATTATATAGCTTTTTATTGGAGCTAATTTAAAGCTTTAGCGCTGATAAAAACATTTGTGCCACCACTATCATTTCAACGTTTCAACAGTTATATTTGGAGACTAAATCAAGCGTATGAGAAAAAAGCTACTATGTACACTGCTGCTGTTTATTTGCAGTATTCATTTATTAAAAGCCCAACCGGCAAAAGATTATCATCTCTATTTACAATCCGGTACTGTTCTACCGGCAGAAAATGCAGCATCTGCTACAAAGGATGATGCTGTTTTTACAACAAACCTTTTTGGAGGCAAGTATTATGTAGTGATACAGTTTTATGAACTGCCGGATGAATTTAAAAAGACGCTTTTAAAAACGGCCGGTGTAGAGCTTTTGCAATATCTGCCCCGTTACGCATATACTGCTGCCGTTTCAAAAGATGTGAATCTTGAGCAGATTAAAACAATGGGCATCAGAAGTTTTACAGCTTTAACCGCTGCACAAAAATCATCATCAGAAATCAATAAACGAAACATTCCTTCACATGCGGTGAAGCAAAGCGGCTGGGTAGATGTTACTATTCTTACGTTTGAAAAAATGAGTACCGGTACCTTACTGCCCTATGTACAGTTACTGAACGGTACTATCATCAGCAGTGCCGAAGCATTTCAATCATATACCATCCGTATTCCGCAAACCAACTATCTGCAGCTTTCACAATTACCCATAGTACAATGGATGGAATTTGCACCACCACCCAATGAGCTTGAAAATTTACCGGGCCGCACCCTGCATCGTGTAAATGTTTTGCAGGAAGGAAGCCGTAATTTATTGGGTGATGGAATTAATATCGGCATCTGGGATGGCGGACCTTTGGTTTCACATCTTGATTTTTTACCGGCGGGAAGAGTTGTAAATGTGCAAACAGGAACGGCGATACAACACGCATCGCATGTAGCTGGTACTATCGGCGGTAAAGGCATCATCAATCCTGTTGCCAGAGGTATGGCGCCAAATGCTAATATGTTTTCCTGGGATTTTAACGGAGACATTCAATCAGAAATGGCTGCCGGTATTCCTGCCAATAACCTTGTGATCACCAGCCACTCCTATGGCTTCAGTTTTTCGGGAGCCTGTGATATCACCAATAGCTTACTGGCCTATAATTCCATTGCAAGAAATACAGATTTAAATATCAATAATTTTCCGCAACACCTGCATGTACATTCAGCAGGAAACTCACAGGGCTCCTGTGCAGGTGTAGGTGGTTACTTTACAATTACCGGAAGCGGCAAACCGGCTAAAAATAATTTAGTCGTAGCCAATATCAGCTCAGCAGAAAATCTCTCCAGTTCCAGCAGCGTTGGCCCCGTACATGATGGCCGTATTAAACCGGAAATAAGCGGCATGGGTTCCAGTGTGTTCTCCATCAGCACACCGGCTAATACCTATGCAACACTTTCTGGGACTTCTATGGCAACACCGGGAATATCAGGAACAGCAGCATTGCTCTACCAACGTTATAAACAACTCAATGCAAATAATAATCCACCATCAGCGCTTATAAAAAATGTTATTTGCAATACCGCAAAGGACCTGGGCAATGCCGGGCCTGATTATAAATTCGGCTTTGGCCGTATAGATGGGTTACTGGCTGTAAGAACATTGGAAGAAAACCGGTATGTAGTTAACAATGTGGCGCCGCTTGGTAACAGGGAATTTACAATCAATGCTCCCGCAGGCACCAGCCGTTTAAAAGTGATGATCACCTGGAATGATCCTGCTGCTGCTTCCAATTCAGCCATTGCATTGGTTAACAATCTCGACCTGATGGTGTTTAAAGGAACAGATACAACACGGCCCTGGATTTTAGATAAAGACAATCCTTCAAACACAGCAACCCGTGGCAAAGACAATATCAACAATATTGAACAGGTTACAATTGATAACCCAAGCGGCACTTATACGGTTCGTGTAGAAGCGATTGATATTCCTGTTGGCGCCTCACAGGAATACTTTGTAAGCTGGCAACTGGAAGGAACAGGTATAGAAGTAACCTATCCTAATGGAAACGAAAAACTAAGTCCGGGTACTAGTGAAACAATTACCTGGAACAGTAATGGTATTACAGGAACACAAACAGTAGAATACTCTTTGGATAATGGCGCTAACTGGGTTGTGCTTAATAATGTTTTAGGTGCTACTACCAATCGTCTTACATGGACGGTACCTTCCGGCGCTAATACCACAACTGCTTTAATACGTGTATCCAGCGGTGCTGTTAGTGATGTAAGTGATGCCAACTTTACCATTTTTGGTACTGTTACAGGTTTAGCAGCAGGCACTAATTGCAACCAGGGGCAACTTACGCTTAACTGGACTGCCGTTGCCAATGCTACTGCTTATGATGTTTTGCGTTTGAATGAAACCACAGCACAGTGGGAAACAATCGCCGCAAACGTAGGAACTAATACACATACTATTACCGGTTTAACTCCATTATCCGGAGCATGGTATGCTGTTGCTGCAAAAAATAGCACCAGCGGTGCAGGAGGTTTCCGTTCCAATGCCATCAATGCAACGGTATCTATTGCAGGTATTACACCCGGGAGTATTACCGGTAATAATTCAGTTTGTGAAGGCAGTACTTCTGTAACCTACAGCATTGCTGCAGTTACGGGCGCTACCGGTTATACATGGACTGTACCTACAGGCGCTGTAATTGAATTTGGCCAGGGAAGCACTTCTGTAACAGTCAGCTATCCTGATGGAACTGTTTCAGGCGATGTAACAGTAAGGGCGAATGATTCAAGAGGCTGCAGCAGTAATACTGTTACAAGAGCAGTTACCGTTAACCCGAAGCCCACTAAACCTGTTATTAACTGGAACGGCACAATATTAAGTACCGGCAGCGGTTTAGCATCGTATAAATGGTACCTGAACAATGTACTCATCAGCGGAGCTACTACTAACAGCTATACACCCACTGCAAGCGGTTTGTACAAAGTGGAAATTACCAACATCAATAATTGTGTGAATATTTCTGATGAGTTCAATCTTACCCTTACATCGCTCAACGAAGTTTCAATTGAAGGAAGTAAGGTTTCTTTATTTCCAAATCCTGTAAAAGATGTACTCAACTTTAATGTAACACAGCAGAACCTGCGCCGGATGGAAGTTTCGATTCTTACGGTTGATGGAAGAGTGATGAAGCAGGCTGTATTGCCCAACGGTAATTCAAAGATGAGTTTAGAACAACTTCCCACCGGAACTTACCTTGTAAAGATTCAGCAGGGCAATGAAACAAGAACGATTAAAGTACAGGTGATCCGTTAAAAATAAATTACGGTGAAAATAAAACGGCAACTGGTTTCAGTTGCCGTTTTTTATATTATATGCTTGATTAACTATCCTTCTTTCTTTTGCGGTTCCAGCAATTGGAAGAACTGATCCAGCTTGGGAAGGATAACAATACGGGTGCGTCTGTTGAGTGATTTACCCTCTGTAGTAGCATTATCAGCAACCGGGTGATATTCCCCTCTGCCGGCAGCAGCCATCTTCATGGGATCCAACCCATATTCTTTCTGGAGCAAACGAACTACAGATGTGGCACGCTTCACACTCAGATCCCAGTTATCAATGAGCACACCATTTCCTTTATACTGAACATTATCCGTATGCCCTTCCACCATAAACTCAATATCCGGTTGATTCTTGAGTACAAGTGCTACTTTGCCCAATACTTCTTTTGCCTGTGCTGTTATTTCATACTTTCCGCTTTTAAACAAGAGTTTATCTGAGATATCAATATACACAACACCCTTATCTACTTTGATGTTGATATCCTGGTCGTCCATATTGCCAATGGCGCCTTTTAAATTCATAACCAGTACCATGTTTAATGAATCTTTATAAGCCATTTGTTGTTGCAACGTTTGGATATAAGCATCTTTTGCACCAATGTTCTGGAGGGATTGTTTGATGCTTTCAGCCTGTTGCTTGGTAATGACTGATAAATTTTCAAGTTGACTTAATGCCTGTGTGTAATTCTGCTTTACATACTCCAGTTCTTTATTCAAATCGCCGATTTTTGTATTCAACTGCTCCTTTTCTTTTTCCAGTGATGCAGTACGGGTGTTACAATCTGCAAGATTTCCCTGTAAGGTTTGATACTGAGTTTGCAAAGCTGCATAATCAGCCTGCGACTTTTTAAATTTTTTACTGCTCACACAGGAAGAAAATCCCAGGCTTGTGATAGCTGCTGCTGCTAACAGATAATTTCTCATACAAAAAGATTTAATGAAACAATTAAATTGATCGAGTTGCAAAAATAGAGCTGCAAAACCAGGGCCTGTCTATTGAAATGTTAATATTCCACCAGAAAATACATCTACCCGATAAGATTGTATTTTGATTTCTTACTGATGCACCAAGCAATTGAGTTTATAATTTTTCCTTCAAAGGAAAATTAATTCAAAACTTCATTTCAGGTACATCGCCGTTAACGATAAGCTTACCTGCTGTTTTCTGAATAATTTCTTCAACTGAAATACCAGGGGCACGCTCCAGCAAATGAAATCCGTCCGGTGTAACATCCAGTACGGCAAGATCACTTACAATTTTTTTAACGCATCGTTTACCCGTGAGTGGTAATGTACATTGAGGCAATAGTTTACTTTCTCCTTTTGGGTTGGTATGCATCATGGCCACAATGATATTTTTAGCACTGGCAACAAGATCCATGGCTCCGCCCATACCTTTCACCATTTTACCGGGAATTTTCCAGTTAGCAATATCACCCTGTTCACTTACTTCCATGGCGCCTAAAACAGTTAAATCCACTTTCCCTGCACGGATCATTCCAAAGCTCATGGCACTGTCAAAAAAAGCAGAACCCGGTACCGTAGTAATCGTTTGTTTACCGGCATTAATTAAATCAGGATCTTCCTCGCCTTCAAAGGGGAAAGGCCCCATTCCCAGCAATCCATTCTCACTCTGCAATACTACATGCATTCCCTGCGGTATATAATTAGCTACCAATGTAGGAATACCGATGCCCAGGTTTACATAATAACCATCTTTTAATTCCCTTGCAATACGTTGTGCTATTTGTTCTTTTGTAAGAGGCATAAATGCAATTTGAAAATTAACTGATTTAGATTGGAGAAATAGAGGAAGCTACTTTTTAAAATTGAAAGCATTCACTTTCAAATTTGTTTTCTCACCGTTCTTTGCTCAATCCTTTTTTCATAATTCACTCCCTGAAAAATGCGATGCACATAAATTCCGGGAGTATGAATTTCATTGGGGCTCAAGGTTCCTGCTTCCACCAGTTCTTCCACCTCGGCTATGGTTATTTTTCCGGCCATAGCCATTAACGGGTTAAAATTCCTTGCTGTGTCTTTAAAAATCAAATTACCCTGTGTATCTCCTTTCCATGCTTTTACAATGGCAAAATCAGCATCAAAAGCATACTCCAGCAAATATTCCTTTCCGTTAAAGGAGCGAACTTCTTTTCCATCTGCAACTTCGGTACCCACACCGGCAGGTGTAAAAACGGCCGGCATTCCATAGCCTGCTGCCATACAACGGGTGGCTAATGTTCCCTGCGGAATTAATTCCACTTCCAGTTCACCACTGAGCAACTGCCGTTCAAACTCAGCATTCTCCCCTACATAGGAAGAAATCATTTTCTTCACCTGCTTTTGTTGCAGCATTAACCCGATGCCAAAGTCATCTACTCCTGCATTATTGGAAATACAGGTAAGCTGCTTCACACCTTTTGCTACTAAAGCTGCAATACAATTTTCAGGAATACCACAGAGACCAAATCCGCCGAGCATCAGAGTTGCACCATCATTAATATCATGAATGGCTGCTACGGCGTTAGCAACAACTTTATTCATACAGCAAACAATTTGCTGCAATATTAATTTGAAATTTTCATTTAACAGGAAACAATCCTCAGGCAGCCAGGTAGGCTTTCAACTCCGTAATCATTTTTTGAACCGTTGTATGAACCGCCTCAAACAACTGTACTAACTCCTTATGTTCCGGTGCAGGAGTGGCAGCAATACGTTGTATACTTTTAACCTGGTCAATAAGCAGGGCTGAAGCACCCATTAATGCAATAGTGGAGCACATACTGTGTGCCTGTTCTTTTACCTTGAGATAATTTTTTTGCTGCAATGATTGCTGTAACAATTCTAATTCTTCCGGAACCTGTGCAATGGCACGGGAAAGCATATTATCTGTAAGCTCCTTATTGGCACCTGTAATGCTGTGAATTTTGGAGAAATTAATAAACGCTTCTTCTTTTTTAGGTTCTGCGTCCATGTTAAGGTATTTTTTAAGTAAGGCCAGCAGTTCATTTTCTTCAATAGGTTTTCCGAGGTAATCGTTCATGCCTGCATCTTTACACATTTGTTTTTCCTGCGGCTGACTGAATGCGGTACAGGCAATAACAGGCACATCAAGCGCCAATTGATTACGAATACGCTGTGTGGTTTCCATACCGTTGAGTTCAGGCATCTGTACATCCATGAGCACCAGGTCAAATTTCATTTTCTGTAAAATTCCCAGTGCTTCAACACCGCTTTCTGCAGTAACCACACGGCATTGATATTCTTTTAAAACCAGTTCAAGCAGTTCACGGTTTAACTCATGATCATCCACTACAAGGATGCGTTTGCCTGCATGCTGCAGCATACGCCGCACCGGTGCCAGGTTGGGTTCTTCTTTTGGTACAAAATCAGCTTTTGCAAATGGTAATACAAATTGAAATTCTGTTCCCACACCGGGTGTACTGTTTACAGTGATGGTTCCACCCTGCATATCCACCAACTGTTTTACGATGGGCAATCCTAAACCTGTACCGGAATACTTTCGGGAATAACGATCTTCCACCTGGTAAAATCGTTCAAAAACATGCTTGAGATTTTCTTTTGAAATTCCGATACCGGTATCAGTTACTTTAAATGCGAGCCAGTACTGTTCTCCTATTTGTTGTTGCAATGCCACTTCTATTTTTACAGATCCTTTTTCCGTAAACTTGAGTGCATTACCGGTGAGATTAATCAATACCTGTTTGAGCTTTTTTTCATCGCCTGCAAAAGAACCGGGCAGTGATTGATCCTTTAAAATAATCAATGATAAACCTTTGGAATCTGCCCTGTGGCTCATGATATTCTTAAGATTGGTGAGCACATCATCCAGTTGAAACGGTTCTTTAGAAACATTCAGGTAACCGGACTCCAGCTTTGAATAATCCAGTACATCATTTACAATTTCCAGCAGCATGGTACCGGAACTGTTCACCGCCTGTATCCATTTTTCATTTTCAGGTTGATGATGTCGCTTAAGCAATAAGTTGGTATAACCAATAATAGAGTTAAGTGGTGTTCTTAATTCATGCGTTATATTACTCATAAACTGATCCTTGGCTCTTGTAGCTTCTTTCATTTGCAGTACCGCTGCTGAAAGTTCTTTATTCAGCATGCTGATGCGTGTGGTTTGATAGAACACTACAAAGGCAATAAGCAACATAAACAGAAGAGAGATGATGTTCCAGCGATTGTCAAGTTGCAGTGTAGAAGCCTGGTCTTTTACCAGGGATTGATTGAGGTATTCAATTTTTTTGTTGAGCTCCACGGTAAGTTCACGTTCACTCCGGGAAAAATCAAGCTGAATGTATTTGTCTTCCTTTGCATAAGCATCCGTAAAAGCAGTTGCCGGTTTGCCATTACGCAACACTGATAAAAATTTCTGCTGCATCTCTGTACGGTTACGAACGCTGTGGGTATAAAGATTAATTAAATAACGGGGCACATACCAGGGACCTTCTTCTTTAATACGGGCCGAATTACTTTGTATGTTTTGCTCAATCTCCTGGATTTTAACAATGATCTCCGGCGAAGGATTGTGTTCATAACGACTGATTTCACGATCTACCTTTAATAATTGAAGACCGGTTTGATCAATTAGATGTTTGAATTGTTCATGCTTTATCACCAACGCATTAGCATTATTATGTTCAGATACGGAATCATGAACATTCTGCTCAATAAAGAAGTTGAAAATAATACCCCCAAACAGAAAGAATAAAATGAAGAAACGCACCAGTAGTGACCTGGAAATTCCATTACAGAAACGGGTAATAAATTGTACCGGTTGCTTCAAAGGATAGGATTTCTTTGAAAATTACAGCATGTACCTTTTACCTGAAATAAAACAAGCTGCTACATCAGATAATTTCGTAACAGAAAAGAGAAAACACTTATTACAGGTACTGGTATTACTTTATCATCCTCCAGCACCAACGCAGCAATTTTCCTTCAAAATCAAAGGGTGTGGTGGCCTTGGTAATGTCCTTGATTACTGACGCCTGAATTTGTTCTGTATCTAATTCAAACTTTCGGGCATTGGTGCTGAAATAAAGTACACCACCGGGTTTCAGCGCTTTTAATACCAGGTTCAACAATTCCACATGGTCCCGTTGAATATCCAGGATATCTTTCATCTTTTTACTGTTACTGAAAGTGGGTGGATCCATAATAACCAAATCAAGCGAAGCGGGAGTAAGTGTATGCAAATACTGTTTTACATCTGCAGTTACAAACCTGTATTTACGGGGATGAACGAGATAATTGATTTCAAAATTCTTTTTAGCCCAATCAATATATGTATTTGAAAGGTCTACGGTTGTTACTTCATCTGCCCCACCGGCTGCTGCATACACACTGAAAGAGCCGGTATAAGCAAAAAGGTTGAGTACTTTTTTATCTTTTACTTCATCCATCACCATCTTACGGGTAATGCGGTGATCCAGGAACAAACCTGTATCCAGGTAATCAGACAAATTCACTAAAAAACGCAAACCGTTTTCATGCACTTCAAAAAATTGCTTTTCAACGGCGGTTTTTTGATATTGACTCAACCTGTCTTCTTTCCGTTTGCGTTCTTTGGTATAAATAGCATCTTTACTTATCTGCAGCACTTCTGCAATTACATCAATTGTTCCCTGCATCCACGCTTCATGTTCTTCTTCTGTTAAATGATGCTTTGCACGGTACTCACTTAAACAAACTTTTTGATCGTACAAATCAATCATCACCGGGAACTCCGGAAGATCTTTATCATACAAACGGTAACAACCGATGTTCATACGTTTGGCCTGCTTGCTTCTGTGTTTATATACTTTCTGCAAACGGTTATAAAACATCCCGAATTTTTCTGAGGTCATAATCTCCAGTCTTAACATTTAAAGGGCCAATAAACTGCAGCCACGAATATCACTGTTATCCAGGCGGCCTAATACTTTGAAACTACCGTCTTCAAACACTTCACCCACATCATCTGTGGCAATAAAGCTGCAACTGTACACATTAGCAAGATCAATAATATTGATGGCTCCCCTGCCGGTTTGTTTTACCGAAAGCGGAGCATCTTCATCCCGAACCAATACCTTCATCCACGGCGGGCATTGAAAAACCCCATCTCCTTTTGAATAAGCCTGGCTCAGCAGTTCCGTCATTCCATACTCAGAATGAATGGGTATCGCTCCAAAAGCATGTTTCAGTTGTTCATGAACTTCTTCCCGAATCATTTCTTTTCTGCGACCTTTCATTCCACCTGTTTCCATAACAATGGTATGCTTACTCTGCAAACGGTATTTTTCAGCAAAATCAAGCAAAGCGTATGTAACTCCAAACAACATGGTCTGTTGCCCCGTAGCTTCGAGGTTCTGTAATTGATTATACAACGCATCAGTATCGTACAAATAAAACCCATTTGCCGGATGATTGCTTTGCTGCATGAGGTGGTTCACCATATACACCAGCGACGAGTGCGTTCGCTCCAGGTAAGAAGGAAGCAACCCCAGGAAACACCATTGAGAAGGTGGGCCATATTGCAGGCGAAAGCCTTCTAAAAATGACTGCTCATACACATCGGGATCAAGAACAAAATGTTTGCTCTGGATGGTATTACCCGTTCCACTGCTTTCAAAATATAAAACCGGTTCTGTACCTGAACAAACAACCCGGTGCGATTTAAAAAAACTTATTGGCAGAAAGGGCAGGTTTTCCGGTTGAATTGCTTCTTTTCGCTTCCAACCTAACGCATCACAAAAGGAACGATACACTTTATTATGGCTGTACTGGTACTCAAATACAGCCGTAGCTTGAGCCGCAAAGTCCTGATCCGATTCCTCAAAAAGATTGTTAACAAAAGACACTGTCACTGTATTTGAATGGTTTGAATGTGTAAATTTGGAAAAGAAACATAGCCAATGAAAGTTAAATTCCTCTTTTTTGTGTTGTTGCTTGCTGCTGCCGGCTGTAAAAAAGAAAGTGCAGAAACAAAACCAAAATTACGCATTTTGTCTGTGGACAGGAGTGATGTATTGGTAAATGGTGCACAAGGTGTAATCTTAAACATTGAGTTGGAAGTTTTGGACAAAGAAGGAGATGTGAGAGACAGTATTTTTATTACCAAATCATTTGGTGGTTTCCGCAACTGTACTGATACAAGGAATCTGGATTATAATATTCCGGCCTATCCCGAAGACAATGATACCAAGCGACTTTTCAGATTAAAATTTGCCACCTTTAACAGTACCGAATTTGTACTGTTGCCGGGTACTAATTGCAGACCGGGCAGGGACACAGCCGTTTTCAGTATTTATGTAAAAGATTTAGCAGGCAACAGAAGTGATACGGTACGGACTGACCGCATACCTTTACTGTAGAAGCATTACTTTAACCCTTGATCAGGTTGTTTTTTTACCATCATGTTTTTATGGCACTTTGCGCCTTTGCAATGTGTATACAAACATATTTGCTTTACAAAACTGATAGCATTCACTACACGCTCCCCGGATTTGTTTTCGCTGCCACACTTTTAAGCTATAATGTTCATTTTTATCTTGCATCACGCAAGAGCTCTTCCTCACAGCAAACAAATTGGTTTCATCAACAAAAAGCCTTGACGCATTCGTTGAATATAGTTGCCCTGATTGCAACAGTTTACTTTTTGTTACAACTAAAGGAATTATGGATTTGGGTGAGTATGTCAGTTCTTTTGAATGCTGCTTACACAGCTCCCCTGCTATTTAGAAAACCATTACAGTTACCAATGATTTTTACTCTGGTAAAAAGTTATTTTATCGGGTTTACATGGGCTGTGGCTACTGTTATATTCCCCATTGTACTTTTAAAAAAAGAACCAGGAGTAAATGAGCTTGTTTTGTTTACGCATCGTTTTTTACTGGTCTCTATTGCTACTCTTTTATTTGATTACCGGGACCGCCAGCGTGATTTTGAACAAGGTGTATTAACTCCGGCAAATATGCTGCATGAAAAACAGTTTCATCGTTTCTTTAATTTCAATCTTCTCTTGTTTCTCCTTGTTACCGCTGGGGTCGTTGTATTATTTCCCGCACCTTTACAATGGCTTCAATTCCTGTTAGTGTTTTTCTTTTTATGGTTACATGCCATGTCCCGAAAAAGAGCTGATGATTTATTCTATCTTACATGGGTGGATGGCTCTTTGTTTCTTTCTGCCGTACTCAGTTTATTCCTGTTGATTTGATTACATTTGCTGAAACCGAAGATTTATGGCCAAAGCAAAATCATCTAAAAAGAAATCAATTCTTACTGATCAGTCACTCGATTTTTTAAAAAACTATCATAACACCCACTCACCGGTTGGCTTTGAAACAAGCGGTCAACGGGTATGGTTGGAATACATTAAACCTTATATTGATACTTCTTTTGTTGACCCTTATGGAACTGCCGTTGGTGTCATTAATCCGGAGCAACCATTTAAGGTAGTGATTGAAGCGCATGCTGATGAAATCAGTTGGTTTGTAAATTATATTTCACCAGAAGGTTTAATCTATCTGAAACGGAATGGCGGTGTGGATCACCAGATTGCACCGGCCAAACGTGTTTTAATACATGGCAAGAAAGGAATTGTGAAAGCGGTGTTCGGCTGGCCGGCCATTCATACACGTTTGAGCAACCCCGAAGCAAAAGAACCTTCACCCAAAGTGGAAAACCTCTGGCTGGATTGTGGGGCACGTTCTAAAAAAGAAGTTGATGAACTGGGTATTAAAGTGGGATGTGTAGTTACTTATGAAGAAGGTTTTGATGAACTGGCAAATGATTATTTTATAGCCCGTGCTTTTGATAACAGAATCGGTGGTTTTATGATTGCTGAAGTAGCCCGTTTGCT
The DNA here is from genome assembly GCF_045780045.1 of Lacibacter sp. MH-610. Classification (NCBI taxonomy): domain Bacteria; kingdom Pseudomonadati; phylum Bacteroidota; class Chitinophagia; order Chitinophagales; family Chitinophagaceae; genus Lacibacter; species Lacibacter sp. MH-610. The sequence continues at coordinate 3,056,076 of NZ_CP116002.1, forward strand.
GAAAGAAAATAAAAAGAAACTCCCTTACAGTTTATATGTAGTGAATGCGGTACAGGAAGAAATAGGTTTACGTGGTGCTGAAATGATTGCCCGCCGTATTAAACCGGATGTAGCTATCGTAACAGATGTTACACATGACACCACCACACCCATGATCAGCAAGATTATTGAAGGTGAAATTGCCTGCGGTAAAGGTCCTTCGTTAGCAACAGCCCCTGCTGTTCATAATAAGTTGCTCGACTTTGTAACTGATGTTGCCGAAAAGAAAAAAATTGCGGTGCAATGGCGCTCCTTAAGCAGAAGTACAGGCACTGATACGGATTCATTTGCTTATGCCAATGATGGCTGCCCCAGTGTGCTTATCAGTATTCCGCTGCGTTACATGCATACCACAGTTGAAATGCTGCATAAAAGTGATATTGAAAATACTATTTTGCTTATTTATGAAACACTGCTGGCACTAACGCCCAAAACCAACCTGCGTTATTTATGACCGTGTTGCTCTACATTGATCCGGGGAGCGGAAGTTATCTTGTACAGGTAATTATTGCAGCTGTACTAGGTGTGCTGTTTTATTTTAAAAATATCTGGAACTGGATCAGGAGCTTCTTTATTAAATATCCGCATAAGAAAGAAGAGCAAAACAACAATGATAGAACTTAAAAAGCATCCGGCATCATTCCGTGATCCTTCTGGTTTTGTATACCATAACGAAGGAACATTGTACCGGTTTGTTTCCCGTTCCATAGAACAGGAATGGAAACAATTTCTGTCATCAGGTCTTTACGAAAGACTGGCAGCAAAAAAACTGTTACTGCCCTTTCGGGAAATAAATGAAAATCACTGGAACGAAACTGGTTGGTTGATTACATTAGAGCCCCAACCGATTCCATTTCTCAATTATGCATGGGAATGGAGTTTTTCACAATTAAAAGATGCTGCTTTAACCACTCTCGAAATTTGCCAAACAGCGTTGCAGCATCAAATGATATTGAAAGATGCCACACATCTGAATATTCAATTTGTTGATGGCAAACCGCAATGGATTGACTCACTTTCCTTTGAATTTTATAAAGAAGGTGAACCATGGATTGCGTATCAGCAGTTTTGCGAATGCTTTCTCAATCCGTTGTTGATTGCAGCTTATCAACCGATGGAAGTTCACAGGTTGCTGTTGAGTTATCCTGAAGGTATTACTGCCGGTCTTACTGCACCACTCCTGCCCTGGACAACAAAGCTTCAAACAGGTATTTTGCTGCATGTGCATTTGCAGGCGAAAATTTCCAAACAAAAGAAACAGGCATCAGCAGCAAAAAATCATTCACTTTCACAAAAAGGATTACAACACATCCTGCAAAGCCTGGAAGCAATCATAAAAAAACTTTCGCCCCGCAAAACATCCACTTCCAACTGGAACAACTACTATGAAGAGGGCATTTTAAGTGATGAGTATCTTACTGCAAAAAAACAACTGGTAACCAAATGGCTTAATGAGCTGAGCCTTTCCGACCTCATCGATTTTGGCACCAACAATGGGGAATTTGCTTTAGCATGCAATCAAATTGCAAAAGTTGTTGCACTTGATATGGACAGTGCCTGTATTGATCAACTTTATCAAACGGTAAAATCACAAGGCCAAACCAATATACTTCCGCTTGTTATTGATCTGTCAGCCCCATCGCCTGCTACCGGATGGTTTAACAAAGAGCAACCTTCTTTTTTAAACCGCACTTCATTTGATGCAGGAATGGCACTGGCGTTGATACATCATCTTGCAATTGGAAAAAATATTCCACTGGTGCAAACCGCTGAACTTTTTGCAGGACAGTGTCGCCAACTCTTAATTGAATGGGTACCTAAGGAAGATCCAAAAGTGAAAGATATGTTGCAAAACAGGAAAGACATTTTTGAAAACTATCACATGACTTCGTTTGAAGATAGCTTCAGCACTTTCTTCCGGATCATTAAGAAAGAAAAAATAGGTGCTACACAAAGAACACTTTACCTGATGGAGAGAAAATGAAAAAGATTTTTGCACACATCATCCCATTTCCGCTTCATTGCTTCCTGGTACCTGTATTTTTTATTGTACATAACTACTTCTACTTCTACGGTCTTATTGATATGGATGAGTTGTACACCTCCTATCTATGGTGGCTGTTACTTCCGTTAGTGTTGTTGATTGTATTTAACTACCTGTTTAAAAACTTATCAAAGGCAGCTTTATTTACTACAATCCTGCTGATAATTTATTTTTTCTTTTCTGCATTTACCAGGGGCGTAAAAACAATTCCGATGCTGGAAATTCTTGGAAAATATTCAATCAGTCTTCCGTTGCTGCTGATCTTTCTCCTATTTGGCTACCGAATACTTAAAAAAACAAAAATCAATTTTGATAAAACCCATCGCTTTTTGTTGAGTTTATTTTTACTGTTGATTGTGGTGGACCTGGTTATTTATCTTCCCCGGGGAACCAACAAGTTAAAAGCGGCGAATAGTTTTAAAACTTTTAACCGGGCCGCACTAAAACAGGTTCCGGTTGACAGCACAAGACCTGATATTTTTTTCCTTGTGTTTGATGAGCACCCCTCTACTGCTTCTATTAAAAGATTAACGGGATATGATAACAGTGTGTTAGATTCTCAGCTTACAAAACTGGGATTTCAAGTAAGTCCGTTTGCCACCAGTGCGTTCTCACAAACACAACCTGCCCTTTGTTCAATACTTGATATGGGCGAGTATCCTTACAATCCAGAACAACCGGCCGGGTTTAAAGAGTTATTTGCCGCAGGTGAATTACTGGCCCAAAATCAACTGTTTACTTTCTTACAAGAACAGCAATACGGGATCATTAATGCCAGTGTATTTCCGTTTCAAAATATTACTGCTGTTCAAGCCCCTAAAGAATGGTGGGGACAAGAAAGTGACATGATCAAAAATCAAACATTCTTTAACAGGATGCACGAAGATATTGGTTGGCTCAAAGCCAAATACCTCCCTGCGCTTTTTAATAATCCGATTGAAAGAAGCATACATACTGATGTAGCACTTACAGACAGTGTACAGAAGATGATTTACAGAACCATTGATGAGCCGGCATCTAATTCAAGATTTGTATTTGCACATTTTTTTCTTCCGCATGATCCGTATAAATATGACAGTTCCGGAAAGATCTTCCAAGGCAGCTATCCTGAATACCTGGAGTACACAAAGACCGATCAGTCATTCGTTCAACAGGTTGTTTATACAAGAAAACTGATGCTCAGGTTAGCTTCAGATATCCTGGCAAAAAATAAAAGACCTGCCATCATCATTTTACAGGGAGATCATGGATTACGTAAATATGATAAAGCTAAATTCGGTAATAAAGAAGTGTTTAATATTTTCAGTGCTGTTTACTTACCGGACCGTGATATGAATAATTTTCCCGGTGATCTTTATGCACCTAATACATTCCGGATTATTCTTAACCTCTATTTTCAGCAACAGTTGGCTCTATTACAAAAACAACAGGCTGCTGCAGATAGATCAATGAGAAAAAATTAATAAAGCTTCATGTTCAAAAACCTGAAAACCATACTATCAAATAATATTTTATTTCTTTTCTTACTGCCTGTTTTTTTTATTTACAGTGCATACAATGAATTGTTTGGTTTTTTGAACCTTCCATTTGTCCTCACAAATTTCTTTGCAATTATTGTTAGCGGAATTATTATTTACTTTTTCATCATTCCCTTGTTAAAAAATAAAAAGAAATCCGTTCTCTTTACTTTCTTTTCACTTACCTACTTTCTCGTTTTCGGGTTTCTGCACGATTCATTAAAAAATATTTTTTCTACCGGTAGTTTTTTTATCACCTATACATTTCTCATTCCCTTCACTTTTTTACTTTTTATCAGTTTGTTTATTTTCCTGAAACGAATGAAAGAGGAAAATTTTAGTGGTACTTTTTTTTACCTGAACCTGTTGATGATTGCACTCATCATAAGTGAAATACCCAATAGTATCAGGAGGTATCAATTGGATAAAAGTGTACACAACCTCATTGACTTCCGTTTTAATGCAGCATCTGCCTATACATCTGCCGGGTTATCGGACAGTGCAAAACCGGATATTTATTTTTTGTTATTTGATGGAATGGCGTCCACCAAAAGTTTGCAGGAAGGGTTAGGGAAAGACAATAGTTCCTTAGATTCGTTTTTAAGCAGCGAAGGTTTTTATATTGCCCGAAACGCATCTGCTAACTATAACTGGACAATCCATTCACTCAGCACCACTTTTAATATGGAGTACCTTCCGGATTTTATTGCGCCGGTAATGAATGATCCGAAAGCCTATTTCTGGGGGGGGCAATTCATTTCTCAATAATTCTCTTACATCTATTCTGGAAAAAGAAAGTTACAAGGTGCATCAATACCAACCTGTATCATTTAATAATAAAGACTGGAACGCTCCTTCATTTTTTGAGTATATGAAAGATTTCCATTTCTTTTTTAAAACATTTCCCGGAAGAATTTACAGGGATATTTTCTGGAATTATACAACTATCAATTCTGACATAATTAAAAACTACCAGGTACATGTAAAAAATAAAAGATATGAAAAGCACAGACTGCTGGTATCTACTGCTGATTCACTCGTAAAAGCCAGTTGCACAAAAACAGGCACCCCTAAATTTGTTTACGGGCATTTCATGATTCCCCATGACCCTTATGTATTTCTTAGAAACGGGCAGCTTAAAAAAATAACGATTGATCAAATCGGCAAAAAAGAATACGAACCGGATGCATACTTTGAACAACTGCTCTATGCTGACTCAATGATTAAAGAAACAGTGCGGTATATTAAATCTCATAACAAACCCAATACGATCATCATTGTAGCCGGAGATCATGGGTTTAAAGACTTCAACAAAGTAGGTTTTGAAAATATATTCGGCAATCTCAATGCATTTTATTTCCCCAACAAAAATTATTTATTGCTGTACGATTCTGTTTCGCCGGTAAATACATTCCGTATTGTACTCAATACTTATTTCAATGCAAATCTACCTTTGCTTAAAGATTCGAGCATTATTGTTTCCGGCGAAAAGAATACTATTATTTCATCAAAAATGAAACAGCCAGCTCATATCCCTTCATCCCCAAACCAATAATACTTCCTTTTGCCTTTGCACTTACATGAGATATTTTTCTGAAGTCTTCCCGTGCATGTATATTGGAGATATGCACTTCCACTACGGGAGTTGTAATGGCTGCAATACAATCGCCCAACGCAACAGACGTATGCGTATAACCACCGGGATTTAAAACAATACCATCATACGCAAAACCTACACGCTGTAATTCATTGATCAACTCGCCCTCCACATTGCTTTGGTAATAATAAAAGGTGACTGTTGGAAACTTACCCTTTAAAGTTTCAAAGTATTGCTCAAATGATTCGCTGCCGTATACTTCCGGTTCACGTTTGCCCAGCAGATTCAGGTTCGGCCCATTGATGATTGCTATCTTCATTGCTCTAATATAACTCAAAAAAACAAGTCCCGTCATTAAGACGGGACTTTGTATTTAGTTCAGATGTTCTTTGATCATTTTAATAAAATCATCAAACAGGTACCGGCTGTCGTGCGGGCCTGGAGTACTTTCCGGATGATGCTGCACAGAAAACGCCGGACGATCTTTTAATCGTATTCCCTCTACAGAATCATCATTGAGATTAATATGCGTTACCTCAATATTATTTGCTTTACGCACAGCTTCCGGATCAACACTGAATCCATGGTTCTGCGTTGTGATTTCACACAAACCGGTGATCACATTCTTCACCGGATGGTTTAATCCTCTATGTCCATGATGCATTTTAAACGTTGGGATACCATTAGCCAAAGCCAGCAATTGGTGCCCCAGGCAAATACCAAAAGTTGGTTTCTTTTCTTTGAGTATTTCTTTTACTGTTTCAATGGCATAATCCATACTGGCAGGATCACCCGGGCCGTTGGAAATAAAATAACCATTCGGATTGAACTCTTTCAACACTTCTGCTTTTGTTTTGGCAGGATATACTTTTAAATAAGCACCCCTGTCAACCATGCATTGCAAGATGTTGAGCTTGGTACCAAAATCCATTACAGCAATACGAACGTCACTGTTTTCATTCCCCATAGTATAAGGCTCCTGGGTACTGACCACGCTGGCAAGCTCCAAACCTTCCATGGAAGGTGTTTTCGCCAACTCAGCTTTTAATTTTTCTTCATCCAGTATTTCACTGGAAATAATGCAGTTCATGGCACCCTTAGTGCGGATATGCGTTACCAATGCTCTTGTATCTACATCTTCAATCGCTACAATATTTTGCTTTTCCAAATAGGTTTGCAAACTGTCATCCGCAAAATATCTTGAATAACGGTCCTCCAGGTTACGGCCAATCAACCCTTTAATCTTAACACTGTTACTTTCTACATCTTTGGCAAATGTGCCGTAGTTACCTGTGTGAACATTGTTCATGATAATGATCTGCCCGGTATAGCTGGGATCAGTAAATACTTCCTGGTAACCGGTCATTCCGGTATTAAAACAAATTTCACCGGCAGCAGTACCGATTTTTCCAAAAGCTTTTCCGTAAAAAACATTGCCATCTTCCAGCATAAGAATAGCCGGTTGATGCGATGTGGGCATGTGATAAATGGGTTGGCTCATAATTGAATGCAAAATAAAAGAGGCAGAACTAATTGTCCTGCCTCTTGCTTGTATTTTTTATTAACATTTGCTCTGAGCGTAGTCGAAGAGTTACTCAGCTGCTTTTGTTTCTTCAGCGGCAGGTGCTTCTTCAGCTTTTGCTTCAACTGTTTCTGTTTTAGCAGCAGCTTTCTTGCTACCGGCACGACGTGTTTTCTTAGCAGGAGCAGCAGCTTCGCCTTTACCTTTTCCGTAGATTTCGTTGAAATCAACCAGCTCAATCATTGCTTTTTCTGCATTATCACCTACACGGATACCGAGTTTGATGATACGGGTATAACCACCGGGGCGACCTGCTACTTTTTCAGCAACAGTGCTGAAGAGTTCAGTAACAGCCTCTTTATGCTGCAGGTAGCTGAACACGATACGACGACTGTGTGTAGTGTTGCTTTTAGCTTTAGTAATGATGGGCTCAATCCAGGTACGTAACGCCTTTGCTTTGGTTAAAGTAGTTACAATACGCTTGTGAGTGATGAGCTCAATGGCTAAATTGCTCAGCAACGCTTTACGGTGTGAAGCGGTGCGGCTCAGATTTTTGATTTTGTCTCCGTGACGCATGACATTTTTAATTTGATGATTTGCTAATGTGCTGATGTGCTAATGAAGACACTCATACATTTCAAACCTGTTTATAAATAGGCTGTACCGTGTCAGGAATTACAGCCTGTTGCTTATTTAGTCGATGTTATCCAAACCTAATTTGCTCAGATCCATTCCAAAGTGAAGGCCTCTTTCGCCCAGCACCTGCTCAATTTCAGCCAATGATTTTTGACCGAAGTTGCGGAACTTCATCAGGTCTTCCTGCTCGTACTGCACCAGTTCACTCAGAGAGTTAATTTTAGCAGCTTTCAAACAGTTGAAGGCACGTACGGAAAGATCCAGGTCTTCCAACGGCGTCTTCAATACCTTACGCAGTTGCAGCATTTGCTCATCAACTACATCTTCTTTCTTCTCTTCTTTATTATCAAACGTGATGTTTTCATCCGTGATAATCATTAAGTGTTGAATTAAGATGCGGCTGGCCTGCTTCACTGCTTCTTCAGGGTGAATAGTGCCATCAGTGCTTACTTCCATCACCAGCTTTTCAAAGTCTGTACGTTGCTCCACACGAGTGTTCTCGATAGAGTACTTTACATTTTTGATAGGCGTGAAAATAGCATCTGTAGCAATGTATCCAAAAGGAGCTTCTTTGGGTTTGTTCTCTTCTGCAGGAACATAACCACGTCCTTTAACGATGTTGATTTCAATATCCAGTTTAGCGCTTGGGTCCATAGTGCAGATCAACAGCTCAGGGTTCATTACCTCAAAGCTTTGCGTAGCTTCACCAATGTTGGCAGCAGTAAACTCAGTTTTATTTTTTAAGCTCAACGTGATTTTTTCATGACTTACATCATGGTCCACCTTTTTCTTGAAACGAACCTGCTTCAGGTTTAAGATGATTTCCACTACGTCTTCGCTAATGCCTTTGATGGTAGCAAACTCATGGTCAGCACCTTCAATTTTAATACCGGCAATAGCATAACCTTCCAATGAACTCAATAACACACGGCGAAGTGCATTACCGATAGTTACACCAAAGCCCGGCTCCAGCGGACGGAACTCAAACTGTGCTTCAAAATCAGTTGCTTTCTGAAGAACAATTTTGTCGGGTTTTACGAAATTCAAAATGGCCATATTGAATTGTTGTTTTTATTTTTTGGTAATCGGCTTTCAGGCCTTGATTAAACATTTGTTGCGTCGCACTCTTGTACATTGAGTAATTCTATTCACCAATCACTACTCACCACTCACGGTTCTTACTTACTGTACAATTCTACTACCAGCTGCTCCTTAATGTTCTCAGGAATGCTCTCACGCTCAGGGTAAGCAATGAACGTACCTTTCATTTCAGTTTCGTTCCAGTCTAACCAATTGAACTTGGGATTTTTTCCTTTGATCATGCTTGTAACGCTGGTATTTTCTCTGCTCTTGTCTTTCAGTTCTACCACGTCGCCGGGTTTTAAACTAAAAGAAGGAACGTTCACAATAACGCCATTTACCATGATGTGCTTGTGGCTCACGAGCTGGCGTGCGGCAGGACGGCTGGGTGCAATACCCATACGAAATACGGCGTTGTCCAAACGAGCTTCCAAAAGACGCATCAGGTTTTCACCTGTTACACCTTTAATACGGGCAGCTTCTTCAAATGTTTTGCGGAATTGTTTCTCTAATACACCATACGTGTATTTGGCCTTTTGTTTTTCACGGAGCTGTAAAGCAAACTCACCTAAAGTTTTACGTTTGCGTGCAGCACCATGCTGACCGGGAGGGTTGCTGTTTTTACCCAACCACTTACCATTGCCCAGGATGGGCTCACCAAAAATGCGGGAAATCTTGGTCTTAGGACCAGTGTAACGTGCCATAGTTTTTATTCATTTACGCTTTTTTGAACCGGTTCGCTCATCAGTAAAAGCGTTAAAAATTAATGAGGAACCCTTTGTTAAAATGAAAAGCCTATGAGCTTATCAATATGTTGTGCCTAACTCCCCTTCAGGGGATGGAGGCTTATACTCTTCTCTTCTTAGGAGGACGGCAACCATTGTGTGGTAAAGGAGTTACGTCTTTAATACTTGTAACTTCAATACCGCTTTGTGCCAGAGCACGAATAGCGCTCTCACGACCGCTACCTGGGCCTTGTACATATACATCCACCCGCTTCAAACCTGCATCAAAAGCTGTTTTAGCAGCTTCTGCAGATGCTACCTGTGCAGCATAAGGTGTGTTTTTCTTGGAACCTTTAAAGCCCATTTTACCGGCGCTGCTCCAGGAAATAACCTGACCTTGTTTGTTTGTTAAGCTGATGATGATATTGTTGAAACTTGCTGTGATGTGTGCATCACCAGCGGCGTCAACCTTCACTACTCTTTTCTTTGCAGCGGCTTTTGCGCTGGTTTGTTGTTGTGCTTTTGCCATTTTAAAATAACTGAGGTAATCGTTTTAAAATTATCCGGCTGTTTTAAGCCGAACCGGATGCTCACTCCATCTGCACCAAAATATCTGTGAGTAAATCCGAAAGAACCGGTGCATATAAAAAGCCACAAGCTCAAAGCAAATAGCTCTGAGCTCGAGGCTGATTTTATTACTTCTTAGCTGCTTTCTTCTTACCTGCAACCGTTTTACGTTTTCCTTTACGTGTACGGCTGTTGGTTTTTGTACGCTGGCCACGAACCGGCAATCCTTTACGGTGACGCAGGCCACGGTAACAAGCGATATCCAATAAACGCTTGATGCTCATTTGCACTTCACTACGTAACTGACCTTCTACCTTGAACTCATTGGTAATGATGTTACGGATGGCATTGAGCTCATCGTCATTCCAGGTATGCACCTTTTTGTTCACATCAATACCTGCTTTGTCCAGGATGTACTTAGCAGTAGAGGGACCAATACCATAGATATAGGTAAGTCCTATTTCTCCTCTTTTGTTCTTTGGTAAATCAACACCGGCAATACGAGCCATATTCTGAATTTATTGTTTCTTGTTTTTTTGTTTCTTGTTAATACCGTCTTTTTGCAGCAGGCTTGAATTTTATTAGCTTCAAACCGGAAACCAAAAACGATAAACGTTTTTATCCCTGACGCTGCTTGAAGCGGGGATTCTTTTTGTTAATTACATACAGCTTACCTTTTCTGCGAACAATTTTGCAGTCGGTGCTACGCTTTTTGATGGATGCTCTAACTTTCATAACGATCGATTTTGCTCACAGCTTTCAGCTGTTGTTATTTATTTATACCTGAAAATAATTCTGCCCCTGCTCAAATCGTATGGGCTCATTTCAACGCCTACTTTATCGCCCGGAAGGATGCGGATGTAATTCATCCTCATTTTTCCGGAAATAGTAGCCAGAATTTCATGACCGTTCTCAAGCTGAACCCTGAACATAGCGTTGCTCAGTGCCTCTAAAATCTTACCGTCTTGCTTAATAACGTCTTGTTTAGCCATACTTTTTGGGGTCGCAAAGATAGGAGGAAATCCCAAAAGAAAAACACCCCTGAAGCAGATTTTTTGGCAAAAATCCCTTCAGGGGTGCAAATATCTGTGGAAAACCGTTAGATAGCCGCCTCGGTGAGGTGCACTTTGGTCATGCTGAGGTAGTAATTCTGGAGTTGATGTACAGAAAGGGGCTGGTTTACATGCCTCCGGTCTTCCCGGTACCAGAAATCCAGGTGGCTGAAATCATCTGCCTTATTAATATGTACCCGGAAAGCTCCTTTCATGTACTTAACGCCCCCGCCCTCTTCGTCTACCCGGTCAAATTTTAGCAGTTTCATGGCAGCATCGCTTAAGGGGATGGGATGAAGCGCTTCGGCTCCGTACCAGAAATCGCTTTCGCCATTGGTACGTACCTGGGCCAGTTTCTGGGTATTGTTTACTTCCCTTACTTCGCCCTCCATCATGGCGCCTTCATTATCCACCATTACAATATCTCCTTCTTTGAGTTCAGAAATTTTAATCATACGGCAATTGGTTTTAGTGAGCCTAATTTAAACTTTTTTTGGATTTGAATCTACCTTTAAAAAAAAATGGCATGAACCTCAAGCCCGCTCTACTCATTAAAAGCACAGCACTGCTTGCAGATACCTACTTTGCAGATGCAGTGATTCTTCTTGCAGAGTTCAATGAAAAAGGTGCGTTAGGTTTTGTCATCAACCGCTCCTTTGAACGAACGCTTAATCAATTAGAAGAATTTAAAGATATACTCCCCTTCCCTATTTATGAAGGCGGGCCCGTTGACCAGGAGCACCTGTACTTTCTTCACCAGCGACCTGATCTTATTGAAGAAGGTGTTGCTGTTGACAATGGTATTTATTATATGGGAGGAAATTTTAAACAGGCAGTGGAAGCGATTAACAATCGAACCATCACTACCGCTGACCTTAAGTTATTCGTAGGTTATTGCGGCTGGAACACAGGGGAACTGGAAGCTGAAATTAAAGAAGGAAGCTGGATAGTAGAAGAAGGAATGCCGGAGGAAGTATTTATGAACTGGTGATAAATGATTACTCAAAACAAACAACCAAGGTCAGTTATCCGGCCTTGGTTGAAAAGAAAATTACTGTAGTTTAAAATTGCATTACTCAGCCCAGCTCATCACATAACTTGTGTTTTCAATTTCCAATGCCTGCTTGGTTAACATCAACGGGCGAAAGGTATCCACCATTACCGCCAGTTCCTGTGTTTCCTTTTTACCGATACTTTTTTCAACAGCGCCGGGATGCGGCCCATGCGGTATACCCGCCGGATGCAGCGTAATCATACCACGTGTTACATTTTTACGGCTCATAAAATCGCCATCAACATAGTAAATCACTTCATCACTGTCAATATTACTGTGATTGTAAGGTGCAGGAATAGCATTGGGATGATAATCATACAAACGGGGCACAAAACTGCACACTACAAATGCATTGGTTTCAAAAGTTTGATGCACAGGCGGCGGCTGATGCACACGACCGGTGATGGGTTCAAAATCATGAATGGAAAAAATGTAAGGATAACAACATCCATCCCAGCCCACCACATCAAAAGGATGTGTGCCGTAATGCAAACCATACATCATGCCTTTCTTTTTGGCACGGATAAGGTAATCTCCTTTTTCATCAAAAGTTTGCAAGTCCTGCGGCTCACGGATATCACGTTCACAATAAGGTGAATGCTCCATCAATTGCCCATACTTACTCATGTAACGCTTGGGATACCTCAACGGCGTAAAAGATTCTACAATAAACAAACGGTTTTTATCATCATTGAATTCAATTTGATAAATGGTGCCACGGGGGAGCACAATATAATCACCATAAGAAAAAGGAAGCTGACCATATTGTGTTTTTACCACACCGCTTCCTTCGTGTACAAATATCATTTCATCCCCATCCGTATTTTTATAGAAATAATCTTTGGTGCCATTTGCAGGTGCTGCTAAAACAATATGACAATCATTATTCACCAGCACAGGCACACGGCTTTCTAAAAACTCTCCACCCGGCTTCACATGAAAACCTTCAAAACAGCGGTGCTTGAGCATTTTTTCTTCTGCAATCTGCGGGCTCACATCCACCTGCGGTTCTGTTTTAATAATTTGTGTAGGTGGATGGCAGTGATACAGCAATGAATAATCATCACTAAACCCTTCTGTTGAAAACAATTGTTCACTGTACAAACCACCATCGGGCTTGCGGAACTGTGTATGACGTTTGTGCGGAATGGTTCCAAGTTTATAATAATGAGGCATATGAATTTGAAAATTTGATGATTTGAAAATTTGAAAATGATGGAGCAGACTTTTGTACATCTATTTAGTGTCTGTTGCCTTCGAATCATCCAGTGAATGATTCGCACTCTTGTACGTTATTAATTCTATTGAGCAAAAAAGTAACTGGCGTAACGAATCAATTCTTCACTGAAAGTTCAAGAGTGGCCAGCAGGAAAATATACTTCCACTTGCGTTTATCAATCCAGTATAAAAAATTGCGGTGAAAAGGCATGATGCAAATCGTTTACTTTGTAAATGTACAAACTTCGTTGAATCAGTATGACAAGGATAGGATTAATCTCTGATACACATGGTTACCTGGATGAAACCGTATTGGAACATTTTTCAAAATGTAATGAAATCTGGCATGCAGGTGATTTTGGAACCATTGATTTAGCAAATCAATTGGCTTCACAAAGCGGCCTGCCGGTTCGTGGCGTGTATGGTAATATTGATGGCCAGGATATTCGTTCTGTATATCCGGAACAGTTGGTATTTTTCTGCGAAGAGGTTAAAGTACTCATCCGCCACATCGGAGGCTATCCTCCCCGTTATAATCCTGAAACAAAAAAAGAACTGCTTATTCATCAACCGCAGTTATTCATTGCAGGTCACAGTCACATTCTGAAAGTGATGTATGATGATCAACTGCAATGCCTGCACATGAACCCGGGTGCGGCAGGTAAACAGGGATGGCATAAAGTGAGAACCATCATACGCTTTGTAATTGACGGAAAAGAAATGAAGAATTGTGAAGTAATAGAATTGGGGAAACGGTAACAGCCCCCTAAATCCCCCGAAGGAGGACTTTTAATACCCAAACTTGTTTAGCTTTATAACAAACTTCAAGAGTATTTATATGATTCAAAAAACAATTCCCATCCTGCGCATTTTTGATGTTGAAAAGGCAAAGGAATTTTATATTGATTGGTTGGGTTTTGAAATAAGCTTTGTACATCAGTTTGAACCCGACACTCCTTTTTACATCGGCATAAAGAAAGACAATATTGAATTTCATTTAAGCGAACACCATGGCGATAGTGTACCCGGTGTTAAAGTTTTTATTGTGTGCACACAATTACGGGAATATCATGCTTCACTGAAACCTTACAGGCATTACCGTCCTTCGGTTGAAAAAACATTTTACAACACATGGGAAATGACGGTACAGGATCCTTTTGGCAACAAACTGAGCTTTAATGAGTACGTTACCGAATAACCGCTCATACTTTTTTAACAACCTGCAAGCTGCCGTTGCGTTTACCTTTCTGAAAAATTTATTGTATGCCTAAATTAATTCTACTGACCGTTTTACTTTGTACATCAACCCTTCTTATTGCACAGTCCAATGATGAAGCAGGCGTACGTGCCTGTCTTGAGAATTATATGAGCGGGGATGGCAACCGGATGGAAAAAGCTTTTCATCCTTCTGCTTACATGAAATACATTGATGTACAGAACGGCGAGTATAAAGATGTGCCCATTGCAGATTTTATAGCACGTGTTAAAGCGAATACGAATAAAGTTGAACGAAAAATTGAAATCGTTTCCATGAATATTGAAGGAACAGCAGCACAGGCTAAAATAAAGATTGAAACTGCACAGGCTATTTTATACGACTACATGAACCTGCTCAAAATAAACGGCGAATGGAAAATTGTGAGTAAGATTTTCAGCCGCCAGAATAAATAGTGGATTTCTCTTTCTTACAAATCATAAAATTGATGTAGCTTTTCTACATCAATTTTTATTTATGCCGCAACCAACTTCCCGCCGTGACTGGTTAAAACTCACTGCTGCACTTGCCGCAGGCGCAGGCTTTTCCAATACATCATTTGCAGAAACCGGTAAAAGATTACCCGGTGGAATGATTTTGCTCAACAGCAACGAAAATGCATACGGCCCATCAGCCAATACTGTAAAAGCAATGATGGAGGCAGCACATCTTTCCAACCGGTATCCGGATGATATCATGCCCCTTCTTAAAAAAGAATTAGCAGCACACTGGAACATAGGTCCGGAACATTTGCTATTTGGTGCAGGCTCCTCTGAACTGTTAGGTCAAACTGTTTTACTGGCAATCCGTGGTAAAAAAAATATTGTAACACCCTTCCCCACTTTCAATAGTTGGTTTAAGATAGCAGAACTGATGGGTTGTACGTTGAAAAAGATCGATGTCAACCCAACTGATAAATCCATTAACCTCGATGCATTGCTCAAAGCCATTGATGCAGAAACAGGCATGGTGTACATATGCAATCCCAACAATCCCACCGGCACTATCATTGAAGATAAACTGTTGCGGAGTTTTGTAGCAGAGTGCAGCAAAAAAACGATGGTACTGGTTGATGAAGCTTATACCGAGTTTGAACAATTACCATCACTTGCAGATATGGCGATCAACAATAAAAACATTGTTATTGCTAAAACATTTTCGAAGATTTATGGATTGGCTGGAGCACGTATAGGTTACGCTATTGCACATGCTGATACGATTGTAAAACTGGGTAACCTGCAGGCATGGCCCGGCGTAAATGTGAGTGCTGTAACGGCCATGGGTGCTTTAGCTGCTTTAAAAGACCAGGCATTTGTAAATGATATCCGCAGTAAAAACAAAGCGGCCAGGGAAATGTGTTACACTTTATTCAAGCAAATGAATTTAGAATACATACCCAGTGCTGCCAGTTTTATTCTGTTCAACATCAACAGTATCGGCGAACACTATACCAAAGAAATGCAGCGCAAAAATATTTTTGTGCAATACCGTGATTTCTGGAACGGCAAATGGAGCCGTGTGAGCATGGGTACGCTGGATGAAATGAAATTGTATTGCGATGTTTTGAAATCCATTGCATAAAAAAAGGCTGCATTGTACAATGCAGCCATTCACTATTGACAATTCACTATTGACCATTGACCTTTACATTCCCGGAAACCAGGGTCTGCCGATGGCTTCACGGAAAGGCCAGGGCACTGCAGCCAGTATCAATAATAAAGCAATGAGGTACATCCACATGGCAGGACCGAACTTCAAAGTTTTAGCACGGCCTCTTGCCATGGTAATTAATATGATGGCAATAATCATTGCAGAAATATGTTCTACTACCCAAAAGCGGGCAAAACTGTCCTTCATTACATTACCAAACCCACCTAAACGCTCAATCATGTGAAAGCCTACTGTTTCACTGTTGAAATACTGGAATAAACCCAGCAATAACATAATGTGTGATGAAATGAGCAACCACAAACTTGTTTTGGCAATCTTTTCATTTTTGGTAAATGACTGGATCAAACAAATGATCAGCAGTATTAAAATCACCCAACGGAGGGCGCTGTGTAAATGAACCAATCCTTGATACATATTGATAGTTTTTTTCAAAGCTAACAGTTTGGGGGATTGATTGTTTTAAAATCATCATTTTTTCTTCCGGCCCGCATTTATTAAATTCGTAAACAAGAATCAGCTTTTATGAAACACTTTCCACTCCTCACTGCACTGTTGTTCTGTTGCAGTTTTCTATTCGCACAAAATATCAGGGTTGTTGACAGTATGCCCGTTGCCGGAAAATTATTTTACAACTTATATGATTCGTTAAAGCCTGTTGGAAAATCAGAGAAAGGATTGATTTATACATTACCGCAGTACAGGATGCCTGCATTACGTCCGGATACATCCATACATTATCATATGCCCGTAACAAACCCTACAACAAAGAGATTTTATTTTCTGCCCGGTAACAAAACACCTAACCCGCTACTCCCACCTGAAAAACAAGGTGAAAAATTCATCATTACACCGGAAGGAAAACGAAGGATCATCATTCATTAACAAATGAAGTCTTGATTACTGCAGAAATTTATTTGATTTGAAAAAATTGAGCAAGATTATTCCACCCAATCAGCAATAAAAATATTGGTATCTCTGGTGCCGCCGTTATTACGGTTGCTGCAAAAAACAATCTTCTTACCATCAGGACTGAACATGGGGAAAGCATCAAACCCTTTATCACGGCTGATCTTGGTTAAACCGCTTCCATCTTCATTCATGGTATAAAGATTAAAAGGAAATCCTCTCTTGTATTCATGATTGCTGGCAAAAATGATCCGTTTACTGTCGGGCATATATGCAGGCGCCCAATTAGCCTGGCCAAATGAAGAAATCTGCCGGGCATTGCTGCCATCAGCATTGGCTACCCATACTTCCATATTAGTAGGCGCTACTAATCCTTCTGCCAGTAAGGATTTGTATTCTTTGATCTCGGCTTCTGTTTTAGGACGGCTGGCACGCCAGATGATTTTTTTACCATCAGGGCTGAACCATCCACCACCATCATAACCCAACAGGTTGGTTACTTTCCTTTCCTTTCCTGTTTTTAAATCCATCACATACATATCAATATCACCATCCTTGGTACTGGTATATAACATCTTTTTACCATCAGGACTAAGCGTTGCTTCTGCATCATAACCTTTGCTATTGGTCAATTGTTTTACAATTTTCCCATTAAGATCAGCCATGAAAATATCATAGCTGTCGTATAAAGGCCAGATGTATTTGTTACCATATTTGGAACGATCAGGTACCGGCGGACAAGCATCACCACCCAAATGTGTACTGGCATAAATGATGTGCTTACCATCTTTTGTAAATGCACCACACGTGGTTCTTCCTTTGCCGGTGCTCACCAGCTTGGGCTGAAATTTTTCACCGGGCCTGGTAGGTATTTTGCCGATGTACATCTGGTCGCAGGGAATTCCTTCTTTAGCATAAGTTTTTTGAAAGATGAGCCATTTACCATCAAAGCTGAAATAAGCTTCTGCATTATCGCCGCCAAAGGTTAATTGCTGTATGTTTTTAAAATGAACTTCATCAGGATACAAAACTGTATCAGCCGCAGGTTGTTGATTCACTGTAACCGATTTATGAAACGAGGCAAAACCCGGCAATAAAAAAGGCAATAACAGAAGATAAGAACGTATCATAAAAATAATTGAGGGGACAAAACTAACAATGTAATGGCGCACAAATGTCGGTAAATTGTAAAAACAGGATGCGAAAATTTCAATTAGCTTTGCGCATGCAATTGAGGAAGCTTCTCCCTTTCTGTATTTTTTCGGCATTTCTGTTTTCCTGTACCAATGAGGATGTTACAACGGATAAGCCGGCAGCAGTCAACCCCACAGTACCGGCTGATGAGCGCCTGCTCAACGATTCCACTACCGCAGATTCTGTTCGGGAACAAGTAATTGAACAATTGGTACTCAACAATCAATACAACCGGGCTCTTGAACAGATTGATCAACTGCTGGCAAAAGACAGCAGCAACCCGGCCTGGCTGTATATGAAAGCAGATGCACTGGAAAAAAGCGGCGATACCGCCGAGGCTATTTTACATTATAACAAAGCCGTGAACAGTGCTGGTGTTTTTGCAGAGGCAGAGCTGAGAGCAGCAAATCTTTTTGCCGAAACCGGTAATAAAAATGTATTGACTTTATGTGATAACCTGCTTAAAAACCAGGGAGCTGTTCGTTTCCGTTCCGATGTTTTAATGATCAAAGGAATCTATTACACCAAAGTGCAGCAAAGTGACAAAGCACTGGAGGTATTTAACCAGATCATCCGGGAAGATTATTCTTACATGGATGCCTATATTGAAAAAGGATTGGTGTACTATGATCAGAAAAAGTACATGGAAGCTTGGAATGTGTTTAAGAAAAGTACAGAAGTAAAAAATGCATTTGCTGATGGTTATTTCTGGATGGCGAAGGCAGAAGAAAAGATGAATAAAAAAGATGAAGCGATTGCTAATTACAAACGCTCCCTGGCGCTGGATCAAAGCCTGGCGGATGCAAGAGATGCATTAAAACGCTTAGGCGAAATCAAATAAAAACAATAACGATTAACAATATCATATATGCCCATTATTGCCCCTTCCCTGCTCTCTGCTAATTTCCTCAACCTCCAGGCTGATTGTGACATGCTCAACGCAAGTGCGGCTGAGTGGTACCACCTGGATGTGATGGATGGCCGCTTTGTACCCAATATCAGTTTTGGCCCAATGCTCATTGATTTTTTCCGTAAAGCAACTTCAAAAGTGTGCGATGTGCACCTGATGATTGAAGAACCGGAGAAATATGCGGAGGCATTTCAAAAAGCAGGAGCTGATATTCTCACCGTACATTATGAAGCATGCACCCACTTGCACCGCAATATTCAGCAAATAAAAGGGCTGGGTATGAAGGCCGGTGTGGCGGTCAACCCACACACACCCGTTGCATTGCTTAAAGATATTCTGGCCGATATTGATTTGGTTTGTCTCATGAGTGTGAACCCCGGTTTTGGCGGACAGGCTTTTATACCTAATACACTGTCTAAAATAAAAGAACTGCGTCAAATGATTGATGAACGTGGTTTAAAAGTAGATATTGAAATTGACGGAGGTGTTACACTGGAAAATGCAAAAAGCATTGTGGAAGCAGGCGCTACGGTGCTGGTGGCCGGCAATACCGTGTTTAAATCAAAGAACCCTAGAGAAACTATTCAATTGTTGAAAAATATTTAATCATAAAGCAGCCACTTTTCTTAAAAGTTACTCCTGTTAAATATGAAAACACTTCTCTTTATTGCTATTGTTTTAATGAGTATGCAATCCTGTAAGTATGATTGTGCCCGTTCAACCGGCATGAGGATCAATTTCATTTCATTTACACCGCAGGAAGTGTACCCTTTTACAATCAGAAAATATTCCAGAAACTCCAATTTTTCGAAGTTGATTGATACACTTATCGCAGATCAAAACACAATCAGTTTTCAATGGAAGAATGATACTTTAGACGCCGTGCGGTTGCTCAGCAACACCAAATTGCTTACTGATTTTGATTACGAGATCTTTGTTCCTGCAACCAATTCAGTTTATAAAATCACTGAAATCACAGAGCCGCAATTGGAAGGTCGTAAATCCAATAAAAAAATTATGTGTATTAATCAAATTACCTCCTGCCGCATCAACGGGCAGTTTATCGCCATTAACTATGAGAATTTATATCTCAAAAAATAAAAGCTTTCTATTTCCGTTTTAACAGAAACGCTTAGTTTTAATCCCTGATGAAGGCAACCAAAACCATTTACTTACTTACTGCATTTTTACTTACTGCATCTGTTAGCTTGGCGCAAAAGAAAACAGCAACGGTAAACGGCCTGGTGCTGGATGAAAATGAAAATCCGCTCTCCAAAGTTTCAGTAATTATTCTCGGCAGGGCAACCGGTGTTGCTACCAACGACTCCGGTTATTTTTCCATCAAAGTTCCGGCAGATAAAGCTTTTGCACTTGAGTTCAGCTATAACGGCTACCGCACGGAGCAACGTAACTTTTTTTTAGTTGCCGATGAAAACGAACGCATCATCATCCGGCTGGAACGTGGTGTGGGCAAACAGTTACAGGAAGTAGTGGTAAAAGATGACCGCATTCGTACTGAAGCAGGTGCCGTTCGCATCAATCCTAAAAATGCATTGGTGCTTCCATCAACCGTGGGGGGCATAGAAAGTTTGATTAAAGTATTTGTTGGCAGTAATAATGAACTTACCTCACAATACTCTGTACGTGGAGGTAATTATGATGAGAATCTTATTTATGTAAATGACTTTGAAGTATTCCGTCCCTACCTCGTACGCCAGGGCCAGCAGGAAGGTTTAAGTTTTATCAATGCAGAAATGGTACGGAATGTTACCTTTCATAACGGGGGTTTTCAAAGTCGTTATGGTGATAAAATGAGTTCCGTACTGGACATTCAGTACAAACGACCCAAAGCTTTTGGCGGCTCGGCTTACATTTCTTTACTCGAACAAGGTCTGCACCTCGAAGGAGCTTCTAAAGATGATAAGGTTACTTACATTATTGGTGCCCGTAACCGCAGCAACCGGAATTTATTAAGCAGTCAGCAGGTACAGGGGAATTATGTGCCGGCCAGTAATGATGTACAGGCTTACATCACCTGGCAACCAAAAACCAAATGGCTGTTTGAGGCGATGAGTAATCTTTCCAAAACACAATTCAAACTGCAGCCTCAATTCAGCCAGCAAACATCCTCCGTATTTTCTCCATTCTTTACGGCTAACCTTGGACTGGATGTATATTTTGGAGGTGGCGAAGTAGATGCTTACAGTACCAATATGGTGGGTGTTGCAACCACTTATCAACCCAAAAAAGAACTGAAGCTGAAATGGATGTTGAGTTATTTCAACAATAAAGAAGAAGAAAATTTTGATATACAGGGTGCTTATTTATTTGGCGAGCGTGATTTTGACCGCAGCCGATCCAGCTTTGGTTTAATTACCAATCCGCTGGGAGCCGGTTTGTTTCAGAACTTTGCACGCAACCGTTTAAATATTGAATTGCTGAGCGCCACACATAAAGGAAGCCTGGAACGTAAAAAACATTTTTATCAATGGGGGCATACCATTGAGCGGCAAACCATCAATGACAAATTAAATGAATGGGAACTGCAGGACAGTGCCGGTTATACACTTCCCTTCAATCCCAATCAACTGCAGTTATCAAGAGTAATCAAATCAACTGCTTCGCTCAACTTCATCCGTTTGCATGGTTATATACAGGATAATATTGTACTGAATGATTCACTCAACATGACCTTGCAGGTGGGTGTGCGTTACAATTTCAATACATTGAATAATGAGTTGCTGCTGCAACCACGCATACAGTTTGCCATAAAGCCGCAATGGAAAAGGGATATAGTGTTCCGTGCTGCTGCAGGTGCTTATCATCAGCCGCCGTTTTACAGGGAACTGCGTAATTACAATGGCGTAGTGAATATGGAGATTAAAGCACAAAAAAGCATCCAGCTTGTAACAGGTATTGATTACAATTTTAAAGGCTGGGGCAACCGTCCGTTCAAATTACAGGTAGAAGCGTATTATAAAAATATGTGGGATGTAGTGCCTTATGATGTTGACAACGTTCGTATCCGTTACCTCGGCGGAAACATTGCCAAAGCCTATGCTACCGGTATTGAAGCAAGATTGTTTGGCGAACTGGTGAAAGATGCAGAAAGCTGGTTGAGTGTGGGACTGATGCGTACCAGGGAAAATCTGAGCAACGATCAATGGTATAACTATTCGATTGATTCATTGGGCAAACCTGTTGACAGTACACTGGTGCAGGGAGGCTGGTTAAGAAGACCAACTGATCGTTTTTTAACACTGGGTTTATTTTACCAGGATTACCTGGCCACGAATAAGAACTTTAAATTCTCCATGAACCTGTTGTATGGTTCCAATCTTCCTTACAATATTCCTAACAGCACCAGGTACCGTAATGCATTGGTGATTGATCCGTATATACGGGTTGATTTTGCGTTCAGTGCATTATTGCTGGATGCTGAAAAAGCAAAACGCAGAAGTCATAACCCCTTCCGTAATTTTCAGAACATCTGGGGCAGCCTCGAAATCTTTAATGTAATTGACCGGCCAAATACCATTTCCTATTTACTCATCAAGGATTTTTCCAACACTATTTTTACTGTGCCGAATCGTTTAACACCGAGATTGGTGAATTTCAAGATTGTGGCGAGGTGGTGATATCAATGAATGGATAACATTCTTGTATAATTATCTCACCACCATCTTCCCTACCCAGCTCTTTTTGCTGCCGCTTAACTTCACTATGTAGAACCCGGAGGGCAATGATTGTAATTGTATCTCGGTAATTCCTGTACGTCCACTGATGTTTTGCTGCTGCATCACTACACCATTGACACTGATGATCTGCAACTGCGTATACGCTTCCGGCAATTCCAGTGTAAAGCGTTTCTGTGTTACCACAGTCGGATACAATCTCGGTTTTTGTGCATCATTTAAATCATCTATTGAAGTAGGTGTAGCAGGCACTAATGCATAAACGGTTCCGTTTAAAGATGCAGCCAGCAATTCACCGGATTCTGTTTCTCCAAAACCCGCTACGAAAGTGGGCAAACCGGTTTGCACACTTGTGGAGAAATTACTGATATTGATTTTGTATAAATTACCGGAGTACACATCCGTTGCATAATAATAACCGGCCATAGCAGGGTAAGCAGTTCCCCTGTACACATATCCACCCACTACTGATGCGGGTGTATTGGTTCCTGAAAGATTATCATATTCATACACCGGAAACACATAATTACTTTGTGCCAAACACCCTGCAGTATTAAAAGCCAATGAACCTTCATAACAACGCCAGCCATAATTAACACCGGCTGATTGTGCAGCTGTTCTGTAATTGATTTCTTCTTTTTGTCCCTGGCCCACATCACCAATCCACATATTACCGTTTGACCTGTCAAAACTCCATCTGAACGGATTACGTAAACCAAGAGCCCATATTTCATCAGCGACATTAGGGTTGGCTATAAAAGGATTATCACTCGGTATGGTATAAAAAGGACCGGAAGTACTGGTTCTTGCATTAATCCGAATCATTTTGCCCAATAGACTGTTGCCGTTCTGTGCATTGTTTGAAGGATCACCGCTGCCGCCGCCATCACCGGTAGCAAAGTATAAATAACTATCACGGCCAAAATTGAGCTTAGCTCCGTTATGATTGGTTTGACCGGGATGCGGAATAGTGATGACTACCTGCTTGGTAGCAGGGTCAGCAATATTAGCATTACCCGTACTCACTTTGTAACGTGCCACTTCCAGATCACCATTACTGTTTGTATAATACACCCAGAAAAATCCATTGGTTTCATAATTGGGATGAAATGCGAGGCTCAACAATCCCTGTTCCCCTCCGGTACTGATACCTGTAACCGTTAAGAAAGTGCCGAGAGAAGCATAGGCAGCACTGAATACTTTTATGACTCCTCCCTGTTCCACTACAAAAATCCGGTTACTGCCATCATCAGCACTAACAACATCTACCGGTTGATTGAGCCCGGTAATAACTGCGTTGTAGGTAATGATCGGCTGTGCAAATAAAGATTGACTGAATTGTATAAAAAGAAGGCAGCAGAAAAGGAATGAGTAGAATTTCTTCATAAGAATGAATTTTGATATGCGGTTAAAGTTAATCATCAAAATACATGCCGCCAGACATTTAAGGTAATTTTTCTTAGAGAAACTGCGGTCTTCTTTATCAAACAAATGAGTAATTCTGATGTTGGGCAGCTGAAAAATGATAAATTCGACACACCAAAACGTTTGTTATGCCATCTACGCCCCTGCATCAATTTCTGAAACTGGAACAGGATTTAGCCAATGAAGTGTATTTACGTCAGCCCTTTAACGGGCAATGGAAAGAGTGGACCTGGAAACAGGCCGGTGAAGAAGCACGAAGAATGGCAGCAGCATTGCAGGCATTGCATCTTCCAAAAGGTTCTCATATAGCTATTCTGTCAAAAAACTGTGCACAGTGGATGATGGCTGATATTGCTATTATGATGGCAGGTTATGTGTCTGTACCCATCTACGCTACGTTAAGTGCACATGCTATACAACCCATCCTGGAACATAGTGAAAGCAAGGCCATCTTTGTTGGAAAGCTGGATGATTATGCTTCACAGATCAGTGGTATTCCACAGGGCGTGCTTCGTATTTCGTTTGATGATTACGGTATAAAAGAACAATACACCTGGAATGATCTCATCAGCAAACACGAACCACTTAAGGATCTGAACCATCCTTCGCAGGATGATTTAATGACCATCATTTATACCTCCGGCACTACCGGTGTTTCAAAAGGGGTGATGCACACGTATGGCAATTTTGACCGTACATTAACCAAAGCATTGCCCCAATTGCAACTGCCGGAACGCTCTATATTATTTTCGTATTTACCGCTGAGTCATATTGCAGAACGTTTGGCTATTGAAATGAATTCTTTCTATTGCGGCTCTGTTATCAGCTTTGCAGAAAGTATTGATACGTTTGCTGCCAATGTGCAGGAAATTCAACCACAGGTATTTTTTGCAGTACCACGTTTGTGGGGCAAGTTCAGGGAAGGTGTGTTGAAAAAAATGCCGGAGAAAAAATTAAACCTGTTGCTGTCTATTCCCATCATCAACAATATGGTGAGAAAAAAAATCAAACATGCGCTGGGTTTATCAAGAGCTACCCATGTGTACAGCGCTGCCGCTCCTATTTCAGTTGACTTATTGAAATGGTTTGAAAAACTCGGCATTACCATCCGCCAGGCATTGGGCATGACGGAAGATTGTGTATATGCTCACTTTGAAAGACCATATGCCCGAAAGATCGGTTCTGTAGGTAAGCCATTAGAAGGCATGCAGGTAAAAATTACGGAAGAAGGTGAGTTAAGAGTGAAAACACCCTCTAACACCATCGGTTATTACAAAGAGCCTCACCTCACCGCTGAGTTATTTGATGAAGATGGTTATTTAAAAACAGGTGATATGGTGGAGTATGATCATGATGGTTTCTTATTTGTAATAGGGCGTGTAAAAGATCAGTTTAAAACAGATAAAGGAAAATATATAGCTCCCACTCCTATTGAAACAAAAATCCTGGCCAACAGTGATGTAGAGAATGCCTGTGTGGTTGGTACCGGTATTCCTCAACCCATGGCGCTGATTGTATTAAGTGAAACAGGCAAAGCCAAATCAAAAGAAGAAGTGATTGAAAGTTTAACCGCCACCTTAAATGCCATCAATCCCATGCTGGAAGCACATGAGAAATTAGAAAAAGCAGTGATCATGAAAGAAACATGGAGTATTGAAAACGGCTTGCTCACTCCTACTTTAAAAGTAAAACGTAACCAGGTGGAAAAACTGCACCAGCCGTTTTATCCCAAATGGTTTGAAGTAAACGGTAAAGTGATTTGGGAATAAACAGTTTCTTTGCAGGGCATGCATCCTTACAATATTGAAGCGTTTGAATTTAATAACCGTTTGCTCAAACTGGCAGTTCCGGATGAAGCAGCCTTAAAAGAATGGCATCAACAACAGCAGGAAGCACCGTTTCCGTTTTGGGCAAAAGTATGGCCTGCTTCAATAGCACTCTCCCGTTTTATTCTTGAAGAATCACATTTCGTTACGGATAAATCAGTAATGGAAATTGCAGCAGGTTTAGGCTTACCATCGCTTGCCGCAGCCCGATATGCAACTTCAGTGTTATGTACGGATGCTGTAGCTGATGCGGTTGATATGATCAATATCTCCGTTCAGCTCAATAATTTCAGCAATGTACAGGCGATGCAAGCAGATTGGAATGATGCTGATTTTAAACGGGAAACTGATCTTGTATTAATGAGTGATGTGAATTACAACCCGGCTGATTTTCCGCAACTGCTCAGTTTTATTCAAAACATACTTGCAGATAAAACGACCATCATCCTCTCCACACCGCAACGGTTAATGGCCAAACCGTTTATTGCAGCAATTGCACCTGCTATTATACAGCAAAAAGAAATAAGAGTTGCATTTAAAGAAGAAGAAACGATGTGCAGTGTGTTTGTACTGCAGCAGTAAAGTGAACTACTTGGTGAGCAGTTGGGCAAACTTTTTCAGTTCAGTTTGTTCTGTTGCCGTTAATGGTTCATTGTTATCATACTTGGCTTTTAAAAAAAGGACCCGTTTATGCTGCGGAGCTTTTGCCAATACAGCATCAATCAAAGCACCTGCTTCTTCATCCTTTCGAAATAACGGCGTTGCAATTGTTGTTGCGGCACTCCGCTCACGGGTGAGTTTCTTTTTGATGATGGCTTCCAGCGTTGCCAGTTTAGCAGGAGGAACAGATGCAATGCGTGATGCTTTACCATGCAAACCTTCCAGCTGCTTTTTACTCAGGCTGCCCCGTTCATCATATTGCTTAGCGATACTTTGCACAAATGCATCCGCAGGACGGGCCTGCAGTACCAGGTGCAGTATATCTTTCACAACATCAACATCAATTTTCTTTCGTTGCAGCATGGCCTGAAACTAAGAATTCTCTTGCGCATTGGCATTGAATCTTCTATTTTTATTTTTTATCAGCAAATGAACATCATGTTTCAGAAATTCTTAGTTGTTACAACCGGGTTCTTAATGCTCCAATGCAGCAAAAAAGAATTACCGGCGCCATCGCTTCCGTTTGAATCCAAACCTGTAAGCGTGCCGTTACTGCCGGGACGTATTGATGAAGTATCCGGCATTACTGCTTCATTAACAGTGCCCGGTTCCATATGGGCACAACAGGATGGTGGCAATCCTGCTGAAATTATGCTGATGAATGAACAGGCAATGATTCAAAAAAGAATATTCATTAAAACTGCTTTTAACAGGGACTGGGAAGAGATAGCTTCCGGAGCCGGGCCCATGCCTGACAGCAATTACCTGTACATAGCTGAAACGGGTGATAATAATGCTGTGTACAATAACTACAGTGTTTATCGTTTTGTGGAGCCCCGTCTTTCAACAGACACTATTTTTCAGTTTGATAAAATCAACTTTCAATACCCGGATGGAGCACATGATGCCGAAGCGATGTTTGTAAGCAGGCAAAAAGATATTTATATCATCACCAAGCGTGATGCGATGTCAAAAATTTATAAACTTCCTTATCCGCAAACTACAGGTGCAGTAATAACGGCCACTCCCTGCGGACAATTAAAATTTTCAGGAGTTACAGGCGCTGCCTTATCAAAAAACGGAAATGAGTTACTGGTAAAAACCTATTCACAATTGTATTACTGGAAGTTTGCCGACAATGAAATTCCTGAAACAGCATTGCAACGTACTCCCCTGCAGTTAGGTTATGAACCTGAACCGCAGGGCGAAGCTGTTTGCTTTCAATACAATGGGCTGGGCTTTTATACCATCAGCGAAAAACCATTCTTTATTTCTTCCGTAACACTTAACTATTACAAAAGAAAATAATCAGCGGTTGTACTCACTCAGCCAATGGAACTGTCGCTCGGCCAGTTGAAAATGACGGTTGGTCCTGGTGAGTTGCACATGAATGGAATCATTACGCATCTTTCCGTAAAGCACTAAGTGATTACTATCGGGCAATTGATACTTCAGTGTAAACAAATCATATACATTAAACACCCAATCCCGTTTATTGAATTTGATTTCTTTTTTTACAGAATCAATCTTACTTCCAAAATAACCTCTTCCGTATAATAAACGGAACGTAGTGTCCTTGCTGCACACGCTTCCGCTGCCATTGGCTTCAATAATAAAATCTTTCCAGCGTAAAGTATCACTGTGCGTATAAGGAATGGTATCCCCGTTCTTCACAAAAAAATCCACCTGGTAAATACCGGGAGGTACAGGAGAATTAACTTTGGGCGCTTCACCCGGAAACAAGCCCTGGTACAAAGGCAAAAGAACACTCATTACCACCACGAACAGTTTCAATACAGTTTTTATAATGCGCATCCACCTTTTGGGAAATTCCACCTCATACAAATAACTTACAGCGGCAGTACGGTTCATCATTAAAAAGTGGAGCATCCTTTTATAATCAAACAGCAATAAAATAATTGCTGAAATAAAAAGCTGGAGTGAATACAATTTTACAGGGATGTCATAACCAATATTCATTACAAACACATTGGCAAATACTCCTGCGGCAAACAACGTTCCGAAAGTGGATGTGCGTCTGAACAGCAACAGCACACCACCCAGCACTTCCATCATACCTGTAAAAAACTGGTAGGTAGATGAATAGCCCATAAACATCCAGCTCAAACGCATTGGTAAAAAATCGCCCAGCGGAGTAGCTAACTGGCTCATATTAGGAAAAGGCATCTGCTGCAAGAACACTTTGGCAAATCCGTAACCAAAACAATTAACAATTAAAAAATACCGGAGTGTGATTCGTAAACAGTAAGCAATACGATTGTAGTTTTCGTTTCTTCTGTCAACAATTGTCCATACCAGGCAGGCGATGGCGCTTACGATAAGATACAACCACAGTTGTGTATAAGCCCAACTGGTATCTCCACTGCCATTTGGTTGTACCAATTCTTTATACACTTTAAAAATATTTTTATTGGCAAACTGTACAATGAAGTCAGTAAACTGATAATAATACTGTGTTACATAGTTTGCGCCGGGTATATATTCAATCCATGTCCATGGTGCAATCATGAGCATAAAGAAAACAAATACAAAACGAAACAGAATACGTTGCCAATGCGGCCAGTTGTCATAGCCGGGCCATAATACAGCAGTTGAAGACATATTGTTTTGGTTTATAAATGAGTTAAGATATTTCATTTTTTGTATTAAGCACAACTCAACTACTACTAAAAAAACCATTACCAAATCTTAACAGTTTCCACATGCTGTTAATAACTAACTTTAGGTTCGTATCTATCCAGTAATTAATATTGGAAACAGATGGACGGGTTAGAAGTATCAAACAGCATTCAGATACTTTATTGTGAACATGGAATACTGCTGCACCTAACGGGTGAAACAGGTTCCGCTAAATGAAAACGCATTGACAGAAACAATCATCAACCTCGAAACCGTAAACCCTATTGAGTTTTTCGGTGTTAACAACGGCAAGCTTGATATTCTTAAAAAGAAATTCCCTCTCTTAAAAATTTTATCCAGGGGCACACAAATCAAACTCAGCGGCAGTCCCGAACAAGTGGAACAGGCCAAAGAAAAAATTGATTTGCTTGTTGCGTATTTAGAACGCAACGGTCAGCTCACGGAAAATTATTTTGAGCAGATACTGGGTGGCGATGATCAGCAAACCGTTGATGCCTTTATTGAACGCAACCCCAGCGATGTACTGGTGTTTGGCCCTAACGGCAGAACGGTTCGTGCACGCACACAAAATCAAAAACGCATGGTAGCTGCCTGCGATAAAAATGATATTGTGTTTGCCATTGGCCCTGCCGGTACCGGTAAAACATATACTGCTGTTGCATTGGCTGTTCGTGCATTAAAAAATAAACTGGTTAAAAAAATCATCTTAACACGTCCTGCCGTAGAAGCAGGTGAAAGTCTTGGTTTTTTGCCCGGCGATTTAAAAGAAAAAATTGATCCGTATCTGCGTCCTTTATATGACGCATTGGATGATATGATACCAGCAGATAAACTGGGTTATTACATGAGTACACGTGTTATTGAAATTGCACCGCTGGCGTATATGCGTGGTCGCACATTGGACAATGCCTTCATCATATTAGATGAAGCACAAAACACAACTGATCTGCAGTTGAAAATGTTTTTAACACGTATTGGTGCCAATGCCAAAGCTATCATCACCGGAGATTTAACACAGGTGGACTTACCTAAAAACCAACGCAGTGGTTTGGAAAAAGGCATCCGCATTTTAAAGAACATTGACGGCATCAGCCATATTGAGCTGGATGAAGAAGATGTGGTACGTCACCGTTTGGTAAAAGCCATCATCAGAGCTTACGATAAAGATCACCAGCTGGATGAAGAGCGCAACCCGTACCGTAATTCAAAGTAGTACTTACTATCCCCGCTTTATACAATCGCAATCCCGTTTCAATGTTGAAGCGGGATTTTTCTTTTCCCGCCATAGCTTAAGCGAAGGCGGGTTTGCCACAAAGTTGTAGCCACGGATGTCACGGATTGACACCGATGAATACAGTAAGAAGTTTTTGAAACGGGCTGATGTATTTCATGGCATCGTCCCTTGCGCCTGCCTGCCGGCAAAAGCAGGTCGCACACATCATAACATGTGCACGAGGATCAGAATTTCAACCACCTGATTAAAAATGTGCCAGAATAACAACCGGGAAACGAAGGATATGAGAGAAACTCAGAGGGGGCTTCATCAATCCTCTGTTCAACAGCATTCTTTTCCATTACCTCTGCATTTCCGTAGCAATTAAATAAGGGGGCGGGCGAAGCCCGCCCCCTTATCTCTTTTCCTCCTTTTCTCTTTTACCTCTTAGCTTGCCTTCTTCTCTGTTTTAACCTTTAGCTATGTTGTTACCTTACGCCGAACTGCTTATTTTTACCACATGAAGAAAATCTTACTCATCCTTGCTGTTATTGTAACTGCTATAGCCTGTGAGCAGCAACGCACCCGTCCTGATGATGCGTTGGAAACAGCCCGTGAATTCATCCGCAGTTCTCTTGATGGTGACTATGAATGGGCTAATGAACTGTTGCTGCAGGACAGTGTGAACACCTATGAACTCGGAATTATTTCCAAAAAGTATAAAACAGAAATGAGTGAAGCAGATAAAGAAGGTTATAAAAAAGCATCCATTATAGTACACTCCGTTGAAAATGCAAGCGATAGTGTAGTAATTGTGAACTACAGCAACTCTTTTAAGAATAAACAACTGCCTTTAAAAGTGATAAAGAAAGATGGCAAATGGCAGGTGGATTTGAATTATACGTTTACAGGAAATCTATAAAACCTCATCCTCGTTCCTTCTCCAAAGGAGAAGGAGGCCCGGTAATAAAAACAAATCAACAGTATTAATTTAGCATTTCAACAACCAATTTTTATTCAACAGTAACTATGCTAAAAAATCTCCTACTTGTTGGTTTAGGTGGTGCGGCAGGAAGTATGCTGCGGTCGTTGGCAGCTATTTGGATAAAGAACAATCATTTCCCTTTAGCAACTTTACTGGTCAACATCATTGGTTCATTCATCATCGGATTAGTTATTGCAACTTCAATTCGCAATCCATCCTTTGATTCCAACTGGCGCTTGTTTTTAGCAACCGGTATCTGTGGCGGCTTTACCACCTTCTCCGCCTTTAGTGCCGAAAATTTACAATTGATTCAACAGGGTCGTATGGGGTTGTTTGTATTGTATGCTGTGGGCAGTGTGTTGCTGGGGTTAGGTGCAGCATGGCTGGGATTTAACCTGATGAAATAAGCATCCCCAGCTCAAAGGCAGGCGGATATTCCTTCGACTCTGCTCAGGACGAAAAGCCCGGTGAGGCTTTTGTGCCCTGCCGCTGCGCCGGACTTGCAACGGATAGCCGCAACACCTGTTCCTGCAAGCGCCCATGTTGACTGCCCCAACCTCCTTCCCCTTCATTTGAACCTTGTTTTTGGTTCTTGGCTCTTTTTTCAGGTACTTCGCAGCCTGAATGAAACGTGTATGACGCAACCCAATAAAAAAGATGCACTGGGCAAAGGAATCCGCTCCCTGCTGCAAAGCATTGATGAAGATCTGAAAACTACGGCCGGTCAACTCAAACCAACCGTGCAGGAGGCCGTTACCGGTGTGATCCGCATTTCGGTAAATGATGTGGAAGTAAACCCCAAACAGCCCCGTCATGATTTTGATGAACAGGCGCTGCAGGAACTGGCAGACAGTATTAAAATGCACGACATCATTCAGCCCATTACCGTTTCAAAAACAGCAACGGGTAAATACCGTTTAATTGCGGGTGAACGCAGATGGCGTGCCAGCAAACTGGCCGGTTTAAAAGATATACCTGCTTACATACGCCAGGCCAATGATGCTGAACTACTGGAACTGGCGCTTTTAGAAAACCTGCAGCGTGAAAATCTCAACGCTATTGAAATAGGCCTCAGCTACAAACGACTGATGGATGAACTGGATTACACACAGGAGCAGGTAGCCGAACGCATGGGCAAAGACCGCACCACCGTAACCAACTACATCCGTTTATTAAAACTGCCGCCGGATATTCAACTGGCTGTCCGTAATGGTGCTTTAACCATGGGGCATGCAAGAGCACTCATTAATATTGATACGGTGGATAAGCAGTTGTATGTGTACAATATCATTAAACAAAAAGACCTGAGTGTTCGTGCTACAGAACGTATTGTGCGTGATCTGTATAAAACAACGCCTGTTAAAAAAACAGTAAAGAGTACACTGGACGATGCCTTCCGCAAGATTGAAGATAACTTAGCAGAACAATTCAGCACCAAAGTAAAAGTGGCGCACAGTAAAAAAGGTAACGGAAGCATTACCATTGAGTATTATTCACTGGAACAGTTTAACCAGATTCTTAAACAACTGGGTGCAGGTGTTGATTGATACCATTATGAAATTCGTATTGTATGTTTTTTTAATGCTGGTTGTTTCAACCACTGTTGCACAGCGTAAGGATACACTTACAGCAAAAGGTAATGCCGTGATGCCTGTGGATACAGTTAAGAAAACAGGAACTGATACGGCAAAAAAAATCACACCGCATAATCCACGTCTTGCTACCAAACGCTCTGCACTGCTTCCGGGTTGGGGACAAGCTTACAATAAAAAATATTGGAAGATTCCCATCGTATGGGGTGCATTAGGTACCTGTATTGGTTTTTTCAT
The DNA here is from genome assembly GCF_045780045.1 of Lacibacter sp. MH-610. Lineage (NCBI taxonomy): Bacteria > Pseudomonadati > Bacteroidota > Chitinophagia > Chitinophagales > Chitinophagaceae > Lacibacter > Lacibacter sp. MH-610. Next base: position 3,089,357 of record NZ_CP116002.1, read on the forward strand.
CTATAACCGTAACGAGTATGTAGATGCAAGAGATGCGTACCGCAATATGCTGGATAATGACCCTACCAATGATTATCTCATCAAACCAAAATTCAGACCGGTTGATCCAAGCGGTGTGCAGCAGTACCGTAACAGTGTACGGCAAAACGTAGATTACTCGGTACTTGCCTTTTTACTTTGCTGGGGTTTGAATGTGGTGGATGCAACGGTGGATGGTCACTTGAAAGAATTCAATGTAAACGAAAACCTAAGCATGCGCATCAATCCTACGTATATGCCATTGACAAAACAATCCGGTGTAAGTGTGGTGATGAGGTTGGGAAAATAGTGTAGCTGAATGTTTGAGTGATCAAATTGACAGCTCGTTATGAAAAATCAAACTGTTTATTTATCAACAGGAAACTAAAAACAATAAACCAGAAACATTCCATGAATATTGCATTAATCGGTTATGGTAAAATGGGCAAAGCCATTCATGAAATCATTAAACAGAGAGGGCATGAAGTGGTGCTGATTATTGATCTTGAAAATGCACAGGAACTCACCGCTGAGAATATTAAAAAAGCCGATGTGGCAATTGAATTTACCAGTCCGCATACAGCTTACAACAATGTAACGTTTTGTTTGGAAAACGGAGTACCCGTTGTTTGCGGCAGTACGGGATGGCTGGACCGTTTAGAAGAAGTAAAACAACTGGCTGCTCAAAAGCATACCGGTTTGATTGTGGCCAGCAATTTCAGTGTGGGCGTGAATATCTTTTTTGAGATCAATAAAAGATTGGCTGCCTTAATGGATGCACATAAAGAATATGAGATTACGCTCAAAGAAATTCATCATACACAAAAGAAAGATGCACCCAGCGGCACCGCTATCAGTTTGGCAGAGCAGATTCTGGACCAGATCGGCCGTAAACAAAAATGGGTGAATGAACAATCGCTGCAACCGCAGGAACTCAGCATCATCAGTGAGCGGGTAGATCCGGCACCCGGAACGCATCATGTAAAATACTCCTCTGCCATTGACGATATTGAAATCATTCATACTGCTCATAACCGCACCGGCTTTGCCTTAGGCGCTGTACTGGCCGCCGAATTTTTAAAAGGTAAAGAAGGATTTTTTGGAATGAAAGAAGTGCTTAACTTGTAAGGGTGAACCTGATCAAACCCTTTGTAACCATCCTCTGTTTATTCGTTTGTTCCGGCACAGCATCTGCACAGATGCATGTGATTGACAGTTTACGTGCTGTTATTAACTCCTCCATTGCTGCTGAAAAAAAATTACAGGCTTATGTATTGCTCACCGGCCGTTTGGGCACTGTAAGTTTTAATGAAACCATTAAAATCGGTGAACAGGGAGTCGCATTGGCACAGGCACAAAAAGATTCCATTGCACTGGCACAACTTACACATTACATTGGCTCTGCCCACTATTTTAAAGGTGATTATGAAAAGGCAGCAACCTTGTACTATACCTCACTGGGTATTTTTGAACGCTATAATCAAAAAAAAGAAACAGCGCTCGTGCTTAATGATATTGCTAAACTCTACCGCAAAACAAGAGACCTTACACGTGCCGCTGATACTTATGACAAAGCACTGGCCGTATTTACTGATTTACAAGATTCATCAGGTATTCAGATGATTTATAATGAAAGCGGTGTGGTGTATGAATACAAGGGTAATTATGAAGAAGCAATAAGACGGTATAATGCATCGCTTAAAATAGCTTCGCTGCTGAAAGATGATGCCGGCAAAAGCTGGTCCTATAATTTTATTGCCGGTGTATATCTTTTACAAAACAAATTTGAGGAGGCTGAAGATTATAACCTCAGAGCGCTTGCCATAAGACAAAAACTACAAGATACGTTCGCTATATCGCTCAGCTATTCTGACCTTGGAAACCTGTACAGCACCTGGGGCAAGTATGACAGAGCGGAATATTATTTTGACCAGAGTAATTTCATTGCTGATAAAATGGGATATAAAGAACTTGTTTCCAACAATTATAACAGCATGAGTCAGCTGGCCAGTACCATGGGTAAATACAGAGAAGCGTTTGACTATTTTAAATGGCATACCCAACTGAAAGACTCCATCTTCAATGCACAAAAAACAAGACAGATTGAAGAGATCAGCACCATTTACGAAACCACCAAGAAAGAAAAACAGATACAGGATCAGCAAATCACCATACGCCGGCGTAACCAGTTGTTATTTGGAAGCATTGCCCTGCTGCTGGTAACCGCACTGGTTTCTTACCTGCTCTACAACCGTTACAAATGGAAACAGCAGGCACGTATGCAAAGTGAAATTTTAAAACAACAGGAACTGGCAGCAAAAGCCATTCTTGAAGCAGAAGAAAAAGAACGCAGCAGGATTGCAAAAGACCTGCATGATGGTGTGGGACAAATGATGAGTGCGGCCCGTATGAATCTTTCCTCCTTTGCCAATCATTTGCAATTACAGAATGAGGAACAGACACATTCACTTTCTAACATTATTCACCTTGTAGATGAAAGCTGTAAAGAAGTAAGAGCCGTGAGCCATAGTATGATGCCGCAGATACTGCTTAAAAAAGGTTTGCCGGAAGCTGTAGAAGAATTGGTTTCTAAAATCAACACAGATGTACTCAAAATAAATTTCCATGCAGAAGGTTTTGACAGCCGGCCAGACAGTAATATTGAAACCATCCTGTACCGTGTAGTGCAGGAATGTGTAAACAATACTTTAAAGCATGCACAGGCAAAGCATATGGATATTTCATTGCTTAAAGAAACGGACTCCATCAGCATTACATTGGAGGATGATGGCAAAGGTTTTGACCTTGCAACTATCGCCGATGAAGAAGGCATGGGATTAAAAAACATCCGCAACCGCATCCGCTTTTTAAAAGGGGAAGTGGATTTTGATACAGCGCCGGGCAAAGGAACTTCGATTGTACTGCATGTACCACTTTGATTTGGATTTTAAAAAATTGTATTTTCGAAAAAACCCAAAACCACTGCATGCACGCTCCTTCCGTAAAACTGGCCATTGTTGATGACCATCAGATTGTGATTGATGGATTACATTCCCTATTAAAAGGTCATAAACGCTATGAAATAGTGCTGGAAAGCACACATCCGGAAACCATTTTGCAGCAACTGGCTACAACCGATGTTGATATATTATTAACAGACGTAATGATGCCGGGCATGACAGGTGCAGAACTGGCAAAACTGGTGCACAAAGAATTTCCTTCCATCAAAATCATTACCCTTTCCATGAATGGTGAAGGAAGCCTCGTAAACCAGATGATTGAAGAAAGTGATATCAGCGGTTACCTGCTCAAGAATATCGGTCAGACAGAATTTTTAAAAGCATTGGATAAAGTGGCAGAAGGCGGTATTTATTTCAGTGATGAAGTGTTGCAGGAAATGCTCAAAGCCAGCGAACGGAAAAAAGAGCCGGAAGAAAGCCGGCTCACCAACCGGGAAATTGAAATTGTACGTTTGATTGAAAAAGAATACAGCAATAAACAGATTGCCGAAACTTTATTCTTAAGTGAACGCACGGTAGAAACCCATCGAAAAAATATTTTCCGTAAAACCAATACCAATTCGGTTATCGGTTTAATCAAGTATGCTTATGAGCATAAACTGATTTAACGCAACGCAATGCCCAGCTTTACCTGCACACTGTTTGCAAATCCTTCGCTGAATATTTTTTTACGGCCTTCGTAAAACAACCCTGCCTGTACCAATCCAAAGTGTATGCCGGCGCCGATATCTCCAATAAAACGTCCGTAGCTGCGGGGCTCCAGTTCATCTTTGGCAAAACCCACACCGGCATTACCGGCCAGGAATACATTTTCCGTAGCATAATATCGTACACCTCCTTTAATAGAAGTAACACTGATGTTTCCATAATTATTATAAAACGCTTCATTGGGAAAATTTACATAGGCCAGTGTAGCCGTTACATACAACTGCTCCCCTGCCTTAATACCACCAATGCCCTCAATACCAAAACCGGTTTTATAATCTTCACTCAAGGTTCCTACCGGGCTGGCCATAATAAGATGGCCGCCGATTAAATAATCCTTACCCCTGGCTGATTTTTTTGTTTGTGCAGATGCCGTAGTAACAACTGCCAAAAGAACGAAAGCGGCGATACCTGCAGAAAATTGTTTCATGTGATTTGTTTTTTCAGCACATTTGCCAATTTTGTACCAATTGCAGGAATAAACTATCTTGTTGTAACTTCTTTAACATTTGCCATGCTTTCAAAAAAGACTCAATACGCATTTCAAGCCCTCAGCTATATGGCCCAGCAAAAGGACAATGATCCCTTATTGATTGCCGATATTGCCAAAAAGAAAAAGATTCCTCTCAAGTTCCTGGAGAATATTTTATTACTGCTTCGAAAAGACGGAGTACTGGAAAGTAAAAAAGGAAAAGGCGGCGGTTATTATTTTAAAATGAAACCAAAGGATGTAACGCTGGCAAGAGTGATCCGTTTGCTGGATGGGCCGATTGCTCCGTTGAGCTGTGTGAGTCTGCACTTTTATGAACGTTGCAGGAACTGTGATGAAAAACATTGCGGTCTGCATGATATGATGGTGAAAGTGTGTGATGCCAATTTAAAAATCCTGGAAAAGAAAACCATTGCCGATTTGGTGACGGAATAAAGTTTGTGGTTTCTTGTTTATTGTTTCTGGTTGAGAGTCTGCAGCTTTAAGATTTACCATTGACTATTGCCTATTCGCTATTCCCTATTTACCATTGACCATTAACCTCCCTCCATGCTCAAAACAATTTCCATAATCGTAAGCGGTAAAGTACAGGGCGTATGGTATCGCAAATACACAGTTGATAAAGCTACGGAGTTGGGCATTAGCGGTTTTGTAAAGAATCTGCCGGACGACAGTGTATACATACTGGCCACCGGAACAGATGAGCAATTAAATGCGCTGGTTCAATGGTGTTATATTGGTTCGCCGAAAAGCAGGGTGGAAAAGGTAGAAGTGAAAGAAGAAGAATTACAGGTGATGAGCGGATTTGTGGTGAGGAGATGAATATTGCTCCCGCTTTTTGGCCATAAGGTTTACCGGAATGTTTTATTAAATACAATTTTACCCATGCCACAGGTTACCTACCATCTTATTACACATAGAGGCCGAAAAAGGATATTATTGAAGTTTGAACATAACAAAGAATGGAATGCACGTATTAAAAAAGTAGAAGATGCACAATGGAGCGCAACACATAAAGGATGGCATATACCGGCCACTAAAACCAACATGGACAAATGCGGAATTAAGGAAGAAGCCATCATAACAGTTTCCTCACAAACTAAGGCTGAAAATATTATTGGCCTGAGCAGAAATAATAAAGAACAATTAAAATTATTTGTGGACAGGATGTTGCTTCAAAAATTAAGCAACAGTACCATTACTACCTACCGTAAGGAATTTTTACAGTTACTTCAGTTATTAAAGAAAAAAAATGTACAGGACTTAACACCTGATGATTTAAAACGCTATATGTTGTATTGTGCCGAGAAACTGAAGTTGCGAGAAAATACACTGCACAGCCGCCTGAATGCTTTAAAATATTACTTTGAAAAAATACTGAAAAGGGAAAAGTTTTTTTGGGAAATACCAAGGGCAAAAAAACATCTTCAGTTACCCAAGGTTTTGGGTGAGAAAGAAATTTCAAAACTATTTAATGCACTTACCAACAAAAAACATAAAGCTATTTTGTTTACAGCTTACAGTGCTGGTTTGAGAGTAAGTGAACCCGTGAATCTGAAACTAAAACATATAGACAGTGACAGGATGCAGCTGTTTATTGAAAAAGCAAAAGGCAAAAAGGATCGCTATGTAACACTTAGCCCCGTATTGGTTGATGTACTACGCTCCTACTACAAAGAAATAAAACCCAAGCCAAGAGTTTATGTTTTTGAAGGCGAACTGCCAGGCGAGCCTTATCCTTCAATAACGGCACAAAAAGTTTTTCAAAGGGCAAAAGAAAAAGCAGGAATTCAGAAAGATGTTAGCTTTCATAGTTTGAGGCACAGCTTTGCAACTCATTTGCTGGAGAAAGGAATTGACATCCGTTTTATAAAAGATATTTTAGGGCATTTTAGCATTAAAACAACGGAACGCTACCTGCATGTAACCCGTGAACGGTTGGTAAATATCACGAGCCCGCTGGATGATATTTGGGAGAAAGGCGACATCAAATGGTAAAGGCGACATGTCGCCTTATGAAAATTCACAATCTAAAAAGGCGACATAACAGCTTTTGTAAATCAATAACTTAGGGAATTTGGAATTGTGGCGAGTGGCGCATAATTTAGTGTTGTGTGCAACCTTATTTGAATATCCTTTCAAGTTCAAACAAATAGTTTGACAGTTTCTAATGACAATAAAAGCCTTCATATTACCGACACTTTTTTTGACACTTGCTTTTAGCAACAAAAGTGACAAGAAAATCATAGGCAAACTGTATTCAAGCGACAATCCGCAGTTCTATAGTGTGGAGAATATATTCGTTATTCTACGCAGCGACAATAAAGCCTTTGACACGGTTCGGACAAATGACAAAGGCGAATTCTCGGCAATTATTCCAAGTGACAAACAAAAGAATATTGACATACTCTATTCAGGTATTGGCTTTGGGACAGTTTACCTTAGACACATCAAGCAACTTTCGGCAGACACAACAAATTTGCAAATTGACTTAGCGAACAATTACAAGAAAAATTTTTTTGGTACAGCCATTTGCCCAAAATGCAGCAGGACAAATCAAGTTTATAAAATTCGCTATGGCGACGCACCAGTTTACACTATGCAAGTAAACGAAAACGGCGACACAGCATACAGCCCAATACACAATGGGGTTTACGAAGCTGGAACTTGTGTTTCATCAGCTCAAAGTGCAAGATGGTATTGCAACAGAGATAGGATTGAATTTTGACAAGGTATGCACACAACAAAAGTATTTGCAAAAGCAGGGCTGGACATTGTAACATCAGCTATGTGCTACTATCAGCAGTAGTTCGGGCTCGACGTTCAATGTTCAGCTTTAGTTCTTAACTTCAACATCAAATTTTCAAATGAGCATTTGTACTGGGCTAGACATTCAATAAATTCCCTGCCTTCGCAAATACTCGAACGTTGGCCGCAATTCATTCAATCTTTCTAATAGTTCAAGCAAGCCCGCCCGCTTTTTGCGGCTTACGTTCTTCCTTCGTCAGACACGTATTGATTTCTAAATGCCTGTTTACTTCTTTACCAACAAACCGAATATTTATTTATTTTACAGCATGAACCTCATCCATCAATCACTATTCGCTCTCCTGCTTACCTTCATCAGTTTAAACAGCAACGCTCAACAACAAAAAACATTTCAGCCCAAAGAAGTTTATAAGACTGACCGTTTAATCATCACACAGATTTCAAAGAATGCCTTTGTACATACTTCCTACAAACAAACCAATGATTTCGGAAATGTGCCTTGTAACGGCTTGGTAGTACGAAACGGAAAAGAAACGATTGTATTTGATACGCCCACCAACGATTCCACTTCCCATGAATTAATTCAATGGATTGAAAGCAGTTTGCATTGCCAAATCAATGCTATCATCCCCACGCATTTTCATGATGATTGTCTGGGAGGTCTTAAAGCATTTGATGAGCATCAGATTCCTTCGTATGCTTATTTCAAAACCATTGACCTGGCCAGGGCCAACAATTACACAGTGCCCAAAAACAGTTTCAGTGATTCAGTCGTTCTGAAATTAGGCAACCAATACATTGTAGCCCGTTTCTTTGGCGAAGGACATACCAAAGACAATATTGTTGGTTATTTCCCTTCAGAACAGATTCTGTTCGGCGGTTGCTTACTCAAATCTGTAAATGCCAGTAAAGGATTTTTGGGTGATGCGGTGGTGACTTCCTGGTCGGCCACCGTGCAGAAGATCAAAAACGAGTACCCTCATTTAAAACTGGTTGTTCCCGGCCATGGCAGCTATGGCAATCAGCAACTGCTGGATTACACCATTAAACTGTTCAGTGGAGAGTAATAAGGTTCGATGGATGATTTCTTGACTTGTTGGTCAGGCGACCAACAATGGCTTAAATGGCTTAAGAAAACAAACTCAGCTTATTCTTTTGGCCGGATCGATTTCAATTGTCGATGTTCAATCATTCTTCTTACTTGTTGGTCAGGCGACCAACAATGGCGAAGAGACCAACAATGGCTTAAGAAAACAAACGCAGCTTATTCTTTTAGCCGGATTGATTTCAATTGTCGATGCTCAATCATTCTGTTCAGCAGTAACCAAAAGGGAATGATTAAAAAACAAATGCCACTCCACACCGGCAGGTTGCCATAAGCAAATAGGATACTTGCTATTCCGATCATCACCTGCACTAATGCATCCCGTTGCTGTGATTTGAGCACCACTAATTCAAAAACACTCAACTGCAGTTTTTGTTTTTGAACCGATACATGATGATACAGTTGGTAAAAGATCAACCAGATCACCGCATAGCCGGCACTGAAATACAGAATGAGCGCCGGGAACTCTTGCTGCAAAATCACTGTTTCACCTTTTGCTGTCACTGCTTCAAAATAATTGATGTGCAGTACAAAGCCCAGCAATAATGAAAACAAAAATTTGAGCGGATACACATAGAACAACAGCAACACCAGCAAAGACAGGTTGAGCAAAATCACTTTCCCATCATTCAAACCGTAACTGCGGAAATAATTGTTTTGTAAATACCAGAAAAAGAAAACCAGACTTACCGTAGCCAGGAAAGGAAAAAATTGCAGCATGATATGCTTGAGTTCTGAAAATGTTTTGGGCACTTCAAGACTCATGATAAGCAGTGAAACGGTAAAGGCAAACACCGCATCACTTAATGCCTCCACCCGGTAAATTTCATTGCCCCTGGTAATTGATTTGCCGTGGGAATGAAATAGTTTTTTACGCAACATGCAGGCAAGATAGCAGTAGCAAACCCGTTTTGCCATGACGTTTATAATGAAGCACAATGATCATGGGCATAAAAAAGCCGCCCATTTTAGAGCGGCTGTATTTCAATGCCCTTGTTGGTCGCCTGACCAACAGGGATTCATGTACGATGATGTGTTAAAAACTAAAATTTAATTGTACCAGCCTCAAAACAAATACACTACGCTGGCAATTACATATTCGTTGGTCAGGCGACCAACAACGGAGTGAAGCGATCAATAATGGTGTGTGAACACCAACAACAGCATGAAAAAGAAAACACATTAATGGAACAATGCCCCTGTTGGTCGCCTGACCAACAGGGATTCATGTACGATGATGTGTTAGAAAATGAAATTCACTTGCACCGGTTTCATAAAAAGAAGCACTGCTCCATCTGTATTGCTCAGGCAACTCTACCAGAAGCCATTTAGGCTGTACAGGGTTATTATGGACATAATCAAGTTTTTGAAGAAATACTTTTTCAGAAAACAAATCAATACTCAAAGAGTTTCTTTCCCAAACCTGGAAACTTCTGTCAGCAGCCTTTACTTTCAACTGGTTTAATAAAGGATCATCATGCATACGCATAAAGTTCAAAATACTTCTTGATGTAAACTTTAAAAAATCTCTCTGAAAATCACTTCGAACAACTTCATCATGCAGTTGCCATATAAAATGCATATGATTGGGCATAAGAACAAATCCATAAACAGTTACTTGTTCTTTTATAACCCTATGTTCAATTGCTTCAAGTACAATTTGCTTGTGGTAATCATTCGCAAGGATAGGCAACCAATTAAGATTGGTAATAGTAATAAATTGCGGCAGGTGTTTAAAACGAATCATTCTTTAAAGTTAGCAGTCAAGACAATAAAAACAAATCGAACAAATCGCTAAACTTGTTTTGTTGGTCAGGCGACCAACAAAGGCGTGCTCCCATTAAAAGCTTACGAACAGTGCAAAGCATAAAAAAGCCGCCCATTGTTGAGCGGCTGTATTTCATATTTCTTACTTCGAATTTCTTACCTCGTACTTCTTCTCACCCTAATTTCTTCTTCAGGTTTTCATCCAGCGCATCCAGGAACTCTTCAGTATAGAGATAATGTTCCCCATGATTCACTTTGTTGCCATGAATGCACACTGCCAGATCCTTCGTCATCTTACCGCTTTCAACGGTTTCGATACAAACGGCTTCCAATGCATTACAGAAATCAATCAGTTGCTGGTTGCCATCCAGCTTGCCACGGAAAGCCAGACCACGGGTCCATGCAAAAATGCTGGCAATCGGATTGGTAGAAGTGGGTTTCCCTTTCTGATGTTCACGGTAGTGACGTGTAACCGTACCATGCGCCGCTTCTGCTTCCATTACTTTCCCATCAGGTGTAATGAGTACAGAGGTCATCAAACCTAAGGAGCCAAAACCCTGTGCTACTGTATCGCTCTGTACATCACCATCATAGTTTTTACAGGCCCATACAAAATTACCGTTCCATTTCAATGCACTCGCCACCATATCATCAATCAAACGGTGTTCATACGTAATGCCGGCGGCATCATACTGTGCTTTGAATTCGTTCTGATAGATCTCTTCAAAAATATCTTTGAAACGTCCATCGTATTTTTTGAGAATAGTGTTTTTGGTAGAGAGGTACAAAGGCCATTTTTTATTCAAGGCCATGTTGAAACAGCTTCTGGCAAAACCTTTAATACTTTCATCCGTATTGTACATCGTCATGGCAACACCATCACCTTTGTAGTTGTATACTTCAAATGTTTGTGGTGTACCGCCGTCTTCCGGTGTAAAGGTCATGGTAAGTTTACCTTTTCCTTTGATCACTGTATCTGTAGCACGGTATTGATCACCAAAGGCATGACGGCCCACAATGATGGGAGCTGTCCAGTTGGTTACAAGGCGTGGAATATTCTGAATTACAATGGGCTCACGAAATACCGTACCATCTAAAATGTTTCTGATGGTTCCGTTAGGACTCTTCCACATTTGTTTGAGTTTGAATTCCTGCACCCGTTGCTCATCAGGCGTAATGGTAGCACATTTAATACCTACACCATATTCTTTGATAGCGTTAGCTGCATCTACAGTTACCTGGTCGTTGGTAGCATCACGATGCTCCACACCCAGATCATAATATTTAATATCCACTTCCACATAAGGAAGAATGAGTTTTTCTTTGATGAACTTCCAGATAATCCTCGTCATTTCATCGCCATCCAGTTCCACCACCGGGTTGGCCACTTTGATTTTTGCTGCCATTGTTGATAGTTGGGTTTGTGTTGTTTTAAGGAAGGCAAATATAACCCGTTCTGCTATTAAAACCGAAGGAGATCGTATGCAAACTGAAAAGACCTGTTTTAATGTTCGCCCGGCTTTGCTCCGCTCAATAAACGGTTGACAATTTGATAGAACTCCTTTTTGAATGCTTCATGATAATCACCAGTGCCCGGACCATAAAAACCGCTATGCACCTGCTGTACAGTGCCATCTCTGCCAATAAAAATGGTGGTTGGAAAAGAACGTATGGGTGTTAGTTGCGGCAGTGTTTTCTCTGTTTTTTCAGGGTCAGAGGAAGTAGCTGGCGCTATTAAAACAGGATAAGTAATTTCAAAACGGTTGATGAATTTCTGCAGACTGGTACGGCTTCTTGTTTCGTCCGGCGATAACTCGTAAGCAAGAGCGATCAGTTCAACTCCTTTGGTTTTGTACTGTGCATAAAACCCTTTCAGAAATTCTGTTTCATCCATACAGTTAGGGCACCAACTACCCATGAGCTGAATAATGACTACTTTATTTTTAAACTGCTCATCATTGATCGATACAGTTTTACCGTTGATATCTTTAAAGGAAAAGTTCAATCTGCTTTCATCTTCTTTTAATTGTGTACGTTGTGTGGTATCAGGTAATGCAGCTTTGCTGTTTTTCACCGCCCGCCATTGCTCAGGAGCAGAGGCGCTGCTGTAAAAAAATCCGTTGGTAATATTGGTACCGGTTACATCAGCCTTAAAATAATAAGCATGGCTTCCATCAAAACAGCTCAACTGTAATTTATTGCCATTGAGTACGCCTTCCAGGAAACGGTAATCACCACTGGGTGTAATAAACGAACCGGATACATAATTTCCCTTCTGTTGAAAAAAGGCAACTGCCGGGCGTTCGCCACCTGCAGCTCTTGTAAATGTAACCTGCCACCTTCCGGTTAATAAAGCCTTTGGTTGTTGAGTTACTTTAAACCGCTGACTGTTGCCATAATAAAACGTAACAGGCAGTTGCAAAGGAGTGGTTCTACTGGTACCCTTGATCCAGGTACCGGTGAGTGAATGATCACTTTGTTTTTTTAACTGAAAAGAGGATTCAAAGAAAGGCATATCAATTAAAACAGAATCTTCTTTAAGTTCAATCTTTTCTACTTTCAAACGTTCACTGTGATTGCGGATATACAAAACTGTTTTTCCTTTTTCAACAACCGCTTCTGCATTAAAAACAATAGCTACACTATCAGCCCTTTGAATAACTGCACGGTACCAACCTGTTTTTACTTGTGCCTGCACCTGAACTGCATTCAACAGAAATGCTATTAATAAATATCTCAACATGGGTGCAAATGTACGTGAAGAGCAGGATGTCCTACGTCATGAAAATGACAGAAGGTTTTCTGTTTAAAAGCATCAATATCTCAATCGGGAAGATTGGTAAACATATCCTTTGTCATACGGGCCAGATCATACTCATGTTTCCAGCCCCAGTCATTTCTTGCAACGCTGTCATCAATACTTTGCGGCCAGCTGTCAGCAATTGCCTGCCGGTAATCAGGTTTGTATGAAATAGAAAAGCCCTGCTTATGTTTTGCAATTTCTGCGGCAATTTCTTTGGGTGAGAAACTGATCCCTGCCACATTGTAACTATGACGCACAGAGATTTTTGAAGCCGGTGCTTCCATAAGTTCAATCGTAGCACGGATAGCATCAGGCATGTACATCATGGGCAGGTAAGTGTCTTCCCGCAAAAAACATTCGTATTTATTTTCTTCCAACGCCTCATGAAAAATTTCAACTGCATAATCAGTTGTGCCACCACCGGGAGCACTTTTATAAGAAATCAATCCGGGATAACGCAAGCTTCTTACATCCACACCGTAACGTTGAAAGTAATAGTTGCACCAGAACTCACCGGCATATTTGCTGATGCCATACACAGTTGTTGGTTCAATAATCGTTTGTTGCGGACAGTTTTCTTTAGGACTGGTAGGGCCAAATACCGCAATGGAAGAAGGCCAATAAACTTTGTGCAGTTTTTCTTCTCTTGCAATATCCAGTACATTCAGTAAACCGGTCATGTTGAGATTCCATGCAAGATTGGGATTTTTTTCGCCGGTGGCAGAAAGGATGGCAGCTAATAAATAAATCTGCGTAATGTTTTGACGGATCACCTGTACATGCAGCATCTCTTTGTTCATCACATCCAGGCTCACATAAGGACCCGTACCTTCCAGTAAGGGATTCTGCTCCCTTAAATCAGAAGCAATCACATTCTGGTTTCCATAAAGTTTACGTAAGGCCAGGGTTAACTCCACTCCTATCTGGCCGGATGCACCAATTACAAGAATTTTATCTTTTACCATAGCAAGCTGTTAAAGCTGCAAATATAGTTGGAACTGAATAAGGTTCATTTTCTGAAATACCAATCATTACACCCATTCAAATCCTTCATTCTTTATCGGCAATGTTCTGGGTCTTGCACCTGCTGCAGCCAGTGCATTGCACAAGGCAGGAGCAACCGTTGGCAAACCTACTTCGCCTACCCCACCCGGTTCTTCTTCGCTGGCGACAGTATAAATTTCAACCGGCGGCATTTCGTTAAATCGTAATAATTCAAACCCATTAAATCCATCCTGCACCACACGACTGTTTTGAATGGTGATTTCGCCTTTCAAAGCCTGTTGCAATGCAAATGCCACACCACCTTCCATCTGGTTACGTAAACCATCCGGGTTTACTACAATACCACAATCAATAGCGCCTACAACTTTTACAATTCTGAATTTTTTTGGGCCGAGCATTTCTATTTCAATCGCATGGGCAGCATATGCTTTGGCAAAAATGAAGGAATGTGTTGCCACGCCTATGTAATGGTTTTTCTTTCTGGGTTGATTGTAACCGATTTTTTCAGCCGCTAATTTGAGCACATTGGCAATCCGTTGAGGATATTGTTTCATTGCACCCGGACCTTCACCGGTCATAAACATCGGTCTTCCATCCAGCAGCGACAAACGATAGGCCAATGGATCTTTTTTGAGCTTACGTGCCACTTCATCAATAAAACATTCAATGGGAAAACTGTTCATACAAATTTCAACGGAACGCAGCCATCCACGGTTGATGTTGAAATCAACATGACTGTAACCGGTAGTAACATGGGGCATATCATAATAAAAATCAGTATCAGCACCGCCGAGGTTTTCTGCCGGGTCTTTGGCATCAGGGCCCTGCGTCATTACCGCAATGGAGGTACTCAACACATGATGATACCAGCTTTGCAGTTTGCCGGTTGCATCCCAGCTTGCTTCCAAACGATGTACATTGGCAGGACGGAAATTATCAAAGCGAATATCATCTGCACGGTCATTAATCAATTTTACAGGTGCATTCACCTGTTGTGCAATCTTCACTGCTTCAATGGCAAATTCAAAATGTAACCGTCTGCCGAAACCACCACCCATCAATGCAAGATTTACTTTGATGTTTTCTTTTTTCAATCCGCAGGAACGAACAATTTCATTCACCGTCCAGTCGGGCAATTGCAATCCACCCCACAGTTCACATACCCCATCTTTTACACCTGCAATAAAATTAATCGGCTCCATAGTGGCATGTGCCAGGAATGGTGCTTTATATGTTGCTGCAATGGAATTTGCCGGTGTTAATTTGAATTTAGAGATATCACCTTTTTTTAATTTCACAAACGCAGGTGGTTGCAATGAACGTGCTGTCATCTGCTGCATCAAGGTGGTGGTGCTTTGAGTATTCTTAGCTCCTTCATCCCATTTAATTTTCAACAGCTTTCTGGCTTTCATCGCCGTCCAGATATTGTTAGCTACGACAGCCACACCATCACGCACATGCATGGGCACACCGGTTCCTTTGTAAGTAACAACTTTTATCACACCGGGCAACTTCAATGCTTCACTATCATCTACACTAACTAATGAACCACCCAGCACCGGGCAACGCTCCACCGTTGCATAGAGCATACCGGGTACTTTTAGATCAATGCCATATTTTGTTTTACCGGTGAGAATATCTTTTAAATTACTCTTGCGTTGTTCCTTACCAATAAGCTTAAATTCTTTCGGACTTTTAAGCGTTACTTCTTTGGGTACTTCCAGTTTAGCTGCTTCGCAAACCAGTTCACCATAGCTGATGGATTTCATAGTGCCGGTGTTCACCACTGTTCCGTTATCAGCAGCACATTGTTCGGGTTTAATGTTCCAGAGTTTGGCAGCAGCAGCAATGAGCATTGCTTTGGCTACAGCCCCTGCTTTTCGTAAAGAAGTAAAATCCGTTAACACACTTTGGCTGCCACCGGTATCATGAGCGCCTTCCGGCAAGGTGCCGAATGGAGCGATCTCCACTTTTACATTGCGCCAATCTGCATCTAACTCTTCGGCTACAACCATCGGCAATGATGTATTTACACCCTGACCCATTTCCTGTCTTCCTACATAAACAGTGATGAGTCCTTTGGTATCAATTTTTAAAAATGCATTGGGTTGAAAAAAATCACAACCGGGTGCACTTGTTTGTGCAAAGGTTTTGATGCCCGGTAATAAAAACCCAAGTAACAATCCGCTTCCGGCAAAAGAAGTGGAAGTAATAAATTCTTTTCTGCTGATGTTTACTTTTTGCATAACACAATCGTAAAAAGTTATTGATTGGAAAGTTCAATGGCACGGTTTACTGCTTGCTCAATCCGATGATAGGTACCGCAGCGGCACAACTGCTGACTCATAACGGATGCTATTTGTTCTTTCGATGGTTTTTTGGTTTGATTGAGTAATCCTGTTAGAGCAATCATTTGCCCGGGTTGACAATAACCACACTGGGGCACACTCATTTCTTCCCATGCTTTTTGCACAGGATGCGAACCATCTGTACTTAATCCTTCAATCGTTGTAATAGATCTTCCTTCACAGATACGCACAGGAGTTTGACAGCTTCGTAAAGCACGGCCGTCAATCAATACGTTGCAGGCGCCACAGGTATTGACTCCACAGCCGAATTTGGTGCCCGTTAAATCCAGCCATTCCCGTAAGATCCAAAGCAAAGGCGTATCAGGTTCCGCCTCTACATTATACATTTTCCCATTTACAGATAATTGATAAGCAGCCATAGAAAAAGTTTACAGAAAGGTAGAGTAATTCCTCAAAATTTCCAGTACTTCTTTCGCAGTTGGCACAAATCTGTTTCACTCTTTTTCATCTCCGGCAATAGAACTTATCTTTGCGCCCATGCAACAATTTCTTACAGATCTGTTCCGTCATCAATCCTACGACGGGAAAAATTTTTTCCTCATTGCCGGACCCTGTGTAGTGGAAAGCGAAGAACTGGTAATGGAGGTGGGCGAAAAAGTATCAACCATTTGCAAAAACCTCGGCATTCCTTATGTGTTCAAAGCCAGTTACCGAAAAGCCAACAGAACCAGTGCTTCTTCTTTTACAGGTCTGGGTGATGAAACAGGGATGCACCTGATAAAAAAAGTGGGCGATGCATTTCAGCTTCCCACCACTTCAGATATACATGCGCATGATGAAGCAGCCGAAGCAGCGAAGTATATTGACATCTTGCAGATTCCTGCCTTCCTGTGCCGACAAACAGATTTGTTGCTGGCGGCAGCAGCTACCGGAAAAATTGTGAACGTTAAGAAAGGTCAGTTCCTGAGCGGACCATCCATGAAGTTTGCAGTGGACAAGATAAAGAAAGCAGGTAACGATCAAATAATGCTTACAGAACGTGGTACCACTTTTGGTTATACTGATCTTGTAGTTGATTACAGAAATATCCCATGGATGCAGGAACATGGTACACCGGTGATTATGGACGTAACGCATTCGCTTCAGCAACCCAATCAAACAACCGGCGTTACCGGTGGTAATCCGCAATTGATTGGCACCATTGCCAAAGCAGCTATTGCAGCAGGTGCTGATGGATTATTTATCGAAACACATCCTGATCCTTCCAAAGCATTGAGCGATGGAGCAAACATGTTGCGTCTTGATTTACTGGAAGGATTATTACAACAATTGGTTACGTTGAGAAAAGCAGTAGTGGCGTAAGTTTTCTCTTCAACAGTTTTATTTCTTGCATATTTTTTAACAGCAGCGTTTCATTAACAGCGTGAACGGTTTTGTAACTTTAATACATCACCAACACTCTTTCTATGAAACAATTTCTACTCCCGCTTTTCCTTTTACTTTCTCATGTTACCATGGGCCAGCACCTTGAATGGGGTGTCAGTTATGTTAATCAAACACCCAGGGGCAGTATGGCCGATAATATTAATGCGGCCAATGGTTTCAGCTCCCAGCTTGGTTATCGCATTCCCATCTTAAGAAACAAATTTGTTGTGAGTACTGAATTTGGTACAGGCCGGTACGGTAAGAAAAGAATCGAACAAACATTCCAGAGCGATGTGGTACAAACACCAACTGATTTTATGGTGAACTACATCAACTTTGCCAACTTTTCTCATCTCAACCTGCGTTATGAAATTTTAAAAGACAAGAAAGTTATTCCGTATGTACATGTTACCGGCGGCCGGCAAACACTGGGCACAAGAGTACGTATTAATGTACATGAAGACCAGGTGGGTGGCGATGAATGTGTACCATTAGAAAATGATGTAACCTTTCGTAAGAGAAATATGGTATGGGGTTATGGCGGTGGTTTGCTGGTGAATCTTTTATCCAAACGAGATATGCAGTTGGGCATTCCTTACATACGCCTGAATCTATCCGTTACTCAAATCAGGGGTAATGAAATGGAATACATCAATGTAAAACAACTGCAACAGGTAGCAACACCTCCCACTGCCAATGATGGAAGTAAAGAATGGGCTATTCCATTTACAAACGTGAATACCAATAATATTCACAACCATACCATTGCAAGAGTCTATAACAGTCCTTTGCAGCAATTACAATTCAGGTTAGGAATACTTATAAGTCTTGATGAATAAAGCAGAATAAAAAAGACCCGTTGAACGGGTCTTTTTTATTCTAAATTTTTATAACTCACTCGGAAGAATGCCGAATTCTTTTTTAAAGGCAAGGGAAAAATTACTGAGGTTAGTATAGCCTAACTGCAGGCCTACTTCTTTTACGGTATAGCGGTGTGTAAGCAGCATGTTCTGTGCTTTACGCATACGGTTCTTTTGAAAGTATTCATAAATGCCCGTACCATATACTTTTTTAAAGGAAGATTTTAATTTGGAAACGCTCATTTCGGTATAAGCTGCAAGATCCACGATGGTGGGTGGTGCTTTAGAAAAATCTTTCACCAATAATGATTCCACCTCCATGAGTTTGTAAAGGTCACGGGCCTGCATATTACGGGTGGGCAGTTCTGAAATTGATTTTTGCTTTTTATAAAGTCTGCTGAAATAAGTTTCGATCAGCATCATTACTGCATTGCGGATATGTAGTTCCCGCATGGGTTTATCTGCAGGTGTATCAAAAATCTGGTTAAAGTAAGTGCGGTATTCCGTATTAAATGGTTCGTGTGTGAGATGCTGCAGTTTCAGGTTAAAAAAAGTTTGGCAGATTCCTTCATCATCAATACCCATGTTCATATATTTCTTTATCCAATCCTTTGTAAGAATGATATTAACACTGCGTTTATGGGTATGCGCCGGTAAAAAATAACAAAGATCAAATAAACTGCAGGTAAGCATAGCTGCTGTAAGGGCATGGCTTTTTGCTTTGAATAATTCACCATCCAGCCTGAGGGCAAAATCCTTATTGGCTTTCATTTCATCAAAATGAAGAATGAAAAAAGGTTCTTCTACCTTCTTACGGCAAAACTTAAAATCAATATTCAAACGGAAATTGGTAACAGATGCATAAATGCCATCGCCCAGTGGAATCATTTCCAGCGTTCCTTTTCCTGTTTCCGGGTTGAGAATGATCCTGTTGTTTTCAAAAGTTGATGAAAGTTTTTCAGCAAACTTTGGGTAAAACGTAAGATAGCTTTTATCGTTATAAGAAAAATGAACCATTTTAAAAGGTGAATTGAGTGTTAATGACCCCGCAGCACAATACCTCTCGCTAGTTATTTAAATTTACATAATAATCCTGAGGTAATTGATTAAACTGCTTTTTAAAAGCTGCTGCAAAGTTACTGGTATTTGTATATCCTACCTTTAATCCTGCTTCCTTAACTGAATACTTGTTTTCTTTCATAAGTTCAGCGGCCTTCTGCATTCTCCGCTGTTGGTAATACTCATAAACCGGCGTTCCGAAAACCGCTTTAAAAAGATTTTTAAACTTAGTAGCGCTCATGGCTGCTTTCCTTGATAAATTATTAATGGATGGAGGCTTGCCTGAGAAATCTGCTACCATTTGCTTTTCAATCTCAATAATGGTTTGAATATCTTCCGGTTTAAAATTGGATTCCACATCTGCAATATCAACCCTGTCTTTAATCCGGTTGAAAAAACGCTCCAGCAACAACTGTACCCTGTTCATTACATGCAGTTCAGGGAAAGGCGTATCCGGCTCCTCGTCCATAATTTCATTGAGCAGTTGCATATAAAAAGAGTCCAGCGGCTCCATGGTAACACTTTTGTTACGGAGAGCTATATAAGACGGGAGAATTTTTTCCATCATCTCAATACCTAACTGCCGGCCTAACTCCTCTTTTGTAATAAGGATATTAACTCCTTTAATGGAAGTACCCGGCGCTGCATGATAAAGCCAGTCATTAACGGAACTGGTAAGATAAGCCACTGCAAAAACTTCATTCTTCCGTTTCAGTAACTCTTCACCCACACCAACCTCCAGTTTATCCGGCACAGTTATGTGATCAAACCGCAGTGTGTAATATTCTTCTTCTGATTTTATGCGGTGAAAATACCAGTCAGTAGTAGCGGTACAATTAATAATATTTACCTGCATACCGTTTGGAAGCTTCAGGTAACGGATGTAACCTTTTGCATACTCTTCCGGCATAAATAACCAACCTTCCTTGAGACGGGCATTCATTTTTTTTGCCATCGCTTCAACAAGGAGTTCATAGTCAGGGTATGTGTATTCAAACCTAAACATGGTACTACCCTCAATTTAAATACAAATCAGCAGAAATGCAATGATAAATATTGTGTTACCACCTGATAGGATTCCGTTTTGTATACCAAACGTATTGTTTAATATTCATCCAAAAGGCAATAATGAAATAAAATAATACCGGCGAGCCCAACGTGAGGAAAGAGATATAAATAAAATACTTCCGGATGGTAGAGGTAGAGATATGAAAGCGTTCGCCCAGGAATGTGCAAACCCCAAATAAATTCCATTCTATGAAGTGCCGGATGCGGTTCATGTTCACGAAATTACAGATGTATTAACAAACGGAGAAGATAAAAGGTTTAGAGAACGTCATATTTTGGTAACTTCGCCCCGCAATTTTTCACCACTAAAACTTTCTTTCATGGTATTTGACCTCGACCTCATTAAAAAGACATATGCCGAAATGCCGGCCAAAGTGGATGCAGCCCGTAAAGCCTTGGGTCGCCCGCTTACACTTGCTGAAAAAATTCTCTACTCCCATTTGTGGAAGGGAGTTGAAATCAAAGATTTCCAGAGAGGGAAAGCCTATGTAGATTTTGCGCCCGATCGTGTAGCTATGCAGGATGCCACGGCACAAATGGCTCTTTTACAGTTTGATACTACCGGCCGCAAGAAAGTAGCTGTACCTTCTACGGTTCACTGCGACCACCTGATTGTTGCCAAAAATGAAGGCAAGAGTGATTTGAGCAAAGCAGTGGCTGATAATGAAGAGGTTTATAATTTCCTTGCTTCTATTTCTAATAAATACGGTATCGGTTTCTGGAAACCGGGCGCCGGTATCATTCACCAGGTGGTGTTAGAAAACTATGCCTTCCCCGGCGGAATGATGATTGGTACAGACAGCCATACGGTAAATGCCGGTGGATTGGGTATGATTGCAATTGGTGTGGGTGGCGCTGATGCCTGTGATGTAATGGCCGGCCTTAGCTGGGAACTGCTGATGCCCAAACTGATTGGTGTAAAACTTACGGGTAAACTCAACGGCTGGACGGCTCCTAAAGATGTAATTCTGAAAGTGGCCGGTATCCTTACAGTTAAAGGCGGTACCAACTCCATCGTTGAATATTTTGGCGAAGGTGCTACCAGCATGAGCTGTACGGGTAAAGGAACCATCTGTAACATGGGTGCAGAAATTGGTGCTACAACTTCCACCTTTGGTTATGATGAAAGCATGGCCCGTTATCTCCGTGCCACCGGTCGTGCAGAAGTTGCAACTGCTGCTGATGCCATCAAAGAATATTTAACAGGCGATGCTGAAGTGTATGCCAACCCCGAAAAATATTTTGACCAGGTAATTGAAATCAACCTGAGTGAACTGGAACCTCATTTGAACGGACCTTTTACTCCGGACCTGGCAACACCCATTTCTCAAATGAAAGAAGTGGCTGCTAAAAACGGATGGCCTACGAAAGTGGAAGTTGGTTTGATCGGCAGCTGTACCAACTCTTCTTATGAAGACATCAGCCGGGCTGTTAGTCTTGCCAAGCAAGTAGCTGAAAAAGGATTGAAAACAAAAGCTGAGTTTACCATCACTCCCGGAAGTGAGCAGGTACGTTATACCATTGAGCGTGACGGTTTCCTCGAAACATTTGATAAAATTGGTGCAACTGTTTTTGCCAATGCCTGCGGACCATGTATTGGTATGTGGGACAGAATGGGTGCTGAAAAACAGGAACGCAACACCATCGTTCACTCCTTTAACCGCAACTTTGCAAAGCGTGCAGATGGTAACCCCAACACACTTGCATTTGTAGCGAGCCCTGAACTGGTTACTGCTTTAGCCATTGCCGGCGATTTAACGTTCAACCCACTTACTGATACGTTGACCAATGAAAAAGGTGAACAGGTAAAACTTGATCCTCCAAGTGGTGATGAATTGCCTGCTAAAGGTTTTGCAGTAGAAGATGCCGGTTACCAGGCGCCTGCTGAAGACGGAAGCGGTGTGATCATTGATGTGAAGTCTGACAGTAAGCGTTTACAATTGTTATATCCTTTTGCTGCATGGGAAGGTACTGATCTGAAAGGATTAAAACTCCTGATCAAAGCCAAAGGAAAATGTACAACCGATCATATTTCTATGGCGGGTCCCTGGTTGAAATTCCGTGGTCACCTGGATAACATCAGTAACAACTTATTGATTGGCGCAACCAACTTCTTCAACGAAAAAACAGATAGTGTAAAGAATCAACTCACCGGTGAATACGGACCTGTTCCTGCAACGCAGCGTGCTTACAAAGCAGCCGGCATTGGCACCATTGTAGTGGGTGATGAAAACTATGGAGAAGGCAGCAGCCGTGAACATGCGGCGATGGAACCCCGTCACCTGGGTGTGCGTGTAGTGCTGGTAAAATCATTTGCACGCATTCACGAAACCAACCTGAAAAAACAAGGTATGCTGGCTCTCACATTTGCGGATAAAGCAGACTATGATAAAATTCAGGAAGACGACAGTATTGATGTAGAAGGTTTATTATCATTTGTTCCCGGCAAACCATTGCAGATTGTTTTAAATCATAAAGACGGAAGCAGCGAAACCATCCAGGCGAATCATTCTTATAATGAGCAGCAGATTGAATGGTTTAAAGCGGGCGGTGCACTCAATGTAATCCGTGCTGAGTTTGCCAAAGGCTGATAAATTTGTCTTTTGTAACAATATCATCCCCCTCCTGCGAGGGGGATTTTGTTTTTAGCGACTATAACGCAACGATGCAGGTGGGATATTAGTTATATTTGGATAGTATGCCGTTACGGATTGTTTATAGTGTCATGTTGCTGTTGATTACGGGTTACGTATCAGCACAATCCTGCGGCCGTCTGGGACAAACACCGGCTTCAGCTTATACCATTTGCGGAAACGGTACCCAATCAATTGCACCTTCTTCCAGTTGTTTTAACGGCAGTTTCTTTTTACCGGGCTGTACCAATGAAAATACCAGCTATGGAGATCTGAATGGAGTCTATTTTAAATTCACCTGCAAAACAGCAGGTTCACTTGCATTTTTTATTGCAGCATGGAAACCTGAGGATGATATTAACTGGCAACTGTTTGATATTACCGGAAAAAATCCCAATGAAATTTTTACCGATCGCTTTTTAACCATCGCCGGCAACTGGTCCGGCACAATTGGTCCTACAGGTGCATCTGCACAGGGCAGTTCTTTGATCCAATGTCGTACGTTTGCAGGGCAGGGTAACCCGGCCAATACCTTCAGCAGTATGCCGCAGTTAAAAGAAAACCATACCTACCTGCTCATGGTTGCGAATCTCAGTTTTCCGGGTGGTTTTGCATTAACAGTGGATGGAGGCAGTGCAGATATCAGCGGTGATATTGCAGTTCCTTTAAAAGCTGAAACAGCTTCCTGCAATCAAAACCAAATGATGCTGGTATTCAGCAAGCCGGTACAATGTTCCAGCATTACTTCATCAGGTTCTGAGTTTTTGCTTGTTCCCGGTGCTTCAGCTATCAGTAACATTCGTTTGTTTAACTGCAGTACAGCCGGCGAAACAGATTCTGTACTGCTGCAGTTTGCACAACCGCTTCCTTTTGGCAGCTATTCGCTGCTTATTAAAAACGGAACTGATGGAAATACTGTTCGAGATAATTGCGGCAACATCATTCCGCTTAATACAGAAATAAAGTTTAATGTTACGCCATATCCGCAAATTGATTCCATCAGCATCACCAGTTGCAGGCCTGATAAACTAACGTTGCTGCTTTCCAAACAAACGCTTTGCAACAGCATTGCTGCTGATGGTTCTGATTTCAGCATTACAGGTCCTTCGGCTGTAACGGTTCAATCAGCTACTATTGTATGCAGCAACGGCACTGCCAATCAAATTGAGCTTGTACTTCAAAATCCGATTACTGTAAACGGCAATTATAATCTGCAGCTTAAAACAGGCAGCGATGGTTCCACCATCACAGATGTATGTAACAATACATCACCTGTTGGCTCAGGAAAAAGCTTTCGCATCAAAGGTGTAGTTGATCCAGACTTTAATATATCCATAGCAAAAGGCTGTATTGCAGATACTGTTTCCTTTGTTCATGCCGGTGGTAATGAAATCAACCAATGGAACTGGAACTTCAGTAATAATACCGGCAGCAATCAGCAACAACCGGTGGTTCTTTTTACAAACGGTGGTACACAAACTGCTTCCCTCTATGTAAGCAACGGTCAATGTTTTGCCAACCTTGAAAAAACATTTGTACTTGAAGAAAAACTCAAAGCTGACTTTGATATACCTGCAATCGGCTGCAGTAATCAACTGATAACTATAACTGATAAAAGCATTGCAGCTTTGACGTATGAATGGAATTTTGGCAACGGCAACATCAGTAATCAACCGAACCCACCTGCTCAAACTTATACAACAGCTATCGATAAAAACTTTGCAGTCATACTCACCGTTCAAAAAAATGGATGTGTTGCAAGCACCGCTAAAAGTATCAGTGTAAAAGCCGGTTGTTTTGTTTCGCTACCAAATGCATTTACTCCCAATAACGATGGTTTAAATGATCTCTTTGGTCCACTCAACGGTTTTGGAGTAAGCGATCTGCAGTTCCGCATCTTTAACCGGATGGGTGAACAGGTATTTCAGGCTGCACCAACTGTATACCAGTGGAACGGAGATTTTAAAAATCAACCGCAGCCTGCTGGATTATATACATGGACGTTGCATTATACAGATCCTTTTGCCGGAAAAAAAATAACGCAGAAAGGAACAGTTATGTTGATTCGCTGATGGGAGTTTTTATTTTACTCTAACCCCACCCTTAATAACCATATCAACTTTTTGCAACAGGTTGATGTAACGCAGCACATCACCACGAACAGCAATAATATCAGCCGTTTTGCCTTCAGTAATCGTACCTACTTTATCTTCCACACCATGAAAAACAGCCGGCCAGTAAGTAGCAGAGCGTATGGCCAGCATAGGATCAACACCCATTTCCCTAACCCAGATATCAAGTTCGTTCCAGGTGCTTTGACTGTGAAATTTCATGGGGATGCCGCTATCTGTACCAATTAAAAGAATAACGCCGCTTTCTTTCAACTGAGAAAATTTTCTTTTCAATGTTGGCTTACGGTACGGCGTTACCTGGAAGTAAGAAAGCTGTGATGGATGAGCTAATGAGTTACGGATATCCTTCACAACACTGTCAGGCAATCCTACCTGCCAGCTGGGATCATCTAAATGTTCTGTATTACGGATATTGTAATCATTGTTAAACAGTCCTTCAACTGTAGGGCACCAGAATAATTTAGTGTTGCTGTTGGCAGTACGTTCCTTAATCATCTTCATCACATCTTCCGGATACTCAGGTGCGGTAGCCAATCCCGTGTGTTCAAAACAATCCACGCCTGCAATCATTCCTCTTCTGATTTCTTCAGGCCGATGACTATGCGCCACCACTTTTAATTTCCATTTATGCGCTTCATCTACAATTGCATTTACTTCTTCCTGCGTCATTTGATCCTGGTCAATAAGCTTAATACAATCAACACCGCCTTTTGCTAACCGCTGTACTTTAGCCCTTGCATCTGCTGGACCATTCACACCCCAGCGAAATTGTTCTGTTCCGGGGTAAGGTGCATGTTGTAAAAAAGGTCCGCTTACATACAAAGTAGGTCCAATCATTCTTCCTTTATTAATACTGTCCCTCACAGCAATAATATCTTCCAGCGGTGCACCTAAATCCCTGGCACTGGTTACACCGGCCATTAATAACTGACGGGCACCCGCCGGCATAATTACATTACGGAACAGTGGTGGATACTTTTTATCCCAATACGGATAATCGCTATGACCGTTTATCATGAGATGCACATGCATATCCCAAAGACCGGGCAGCACACTCATCCCTTCTGTTGAAATCACTTCATAACCGGCGGGTACAGGAAGGGTTTCTATCGTACCTACTTTTTCAATTTTAGTACCACTGATCAGAATAACGGAATTACGGAGCGGATCACCACCAAAGCCATCAATTAAAGTGCCGCCCACCAATGCTTTTTTTTGTGCAGTACTGCTGAGGAAAATCAGCAACAGGCACATTGAAAGAAAACTTCTCATGCTGTTGTAAATTAAGGGAGCTGTAAGTTAAGGAAAATTGTTTTGTAAGCGGTAAGCACTACTTGCCATCTTCTTCTTATCTTTTACATCAAAATAAAAAAGCTATGGATCAGCAAATCATCAATCTTTATGATGAATATACACATAAGCCTTTAACAAGAAACGATTTCATGAAACGTTTGGTAGTGCTCACCGGCAGCACTGCTGCAGCATTGGCCATACTTCCGTTACTGGAAAATAATTATGCCAAAGCAATGGCCACACCTGCTGATGATTTGTTTACTGAATACATAACTTATCCTTCTGTTTCCGGCGAACCTATGAAAGCTTATGTGGCCAGACCCAAAAAAGAAGCGAAGTACGGAACAGTGATCGTAATTCATGAAAACCGTGGATTGAATGCACATATTGAGGATGTAGCACGTCGTGCGGCCACTGCAGGTTTTTTAGCCATTGCGCCCAACGCTTTAGCGCCACTTGGTGGAACGCCTGCTGTAGAAGACGAAGCACGCACTTTGTTTACCAAACTCAACCAGGATGAAACCAAACAAAACTTCATCAACATCTTTCAGTATCTCAAGACAAGAAAAGATAGCAACGGCAAGTATGGATGTGTTGGTTTTTGCTGGGGTGGCGGTATGGCGAATACGTTAGCAGTAAGTGTTCCTGAATTAAAAGCTGCGGTTGCATTCTATGGTCGTCAGGCTGCAGCCACAGATGTTCCCAAAATAAAAGGAGCTGTTCAATTACATTATGCTTCGCTGGACGAACGCATTAATGCAGGTATTGCTGCTTATGAAGCAGCCTTAAAAGAAAATAAAATTACCTATGAGTTGTATATGTATGAAGGTGTAAACCATGCTTTTCATAATGATACAGCAGGACAACGTTATAATGCAGATGCAGCAAAACTGGCATGGGGCAGAACCATTGAATTCTTTAATAAGTATCTCAAGTAAACAAAAAGCTATCACTATACCACATGATTATGTGATCTTAAGTAAAGCATGTAACCTGTTTCTTTACGGAAACGTATTACTTGCATGACCATTCAACCTTTCATCAGCCAGAAGTTTAAGTTCTATTCATTTCTGTCCATGTTCTTATTGGTATATGTGCATGGATACAATCTGAACAACTCTTACCTGCAGCCTTTTACCATTGTAGAAGAGCCTTTAACTTTTACAACCTTTTTTGAATATCTCACTGCAAATGGTTTATTCCGTTTCCGTATTCCGATGCTGTTTGCCATTTCAGGCTATTTGTTTGCATTGGGTGATGAACAACCCTATCTCCAACGCATCGGCAAAAGAACCAGTACATTATTGTTACCCTATTTTATCTGGAGTGCAATTGCATTACTGATTACTTTTTTATGGCAGCAGTTTCCCGTAACGGCAAAAGCTGTTTTTAATGCACAAATAGATCAGTTTGGTGATAACCGTCCGTATACACAAATAGGCTGGAAAGGCATCTTGGAAAGATGGACACTTGTACCGGTTGCTTTTCAACTCTGGTTTGTCCGTGTCTTGTTTTTTTACAATCTGCTCTACCCTCTTTTGAAACTGGCCGTAATTAAAATTCCGAAAATCTGGTTCCCGATCAGTATCATCTTATGGTTAGGGATGTTTGGATTGCATTTTATTGAAGGAGAAGGAATGTTGTTTTTTTCATTAGGCATCTGGCTGGCTAAACGAAACAAGGATATCACTGTTGTACCCCGGTGGCTCAACCTGAAATGGATTGCTCCTGTTTTCATCGTTGTTTGCATCTTAAAAACGGTTCTTGCATTTTATGCATTGCCCAATATGTTCTATGGAATCACTTTACTGCTGCTGCATAAAATAACCGTCTTTACCGGCTTTATTACTGTTTGGTTCGGTTGTGATGGATTGGTGAGATACTGTATGCAGAAAAAATGGTTTGTATGGACGAGTGCGTTTTCATTTATCATTTATGCACTTCATGTGCCATTGATTAACTATACGCATCAACTTATTTTACCTTACATCAAAACAGTAGCATTGTACCGTCTTGCTGATTACCTGTTGCTTCCTGTACTCATTACAGGCATCAGTATTGCAACAGGCGCTTTATTACGTGCTGCAATGCCAAAGGTGTACAGCGTATTAACGGGAGGCAGAGGTTTGTAAAATCAATACCGAATCACTGCTTTTAACTTTCCCCACAGCTCATTATCAAAGCTGGAAACAGCGAGTTGCACATTGCCGGCGCTTTCTCCCATACGAATGACCACCAGCCGCTGCGAGGGAACCACATAAATTTTCTGATCGTTTTTACCCAGTGCTGCATACATATCAGCCGGTGCATTGGGAGCAAAACTTCCGTTAAACACGTGAGAAGTTGCAGGAAGCATATGTGTAGCTTTTCCATTAAGCCAGGTTAAATAACCATAACTAAGATTGAGATTTTGTGAGGTGTTTACCTGCGCATTAAAATAATTTGTATCAGCAAGAATAGCAGTCCCATCCCATTTGCCTTTATTCAACATCAGCAAGCCAAAACGGGCCATGCTACGGGTATTACTGTAATAAATATTATTATACCCGTTTTTAATCCACAGACCATTCATACCAATACGGTTTCTTATCTTATTCTGGAAATAGGCATTATAAGTTTGACCGCTTGCGTTTTCCACTACTTTATCAAGTAAGGTATAAGGTGCATTGTGATAAAACCATCGTGTACCTGCATCAGCTTTGTACTGCAGGCAGGATGGCAAAGTGCAATCATCATCAGGTACATTGTTTTCCAAACCAGTGGTCATGGTTAACTGGTTACGTACAGTTATCAAATCTTCTTTTGCCTGAGGCATACTCGTCCAGCCATTACCAAGATATTGTGAAGTTTTATTGTTGATGTTAAGCAATCCTTCCTGCTGGGCAATACCCACCAGCATACCCGTCATTGTTTTTCCGGCCGATGCCCAGTACCAGATACTATCAGCCGTGAATGTTCCGAAATAACGTTCTGCTACAAGCTTGCCATCTTTGAGAATGATGAATGCTTTTGTATTTTTTGAAACGAGGTAGGTATAAAGATTGTTCAACTCAGTTGTGTTCCACTTTAAAGAAGCCGGATCAGTTGTTTCCCAAGTCGTACCACTCACAGGAGGAAAGTACATTACAGGCACAGCAGGAGTTGTTGGTGTTGGGGCCGGTTCTTCTGTAGACTTTTTACAGGAAATCAATAATAGAAGTGCCGCAATAAGAAAGTTGAGTTGTTTCATAACAATGGTTGAGGCTATTGGATGCCGTAATAACGAAAAAGTTTAAAGATTGTTTTAAAAAACAAAAAATCATTATTTTGCAATACATCCAATTTCTGCATGAAACAACTGATTATTGCTTCTTTCGTACTTTTTTTCGCAATCAACCTGTCAGCACAAACACCCCCCAAGCGTGAGCTGCGTAGTGCATGGATTGCCACTTACATTAACCTTGACTGGCCCACCAACGCTTCACAAACTCCAGACCAGGAAAGAGCTGCTTTCATCAATCTTTTAAATACCTTAAAACAAACCGGCATCAATGCCGTGTATGTACAATTAAGAAGTGAGTGTGATGCCATGTATCCCAGCAGTATTGAACCATGGAGTGCGGCGTTAACAGGAACACAGGGCACACCTCCAAGTCCGTACTATGATCCGCTGCAGTTTATGATTGATGAATGCCGTGCACGTGGTCTTGAATTTCATGCATGGTTCAATCCGTTTCGTGCCATTAATAATTTTAATAATATCAACAACTTTGCTGCCAACCATGTTGCCAAAGTACACCCGGAGTGGTTACTCTCCCAGGGCACGTACCGCATTTTAGATCCGGGTATTCCCGCCGTTCGTGATTATGTGATCAGTGTGGTGATGGATGTTTTACGGAGATATGATATTGATGGCGTTCATTTTGATGATTATTTTTATCCTTACCCATCACAAGGTGGTTCGCCTGCCCCTCCCCGTTTTAATGATGATGCTACTTATACCGCTGATCCAAGAACCTTCCCCAACACCACTGCCGGAAGAAATGACTGGCGCAGAGACAATGTAAACATTTTTGTACAACGCATGTACGATAGTATTAAAACTGCTAAGCAATGGGTAAAGTTTGGCATTTCCCCATTCGGTATCTGGCGTAACAGCAGCAGTGACCCGGTAAATGGCTCTGCAACGAATGGACTACAGAGTTACAGTGATATCTATGCAGACACACGTTACTGGTTGCAAAATGGTTTATTGGATTATGCAACGCCACAGGTATACTGGAGTATTGGTTTTAATGCGGCTAATTACGGTGTATTAGCACCCTGGTGGAATAACAATTCATTTGGTCGTCATATCTACATTGGTCATGCTGTGTATAAAGTAAATGCGGATGCAGATGCAAACTGGACCAATCCATCTCAAATCAATAACCAGGTACGACTGAACCGTCAGCAGCCAAACGTATGGGGCAGTACATTTTTCAGAACCGGAAATTTAATTGCCAATCCTTTGTTTGTTCGTGATTCACTCACTCAATACGTGTACACAAAGCCCGCATTATTACCGGCCATGAGTTGGAGAGATAATACAGCACCGCAACCGGCCAGCAATTTAACAGCTAATGTTACTGCAAATACTGTAACACTCAACTGGACCAAAACACCTTCTACTCCCAATGAACTTGATAAAGCAAGGCAATATGCCATCTATCGTTTCAATACTGCTACCATTGATCTCAATGATGTAAATGCGTTGCTTCATATTACTCCTAATGATATAAGCACTTTTGATGATAACAATGTATTACCCGGCACTTACTATTATCTAGTAACAGCTTTGGATCGTTTTCACAATGAAAGTACAGCTACCAATACTGCGGTAGCTACGGTGGTAACAACCGGCATCAACTCTCCGGAGTTGCGCAGGCTCAACTTCAGAGCCTATCCAAACCCGGCTATGGCTGCAACGCAACTGAGTTTTGAACTCATCAAACCCATGGATGTTTCATTAAAGCTCTATGATATCAATGGAAGGGAAGTCATGCATATCAGCAACGGTAAACGATTCCCAGGTTTGAACATCGTTCCCCTTCCTGCAGAATCATTACAGGCCGGAATTTATTTTGCAACACTTCAAACAAATGAATTCACAAAAACCATTCAGGTTGTTATTGTGAAGTGATTTTGATAAGCTGTTGTTGGTGTTATAATCTGTACTACACTGCCTACCTTTGCACAAACAATTTTATGGCAGAAGATTTACATATTATACAGGGCACAAAAGAAGAGCAATACAAAGAACTCATTCCACAAATCAAAGGTTTACTCACCGGCGAACCGGATTTAACAGCAAATCTTGGAAATATCTGTGCCGCATTAAAAGAACAATTCAGTTGGTTGTGGGTGGGATTTTACTGGGTAAAACCCTTCGGCTCCGCTCAGGAAGAATTAGTTTTAGCTCCCTTCCAGGGACCCGTTGCCTGCACCCGCATCCGCAAAGGAAAAGGAGTTTGTGGTACCAGTTGGGCACAAGCCAAAACCTTAATTGTTCCGGATGTAGAACAATTTCCCGGTCATATTGCCTGCAGCAGTTTAAGTAAAAGTGAAATTGTGGTACCTGTTATCAGAAACGGACAGGTGCTGGGTGTACTGGATGTTGACAGTACGGAATTAAATACATTCGACACTACTGACCAGAAGTACCTCGAAGAAATTGTTTCGCTTATTGAAATCTCCACGAATGAAAACTAAAGTGCTGGTTTATGGTGCCAATGGTTATACAGGTGAATTGATTACCCGTTTTGCAAAAGACTTTGGAATAGAACCCATTGTTGCCGGAAGAACAGAGGCAACCGTTGTGGAAGTAGCACATCGTTACAATCTTCCCTATCATGTTTTTTCATTGGATGATACAGAGGCTTTGGTGAATGCGTTAAAGCATGTAGCTGTGGTAATTCATGCAGCCGGACCGTTTCATTACACAGCTAAGCAAATGGTGGAAGCATGTATTGCTACCGGCACCCATTATATTGACATCAACGGTGATACTTCTGTTTTTGAATTCATAAAGCGGTATGATGCCAAAGCAAAAGCAGCCAATGTAATGCTGCTGCCCGGCAGTGGTTTTGATGTAGTTCCTACTGATTGCCTTGCTTATTCATTAAAAGAGCAAATGCCTGATGCAACACATATTGAAATCGCTTTTTTACCAAGAGGCGGTGGCGGAGTAAGTCATGGCACGGCTACTACAATGGCTTCTAAAGCAGGTGAAGGCGGATGTGTAAGAGAAAATGGCAGCATCAAACGAACACCACTAGGGCATAAAGGCAAATGGATCAGCGTAAACGGTAAAAAAATATTCGCTATGTCCATACCATGGGGCGATATTTCCACAGCGTACACCTCCACTGCTATCCCAAATATCATCACCTATACAGCCATGAAACCATCGGTGTACCGTGTTCTAAAATTTCAATTTCTCTTTAATTGGCTGTTACGAATGGGTTGGATACGTAATATCATTCAAAACAAAATCAACAAACGTTCCACCGGTCCTTCTGATGAACAACGTAAAAACGGGAAAACATATGTATGGGCGCAGGTAAGCAATGCAAAAGGTGAAACCAAAACAGCTGCCATTCAAACCAATGATGGCTATACAGTTACTTATGAAGCTGCTCTCATCATTGCAAGGAAAATTTTAAACGGATATTGTAAACCCGGCTATCAAACACCTGCCGCCTGTTATGGCGCTTCTTTAATCTTTGAACTGAGCGGCACTAAAGAATTACAGTAATAAAATACGTTTATAAATTGCGCTGATGAAAAGCAGTATTTTCTTCACACTTACATACAAACGCAACCCTTAGTTTTGCGTTGCTGAAAGATTATTACGCCATATTAGAACTGCCGGTTACTGCTACCATTCCTGAAATAAAAAAAGCATACCGGAAACTGGTGATGCTGTATCACCCTGATAAAACGGGTGCTGATACATATAGTGCTGCACATTTCAATGAAATTAAAGAAGCATATGAAGTGCTTACCAATTCCACAGCTAAAGAACAATACCTGCAGCAACGTTGGTTAAAAAAAGCAGCCGGCGCCTGGATGCCGGATGAACCTATAACTCCTCCCATTGTTTTAAAACAGGCATTGGAATTGAATAAATCTATTTCATTACTGAATGTTCACCGTATGGATGCAACCAATGTGGCGCAACGCATTCTGCAAATCATTCCTACGCCCACCATTGAAAAAATGAAAAGTTTCAATGAGCCTGAAATCAATGCAGCCATCTTAACCACCTTGCTCCAGGCAACTTCTGTACTGCCCTTGCAACAAACAGAAATGGTAACAGACCAATTAAGAATACTGGCAGGAACTAATACAGAAGAACAGATTAAAATTGACCGTGTACTGCTGCAAAAAAAGAAACAGGAAGATTGGGAGCGGCGCAAAATCTGGTTAATCCTCATTGCAGTAGTAGCGCTTTGCCTGCTTATTTACTGGAGCGGGAAAACATGAGTTTTTAAAACAAAAGCATAACTGAACGCCGGGCTTTATCTTTGCCGCATGCATTATGTATCGGCAGAAGGATTGACCAAGAGTTACGGTATCACACCCCTGTTTTCAACTATTACATTTCATATTGAGGAAGGCGATAAGATTGCTCTCATTGCACGCAATGGCAGTGGTAAATCCACGCTTTTAAAAATATTGGCCGGTAAAGAAACAGCCGATGATGGTAAACTGTGGATCAATAAAGACGTAACCATTGCTCTCTTTGAACAGGAACCGGGCTTTGAAGAAACGGCCAGCATCATTGATAATATCTTTCATCATAGCCATCCTGTTATTAATGCCATTAAGGCTTATGAATTGTTGATTGATGAACCGTTGGAATCAGCTGAATACTTTCAGCAACTCAATGATGCTACCATTAAGATGGATGAACTGGGCGCCTGGGATTTTGATGCCAAAGTGAAACAGATACTCGGCAAACTGAACATTCATCACCTGCAGCAGCCGGTAAATACACTCAGCGGCGGACAACGCAAACGGGTGGCGCTTGCAAGAACTTTAATTGATATCGGCTTTGAACATAAACACGTGCTGCTGATTATGGATGAACCTACCAACCACCTGGATATGGAAATGGTGGAATGGCTGGAACATTATCTCAACAAAGAAAACATTACACTCTTACTCGTAACACATGACCGTTATTTCCTCGAAGCGGTGTGCGATGAAATATGGGAACTGGACGGCAGCCGTTTGTATGAATACAAAGGCGACTATGAAAATTATCTGGAAAAGAAAGCAGCAAGAGTGGAAAGTGACCTTGCCAGTATTGATAAAGCAAAAAATCTATACCGTAAAGAACTGGAATGGATGCGCAAGCAACCCAAGGCACGTACTACGAAAAGCAAAAGCCGGCAGGATAATTTTTATGAAGTAGAAGCAAAGGCAAAGCTTAAAATAGAAGAGCAGCAACTGCAACTGAATATGAAGATGAACCGGCTGGGTGGAAAAATTATCGAACTCAAAAAAGTGTATAAGAGCTTTGGTGAGAAGCCGATTCTCAAAGGCTTTGATTATACATTTAAAAAAGGGGAACGTGTGGGAGTGATTGGCAAGAACGGAGCCGGCAAATCAACATTTATTGAAATTATACAGGGCTTACAGTCTGCTGATAGTGGTAAGATTAATATTGGCGATACAGTGATCTTCGGTAATTATTCGCAGAAGGGACTGGAAGTAAAAACAGATATGCGGGTGATTGAATATGTGAAGAACATTGCTGAAAGTTTTCCGCTGGCTACGGGCGGATCACTCAGTGCTGCACAGTTTCTGCAATTGTTTTTATTTGATCCG
Source organism: Lacibacter sp. MH-610 (assembly GCF_045780045.1). Lineage (NCBI taxonomy): Bacteria > Pseudomonadati > Bacteroidota > Chitinophagia > Chitinophagales > Chitinophagaceae > Lacibacter > Lacibacter sp. MH-610. The sequence goes on from NZ_CP116002.1 coordinate 3,124,674, forward strand.
GAAAAGCAGTACACCTATATCTCTAAATTGAGCGGTGGTGAAAAACGTCGGTTGCATCTGCTTTCGATTCTTTTCCGCAATCCTAATTTTTTAATACTGGATGAACCTACAAACGACCTCGATCTTCCGACACTGGCCGTATTGGAAAATTTTTTGAGTGAATTCCCGGGATGTTTGTTGATTGTGAGTCACGACCGGTATTTTATGGATCGGTTGGTAGATCATTTGTTTGTGTTTGAAGGTGATGGAGTGATCCGTGATTTTCCGGGAAATTATTCACAGTACCGGATTTGGGAAAAGGTACAAGAGACCACAGACGACAGACCACAGACCACAGTGAATACATCTAAGCCTGCAATGGTTGAGCAGGAAGTGGAAAGCGTGCAGCCCAAAAAAAGAATGGGCTTTAAAGAAAAGCGGGAGTTTGAATTGCTGCAAAAAGAAATTGAACAATTAAGCAAAGAAAAAGAAACCATCACCCAACAGCTTAACAGCGGCGCCCTGCCGTTTGAGCAATTGCAGCAGTTAAGCACACGCATAGGTGAAGTAACACAGTTGCTGGATGAAAAAGAAATGCGTTGGCTGGAGCTGAGTGAGATGAGTGAGTGAGGTAGTAACGCATTGAATATATTGTAATGTATTTTACCTGGTTAAAACTTTCGTATATTTAATTGTTGTGCGAAACCGTAACTACCAAAACGATATCATGAGTAAAGAGTTTGTAAATATTCCTTTGACCCAAAGTGAGGCGCTCGTATTGTTGGATATGTTAGCAAGAATCAATGAAACTAAAAACGAGTCACTTTTCGAACATGACGCTGAACGGAAAATACTTTGGAGGATAGAAACATCATTAGAAAAGACAGTTACTGAAACTTTCTCACCTAATTATAATGAACTGCTTGCTAAAGCACGACAAGAAATAAATGAAGCCAATTAAGGAAGACAGTATATTAAAAATCATTTCTTATTTAGAAAAACACTTGGGAAAAGACAGTTTCCTAATTGCAGACCATTGGGATGCAGATATGTGTGCTATCGGACTGACACATCCAACTGGTGAACCATTAATTTACATTAGTAATTACAATAAGCCGACAGATACATTCTACGTTGAAATCGAAAAGACAGGTTCAAGCGATAGCAAGATCTGTTTTGAAACAGTGTCTAAAGAGCGGTTGCTTATCATTTGTAAAGAACAATTCGCATCTGGCGCAGGTCTCCCGACCTGATGCCATCCGTTACTTTTTCCCGCATCTGGCGCAGGTCTCCCGACCTGATGCCATCCGTTACTTTTTCCTAAATAATTTTTATCCTAGTGCTACAAGTGAAAATAATCCATTTCTTTTTCCGCCCTTGTTGGTCTCTTTCTGGCGCAGGTCTCCCGACCTGATGCCATCCGTTACTTTTTCCTAAATAATTTTTACCCAAGCATTACAAGAGAAAGCAATCCTTTTCTTTCAGTATAATAATCAAGTGCACTGCTGTACAACCATTCTTCAGGCACACTAACAAATCCTGCCCTTACAGGATTTTCATGCAGGTATTTCATACGTTCATCCAGCATTTTATTTGTATCCAGGAGTACGGGGTGGTTTTCGTGCTGCCAAAACTGAAACCGGTAATTACTCTTATTAGACTGTCCGTTCTTTTCAAATAAATCAAGCATCCATTTTTTTCGGCTTTCCTGTGGATTGTTAATAATCGCATCAATGATTTTCAATGCTGTAAAGCTCTTGATGTTCTTTAATACCAAAGCAGGGTCTTTCCCATCAACAACAGAATAGATCATGTGCAGGTGATTCGGTATTAACATCCACGCATGTACCTGCAATCCCTGGTTTTGCTGACAATGCCTGATGCTATCCAGTAAAATATTTTTGTAAACATCACGTGTAAAAACATCAATCCAGTCAACGATCGTTGCAGTTACAAAATAAGTTGCCGTTGTATCAGTGAATTTGTATTTGGTGCTCATTCACACAAAGTAAACATTCAATCACAAAAAGAAAAGTGACGACAAGGCACAGGTCGGGAGACCTGCGCCAGTTAAGGTAACGCATTGAATATATTGTAATATATTTTACCGGGTTAAAACTTTCGTATATTTAATTGTCAGCTATAATTTTATGGAAACTTCTTGCCAACGTATCTCACTATTAAAATTTAATGACAATTTCAAAAATCTACTATTTAATATTCGCTTTGACTTTATTCAGTTGTTCAACTTCTAATAACAATTCAACGAATTTAATTGGCACTTGGATACTAGACAGCATTTCGACTCCAAGACAAGGTTTTGTTAGTGTTGACAAATGTGAATCACTAATATTTCATAATCAAACAGACTATTCCTATATAAGAGTTTGTGGAGACGTTCACCAAAATTTTACTGGAAAATACTTTGTTTTGTACAACCCGAAAAGAGGACTAAAAACAGTTACATTAATTCCAGACATACATATTGACACACTATCTAAGGACACAATAAGAATCGGCTACTCAAATTTTGACATTGTTAGTTTGACTCCAGACAGACTTCAAGTTGTGAATGAAACTAAATTTATAAATAGAGACAACTTGCCGACAGTCTTTTTTAACAAAAATGAAATTTATAAGCGTAATAAATAAATTTACTGATAACATTACATTTGCGATATGTCGGCAGACAGATTATGCCGCTTCAACTGCGTGCTACTTTCAGCTTCTGCCCAGCCTTACCTTTTAAATTCAGCAACAGAATTAATCATGAACTTTTGTATTTTACATCAGCATTTGTACTAAGCTTACGGTTTTCAAATTCCGCCACAAACACAAATTCGAAATCGTTGGTCGTAATTGCAACCGATATTTCAAGCATATAAGAGTAATGAAAAGACAACTTGCATATGTTGAATTGAAAACTGGTTATTCAGACAATGGACCTGCCTGGATTGGCTTAGTCGAATTTTCAAAATCTGGCCAGACTATATATTTTGACGACAAGGCTTTAAAAAAGCAAAAAATACCTGGTAATAATTCAAATCACTACGATATTGAAACGGGAAATGAATATTGGGTGTCTGGTGTTAAAAAAAATGGGCAGGACAGACATTGGGCTGGAAAGGGAAAGATAATGATTGACAAAAATTCTATTGAAGATTATTTATTATTCACAAATACAAAAGAATTAAACTCGACAAAATTTCAAATCATTGAGTTTAAGAAAACAGACAAAGAACGGATAAGCAAAATTGAAAATGCAGTTTTGACAGATGAAGAGTGGAATGAAAACAGTCGCCAATATTGGGACAAGGGTTCTAAGAAATTTGAGATTTAATTTTACCAAGTCGACGCAACATACTTCATCTGACACAACTCTCCCTATCAGATGTAATCCGTTTCTTTTCCTAAACAGTTCTTACAAGCCATAGGTAAACAGATTACTATCAATTAAAAACAATCCCTCTACTCTTCCACCACAAACCCTTCCTGCTTGGGAGAATTTTCAATCATAGCTGCAACTACGGGAGGAGGTATAGTAAGTTTTCGTTTCATGAGATCCATCCATGCAAGATCGGCATACAACACAGCGGCTACTGTACCATCTGCTTTGATAATTTCATGATACACGCTGAAACGGCTTCCGTCTTTGCGGGCCTTGGTGAGCTGAAAGTTTACGGTTACTACTTCACCGGCTACCAGCTCTCTTCTGAAAATACATTCTTCCCGGAACAGAATCGGTCCGAATAACTCTTTCTTAAAAAGCTCCGGTGTAATTCCGTTTTCGTACAAAAAGCTCATACGGCAATGAGCGCCCAGTTCATAATATTTAGAATGCATCACATGCATATTGGCATCCACATCGCTCCAGCGGAGTTCAAAGGTTTTTGAGTAAGTGTTCATGAAGTGAAAGTAAGAAGAAAAGCCCCTCTAACTTCCCAAAGGGGAGAATTGCATGTCATGAGGCCAGCTTGTTAAAAAAGATTGAATGATTAATAGCAGAGTGTTTATCCCCTCCCTGGAGGGGTAGCAGAGATTAAAACAGTGATACTGTTGGAAAGGGGTGGGTTGATGAATAGAAATAACCAAGTAGAAGTGTGCGACGCAACCGCATTTACATAGCAGTACATCAGCTAAGTACATAAAAATAAAAAGACCGGTCTCTCAACCGGTCTTCAATTATATGCACTACAGCCAATATTCACTATTGACTATTCACTATTCACTTCTTCTTGTACAGCAGGTTATAATACTCAGCCGCCATGCGGTTACTGTCAAACTGGAAGCGAACATCACGCATACCATTCTGCATAATCTGGCGCCATACGCTGAAGTTTTCATAATACAGCGGAAGGATTTGTTTTTCCAGCACTTCATATACCTGGTCCAGGTCGTATTGATCCTGCTCGGTTACATGCACACTTGTATAATCAATAGGCGGAACAATAAAGCTGTTATTACCATGATTGGCAAACTCACAGATCCATCCGTCAAACGTGCTGAAGTTTACAGCACCGTTCATAGCAGCCGTCATACCACTGGTTCCGCTTGCTTCACGGGGCACACGGGGATTGTTGAGCCACACATCTGCCGCCTGTTTTAAACGTTTGCTCAGCGACAGCTCATAACCTACACACACCGCCATGTTTTTATACTGCTTGCTGATGTGTACAAGGTTGTTAAACTCACTGATGGCAGGATAATCCAGCGGATAAGGCTTACCGGCCCAGATCACCTGCACCGGGTATTTTTTATTGTTCATGAGCGCATGAAAACGCTCTGTATCCCTCGTTAATAAATCAGCACGTTTGTAACCGGCAAAGCGACGGGCCCATACAATGGTAAATACGTTGGGGTCAAACAGTTTACCGGTTTGATCTGCCACCATATCCATAGCACGCTTCTTCAGGTATTTCTTTCGGTCATCAAAACGTTCCTCATTGCTTTCGTCCATGGCAAAGTACATCTGCTTATCAGCCCAGTACCTCCAGTTCTGTGCATTGGTGATGCTGATGATGGGAGCAATACTTTCATAAGCGCCCCACATTTTACGGCTCACTTCACCATGCAAAGCACTTACACCATTGGCAATACGTGCAAAACGCAATGCTGCCAGTGAATGGTTGAACTGATCATCCTGGATGCCGGTGATACGACGAACTTCTTCCAACGGTACACCGCAGAAGTAACTCATTTTTTCGCAGAGATAAATATCATGCTTTTCATTACCTGCTTCTTCGGGTGTATGCGTAGTAAACACCAGGTGTTTTTTAACTTCTTCGGTACTGCCCCATTTTTTATAGAGATAAAAAGCAGAAGAAATAGCATGTGCTTCGTTCAAATGATAAACATCCGGATTAAAGCCCAGCTCATCAATAAGCTTTGCCCCACCCACACCCAACAATATAAACTGGGCTACTTTGGTAGCTACGTTGGCATCATACAAACGATGGCTGATGGTTTGCGATACATAATCATTCTCCGGCAAATCCGTACTCAGCAAAAACATGGGAGCCGTTTTAAAGGTCTCCGGGTTTAAATACCATGCTTTTACCCATACAGGATGATCGTGAATGCTGATCTGGAATTTAATACCGGTATCTTCCAGGAAATTGTAGATCTTTTCATTCCACTGCACCTGCAGGGTTTGATCCTGGTTGCGGGCCTGATCGTAATAACCATACTTCCACAAAATACCGATACCTATTAAGTTTTGTTTGAGTTCGTATGCGCTGCGCATGTGTGAGCCTGCCAGGAATCCTAAACCACCACTGTAGATTTTCAAAGGTTGGTGCACGGCAAACTCCATCGAAAAGTAAGCTACCTTTTTGGCGTAATTACTATCCACGCTGTAAGGCACTTTAAAATTTGTAAAGGACATAATCGAGTTAGGTTTCACTAAAAAGTGTCGCAATATAGGCCTTAAAACTTAAACAGGGGTTTTTTGTGGGGAGGGGTTTATACACAGTTAAGGTGCGGTAACGATTGCAGTAGCCTCTATTTCCACTAACATCTGTTGGTTAATGAGGGCGCTTACTTGTACCATAGCGGAGGCGGGCTTAATGGATTGAAATACTTCACCATGCGCCTTACCCACTTCTTCCCAGCGGCTGATGTCAGTTACATATACACGGGTACGCACCACATCATTCATGGTGGCACCTGCAGCTATGAGTGCTTTTTCTATTTTTTGCAGAATGAATTTTGTCTGTTCGTACATGCTGTCGCCGCCAATCAATACATCACCAACTACTGCGGTGGTACCTGCTACTTCAATAATATTACCGATACGAACAGCTCTTGAATAACCTACGATATCTTCCCATGGTGAGCCGGAGCTGATGTTGATTCTGTTGCTCATTTCTTTTTGGATGATTTACGTTTTACAGCTTCTTTTTTGCGTGGATAGCTGCCTTCAAAAAAACAGGTAATATCCCTGTAACTGCCGCAGCCATTTGTTTCTTTAATGCTTACACTGTTGCTGCTGAATGAAAACAATATTTCACAGGGACTTCCTTTATCATGAAACACACCTTTTCCATTAGCAGTAAACTCACCTTCGCCCTTTAACTCACCCACACAATCACCGTTCTGTTTACTGAAATGAATAAAGAACTGAAAGGTTTTGGGTGTTCGTCCGTCACGTATAGAAACAAGATTCTTTTTATCACCGGAGTAATCACCCGAGTATTTGTTTTTTCTGGGCAATGTATCAATGGGGTTGCCCATGATTTCATCACTCAAATCTTCTGTACTGTTGGTCATGGTGAGCACCATCTTACCGGTCGGGTCCATGTAATAAATACTTTCATCGGTCCAGTACTCACCTGTGGCTGTACGTTGTTCTTTGATGAACGAAATATTGTAACGGCTGTCTATTCTTACATAACGGCCGGGTTTGGCAGCGGGGCCATTATCCAGCAGTTTGGTACTTCCTGTAAAATTGCTTTTTTCATTAAAGTAGTACAGGTGCACTGCTTTGCGGTTGCCGGCTACAGATTTAATGAAGACATAGTTTCCTTTTTGAGCATCGGTTGATTTACCGAGTACAAAAAGTTTGAGTTGTTTGGTTACAGGATAATTCTTTTTAAAAACGGAGTCGGGTATAAAAGATTGAAATACTTTTTGATTGAGCGCCGTGGAATCTTTTTCTTTTTTCTGCAGAGTGGAATCATGCACTACAAAAGGAAGCTTTAACTCCGGCGAAAGTTGCAGAAAGTCTTTAATGGTAAGATCTTCATCTGCCACGCTGCGAACCTTGGTTTCTTTACAGGCAAACAAAAACGTTACAAACAGAGTACAAATGATTCGAAGCATCATATGTTGCGGTTGGTTTTGTGAATATAAAGCATCAAAATCGTGCCGCAAAATTCTGTTTGGGGCTACGGAAGAAAGCAGGAAAAGAGTTCCCCGGTTTCCCACAAAGACACAAAGCTCACAAAGAATATTTTTCCCCTCCCCGCCTTCCCATCTTCCCGGCAACTTCTCTCTTCTTTGTGCCTTCGTTCCTTCGTGGTTTGTTATACCACTAAGACACAAAACTCACAAAGAATATTTTTCCCTTCACCGCCTTCCCGCCTTCCCAGCAACTTCTCTCTTCTTTGTGCCTTCGTTCCTTCGTGGTTTGTTTATACCACTAAGACACAAAGAACAAGAAGAATACATTTTTAGTGTAGCGATTTACCGCACCAGTGTCCTTCTTCTTTCTGTCTTAGCGCCTTCGTGGTTTGTTTATCACCAAGACAAAAAGCCCACGAAAATTTCTTTTTCCTTCCCCACCCTCCCGGCCTTCCCATCTTCCCGGCAGTTTTTTTCTTCTTTGAGTCTTTGCGTCTTCGTGGTGAAAAAAATTTACAGCGGATTCAAAAATTATTTTTAGGTTTGTCTAAATTTTATTTTCATAGCACATGAACTTTTCCATCGCTGAAGAAAATTACATCAAAGCCATCTGGCATCTGCAGCAGACTGACAGCAACGTTACCACCAATGAACTGGCTGCAGAACTCAACACCAAGCCCGCTTCTGTTACTGATATGCTCAAACGGCTCAAAGAAAAAAAACTCCTCAACTATGAACCGTATTACGGAGTGAAACTAAATGCCGAAGGAAAAAAATTAGCACTCAACATCATCCGCAAACACAGACTGTGGGAATATTTTTTAGTAGAGAAATTAAAATTCAACTGGGATGAAGTACATGCCATTGCCGAAGAACTGGAACATGTGAGCAGTCCCGAACTGGTAAAACGCCTGGATGATTTCCTCGGCAATCCCCGCTTTGACCCGCATGGCGACCCCATCCCCGACCACAGCGGCAAAATGGAAAGCATCAACCAAATAAGTTTGCATGAACTCAAAGAACACACATCAGCAATCGTAACAGGTGTGGGCGACCAAAGCAGCAGCCTGCTGGAACTGCTTAATCGAAAAAACATCAACATCGGCACCAAACTCGAAATCAAACAGCGCAACAGCTTTGATGCTTCTGTTGAAATTAAACTACGTAACCAGCCACTCGTTACCATCAGCGAACAACTGGCAAAGAAAATATTTGTAAAAACAGTTTAATACAGGTTTGTAGTTTGGTGTTTGTAGTTATGCAATCAAACTCCTCAAGCCACCAACAACAAACCAGAAACTACAAACTATAAACTACAAACTGAATGATGCAACAACTCGAAACTTTTTTTCAAAATGCCGGTCCTATGTGGAGCGCACTCATTGGCGGTGTGTTTACATGGCTCTGTACATTACTCGGCGCCTCCTTTGTTTTTTTCTTTAAAGAAATGAAACGCTCCGTGCTTGATACCATGCTGGGACTCAGCGGTGGTATTATGCTGGCCGCCAGTATCTTCAGTTTGCTGGTGCCAAGTATCGAAATGAGTGAAACCATTTATCCATCCATGCCGTGGATGCCTGCCATTGTTGGATTTGCATTGGGAGCTTTGTTTGTATTTGGATTGGATAAAATTTTACCGCATGTGCACATCAATTTTAAAACCAGTGAAGCAGAAGGTGTAAAATCATCATGGCACCGCACTACCCTATTAATTATGGCCATTACCTTACACAATATTCCCGAAGGCCTGGCCGTAGGTGTTATTTTTGGCGCCGCATTGGAAGGCGGCACTGAAACAACCATCGCCGGAGCTATTGCACTCGCTATCGGCATCGGCATACAGGATATACCGGAAGGTTTTGCAGTAAGCATGCCTTTGCGCCGGCAGGGTTTGAGCCGATGGAAAAGTTTTTATTACGGCCAGCTATCTGCTGTTGTTGAACCCATTGCTGCACTGCTGGGTGCGGTGCTGGTTATTTACATGCAAAACTTTTTACCCTTTGCCCTTGCCTTTGCAGCAGGCGCTATGATTTTTGTGGTGGTGGAAGAAGTGATTCCCGAAACACAGCGTGATAAATACACTGATGTGGCAGCGCTTGGTTTTATTGCCGGCTTTTTGATTATGATGTTTTTAGATGTGAGTTTGGGATAGCATTTACCGGTCGGCCCGGGTTCAGTGGTCTGACCGATTAATGCGATAATGATGAAAAGAAATTATTGGGGCTGTGAGCAGTGGTGCTTGCAGGAGCTATTATCGGGCTTTACGCTATACCTCCGCTACGCTTCGGTGCCGCTTCAATCCCGCAGCCAGTAAGCATATAATAATCTGTAGAGCATTAAAAAAATCAGTTTTACTATAATCAATATAGATAATTTCAAGTAAACAGATTTCATAATTGAAACAAATAATAATATTATAAAAGCCATATGCAAGTCCAAATAATATCTTACCACTTTTGCAGTTAATACGTTCAGTATTAAGAATTAATTTAATAAATAAACAAGATGTTAAATACTCATTAAGTCATTTTACCTTACAAGGCATCTTTTTGAATCCAAAAAAATACATCTCCTTAATTGATGAAATTTTTAATACTTATCTTTATTTATTAAGTAAATGATTTATCAATGAAGAATAACATACCAAAGCCATTTTTAAAGTGGGCAGGCGGAAAAAGTCAACTAATAAACGATATTAATAAAGCTTTACCCAAGGAAATTACTAAGTCAAACTTTACATATATAGAACCATTCGTTGGAAGTGGCGCAGTTTTATTTTGGATGCTTACAAACTACCGAAACATCCAAAAAGCTGTAATTAATGATATCAATGAAGACTTAATAAATACCTATAAGATTATTGCCTCAAAACCAAACGAACTAATTGGTTTACTTCAAACACTTCAAGAAGAATATCATGCCCTAGAAAATAAGGCCGAAGAGAAAAAAGAATATTACTATCAAAAAAGAGAATTATATAACACAAGAAATGAAGAGAAAAGTAGGCAAGCAGCGTTGTTTATCTTTTTAAATCGAACTTGTTTCAACGGACTTTATCGAGTTAATAGAAGTAATGCTTTTAATGTACCAATGGGTAGTTATAAGAAGCCAACTATTTGTGACTCGTCTAACATTTTAGCAGTGAGCGATGCCTTGCAAAAGGTAGAAATTCTTTGTGGTGATTATGAAGCCACAATAAATAAAACTACAGACAACTCATTTTTCTATTTTGATCCACCCTACAAACCTCTAAGTAATACTTCAAGCTTCAATTCTTATGCAAAAGACGAATTCAACGACGAAGAACAAATTAGACTAAGAAATTTTTGTTCCTTACTAGAAATGAAAGGACATAAGTGGATATTAAGTAATTCAGATGTTGCTGGGAAAAACGTAAACGATACTTTCTTTGACGAAATTTATTCAGACTTTTCAATTTCCAGAGTAAAAGCAAGAAGAACAATAAATGCCAATTCAGAGAAAAGAGGAGAATTAAATGAACTTTTAATCAAAAACTACCATTAGCATTTACCTAAATCCTGGCTGGGAAGCTTGAACAACTTGAATATAATCTGCTGTTCCATTAGTGTAATCAAGTACTGTCTGAAGTAAATCTCTAAACATATAAGCTCCTGCATTTCTCTTTTCGTTTAGACAAAACAGCTCAATAATTATTGCTACATATTCTAACGAAAGAGTATAGGACTGATTAATATGTGAATAGTTAGCTACTATATGCCCCAGAGTTTGTAATTGATAATTATGTCTTGAATTAGGAGTTTGAAAAGGGGTTAGTGTGTTATAAAAGTCCAAATAATATTTAACTATATCTCTTACTTCATTTTTGTAGTCATTTATTTTCAACATTAAATCAACAACCCATAAAGAGTGTATAGGAGGAAAAGGCCTTTCATTCAAACCCGGTTTTAATATTTTTACTACAAAATCGATATCTGGATACTGTCCTCTTTTTCCTTGAAACATTCCTATTATAATACCATCACTAGTTTTATAAGTGTTAATCGCTTTAGCAGCAGGTCGTAATTGCCAAAGAGAATTAGAGTGATAATAATTTGAATTATAGTTCATTTATAAACCGATTTCATCCAAAGGCAAAACCTCAATAAAGTATTTGCACCCTACACTATTAATATATTCAAAAACATCTCTATTGGAATCCTGTTCAAACCATCTATTTAGAACATAGTAGAACTCTACATTTATTCCTAAGGGTGCAAATAGCTTTTGATACTGCTTTTTCTTAAAGTCACATGTCTGCAGCTTTTCATCAACAGAACCTGCACCGGCTTGATATTTTTTTTCAACTATATAAAGAGTATCACCAACCAATAATGCACCATCTGGCAAAAGCTTTTTACTTAGAACTGTCTTATAGTTAATCCCTTTGGGCTCAAGAAACTTTTTATATAGACCATTTTTTTCAAAATATTGAGCAACAACTAAGTTGTCTTTTACAACTTCATCTTTTTCATTTAACTTATAAATTGGATGTTGCCTTATAGCTTCTCTTAGATCTGTTCTTCCTTCAAACTGAAGTCCGTTTAAATTTGTTCTTGCTCCACCTCCAACCAAATTGGGCATTTTCGCCATAGCTTATAATTTTAATAAATCAGACATTGTTAACCCAAAACACTCCGCAAAAATTTCAACATTCTTTAACGATAGGTTTCTTTCACCTCTTTCAATCATACCAATATAGGTTCTGTGGAACCCAGTTTTGTCAGCAAGTGTTTCTTGAGACCATCCTTTTTCGTTTCGGAGTTCTCGTATTTTATTGCCGAACTTTATGAGAATATCGCTTTTCACTTCTGCAAAGTTGTTACAATGCACACAAAAAGTCTACATACAATTAGTAGCGTTCAGTAAACGTTTTATATATTTGCTATATGATTAAACCCTACTTTAAGTCTTTAGATAAAAACTTTAATCTTCTTCACGGTGATACAATGGAGCTTTTGCCTCAATTCAACCACAAGTTTGATATGGTTTTTGCTGACCCACCATATTTTCTTTCAAATGACGGGCTTTCAATTCAGAGTGGAAAAATTGTTAGTGTTAATAAAGGAAAATGGGACAAGTCCGAGGGTTTTGATTACATAAATGAATTCAACAGAAAATGGCTTTCGTTAGTAAGAGAAAAAATGAAAGATGATGCTACTATCTGGATCAGTGGTACATTACATAATATATTTTCAATAGGGCAGCTATTAACTGAACTGAATTTTAAAATTTTAAACGTCATTACGTGGGAAAAAAATAATCCACCTCCGAATTTTTCATGCCGCTTTTTTACACATTCAACCGAACAAATTATATGGGCACGAAAAAAAGAAAAAGTACCACATTATTTCAACTATGAATTAATGAAGCAACTTAATGGTGATAAACAAATGAAAGATGTTTGGAAACTTCCTGCCATTGCACCATGGGAGAAGTCCTGTGGTAAGCACCCAACTCAAAAACCGCTTTCAGTTTTGACAAGAATAATTTTAGCCTCCACAAAGCCTAATTCATGGATACTTGACCCCTTTACAGGTAGTAGTACAACGGGAATTGCAGCCAATCTTGCAAACAGACGGTTTTTGGGAATTGACAAGGAAGAAGAGTTTTTAAATATTAGCAAAATAAGAAAAAAAGAAATAGAAAATTTAAAAATAGCTTCTGAGTACAGACAAAAAATTGGCGGTTTTAACAACAAGAAAGAACTTGAATTATTCTTATTTGAAGAAGCAGTATCAGATTATGGATCAGATTTACAACTCTAAAAAATCAACAACATACTTCTTAAAGTGTTTTACTTCCGCCTTAATTCGTATCTCCACAAACCATATTAAAACTAATACCTAAATAAATACCTTTATTCTAAAATTAGTTGTTATGGAAGCAGAAAAAATGCTGGACTTTATCAGCCGTGGTCGTACTGATTTCGTTTTGGAGTTAATGAATCATCCTGGTTGGAAAGAGCTCTTGCAGCAAGGTGCGGTAAAACCCCTGCAATGGCTCGTTTATTATAACGATATTACAGGGCTCAAAGCAGTTTTAAAAGCAGGCGGTTCGCTTGACAGCATCAACCTGAACGAAGAATTGGGTAATGCTGCTTTCTTCGGGCATTGGAAAGTATGTGATTTCTTAATCAATAACGGTGCAGATGTAAATGCAAGAACAAATAAAACGAACGAATCACCTTTGCACAGTGCACTTTCAAAAGCAGGACGGCCTTATTATTTCCATACCGTAAAACTTCTTGTAGATAAAGGAGCAGATGTAAATGCAAGAACCATTGCAGGAATGGAAACAGGCGCATTTATGCGTGATGTAAGAACAAAAGGAGAAACCCCATTACACAGAGCGGCTGCTTATGCTGATGAAAAAACAATTTCTTTCTTATTAGAACATGGTGCCGATAAAAAGATGAAAGACGCTCATGGCAATTCGCCATTAAGTTGGGCCAGTGAACATTTACGACCCGGAACGATTCTGTCATTGTTAACGTATGACCATTTCCAAATCAGTGATAAGCATAAAATCTTAAACACAAGCGACCATGGAACCGGCTGGGGAAACAGTATGGACTGGAATTTATTCGGTGACTATTTGCCTGAATAACAATTTTACATCACCGCTCCCTCAATCTTCACATCAGCCGCTTTAAACGCTTTTTCAAATCTAACTTTCACCGCCGCTGCTTCTTTTGTTTTTTGCTGCAGCAATAAACTTTGATACAAACCCATCAAGGCCCAACCGTTCTCAGCATTGTTCAATAAATCTTTTTCAAACACCGCTTGTGCTTCTTTTCCTTTTTTGGCTTTGAGCAAGGCATCACCATAATAATGTTTGGGGTTGAGCAACCAGTCACGGGGTTCATTGTACACCATATTTTCTTCGGTAGTCGCAGCTATTTTAAATGCAGCAATGGCGTCATTCAATTTATTTTCTTTTAATGCAATCGTACCTTTTAATAAATGTTCAGCAACAACAGCGCCATCAATAGCAGGAGAAAAAGGTGTAAACGGTATTTGCAATACAGAATCTTTCATCCACTCCTGCATCTGTTGCAATTGTTCTTTGGCTTCATTCAACTTTCCCGTGTTAGCCAATGCCATGCCTTTACCAAATGCAACAAGTATGTTGGCATATACCTGTTCTTTCGGCGGTTGTTTCAACTCTAACAAATCCTTCCACTTTGCAAAACGTATTTGTGCCAGTACAGGCACATGATACACATACTGCACGAGACTGCCCATGGCACCGGGAATACCCAAATAGTAAATAGGAATACTTTCCTGTGTTTCCATAGCAGCAGCCAACGTAGTTTTTGAATCGCCCAGCAACATCGCATTATTTGTTTTCATGTGCAGGTTGTGGATGATGTATAAAAAGTCAGCGCCTGTAACAGGTGCATACAATGGAATGGAAGTTTTATAACTGTTCACCGCATTAATATTTACATCCACACCTTTTTGATAATAACCTGTTTTCAAATAAATATGCGAAGGCATGTGCACTAAATGTGAAAGACCCGGATTCGTTTTTCCCAATCGCTCACTGCTGGGCAAAGCCAGCTTTGCAAACGGTGATGCTTCCATTACATGAATGTAGTAATGATTGCCGCCGGGATGCATAGGTGAAACGGCAAGTGTTTGTTCCAATGTTTTACGAATCAAAGGCGTCCATGGTTTGGGTGTGCCGTTACCATTCCATAATTCCCAGGGATGTTCCAGCATCATCGCATCGGCATACAAAGCCAATGCATCAGGATTTTCAGGATACTTCGATGTTAACTGTTTCATTCTTGCTGTATAAGCTTCATTCAATTGTTTGCGGGTGGCATCAGTTGAGTCAGCAGTATAACGCACTGTCATCACATCCATCAACTCTTTTTCAAATGCAGTTACATTGTTTGCAAACTGTTTGGCTTTGTTCAACGCTTCCAATGCTTGTGGTGAAGCACGGTAACCATAGTCGTTAATGTTGGGGCCGTAGGTTAATGCCTGAGCCCAATAAATCATAGCACATTCCGCATCAAACTTTGCTGCTTTCTTAAACGAAGCCATCGCTTCAATGATATGAAAGCCGTAGTACATGTTGATGCCCTGGTTAAAATAGAATTGGGCACTGTCGCTCTTGGTGGAAATCTTCCATTGATAGGTTCCTGCACCGGGCATGGGTGGAATATCCGTTTCTTCCAGCCAATCTTTTAACGCTTCCCAATCTGCCGTACAGCGAATGATGGATTTGTTTTTATAGGTGCGACTGTTAACTGAAGTTTCTTTTTGTTGCTGTTGTTGTTGTGTAAAGGCAACGATGCCTGCCGTAAAAGCAACGGATGCTGCAAAAAATAAAAAGCCTTTCATACACTTGGTTATTTTGGGTGAAGAAAAGGTACAAAAAAAAGTCAGCTGCAAAAACTACGGCTGACTTTTTCATAAAGAAACTTTTTAAAGCCTTTACCAAAGAGTATAATTGAATAAATGATAATTTCATTAGCGTTCTCCTCTGCGAACTCCTTTCCTCTGCGTGCCATTCTTATATTGAACTTCATTCTCACGCAGAGGAGCAGAGGCCGCTGAGAAACAAATGCTGCGCATTTTCACAAAAAGAGCCCACATGATGAGTTTGTCTTATTGCTTCTTCCCTTCTATCTCCCTGCCGTTTTGATAGAGCACCAGTGCAACTGTTTTACCCGATGCATCTTTCTTAAATTCAATCTGTGCATCTACTCCTTTGGCCTTAAAACGCACCGGGCTGATGGCTTCCATTCCGATTTTTCCTTGTCCTGTAGCCTGGCCAACTAACTCATCCCCTTCCTGTGTAATGGTTAAGATAAAGTTGGCCGCCAGTTGATACGCTCCTGTATAATCTGCAAGCAACGCAGGGTCAACCTTAATCACTGCGATCGGCTGTGGCAAAGGTTTGTTTGTTTTCTTCCACTCAGATGTTTCGTTGTTATTTTTATAAATGAGTTTATCAAAACTGCCGGAGCTGCCTTTCACAAACTCTATGAATGAAAAAGAACCCTCAAAGAAAAATTTATTGGTTTCATACATTTTCAGTTCAAACACATTACCGCCTCCCCGTTTTGAAGTGAGCTTACCATCTTTCCATTGAATGATGCGTTCTTCATTTTCATACGCATACACACCTTCATACTGTTTGGCATCTGCCTCTTTCAACGGTATTGCTGTGAAATTGTAAGGCTTGCCAATGGTAATGGCGGCCATTTTGGTAGCCGCATTATCAGGACTTTTACAATCACAGTTTGAAAACACGGCCACAAATACATCATCTTTCGGCATATAAATTCCATAGGTTAAAAAACCGGGGATACCGCCGCCGTGGTCATACACCGGGCTGCCCTGTATGGATGAAACAGCAATTCCATAACCATAATTGGTGGATTTTCCATCAGCCAGTTTGCAAGGCGTAGTGAGTTTATCCACCCATTCTTTACTGATGATTTTGTAACTGTACAACGCTTTATTCCATTTCCATAAATCATCCACCGTAGAAACAATAGAACCTGCTGCATGCGGTAAGGTCATGCTGATATAATCGGAATTAAAAAAATCTTTTTCAGTCTTCTTATATCCTTTTGCACGGTTTTTAATAATCCTGCTGTCACTGCCGAAATAAGAGTTGTTCATACCCAACGGGGTAAAAATATTTTGCTGCAGATAATCTTCATAAGTTTTGCCGCTTAGTTTTTCAATGATATAACCGAGCATCACAAAAGCCGTGTTGTTGTAATTGTATTTGGTGCCGGGTTTAAACTCCAGTGTATCTTTTTCGGTGAGGCGGATAATTTCCCGTGGCGTCAAGTCTTTCCGCATCTGTTGCCAAAAGGTATCCACATTGGTATAGCTTTTAATCCCTGATGTATGCGTGAGCAGATGTTCAATGGTAATGGGTTCTTTGATGCCGTAATCAG
Source organism: Lacibacter sp. MH-610 (assembly GCF_045780045.1). Lineage (NCBI taxonomy): Bacteria > Pseudomonadati > Bacteroidota > Chitinophagia > Chitinophagales > Chitinophagaceae > Lacibacter > Lacibacter sp. MH-610. The sequence continues at coordinate 3,141,943 of NZ_CP116002.1, forward strand.
GAATGTATTTTTTGATGTCATCCTGCAGGGCGAGTTTTCCTTCGCTTGCCAGTTTGAGAATACAAACAGCCGTAAACTGCTTGGTAATGGAGCCGATGCGGAACACCATATCCGGTTGCACCGGCACATTCAATTCCATATCGCCCATGCCAAAACCTTTTTTGTAAACCACTTCCCCTTTCTTTACCACAATGGCTGCGGCACCGGGTTCACCGGTTTTAAATTCTTTGTTGAGTAATGAATCAAACGATTTTGTGAGCGTATTGCTTTTTGTTTGGGCATTTGAAACCGAAACGAGCAAACAGGCAACTGCAAGTAATAAGTAACGCATGATGATGAATAATTTGGTTGATTGTTTTGTGAGACGCTGTGAGACCAATTGAAGTTACAGGTTTAAAAAACAAACCGCAATAGAGCAGAAGCATTTATTTTTGCCCTTTATGAATCTTCAACTTGCATCCATCAACAGCGGCAGCAATGCCAATTGCTATTACATCGGCAATGATAAAGAAGCGGTGCTTATAGATGCAGGCCTCAGCTGCCGGGAAACGGAAAAGCGGATGAAACGGCTGGAACTGGACATTCAAAAAGTAAAAGCCATCTTCATCTCCCATGAACATGCTGACCATATTGCCGGGCTGGAAGTGCTGAGCAAAAAACACCAACTGCCTGTGTACATTACGCCACGTACCTTGGCCAACAGCAATCTGAAATTAGAAACCCATCTCATCCATTCATTCAATAAAAACAAAGCAGTTAATATTGGTGATTTAGAAATTCTTCCGTTCACAAAAAGTCATGATGCCGATGACCCGCACAGTTTTACAATAAGCGCTTACGGATTAAATGTCGGTGTGATTACAGATATAGGTTATGCCTGCAAACAGGTGCTCAAACATTTTGCAAACTGCCATGCTGTTTTCCTTGAAAGCAATTATTGTGAAGAGATGCTGATGAATGGCGGCTACCCTTATCATCTCAAGCAACGCATCAGCGGTGATGAAGGACACTTGAGTAACAAACAGGCACTGGATTTATTTCTCAACTACAAAGCACCGCATTTACAACTGCTGCTGCTCTCCCATCTCTCAAAAAATAATAACAAACCCGAAGTAGCGGAAGCATTGTTTGCACCGCATGCCGGCCATGTGCAAATTGTAGTAGCAAGCAGAGATAAAGAAACAGAACTGTTTACAATAAAGAACAGCGGCTTTGCTTTTAAGCCCCGTAAGCACACACAAAAGAAAAATCAATTCCAGCTCAGCCTGTTTGATGGAGGCATTTAAAATCAACGTATCTTTTCTCATAAATCATTGTATGAGAAAATTACTCGTATTCATTTTTTGCTGTTCGCTTTTCGGTTGTACGGAAAAAACAGAACATGCCACGCTTCAACAACATCTGAAAAGTGGTCAATGGATTGACCTGAGTTATGATTTTTCTGATAAAACATTGTACTGGCCCAACAATCCCACAGGCTTCAAATTAGATACACAGTTCAACGGAATGACGGATGCCGGATTTTATTATTCATCCAATGCTTTTTTTACACCTGAACATGGTGGTACACATTTAGATGCACCGGTGCATTTTGCAAAAGGCAAATGGAGTGCTGATGAAATTCCGCTTCAAAGTTTACTGGGTGAGGCCGTAGTGATAGATGTAAGTAGAACAGTTGGTACTAATGCCGATTATTTAATTTCAGTTGATGATGTTACTGCATGGGAAAAAACAAACAGCACCATTCCTGATGATGCGATTGTATTGTTTAAAACGGGCTGGGGAAAGTTTTATCCGGATGCTGAAAAATATTTAGGTACAAAAGCAAAAGGTGATAGTGCTGTAGCCAATCTGCATTTCCCGTCTATCAGTCCGGAACTGGCAACATGGATGGTTAAGAACAGAAAAATAAAAGCAGTGGGTGTAGATGTTGCCAGTGTTGATTACGGGCAATCCAAAGATTTTAAAACCCATCAGATTTTGTATGAAAAAAACATTTTAGGTTTTGAAAATATTGCCAACATGGATGCCTTACCGGTGAAAGGTGCCTACATCATTGCTTTACCCATGAAAATAAAAGGTGGCACCGGCGGACCGCTTCGTGTGATTGCATGGATACCAAAAACAAATTGATATGCTGAAAATTTATTGTATCGGAATTATTGTTTTATTGATTGCTATACTTGCCAATGTGCTTGCAAGTGTATCAGGTGTGATGAGTTGGTATGATGCTATCAGCGGCTTGCAAAAAAACGGTTGGGCTTCGTTAAAAGAATGGAGTTGGAAAGATTATCTCTGGTTATTCTTGTTGTATCCTTTGATTTTAGGTGCAGCAGGTTATTATGGATTAAAACTGTACGAAGTGTTGATAAAATAAACGGGGCGCCGCAGGCGCCCCGTTATAAACCTATCGTTGAAAAATCCTGAATGCCTCTTATAATGCAAGACCCAAGCCAACCTGCAATCCCTGGTTTCTCCACTTGGTTGAATTACTTACATCGCTGATATCATTTAACCCGATCATATAACGTCCGTACACCCGCAACTTTAAAAGATTCAACTGCACACCACCCAGGAGCGAAAGATCTCCGTTCTTAAACGCATTACTTCCGTTTTGAAGTGCCGTACTGCTCTTGTCAATTAAAATACCAAACTGCGGACCTGCCTGGAAGGTGATAACCTTTGCCGGCGAATAGTTGAGCAGGATGGGAATGCTGAGATAATTGAGTTTTAAATCATTGAAATTATCAGCCTGGTTGCCGAGGTTCTGGTACAATGCCTTGAACCCTGAAACCGTATCCGTACTGATTTGATTCCACAATACCTCCGGCTGGATACCCCACTTCTTGCTGAAGTTGATCTGTACAAAGCCACCTACATGATAGCCTAAAGAATATTTTTCATCAAAGCCGGCGCCATCAATTTTACCCACATTAGCGCCCAGCTTGGGACCGATTTTAATACCCTGGGCAGAGGCACTGAAACCGGCAATGGTTAAAAACAGAATGATAAGATACTTGTTCATGTGATTTTGATTTAGTGTATAGTTAACGTTCCAATTAAATGCCAATTGCATAAGCAGGTTCGTAAATTATTGTTAACCCTTTTCTGTTACAGACTTTCTCATAAAATAAATCCGGCCTGTAAAGTAAAAATAGTCGTGAGCTTTTGATCAGCTTCCGGGAAATAATAATCAAAATATACCTGCGGGTTGATATAAAATTTCTTCAGGTAAAGTGTGGCCTCGAGATTGAGACCAAGTGATTGTAATTGAAAACTGGTGGTATTTAAAAAATTACGGGTTTCATTCAACCCTGAAAAGCTTCGTTTCAGCTCTCTTAGAAATTGTTCCCTTAATAAAGGTCTGCTTTGAAGGAAGAACTGTGTGCGGGGAGATAAAGCACTGGCAGATGAATATTCAACTTCGTATTCGTTCCTCGCAAAAAATAAGAGTAAAGATGGTGTAAACGTAATGTAATTGTTTGCATTCTTCATCTCAAATACAAATTCCTTCCTCGCAGAAAGTATTGCAGAGAAATCTCTGAGTTTTACACGTAATGTATCAAAAATTGTGTACTGAATGGTTGTATCAGGTCGAAAAGGTCTTTGTAAAATGAAAGAGGTATCCGTCTTCGATGTTTCAGTAAACTTACCAGTAGAGTAACCGAATGCGAGTGATGGTTCTACCTGCCATTTATTGTATTGCAAATACCCGTAAAAATCATTTTGATAAGGTGATGAAATCTGTGCAAAGTTTTTGTTGCCGATAAAACGGGTATAAGAAAAACCAAAATCAAACCGCTTATCTTTTGAAAAATCATAGGCCGGGGTAATACTGTGCTGTACAATGCCGCTGTTGTTGTTATTAATGCTGATGAAATTATTATAGGTAAAGCTCAACCCGCTTTTATCGTAATACATTACCGTAGGAATCAGTGTTACGCCTTTACTTACCTGCTGTGCATTAAGGGCCACATTGTTCACACTGAACTGGGTATTACTGGCCCCCAATGATAATTGCCAGTAGCTTTTAGGTTGTTTGGCAGAATCCAGCAAGGCAAGGAATTCATCTACAGCTTTCTCAATGGAGTCTTTATTAACAGGAATAGAATCCTGTGTTTGGGCTAATAGATTGAAAGAGAAGAACAGCATTACTGCCGGCAGAATAAATGTTTTCTTCATACAATGGTGGTTCGGGTTAAGACCATTGTGATGCAAGATAGTTTAAAGCTTCGGTAAAAATTATACGAAAGCCGCAGGAGCAAAAGTATTGAAGATCTGAGAAAAGAATACCTGTTTCACCATCAACTCAACTCAATCAACGTAATCTCCGGCAAAATGCCCACACGGCCGGGGTAACCGATAAATCCAAAGCCACGGTTCACATACAATTTCTGGGCAGCTTCCTCATACAATCCTGCCCATTGTTTGTACACATACTTCACCGGGCTCCAGCGGAAACCGGGAATTTCAACACCAAACTGCATTCCATGTGTATGACCGCTGAGAGTTAAATCAATATCATTAAACTTTTTAGTCACCTCTCCGTTCCAGTGAGAAGGATCATGACTCATCAGTATTTTAAAAGGTGCTTCTTTTGCACCGGCATGTGCTTCTTCTAACTTACCAAACGAAGGGAACCGGCTTTTGTAGCTGGTATTATCCACACCAAGGATCGCTATTTGCTCACCATCCCTTTCAATCAACTCATGGGCATTGCTCAATGTTTTCCAGCCAAGCTGTTGATGCACCCCTACCACTGCAGCAGCATTGGTTAATTGCATTTGCTTGGTTTCTTCTTTTGTTTCACCACGTGGAAAACCATAATCATGATTGCCCAATGTGGCATATACACCATGTTTCGCTTTCAACTGACTGAACACATCCATATAGTCCTTCATCTCATCTGCATGATAATTCACCAGGTCGCCGGTAAACAAAATCACATCCGGGTTTTGTTCGTTAATCAATTCCACTCCACGTAACACCGCCTGTTTATCAGTAAAACTGCCGCTATGAATATCGCTTATATGAATGATTTTAAATCCTGCAAAAGAAGCCGGCAGGTTGGGAAACTTCATGGGCACCCGCTGCACATTGTAACGGTACTTGTTTCCAAAACCATAGATGAGTGATGAAAACAATCCGCCACCTACAGCAATACCCATCCAGCTCAGAAAAGTGGAACGGGTGATGCCGGTTCCGGTACCCGTGTTTTTAGGGTTGAGTGAAGGCATTACAAAACTGGCAGCCCATTGCACCATCCGGCGTAAATCATCTACCAGGAAAAAAGCACTGGCCAGCAGTTTGGCAAAAAACAAACCCATGATACCGGCAAACACATAGGTACGAAGGGTACGATGCCATGTTTCATAATTGGTAAAAGCCAGCGAAATCATAAGCGTTAGCGCCATGATGCTGATGCCCCAATACGTTCCGTAAATTATCCAGCGGGTACGGGGTGCCGTGCTGAGTGTTACGGCTTTAACGGCCTGGAACACGTAAATATCCACCACAAAAAGGACGAGTATAAAAATCCAGGAACCTGCTAATCGTTGCATGTGTACAAAATTGAGAAATGAACCCGATAATTGCTGTTATGATTTTGTTGTAGTCTGTAACAGTTCGGGGATAAGTATTGTTCCCGAAATCTGTGCCAACCCTTATTTTTGTCACAATGGCATTTAGTGGGTCTTTTCAACTTTTTTAAAGGCCTAAGCCGGTAAAACCGTAACTCGTAAAAGCAATGAAACTTACATATTTCGGACATTCCTGTTTCAGCGTGGAAGTAAAGGGGAAACATTTGTTGTTTGACCCTTTTATTACGCCTAATGAGTTAGCCAAGGGCATTGATGCTGATTCAGTACAGGCCGATTATATTTTTGTAAGCCATGGTCATGCTGATCATGTGGCTGATTTAGTAAGTATTGCCAAACGCACCGGGGCGCTTGTGATTTGTGCATGGGAAATTTATGTGTGGCTGCAAGGCCAGGGCGTTGAAAATGTACACCCCATGAATACCGGCGGCAAAAAGGAATTTGATTTTGGCTGGGTGAAATGTGTGGTGGCCCAACATTCCAGCAGTTTGCCCGATGGTAGCTATGCCGGCAACCCAATGGGTTTTGTAATAAGGGCTGATAAAAGTTTTTACTATAGTGGCGATACAGCATTAAGCATGGAAATGCAGCTGGTAAGTCAGGGCGGTGCACTGGATTTTGCTGTAATGCCTATTGGCGACAACTTTACCATGGGCTATGATGATGCAGCGAGGGCCGCACACATGATTAATTGTCATACGGTAGTGGGAGTTCATTACAATACATTCCCCTACATTGTGATTGATACGGTAAAAGCAAAAGATCATTTCAGTAAAAACGGGTTGAATTTGTTGTTGCCTGCGGTGGGAGAAACGATTAATATTTAAGAAGCTGATAGCTGTAAGCTACAAGTAGTACTATTAACCTTATAAAACTTTGCTGGCAGCTCGCAGCTCTTAGCTCGAGGCATAGTAATTTTAAACTTTGGAACTATAAAAATTCATGGGAAGAATCATTGGTATTGCAAATCAGAAAGGAGGTGTTGGTAAAACAACAACGGCTATTAACCTGGCAGCGAGTTTTGCTGTGCTGGAATACAAAACATTGCTGGTAGATGCAGATCCGCAGGCCAACAGTACTACCGGTGTTGGTTTTGATTTGCACAATATTCAGCAGAGTTTGTATGACTGTTTTGTAAATAATGCCAATGCAAAAGATGTGGTGCTGAAAACGGAAGTACCAAACCTGGATTTGATTCCCTCGCATATTGACCTGGTAGGTGCTGAAATTGAAATGATCAATCAACCCAACAGGGAAAGTGTTCTTAAGCAACTGCTGGAGCCGTTGAAAAATGAATACGATTTTATTGTGATTGATTGCTCCCCTTCGCTCGGACTGATTACGGTGAATGCATTAACAGCTGCAGATAGTGTGGTGATTCCTGTGCAGACAGAGTTTTTTGCACTGGAAGGTCTGGGCAAATTGCTCAACACGGTAAAGATTGTACAAAGCCGCTTGAATACTTCACTGGTGATTGAAGGTATTTTGATGACGATGTATGATGGTCGCCTTCGTTTGTGTAACCAGGTTGTGAGTGAAGTACGCAGGCATTTTGAAGGCATTGTGTTTGACAGCATCATTCACCGCAATACACGTTTGAGCGAAGCACCCAGTTTTGGTAAGCCGGTGATATTGTATGATGCAGATAGTAAAGGCTCTATTAATTATTTGAATTTGGCGAAAGAAATTTTGCAACGGAATAATCTGACGAAGATTAAGCAGGAAGACAGGGTGCTGGAAGGATAGTAAGAAGTTTATTGTTTGTGGTTTATAGTTCTGAACTATTGAATTCAATGACCATTTGATTTGATCTTCCATCGATTCTTCATTATTCAACATTATTTTTCTTTCTCATTGAATGAAAGCAACTGATTTACGAATTGTTTTTATGGGTACGCCTGAGTTTGCGGTGGCGAGTCTGGATGCGCTGGTGAAAGCTGGTTGCAATATTGTGGGAGTTGTTACCGCTCCTGATAAACCGGCAGGTCGTGGTATGAAGCTTAACGAAAGTGCAGTGAAGAAATATGCAGTAGAGCACGGACTGCATGTATTACAACCAGAAAAATTAAAGAACCCTGTTTTTATTGATGAGCTTAAAGCATTGCAAGCTGATTTGCAGATTGTAGTTGCTTTTCGCATGTTGCCTGAAGTGGTATGGAATATGCCGCCCATGGGAACAATTAATGTGCATGGCAGTTTATTGCCGCAATACCGTGGTGCTGCACCTATTAACTGGGCAGTCATCAATGGTGAAAAAGAAACAGGTGTTACTACGTTTAAACTCAAACACGAAATTGATACCGGTGATATTCTGTTGCAGCAATCATTCCCCATTGGTGAGGATGAAACAGCAGGTGAAGTACATGATAGGATGAAAGAGATTGGTGCACAATTGCTGGTGAAGACGGTGGAGGGAATAGCGGAAGGAAGGCTGGAAGAAAGACCACAGTCCACGGTCCACAGTCCACAGTTGAATACAGATTCACTACCGTCGTCTGTCGACCGTGGACCGTCGACCCTTCTCAAACATGCCCCCAAAATTTTTACTGAAACCTGCAAGATTGATTTTTCAAAAACGGTGGAGGAAGTGCATAATTTGATTCGAGGGCTCTCGCCTTTTCCCGGTTCGTTTACAGAGTTGCAGGGAAAGATGTTGAAGATATATCGGTCGAAGAAAGAAACCTCCCCTAACCCCTCCCAAGGAGGGGAATTAGTGACCGACAACAAAACCTTTCTCAAATTCTCATGCAGCAATGGATACCTACATGTATTGGAATTACAATTAGAAGGAAAAAAACGAATGGGTGTGGAAGAGTTTTTGAGGGGATGGAGAGGATAGAAGTTTACTTTAAATCAACTTTACGTTTGTTTCTTTCTCGTATTAATAGAATTATAGTTGCAACTAAAATTGACGTTGTAATTAAAATAAAGCCGATAATTGTTGTAACAAGCCAAAGTTCAACACTATCAAAGCTATCAAATAGATATTTTACAACTAATTCGGAAGAAAAAAACCACATTACTGAAAGAGTTAGCCACAAAGAGATAAGTATAACTATTTTCTTAAGCATATAATTGCATAATGAACTTCATTAGTTTGCAATTTATCATAAGCTATTGAATGTTTATTGCTGCGATAGAAACAGAACCATGAAACGAGCGTGGCAAAACCGCTGCCATGAAAAACAAAAGCCGGTAACCAAAAACTACAAACTAAAAACTCAGAACTGATTTACTTTCCCCACACCAACTCCGCATTAAACTTCTCTGCACTGATGCCAAGCTGTGATGCAGCCGCATTACTCAATAAAAACAATGCACTGCTGTTGGGCGTTGTTTCTTTTACACCTGCTAATACCTTTGCATAAATCGCTTTGCCATTAGAAGGATTCCGTACCATCACAATCGTTCCTTTTTCAAGGTTATCCATCAACACATAATATTTTCCATCGCTCCAGCCGCTGGTGCTTTTGAAGGTAGCACCATTTCCATTGGCAGAAGATGTGTTGCGTCCGTTATTGCTTTGTTTGTTGTATTCGTCTTTAAAAAATCCATTGCCTTCATACGAAGCAGGTGCGGGTTGTGTTTTGGGCTCTTCCTTTACAACAGGTTTGGGTTCTTCTTTTTTAGGTTCGGGCTTGGGCTCAACTTTTGGTTCAACCTTTGGCTCTTCTTTCTTAGGTTCTTCTTTTACCACTGGCTTGGGCTGTTCTTTTTTGGGCTCCTGTTTTACCATTGGTGGTTCCTGTCTGCTCATGCCTTGTGCCGCCAACGGAGATAATGTTTTATCTACTTTCAAAAAACCGATGATGATTTTTTTACCCGTAGCGACTGCATCCGAACTCAGATTATTCCAGCTTTTTAAAGAAGCATTATCTGTCTTAAAAGTACGACTGATTGCAGCGAGGTTTTCACCTGTACCAACCGTGTAGTACAAAGGCAATACCACTTCATTTTCCTTACGGCCACCGGCTTGCCAGAAATTCTGTTCGTTCAGTGGAATTCGAATTGCCTGACCGATACTCAACGGACTTGTTAACTCTAAACCATTGTAAGGTGCAAACACTCTTGGGCTGATATTGTAAATGCGACCCACGCTGTAAAAATTTTCTTTAGGTGCCAGCGTGTGTACAAGATAAGGCTGATTCTTACTGTCCAGCTGTACTGTTAAAGGCGTAGTTTGCGCTGTAACTACCGCACACATCAAAGTCAAAAGATAAGCAACAAAGGTTCGCTTCATGGAATTTGTATTTACGGGGCAAAGATGCAGAAATATCGGGCCAAAACAAAAAACGACCTCATCCTCTCATCCTTCTCCCAGGGAGAAGGACGGTACAAATGAATTTTTTCAAGCTTTTTATTCTACCACACATGACATTCATAATTTTCAGCATTAACGCTACTAAAAGAACAATTAGTGTTTACAAAAAGTTAGGATTGTGTGCGGTTCCTCTCCTTTGAAGTAGTTAGGTGAGGCGCATTTTTCTTTAACATTGTATTGAAATGAGCAAACAAAAATTTTATGTAGTATGGAAAGGTAAGCAGCCCGGTATTTATCATAACTGGAATGATTGCAAAACACAGGTGGACGGGTTTCCTGCAGCGGCTTACAAAGCCTTCCCTACTATGATGGAAGCAGAGATTGCTTTTAATGAACATTTTGCCAAACACATCTACAAAAAAGATAAAGAAGAACCGAAAGTAAAAGCCGGAGTTGGTACTCCCATACACGACAGTATTGTTGTTGATGCTGCGTGGAACAGTGTGCAGAAAGATATGGAGTACCAGGGTATTCTGTATAAAACCAATACCCGCATTTTTCACCAGGGACCTTTTGCAAACGGCACAAATAACATTGGTGAATTTTTAGCCATCGTTCATGCATTGGGCTATTGCAAAAAACATAACCTTACAGTAATCCCTATTTACAGCGACAGCCGGAATGCCATTGCATGGGTAAAAGCCAAAAAATGCAAAACCAACCTGGAAGTAAGTGCTAAAACAAAACATATTCATGATTTAATAGCCCGTGCGGAGCATTGGCTTGCCAACAACAACTATAAAAACAAAATATTGAAATGGGAGACTAGTAGTTGGGGTGAGAACCCTGCTGACTTCGGGAGAAAGTGAGCCCCCATCCCCTAAAGGGGGGCTTTGAGAATGCGATATTCTTTCGGATAATAATTATTGATACGATTGCCCAGCAGTTTCATCCATCCGAGATTCATTCCTTTATACCTTGCCAATGCCCAGCCTTTTTGTGAAGCATCAATGTGCAAATCATTTTTACGTAAATAGGTTAATGCCTGTTCTTCATTTAATTCCACGAAAAAAATGTGTTGATTGATAAGCGTGCTTAGTGCTAATGCATGCTCCGGCAACAAATCATTCTTGGCAATGGTGCCGAGCTCTGTTCCTGCATAACGCACCTTCAACTCCTGCATAAGAAATTGAATGGTGTGATGCCATGCAGCAGGAATTGCAGCTATATTTTGTCCCTGTAAGATGAAGGATATATCCTCGGTTGATTGCAACCACTTTGCTGCAATCTGTATATCCTGTTTTGACGGAACAGTTTCTTTTTTAATTTTCATCCGCAGTTCATCTGTTGCTTCTTTTTTCCGGAACGCTGCAATAAAAAAACCTTCACCTTTTACTTTATACGGCCAGAAACGATAACCATAAGCACCTGTAGCACTTTGTACTTCATCAATATTCCATTCTTGTTCTACCTTCAACCTTATGCCTTCCACCTTTAACCTTTGCACCGTCCAATCCAGCAGTTCTTCATCTTCTTCTGTTGAATACGAGCAGGTAGAATAAATAAGCACACCGTCTTCTTTCAAACAATTCCATGCATCGGCAATAATTCGTTGCTGACGTTGGGAACAGAGTTGCACATTGGCTTCACTCCATTCATTGATCGCTTCGGGGTCACGACGGAAGAGGCCGCTACCGCTGCAGGGTGCATCAATCACCACAATATCAAACAATCCGCTGAGCTTCGTAAAATCTTTCGGGTCATTGTTAGTTACAACAACATTGCTGCTACCCCACTTGATGATGTTTTCTTTTAGGATGTTTACCCGTGACTGAATCACTTCATTACTCACCAATAAACTTTCCTTGCTGATGATGCTTTGCAACAATGTTGATTTACCGCCGGGTGCTGCACATAAATCCAACACCAATAATGGTTGTGAGGTATCAGTTGTTTGCTTTACTGCTTGTTCCAGAAACATAGAGCTGGCTTCCTGCACATAATAGGTACCTGCATGAAACAATGGATCGAGTGTGAAGGAAGGACGGGATTGAAGGTAGTAGCCGAGGGAAGACCAGGGAACGGATGCCGCCCTGAGCGGAGTCGAGATGGATTGCTTTGCAGGATTTATTCTTATGGAAGTAATTTGTTCACCGCTTTGATGAATGTTGATGAAAGCAGCTTCATCAAAGTTCTTGACTTTACTTAGAGAATTGATTAAGAAAATCGGAAGATTCATTGATTAACCCTGCTTCTTTGGGCGAAGTTGAGCTTTTTATTAATGTGATGGCGAAAAAAAAGAGTGCAGCAAAATAAAACACCAATAATAATATTGTTGAAGCGGGATAAATTATAAAATTACCAATTCTTGCGGCATCAGATATTATTCCATTTGGTGATGACATTTTAAAAAGTGGAGCACTTAAAGGAACCAGAACTAATGCTATAAATGAAAGCCAAACATGAACCCTGCAATAAAAAATATTGACATATCGCTGTCGCATAATAAAGTATCCAATTGCAGTTACTAAAGATATTAAAACACAAACCAACCCGATTTTAGTTTGGATGTCAAAAATTAATGACCATGATATAGGATATTGATAAGTATACTTTTTTTGTAATGCTACTAATGATAAAACCCGTGAACAAATTGAATAGACCCAGAAAATAATTATGATAGAAATGACGATAAGAGGGAATCGCAGAAATCTATTTTGATATTTCATACTATTCAAAGGAAGATTTACTATTGATTACTAGAATCAAACCCCGTCCGACGAGGGCGTCTGACGTGGCGTTACAAATTCTTCACCTCCCCAATCAAATCCTGTATCACCTTTTTTGCATCACCAAACAACATACTTGTTTTGGGACGGAAGAACAACTCATTTTCAATACCTGCATAGCCGGGCTTCATGCTTCGTTTGTTTACAATCACATTCTTGGCCAGTTCCACATCTAAGATGGGCATGCCGTAAATGGGTGATGTAGGGTCGGTTTTAGCTGCAGGATTCACCACATCATTGGCACCCAGAATCAAGACTGCATCAGTTGAATTAAATTCATCATTTGCTTCTTCCATTTCTTTGAGCAAATCATAACTCACATCTGCTTCGGCCAGTAATACGTTCATATGACCGGGCATACGGCCTGCTACGGGATGAATGGCATACTTTACTTCCACTCCTTTCTCTGCCAATAATTTTTCCAACTCATGACAGGCATGTTGCGCCTGCGCTACTGCCAAACCATAACCGGGAACGATATACACTCTGTTGGAATAGGAAAGCAATACAGCAGTATCACTTAATGAAATTTCTTTGTACGTGCCCTGTGCTTTTGCTCCGCCGCTTGCTGCACTGCTGCCGCCAAAGTTACCGATGAGTACATTCGTCAACGAACGGTTCATGGCTTTACACATCAAAATGGTCAGCAATGTACCTGCAGCACCCACCAGTATACCACCGGTGAGCATTGCTTTGTTATCATACAGAAATCCACCACAGGCTGCAGCCACACCGGTAAAAGAGTTGAGCAGCGAAATTACAACAGGCATATCTGCACCGCCGATGGGCATAACGAAGAAGATGCCGTAGATAATTGATAAAGCAAGAATCACGTAAAAGAATAAAATCGTTTCTTCAGGTCTTGCGATTAAGATGAATGCAGTTAGTCCGATTAAAACAACCAGCATTAAAATATTGAATACCTGCTGACCTTTAAATGAAAAATCTTTTACTCTTCCGTCCAGTTTACCCCATGCAATCATACTGCCGGCAAAAGAAACCGTACCAATAATTAGCCCGGCAAGAATGATTAACAATGTAGTGCCATCCAATGAACTGAAGAATGTAAAATCATCAGGATTATAATTATGTACCAGGTGGTCAAACTCAACAATTGAAATCAAAGCCGCACAAGCACCACCCATACCGTTGAACAGACTTACCATTTGCGGCATGGCCGTCATCTTTACTTTTTTGGCTGCTAATGTTCCAACTACTGAACCGATAATTAATCCGCCGAATATCCAACCGTAATTCCCCAGCTTCACACCCTCTTCTTCATACAAAAAGATAGTGGCCAATATGGCAATAACCATTCCCGCCGCTGCAATTAAATTTCCTTTGCGTGCAGTAGCAGGATTGGACAACATTTTTAATCCTAGAATGAAGGTTACAGATGTAATGAGATATGATATGATGAGTATGTTCATAATTAAAAATTAAATTCCAAAATACAAATAACAAGAACCAAATAATGAATACAAAAAAATACTAAATCAAAAAACCTATTCACCTCCACGTTTTCTTAGGATAGCAGTAAAAATTAAAACAAGTTCTTTTGCTTCCTGTCGCAACGCTGCTCTTTCGTTATTCGCCTCAGTTGTTCCATCAGTTATTACCATCCGTAACCAATAGGCTGATTCTTTTGCTTCACGCCTGCAAGTTTTAATTTTCATTTTAAAGTCTTTATCACCTAATGTTTCATTTGCTTCAATGTAATTAGCGCCTGGCGAACTACCGGAACGAATTAATTGAGGAATGTATTCCTTATTAGCTTCATTCTTTGGTAGCTTTAAAGCAAAATCTCTTATTCTTTCAGCATAAACCGCCGTACGCTCTTCCAAGTCGTATTTCTTAGGATTGTTTTCCATTTGAGATTTGACTTTTTGTTTTTCTTTTTTGGTTCTTGCCTTTTGGTTCTTGGTGCTTTTTTATTTTTTCTTCTTAAACATTTCAAGCATTCGGTCTGTCACTACAAAACCACCAACTACATTAAGTGTTCCCACAATCACCGCAATAAAGCCAAGAATGAGTGCCAGGTAATTATCAGCTTCAGCTTTGCCCATCACAATGATAGCACCGATGATAACAACACCATGTATAGCATTGGCACCACTCATTAAAGGTGTGTGCAATACAGCAGGCACCCGGCCAATGACTTCAATACCTACAAAAACCATCAGGATGACGATGTAGATCATCTGCTGATGCGTGGAGAAGAAAGAAAGAAAATTATCCATATCGTTATTTGTTAGTGATTATTTTAAATGATGATTGTTTCCCACAAAGACCACGAAGGGCACAAAAGTTTGTAATAACGAACCACAAACTATAAACCCTGCATCCTTTCATGCACAACCACTCCTTCATGTGTAATACAACAACCCTTCACTAAATCATCTTCAAAATTTAAGTTGATGTTTGCTTCTTTATCAATAATCAACTGTAAAAAGTTGAAAATATTTTTTCCGTACAACTTACTGGCATCACTGGGCATGGTAGCCTGTAAATTACTATTGCCGATAATGCTCACACCATTGTACAATACCGTTTCATTATTTTTTGTAAAAGGCGTATTACCGCCAGTGGCTGCTGCTAAATCAATAATCACAGACCCATTACGCATATTTTGCAGCATCTCTTCTGTAATCAGTATGGGTGCCTTCTTGCCGGGTATCTGTGCCGTGGTAATAATGATATCAGCTTTAGCAGCACACTCTGCAATTTTTTGTTGTTGCTTCTGTTTGTACTCTTCTGTTTGCTCTACTGCGTAACCGCCTGCAGCACTTGCATCAGCTGCACCTTCCACTTCAATAAACTTTGCACCCAGACTCATCACTTCTTCTTTCACCGCAGGTCGTGTATCAAACACTTCCACCACTGCACCCAAACGCTTAGCCGTAGCAATCGCCTGCAAGCCGGCTACACCGGCTCCCAGTATCAACAGTTTTGCAGGAGCAATACTTCCGGCCGCCGTCATAAACATGGGAAAGTAACGGCCATAGTTAGCAGCAGCTGTTAATACCGCTTTGTATCCGGCAATATTTGCCTGACTGCTGAGTACATCCATACTCTGTGCACGGGTGGTACGTGGCAGCATATCCATGGAAAAAACAGTAGTACCGGCAGCTGCAAATGTTTTCATCGCATCAACATTCATTAACGGTTGATAAACGCCGATTAAAATTTTATTGCTGATACTATCAGCAGGTTGATGAATGCTTAACAATACATCAGCGGCAGCCATTACTTCGCTTCTGCTTTTTACGGAAGCCCCTGCTGAAGTATAATCAGCATCAGCAGCAAAAGCGTTAGCTCCTGCGCCTTCTTCCACAACTACCTTTATATTTTTTTTAATGAGAGCGGATACGGTTTCGGGCAACAGTGAAACTCTTGTTTCAAAGCCCGGTTCTTTTAACACACCAAGAATCATGTGAACGTTGGTTTATTATGTGGTGAAAATAAGTAAAAAATAAATGATAAGATGAAGCCCACCCCCTTCAATCAACATTAATATTTAATACGACGACGCCCCTCCAGGGAGGAGATATGCATCCTGCTGTTCTCACTTTGCGCCTTAGCGTCTTAGCGGTAAAATCAAAACCGCACCACAAAATGCTCTTTCTCCTTTTGCTCTTTTCTGAAAAAGACCAACCCGATGAAAAATAAATCAACCGTTAAGGTAACTGATGCATGCTTCTTGATTTCTTCCCAGGTTTCTTCCATCTCTTTACTCCAGTGAATATCATCAAATACCATTACGGAATTGTTATGTACACAGGGAATCAATTGACTGAAATAACGCAGTGTGGGTTCTTTACGATGATTACCGTCAATAAAGATGAAGTCGTAATCTTTATTTGTTACAGTTTGCAGCGTTTCATCAAAATTGCCTGTAACTGTTTTGATATTCTTTAATTGTAGTGTATCAAAAGTTTGTTGCGCCAATGCAGCAATGGAAGCAGCTCCTTCCAAAGTGGTAACCTGCGATTGTTTAGCAGCACTTGCAAGGTAAGATGTTGTAATACCAAGAGAAGTACCCAGTTCCAATACTTCTTTTGACTCAAAATACTTTACCAGTCTGTGAAGCAATTGTGCATACTTCTTCGGCTTGAGTGAGGAAGCTGCAATCTGCTGCACCACCCTTTGCTTCTTTAGTCCTTTTACAGAGCCGGCTCCAAAATCATCCACTTCAATAATAGATTCATTACCCAGCAATAAACTTCGCTGCTGCTCAATTCGTTTATATTCAGGATAGTTTGTTTTATCATTCAGTACCTGTGTAACCAGGTTGAAAACAAAAGGCGAATGAATTCCATGACCCTTACCGTTGGCAGCCGTGCAATAGTAACGGAGATATTTTGAAGCAAGTTGAAGAGAAGAATACATTAGAATAAAATCGAAAATTAAAAGTTCAAAATAAAAAGCAGTATTGCAGTATGATATATTTCCGATTTTTCACTTTTCATTTCCTACTTTTTCCGCTCCCATACCTGTATAGAAAATGAATACGCATGTTTTTCATCCGCATTAAAATCATTGTTCTTAACCAACTCCCACTCTTCTACATTGATATCAGGGAAAAAAGTATCAGCTTCAAAATGCGCATGCACACGGGTCATGTAAATACGATGAGCGATTGGCATTGATTGTTCATAAATCTGTGCCCCGCCTACTATAAAAATTTCATTGCAATGTAATTGCCGGGATTGTTCAATGGCTTGTTCCAGTGATGTGGCCCACCATACTTCCCCATCGGTTGAGGCCTGTGCATTTCTGGAGATGATGATGTTTTGCCGGCCCGGTAATGGTTTGCTGTTGACAGACTCAAATGTTTTACGGCCCATAATCACCGGCATGGCCCATGTGGTATTTTTGAAAAACTTTAAATCAACCGGCAAATGCCAGAGCAATTGATTGTTTTTGCCGATGGCGTTGTTGGTGGATGCAGCTACAATTAAACTTATAATCACATTTCAGATTTTAGAATGCCGATTGCGGATTGTAATCTAAAATCTACAATCTGCAATCTGAAATTAAACAGCTACCGGCGCTTTAATAGCCGGGTGACTCACATAATTCTCCAGTGTAAAATCTTCAAACTTAAATTCAAAAATATCTTTCACTGCCGGATTTAATTTCATTGTTGGTAATGGATAAGGTGTGCGGCTTAATTGCAACTGCACCTGCTCCATATGATTGCTGTAAATGTGCACATCACCAAACGTATGAACAAATTCGCCATACTCTAAATCACAAACCTGTGCAATCATCATCGTTAATAACGCATACGATGCGATGTTGAATGGCACTCCTAAAAACACATCAGCACTGCGTTGATAGAGTTGACAACTTAATTTTCCATTGGCCACATAAAATTGAAACATCGTATGACAAGGCATCAAGGCCATCCTGGGCAAATCAGCCACATTCCAAGCACTGATGATGAGTCTTCTGCTATCCGGATTTTTTTTGATTTGCGCAATCAGTTCTTTCACCTGGTCTACCACTACTCCATTCGCCCCTTCCCAGCTTCTCCATTGTTTGCCATACACCGGACCGAGCTCTCCATTTTCATCTGCCCACTCATCCCAGATGCTCACTCCGTTTTCTTTGAGATAAGCAATATTAGTTTCACCCTTGAGAAACCAGAGCAATTCATGAATAATACTGCGGAGATGTACTTTTTTTGTGGTAACCAACGGAAAGCCTTCATTTAAATCAAAGCGCATCTGGTAACCAAAAACACTTTTGGTGCCTGTTCCTGTGCGGTCACTTTTTTCAGCACCTGTATCTAAAATATGCTGTAGTAATGCGTGGTATTGTTGCATGGCTGCAAGGTAAATAAAAGCCGCAAGTTGTTAACCTGCGGCCCCTGACTGTGGGCAATATGTGGAAGATGTTTATTTTCCTTTAAAACCAAAATAACGCTGATAACCAAGATATAACCCGGTATTATTAGCATGCATCTCAAAAGAACCGAAACGACCATTGATAGAAACACCCCCTCCCAGTGAGGCCATTAATTTCAGACCCTCTTCCTTGTAGCGGTAATTAGTCCAGCCCGGGTAGGAAGAAGGATAATTGGAACCCGATTCATAGCTTGAATAAAGAACGGGAAATGAACCCTGCCCAAACAGGCTCACCACATTTCTGCGACCCAGTGGCACATAATAACGGGCAAATGGTGCCAAACCTAAATCAACTCCCTTGCTGGTATTTTTGGTGTCGCCAATATATCGGGGTGGATTAACACTGTAATCATAGTTGGAGTATGAGTAAGACTCATGATTAAACCCTACAATAGCCTGTGCACCTAATACAAAGTTGCGTTCAATAAACCATCCAAAAGAAGGCAAGGCCAGCAGTCCATATCTTTTATTGGACTCGTTAATATCCAGAACAGTTACGGAATTAATAGGATACTCGCCTGCAACACCCAATTGCAAACCAATTACTTTATTACCACGCTCAAAATAATTACGGTATGAGGCCCGCTCTTCTTTTTGAGCCAGAACAGATGTAGAGGAAAAAACAAATAAAACAAGCAACAGTGATGTGTATTTCATAAACATGTGTTTTACCAAAAATAAACACGCAAAACATCCAAAACGCTGCTCTGCCGTTAAAGAAAATAAAATATAGCAGTTAGTGATAAATCAGGAAATGGCTCTTCGTTTCATTTCTTTTTTGATCAACCCTAATTCTCTTCCGGTTTGTCCGCTCATACTGCTGTTTTCCTGTGCCCGACGCATAAGGTAGGGAACCACATCTTTAATGGGACCAAATGGCAGGTACTTGCTTACATTATAACCTGCTTTGGCAAGATTGAAAGTGATGTTATCACTCATTCCATACAGTTGAGAAAAATGTACATGATGATGATTGTGCGGCAATCCTTTTTCATCCAGAATTTTTGCAGCCAGCAGATTACTTTCATCATTATGAGAAGCTACAATGGTTGCAATTCGATCAATATTATGTAAACAAAAGGTGACAGCCGCATTAAAATCACGGTCGCTGGAGGCTTTGTCCGGTTGAATGGGCGAAGGATAGTTCATTTCCTCAGCACGTTTTCTTTCTTTTTCCATGTAAGCACCACGAACCAACTTCATTCCAAGTATAAAATTCCGTTGTGCTGCTGCTTCAAAACAATCTTTTACAAACTGCAAACGATCGTGCCGGTACATCTGAGCTGTATTATAAACAACAGCCTTTTCTTTGTTGAAATGATCCATCATGAGGGTTACCAATGCATCCACCGGATTCTGTATCCATGTTTCTTCCGCATCAATCAGCACACCGATATTTTTTGAAGAGGCGGTCGTGCAGATCAACATCATTCTGTCCCACACCCGTTGCCACTCTGCTTTTTCATCAGTATTCAACTGTGTAAGTACCTGTTCATAACGTTTGATTAAAGTACCCTGTGCTTCGTGCATCAGCTGATCCATTTTTTCCAGCAACGAAAACCGAACCAGCCCGGTAACTTTAATACTCATAAAGGGAATATTATGTTGCGTAGCCGCATAGTTGATCACCCGTATGAATTCGTCCCTTGCATGATCTTTTTCATCTTCACCATAATCTCCGCCTTCCACTCCATAATCCAGAATCACCTGTACATGATATTCTTCCAGCTTATCCGCCACTTTAGCTGTTTGTTCCAATGTTTCACCACCTACAAACTGTTCGAAAATGGTAGAACGGATGATTCCTTTTATGGGCAAACCGGCTTTAATAGCCCAGGGTGTAATTTTTGTGCCGATGTTCACCAGCCAGTTATTACCCATGGCGGAAAACAGGAAATGTGCTTTTTTTAATTGCTGGTTGGATTTATACTCAAACGCATTGGCAGTATTGTCAAATGACAGATTCAAACTCATAAAACAATCGTTGTGGCGCAAATATAAATGAAATCCAAGATGAAGGAATTTACCGATTAAGTAATATACATCATACATTATCTTGATCTCTGCAGATAAATTTGGGCTTTAAAATATCATGAAGGCCTTTCATAAATATGCATGATCAAATTAAGTTGTTTATCATAGCTAATTGTATACTTTGAGTCCTGTACCCTGCCCAATCCTGCCCTACGCATAACAAACGAGACAGATTCGGTTGTCTCTGTTTCTACCTTCAGAACTATAATGTATGTTTTCCCGGGAAGTCCATTTAAATCCATTTCAATATAGTTATCCTGTGCAGAAGACCACTCTTCTAATTTCACACCATCAAAATACAAGGCAACTTTTACAGCAGGGTTGTTTTTTTTAGCCGCCAGAAAATCAATAACAGGCTTCTCAACCTTTCTTTGAGGGTAGGCAATATGCCTGATTACTATATCATTTACTTTATGTTTTGCAATAGAATCAGGGAAATACTTTTTTTTAAACCCGTTAATTTTGTCAATTGTAAGAGTAGATAACTCATCGTCTCTCTTTTTTAATTTCAAAGTGCCAGGTGGTCCTAATAAGGTTTCTTCCATCATAAAAACAGAAGCCTTAATACTAGCTCCTGATTCATCAATCGAAATAACGCCTTCTGCTTTCAGAAATAACCCCACATCGGAATTGTTCATTCCAAAATTGTCAATAACTTGCAAACGCTTTAATTCAATCTTGTCTCTTTTTGATTCGCCCCATATCAAATAGTCACAGCCTATAATTTTTCCTTTCTCGTTGTTTCTTACAGATAGAACCCCAAAAAAACGATTCCCATCTTCCGTAATTTCTAAACTTGAATTAAGTCTGAAGGCATCAGAATCAAATTTGTAGACAAGTGTCCCGATCCATCTTCCGGATAATGAATTAGCAGCAGTAACGAAAGAAACAAATATGAAAACTATGAAGATGTATAAACTTTTCATATTTGAAAAATACCTTATTTTCTGTTCTGCAATATTTATAACAGGTTAAATGATTTAAAAAATTTAAATCGCCTGGTGATTAAAAGGCTGTAGCACCATTTCACTCACCACCCCGCTGGCAGGCTGCTGGCAGAGGAACCAGATGGCTTTGGCGGCTTCTTCAGCACGGATCATTTTTTCACGCTGTACCCGTAAATCAATGGTATCCCAAAATGCAGAATCAACACCACCCAAAAAGAGATTGGTGATACGGATATCCGTACGCTTTAATTCTTCCCGAATGCTCTGCATCATTCCCACCAATCCGTATTTGCTGGCACTGTAAGCAGCAGCTCCCGCCATCGGCGTTTTACCCAACACACCTGGGATATTTATAATTAAACCTTTCTTTTGCTCTTTCATGTTAGGCAGAAAATTCTTAATTAAAAGGAACGGAGCATAGAGATTGAAATTCAATGAGCGTAAAAATTCAACTTCGCTTAATGTATCCATTGGCTTAATGATTCCAACACCTGATGCATTCACCAGCACATCGATAGCAGGAAAAACAGCAAAGAACTGTTGTGCCAGTTGCTGCACCTGCTCCGGTACACTTAAGTCTGCTGCAAATGTGTGTGTTTGGGGAATAGATAATTGCTCCGCTACGGTATGCAGTTTTTCAGCATTACGACCGGTTAAAAATACCTGCGCCCCACTGCCTGCCAGCAATTTTGCTGTTTGTGAACCGATACCGCCGGTAGCTCCTGCAATCAAAACATATTTTCCTTTTACTGATTCCATGCTGGTTGATTTTTTTTGATTGATTACAACAATGCGCAGGAGGATTTGTTGTGTACAGCATGTCTTTAGCCACGCTTATTTTTCCGCACCAGTTGTTTGAGTTAAACCCGGCATTGCAGAAAGATGTTCCTGTTTTTCTTGTTGAAGAATTCCTGTTTTTTAAACATTACAATTTTCACAAACAGAAACTGGTGCTGCACCGTGCTTCTATGAAACATTATGCACAGGAGCTGGAAGCAAAAGGATTTAAAGTGAACTATGTGGAAGCACCGGAAAAAGAAAGTGATATAAGAACTTTGGTCAAATCATTATCTAAAAAAGGAATCACAGCGCTGATTTATGTGGATACAGTAGATGATTGGCTGGAAAGAAGAATAAAGCAATCTGCAAAAAAGCACCAACTGCAACTGCATCAAAAACCATCGCCCAACTTTTTAAATCAGATGGCCGAGGTGGAAGATTTTTTCAGCAAAAAGAAAACCTACTTCCAGACAGATTTTTATACCTGGCAACGCAAGCAACGGAATCTCCTGCTGGATGAACAACAAAAACCTTTAGGCGGCAAATGGACCTTTGATGCTGAAAACCGTTTGAAGTTTCCCAAACAGGAAAAAGTACCTGTGATTCTTTTCCCAAAAGAAAACAAGTTTATAAAAGAAGCAAGATCGTATGTTGAAAAGCATTTCCCTAACAATTACGGTAACCTTGATTCATTTATTTATCCTGTTACGCATCAAGAAGCCGGACAATGGTTGCATGAATTTTTAGAAACAAGATTTGAAAAGTTTGGTGTGTATGAAGATGCCATGGTGGCGAAAGAACATTTTCTCTATCACTCGGTATTAACACCCATGCTCAACATTGGGCTGCTCAATCCAAAACGGATAGTTGAAGCAGCTTTACAAACGGCTTCACAAAAAAATATACCGTTAAACTCACTGGAAGGTTTCATTCGCCAGATCATTGGTTGGCGGGAGTTCATCCGTATTGTATATGAGCGGGAAGGAAGAACACAACGCACTAAAAACTATTGGGGCTTCACCAGGAAAATTCCGGAATGCTTCTGGAATGGCACTACGGGTATTGAACCTGTTGATGCAGTGATTAAAAAAACAATACAAACAGGCTACAGTCATCACATTGAGCGGTTGATGGTGCTGGGCAATTTTATGTTACTGTGCGAGTTTGATCCGGACGAAGTCTATCGCTGGTTTATGGAACTTTATGTGGACAGTTATGATTGGGTGATGGTACCAAATGTATATGGCATGACACAGTTTGCTGACGGCGGCTTGATGACCACCAAGCCTTACATCAGCGGAAGTAATTATTTAATGAAGATGGGTGATTGGAAAAAAGGTGACTGGCAGCAGATATGGGATGGATTATTCTGGCGCTTCATGCATGTGCACAGAAACTTCTTTGGATCCAATCCAAGATTGGGCATGTTGTTAAACACGTTTGATAAGATGCCTGAAGCAAAAAGAAATGCACATCTGCAGCATGCAGAGCAATTTCTGAAAAAGCTGGATACACTGAATGATTAATCTTTCACCACCAGGCGATTGATTTCATACGTGCCGGGAGCTACTTCCGTAAACACAGAGCCATAACGCTTTTTACGTACATCAGTTTTAATGGCCTGGTACATGTGTTGTTTGATGAACTCTTCATCCTGCGGACGCCAGTAACCATCTTTGATGGCTTCCTTGGTAATCTCAGTATAATGCAGCGGACGGCCTGCTGTCTTGAGAATTTCAATAGCGGCCTGGCGGAATGTAACAGCGTCTAACGGCTTATAGGTGGTAATTGTTTCTTCCATAAGCTATCAACAAACACAAAAAGAATTTGTTTAAATAAATTTTTAAAATATCACATGAAAGAACAACAACTGAGTGCAGCAGATACAGACCGGATTATAGAAATGGCCTGGGAAGACCGTACCCCGTTTGAAGCCATTGAACTGCAGTTTGGTCTGAAAGAAAAAGAAGTAATTGAGCTCATGCGCCGGCAAATGAACGCCTCCAGTTTCCGTATGTGGCGCAAACGCATGCAGGGCCGCAGTACAAAACATGCCCAACTCCGTTTGAAAGATGTTAGCCGTTTTAAATGCAGTCGTCAAAGAACCATCAGTAATAATAAAATCAGCAAACGATAAACTATGACTTTTCCTGTTGACTATCATTCGATATTACAAAAAGTAGAAAATATTGATCCCATACGCTATGGAAAAACAAGAAATTTTATTGATGGTGATGTAACGTATTTATCGCCTTATATTTCAAGAGGTGTGCTTACACTACCGCAGGTGAGAGATATCGTGTTGAAAAAAGGGTATAAACCTTACCAGGTTGAAAAGTTTTTACAGGAGCTGGCCTGGCGTGAATTTTTTCAAAGGGTGTGGTTTGCAAAAGGAACAGCATTATTCAGTGATTTAAAACAACCACAATCAGAAGTAGAACATGAACAGATGATTGCAGCGGTGGCTGATGCACGAACAGGTATCACTGCCATAGATGAACAGATCAACCATCTTTATGAAACGGGCTACATGCACAATCATGCACGTATGTATGTGGCGGGCATCACCTGCAACATTGGTAAAGCTTATTGGAAAGCACCCAGCCGCTGGATGTATTATCATTTGCTGGATGGTGACCTTGCAAGCAACACCTGCAGCTGGCAATGGGTAGCCGGCAGTTTTTCATCAAAAAAATACATTGCGAACCAGGAAAATATCAACCGGTATTTAAAAAGCAATCAGCAGCATAGCTTTTTAGACCATCCCTATGAAACCATTTTTAATCAACCGGTTCCGGATGTATTGAAAGAAACAACAAATCTCAGCTTAATTACCAAACTTCCGCAAACAGATGAAGGCTTTGCAATTGATGCATCAAAAGATGTCTGCATTTATACTTCTTATTGGCTTAATCCGCAATGGAGAAAAGAAGAAGATTGCAACCGCATCCTGCTGCTGGAACCATCTCACTTTGAGCAATTCCCGGTGAGTGATAAAGTAATTTCATTTATTACAGCACTTGCAACAGCAAATATTCCGGGCATTCAGATTTTTACCGGTTCATTTGAAGAATTACAGCAACAGTTACAGCCCCGGCAAAAAATTTATTTTCTTGACCACCCGTTGCACCGTCATTTCAAAGGCTGGGCCGATGCTTACCCATGGATGTTTCCGCAGGTAAGCGGTAGTTTTGGATCCTTTTTTTCGTTTTGGAAAAAAGCAGAACGGTACCTGTAAATTATTGCCGAATAAAATAAAGCACAACATTGATAGCGCCCGTGGCAGCTGCTGAAATTTCCTGCATTACACCCTTGTGCTGAATAATAATTCCAAGAACGGCTTTGTAGCTGCTTACTGATTTATTGACAATAATGAGATTGTTTTCACCCACCGGCATATCTTTCAGGCGTAAGCGAAGAGGATTTTTATAGAGGTGATTGATGGAAGTAAGTATTTCACTGTTGAGATAAACATCAATGGAATCACGTGCAGTTGAATCCCTGCTTCGTATTTCAACAACCAGGTCGCTGCTGTCCACTTCGCCATTGTAGATGCCTTCAGTAAAACGGTCTTCCACTTTCAAAAAAATCTTTTGTTCTTCATAAGATTGTATAACAGCAGCTTTGTACAATGCAAATTCTTCCTTTGCGGTAAAGGAAACAGAATCGCTTACTTTTTTACATTCTGCCAATTGATTCTCCCAGTATCCATTGCCAGATGCCGCTGAGTGTTACAGAATCTTTCATTCTTAAAAGAAGTGCTGCCATTTGAGAGCAATCATCCTTATTCATACTGATGGCACGTTGTACATTTGCCCAGCGTAACTGTACGGTATTACTTGAAAATTTACCCGTAATAATATAATCACAACCAAACATGGTGTTCTTTTTATAACCTCTGCTGTACAATACGCCGTAGCAATCATCTCCTTCCTGCATTAACTCCATACGTATTTTCAGCCGGTCTGCCTTTGCATCTGTTAACTTTACCACGCCTTCCCAAACACCTGTAAGAGACTGCGCAACTGCTGATGAAAACAGCAGTGTAAAAAGCAGTACAAAAGTTATTGGTATAATAATAGTCCTAATCATCCAAACCCATAATTACAAGAACCTGTCGTTGATAACTAAAGTCGAACAAAAGATCTTTTACCACATTAGCTGCACTTCTGCGCACTGTAAATCTCAGAATTTCAACAGAAGGCGTTTCTACCTTCAACACAAAACAATGCATGCCTGCATCCAGCTTTGTAACATCCACTTCCATGGTATTGGATTCATTGGCCTTCCATTGATCCACTAAATTTCCATTAAAGTACAAACTCACTTTTACTGAATCAGCATTTCCTTTTGCAGGTATAAATTCAAAAAAAGGTTTTGTTCCTAACTGCTTTCGCCATAAGATCGTTCTGAAATCTGTATTCATGATAGCAGGCGCCCCTGCCTGTGAAGGAAAGAACAAGGCAGTATATTTCTTTAACAACTCTTTTGACTCTGCTGTGAGTGCTGTATCTTTTTGCTGCAACTTCAAAGTACCCGGAGGGCCAAAAGTATTTTCTTCTTTCATAAACACAGCTGCCCTTATTTTTTGTTGCCTGTCAGAAAAATCAAATTTGGCATCGGCTCTTGTAAACAGTGTTGCATCCACCTCCGTCAAGCCGTTATTTTTCAGAATAAGCATACGGCGAAGTTCCAATCGTTCTTTATTAATCCAGCCGTATATGAGATAATCACATCCTGTTTCTTTTCCATTCTCCTGCCGGGTGAGATATAAAACACCCATCATGAAATTTCCGTTTTGCTCAAAATCCATGCGGGCATTAAAACGCAAATCCTCCAGTGAAATCATATAGTTTAAGGTTCCTGTCCAAGTACCGGTAAAACCACCTGCCTTTACGGCTGCAGAGAGAGTAATTACAAATAAAAAAGTAAACATTTGTTTCATAAGCTGCTGCAATTTTTCTACCGGAAAATACATGAAAATCATTCAAATGTTCAAACACCTTCGTTAATTTACTTATAAAGCTTAACCGGAATTCAAGATAAGTTCTTTCCTTCATAAAAAAGGTCCCGTTATAAGTAACGGGACCTTTTCATTTACTTCGTGATTTTTAGAAAATATACCTGATACCAAACTGCATCTGCCAGCGGCTTTGCAAATCAGGATTTGATAAAAATGTTTTTGTAAGAGAAGGATCAAAACGATAAACAGGTGTATTACCACTCAATGATACACTAAGAGGTTGAAAATAACCTGAAGTTGTTGCATATTGTCTTACACCCCATTTACTGCTGATGAAATTACCAAGGTTGATAAAATCAAAACTGAACTGCACCATCTGCTTTTTATCCTTTCCGATCTTCATATCCTGGAGAACACGTAAGTCTACCTGGCTGTACCATGGTGTTGTAGCGCCATATTTTTCAGTGTATTTTCCACGGAGACCACTGAGGTATTTATCCTGTGAAATAAATTTTTGAAAAGCGGTACGCTGTGCGGCAGGACTTTGTACGTTACCATTAATATCAGTAAAAGGAGCAAAGCTCATCGAATTGATTTCTGCATCAGTAGGAACATACATAATATCATTGGAATTAGTACCATCGTTATTGATATCACCACCATATACATAAGCAAAACGATCACCTGCATTCCATGAACCAAAAGCAGAGATGGTAGTAGACCAACGTTTACCGTAATCATACTTCTTGGATACGGCAGCAATAATGCGGTGCTGAATACCATACAAAGAAGGTGATAGTATGGCTGCATTGGCATTATTCAGAATCGGGTTACGGTCAAAGGCATCACTTGAAATTTCTGCAGAAATAGAGCTTGCATCTTTAGCAGTGAGGTAGTTATATGCAACCATTGCATACCATCCGTTTTTGAATGTTTGCTGTGCCTGGAAACTTGCATTAAACTGATACCCCACATTGGTATTAGTAAACACATATGCATTAGCCGTGCCTTTGTCAGCCGCCGTATAAATTTTACGGTTATCACCTGTACCTGAATTCAATGTACCTGTAGGCGTACCTAAATTATAATTACGAACCATCATGGCATTCACATCTTTTGTATAAGCAATATCAACGGTAAAGATGGTTCCGAAAGGAATTTTAAAATCAGTGCCGATATTGGTTCTCCAAACCTGCGGCCATTGGAAATCCCTGTCTGTTGCATTATAGAAAAAGCTGAAAGGATTACCGATGTGATTACCAATCCATACAAAGGGGAAACGACCGGTAAACAATCCGCTACCACCACGAATCTGCACACTCTTATCACCTTTTACATCCCAGTTAAATCCTGCACGGGGTGATAAAAGAAATTTCTTAGTAGGAAGACGATTATTGTCTAAATCTCTTCCGGCACCATTTGTGATTCTTCTTCCGCTTGCATCAAACAATGTAAGATTGTCGTTATTCTGAAGAGTGGGTGAACCTTGTGTAACTGTTCCTTTATAAGTACCATCTGCATTAAAATCCGGACTCACAAAACTCAGGTTTGTATAATTGGGCTTATCTGCACGTAATCCTAATGTAAGCGTAAAGTTTTTAGATACATTTATTTCATCCTGGAAATAAAACGATAACTGTGATACTGTTAAATAATACCAGGACCATTGATCAGCTCTTGCACGGTTGCGGGCATAATTTACGTCAACATCCAATGGATAAGCACCAAATACAAATGGCCTGCTTCCCGGAACACTGTCTTTAAATGTTTGAATATCGGCCTCTGAAAATAAAGTGGGGCCATATCCTGTTAAGTTAAAGGAGTTACCAAACTTAAACTGCTCATAAGAAAATCCTGCAGTTAAAGTGTGATTTTTCAAGAACACATTGAAGTTATCAGTGATTTGTAATGCATCCTGGTTTAAACGGTTATAAATGGAGAAAGGCTCGTGCCCTGCAATAATATAACGAACTCCGTTTTTGGTAAGGTTAACTACCGGGAATGGTTCTGAAAATGGATTTCGCTTATCACGAAAACTCGTAAACACGCCACGCAGTTTATTAGCAAACTTGCTGTTGAAGTTTGATTTTAATTCACCACTGAAAGAGTTCAGATTGTTCACGATTTCATAACCGGAGTTACGGAATTGCAAAGTTGTAAAATCAGGCCCACGGCGTCCAATAGCGCTTGGGTGTGCCGGCTTGCCTTTTGATGCACTCAAACCATTATAGGTTAAAGCAAGTTTATGAACCTCGTTAATATTCCAGTCAATTTTTGCCAGCCACTTGTAGTTTGTTTGGTCATAAGTAAATCCCTGGTAAGGACCGGTTTCATAATTAAACTTGTTTCTCAAAATGGAACTCACAGCAATCAGATCGCTTTCTAATACACGGGAAGTATTGGATTTACCTGTATTACCTGCATTCTGAGCCACATAACTGGTGGGTTGATCTGAACGTTGCTCTGTTTCAAAATTAATGAAGTAGAAAAGCTTGTTCTTTTTAATAGCACCGCCCAATGATGCACCAATTTGTAATTGACTGAGCGAAGGAATTTCAAACTTTGTTCCATCTACTTTTTTACCTGTAAAATTTTGATCACGGTAAAACACATAAACGGTTCCGAATGTTTTGTTACTACCACTCTTGGTTACAGTATTAACACCTGCACCGGTAAACCCGGCTTGTGTAACATCATATGGTGCAATATTTACCTGTATCTGATCAATGGCATCCAGTGAAACCGGTTGTGCATTGGTTTGTCCACCGGGTGTTGGTGCGTCCAATCCAAATGGATTATTAAACACAGCACCATCCAATGAAAAATTATTATACTGACCGTTTCTGCCGGCAAATGACAACCCATTATAGGTGGAAGATGCTGAAGGTGTTAATCGTAAATAATCATCAGCAGAACGATTAATGGTTGGCAGACTTCTGATAAGACGGTTATTGATTGTGGTAGAAGCCCCGGTTCTTTTGTTGTCAAATATTCTGTTACCACCTTGAATCACTACTTCTTTTAACTCACCCGCCTTTTCTTCCATTGCCACTTCCACCGGAGTATTCTGACCTAATTCCAGGAAAACATTATTAACAACAGTGGTATTAAATCCTACAAAATTGATGGTGATTTTATACGGGCCTCCCACACGCAGGTTCGGAACTGTAAATCTTCCGTCAGCTTTGGTTGTTACTGTTTGTTTAATACCGGCATCAGGAAATTCAATAGTCACCGTTGCTGCAGCAAGAGCGGCTCCTTTTTTATCCTGTACCAATCCGTTTAACGTAGCTGTAGTAACCTGTGCTGTTGCAAAGTAACCACAGAAAAGCAGTAGCATACTTAATGATGCTTGAAGTAAATATTTCAACATAACTGATGATTTGCAACAAAAGTAAGCGGCAGTTAATAATAAGTTGACGATTTTTTAACACATCCTTAAAACTTAATATTGCTATTCACAACTTATGCAGGTATTTGTGCTTTTCTGTCCCGCTGTCAAAGCATGATGAATAAGAATTACAACAAAAAGCCCGTCAGTTGACTGACGGGCTTAAATTCTTTCGATTCATACAGCCTACTCCAATCCAAATATTCCTTTATTCAGCACTTGTAATGTTTTGGTTCGGTCATCGCTGGGCACCAGCAAAGAAATGTTATGCGGACTGCCGCCATAGCTCACCATTCGAACGGGAACATCTGAGAGGCTATCAAACAGTTTGGTGAGTACATTTTCTGTTTTGGCAATTTCATTACCCACAATACTTACAATACTCATGTTCTTATCAATATCAATGGTGCCGAATGGTTCCAGCTCTTTAATAATTTCTGCAAGATGCGTATCGTTATCAATCGTAACTGAAACCGCCACTTCAGAAGTAGTGATCATATCAATAGAAGTACGGTACTTCTCAAACACTTCAAATACTTTACGTAAGAAACCATAAGCCAGTAACATGCGGCTGCTCTTGATCTTGATGGCAATGATGCCGTCTTTGGCTGCCACTGCTTTTACTCCTACACTTCCGGCCTCTTCCACAATCAATGTGCCCTTGGCATCAGGCTGCATGGTGTTGAGCAACTTCACGTGAATATTGTAATGTTGTGCCGGCCAGATGGAAGCAGGATGCAGAATTTTTGCACCGAAGTAAGCCAACTCTGCCGCTTCATCAAAACTCAACTGTTCAATAGCTACTGTTTTCTTTACAATACGTGGATCATTATTGTGCATACCATCAATATCCGTCCATATTTCACAAACGCTGGCATTGATAGCTGCAGCAATCAGTGAAGCTGAATAATCACTGCCACCTCGTTTTAAATTATCCACTTCACCTTTAGCATTACGACTGATGTAACCCTGCGTAATAAACAATTGTATATCCTTATGCTGATTGAGCAACTGACTCAACTTTACTTTAATGGTGCCTACCTGAGGTTCATCATAACTGTCAATAGTCATAAAATCAAGAGCCGGCAACAATGCATGTTTGATTCCTTTTTCTTCCAGGTAACAGCTGAACATTTTTGTACTCATTAATTCACCCTGCGCCAGGATATCTTTATTCAACGCTTCATTAAAAGATATCTTCAGAATAATATTCAAAAACTCAAAATGCTCGGCAATGATGGTACGGCATTTTTCTTTGGCTGCATCTGTGCTTAAGAGGTTGTTGATGAAATTTTGATAATGCTCATTCAAGGCATCAATCTTTTGTTTGGCTTCCCGTTTATCACCGTTGGCTAATGCATCACCTATAGCTACCAAAGCATTGGTAGTGCCGCTCAATGCACTTAACACCACAATCTTGCTTTCGTTATCACGTGTAATTAAACTTGCTACATCATGCATACGTTCCGGCTTTCCCACAGACGTACCGCCAAACTTCATCACTTTCATGTTCGTAAATTTTGCCCCCATCCCCTAAAGGGGTGTTATTAGCCATCTAATTAAAATGGGAGTGGTTTTAAATTTATATTTTATGTTTTATGTTATCAGTTTCACTACTACTATTCAACTGCTGTTGCGTCGCATGGTACATCACGTCTTTAGCGTGACTCTTTTGCTTTTTGATTTTCATGGCATCAACACACCTCTTTCAATCCTCACTATTTTTTTGAGCCACTATTCCCCCTCCGGGGAGGGGATAAACAGTTTCCTTAAAAGAGATAAAATATTGTCTCACCTGCCAGGTGTCTAACGTCTTCGACGTCCTGACACCATTAACTCACTGAAATTTCAACATGCGAATTCACCGATGAATTTCTTCATCATCCCCCCACCGTCTTGTTAAAGTTGAAAATTCTTTAAAAGCCGTTCAGCAAAAAATCTTTCTTATGAGCAAGCAATCGTACCGGCGGTGATTAGCATCTAAATCAGCCGGGCTGCGAAATTAAAGATTGACGTTGAATTTCTGTCCAACTTTTGTCAAATCTTCCACCACTGATGCTACCAGCGGAATTCCTTTCTCCATCCTTTCCTGTTCAAACAAACGTTCAGGGTCGCCGGGTACTAACACTTTTTGTTCCGGGTGAATGGGAGTTGCAGTTCGGAAACGATGCAGCCATTGGTCCATATCTTTTTTAAAATCTTCAGCTTTACGAAATGCATCAATACGCATGGC
This sequence comes from Lacibacter sp. MH-610, assembly GCF_045780045.1. Taxonomy (NCBI): domain Bacteria; kingdom Pseudomonadati; phylum Bacteroidota; class Chitinophagia; order Chitinophagales; family Chitinophagaceae; genus Lacibacter; species Lacibacter sp. MH-610. The sequence continues at coordinate 3,174,850 of NZ_CP116002.1, forward strand.
ACCTAAAAAATGTCCCAAGCCCTTGCCGGGTTGATTCTCCGGCATGGGTACATACGCAGGAAAAGGATTAGCCCAGGGACCGTAATTAGCACCGCTCAACACTGCTGAAAAAATATCAACAATACTTCCCAATGCATATCCTTTATGACTGCCATGTTCTCTATCACTGCCGAGTGGCAATAAGGCCCCGTTATTTTTTAAGACATGCGCATCGGTTGTTTCATTTCCGTTTACATCCTGGATCCACCCCAAAGGTGCATCAGCATGCTTACGCTGAAGAATTTCAAGTTTACCATTAGCAGCAGTTGTTGTTGCAAAATCAGCAACAAATGGTTCTTCCGCTCCGGCGGGAATTGCCACTGCAATAGGATTAGTACCCAGCATCCGTTCTTTTGAAAACGTTGGAGCTACTAATGCACTGGCATTGGTCATGGCCATACCAATCATATCATGCTGTAACGCCATCATGGCGTGATAGCCTGCAATACCAAAGTGATTACTGTTTTGTACACTTACCCAACCGGTACCACAGATTTTGGCTTTTTCAATAGCGATGTTCATGGCATACACAGCAACCACCAAACCGAGGCCGGCATCGCCGTCTACTACTGCTGTTGACGGGCTTTCATGAATAATGCGGATGTTGGGAGTTGCATTTACACGACCTGCTTCCCACAAACGCACATAACCACTCAGGCGTGCCACACCATGACTATCAATACCTCTTACATCGGCCGCCAATAATGCTTTTGTGGCGGTTGCAGCATCTTCATCACTGCAACCAATGGCGAGAAAAATATTTTGGGTGAAATTGTAAAGATGTGTGTATGAAAAAGTTTGATCCATGAACAAAACTGTAATTAATTGTGATGATTACAATTGCAGACCAGCGCCGCTATATGCACATGCTCTGATGTGTGCGACGCAAGGGACGATGCTATGGAAAGCATGCGTTGGTATCAAAAGAATAATTATTAATTATTCATTACTAATTATTCATTACTTATGCCTGCGCCGTGGGCCCGCCAAAATTCATGGGAATAGCCATTTCTTCCAGGTCACGGATGCTTCCATTAGCCGCTTCAAAACGCTGAATATTTTCTGTGAGCGCCTTCATAAAACGCTTGGCATGCTGCGGTGTAAAAATGATACGGCTTTTTACCTTGCTCTTGGGCGTGCCGGGCATAACGTTTACAAAGTCAATCACAAACTCTGCATGGCTGTGGGTAATAATGGCAAGATTGGCATACTCCCCTTCGGCTACTTCTTCGGTAATTTCAATATTGAGCTGGTTCTGGGGATTCATTTGTTGTTCATCCATAATAAAAAGTTGAGGGGCGAAGATACGATGCCGGGTTGATGAAAAACGGCTTCTGAGTTGGAGCGAAAGCTTAAAAACAAAAAAGGCTTCGAATCTTATTCGAAGCCTTTGCGGACCGGACGGGACTCGAACCCGCGACCTCCGCCGTGACAGGGCGGCATTCTAACCAACTGAACTACCGATCCTTGAACCCGAGCCATGACCTCTGACATGATCAGAATTATGGTTCGTTTTCGGGACGGCAAAGATAGGGGTTTCAACTTTTCAGCGAAAAACTTTTTAGATTTTTTATTGCAGAAAAATCAACCTGAAAAAGAAGCTCTACCATAACTCCCTACCCTGGTAAAAATCAAGCAGTTTGGTACGGAAAGTATACTCATACTTCGCCTGGATGAGATTGATGGTACTCCGGTCAAAATTATTTTTTACGAGTAAGAACTCCACAGCGTTGATTACGCCGTTTTCAAAACGAACCGTGGCAGCACGGAAAGATTCTTCAAAATTCATAACCTGCTCCTGCAAGGCATTGTAACGTTTGTACGAAGCATTCATGTTGAGCCATGCCTGTTCAATATTCTGACGAAGCTGGTAATGGGTGTTTTGTGCATCCAGCTGAACATTTTTATAATTGATATCAGCCAGTTTGATACGGTTCCTTGCCTGCAGGTTATTGAAGATGGGCACCTGCACACTTAAACCGGCGAAATAACCGATGTTGTTTTTCATTTGTGTGAAGTATCCAACAGGTTGTTGATTGAACTTTTGCACTTCCGTAAAAACAGGTGTACGTACGGAACCGTTTTTGGTGTACAACCCTGTATTTTCTTCCACAACTGATGTGGGGGTTAAACTTCTGAAAAAACTGGAATACCCACTACCCATGGCGCCTGTTAAACTTATAGTAGGAAAGTAAGCACCCTTTGCCACCTGCCTGTTTTTTTCGGCACTTTTTACCCGGTATTCATTGGCTTTTATAAGCGCCATGTATTCCATTGCTGCTGCAATAACATCTGATGAGGATTGTGCATACACTGCATCATTTAATTGAACCTGATTCCGTTCCAGTGTAAGTGCTGCTGCATAAGGTATGTTCATGAGCTGGCACAAACTGAGTTTTGATTGCTGCAAACTGTTTTCCAGGTTCACCAGGTTAATCTGTTCGTTCGCCATCTGGCCCTTCATATCAGTCAGTTGAAAACTTCCTGCCGAACCTTCTTTCACCAATACATCCATTCGCTCCACTTGTTTTTGCGTAACTGCCAGTTGAGCTTTGGATGCAGTAATCAAATCTTCATTCACCAATACCTGCATGTAAGCAAGAATTACATTGAGCACCAGGTTATCCTGCGCCTGTTTATAATCCATGGCTGCGGCTTTATAATTATAGTTAGCCTGCTGCAGCAGGTTTTGCAAACGCATGCCGTTATACAGCACCACGCCTGCATTTACATTGGGGTTGGATGATTCCAGTTGATTGTTGGTAAATGTATTGGTGATGGGGTCCACATTCCGGCCAAAGTTGAAACCATAGTTCCAGGAGCCATTTACGGCAGGCAGTAAATTCATTTTTGCCTGCTGATTGTTAATGGAAGCTGTTTGTTTTTGCAAACCGCTCTGTTGTACCTGGATGTTATTTTTAAGGGCTGTATCAATGCACTGCTTTAACGTGAGTTGCTGTGCATGAAGGCTGCAGGAAAAAAGAATAAAGATTGCCGTTAAATAATATTTCATAACTAATTGTGTATTGTGTTTTCAATTCTTCCATCCAGCAGGTGAATGGTGCGGCTTGCATAAGCTGCATTTTTTTCACTGTGTGTTACCTGTATTATAGTAACTCCTTCCTTGTTGAGCTGTTTAAATAATTCCATAATCTCCTCCCCTTGTTTGGAATTGAGATTACCGGTTGGTTCATCCGCCAGAATCAAACGTGGCTTGGATATGAGCGCCCTGGCAATACCAACTAATTGTTGCTGACCACCGCTTAACTGCGTGGGAAATAAATCCTTTTTACCAACGATGTTGAACCGATCCAGCATATCTGCCACCAATGCTTTCCGTTCAGATGATTTTACATCCTGGTAGAGTAAGGGCGTTTCAATGTTTTCATATACGGTTAATTCATCAATCAAATGATATTGTTGAAATACAAAGCCGATGTATTGCTTATACAGTTGGGAACGTTGCTTTTCTTTTATCTGGTGCACTTCTTCATGAAGAAACCGGTACGCACCTTCATCAAAACCATCCAGCATACCAATCACATTCAACAGTGTTGATTTACCTGAACCGGAAGGCCCCATGATGGAAATAAATTCGCCTTCCTGCACCTGCAGGTTAATATCTTTGAGCAGAAAGGTTCTGTTACCACCGATGGTAACCCACTTGAAAATGTTTTTTAATTCTAACAGCATTGTATTTTATTTATTCTGTTCTTAGAGATTTTACAGGATTTGAAACGGCCGCTTTTACCGCCTGGAAGGAAACAGTAAGTACGGCTACGAGTATAATGCACACGCCTGCAATGACAAACATCCATGCATTCAACACTGTACGATATGGATAATTCTGCAACCATTTATCGGCCAGCAACCACGCAACAGGAATGGAAATAAGGAGTGAGATAATTACCAGTTTTAAAAAGTCTTTTGATAAAGCTGTAGTAATGTTTGTAACAGATGCCCCCAACACTTTACGAACTCCAATCTCTTTTACCCTTCTTTCTGCTGCCAATACGGATAATCCGAATAACCCGATGCAGGAAATAAAAATGGTAAGTACAGCACCAAATAATAACATCTTTTTCCACCTCGCTTCTGATTCATATTGCCGTTGATTACTGATGTCTTTAAACTCATAACTGTAAGGCTGTATTGGTAATAGTTTTTTAAACACCTGTTCAATGTAGGGTAATACAGCTGCGGCAGTTCCTTCCTTCATACGTACAACAGCTAATCCAAAGTTATTTTGATTATTACTGAATAATTGAGGTTTAATTGCTTCATTCAGGGATGAGTAATGGTGATCTCTAACTACGCCAACTACTGTTAATTTTTTTTGATTATACCAGAAATCAACTGTTTGTCCTATCGGATTTTTCCAGCCTGCTGCTTTTACAAATGCTTCATTTACCAGCACAGATGAAGTAGAATCATAGGCCATCGTCTTTGAGAAATTCCGGCCCTGTACAACAGGTATTTTATAGATGGGCAAATAGTCTGCATCAATCCAGTCCATCGTAAATTCAATTTCCTTGTCCACATTCACTCTTGCAACGGTGATGTTAAAACCATTGTTACGGATGGCTACCTGTTCAATATTCGGATTCTTGAGCAACTCCTGTCGGAAAACAGATATTTCATTATTTGAAACATTAGGTATGGTGATTAAATGCTTATCATCATATCCCAGGTCTTTTGAAACAAGAAAATGAAACTGCTTATACATAACCGTTGTAGCGATGATAAGTAATGTAGCCAGCGAAAATTGCAGTACTACGAGTGATCGTTGCACATAATTTTTTCCGGAGAGTCTGAACCGGTTGTATAATGTTTCAACCGGGTTGAACCCTGATAGCACCAAGGCCGGGTAAAAACCAGCTAAAAATCCTGTGATCAGGAACAAAAAAACATATCCAGCCAACAGCTTCCAGTCAAACAAATAGCTTAATGACAAAACTTTATTAGAAAGCTCATTAAAAAACGGAAGTAAAAGTTGTGCAATTGCCAGGGCTAAAAGAAATGCAATCAAACTGATGATATAGGACTCACCTAATAATTGCCAGATGAGTTGCCGGCGATCGCTGCCCACAACTTTACGAACCCCGATTTCCTTAGCCCTTTTTAATGAACGTGCCACAGTTAGGTTTACAAAGTTGATACAGGCTATGATGAGAATAAATAAGGCAATTCCGGAAAGAATATAGGAGTACATCGGATTACTGGCACCAACCATTCCATTGTCAGCCCTGTACTCTTTACTCAAATGAATATCAGTATAAGGCTGCAGCAAATAAGTAGCTTTTGATTGGAAGTTATACTTCTCAGCCATCTGCTTAATCATTTCTTTTGCATCCGTTTCATAGAAACGCATCATCTTGGCTTCTGTTTGCTGTACATCAGCACCGGGCCCCAGTACTACAAATGTGTTGAGAAAGAAATTGAACCAATTGGCTCTGTCAGAAATTTCCTCGGGTGTTAATTGCAGTTTTGTTAGCAATTGAAATTTGAGTGATGAATTTTGCGGACAATCTTTAGCCACTGCTGTAACGGTGAATGGTACAAATCTGCCATCACGTTTTAATTCCATTGTCTTGCCTACTACATCCGAGGTGCCAAAAAATTTTTCAGCAACTGTTTCAGTGATTACAACAGCATCAGGATTTAACAATGCAGTCTTTGCATTTCCATAAAGTAGCTGAAACTGCATGAGTGAAAAGAAATTACTATCCACTCTGTGCCCTTCCTGAGGTAATATCTCGGTTCCTTTTCTAATATTCAAAAAATCACCCTGGATGCGTACAAACGAAACAATTTCAGGAACACCGGATGCAAATGCCGGTCCATGAAAACTTCCTGTATTACCACTCTGCATTTGAATACTTCCATCAGGATTTACATGCTTGCTTACTATGCGATAGATGTTTGAAACGTTTGGCAGAAACCGATCATAGCTCACTTCATCTTTTGTATACAAAAGAATCAACATAGCACAGGCCAGCCCCATGCTTAACCCGGCAATATTGATGATAGAATATACCTTATTCCTGATGAGGTTACGGAATGCTGTTTTGAAATAGTTTTTGAACATAACAGGTATTTAATTTTAAGCATACTAACATATCAGTAACTCGCAATGAATCATTCCTGATTACTCGGTCCTCAACCCCTTTACAGGATTTGAAAAGGCAGCCCTCCATGATTGCGATATCACAATCAATAAACTCAATGCCAGCATCACAAACACACTCAACACCAATATCCAGATGCTGATGCCTACACGATTTGCAAAAAAACGAAGCCACATATTATTGAGGATATATGCAAGGGGCAAAGCAATCACGGTTGCCAGCAACAACAGTTTTACAAAACCTTTTGATAACAGCATCATTATTTGCGGCACGCTGGATCCAACCACTTTGCGTATGCTTATTTCTTTGCTTCTTGTTTGAGCAGTATAGGAAGCCATGCCCAACAAACCAAGACAGGAAATGAAAACCGCCAATAAGGAAAGGAAGCCTAACACTTTTGCCACATCGCTCAGCATGGAATGAGTAAACAATATCTGTTCATCGAGAAATTGGTATTCAAACTTTGTGTTAGGGTTCACTTTCTTCCAGGTGCTTTCTAAAAATGCTATGGTGCCTGCAGTGTTAGTGCCGGAAATTTTTACAGCAGCCACTCCAAATGTTTTCGGCCTGTTACGTAGTATCAGCGGCGATATGCTGTTAGTGACATGCAGAAACTGGAAGTCTTTCACTACACCAATGATTTCAACTGTATTATCTTCCATCAATACTCTTTGACCGATAGCAGCACTGGCAGCACCAAAATGCCAGTCTTTCAACAAAGTTTCATTCACTATCACATAACTTTCGCCGGTAGTATCGGGTATCTCCGGAAACGTTTTTCCTGCAATCAGTTGCAACCCCATCACATCAAAAAATCTGGAATCAACATCAATAAAACTTATTTGCAAACTGTCTTTAAGATTATCTGCTTTAAAAACCTGTGTGCCGTTTTGTGTGCCTGTAGAAGGCATGAAAGAAACTGCAGACACACCCGCCACAGCCCTGTTCTTTGAAATTTCCTGTGCAAAGCGCTGATAGTTTCCGGGGTTATACAGGTTTATATCCACCACATTACTCTTATCAAAACCATAATCAAAATGGAGTACATGATTTGTTTGCTGATACAACACTGCTGTGGAAACAATAAATATGATTGATATGGTAAACTGCAGCACCAGCAACGCTTTTCGTATAGTAAGTCTGCGAAACATTTTCATACTACCTAAATTCCGCATCATCACAACCGGGTTGAATGCAGACATATACAGGGAAGGAAGCAACCCTGCAATAACCCCTGTTAAAATGCTGAAGAAAAGAAACAGCACATACAAAGAAAAATTCTGTTCCAAGCTGATATGCAAAAACTGGTTGAGCCAAAGACCGGTAAACGCATTTTTTAAAAAGGATAAAAAGCCAACAGCCAATATGAGCGAAAGCAACGCTACTATAACTGCTTCAGCAATAAACTGCATGAATATTTGTGCCCTTGAAGCGCCTGATACTTTGCGGATGCCTACTTCCTTTGTACGTGCCAGCGACCTTGCCACTGATAAATTAGTGTAGTTTAAACAGGCTGACAGCATTACAATCAATGCCAGCACACCCAGCACCAGAAGTACTGTTGGAGGCAATGTAAAGTTTGTTTCGTTGCCAACAGGATCAGACGATGCTATTTGAGTAAGCGGTTTTGATGTAAAAGCATATTCATTTCCACTACCTTTTATATACTGGCTTGCTGCAATACGGTTGAGTGCCGATTGCAAATCCTGTTCTGTTTTAGATTTATCAAGCAGCACATACGTATAGCTTTCCCACACGTTGTTCCAGTCATTTACATCAATGTTGATTTTTTTGTCCACTACCAGCACAGGCAATGTGCTTAATGATGCCAGCAATTTAAAAGGCAGATGTGTTTTACCGGGCACTTCTTTGAGCACGCCGGTGATTGTGAACAATCCATACGGAGTTTCCCTGTTTCCTTTCTCAGGTCCGCCGGGATTGACACCTTTATCATTGAACTGAACAACTTTTCCGAGCGCTTCTTCATTGCCAAACAACTGCTTCGCTAAATCTTCAGCAATCACCAGCGAAAAAGGGTTTTCAAGTGCTGTTGCAGCATTGCCTTTACTCAATGCGAAATCAAAAATTTTGAATAACTGTGCGTCAGCAAAATAGCCGCCACCGGTCGCCGCTTTTTCTTTATACAGCATATCGCCGCCTATTTTCCTTACCAATGTGGCGCTTTGCTCCATACCGGGAAAATCCTGTTTCAGTTTTTGGGCCAATGGAAATGCTGAACTGGCAGTTTTAAATTCATTCCTTCCCCTGCCCTCTGTCATGATCCTGTAGATGCGGTCCTTTTTGCTGTGAAAAGAGTCATAACTTTTTTGCTCCGCAAACATATTGATGATGAGCAGGCAAACCGACATGCCAACAGCAAGCCCGGTGATATTAATAAAGGAGAACACTTTGTTTTTTACCAGGTTTCTCCAAGCAGTTTTAAAATAGTTTCGCAGCATGATGATTGGTTTTATTCAGTTCGTAAGCTTTTTACAGGATTACTCAATGCAGCTTTTATAGCCTGGAAACTTACTGTAATGATGGCAATAGCCATTGCTGCTATAAGCGTTACAGCAAACACCTGCCAGCTTATATTAACCCTGTAAGCAAATTTTTGCAGCCATCCGTTCATTACGTACCATGCCAGCGGAGATGCGATGACAGAAGCAATCAATACGGGTTTTAAAAAGTCTTTTGACAATAATGAAACGATACTTGCTGTACCTGCACCCAGCACTTTACGTACACCAATTTCTTTTATACGCTGCTCAGCGCTGAACGCCGCCAGGGCAAATAATCCCAAACAACTGATGATGATGGCAATACAGGTAAAATACCAAACCAAAGAAGATAATTGCTCCTGTGCCTTGTAGTTCTTTTGAAAATCAGCATCAAGAAAACTGTATTCAAAAGGTTCATCAGTTACAGCCGTCTTCCAGCTTTTTTCAACAGCTGAAATTACCTGGTTCATAGCATGACCATTACCATGCACAATCAGGTAATTATAACTGCTCCCAGTATTCAACAGAAAAGCATAAGGTGTAATGGGCTGTTGTAAATCTTCATAATGAAAATCCTTTACAACGCCTGTCACTGTAAAATCAAGAACCTGGTTTCTGAAGTTGAAGAAAACTTTTTGCCCGATGGTGTTTTCAGCCGAAGCAAAACCCATTTCTTTTACAGCTTTCTCATTCAGGATAATACTACGGTTAGTGTCAGCAGCAAATTGTGACGAAAAGGAACGACCGGCGATTGTTTGAATGTTGAGCGTTTTTAAAAAATCATAATCCACCCTGTTGATTCTTGTATGTTTTGCCTGTGATGCATCCTGACCTTCTTTGTACAGGTTGTTATCTTCCGGATTAAAAATACCGGGATAATACACCGATGCTCCCACTGAAAGAACATCTTTGTTCTTACTGATTTCAGTTTTGAGAAAAGAATATGCCCGTTTTGCTGTTTCACTTCGCAGTGGTATTACCAGTTGATGCTCCTTTGCAAAACCTAAATCCTTGGAACGCATAAAGTTCATTTGCCGGTTGATAACCACAGTGGCCAGGATAAGACTTACTGAAACAATAAATTGAACTACCACCAATGCTTTCCGTAACGTAGCTGCGGCGAGGGTATTGGTAATTCTTCCTTTTAAAACTTTAACGGGTTTGAAAGAAGAAAGGTAAAATGCAGGATAGCTTCCTGCCAGCACACCTGTAATAAATGCAAGCAAAAAGAAAAACAAAATGAGCATCAGATTTTCAGTAAAGGAAAACGTTAACTCTTTACCGGCAATGGTTGAGAAAACAGGAATCACCATTTTTACAATGAGCAAGGAAAACAAAAATGAAATCAACGCCATCAATACAGATTCACCAAGGAATTGCCTGATGAGTGAAGATTTTTCTGCACCTAACACTTTTCGTACGCCTACTTCTGCTGAACGTTTGGAAGAACGTGCTGTTGCCAGGTTCATAAAGTTGATACAGGCTATGAGCAATACAAATAATGCAACAGAGCCGAGTATATAGAGATAAGTTAAGTTACCACTGGGTGTAACTGTATTATCCATTCCTGAATGCAGGTGCAGGTCTTTGAGCTTTGTAAGAAACTGAACTTTTTGCAGACCTGCCGCTTTAAGATCATTACCGGCATGTTTTTCCAGGAAAGCCGGAAACTTTTTTTCCAGAAGCCCAGCCTCAGTGCCCGGTTTCAATTTAAGATAAGTAAAGAACATGTTGTTGTTCACTAAGTTTTTGCCCTGGCTCAGTACATACTCTTCAATTGCACTTCCTTTATATGCCAGGAAAAAACGGGCGTCAATATGTGAAGGTTTACCGGTGGTTTTAAATACACCTGTAACTGTAAACTCTACATCACCGCCGGTAAGATTACTGGCAACGGTGATGCGTTTATTGAGAGCGGGCTCTTTACCGAAAAACTTTCCAGCAATTTCATCCGACAATACAACGGAACGGGGTTGTTCCAATGCAGTTGTAGCTGTACCTTCCACGAACTCATAACTGAATACTTTAAAAAATGCCGAATCAGCGATATATCCTTTGGGTTCATAAAAAGTAAGTGGTGCACTGTTAGCAGGTTTGTAGCGAAGCAGGGTTTTATCTTCCGTAAACAAACCCAGTAGTTTTGTATTGGTACTTATTTCAGGAAATTCCTCTTGTAACATGGAACCGAGTAAATAGGGAGCTGTTGGCATTTTATTTTCATCACCTGATCGTTTGATAACAGTACCAACCTGGTAAATCTGTTCATGATCTTTAAAATGCAGATCATAGCTGTGCTCATGTACCAGGTAAATAACAATCAACATACATACAGCAAGACCAACCGTTAACCCGAATACATTAATAGTGGTTGCTGTTTTGTTTCTGAGCAAATTTCGCCAGGCAATTTTGAAATAATTCTTCAACATGATGATAGGTTTTATTCTGTTCGTAAACTTTTAACAGGGTTATTTAATGCTGCTTTAACAGCCTGGGAACTTACTGTTAGCAGTGCAATCAATAAAGCAACAAATCCTGCCAGAGCAAATACCCACCAGCTGATAGTAACTCGGTAAGCAAAATCCTGCAACCATTGGTACATAGCCCACCATGCCACAGGAAATGCTACAAGAGAAGCAATACCCACCAGTTTTATAAAATCTCTTGATAACAGCGTAGTAATACTTCCTACAGATGCACCTAATACTTTACGTACACCAATTTCTTTGGTCCGTTGTTCAGCCATGTAGGCTGCCAAACCAAATAAACCCAAACAGGCAATGAAAATGGCCAGCAGGGAAAAGGAAAGAGCCACTTTGCCAACCCGCTGTTCTGCACGGTACATATTGTCAAAAGATTCATCAAGGAACTGGTAGCTGAAAGGCATATCAGGAGCCATTGTTTTCCATTTCTGCTCAATGGTTTTGATGAGACCATTTACATCAGCTGCGGCAACTTTAAATGCAGCAGCCCACTTATTATTGCCCAACCGCATGGAAAGAGGACCGATGTTTTGGCGCAGTGATTCAAAGTTGAAATTTTTAACTACACCAATTACTGTATAAGCAGTGGCAGTACTGGCGCCATTGCCATCCGATGAATATAATTTTTTACCAACAGGATTATCTACACCCATGATTTTTGCTGCAGCTTCATTAATAATGATAGCCGATGAATCAGAACCATACTGTGTTGAAAAATTACGGCCCATGACCATTTCCATTCCTAAAACCGGTATGTAATTATAATCCACGTTCCATGTCTGCATATTAAACCCGGTTTTTTCTGTCATCACCGCTTCGGTGGAAAAGCTGTTATCACTACGTGATGAATTACTTACAGGCAAATAACCTGCAAAGGACGATGCCTTTACACCACTGATTTTGGCCACTTCATTTCTGAATGCATCTACATTACTGCCCAAAGCTGAAGTGCCATTAATAATCAATAACTGATCTTTATTAAAACCGATTTTAGTGTTCTGAATATAGTTAAGCTGTTTGTACACCACAATGGTTCCGATGATGAGCACAATGGATGTAAAAAACTGGAACACCACCAAGGCACTTCTGAAATTATTTTTACTGAAGCCACTGTTTATTTTTCCTTTAAGTACAGTTATGGGCCGGAATGATGAAAGAAAAAATGCAGGGTATAAACCTGCGAGCACACCCGTTGCAATGGGCATAAGAATCAAAAACAAAAGATAACCGGGTTGTAAAAGTTCCTTTATGTTTAATGCTTTACCTGCTATAGAATTGAAATAGCCAATACTTAACCCTACCAGCCCGATGGCAAGTATAAGACCCATAAACACCATAAGTGTTGATTCCGTTAAGAACTGACCGATCAGCATTTTCTTTTCTGTACCTAACACTTTTCTGATACCTACTTCCTTCGCCCTGTTTGCTGAACGGGCTGTGGAGAGATTCATAAAGTTTACACAAGCAATGAGCAGAATAAATAGTGCAACTGCAGAAAAAATATAAACATATTGCATACTGCTGTTCACACCCAGTTCCGGAAAACGGTCTGATTTCAAATGAATATCCAGCAACGGCATCAGTGAGTACACAAGTTTATTGCCTGTTTTTTCAAAGTCGGCCATACTATTAATCTGCATAAACTGTTTGGCCTGTGGTAAAATATACTTATCAACAACCTGCGTAAAGTTTCTATCAAATGCTTTGGTATCAGTTCCTTCTTTCAATAAAAGATAAGTATGAAAATTATGACTCAGAAAATTTCCCCATCCATACTCCACATTATCCATGGAAAAAAAGAAATCAAAATTGAAATGTGAATTGGCTGGAATATCTTTTATAACAGCAGTTACTTTGTAAAGTGTTTTGGTATTATCATTGGTTTCGATATTTTGACCAATGACGTTTACAGTACCAAAATATTTATTGGCGGCTGATTCTGTAATCACCACCGTGTTCGGTTCATTTAAAGCAGTTTGCGGATTTCCGGCAATCACCGGCAGGGTAAAAACTTCAAACAATGTTGAATCAGCATGTGTAACACGGGTTTCATTAATAAACGCATTTCCCTTTTTTATGAGTTTGGAGCCGGCGGAGTTATAAATCCTTACAAACTGCTCCACCTGCGGATAATCTTTTTTAAGCGTAGCACCCATGGGATCACTGGATACTGCCAGTTTTAAATCTGTACCACCAAAACGTATATCAGAGTTAATCCTGTAGATACGGCTTGCTTTTTGGTGATAACGGTCATAACTCAATTCATCTACTACATACAAAGCAATTAAAATAAAACAAGCAAGCCCTACTGCCAAACCTGCTATATTAATGATGGAAAAAGTTCTGTTTTTCAGCAAATTCCTCCAGGCAATAACAAAATAGTTTTTCAGCATAACGATAAGGTTTTATTCTGTTCTTAAACTTTTTACCGGGTTTGATACAGCCGCTTTAACTGACTGAAAACTTACAGTTATCAATGTGATGAACAAAGCAACTCCTACTGCAAGTACAAATACCCACCAGGGCATATCAGTACGGTAGCTGTACTTCTGCAGCCATTCACGCATGTAGTAATAAGCAATGGGCACAGCAATCAACGAAGAGCATAATACCAGCAGTACAAAATCTTTTGAAAGCATTTGCCAAAGGTTGAGTACCGATGCTCCTAATACTTTGCGGATACCGATTTCTTTGGTTCTTTGTTCCGCTACATAAGCAGATAAACCAAACAGACCCAAGCAGGAAATAAGAATGGTTAACAATGCAAATATGGCTGCCAGTTTACCCACCATCATTTCAAAACGGATCTTCTTACCAAACTCTTCATCGGTAAAATGATATTCAAACGGAAAAGCAGGATTGTATTTCTGGAAAATAGGTGTGATGGCAGCAAGAGCTTTACCGGCAGAAACATTGGATTTAATCCTGAACATTAACGTGCTGGACCAACCCGGATTGTAAAAAAACAAAGCAGGGCCCACCGGTTCAAACGGATTACTCATGATGGTGTTTTCTGTAACGCCTACAATGGTATGTTTTATTCCGTCGCCAAGATTCACATATTTACCGATGGGATCTTTCAATCGCATTCTTTTTACGGCTGCTTCGTTAATGAGCACATTGGTTGAATCTATACCGGATCCATCCTGGTAAAAATCTCTCCCTTCTTTTATTTTTATATAGAGTGTTTTAAAATAATCTTCACTGGTAGCAATGGTAGCTACAGTGATATTTTCACCGGGCTCTTTACCGGGAAAATCTTCCACCAGCCAGTTTGACCAGATAGAACTGATGGGACTTGACGACTTGGTTACATCCTCAATGTATCCTGTAGCCAGCATTTCTGCTTTTACCACATTATAGTTTTTAGCCAAATCCTCTTTCATATCTACCTGCACCACGCCGTTAGGATTAAAACCCAATGGGCGTGCCTGTACTTTTTGGATCTGCCTGTAAATAACAATGGTACTAACAATGAGTGCTACTGATGCTGTGAATTGTGCCACCACCAGTATCTTGCGTGGAAGTGCAGCGTATTTACCTAACTTAAATGTTCCCTTCAGCACTTTGATGGTGGAGAAGGAGGAAAGATAAAATGCAGGATAAGAACCGGCAATGATTCCTGTTGTTAGAATTACCAGCACACTCATGATCCAGAAGTAAGGGCTGGAAAAAGGAATGCTGATTTTTGATTCAATCAACTGATTGAAGGATGGCATCAACAGCAACAAAAAAAGCAATGCTGTTATATAGGAAAGAGCTGCAATAAAAACAGATTCACCGAGAAATTGCAGTACCAGGCTTCGCTTGTCGGAGCCGATTGATTTACGTACCCCTACTTCCCTTGCACGTTTTTCGCTGCGGGCTGTACTCAGGTTCATAAAGTTGATACAGGCAATCAATAATACCAGAAAACCTATAACACCAAACATTTTAATATAATCAATCAAACCACCATTGGCTTTCCATTCATGAAATTCGTTATACAAACGCCATTTTGTAATGGGGTGTAATGCTATTTCACTTTTAGCCGTTGAATCATGTTGCCTGATGAGCCCTCTTATTTTAGATTCTACCTGCTCCTGTGTTACATTTTCATCCAACGCCACATACATCTGAAAGGAATAATTATCCCACTGTGTACGTGCCTGCTTTACCCAACTCTGCCTGTTTTCATAATGAGCAAAACTCATGAAATACTCAAACTCGTTGAAGTAACTGTTTTGTGGTATATCCTCCACAATGCCTGTTACTTTTAAATCAGCTACATTGTTCCAGCGAACAGTCTGGTTCATGGGATCCTTATCACCAAACAGGCTTTTAGCAGTACTTTGCGTAAGTACAATATTATCCGGCTGCTGTAAAACTGTAGCCGCATCACCTCTTAAAAAACGAAACTGAAAAATCTTAAAAAAATCAGGCGCTACTTCGGTTCCATACTTTGTGAATTTGTTGTCGCCCACTTTTAACCCCTGCTTGCCTTCCCAATTAGTTTCGGCTACATACTTAATGCCGGGAATATCCTTTCTGAAAATTTCAGCAAAAGGAAGCAATACCGCCGTCATTGTAAACTTTTCACCGGTATTACCACTTACACCATTTACCATTACCCTGTATACCTGGTTTTTGTTTTTATGAAACCGGTCATAACTCAGCTCGTTATAAATCCATAAACCAATGAGTAAAGAAACAGTGATGCCGATAGCTAAACCAAAAATGTTGATGGCACTGAAAGCTTTATTCTTACGAAGGTTACGCCAGGCAATTTTGAAGTAGTTCTTAAGCATGTGATAAGGTTGAATGTATTTACACCAGGATGTTTTCTGTAACTGTCTGCCCGTCCAGCATTCTTATAATACGGTGACTGTATTTAGCATCATGTTCACTATGTGTTACCATAATGATGGTAGTGCCCTGTTCATTTAAATCAGTAAGCAACTGCATTACTTCATTTCCATTGCTGGAGTCAAGATTACCGGTAGGTTCATCAGCAAGAATAAGTTTGGGATTGTTTACCACGGCTCTTGCTACTGCTACACGCTGCTGCTGACCACCACTTAACTGCTGGGGATAGTGATTGCGGCGGTGCATGATCTGCATTTTGTCCAGCACCTCTTCCACACGTTTTTTTCTGTCTGCTGTTTTTACACCTGTATAGATCAGGGGCAGTTCTACATTTTCAAAAACAGTGAGTTCGTCAATGAGGTTAAAACTCTGGAATACAAACCCGATATTCCGTTTGCGGAGATCAGCACGTTTACGTTCATTAAAACCTGCTACTTCAATTCCGTTGAATAAAAAGCTGCCGCCATCAGGATCATCTAAAAGTCCAACGATGTTTAATAAGGTTGATTTTCCGCAACCGCTGGGTCCCATTACAGCTACAAATTCACCTTCCTTTACTTCAAAAGAAAGTTTATTGAGTGCCACTGTTTCCACTTCTTCAGTGCGGTAATACTTTTCCAGGTTGGTAATTTTTATCATGTGCTATGGTTTTTACTGTTGAATTAATTAAAGAAAAAAGATTGGGTTAAAGGTGAACTGTCAAAAACTTGGAATTTTTGAAGAGCCGTTTTTTTGGAAACAGGCTTAACTGCACCGGTTTTCTTTGCCGCCGGCTTTTCAGTATTAGTTGTTGATTTTGTTTCGTTGACGCCGGGATCCGTCAATAAAAAAATGGAAACCAGGATTGTAAAAAAAGAATAACTCATAAATAAGGTTTAATGATTAATGATCAGTCCAACTATTTTTTCAGAATCAGTTCCTGCATGGTTCCATAGTTTTCGTAACTGCTGGTAACTACTTTATCACCGGGTTTTAAACCGCCTAACACTTCATAGAAATCAGGATTCTGACGGCCCAGTTGGATATCTACTTTATACGCCATTGTTCCGTTCTCATTCACTTTAAATATCCAGTTACCGCCGGTTTGCTGGTAAAAACCACCTTTGGGTACCAGCACAGCCTGTGTTTCATCACTCAATGCCAAACGTATCTGTAAGGTTTGACCACGACGGATGGACTCAGGAATTTTTTCAGTAAACTCCATATCTACCTGGAAGCGGCCACTCACTACCTGTGTGTACACTTTTTTTATTTTCAACTGGTAGGTTTTTCCGGCTACATCACAGTTACCAACAAGGCCTGTAAAAATGCGGCTGATATAATGTTCATCAATATCCACTCTTACTTTATAGCCACTCATCACATCAATCTGCCCCAGCCGCTGACCTTTATTTTTGTTTTCACCAATTTCTGCATCGAGTGAAGTGAGTTGTCCGTCAACCGGTGCACGTACAATCAAATCACCCACCTTCTTACGCATTAATGCCAGTGTACGTTTCATTTGCTCATAACTTTCAGTAGCCTGGTCTACCTGTTGTTTGGTACTTACCGCATCCGTCTTCATTATCTGCTCAGAAAGTTTTTTGCGGCGCAACTGGTACTCGTATAAATTTTTACTGCTTTGATATTCCTGTGCACCAATCACTTTTTGATCAAACAGTTTTTTATTGAGATTGTAAACACGTTCCGCTTCCCGTAAAGCATTATCAACATCCGCATCCTGGTTTTGACGGGTAATGGAGTTTTGCTCCACATTGTTTTTGGCAATCTGCATCTGGGTTAACACATTAAACACCTGTGTTTCCTGGTTTGCCAGTTGTAATTCAAGATCGGTATTGCTTAAACGAAGAATGGGTTGATCTTTTTTCATCATAGCACCATCTTCAACAAATTTTTCTTCTACACGTCCGCCTTCCATCGCATCCAGGTAAATAGTTGTAACCGGAAGTACTACTCCGTTTACCGGAATAAACTCCTGGAAGGTTCCTTTTTTAATTTCACTGATGGTGATGCGTTCTACTTCTACATTCAGTTTTGATTTGCCCGAAGTAAAATAAATGCTGCCTGCAACCAATGCCACAATTGCGGCGACGCCTGCAATGGTGAGCACCCGTTTTGAATTCCATTTCTTTTTTTCTATCACTCTGTCCATAAAAATCGTTCCTGTATTCTTTAAGTTATTGATGATACGTTAGAACGTATGCCACCGTTACAGATGGCATACGTTTTTTTACCAAAAATCAATTGTTGATGATAAGAGCTGCACATTACCTGTTAAATCCGTGCCAGTAAGTTAAGTGCCTGATTTTCATGCAGGTTGACAAACCACTAATCAAAAAGTGTTCGGTTTTGATACACTTGTTGTACGGTTTTGATACAGCCCGCACAAAAGCTTCCGGAAAAAGAAGAATTAGTTGTGAATGGTAATTGAAGTTGGTAAAATTGTGTTTTGAAATCAGAACACAAAAGTGCATATACGGCAGCCGGTAACATGAACATTAAAAATGCATCCATACTTGTAATTGATGATGATACAGATGTGCTCACAGCTGTGAGGCTGTTATTAAAAACGGAAGTAAAGGAAGTTGTTACCGAAAAAAATCCTGAAAACATCCGTCAGCACATCACCCGTCATCATTTTGATTTGATTCTGCTGGATATGAATTATAACAGCAGCATCAACACAGGTAATGAAGGCATTTACTGGCTCCGTAAAATCAAAGAGATTACAAAAGAACCTGCCGTTATTATGATCACTGCTTATGGCGATATTGACCTTGCTGTTCGCTCATTAAAAGAAGGAGCTGCTGATTTTATGATCAAGCCCTGGCACAATGAAAAACTGATAACCACCATCAGCGAAGCACTGAAGAAAAAAGAACAAAACAAAGCAACTGCTTCTATAAAAGCAAAAGCAACAATCGGAAGCTCGCCCATCATTGGAGAAAGCGAAGCCATGAAAGATATCTTTGTGAAGATTGAAAAAATTGCACCTACTGATGCCAATGTTTTGATCCTGGGCGAAAACGGAACTGGTAAAGATTTAATTGCCTCGGCCATTCATCAACAATCCTTACGGGCAGGTAAACCATTGATTAAAGTGGATGCGGGTGCTTTAACAGAAAGCCTGTTTGAAAGTGAATTGTTCGGTCATAAGAAAGGAGCGTTTACTGATGCAAGAGAAGACCGTATCGGCAGGTTTGAAGCTGCAGATGGCGGCACTTTATTTCTTGATGAAATCGGAAACATTTCTTTACAGCAACAGGCCAAATTACTTTCTGTATTACAAAACAGGCAGGTGATTCGTTTAGGAACCAACGAACCCATACCCGTGGATATACGTTTGATCTGCGCTACCAATCTTCCAATTACTGAACTGGCAAATGAGCAACGGTTTCGTAAAGACCTGGTGTACCGAATCAATACGGTTGAAATGATATTGCCGCCGCTGCGTAAACGAAAAGATGATATTCCGCTGCTGGCACAACATTATATGCAGGTGTACGCAGAAAAATACATCAAACCCAAATTAGAACTGGATAAAAAAGCCATTGACAAATTGATGAGTCACCCCTTCCAGGGTAATGTGCGTGAACTGCAGTACACTATTGAACGTGCAGTGATTATGGCCGAGGGTGAATTCATTAAACCGGAAGACCTCATCTTCTCTCCCATTGAACAGGCAAAAGAAGATACAGGCGAGGAACAGGATTTCAGTTTGAGTACGGTTGAAAAAAACACCATCCTGCGGGTGATTGAAAAACATAATGGCAATATTACGAAAGCGGCTAAAGAATTGGGTTTAACCAGGACTGCCCTGTACAGAAGATTAACGAAATATGATATTTAACCGATACGAATGGCGTTTATTGATCCGCATTGTACTGCTGGCTGCTGTATTATTTGCAGAAGCCTGGCTGGTACAAAAGCAATTGTACACTTATGCTTTTGTGTTGGCATTGCCAATATTCTACCAGTTGTATGATTTATACAGGCTCCTGAAAAAAGCACAGGATGAAGTAAAAGAATTTGCAGAGAGCGTACACTACCGTGATTTTTCAAGATACTTTAATGTAAAAACCGCTCCTGCTGAACTGCAACCCCTACGGGAAGGATTTAATGAAATCAACAGCACGTTTAAAGTGATCAGCCGGGAAAAAGAAACGCAGTATGTGTACCTGCAAAAAATCCTGGAGTTGGTGGATACAGGTATCATTTCCTACAATGTGGGCAGTGGTGAACTGGCATGGATGAATGAAACTTTTAAAAAGATGATGGACATTCCTTATCTCAAAACCATTCATTCCCTGGAAAAAAGAGATGAGCAACTGTACCGGGAAGTGATGAGTATTAAAACGGGCGAAACAAAGATTGCCAAAGCAAGTACCGGGCGCAGTAGTTTTAAAGTATTACTATCAGCCACCGCTTTTCAAACAGATGAACAGATTTTTAAATTGATTGCTTTTCAGAATGTGAGCGAAGCATTGGATGAAACAGAAGCAGAAGCCTGGCGCAAACTGCTGAGTGTAATGACGCATGAAATTATGAACTCCGTTGCGCCCATCTCTTCACTGGCAGATACATTGAAAAACAGGCTTACGCTTGCGGCTAATCATTTACAAAATCATGAAGGTGCAGTAGATGACCTGGAGCTGGGTATTGAAACTATTAAACGTCGCAGTGAGGGTTTACTGAAGTTTGCAGAAACCTATCGTAATCTGAATAAAATTACCACACTCAATATTAAAAAGATATTGGTGCGTGACCTGTTTGAAAACCTGCATCAATTGATGCAGCCTACTTTAGAACAAAAGCAGATAGAACTGGATATTATTTTAAAAGACCCGGCTGTTACACTGGATGTTGATACCAATTTAATTGACCAGGTACTTATTAACCTGCTGGTCAATGCCATTGAAGCTGTAAAGGAAAAAGAGCACCCGGTGATTACTCTTTCAGCACAAACCACCAATAACAAAACTACCATTAAAGTAGCTGATAACGGAACCGGTATGCCGGCAGAAATCTTAGACAAAATCTTCATCCCTTTCTTCAGCACCAGGAAAACAGGCAGCGGTATCGGTCTGAGTTTATGCAAACAGATTATGCTCTTACATAAAGGCAGCATACAGGTGCAGAGTAAAGAAGGCGAGGGAACGGTGTTTGTGTTGGTATTTTAAAAAAGCGGCCTTCCACCAACCCTTATTATATTTGCTGAATAACATCTTTATCATGCTCAAAATCGGCGTTTTTGGTGCGGGTCACCTGGGTAAATTTCATTTAAACAACTGGAAGGAAATTGAAGGCGTGGAATTGGTTGGCTTTTATGACCCCAGCGACCGTACCGCCAAAGCTGTTACTGAAAAATACAACCTCAAACGTTTTATCAACCCGGAAGATTTAATGGCACTGGTAGATGCGGCTGATGTAGTGGCCCCTACCAATCATCATTTTGATTTATGCAAGCTGGCCGTACGTATGGGCAAGCATGTGTTTGTTGAAAAACCCATGTGCAATACCATGGAAGAAGCCAATGAACTGGTGAAACTGGTGCGGGAGGCCAATGTAAAATTACAGGTAGGTCATGTGGAGCGTTTCAACCCGGCATTCCTGGCGGTTAAAGACCTGCAATTGAACCCAATGTTTATTGAAGTACATCGTCTTTCGCAATTCAATCCACGTGGCACAGAAGTGAGTGTGATACTGGATTTGATGATTCATGATATTGATATTATTTTAAGCCTGGTGAAGAGTGATGTTAAACAGGTGCATGCCAATGGTGTAGCAGTGATGACGGATACACCCGATATTGCCAACGTACGTATTGAATTTGATAATGGCTGTGTAGCCAATCTTACCAGCAGCCGCATCAGTATGAAGAAGATGCGTAAGATCCGTTTGTTTCAACGGGATGCGTATATCGGCATTGATTTCCTTGAAAAGAAAAGTGAGATCATTAAAATGAAAGACACCAATGATAAGGATGCCTTTACGTTTGATATTGAAACAAAGAACGGCACCAAAACCATTGCGGTTTCTAATCCTGCTGTTAAAGATGTAAATGCCATTAAGATGGAATTACAGCAGTTTAAAGATGCAATCATTAATAACACACCTACTGCTGTAACAGAAGTTGATGGTTTGCGGGCAATGGATGTAGCACACCAGATTCTGCAAAAAATTGAACGTAGTACCGCCGGGTGAACATGAGTTTGAATAAAAAGATATCAGTCCGTTGGTATTTGCTGGGCGATTGGCTGGCAGCGGTTATCAGTTGGGGTTTATTCTACCTGCTGCGTCGTTTGGTTTTGGGAGAAGCTCAATCCCTGTTTCAACAGGAACTGGATGATAATTTTTATCTCGGCATCACCATCATTCCACTCTGCTGGTTAGCTTTATTTCATCTGGCAGGCACCTATCGGAATCTTTACTATAAATCAAGATTGCAGGAATTAACCAATACTTTTTTCAGCACCTTACTGGGTTGTACTTTTTTATTTTTTGCATTCCTGCTGGATGATAACATTTCTTTCTACACATTGTATTATAAAGAAGCCGTTCTTTTATTCGGCATTCACTTCGTTTTATTCTGGTTAAGCCGCTGGAGTATATTAGTGTATATAAAAAATCAATTAACCAGCAGGCAGGTTGTTATTCCCACTCTTATTATTGGAAATGGACTTAAAGCATTGCAGGTTTACAAGGACATTAAAGAAGCCCGCTCGGAAATTGGGTATGAAGTATGTGGTTACATTCAAACAGGTAACTACAATAACGGATTTAATAAACAGGTTCACTTATCAGGTACCATTGATAATCTTTCTGATGCTATCAGGCAGCACTCCATTGAGCAGGTTATTATTGCCACTGAAGAAAAAAGCACCACTGATTACTGCATCAATCTACTCAGTGAACATGATGTAAATATTAAACTTTTACCCGATACTTCTGATATTCTTTCCGGTTCGGTAAAGACAACTAATATCACAGGTGCTGTGTTGATTGAATTGCATAATAACATGATGCAGGAGTGGCAACTCAACATCAAACGCCTGGTGGATGTGGTGCTTTCCTTACTTGCTTTATTGATTCTTTCACCGTTGATGCTTTATACAATGCTCCGTATTCGTTTCTCATCGCCGGGAACAATTTTTTATTCGCAGGAACGGATTGGTTTGAAAGGAAAGCCCTTCCGAATTCATAAGTTCAGAAGTATGATTATGAATGCCGAACCTGACGGGCCGGCACTTTCATCAAATCATGATGAACGGATTACAGCCTGGGGTAAGGTAATGCGTAAATGGCGGCTGGATGAGTTGCCGCAGTTCTGGAATATTCTGAAAGGAGACATGAGTCTCGTTGGCCCACGGCCGGAACGTAAGTTTTATATTGACCAGATTGTACAAAAAGCACCGTACTACCGGTTTTTGTTGAAGGTAAAACCCGGGCTCACCAGCTGGGGCATGGTCAAATTCGGCTATGCTGAAAATGTAGATGAAATGATTGAGCGGAGTAAATACGATTTGGTGTATATTGAAAACATATCACTGGGACTGGACCTGAAAATATTAATCCACACTTTACGTTTAATATTTTTGGGGAAAGGACGATAGCTGAAATGCCAGATCCAAACAAACCGGAACACAACGCTTTACATTTTAATATCCATTAAGTGAGATACATAACCCTGCTGCTTACGTTTTTTATTTCAACTTATGCTTTTGCCCAGTCATCCTACTGGCAACAGCAGGTAAATTTTAAAATAGATGTAGCGCTCAATGATGCAGAACATACACTGGATGGCTTTGCAAAAATTGAATACATCAACAGCTCCCCGGATACACTCCGGTTTATATGGTTTCACCTTTGGCCTAATGCTTACCGTACCGACCGTACTGCTTTCAGTGATCAGTTATTAAAAAACGGTCGTACGGATTTTTATTTTTCTAACAAAGAAGAAAGAGGGTATATCAACCGTCTTGATTTCAGGGTAAACGAAGCAAGGGTAAATACAGAAGATCACCCGCAGCATATAGACATAATAAAAGTTGTATTGAATGAACCATTGGCTCCTGGCGCATCTGTTTTAATTACCACACCCTTTCATGTTCAACTGCCGAAGAATTTTTCAAGAGGTGGTCATGTTGATCAATCTTATCAAATAACACAATGGTACCCTAAACCGGCTGTGTATGATAAGAATGGCTGGCATGAAATGCCTTACTTAGACCAGGGAGAATTTTATAACAACTTTGGTAACTATGAAGTGAAAATTACCATTCCTAAAAATTATGTAGTGCTCAGCAGTGGTGAATTGCAGAATGCAGAGGAAAAACAATGGCTCATCAGCAGAAAGAATTTTACAGTACCGGTGGTGAAAGCTGCAGCACCTAAGCCCGGCACCATCCCTTCAAAAACAAAACCCAATCCAGTTCCATCTGCTAAAGAATTAAAAACACTTGTTTTCAAACAAAACAATATTTCAGACTTTGCATGGTTTGCTGATAAAAAATGGAGAGTATTACATGATACAATTCAAAGCAGTAACGGTAAAACAATTGATGTATTCACAGCCTTTGACCCCTCATCGCAAAAAATCTGGGCGCAAAGTACAGCCATGGCAAAAGATGCTATTCGTTTCCGCAGCAATCTCATTGGTGCATATCCTTACACATCCGTTGCAGTGGCAGAAGCTAAAATGGGATTTGAAGGGGGAATGGAATATCCCTGCATCACCAGTATATCTCCAACTAACAGCGAAGAAGCATTAGAAAGTGTAATTGAACATGAAGTAGGACATAACTGGTTCCAGGCAATGATAGGCAGTAATGAACGGAGATTTGCGTGGATGGATGAAGGCATCAATTCCTACTACGATAAACGCTTTGACAAGGAAGTGAGCCGCTTTAAAGAATATTGGCTGCACGAAGAAAAAGATATTGCCGGTGAAAAAACATTCCTCAGCAGTTTGTATCAATGGAAAAAAGATCAACCTTTAAATACAAACAGTGACAGTTTAACGGAACTGAACTATGGCTTAATTGCTTATACAAAAGGTGCAGCGTTTATGCAACTGCTGGAGCATAAGCTTGGCAAAGCTGCATTGGACAAAGCTATGCAATTGTATTTTGAACAATGGAAGTTCAAACACCCCTCCCCTGCTGATCTGAAACAAACACTGGAACAATCCAGCGGTATGACTCTGGACTATGAATTCAGCCTGCTGAACAAAACAGGTCCGTTAGTGCAACCCTCGAAGTTAAAAATACAGTTCAAGCCTTTGATTGGTTTTGGTAACGATAGTACAAGAATTGTTTCTATCAGTCCTTTTCCTGCTTTTAACATGTATGACGGTTTCATGCTGGGCGCAGCAGTTACAAACTACACATTACCTTCCTCCCGTTTCCAGTTTCTGCTGGCACCGGCCTACGGTTTCAAAAGCAAAGAGTTGAATGGTTTAGGAAGAATAGCTTATACATTTCACCCCCACAAAACATTTGACCGCATAACGATTGCCCTCAGTGCAATGAAATTCAATGCAGACAATTTTACGGATACCGCTAACAATATTTATAATCTCGCCTTCAGGAAAATAGCTCCCTCCATAAAAATTATTTTCAAAGAAAATGACCCTCTAAGCACAAGAGAACGATTTATTCAATGGAAAACTTTTTTCTTTAATGAAGATGGTCTTCGTTTTGGCAGAGACACATTACCGAATGGCGATCGCATTACCAGGATTTCTGAAGAAAGAAGCAGTCGTTATCTCAATCAACTTCGTTTCGTAATAAGAGAGAGCAGAGCACTTTATCCGTACAGTGCTGAGTTGCTGGCAGAACAAGCCAAAAATTTTGTTCGGCTTGCTTTTACAGGTAATTATCATTTTAACTACAATGATAAACATGGAGTTGATGTACGTTTCTTTGCAGGCAAATTCTTTTATACCGGCAATATCACAAGTACAGAACGTTTTCTAACAGATCCGTTTCATTTGAACCTTACGGGTGCCAATGGTTATGAAGATTATACGTACAATAACTATTTTGTTGGGAGAAATGAATTTGAAGGATTTACCAGTCAGCAAATTATGCAGCGGGATGGTTTCTTTAAAGTGCGCACAGATTTACTGGCTTCTAAAATCGGTAAAACAGATGACTGGTTAACAGCCATCAACTTTACATCAGATATACCGGACCAGATAAATATACTCAATGTATTACCGGTAAAAATTCCTTTAAAAGTATTTGTTGATGTGGGCACCTATGCAGAAGCGTGGAAACGGAATGCAGAAACCAGCCGGATTGTATATGATGCAGGCTTTCAACTGTCCCTGTTTAAAAAAGTGTTGAACATTTATGTGCCTGTTTTGTACAGCCGTGTGTTCAGAGATTATTTTCAGTCATACATTCCAGAGAAGCGTTTTACCAGGAATATCAGTTTCAGTATCAATATTCAGAACATCAGTTTAAAAAGTTTTGACAGACGTTTGCCCTTCTGATGGCTGCCATTCAATACATACCAAACCAGTCAATCAATAAAGAAAAATGGGATCACTGTATTACACAATCTTCCAATGGATTGATTTATGCTTACAGTTGGTACCTTGACACGATGAGTAAAAACTGGGATGCACTGGTATTAAATGATTATGAAGCTGTACTGCCATTAACATGGAATAAGAAATATGGCATTTACTATTTGTACCAGCCTTGGTTTTGTGCTTCATTGGGGATTTTTTCAGGCAGAACAATAACTGAAGAACAGTTGCATGAATTCTTAAAAGCAATACCGGAAAAATTCAGGTACATTGATATTTACCTGAACCGTAAAAATATGTTTAGTATCGAAGGCATTCCCATGACGGTTCGAAGTAATTATATTCTTGATCTGCACCAAACTTATGAACAAATTACCGGTAAGTACAGAACCAACCTGAAACGGAATATTAAGAAAGCAGCAACTTCAGCATTGGAAATTCGTAATGATGTTCCGGTAAAAGAGGTACTGGTTTTAGCAAAGCAAACCCTGCAACGGATTTCACCTATCCGTGACGAAGAAGTTGAACTGTTTGAACAATTGTACCAGAAAGTACAGCAACATCAAAAAACTGAAAGCATCGGGATTTACCTGAAAGACGAGTTACTGGCTTCTGCCATTTTTTTCTTTTCACACAATCGCTGGTACTATATTCTTGCCGGTAATCATCCCAATGGAAAAACGATCGGAGCCTCCCATTATTTGATTGATCGTTTTATACATAAACATGCAGGCGAAAATTGCTTATTGGATTTTGAAGGAAGTGATGTAAGGAACCTCGCCTATTTTTACAGCAGTTATGGGGCGATAGAAGAAACCTATCCCGCTTTAAGAATGAATCGCCTGCCTAAATTACTGAGATGGATGAAAGAATAGTGATCAATTTTCAAGGATACTTTCAGCAATAACCAAATCAACAGGATTCGTAATCTTAATATTGGTTTCCTCACCAGGCACCAGTGTTACTTTCAAACCAAAGGCTTCCACTACATTGGCTTCATCAGTAAACCGTTCTTTATAATCAATTTCAAAAGCAGGCAGGAGAATTTTGCTGTGAAATGTTTGTGGCGTTTGTACCAGTTTTAATTTACTGCGGTCAATGGCTTCATTACCGGCTTCAGAAACCTGCCGGACACTATCCTTACAATCCGTTACAGGTATGGCACTTCCTGTTTCCATAGCTGTTTCAAAGCAACGTTGGATCAACTGTGTACTTAACAGGCAGCGAACACCATCATGCACAAATATTATACTTTCTTCTTCAATAAGTTTTAACCCGTTTTGTACTGAATGAAATCTTGTTTCACCACCTCTTGTAATTAAGATACCGGAGGCATCAAAATAACCATCTACAATTTCTTTTCCTAATTCCAGATGTTCTTCGGGTAAAACAAGAATAATCCTGATATCATTGAATGCTTTCTGAAATGCATGGATGGTATAATACAATACCGGTTTGCCCTTCAACAATAAAAACTGTTTGGGAATTTCAGTACCCATTCTTTTCCCGGAACCTCCGGCAACAATTACGGCGTATTTCTGCATATGTCAAAGATAAGACAGAGATGTATTATTGATAGATAGCCGTTACTTTTTCTCCGTTACTCTTCTGCCATCCACGATACATTCCTTCGCTGTTAAAAACCAAAGCCACATTCCCGTTTGCATCTGTACCAATCATTCCTCCTTCTCCGTTTATCTTTACCAGTTTATCCAGCGTAACGGTTTCCATTGCCTGCTGCAAAGTATATCCTTCATACTCCATCAAACAACTTACATCATAAGCAGCTACTGCTTTTATAAAAAGCTCTCCATGCCCGGTACAGGAAATAGCACAGGTTCGGTTATTAGCATAAGTACCGGCTCCTATGATGGGTGTATCGCCAATACGATTGTAGTTTTTATTGGTCATACCACCTGTACTGGTAGCGGCTGCAATATTCCCCTTTGCATCACAAGCCACAGCGCCAACTGTTCCAAACTTTTTTTCTGTTTTAATATTATGATCCAACGCTATTGTTTGTTCATCTTTTACTAACTGCCATTGTTCATAACGGAATTGCGAAAAGAAATAAGTTTCTTCTTCCAGTTTCAGTTGCTGCTCTTTAGCAAACTGAAGAGCTCCTTCGCCGCTCAACATTACATGCTCACTCTTTTCCATAACCGCCCTTGCCAACAAAACAGGATTCTTCACCTGCTTTACACAGGTAATTGCACCCGCCTGTAAGAAAGCTCCATCCATAATGGATGCATCCATTTCATGTGTTCCTGTTTTCGTAAACACAGCACCACGGCCGGCATTAAAAAGAATACAATCTTCCAATGATACTACTGCTGCGGCTACTGCATCCATAGCAGAAGCTCCTTTTTCGAGTAAAGAATACCCTGCTGCCAACGCTTCACTAAGAGCAAGATGATAAGCCGCTTCCTGTTCAGGTGAAAGATCATTTTTTGAAATGGTACCTGCACCACCATGAATGGCTATAGAGAATGGTTGACTCATGCTAATAATCAGAAAGAATTAAATAAATATAATGGCTTGCAAACAACTACTACTGCATGCAGCATTAATTAAGTAAATGTTTACACTCCTGTAACAAACGGTCTTTGTTGATGGCTGCCGTACCTACTTCTTCGCATACAAGACCACCGGCTATATTGGAAATTTCAGCCATCAGTTCTGTATTTCCGGTAGCAGCAAATACCAATGCCGCTGTGGCAATCACTGTATCACCTGCTCCACTCACATCAGCAATATTGCGGAGATGTGAAGGGATGATTTTGCTTTCTTTGGAATCTCTGTAGAAAACGCCTTTTTCTGAAAGCGTAATAAACGAAATCTGATGCTTCAGCTGTTGATGTAATTGCTCATGAATACTCTGAAGCGATTCTATATCAGCTTTTGCTGAAAGTATGTTCAGTGCTTCTCTTACTTCTTTTAAATTCGGTTTGAAAATATCTACACCTGTGTAGGTAAAAAAGTTTTTCCGCTTCGGATCAACCGCCGTGATAATGCGATGATGCTTACACAAATCAATAACTTTACGGATCACTGTTTCTGTTAATACTCCCTTGTTATAATCTTCAAGAACAATCACATCCGGTTTTTCCTGGGCAATAAAATGTTGTACAGCCAGTATCAACCTGTTTTCATCTTCATAACCAAGATCAGCAGTAATTTCATTATCCACCCGCATCATCTGTTGATTACGGCTGATGATACGTGTTTTATTAGTGGTTATACGTTTGCTGCTTTCCAATAAAAAATCAGTCTTGATTTTTTGATCTTCCAATAATCCTTTCAACTGACGGCCATCTTCATCTGACCCCATCACACTCAGCATACTTACCTGTGCTCCGAGTGAAGCAAGATTCAATGCTACGTTTCCGGCACCGCCAATACGGGCTTCTTTTTTCTCCAGTGTAATAACCGGCACGGGAGCTTCCGGTGAAATACGTTCTACCTTCCCCCATAAATAGGAATCAAGCATTACATCACCTATTACTCCGGCTTTAATAGATTGAAATTGCTGAAATAATTGTTCAAAATTCACACGCATTGTTTTATTTCTTTTGCGAAGCTACAGCAATATAATACAACGGTATTCCAATCAATGTAATTCCAAGTCCAATTAATGCAAACTTCGGCTTCATTAAGATCAAGAATACACAAAAAGTTACTGCCAGTAATATATAAAAGGCAGGGAGAATGGGATAACCAAAAGCCTTATAAGGTCTATCTATTTGTGGTTTGGTTTTTCGTAATCTAAAAATTCCAAATATTGTAAGTGCATAAAATAATACCACAACAAATGATACCATATCCAAAAGGTCACCATATCTACCACTTAAGCACAATAAACATGCGACAATACATTGTGCCCACATTGCCCATTCGGGAACTGCATTCTTGTTTAATTCACCTGTTTTTTTAAAGAACAAACCGTCTTTAGCCATAGTATAATAAACTCTGGCACCAGCAAGTATTAATCCATTATTACAACCAAAAGTTGAGATCATGATCATAACAGCAATAATAATAGAGCCAGCTGTTCCAAATATTGAATTTGAAGCTGCAACAGCAACACGCTCACCTTCCGGAAAAGCAATACTATTTGTACCTGTTAATGGAAGAACATAGAGGTACATTAAATTAGCGGTAATATAGATAATAGTAACTACTGATGTTCCCAAAAAAAGACTTAAGCCGATATTACGTTTTGGATTTTTAATTTCTCCTGCTATAAATGTTACATTATTCCAAGCATCACTGCTAAATATTGAACCCGTCATAGCAGCAGCAATCGCCCCAATTAAAGCAGTTCCTGATATTGGTAACCAATTGCCATTTTGTAAGAAATTCCCATCAGCTCCCTTTTCCAACTGAGCAGATTGTAATCCTGTTTCCCAATTTTGTGCCCAAAAATTTTCTTTAGCGAGTAAAAAGCCTAAAATAATTAACCCAAAAAGGGAAAGAAGCTTTGCCGAAGTAAATGTTGTTTGAATTATTTTACCGCCTTGAATACCCTTAGTATTTGTATAAGTTAATATTATAATCAACAGTATTGCCAATAATTGTGCGGCACTTATTGAGAAAGAATATTGCATTACACCTGCTTCATTCAAACCATTTTCAATACCCCATAGAATATTTTTTTCACCAACCGCAGGAATTAGAAATGCGGTGAATCGGCTAAATGCTACACCAACTGCTGCAATTGTAGCGGTTTGTATCACTGCAAAGAAACTCCATCCGTATAAAAAGCCTGCCAAGGGATTAAATGCTTCCTTTAAATAAACATACTGCCCACCAGCTTTTGGATACATACCACTTAGTTCACCATAGCTAACGGCAGCTATTATAGTCATTAAGCCGGTGATCAGCCATACAGCAATCAGCCATCCGGCACTGCCTACATTTCGGGCAATATCTGCACTAACAATAAAAATACCGGAACCGATCATACTGCCCGCTACAATCATGGTAGCATCCAGCAATCCCAAAGTGGGTTTAAATTCAGTTTGTGACATGGGGTTGGTTTTCGTTTCAGAATTGAAACGGAAGATAAGCATTAACCGTAAAAAAGGAAGCTGATTTTAAAACCGGTACCCTTACTGTTTCTTGGTCTTTTTATATTCTTCATTGAGGCCTTTAATCACGTCAGCAGTAATATTAAAGGCACTGTCCTTATAATACAAAGTAGGATTTCCTTCCTGGGTGGAGAAAATAAAATCGTAACGCTTTGATTGATTATAACCCTGCAGAAACAGGTTGATTCTTTTTTGAATATCATCAATGGCTTTTGCCTGGCGGTCTAAATGTTGATTCTGGAGTGTTTGCTGACGTTGACCTATTTGCTGATATCTTGACTGGTACTCCTGCTGAAATGCTTCTGCTTCCTGCTGGGTGATGGATTGACCACGTTTTAAGAAAGCAACCCGGTCATTTTCCAGCTTGGAAAGATCACTCTGAATCTGGTTATCGATACGCTGTTTATCAGATTCAATTTCGTTATTCTTCAGTTTGAAAAATTCATAGTACTTCTGTATGGTATCCAGATCAATATAAGCAACCTTGATATGACGTGCTGAATCATTAGGGTCCTTTGCTTCTTTTTTATCAGATGCCGGAGATGATGATTTTTTACCGGCAGTAAAATGCAATACAAATAAAACCGCAACTGCAGCCGTTACCACATACAATAATATACTCTGAAATCCTTTCATAGCGGGCAAAGTAACACATTCAACGCCTTTCAAAAAAATTGAAATGAATTTTAAGAATGCATTAACAGATGCGCCATTCTTACAATGAAAAACGCCTCAACAAATGAATGTTGAGGCGTTGAAAATATTCGACTAATGGTTATTCTTCGTCGTCAAAACTCATCGCTTCCTTGGTGGTTAACAGCAATTCATATTCTTCCTTGCTGCCCACGATCATGTTTTCAAACTCACGCAAGCCTGTACCTGCAGGGATTGCGTGACCGGTGATTACATTCTCTTTCAATCCAAGTAAGTAATCCGTTTTACCTTCTATGGCTGCAGTGCTCAACACCTTTGTTGTTTCCTGGAAGGATGCTGCAGAAATCCAGCTTTGTACACCCAATGAAGCTTTGGTAATACCCAGCAATACCGGTTGTGCAGTAGCAGGATGTGCATCACGTACTTCAATCAACTTCTTATCAGCACGGCGCAGCACACTGTTTTCTTCACGCAGTTCACGGAGGGTGATGATTTGACCGGGACGGAACTTACTGTCGCCGGGCTCTGTTACCACCTTCTTATCAAAGATGCGGTCGTTCTCATCAATGAATTCGAAACGATCCACTAAATCTTCTTCTAAGAACTTGGTATCACCCGCATCAATGATTTCTACTTTCTTCATCATCTGGCGAACGATCACCTCAATATGTTTATCATTGATTTTTACACCCTGTAAACGATATACTTCCTGAATTTCATTTACCACGTATTCCTGTACTGCAAAAGGACCTTTGATGGTAAGGATATCACCGGGAGCAATTTGTCCATCGCTCAAGGCGCTGCCTGCTTTAACAAAGTCGCCTTCCTGTGCCAGGATCTGGCGTGTAAGAGGCACTAAGTATTTCTTGGTTACTTCATCCTTACTGGTTACAATGATCTCCCTGTTACCACGCTTAATGGCACCAAATGCTACCACACCATCAATTTCAGAAACAATAGCAGGGTTACCTGGGTTACGGGCTTCAAACAACTCCATAACACGTGGAAGACCACCCGTGATATCTTTCAATTTACCAAGTACACGTGGAATTTTCACTAACACCTGTCCGGCTACTACTTCATCACCTTCTTCCATTACGATGTGTGAACCTACAGGAAGGTTATAAGATTTTACATCTTTGCTTCCTTCTACAATCAACGCAGGAATCTTGGTCTTATCTTTTGTTTCAATTACCACTTTCTCTCTGTGACCGGTTTGCTCATCTGCTTCTTCACGGAACGTAATACCATCAATGATGTTTTCAAACTTGATCTTACCTGCAATTTCAGCAACTACTACGTTGTTGAACGGATCCCAGGTACATAACACATCACCTTTCTTAATCTGCTGACCTTCTTTCACTGTTAAGGTTGCACCATAAGGAATGTTGTTGGTGATGAGGATACGATCATTTTTCAGATCCATGATCCTTGCTTCACCGGTACGACCGATTACGATCTGTACTTTATCGCCTTCGTTATTCGTTGTAGTTACAGTACGTAAACCATCAAACTGAACAGTACCATCAAACTTAGCAGGCAATGCACTTTCTACTGATGCAGAACCCGCAACACCACCCACGTGGAAGGTACGGAGTGTTAACTGTGTACCAGGCTCACCAATGGATTGTGCCGCAATGATACCTACTGCATCACCTTTTTGTGCAATGGCACCTGTGGCCAGGTTTTTACCATAACACTTCACACACACACCACGCTTGCTTTCGCAAGTCAATACAGAACGGATCTCAACTGTTTCAATACCTGCGTCTTCAATTTTGCGTGCAACAGCAGGGGTAATTTCTTCACCTGCCCCTACAATCAAAACATCGGTTTGAGGATCATAAACATCATGTAATGAAGTACGTCCTTCAATACGATCGCTCAATGGTTCAATAATATCTTCGTTATCTTTCAGTGCACTGGTAGCAATACCACGCAGTGTACCACAATCTTCATCATTAATCACCACATCTTGTGCAACGTCAACGAGACGACGGGTTAAGTAACCCGCATCCGCAGTTTTTAACGCAGTATCCGCAAGACCTTTACGGGCACCGTGTGTAGAAATGAAGTAATCCAATACGCTCAATCCATCTTTAAAGTTGGAAAGAACCGGGTTTTCAATGATCTCACTTCCGGTAGAACCACTCTTACGTGGCTTCGCCATCAATCCACGAATACCGGCCAGCTGTTTTACCTGCTGCTTACTACCACGGGCACCACTATCCAGCATCATAAACACGGAGTTGAATCCTTGTTTATCTGTTGCCATTTCACGGATCAATGTTTCTGTTACACGTGTATCCACACGGCTCCAGATATCAATGATCTGGTTATAGCGTTCGTTGTTGGTGATAAGACCCATGTTATAGTTATCCCATACTTCACTTACTTCACCTTGTGCATTATCAACCAACTCGGCTTTGATTTCAGGAATGATCAGGTCATTAATGTTGAACGACAATCCACCCTGGTAAGCCATACGGAAACCAAGCTGTTTGATGTCATCCAAAAACTTAGCAGTCTTTGGTACGTTCGTAATTTCAATAATATCACCAATGATTTCACGAAGGTTCTTTTTCGTCAATACCGCATTTACAAAACCTACTTCTTTTGGTACATGCTGGTTAAAGATCACACGACCTACTGTTGTTTCAATCAACTTGTTTACCAGTGTTTCGTTTTCACGAACATTGGCTTTTACTTTGATTGGCGCATGCAGATCTACACGACCTTCATTGTAGGCAATAATCACTTCTTCAGGAGAGTAAAATGCTTTGCCTTCACCCTTCACTGTTTCAGTAGCAGTAGATTTCTTTGCTTTTGAAATGTAGTACAGACCCAACACCATGTCCTGTGAAGGAAGGGTGATTGGTGTACCGTTTTGCGGGTTAAGAATGTTATGACTCGCCAACATCAGCAATTGTGCTTCTAATACAGCAGCATTGCTTAACGGTACGTGTACCGCCATCTGGTCACCGTCAAAGTCGGCGTTGAAGGCACTCGTTACCAGCGGGTGTAATTGAATGGCTTTACCTTCAATCAACTTCGGCTGAAAGGCCTGGATAGACAAACGGTGCAGCGTTGGGGCACGGTTGAGCATCACAGGATGACCTTTCAAAATATTTTCAAGGATATCCCAAACAACAGCTTCTTTCTTATCAACCAATTTCCTTGCGCTCTTCACTGTTTTTACAATACCTCTTTCAATCAACTTACGGATGATGAATGGCTTAAACAATTCAGCAGCCATATCTTTTGGTAAACCGCACTCATGCAATTTCAATTCAGGGCCTACTACAATTACAGAACGACCAGAGTAGTCAACACGCTTACCGAGTAAGTTTTGACGGAAACGACCTTGTTTACCTTTCAACACATCACTCAATGATTTCAATGCACGACCGCCTTCAGCTTTTACGGCGTTTGATTTTCTTGAGTTATCAAACAAGCTGTCAATCGCTTCCTGCAACATACGCTTCTCGTTACGAAGGATTACTTCAGGAGCTTTAATCTCCAACAAACGCTTCAAACGATTATTACGGATGATTACACGACGATACAAATCATTCAAATCACTTGATGCAAAACGACCGCCATCCAAAGGCACTAACGGACGCAGTTCCGGAGGAATAACAGGAATGTATTGCATTACCATCCACTCAGGGCGGTTGGTAATATTCAAATTCGCTTCACGGAAAGCTTCTACCACACTCAAACGCTTTAAGGCATCCGCCTTACGTTGCTGAGAAGTTTCATTAGCTGCAGCGTTACGCAACGTGTAGCTCAAATCATCAAGATCAATACGTGCCAATAAATCATGCACAGCTTCAGCACCCATTTTCGCAATAAACTTATTGGGGTCTTCGTCAGGCAGGTATTGATTATCCTTAGGAAGTGTATCCAGCAAATCCAGGTACTCTTCTTCGGTTAACAAATCACCTTTATTGAGGTTTTCTTTTACACCGCCCTGTATTACCACGTAACGCTCGTAATAAACAATCGTCTCTAATTTCTTAGAGCTCATACCCAGTAAATAACCAATCTTGTTGGGCAATGATTTAAAATACCAGATATGCACTACAGGCACCACAAGTTTAATGTGACCCATGCGCTCACGACGTACTTTCTTTTCTGTTACTTCCACACCGCAGCGGTCGCACACGATGCCTTTATAACGAATACGCTTGTACTTACCGCAGGCACACTCATAATCTTTTACAGGACCAAAAATGCGCTCGCAAAACAAACCATCACGTTCAGGTTTGTAAGTACGGTAGTTAATTGTTTCGGGCTTCAACACTTCACCAAAACTGCGTTCCAGAATGGTATCGGGAGACGCAAGACCAATGGTAATTTTTGAGAAAACTGGTCTTTGACGATTGTCTTTTTTGAATGCCATATGTTTTGAGCTTTTAGCTTCAAGCAACCAGCTATGAGCTTGTTACTTTTTATTTACTGTTACTAATTGTGTTATAATTACAGCTCGCAGCTCATGGCTGCAAGCTCATGGCTCTGCCTTTTTTATTCTTCAAACTTCAGATCCAGTCCCAATCCTCTTAATTCATGCACCAATACGTTGAAGGATTCAGGAACACCCGGTCTTGGAATGTTGTCACCCTTAACGATGGCTTCATAAGTCTTGGCACGACCGATGATGTCATCAGATTTAATAGTGAGTAACTCCTGCAGGATGTTGGATGCACCGTACGCTTCCAATGCCCATACCTCCATCTCACCAAAACGCTGACCACCAAACTGAGCTTTACCACCCAGCGGCTGTTGTGTAATGAGTGAGTAGGGTCCGATAGAACGGGCGTGCATCTTATCATCCACCATGTGATGCAGTTTAATCATATAAATGATACCCACTGTAGCTTTCTGGTGGAAACGCTCACCTGTTTCTCCATCATACAGGAATGTATGACCGAAGCTTGGCAATCCTGCTTTTTCAATATTGCCTGCAATTTCTTCAACAGTAGCACCATCAAAGATGGGAGTTGCAAAACGTACATTAAGTTTTTCACCTGCCCAGCCAAGCACCGTTTCATAAATCTGGCCAAGGTTCATACGGCTTGGTACACCCAATGGATTCAGTACAATATCAACAGGAGTTCCATCTTCAAGGAACGGCATATCTTCTGCACGTACAATCTTAGCCACAATACCTTTGTTACCGTGACGACCCGCCATCTTATCTCCCACTTTCAGTTTACGCTTCACAGCCAGGTAAACTTTCGCAAGCTTCAATACACCTGCAGGTAATTCATCACCAATGCTGATGTTGAATTTCTCACGCTTGTAACGGCCGAGTTCTTCGTTGTACTTGATGTTATAGTTGTGGAGCAACTGGTTGATGAGCTCATCTACATGTGCATCACCTGTCCATCCAAGAGGATTTACGTTTTGGTAATCAATACCTGCAAGGTTCTTCGGATTGAACTTCGCACCTTTACCAATCAACACTTCACCAAAGTTGTTACTTACACCGGCACTTGCTTTATCTTTCAACAGACCTGTAAGTTTGCCAAGCAGCAACTCCATCAGGTCGTTGATATTCTTCTCATGAATCTTCTCTACTTTCTCCAACAATGCCTTTTCACGGATCTTACTATTCTTATCTTTCTTCGCACGCTGGAAGAGTTTCTTATCAATCACCACACCTTCTGTTCCGCTTGGTGCTTTTAATGAAGCATCTTTTGCATCACCGGCTTTATCACCAAAGATGGCACGCAATAACTTCTCTTCAGGAGTTGGATCGCTTTCACCTTTAGGAGTGATTTTACCAATGAGGATATCACCTTCTTTAATGGCAGCACCAATGCGGATGATACCGTTTTGGTCGAGGTCTTTGGTAGCCTCTTCACTTACATTAGGAATATCAGGAGTTAATTCTTCTTCACCCAACTTTGTATCACGCACTTCCAGTTCATATTCTTCTACGTGTACAGAAGTAAACAAGTCTTCACGTACAATCTTTTCATTAATTACGATGGCATCTTCAAAGTTGTAACCTTTCCATGGCATGAACGCCACTTTCAGGTTACGGCCCAATGCCAGCTCTCCATCTTTTGTAGCATAACCTTCTGTAAGGAAGTCACCTTCTTTTACAGCCTGTCCTTTTGCAACACATGGTTTTAAGTTGATACAAGTGCTCTGGTTGGTTTTGATGAACTTGGTGAGTTTGTACACTTTCAGGTCCTCTTCAAAACTTACCATCTTCTGCTCATCATTACGGTTATAGCGCACATGAATTTCATTGGCATCTACATACTCAACCACACCGTTACCTTCTGATGTTAATTGAATACGGCTGTCACGTGCGGCCATGGCTTCCAATCCTGTACCTACAATAGGTACCTGTGGACGTACTAACGGTACCGCCTGGCGTTGCATGTTTGATCCCATCAGGGCACGGTTGGCATCATCATGCTCCAGGAACGGAATCAACGAAGCACTCAAACCTACAATCTGGTTGGGCGCAACATCCATATATTCTACTTCTGCTTTATCCAGGATCGGGAAGTCACCACTTTCACGTGAACGGACTTTCTCTTCTGATAAATGTCCTTTCTCATCCACTTCCACATTCACCTGTGCAATCTTCGCTGTATCTTCTTCTTCTGCACTTAAGTACGTGAGTTTCTTGAAATCAACTTTACCATCATCTACTTTACGGTAAGGTGTTTCAATAAAGCCCATATCATTTACTTTGGCATGTACGCACAAAGTAGAGATCAAACCAATGTTCGGACCTTCAGGAGTTTCAATCGTACAAAGACGACCATAGTGACTGTAGTGTACGTCACGCACCTCAAAGCCGGCACGCTCACGACTCAAACCACCGGGACCTAAAGCTGAGATACGACGCTTGTGCGTGATTTCAGAAAGCGGGTTGGTTTGATCTAAGAACTGTGATAACTGTGATGTACCAAAGAAAGAGTTGATCACTGAAGAAAGTGTTCTTGCATTAATCAAATCCACCGGAGTAAACACCTCGTTGTCACGTACGTTCATACGCTCACGAATGGTACGTGCCATACGTGCCAGACCCACACCAAACTGAGCATACAACTGCTCGCCCACTGTACGTACACGACGGTTGCTCAGGTGGTCAATATCATCAATCTCCGCTTTGGCATTCGTAAGTTTTACTAAGTACTTAATGATAGAGATGATATCATCCTTCGTTAATACTTTCTTCTCTTTAGGGAAGTTTAAGTTGAGCTTGCGGTTGATTTTATAACGACCTACTTCGCCCAAATCATAACGCTTATCACTAAAGAATAATTTATCAATAATACCACGGGCTGTTTCATTATCAGGAGCATCAGCACCACGCAACTGGCGATAGATGTGCTGTACCGCTTCTAACTCACTGTTTGAAGTATCTTTATTTAATGTATTGTAGATAATGGCAAAATCACCACTCACTTCTTCTTTCTGAATGAACACACTCTTCACTTCCATTTCGCTGATCATTTCAATGGCTTCAGCATCCAGGATGGAATCTCGCTCCAATACCACTTCATTACGCTCAATGCTCACTACCTCACCGGTATCTTCATCCACAAAATCTTCTACCCAGCTGCGGAGTACACGGGCCGCCAAACGCTTGCCTTCGTGTTTTGCCAGGGCTTTTTTATCAGCAGGCACTTCATCAGCCATACCAAACAGTTCCAGAATATCTTTATCTGTTTCAAAGCCGATAGAACGCAACAGAGTTGTTACAGGGAATTTTTTCTTACGGTCGATGTAAGCATACATCACATTGTTGATGTCTGTAGCAAATTCCATCCAAGCACCTTTGAAAGGAATTACCCTTGCAGAGTAAATCTTGGTTCCATTCGGGTGAATGCTCTGACCGAAGAATACACCGGGTGAACGGTGAAGCTGAGAAACTACTACACGCTCAGCACCGTTAATAACGAATGTACCACGGGGCGTCATGTAAGGAATGTTTCCGAGGAACACATCCTGTACAATGGTTTGGAAATCTACATGCTCCTCATCATTACAGCTCAAACGGAGTTTGGCTTTGAGGGGAACAGCGTAGGTTAAACCACGCTCCATACATTCGTCGATGGTGTAACGGGGCGGGTCAATAAAATAATCAAGGAACTCCAGAACGAAGATGTTACGGGTATCAGTGATCGGGAAGTTTTCCTTGAACACTTTAAAGAGACCCTCATTGTTACGCTTGTCTGGTGTAGTTTCTAACTGGAAAAAGTCTTTGAAGGATTGAATCTGGATTCCCAGGAGGTCAGGAATTTCTGCCAGATTCTTCACTTTTCCGAAATTGATTCTTTTGTTTGCTGCAACTCTTGATGAAGACATACGTTTCTAACCGGTTTTTATGTTTGTGCACACGAATAGCTCCTGTCTTTTTGCAAAGACGAGATAAATTGATTTTCAGTTATTTATGACTGTAAATGGGCGCCAACTTGCTATTCAGCCTTAATTAAGGGAGGCAAAGTTAGGGAGATTGTGGTTTGGAACAAAATTTGCGAGGCGGGTTTTTTGAACACTAAGCGTCATAAAAACAAATCCCGCCGTTTGGCGGGATTGTTCTACTTCTATGCAAAGTTCAATTAAGCGATTTCTACATCTGCACCTGCTTCTTTCAGCTTAGCTGCAATTTCATCAGCTTCTGCTTTAGAAACACCTTCTTTAATTGGCTTAGGTGCTCCGTCTACTAAGTCTTTCGCTTCTTTCAATCCAAGACCGGTTAAGTCTTTAACGATCTTAACTACGTTGAGCTTAGAAGCACCACCGCTCTTCAAGATTACATTGAAAGCAGTTTTTTCTTCAGCAGCAGCAGCACCACCACCGTCACCTGCAGCTACAACTACTGCAGCAGCAGCAGGTTCAATACCGTACTCTGATTTTAATACTTCAGCTAATTCCTGAACTTCTTTTACTGTTAAGCCTACTAATGATTCGGCTAATGCTTTTACGTCTGCCATTGTTTTACTTTTTAACCGCCTTCATTCTCTTCAGGAGTCCGGCGGATGGTTATTTAATTGTGCCGCATTTGAACCTCATCGGCATTGGTTGTGCCCCCATCCCCTGAAGGGGAGTAAGAGCTATTAATTTTAAGAACTTGATTTGTATTCCTTGTCCCCCTTTAGGGGATAGGGGCTACTTACTCTGCCACAGCAGCTTCACCTTTCTTCTCTGCATTGTGTAACAAAGCAGAAAGTACACGCTTAGCAGGAGATTGCAACAATCCGATAACTTCTCCGATGAGTTCGTTCTTTGTTTTGATCTGTGTGAGCGCCTTCAACTGGTTGTCGCCGCTGTACACATCACCGTTAATGAAAGCTGCTTTGAGTACAGGCTTATCACCATTGCTTTCTTTACGGAACGTAGAAAGAATCATTGCCGGTTCTTTCGGATTTTCAGAGAACATCAATGCGGTTACGTTATTGAGTGCTTCGTAAACACCGGTGTAACGCTCTGCATCAATTTGTTCCAATGCTTTTTTGATAAGGGTGTTCTTAGCCACTTTCATTTCAACATTCTTGTTGAAACAGGCACGGCGCAGTTTACCCACTTGTTCTACTGTTAA
The DNA here is from genome assembly GCF_045780045.1 of Lacibacter sp. MH-610. Lineage (NCBI taxonomy): Bacteria > Pseudomonadati > Bacteroidota > Chitinophagia > Chitinophagales > Chitinophagaceae > Lacibacter > Lacibacter sp. MH-610. The sequence goes on from NZ_CP116002.1 coordinate 3,216,698, forward strand.
AGATTCAGTATCTGTAATGTAGAAATTATTGTATTGACTGAATTTGCCTTTCAGCAGTTCAATCACTTCGTTCTTTTGATCTTTTGTCATGACTTTGTGTTTTTAAACCCTGAAAGGATTAGTTCATGAATGATTTTGTGTCAATGGAAATACCGGGGCTCATGGTGCTGGCCATGTAAATGCTCTTCAGGTATGTTCCCTTTGCAGTAGAAGGCTTCGCTTTTACTATTGCATTGAGGAACTCCTGTACGTTGGCAGCAATTTTCTCAGGAGAGAAACTTACACGGCCTACAGAAGCATGTACAATACCTGCTTTATCAACCTTGAAGGCAATTTTACCGCCCTTCACTTCATTTACAGCAGCAGCAACATCATTGGTTACTGTACCTGTTTTAGGATTGGGCATCAGGTTACGGGGACCGAGTACTTTACCCAGTTTACCAATCTTAGGCATTACAGCAGGAGTTGCAACGATTACATCTACATCAACCCAGCCGCCTTCAATTTTAGTAATGAATTCATCCAAACCTACATGATCAGCGCCGGCAGCTTTTGCTTCGGCTTCTTTATCAGGAGTACAGAGAACCAATACTCTTTTTGTTTTACCGGTACCATGCGGTAAGGTTACAGTACCACGGATAGCCTGATCAGCTTTCTTAGGATCTACACCTAAACGAACGTGTACATCCACAGAGCTGTCAAACTTAGTGCAGTTAATTTCTTTTACGAGTGCAGAAGCATCTTTAAGGGAATAAGCTTTGTTATTATCCACCTTAGCTTGAGCCACTTTTCTTTTTTTAGTCAGAGACATGTTTCAATTTTTTAAAGGTGAATAATATTAATTTTCCCAGGGGGCTTTTCCGTCAACCGTTAAGCCCATGCTGCGTGCAGTACCTGCCACCATACTCATAGCACTGTGCAGTGTAAAGCAGTTAAGGTCAGGCATTTTGTCCTGAGCAATGGCCTCAATCTGAGCCCATGTTACTTTACCCACTTTTTGACGGTTTGATTCTTTAGAACCTTTCTGAATTTTTGCAGCTTCCATTAACTGAACTGCTGCAGGAGGAGTTTTAATGATAAAGTCGAACGACTTATCAGTATAAACGGTGATAAGAACCGGTAATACTTTACCCATCTTATCCTGAGTTCTTGCATTGAACTGCTTGCAGAACTCCATGATGTTCACACCCTTTGAACCGAGTGCGGGACCTACGGGAGGTGCAGGATTGGCTTGACCGCCTTTTACCTGCAGCTTCACAAATCCTGAGATTTCTTTAGCCATTGTAAAATGTTTTTTGGTGATAACGTACCGCCTTCGGCGATACTCCCAAGCAATAAATTCAAATCCATCTTCGCCAAGGCTATGACGGACAACAAAGAACTTTTTGGGACGGCAAAGGTAAGGGGCAAACGCTTACCGGCAAAGGGTTTGAGCAAGTATTTTTAGCCTTTTTCAGCTAAAACAATGGGCAATTCAGGGTTGTGAATAAGTTGATGTTCAGATGAAGGCTTGTATTTTCCAATATTTATCCCCCTTTACTTTGAGGAATTCGTTTCAAAGTCCCACATTCTTAGTGTCTTTCTTTGTTTATTGGTTTACGGCATAGCCAAGCTTTTTCCAAAAAATCACTTTGTCTTCCCCGTCATTCCAAAAATCTTTGATTACTGCTTCCTGTCTGTACCCAAGCTTGTTATAAAATTTTCGGGTCAGGGAATAATGGTCAGTACTTGACGTCTCTACAATTAAAACCCTTTTCCCATTTTCAGCCAGTAATTTTTCAATGTAGTCCATCATTTTCTGTCCAATACCTTGCCCCTGTAATTCTTTTCGCACTGCGATTGCATAGAGGTTATATGTTCCGTTGGTTAGTTTTTCCGGTGCACAATAACCAAGTGCAACAGGTCGGTTGTTGTGAATATAGGTAAACCAAATATCTGTTGTTTCTTGATTTGTAAAGTAGTCAGAAATCATATCTTCCAGATATTCCGACGGAAACAGCTCACTTGAGTCTAATACTTCTTTCAATCCGGGGATGTCTTCATTTTGAACTTTTCTTATTTTGTAACCAGTCATTGTTTTGATTTTTTTAGTTTATCTACACCCTATTCTTTTGAATGAATAATATTTACTTTAAACACCGCCAGCCAGTTCACAAGCCTATAGCTTCAATAGCCTGATTTCAGCTATGGCCTTCAAACTTGAATTACTATTTGCTAAAACAGTTGCCGCAGAAGCATCTAACAGTTTGATAGGTTGTTGTGGAGTTGTGGGCGGGTTGCTATACCCGAAAACATCCCCCTCCTCTGTACCTGAGTCATATACAAAGAGTTGAACTGTTGTATCGGCCACCCATTTCTTATTGGTGAAAAGATTTAATCCGCTGAGACCGATAAACCAATCCGGGCTGGGTGCAATCATAGAGGCAACACTTATCATTGAGTAATTGGAATTGCAATAAATGGTTGACTTTTTCATTCCCGTGGCTGATGGCGGTGTAAACAGAATGAGCGAAAGTGCATTTTTGGTTCTGATGACAGAATCAATTTCCAGGAGAATGGCGGTAGTACTTCCGGTTTCTGCTACATTCTCCACTCCTTTTGTAGCCAGCTTGCCCGGCTTCCACAATTCGCCATCAGCATTATGAACCATCCCTGCAAAATTGGTGAAGTGAACTCCGGCAGGCACCGTAAAATCTGGCGAAGCCCATAAGCCTTTAACCTCAATAGCATAGGTAGCTTCTGAGTAATCAGATTCTTTAATGATTTTCGTTTTTTTACAGGAGAAAAGCAATAGCAACAAAGGCATTAATAAAGGGAGTTTCATCAGAGGTAAATTTTACTTCAAATTTTATAATTATTCTTTTTGCATTCTGTCGTGAAGATTACATTTCTGATAGCAATAATTTTTTAAAAAAATACCAGTCAAAAAACAATCCCTTCATTATTTCATTTAACTTCAATCTCCCAACAACTCAACAACTAAAAACTCATTCTATTATGGCAAAGTCAAAGAAAAAAGCTGCAAAGAAACCTGTAAAAAAAGCAGTCAAGAAAGCTGTTAAGAAAAAGGCAGCAAAGAAAAAAAGTGCTCCAAAAAAAGTGGCGAAAAAAGCAAAGAAGGCCGCTAAAAAACCGGTGAAGAAAGCAGCTAAGAAAGCAATAAAAAAAGCTTTTAAAAAAGCAGCAGCAAAAAAGAAAGCCGCTCCAAAGAAAAAGGTGGTAAAGAAAGCAGCACCCAAAAAAGCAGCAAAAAAACCTGTAGTTAAAAAAGCGAAACCGGCAGTTAAGAAGAAAAGTGCTCCCAAGCCCAAACCTGTAGTTGCAGCACCCGCTCCAACACCCGCACCGGAGCCAGTTCCTGTTGTTCAGGCAGAACTTGCTTTACCTGAAGTTGAAGCAACAACAGACGCACCTGCTGCAGATGCAACTCCGCAAGAATAATTAATTCATTCAGCATAATAAACCCCGGCTATCAGTCGGGGTTTTCAATTTTTATTACGCAATAAGTTAACGATATTCTCCTCTATTATTTTCATCTTATGTATTAAAACAAACAATACTTTCGCCGATGTAAAAATTGTTGGCAGCAAAATAAAAACAATGAAGCTTTTTCTCATTCGTTATACCAAGATCATTTTCATAAGATTTCAGGCAGATAAAATTTTCAGTTTCCTCTCCGGTTTTTTATCAAATCTCTATTACTTAACCAAACTTTCTGCCTGGATCAGAAAAAATAAAAAAAACGCAGTGAATGATTTCCCGTCTAAATGGGATTATGAAAAAAGATACCCCTTGTATCAACGGGTTTTGGAAGCGGAGCATCTTTTAGATGCGCCTGTTCATTATCTTGAATTTGGTGTGGCAGCAGGTCAATCATTCCGCTGGTTTCTGAATGAAAATAAAAATGAAAACAGCCGCTTCTGGGGCTTTGATACATTCACGGGTTTGCCGGAAGATTTCGGTGTGTATAAAAAAGGGATGTTCAATACTAATAACCAGGTACCTGCAATCAATGATGCAAGAGGAAGTTTTCACCAGGGTTTATTCCAGCAAACCTTATCCTCTTTTTTAAGTTCATTTCAGAATGACAAAAAGAAGATCATTATGCTGGATGCAGATTTATATTCTGCTACCCTCTTTGTTTTAACTTCATTTGCACCCCTGCTCAACAAAGGCGACATTATTTTCTTTGATGAGTTCTCTGTTCCCACCCAGGAATTCAAAGCCTTTCATGAATTTCAACATGCCTACCCGCATATAAACCTGCAGTTGATAGGGGCTGCTAATAATTTTTACTTCACCGCCTTTAAAGTAGTTTGATCTAAAATAAAAACCCCGACTGATAGCCGGGGTTTAATTTTATTAGGTAAAATTTTATGCGATTTTTTCTACCTGCATGTAGTTTAATTCTACCGGTGTAGCACGGCCAAAGATTTTTACCGTAACACGGAGTTTCTTCTTTTCATCGTTTACTTCTTCAATCACACCATTGAAATCATTAAACGGTCCATCAATGATCTTAATGGTTTCACCAATGATGAATGGTTCACTCATGGTCATACCGGTTGCATCTGCCATTTCATCTACCTTACCCAGCATTTTATTTACTTCAGCTTTACGTAATGCAATAGGATGTTCTTTACCCAGGAAATGAATCACATTGCTGGTATTGGCAATGGTTTCACGGATGTCATCACTCATCTTGCCGCCTTCTACTTCAATCATTACATAACCGGGATAGAAGTTGCGCTCACGTACTACTTTTTTTCCATTGGCAACTTTGTACACCTTTTCCACCGGCAGAAAAACCTGTTTTACAATTTTATCCCATCCACTGCGGGTAATTTCTTTATCCAGGTATTCTTTCACCTTCTTTTCCTTGCCGCTCACAACACGCAGCACATACCACTTGCTTGTTTCAACATTTGCTGCTTCAGTACTCATCACACTTAAGATTTAAAGAATGAATAAACTAACTCTAACAGGCTGGCAATACCTAAATCCATTACCCATACAATACCGGTAATGATGAGGGTAGCCACCAGTACAATCATGGTTGATTGCTGCAACTGGCTCCAGGTGGGCCAGGTTACTTTTTCCAGCAACTCTCTGTAAGAGTCCTTTACGTAGGCGGTTAATTTGCTCATTTCAAATTTTGGATTTGAAGATTTGAAAATCTGAAAATTGGAGAATCTTCAAAAATTCTTGTTTTTAATGTTCGAATTTACTTCGCACGGGTACTAGGATTCGAACCCAGACTGAAGGTTTTGGAGACCTCTGTACTACCGTTATACTATACCCGTAGAAAGCTAAAAGCTATTCCGCAGTTGCGGAACAGCTTTTAGCACTATGTTGCAAAGATAGAATCTTTTGCGTGAAAGCCTCACGGCCCGTAGCTAAAAGCCCGTAGCTCGCAGCTTTTAGATTACTTCAGAATCTCAGTTACCTGACCGGCACCTACTGTACGACCACCCTCACGGATAGCGAATTTCAAACCTTTCTCCATAGCGATAGGAGCAATCAGTTTTACAGTAAGATTGGTGTTATCACCAGGCATCACCATTTCTGTACCTTCCGGTAACTGGCATTCGCCGGTTACGTCAGTTGTACGGAAATAGAACTGAGGACGGTATTTGTTGAAGAATGGAGTGTGACGTCCACCTTCTTCCTTGCTCAATACGTAAACTTCACCTTTGAATTCAGTGTGAGGAGTAATTGATTTAGGAGCACAGATAACCATACCACGACGGATATCTTTCTTTTCAATACCACGGAGTAGCAAACCGGCGTTATCACCAGCTTCACCACGATCCAGCAACTTCTTAAACATTTCCACACCTGTTACTGTAGAGTTTAAAGGAGCTTCCATTAAACCAACAATTTCAACTGCTTCACCTACTTTCACTACACCACGCTCAATACGACCGGTAGCTACTGTACCACGACCGGTGATAGAGAATACGTCTTCCACACTCATAAGGAAAGGCATATCAACCGGGCGGGGAGGAAGAGGAATGTAAGAATCTACAGCTTCCATCAACTCTTCAACGCATTTTACCCACTTTTCTTCACCAGCTAAAGCACCTGTAGCAGATCCTTTGATGATTGGAGTGTTGTCACCGTCAAAGCCATAAGAGCTTAACAGGTCACGGATTTCCATTTCAACCAGGTCAAGAAGCTCAGCATCATCAACCAGGTCAACTTTATTCATAAACACAACAATTTTAGGTACACCTACCTGGCGTGCCAAAAGGATGTGTTCTTTTGTTTGAGGCATAGGACCATCAGTAGCGGCAACTACGAGGATAGCACCGTCCATCTGGGCAGCACCGGTAATCATATTCTTCACATAGTCAGCGTGACCGGGACAGTCAACGTGTGCATAGTGACGGTTTGCTGTTTGGTATTCAACGTGTGCAGTATTGATAGTGATACCACGCTCTTTTTCTTCAGGCGCACCATCAATTTCATCGTACTTTTTTGCCTGGGCCAGACCTTTCTTAGAAAGGATGTCTGTAATAGCCGCAGTCAAAGTTGTTTTACCATGGTCAACGTGGCCAATAGTACCAACGTTAACGTGGGGTTTCTCCCGCTTAAAGGTCTCTTTTGACATCTTATTTGTTTTTAATTGTGTTTACAAAAAACTGTTTAAAATCATTTATGTAGTCAGCTACAGAAACATTTATCAGCTTCTGTTGCGTCGCACTCTTGTACGTTCTTAACTCTATTCATCAAAAACAGAGCCGTTGATGAGAATTGAACTCACGACCTCTTCCTTACCAAGGAAGTGCTCTACCACTGAGCTACAACGGCTGGTAGAGTATCAGTGAGGCGTACTCACATCAACTTATTTAAAGAACTCTTCTTGGAGCGGGAGACCGGGCTCGAACCGGCCACCTGAAGCTTGGAAGGCTACCGCTCTACCAAATGAGCTACTCCCGCATATCAATTTGAAAATTTGAAAATGAGATAATTTGAAAATTACCCCGCTTCCTGTTTCAAACTCAAAGAACAACTACAATTATCAAATTCTCAAATTGTATTCGTGGGCAGGAGAGGATTCGAACCTCTGAAGTCGAAAGACAGCGGATTTACAGTCCGCCCCATTTGGCCGCTCTGGAACCTGCCCTTCCCCAATTCCAAACGAACGGAACTGTTGAGAGCCACTTGTCGGACTCGAACCAACGACCTGCTGATTACAAATCAGCTGCTCTACCAACTGAGCTAAAGTGGCGTATACTACTATTTCAAAAACCTTTGCCTTTTGTGCTCAACCAACGACCTTCCCGACGTTTACAGTCGGGATGCTCTACCAACTGAGCTAAAGTGGCATAATTAAATTTCAAAAAACAATCTGTAAAAGAGCCTGATTACTGTGCATACGTATGCACCCCTATTTTTTGGGAAGGCAAAGGTAACGGAAAACATGAAATGGAAAAATTTTTAAAGAGAAAATTCAATGAATTTATTAACGCCCTTTCACCAAACAAAAAATCCCATTGCCGTGGCAATGGGATTGGAGTAGTTTTTTAAAGCTGGTATTGCTTTTCTTTTTTTCGTTTTAATTGAGTAATGAGTGAATCAAGGGCTTCATCAAATGACTGTTCAAATGATTTGGAAGTTTGTTTTACAAATAACTGCTGACGGGGAACATGTACTTTAATCTCTGCTACCTTGTCTTTAATGTTGTGTACCACGTTGTCTAATTTAAGGTACACATCCACTTTCATAATTCGGTCATGAAAGCCGAGAAGTTTCTGTACACGCTGTTTTACGTAATCAATCAGTTTAGCATCGGCGTCGAACCGCACAGTCTGGATGTTTACAGTCATAGCAAACTTTTTTTTCGTGTGAATAATTATGTGAAAGAACTGGAAACTGGATTCAAAGGGTCTTGAATTTTTTCCTGCATTCAATTTACTCCAATACGATCTTTTTTCAAAATATATTTAGCTGACAGTGGCAGATTTTAACCTGATTTTAATCGGCCGGCTTATGCCTTTGGGTGGGCTTTTTTGTGTATGTCCTTCAGCTTTTCAATTGTATTGTGCGTATAAATCTGTGTGGCGGCCAGGCTGCTGTGTCCCAATAACTCTTTTACAGCATTCAAATCAGCCCCGTTGTTCATTAAGTGGGTAGCAAACGTATGACGTATTACATGCGGGCTTTTCTTTTCGGCAGTAGTTACAAGCGAAAGGTATTGTTTCACTTTTGTTTGTACATACCTGGGATGCAAGCCCCTGCCCTTTTCGTTTACAAGCAGGCAGTGATCTGCTTCAGTTGAAAATTTTTCCTTTTTAGCTGATAAATATTGCTGCAGCTCTTCACGAAGTTCCTCATTGATAGGTATGAGCCGCTCCTTGTTGCCCTTGCCCAAAATCTTCAGATTGTTTTTGCTTAAATCCACCTGCGATTCTTTAAGATGCACCAATTCACTTAAACGCATACCGGTGCTGTAAAACAACATGAGCATCAGCCTGTTTACCTGCCCTTCCCATGAATCAGGAAACTCCACATGAGCAAATAAAACGGACATGCTCTTTTCCTCTACAAAGGATGGTAGGCGCTTTTTGATACGGGGAGAAACCACTGTAGTCATAGGTGTGGCACTTAAACTGCCGGTTTTCATGGCATGTTTAAAAAAAGACTTAAGACTTGAAATTCTCCGGTTGATGGTTTTGGCGGAATCGCCTTTTTCTTTTTGATAGGCAAGCCAGCTACGTATAAAAGACGCAGAAATTTCTTTTAAGCTGGTTTCACCAAAACTTGCTGTAAGGTATTGAAAGAAAAGCTCCAGGTCGTCCCGGTAAGCCCGGATGGTATGTACAGAATACCGCTTCTCATACTTGAGGTATTCAATAAATGCATTGTATGGGATATTGGCTTCAGGAGTCATAAAACAACGATAGCCGTAAAGTTAATAAACTCTACGGCTATCAGCTATTTCTGTAGTTAAATGTTCTTACAGTTCAATTTTTCCGCTCGCAATCTGCTGCTTGTAGATTGCTTTCAACACTTCACCTCTTCTGCGTACAGAAGGTTTGGTAAATGACTGACGCTCACGCAACTGAAGCAATACCTTGCTCTTTTCAAACTTCTTCTTGTACTTTTTCAGCGCCTTGTCAATGTTTTCGCAATCTTTAGAATCGATAATAAGCATATATACCCCCTTAAATATTTTAGAGGCGCAAATATAAGCAGCTTCCATCATTCAGCAAAACATAAATTCGGCTTTTACCAAAAGCAGGTAATTTTGCAGCCATGTTTACAGGAATTATTGAAACTACGGGCACTGTTACCGATGTTGAACAAAAAGGCAGCAACTGCACTTTCTGGATCAGTTCTTCTATTTCAAACGAATTAAAGGTAGACCAGAGTGTTTCGCACGACGGGGTTTGCCTGACAGTGGAAGAAATAAAACCCGGCTCCCATCGTGTCACGGCCATTGAAGAAACCTTGTTGAAATCCACGCTTGGCAGCTGGCAACCCGGTGCTATAATCAACCTGGAACGTTGTCTTTTACTCCCCTCAAGACTGGACGGGCACCTGGTTCAAGGGCATGTAGATACAACAGGAATCTGCATCAGCTTGATTGAAAAAGAAGGCAGTTGGGAATATGAATTTGAGTTTGACCCAAAACCTGAGTTTATGAGGCTGATTGTAGAAAAAGGGTCCATCAGTTTAAACGGAACCAGTCTTACAATTTTCAATATCAAAGAAAACAGGTTTACAGTAGCGATTATTCCCTATACGTATGAGCATACTTCTATCAGAAATGTAACACCGGGTACAAAAGTGAACCTGGAGTTTGATATTATAGGTAAGTATGTGCTGCGTAGCCAACAAGTACGCAGTTACTCGTAAAAATACGCCGTTAAAAATCACAAAGTTCCCCCCTTTTACAGGTACTGCTTCCTGCATATCTTGCATCTATATTAAAGCACCTTGCTGCTAACCCTTAATGGAAACTTTAAATGGCAGATATTTCGATAATAGTACCCGTTTACAATGAAGCTGAGTTTGTCCTACCCTTTTACTATGAACTCAAAAAACACGTTCCTAAAAATATTGAGTTGATTTGGGTGGATGATGGCAGTACCGACAGCACTTTGGCTGAAATTGAGCAATTGGTAATGCTGGATTCAAGAATCCGTTGTATTTCACTTACCAGGAATTTCGGGCAGGTGGCTGCAGTATCTGCAGGTATTGACTTTGCACTTGCGGCAACGGTTATAATCATGAGCGGTAATCTTAAACATCCACCTTCGGTGCTGCCTGTTATGCTTAAAAAACTTGCAGAGGGTTACGAAATTGTAAAAGCTCTGCCCGATACAGGTAATAATACATCTCCTCTCATCAAAGGAATACTCAATCTGTACTATAAACTGATTGACAAGATAGCTCCCGGAAGAAATGAAAATAACATCACTTCCTTCAGAGCCTTTAATTACAAGGTTTCAGATGGCATACGACAGTTAAAAGAGCGTAACCTCTTTTTGGAAAACTTCTTTTCCTGGTCAGGTTATAAAACAGCATCGGTTGCATATCATTGCCCTAACTGCAGTAAAAAGGATCTGAAATATTCCTTTTCCCATTTACGCAGCGAAACTCAAAAAATGCTGCAAAACATTAGTCCTGCAATTGTAAAAACTTCCCTTGCCGGTGGTCTGCTGTTATTGGCTGCTGCTGCCTATAATTGTTCCGCTATTATTAACCAGATGAATGCAGACAAACCTGTGAATCCATTTGCAATTGCTTTAACAGCTTTGACTTTTGCCGGATCAATTGCTTTACTGATTAAAAGCAATTACAGGCTTATTGAAAGAAAAGTACTTCAGCGCAGCAACCGCTTACCTAAATACCTAGTAAAAGATATTATTGAACAAGATCATAATTATGCACGCTTACAGTATGAAATGAATACCCGGTAAGAGTTACCACGTATGATATAGTTTCAACAAAAGAGCCGGTTCAAATGAACCGGCTCTTTTATTTTATTCACTTAAACTTTATCGCATCAAGTACATTTTTCCGTATCCACGGTTAAAGAACTGGTCCGTTTGATCGCCGGTTGCTTTATATTGATCCAGTGACTGACCGTTGAGATTAGTGATGACACGGTACAGATAGATACCATTTGCCAGTTTATTACCAAACTGATCGGTTCCATCCCATTTAAACTCAGTGATATTTCTTCCGATGCGGATGGGTCCTAATTCTTCTTTGGTAATTTCCCTGATTACTTTTCCTGTAACCGTTAATATCTGTATCCGTATGTTTTGAGGCACCTGTGAACCTGTGAGTGTGAACACAAAGGCGGTTGAGGTGGTAAACGGATTAGGATAGTTAAGCAGGTTAGAGATCATTGGTTTATTGATTACCTGGAAGGCAACATTGTACTCCAACTCTCCGGCTTTGTTGCCGCTGCGGTCGTTACCTGAAACAGTGAGTTCATAATCACCATCAGCAAGGAAATTAGGATAGAGATCCACAGTGGCAGTGTTATCACCATTGTTTAAAGATGCAGGCGTGAAACGGGCTGAATCAGTTCCCAGTTTAAACTCCCTTATCACACCTGGGTTACCGGGGTAACGAACTTTAATCTTTAATCCGGTTGTATCATTCAGCGCCATAAAGCGGCTGTCGTCTTTTAACTTGATGAGGATATGTGGTTTTGATGAAACGATATCCCTGTTGAGAATATGCACACCATCAAACGTAACATCCAGCCATGGATTAATCTTATCGCCCTTCACATAAAAACTCTTGTACAAAAAGTTATTAAAGAGGTATTGCTCGGGTTGATCATTATCCGGGTTCACCATTAGGTACAACAGGTTGTTTCCTTGCCTGTTTTTGGTATCAATGGTATAAGAAACAGCAATCGTATCTCCTGAAACCAATGGTTTCTTCTTGGGCAAATCAATGGTTACCGGTACGTTATTATTATCTGTGAGCACCAGTTTCAACTTCAAACTGTCAAACGCTGCTTCACTGATATTGCGGAAGGCAACTGAAAAATTCAAAGGCTCTCCTAACTCCAATGTATCTTTTGCTTTAAACAACACATTAGGAGCGATAGCACCTTCAGGATAAGACGAACCTGTTAATCTCCAGTATTGTAACTGGTAGGGCGTAAGACTTATATCGCCCTTTGAATTTAATTTCATTTTCAGCTGCGGATACATTTTTGCATCAATAAATGAAAGTGATGTATCCTTGGCATTCGTTACAGTTGCAAGTTTATGCTCAGCACCGGCTGGAGTTTTTCCATACAATTCAAAGTAAACTGAATCGTTTGGTTTTTGACCTCCTTTATAAAATCCATCCCATGTAAAGTTTTTCCATTCTTTTGATGGACCGAGCCATGGAGATTCTACGGATCCCTGTGTAAGTTTTGCCGGCAAATCAACAACCACATCAATATAGTCGTTCTCGTTTTCGCCAATAAACTGTCTTAAAATCTGGGGATTTCCTTTTTCATACAGGAAGGCAAAAGGCAGGTTTTTGGTGAACTTGTTAATATCAGTTAACCCGTTACGGATAAACGTATGATAAATACTCTTACCGGAACCGTACGTTAATGTATCGTTCTGCCATTGTTGAATAAACGCTGAGTTAGGATTTACAAAACCGCCGCCCTGGCCGGTACCCTGGTTTACAATCAAAACAATTGAACCGGCAGGAATAGAATCCTCAAGGAATAACCTGGCCCTGTTACGGTATTCCTGTATTTCCATTGGGAATTCGAAAAATTTACGAACATAACCACCGCACATCGGGTCAAGACTTCCAAATCTTCCTCCGGGAGCATTTACCCATGCTCTCAAACTCTTTGGTTCAAATACATAAATACTGAACACATTAAATGAACAACGCCAGTTATCAACTACCTGCAGATCAAGAAACACATAGTTATGAATAGATCGGAAATAGGGGAAGAGGCCGGTCTTGATTGCCAGCTTACGGCTAACAGATTTATAATCGAGCCCACGTGAAGAGCTATCCATCACCATATCACTGAAATCATTCTTGGTGAACTGGTAAAAATGAGATTGATTATAACCTGTATCTGATGTGCTTCTGTAAACAAAACTATAACCATTCCATACCACCGGGGTATTTGCATCGGGCTTAATACCAACACGCCAGTAATAAACTGTGTTGTTGCTGAATGTAATACCGGAAGGCTTAAAGGCAATAGAACCGCCTCCTGAAGTAACAGAGTCCTGCTTTCGGAATGCAGAATTGAATTTTTCAGTGGTATCAATTTCAAAGTAATACTTGCGTACTGATCCTAAAGGATTGGCTGTAGAAGCATAATAGGTTAAGTTCTGTTTATTTACAATACCGAAGTTGTAAGGATAAGCAGGCCGCACTTCATCTTCATAAATGAAGATTTCCTTGATCACTGTATTATTGGTTTCGCACATTTCATCAATCATTCCATCACCATCTACTGTAACAATAATTTTATTCAGTCCTTTATCAGTTAATGCATTAATGTTGAAATCAATGTCAATAGAATCGGCAAACGGGATGTACTTTACACGTTGGCTGAAAACGGTTTGTCTTGATCCGTTTGGAAATTCCCGCTGCACTTCTATCTTAACTGAATCACTCGTTGCCTTTGCTGCATTAACGATTTTTACATTGGCTGTAAATTTATCTTCAGCAATAGAAATAAACTGGGGAGCTATTTTCACATAAGAAGGCTTCACTGCATAATCCGGCTTGGGTGTATGATAAAAGGTGATAGCAGGATCACCATGCAGTGTAATTTCCTCAACATGCATCCGCACATAAAAATCATAAATTGAAAAACGGCGGACTAATGTATCAATGGTGTTAGACAAAATAGTTCCGATGCTTTTACCATAAGAATCCCTCACAAACTGGTTGTACACTTCTTCAGTATAAATATTGAGATATTGAACAATACCAAGGTGTGTACTGGCAATGAAGGCAATTGCACCTTTATCCGGACTTGAAACGAGGTATTTTTCTGAGAGTGTATAACTACCGTTGAACCTCATTGAATCGGCCAGGAAAAGGTTACCGGCATTACATCCGTTTACAAGGAAGATGGGGTACTTACCTGTAGCAGGATAATTATCAGGATTATCAAGATTAAACTCGAGTGTATTGGCTGATGAGTGACCGAAATAAGTCAATAATTGAAATCCATTGGTAAACCTGTCATTTACGATTTCTCCGGAAAGCGTTTGAATGGTGGTAAGAGATGACTTCTGAAGCGTTGCAATATTAGCACCAAAAGTAGTATCCTGAGCAACCAGTTTATACTGACCAAGATGGTACTGGATCTGATCACCGAGGTAATCATTAGCACCGCCAATATGCAAGGCTTTTTTCTTCCACAACTCATTATCCGGATCACAGGAAAAGTTTCTTTGCCATGTATCGTACTGTTTCAGTTTGTTAAGATACTCTCCTACTTCTGTACCATCTACTACGTTTAAGCGGCCAATTGGAATTTTTGGAACCACATCGCCTTCATCTGCTGCTAAAGTCATATCAGAGGAAGGAGTACCCCAGGTGGGTACAAGATTCATCCTGTTTGCAGCACTTCTGTTTTCAATAGCCCGAACGTTTGGCAGGGAAACCCCTTTACCAATTAATAGTGTGTACTTTGGATATACTGCAAACCGTTGGCGGGCGAAGCGTAAAAAATTTCTTATGGCCAGTGCATTATACTTAATACCCCAGCCAAACTGATCAATCAGTTCATTTACATCATACACTTTTGCGTTAAATCCACCACCGTTTACACTGCTGCGGTATAAACGGTATTCATTTACCTGGTTAACTCCGTTATTGTCGTTATAAACAAGCGGATTGGAAATCATAATATAATCCGCCTGGTTAGAGATATTTGAGTAATTGATAAAGTTACGCTGTGCAAAAGGAGTTGTTGATTTAATCTGGCCCGGATCAACGGAAGCCATTACCAATTCTCTTTCAGTGGCAGAAGGTGGTATTACCACACGATATTGATTACCGCCTAATGATTGTGCTACAATCCGGAGGTTATTGGTAAGATCATACAATACAGGAGCAACACTGCCTCCGTTAAAATTGCTGATCACTAAATTATTTCCAACAGCACTCGCCGGCATTTTAAAAGGGAAAAACGGTGAGCCTGCAAAATCAAAAACACGGGGGTAAGTAAATTCATACATACCCACCACCATCCGGTCAGTTGACTCGGGCGAAGTATTACGTATCTGAACAGTGGCTGAATTAGAACTGATGAGGGAATAAGGAACTGTTGTTTGATCTTTAACGATATTAAAGTAATTCATTTCCCTGTCAGAGATCTGAGTGCCGTTAATTGACACACGAACAGTTCTTGTATTCAATGCCCTGCCTGCCGCCGTATAGTAGAACGTGGCATCCGGACCGTTAGGTGCAATACCTAAATTGGGAAATGAAAATGTAAACGGGTTTGCCGGTCTGAATTCAGTTGTAGAATAACCTTCGCCTGCATCATAGGAAGAAGAATACACATAGTCTCCTACTACAGCAGCAAAGCCCTGGTTATAAATATTTCTGAAACCCCAGCGGATTCTGTTCATGAAATACGGCTCTGCAGGTAATCCTGATGCAAGATTATTGACCGTTTCAATAAGCCGTTTATTCGGAGTAAGTGTATTCACAGTTAAAAACCATGTAACTGAATCAGTAAATACACTCACAAAAGGATTGATTTGTTTTTCGGGATCGAGGTACAAACGTTTTTCCCATTCGCCATCACTGGTTGCTCCCCAAAATTCGATAAACCCATTGGACGGCAGAGCACCCATTGGTACTGATGTATGAATGGCTACTTCCTGCCCGTTGCGCCACAATTGAAAATGCTGTGCATTAACGGCACCTAAACCCGCAGCTGCTAATTGTGCCTGGGTAATACGGTGCACACCAAACTCACCGGTTCTGAATTTATAGTATGTTTTTCCATGGTCAATCTATTCATTCATAAAAGACTGAGCATCGGCATGGGCCGATGCAAGAAAAAACATGAGACTATAGAGTACAATTCTTTTCATGCTCTTCATTTTAATTCTTTTTAGCTTTATTATTCACAAGGTCGAGACGTAAGGATATGATATGTGTATACAGCGGATTAGACTGATTGGCAAGATTGGTAAACGCATAGTCCACAAAAAAGGATCCTCCCAGTTTAAAACCTGCACCTGCTGCCGGTTGATAAATCCAAACCTTTTTACGGTTCAGGGTATCACCATCAGCAAATGTTTTCTGGAAGTTGTAAATACCTCCTCTTACAAAGAATACATCTTTCAGGCTCAGCTCTGCTCCAATACGTGGATCACCATTGATAACATCAGAACTCAACAATGTATTTCTTCTGCCATCAAATGTTAAATCAAGATTGGCTTCTGCTTTCAGTTTTACTCCTTTACCCAATTGAAAATCGTAAGCACCACCTAATATTAAACGGGGTGCTGTTAACTCGGTAGATTTTACCGGTATTTCGTTATTGGTTAAAAACAAAATTTCTTTTTCCCTTTCTGTAAATGAAAAACTCCAGCTGTTAAAGGTGGTGGTAATATCACGTGCGGTTGCACCAACTGACCAGTTGCGGCCTTTCATCTGGATACCCGCATCCAAACCAAAACCCCAGGAGTTTGCAAAACTTCCTACCACTCGACGGATCACTTTGGCATTCACACCTACACTGATCAATTTATTATCCGTTTCTTTTACTGTTTGAGCTACAGAAAGCAGGAACGCCCAATCAGCACTGCTGAAGCTGCGGATATTAGCATAGTTTACACTTCCGTCAGGCTCAATCAAATAAAGTGTATTAGGAATATCATCCACGGCAAAACGCAAAACAGAAAGACCGATGGTACGTTTGTTATTAGCAACGGGTATTGCCAGACTTCCGTAATCGTATTTACCGATTCCGGCAAAATACTCCGCATGCATTAAAGAAAGAGAAGGACTGTTTTTTACATGTGCAAGACCGGCGGGGTTCCAGTAACCGGCTGTAGCATCACTTACTGAAGCTACCTGTGCACCACCCATCCCTAAGCCACGGGCACCGGCACCAATATTTAAAAATTCATTGGAATAAATACGAATCTGCGAAAAGGCATGCGTGCATACCAACAGAAGGGTAACGGAAAGGTAGATGGATCGGGTAATCATCCGGTCAGTTTTCAAATAAACAATTAGTTGTATAGAGGCTCTAAACATGGCGAGAGCTGCTTCAACTGGTCAAAAATAGCCATTAAAGCAGCTAAAGTCAAGTTTTGTTGAAGCTCCTTACTAGCCGAAACGCTGATTTTCAAGGATTATTGTCTGATTTGTAAGAACAATAAAGAGCCTGCCCTACTTTTGCCGAAATTTCACTTGAAAATCATGAATTTAATTGAAGAATTACGCTGGCGGGGTATGATACAGGATATGATGCCCGGAACGGAAGAACAACTACAGAAAGAAATGACCAGCGCCTATATAGGTTTTGATCCTACGGCAGACAGCCTTCATATCGGCAGTCTTGTGCCCATTTTGTTGCTGGTTCATTTTCAAAAAGCGGGGCATAAACCCATTGCCCTGGTGGGCGGCGCCACCGGCATGATTGGCGACCCCAGCGGCAAAAGCCAGGAACGTAACCTTTTGGATGAAGCTACCCTTCAAAAAAACGTGGCCGGTATTAAAGCCCAACTGGAAAAATACCTGGATTTCAGCAGTTCGAACCCTAATGCTGCTGAAATGACCAATAACTATGATTGGTTCAAAGGCATTTCTTTTATTGACTTTTTAAGAGATACCGGAAAGCATATTACCATCAACTACATGATGGCAAAGGACAGTGTGAAGAAACGTATTGAAAGTGAAGTAGGATTAAGTTATACAGAGTTTGCTTACCAGCTCATGCAGGGATATGATTTTCTGTGGCTGTATCAACACAAAAACTGCAAACTACAGATGGGCGGAAGTGACCAGTGGGGAAACATCACCACCGGTACCGAACTCATCCGCAGGAAAACAGGTGGCGAAGCATTTGCCTTTACCTGTCCGTTGATTAAAAAAGCAGATGGTACCAAGTTTGGAAAAACAGAACAAGGCAATGTGTGGCTGGATGCATCTAAAACATCTCCTTACCAGTTTTATCAATTCTGGCTTAATGCCAGCGATGTAGATGCAGAAAGCTGGATTAAAATCTTTACGCTGCTTTCTAAAGAAGAAACTTTTGCATTGATTGAGGCACACAAAACAGATGCCTCTAAACGAATTCTTCAGAAAAAACTGGCAGAAGAAGTAACACGTTTCATCCATGGTGAAGAAGCGTTGCAGGAAGCCATAACCACCACTGAAAAATTATTTGCCAATCAAAGTGCACCTGCTGAAAGTTTAAGTGAAGCTGATCTTGAAAGCATGGAAGGTGTTGTAAAAATGGATTATGCTGTTTCTAGAGTTAATGAAGGAGTTGATATCGTTTCCTTCCTGGCAGAAACAGGCATTTTTACCAGTAAAGGCGAAGCAAGAAAAATGGTACAGGGCGGTGGTGTAAGCATCAACCGTAAAAAAGCTGAAGGCATAGAAATGAAAATCGAAGCATCCCTTCTATTGCATAACAAATACCTGCTGGTGCAGAAAGGAAAAAAGAATTACTACCTGGTGCAGGTTATTTAATGGATTTGAGCTGGTTCCATAGCTGTTGAGCCACCAGTAAATTCCCCTGGGCATTCAGATGAACTCTATCGTAAGTAAGAATTCCCCTGTCTTTGTTTTCTTTATTGTGCCGGAGATTATAGTCAAGAAAAGACTTTCTAAGATCAATCAATGGAAGTTGGTTGGTCTTTGCAATTTGACGGATGATGTTGCTATAGGCATTCAGATCACCATCCTGCGGATTACTGAAATCTGTTTTTTCTCCAATCACAGCCGGTGTACACATAATGATCTTTGCACCGGCAGCTTTTATCTGCTCAAGCATTGCCTGGTAAAATTTTTCAAACTTATCAGGATCTGTACCTGTGCCGAAAGAAGATTTATGCCACACATCGTTTACACCAACATAAATCACCACCACATCCGGCTTCTTACTGAGTACATCTTTTTGCAACCGTAAATAAAGATCATAAACCTTGTTACCGCCAATGCCTGCACCTATCCATTCAAATTTTTCCTGCTGCCCTTCTGCCCTGCTCAAACTATCAATTAAAGAAATGTAACCGCCTTTTTCAACACCCATCTGTGTGATGGAATCTCCAAAGAAAATCACTCTTGTTTTTTGGGGTTGCTGAAAACCGAAAGACATTACACTCAGTACAAGCATGAAGACATATTTCATGAAATGTATTTTAGTTGCTTTAAGAATCGTTTGCAGAGTCACACGACTGCTATTCTACATCCACCCTTTTGGGAATAACAGCACCTTCACTTGCTTCCATTAAAAACCGGCGTTCATTTAGAATGAATCCATTTCCTTTCTCACAAAAGTGAACCATCAGGTTTTCTACACTCACGGGATTGCCATCAGGAATATCGGCAATATTGGAATGAAGAATATTATGCCCATCAATTATAATCACTAACCCGCTGCCGATCGCTTCCATCTTATTTCCTTCTGTGATCAGCATGCCGGTATCTTCACCCAAACCAATTCCGATCAAACCCGGATGTGTAGCAACTGCCTGCGCTAAGCGAACAAACCTTCCCCGCTTTTCAAAATGCGAATCAATAATCACAGAACCAATGAAACCCAGCCCTGAAGTCATCTTTACTTCACCTTTGAGATGTGCTCTTGCAGCATTGCCTTCATAAATCATGGTTTGGCTCATTGCCATGGCACCGGCACTGGTACCGGCAATTACAAAATTTTCATTTTGATACCGTTGTTTGAGTATATGCAGAAACTCAGTACCACCATCTGTAACACTTAACCTTAATTGATTACCTCCGCTGAACATTACGGCATCACAGGTGCGGATGCGTTCGATGAAATCAGGATTGGATGTATCCTGCCGGTTGCGAATATGCATAAGGCCGATATTGGTACAACCGATTTTTCCAAATGCATTGAGGTAATTATCTCCTACTTCGTACGGTATGGTTGAAGCGGTAGTAATTACTTCAATACGGGCATCAATACCACCGGCTTCCTGCACCACACGGCGAAGAATACCCAATTCAAAAAAGTTGAGATTATTTCTGTGAATTTCTCCCGCTTCTGTATCAGCACCTTTATCTTCTGCGCCACCAATAGCGATGAGTTTTCCTTTGGGATACTGCAAGACAAGTGATTTTTGATTCATTGCAAAAATAAAGGAATTGTATGGCTTCATTTAAATGCCTGTCCGGCACTTTATCCACTGTAATCGTATCATCAAAAAATACTATCTTCCTGCTCTAACTGATCAACTATGCAAATTCTGGAACTGAAAGTACTTCGTGGACCAAATTATTGGAGCATTCGCCGCCCTAAACTCATTCAAATGAAACTGGACCTGGAAGAGTTGGAAGAGCGGCCCACTAATCATATTCACGGGTTTCGGGAACGGCTTGAAAAAATGTTTCCCAGCATGTACAGCCATCGGTGCAGTGTAGGCGCACCGGGTGGTTTTTTTCAGCGGGTGGAAGAAGGCACATGGATGGGTCATGTGATTGAACACATTGCATTGGAAATGCAAACACTGGCGGGCATGGATACCGGCTTTGGACGCACCCGTACTCCCGAAGGTGAAAAGCCGGGTGTGTACTATGTAGTGTTCAGCTATATGGAAGAAGATGCAGGTTTGTACGCAGCACGTGCTGCTGTACGTGTGGCACAGGCATTGGTGGATGGAACTGATTATGATCTTTCTGAAGATATTCAAAAGCTGAGAGAGATTCGTGAAGATACCAGGCTGGGACCATCAACAGGATGCATTGTGGATGAAGCAGCCAAGCGTGGCATTCCTTATATCCGTTTAAACAAACAAAGTTTGGTGCAACTGGGTTATGGAGTGAATCAAAAACGTATTCGTGCCACGATTGCTTCCACCACATCTAATATTGCAGTAGATATTGCCTGCGATAAAGAAGAAACAAAACTGTTACTGGAAGCCGCAGAAATTCCCGTACCAAGAGGAACAGTGATCCGTACTGAAGTTGGTTTGGATGAAGCCATCATGAAATTTGGTTATCCGTTGGTGATTAAACCCATTGATGGGAATCATGGCAAAGGCAATACCACGAACATCATTAACAAGGAGCAGGCATTAAAAGCATTTGAAGCAGCCAAAGCCTACAGTCGCAGTGTAATTGTTGAACGTTTCATTACAGGATATGATTTTCGTTGCCTCGTGATCAACAATAAATTTATTTGTGCAGCACTGCGTACACCTGCCAGTGTGGTGGGTGATGGTGAGCATGATTTAAACTGGCTCATTGAAGAAACCAACAAAGACCCCCGTCGTGGCTATGGTCATGAAAAAGTATTAACACAAATCACCATTGACCAGTTTACACAAAAAATGCTGGATGATGCCGGTATTACATTAGAATATGTTCCGAAAAAAGGTGAACGTGTTTTATTAAAACCTACAGCCAACTTATCAACCGGAGGTACGAGTACAGATGTAACAGATGAAGTACATCCGGCCAATGTATTTATGTTTGAACGTATTGCACGCATCATCGGTTTGGATATCTGTGGTATTGATGTGATGGCAACCGACCTGCGTACACCCATTGCAGAAAATGGTGGTGCAGTGCTGGAAGTAAATGCGGCTCCGGGTTTCCGAATGCATATTGAACCTTCAGAAGGATTACCCCGCAATGTGGCAGAACCGGTGGTGGATATGCTCTTTCCCAAAGGAAGTGCAGGACGTATTCCCATCATTTCAATAACAGGAACTAATGGTAAAACAACTACTACACGTTTAACTGCACATATTGCCAAAAGCGCAGGCAAAAAAGTAGGTTATACTACCAGTGATGGGGTGTACATCCAGAACCAGTTGATGATGAAAGGAGATTGTACCGGACCGGTTTCTTCACAATTTGTACTGAAAGATCCTACGGTAGATTTTGCGGTGCTGGAATGTGCACGTGGCGGTATTTTAAAAGCAGGATTAGCTTTCCAGAATTGTGAAGTGGCCGTGGTAACAAACGTAGCTGCTGATCATTTAGGGCTGGGTGGTATTTACACCGTTGAAGCCATGGCCAAAGTAAAAGCAGTGGTGCCTGAAACGGTATTTCCGCATGGTTATGCCGTGTTGAATGCTGATGATGATCTGGTCTACAAGATGCGCAAAGATTTGAAGTGCAATATTGCCCTCTTCAGCATGGATGAAAACAATCCACGTATTAAAGAACATGCAGCAGAAAACGGATTGAGTTGTGTATTTGAAAACGGATACATTACCATCATGAAAGGCAATTGGAAAATTCGTGTGCTTCCTGTAAAGGAAATTCCGATTACCTACGAAGGAAAAGCAGTGCATAATATCAACAACTGTTTACCGGCTGTACTCAGTTGTTATTTGTTCCGTGATATAACAATAGAAGATATACGCAGCGGTTTGCAAACTTTTATTCCCAGTGAAAAGCTAACACCGGGTCGATTGAATTTCTTCCACTTCAAAAACTTTACCATGCTGGCCGATTTTGCACACAATCCGCATGGACTGAACCTGCTTTGTGATTTTGTAAGCAAGCTGGATTACAAAACAAAAATCGGTGTGATCAGTGGTACCGGCGACCGGAGAGATGATGACATCAGAGAGTTAGGGGCCATCAGCGGCAAGCATTTTGATGAAATCATTATGCGTTGTGATAAAAACCTGCGTGGCCGCACAGCAGATGAAATCATGGGCTTATTGGAAGAAGGTATTCGTAAGGTGAATAAAACAGTGCCCATCATTAAAATTGCGAATGAAAATGAAGCGCTTGAATATATCTATGCCCATCCGAGGGAAGGAGCCTTGTACACAATTATGTGCGATGTAGTGGCAGGAGCCATTGATAAAATCAAGGAGTTAAAGACAAGAGAAGATGCAGAAAAACAATAGCGTTTAAAAAATGGTTGATGTAATAATCAACCATTTTTTTTAAGCGAACTCTTTCAAATAATTTTGACCGTAAATCAACTTATGTCCCGCCAGAAAATTGTATTGCTGCTTACGGTATTCATTGATATGATCTGTTTCAGCATGATCTTTCCCGTACTCCCTTATTTTGTAAAGGAGCTGAACCTGAGCGATATCATGGTGGGTATTGCAGCCGCCAGTTTTGCATTGATGAATTTTTTGTTTGCTCCCTTTTGGGGCAGCATGAGCGACCGCAGAGGAAGAAGACCTGTGATGCTGCTGAGCATTGCCATCACCTTTGTAGCGAATATTATTTTATCATTTACCAACAGTTTGTTTTTATTACTCGCCGCAAGAATTATGGCAGGTATCGGCAGTGCTAATATTTCCGTAGCACAGGCTTATATGGCTGATATTTCCAAACCGGAGGAGCGAACGAAAAACCTGGGCATGGTGGGTGCTGTTTTTGGATTGGGTTTTATCATAGGTCCGGTAGTGGGTGGTTATTTAAAAAGTTTCAGTGGCGAAGGAAGTGTTGTATGGGTGGGCCTGGGAGCAGCCATTCTTAATATGATCAACCTTGCTTCCGCCTGGTATTCGCTTGTGGAAAGCAATCAAAACATTGACCGGAACAGCAAACGTTCCATTAACCCCCTGGAGCAGATTATACGATGGCTGCAGGCACCCGTTATCAATCAACTCATGTGGATCTTCTTTTTGTATGTTACTGCTTTCAGCATGATGCAGATTACAAGCGGTTTGCTGTGGAAAGAAAAATACGGGTTGAATGAAAAACAATCCAGCTATGTATTTGCACTCATCGGAATTGTAAGTGCACTCAGCCAGGGTTTATTCATTCGCTGGTTTACGAAAAGATATACGGAGAAACAACTCATCATCAGTGGTGCATTGCTCATGGGCATTTCACTTGCGCTAATACCTGTGCCCGGTAAAGAATGGTTTGTGCCTTTGGAATTGATACTCGTAGCACTGCTTGCTTTTGGCAATGCGCTCATTACACCGCCGCTCACCAGCTGGCTCAGTAAAATAGCGCCTGTGCAATCTGTGGGTCAGGTTATGGGAGCCAATCAAAGTTTTGCATCTTTATCGAGAGTGATTGGACCGGCAGTAGGCGGACTCCTCTATCCCATCTGGCACAGCGTGCCCTTCTTTGTTTCGGGAGGGATGATGATTATTCCTCTTTTTTTGATTCTGAAATTAAAACCTGCAGATACATAACGTGAATATTTCAGTTTACAGGGTTGGGGGCTTTCTACAACCTCTATGTATAAAAACTGTATTTCATTAACACAAGATTTTTACTCAAAACGGAACATCATCATTGCTTTGCTGTTTAGCATAAAAAAATTATGATGAAAAAAATCTACACAACCGGAGTATTGCTCTTATTTCTTGTGCTGACTGTCAAAGCCCAAAATGCCGCTAACACTTCTTCTAACATCAGGTTTATGGCATCAGGTTCTTTTGGCTTGGGTTTTAGAACTGCTAAAATTGATGCCTCTGTGCCGCCACAATTAGAGAATCATTTTAAAGAATTACGGAATGGTACAGCGTTTTCATTTGAACTGGGTGCAAAAGCAGAGAATAATGGATTTACTCTCTCCTACTCACAATTCAGCTCATCCAGCAAAGATTATCCGTTTACAACATCTGTTCCGGGGCCGGGGGGTCCTACAACTGCTTCAGGCACGATTAGCACCTCCGATAAGATAACCGTTATCACCGGTAACTGGATCAGCTTTACTCCTCTCAGTAAAAATGAAACAGTGTTTTTAACTTCTAAACTTGGAATAGGTGCTATCAGCTACCGCTCTGATAATGATTTATCTTCTGCCGGAAGCAGCAGTTCTTTTGAATTAAGCGGAACAGGGCTTGCTTTAGCAGGAGGATTGGGTCTTGATTTCAAGCTCAGCAAAAATGTTTACTTCGCAGTAAATGGTGATTATCTGAACGGGCGGGCAAAATTAAAATCAGATCAGCAGGGGCTCACTGCATCTGAAGAAGACGAACCGGAAGGATTAACACATATCCGTTTTACAGGAGGTTTGCGAATTATACTCTAAATCGCAATTTTTTTTGGCAGTTTTTCTCATCCACCCTACTTTTGCCACCCCAACAAATGCAACAGCAGGCGATGGGAAGGATTGCCCGATAGTATAATGGTAGTACGACAGATTTTGGTTCTGTTTGTCTTGGTTCGAATCCAGGTCGGGCAACTACCGCAACAAAAGGTATCTTGATTTTCAGGATACCTTTTTTGTTTGCCCTACTCAAAACAAATCTGCTTTTATTAAAACTTTTGTCAAAACCATCTCCGGTAAATCAGCCCGAATATTTGCTAAGTTTGGCTACAACAAAAAAGGCATTGCACATGCTGCAGCAAATCTCAGAAGCATACGGAATGCAGGAAGCGGCTCTTTCCATCACTCCTGTTGGTTCGGGATTGATTCACAAAACATGGAAAGTAACTGATGGGGATGAGGTATTCATTCTGCAACAAATCAATCATAATGTATTTCATGACCCATATGCCATAGCTGAAAATATAGAACAAGTTGCCTCTTATCTTAAGGAACATCATCCGGATTATCTTTTTGTTGCTCCGATATCCACAAAAGCAAAGGAACCTGTATTTTATAATGAAGAAGAAGGTTATTACCGTTTGTTTCCTTTTGTAAAAGGATCACATAGTATAGATTCTGTTTCAACACCTGAACAGGCATACGAAGCTGCACAACAGTTTGGAAGGTTCACCGGCCTGCTGGCAGGATTTAACACTGAGAACTTAAAAATTACAATACCTGATTTTCATAACCTCACCTTCAGGTACAGACAATTTTTAAATGCTTTAGAAAATGGGGATGAGAAAAGAAAGGAACATGCAAAGCAACTGATCAAAGAACTTATCAGCTTCGAATCAATTGTTACTACCTATGAGCAAATTAAACGGAGTCCGGACTTTCGCCTGCGTGTTACACACCATGATACCAAAATCAGTAACGTTTTGTTTGATTATCAAAATCATGCAATCTGCGTTATTGACCTGGACACCATAATGCCCGGCTATTTTTTTAGTGATGCAGGTGATATGATGCGTACTTACCTGAGCCCGGCCAATGAAGAAGAAACCAACTTTTCACTCATTCAAATACGGGAAGAATACTTCCAAGCCATTGTTTCGGGGTATTTACAGGAGATGAGTCATCTTTTAACGCCCGTTGAAAAAAATCATTTTGTATATGCCGGCAAATTCATAATCTATATGCAGGCATTACGTTTTTTAACGGATTACCTCAACAACGATGTTTACTATGGTGCCCGGTTTGAACTGCATAACTACAACAGGGCTATGAATCAAATGCATTTATTAAAAGAGTTGATCAATAAAGAATCTCATTTAGAAAAGATAGTGAGAGCAGTAACGGAAAAACAATTCAACTGATTATTCAATTCTGCTGCAAGAGTTCCATACATTTTACAAGACTCGCCTTCCAGTTAGGAATTGTGAGATGATAAGCTGCCTTGATTTTTGTTTTATCAAGCAGGGAGAAATGCGGTCGCCTTGCGGGAGTTGGATACGCTGTACTTGCAATAGGATGAATGATGCAATGACTGCCGGTTAATTCTTTGATGGCTACTGCAAAATCATACCAACTGATTTTACCTTCATTACTGTAGTGATAAATACCTGCCTGCCATTTGCCTGTTGCGATGACATCAAGAATGAGTTTTGCAAGATCAGCGGCATAAGTCGGTGATCCGATCTGATCATTCACCACATTGATTTCATTACGTTCCTGCATCAAACGCACCATGGTTTTTACAAAATTGTGTCCAAAGGATGAGTACACCCATGAAGTACGAATGATGATAGCATCCGGATTTTCTTTGATGCACAACTGCTCACCTGATAATTTGGAACGGCCGTATACATTAATCGGACCGGTGGTATCTGTTTCAACATAAGGCGTTTCACTTTCACCGTCAAACACATAATCCGTTGATATATGAATAAACTTAGTATTGTATTTTTTGCAAATAGCGGCCAGGTGGCCCACCGCTTCACCATTTACCAGCATGGCCATATCAGGTTCATTCTCTGCTTTATCAACAGCAGTGTAAGCAGCACAATTGATACAGTATTGTGGCTTTGTGGCAATGAAAAAATTTTCAACCAACCCGTAATGATGCAATTTTAAATCTTCCCGTGAAGCAAAAACAAAACGGAATTGCGGAAATGCTGTTGCTAACTGCTGCAATTCTTTGCCCAGCTGGCCATTACTTCCGGTAACTAATACAGTGGGTTGCATATTTAAAAAAAGGAGTCTTCGCTTAACCTGTCAAAGGAAGGCAATTCCAGATCTTTTGCTGATACAATCTGCTTCTCTGTTTCAATCTGCCAATCAATCTGCAGCGAAGGATCGTTGTAAAGCAAACCGCCTTCACTTTGCTTGTTATAAAAATGATCACACTTATATAAAACTTCAGCCTGCTCACTTAATACAGAAAAGCCATGTGCAAATCCACGGGGAATGAGCAATGCTTTTTTATTTTCCCCGGTAAGTTCTGCTACATATGTTTTTTTGAAGGTGGGAGAATCTTTTCTGAGATCTACCACTACATCCAGGATACATCCGCTTAAACAGCGCACCAGTTTAGCCTGTGCATGTTCACCTTTCTGAAAATGTAATCCACGAATTACACCATAGGAAGAACTGGATTGATTATCCTGAACCCAGTTATAAGAATAACCCGCAGCATCAAACACCTGCTGATTATAGGATTCAAAAAAATAACCACGTGCATCGCCAAATACATTTGGTTCAAAAACCACTAATCCCGGAAAACCTGTTTCATGAAACGCCATGAGATAGAAGAAAATTTATTTCGCTTTAAATAGTACTTAGTGTTTGTATTGTTCTTCATAGTATTTCTGGTAATCACCGCTGGTAACATGGTTGATCCAGTCTTCATTGGCAAGATACCAGTCCACTGTTTTTTCCAATCCTTCTTCAAACTGCAGCGAAGGCGACCAACCCAGTTCTTTGTGCAACTTAGTGGCATCAATAGCATAGCGTAAATCATGACCGGGCCTATCAGTTACATAACTAATCAACTGCTCACTCTCTCCGGCTGCCCTTCCGAGCTTTTGATCCATAATGCGGCAGAGTAATTTCACGAGATCAATATTTTTCCACTCGTTAAAACCACCTACATTATAACTTTCGCCCTGCTTACCTGTATGAAAAATAGTATCAATAGCTCTTGCATGATCTTCTACATACAACCAGTCACGAACATTTTCGCCTTTACCATACACCGGTAAAGGTTTTTTGTTTTTGATGTTGTTGATCATTAACGGAATCAACTTCTCAGGAAAGTGATGAGAACCGTAATTGTTACTGCAATTACTCATTACTACCGGCAACCCATAGGTATCATGATAAGCCATTACAAAATGATCAGAAGAAGCCTTGGAAGCTGAGTAGGGAGAATGCGGATCGTAGGGTGTTTCTTCTGTAAAGAAACCGCTTTCACCTAATGATCCATATACTTCATCCGTTGAAACATGATAAAACAGTTTACCGGCATATTGATTTTTCCAATAGTTACGGCACGTATTCAACAATACCACGGTACCCAACACATTTGTTCTTACAAATGCCAATGGATCCATAATACTACGATCCACATGACTTTCAGCCGCCAGGTGAATCACTGCATCAAAACGATATTGCTCAAATAAATGATTGACGCTTTGCTCATCAGTAATATCTACTTTTTCAAAAACATAATTAGCTTTCTCCTGCACATCTTTCAGATTTTCAAGATTGCCGGCATAGGTTAATGCATCACCGTTTACAATTTTGTAGTGCGGATATTTGTTCACAAACAAACGAACAACATGGCTTCCGATAAAACCGGCTCCACCGGTAACCAATATGGTTTTAGAAAAATCAGGCATTATAAACTCCAGTATTTCAGTTTAGAAATTTTATTACGGTAAATTCCTTTGAGATCAGCAAACAAAGCCTGCTCATTACAAACAGACATTAAAAAGGATTCATCAAAATCTTTGTATGGGTGATGCGCTACAGCAAGTACAACTGCGTCATATCCCTTACCTATTTCTTTAGTAAGTGTTAAACCGTATTCATGCTTTACTTCATCAGCATCTGCATGCGGATCTACAAAATCAACAGCCACATTGTATTCTAACAGCTCACGCACCATGTCAGCCACTTTTGAATTGCGGATATCCGCCACATTTTCTTTAAACGTAGCACCCAGCACTAATACTTTTGCCGACGCTGCATCAGGCGCATATTTGATAATATGCTGAATGATTTTTTTAGCCACATAACGAGGCATTTCATCATTTACAAAACGGCCGCTGGAAATTACTTTGGAATTGTAACCCAACTGCTGGGCTTTGTATGTAAGATAATAGGGATCTACACCAATGCAATGCCCGCCCACAAGACCGGGCGTGTATTTATGAAAATTCCATTTGGTGCCCGCCGCTTCCACTACATCATACGTATTGATGCCGATACGATCAAAAATGATGGATAACTCATTCATCAGAGATATATTCAGATCCCGTTGCGCATTTTCAATAATCTTTCCGGCTTCGGCTACTTTAATATTCGGCGCACGGTGTACACCCACTTTCACAACACTTTCATAAACGGCTGCAATCTCCTGCAGCGATTCAGCATCACATCCTGAAACAATTTTAACGGTGTTGCTGAGTGTATGCTGTTTATCACCCGGATTGATCCGCTCCGGCGAATAACCGATTTTAAAATCAACCTTTCCCTTTAATCCGCTGAACTGTTCCAGTATAGGCATACAATCTTCTTCTGTACATCCCGGATAGGTGGTGCTTTCATATACTACATAATCACCTTTCTTTAAAACTTTACCAACGGTTTCACTTGCTTTCTGTAATGGTGTAAGATCAGGTACTTTGTATTCATCAACCGGTGTGGGAACCGTTACAATAAAGAAGGAAGCTTCTTTTAATACATTGATATCATCAGTAAACACAATGTCTTTTCCTGCAAACACTTCAGCTTCCACTTCCTTACTGGGGTCTTCGCTCCGCTGCATCATTTCAATGCGTTTGCGGTTGATATCAAAACCAATCACACGCATGTGTGCCGCCAGTTCCAATGCAAGCGGCAACCCCACATAACCAAGACCAACAACGGCTATTTTCTTTTCTTTATTGATAAGTAACTGAAACATAGTTAAAGGGTGCTTTAAGGTGGTTTTTTATTTCATGCTAACAAATTCTTTGGGCAGTTTGCTCCATTCCTCTTTAGGCAGATTCTTAAAATAATCATACGTAATCTTTAATCCTTCTGCTCTTGAAACTTTTGGTTCCCATCCAAGAATCTGTTTTGCTTTTGCAATATCCGGTTGTCTTTGTTTTGGATCATCAACGGGCAATGGTTTATAAACGATCTTTTGTGCAGTACCCGTTAACTTAATCACTTCCTCTGCAAACTCTTTTAATGTAATTTCTGATGGATTACCCACATTTACCGGCATATCATAATCGCTCATGAGCAAACGGTAAATACCTTCTACCAGGTCATCTACAAAACAAAAACTTCTGGTCTGACTTCCATCACCAAATACTGTTAAATCTTCGCCACGCAATGCCTGGCCAATGAAAGCAGGCAACGCACGGCCATCGTTTAAACGCATACGGGGTCCGTATGTATTGAAGATGCGAACAATCCTTGTTTCAACACCATGAAAACGATTATAGGCCATCGTTATACTTTCCATAAAGCGCTTGGCTTCATCGTACACACCACGAGGCCCCACAGGATTTACATTGCCCCAATACTCTTCTGTTTGTGGATGCACCAGCGGATCTCCATAAACTTCTGAAGTGGAAGCAACGAGAATGCGGGCTCCTTTTGCCTTTGCTAATCCCAGGCAATTATGGGTACCATGTGCTCCTACTTTCAATGTCTGGATCGGAATCTTTAAATAATCGATAGGACTGGCAGGCGATGCAAAATGCAAGATATAATCCAACTTACCGGGAATATGGATGAACTTGGTTACATCATGATGATAAAACTCAAATTGCTCCAGTTTAAACAGGTGTTCAATGTTGCGTAAATCACCGGTAATAAGGTTATCCATAGCAATCACCTGGTAGCCCTCTTTGATAAAGCGGTCACACAAATGAGAACCGAGAAAACCGGCTGCACCGGTAATTAAAATTCGCTTACGTTCCATTATTGATTATTTGTTACGGTTAACCTTCCTACACTTTCGTAATGATAGCCCAGTTCTTTCATTTGTGATGCATCATATACATTACGTCCATCAAACACTACTTTATTTTTTAGCAGTGAGCTCATTTTTTCAAACTCAGGTGTGCGGAACTCGCTCCACTCCGTTGCAATAATTAAAGCATCTGCATTCTGCAATGCTTCATATTGGTTAGATGCATAGTTGATCTTATCTCCCACCACCTGCTTGACATTATTCATTGCTTCAGGATCAAAAGCTGTAACCGTTGCTCCGGCAGCAGTTAACGCATCAATCATATACAAAGCAGGTGCTTCCCGTATATCATCAGTATTGGGTTTGAAGGCCAATCCCCACAAAGCAAAATGTTTACCTTGTAACTCATTTTTGAAGAAAGATTGGATTTTAGGAATGAGGAAGAGTTTCTGATCTTCATTCACCTTCATCACTGCATTCAGAATTTCAAATTCATATTCCACTTCTTTGGATGACTTTACCAACGCCTGTACATCTTTAGGGAAACAACTGCCGCCGTAACCAATACCGGGGAAAAGGAAACGCTTACCGATACGTTCATCACTGCCGATACCTTTACGTACCATATCTACATCAGCACCCAAGCGCTCACACAAGCGGGCTACCTCATTCATAAATGAAATTTTTACAGCCAGAAACGAGTTCGCTGCATACTTGGTAAGCTCAGCACTGCGTTCGTCCATAAAGATCACCGGATTACCGCTTCTTACAAAAGGAGCATAGAGCTTGGTCATGATTTCCTTTGCCATTTTATCACTGGTACCAACCACTACCCTGTCAGGTTTCATAAAATCTTCCACCGCTACACCCTCTCTCAAAAACTCCGGATTACTTACCACTGCAAAATCACCCTTGTAATTTTTGGCAACAGCTGCACGTACTTTATCCGCTGTTCCTACAGGCACGGTGCTTTTATCAACAATCACTTTATAATCAGTAAGAATTTTTCCTAAATCTTCAGCTACACCTAAAATGTATTTGAGATCAGCACTTCCATCTTCGCCGGGAGGCGTAGGCAATGCTAAAAAGATAATAGTGGCATCCTTAATACCTTCTGCAAGGTTTGTAGTAAACCGCAGACGGTTTTCTTTGAGATTACGGAGAAATATTTTCTCCAGGCCGGGTTCATAAATAGTAATCTGTCCGTTTGAAAGTTTCTCTACTTTTTTGGTGTCTATATCCACACAGGTTACCTGGTTGCCCGTTTCAGCAAAACAAGTGCCTGTTACTAATCCAACATAGCCGGTTCCAACGACTGCGATTTTCATATGTTATGAGTTTTAGGTTTAAAGATGAACAATGAATGAATTTATTTAGGTTTATTGCTTGTTAAGATACTCCAGCACTTTTGATGTAATGTGTTGTAATTGCTCTTCCTCCAGTTCTGTATGCATGGGCAAAGAAATAACACGGTCGGTCAACCAATCTGTTATTTCAAGTTTGAAATCATTACCTCCAAAAGATGCAAACATGTTTTGACGATGTGCGGGCACCGGATAATAAATCATAGATGGAATGTGTTGCTCTGCCAGCCATGCATTCAAGCCATTACGCACTTCTGCAACGTTCTTGTAACCATCCAGTGTTAAAGTGTATTGATGAAACACATGATTGCTGTAAGGCGCACGGTAAGGAACTGTAATGTGTGGATGATTGGCAAAAGCCGCATCATAATAATCTGCTGCTTTGCGGCGGGCAGCAATATAGTCATCCAGTTTTTTGAGCTTGATTAAAAGGATGGCTGCCTGTACAGTATCTAACCGGGAGTTACAGCCTACCACCTCATGATAATACCGAACTTTCTGACCATGATTGGCCACCATGCGCAACTGATCAGCTAATACGTCATCGTTTGTAAAGATCGCTCCCCCATCACCGTAACATCCCAGGTTCTTGGAAGGAAAGAATGAAGTACACCCGATGGTTCCGATAGCACCTGTCTTCTTTGAAGTTCCGTCGCTATAGGTATAATCAGCTCCTATCGCCTGGGCATTATCTTCAATCACATACAGATTATGCTCCTGGGCAATTTTCATAATCTCTTCCATATTAGCCGCATGACCATAGAGGTGTACGGGTACGATGGCCTTGGTTTTTGGAGTAATCGCTTTACGGATAGCAGCCGGATCAATACAAAATGTTTTAGGATCTACTTCTACAAAAACAGGTTTTAAACGAAGCAAAGCCACCACTTCAGTAGTTGCGATGTAAGTAAAAG
Organism: Lacibacter sp. MH-610; assembly: GCF_045780045.1. Lineage (NCBI taxonomy): Bacteria > Pseudomonadati > Bacteroidota > Chitinophagia > Chitinophagales > Chitinophagaceae > Lacibacter > Lacibacter sp. MH-610. Next base: position 3,250,319 of record NZ_CP116002.1, read on the forward strand.
AAGGAGTAATCACTTCATCACCGGGCTGCAGATTCAATGCCATCATAGCAATCTGCAGAGCATCAGTACCGTTAGCACATGGAATGGTATGTTTTACGCCGAGGTAACTGCTCAAATCGGCAGCCAGCTCCTGTACGGGTTTTCCGTTTATAAATGCAGAACTGTTCAACACATCCAGCACGGCAGCATCTACCTGTTCTTTGATTGCCAGGTACTGCTGCTTTAAATCAACCATTTGAATTGGCCTCATAAATTGGCTTTTTTAGCGGCAGCGAAAGTACGGCAAAAAATGGGCTTTTACTACCTAAATTCAACGTATGGAGAAGGGAAATAAAAGGAAATTGTTTGATGTTTCCTTTTATTTTGCAGGCATGATTCTGTTTTACCATTTGTTCCGGTTTGTGTACTTCGGCAGTATTCGTTTGGCTGCACGGTGGAACAGGAAAGCAGCTTTGTGGGCGGAAGGAAGAAATCAATGGAAAGAAAAGCTGCAGCAGCAATGGAAAATGAAGCCGGGAGAACAGTCCGTTTGGATGCATTGTGCTTCATTAGGCGAATTTGAGCAGGGCCGTCCCCTGCTGGAGACTATTAAAAAGCAATACCCTGATTGTAAGATATTACTCACTTTTTTCTCACCCTCCGGCTACGAAATACGAAAAGATTATAAAGGAGCTGATCTTATCATGTACCTGCCGGAAGATGGACCGGGCAATGCAACTGCCTTTTTGAATATTGTACAACCTTCACTTGCTGTTTTTGTAAAATATGAGTTCTGGCATTATTACTTAGCCGAGTTGAAGAAAAGAAATACAGCAACCATACTTGTTTCAGGCATTTTCAGAAATACACAACCGTTTTTTCAATGGTGGGGCGGGTTTTACAAAAACATGCTGTTTCAGTTTTCGCACCTGTTTGTGCAGAATGAAGCATCGGCCCGTTTACTGGCTTCCATCAACATCCATAACAATGTATCTGTGTGCGGCGATACAAGATTTGACCGTGTGCTGGAACTGGCTGAGCACTGGCAACCTGTTGCTGCTGTTCAAGCATTCATTCACACCAATAAAAAGCTTCTGGTAGCCGGCAGTACCTGGCAGGAAGATGAAGCATTGATTGCACAATGGTTCCATAAGCATCAGAAAGATTGGCAATTACTGATTGCACCACATGAAGTTGATGAAGCACATATTCAGCAGTTAGAGCAATTGTTCAGCAATTCTGTTCGCTTTACACAACTCCGGCCGGATCAGGCAATGCCTGCCAACTGTAACTGTATCATCATTGACAGCATAGGGCATCTTTCAAAACTTTATAAATACGGAACGATTTGTTATGTAGGTGGCGGGTTTACCAAAGATGGCATACACAATACATTAGAAGCAGCTGTTTATAACAAAGCAGTTATTACCGGGCCTAACATCAGAAAATACAGGGAAGCTGTTGAAATGAAAAAAACAGACGGTTTGTTTACCATAAGCAGTTACAACGAACTGGAAAACCTGGTTCATAAAATTGATCTTGAAGAAGCAGGTCAAAAAGCAGGCGCTTATGTGCAAAAGAATGCAGGTGCTACTGCAGCTATTATGAATTACATTCAGGAGAAACGTCTTTTCACCAATGCATAGAAATCCTGGGTAGCTTGCCGGTGATCATCCCAGCCAAGTTTGATTTTTAACTCCCGTTCCATCCAGTACTGTGCTTCGGGGTAAATAGAAAAGTTATTGATGGTTTTGATGCTGCGTTCATACATGGCTTCATCGCCCCGGAACAATTCATTGATGAATACAAAACGATCGTTGATGCCTATGGCTTTTTTCAAATCCCTTATGGCCCCGGCCTCACCAAGTTTGTGTCCAACTTCAGTAGTTGTTTGTTTTAAAAAATCATTTAACGAAGGCGTTTCTAAAGCAACCGCTTCATTAATTTCTTTACCGCTTTTTTGGACAGGTTCTTTATAATTGGGTTGATGGATGAGTGTTGGTATTTCAGGTTCATCATCAAATAACAATGCCGGCTTAGCAGGCGCTGTATGTGCTTTTGCTTCAATCTTTTTGGCAAACTCGGCTTTTTGACGAATCTCTTCCAACTCCGCTTCTACATCTTCTTCATTAACCTGCAGCACTTCCAGGATTTTTTCTTCTTCTTGTTTTGTTTCGATTTTTGGAGGGACAGGTAACGCTGTTGGTTGAACGGTTGTTGACTGTTGCACGGTACGTAAACCCGGCATCACCACCGCAACTTTTGGGGTACCGATTGCAGCAGGTTCTTTCTGTTGCAGCAATTGCAACTCAGCCTGCAGCATATTGGCAAGCAACACCAGGCGTGAGGTATCTGCTTTTTCGCTGACTGCCTGCTGTAATTGTTCAATCAATGAAGCAATACGTTCCATGAATAGTCCTTACTTTTGGCGGTATTGGAAATTTACGACTGTAAGTTACAAACAGTTGAGCATAAAAAATTGCGAATGTTTATTGAACCAAATATAAGAGGTGATAAAAGAGGTTGGATTGAGGTCATCTGCGGCTCCATGTTCAGTGGTAAAACAGAAGAACTCATCCGCCGTTTGAAACGAGCCCGTATTGCTAATTTAAAAGTAGAGATTTTTAAACCGGCTATTGATGTAAGGTATGATGAAGTAAAGATTGTGAGTCATGATGAGCGGGCCATTCAATCCACCCCGGTTGACAATTCACAGAAAATATTACTGATGGTGGGCGATGTGGATGTGGTGGGTGTAGATGAAGCCCAGTTCTTTGATGAAGGTATTACTGAAGTGTGTGAAAAGCTGGCACTGCGGGGCATTCGTGTAATTGTTGCCGGACTGGATATGGATTATAAAACAAAACCCTTTGGCCAAATGCCCAACCTGCTGGCAGTGGCCGATTATATTACCAAACTTCATGCGATCTGTGTAGTGTGTGGTAATATTGCCAACTACAGTTACCGTAAAAGTGCCGATGCAGGACAAGTGCTGTTAGGCGAAAAAGATGTGTACGAGCCGAGGTGCAGGCATTGTTATTATGAATAAAAAACTATTCGTAGAATGAAGCTTTACCTGTTTATATCCTTTATTATATTTTTAAATACCCCTGGGTTTGCTGATGAACAGCGACTCAGGACAGCTTTTAAAAGTAAAAACGGGCAATACACGATAAAACTAAACAAAAACAAATGGCAGCTACGTAACAAGAAAGGAAAAGTATTGTATTCGATACCGGATAATTCTTATACCAGCATGACAATATTAGTTTCTGATAATGGAGAAAATCTTGTTGTAATAAATGATTTTGTGGAAGGTTTTCAGTTCCAAAATAGAATCGGATTACGTTTCTTCAACAATGGCACTCTTTCTAAAAACTATATGATAACAGACCTAATTGCAGATTCATGTAATATTTCTCAAAGTGTCTGGCATTCCAGCTGGTTAGTAGAAGATTTTGGATTCATCAAGTCTGATTCAAGCTTTTCAATAGCAACATACGAATTCAATGAATTTGAATTTGATACAAAATCAGGAGCTATTATTAAAAAGGATAAACCGCAAGCATTTGATGACAATACAGTAATTGTAATGACCGAATTTGACAAACATGAAAAAACTGACAGTGTATCTCTAAAAATTATTAAGCAAATCTCAGGTATATCAATTTTAAAAAACGGCTCAATAATTTCAACAAATGCCTACGGCCAAGGAAGATGGAGGACTATTCTTATGATTAAAAACAAGAAAGATGTTACTCCAAACAGATTTAGAAACAAAATATTTCTTAATAGATGTTTGAGCTGAAAATGCCCAACCAATAAACAAATCAACCCCGTTGTCTTCTTCAAAAAAAATACTCGCCCTGTTTAAGAAAGACCTGTTGCTGGAAGTAAGACAACAGTACACGTTCTACGGCATTCTTTTGTATGTGGCCTGTATCGTTTATGTGTTGTTTCTTTCACTGAGCGAGGCGGATGCAGAAACATGGAATGCATTATTTTGGGTAAACATGCTGTTCATCAGCATCAATGCCGTAGCTAAAAGTTTTTTGCAGGAAAGCAGGGGAAAAATGCTGTATTACTATTCCATTACCAGTGCCCGTGAGTTCATCATTGCCAAGTTGTTGTATAATATTGTGCTGATGCTCATCATGAGTTTGCTGAGCCTGGCTACCTTCAGTTTCTTCCTGGGAGCTCCTTTTACTGACGGTGTTAAGTTTATGGCACTCACCCTGCTGGGCGGCATCAGTATGTGTTTGGTGTTTACCCTCATGGCCGCCATTGCATCAAGAGCCAATCAAAATGCAGCGATTATGGTGATCATGGGCTTTCCGGTGATCATACCGCAACTCATGTTGCTCATACGCATTTCCAAATCTGCATTTGGAGAAGTTTTCAGAGAAGGTGCCTTGGTGCAGTTAGTATTGTTGTTGGGGGGATTGGATATTCTGGTGGTTGCGCTCTGCATGATTTTGTTTCCTTTTTTGTGGAAAGATTAAAGCAACCCACTAACTTTGCCCGCACTTTACAAACGGTAGTAAAATGATTGCCTTTACTGTTTGTTTTCGTTAGAAATTATGCATAAACCCTGGTGGAAGATATTATCGGTTCTTTTATTGGTGTACACCATAATTGGCGGGTTCCTCATGGATGTTCCCCGTCTTTTCATTCTCAATGAGTCCATCCGCAACCTGTACTTCCATGTTTGTATGTGGTTTGCCATGATGATTTTATTTGGTGTAAGTCTGGTGTACAGCATCAAATACCTGCGCAATCAATCTTATCTAAACGATATTTATGCCTCTGCCTATGCAGCTACCGGTTTGTTTTTTGGTTTGTTAGGCTATGCCACCGGAGCCATATGGGCTAATTACACATGGGTTACAGATCAGGGCCAGTCTATGGCTAATATTTTAAAAGAACCCAAGCTGTTGGGAGCCGGTATTGCCATCCTTATTTACTGTGCTTATTTTGTATTGCGTGGCAGTTTTACTGATATTGATAAAAGAGCCCGTGTAACTGCCGTGTATAATATTTTCGCTTTTGCTATGCTGTTTCCTACCATCTGGATCATCCCGAGATTGGTGGGTAGTTTGCACCCCGGTGCACCAGGCAGCGATAGCGGCAACCCGGCTTTGAATTTTAAAGATATTGACTCCCGTTTACGTATGGTGTTTTATCCCGCCGTTATTGGTTGGACACTCATGGGCGTATGGATCACCACTTTAAAAATCAGGATTGAGTTATTGAAAGAAAAAGCATTACTATCATGAGAAAATTAATTGCACTATTCATGTTGCTGCTGATTTCTTTCAGCACGTTTGCGCAAACAGAACAGCCGGAAATGGCCGATGCTATGCGCAGCAATGGTAAAATTTATGTAGTGGTGGTGGTTTGCCTGGTGATTTTATTGGGATTGGTGGGTTATGTGTTTCGCATCGACCGCAGGCTTTCAAAGCTTGAACAAAAGAAGGATTGATTTCTATTGCTATAATAAAAACTAAAAACGATTGTTATGTCAGCTACTTACAGCTTCTTCGGCGCTGTTGAAAAAAGCTTCGATAAGGCCGCCGCTTTTACCAAATGGGAAAAAGGAATTCTGGAACAGATCCGTGCCTGCAACAGTGTGTACCAGATGCGCTTTCCTGTAAAAATGGACGATGGCACCATTGAAGTAATTGAAGCCTATCGTGTGCAACACTCGCATCATAAAACGCCTTGTAAAGGTGGTATCCGTTTTTCAACAGAAGTAAACCAGGATGAAGTAATGGCACTTGCAGCGTTAATGACGTACAAGTGTGCGATTGTAAATGTTCCTTTTGGTGGTGGTAAAGGCGGTATTAAAATTGACCCCCGCAAACATTCAGTTTACGAACTCGAAAAAATCACCCGTCGTTATACTTCAGAATTGGTGAAGAAAAATTTCATCGGCCCCGGTACGGATGTACCTGCTCCTGATTACGGAACAGGTGAACGTGAAATGGCATGGATTGTAGATACCTATGCTTCGTTAAAACCGGGCGAGCTGGATGCTGCAGGTTGTGTTACCGGTAAACCTATCACACAAGGTGGTGTTCGTGGTCGCAGAGAAGCTACCGGATTAGGCGTATTTTACGGCATCCGTGAAGTATGTAATATGCCCGATGTAATGAGCAAACTGGGCTTAGGCACCGGTGTTGAAGGTAAGAGAGTAATTGTGCAGGGCCTGGGTAATGTGGGTTATCATTCCGCCAAGTTCTTCCAGGATGCAGGCGCTAAAATTGTAGCACTGGCAGAGTATGAAGGAAGCATTTATAATTATGATGGTTTGGATGTAGATGCTGTATTTCAGCACCGCAAAGCCACTAAGTCTATATTAAATTTCCCCGGCGCTACCAACTGTGTTAAGAATACAGATGCGTTAGAACTGGATTGCGATATCCTTATTCCTGCGGCATTGGAGAATGTTATCAATGGCGATAATGCACCACGTATCAAAGCAAAAGTGATTGGCGAAGCTGCTAACGGACCTTTAACGCCTGAAGCAGATGAGGTGTTTGCACAAAAAGGAATATTGGTAATTCCTGATATGTTCCTGAATGCAGGTGGTGTAACTGTTTCTTACTTTGAGTGGTTAAAGAACCTGAGCCATGTTCGTTACGGTCGTTTGGAAAAACGTTTTACGGAGAATCAGAACAATGCCATCATTGCACAAATTGAAGGCACTACCGGAAAGAAAGTGGATCAGAAAGTAAAACAGGATATCCTGCACGGACCTGATGAAGTGGACCTTGTGTATAGCGGTTTGGAAGAAACCATGATCACTGCCGTTAATGAAGTAATGGATTGCTGGAGAGCCAATCCTTCTATACCTGATATGCGTACAGCCGCTTATGTGGTTGCCATTAATAAAGTAGCCACCAGTTATGCAGAGCTGGGTATTTTCCCGTAACAGAAATTTCAACTGTATTGATTGTAAAGATCCCGTTGCTGATGCAATGGGATTTTTTTATGATAAAGAATATTCAATCAATTCGTCGATGATGATTTATTCAACTTCTTTTAATACATGAAATAAAGACAATGTGATTTTGCTGATCATTAGCTCTTTTATCATCAGCAGCGTGTCAAATAAAAAAATACTGATTCACCTTCAAACCTAAGCACTATTGGAAAACGGAACCTCAACTGGTGCGACGCAAGGGACGATGCCATGAAATACAAAAGCCCGTTATCAAAAAATGCCTTTCCTGCCCTCATTAACAGTTACAAACCCTGTAACTTTAACTCTATCTACGAAACTGTTCATAAGTTGTTAAATGTGGCTGATGGGTAGGCCTGAAATGATGACAGCTTCGTTACTTTACAGAACAAAAGGCATGGCCTTTGATAAATTGAAAAAGATTAACAGCAAGTGATATGAAAGCAAAACACATTTTATTGGTTGTTCTTATTAGTGCCGTTACAGGTGTGGGCAGTGCCTACCTGTATGGAAAATACAACAACAGATCCGTAAGCTACAGTCAAAGCCAGGTACCTGTAAACTATGCAGGATTATTTGACAGTGGTGCAGGCGCCCCCGGCCCGGTTGATTTTGAAAGTGCGGCAGGCAGCGCTGTGCCGGCTGTAGTGCATATCAAAACAAAAACCAATCCTACCCAAACAAATATGCAACGCAGGCGCAGCCCGTTCAGTGATTTGTTTGGTGATGATTTCTTTGATGACTTTTTTGGAGGTCGTGGTAACAATGTTCCGCAAATGGCCAGTGGCAGTGGTGTATTTATTTCAGGTGATGGATATATTGTAACCAACAATCACGTGATTGATGGAGCTGATGAAATTACCGTTACACTCAGCAATAAAAAACAATATAAAGCCAAACTGGTAGCTACTGATGCTAATACAGATTTAGCAGTCATTAAAATTGAAGGAACCGGTTTCCCTTACCTGCTTTATGGAAATTCTGATGAAGTAAAAGTAGGCCAATGGGTACTGGCAGTAGGTTATCCCCTTACGTTGGAAACAACGGTTACCGCAGGTATTGTAAGTGCCAAGTATCGTTACCTTGGCGTAAATCAACGCAAAGCAAAACCCGGTGCCAATACTGTTGAAAGTTTTATTCAAACAGATGCGGCGGTAAACCAGGGTAACAGCGGTGGAGCATTGATTAACACCGGCGGACAATTGATTGGTATTAACGCTGCCATTGCTTCACCAACGGGTGCTTATGCAGGATATTCTTATGCTATCCCTGTAAACATCGTTAAGAAAGTAGTAGATGATTTAATTAAGTACGGAACGGTACAGAGAGCTTATTTAGGTATTCGTCCGGCTGCCAACCAGGATAACGGTACTGACTCTCAAATTAAAGAAGGTGATGGTGTTGAGATCGGTGAGATTTTACCAAAGAGCGCTGCAGAAGAAGCAGGATTGAAAAAAGGCGATAAAATTGTGAAGCTGGATAATAAAATGGTGAGCACCTGGACAGAGTTAACAGGTACTGTTGCCAGCTACCGCCCCGGTCAGAAGATGAATGTGACTTATATAAGAAATGGAAAAGAGGGAACAGCAACACTTACATTAAAGAACAGTGCCGGTAATACAGATGTAGTAACTACATCATCTCTCGACAGGTTGGGTGCTGAGTTTGCCACACTGGATGCAAAGAAAGCCAAAGAGTATGGAATTGAAGGTGGTGTGGTGATTAACTCCATTACTGATGGTTTAATTGCTGAGCAAACTACTTTAAAGAAAGGCTTTATCATCATCCGTGCAGGAGGTAAAACCATTAAGAGCGTAGATGATTTTAAACGTGCTATAGAAAGTGCCGGCAACAGCATCATCGTTGAAGGTATTTATCCCGGTTATGAAGGCGTGTATCAATATGCCATTAATGACCTAAACAGAAATGAGCCTTAAACGTTGAGATAATTATCATAAGAAACGGGGCGCCTTTGGCGCCCCGTTTCTTATTTATGAAGTACCAAGTAACCCCAGGGCGGTAAGATGAATTGCTCTGTTAACTGATGTTCTTTACCGCTAAACAAATCAAGATAAGAGCCGCCGATCCTTGTATCATTTATATGAAACTTATGTTTCTTATCAGACAGATTCAGCACTGTAATCACTTCTCTTGAACCTGACCTGCGAACAAAAGAAAATAAATGTTCCAGTTCTGTAGTTGCAATACGCCAGGTAATCACGTTTCTGTTGGCTGCTCTTAATGCAGGATGTTGTTTGCGGAAGCGTAAAAGTGTTTGATAAAACTCATGAAGCTTGGGCTGGGCTTTCCACTTGATTTCATCTTTATCAAAAAAAGCGAGGCGCTTATGATTCGGCAATTCCTGTCCGCTATAAATCAAAGGAATTCCATTCCACATACAACTGAATACAGCAAAAGCCAAAGCGGCATCGCCATACTTTTCGTACTCGGTTCCATTCCAACTGTTTTCATCATGATTGGTTGTAAAAAAAGAACGGATATGATGATACGGTTGTTTTAATTGATAACCGGAGAGCGCATCATCTAATACAGCCAGTTTCTGTTGCTGTTTATAAAATGTTTCAGAGATATGCATCCAATGCCAGCTGTAGCTCACATCAAAAGCAAGGGCATAAGGTTCATCACCACCCCATTGGTCAAATTCTCCCAACCAGAATAATGGACGAATAGCATCCAGCTCTTTTCGGGCTTCCAACCAAAAGTCAAAAGGCACCAGCATCGCCATATCACATCTGAACCCATCAATATTGCATTCATCCACCCAAAACTTCATCGCATCAATCATCGCTTCACGAAGCTGCGGATTGTTGAAGTTCAGATGAATCACATCTTCCCAGTTTTCAACCGGAGGTTTAAAGCTGCCATCGGCATTGCGGTTGTAATATTCAGGATGAGCAACCGTCCATTCATGATCCCAGCCGGTATGATTGGCCACCCAGTCAATAATCACCTTCATTCCCAAAGCATGTATCTGGGTAACAATATTCTTAAAGTCATCCATTGTTCCGAATTCAGGATTCACCTGCACATAGCTGCTACAGGCATAGTAACTGCCCAGTGTTCCTTTCCTGTTTTTTACAGAAATGGGTGTAACAGGCATGAACCAGATGATTTCCACGCCCATGTCTTTTAACCGGGGCAAATGTTTGGCAAAAGCACTGAGCGTGCCTTCTTTTGTGTACTGCCGAAGATTTACTTCATAGATGTTTGTAGATGCTACCCACCCGGGTACTTTGGAATCATTCAATGTCATGGTTCGTAATTAAAGCAATGATACGAAGCCCGCCGCTAACAGATATTATTCTTATAGAGCCCAAACTTTTACCTTTGCACTTTGTTACTCCCTTATGAAGAAATTCAATGTTCCCAATATTTACAGAAGCTCACTGCTTACGGCTATTAAAAACAGACGCAAACAGGATGATAAACTCAAAAAAGATTTTACTCCTACCTTGCTGGATCTTGGTGATGTACAGTTTTACATAGCAAGGCATTTCGGTTTTTGTTATGGTGTTGAGAATGCGATTGAGATTGCCTTTAACACGATTGAGCAAAACCCGGGCAAACGGATTTTTCTTTTGAGCGAAATGATTCATAACCCGCAGGTGAATGCCACCTTAAAAGAAAAAGGAGTTACTTTTTTACAGGATACTTACGGCAAGCAAATCATCCCTTTTGAATCACTCACCAAAGAGGATGTAGTCATCATTCCTGCATTTGGTACAACACTTGAAATTGAGCAGATGCTGCATGAAAAAGGAATTGCTACTGAACAATATAATACCACCTGCCCGTTTGTAGAAAAGGTTTGGAACCGGAGTGAACAGATTGCACAGAAAGGTTATTCAATTGTTATACACGGCAAACCCAAACACGAAGAAACAAGAGCTACTTTTTCGCATGCCAGCTCACATATTGCATCTGTTATTGTTAATGATCTGAAAGAGGCTATTGAACTTGGCAAGTATATCACCGGAGAAAAACAAGCCGAATCTTTTTATGAAGAGTTTAAAGGGTTGTATTCAAACGGATTTAATATTGAAACAGATTTACAGCGTTTCGGAGTTGTGAATCAAACCACACAATTAGCCAGTGATACTCAGGCAATAGCTGAATACCTCAAGCAAGTGGTGATGCAGCATTATGGATTAGATGAATCCACCATCAGCGAACGCTTTGCAGATACAAGAGATACTTTATGTTATGCTACCAATGATAACCAAACAGCCGTTGCCGGTTTACTGGAAACAGAAGCTGACCTGGCAATAGTTGTTGGTGGCTACAACAGTTCCAACACCACCCACCTGGTGGAGTTATGTGAAGAAAAGTTACCTACTTATTTCATCAACGGAACTGACAAATTAATCTCTTCAACAGAAATCATGCATTTCAACTTTCATAACAAACAGGAATATGTTACGAAAGATTTTTTACCGGCCAAACGCCCTGTAAAAATTCTCATTACCAGTGGTGCTTCCTGTCCGGATTCATTGGTGGAAGCAGTAATGCGTAAGATAGCTTCCTTCTTCGCCGTTGAAGAACAATTTAAGCAGTTGGAACTACAATTCACCTGATCCTTCACTTCATTCAGATTTCAGTTAGAAACTATAAACGAGAAACCCCCATGCGGGGGCTTCTCTCTTCTTCTGTTCTATCTGGTTTTTCCTGTCCTTAAAAAACTTATGACGGTATACATCAATTCAGCCCATGCTGAATTAATAATACCAAAATGGAAATAGTTTTAATTTGAGTAAAATGAATTTGAAAAGATTGTTGAAACAGGTCTGGAAGAAAATGAAGTTTCAACAGATATTGGGTAATGTGTATCCAAATATAAGATAGATTTTGACCGATGTCAATACCTGTGCACAAATCAATAACTCTGTATCGCTTGCTTCATCGCCAGTTCTTTTGCTAAACGAAGTTGTTCTTCCGGTGTAAGATCACTATTGTCAATTACAACCGCATCGTCTGCTTTCCTTAAAGGACTTACATCCCTGTGAGAATCAATATAATCTCTCAGTTCAAGATTATTCTTTACTTCCTCAATGGTGATGTTTGGATTCTTAGCATACAGCTCTTTAAAACGTCTTTCTACTCTTATGGCATTATCCGCTGTCATAAAGATTTTTAATTCAGCCTGTGGAAAAACCGTGGTGCCGATATCTCTTCCATCCATTACAATTCCTTTTTTAACGCCCATCAATTGCTGCTGATGCACAGCAAATTCCCGAACTTCTTTGATAGCCGCTACTTCACTCACCTTTTCTGCTATAACAAGATCTCTGATAACGTACTCAACATTTTCACCATTCAGATACATTTCTGATTGCCCGGTATTGGAGTTAGGATGAAACTCCAGTACAATCTGCTGTAATGCTTCCTGCACCTGTGCCTCATCTGTCCAGTCAATATGATTGCGTAGAAAGTATAATGTAATTGCCCGGTACATAGCCCCGCTGTCAATGTAAATATAGTTGAGCTCCTTAGCCAGTTGCCGGGCCAATGTGCTTTTTCCGCAGGAAGAATAACCGTCTATTGCTATGATAATTTTTTGCGACACAAATAAATAATTGGAGCAGGCAAAAATAAAAAACCCTCCGCTGTAAGGAGGGTTTTCATACAAGTTTATTTATCAGGCTTCTGACTTATGCGACTTCTTCGATTTTTCTTTGAAGGAGAATTTAATTACCTGGTTTTCTTTATCCAGATCAGCAATCAGCACATCGCCTTCTTTGATATTCATTTTCAAAATTTCTTCTGCTAATGGATCTTCCAGGTACTTCTGAATCGCCCTGTGCAGCGGACGTGCACCAAACTGAACATCATAACCTTTCTCAGCAATAAAATCTTTTGCTTCCGGAGTCAGCTCCAGGCTGAAACCAAGATTCTTTAAGCGTAACAACACACCCTTCATTAAAATATCAATGATCTGGAAAATATTGTCTTTGCTAAGTGAATTGAAAATCATCACATCATCAATCCTGTTCAGAAATTCAGGAGAGAATGTTTTCTTCAATGCTTTTTCAATAACTGCTTTGCTGTTTTCTTCCTGGTTCTGTACACGGGTGGCAGTTGCAAAACCTACACCTTCACCAAAATCTTTCAACTGACGAACACCAATGTTCGACGTCATAATGATGAGGGTATTTTTGAAATCTACTTTTCTGCCCAAACCATCTGTTAACTGCCCATCATCTAACACCTGGAGCAAGATGTTATAAATATCAGGATGTGCTTTTTCAATTTCATCCAACAAAACAACTGAATAAGGTTTACGACGAACACGCTCTGTTAACTGTCCGCCTTCTTCATAACCCACATAACCGGGAGGTGCACCAATCAAACGGCTTACAGTAAACTTCTCCATGTATTCACTCATATCAATACGTATGAGTGCGTCATCACTGTCAAACATATAACGGGCAAGGGCTCGGGCCAACTCTGTTTTACCAACACCTGTTGGGCCAAGGAAGATAAACGTACCAATTGGTTTTTTAGGATCTTTCAAACCTACCCTGTTACGCTGGATGGCTTTCACCACTTTGCTGATGGCTTCATCCTGTCCTATTACTGCACCCTGCAAATCTTCTGACATACGGCGTAACTTTTCTGTTTCAGCCTGCACCATCCGCTTTACAGGAATACCCGTCATCATACTTACCACTTCAGCAATTGCTTCTTCATCAATGGGGTAGCGCATGTGCTTGCTTTCCTCTTCCCATTTTGCTTTTGCTTTTTCCAGTTCTTCGCCCAATCGTTTCTCTGTATCTCTCAATGCAGCTGCCTCTTCAAAACGCTGGCTTTTTACAACCTTGTTTTTCTCCAGCTTGATATCTTCTATCTTCTTTTCAAGATCCAGGATTTCTTTTGGCACATTGATGTTTTTGAGATGCACACGGGCACCTACTTCATCCATAACATCAATCGCTTTATCAGGCAATAAACGATCGGTTATATAACGATCACTCAGTTTTACACAAGCATCAATGGCATCATCAGCATAAGATACATTGTGGTACTCTTCGTATTTTGATTTGATGTTATTGAGAATCTGTACAGTTTCATCCACACTTGGAGGATCTACCATTACTTTTTGAAAACGACGGTCAAGGGCTCCATCCTTCTCAATATACATTCTGTATTCATCCAGTGTAGAAGCACCAATGCATTGGAGTTCACCTCTTGCCAGCGCCGGTTTGAAAATATTGGAAGCATCCAATGATCCACTGGCACCACCCGCACCAACAATGGTATGTATTTCATCAATAAAAAGAATTACATCCCTGTTCTTTTCCAACTCGTTCATGATGGCCTTCATACGCTCTTCAAACTGGCCACGGTATTTCGTTCCGGCAACTAACGCTGCAAGATCTAATGACACAACACGTTTATCATACAGCACTCTTGAAACTTTGCGCTGTACAATACGAAGTGCGAGGCCTTCTACAATTGCTGTTTTACCAACACCTGGCTCTCCTATGAGAATGGGGTTATTCTTTTTACGACGACTCAAAATCTGTGATACACGTTCAATCTCTTCTTCCCGTCCTACAATCGGATCCAGTGTGCCACTTTCGGCAAGCTTTGTAATGTCTCTTCCGAAATTATCAAGTACCGGCGTTTTACTTTTTGCCCCGGCCGGTTGTTTTGATTTGGATTGAGAATATTTTTTTTCATCATCAAAATCCTCTTCGCCCGGATCATCATACTCAGCTCTTGGTTCGTTTGATTTTACCATACCTAATTCATTTCTGAAAATATCGTAATCAATTTCAAACTGGTTGAGAATTTGTGTAGCAATATTTTCTTTGTTTTTAAGAATAGACAACATGAGGTGCTCTGTTTCTACCTGCGGACTCTTTAAAGCTTTTGCTTCCAAAACAGTTACACGGATTACTTTTTCTGCCTGGCGTGTAAGTGGCAAACTGTTGATGTTGGCAATGTTTTTCCCGGTTTTATCTTTTACGGCCAATTCAATCTCTTTACGAAGCTCATAAAGATCAACGCTCAATTGTTTGAGTATTTTGATGGCTGTATTCTCGCCTTCCCGTATCATGCCAAGAACAAGGTGTTCTGTTCCGATAAAATCATTTCCCAACCGCAATGCTTCTTCACGGCTGAAGGAAATAATTTCTTTTACTTGTGCTGAAAAATTATGATCCATAGTGGATATTCGGTTTTTACAATTATAACGAATATTTTTGAGAGAACTTTTCTATAAGTTACACACTTTCTGTTAATAAAGAAATATGAATGTCAAAATTGATACCAAGGAAAAATTTCATGTAATTACCCCTCAGGAATCCGTTCTTTCTGTTAATATGACAGATGAATTAAGCCGTTTGTTGCTTAGCCATCTGGAAAAGCAGGTAAAGAATGTAATTCTTAATCTGAAAAATGTGGCAGAACTTTCCACAGAAACTGCCGATTTGCTGGTACAAACACAGCAAAATTTTTATGAACAGGGCGTTTCGTTTGTCATTTGTGAGATGCAGCCGGCCGTTGAACAATGGCTGGATGATCAGGAGCAACTGGAGCTGCTTAATGCTACTCCTACTGAAAGCGAAGCCTGGGATATTGTTCAGATGGAAGAAATTGAAAGAGAGCTGTTGGGTGATGAATAAAAAAGTCCTCCTTATGCAGGAGGACTACGGCTTTTCAAAAAAAGGACAACACTATTGTATTATCGTTGAATGACTAAACGATCTGCAATCATTTCGCCATTAAAATGAAATTGTACCTGGTACACTCCTTCATTAAGTTTTGCAACTTCAGCCAGTGACACACTGTTTACTCCTCTGAGAATCTGCACCTGTTTTCTGAAAACAATGCGTCCGCTAAGATCAGATACGGCCACATCAGCTACTCCGTTCACATCACTGCTGTAACGTATTACTGCATTAGTTGCTGCTGGGTTAGGTGAAAGATTTAATTTACCTCCTTTGATTGTACGGCGAACAGCCACTACATTGCTGTACACAAATTTTCCATCAGCATCCACCATTCTTAAACGATAGTATAAAACAGCACCTGCTACATCTTTTACATCATCTGTAAACTGGTAACTGGCTGCTTTGCCGGATGCACCTTTTGACATAACATGTCCGATAATGCCAAATGTTTTTGCATCAGCGCTACGCTCCAGTTCAAAATGACTGAAACGCTCTTCTTGTTCTGTAAACCAGTTTAAAGAAGTGATGCCGTCTTTATACGTTCCGTTAAAGCCGGTTAATTGCAAAGGAAGTGGTCCCTGGTTTGGCAGGTTTACGCAATTGAAGCGGGTACCAAACTGGCGTGGACCTGTAGTGCCACTTGCGCCGGCGGCTCCCTGATAATCATAACCAAGGCGAACAGTTAATTGGTTGGCTGCACCGTTAAACCTGTAATACTCTGCCACCTGTGAACAACGGGAAACATTATCTCTTTCGCAAACAGAACCTGCTACACCGTTCCAACTGCTGCCGGCATCAGAATAGATATAACTGCGGAGTTCTGTAATACCGGCGGTAATAACAGAAATATCGCCGGGATTGGTGCTTCGAATTACAGCCGTTTCTCTGAACCAAGCAGTACCACTTGTGTTTGCCTGGTTTCCATCCACATCATAGTGAATGAAGTTGAGATTACTTAATGAAACAGGTGTTTGAAAATCATTATCTCTAAACGTGGCATTTACAGGAGCTGCCTCCACAAAAAACCGGATGGTGAATTGAACATAGCCCCTGCGATCTGTAGTGGTTAAAGACGCAACATCAGTGCCGATGCGTGGAGCGAAAAATTCAATGTTTACAGTAGGGTCAGATGAAGCATCGTCATCTATATTGTTTAAAACTGCCTGGAAAATGGCATCCACTGTTACAGTAGCATTAATTTGTGTGCCACTTACATTGCCTACATTCTTGTAACGATACACAGAACCTACGGCATTATTGGTGCCGCTGAATAACTGGCGGTTACGAAAATCTGAAACAAATGAATTGTTACCCGGCAAACACTGATCCCATGGAAATGCACCGGTGGTAGTGGTGCAACTTGTGGAATTACAACCTGCGGGCGGTGCAGGTGGCTTTGAGGGTTGTGCATAGGCTAACTGACTTAGCAAAGCCAGTAAGGCTCCTAATGAGTAAATTTTTTTCATTAAAAAAAAGATTTAGAGGTGAAAAATTCATTTCACTAGGAAGATGGATAGAGTGTTGATGAAAGATTTAATTAATGCAGACAATAAAATACTTGCCTGACATCAGTTGATAATCGGTCTGTAACAAAAAGGATAATGAGACGGGAGTTTCCGAAGGATGAGGAGTTATCTGTGGTTCTCAATTAACGGAGTTGACTGAGAGGAACAAAAGTATAGTTTTATTTTATATTTTCACATGGATAATAAAACTAATGCTGGCAGTTACAATTTTAGGCAACAATTCGGCGATTCCTGCATACGGAAGACACCCCACAGCTCAAATCGTTACCACAACTGACGAACTATTGTTATTTGATTGCGGCGAGGGTACTCAAATTCAGATACTGAATATGAAAGTGCGGCGCAACCGCATCAACCACATCTTTATTTCGCACCTGCACGGCGACCACTATTTTGGACTGATTGGCCTCATCAGCAGCTTTGCTTTGCTTAACCGTATTCAACCCCTGCATGTGTACGGCCCGGCAGCTCTGGAGGAGTTACTTTTTAAACAACTGGAGTTGGCCCACACACAGCTTCCTTTTGAATTTACGTTTCATCCCCTTACAAAAGACGGGGTGGTTTTAGAAACCAAACACTATACCGTGGAATGTTTTTCAACCGAACACAGAATTGAGTGCAGGGGATTTATTGTTCGTGAGAAAAAACCGGAACGCAGAATACTGGTGGATAAAGCCAGAGATTTTAATATACCTGTTACATTTTTCCAGAACCTCCAACATGGGGAGGATTACGTTAATGAAACGGGTGAAATTATCAGCAACAGCCAGGTAACGGTTGCCAATAAGCCTGGCAAATCCTATGCGTTTTCGGCAGACACCATTTTTGATGAACGCCTCATTCCGCTTTTTAAGCAGGTGAGTTTGCTGTATCATGAAGCAACTTATCCGCATGCATTGGAACAGAAAGCAAAAGAGCGTTTTCACTCCACCACCAAACAGGCGGCAACTATTGCCTCAAAAGCCGGCGTTGAAAAATTACTGATTGGTCATTTCTCAGCGAAATTTGAAGACTTATCAGAATTTGAAGCAGAAGCAACAGATGTATTTGCGAATACGGAATTAGCGAAGGAAGGTGTTACTTATCTTATTTGACGACGAAGCCATTGATAACATTCATAAAACTCCTGCTGCCAGAAACGTTCATTATGTCTGCCGCCCGGCACTGATTTAAAAAATAAATTTTTGTACCCGCTTTGTTTGGCAACATCGTAAATGGCTTTCATTTCAGTTACCATTGTGTTAGATTCCTGGTCGCCACATACAAAATAAAAAGCAGGCTTTGCAGAACTGTTTTGCTTTTTTAATTCATCAGCCATCATTGGTGCAATCCAGAAGGAAGGTGAAAAAACACCGGCACCACCAAAAACTTCAGGAAATTTTAAGGCGGCGTAAAACGAAATCAATCCGCCCATAGAACTGCCTGCAATCATAGTGCTTTCTCTTCCCGGCTTTGTACGATAAACACTGTCAATAAATGGTTTGAGTGTTGTAACAATAAACTCAACATACTTATTCCCCTCACCTTTTCCAAAACGGGAATCAAAGGGATTGTATTCTGTTAAACGGTAACGATCGCCATGATCAATACCGACGATAATACATTGCTGTGATGATTTGATGGTATCCATCATCTCATCTGCACCCCATTCACCATAAGGAGCCGTAAGGGCATCAAAAAGATTTTGACCATCCTGCATGTATAAAACAGGAAAGTGTTTTTTAGAAGTAAAATAATCTTCTGGCAGATAAATCCAGATGCGGCGATGCCGCTGCAATTGAGGCATATAAAAAGCAGTATCTGCAATAAATACCTGTTTTGATTTGGTTGAAACCGGTGGTCTGCCCGGGAAATCATCCATCCATCCTTCAATGGTAAGTTGCAGAACAGTATCCCTGCTGAAACGAATGGATCTGTTTGATATGGATTGTCCGCCGGATGTACTTTCTGTTTTGCTCCAACTGCCTCTTGTTATTTTGTATTCATAAAAGCCCTGAGGCACATCTTTGAGTTCAAGATAATCGATCCCTTTTTCATTTTTACTGAAACGATATGCAGCAAGAGAAGGTTGCCAGTTATTAAACGAGCCGGCAATATAAAGTGTATCTGTTGTGTGCAAGCCAGGCTTTGAAACAATTTCAATACGAATTGTGCCCTGTGCAGCACAGTGAATAAAATTGAAACCAGCTAATAACAGAAATAGAATCTGTTTCATTAATTGATTGTGCTTTGTTATAAAGCAGCTACATATTGCTGCACCTTTTTCATTACCTCGTCTGAAAGAGGCACTAAAGGAAGCCGTAAATGATTTTGGATAAGTCCCATAGCAGTGAGGAATCCTTTTACACCGGCAGGATTGTTTTCACAAAACAGCAGATTATAGGCTTCAAGCATTGTATCATTAAGTCGCTTTGCCGCTGTAAAATCATGCTTTAAAGAAAGACGCACCATTTCACTGAACTGACGGGGCAAGCAATTAGCCGCCACGCTAATCACACCGGTCATTCCACAGGCGATTTGTGCCATGGCCAGGTTATCATCACCGCTCACCACCATGAAATCAGCAGGTTTATCTTTCAAAAGCTGCATACACAAACTCATATCGCCACTTGCTTCTTTAATGCCTGCAATATTCTGCACTTCATGCGCCAGGCGTAATGTAGTTGAAGCATTGACATTACGGCCCGTTCTGCCGGGCACATTATAAAGAATAAGTGGTTTGGGAGAAACCGCTGCCAATGTTTTATAATGCTGAAAAATCCCTTCCTGTGAAGGTTTGCTGTAATAAGGCGCAGCGCTTAACACAGCCGCTGCTTTGTCAAGCGGAAATTGTTCCAGGTCTTTAATCAACGCCTGTGTATCATTGCCGCCAATCCCTACAACAACGGGAACTTTGGAGTCAGCAATCTTATAAGTAAACTCAATGAGTTCTTTTTTCTCTTCTTTTGACAATACCGGTGTTTCGCCTGTAGTACCAAGGGTTACTACATACTCACACCCATTATCAATAACATTACGGATCACTTTTTCAAGTGCATTAAAATCAATGGCGCCCTCCTTTGTAAATGGAGTTACTAACGCCACACCTGTTCCTCTTAAAATTGTTTGTAACGACATGCTCCAATAAAATCTTTAAAAAACAAAATTACAGTTCATCCCAAAAGCCCATTTTGGAGTATTTGGCAATACGGTTTTGAATACGTTGATCAGCATCCTGCTGCTTTAATTCTTTTAAAAGAGGAAGTAAAGCTTGCTTGAGCAAATGTCCCGCTTCATCATAATCCCAATGAGCACCACCTGCAGGCTCGGGTACAATGCCATCAACCAATCCAAACTCCTTCATGTATTCCGGTGTAAGTTTTAATTGCTCGGCGGCTACTTCTTTTTTCTCCCAACTGCGCCATAAAATAGAGCTGCAGCTTTCGGGTGAAATAACTGTGTACCAGGTATTCTCCAGCATGAGTACTTTATCTCCAACGCCAATACCAAGAGCACCACCGCTTGCTCCTTCACCAATGATAACACAGATAACAGGAACCCGCAAACGGATCATTTCATAAATGTTCCTTGCAATGGCCTCGCCCTGCCCCCTTTCTTCTGCTTCCAGGCCGGGAAAAGCGCCCGGTGTATCAATCAAGGTAATGATGGGTTTGTTGAATTTTTCTGCCAGCTTCATAAGGCGGAGCGCTTTACGGTAACCTTCAGGATTGGCCATACCAAAATTCCGTAGCTGGCGCATTTTGGTATTGATTCCTTTTTGCTGACCGATGAGCATCACTGTTTCTCCTTCCAGTTGTGCAAAACCACCCACCATGGCTTTATCATCTTTTACACCACGGTCACCATGAATCTCTACAAAATTGCTGCACATTTTTTCAATGAACTTCAAGGTATAAGGGCGATCCGGATGACGGCTCAATTGTACTTTCTGCCAACTGGTAAGATGCTGGGTTATTTCCTTTCTTTTTGCGGCAATGCTTTGCTCCAACTGTTCAATGGTGGGGGCATAATCCACCTTTGCATGCTTCTCTGCACTTTGCTTTATTTCTTTCAGTTCGTCCACCAAATCCTTGATGGGCTTTTCGATTTCAATAAACTGACGGTTTTCTAATGAAGGCATAGTATGAATTAGAGCGGTAAAATTAAGCGTTACGGTTTAAATACAAATAAAAAAGACCGCCATTGAAAGGCGGTCTTTTTCAAAAAAGCGGGATACCTTATTGTTTACGTAATGTAAGCTGGTAGTTACCGTAAGACAATCCTGTATTACCCGGCACATGATGACGAAGTAATAAGGTAATTGTTCCTGTACAGGAGTATACGAAGTTTCCTGAACCCTGAGTGGTAACAGCAACCGGTGTTGTACCATAATTACCATATTCCTGATTTGTTACCGTAGCGACACCACTGGCAACAGTTACATTAACAAGAATTGGTTTAGGACTGTTTCCTCCAAACGCAGGATTAGGGAAAACGTTTAACAATGATAAACTGGTTGATGTAGTAGCGGAAACAATATTATTCAACACATCTCCGGGGCTCCAGTCCGCCCAGTCATCCTGTACTACTAAATAATTACCCGCCATTACTGCAGGATTGTAGGGACAAACAACACTTCCTCTGAAAGAAAAAACGGGGTAAAAAAAGTTTGCACCACTCGCTGTAAAGTTGGAATTATTAGCTGTAAACTTTTTACCATCTGTTGTTACTACTTCAACATAACAGGTGAAGATACTGCCCGGTGCAAAATTGCCGGTATTTGCATTTAATTGCAGATTTAAAGCTGTAGCAATTTCCTGTGCTGTTACATAAATATCGAAATAGTTTGTGTCAACAATATTTATTTTTTTAATAAACTTCCAGTTGGCCTGGTTACCATCCGTATTACGAACACAATAGATGTTAATGAAAGAAATAGGGTCGCCCCATTGTCTAACTTTTACACCTATGCGTGCTGTTGATAAATTTGCTGCGTCTAAAGTATTCCCTAAATTACTTTGATCAGTCCATTGGTTTGTATTGGGATCGAAGAATGCCTTCCCTTTCATATAGGCTCCGGTTCCTAATCCCGCAACAAAGTCATTAAAGTCGTTTACAGTTTTGGTTGTACAGCTATAGAAGCCGGTAACCACTGCAAACAACAGGATTGTTACTATAAGATTTTTTTTCATTTTAATGATTTTTTATTTTTAGAACAATGTTGCTGAACCGTTATCCCAGAATACTCTTGCGGTATTATCAGTCTTTTGTTTAGCATTCAGGTTTAAAGTTACATGGTCTGCAGGATACCAGAAACTTCTGATAAACGGACCGGGATTCGGACTCAAAGAAGGTTGCATATTCGTTGGCATACCTGTTCTTCTGTAAGCATTCAGAAATTCAACGCCGTTACCAAAGCTGGCAATATGAAACTCTTTCATTACAATGTTGAGTTTTCCTGTTGCACTTGCTGCGTCATAATTACTTAATACAGTATTCACATAATCATTAATCTGTGATGTAGTAGCTGCATATGCAGGATCAGGTGTAACTGCTACAGTTGCAGGGAAGTTAACCACTTTTGTAATGTGCTGGCGCATAGCTGTTTCAAACAGGGAACGTGCAGTACCTGTTGTACTTAACACCAAATTTGCTTCTGCCAGGATAAAATGGGTGAAAGAAGACAACCAGATTGGATGAATTCCAGCTCCACGTCCACCAACATTTGAAGTTTGTGTTACAGCACTTGTAACCACGCTCGCAGCTGTACCATTATTATCACGGAGGGCATCAAAATCACCTGCCGCAGGATAAACACCCCATGCAGTACGGAACTGACCATCTGGCGGAATACCTGAAGGATCGTTATGATCACGTCCAAAAAAACCATCTCCTACCATACAATAAGCCATATTAGAAGGATAATGACCCGGAGGTAATTGTCCTTGGCAAGCTAACGTTGCGCCTGAAACAATCTGAGCGCCGCTTGAGTTTAGTTGATTATTTCTGAAATTGATCTGACGACGGAAATAATATCGGGTACGTGGATCAACGATTCCTTTTTCTACTAACATTTCCCAAGCAAGGTAGTTTGAGATATAAATGCCCACACCACCAGCAGCACGATAACAAGCTGTGTATTTAGGATGGCGGGAAGCGGGGTTTTCCAGATTGGTACCAAAACGGAACACAAAATCCTCTGCTTCAGTATCAATGATATCGCCGGTAGCAATTACTGCATTGATTTTAGAAGCAGCCTGAGCATCTGTAAGCCTGGTTGTGATATAAGCTTTCAACTTTAATGTATTGGCTAATGTCTTCCATCTTGTGATGGCAGCAGCTGTAGTTTGACCACCTGCACTGTAATATAGATCATTAGCTACCGGTGCACCTGCTGTTTTATTGAAATTAGCGATAGCATCATCCAGCAATTTGATACAGGCAGTATAAATATCTGCACCACGATCAATTTTTGGATTGATTACTGAGTTGGTAGGATTAGCTGCTTCTGTCCAGGGAACATCACCAAAATGATCCACCAGGGTCATGCCTGTATAAGCCTTCAGTACCTGTGCAATCCCTAAATGATGCCATTTATTTTGGGCTGCAGCAATGGGCTCCATGGCATTGGCCTGCGTAAGGATGCTGCGGTAAGCAGTGCTCCAAACGCCATTAAAGGTTTCAGGACGGTAAGCATTTAAGTAATTGGCTCCACCCATATTATTCAAGCGGGTTACTTCAGAACCTCTGTCTGACATGGTATTAAAAAAATCAGCAAAGCTTAACTGGATACCATTCAGGTAAAGATCCACATCCGCTTTATCCAAAGTAGGAGTGTTTGGATTCACCAACAACTCATCTAACTTCTTTTTACAGGATGTAACTGAAAGAACCAGTGCAGTTACAATCAAAAGATATTTATATTGTTTCATGTTCATAAAATTTAGAAGGTGATTCTGATACTTGCACCAATTCTTCTGGAAGAAGGAGCAGTCATTAATTCAAATCCACGAGCATAACTGCTTACACCCAGTGTAGAGGTCTCAGGATCAAAATTGGTATACTTAGGAAACGCAGGTGCATTATACCAGAGGTTCTGACCGGAGATGGTTAAAGAAATACCTCCAAACGGTGTTTTATTTAACACAGACTCAGGCAAGGCATAAGACAATGACATTTCACGCAGACGGATAACAGTTGCATCCCAAACACCAAACTCATCTGCACTAACTAACCTGTTATTAAAAAACACGTCAGAAACTGTGATCTGTACATTGTTAGGCTGTCCTTGCTGGTTAACACCGGGAATAACATACATCTGCTGACGGTCAATTTCAGTATCCTTAGTTACACCACGTGATAAAAGAATCAACGGAGTCATAGCAAACATATCGCCGCCACGGGAATAATCCCATTGCATACGGAAGCTGAATCCTTTGTAAGAAAGGTTGGTAATACCACTAATTTGGAAATCAGGGTTTACATCACCAATAACTCCAAGTGTAGGATCAACTATATAGTTTCCGTTTCCATCAACAACAGGTTGATTTCCTTTACTGGGATCTCTTTGAACTTTAGAACCATAAATCAAACCAAGTGGCTTATTAGGAAATGCAAAAATTCCGAGATCACTGTAACCGGCCAGGCCTATTTGCTGGATTTCAGCAGGGAAATCATAAGCACGGTTCCTGTTGAGTGTAAAGTTGGTATTTACATCCCACACCAGGTTTTTACGACGGATAATAGTATAACCTAACCCAAGCTCGATACCTTTATTTTCAACAGTTGCAGCATTAATACTTTGAACTGTGAAGCCTGATGAAGGATCCAGATCTTTATCAAGAATCTGGTTAGGATTACGACGACGATATAAAGTAAGATCGATATTCAAACGGTTATTGAACATCTTACTTTCAACACCCACTTCTACCTCTTTTGAAAGTTCTGGCAACAAATCCGGATTAGGACGACGACCAGCTAATGTATTTGAGTTAACCGTTGTACCGCCTTGAGTAAGGAAACGATTTGCCTGGATACCCAGAACTGCCCTTGTTTGATATGCACTACCGAAAGAAGCACTTGTTGAATAACCCGCACGGATTTTCAAATAGTTCAGTACTTTACTGTTTTGTAATGCTTCAATAGCTGCTGTTGGAATAAATGAAGCAGTTACATTGGGGTAAAGTTTTTGGCGGTTGTCAGATTCAAACTTAGATGACCAGTCGTTACGGGCACCCACATTTAAATACAAATAATCTTTATACCCAACTGAAGCGAAAGCAAAAGCACCTAACAGCATTTGTTCTTCACGGAAATCCAGGTCAGCTCCGCTTTCACCTGTCTTAGCTTGCTGTATGAAGTTGGAATGATCGAAAAGATCAAACACTAATTGCTGAGAACTATATTGTCCGAACTGCTTGTAATTATTGATATAAGCGTTCAAACCACCATCTACGTTCAATGTAAAATCTTCACCAAACTTAGTGCTGTAGTTTCCGATTAAGGAATGATCCCATATTGCCCTGCTTGCAGAAACAGTTCTGTAGAAACCAAGAGGCAACTCAACCCCTCCTTTATTGTGCTTATGAATGTGCTGCTCTGAATAGTTATCAAAACCGATCTTATATGTAAAGTTCAGATTTTTCAATGCATCGAAACGTAATTGAACATTACCATAAGCACGGTTAGTAATTTGTTGTACACGTGAGTTAGCTACAGTCCAACGTGGGTTTGTGATATCATTACCTGCCCTGTAATAAACAGAAGATCCATCAGCAGGGTTTTGATAAGGCCAGTTCATCAAGTCTACTGACGTTGGGGTGTAAATTAAATCACCGAAGACAGAGACACCATTATCAGATCCGCTTCCTGTACTACTTGCAGTAGGAGGTGTTTTAAAATCTGATGTTACAAAGTTGGCAGAGGCATTCAACGTAAACTTGTTAGTAAGTTTTACATTACCCCCAACACCAAATGAATTACGTGACACAGTGTTACCTGGTGTAAAGCCCTGATCATTCAGGTTACTGTAGTTGGCATTAAAAGCTGCTCCGGGACCACCGCCAGCTATATTCACACTGGTATTACTGATAACACCGGTGCGGAAAAAGTCTTTAACGGAAGGATAAAATTTATAGTCATATTTGGCCCCTACTAATTCAGGGAATGCTCCTCTTAAAGCAGGGCGATCGTAAGGATGTGGTAAACGCATTGGAGGATCAGTAAAAGCTATTGCTGACCAGTTACTGAAGAAGTTTCCAACTGCATTATTGAAACCATTACCGTATTTGGTAGTGTACTCAGGCAGGTTTGCTACCTGGTTCATAAACACAGACTGGTTTACAGTAATTTCTGTTTTCTTTCTTTCTCTGCGTGATACTGAACCATTTTTGGTAGTAATCAAAACCACACCATTACGGCCCAGAGAACCATAAAGTGTAGTGGCGCTTAATCCTTTCAATACGTTGATGCTCTCAATATTATTTGGATCAAGATCAAAGAAACGGCTACCGGTTTGGTTTCCGTATAAGAAACTTCCCTGTTGGTTAGTAGAACCATCAAAAGGCACACCATCCACTACAAACAGAGGTTGAGAACCACCTGTTAAAGAAGAAACACCACGGATGGTGATATTGGTACCCGAACCGGAAATACCACTACTGTTCAAAATGTTTACACCGGGAGCCTTACCCTGTAATAACCTCATAGGGTCACCTTCAGGACGGAGTTCTAACTGCTTCTTATCAACCGTAGCAACAGCATAACCTAATGCTTTTTTCTCACGTCTGATACCAGATGCTGTTACAACCACTTCAGCAAGTGATTCGCTGGCATTTACCATTTGAATGTTGAAAGTGCCGCCACTTCCAACTGACATAACCTGTTTGTTAAAGCCCACACTCGAAATTTCGATTGTGGCATTGCGTTTAACAGAAAGCTTGAATTCACCACTTGAATTAGTGGTAGTTCCGTTTGAAGTGCCTCTTTCCAAAACTGAAGCATTCGGCAACGGATTGCCTTTGTCGTCCGTAACCTTACCGGACACATCCACAGTTTGGGCCAGTGCTAATTGAGTGAAAAGCACAAGCACCCCAACCAGGAGGGATAACTTTTTTCTCATGTTGATAGATTTAGTTTTTAACTTCTCAAATATAGCTTTTCTGGATTAATGACAAAAAAATGTTAAAAAACCAGTTTCAAGCCTATTTTCAAGCTATGACAGAAGAATTTTAACATTTGCTGCACCTGTTTAAAGATTGATACCTCTTAAAATTTCCACAGTAATTGCACACGGCATTCAGTACGGCTATTCCCGGCAATTTCGTCCAGTCCGGAGCCTACCGTTTGGCGGTTGAGGTAAGTAGTGCGGGCCAGCCTGAGCCAGATGGAGAGTTGTTTTGAAACATCATAATTTACATTGGTGTAATAGCGGAACCCCTTATCAAAAAAGGCGGGGATAGAAAATCCATAAAGCACATCGTTTTCATAGGCGTATATACGGCTGTCAAAATTATCGGTTTCAAAATACTGCAGACGCAGGTTGCCGGAAAAGGGCTTCAGCATCGGTTTATAAAAAACATCAAAGAAGGCGAGGAATCCATTGCTCTGCAAGGGGCCTTTTTTATCATACCACATCGCATCAAGCCTTTGTCTCAGGGTAATAACCGAACTCACTTTGTACTGTGCCTGTATGCGCCAGTTTTTACGGGGAACGGCATTAACTACCGGCTCTATCGCCTCGTTATCGGGGTTAAAGTTGAGTGGCCTGCTTTCCTGCCGGTAACGTGTATAAATTTCCAGTTGCTTGTTAGGCTTATGTGTTAACTGAACAAGGAACTCCTTGCCAGAAGCCGGTGCATCAATCCTGAAACGGAGAAAAGGAAAACGGTAGAGATCCATATAAGCATCCAGCCGCCATTTAGAACTGGGTTTTAATGAAACTCCGCCAAAGAGACCTTTTTCATTGGTGGGCAAGGAACCTTCAGTAAATGCATTGCCAAAGATTGTTTGATACTGCGGTTGAATATTCCGGTACACCAGCGAAATATCAACTTTGGGATCAGCGCTCATGAGTAATCCATTGGTAAATGCAAGGTATTTTGACTGATGTAGCGCCGTCTCACCAAACCAATGCAGGTTGCGCCAGGTATAACTCCAGTCTAAGCTGTAATTAGTGAGCTTTGTACCTCTGAAAGCAAAGCGATTGTAAGGAACATCATCCCTGTTAAAAGGGCGGTTAAACTGAAAATGTACACCATTGATGCCAACATGGAGGTTGTTTTTATTATAGCTGATATTACCGCCAAATGAATTCATCTGCACCTGGTTCTTATCACTTTGTTCATTACGGGTTCTGTGCAAACCGGAAGTAAGCAAGGATGAAAAATAATCTTCGGCATTGGTACTGGTATCGGCTACAATATTTCCGCTCACTTTTCTGAACGATGCAAAGGCGGTGAACTGAAAACTTTTTTTCTCCAGCGTAATACCGGCGCCCCTGTTAAAAAAGTATTCGTTGGTTGAATTATAAGGACGCAGCAATGTTGCCTGCCGTTTAATATTGGTAACATCTACACTTTTACGAAAAGCAAGTGATTGCCATTGCATCAATCCCTGCCCCATATTAACTGTAAAATCACCAATAGCTAATGCCTTTACAATACCCAGGTTTCTTACAAACAAATGAGCGGAGTAAAAATCAAACCCGTTTTTTTGTGCACCTTTAAACCATTGCTCCCCGGGATCTTTTTCACCGGTTATACCATACTGTAAAAGATTTTTGTATTGATATTTATAGCGAACCAACAGACGCTCTCTGCTGCCCGGATAAAAACTGGATGCAGTGGTATCTCCTTTCAAACGGAAGCCCCTTGATTTTTCAAATACATAAGTGGCTCTTGATAGAATACTATGTTCCCCTTCTTTCAACCGGACTCTTAAGTCTTCCTTTGTTGACAAAGCAGCCCCAACAGTAATAAACGGAAGCATTTTCTGAATGGTTTCCACATCCCAGCCGGGCACCGCCTGTAACTCGTAAATACTGATGAGTTTACCAAACAGACGACGGTAGTTCATAAATGATACTATCTGCAGGGGAGATAAAAAAGGAAACTCTTTTAACTCCACTTCTGTAGCTGCATTCAGGTTTAATTTGTTGCGCAGATATTGCTGCAATGACTGGATATAAGAATCATCTTCTGTTTCGCTTTCATCTGCTTCCGTTATGTTTTCAACTTGCTGTTCTGTTACCTGCGTTTCTTGTGCAACAGCAGAAAAAAAACAGACACAAAAAAACAATATGAAGCAAAAGCACCTCACTCGTTTTCCTCCGGTTTAGAAAATTGAAATAAAAGAAGTACAGCAGGTGAAATACCCAACTGCGGATGATAACTGGTAGCAAAATCAAGTCTCAACTGACCCAGTTTTAAACCAACACCTGCAAAAGGTTGTTCGCTCAATGTATTGATTCCGGCACGAACCAGAAGTTGCTCAGCTATGGCATATTGAAAAGCAGCATTTACCGCCAGGTTTTTATTTTCTTCCTTCACTATTTCGGCAGTAATAAAAAACTTAGAAGAAATTTCATAACCGAAACCACCCCGGTAAACAGCGGCGATCTTTTCTTTGGTTTCTTTATTCAACTCACCGCCCACAGGATTAAACACACTCAATCCTGCATGGAGTTTTTCACTCAAATGCATGAGCACGCCGGCTTCAAAATGAAATGCAGCAGCTTTTCCATAAGCGGGTATCTGCAAATTGTAATAATTAAACTTAACACCTACATCCACTTTGGAACCAAGTGAACGGCCATATCCCAATCCCAGTTGTGTTTCATTGTAATTTTTATTGCCGAAATAATCAGCCTGCACTCCAAAACTGCCGGATGCAGTTTTAAATGCTCCAACAGCAGTATATTGGTTGAAAGCATTCAGTAAAAAACGACGTTCGCCATACACACCTGCGCCGGAACTTTTCATAGCTCCAAGAGAAGCCGGATTGATCATCATCGAAAAAGCATCGGCCCTGTTTTTACTGTAAGCCCCGATGGCAGGATATAAAGCAGATAAAGGCTGACGTACTGTTTGTGCACATAAAGAAGCCGTACAGATCAATAATGCCGGGATCAGGAAACGTTTCAAGCAGTTTTGTTTTGAGAGGTAAACTTAAGTATTTACCTGACGCCGCTCAATTAAAATTTTGTAATCAACTCAAAAGCAGGATTGATGCTTTATTTTTGCGGCATGCAATTACTCGACGGAAAGAAAGCCGCACAGGCCATTAAAGAAGACCTCACTCAAAAAACCACACAACTCACCAACGCCGGTAAACCCCGCCCACACCTGGCAGCCATTTTGGTGGGCAATGATGGAGCAAGTGAAACCTATGTAGCTTCTAAAGTTAAAACATGTGCTGAAATAGGTTTTGAAAGTACGCTCAAACGATTGCCCGCTACAGTTACTGAAGATGAACTGTTACAGGAAATTGAAGCGCTTAATAAAAATGAAGAAGTAAATGGCATCCTGGTACAGTTGCCGTTGCCCAAACATATTTCTGAAAGCAAGGTGATACAGGCTATACATCCATCAAAAGATGTGGATGGCTTTCACCCGGTGAGTGTGGGTAATATGGTGAGCGGTGCTCCTACTTTTATTCCGGCAACGCCTTACGGAATTTTATTGCTGCTGCAGCATTACAATATTGAAACAAAAGGAAAGCATGCAGTGGTTATTGGCCGCAGTCATATTGTGGGAACACCCATGAGTATCTTGCTCAGTCGAAATTCTTATCCAGGTAATTGTACCGTTACTATTTGTCATAGTGCCACAAAGAATCTAAAAGAATTGTGTTTGCAGGCAGATATTATTGTAGCAGCATTAGGCCGGGCCGAATTTGTTTCGGCTGATATGGTGAAAGAAGGCGCTGTTGTTATTGATGTGGGAATTACAAGAGTAGCGGATGCTTCCAAAAAATCAGGCTTTAGTTTAAAAGGCGATGTGAAGTTTGATGAAGTAGCTCCCCGTTGCAGTTATATCACACCGGTTCCTGGTGGTGTTGGCCCTATGACGATTGCAGGATTATTGATGAACACTTACAATGCCTATTTAAAAAAACATTCCTGAGTGAACGCTGTAACAACCATACAACAACTACCCGTTATGGAGTCCTTCTACACGCTGCAAGGTGAGGGATTTTATCAAGGCCATGCTGCTTATTTCATTCGTTTAGGGGGTTGTGATGTGGGTTGTGTTTGGTGTGATGTAAAAGATAGCTGGGATGCCACTAAACATCCTAACTATAGTGTGGATGAAATCATCGCAAAGATGAACAGCGATATTGCTGATGAAACCGGCAACAGGATAAACCAAAACAATACTGCCAAACCCATCGTTGTTATTACCGGCGGCGAACCTTTGATGCACAATTTAGATGCGCTTACCAAAGCATTGCACAATCAAGGTTACAAAACCAATATTGAAACCAGTGGTTCACATCCGTTAAGTGGTGAATGGGATTGGATTTGTCTTTCACCCAAAAAATTTAAAGCACCGTTACCGGAACTTGTACCGCAGGCTCATGAATTAAAAGTGGTGATCTTTCATAAATCAGATTTTGAATGGGCAGAACAATATGCAGCACAGGTGGCACCCCATTGTAAATTATACCTTCAGCCGGAGTGGGATAAAGCAGCACAGGTAACACCTCTCATCATCAACTACATTAAAGAACATCCGCAATGGGAACTGAGCCTGCAGTTACACAAATACATTAACGTGCCTTAGCAATTTCCCGTTTCATTTTTCGTTACTTTAGAAGAATGAAATTCAACTCATTGAAAAATCTTTTTTGCTTCAGCCTTCTTCTTCTTTCATTTACTGTAAGTGCACAGTGGTACAATCCTGATAAAGTAGATAAAAAGCTGGGCTATAAATACGGCAGTGCCCTTAACCTGGCGAAAGAGCGTAATTATGATGAAGCACTTCGTTTACTGGATGGATGTATTGCAGATGACAACCGTTTTGTAGATGCATGGCTTAGCAAGGCTGGTATTTTATCTGAGTTGAAAAAATACAATCCTTCGATTGAAAGTTATCAGCAGGCATTCCTGCTGGATTCTGTATATGCCTCCAATTTTCTGCTCTCCTACTCTATTGCACTGGCTGGCAAAGGTTCTTTTGCAGCAGCTAAAAATGCAGTCACTGCATTTCTCACCAAACAGAATTTAAATGAACGGGTGATAAAAGCAGCACAATACCGGTTAAGCTGTTACAATTTTGCATTAGAATACCAGCAACAGTTTCAAACAGGTGCTTATGTATTTCAACCAAAGAATCTTGGCGACAGTATCAATACAAAATTCTCTGAGTACCTGCCATCAGTTACAGTGGATGGTAATGAACTTTTATTTACACGGAGAGTAAATAACCGGAATGAAGATTTTTTTATCAGTCAAAAAAGGAATAACGTTTGGAGCAACGCTGTTCCTGTTCCCGGCGAATTAAATACGGATGTAAACGAAGGAGCTCCAAATATTTCACAGGACGGAAAACAAATTGTATTTGCGGCCAACTACGGTAATGAAGGCGAAGGCAATTTTGATATTTATATGTCGTTTCTCAACAAAACCGGCTGGGGTCCGAAGATCAACCTTGGCAGAAATATTAATTCAGAATATTGGGAAACGCAACCCTGTTTATCACCCGATAAAAAAACACTCTACTTTGTGGCAAGTGATCCAAGTGGTTTTGGCGGAAGTGATATTTATGTAAGCTCCCTGCAACCTAATGGCAGATGGGGCCAGGCCCGTAATATGGGAGCCGGCATCAATACAAATGCTGACGAAGGAAGTCCTTTTATACATGCCGATAATCAAACACTTTATTTTACGAGTAAAGGACATCCCGGTTATGGAGGTAATGATGTGTTTATGGTACGCAAACAGGCAGATGGCAGTTGGAGTAAACCACAAAATCTTGGTTATCCCGTAAACACCATTGATGAAGAAGGTGGATTGATCATTGCCAGTGATGCAAAAACAGTTTACTTCTCCAGCGATGGATGGGATAGTCGTGGCGGACTGGATATTTTTACATTTGAATTACCCACTCATGCCCGTCCCTTTAAAACATTATGGGTTAAAGGAACGGTGTTTGATAAAAAAACAAAACAGGGATTGCCCAGCAATGTAGAACTGATTGATTTAAGTACTGCACAAACCATCAGCAATGTACAAACAGATGAAGAAGGAAATTATTTGATTACACTACCCGTAGGAAAAAACTATGCTTTCAATGTAAACCGGAAAGGCTATTTGTTTTTCAGCGAAAACTTTATGCTGCTGCAAAAAGAAAATGACAGTGCGTACAATATCAATATTCCTTTAACGCCCATTGAAGTAAATGCCAGCATCGTTCTCAAGAACATTTTCTTTGATACAAAAAAAACCGAACTGAAATCTGAATCACTCATTGAGCTGGATAAAGTAGTGCAACTGATGAAAGAGAATCCTACGCTTAAAATTGAAATCAGCGGACATACTGATAATGTGGGCAAACCTGCCGACAATCTGCTCTTAAGCAATAACCGGGCAAAGGCAGTAATCAATTACCTGCTTAGCAAAGGCATTGCTGCCACAAGACTCAGCTTTAAAGGAATGGGGGCCAATCAACCTATAGCAGATAATAAAACAGAAAACGGACGGGCTCAAAACAGGAGAACAGAGTTGAAAGTTTTAGGCAAATAATGTATTTTCATTGCCTTATCAATTCCATATTGAACACCGACCTCTTATACCAGCTTGCCTTAACACAGGTACCACAAATAGGATGCGTGCAAGCCCGTTTACTTTGTGATGAATTTGAAACAGCAGAAGCTATTTTTAAAGCAAAAAAAACATTACTCGAAAAAATTGAAGGTATTGGCGAAGTAAGGGCCAAAAATATTAAAGCCTTTACTGCTTTTAAAGAGCAGGAAGAAGAAATAAAGTTTGTTGAAAAATATAAAATTACACCACTCTTTTTAAAAGACGCATCGTATCCGCAACGTTTGCTGAATTGTTATGATCCGCCCACCGTTTTATTTTATCGTGGTACTGCCGATTTGAATCATGCAAAAATTATTTCTGTCATCGGTACAAGAAGTAATACGGATTACGGAAAACAAATAACCGAACAGATTTTGGAAGAACTTGTTTCGTTACAACCTTTGATTGTAAGTGGTCTCGCCTATGGTATAGATGCCATCGCTCACAAAAAAGCAGTGAAGGAACAGTTGCCAACAGTGGGTGTATTAGCACACGGGCTGGATAAAATTTATCCTTCATCTCACACTTCGCTTGCAAAAGAAATGATTGCAGCAGGAGGCGGTTTACTTACCGAGTTCAGAAAAGATACCAAACCTGATAAACACAATTTCCCCACCCGTAACCGCATTGTAGCCGGTATGTGTGATGCAACAATTGTAATTGAAACCGGTGTGAAAGGTGGCAGTATGATAACAGCACATCTGGCTAACAGTTATAACCGTGATGTATTTGCCATACCCGGTAAAACAACAGATAGCAAAAGTGAAGGTTGCAATTATTTAATTCAAAGTAATAAAGCCATGCTCATCAGAAACGGAAAAGACATTATAGAACAAATGGGCTGGCAGGATGCTGCTTCAAAAAAAGACGTGAAGCAGAAAAAACTCTTTGTAGAACTTACTGATGATGAAAGACTATTGTATGACCTGCTCTCCAAAAACGGGGCGATGCACATTGATGATATCAATATCAACTCAAAGCTCAGCAGTAGCGCTGCAGCAGCCGCCCTGTTAACAATGGAATTAAATGGCGTGGTAATGAGTTTACCCGGCAAGATGTACACACTTTCATAAATACACTCCCAATTCCAATTTGGAAGCAATACTGCCGCTACCCTATCTTTGCACATGGCAACAAGAAAATCTCCCGCTACCAAACTCAACAACAAATTTTTCGGTGAAGGTTTAACCTTTGATGATGTGCTCCTGATGCCGGCTTTCAGCCAGGTACTCCCCAGGGAAACCAATATCAGCACACAGTTAACCAAATCTATTTCCTTAAACATCCCCATGCTTTCTGCAGCCATGGATACGGTTACAGAAGCAGGTTTGGCCATTGCCCTGGCACGTGAAGGCGGGCTGGGCATGCTGCACAAAAACATGAGCATTGAAGAACAGGCTGCACAGGTGCGTAAAGTAAAACGAAGTGAGAGCGGTTTGATTATAGATCCCATCACCTTATTGCAGAACGCAACCATTGGCGATGCATTGCAGTTGATGAAAGAAAATAAAATCGGTGGTATTCCCATTGTTGATGCCAATAAAAAACTAGTTGGCATTCTTACCAACCGTGATCTTCGTTTTGAAACAAATGGCAAACGCAAAGTGAGCGAAGTAATGACTTCGGCCAATCTCATTACAGCTCCTGAAGGAACAGATCTTAAAAAAGCAAAAACAATTTTAAGTCAGCATAAGATTGAAAAATTACCGGTTGTAAAAAAGGACGGAACACTTATCGGCCTGATTACGTACCGAGATATACTGCAACTGCAAAGTCATCCTAATGCGGTGAAAGATTCTTATGGCCGTTTACTGGTAGGCGCTGCTCTTGGTATTACAGCTGATTTATTTGACCGTGCTTATGCCTTACAGCAGGTAGGTGTGGACATTGTTGGTTTGGATAGTGCACATGGCCACAGCAAAGGTGTAATGGAAGCCTTAAAAGGTTTGAAAAAGAATTTTAAAGGTCTGCAGGTAATAGCAGGAAATGTTGGTACAGCAGCAGGTGCCAAAGCATTAGCTGATGCAGGTGCTGATGCGGTAAAAATAGGAATCGGTCCCGGCAGTATTTGTACCACACGTATAGTTGCAGGTACGGGTGTGCCGCAACTCACTGCCATTATGGAAGCCAGTAATGCTTTAAAACAAAAAGGAATTCCTGTTATTGCTGATGGTGGTATCCGTTATACCGGTGATATGGTAAAAGCATTGGCCGCCGGTGCCAACTCGGTGATGATGGGAAGTGTATTTGCTGGAACAGAAGAGAGCCCGGGTGAAACCATCATCTTTGAAGGAAGAAAATTCAAACAATACCGTGGTATGGGGTCCATTGGTGCTATGCAACAGGGAAGTGGCGACCGTTATTTCCAGGATGTAGAAGATGGTATTAAAAAATTAGTACCGGAAGGAATTGAAGGAAGGGTTCCGTTTAAAGGCAATGTTGCTGAAATCGTACATCAGTACACTGGCGGCTTACGTGCCGGTATGGGTTATTGCGGCGCAAAAAATATTAAAGACTTACAAGGTGCAACGTTTATTAAAATCACGAATGCGGGTATGAAAGAAAGCCATGCGCATGATGTGATTATTACAAAAGAAAGCCCGAATTACTCCCGGTAAATAAATTATATGAAATACACAATCCTTATTATTTTACTTTTTAATGTGAGCCTCTCCTGCATATCGCAGGAAACTGCTGTAACAAAAGATGGTAAAAAAGTTCTTTTGTATGAAAACGGAACATGGAAATATATACAGGATGTTGAAGGGGTAAAAATGCCCGACAGCTCCATGAAAAAATTTTCAAGACCCGCTGCCTCAAAAACACTACTGGCTTCCAAAAGAACAGATCATGCAATTTGGTATGATGCTACAAAATGGGCATTATCTGATATGAAAGTTTCAGATGTAAATGAATATTTGTTCAAGCTCAAAAACGAAGACGCTTACTGCATGACTGTTGTAGAAAAAATTGAAATCCCCATTGACAACTTTAAAAATATTGTTCTGAAAAGCCTGGAAATGAAAGGCCTTGAATCAGTAGAGGTTCTCGATGAAGATTTCAGAATGGTTAACGGACAAAGAGTTTTGCAACTCCAGTTTACAGGTTCGTTACAAGGTATGCGTTTCACTTATATGGGATATTATTTCAGTAACGAATCAGGTACTTCACAAATTCTTTGCTATACTTCAGCAAACCTTTTTAAGCAGTATAAAGCACAGTTTGAAAATATGCTGAATGGTTTCACTGTTCAGTTGACAAAATAAGCGTTGAACACACCCGCTCCGCCCGCTGTAAGCGGTCTTACCGGGGATTTAGTGTTACTTGCTTGTTTAAAAACAAAAGGCCAGAGCTTATCACCGGCTTTCATTTATTTTTACATAAATCAATAAAGTGAGAAAAGCTTATCCTGTTTTCTTATCATTGCTTTCCGGCTTCCTGTTTTACTTATCCTGGCCTCCTGTAAGTTTTACTGCAGCCGCTTTTTTTGCGTTCATCCCATTGTTCTTCATCCGGGATCAGCAGTTTTCAAGAGTCAAGTTTTTTTCACTTATATACCTTGCGTTATTTGTTTGGAATGTTAGTACTACCTGGTGGATCTGGAACTCAACTGCTGTGGGTGCTGTTATGGCCATCGTTACAAACAGTTTGCTCATGTGTATTCCATGGATGGGTTTTAATTACATACACAGAAAACTCGGAGCAGTGTGGGCCTATCCATCTTTTACTGTTTTCTGGATGAGTTTTGAATACATCCATCTGCAGGATTGGGGATTAAGCTGGCCTTGGCTTACATTGGGCAATGTATTTGCATCCAGAACAGAATGGGTTCAGTGGTATGAATACACAGGTACCAGCGGAGGCACTTTATGGATACTTTTGATAAATGTACTCGTCTATAAATTTCTTTCTGCGCTTCATCATTCAGCAATACAAAGAATAAAACAAACAGCATGGATAGCAGTTTTATTAATTGCGCCTGTATCCCTATCCCTGCTCATTGAAAAAAAATGGCTGCATACACCATCAGGAAATAATAAATCGGTTGTTGTAGTACAGCCTAATATCGATCCCTATGAAAAACTGGCAACGGGTACCTTTGAAATGCAACTGCAAAAACTCATCCGTTTAAGTGAATCAAAAATTGACAGCTCAACATCCTTACTCGTTTGGCCGGAAACTGCATTGTACTCTGCTAATGGTTTTGATGAAACTAATCTCAACACTAATTTCTTTTTAAATCCATTGTTTGATTTCTTAAAACGACATCCCGATCTCCAATTGTTTACCGGCATTGAGAGTTACCGGGTCTTCAATGAAAAAGTATCCAACGTGGCAAAACCTATTGAAGGCACTTCTAATTATTATGAAGTGTACAATGGAAGTGTGTTGATGGATAGTACCGGCGCCAAACAATTTTATCACAAATCAATGCTGGTACCCGGTGTAGAAACATTGCCGAAGTTTTTACTTTTCCTTGGACCTGTATTTGAAAAATTCGGCGGTACAGCCGGCGGTTATGCCACCCAAAAAGAACGTACACCTGTAACCACCACTAAACAATGGATACTGGCGCCTGCTATTTGTTATGAAAGTATTTATGGCGAATACATGAGTCAATATGTGTCCAACGGTGCTAACCTCATCACCATTATCACCAATGACGGATGGTGGGGAAATACACCCGGCCACAAACAACATCAACTGTATGCCAGGCTTCGTGCCATTGAAACCAGGACATGGGTAGTACGCAGTGCCAATACAGGCATCAGTTGCTTTATTGATCCTTCAGGAACAGTAATTGATCCGCAACCATGGTGGAAGGAATCTGCAATAAAACATCAACTCCCCGCAGTACAAAACAAAACCTTCTTTGTTCGCTATGGCGATTTATTAAGCAAAGCAGCTTTAATCATCACAGCACTCATTTGGCTAGTTGTATTGTATAAGAGGTTCAGCAATAAATGAACTTAATACCCCCGCCTTCGTTAATCATTTCTCAAATCAAAAAGCACAAACAACTTTACCGGTTACATTTAGTAATTTCAACGCTATGCAGGAAATGATTTCTTATAAAATCTATGGAGCAGGTGCACCGGTTCTGCTCATTCATGGTTTTGGAGAAGACAGCCGGATCTGGAACCATCAGATTGATTTTCTGAAAACTTCCTGTCAACTTATTGTACCGGATTTGAGAGGAAGCGGTGCATCAGCTGCATTACCTCCGCCTGGGTCAATTGAACAAATGGCGGAAGACATATTGCAAATACTGAATGAAGAAAGAACAGAAGTTTGTACAGTAATTGGTCACTCCATGGGTGGTTATATCGCCTTGGCCCTGATGGAAAAATATCCGCATCGCTTTCATGCCTTAGGCTTAATACATTCCACCGCCTATGCTGATAACGAAGAAAAAAAGCAGGCACGTTTAAAGAGTATAGAATTCATTCAGCAAAACAGCGCCTATGAGTTTATAAAAGCCACAATCCCTAATTTGTTTGCTGACAAATTCAAACAGGAACATACAGGGCTGGTAGCTGAACTAATTGAACAGGGACGTCAATTTTCAAAAGAAGTTTTAATTGGCTATTACACGGCTATGATTAACAGACCTGCAAGAACGACATTGTTACAGCAAACAAATAAGCCGGTCCTTTTTTTCATTGGTAGCGAAGATAAAGCAGTGAATCCTGCAGATGCGCTGCAACAGGCATCACTGCCCGCAATAACCATGATTAAATATATAGAAGAGATTGCTCATATGGGCATGTGGGAAGCAACATCTGTTCTCAACCGGACTTTGGAAGAATTTTTGCAGTTGGTGCAACAAATCAATCGTCCAACAGCTCTAAGCAATAGCAAATGAAAAAACTGCTGGTATTTATTCTGTTAACGATAGCGTGTTTACACGTAACTGCCGGGCATATATCCGGTGGTGAAATGTATTACCGCTATATCGGCCCCGGTTCCGGAACAAACAGAATTTATGAAGTCACACTTCGTTTGTTTCGTGATTGCAATCCCCAGCAAAATTCAGGCCCCGTTGGATTAGCTGAGTTGCCGAATGTAGTTTCATTAGGTGTATTTATAAATGGTTCAAACGCCACCTTTATTGCCGGCAGAAATGTTAACAGAACCAGCAGACAAGATATTCAATTACAAAATCCATTCACCTGCATTCAAAATCCGCCAACTGTTTGTTACCAGATAGGGCTGTATACAACTCAGTTTGAACTTCCATTAAATGCAACAGGTTATACGATAGCATTTCAATCCTGCTGCCGGTTAAATGGGCTTTCAAATGCTGGGCCATCACAAGGCGCCACTTATACAGCTAATATACCCGGAACAGATGTGCTGGGTAATGAAACAAATTCAAGCCCGGTGTTTGATGTAAAGGATACGATACTGGTATGCCGCAATAAAAAATTTGATTTGCCATTCTCTGCATCAGATCCTGACCCGATAGATTCATTAAGCTTCAGTTTCTGCGAAGCCTATCCCAGCGTAGGTATTACAAATGCAGAAATTACCCCACCCTTTGCACCACCTTATGGCTCTCTTGGCTATATAGGAAGTTATAATGGCTCTAACCCGATGGGCCCGCAAGTAAGCATTAACACAAAAACAGGCATCATCTCAGGTATTGCACCTTCAGGAGGTGTTATTAATCCCAGCGGTGCTTCATTTTGGGTTGTGAGTGTGTGTATTACTGAATGGCGGCGTGGTAAAGCAATTTCAATTCATAGAAAAGATTTTATCCTCCGCATTTCCGATTGTGATTTTGCAGATGCAGAACTACCGGTTGATAATCGTACCTGTGATGGCTTTACTTATACATTCAACAATCTTACAAACAGCAACCAGGTAAAAACATGGAGTTGGGATTTTGGAGTAGCCGGTGTATTGAATGACACTTCTAATCAATCAGCTCCCACTTTCACTTTTACAGATACAGGTTTATACAAAGTTCGCCTCATAGTTAACCGTGGTGAAGTATGTACTGATACTGCCTACTCCGATATTTATGTATTTCCTGGTTTTACCCCCGATTTTCAATATTACAATGGTTGTAAAAATGTACCCATTCAATTCAGGGATGCAACAACATCTGCTTATGGTACACCCAATTATTGGTTTTGGGATTTCGGAGTAAACGGTATTTTTTCAGATACTTCAATTATCCGTAATCCGCTTTATGCTTATACACAAAACGGAACTTACCGTGTGAAATTATTAGTAGGCAGCAGTAAAGGTTGTTTAGATACAATTTCGCATCAGCTCACTATCAGCGATAAACCCCCGCTTCAGCTTACGAATGACACGCTCATTTGTTCTATTGATACACTCCGGCTGAATGCAGTTGGAGTGGGAACGTTCAGTTGGTCGCCTAACTATAATATCAACAATCTTACCATCAATAATCCATTGGTAAGTCCAGATATTCCAACCACCTATTATGTTACTCTTACACTGGCCCCTGGCTGTTTTAATACTGACTCTGTAAAAGTGGATGTTAAAGACGTAGTAACCATATTGCCTATGAGCGATACCACAATTTGTCGTGGCGATCCGGTTACATTAAGACCTGTAAGTGATGGTTTGTATTATAGCTGGAGTCCCCCGGCATTATTTGCAGATCCCAATATTAAAAATGCTGTTGCAACTCCTGTTGCTGCATCTACAACTTTCACTGTCATTTCCAGGATTGGAAAATGCAATAATAGCACAACAGTTACCGTTAGAACAGTTCCATATCCTGTTGTGAATGCTGGCCCCGACCCTACTATTTGTTTTAAAGACACAGCACTGCTCACAGGAAGCGGAAATGCGAGTAGTTGGCTTTGGTCACCGGCTCGGTTCGTAAACAACCCCACAGCCACCACAACATTTGCTTTTCCACTGGCAACAACTAATTTCATTTTAAGAGGAACAGATACACTTGGTTGTCCGAAACCGGTGTTTGATACAGTTCGGGTAATTGTAATTCCTCCTGTAAAAGCATTTGCCGGAAATGATACGGCAGTTGTAATAGGTCAGCCTTTGCAATTCAGCGGCAGTGGGGCAACATTTTATCAATGGTCACCACCTGCTTTTTTGAATAATGCAGATATAGCAAATCCGGTTGCAGTATTTAATAGTTCAGTGGAACGGTTTAGTTATATCATGAAAGCCACTACTCCTGAAGGCTGTTTCGGATTTGATACCGTTAACATCCGAATCTTTAAGACAGCACCTGACATTTTTGTACCAACAGCCTTTACACCGGATGCAAACAATTTGAATGATGTATTTCGACCCATTGCAGTAGGCATCTCTAAATTTGATTACTTCCGTGTCTTTAATCGCTGGGGAAATTTATTATACACTTCACCAACAGTTAAAGATGGGTGGGATGGCACCTACAAAGGAATTCCGCAGGCACCGGATACTTATGTATGGATGGTAAGTGGTACAGATTTTACCGGAAAGAAAGTGGTCAAAAAAGGAACAGTACAGTTAATTAGATGATGCTACATACTATAATAAAGACATCATTCAGATACCAATTTTATCAATAAAGATTCTCGAAATAGTAACATAGTAATTTTAAAGAAAGAAACACATAAATCTGATTCGTGTCAATCAGTGCATCTCGTGGCAAATCAAACCACAATACTAATTCAATTAAAAAACACAATAGTTACAAGTTTGTAATCCCAATTCATCAGGAACATAAATTCCTTTCAGTTCATCACTGTACTCCATTTACATCAATAGGATTCACTAAAGACAGAACTTTTGAGGCATATAACCTCAATCCCTTTGAAAACAAAACAATCAAAACAGCATCAGGTAATTTGTATGATGAATTTGTATCGTCGCCTGCAGGTTAATTGTGGTGACATATGTACAAAAAAAAGCCCCGACATAAATGTCAGGGCTCAATAAATATGGCAGCTACCTACTCTCCCGCATTGTTGTGCAGTACCATCGGCCATGAAGGGCTTAACTTCTCTGTTCGGTATGGGAAGAGGTGAACACCTTCGGCAAAACCACCATAAAATCTTCACTGTTATTCACAGCATAAATAAGATCATATTGGGAAAAGTTGTAATCAAATGAAAGACGATAAAAAAAATTAAAGCTTACGGGCAATTAGTACTACTCGACTTTACTGTTACCAGTTTTACATCTGTAGCCTATCAACGTCATCGTCTTTGACAGCCCTTAAAAGTAAACTCATCTTGTGGAAGGTTTCACGCTTAGATGCTTTCAGCGTTTATCCTGTCCGTACATAGCTACTCTGCACTGCACCTGGCGGCACAACAGATACACCAGCGGTACGTACGACCCGGTCCTCTCGTACTAAGGTCATGTCCACTCAATTTACTAGCGCCCACCACAGATAGGGACCGAACTGTCTTGCGACGTTCTGAACCCAGTTCACGTGCCACTTTAATCGGCGAACAGCCGAACCCTTGGGACCTTCTCCAGCCCCAGGATGTGACGAACCGACATCGAGGTGCCAAACCTCCCCGTCGATATGAGCTCTTGGGGGAGATCAGCCTGTTATCCCCGGAGTACCTTTTATCCTTTGAGCGACGGCCCTTCCATGCAGAACCGCCGGATCACTTTAGCCAGCTTTCGCTCCTGCTCGGCTTGTGTGCCTCACAGTCAAGCACCCTTATACTAATGCGCTCTACGTACGATTACCAACCGTACTGAGGGTACCTTTGCGAGCCTCCGTTACTTTTTAGGAGGCGACCACCCCAGTCAAACTACCCACCATGCACTGTTTCCCGTAAGGGATTAGATTCTAAATCAAAGAAGGTTGGTATTTCAACGACCGCTCCACACTACCTGGCGGCAATGCTTCAAAGCGTCCCAACTATTCTACACATCCGTAATTCAAAATCAATGCAAAGTTGTAGTGAAGGTTCACGGGGTCTTTCCGTCCCGTGGCGGGTAACCGGCATCTTCACCGATACTACAATTTCACCGGGCTCGTGGAGGAGACAGTGTTCAACTCATTAGACCATTCGTGCAGGTCGGAACTTACCCGACAAGGAATTTCGCTACCTTAGGACCGTTATAGTTACGGCCGCCGTTTACTGGGGCTTCAGTCAGAAGCTTTGGCTTGCGCCGAACATCCTTCCTTAACCTTCCAGCACCGGGCAGGTATCAGGCTCTATACGTCATCTTTCGATTTTGCAGGGCCCTGTGTTTTTGCTAAACAGTTGGTTGAACCATTTTACTGAGACCTACCGAAGTAGGTACGCTTTATCCCGAAGTTACAGCGTCAATTTGCCTAGTTCCTTCTCCACGGCTCACCCGAGCGCCTTAGAATATTCATCCCGTCCACCTGTGTCGGATTACGGTACGGGTTGCTTTTGCCTAGCCTTAGAGGTTTTTCTCGGAGGTTTGATTAGGAACACTATCCACGCCGCCGAAGCATTGTGGTACTATCACGTTCGACATTCTCTGCGGATTTACCTGCAAAAAATATATCTACACGCTTTAACCATCTATTCCGTAAGATGGCGGTTCTTTCACTACCCCGTTACCCCATCGAAACAAAAGCAAGTGTTGGAATATTAACCAACTTTCCATCGACTACCCCTTTCGGGTTTGCCTAAGGACCCGACTAACCCTGATCCGATTAACGTTGATCAGGAAACCTTGGACTTACGGCGAAGTAGTTTTTCACTACTTTTATCGCTACTCATACCTACATTTTCTTTTGAAATCGCTCCAGCATCCATCACCAGACACCTTCGCAGCAGATTTCAATGCTCCCCTACCAATTAACTACATGGTAGTAATTTTAGAACTTCGGTTCGTAGTTTGATGCCCGATCATTTTCCGTGCGGGACCTCTCGACCAGTGAGCTGTTACGCACTCTTTAAATGAATTGCTGCTTCCAAGCAAACATCCTGGCTGTTATAGAAGT
The DNA here is from genome assembly GCF_045780045.1 of Lacibacter sp. MH-610. Taxonomy (NCBI): domain Bacteria; kingdom Pseudomonadati; phylum Bacteroidota; class Chitinophagia; order Chitinophagales; family Chitinophagaceae; genus Lacibacter; species Lacibacter sp. MH-610. The sequence continues at coordinate 3,295,200 of NZ_CP116002.1, forward strand.
CCTACCTCGTTTGTTCAACTTAACTACGTATTAGGGACCTTAGTTGCTAATCTGGGTTATTTCCCTCTCGGCCACGGACCTTAGCGCCCGCAGCCTCACTCCCGGAGATATGTGTAAGCATTCGGAGTTTGTCAGGGTTTGGTAGGCGGTGAAGCCCCCTAGCCCAATCAGTAGCTCTACCTCTTACACACTTCTTATATCCGAGGCTGTTCCTAAAAACATTTCGGGGAGAACGAGCTATCTCTCAGTTTGATTGGCCTTTCACCCCTATCCACAGGTCATCCCATAACTTTTCAACGTTAATGAGTTCGGACCTCCAGAGAGTGTTACCCCTCCTTCATCCTGCCCATGGATAGATCACAAAGTTTCGCGTCTACCCCCACTGACTAAGCGCCCTGTTCGGACTCGCTTTCGCTTCGGCTCCGTTACTAAAGAACTTAACCTCGCCAGTGAGGAGTAACTCGTAGGTTCATTATGCAAAAGGCACGCCGTCATCCATTGCTGGACTCCGACCGCTTGTAAGCGTACGGTTTCAGGTACTATTTCACTCCCCTGTTTCGGGGTTCTTTTCACCTTTCCCTTACGGTACTGGTTCACTATCGGTGTCTGAGGAGTATTTAGCCTTATCGGATGGTGCCGACAGATTCAGGCAGGATTCCTCCGGTCCCGCCGTACTCAGGATACTGCTCGTCCCTCTCAATTTCTACCTACAGGACTATCACCTGCTATGGTTCAACTTTCCAGAAGATTCAGTTTGATGAGAGCTTCTAAATGCAGTCCTACAACCCTCAAGCGGCACGCCGCTTAAGTTTGGGCTCTTCCCGTTTCGCTCGCCACTACTCAGGGAATCATTGTTATTTTCTTTTCCTCTCCCTACTTAGATGTTTCAGTTCAGGAGGTTGGCTTCCTTTCGGATAACACACCTTCAGTGTGCTGGGTTGTCCCATTCGGAAATCTTCGGATATAACGCTTGTGTGCAGCTCCCCGAAGCTTATCGCAGCTTACCACGTCCTTCATCGCCTCTCAGACCCAAGGCATCCACCATACGCCCTTATTCGCTTTAAAAGAGTTATTATACTAATCGCCTTTCAATTACAATTACAACTTGTTTTATCCCAATATGTCAAAGAACTTATAAATACATTGCTGTATCTAATAAGCTGATGTCTTGATTACGAATCAACAGACCTATAAGTCAACATCAAATAAAGAACTTTAATTGTGGAGGATATCGGAGTCGAACCGATGACCCCCTGCGTGCAAGGCAGGTGCTCTAGCCAACTGAGCTAACCCCCCTCCTGAAGTTTTAGTAGACCCGCCCAGATTTGAACTGGGGACCTCTACATTATCAGTGTAGCGCTCTAACCAACTGAGCTACGGATCTATTTAATTAGCCAATTAGCCATTTAATCCGCAACTGGCCGAACACTAAAAATATAAGAACTTAAATCTTGAAAGTGGAAAAGCAACAGCAGTAAACAGCATGCTCTAAAAGGAGGTATTCCAGCCGCACCTTCCGGTACGGCTACCTTGTTACGACTTAACCCCAGTCACTAGTTTTACCCTAGGCGGCTCCTTGCGGTTACCGACTTTAGGTACACCCAGCTTCCATGGTTTGACGGGCGGTGTGTGCAAGGTCCGGGAACGTATTCACCGTATCATTGCTGATATACGATTACTAGTGATTCCAGCTTCATGGAGTCGAGTTGCAGACTCCAATCTGAACTGAGAGAAGGTTTTTGGGATTAGCTCCTTATCGCTAAGTGGCAGCCCTTTGTCCTTCCCATTGTAGCACGTGTGTAGCCCTGGGCATAAAGGCCATGATGACTTGACATCATCCCCTCCTTCCTCACGTCTTACGACGGCAGTTTCTTTAGAGTTCCCAGCATTACCTGATGGCAACTAAAGATAGGGGTTGCGCTCGTTGCGGGACTTAACCCAACACCTCACGGCACGAGCTGACGACAGCCATGCAGCACCTTACTGGCAGTGTATTGCTACAAAGATGGCTTTCACCATCGATCTCCCAGCATTCTAGCCCAGGTAAGGTTCCTCGCGTATCATCGAATTAAACCACATGCTCCACCACTTGTGCGGACCCCCGCCAATTCCTTTGAGTTTCAACCTTGCGGTCGTACTTCCCAGGTGGATTACTTAATGCTTTCGCTTAGACACTAACTGTAATATCGCTAATGTCGAGTAATCATCGTTTAGGGCGTGGACTACCAGGGTATCTAATCCTGTTTGATCCCCACGCTTTCGTGCCTCAGCGTCAATATTCCCGTAGTAAGCTGCCTTCGCAATGGGTGTTCTATGTCATATCTAAGCATTTCACCGCTACATGACATATTCCGCTTACCTCCAGAAAATTCAAGACTTGCAGTATCAATGGCAGTTCCCAAGTTAAGCTCGGGGATTTCACCACTGACTTACAAACCCGCCTACGCACCCTTTAAACCCAGTGAATCCGGATAACGCTTGCACCCTCCGTATTACCGCGGCTGCTGGCACGGAGTTAGCCGGTGCTTATTCCTCTGGTACCGTCAGGCCCGATGGAAATCGGGGGTTTCGTCCCAGAGAAAAGAAGTTTACAATCCAGAGGACCTTCATCCTCCACGCGGCATGGCTGGTTCAGACTTGCGTCCATTGACCAATATTCCTTACTGCTGCCTCCCGTAGGAGTCGGGCCCGTGTCTCAGTGCCCGTGTGGCTGATCATGCTCTCACATCAGCTACTGATCGCAGGCTTGGTGGGCCGTTACCCCGCCAACTACCTAATCAGACGCACGCCCATCTCTTACCGCCGGAGCTTTAATATTAAAGTGATGCCACTTCAATATGTTATGGAGTATTAATCCACCTTTCGGTGGGCTATCTTCCAGTTAGAGGGAGGTTGCGTACGTGTTCCGCACCCGTTTGCCGGTCGCCAGCGTCTGTATTGCTACAAACCTGCTGCCCCACGACTTGCATGTATTAAGCCTGCCGCTAGCGTTCATCCTGAGCCAGGATCAAACTCTCCATTGTAAATGTTGTTTGATACTGACATTGTTAACTTTGAAATTAACGTGTCGTTTATCGAATTTTGTTACGCTTGTTTACCCGTTCTAAAATCATTTAAAACGTTGCTGTTGCTTCCAATCTTTCAAAGAACTTTTTGCTTTTTTCGTGACCCGTTTTTTGAACGGAGTGCAAAGGTAAGGGGATTTACATTTCAACCAACTTTTTCTGAAACTTTTTTTTCAAATTTTTTTCATCCGATTTTTTAAAAAAGAATGAAATTTCATTGGAGAATTCACCTTAAAACCCTTTCGAAGAACTACCGCTTTTTTCATTTGCGGGTTGCAAAGATAAGGGCGTACAGAAACACAAACCAAACTTTTTAAAAAGTTATTTTTTCACGAATTCTATAACTCAATGCTGTATTAGGTTTGCGCCGAAAAAATTTTTCAAATTATTTTGAAAACTGTGCATCGGGGTAGTTCACTTTGCACAAAAACAGCCCTTTTGCAGGTGCTGAAAAATCAGCAGAGGCCTGCTTAGGATCTGTGAAAAGCCGCTGAAAATCAGTGATTGACCTGTTGCCACGTGCCACCTGCATCATGCTGGAAACCAGGGCACGCACCATTCCACGCACGAAACGGTTGGCTTTTACATTATAGACTAACATCTCCTGCTCCTGTATCCAGTAGCTCTCCATTATTGTACAATCAAATGTTTTAACCTGCGTATTCTGGCGGGAGAAGGAAAGAAAATGTGTATTGGACTTTATGATTGCTGCCGTTTGATGGAGTAGTTCCAGATCCAGTTTATACGGGAAAAACCAGGCACGGTCTTCCAGGAAGGGGTTCTTTTCAAAATAAATATAGTATTTGTATTCCCGGCTGGTGGCATTAAAACGACTATGAGCTTCTGGCGCAACCTGTTTCACTGACCTAAGCACAATATCACCCGGTAAAATTGCATTGATGTTATAGAGATGCTTTTCTAAGACCTCCCCATCCCAATCAAAATGAAAGTAATTCTGTAAGGCATGTACACCTGCATCTGTACGGGAGGAACCTGTAAGTTCTACTTCTTTCCTGTAAAAAACCTGAAATGCTTTCTGTACTTCTGATTGAACCGTTACAGCATTTTCCTGCACCTGGAAACCACTGTACCGTTCACCCTTATAAGCAAGTTCAAGAAAATAACGTGGCATGTGTTATTGATTAGGCAGGAGTGCCTGGAAACGTTTCCTGTAATAATCGTCTGTAATCGTATCACCCAAAGATTTAAAAGAACCAAAGTCTGACACAAAAGGCAAGGCAGCATCATAAAAACGGTAGCGCCATTCATCAGTTAGAAACAATACCGCCAGATTCTTTAGCTGTGTCGTAGAGAAACACTTAGTCTTAAATACTTTTTTTGCCTCGCTTACCATGGCCTCTTCTTTTGATTGTGCAGCCATGCGTTTGCGAAGCTTCATAAAATCATCTTCCCCTGCATTATCTTTGCAATTACTGTTCGGTATGGCAGCAGGTTTTGTTTCTGTAACTGGATCAGCTACGGGTTTTGTAACCTGTAACGCAGGTGCTGATGGTTCTGTTTTGGGTTGCTCTTTCACAACGAGCGGTGTATCAACTGTTTGCTTTATTTCTTCTTTCTTTTCTTCGGTTTTTGGCAGTACCTGTTGCTGAACAGGAACAATCGTATCTTTTTTGATTTCTGTAACCGGCTCCTCTTTTACTTCGGTTTGCACGAACGAACTATCCGCAGCAATAAAAATCCTGATGGTATCTTTTCGCCCATTCGTTTCCGTTACTTCAAACACACAATCCACTCCTTCCCTGCTTTCAAATTTGCGGATCTGTTGTACCGGCGTTTTTGAAGGGGCTGTCCACACAGGCTCTTGCTGAACCGGTTCCTGCACTTTTACAACCGTATCTTTTACACCCGGATTCATTGGTGTAATTGTTTGCTGCAAAGGAGTATCCACCTTTTGAATTTTTTCCTGCACAGGTGGAGTGGTTACGACATCTGGCTTTGATTCTGTAACAACAGGTTTGGGTGTATCCTGTTTTATTTCTGTTTTTACCGGTGCTGTTACCAACTTAGGTGTATCAGGTTTGGGTTCCTGTTTTTTTACAGTAACATTCTTAACCGTTGTATCCTGTGTTACATTGGAAAGCATGTTTGCAAAAGGATCATCAGCCGGCTTGGTTGCCGGCGTTGTACTGTTGCCTTGAACTACGGCTGCCGGCGAGGCGGCATATACCACGGCAGCTGTTTGCAAATCAAATAAGCCCCAACCCTTTTCACCAAAGTTTTTGATGAGATATCCTTTTTCTGTTTTATCAACGTTTATCTGAAAGGGTTGTTCCGGTTGTTTTGATTGAGGAAAGCCTACTATGATTTCTACAGACCCTTCTTTCAATTTACTGAGAATCAGATAACCACTGGAAGTGGAACTGATGATTTTACTGTTATAGCGAATGTAGAACGGCTGGTTATTATCTGACTGCAGGTATAAAAAATGATTGAGTTGTGCCACAAGACTACCGGAACTGAGAACGAGCATCACCACCAATAATCCAATAAGTTTACCCTTGTATCTACGCATGTGACAAAGCTAATTTTTTTTACCAATCCTTTTAAAAAACCTTTTGTCAAAATAAATGACAATGAAACCTCCTGCCGCTATCTTTACAAACTCAAAAAAAGTAATTCCATTATGAACAAACAACTTCTATTGCTTACAGCCCTGCTCTTTTTAGTGTTTGTAAGTTTTGCCCAGGATGGTGAAATACAAGACACCAGCTGGAAAAAAATATACCGTGCCACACCTGAAAAAAAGCACAGCCTGATCCACACCAGACTGGAAGCCGGTTTTGATATTCCCAATGCTTATTTAAACGGGAAAGCATGGCTTACCCTCAAACCCCATTTTTATGCCAGCAATGAGCTGGAACTGGATGCCAAGGGAATGGATATTAATGAAGTAGCCATTGTAAAAGGAAGCACCCGCTCCAAATTGAAATATGATTATGACGGGCTGACACTGAAAATTTCACTCGATAAAACCTACAAAGGCGGCGAATCTTTTACTGTATATATTGATTACAAGGCCAAGCCCAATGAATACAAAGCCAAGGGCAGTGCGGCCATCAGCGATGCAAAAGGATTGTACTTCATTAATCCCAAGGGTGAAGAAAAAGACAAGCCCACACAAATATGGACCCAGGGCGAAACAGAAGGCACCAGCGTTTGGATTCCTACCATTGACCGCCCCAATCAAAAAACCACGCAGGAGTTTTATTTAACCGTGCCTGCCAAATGGGTAACGCTGAGCAATGGAAAACTCATGAGCCAGAAACCCAACAGCAACGGTACCCGTACAGATTACTGGAAAATGGACCTGCCACATGCCCCTTACCTGTTTTTTATGGGAGCAGGTGATTTTGCCGTGGTAAAAGATACCTGGAAAGGCAAAGATGTCTGGTATTATGTAGATAAGGAATATGCCTCTGTTGCGAAAAAGATATTCGGTCACACACCCGAGATGATGACCTTCTTTTCTAAAATCACCGGTGTTGAATACCCTTGGGTGAAGTACGGCCAGATGACGGCTCATGATTATGTAAGTGGCGCTATGGAAAATACCACCGCTACCCTGCACCAGGAAGGTGCCCAGCAGGATGCCAGAGAATTAGTAGACGGAAACGGATGGGAAGGCACCATTGCCCACGAACTGTTTCACCAATGGTTTGGTGATTATGTGACTACTGAAAGCTGGAGCAACTTAACATTGAACGAATCATTTGCCAACTATAGTGAATTACTTTGGGATGAATACAAGTACGGCAAAGACAAAGCAGCCTTTACACATTACCAGGCCATGAATGGTTATTTACAAAGTGGCAGCGAAAAGAAAGACCTGGTTCGCTTTTATTATGCTGATAAAGAAGACATGTTTGATGCGGTGAGCTACAACAAAGGTGGCCGCATCTTACACATGCTCCGCAATTATGTGGGCGACAGCGCTTTCTTTAAATCATTGAATCTGTATTTAACAACCAACAAATACAAAGCTGCAGAAGCACATCAGCTGCGTTTGGCGTTTGAAGAAGTTACCGGTAAGGATCTGAACTGGTTCTGGAATCAATGGTATTTCGGAAGTGGTCATCCGGCGCTGGACATTAATTATAGTTATGATGCAGCTACTCAAAAAGCAAAAGTGATTGTAAAGCAAACACAGAAAGACAAAATCTTTATCCTGCCGGTTGCCATTGATATTTACAATGGTGCTTCCAAAACACGTCATACCGTTTGGGTAGAAAATGCAGTTGACAGTTTTGAATTTGCCAGCAGCACCCAACCTGATCTCATCAATTTTGATGGTGACAAAGTGTTACTATGCACCAAGAAAGAAAACAAAACAATTGACAACTACATTCACCAGTATAAACATGCAGGTTTGTATCTCGACAGAAGAGAAGCAGTTGATTTTGTATCGAAGAAGTTAGATGATGCCAAAGCAATTGAACTGATCAAACAGGCTTTGGCTGATCCGTTTGACCGTATCCGCAATCTTGCTATCCAACGTATTGATGTAAAGAAAGTGAAACTGATGGAAGCGGTGGAGCCCATGGTAGCTGCCATTGCCCAAAAAGATCCTTCCCGTATTACCCGCAGCATTGCCGTAGATAAACTGGCTGAAACCAAGAAAGCTGCATACAAAGAATTGTACAGTTCATTACTCAACGATTCTTCTTACACCCTGAGTGGTTCTGCTTTGAATGCGCTGGAGAAAGTTGATAATGCAGCAGCATTGGCAGAGGCCAAACGTTTGAGCAAAACCAATCCTAAAGGAACACTGAGCGAAGCCATCGGCAGTGTATTGATCAAGAGCGGTGATGAAACTGCGTTTGATGAAATCATTGCTGCTTACGGCAAAATGGGATTAACACAGGCGAAGTTTAATCTTACATCTTCCTTAGCTAATTTCTTAGGCTTGATTAAAGACACGGAGAAAGTAAAACGTGGTGTGGATGAGATTGTAAAATTCCGCAACTCTATACCTGAACAGTTTGGTGTAACACCTGTGATTGATAATATGCTCAAAACAATCATTGGTAAAAAAGAAGCGGCTAAGAAAGAACCCGGCGCTGATGTAAATGCCCTGCAGGCGCAGATTGATTATGTGAAAGGACAGTTGAAGAATTAAAGCATTAACAACCCTTTTGATGAAAAGCCGGTCAACAAAATTGACCGGCTTTTTCTATGTAGCATAACTTTATAACAGTAAAGCAAATACAAAAACCAAATGCAAATGCTCCGATCCGTATTCAAAGAACTATTTTCCAGAGAACTCCCCGATTGGTTCCGGGTTATGAATTTTGGTATGCTGCTGCTTGTGCTGTTATGGCCATTTGTACTTTTTATGACCATTGTTATGTTTGATCAACCCAATAGTGGCACCACCTTCAACTATGTTCTTTTTTTTATCATCAATGCCTATCCATTTTACTTATTACCGATTTTATACTACAATACGAAACTGTTCCAAAAAAACAGGCTGCTTGGTTCTGTTTTACCGGTAATGGTGGCATTGGCTGTTGCAGGTGCTTTTCTATTGATGCGATTGGATGCTTACCTGTAAAAAAGAAAACCCGTTCAATACTGAACGGGTTTTCTTTTTTATGATTGTTCATTGCTTACCAGCTTCCCCCGGCGCCGCCGCCACCAAAACTGCCGCCGCCAAATCCACCGAAGCCACCGCCTCCGCCGCCGCTCCAGCCACCACCACTTCCACCTCCGCCACCGGAGGGAAACCACCAGATGGGTGGTGAATTATCCCATCGGCGATAACCACGACGGCTCATCATACCACCACCGCCACGGCGGTTGATATTTGATAATATGATCATGATAACCACAAAGATGATAGCGGCCACAATGAGATTACCACCTTTTTTTCCTCCTCTTCGCTGACTGTAACCGGCAGGTGGTTTGTATTCACCTGCAGCAGCACGCATCAGATCGCTGGTGCCTTCATCCAACCCACGGTAAATATCATTAGCTTTAAAATTAGGGATGATGTCGTTATCAATAATCTGCTTTGCGGTGATATCAGGTATAGCTCCTTCTAATCCGTAACCCGTAGCAATCCACACCTGGCGTTTACCTCCATCCTTGGGTACGAGTACAACAATGATTAACCCATTATTGAATTCCTTGCCGCCTACGCCCCACTTGCGGCCCAGTGCAACCGCAAAGTCAGAAATATCATAATCACCAATGTCAGCTGTGGTAACAATTAATATTTGATTGGAAGTGCTGTCGTCATAGGCCACTAATTTTTTTTCGAGTGCTTCTTCCTGTGCTGTTGTAAGCAAATTCAACTTTTCGTCATCAATTACCAATCTTGGCGGATTGGGCGACTTTGGAAAATATTTCTCAACCCCTTCCTGCGCATATGCAAAAGAGGAAACAACAAAAAAAAGGATTATGATTTGTAATTTCTTCATTCAACTAAATATCATCTGCCAAACACAATATCATCAGGCAGTTCATTACGGTCTTCATTTTCGTAAGGGAAATGCGTTACCAATGCCTCCCCTATTTCTGTAATAACGGTTACGATTCCATCCGCAAAATGTTGTTTGGAAAACTCACCAAGAATTTTTTGTACTTCTTTATTCCAGAATGCTGTTCCCACTTTTTCGTGAATGCCTTTATCGCCATAGATGGCCAGCTGGTGATCTTTGGTAGCAATGTACAGCAGCACGCCATTGCGGTCTTCTGTCTGCTCCATTTTTAAACCATAAAAGATTTCCGCAGCACGGTCCACCGCATCTACATAACTGCAGCGGCTTTCTACAAACACCCTTATTTCACCGGAAGTGCGTTTTTCGGCTGCACGAATGGCGGCCACTATACGCTGCTCCTCTTCATCCGTAAAAAAAGGTTTGGCGGGAAAAAGTCGGGATAGAAAACTCATGAGCTCGTTAGAATTTTACTTCGGGTGCTTTTTCGCTTCCGGCTTCGGCTTTGAAATAACCCATTTCTTTAAAGCCCATAAAACCTGAGTAGAGATTATTAGGGAAACGCCTGATCAACGTATTAAAGCCTTGTGTAGCTGCATTAAAATCGTTACGGGCAACTTTAATCCTGTTTTCAGTGCCTTCTAACTGTGTTTGCAGATTGCGGAAGGCATCGTTGGCCCGCAGGTTGGGATAATTTTCTGTTACCATTAATAAACGACCCAATGCCTGTGACAACTGTCCCTGTGCAGCCTGGTACTCCGCAATTTTTTCAGGAGTTAAATTGGTAGGATCGATTTTTATTTGAGTTGCACTTGCTCTTGCGTTGATGACATTTTGTAAGGTTGTTTGTTCAAAATTGGCTTCGCCTTTTACAGTATTCACCAGGTTGGGAATCAAATCAGAGCGGCGTTGATATTCGCTCTCGACATTTGCCCATTTTCCTTTGATGTTTTCTTCGGCTGTTACTGCATTACGCTGAAAGTTTACAGCGCCGCAGCCACCAAATAATAAAAGACCACCGATTACGGCCAGCAAAATGATAGTACTTGTTTTCATCTTAAATTGATTTGACTATAAATGTAACTGTTTTCTTTTTGAGTTACGGATATGGGGGAACGAAAAGGGTGCCAGATATAAAAACCTGACACCCTGACGTTTTAGAAGATCAAAAACATTTAACCCGGGGCGAACAATTATATTATAGCAACTCTCAGGTAATTTTTTCACGCAAAGGCGCAAAGAAAACAAAGACGCCAAGAATACCCTGTTGCTTTAAGTGAGCTATACTTCTTTTAAGCTTGTTCTTTAATTTTTCACTGCAGCTATACCCGGTAATACTTTCCCTTCAAAAAACTCCAGCATGGCACCGCCACCGGTGGAGATATAACTCACTTTATCAGCAAAACCAAAATCATTCACGGCTGCCACACTATCGCCACCGCCTACCAAAGAAAACGCTCCATTGCCTGTAGCATCTGCCACGGCCTGTGCAATGGTTTTGGTACCATGCTGAAACTTTTCCATTTCAAACACACCCATCGGTCCGTTCCATAAAATGGTTTTAGAATGCAACAATACATTCCGGAACTGACCGCAGGCGTTTTCTCCAATATCCAATCCCATCCAGCCATCAGGAATATGATTGCTGGGCGCTACAGAAGTATTGGCATCCGCTGCAAACGCATCTGCAATGATACTATCGCTGGGCAAATGAATGTTTACCCCTTTAGCCGCTGCTTTTTCCAGGATAGCTTTGGCTGTTTCAAGACGGTCTTCTTCACAAAGGGATTTGCCGATGGTGCCGCCCATTGCCTTCATAAACGTATAGGCCATACCACCGCCGATGATGATATCTGTTGCACGCTCCAGCAGGTTTTCCAGGATCAGAATCTTATCGCTCACTTTAGCACCACCGATGATAGCAGTGAACGGTTTTTCTGCTTTGAGCAATACTTTTTCGGCTGCTGCCACTTCACCTTCCATCAGCAAACCGAACATGCGGTTTTCAGGCGTAAAGAATTGTGCAATTACTGCTGTGCTTGCATGGGCACGGTGTGCCGTACCAAAAGCATCATTAATATATACATCACCCAGCTTGCCCAACTTCTCTGCAAATGCAGCATCACCTTTTTCTTCTTCTTTATAAAAACGGAGATTTTCCAGCAGCAACACTTCGCCGGGTTTGAGCATCCCTGCTGTGAGATAAGCCTGCTCACCAATGCAATCATTGGCAAACAAAACTGTAGTACCGCCGAGGAGCGTTGATAAATGTTGAATGAGATGTTTGAGGGATGATTTTTCTTCCGGACCTTCTTTAGGTCTTCCCAAATGGCTCATCAGAATAACACTGCCACCATCGTTCAGAATTTTTTTGATGGTAGGAACAGCCGCTTTCATACGGGTATCATCAGTAATAGCAAAACTTGCTTTATCTAAAGGCACATTAAAATCCACACGGATGAGTGCTTTTTTTCCTGCAAAGTTGAAGTTTGAAAATTTGCTCATAAATTGTAATTAAGTGTTACGAATGTAGGTTTGAAAAAAGTAACGAGTGTTAAGTTTTCACAAGTTACTGATGAGTTGTTTTACACAGTTGAGATTACGGCTCACATCATCATCACCAGTAATTTTTACTTTCATCAGGGCTCCACTCAAAAGTTTGTAAGCTTCTATACCTTGCGCTTCGTTGTAAAAACAGTCGTACCAATCCGTCAACTCATCAGCATAAGCCATACTCACTTTGTTGCTGAAAAATTTTACAGGCTTGGGATACCATCTCCCACCCGGATTTTCAAGATTGTTATCCTGTGCATGTGCGTAAATAGCCTCGAGGAAACGCAGGTAGTTTGAGGTGCGTTCTTTTATTTGTTCCGGAGTTTCTGCTGTTGCCGGTTTGTTACGCCAGGTGTGCATTGTAAGATCATAAGGATTTCGTGAAGATTGGTTGGGCAGCGCCCTCACTTCCACCACTTCATCCTTATCATCATCCGTAAACGGATATTGATTATAAAATGTAAAAAGTGTTTTTCCGTTTTTCTGCTTTTCATCCATTACATAACGCTGTTGCTCTGAACCATCTCTTGTTTTGCTGCGAAGCACCATTAACTGTTTATCATCATCAAAACTCCATGTGCCCGTTTCAAAAATCAGGTCGGCCGCAAGTAGATAGCTTTTGTTGGGATACAAACGCAGCACATAAACATCCAGCCTGTTTTTAGTACCACCGTTGAGCGGACTTTCCGGCACCACATACCATTCACAATCCTCAGGATTAACTGCAGCTATTTCTTTTGTTTTCGGCTCATTGCAGGAAAAAATAAAAAAAAGGATACCGGTTATGAGGTATCCTTTAAAGATTAAAATTCGTTTCATCGGATTATTTGATGAGTTTAGCGAAGTAGTGTAATGTACGTACGAGCTGACTTACATAACTCATTTCATTATCGTACCAGCTAACTACACGTACCAGTTGTGTATCGCCTACGCTCTGTACACGTGTTTGCGTAGCATCAAACAAAGAACCATATGTAATGCCGACGATATCGCTGCTTACAATTTCATCTTCTGTATAACCAAAGCTTTCATTTGCTGCTGCCTTCATAGCGGCGTTAACTTCTTCTACCGTTACTTTCTTGCCGAGCAACGCTGTTACTTCAGTTAATGAACCGGTAAGAGTGGGTACACGTTGTGCACTGCCATCCAGTTTGCCTTTTAAGTTAGGCAATACCAAACCAATGGCTTTAGCAGCACCGGTGCTGTTAGGCACAATATTCTGTGCGGCAGCACGGGCACGGCGCAGATCACCTTTTGGATGAGGCGCATCCTGTGTGTTCTGATCATTGGTATAAGCATGTACGGTTGTCATCAAACCATTTATAATACCAAACTTATCATCCAGTACCTGTGCTACAGGAGCCAGACAGTTGGTAGTACAACTGGCGCAGCTAATTACTGTTTCACTTCCATCTAGAATATTATGGTTTACGTTAAATACTACTGTTTTAAGATCACCGGTAGCAGGAGCGCTGATTACTACTTTTTTAGCACCAGCCGTTAAATGAGCTTCTGCTTTTGCCTTATCGGTAAAGAAACCGGTACATTCTAATACTACGTCCACATCATGACTGCCCCAGGGAATTTGAGCAGGATCTTTCTGTGCATAGATTTTTACTTCATCACCGTTTACAATTATAGAACCGTCTGTGCTTTTTACTTCTGCATCAAAACGGCCCTGTGCGGTATCATATTTAAGAAGATGTGCTAATACTTTGGGAGAAGTGAGATCGTTGATGGCCACCACATCAATTCCTTCCATTTTATAAATCTGGCGATAAACCAAACGACCGATACGTCCGAAACCATTGATGGCTACTTTAACTGTACTCATTGTAGTGAAGATTTAAATTGAAAATTGAGACGCAAATGTACGTAAAAGCGAAGTTTTATGACTGATCTTTAAGGTTTCAAAAGCTGATGGCAGTAATACCATTGTATAAAAGCCGGATGATGAAAGTGTAGTCCGCTGCTTTTTTGAAAAAAAATGCATGAAACACAGAAATTAGTTTGGGTGCAATTTGCAGGCGGCCTATCTTTGCCGTCCCAAAACCGAAACAAGGTTTTCCGCCGCGTTGGTCAAGGGGTTAAGACGCCTCCCTTTCACGGAGGAATCACGGGTTCGAATCCCGTACGTGGTACATAGGAGACTTACTCTCCAATCTCACAAAGGGTTGCTCTACAATAAGCAGCCCTTTCTCTTTTAAAATCAACTCTTTAGAAGCGATCAGTTCACTCAGGTAAGGAGTTCGGAAACAGTTGTGGGAATAATACAGAAACCCGCCAAAAATCAAATTAACAAAGTCATGTTTGCGCTCAACGGGTATCTGGTGAAACACCTGTTTTAAATTGGTAAGACTGTTAAACACGTCATTCACCACCTCAATGTAATAGGAGCGGCTGAGCTGGTATGAGCTCAGTTCGTGTTCCAAAGCAGATTTGCGGCTGTTAAACTCCGCCATCGTTTCTTTGTAAACGTCCACACTTACACCTTCTGTAGTGAGGTATTTTTTTTGCACCTCAGCAATCCGGGTATTGAGCAAGGCAATGTCTTTTTTGATACCATCCGCTTTTTTAGTGCCGTCCTCAATTTCCTGCAATACAGTAGCAAGCACCTGGCTTTTCATCCACTCCGCTTCTTCCCGTTCAAATGTGCACACTTCCAATATAGCATCAAATTGAGCATGCAGTTTATCAGCGTTCAGATTAATGCCATGTTTTGGGTCAATGTAGTAGTTATACAGTTTGCCCATCTTACCCCGGCTCCGGCTGCTGCTCAGCTTATTTCCGAACTCACTGTACAACACACCACGCAAATAAACCTCATCATCAGCATGACGTACCGGCTTTTTGCGTTTTAACCGAACCTGCACCGCATCAAAAAGAGGCTTCGGTATTAGCGGCTCATGCCTTCCCTTCTCAATAAAACCTTGTGATTTTGTAGTGGGCGGCACCATAATGTAACCGGCATAAATAGGGTTCTGCAGCATACGGGTTACAGTGGAGCGGCCCTTAACCTGTATGCCCTTTGTTTTCAGCCATTCCTTCAATTCCATTTGCCCTTTACCTGAAACGAACAGTTTAAACATTTCAGCAATAACTGGTGCTTTTTCTTGGTCTATACAAATAACACCGTTCTTTTTATCATCCTTTGCGTTCATGTAACCGAGCGGAGCCCGGTGAGGATAATAGCCCTGCCGCTTCATGCTGGTTTGCCGTTGAATAATCCAGTCCCTGGTATCTTCCCGCTGCTTCTGTGCGTAGAATGATTCAAAGGTTTGTTTCAGCCGAACCATGAGATCATTCACATTCACTTCCGGGTTATCATCCAGGTTGAGAATTTTAACGCCGTACTGGTTCTGTATGTACGTCCGCTTCATCATAGATTCGATGAAGTCAGTACGGCCAAAACGGGTGGTATCCCGCATAACAATAAAGTCAATTTCCTTGTGCTGCTTTTTAAGGGCCGCTTCCAGTTGCAGCCAGCCTTTTCGCTTAAACGTGGCACCACTCACACCATCATCTGTAAAAGATGCTTTGATGATGATGTTATTACGGCTGCAATATTCCTCAATCAACTTTGTTTGTGTATCAATAGCACCTTCATCACTCAGTCGTTCGTATGTGAATGCAAAACGGATCATTTTAAAACAAAATTAATCTCTTGACCATCATTTTTTGTAATCATTACAGTAATAGATTCAGGCTCGTTGCTTGCTACATTTTTAAACTTAAAAATAATGGTAATGTTTTCGCCTTTTTCTGTTTTGCTTCCATAGGTTATTGTAACACCTAATCCATAAGAATAGCGATCACTATACTCAAACAAATATGTTTTACCAAAACCAAGCGAGCCAGAGTAAGTTCCCTTAACATCAATGACAATGTTGTTATAACAGGCCATGTTATCAGCCCCTAAAATTTGTACACGCCAATCTTTAACCATATCTACAATAGCCTCTCCTGATTTATATGTTACCTTATTGCCCATGAAATCAACCTTCTTATCTATCCAGTGAGGATATTCAAAAGTTTGAGACTTGCAATAGAAAAAAGTCAATAAAATAAATACTAATGTGCAAAAGCGCTTTTTCATATTATGTGGGGTTTATGATGAAATGTACTCTATAAGCAAAAATCACATCATCAATCAGTACTTCTTGATCGGGAACGTTTTTATTGTATGCTACTAACTTAACATATCCTTTTTGCTTAGCTGGATGAACATATTTAGTTGTATCCATCCCGCTTTTCGTTTTGATGGTATAAATTTCTCCGTACACAATTCCGTCCATTGTACAGGTTTTACCAACCAGCACGGCTTGATTCATAATATAGGGATACATGCTTTGTCCCTTTGCTTTTTCTGCAAAATCACATCCGGGAAATACTTCTGATGGTAATTGGGCAACTACTTTGTGACGGTTTTTATCATCATCAAAAACCTCAATATTTCCCAAAGTGCTGAAACTTCCATACATAGGCACAGGTGATTGATTTCCATTCTTTAGGTTTCTTCGGCGTGTCAAATAAGTTGTTTCTACATTTGTCAATACTTGACCAAGCGCTTCTGAGTTTAAGTCAATATTTACTTCTTTTTTTATTGCTTCCCATTTCTTCTTAAATCTGTTTTCAATTTTTATAATGGTTTCAGGTTCAAAGTCTTTGCTTTTGAACAACTGAAAAAGATTTTGCTTTGACATCCCAAGCTCAGTAGCCAAGTCTTTTTTTACCAAATCTTTCGATTCAACAAACGCATGAAATATTGCGCCGTCCATTTGTTAAAATTTTGTTAAAGGAAATATTGACCCTTGTTGAGTAAATATTGACCTCTATATTTGTATAGCATTTCGCTAATGCAGCAATATAATAAAACAATCATTTATGGCAAAGAGGTTTACAAGTGAGGCGTTGGATTTCATAAAGGGAGATGCCGACTGTTTTGCAGAGGTTTCAAAAGAAATGGGTATTGAACCCGGTTCTTTATTGTCTGCAATCAACAGAAACACAGCAACACTTAATCAATACTCAGTAGTTACACTGGTGGCAAATCACATGGGCAGGAACCCGGACGAGTTAGTAGAAGAAGTAATCGGGATAACAAATTTACAACATGGATAAGGCTTTGTCAATACCACAAAGCGGGAAGTTTACTCCTACAGCAAAACACTATGAGTTGGTTGATTTTTTGAAAACAATAGTTCATCAGCAAATCATAAACAGCTATTTAAAGTCCGATGAATCAAAACCAAAACATACAGGAAACAACACACAACGTGGATGATGAGCTTACGGCTTCTGAACTGTGGCGTAAAATAATGTTTGGCACCAGTAAAAGGCTGTTTGTTGATGGCAACAGTATTATTGAGCGTGAAATAAAAACGTTTGAACAAAAGCTGGAAGCAGCTATTGAAAACCAAATAAACGATCAGTATTAAACAAACACTTGCTATATGAAAAATTTCATTTCTCTTTTTCTTTTGCTGTTTTGCCTTACATCACAAGGGCAGCATTTGTACACATCGTTTGGGCCCGGCATGACGGGTAAATATTTGAGCGGAGAACTGCAGGTTGGCATCCGCACTAACAATGTAACTATGAGTGCTGGGTACATATCAATGATTGATAACAGCCAGCCATCATTATTTAATGCCCGTGCAGGTTACATTTTAGGAAACAGGCTGCATTTGTATGCCGGATATGTGTGGGTTCATAAATCTAACGAAAACAAAGAAATGAACAGTAAAACGTGGAGCATAGGTGGTGCTTATCACTTCATGCACTATGACCGTGGAACCTTCTTTGTCTCCGGCAACTACTCACCACGTTTCGTAACCGCAACCGTTGGCATGAGCTTTAATCTTTTCAAACAATAGATTATATGATATATCAATTCACCTACAACGTACCGGCAGACTACACCCTTAACAAAAGGCCGGATTGCTTTATCAACGTAAAGGTAACTCAGCAAATAGGTGGGCACTTTATTACAATTGATAAAGAAACCACAATGGATGATGTGGCGGCAGTTATTGATTGGGCGGCAGTTAAACAAGATATACAGGAATTGGCAAGCGTTTACTTTAAAAACAGAATGAATGCGGTGGCTTATTAAAATATTTGGGTTAAGGAAAAACCATAATTACGACCCTTACAAAAGAGTAGAAAGATTTGGGTACATACCCAAAGCATAGGTAGGCTGGCCGGGCTACTCTTAGCCTGGCATCTTTTAAACTTAAAAATATTGATATGAACACTTTGATTATTGCATTTGCATGTTTTGCTGTGGCGCTTCTTTTACTTGTTGGGCTTGCTCTTTGGGCGGTGAACACTCCAATAAACCGAAGTGATGATATTGAACATTTTTTTTGATGATTCATATGGCAAGCAAAATCGTACGCCGCAGGGTTTCTACTCAGCGGCCTTAATTGAAAAAAGTTATTTGAAATAATTGGCGTTCGTGCAGTATAGGGTTCAGGCCGGTGTTATGTCCCACTTCATAACTCCTTGCACCAATCAACCTGAAGCGCCAACACGGAGAAGTAGCAAAGTTGGTCTATGCGGAGGACTGAAAATCCTTAGATGTTGGTTCGATACCAACCTTCTCCACAACCATACAGAGAGGGGTTCATGTTCTTTAATTAGTATTTATTGGCGGGAGGGCACAAACGTATAAGATTAAAGTAACGAAGTAACTACAGCAGATGCTACGAACAATACGGTACGGTCAACGCTGTTTGAGACCGTGAAAAAAAGCAGGGACAGCCGAAGCCAATAGAGGGGGTTAAAGAATAGTAGCAATGAACCCGAATTAGCAACCCAAAGGGCGGTGAATTAAGTAGCCGCCCTTAATAAAAAAAGATGATCTACAACAACATTTCAGAGTATTTAGAAGCTAAAAACGCATGGCAGCAGCAGCCAGTAAGCGTTGTTGGTGGTTTGATAAACTTAAACGGGAGGTCATACCATCCTGCAGAGTTTTACGCCGCCAACCCAAAACCAAATTTTGAACCGTCCATTGATCAAAACAATCCTGATAAAACGGTGATACCCGCAGGAGTAAAAACAAGGAGAAAATGATGTGGTACCTGCTCAATACAAAAACTGGGGAACTGTTCTGTGAGTTTGCAGAACACGTACCGCTCGATACAAGTAAAAAAGAAGAGGCCTGTACATTCTCTATGTGGGAAGATGCGGCCAGGTTAACAGCATGGGTGGGCAATCACTACGAACCAAAACATGTAGATCAAATAAAAAAACATGAGTAAAGTAGTTTGTTCATTTGATTACAACATTCCGGCTTTTTTCTTAAAAAAAATAGCAGGGGCAGAATATTCCGTAACCGTAAAAGCAACTTGTGCAATCATTCCAGAAACAAATACAATAGGCGTACACATAGGAGGGCTGGCACCCGATCTTTCTTTGATAAGCGACTGGATGGGTGTTATTGAACATTGTCAAATGTTAGCACAAGAAATTTTCAACCAGCAACAAATAAACAAAGCAGCGTAAAACAAAAAATTATATGCAACTACAAAAAGCAACACGTAAAAAAGTAAAACTAAGGCTCGGTCTTTCTGCCGTATCTGGCGGGGGTAAAACATACAGCGCATTAAAACTTGCAAAAGGGCTGGTTGGAGACTGGAACAAAATAGCTGTAATTGATACAGAAAATGGCAGCGCCTCCCTTTATTCTAATTTAGGCGATTTTAATACTGTTGAATTGTCTGCTCCGTTTTCTCCGGAAAGATATATTCAAGCTATCAAAACGTGCGAAGATGCTGGCATGGAGTGTATAATCATTGATAGCATTACGCATGAATGGGATGGTAAGGGCGGGTGCCTTGAAATAGCCGACCAGGTAACCCAAGCAAGCACTTCAAAAAATTCTTACACAGCATGGGCTAAAGTTACACCAAGACATCAGGCCTTTATTGATGCAATACTTCAAAGCAAGTGCCACGTAATAACAACAGTAAGAAGAAAGCAGGATTACGACATGGTTAAAGAGGGCAATAAAACACAGGTTGTAAAAGTAGGCCTTAAAGAAGTTACCCGTGAAGGATTTGAATATGAAGTAACCATAAACTTTAACCTTGAAACATCACACTACTGCACCGCAAGCAAAGACAGGACGGGATTGTTTATGGATAAGCAGCCGTTTATAATTACAGAGGAAACGGGAGGGTTGATAAAGAACTGGTGCGAAAACGGGGTAGATCAGCAAAAAGAAGATGAAGAAGCCGTGCAGCAATGGATTCAATCTATCAACAACTGTACAACAGAGGAAGAACTTAAAAAAGTATTTACAGAAGCTAAAACAATGGCCATTAAATACCCGGCTATTGTACAGGCTAAGGATGCAAAAAAGGCAACGTTTGAATCCGCAAAACAACCCGCATGAGCTACTCTTACTGGAAAGCCATACAGGACGACCCTTCATTAGCAATTGAACCCGTTCCCAGCAGTAAAAGAAAACAACACGTTCCTGTTTGGATTCAAAAGCTAAGATGGGAGCAGGAGTTTAGAAAAGAAATAGGCGAAGAAAGGTATCAGCAGTTTTTGAAGCAGGACGAAGAAAGAGAAAGGAGGTATCAACAATATATGGATAATGAGTAACGTGTTCTACATACACAAACGCAACGGAGGTTTCACCAACACTCAATCTCTAAAAGATTATTGGGCGGCGGCAGAAGATGGCACCTACCAGGTAGAAATAAAGCGTAAGCAAAAAAGAACACTCAGCCAAAACGCATGGCTACATGCCATACTTCCAATTGTAAAAACTGCTTTGTATGACGCAGGTTACACAGATGTAAAAACAAACGATGATGCAAAACTGGTTTTGAAGGCGCTGTTTTTTAAGAAAAAAATCAGCAACGGAGTTGAGGAAATTGAAATCATAGAAAGCACCAGCGCTCAGGATAAAATGGATTTTGCGGCAAAAGCTGATGAAATTATCACATGGGCAAAAGAGTATTTAGGAATTGATATTGCTCCACCGGGAGCGCCACTTGTAATGTTTAACTAACAAATCATTTCATAACAATTAAAAAATAAATCATGGCAAAACAATTCATGCCAGAACTATCACAAAAAGAACGATACGTTCTCATGCAGGAAAACGCATCAAAGGTGGAGCAAACCACGTATCAAAAAACACTTACGCCGGAAGAACTGGCAGCAAGGCGTGAAGACTTGGCCGATAACTGCATCCGGCTAAACAAGTTTGAAGATGAGCTGAAAGAGGTGAAAGATGATTTTAAGCTAAAAATGGATCCTCTTAAAACAATCAACAAAACCTTGCTTACAGAAATTAAAACCAAACAAACAGAGGTAACCGGCACCCTGTTTCACATGGCAAACCACGATGACGGAATGATGGAAACATACGATTCTGATGGCTTCCTCGTGGGCTCCCGCCGCCTCCGTCCCGAAGAAAAGCAAGGAACTATTTTTTCACTCTCAAAAGCAGTTAATCAGTAATGGAAAAACTTGAATTGAAAATCGAAAACACGAATGGCGAATTAATCATTCGTGAGGGCAATGCGGTTGAACCGCTGCCGCTGAGAGAACCCAACATCATTAAAATTATTGGTGACATTCGCTCCGTATCTGCATTTATCAAAAAACGACAAAAAGGACACGGTTCGCAGTTTATTGATGAAAACAAAGCGATCGTAACAGTTGATAAGCACAGCAGAACAATTACACTGCAGCTTGACCCGGAAAATTATTACGGCGCCTCTGTTACTGCAAAACTCGAACAATCAGAAGAGTTGAAACAGTTTGGCATAAACACGGTTACAAAGTTCAGCCGCAAGCAACTACTTGACCTGTTGCGCTTCAACCGCTTATTTTTTCCCGACAAAAATCAACATGCACAGGTTTTACTGGGTCTTTCAAAACTTCGTATTAAAAGCGAAACAGAAATTCAGCAGGAAAGAGATAACCAGGGTAACAAAAGAAGCCTGCATGATGTAAAAACGGTTGATGATGGCGGGCTTGTTAAAGAGTTTGGTATTACCATTCCTATCTACAAAGGATTTTCTCCACAAAACATTACAGTTGAAATATGCTTTGATGTGGTAAATGGTGATGTGCAGTTCTGGCTTGAATCTGTTGGCCTCAAAGAAGCCATGGAATCACAGATTGATGATATTTTCAACACGGAGTTACAGTCTTGTGATGGCCTTGTAATTATTAACAAATAACAACTTAAAAGCTGCTGAAACAAAGTAGGCAGCTTATTTTTTTTGCATGAGTAAAACTCTGGTACGTATCGGTGTTGACCCGGATTTAAAAGCCTCTGGGTTCTGCGTCCTCACTAAAACACCGTTCAAAAACGGGTGGGTAATTGAGGAGTTGGAGACACTACCCTTCTTTCGGTTAATTGAAAGATTGGAAGTTCAAACAAAACTGGCGCAGTTACCAGGAACATCTTTGCTTATTTGTATTGAAGCCGGTTGGTTAAATAAGTCAATCCATCACTTTGCAGCCAACAAAAGTGTTGCTGGTAAAATTGGCAAAAACGTTGGCCACAACGAAGCAATAGGTAAACTCTTTGAAGAATGGTGTAAAGAAAACAACGTACCCTATAAGCTCATTAAGCCTGAAACTAAAAAATGGGATGCTGATTTGTTTAAGAAAGTAACCGGATGGGATAAGCGCACTAATCAGGAAGAACGGGATGCGGTTAGAACAGCATGGAATTAAAAACAAAGAAATGCAATCAACAAAATTGAAATATCAACCAACACCCACACAGGCTTCTATGCTATATGATGCCTGTAAGCACTTAGCGGCAGCAAGACTTCTGTTTCGTGATTTAGCCTCAGACTATACGTTCCCGCATTTTGTTCGCTCCGTGTGCACCGGAGCAGCAGCAGACAGCAGTTTTGCGCTCAACAGGTTTAAAAACATTTTCAGCAAAGAAAAATTTGAAAAGTTTGAGCAGCAGGTTACAGAAGCAGACCCGTTTACTGTAGAACAAATAAAGGAAATGGTAAGACGAATGAACCCTGAGCAACAGAGTATGATAGAAAACGTGTGTATGGCCATTCACAGAGGGGAAACTATTCAGGTGGAGAAAAACCAAACATCCTAATGAAAAAAATATACACCATCCGTATCACATCAACCAAGAAAACGGGTATTTGGTATGCCAATAAAAAAAACGCTGAGTATGAAGCCGAATTAAAGGTAAAAGGGTACAACCCAGCAACTGAAACAGGATATGTGGTATTTGAGGTAAACCCTTGTCAGTTTGTGTATCCTACAGATTGTGAAGTAATAAAAGAAAGATTAGTTGAACCGTATATTCCAAAAGAAACAAAATGAGCTACGTTCAAAAATCAATACTTGATGAAATAGCCGAAGGAGAAAGGCTGAAAGAGCATGGTATGCAGCAGGCGATAGACCACGCAAACGCTGTTACTCCAGGTTGGAGTGATAAAGCCAGGAAGTTTATCCTAAAACAATTCCTGCCCCTTCACAAGCGGTTTATGACGGAGGATATAAGAAGCTATGCAGCACAGGTAGAGTTTGAATTACCCGCTCATGGTCGTGCGTGGGGCGGTGTTGTAGCCGGTATTGCTAAAGATTTTTACATCATCAACATTGGCACCAGGAAGGTTACAAATAAAAAAGCACACAGAACACCCGCTACTTATTGGGAGCGCAACTGTGAAAAATTCATACAGGAAGGAATTGAATTGATTGTAAGCTGATAAAAACAACAGAATGGCAAAAAGAATGACAGACTGTGATAAGTGGAAAAAGCCTTTTATCAAATCATTAACACCGCACCTAAAGTTGTTTTGGTTGTTTATACTTGACGATTGTGACCATGCCGGTGTTTGGCACGTAGATATTGAAGTAGCTGAATTGAGGCTTGGGATTAAAATAAATAAAACAGAGGCACTAAAGGCATTTGGAGAAAAAGTGTTTGTTATAAACGGGGGTAATATGTGGTTCATCCCAGACTTTATTACGTTTCAATATGGGGAACTAACTGTTAAAAACAAAATGTACAAACCGGTTTCTTCTATACTTAAAAAATACAACCTTATGGGGCATCTATCCCCCATAAATGGGGGTAAAGAAAAAGAAGAAGATAAAGTAAAAGACAAAGAAATAGACGAGCAAAAAGCATTTGAATACTTGCGCAGGGCTGCCCCTGTATTTATTCCGGATGCAGATTTAAGGCTGGAAGTAGGGAAAATGATAAGCGCATACGAAGGCAAAAAAATTGAAAACCTTGCAGCATTATGTAACAGATGGGCCTCAAATATCAAATTTGAAAAACCACAAATAACCACTGTTCCACTTAGAAAAATTTCGTAATGTATCAAAAAAACATCCACTATTCGCCTGATTTAGAAGCCGCCGTTCTTGGTGCCTGCCTGCTTGAAAAAACAGCAGTGGGAAGAGTCTACGGTTTTTTAACGCAGGAAATGTTTTACTCAGAAGCCAACGGATGGGTGTGGTGGGCTATTAAAAACATGTTTGACCATTCGCTCCCTATTGACCTGTTAACCGTTGTTGATGTGCTTATCAGAAAGAAAAAACTGGAATTATTGGCTGAGCACAACACAGCATACTATTGCACACTGCTTATCAACAACGTTGTAAGCACCGCACACCTTGAATACCATGCTAAAATTCTGCAGGAAATGTGGAAAGAGCGGGAGTTGATTAAATTAACACGGTCAGGGTTTAGTGAAGATGCTAACCGGTTTGAGGTTATTAAACAAATCAATGAAAAACTTACCCAACTTGCCAGTGGTGATTCAAACCAAGACTGGCAGGACATGGAAGTGAGTGTTGTAAACCTGTTAAAGCATCAGGAAATGATGGAACAGGCAAGGGGTATGGGTATTACAACTATGATCCCTGAACTTGATAAAAAAACTGGCGGCTTTTTCCCCGGCAATTTTATAGTGTTTGGCGCAAGGCCATCGGTGGGTAAATCTGCTTACGCAGGTCAACTTGCTATCACAAACGCAAGGGCTGGTAAAAAGGTGGGTTTCATATCGCTTGAAATGAGTAATGCAGAGGTGGCGGCCAGAATTGCCAGCATTGACACCCAAACTGATTTTAATGTCATTTTCAGGGGGTTGATTAAAGATGAGCGGGAGCGTCAAAACTTTTACAACAAAGTCAGCCAAAGCACCGCCAGGCTTCCCATATTTATTTCTGATAAGACAGGCGTAAATATTCACGATATAAAAGCCAAGGCCGCCATTTTAAAGCACCGCTACGGAGTAGATATGATTATTGTAGATTACCTGCAGCTTGTAGAGCCAGATAATAAAAAAAACAGCAATCGGGAGCAAGAGGTATCAGCCATCAGCAGGGGTTTAAAATTAATGGCAAAAGAGTATCAAATACCTGTTATAGCCTTAGCACAGTTAAGTCGTGAGGTTACTAAGCGAAAGGGGCAAGATCGCTACCCTATGCCTTACGACCTGCGGGAAAGCGGTAGTTTGGAGCAAGATGCAGATGTCATTATGTTTCTGCATAGTGATTTTTTAACTGGCATTACCGAAAATTCTGTCACAGGATTTAGTACAGAAAATGAAAGGGATTTAATTGTACGAAAATGGAGAAATGGCCCCGCAAACATTCATATAGAACTGGAATATATACCAACTAAAATGATGTTCAAACCAAAAACAGGGATGGGCCACTTTGTACCAGTGATAAATGGTTATGAATAACAGCGATGCCCCGTGTGCAGAAAGGGCTGTGTAGTGGCAAATTTTGCCTTACGTTGAAGCATTGCTGTAGTTTGGCACTTGAAAATAAAAAGTCTTATGAATATTACTGATGAAGAATTACTTACTGTGGCTCGTAGCTATGCAGCCGCTTGGAATACTAAAGAAGAGCAGGACGTTGCAAGGGTGAGCTTTATTCACGCTGTGCGATGGTATGAAGCCAAATTGCGGCAATGCAATGTTATGCCATCGTTGCGGGATTTCAAGTTGATGCGGGCAAAGGCAGGTATGACACTTCGTGACGTTGAGAAGTTGACTGGAATATCTAATGCTTACTTATCGCAATTAGAAAGAGGAAAGATTAAAAAGCCTAGTCACGAAGTCGTTCTAAAGCTGAATAGCGTTTATGCAGCCAGCAATGGGGCATAACGAACAGGGCTTGGCGAAGTGCAGATATTCTGTGATTCGCCAGACCGGATTAAGAACTAAAAGATGATTAGAGATATGAGTTTTACTGATATAAAGCTGGGTTTGTATTTGTTTTTTGAAGCTGCGGAGCATCTCTCTTAAAAATAAATTTGGTGAAACCAAAAAGTTTCCGTATCTTTGTGTAAACAAACGATAAATATTATGCCAAACAAAGTATTTTATGAATGGTCAGTTGAGACTATTGACGAATTTGGGGATATAGAAGATAGCAGTTTCTATGATACCATTGAAGAAGTCCCAACGCTTGAAGATAACCAGCGTTTATGCCTTGTAAGAAATGAAGGCAATGACGATGAAGGCTTAACTCACAGGCTTTGGGCTTATGTTAAAGACGGTAAGCTGCCTGAATATTTTTCAGATAGTAATGAATGTGAGGTTGGATATAAAGTTCCTTTAAAATTTAAAGGAATGCAACTATGAATGCCGAACAATTTTGCGCTGAATATGGTTATGAGACAAAAAGCGGCAGGGTCTCTTTCAGCAAAAAAACAGTTGATAAATTCATAAAAACATACACTGATTTGCTGCCAGAAGATTTCACTGAAAGTATGAGAGAAAGATTAAAAATTGGTGTTATGATAGATTTATATTCTGCTGGATGTAGTAAACATTATATTGATGCTTACAAAGATTTTCCTGTTGAAAAAATTGATTTGCCTGAATTTATATTCAAATGAAGTTGTTTGATTATATAAAAGCCGATCCATTCTTTGCTGAATTTCTGCCAGAGATAAAAAGCCACAAGTTCAAGATACGTGGTTTCAATAGTAGAAACAACCCAACAGATTTTACAGATGAAGAAAAGATGAAGATAAATAAAGCACTACAAAAGCTGATTGAAAAACATAAGCTGGGTAAGAAGCGTGGGCAAAAAACAAATACAAATGATGTCGCTGAATAATGAACCGTCAGCGGCATTGCAAAGAACGTTCAGGTATTGCTGCCGTGTGGGATTTCTTGCACGTTAGCCGAATAAATTACTAAAGCAAAATTGAATTACTATGGATAAAAATTTGAACGTCAGCCCACATGGAACCAATGCCATGTTAGCTGCTGCCTTTGTCAGTCGATGTAAAAGAAAGTTTCGACCATACGAAGATTTAAAAATAAAGTCAAGCGGTGGTATGCTTGATTTGTTTGATAACGCAATAAAAGAAGTTTACAGAATTACAGATGATGAATACGACTACTTAGCAGAAAATTTAACCGATGGCGAGATGTCATATTTTGTTTCTGAAAAACTTTCTTTTGGTGAGAAAAAACAGTGTTTACGTATTGTAGAAAATCACTTGTCGAATTATTATGCTGTGTCCGAAAGGTAGCAGCTAACGTTTTGCGGCTATGACCAGTGGCGGATTACGAGTACAAAACTTTCAAAATATGGTACAGAATGAACGAAGATACAAACTTACAAATTAGCACACAGCCGCCATTGGTTATAGCCGATGTTAGCAGCTGCCCTTCTATTCGGTTTATTAATGCCGACTGTGTGGAGGTAATGAAAACATTTGAGGACAAACAATTTGATTTGGCAATAGTAGACCCCCCGTATGGGTTAAACTTTGGGGCGTTTAATAGAACAAACAAGGATAGCAACGGAAACCGCTATAAAGCGAATAAATATCACAATGCAGATTGGGATAAAGAAACGCCACAAGATGAATACTGGGAGCAGCTTTTTAGAGTAAGCAAAAATCAAATTGTTTGGGGGGGGCAACTATTTTCCGCTACCACCTACACAATGCTTTATATTTTGGTATAAGCAGAATCCTGTTGCAAATTTTGCTGATGGTGAATTGGCGTGGACTTCATTTAAAAAACCCGCACTTTGTTTTGATTATAGATATTATGGGGGGCTACAAGGCAACACAAGTGCAGAAACGAAAATACACCCTACACAAAAGCCAAAACAGCTTTATCGGTGGATTTTAAGCAAATTTGCAACAGAAGGACAAACGATACTTGACACGCATTTAGGTAGTGGAAATAGTGCCATTGCAGCGTTGGAAGAAAAGTTTTCATTTACTGGAATAGAGATAAACAAAATATATTACGAAAATGCAGTTAAACACTTTAAGGAACAGTCGGCACAGACGAGGCTCTTGTTCCGCCGTTTTGCAGCGGAGAAACTTGAACAATATAAAACGAAGAAGTCATGAACAATCAAGAATTAAGAGATAAATTAATTAATAACGGAGTTAAGAACCTGCAAGAATTTGGTTATCCATATGTAAACAAAAATAACATTTTAACTGATGATGTTTACAAGATGTTTTTTAAGTCTATCTTAGAAAGTAATTTAGGTCATAAAAAACAAATAGATGTAGTTATTAATTCTTTGCTTCAAGAAATCAAATAGAATGAAACACATACTCAAATGGCTTTTAAGCGTGGTGATAGCGGCGGCTTTTATTTTAGCTGGATACCTTCTGTATTTAGCGGCAAGATACTACTCTCAAGAAACAATTGGTGTAATATCATTTTTGTTTGTTATTTACCTAATATGGGCAGCTAAACAAATAGTTAATGAGTATCTGTAAAACCTGAAAAAATAAATCTATGCAAAAGTTCAATTTACATTCGTCAGCCGTACTTGTGGCAATTTTATTGTTAGTGGCTGTGTTTTCATCTTGCGGCGAGCTGATGCCTTCTGATGGAAGATTTTATGTTAAAAATGTACAGCCTTATGGTAAAGGCATTTATCAATACCAAATGATTTCAGTTACAGGGAAAAACTCGTGGTGGTTAAAAGATAGTGCTAATAAATACATTGTTGGTGACACGGTTATGATTGTGTCTATACATAGCCGCTAACGTTCAGGGTTTTGCGTTCGGGCGGGAATTTGGAAAACCGAACGCTTAATCAGGGAACTGAAGCCCGACTGACGCAATAAACATTTTATTCATCAAAAAATATAAACAATGTCAGATTGTACTACTTGCAACGGGACTAAAAAGATATTCGTATCAATGCCCACTGTTGGCGGCGGCTACGAAACTGATTGTCCAGAATGTTCACCTTCATTTACCGAAGTTTTTAAGAGTGAACTTATAAAGTCTGTAATCAATTATCCTGAAATTTATGATAATAAATATGAAGGAACAGAAGATGATGCAAGAGCTACCATGTTTTTTGCATCTATAAAAAATACATTTGGTAAATATGTGGAGAATAAGACAGTTGTTTTTGAAGCCTTTTCTGCTAATGAAATTAAGCAGATAATGTTCGATAAAAGCCCCGTTCAAATTTATAATATACTATACAGCACGAAAGAGCCGTGGATGCACATAACAAAAAGGATATTACCATCTCATGAAGGAGTTTATGGTTATTTTAATTCAGCAGCGGATAAGACACCGAAGTATTTTACCTGGGCTCAATTTTACTGGCATATTCTTGTTAGCGGGATAGAAAATATAAGATTTTGATGAATGATTAATAAAATGTTGAATTGGAAACTAATGTGTGGCGTGGGCAAAAAAATAAATACAATCGTTATGCAGTTCATGGATGATTGTCTGCCCATTACCACTAACGGTTGGGTATTTGCGTTCGTTGCCCACGCAGACACCTCAATTTTAGCAGACACCTCAAAGGGCAATGACGCAAATGCCTTGTTACCATAGGGTGCGGCTGCGATGTTTTAATACTGATTCTTTTTGCCATTCGTTATAATTTTTAATCCAAACTTGTGTTGCTGCTGTATGCTTATGCTTTGCGAGGTTAAATCGGCAACAACGGTACGGGGCTTTTCACTACCCGCATTGCGGCGGATTTGTTTCAGCGTGTTGCCTGCACCTACTGATCGCCTTTTTTTGCCGCTCTTATTTAGAGGAACCGTTTTAATATTCTTTCGCATTTTTGTTTCCAACCGCCACTTTTTACATTTATACCTACCGTTTTACATTTATCGTACTTTATAGCACTTAATTCAATAATATCATCATCCAGATGCCATATAACCTTTGTGTGCATCAGGTAAAGACTTTTACTTTCCATGCAGGTAAAGCGAACCCTCCATCTCGGTATGCCTACTTGATCAACTACCTCCCATAAATCATCTATAGTAGGATTGTGCGGGTAACGATGCTTATGAAGCTCATCGAATCTGCTTGTAATAACCCATACTTTAATACCACGGCTAATCAATTCTTTGGCATAGTCCTGCACATCTTTTCTGGAAAGCGTGTTATCAAAATCAAATGATACTATCATAATTGGATTGCATCGTGAAACACCTTATAATAAGCCGCTATCAATTGAGCTTTGTCAAGCAGATTAATAATACGCCGGGCATTGATTACATCAGTTTTGGTGTTAAAGTAATCACTAAGTTTTTTACCTGTATATAACCCTCTCAGCATCCCTTCATACGTTGCCCATATACTCGGCTCCATCTCCAGCAATAACTCAGGCTTATTTAAAAAATCCCAATCCTTGCCTTGCTTTCGTGCCTCTCTCGTAAGCATTTCATACACCTCATACCATGTGTTTTGCGTGTGCCCACGGCCGTAGTACAATTTATCAGGTGTGGCGTAAGGTTTGCCATCAAACTTAATCTTACTGCCGTAGCGCTTACCACGTCCTTTTCCGTACTCCTCAATAGCTTTCATGGTTTGCGCCGTTTCATGAAACACGGTTGCGAGTATGTAAGCCACAAAACGCTTATCTGTTACTTTACGGGCTACCGCTTCTTTGATTATAGCATCAATATTTGTTACCTGGCTTTGGGATAGTCTGCCGCCTCGGAACATTGGCCGGATGGCATTGTAGTTTAAAATCACCTGTACAAAATTTTGTGATAGAATAAATTAAACGTGCCGTTCCATGCGGCACCGATGGCGAGTATATCCAGCCACCAATGGCCGGTGCTTTCAAAAAACACCATTGCAAAAGCAAGGAGTATAATCATGCTGCTTTTGGCTATATGCCAGACATCAGCTTTCCAGCCGAATACCTTAGCGGCATACTGCCAGCTTATTTCCTTGCACCAAAAGCGCTTATCTGCATGACTGAATACGGAACGGTTAAACGCTACAATGTTTTCTGTGCGATCCATAATAGCATTCATGGCTGCCGCCAGAAAAATGAGCAGGTATGTGATAATCATATTCAAATTATTTACCAAACCACAAATCCCAATAATCATTTCCTAAAACAAAAATTACCGTTCCAAATGCAATGTGAATAAGGAACATATAAAACATTGATGTTTTGTAGATAGGGATTTTTTTACCATCAAATACTTTCTCAATCCTCCTACCCCATTGGTCACGCTTCCAATAGTAAGAACCGCCGCTGTGTTGCTTCCATGCAAAAAACAGCCAGATAAAGCTGCTCCAAAAACAAAAGGTTGTGATAATCCAAAAGTCTGCTGTGAGTGCTAATAAAGTCATATTAGTAATTTTATTGGTTATAAATATTTGTGTCTCCTTTTACTTTATTCAGCCCTTTGAAGATGTGTACAAACCCGATGGCGCAACCGATCAGGATTAACTTTTGTACAATATCTTCCTTGATGAAATAAGCGAGCAAACCACAGGTAAACAGGCTGAGTGCGTACCAGTATTTATTTTTAACAACGGCAGCGGTACCACCTTTTACCAAGTCAATAAGTGCCACCACAATAAGGGCGAACACTACGAATAACAATAAACTCCAGTTCATAATTAAAATTTTAATGGTGAAATAAGTCTGAGAATCGGCTTTCTGAATTGAATAGTAATAGATACAATAAGGATTATCCAGAAGTACAACTTCCACTTACCCGTTTTCTTTTTCTGCGCCTGTAAATCATCCTGAAGTGATACTATCTTTTCATTTAGTTTACTTTTATCCTCCAGATGTTTACTAACTTCTTTCTGTAGAAGATTTATGCGTGAATTGTCGGTAACTACTGCTGTATCTCTGATGATAACACGTTTCTCTACTGTCTTAAATTCAGTGCGTACCACTGTCTTTACATCATCTATGTAAACAGTATCGGTTTTGAAATCAAGAGAATAAAGCGTGTCAAGCAAAACGGTCGTATCGCTTGAAAAGATGGTGTCATTTACACATCCGCCTTCGCTCACAAACTTATCTGTTACAATCTTGTACTTCTCGTCATCAAGC
Organism: Lacibacter sp. MH-610; assembly: GCF_045780045.1. Lineage (NCBI taxonomy): Bacteria > Pseudomonadati > Bacteroidota > Chitinophagia > Chitinophagales > Chitinophagaceae > Lacibacter > Lacibacter sp. MH-610. The sequence goes on from NZ_CP116002.1 coordinate 3,327,598, forward strand.
AGCACACGGCGTACCGGGTTACAACTGCTGTGCGATAAAGCATAGAAAAGAAGTATCAGCAGCATACATATTGCTGATACCGTTTTAAAATTCCAGTTACCGGGTTCAAACCCCAGGTTGTTGTTCGCTGTCATCTGGTTTTGTTTTTGGTTTTTTCGCCTCCACAAATGAGAAGAATACACTGTTACCAAAGTAACCGAGTACAACTGTAGAGAACGGAGTTATTACAAAAAGGTCTGCAATATCTTCACGGAGATATACAAGCAGCCATGTTGTTAACAAAGAGAGCGCCGCCATAGGAACAGCTTTCTGCCATCCGTAGCTCAACCCTTTGTTGTTATGGTTTACCCAATCTTTAAAATAGTGAATAGCCACACCTGCGGCTCCTAACAAATAAAGTTCAAAGTGTATCATGTTTTGCTTATTAAGTATTTGATAAATAATGTCAATCCGCTACCAACAATAGAACCAACAAATAAAGCCCCTGCAATCCAGCCTTTAGCTTTCTGCATCTGCTCTTTCATTGAGTTTACTTCCGTCTCCAGTTTTATCACCCGCTCAATCAACCCTTCCTGATGCAAAGCCTCATCACCTGCAAGCAATACGTAAATTTTTTCAATCTTTTTATTGGCTTCATTCATCTGATCTATAGCCTGCCAGAACTTTTGCCTTTCTTCTATTGTGAGCTGACTTTCCATCTTTTTTAGTAACTTTTACCTGTGAAACGTTTTTTAAATTACCTCCCGCTTGCGCTTATTATTGTTTTGAGCTGTTTACTGATTGCTTTCATTAATTGGCTCTATACCTCGTTCTTCGCTTAGGAGTAGGGCAGTTATTGAAATTAATTGCCGGCGCCTCTTCCTTTTGAAAAGTAGCCGCTGCTCCGTTGCTGATACGTGTATTGCCACAAATGAAATTGTTGATCTTCCTGAATGTGTTCCTGTAATCCGCTGCACCGATATTGGTTACGTTTTTAATCAACCCCAGCCTGTTATTGTAAATCCTGAAACCTGTACTGTCATTCACCGGGTTCTCTGTTTGTCTGGTGGCTAAGAAGATGCTGTAAATATTGGTGGTGAGATTATTGGTGTAAACGGGATCGGTGCTGTACCTGATCGCTTCAGGGCTGCGGCCCCAGAACTGGAAGTAGTTAAGATACCCTGCACTGTCAACATAGTTGTCGTAAATCTCTAAAGGCTTAGGGCCGCAAGAGCCGCTGGAAGCAATGCCCCAACCCATCGTGCATACAACTGTATTACCGAAGATAGATGCCTGCGTATAGTTGCCTACCACAATACCACCCCACTGTGCCTGATCGCCGCCGATGCCTGAGTGCTTTACTATATTGTTATAGATGTAGCTGTAACCTTTACTGGCGCTTGATAACTGAATACCGGCACGGCCTGTACTGTCTGTGATGCAGTTAAAGATTCTGATATTGCCCATACGTGCAGGCATAGGGTATTTCGTGGTGCCACTACAGTTTACAGGTCTTTCGTCATAGCCGCCTAACCGGTTATCAGGTGAAGTATTGCCCACATAAAAACCCTGGTTCCATGTTTTTATAGCAGCACAGTTGCGGATAGTGATACTGTCTATTGTCCATAAAGGGTAGTTGAAACTGCTGTCACAACGGCCTTCGTCCTTTATTGAAAAACCCATACCTGTATTACGGGCAAGGATATTACTATAGGTAACACGCTTACTTTTCCCGTCAAGAGAAAAAGAGATCAGGCTGTTTAAAACGCTGTCATTACTATAAGGTTGTGATACGATGCCGTAGTTGTCTTTACTTCCCGTACCTGTAACGTTTACATACTTGCAGGAGTAAAGGTTAAAATAACCTGTTCCCGGATTAGCCCAATTTCGATACGTTACCTGCTTATTGGTATTCATAATGGTAATAGGACAGCCAGCCGTACCTGTAGCATTAAATAACTCAAACTGAGCGTACAGGTTATTGCCGTCAAGGAATAAAGTATCGCCGGGTTGTAGGGCTGCTCCATTGGTGTTGTAGTAATAAGCTCCAACGGTGTAAGCGGTGCCGGAGCATGAACTGTTTGCGTTTACCGCCACAATATCACTGCCGCCGTGTCCATCACTATCAACTACACTAAACTGGTAAAGATGTTTTCCTTTGTAACTTAAAGAATCAATGGCTGTTGATGTAGATGTGCTGCTTCTTATTTTGTCGAAGTTTTCAGCTATGTATCTGAAAGGATTGATTGCACGAATTAGGTTATTAATTTCCGTGTGAAACGTACCGTTACCATGTACTTGGTCGCCAATGGTCATTGTTGTTTTCCAAAGGTCGTTTCCTGTGTTTTTGCCTATCTTCATCACATTGGCGAACCTTGTACCGAAAATAAGTATCAAAGAATCGTTCAGCCTGTTTAATCGTGTTCTGTCTCCCGCACTAAAATCTTCACGGGGTTGCGTACCCATTACGATGTACTCATAACCTCTGTTTACAATACTATCCCTCCACTCTCTGAATCGGTTTAATATCTGTGCATCTGTATAAGTGCTGCCGTTGTAACCGTTAGACGGGTAAGAAAGAATGATTATTTTTCTTTGATGCGAACCGCCGATATTTAAACGGCCTGTGATAGAAGCTCCAAATATGGTTTGCCCACCCTCACCTGCGTTGTAAACGCTATCAACTAATCCTAAAGGCTTATAATAAGATGATAACTTAGTGCCAAAATATTCTGCCGTAGTTACTCCAAAACCCTGTGCTGTAGAACTGCCGATAATCACAATAGAGTATGTCTGCTGCCGTGGCGTTTGAACCTTCGTCCACAACTGTGAAACCATTGTAGCACCGTCATAATACGTAACACTTGCGCTTGCTGATGTACTGTTTACGGGTAACGTAAGGTTTATATCACTACCTGCATTTACAAGCGGTGACGTATGTTGTGCTATCGCAAATTGCGATACGAGATAAAAGAATATGGTTAATAAAAATCTCATGATGTTCTGATTATTCTTACTGCATTTATATAACCGAATGTGTTTGCCGGGGCAGCCGCAATTCCCAATGAAATCTCGCCGCTCCCGTTTGGAACTTTACCTGTAAACCGGTAAATAGTACCAGTTGATATTTTTTGATTCCTGATAGTGCCGAAATTGTTTGTTGAAGGTGCTACGTTTATGTCATTGATAGTTTCAGTGCCTCCGTTATCAATACAGGCTATTAACGAAAGCCTGTTATCTGTAACCTGCGGACGAACCATTAATATTTCAAGTGTATAAGTTCCTGCTGTATTTAATCCACTAAACCTCATATTCCCCCCTGCCGGATAGGTAGTAGATTGATTAAAATAATAACCACTACCGCATTCAATAGGGAAATCAGAGTTTTGCAAATCAATAATTACCCATCCTGCCGCCGAAATTCCATTCCAGTTCCAGTTGCTTGAACCTGTACCCACTGTACTACACGTAATAGTTGAACCGCTTCTTGAATCATTACCCGTTACAACGGCTGTGTAAGGGTCTCCCATCATAGTAACCCAATCAGGCACGTTAGACGGGAAGCCTGTATATGTGAAATTGAACTGAGCTACTACTTGTGGGTAACCTGTTCTGCTCAACCCAATCGGGTTTTGAGCAAAAGCAACATTGATTAAAAAAAGTATGGTAAGTATTAACCTCATTGTCTTGTGGTTGTAAATATTAATTGTGTGCTTAAATAATCCACATCCAGTGTTCTTGCTGTTGTACCCACACTCTTAATCATACCCCAGCCAAATCCTAATTCACGGCCCGTGCCCGATGGTATGTTTGTGGAGTGAACCCCAACCGATGTGCCATTTACAAAAAACTGTGCAGAAGTAGCATCAGCGTTTACTATAACAGTTAATCGTACCCATGTAGCGGCACTTACCGCTGTGGATGTAGTTGTAAATGTTCTTGCGCTGTTGGATGCCGTTACTATCTGCCAGTTAGCACTTGCAGCACTACTTGTACTCACACCGCCTTCATCATAAAGAAAATAAACTCCATCAACCTGATTTGCTGCTGTGTAAGTATCAAAGAATCCGAATAATAATTGATAGCGTTCTGTTCCTGTTGATAAGGTTGTAACGTTTACCATTGTTTCATACTTCCACCAACCGCCGCCTAAACGGATGGCTGCTGATGCAGTGTTTACATAGCTTCTGCCCGTAGCGGTTGTACCTGTAGTAGTTCTTACTAAACCTACACGGTTTGTAGCATCAGTTGTTTGTGCTGATGTAGCTGCACTTGCACCACTGTTTAAAGCCACCACATCTGCACCAGGTGCAGCAGTTCCTACTGTGTTTATAAATTCATTATGGTAATCGTATGCAACTCTTGTTTGATACTCAAACCGCTTTTTCAGTATGCTGTCTAACTTTACGTTATCCCATTCGCTGTTGGTGTTATCCCATTGGAGCAAATCACCTGTCGCAATAGATGTTTTATTTACTACTTCTGTTTGTTGCCATCCTTTTGTACCGCTTCCGTTTGTGCCATACACCTGATTGTTGCCGGGGCTGGCCGCATCGTTCACTAACTTAATGCTATCACCCACTGCGCCTGTACCTGTTACGGATTGTGTGGTTAAAGAAGATCCGCCGCCGCCTGTATTATCTGTACCGGGTGCCCATGCACTGCCATTCCATTTAAGAACCTGCCCGCTTGTAGCCCCGCTTTGCGCTATCTGAGAAGGATTTAAACTACCACCTAAAGATGATAAACTAAAGTTGCCCTGATTGATGGTGTACCTGTAATTCTTACCGTAAGTACCCACGGCACTATCAATAGTAAGCAGGTTGCTCATGCTGGTATGTGCCAGTGAGTGAATGAATATGTCTGCTCCTGTTTGTGTAGCAATAGGCGCAAACTGTGAGTTGATAGTGATGTTACCCATTGCGGCCATACTATCTAAAAACTCAGAGCGTGTGGTATAAGAAAAGAAACGGTTATTGATTGAGGCAGAGGTATCACTTGGGAATATTGAAATATTACCGCTGCCTAATAAACTTGTACTGTTGATTGTTTTTATATTAGTACCGCTTACAAGTAAATCCTGCTTACCTAAAAACCTGTTGCCTATTGATAAGGAGCTATCAGACGGAAAACGGGCTAAGATGCGGTTGTTGATGGATAAGGATGTGTCGGAAGGGAAGCCGCTGCCAGAACCAGAAGGCCAGTATTCCAAAGGTCTTATGCCGCCTGTTGCCGATATGCCTAATGGTTTATATGTAGAGGTATCGGATGTCGTACCAGATAGGTTCTTAAAAATAAATAAACCCTTTATTACAGTTCCGTTATTTGGATGAAAGCCTAAGTAGCTTGAATAGGAATCATCTTTGAATCCAAATAAATCAACATTGTCACCTAAATCTGTAGTTGTAAACTTTCCTAAAAAAGTTGTATAGTAATTGCCTGAAGAATTTTCGTACAGGCTTTGGGTTATTTTAAAATTATAACTTGAAGGCGTTGTTATTGTTGTATTTTCTGATATTGTACCGCCTAACTTAAACTGATTCCCACTTAACGTTAAACCATTCCCCGCCGTGTATGTTGTGCCGGCGGCTAATATCCTGTTGTTAATAGATAGTGAGGTATCAGAAGGAAATGGATTGCTCCATGAATATGTTCCCGAACCGTTGTTGTACAACCATCCTGTGCCGTTTACTAAATCGGAGAAATTAGTGAGCTTTAAATTAAGTGGCTGATAAAATGAAGCGTAATCACCGCTTTGCGCTGTGATAACTCCCGTCCTTCCGAACACACTTGTTACAGGTGCTGTGCCGCCAACGCTTCCTGCATTGAACGTGTTACCGTTTTTCCTGTAAAATAAATTACCGCCGCTTATCCATGCACTGTCAACCGCCGCTAAGTTTTCAATTACAATTCTTTGCTGCGCTTGTGTGCTTAATCCAATCAGTAAAAATAATATCGCTACTAAATATTTCATGCTTCTACTTTATCTGCGTTTATAAAAATTTCATCTACCTGTTCATCGGTTAAGTTCAACACCTGTTTAATAAATAAGGTAGTTGGTGAACTTCTTAACACCGTATTACTGTATTCTATGCCTTCCTCGGCTGCAATCTTTTGTACCCCGTCAGGCATTGCAGCAATGGTATCTTTAACAGGTTGTAATAAGTTCATTGACCTTAACACTGTTCTTAAACACCAAAGTGGAACTGATTGCGGTACGGGTTCTTTTACTACCACATCAGCAACTTCTACTTCTGTGATAGGTAGGTTTGAATTATTCCTTTGCTTCCAATCTTCGGCCAGTTGCATCGTATTAAAATCATACGTATTCTGACCTGAAGTGATACGATACTTAATACTCATACAATCTAATTTTATCTATTAAAAATCTTCTTTCTGCTGTGCCGCTTCGCTTAACTATCGCAGCGTTCATTAATACAGGAAAAACAGTTGCAGGCTCTGTTAATACCGCTTCACCTACTTTTGTACCGTTAATAAAAGCTCTTATAAACGTTGGTTCTTTTTGAACTACCAGATTATAAATTGTTGAATCATCAACCGCCGTACTTGTATTTATTGTTGTTGTACCGCCCCCATCTACAATAACTAACTGCCAGTTACCACTATTTAATGTGTCAGTGTATCTCCAAAAAATAGAGTTAGATGTGCCGTCTGTTTGCTCAACATCTCTTGAACCTGCATAAAAAACAAATCTGTCTGTGGAGTTAGATGTATGAGAAAAAACAACTCTATGCTGCATTACCATGTAACGGGTACTCATAGAAAAACTCGGAACACTTTGCGATGTGTTTAACCTAAATCCTGAAACACCGTTAGAGTTAGTGCCTGTAACAAATATGGCACTTTCGTTCATGCCCAACGGATAAGCATTAAAAGCACCTACAAAACCACCGTTAGCCGTAAATGTTGTCAATCTTGGGTTTGTGCTTCCCGTCATTGAGTGGAACTTTATATCGTAAATCATTTCAGGGTATTCCCATTGCCAACCCCTCGGAGTATATTTGTAAAATCCTACTAACTCATCCGTTTGGTAATAACGTTGTCCTATAAATGGAGAGACAGGACGGTTTGCAATCGTGCCTGTATCAATTACCTTTCGCATATAAGGATTTAGCATTGAAGCCGTATCGCTTATATTTAGCTTTTGATTAATTCGATTACTTAAAGAAGTTGTATCTGTAGAACCGCCGCCTCCACCACCGCCCGAACCGTTTGCAAAAATTACTGTATCTTTTATGCCGTTAGCTCTCTCAAAAATCAACCCGCTATCACCTAACGCAACAATATTTCTAAACGCTCCGCTATCTATTCCTGAAAATGAACCGCCGCTCCCAATCTTTAGCGCCTGGACACCCGTCCACACATAAACAGAACTGTCAGAAATATTATAAAACAATGATCCCGGTCGCTTCCCTTTCGATGCAAGTATTTGAGGTAGCCCCATAATACTGTCATGCAGCACCCGGTCAATCTTATCATTCCTCCTCATGTTTTGGTAATACTGCCCGTCAATCACACTCTGCCCCTGCACCGCCATGCTGCACACTAAAGTCAATATCGTTATAACTTGTTTCATCAACTTTCTTTTAATAAAAACAAATACCAAGTTCCCGCTACAAATTCATCACCTACATTCGTTTTACTTACAGTGCTGCCCGTTAAACTTATATCCGTATCTCTCAGCACCATGCCCTCATTAGCGGTCATTAAAATACTTTTGCCGCTAAACACAGCATTCGTATAACTGGGGGCCGTTGTACTCATGGTTACAAAAAACTTTGTAACATCACCGGCCGTAACCGCATAGCAAAAAACATAAGGGGCTATCGCTGTATTGGTGTTAACATAAGCGGGAGCGGCGTTATAGTAAATGGTCAAAAACTCATTTACATAATCAATCACACCCGTTGTACTACCGGCTTTCAACCGCTCTAAAATGTGGAAATACAAATTAGCTGCATACTCATAGGCTTTCTTTGCTGCCTCATACGGCTGGCAGGAAGCAGCAAGATCATCGGCCCGCTGTTTAATGGTATTCAAGTAAGCAAGTAAGCTGCAGGTATCGGGCGGTGTGTTTGCTTGGGTGTTCAATGTACTTGCCACCACATCTTTAATGCTCACCCACGTATCATTGCTGTTGTTGTAAACCAGCGTAGTGCTCAGCGCAATGGTATAAGCCGCATCGTAATAAACACCTGCAATAGCAAGGTCAAGCGTGGCTGTACTTCCGGTAACCGTGCCCACTGTTCCCACCGTAGCCACCCAGCTTCTTACCGTGCTGGCAATTGTGTAACCACTAATGCCATAGTTCACATTGTCAAGCGCCCTCAACTGTGGCGTAAACACATCAAAACTTTTAGTAATCACACCCGTAACGGGCACGTATTGAAAATTCACGGTTTTGGTAAGCACCGTAGGAGTATAACTCGGATGGTCAATTGTGTACTTAAAGATGTAAGTGCCGCACTGTGGTTTGTTCTGTGCGTTTCTTCGCAAATCCCTCAGCCCGGTTGTTAAAGCGCTGCCGCCCCATGAAATATCAGGAGTTGCCCACGCCCCATCTTCTCTTATCTGGTCAGGGTGCGTAATATCAAAAATGCCAATCAGGTTATTAGCCACACCGCCGGGATAGGTGCCCGTATCCGTCAAAACAAATTTGTTTTGCGTGTAGTCAAATCGCACCGTAAAGTTGATATATGCACTTAAATCCGGCATGGCTACCAAAGTTTTTTAAAAGACCCTCTCTAAACAAAGAGGGTCAGTAGCTTTACGGGCTACTACAAACACAAAACACATCATTGCGCAGCTTTGGCAGCTACCAGTTTCTTGATTGTTTCGTATTCTTTTTCACCTTTTGAGGTCGTTTTAAAATATTCATCCAGTTGTTCGTGTGTGCTCTTACCCTCCACACGTTTTAATGTTGCCACTACATTGTTGCTGGCAGTATTCGTTACTGTCATTTGCACGGCATCGTAAACCAATATGCCTTCGTCCAGCGCCCTCTTAATCACAGAAAGGCTTTCAATCTTCTTATCATCTTTCATCAGCGCCTCAAATCCATCCGGGTTTCCTTCCGCAAAGGCCCACAAATCATCTTTAATCATTTCAGGAGATTGCCCTTCTGTTGGCCTTCCCACCGCTTTGGCCACCATAATCAAATCCCTGCCCGAAAGCCTGTTTACGTAAGTTTGTATTTCAAAGAGTTTGGTTCGTTTGCTCAGGCTTGCTTTTGCTTCTGCATTCTCATCCACCTCGTAAAACAAAGCCGTCTTGCTGTTGTCCCTGTCTTTTCTCTTAGCATTATAATTGCATAACTGCATATACCAATACAGGTACCTGTCCTCATCACTGTTGCCATACAGGTAAATATTACCCGTGCCGGGCTCCGGCCTGAAAAATCTTCGTATAATCTGGCTGTCAATAGCAGTGCCGCTTGCATCCACTCCGTTCACCAACCCAATATCTACAATAGCACCACCGGCTTCATTGGCATAAGGATCGTAAATACTATCCGTAGGCGGCAGCTTAAAAACTTCGGGAAAAGCATACTCTTTCTTCCCGTTCTCGTTCACAATAATCCTGTCTGTATTGTACCGGAACTTTTTACGCTCTCCCGGTTTAAGCTGTTGTACACCCAGCTCCTGCAAAAACTTAGCAGAAACTCTGTTGTAACGTCCAAGCTGTTTCATGTTTGTGTGTTTATGTAAAAAGATAGAAAGGGGAGTTGCCTCCCCTTTGGTATTAAATGAACTGCAACTTTGAGAAGTGCTGAGGGCCAAGAATTTCAAGCCCCTGCGCAGTGTAAAAACGCTTCTCCATGTTTGCTTTCAGGCTGTTACCGCCTTTGCCAAACATACCGCTGTGTGCTTCCGCAATCATACCGTTACCATACTCAGAAGGAGTATTTTTATAACGGAGGCGGATGCGGCCGGCATAACCACCGCCCACCAGCTTCACTTTGTCAAGTGGAATATGGTAAAGCGTGTTATGGAAAATATTACCGGTCATATTAAACAAACGTGGGTTGTTCAATATGGGCAATACAGCGTATTGGAAGGTTAAACCACCAGATGTAACTTTTTCAACATCAAAGTTGATCTCCTTGCCATCCACCTGCAGCCTTGCACTGGTCATTCCGGTATTGCTGGTGCCTTTAAAATAACTGTCCATAATGTTTGCAATCTTGGTAGAACGCAAACCGAGGAACGATGTAGCGGTTGTTCTGTTAGCTACAATCTGGTTTACATGGTCGTCCAGATCGGCTTTTGTAAACGTACCTGCAGAAGCCACACTGTCGCTTACGCCACCACCAAAGGCAATGTAATCATGCAAGCCACGGGTGCTTTGATACGTGTAGCCATCAGCATCCACATCACCGGGAGCGCTGTCAGAAAAACTGGTAGCACTCATCTGCCCTGCAATCATCTGATAGTTTACCTGGCTTAAAAGTTTCTGCAATGTTTTCAACGCACCGTAGTCAACAATCATTTTGCTGCCCTGTACGCTTACTTCTTTGGTATCAAACTTTTCAACATCGGTAATCCGGTAGGTTTCAGAAAACGCTTGAATCTTACCCAATGCTTTGGTAGGAGTAAAATTCAGGTTCTCAGGAGCGTTACTGTTTTCACGCTCTGCACGGCTACCCACAACCAGCACGTCACCGGCTGTTACAGTAAGGTTGCCACCGTCAACAGATTTAATAACCATGCTGTCAGGTGTACCCCTTGTTACTGAAAACACACGGGCCTGCTTTCCGGAAACGGTAGTAATCAAATCCCCCTCACGCACATAGTTTTGTACGTTAATAGGAACGGTTACAGATGGTGTTCCGCTTGTTAATACAGTTGCCTGAGCGGTTACTGTACGGTTCACATCCTCATCTGTAAAATTGTGAAATACCCAGTTGGAAGAAGTGTGTTTCTCCATACGGTTACTGAGCTTTAAAATATCCATCAACCCTTCCTGGTCGTAGATGTCTAAGATACCGTCACGGAATATGTCTCTTGCGTCGTACATATCCACCGCACTTACGGTCTTTTTATTTTGAGTGCCTAATCCTTGTGGCATAATTGATAAGGTTTAATAGTTAAAAATGTTTTACCCGTGCTCCTGTCGTAAAGCATCAGCAAGCGCCTGCATCGTGTTTACAGGGGCACTATCAGGTACTACTGCCTGTCCGCTCGGCGCTTCGGGGTTCAGTTGCTCTGCAATCTGTTTTGTTCCCAAAGATTTACCGTGCTTCATCAGCAGCGTATTGTAGTTCTGCCGGTCTGTAATGTGTGCGGCTAATTCCAAAAGAAATGAATAGTCGGGCACCGGGTTGCCGTTTACATCCGTCAAAATCCTTCCCATCTCATCTTTCTTGGAGGTGTAGAAAGTCATTTGTGCAGGATCAACCAACACGCCCAATGCTGCATTCACATTCTTTGCTTCGTAGTTAAATGATAGTTCATCGTCACCAATCTTCAACAGGGGCTTTTTTACAAACTCCTGCACCAGCGGTTCGGCCAAAACACGCTGCTTGGTGGCTTCAATCAATTCTTCATGGCTCGGTTCCTGTACCTGCTCCTGTGGCTGTTTAGGTGGTGCTGCAAATTTTTGCTGCCGCTCCATAAACTCTTTACGGTATAGGGCAGCATCCGCTTCCATACGCAGGCGGCCCAGCTCCACATCTGTCTCAGAAAATGTAGCTTCGTCCTGTTTGTAGGTTTGTATCAGGTCATGCTGCACCAGTTTGTTTACCTTATCCTCGGCCAGCCCAAGTGAGGCGTACTTCTCTCTGAGTTTACGCTCTACGATCTGCTGCTCCGGCATTTTGGCAAAGTCTACCGTTTTTGCTTCCAGGTAAGGGGTAAGGTCTCCTTGTGCTTTGTAATAATCCAAAGCGCCAATCAGAAAATCATCTAACCCTAATTGCTTTAAAAGAGCTGTTTTATCTTCAAACCGTTGAACAAGTTCTTCGGCTGTCAATTCCTTTTGTGGCGGCGGAGCGTACTCAATCTTTGGGGTCGCTATCTCCGGTGCCGGGGTTGATTCGGGTGCAGCGGGTGCTGGTTCTGCGGTTACAGTTGTGGCCGCTGGTTCAGGTGTTGGGTTGGCGGGTTCTTCACTGCTCGGCGTTTCCGCTGGTTTCAAAAGCTCACTTAACGATACCACTTCCAGTTCCTCTACACTTGTACCCTGCTCCTGTGTTTCTTGTGTTTGTAAATCTTCCATGTTTGTGTTTATTTTTTATCCTTGGCAGGTTTTTCAACGGCCTTGTGTTCTGCTTCAAACACATCTTTTTTCTGCACCGCAATCACTTCGCCCTGTTTGCCCAAAAGAATGTAATCGCTTTCCTGTGCAATGGCAGATGCTCCGTTAATCACCAATTCAATAAAAAGATCGCTGCCATTCTTTTTAACGGGGCAGTTCAGCACCCACTCTACAGGTGTTTTAGAAGCAAGTATTTCTTTCTTCTGCTTTTCAGTAAACACCAGTTGCAATGCTTCAACCTCTTTAATAAATTTTGCCATACAGATACATTTTGTATCTCAAAGATATTTTAAAAATTCTAATAGTAAAATAATTTTATTTTACATTTCTTCATCTTCCGTTACAGGCTCAATTTGTATCTGTTGCTGCGGGGCAGGCGGTAGTCCCAATTCTTTGTCTTTAATCCGTTCTTTGGTGGTTTGCTCTTTATCGGTTACGCTTACTTTGCCTTCTACTTCCAGTTGTTTCAGCATCAGCTTGCCATCAATTTCCATTTTCAGCAACTCGGCTTTTAACTGGTATTCCAATTGAAGTGTTTCCTGCTTAAACTGTTCTGCAGCTTGTGCGCTCTGTATCTGTATCTGCCCGTTCATTTGCTGCTGCTGCATGGCTTCTTTTTGCATCTGCTTCTTACGCTTATCAATACGGTATGCCAGCATTTGTGCAGCACGTTTTAGGTTAGGTTCATTCTCTACCAATATCGCATCGGTAGGGTCAATCAACCCTTGGCTCTTATAGTTAAACACTTCCTGCACAAATAGCTGCCGCTTTTCATCGGTCAGTTTATCTTCAAGAAAAATTCCAAACTCGTGCAAATCCAAATCCGGGCTCAGTTGTATAAACTTCATCGTACCCTCACCCAGCGCCGGTAAATAACCTTCCACCTTTCCTTTCTTTACTGCCTGCTGCATCCGCTTTACCATCGCATTTGCCACTTTCAATAACAGCCGTTTTTCAGCCGCCACAATATTGTAAAGCGCATTCTTGGTTCCCTCCACAGCCATCATTGCCGGGTTGGTCAATATCTTCGGGTTGGGAGTGCTGCTGTCCGTTAACTCGTTCAGCCCAATAATCTCGTTCACCATACCTATCACCCGCACCAAATTATTCCACGCTTCGGCCACCGCTTCGCCGTAATTGGTTTGTATAAAGTTTACAGCTTGGTAGTTGATGTTCCGTTCACTTATACCCTGCCTTCTCGTTATCAATATCCCGTTTTGAAATGCCATATCCAGCACTTCTTTTGCCGTCAGCTTTTCACCACCTGCCCCCAGCGCTACATTTTCCAAAGCATCCAAATCAATTTCAATCATGTAAGGAATAAGGGAGTTCTGTATATTTTGCCACTTCAACCATGCAAGATGTATCTGGTCAGCAATGGTCATTAAATCCTCTCCAATACCCTTGCACTCCATCCGGTCAAAGTTGATGACTTCAATATGGTAATCCAGCTTGGCAATACCGGTTTTGTTGGGGTTACGCTTAGGGTTGGGCATCTTTCCAAAGTCATAAATAAAATCAGTACCCACAATCCACTTCGCTTTGTACACCATCGTTACGGGGCGGTAGTCATAATTCCTGCTGTTGTATTTACGATCACTGTACTTCACGGGTACATAAATCAAATTACCCGCCGCCGTTACCCGGCTTTCAAAAAAATAATCATCCACACTGTACCACTGCAATTCCAATACCTGCACCTTGCATTTGTCATATCCGTTCTGTTGATAGGCGGGCATGTTTACATTGCCAAACGTAGCCTTGGCGCTTTCATAAATACGTTCATACTCTGCCTCGGTAAACGCATTACCCGCATCTTCGGTAAACGCATGAAAAGGCTTTTCAACCACTTCTCCTATGTACAGCAAATCACTAAAGTCAGCATAGTTGCAGTAGTTGCACACAATGTTCCGGTTATCACACACTCTGAATTTTGGTTTGCCATTCTTATCCAGCCAATCCTTATACACCGCCACGCCCTCATCAAACAGCTTTTCAAACACCATATCCCTGCATCTTGCAATATCATTCCAGGCAAAAGATAAATTCACCGCATCCTCGGCCTCAATTGCCATTTGGTGTTTAAAACCATACTCTGCCTGCATTTCCAATTCCTCCAAATCCTGCGGGTCTTTGGCATCCAGCATCAAAGAAGGATGGTTTGCCAGTTCGGGGGCCTGTTCTTCCAGCGCTCTCTTTAAAAGCAGTTTTGCTTTTACCTGTGCATAATACTCATCCACCTCATTCCTTGCCTGCGTATCAATGGTAGTGGCTACAATGTTGTATAAACTTTTCTGCAGCAGGCCCAGCGCCGTTCTGCGTTGTTTGGAAACAATTGCCAGTACCCGGTTATCAATATTAGCATACGTAGTATTGGTTTCTTCATCCACACCCACGGCTTTGTGATACCTGCGGGTGTCCTGCCTGCCGTACATATACTGTTTTATTTCGTCATACACACGGGCCTTGCCCATAAACATTTTTCTGCCTACAGAGGTTTCATAACTGTGGTACGCCGCTTTTGCAAATTGCAAGCACCAATCCTTACCCTTTTCTGCAGGGTTAATATTGTGCTTCGGAAATGATGATGAGGTCATGGTTTATTGTTTTATGCGGCATACCGCCTGAATAATTTTGTTACGTCTTTTAATCCTGTGCTTCCTTTGGCTGCTACATTGTAATGGTCAGCAAACAGTGTCCACCCCGCTGCCATACTCAAATCGTACTTTTGCGTGTTGGCTATTTCAAACTTCAACAGGTCTTGTATTAGATCAGGGAAAAATTGTTTGTCAATATGTTCTTTAAAAAACTCTTGCATAATTTCCAGCATCATCACTTTGTTCTCAGTGCTGGCAGGAATACCGGCTTCTTTACGGTCGCTGTAATGAATCAAGAAATCTTTGTACCCTCTCAATTCAAAATACCGTGCAATACCTCCTTTGTTATTTTCAAACAACAGTGGGCTTCCAAAGTAGAAGCACTGCATAATCATATCTTCATAAAAACTGTACGCCAGTTCGTGCCGGTACAGGTATTTGCAGATGAAGGCTTTGTTATAAGGGTCGTTCTCCGCATTGGGATCGTGGCGCTTTAATGTAAACGCACAACCCTTGCTTCGTTGGTTAGTATCTTCTACTTGGTCATGGTCAAAGGGGTCGCAGCCTGTAATAAATCGCAAACCGTTCAGCGGCATATATCGGTTGCCCCTGCGTTCTACTTTATTGCTCTGCCCGGGTTTATCAAACAGCCAGCATATCTCCCACCTGCCCGTAGGGTCGGGTGTCCATATCACCTTCGTATCACGCTCCCCATTAGCCCATGAAAAATTGCCACGCTCTTTGTAGTTTTTGAGCAGGCTCAAATCGCTCAATCTAAAATTCAAACTGTTGGGGTTGAAATGGCACTGCTTGGCATCCACAAAAAACGCTTCTTCCTCCGTCATGGGTTCTTTGCGTATCACATCATTTAATTCCTCCACACTATCCTTAAACTTTTCCCTTTCCGCATTAATAGCATCAATGGCTTCCTGTTCTTTCGGATAGCCGTAAATGTCATAATCCATACTACGGTGTGCAGGCGTAAACAATTTGTAAAGTCCGCTTTTAGTGCTGCCGTCTTTTTGTCTTTCAAACTGGTTGCTTTGTGCCCACAGCTTGTCAAACTTGTATTTAAAACCTACCTCCTCAACCGTAGTGGTAATAATCATTTTACCAATAATCTCACCTTTCTGGTTTTTACAACAGCGCTGCACTACCTTATGCCTGTCCAGCATATCCACCTTTGTCTTACCACTTTCATCGCCTATGTATATTTTACTTCTCAAACCATCAATAGCCTTCGCTCCGCTTTCCTTGGCGTTGATGCTGGATTGTAATTCAGGCACCTTCTGCAGTTTAGGGTCAATCTTACCCTTCTTACTGGTTTTGAAGAACCGAATATTTCCCTTGGGCACGTCACCTTTCGCCCGGTCATACTCTGGCTTAAAGTACGGAGGCATGGCACGAAAAGCAGGAATCAGTTTTAAGTCAAACAAGTCATTTGCATCCGCTTCGGTTTTGCTTTGTATGTAGGCATGGGATTTTGCAGTACGGGTAATAATCTCTACAGCTATACATGCGGCCTTCTCGGTTTTACCATTCCGGCGCTTCTCAATGTCATTCATCCCGTAGCATTTTGGATCCTCATAACAATACGCCCAGAAATAAAAATACTCCTGGTCAATCTTCCGAAAGTCAGGATAGCCCGTATCGCTGTTCATGGCCCAGTAGGTAAGAAAATAGTAGTTGGGCCCTGTTATATACTCAGGCACACCGTTGTTATAAAACCACACACCGTATCTTCTTCTGTGCCATTCCCGTTGAGAAATCTTTGCCAGTTCCGGGTGCTGCCATTCGGGTTCTGTTAATTGCCGATCCCGTTCTTCTTCAAACCATTCGTTTACCTCAGCAGGTATATCAGGTCGCTCCCAATACTGTTCTTCTTTTTTTGTGCTTCGCTTAATCACATCCACCCGTTCCAGCAGTGGTTGCGCCAGCCCTGTTTTAGCCTCAATCATCCGTGCCTGGTCCGGGTCGGAGTGATAGCCAAACCCCACAGGAGGTATCCAGCATTTTAAGCCGTACACCGTTACACACTTACCGTTATGAATGGGTTTAAACATATTTATACAATTCCTGCTTGATGTTCAGGCCTAAAAACATTTCGCTTTACCACTTCCTTCACTGCGTCCTCATCCCCGGCAAACAGCTTCTTCCAGTTTTCCGTAAGCCGCTTATTAATCACTTCCTTTGCCTCACTCAGTTTGGTTTTAATATCCAGCGCACTCATCATGTCCTTGTCCTTCTCGCTTTTCGTAATAGGTTCCATCAGTCGTTTTACAAACTCCCAATAGGTTTGCTCATCAGCATTGATCGAAGCCATCAGCCGGTTATTACTCAGCCGCTGGTAATTCACCAATACCGTAAGCACATATTCATTGCTGCAGCTATACACATGCTCTTCCAAAAACTTTGCATCCGCATCCAAGTCATACCCGGCTATCACCGCCGCATCTGCTTTACGCTGGGCAAACACACTTTCTTTAAGCAAAGGGCTTTCGGGGTCATACATGCACACTATGTATCTGCATATTTTTTCCCGTGGAACATCGTCAATAAAGAAATTATCTTCATCTTCCGCACCCTTCCAAATGCTTTCCAGCTTTGTGTCTTTGTGTAGTAGTTGTTTCCGCATCGGGTTTACCAAACACCGATTAAATTCTTTTTCTGTGTATTGCATAACAGATACAAAATGTATCTCAAAAATAGCAAAAAAAATCCACCGCTTTTTTTAAAGTGGAGGATTCATTATTGCGTATTCCAAATAACTTCCTTTCAGCACCGTTAAATTACCTGCATCACTGGTATCCTGTGCCCATTGAAATCCTAAACTGCCACTCGTTAAAACATCTACAATGCAATCAATTTCTACATAAGCTACACCACTTGTAGCTGCAGCAACAGAAGTGCTGCTAATAATGCTGTTTTGTACAACTATATTTTCATTCACATCACCCGCCGGTACATACTTTACCTTTGCATAAAAACTGGTAGTGGTGCCGCTAAAGTTCAATGCAAACTTATAATCCATCGCAGCGTTAGCCGTTGTCAGCAGCACGTAAAACTTTACACGGTATAAATTACTGGCGCTTAATGGCACTACTAATTCCGTGTCATTGGCAAGCGTGGTATCGCTGTTTTTTACTTGGCTCGTACCCTTGGTTACATACTTCCACAACAATAAACTGTCCACCGCACTGTTAAAGTCTGATATAGTACCACTCAATTGCGTTCCTGTATGGTTGGCCCTGTCCAGCAAATCAGCGGGCGTGTTGCCATCTACTTCTTTTGCATTATCCACCGTACCGTCTTTATTGGCATCATACGTGCTTTTCTGCATAGATTCTTTCACCCGCACATCATCACCGGTAGTAATCTGCCCCTCCAATGCAATCTGCCCCGTTTGCGGCACGTTCTTAAACGCAGCCGTTCCCAGCTTCTCTTGGCTTTTCTGTAACTGCTCGTCTATGTATTGCTGTATCTTAGTCGGCATCGTCCTTGTTGTCTTTTGATTTTTGCTTTGCTTTTATCTCCATAAACCCTTTCTTTGGCATCTTACCTGTCAAAACCGCTTTTTTTACATCTTCATCAAATCCTTCAAACCACTTTTGCTTCTTAACCGTCTGAGATAAATTTTGCCCGTTTGCCCCCAGCCTTAAAGCCGCTTGGTAATCCCTGCTCAATCCGCTGATGATTCTTTTAATATTTTCATCAATTTCTGTTTTAAGTGCTTTTAACTGTTTGTTTTTCTCTTGTGTTGATAGCTTTGTGTCATTGTTAATAGCATACCTTCTTTTGTAGAAATCATCGTTTTCATCTGCAAGCGCAAGGGCTGTTTGTTTCGTCTTAAAATAAAAACTGCGGTCAAAGTTTACTTCGTATGGTTTCATACCTACTAATGCTGCCACTTCCCTGTTTGGTTCTTTTGCCAGTCGTTTGCCAAAGTCTATGGCAGATGGCTTCATCTTATCAATAATGTAGGTAGCGCTTTTAATAAATTTATCACCGGGCAAGTCGCCTTCTTTGTAAATATTGGCACCATAACTGTTTTCATTAAATTGAACTTCCATTATAGATTCAAACAACATTTCCTGTTCTACAAACGGAGAAAGTAATTCGTATAAAGCCGAAGCCATTCCCTCTTTTTCAAAACTTTCTGATCCATTGGTCATGGCATTAAACACCTTGAAAAACGCACCGTAGTTATCAATAGAGGAAAGGTTGTACACTACAATCTTGCCTTCTTTATCTTTCACATATATCTTATCGCCACTGCGCATGAATGGTGGTACATACCTGTTCAGATCATCTCTTTTTTCATCTTCATCATCATCGTTTAAAAAAGAAAGTAACCCGCTTACACCAACGCCTGTTAATTGAACAGTTGCGTACATTAATGCAGTACGCATACCAATATAAGGCAGCACTCCCGTTGCTAATTTTTTAACAGCCACTTTCCTTGTAGCTGCATCGCTGCTTTTCAAATCAACCGAAGCATACCCTAATGAATTAAACAACACACGTAAAGATTCAGCCTGAAACGATAAGAAGTTACCCACCAGCGGCACACGCTCACTTAGCCACTTGGCACCATCCCACACCCTTGAATAAGTAGGGTATGTATTTTTAATTCTTTCTGCTGCAATGCCATCTACTTCTTTCATTTCATCAGTACTAAGGTCTTTATAGTCTTTGTCAAACTTAGCCCTGGCCCATATCTGTGCTTCGTTTAAAAATCCATACAGTTTGAAAAAGCTATCAGAACCAGAGTACACGTTGTTGAGGTAGTTATACAGTTTCTTGAAAACATTATAATCTTTTTTATCTGATTGCTCCAATACAATTCTTTGCAGTTCATTATCCTGCAGCATCTTCCGTATCTCTCCAATATTCACCCCCTGGTCAATCAGCCCAAGCCTTGTTAATTTGTCAACAATGTTTTCTGCCTTGCCCGCATTATCTCTTACGGCCACCACAGAACCCATGTATCGAAAAGCGGTTGCGGCATTTCTTACATCCCAATGCCCATTCATAATAGAGAATCCCACGTTACTTTCAAAGTTTTTAATTTGAGTAACAGGAGATAATACCGTTTTACCCCACCTGATAGCACCTACCAGCCGCATGTAGCCTTTCCAAAAAGTATTGAGATGATCTTCACTGGCATCAAAGGCTTCTTTTATTTCGGGTGTTGTGTACAATCCGTTAAGTGGCGACCATACGGCACTGCCTTCTCCGGCAAATTGTACGCTGTGACTGGCTGGTCTGTTTTTGTCATCTGCCTCAAAAAACAAAGTACCCATGCCTTTGTTTTTTACAGCAACAAGCATTGTAGCAGATGCTTTTAATGATGTAAGTTTTGCCACCGTCATTGCAAACGTAAGTCCGGGGTTAGCATACTCTCCAAGTAATTCACGTATCTCTTTGGGTATATCCTTTCGCTGCTTTAATACGCCCACGTCTTTTTTATCATTGGAAGTTCTTAACCCATACGCTTCTTCCACATCATCAATAATTTCCTGGAACTCACGCTCTGCTTGCTTTAATGCTTCTGTTTTCAAATCATTATCCACGCCTGCATCTGTATCTCCATATTTTTCTCCGTACAGTTGAGCATACGCCCTTTGTGCTAAAAAACGAATTGCATCTGCTTTTACGTTTTGCGGTATATCCTTTGCCCATTTTTTCTGTTCAAACATTTTATAAGAACGGTTCATGTAAGAACCTAAGTTACTTTCAATCGTTACTGCCTGGCTTGGCGTAACCAAACCACCCACCACCAAATCTCTTGAAAGCCCATCTATAAAAGCCCTCATTTCAATTACAGGAGCGGCAATAGCATCAGGCAGCGTAGAAGGGTCTGCCTCCCCACGCAATACCTTGTCAACCGCATCCCAATTGTCAAACTTTTCCTGCTTTGCAATTTTCTTCAACCGGTCAATTATTTGTACCGCTTTACGAACATCGGCACTCTTACTGCCAACAGATGCTTCACGCATACCGGCAATCCAATTAGGAAGCCCCTTGCCAATGCTGAAATTTTTACCCAGCCATTTATTGATTGCTTTTCTTGCCTTTGCAAAGGGAGGTAATTCTTTGGGAGTAGCTGTTTCAATATCTGCTGTTGTAAATACGTTTTGTGTATGTAGTGGACTTTGCGTTGCCTTAGTTGATGTTTTTTTTGTGGCTTGCTTTGGTGCCAGCTTTGCATTTGCAATAATGTTATAAGAAAGCATGGGAGAGAAGCCCATCTTTTGTTGCAGCTCCAAAGCTACTTCTGCTTCTGTTTTGCCGCTTGCCAGTAGTTGATTTACTGCATCGTAAATGCGCTTTTGGTTTTTCTGAATAAAGTTTTTAACCGTTGCATTGTTGTTGAAGTTGGAACCAAAACCGCCGGTGCCCATCTCAAATGGCAATCCTCTGTTTACCGCCATTTTTAATTCGGGAGTAATATCTACGGAGTGCTGGGTAGATGTGGATTTAGTAATACTATCGTAATAGTTTTGTGCATCTGTAATATTATCAAACTCTTTTTGCTCTCCTTTGTATTCTACTGCATACTCGCCATCACTAAGTTCATAAAATCCAACTTCGCCATCAGTTTCAAGATTTGCGCCTGTTTTTATAGTTGAAGTCTTAATCTCCTGCTTAAACAAACTCTTCGCTACATTACCCACAATGCCAAGGCTACCATCGGCAGGGTTGCCGTAGAATCCTTTCATGCCCTTGCCGCCAACTTTTAGATTGTCGCCTGTTAATGTTTGAGTGCCGCCGTTAAGTATTTTTTCAGATACATCTTTACCTACTATATCTTCAAGTTTTTGCCCAACAAATTCACCTTGTCTTACTATGCCGTTTTCTACTTCTAAGTTGTGTGTTTTTGTTTCATTGAGCATATTGATGTCAACAAAAAATAAATTAGGTACATCATCAACTTTTTCAACTTCAATACTTTTCACCTGCTTACTCAAATCATATCGTTCATTCTGCTGCTCACCAGTAGTCCATGCAATCTTATCAGCACCTTGCTTAATAGCTTCTTTAAGGGCTACCTTCAACCCAAGTTTAACCCATGCGTTTGTGTCTGTAACGAAGGGGGCGGATGGTGTTATACCTGTTTGAGAATTTATTTTTAATATACGATCATCTATCTCTTTATATCTTTGGTTTATTGATTTTTGTAAATCTTCGTTTTTGTATGTAGTTTGAAAATCGTTTACAAATCCAGTATTCCCAACTTTTTTAACAACTATATTTTCACTCTCTTTTTTCTCAAGGTTACGTCTTTCATCGAGCAAGGTGTTTCGTTCTTTTTCAAGCTCTTTATTATCAAACCCTTCCTTCTTCCCCTTCTGCCCCCAATCACTCTGCACTTCTTCAATAAACAATAACTTATTACCATCCGCATCTGTACGGGTGTTCATGCGCAAGTGAACGAGGATGTTGTATTCATCAAAATGAGAACCCCGAAACATCTCTTGTCCTTTTTTTGCAGGGGGCAACGTCACCAACACCTCTTTATAATTACTCTTTTCGCCGGGAAGTTGATATTGAAAATACTTTGTCGGCTTTGAGCTGGCAGACGTATCATCTTCATCAAAATGATTCTTTGCTTCTTCTACTGAATTAAATTTTCGTTGATAGCCACTTGGCCCTTGTCCATAAATACCTGATGGGTATTCCCAAACAAACGTCCACCTATTGCCAATCTTTCTTTTCCAGCCGTCCTTCATCTTTTCCCACTGGGTTGAGTATTCTTTTTCGCCTAACCTAACCTCTTTTATCTCAATCCTGTTATCTTTTAAAAACTGCTGCACCTCTTCTTTTGATACGCTTTCTTTCTTGCTGTCCAGCCACGCATTCAATCCGGTAAACTCCGCCTCCTGGCTTTTCAGCCGCTCCTTCCATTGCTTCGGCGGTATCTTTACAGGCTTCATATCGGCCAGCCTTTTTTCAAGACTGCTGTAAAAACCATCCACAATATCAACGCCCAATTCATCATCAAACCTTCCCGTACCCACTTCTCCTAATTTGCCAACACCGGCTTTTACCTCTGCATTCATTTCCCTTACCGCCGTCTCCACTCTTTCAATCACTTCCTTGCTCACACGGTTGGGGTTGCCTGCAAATACACCCTTCAAATAACTCAGTAACTTTTTAAATGTATTCAGTAATCCCGTTGTAGAACGCAGTGTAAACAGTTCGGTAGTTACACCAAACACCTTTTCCTGCACCATCATACGCACGTATTCACCAGCTACCTGTTTGTTGGTAAGATCGTCTTTGTCGTACAGTTCTTTAATACTTGCTACCTCATCCGGCGTAAGTTCGTTGTATATGGTTTCCCACTCTGCTTCGGAGGTAATCACATCACTCACGGCATGAATCACCTCTTCCTGCAAAGCAGTTTCCGCATAAGGCCAAAACGCCTGCTCACCAAGAAGTTCATACCTCTTAGCAGCGGCCGCCATGTTTATTTTTATAAAACCGGCTGAGTTATAAATTAAAAAGTAACTGTCTGGATTGGGGTTGTTGTCCAGTATTATATCAACGGCTGAAAGTGCTTTATTACTCCGTAAAAGTTTTCCTGTGAAGTTACCTGGCTGCAATAATCTTGTGGCAAGCACATGGGAAAGCTCGTATTTAAACTGTTCGCTTCCTGTTCCAAATTCTTGCCGTATGTTTTGCAAAGTTGCTCCGCTGTAGTCTTGGTCGCCAGCCAATAATACCCCGCCGCCCAATTGTCGGGCATCTGCTGCTCTTTTGTAGCTGATCGGAACAGGCTGCTGTTCAGCAATACCATCTCCCTGTTGCTTTGAATATTCAACCCATAATACTCTTCCAGTTGCTTCCAAACTTCTTTCAATGGCAGAAGCGGATAACCCGGATAAGTTGCCGAATGCTGTGGTTGATTGCTCATTTGTCCGTAAGATTGCTGCATCGTATTGTTTTGTTTCGCTGGCAAAACCACCCGTTCCTAATTCCGTTGGGTTGTTGAGTTCATTTTCAAGTTCTGCCGCAAGAGATCCAATTAAGTCGTCATCGTTTTGCTCGTAGATTTCTTCATCTTGCTCAGCACCCGTTTGTTCACCGCCTTCTTGTACAGGTGTGCCGCCGCTTTCTGCTGCTGCTCCGGTGCCAGGTTGGGCATCTGCTGCTGTATCTGTTTCAGGTATAGTTCCTGTTTCATCGTCCGTAAAGGTATCTAAGTTATCACTATTTTCAAAGTCCTCCTGTAACAAACTGTTAATCTCCAAAATCTCATCCTCGGTCAATGGTCGTTCTGCTTCCGCATCTTCTTCCTGCCTTGCTTCGTTCACCAGTTCTTCGGGCGCAAACTGTGCAGCGGCCATAGCAGCCACCCTATCCGTCAATGGTATGCCTGTCAGATCTTCAAAACGCTGGGCCGCCGCTTCTGCGGTTTCTGTCCTGTCTGTACCACCAAACTCCCGGTTCGGAAAACGTTTTATAAAATCTGCCACATCCTGTGGCGTAAACTCAATTCCGTAGTGATCGCTCAGTTCTTTGGCATAAACATCTATCCCCTGTACGGCTGCATTACTCTTACCGGCAAAATAACTTTTCGCCATGCCTGCGGTAATATTGGCCTTATCATCTACACCCGCAAAATCACTGCTGGTAAATTTACCAATACCGTATTCAGCAATCAGTTCTTCTTTCTTATCCCTAAATCTTGTTTGCCCGGGCTCTTGCAAATACAGCCCCGCCACTTCTGCCGGGTTATTACTGTTCTCCGCAATCCACCTGCCCGCCTGTTCAGGTGCTATGTTTTCAGGCATTTGCTCCGTGGCTGCCGGTTGTCCAAAATTGTAATTGTAATTGTCCTCATGCTGCCGTAAAATACGTTTGGCTTCGGGTGTGTCCTGCTTTATTACCTTGCCGTTCTTACCCTTCACCACCCGCTTATTGCCATCATACACCACCTTCAACCTCCGGCCTTTGTATTCCTGTTGCTGAGGTAATACAACCTGCTTTGGTTTGGCCGCCGCAGGTTGTTGCTTTGTCATGGCATCAGAACCGGTCAACAATTCTTCTTGCCCTTTTTCTTCCCTTTCATTGATATTTGTTTTTAATGGTTGAAAAACTTTTGCCTTGGTTTCCCCGTTAATGTATTGCTGGGCCAGCCTGCTCTTGCCATCTTCAATCGTACCGTCTTTTGCCATGATTGCAGGTACTATCAACCCATCCTTATTCTTTTCTTTACGGTCGTAATTCTCCACGTAATTCTTAAACCCTGCATCTGTTTCATAGAGGTTTTTCAAATCAATTTCTTCCACCCTGTATTCATTAGCCCCAATACGTTCCTGCATCTCAGCGGTTGGCTCTCCAAACTTATCACCTATATGGTTTACAATCTGCACCACTTCGCCACCACTCAGTTCACCACCCACATCCGGAATGCCCAAGCCAATACGTTTTACCTCGTTGCCCGTTTGTTTCTGTTCCTCTTTTATTTCATTGCCCACCGCCTCTTTTAATACGGGGTTATTGGCAATGCGTTTGTACTCATTGTCCAGTTCACGACCCTTAAATATTTGCCACGCTGCTTCTACCGCCTGGTGTTCACTAAACCCAAACTGCTTAGCCTGCTCCACCGCTCCACGGTATTTGTTGTAATTATCCGTAAGCACCTGCATCTTGGGCAGGTCCATTTTTCCTTCCTGCACCTGTTTATTGATGAACGCATTAAACTGCTCAGGGTTTTGCGCCACATTATACCATGCACTTTTTTCAAAAGTGCTGGGTCTGCTGTTACGGATGGCACCGGGAGTTGATAAAGCACCGGTACTGAATGTTGTCAGTACCATGGTTTCAAACAACTCATCTTTAATCCCATTCCAGGAAAGATCATCGTTAAACAAAGGCTTTTCACTGGTTTTGTCAAACAGCAAACGCACCATCTTATCACCCGCACCCTGTGAAATTTCCTGTATATTCTCCGTGGTTATCTCCTTGGCCAGTTGCTTTGATGCCTGCTTGAACGCCAGTTTGGAAGTATAGCCCTTTGCCAAATATTCCGCATATTCTTTCGCCATCTGGGTTTTTACACCTCCGGTAATCAGTTTGTTCGGGCTAAACGCTTCCAGTAAAGAGGTGAGCCCCGCACTCATGGTGGTAAAATTATCAAGCGCTTCACCTTTCAACCCCGCCTGCTTCCCTGCTTCCCTGTAATCGCTTTGCGTATTAATGTAAGAAGCTCCAATCAGTGATGGAACACTACCAGCACCCGCAGCGTTACCCACTGCCGCCGTACCAAACAGCCAGGCCATATTGGTAAGCGTTTCTACGGTTGATGGTACTATCTTAGCCGCATTCAGTTTACCGTCATTAAACAAATTACCCTGCAATGGGGTAGGTGTTTTACCCATCCAATTAGTTTTCTCTTCCGTCCATCGTTTGTCCGGGTGTATGTAATCGTAAATAGCATCCGCCCACTCCCCGGTAATTTCGTCTGCACCAATTATATCGCCTGCTGTTCGTACTGTACCACTCGTTAGATTGGCAAGCCCGGCGCCACCAGCTTTTGCTAATGGTTTAAAAATATTGTAGTAAAACTTTCCTGCGGGTGTATTGTAAAACACATCCGCCTGCGCCTGTTCAATCAGTTCTTCGGTTTCTTTTTTCTTCTGTTGCTCTTGCTCATATTTTACCTGTACTTTATTCTTTTCAGGGTTTCGTAAGTTGTACCCCAATATTTCATCAGGATCGGTAATTACATTCAGCCCATCTACCACGGGCTCAGGCGCAGCCACAGCGGGCATCCCCGGCTTTGATGTTTGTTCTTTAATAATCCTTTTTTGAATTTGTAAAGCGGTTTCTTTGTTGCCTCTTGCGTCTTTATCTTTTTGCAAAACCGTTCTGCCGTCTTGCTGTTCTGCGGTCTTTATTTTTTGAATAGGCTGAGGAAGCACAAGATTATCCTGCTTAGCAGGTTGCTTGCCGCCACTACGCATAAACTCCTGTTGCTTTTGTAAAATAAGGTTGTACTTATTTTGTTCCTCTGAAGTTAAGCCAGATGGTGCGCCACCAACTTTTTTTTTAATACCTAACGTACCCGCAAATGATTCGTAAGTGTCGGGGGCATCAAATTTATTCTGTCTCAGATATTCATAATACTGTTTTGCTGTTTTATCATCAGCAAGAGTCTTACGAAAGGATTGAAGCGTAGGTGCCACATCAGCACCGGCGCCTTTCAAATAATTATAATATTGCTCAATTTGATCCGGCATATTACTTCCATTGTATTCCCGAAGGAGTTGTTGTTTGTTTTTGATCTTTAGCCGCTTTTTGAGTGGCTTTTTGCCCAAGTTTTTTATTTGCCTCTATATTCATTCCGGGTTTGCTAATCGTTCCCATTACTTCAAACGTTAACTGACTTCCCTTTTTACGGTAAATATTAATCACACCATCTTCCCCCATTTTCAACCAATACTTATCAGGCGTAATATCTTTATACCCGCTGTTTTCAAGGTTGGTTTTGATCTGTGTTTGTATATCAATCGGCAATAGTTTCGGGCTGATGCCAACGCCTCTTTCTATCCTGTTCTCGGCTTTCAGCACGTTCTCTACCTCACCAAACATATCATAGGTTGGCACTTCATCCTTCTTACCGCCCCCCTGGTTAATAATCGTTATCCCCGCATTCTGCTTGGATCTCCATGTATCTTCATCCTCCTTATCCTTATACTTAAAATCTCCCTGCGGCCTGAAACCTTTTAACAGATCATACGCCACCGCACGTTTCATAATTTCTCCTTCGGGTGTATTGGGGTCAACAAATACGCCTTTCTCCTTTGCCATCCTTCTCATAGCCGCCCTTATCCTAAATTCATCTTCACTGCCGCCAAACATAATACCATATACTTCCGGGTCAAGGGTAGCCACATCTTTCCCAAACAACTTTTCCACTTTTGTTTTAATGCCCGCACCCTTTGGTTTACCTTCTCCATCATACAGCACCGTTTCAAATGGTTTCAGCTTTGCTTCCCACATGGCTGTTCTTTTCACTCCGCCCCTGTCTCTCACCACCTCACCGCTTAATGGTGTTTCTTCCATTGCTTTTATACGGTCGTTCACCCACATCAAATTGGTGCCAAACACATCCTCCGGCCTGTTCTTAATAATCTCTCCCACATAGTCCACATTCGGGTCAATCTCGCCGGGGTCTTTTAGTTTTGGTTGCCCTGTATTGGGGTCAATCTTAAACAGCGCATTGGTCAAAGCATTTCTCTTTAACAGATTACCGTCAATATCTTTTGCGTTTTGTGTGTACTTGGTTACATAATCATCAATATTTTTTCGCAACGCCTGCACGTTCTGTGAGTAGGCTTTAATACCATTCACATCCTGCTGCATCTCAAATAACACCTGCCCGCTGTTCATCCCTTTGTTGTTTTTAATCCTATCCGCATACTTCGTGTAAATACCATTCAGCATGTTGTTGATATTCTCATCGGCGGCCGTTCCCGTTCCAAACTTGGAATAGTCCAGTTTCTCGGTTAAATACCGTATGGTGTCCTCCTGGTCTTGCTGCTGCTTGCGCTGCAGCGCCTCCTGCCTGCTTCTTATCTGCAGGATGGCATTGCCAATATCAGGCACTGGTACTTCATTGCTGGGTAATACTATATTTGCTACCATTATCTTCTGTTATAATTTATTAACTGTGGAAACTGAAAAGAAGAAGCGGGAGTTATACTGCTGGTGCGGTTGGCCGTTGTGGGCAGCCCGCCCGGTGAAGTACTAAAACCTTTTACATTTGCTCCCTGTGTTTGTAAGTCTGGCATTTTACTTCCCCCAAACGCACCCATACCATAAAGAGCACTACCTACTTTAATACCCGTATCCAGCAACTGGTTAAAGGCATTGTTAGGTGCCTGTCTTGATGCCATTTTATTCTGCTCCGCACTGTTCAGTAAATTTTGTTTCATTTCAAAATCACGGTTAAACTTCCGTAACTGGTCTCCATACACTTTATCACCTTCCTGCCGCATCACATCCAAAGCACTGTTTAAATTTCCAAACAAAGAATCCGTGTACTGCGCCTCCTGTATGGCTAACTGGTTCAAAGCATTATTCGTATTCTGCTGCAATCCTCCCGCACCTGCAATCAACTGCTGGGGGTTGGAAGCAGCCCTGCTTAAATTGGTAAACGCATTGGCCTGGTTACTAAGTAATCCTCCCTGCAAGGCCGTTGCGCCGGGCATCCTGCCACCCATCCGCTGCCTTGCCGTTGTCAGCGCTTCTTTGGCATACTCACTTTCTTTGTAGGTGGGGTCGTTGAGCTTTATTCTGTCAGCTTCTTCTTTCTGTCGCTTGGCAAGATTGCCCTGCTGTATTCCTTTTGAAATACTGCCGCCAATAATAGGAATGAAAGACGTAATACCCGCCCATGTATTTGCCCGTCTATCTCTTTTCTCGCTCATAGTTTATTGTTTATGGCCGTAAGACCTGTTATGTAACACATTAAAAAATCTTGTATTCATCTGGCTGCCGCCGCCGTCAAAATCCATACATACCAGCAAAAACTGCCCCCGCATCGGTTCGCCCCTCAGCATCTTTTCGTTCACTGTAGCACCTACGGGGTTGGGGCTTAGTCTGCTGTTCAGTATCGGTGCATAATAACCCGTTTCCTTTTGCACCCATTCACTTGTTACTATTTCCGTACTCTGCACCACCGGCCACTCCGTGCGCATGTGCGTCCAGGATGGTTTTGTGTCGCCTTCAATATTAATGCTTTTAAACACCTTCGTTTGGTTCACATCTTCATTAATCACATACGCCATCCTGCTTTTATACGTTGTTCCGTAAAAACTATTAAAAGCGCCTGTATTGTGTTTGTATAATCGCCCCAGGTTAAAACTGTACAGTTCGTTATTACAACTGCAAAAGCCATCAGCCGCAAAAGAAAAGCTGCTCATCCATTTATCGGCCTGTATCTTAAACACCAGTGTTTTACTTACGCCGTCAAACAAATCATAAGGGTAAAAATAACTTGTAGCCGGGCTGTAGTCGCTCAGGCTTCCTTTGGGTGCTGTATCAAACACCTTTGGTATCGTCCATAGCACTTCTTCATGCCGCACATCAATACCGCCCACAATCTTATTCCGGAACCCGTCCGCTATATTACCCCCTGTATCTTTAATCTGCATCCGTTGGGCAAGCAAAGAAGCCACCCTTTTCATTTTGTAGTTGCTGATGTCAAACAGCCCGTTATTACTGTACCGCACAAACGCTCCGTTAATGGCATCAAACCAGTACAGGTTGCCTCTAAAAAACACCACACTCTCCGGGTGCAGCGTTCCAAAACTTCCACGTAGTCCATTCACGGTTCCAATAACGGTATCTGTTTTTAAGATCAAACTAAACTGCGTTTCATCACTCACCTGTGCCCTGCCCACATACAGGCTCAGTGTTTCCCTTTGGCAAAGGGCAACCATTACACCACCTTCTTCCTGCAGGCTGCTGGTATTGATAAGTTTTTTTACATCCCCCGCATTAATGGGTAATGATTGCCGGTTGTTCACCTCAAAAGAACTGCTGCCGTTTATTTCTGTTCCTAAAAACCTTGTATTACTCCAACTTATTACGTTAGGCTCCACCACTTCCCTTGCCTTAAAAATAACAATGGGCCTGCCTGCATTGGTAAACCAAAACTTACTAAACAGGTCATTGCTGCTCATGGCCTCAGCAAAATATTTACCGTTTACCGCATCCAGTCTTTCCACAATTGGGGTATCTCCTGGTATGGTATGGCTCAATGTAGAATAAGCCCGGCTGCCCGTTCCCGGGTTGGTAACGGCAAACTTGTTAGCCACTTCATAGTAAAACCTACTTTCAGTCTGTTGCAGCGGTGTATAAATTTCAAAGCTGGCCTGTGTTGCAGCGCCTCCAATAGTGCCCACATCCACCAGCTCGGTAAGCAGGTTGCTGCCTATCTGCGTAATAATTTTAACGGTCTTTGTAAACAACTGACCTCCCGCCGTCATTTGTATAGCCACCCGGCACAAATCTCCTTCCTGAAAGATATATCCAATACCATTCTTTAAAAGACTACCTACATTCACCACCAAAAATTCAGAAGTAGCAGGATTGGTTAAATCCACGGTAAACGTACCATCTGCATTTTTCTTCCCGTACTTTACATTCGTTTCCTTAAACTCTACAAAGTTTTGTGTTACATACGGCTGCCCAATAATAAATCCGTAATAAAATGCTTTCTCCGGTATTTCTGTAAGCGCCGCTGCATTACTTACCGTGCAGGTAATGCCGGTAGTTTTATCTTCTGCCACCGCTCCAAAAGTGGAGTTAGGGGTAAATGTATTGGTGTCTTTTACCACCGCTTCAATAATGCGGTGAAACTTATCGTAAAAACAAATACCCACGCTGCGTGGGCTGTTGCTTTTAAAGATCATAGGCAGGTTTACTGCCTGTGCACCGCCATCCTGCACCGTTCCCGCTGCTGTACTGGCAAATGTTGTTACCACAATACTGTTACCAAACAAAGGCTTTAGCATATCACCCCCTAAAACAGTACCGCAGTTCTTAAACAATGTTACCGGGCTGGTAGGTGTTGTTACAGCAGGATAGCTTCCCGTTTGTGTTGCAAACTTTCCTTCAATTACCCAATAGGTATTATCAGTTGGTTTTAATACAAAAAAACCTCTAAAGTAATAAGTGGGTGGGCCAGAATAGGGAAAATTGAAAATGGCCGTTACCTCATACATATTGTAAGTAGTAACCGGTGCTGTGGCAAAATTCTGCTTTACCTGTGTTATTGTTAAACTGCTGATGCCTGTTCCGGCAAAGCCTGTGGTAAAATTGCTCAAAAACAACCGGTCGCTGTTTACCTGCAACGCCTGTACGTTTCTTGGTACAGAATCCTCAATCTTATCTGCAATAGCAGGAGCAACTGTTTCAATGTACTTGTTGTTGTTAAACACAAAAGTCAGCCTGTCGCCAGCCACCGTTCCCGCATTGTGCGTGGTAATAGCCGTTGCATCTGCCGTAATATCTTTATCCCACACCCGTATCACATAGGTTACATTGGTGTCTATTCTCCTTGCTATCAGCCGCACTTTCCGCACCGTTTGCGGCACATCTTCTTCCAATGGTAAGGATATAGAAATTTCATTCTGTATATCGCCCTTTTTGTTAAAAGGCACCAACAAACTCCATGTGCCGGGTACGCTCTGCTGAAAGTCAATATACTCATAGATATAACTGAATTTCCATGCCTTATCACCAATATTATCCACCGTCAAAGCGCTGTTAATCTGCTTGGTAGCAACCGGTGCATATACCGGAGGTCTGCGTATCAGTGCAATATCTTCTTCTTTTAACTGTGAAACATAAGGGATGGCTGTAGTGGTATATGAGGGATGGTTGAGTTTTATACCCCGTTCAATATTAATCACTTTTACTTCACCCGTGCCCGTAGTGTAAAACAACAGGTCGCCCCATATCTCAATCGCATCAATATACTTTGTTTGTGTAAATCCTAACCCACCTTCTACCTGTGCTTCTTTCAATACAGTGTAGGTAGTATCTTCCACTCGGTCATAGGCATAAATCGCATGTTTGGCAGCTACATTGTTATGCCAGGCAAAGAAAATCATCCGCTGCCGGTCTTTATCTTCATACGCCCCCACACACTCAAACGCATCACCACCGCCCACATACTCCATTCCGTTAAATACCAGCGTTGTGCCTTTAATTTTCTCAAACCGCATATTTGCCCCGTCATCGGTACTGCCAAAACGGATATTACTGGCGTTCACCATTTCATTGGGTGCCACCATCGTAAAGTCGTCATCGCAGTTCAACAACCCATTAAGATATTTTTTCTTGAGCGGTTCCAATTAGTTTTTATACGTTGCACTGTACCCTTTACGTACAGCATTTAAAATATCTTCTTTGCTTAAAGGATTTTTTCTTGATCGTAACCTTCTTACTGCACTGTCATACAGCGCTTTTCTGTAAGCAGCATCACCCTTACTGTACTGCCTGTTGTTCAATTCCACCTGCCACATTACATACGTTTTAATGGCATCCGTAGCATAAGGGTCAACCTTGGTTGCTGCATCCGCATCCAGCCCATCACTTATGTATTCCAGTATAATGGCTTCATCAGCATTATTGCTTTCCAGTTGTATCTCCCCACGCTCCGGCAGCACTTTAAAAAACGTACTGCTTAAATCAGGCCGGTGGTTGTAAAATCCTCCACTGTACTCATAAATATCCGTGCGCCACATATAAAAATCATCAATGCTCGTAGTGCTTTCATCTATCGGCCATTTGATCTTATTACCCGAAGCATCAAAATTATTCAGCCGGTTAATATTGCTGCTCTGCACCAATGCTTTTACCTTATCGTTGGCAATCGCTCCAACCCTCACCCAATCCTTGTAATCACAAGGCAGCGTTACCGCTTTGTAACTGTTGGGTATCAGCTTCACCGTCTTTACACTTCTCAGGTGGTCAAAATGTAACTCCCTCAACGCACTGGTAGCATGTGTCAGGTACTCCAAATACCAGTGTATCGGCTTGCGCTGTTCCAGCAGTAGTTGCTTTACAATGCTATCTATGGTGTACCATATCATACTCTGTCAGTTGTTGTGTCGTTTACTTGTGGTTTCTTAGGCTGCCCCATCCACTTCGCCGCCACCTGTTCAATAATCAGTTCTTCCATATCTGCCTGCACGGGCAATGGTTCGTAATCATTGTACCGGCTTATATCCATCACCACCAATTGCATATTCACCGCCGTTACCGCCGGGCTTTGTGCAGGTAAGTTTTTATTGTACCACACTTCTTTACCTCTTACCTCATACCCCACCTGCCCCAGCAAATCACTCATGCCTCTTTGTGCCTGTACAAAACTTATTTGTCCCGTAGGCACCGGTATAAAACTTGTAAATGGGTCGTTGGTTTTGGTAATGGTGTACACACCCATATTACGTGGCAGCTTTACAGGAAAAGCAGGTAGTGTACTTTTGCTGATGCCATTCCATGTTGTAACCGCCACGTTTTCATAATACGCCAGCACATGCCCTTCCGGTATTGTTTCACCACCCGCCAGCGTTTCCGTATAAAACTGCGTTTTAAGCGTGGAGTTGATTACCTGGTTAATGGCCTCCCGCACTTCCTCCACAGCAGGTGTAAATGCAGAAGAAGGGTCGCCAGCGGCAATCCTCCTTCTAATCTGTTCAATCAACTTGTACCTTGTTGTGCTCATGTTACACCCCCGCTACATCTTTTTGTTGAAAAAACTGTATTACCTCACCGCTCTGCAGGTTAATACCACACAGTTGCAGTGCTTTAAAAAGGATATTGTTCACTTCCTCATCATCCCACTCTAATTGTGTGCTGGCACCTGAATTGTACGTGATCTCACGGCCACTGGCACCACCTAACGTATAACTCAATGCAGGCTTTGCCGGTCTGCGTAAATAATTGAGCGTACCTGCGTAGCCCTGCGCAGGAAACATCTCCACAGCCCTCGCAGGGCTTGATGTGTAAATTAATCGGCCTATCGGCCTCGTAGCAGATGCAGGTATGAGTTGAGATTTTCTGCGTTCACTCCATTCATCTTCTTTTACAATATCTACTGCTTGGTAAGTAACGCCGCCCGGCGCATTGGCATCAGCAATGTTAATATCCATGCTCAGTAAATGCAGGTAATCATTGGGCAGCGTGTAAACCCCACTGCTAAAATTACCTGTTACAAAAGAGGTGGTTTTTTTAAAAGGCTGTAAACTGTCGTGAATCTTCTGGCTTTTGGCATAGTGCATACGGCCCAAACTATCACCTTTACCGTATTCGTTGGGGTTGTCAAATAGTTCAGTAAAACGCAACATCTGTGCCCTGTCAAGTTGCGCATCCTTTTGTTCGGGAGAAAGAAACCCTAACTGCGATTTCTCACAGTAAAAATCAATAGCATCATGTACTACTTTTAAGTCCATTACACTTCTTTAGCGGCAATGTATTCCTGCCGTATTACTAAATATTGTTCCCCGTTCAGCTCGTATTTCTCCGCCATCCCCGGCCGGTACACAATCACATCGTCCTTTCGCAACTCTAAATCCGCCCTGTCTTTCTTGGGCACACCGCTGCACACCACCACCGCCCTGTCTTTCTGCTCCTGTTTCCGCACACTGTCGGGCAGGTACAAAATACCTTTCCTTTCTTCCAGCATATTCACCACAGGCTTTGCAAATACATAACCGGGTGCCGGTATCAATTCACCATTGCGCACCACGCCCAGTATCATACTGTAATTCACCTTCCAGTAAATTTCCCCGTCTATTAAATGCTGATTGTGGTGAATCGGTGTATCGTTATCCCGTTGCTCTAACTGCTGCACCACTATGTAGCGAAAAAGAATTTGATCTCCCTTCTGTACAAAAGGCAAAACACCTTCCGTATCTCCGTCAATTTGCCCCACTTTTATTGGTACACTCAATGCTTCTGCACTAAGCGTGGCACTCCACTCTGGGTTAAACGTAGTGTCTTTGAATAGTGTTACCCCGCTTTCGGTTTTCACCGTATCGTCATACGCCTGCATCTTAACAAATACATGATTTACGGGACTAACGGGGTGCATCTGCCAATTTTTACTATCAAAGATAGAGATACATTTTGTATCTTTCGCAAAAATTTCAAACACAAACACATGGCAAAAAAATTAGTTCCCCTCAAAGGATGGGTGCATCTGCAACCCGGAGAAAAAGAAACCAAAACAAAAGGCGGTATTATCATTCCTGAACCTTCACGCCAAAGAAACCCTCATGGTACTATATTATCTGTTGGGCCTGATGTAGAAGAAGTAAAAAAAGGCGATAAAGTAATGTATTTAAAAAACACCGGATTAGAGCAGGAAGATGGAAGCCTGCTTACAAAAATTGATAATGTGATTGCAATACTTTAAAAAACCACTTTCGGTTTTGTATCATCTACCGATTCCCTGGCACTTAACTTTGCCCTTTGCCCTTTGGCTAAGATGGCTTCTTTTTGCCCGGGTGCGTAGTCCTCCACCATCCCCGTAGGATCATTCAGTAGTTTTTCCTGCCCTTCTCTGCTTAAATGAACGCTGCGCCATACGCTTTCGTATTCTTTAGGGTCAACGCCTTTCAAATACTTCAACCACCTGCCTGTTTTTACGCTAAAAGATGGCTGCCCTTCACGCACATAATCAAAAGCCGTCTTGCCTTTTTTCAAAGCCATGCTCACATCACTGAGCACTTCACCGGCATCTTCTTCACTCAAAAAATAATTATCGGTAATATCTTTCATGCGCTCTTTAAAAACCTCCGGCGCAATACGTGGATTATCATTCAATCGCTGGGCTAGTGCTGCAATACGCATCACACCTTTAGAGCGTATGCGGTCATAATCATCATTGGCCGGTTGGTAAGAAAGGGGCTGATCTCCAAGCATAACGGTAAATTTTACCGAAGATACAAAATGTATCTGTTTATTTACTCCGTATCTCCCAATCAATTCCGCTTTTCAGCATTTCCTCCCGCTTTACAAGCGTACCGTAAAACAGTATGTTTGGGTTAATCCAGTACACCGTGTTACGCACCCGGCGCAAAATGTTCTTTTTCTTCATGTTCCGTATTGCTACACCTACACTGTTGGGCTTCAATCCCAAATCATAGGCAATCGCTATCCGGTTGTGCTCATTGGCAAACACCATGTTCGTGTTCCATTCCAGGTATTTCACCATTTGAAACAGCACATCCTTTTCCATAGCTCCAATCAGTTTCATATAGGGTACAGCATCCATAAAAAAAGAACAATACTGTGGTGCAGGTTGTTTGTCCATTGTAACCGATACCGATTCTGTTACCTCTCCCGTTTCGTGATCTACCGTCTTTTGCCTATACACTACCTTTTTACCCATTGTGTTTGTGTTGCCCTGAAAATTACTTAAAGTTTTTTATTGCTTTTTTAATTTGATTGTAACTCACAAATTTTCTGTTTACATACCACCCAAGTGAATTATTGTTGAGGCATTTCTTAACCGGCAGCAACCCGGTTGTAAATAATTCCATTGGTATAAATAAGCACTCAATTTCATTAATGAGCAGCCTGTAGTTATTACTTTGTTTATCAATTAGTTTAATATTCATTGTTACGCAAATCCTTGTGTTATCTGCTACCTAAGACAAAAGCCGTCCATTGTTCAGCCATTGCATTTGCGACAGATTGAAATGTTGTTGACCGTTCACTTTTATTATTGTTATACCAATGGCTTTGCCGGTGTGATTTATTGCTGGTAAATTCTTCCGATAAAACGCCGTGTGTTCTTTTCTCGAATAAATTATCCGTTTTTGTATGCACTAATTTTGGCAACCCCTTCAACCAAAGGCACGTATTCTTTTGCTCACAGCCGCCAAATTGAACAGGTGTAATAATTTGGTCAGGCTTACGAAAACAATTACTTAACATGCCTACTGGATTTTCCAGGCAAATCATTTTTATAGGTGCAGAATATAAATCAGCAAAGAACTTCATGCCATCACATGCTTTCTTTAATCTTTCAATATCGCCACGCCATTTTGTATTAACGTTTGTAATAAAAGTACAAGGTGGAAAGCCTATCAATAAATCAAAGCCATCGTTTATAATATCAAAAACATTTCCCTGGTAGTGTTTGCCTGTCGTTCTTGATGGTAATAAATCGCAACTAATAGCATCCCATCCTTTGGCAGTAAAAGCATCTCTGACACGACCTGAATACTCACAGGCAACAAGTACACGACCGACAAAGGCAGCAGATAACATAGGTATTTCTGCTATGCCTGCTGACGAATCCGCTATGTACATTTGTTCCTTGTTCATCTTTAGAATAATTTTCTACCGGGCTGACAAGCCTTGATTACAGGCACATCAGAAATACCCGACCGTTGGACCGCCATACTTTCACCCCGTAATTCAAAGAAATATCAAGACGGTTTCCTTTCATTTGCAGTTCTTAAAATCTTTACCAAATCTTTTATAGATTCATAGTTGATGTTAATCCGTTCACCGTCTTGCGAAATCTGCATAACATCATTGTAAAATTCAATCAACAAAGCAGGCTCACCTACTCCATTTTCTTCATTTGTCTGCCAGAATACTACTGATTCTTTTGCAGGAGCTTCATAACTCATTTTGTAAAATTTAATAGTTAAAAAATTATTTCTTTTCATACGGGGTGAAAGCCGTAACCCAAACCGTTATCACTCCTTTTGTTTTACTTATGGCTGTCCAACGGTCAAAAAATTCGGCAGAGCATCCCACTAAACCCGTACGGCGGCCAACATGAAATTGCTATTATGCGCCGTCTGCCTCTGCTGTTGCTTGCCCTTTTACGTTTGTCGTGCCTCCAAACTCAGGGCGCACAACAGCAATTTTTGACCGTTAGGCGCAATTAGTGAGCGCAAAACCAACATCTAAATGCTTCTTTAACTGACAACCCGTCGTTGTACATTGTCCTAAATCTTGAAACTTTCCATTTATTATGTACAAGTGGATATTGTTTCATTAATTTAGCAAGGTCGGCAGACCATTCCTCAAAACTGCGCCTAACATTGTGTTGCTGCAATGTGGGCTGACCGTTTTCAATTTTACTTTCGTTCATATTGTTATCTTTTGCTTTTTAATTTAACTTTTGTGCTGCCAATTCCCACACTGACAGCAACACCTTACCGTTATAAGCAAGCTGCTACGTTCCTGCTTCGTTTGACAATTCCGTTTGAAAAGAATTAAAAAAAAGCCCACCCGCTTCGGTTTTTTCAAAACCGTTTAGGTTAAGACGTTCCAAGCTATTTTCATAATGTTCTTTATTCAATTCGCTTCCAATAAAATTTCTATTTAGTTTTTTGCAAGCCAATGCAGTTGTCCCACTACCTGAAAATGGGTCTAAAACTAAATCACCTTCATTGCTGCCAATTCCAACAACCCTTTCAAGTAGTGCTATTGGCTTTTGAAATGGGTGTATCTTTTTATCTGTGAAATTGCTTTGCGGTATTGCAATAGTCCAAACATCAAATCTTTCATCACCCCATTTTTCTGGGAAATTTAATCTATCCCCAAAACCAATGTGATAAATCATCTCATAAGTTTTTCCAAATTGTCCCTTGTCAGCACATCTGCCACCAGCATTTCTATAATGCCAAACAATTCTGCTTTTTAATGGCACACCAAATTCGGCAAGTAAAAACTCAAACTTTGCCATTTTTTGACTTGAAAAACTTATGAATATATGCCCATCATCCTTTATCAATCTAATAAACTCCTTCATCCATTTTTTTGTAATATCCCAAAACACATCATCTTCAAAAGCGTTTTTTGTTTTTTGGTTTTCGGGATAATACCACGGGTCTGCAAAGATTAAGTTTATGCTCTTATCTTGCATTTCTGCCATTAACTCAAAGCAGTCTTTGTTTTTAATTTCTATTGCCATCGCTTCTTTTTTTTAATTCTTTTGTTTATTGCTTCGTATTGAGATTTTGTTTTAATTAACCGCAGCCAGCTTATAACAGCGGTTTGGCGGCATTAAAACGAACGCAAAGCCCGAAACCGTTATGTGCCATAAGACACCAACACCCAACCAACCCAAACGTGATTATGATAGCCGTCATAATAACTGTTATCATCATTGTGGACTATTTCAAATTTGAATTTTCTTTTCAGGTAAATGTCTAAATAACACAATCGCCACCTAAATATTTTCCCTGCTATGAAGTGATTAAATCCACCGTACTTTTTTTGACGGCTATCAAAAACACTTACACCATATTTAAATAATTTCATAGACTAAAATTAACGGCACATAACAAGCAGTTTTATGCTATGCGGACAAGTGCCGTGAGTTAATAATATGTTCAGCGCACAGCATAAAGCTGGCAGAACGTTAGCGGTAATTTTTCAGACGCTTCAACATCCAACTTACTGCTTCTTTAAAATTGTTCGTATCAAATGACCGATAGCCAATACATCCACCATAATCAATGTAACAATGGTATTTGTCATTATGCTTTAAATCATTGTCAAAAGTTTCTATAAAGTGTTCAACCTTACGCTTTAATCCTTTTGCCATAAAACGCCAATACCTTGTTCCGTGTCCATCGCAGAAAGATATATTGCCTTTCTCTACAATAAAACTACCGCTAAC
This sequence comes from Lacibacter sp. MH-610, assembly GCF_045780045.1. Classification (NCBI taxonomy): domain Bacteria; kingdom Pseudomonadati; phylum Bacteroidota; class Chitinophagia; order Chitinophagales; family Chitinophagaceae; genus Lacibacter; species Lacibacter sp. MH-610. The sequence continues at coordinate 3,367,633 of NZ_CP116002.1, forward strand.
ACGGGTTTGGCAAAATGGCTGTTCAGTAATTCTATTTGACATTTGTTTTTAATTTTAAAGTTTAGTAATTCTATTTAGCTTCGGGTTCAGCCACTTCGCCAAGCCCGAACCCGTTAAGTGCAATGCCACTTTCGGAACTCTATGCAGCTTCATCATCGAAAAGTTTTAAACAGCCGCCCACGCTTCCCTTTGCTTCCTTCGTCAGCAATTCGGAAAGTCGTTTCTGTGCTATCTCATAATACTTTTCTTCCTTCTCTATCCCGATAAAATTCCGCTTCAAATTCAGGCAAGCAACTCCCGTTGTGCCGCTTCCCATGCAGTTATCCAACACCGTTTCACCTTCATTTGTGTACGTCTTTATAAGGTATTCAAAAAGTGGTACAGGTTTAATAGTCGGGTGCAGTTTACTTACATCAACATTGAACTTCTGCCACGAAGAAGGCACTCTTAATTCTCCAACTCTTTGCCCTTCTCTACCTTCAAATTCACGGTAGTTTTCCGATTGGCTTCGCCAGTTCAGGTCATACTTCACCCTGTCTGCTCCTGCGCCTGTTCTTTCCTGCATTTGGCGGTTATACGTCCATTTACCATTGCTAAATATCAAAACCTGCTCATGCTCCTTAAAAGGCTCTCTAACGGTGTTAGCGAAGTTGCCGCCTCTGTTCTTTATCCAAATCCATTCATGCTTGAACATCTTCGGATTGCTCATTACAAGGGCAGAAGAAAACGGTTGTGAAGCCGTTAATGCAATTACGCCATTCGGTTTTATTATCCGCTTGTATTGCCCCCAAAGCGGTTCAAACGGTATCACAGCATCCCACTTATTTGAAGTCGTGCCATAAGGTAAATCACAAAGTATCATATCAATACTGCCAGTAGGAATATCCTTCATCAATTCCAAGCAGTCTCCATGTTTCAGTTCATAACTCATAGGTATCAAAGAGGCTGTGACTTCAGCCGCCCCGCTGTTTAAAACTTTTCTTCAGCAATTCTATTGAGCGATAGAATAAACCATCTACGGCACTGCACTTAACACCGTATTGGCAAAATGCCTGTTGTGGTGCTACCGCAAACTGTTTATCGCTATTCAACTGCATTACTTTATTAAACTTTTGTTTTTCAATTCAGGCACATCGCCAATACGTCAAACGTTGGGCGCAATGCCCATCAACCTTTAGTATAAAACTCAACGAAAGCATCAAAAACCGACTTCGGAATTTCTATTGATGCCTCCAACGAGCTTCCGTCTTGATGCCGGGAAATGACAATAGTTTTCTCCTGTGCAAGTATCCAAAATCCACCATTCGACATATTATCCCTAGTCAGCTTGCAAAGTTTGTTTGTGGTGTTAGCCGTTTGAGGCGTCAACGGCTGGGCACTGCGCCCAACACTGGCTTGTGCGGCATTGCCGCTTTCGGTTAAAGGCTCAACGCCTGTTTCTTTTTTCATCTGTAGTTTTATTTTTAAGTTTAGTAATTCTAATTCGGCAACGACCGCAAAGCCCCGGCACGTTAGCTGCCATTCGGTGCGACAGTCTCTACTGCATCAGATATAATCTTTTTAAGTTCAGCGTATTGAATTTCCGTAAAGTCTTTTTCGTGAAAAACCTGCACTTGCATTGGTTCGTGATATTCGTCAGCAGGCTGCTCGAATGGGACAACTAAAACATGGTAATCATTAAGTCTATCATCCAGTAAACTTTGGATTTGATAAATAGGGGTAAATGTTCCGAGTTTGTTATCTACTTTGATAACGCAAATTGGTTTTGCCATTTTATTTTGCGGTTTGCGTCTTGACAAAAAACGGCAGCTAACATTGCATTGGCAATAGTTTGGCTGGACGTTCTTAATCTCAACATTTTGAATAATAATTTTACTTTAGTTTGTTATTTCGGCTGACGGTTCGCTATTGCCCTGCCTTCGCCAATACTGATTCGTAAGGCAGTCATTAAAACGGCAAATCATCTACAATCTCACCACTAATACCCGTCCCTCTGTACATAACCTGATCCCATCTGCTGCTGCGTTACGGGCTCGTATTGCCTTTCGGGGGTATTATCTGAGTCGTCATTGCCTGCAGCATTATTATTTCCGGATGAAAGTAACTGCACCGTACCAACACGCAACTGCAGTTGGGCCACCGTAGTACCATCATTCTTCGCATACGTCCTTGCTTCCGGCATTCCTTCCACATACACCTGCGTCCCTTTGGTGAGGTAAGGCACCAACCCGGTTTTATCCGTCCAATAAGAACAACTCACCCATACCGTCTTACTTTTCTTTTCGCCCGTAGTGTCTTTCCACGTTTCGGAGTGAGCCACAGAAAAATTAATTACCTGTTTACCATTTACATTATTTACAGTTGCATCTTGACCAAGGTGGCCGATAATTTGAGCTTTCAGCATATTGTTTATTTTGTTTTTTTACGTTGTGGTTTGTACACGGGGAAGGGTTCTTCTGTTTTTATCCGCTTTCTTTTCTGAAAAGTTCCAACCAGCCAATACTGAGGAATTTTTGTGGTATCATCCCGGTAGCCGATCACGGTATCAAAATCACCCATAACCGCCACTTGTGCTGCAACGTTTTTATGCGCAGAGGCTTTTGTTGTAAATATTTCGCTGGTGGAAAGGACTTTTTTGTTTGAGGCAAGCATTACCACCATAAAACCGCCTTTTGCTTTTGTAATGTGTATCATTGTTACCAAAGTTTTAACTGTGAATTAATTGCATCGCATACCGCCTCACTTGCTACCAGCGGAATACTCATCCGCCCTTCCATCAGCGCCCTGTACATGGTGCCATGCTTCTCAATGCCTATCACTTCCATTGCCGCCTTCCCAATCTTAACCATTGGATAATTGCCCTGATTGAAGAACACGGGCAACTTGCCCTCAACGTGTTCAATGATCTTACTTACTTTTTCTTTATGCGTCATGGTTGTTCGTTTAATGCTTTGATTAATGCGTCTGCCTTAATAACCTTGTACCTTGCCTCTGCATCAGCCCACCACAACACGTTCTCCATAGTTTCATCTGGCGGTTTGTTACCCATGATTAATTTTGCAATAGGCAAAGGAATATCATCAATGGTTATTGGGGTTATAGCAGCAAAGTATTCACGCTTGGTAAGAGCATTGGTATTGTCATTGATTACAGGTGTCTTACCATCTGCACCTTGCTTCCATGCGTAAGGTGTTACTAAATCATCTCCGTTTGTCATGTGTTTTGTGTTTGTAGTTTATATTAATTCATCTCATACATGTGATCCTTTTCTTCAAAAAAACCACATGGCACAAGAACAAATGAAACTTCCGTTGTTTTCTTATCAAGTAGGTTAGCCTCTGCCTCATCTTCTTGGTCAGGGTACAATCCCATTTCTGCAATACCCGAATCCTCTGTACATGGGCTGTAAAACACTCCGTCAAACTCATTTTTGGAAGGGATGAGTACCAATGCCTCATCATCGGCATCCTCTAACATTTTTTTCAAATCTTTTACTTTCATGAGTTTTGTATTTATCAAGCTACATTTTGTACCAAAAAACAAACTTACAAAACGTAACCCATAACTACAACAATGTGTAATATATTATACCTGCCAGAAACCCCCAAAAGTGTAATATATTACACAAACGTAACCCCTCATTTCGAGTTTTGTAACCTATTGTTTCGACTTTTGTAATAATAGGTTACATTTTCTCCCCGCAAACCCAATACCAGTAAGGATTTACAACTTCTTTATCTAATCTATACAGTCGGTGGGTGTGTAATATATTACACTCGCCAGAAACCTGCCCTATTTTACTCAAACTGCCCGGATTATACATTTTGAACCCTTAGCATCCCTACCAACATAGCATACCCCTATCCCCATCCTCAAACAGCAGCAGAGGAGAGGAAAGGCAGATTAATAAATAAAAAACACATACCCCAACCAGACTACACCCGTATTACCATAATCCCTCTACAATTAACAGAAATACCCCAAATTCCCGCTATCTCACCCCAATCCCTTATCAACCCCTCATTTCTTAACAAAACCCAGCCATGAGCCTTAAAATAACTCACAGAGGCATAGTCAATTTTCAATGTCGCAGCAGCAGATCAAAAAATCACTCCCCTAATCAACACATTTTGTACCATCTCATTTCCCCAAAAATCACCAATGTGAGTGGACAGTTGGGGTGTATAGTTATGAACTAGGGGCATAACAGCGCAGGGAAACAGGAAATTTCAAACCGGGTGGGGTCGCTTCCAAACTGTTTCAAAATCGCATTCTATTTAACATAATTGAAGTTATACGACGCAAAGCTAATTTGCAAAAAGCTAATTATCAATCAGTTATGAAAAGCAAATTGAAAAGTATGATATATTAAACGTTTCACGGGGTAAAACAAAGGGAAAAATGACTGATAGTTGTAATCGAAACCGTTACCGATGCAACCATTTCAAAAAAATAGTTGTGTGGATGGATGAATGAAGTAAACACATAATGTACCTTAGCAAAACACAACACAAACAAAGGCACGGCATACATGAAAGATATAAATATTCTTAATATGATGATCTTAACTGCTGCTTTGAAACGTGCCAACAGATTGAGGCATGACAGATTCAGTAGGCAGTATATTGACTTGCTGTATTGCTTTTACCTGGTTACCAAAGACCAACCCCGACCCCTGTACTATGTGCCTGCACGGTTTACTAATGTGTTATACTCAGCTACTCACAAGCAATTGAAGGCAAGGACTGAGAAACTAATTGAGTTGGGTTACCTTGATCGTATTGAGACCGGCAAGAGCCGTCCGCAGTACGTTTATCAGATCACAATAGCGGGAGTTAATCGGTTGAAGGAGCTTGAAGATGCAGCCGCTTACCTGGTTAAATTGGCAAAAAAAAGGATGAAGAAGTAATATTTACCGTTCATCATTTTATTTTGCCGTTCATCCTGTTATTTGTTGTAAAGTGTGATATATTACACTAATATTGTTGTGCAATTACGTTTTAACATTACTAAAGCCGAGCCGAAACGGTTAATAAGTCAGGGATAAGAAGATGAAAAAGATAGTTACCTGTTTATTTATTGGTGCTTTTATGCTGATGGCAGGAATTACGGCCGCACAGCTTAATTATTTACACGCTATTAAGGCTGCACAGCAATCCGAAGGCAGCGACCAGGCTATCGAAACGGCTATGCAGGCGCACGGGTTTAACGTGGATGCAAACGACCCAAACGAGCCAACTACTACTGATAAGATAGTAGCATTATTCAGATAACCCCTTCCCCTAACAATTAAATTAAACACAATGAGACTTTTAACAAAATCCGACAGAGAGCAAGGCCGACAAATTCAGTTTGACAGCCTAATAAAACAAGGCTACCAAAAAACAGAGTATAAAAATTTAATAGTATTTAGCCACCCCGCCGACTTGCTTTTAAAAACTTTTTGGGGAACAGCAGCAAACCACACGGATTTTTTTAGATACAAGACCCCGGAACAATTGGCCGCTAAAATTGAAGCATTAAAAGAAACGGCAGACAGACGGGAAACAAGGAAAGCAGAACAGAAAGAAAAGAATAAAGGCTACAAAAGCAGCCACGCCGCAGCCAGCGCCGCAATCAAACAGGAGTTAAAAAAATATTTCCCCTGCATCAAATTTTCAGTTACATCCGACAGCTTCGCAGGGGGCAATAGTGTTGATATATCCTGGACAGACGGACCAACGACAAAGCAAGTGGAGGCTATTACATCAAAATACCAGTACGGCCATTTTGACGGCATGAATGACATATACGAAAACAGCAACCACCGGGACGACATCCCCCAAGCAAAATACGTACAGGAGCACCGCCGCATTTCTGACGAGTTAGAAAATGAAGTAAAAGCGCAGTTAATCCATTTGAAAAAGTACAAAGACGATGAACTAAACGACTACAGGCGCAGCCCGGAAGCAGAAGCCCGCCAGCTTTTATACAATACCAACGTGCCACACAATTACACAGGGCTAACTGTAGCAATAAACGACGATAACAATAGCCGTGATTTTTTTAAAATAACTTTTGAAACACCACAAGAGGAACAGCCAACTACAGAGCAACCAACAGCAGCCCCCGCCGGTAAAATTCAAATAGTTGATTATTCAGAAAAATCATTTGCCGTTATCGGTGAATTTTCAGCGCATTACGACAACCTGATCGAGTTAGGCGGCAGCTACAATAAATTTTTAAAGTGTGGCAGGGGTATAATTTTCAGCAAAAAAAGACTGGAAGCAGTAAAATCCTATTTTATAGCCAACAAGCAAACAGAAGAACAGGCACCCGAAACGCCAGCCGTTGAGCAGGAGCAAGAAAGCCCGAAAGCGGCCCCCGTTAATGAATCCGATATTTTACCCGTTCCTGAAAATAATACCTTAAACCTGGAAAGTTTAAAAATATTGTGGCACGAAGGCAGGATGATTGAAGGCGCAATTTTTAACGAAACAACATTTTATACATGGCAGGACGTTCAAAAAGCTTTTTTCATCTTATGGCAAACAAACGAGAGAGGACAGAACGGAGGATATACAAAGGTAAAATGTGAAATAAAACTACAGGGCCATGAAACAGAAATTTGCCGTGTTGACATAACCGACAGAGTGAACAACGGCGATTTTAACCCCTCCATTCAACACATTACCGACTACATCAGCGAATTGATAGGAGAAACAGAGCCAGAGCAAAACACCGCTATGCAAATGCTTTTAAATTAACCAAAAACCACAAAAAAATGTTTAACGCTGATTTTTTCCCAACCCCCTTGCAAGTCATTGAACAGATGACCGCAGGCATAGAGTTAGAAGGTAAAACAATATTGGAACCATCCGCCGGAAGTGGTGCAATAGTTGACTATTTACAGGAACACGGCGCAAATGTTATAGCCTGCGAAAATGATTCACGGCTAAAGCTGATAATAAAAAGCAAATGTAAACATATTGCAGACGATTTTTTGACCGTTACCAGCGAACAGATAAGCCACGTTAACAGCATAATAATGAACCCGCCATTTAGCAGAGGCGCAGAACATTTACTTCATGCTTACAACATAGCCCCCGCAGGTTGCAAAATAGTTTCTTTATTAAATGCTGAAACAGTTAAAAATACCTATTCACAAAGCCGCAAGGAATTATTTTCTATTATTCAGCAACACGGGAATATTGTAAACCTCGAAAATTGTTTTAATAACGCCGAAAGACAAACAGGCGTAAACGTTGCAATGATAACCATAAACAAACCAGGCGAAAACTATTCGCAAGAGTTTGAAGGCTTTTTTATGGATGATGAACCAGAAGAAAGCGGAAACACGCCCGGCCTCATGAGTTACAACGTAGTAAGAGACTTAGTAAACAGATACGTTGCAGCCGTGAAACTGTATGATGAACACCTGAACACAGGTAAAAAAATGAACAGTTTACTAAGTGGATTTTACGGCGAATCCTTAACATTTACCTGCACAGAGAACGGAGCGGCAAAGCTGAGGAACGAGTTTAAAAAAGACCTTCAAAAAGCAGGCTGGGCATTCATTTTTAATAAAATGAACTTAACAAAATACACCACCAGAGGAGTAAAGGAGGACATAAACAAGTTTGTAGAACAGCAAACAAACATTCCCTTCACAATGAGAAATATTTATGTGATGCTGGATATAGTTGTACAAACGGCAGGGCAGCGCATGAATAAAGCAATTTTGGAAGTTTTCGACAGGGTTACAGAGCACCACCACGACAACCGGCACAACGTAAAAGGATGGAAAACAAACAGTCATTTTTTGGTAGGTAAAAAATTTATACTTCCAAACATGATAAGACCCGCCAAAGAATATGGCTACACTTCACAAGATTATAGCAACCTCAGAAGCAGTTATGATGGTATTGTGCCAGACTTTGAAAAGGCATTGTGTTACATAACGGGAAAAAATTATGATACCATCCAAACATTAAATGGAAGCATAAGGCGCAATATTTACGGCGATTGGTACGAAAGCGAATTTTTCAAATACAAGGGGTACAAAAACGGAAATATGCACTTTGAATTTATGAGTGATGATGTTTGGGCTATGTTCAATAAAAAAGTGGCAGAGTTAAAAGGTTATCCACTGTATGAAGCAAAAGAACAAACAGCCTACCAGGAAAGGCAGACAGGCAGAGCATACCAAAAGAAAAGCAACCCAGCGCACCAATACAAACCAACAGTTCTTTTTGAAATATAAATACTAACAATTAAACAATTCACAATGCAACACACAACCCACACCCCCGACACTTTGCGGACTAAACTAATTACAGCCCTCAATCGTGACCTGAACACGGCTAAAAACTATTTAAAAACATGCCGCCAGTTCATAACACAGGCCGACCAGTCAGGCGACAATGAAACGGCGATTTTTTGGGCTAACCAGTACGATACGACACTTCAGAACGTGCAGGCGTTAAATTATCAACTGAAAACTATTTAACATGAACCCCACAAACTTAAACCCCCTATTCATTGACCAGATACGCAACTTTGCCCACTTGGTTACACCCGAAGCAAAAACAAAGGCAGAGTTTATAAAAACGGTGCAGGAAACATACTGCACCAGCAACCCAAAAACAGCCTTATTTGTTCAGTCTATTGAGCGCAGCACGTTTGAGACAATACGCCTGAACAACACAAGGGATTCAATACTATTCAACCAATAAACGCAAACAAAATGCAAACAGAAGTAACAACGCAAGAAAGAAAAGAAATTGAACTAAATGTGGCAATAGGCTATGAAATAGCCCAGCTACTCAACCTGAAATTTGATAAAGCAGGCAGAATAAGAACAGAACGTGGCATTAAGTCCGTTCAAGGTTTAGGCGGTTGTGTTCGCCGCATAATTGAAGAACAAAAAGAAAGGTTAACCAAATAAAATAACAACCATGCAAACAGTAAAGCAAATAATTGTGCCGTTCCGTATAGGAGCCGGTAAAACAGGTAACGCAGCCAACGGCGAAAAGCGGGCAATCGTTCAAGAAACAGCATTTTACCCCGACCCGCTCAACACCCTTCGCCGGGTAATTGCAGAAGCCGTTAATCATTTCCCAAACAAAGAGGAAGCCGCAAAAACCAGCTTAACAAGTCTTTTAAAATTAGTAGGGCAGAACGCAAACAGCCATGTGCAGGAGTGGCAGTTTGGCAAAACAAATATTGTGTTTATCAATATGCCAAAACTTACCAACCCGCCACACCAACACCTTGCCACCATTAAAATAAACGGCGAAGAGATTCGTATTAGATAACCCAAATAAAACATAACCATGCAAACCATAACCCACCACCCCCCGCACACCCCCGCCAACCGCAGCGACAGCATGCACTTGCCCAATATTTCAGCGATAAACAAAACTTTTGTTGGTAGGGTACAAAAAAACTCCCTATTTTTCACGTCCCAAATAACCAGCGCATGAGCTTGCCCAAACTTCCAAATTTCATGTTTCTCAACAATAAGGAGGAATTGCCAGGAGTAGAACTTATTCTATTCACTAAACAGCCGTTCTACATTGGGCAGGTTTACACATTTCGCACCCAGCATGAGGAACTACTTTTTTTACAGCAGGAACACGGTAAAATGATGGAAAACATACTTTGTTACCGCATTTATATCGTGTTTCGGGGCACGATCAGTGGCAAACTCCCGCTATTAAAGGACACGACCGAACACATCAAACACACACTAAACCAAATGGCACGATTTTATGAAACAGAGCGAATCAATAAAAAGCCAGGCAATTACCTACGATATAAACTCCAAAGCTGAGGTTAAATTCATAGAACTGATGCACGAGATAAGCCTTGCCTTTCGTGAGAAAAGAGATATACGGGGATGGTCGCAGGAAGTATTCACGGGGAAATGCCCGGTGAGTAGGAGCACCGTAATTGCAACAGAAATGGCCCGGGGCAACCCCAGCTTGAAAACGCTGGTGATAATGGCCGAAACATTGGGGTATAAGTTAGAGATTAAGCTGGTGAAGTAACACCAAACACAAACACAAGTGAACACAAAAAAGTACGATAACGCTATATGTGAGCGGGTGAAACTCATCCGTGAACTGAACAACCTTACCAGGGAACACCTTGCCGAAGCCATGAAGGAGAACGTGTTCTACATTATTTCAGTAGAGCGCAAACGCCACACCCCACACTTTGATTTTTTGGTGAAGTTTAAAAACCAGTTTAACCTTTCGTGGGATTGGCTGATTGAAGGTAAGGGACGGATGAACGGTTAAAATCGCCAGATACGAATATCCAGGCGATCAACTGGCACGGGATCCCTGTTCACACGCCAGCCATCAACCCTGTAATCACTGTTTAAAAAGAAAACAGTGTTTTCGTAATAGGCATAACCAAAAGCACCAATTTTGTATTTACTGTAACCGAGAACCTTGCCCACGCCATCCACATAACCATCTTTATCCGGTTCACCCCATTCTCTTATAATCTCATGTTTTTTCCAGCCCATGTACTGGTTCATTCGCTTTTCAATATTCTTTGTAGCAGAGCAGGAAACAAATGTAAAAGCGAGGAATAAAATTGCAAAGTGTTTCATGTGTTTGTAGTTTAAAGTGTGAATATAATAGTTTCAAAATTTATAGTCAAGAAGCTATGCCACAAACACGGCGGCAAGCTGCTGCAGCCGGTCAAGAGTTGTGAAATAGTCTCCTTTGATGTACTAAGTCCCGCCCAAAAGGCGGGATTTTTTGTTTCATATAATATCCGCTAAAGACACACCCTTTTGTTTAAAGCAACCTCTTACCGGAGAGTAAAAATTAGGTGTGAAATCGAAAATCCACTTCACACTCATACCGTAAATCAAACCTTTTTTACCCGGAATTTTTGACCCTGAAAGACTGAATTCTTTACTAAATCAGTCATTTATCAAGAGGATCATTTGCTGAAGCGAATAAATCTTTGCAGCCGAATGATTGATTTTCAATGCATCATGACCTGTATTTTTACTGTATCGTAAAAAAACATAGTCTACTTCGTAATTTTCCTATTGTACATGTTGAATACTGAAAGCAATTTTGTGTTGTTAAGGCTTTCCACTTAGAACGTCTTAATGATAATCCGACAGAAACTAAACAACAGTATTTACCGTACCAAATAAGAGAATATGAAAACTCTTTACTTTTTTTTCCGTTCCGGCAGAATTCTTACTTCGATTCTGATTGTTCAATTCTTTTTTACCAGTTTACTGAGCAATGCCCAGTTAAAGTTTGTCAACCTTGTACATGAAGGGGGTACTGATAAACAGGTAGGAGCTATTTATAGAGCTAAATCTGTTTATACCAATATTGATGCTTTAGTCCGCATCGACAGTTTGGTGAACAATGCTACTATAGTAGATATAGACCAAACGAATGTTGGGTTTAATGAGGCTTTTCAACCACGTATTCAATCCGGTGGTACTGGAGTTTCTTATGCAGTGTTTACCATCCGTTTTGTAAAAGCAAATTCAAACACAATAGAATTTTTAGGCCTCTTTACTGCTACTAACCTGGATTTGGATGGTAATAATAACCTGAAAGAATTTTGTGAGTTTGACTTAGGCGGTGGTGGTAATGCGGTGTTCATGAGCAATACCCCTGAAATTATGGTAATGAATAAAAGCGGCCGCTATTATGGACAAAATATCAGCGGTGTTGAATATGCTGGTATTGATACAACTGCAGATGCCGTTATGTTTAAAGTGAGCAAAAACAACATCAGCCAGTTTACAGTACGTCTTGGCGCTGTTGTTTCCAATAATTCACTGGCAGCAAGGCAATACAGTGTTTACATGAAAGATTTTCAAATTTCAAACCCTGCTTCATTGCCACTTACGTTATTAAACTTTAACGCAGTATCTAAAGACAACAATAAAGTAGATCTGAACTGGATGACAACGGATCATAAAAACTTCAGTCACTTTGAACTGGAACGCAGTACTGATGGTAAAAACTTCAGCAAAGTGATGATGATGATGACTGAATCCAATTCCAGTGCTCAAAAAAGTTATAACTATCGTGATAATACAGAAGGTTTAAATGCAAAGATTGTTTACTACCGCCTTCGCCTGGTAGATGCAGATGACCGTTTTGCTTACTCACCTGTAAGAATGGTACGTTTTGCAACAGATAATAAAATTCAGGTGCAAACATTTCCTAACCCGGTAACTACAGAATTACGTGTACAGATACCTGCACAATGGCAGGACAAGGCTACTGTTTACGAAATTTTCAACAGTAACGGGGTAATGGTACAACGTACGCAGGTAGCACGTGCTTCCCAGATTCAACAACTCAATGTGCAATCTCTTGGTTCCGGTAATTATATAGTACGGGTTGTTAACGGTACAGAAATGAATACTGCCAGATTCATCAAACAATAAAAACATAGAAACCAAAACTTTTACGCCGTACCCTTAACGCTAACCTTCCGTTGCTGACCTTATCTCCGTTGCTAACCTTTTTTTGTTTACCCAACATTCGCATTCATCAACCCCGTTCAGTAACGGGGTTCTTTTTTAAATACCAATCTCGAAATGCATTTCCGGAATGGTTATATCCGCAAAGCCTTTTTTATGCAGACGATCACGGAAGGATTGCTGTACGTCATACTCACCATGTACCAGGAATAATTTTTGCACTTCCTGCGGGTTTTGGCAGGCCAGCCACTGGCACATATCATCATAATCACCATGGGCACTCATGCTGCGGATTTGTCCTACTTCTGCATTCACCTGCTTTTCTACCCCAAATATTTTCACCTCTTTCATACCACGCAACAATTTACCACCTAAGGAACGGGGTTCACAGTAACCTGTAAGCAGAATGGTATTACGACTGCTCTCAATGGTATTATTGATATGATGTTTGACTCTTCCTGCATCGGCCATACCACTGGCGCTGATGATAACATAAGGACCGTTTTTGAAATTCAACATCTTTGATTCCGCAACCGTTTTCACAAACTTTAAGCCTTTAAATCCAAACGGATCATTGTCTGTTTTCAAAATCTTCTGAATACGGTTATTAAAATATTCAGGATAGTTTTTTACAATATGCGTTGCATCTACACTTAAGGGACTATCTACATAGTATTCCAATTCCGGCAAGCGACGTTCCAGTTCCAATTGATTCAAATCATATAAGAGCTCCTGTGTGCGCCCCACACTGAATGCAGGGATGATGAGTTTTCCTTTTTTCTCAACACATGCTTTCTGAATCCAGTGCAGCAACTGATCAGGAGTTGAAACAGCATTGTCATGCAGACTATTACCATAGGTAGATTCCATGATGATGACATCTGCCTGCGGAAAATTTTGCGGTGATTTTAAAATCACATCCCTGTAACGGCCAATATCACCACTGAAGGTGATGCGCTTTACTTTTCCGTTTTCTGTAATTTTTAAATGCACACAGGCACTGCCGATGATATGACCGGCATCTGTAAACATGGCTTCAATATCATCACTCACTTTAAACCACTCGTTGTATTCTTTGGGCAGCAAACGATCCACCGCTCTTTTGGCATCATCAATAGTATAAAGCGGTTTGAGATACGGCATGCCCATGGCAGCCCGCCGTTTGTTTTCATACTTCACATCATCTTCCTGGATTTCGGCACTGTCTTCCAGCAATACAGCCGTTAAATCTTTTGTAGCATTGGTACAATGGATTTTGCCTTTGTAACCATCGGCAATGAGTTTCGGTATTAAACCGCTGTGATCAATGTGTGCATGACTCAGGATCATATACTCAACCTGCTCCGGATCAAAACCCCAATGCCGGTTCATGGCATCTGTGTCTTTACCCATACCCTGGAACATACCGCAATCAAGCAACAGCTTTTTGCCATTAGTAAGTGTGATAAGATGTTTACTGCCTGTTACTACCCTGGCAGCACCGTGGAAAGAAATTTTCATATACAATTTGAAAATTTGATGATTTGAAAATTTGAAAATGAACCTTTCAATATTCCGGGTTTACTTTCTTGCTTTAAATGACCAGGTGATAAAAAACTCGGCTACTACTTCTCCCTCTTTGTTAATACCAACTGATTTTGATGTATAACTTCTTGCTTCACCATCTGCAATACAATCATCAATAATTTGCTCAAAATCTTTTCCTGCAGTACAGGTGAAGTATGTGACTCCTATTGCTTTTTTAAAGTAGGTTGATTCTACCTTTACAACCAGCATACTTACTGCAGGCGTGCGTTGATAAATCTGCATCATGGCAAGCAAGCCTGTACTCATTTCTGCGGCCATAGATAAACAGGCGAAGTAAGTTGAACGAAAAGGATTTTGTGAAAACCATTTGAACGGCACCGTTACGACAGCTTTCTCAGCAGTGAGCTGTTGAACTTTAACTCCTGAAAAATAAGCTGCCGGTAATTTGCTAAACATGAACAGCCTGCTTTTAAACGGACTACTCATGATGGAAATAAATTGATTTGAGTTTGGATTCATACTGCCTCCCAGCCCCCTTCCGACTTCCCCCAAAGGGGGAAGCCATCAAAGCACAGCCCTGACTTTTTTGAGAGCAAAATTTAAATTTTAAATTTGATGAATAAAGAACTGAACGTGCAAGAGTGCGACGCAAAACCGACGCCATGAGCAAAAAAGCCTGTAACAAAAAACTACTTCTTCACTTCTACAATACAAGCTACTACATTGTTGGCATCACCACTTACATCAAACCGCAAATTGCCTTTACCGGTAGTTGAATACCTCACATTACGTATGAGAGATGCACCCAATGCGTTATTGAAACGGGCACCATAATCAAGCGAAGGATTACCACTGATCTGCTGATTGAGTTGATACCAATCCAATTCTTTTTTGCTTATGACAACAGCCATTACATCACGGTTGCCGAGGCTGTCCGGCGTCATACTTTTATCTTTCGGAAACATCCTGTAACCGGTAATACCACAAAACGATGAATACTTAGTTTTGGAAGGATCATCCGTTCGTGGATAAGGGAACAGCGTATAACTGGTTCCATCCACTTCCTGCCCGAACACATACACATAACACTCTGTTCCGTTTTTGATTTCCATTTTAAATTTTGTACCGGGACGAACGGGATCTGTTGTTTCAAAACGATTACTGCCAATTGAACGTAATGGAATATAATCACGTGCTACCGTTTTCTTTCCATCAAATTCTACCTGCACCAAACCCACTTCACAAGCAAACTGCTGTACATTATCATTAGAAGCATGCATGGGATTTACGCCATAAGCTTCACGCACATAAGTTTGAAAATCACCATAACGCACCCAAGCAAAACCGTTGTTGCCCCACTCCTGTCCCCAACTGTTCATGATTAAAAAAGAACCGCCGTATTTCTTATCATCATAACCCACTACACACATGGCATGCCCACCAAAGCCCATCATTTGCTGATCACCGGGAGCAGGCACCCAAATATCTTTTCCCATCATGGGTTGCATAAAACTCTGCCCCACCATCATACCAATTACTACCGGTGCCCCCTGGGCGAGATTTTCACGGATGGCCCTTAGATCAACTGCATCATTACGATCGCCTAAACTTAAGCGGTTAAATCCACGCATGCGGAACTGCGACGCTTCCTGCTGCATGTTGCGGTTAGGCTGGCGGCTGCAATCCTGGTCAGTATAAGGAAAATCGTTATAAGGAACACCACCGGTATTCTTCATGAATTCCATTGCACGGATGATGTAAGAACCCTGGCAACCTTCCAAACCAATCTGGTTGTACATGGATGAAGGAGAGAACGCCACATTATCCGGCTGTTGGCCTGACTTTGCACTTTCTAAAATGGTTTGTGCAGCAAAGGCACTGCTCCATGCCACACAACTGCCCTGCGAACCCTGGTTTTGAGGAGTGGGACAAAAGCGTTGCAGATTAGCGCTCTCCGGCAATGGATTTTTCGAATCATCTACGGTGAGTGGTTCATAGATTTCTGCTTTTTCAAATTGCTGCGGATCTAAAAAACCACCGGTGGCAAGTCCGGCCAGTTGGGATAAATTACAACCGCCCCTTCCTAAAAAGAAATAAGCACCCACTGCCAATGCGAGTAATAAAAATATACCTTTACCACCACCGCCACGAAATAAACTGAAAAGTAAAGGAAGAAGCGAAAGTAATCCACCGCCACCTCTTCCACCACCTCCCGGACCAACGGGGAAATTACCACCACCGCCACCATCATTTTCAAATTGTTCCTGTTGATCCTGCGGATCATCGGTCATACGAATAGGCATAGCATTATGTTTAGGTTCTTAAATGTACCATAAAAAATGTTGCAGCACCCAAAACCGCTGATGGAATAATTTTAAACAGGTGTTCCTGATTCTATACCTTCCTGAAAATATTTGCTATGCGATTATTAATTGTTTTGTTTTTACTCTTGTCTGTTCACGGGAACAGTTATGCACAAACCGATTCATTTCCGGCTGCTGCCAAAGATGTAGAGAGTGTGGATGCGATTATGAAGGCGTTATATGAAGTAATCAGCGGACCTGCAGGCCAGGCACGGAACTGGAACCGCATGCGGAGTTTGTTTTTACCTGAAGCGAAAATGATTGCCACCGGTACTACACCTGCGGGTGAAATTGTAAAACGGGTAATGACGGTAGAAGATTACATCACCCGTAACGGACCCGTACTGGAGAAGAATGGATTTTTTGAACAGGAGATTTACAGGAAGCAGGAACTGTATGGACGAATTGCTCATTGTTTCAGCACCTATGCTGCTAAACGGAATGCAACCGATGCTGAGCCTTTTATGCGTGGCATCAACAGTATTCAGTTGTACAATGATGGAAAACGCTGGTGGATTCTTTCTGTTTACTGGCAAAGTGAAAGTAAAGAGGTACCATTACCGAAACAGTACTTGCCGGAACATCCATGATGAGTCATAAATTTTACAGGCTAATTTGTGGCAGCAGCGAAGAAAATTTCATGACTAATTGCATCTCGTAAAAATAAAATAATTAACTGCACATGAACCAACGCATCGCACATATTGCCCTTGTTGTAAAAGATTACGATGAAGCCATTAACTTTTATTGCAACCAACTTGGTTTTGAGTTGATAGAAGATACCGTGATGAGTGCCACCAAGCGCTGGGTGATGGTGAAATCAAAAGGTGAAGGCAATTGCTCTTTACTCTTAGCCAAGGCCGCAGGTGAAGAACAGGAAAGCAGGATTGGTAATCAAACCGGCGGACGTGTTTTCTTGTTTCTTTATACAGATGATTTTTGGAGAGACTATAACAACTACAGTTCCAAAGGAATTGTATTTGTTCGTGAACCGAAAGATGAAACCTATGGCACTGTTGCAGTTTTTAAAGATCTGTATGGAAATCTGTGGGATTTGATTGAGCCGAAGCAATAATCATTACTTTTTAATCTGGGTTGAATACAGAACTTTTCCCTGAGCATTAATTACCTGCATTAAAAACCGGGCAGCAGTAAATGAAAAGCTCATAAAACCATGATCATTGATGGCCAACTTTCCACCGTCAGGATGAAGCTGTGCATCCTGCCTTGCTTCGCTGCCTGCCCCTGAAACAAAAAAGTGTGTGTACGATGCGGAAGGCTTGATGTATTGCAGATTATGTTCATGACCACAGATGTATGCATCCACTTTGTATTGTTCTAACAGCGGGCCAAAGCTGTATAGAATATCTTTGGTATCATCACTCATCAATCTTTTACCACCGGTGTATAAAGGATGATGCCCTACAACAATGGTCCATTTAATAGTTGAAACACGGTTTTGCAGTACACTGTTGAGCCAGGCTTTTTGTGCGGCGGTATCCTGCCTGCTTACTTCTTCTTTATACACATCTTGTTTGTAATATTTTTTTACAAAGGGATCTGTGTCAATAAAAATCATGAGCACCCGGTTAGCAGTATCATCATCAATGGAAAATGTTTTTGTATAATACCGTGCCGGCAGGTTCCATCTGCGGCTGATGCTGCTGTATTGAATCTGTGCATCAGGATTACCACGGTAGTCATGATTACCCAATGTAACAAACCAGTTTACCTGCAATGCATGGGCTTTGTAAATATTTTCAAACGAAGTTTGCCACTGCGGATCATTAACACTGCGTACACCATTGGGATAAAAATTATCCCCCGTTGTTACGATAAACTCAGCATCCGTTTGGTTAGCAGCATATCCTAATTGCTCTGCCACTTCTTTTTGAAAATATTCACCGTTGCGCCCCCAGTCGCCAATGACTAAAAAATTCAAGCCACCTTTTAATGACTTTAATCCTGTAATGGATTTGCCCCGATAGCCGGCTTCAAAATTTTGCGGGCGCTGTTGTGCAGCACCCGCAATGGAAAACAATAAAGCTGCTATATAAAAAAAGAACTTACTCATAAAAACAATTTAGAATACATCAAACTTTACCCCGAAGTTATAACGTGCACGGTAGTACTCCAACTGGAAGGTACGTTCCTTTGAACCCTGGTAATAACGCAAAGGTTGATTCGTAAGGTTATTCATTTCACCAAAAATGCGGAAGTTCTTTTTAACAATGATGGTAAAGTTTGCATCCAGGAAAAACTGTTTGTCATAAAATACATCATTAAAACTACTGGTTCCAACAGCATCTAAATAAGCAGCCGCATAGTTAGCAGCAATACGGGCTACAAACCATTTTGAATCATAAGAGATAGAACCATTAAACATGTGCGGAGCTGTACCGGGCAAAGCCAGCCCGGTGCGGCGTTGACCTTCCGGTGTAAAAATTCCATCCGCTGTTGATTTGGTGTAAGTATAATTTACAAACACACCAAGGTTCTTTAAAAAGCCGGGAAGAAAATCTAACTGACGTTGAAACGAAACTTCTGCTCCATACACATTTACACTTTCACCATTACGTGGCTGGCGGTAGCTCCAGAATGCAGTTTGCGGTAAGCCGGGCAATGTATCATTGGTATTAAATTCTGTTTTATAGTTAGCAGATGTATAACCATCGTTACGGAATGTATAAATAAAATTGCTGATGTTTTTGTAGAAGATACCTCCCGACAAAATACCCACATTGCTGAAATAATGCTCGGCCATCAGATCCAGGTTCCAGCTCTGACTTGCTTTTAAATCAGGATTACCAATGCTGAGCTCCGCATCATTACTGATGATACTTCTGTAAGGTGTAATATCAAAATAGTTAGGGCGTGCCATTGAGGAAGTTACAGCAAAACGAAGAATGGTATTTTTAGTGACATCATATTTCACATTTAAGCTGGGCAAAAAGTTAGTGTATGCATTGCCGCCTGTTACACGGTTCACAAGATTGGTTTCATTAATAACCACGTTACCGGTGTAAGTAGGTTGTGTTGATTCAATGCGTAATCCAGCAACGATGCCCAGCTTATCATTGATCTGTTGATCAAAACGCAGGTAACCGGCATAAATATTTTCAGTGGCCCGGTAATTTAAACCGAGGTATTCTGCAGGCTGATCCGCCACCGTGAAAAAGCCATTGTTAGCAGGGCCTAAAACCAAATCACCCAAATACTCAGGACTCATAAAAGTACCCACTACATATTTTGAACCGGGTTGATAATTTGTAATTGTATAATCAGAAGCAATACCGCTTACACCAAGATTGAGAATGCGGGGTCTGAACTCCGTAACAGGTGTATAACGGAAGAAACTGTTGTCTCTCAGTTTAAACTTGCCACGGTAAGCAACACCAAATTTCAAAGATCCTTTTTGCTCTTTGATGAAACTTGCGGGCAGGGTAAGATCAACTCTGAAATTTTTATTTTCTTCAAAAGTATTACCGAACTGTTCAGTAATACGATCAAAAGCATAACTGTTCCATCTGCCTTTTTGGGAAAAGGTATCCGTTAACAACGGAAACTCAGGATTTGAAAAATCACCCAACACCTGTACACCGGAACCTGTTCTGTAGTTCGCATAACGTTCATTAGGTCTCTTTTCACTGGCTTTTGCATAAGAACCTGCCCAATCGAGTTGAATATTATTACCGATGATATGCTTTCCGTTGAGTGCAAAATTCTGCACCTGCTGGTTTTCTAATCTTGCATTTTTTACACGGGAACTATTGTCACCTCCTTTTGTTTGACGGTTGATGCGTCCACGAAAACCGGTAGCATTTCCATTGGCATCAAAAGTGGTTAAAGAAGTATCCAGCGAATAGCGGAGACGGTATCTGTTTTCCCAATCATCTCTCCAGTTATAAATAGTACTGAACTGAATTTTGTTGCGGTTATTGATTTTATACTCCAGATTGCCTCCAAAACTTCTTCTCAAACGGCGTACATCATAACGACGGATATCAAATTGACTCATGTACACACTATTGCGGTGTTGAATCCATGTTCCTTCGATATTATCAGAACCATAATCATTATTAAGGATAGAGCCGTTGATCATGTAACCAAACTGCTTCCTCTGTCCGAATGAATTACTGAGAATAAATGAAAGACTGTTTACAGAAGATTCACGGATGGGATTAGAACCGGATGATAAAGTACCTGACAAACGGAGTTTATTGGAAGTGGTACGTGTTACGAGATTTACAGAACCACCAATGGCATCACCATCCATATCCGGTGTGAGTGTTTTATTTACTTCAATGGTTTGAATCATATCACTTGGAATCAAATCCATTTGTACTCTTCTGTTTTCTGCTTCGGCAGAGGGAATGCGGTCACCGTTTAATGTTACTGCGTTCAACTGTGGTGCCATACCACGGATGATAATATCACGTGCTTCACCCTGATCATTCTGCATGGTAATACCGGGAATACGTTTTAAGGCATCACCAATATTAGCATCGGGAAAACGGCCCACCTGGTCAGCACTCACAATATTGCCGATATTCTTTCCATTTTTTTGCTGGTTCAATGCTTTGGCCTGACCTTTCAAACGATCACCCGTAACAATAATTTCTTTACCTGAGCGGATATTAGGCTCCAGTGAAAAAGTATAGCCACTGGTTTTATTCTCTTCAACAGTAACTGATGCTGACAGAGTCTTGTAACCGATATAGGAAATGGTTATTTCCTGCTTACCGGCAGGTAAACCTAAAAATATCACTTCACCATTTTTATTAGTGTATCCTGAAACTTTGATGGAAGAAAACAGTACAGAAGCTCCCGGAACATTTAAATTCTGATCATCACGGATGATGACGGAAACAGAACCTTTTTGAGCAGTAGAGATTGAAAAAGCAAATAGTGTGAGAATCACACTCAGCAGCATACGCATAAACAGAAAGTTTTAGGCCGCAAAAGTATTTTGACAAGCCTGAAACAGTGTTACGCAATTGTTACTGAATGATTAAGGAAATATGAAGGAGCTTAAATTACCTGGTTTTTCAACAAATCATCCCACTCCTCTCTTTTACGGATGAGTTGTGCTCCACCGTCTTTCACCAGCACTTCAGCCGGTTTATAACGGGAGTTATAATTACTACTCATTTCAAAACCATAAGCACCGGCATTGTGAAATAAAAGACAATCGCCTTCCCGAACTTCATTAAGCAAACGATCATCTGCAAACGTATCGGTTTCACAGATATAACCGGTAACCATATAATGCTGCTCCGCACCGGCGGGATTTGAAATATTGGTGATGTGATGATACGCATCATACATCATGGGACGAATCAAATGATTCAATCCTGTGTTGACGCCTGCAATGGTTACACCATTATTTGCCTTCAACACATTTACCTGTGTGAGCAAATAACCGGCTTCGCACACCAAAAACTTTCCGGGCTCAAACCAAACCTGTAATTTTTTATGATCAGCAGTCGGGTGTTCATCAAATGCTTTTTTTAATCCGGCGCCAATGGCTACCACATCAATTTCTTTTTCATGAGGATGATACGGCACTTTAAAACCGCCACCCAAATCCAATACTTCCAGTTCCGGAAAATGCGGCATCAGCTCAAACAACACTTCCATGCCTTTAATAAATACATCCACTTCTTTGATTTCACTGCCTGTATGCAGGTGTAAAGTGCGGATGTGAATATTATTCTCTTTTACGATTCTTTTTAATTCATCCAACTGCTCCACAGGAATACCAAACTTACTCTTACTGTGACCGGTAGAAATTTTGATATTGCCACCCGCCATGATATTCGGACGGATGCGGATACCTACAGGATAATTGTGCCCAAACTTCTTCCCGAACTTTTCAAGATTGCTGAGACTGTCAATGTTTACGTTCACTCCATAGCTCACCGCTTCTTCAATTTCATCAAAGGCAATACCATTACTGGTGTATAAAACATTGCGGGGTTCAAAACCTGCATGCAAAGCCAGCTTTACTTCATTAATGCTGCTGCAATCAATATTACAGCCAATGCTTTTGATGTAGCGGAGAACATTAATATTGGTGAGGGCTTTGCAGGCATAAAAAAACTTTGTATCCAGTACTGAGAAAGCATTCACCAGTTTTTCATACTGGGTTTTTATTTTCTCTGCATGATAAACATAAACGGGTGTGCCAAACTCTTTTGCGATCTGTAAAAACTGTTCGTTGGGTAATGAAGACTGCATAGTGTGCGAAGATACGTTTGGAGCGACAAACAATTGGCAGCCTGATGTTGCATAAAATCGATGAAAGCATTTGATTGTTCCGGTGTCTGACGCTTGCAGCGTCCTGACACCAACTTCCGAATATTTGAAGTAGTTGTGGTGTCAGGACATCGCAGATGTCAGACACCTTTGATTGCTACTCCGTCAGAAGAGGGCGTCGGACGGCTTCCTCAAAACGCCTTCAACATCAACGTCCAATCATAAGCTTTAAACTTCAGCTTCACTTTTTTATCTGCAGGAATCATTTTGTGCTTTATCAGAAGTTGTCGGATGCCTTTTTTTCCTCCAAAGTCGCCACGGAACCAACTGAAGATTTTACTTACTTCAACAATACCGTGTTCAGCATCATACATGGCATCATTCTTTATAAATGCTTTCTCTGCAAGATTCAACTGCTCTTCCAATTTTGCATCATCATAAAACGCTATGGGCGGGCAACTCTTCGCTCCGCAGTTCAACGCAAAATGAATACGGTAATCTTTACGGGCTACACGTAATTGCTTTTCTAAGTTGGAAGGAAAGAGAATCTTCATATATCCCAACCCCAGCTTCCACTCACTGCGCCGGATGATGCGGTGTTCAATAAAATCAAGACTCAATTTTTTACCGGCAATAATGATTTGCCTGTTTTTAAAAAACCGGTTCCTGTTTTTATAAGCATCCGGATTTTGCTGCAGTAAGACCTGTGTATAAGCATTATAAATATTGAGCCAGAAGGCTTTGGCTTTCGCATCTGTTGAAAGCTCTTTTTGCAATTGTTGAAATGGAACAGCCTCAAAAAATTGTACAAGGCTGTCAACAGGTTCACCTGTTTTAGCCGCCAGCAACAGTTGTTGCGACGCCGCAATAAGCGTTGAGTTATCAGGCTGCGCCTTCAATAAAATGGGGAATAAAAAAAGTACAAAAAAGAAACGCATTAAGCTTTTGGTTCTGCATCATCAGCCGCTTCTTCTTCACCGGCCGCTGCATTTTCATCCGCTATTTCTTCATCACCAATTTCTTCAGCAGTTGCTTCTGATGTTATTTCATCTGCGGTTGCTTCCTCTTCAGTTTCGGTTGCTTCACTTTCATCTGCAGCAACTTCCGCCTGTTCAATCAAATCACCGGTTTCTGTTACGGCCAATGGTGTATTCAACTCCAGTTCCTGTTCTTCTTCACCCGGTACATGCAGTTCGTCACTTTGTACACCGGTGGGATTTACCAGTTCTGATGAAATGATTTCTTTGATTCTTGGCAGATCATCAGTAGAATTGATACCGAAATAATCCATGAAGGTTCTGGAAGTGGCATATACCAATGGCTGACCCGGAAGTTTTTCATTACGGCCCGTGATCACTATCAATTCTTTTTCCAGCAATTTCTGAACGGTATAATCACAATTCACCCCACGGATGCTTTCAATTTCGCCTTTGGTGATGGGCTGCTTGTAAGCAATGATAGCAAGTGTTTCCAATGTAGCAGTACTCAAACGTTTCAGGAATTTATCACCATTGATCTGGGCTACTGTTTTGTAGTAATCCTTCTTGGTGAGGAATTGCCAGCCGCCACCGGTTTCTCTTACTTCAAACGGGTAAAACTCACTGGCATATTTTTCACGGATGGCTTCAATAGCTGCTTCTGTTTGATCCAGGCTGGCACGGTCTTCAATAAAACCAAGTGCATTGTTCACCATATCTGTCAGCTCCAGTATAGAAAGCGGACGATCGGCAGCAAAAATTAAAACCTCAATATGCGGGATGATGATACTTAATTCCATTTCAGTAATTAATAATTGATAATGAATAATTGATAATTAAAAACCAACTATCAATTATCAATTCACAAATTATCCATTCAATGCTGCTGCACCACTTACAATCTCTGTCAACTCAGTGGTAATAGCCGCCTGGCGTGCACGGTTGTAACTGATCTTTAATGATTTCAATAACTCCTGTGCATTTTCAGTAGCCTTATCCATGGCTGTCATGCGGGCGCCATGTTCGCTGGCATTGGCATCCAGAACAGCTTTATATAATTGTGTGTTGAGGATTTTAGGCATCAACTCAGCAACGAGGGCTTCCTTAGCAGGTTCAAAAATAAAATCTGCCTTGGCCTGTGTTTTGGTTTCTGACTTCTGTGCTTTAGGAATGGGCAGGAAACGTTCTGCTTTGAAAATCTGGGTAGCAGCATTTTTAAACTGGCTGTACACAATCTCCACCACATCAAACTCACCGTTTTCAAAGGCTTTCATGGCGGCAGCACTGGCCTGTTGTACATTTTCAAAACTCAGGTGCAGGAAGGTATCCCTGTAATCAGCGCTGGTTTTAAAACCGGCACGCTCCATGGCTTCCAATCCTTTTTTACCAATGCCCCAAACCGTTACGTTGCCCTTTTGCTTTTGCTCGGTATAATTTTCAAGAATGGTAGCTTTAGCCAGCTTAACCAGGTTCGCATTATAACCGCCGCAAAGACCACGGTCGCTGGTAACCAGGATGATAAGCACCTTATTTACAGGACGCTCAGCCGCCAGCTTCATGCTTACATCGCCATCACTGTTGCTAACGATATTGCTGAGCATTTCCTGCAACTTTTGAGCGTAAGGACGCATTTGAATGATGGCATCCTGAGCTTTACGCAGTTTAGCTGCACTCACCATTTTCATGGCCTTGGTAATTTGCTGGGTGCTCTGTACACTCTTGATTCGGTTACGAACTTCTTTTAATTGACCGGGCATAAGAAATTTGAAAATTAAGGATTTGAAAATTTGAAGATTTCACTTCATTTTTCAGGCGGCAAAGGTAAAGGAATCGGGTTTAAAAAGATGAGCCGGAAAGGAAAATGTGGAAAAGGCCCGGCCTTTTGATTCCGTCCTTTAGCTTCTGTGCTTTTTACTTATAGTTTCGGTTTCACTCATCCTTCATTATAGCATATCCTCACGGCCGAAGAATCCATCTAAGTTTTGATACCGCATCAAACTTTAGTATTTTCGAATTTGAGAATAAACTGCCAATCTGGAATCACCAATTATTGTTCACATTAATTCACTGTTTATGAAGAAAATCATGCTGCTTCTTGCAGTAGTGCTCATGGGTTTTGCTGCCCATGCACAAAAAAAAGTTTCAGGAAGAGTTTTTGACGCTGCTACCAATACCGCATTGGAAGGCGCAACCGTTTCAGGAAAAGGAAGTGCCGTAGCCGTACAGACCGATGCTTCGGGAAAATTTACCATTTCTGTACCGGACAATGTGGTGGTACTGGTAATATCCTATGTAGGTTATGAACCAAGGGAAATAACCGTTGCCGCAGCTGCCTCCGATCTTGAAATTGGTCTTGATAAAAGCACTACACTCAATGAAGTAGTGGTACTGGGCAGCCGTAACTTGTCACGCACCAGAGTGCAAACGCCTGCCCCTGTTGATATTATTCCCATTGCCCAGTTTGTAAACCAGGTGGGCCAACTGGATTTGAATCAATTACTGACCTATGTAGCCCCTTCGTTTCAAAGTTCCCGCCAAACCATTGCTGATGGATCAGACCATATTGATCCTGCTCAGGTACGTGGCCTTGGAAGTGACCAGGTGCTTGTGCTGGTGAATGGCAAACGCCGCCATCAAAGTGCATTGGTAAATGTAAATGGTACCGTAAACCGTGGCCAGGTGGGTACAGACTTAGGTGCTATTCCTGCCACAGCTATTGAAAGAGTTGAAGTGCTGCGTGATGGTGCTGCTGCCCAATACGGCAGTGATGCCATTGCCGGGGTAATCAATATTGTACTTAAAAAGAATACCAATGGTTTCAGTGGTAATGTTTCATTAGGAACCAATGTAACGGCATATCCTAAAGACTATGCATTAAACCGTCTTACCGGTAAAGATCCTAATGACAAAACAAGTGTGGTGGATGGATTTAACTACCAGGCAGCACTGAACTATGGCCTCGATCTCAATAAAAAAGGGTTCTTGAATATCAATGCTGAATTTATCGGTCGTGGACAAACCAACCGTACCGGAACTTATACCGGACAGATTTATCCCAATGTAAACGGCAATCTGCGTGACGATAGTATCATGACAGCCCGTGGCACCAATCGTAATACATTTGATATGCGTATTGGTAACTCCCGTGTAATCGGCGGATCTCTTTTTGTAAACAGTCAGTATGATTTAGGCAATTCCTGGAAGTTCAACTTTTTTGGAGGTTACAGCCGTAAAGGCGGACAGGCAGCCGGTTTCTACCGCTACCCCAGTTCTGTATTTACAGGTGCCGGTTCTTTGTACAGAAACACAGCGCTCATTCTTTATCCTGATGGATTTTTACCGCTGATCAATTCGAACATCAATGATTACTCTTTCTCAGCAGGTGTTACGGGAAAGATGGGCAAGTGGGATGTATCACTTAGCAATACATTTGGTTCTAACACATTCGGATATAAGATTACCAACTCCATTAACTACTCACAGTTTGCTGTTATTAATATTCCGCAAAGTGAGTTTGATGCTGGAAGGATCAGCTTTTTGCAAAATACTGTGAATGCTGATGTAACCCGCAAGTTTGATGTAGCGGCCGGATTAAACATCGCTTATGGCGGCGAGTTCAGAATTGACCAGTATGGTCAGCGTGCAGGAGAAGAAGCTTCTTACAGGAACTATAACACCGCATCAGGTGCAGCAGCAGGTGCACAGGTGTTTGCCGGTTTTACGCCACCCTATGCAGGCAAATTCAGCAGAAACAGTGTAGCACTCTATACTGATATTGAACTGGACCTCAGCAAAAGTTTCCTCGTAACAGGTGCACTCCGTTATGAAAACTACAGCGATTTCGGAAACACACTCAACTACAAATTTGCCGGCCGTTTAAATATTGTAAAAGGACTTACTGTGCGTGCTGCCACTTCTACCGGTTTCAGAGCGCCCAGTATGCAGCAGCGTTTTTATGCAAAAACAAATACGCTGTTTGTTTCTACACCGGGTGGCTTACAGCCTGTTGAAAGCGGAACCTTCCCCAACAACAGCGCCCCTGCACAAATCCTCGGTATCCCTGAGTTGAAACAGGAAACTTCTACCAACTACAGTGCCGGTATTACTGCTACACCTGCTAAGGGTTTAGAAATTACATTAGACGGTTATGTTATCAAGATTAAAGACCGCATTGTATTAACCAACAACTTTACCGGTGGTAATAACTCCAACCTTACTGCACTGTTAAATGCTGCAGGAGCCAGCCAGGCTAACTTCTTTACCAATGCTGTTGATACAAGGAGCAGAGGTTTGGAAGCGGTTATCAACTACAGCTTTAACATCGGCAGAGATCATAAATTCCGACTCACGTTTGCTACTACTTATATTGATAATGAAGTGGTGAAAGATGTCAATGGCAATGCCATCATTAAAGCATCTCCTACATTGGTAAGCAGCGGACAGTTAGGAAACTATTTCAACCGTGAAGACCAGAGCCGTATTGAAGTTGCTAACCCACGTTCCAAATCAAGCTTTATGGTGAACTACCGTTATAAAAAATGGGGTGTAATGTTGCGTTTGGCTGCATTTGGAAGAGTAACTTATCTTGATCCAACATTAAACGTAAGTAATCCTGCTGTTTGGCCAATCAATGCATTTACCGGTCAGCGGGAAACACTGGATCAAACATTCACTTCTAAAACCGTTACTGATCTTTCAGTGAATTATAACTACTCCAAACAAATCACGTTTACGGTGGGTGCCAATAACCTGTTTGATGTGTACCAGGATGTTCACAACCACTCCAACAATATGTCGCTCGGCCGTTTTATTTACAGTCGCCGTGTACAGCAGATGGGCTTTAACGGCCGCTACCTGTTTGCACGTATGAACTTTAATCTTGGTAAATAAAAACTGCTCTGATACAATTATAAAAAAGCCCCGCAAGTAGCGGGGCTTTTTTATGGAACCTGTTGCATCAGTTATTCATCATCATTCTTCCTCCTTCCATCCTTCTGAAATTATTCTGCTGTGGCTGTTGACCTTTGAAACGGTTGAGACGGTAAACAAATCCCACCATAAAGTATTGTGCCAAACGGTTTACTCTCGAATCTGTAATAAAGTTGGCGCTCACACTACGGTTTACGTTGATATTCTGATTGAAGATATCAAATGCCTGTAAACGCAGCGTAGCGTTCTTCTTTTTAAACAACTCTTTTTCAAGTGATCCGTTGAGTAAAGCAATGTTACGGCTTACACCTTGTGCCAAACCACGGTTGAGCGTGTAATCAAACTCCCAACGCATAATCCATCCTTTTGAAAAATCAATACGCACATCATTGCTGAAAGTCCAGGTGGTTTGATTTAAATTCTGCGCCGGGTTCTGACTGAACTCTGCTTTGTTGAGATTATATCTTGCACCGGCACTCAGCTCCAGCCATTCTTTAGCAGTAAACGTAAAATCGAAACCCTGCATCAGAAGCCAGTTACGACCGGTACCTTTTATGAAATCAACCAACACAACATTGTTGTTATAATTTGCTGTACCCATCGTAGTCAACACATACTTACGGTTCTTCCATGGTTTGCTGTAAGTATAGAAAAAGTTGATGTTATAAAATCCGTTCACATTTTCCGGACGAGTTAATTGTGCACCGGTAGCTGTACCTGCAGGCGACTTCAATGAGATGGTATTATTAACAATCTGATCTTTAATTGTTGTTACCGCAATATTGGTAAAGAGAATGGTTCCTTTACTGAAGTTGAAATTATTAAAGTTCATATTGAACGTGTGATTCACAGAGGGTCTCAGGTTGGGATTACCCTCATTCTGAAACTGCGGATTGGTAACATCACGTACGGGTTGCAATTGAGCAAATGAAGGTTGCTGTGCACTACCGTTATAATTAAAGTTGAATGATTTGGTACGGCTGAAATTGTAAGTGAATCTTGCCACCGGGAACCAGTTGAAATTTTTAATGGGTCTGTAAGCACTGTCTTTTGTAATGCTGAAGCCCTGCAGATTCACCGGTTGCAATAAAACCCCGATGGAGTAGTTGTATTTCTTTTTAATGGTTCTCACTGTTGCACCAAAACGGTTAAAGTTGAAATCATTTTCAAATGCATTACTTAAACTGTCAATAAAATTGAAAGCACCTGTGTTATTATTCCGCTGGAACGTTTGACGGTCATTCCTTGCAAAGTTGTGATTGAAGTTGTAACTCAGATCCAGCAAACGGTCTTTTGCCAAAGGTTCTGTATAAACAATACGGGTATTGATATTACTGCCCCGGTTATTGGTATTAATACGTTGCAGTTGATTCAGCACACCTGCTGGTGATCCATCATTTGCATAAAACTGGGTGAAGTTGCCCCGGTTCTGTTCAGATTCTGTTGCATTCCATCCCATATCTGTATTGATAGAAAGATTGCGGCCACGGCGTTTAAAACGGTGATTGTATAAAACATTGGTACGGAAACTGGGACGATCGCTCAAGGTAGAATCCCTGTTAAAACCGTCTTGTGATTTGATTGTAGCTGAACGGAAGAAATCAAAAACATTATTCAAACGGTTATTGGAATTCTGAACAGAAAGGTTCGGACTTATTTTTAAATAATTGAAACTGTCAATCCAGAGTTCCAGGTTGGCAAACGCACGATGCGTACCCTGAACATTGACACTGTTTTGATTGGTTACGTTTGTAAACGACGCATTATTGAACAGGCTTTGCTGCGATTGAAATTGCTCCAGTGCAGTACTTCTGTTCGTGTATGTATAACTGCCGTAAAAAGAATTACGTTTTCCAAAATCATTGCGGTAGTTAGTACCTATGGAATTGGTCCTGGTAATACCATCCTGGTTCTGACCGTTGTTATTGTTACCACCTCCACCGCCGCCGCCAAATGAAAACTGCATCGTGGGTCTTCCACCTCCACCACCCTGGCCACCGCCACCGCCAAAATTACCGCCACCAAATCCCTGTAAGTCCCCACCACTGAAAGAAGATTGGTTTACATTGTTAGAGTTGGCAATGATGGAGAGTTGTTGCTTGTTATTAAAATAGTTCATATTCAGCCCGGCATTGTACCGTTCATTGGTACCTGCGGCTGCCTGTGCCCTGCCAAACACACCTTTGTTTTTATCTTTTTTCAGTTGCAGGTTGATTACTTTTTCCGGTTCACCATCTCTTATGCCGCTCATGGCACTTTGATCACCATAATCATCTACTACCTGTACTTTGTCAATCATATCTGCCGGTATTTCACGGGTGGCTGTTTTAGGATCGCCGGTAAAAAAGTCTTTACCATTGACTTTAATACGTGTTACCTGTTTGCCCTGTGCCGTTACATTTCCATTTCTATCCACTTGTACACCGGGTAGTTTTTTCAACAGGTCTTCCGTTGTGGCGTTGGGCTTGGTCTGGAACTGTTTGGCATTATATTCTACCGTATCTTCTTTTATTACAACGGCCGGTGCTTCAATTACAATTTCGCCCAATGATTTATAGTCGGCGCTTAGCACCAGGTCGCCCAGATCAATAAAGGCAACGCCGGCACTCGGTTTGGCAAATTCCTTTACCATGGGTTTATAACCTGCATAGGTTATAACCAATACGTAATTAGAAGAAGGTACTTTCTGAAATTCAAATTCGCCGCTGCTGTTGGTAGTAGTGCGGAGCGTATCAGACGGATTCGCCCGTTCAATCAATTTTACAGTGGCTTTGTCTAATCCTTTATCGCCGGTTGAATCAGTAACCCGGCCGGTGATTCCTTTGGGTTGTGCATAAGCTGCGCTGGTGATGATAAGGAGCAGCAGTGTGGTGTACAGTTTTGTCATACGTTCTATTTGTGTGCGAATTACGAATTATTTCGTTTTAAAATGAGTTTGCAATTTGTTAAATATGGACGGATAAAAACGGAAAACATTGCTCAGAGTTTGCCCGGTTTTATAAGTGGCAAATCTATTGGTTGTACGGTGGAGGTGTATACCTGCCAGTGGGTAAAGACGCCGTGTAAGGGTTTATTGTGATTTGGTTAACAGGAAGGCCGGGCAGATAAAACCACTGCTGCTATAGAAACGGAACGATAACGGGTGCGAATCATTCACTGGATGATTCGAAGGCAAAAACGCCGCCATAAGAACACCGACCGGTAAGCCGAAAATCAAAATTTCAAAATAAGCAGAAGGCAGGATGGCACTAATGAAAGCATTAACTTTGTGCCCCCTGTCAAATTGGCTACAAATGATTTGTTGCACTGTATTTGACAGCATTAAACTTTCAAAAAAAGAACAACCGCATATAAACTCATTTTATGTTAGGATTTATTTCAAAGCTTTTTGGCGGCAGTAAAAGTGAAAAAGACGTACAGAAGCTTACTCCGATAGTTGAAAAAATCAACCAATACTTTCAGCAATACCAAGGTTTAACCAATGACGAATTGCGTGGTAAAACACAAGAGTTCCGTACACGTATTAAACAACACCTGGCCGGCATTGATGCTGAAATTGCAGACCTAATTGCAAAAGCGGAAGCATTACCCGTGGAGCAAATCAATGAACGGGATGCTCTTTACCAGGAAATTGACAGCAAACGCAAAGAGCGTGATAAGCAAATTGAAGAAGTACTTGCTGAAATACACCCTGAGGCTTTTGCAGTAGTAAAAGAGGCAGCCCGCCGTTTTACCAACAATCAGGAAATTGAAGCCACAGCTACACAACTTGATAGAGATTTAGTGGTGAAGCGTCCGCACATGCGCATAGAGGGCGATAAAGTGTATTATAAAAAATCATGGATAGCTGCGGGAGGTGAAGTTACCTGGAACATGGTGCATTATGATGTACAGTTGATTGGTGGTAGTGTGTTGCACCAGGGAAAGATTTCTGAAATGGCCACCGGTGAAGGTAAAACCCTTGTTTCTACCCTTCCTGCTTATTTAAATGCTTTACCCGGCGAAGGTGTGCATCTTGTAACGGTGAATGATTACCTGGCCCGTCGTGACAGTGAGTGGAACGGAACGCTGTTTGAATTTTTAGGATTAACTGTTGATTGTATTGATAAACATCAGCCCAACAGTGAAGAACGTCGCAAGGCCTATTTAGCAGATATAACTTACGGTACCAATAACGAATTTGGCTTTGACTACCTGCGTGATAACATGGTGGTGAATGCGGCTGAAAAAGTGCAACGCAAATTGCATTTTGCGATGGTGGATGAAGTGGATAGTATTTTGATTGATGAAGCCCGTACGCCATTGATCATTGCGGGACCTGTAAGCACAGGAAACAATGAACAACAGTTTTTTGCGCTGAAGCCACGTATTGAAAAACTGGTGGATGCTCAAAAGCGTTTGGTGCAGCAATATTTAAATGAAGCCAAGAAACAGATTGCTGAAGGGGATGATGATCCTAAATCCGGTGGTTTGGCATTGATGCGTGCCTGGAGAGGTTTGCCCAAATACGGACCATTGATTAAGTATTTAAGTGAGCCCGGCATCAAAGTAAAATTGCAGAAAGCGGAGAACTACTACTTAGCTGATCAGCAAAAAGAAATGCCCAAGGTGGATGAAGGCTTGTTATTTCACATTGATGAAAAGAGTAACTCTGTTGATCTAACAGATAAAGGTTTGGGCATGATTACCAAAGACAATGAAGATCCCAACTTCTTTGTATTGCCCGACATCAGTACTTCATTGGCATCTATTGATAAAAGCGAAGAACCTGCTGAACAGAAATTACAAAAGAAGGAAAGCTTTTTAACTGAATATTCTACCAAGGCAGATCGTATTCATACCATTCTTCAGCTACTGAAAGCTTACACCTTATTCGACAAGGATGTAGAGTATGTTGTATTGGATGGACAGGTAAAAATTGTGGATGAGCAAACAGGACGTATCCTCGATGGCCGCCGTTACAGTGATGGTTTGCACCAGGCGATAGAAGCAAAAGAAAATGTACACATTGAAGCTGCTACACAAACCTATGCTACGATTACGCTGCAAAACTATTTCCGTATGTATCACAAGCTTTGTGGTATGACGGGTACTGCGGAAACGGAAGCCGGTGAATTTTGGGATATCTATAAATTGGATGTGGTAAAGATTCCTACCAATCTTGCGATGATCCGTGACGACAGACAGGATTTAGTCTATAAAACCAAGCGTGAAAAATATAAAGCAGTTATTGAAGAAATTGAAGTGCTGCGTGAAAAAGGAAGACCTGTGCTGGTGGGTACTACTTCCGTTGAAGTAAGTGAATTACTAAGCAAGATGCTGCAGCAGAAAAAAATTCCGCACAATGTATTGAACGCAAAACAACATGCTAAGGAAGCACAAGTAGTGCAGGAAGCCGGTTTAACCAGTGCTGTTACTATTGCCACCAACATGGCCGGTCGTGGTACGGATATTAAACTGGGCCCCGGTGTAAAAGAAGCCGGTGGTTTGGCCATTCTTGGTACAGAGCGTCATGATAGCCGTCGTGTAGACCGTCAGCTGCGTGGTCGTGCAGGTCGCCAGGGTGATCCCGGTTCTTCACAATTCTATGTTTCATTGGAAGATGATCTGATGCGTATGTTCGGTAGCGACCGTATTGCCGGCATGATGGATAAACTGGGCTACAAAGAAGGTGAAGTGATCCAGCACAGCATGATCACTAAATCCATTGAGCGTGCACAAAAGAAAGTGGAAGAAAACAACTTCGGCATCCGTAAGCGCTTGCTGGAGTATGATGATGTAATGAACAAACAGCGTGGTGCTGTTTATACAAGAAGAAACCATGCATTGAGCGGTGAGCGTTTGGCATTGGATGTTGACAATGCATTCTATTCAGTAGCTGAAGGGTTGATCAACTCTTTCCAGGAAACAAATGATCACGATGGTTTTGTAATGGCCTGCATTATCAACTTTGGTATTGAAACAAAGATCAGTGCAGAAGAGTTGAGTAAGGGCAATACAGTTGAATTAACGAATCAATTG
Organism: Lacibacter sp. MH-610; assembly: GCF_045780045.1. Classification (NCBI taxonomy): domain Bacteria; kingdom Pseudomonadati; phylum Bacteroidota; class Chitinophagia; order Chitinophagales; family Chitinophagaceae; genus Lacibacter; species Lacibacter sp. MH-610. The sequence goes on from NZ_CP116002.1 coordinate 3,402,171, forward strand.
TACAACGAAGCCAAAACTTCTTACCTGCGTAAGTGTGAAGCACTCCGCAAAGAAGCGATGCCGGTGTTTAAAAATATTCGCACATCTCAAGGCAGTCATATTGAAAATGTATTTGTACCGTTTAGTGATGGTAAGCGTGGGTTGCAGGCATTAACGCCTTTGCAAAAAACGCTGGATACAGAAGGGCAGGAACTCATCAGCTCCTTAGAACGTACCGCAACATTAGCATTCATTGATGAAGCATGGAAAGATCACCTGCGTGCCATGGATGATTTGCGTACTTCTGTACAGAATGCTACCTACGAACAGAAAGATCCATTGGTGATTTATAAAGTGGAAGCATTCACTTTGTTTGATCAACTCAACAATGAAATCAACAAGAATATTGTTTCTTTCCTGTGCCATGCAGGTTTGCCGGTAGAACAACAGGGCAATGGACAGATCCGTGAAGGTCGTCAGCAAAAAACAGATATGAGCAAATTACGCCAGCGTAAAGAAGAAGCGGTTGCAGCAGGCGGTGGGAATGAATTAATGGAAACGCCTGATTACTATGATCCATCCGAAAATGTAAAACAGGAACCCATTGTGACAGGGCCAAAGATTGGACGTAATGACCCCTGTCCTTGCGGAAGTGGCAAGAAGTACAAGCAGTGCCACGGGAAAGATTTGTAAGATCACTAAATAAATGTAAAAACATCCTCACGTAAAGAGGATGTTTTTATTTGAACACATCCACAGGAATATTAGTAAGTTTGAATTGAATAATAAAAGAAATGATTGCTGAAAAATCAACGATTAAAATTCCAAACTTCTCTCTTTCACCCAGAGTGGACCAGGTGGGTATTGAGGAGCGGGCTTCACGTTTTACCAAACGCAGTATTAAAAAAGAATCCAAACTCAATGGGTTGCTTCTGGCGCTCAACATGATCGACCTCACTACGCTTGAGGGAAAAGATACCGATGGGAAAGTAAAACAGCTCTGCTACAAAGCACAGCATTTGCATGATGCTTATCCCGGCTTGCCTACTGTTGCAGCGGTATGCGTTTATCCCAGCATGGTGAAAGTTGCCAAACAAGCTTTGGGCGATTCGGGTATTAAAGTAGCAAGTGTGGCAACAGCTTTTCCCAGCGGACAATCAACACGTGCTGTAAAAATCAGTGATACCAAATATGCAGTGGCCAATGGTGCGGATGAAGTAGATATGGTGATCAGTCGTGGTAAATTTTTAATGGGCGAATACAATTTTGTATTTGATGAAATAGCAGCCGTGAAAGAAGCCTGCGGTACTGCACGTCTGAAAGTAATTTTAGAAACAGGTGAACTGGGTTCCTATGATAAAGTGCGCAGAGCCAGTGATATTGCCATGTATGCCGGCGCTGATTTTATTAAGACCTCTACCGGAAAAATTTCACCGGCTGCAACTTTACCTGTTACCCTCGTGATGCTGGAAGCCATCCGTGATTTTTATTATGAAACAGGAAAGATGATTGCGATGAAACCGGCAGGAGGCATTTCAAAATCAAAACTCGCCTTGCACTACTTGGTTATGTTGAAAGAAGTATTAGGCGAAGCATGGATGAATAATGAATGGTTTCGTTTTGGCGCCAGCAGTCTGGCCAATGATTTACTGATGCAGATTGTGAAAGAGAAAACGGGAGTTTACCAGAGTAAAGATTATTTCTCCATCGACTAAAGCAGCATGTTTATCCCCTCCCTGGAGGGGCGGCAGTGTGTTAAACAGAAACAATGATTGAAAGGGGTGGGTTGACGAATAGAATTAATAACGTACAAGAGTGCGACGCAACAGAAGCTTCATAGCAGCAACGTCGCCTGAAACATAAAAATAATTTCATGGCTACAACAAGCAAAACAAAAAATAATACACTCAAATTAAAATTTGATACTTCCTGGAACTATGCACCTGCGCCGGAAAGCAAAAGCATTGCAGCTATTAAAGACAAATATGATTTGTTTATCAATGGCGCATTTGTAAAGTCCTCATCAAAGAAACACTTCAAAACGATCAATCCTGCCAATGAAGAAGTGTTGAGCGAAGTAGCAGATGCGAATGCAACGGATGTAGATAAAGCGGTGAAAGCAGCACGAACCGCCTACGATAAAGTATGGAAGAAGATGAGCGGCAAAGAACGTGGCAAATACATTTACCGTATTGCACGCATGGTGCAGGAACGTGCCCGTGAGTTTGCTGTGATTGAAACGTTGGATGGCGGCAAACCCATACGTGAAAGCAGGGACTTTGATGTTCCAACTGCAGCGAATCATTTCTTTTATTATGCAGGCTGGGCTGATAAATTGGAATATGCATTCCCTAATCGTAAAGCAGAACCCATTGGAGTAGCCGGACAAATTATTCCCTGGAATTTTCCGCTATTAATGGCTGCATGGAAAATTGCGCCTGCATTGGCAACAGGCAACACCGTTGTTTTAAAACCTGCTGAAACAACTCCATTAACTGCATTAAAACTTGCAGAGATTATTCAGGAAGCTGATTTACCTCCGGGCGTTGTAAACATCATTACAGGAGCCGGTGCTACCGGTGCAGCTCTTGTAAATCATCCCGGCGTAGATAAGATTGCATTCACCGGTTCAACGGATGTAGGAAAAATAATTCAGCGTGCTATTGCAGGTACGAATAAGAAAGCAACATTGGAACTCGGCGGCAAAGCTGCCAATATCATTTTTGAAGATGCGCCGCTTGACCAGGCGGTAGAAGGAGTGATCAATGGCATTTTCTTTAACCAGGGTCATGTGTGTTGTGCAGGTTCACGTTTATATGTTCAGGAAAGTGTTTACAAAACAGTGTTGCGCAAGTTGAAAGACAGAATTGAAACACTTATCGTAGGCGACCCATTGGATAAGAATACCGACATCGGTGCCATCAACTCCAAACAACAATTAGAAACCATTCATAAGTATATCAAGATCGGTCAACAAGAAGGTGCAGAAATGCATCAAAGCAGTTGTGCATTGCCGGGCAAAGGATTTTTTTGCAGACCAACTTTGTTTACCAATGTGGCGCAAAGCAGTCGCATAGCACAGGAAGAAATTTTTGGACCGGTGTTAACCATTCAAACATTCCGCACAGAAGATGAAGTGATTGAAAAAGCAAACAACACACCTTATGGTTTGAGTGCAGGTGTATGGACCGATAAAGGCTCCAAAATTTTCAACATGACTACCAAGATGCGTGCAGGTGTTGTGTGGGCCAATACGTTTAATAAGTTCGATCCAACATCACCGTTTGGCGGCTATAAAGAAAGCGGTTACGGAAGAGAAGGCGGGTTGCATGGGTTGAGTGCATATGTGAATTTGATTTAAAGAAATACAAATGAAATTTTTATTTACCACAGAGAAAGAAGAACGCAAAGGGTTCGCAGAGTCAACTCTGCGTTAACTTCTTTACTCATGTTCTCTGCGGTTAAAAAATACATTATGGCAAAGTCAATAATCAAAAAATCAAACATCCACATCAGCGAAAATGGTTTGGAAAATCACCGACCTGAAAAGCGTTTGGAAGTATTGAAGACCTATAAAATCTACATCGGCGGACAATTCCCCAGAACAGAAAGCGGTCGTTATTATGTTCCTGTAAATGCAAAAGGAAAGAAACTGGCCAATGTCTGTTTGAGCTCCCGCAAAGATGTACGTGATGCAATAGAAAGCGCACGCAATGCATTTGGCGGATGGAGTGCACGTGCAGCTTTCAACCGTGGGCAAATTTTATATCGCATGGCCGAAATGCTGGAAGGCCGCAAAGCACAATTCATTGATGAACTGATGCAGCAGGATGCATCCAGAGCAAAAGCCGAGCATGAAGTAAATCTTTCCATTGATCGGTTAATTTATTATGCCGGCTGGTGTGATAAATATCAGCAGGTATTAAGTGCTGTAAATCCGGTAGCATCATCCCACTTTAATTTTTCAGTGCCAGAGCCTACGGGTGTTGTTGCCATGATTGCACCACAGCATGATTCGTTGCTCGGTCTGGTTTCTGTGATCGCTCCTGTAATTGCCGGTGGTAATACCTGTGTGGTGGTTGGTTCTTATGACAAGCCATTAAGCTGTGTAACATTTGCTGAAGTATTGAACTCTTCTGACCTTCCCGGTGGTGTGGTAAATATTCTCACCGGTAAAGCCGGTGAACTGGCGCCATGGATGGCCGACCATATGGATGTTAACGCTGTTGTTTATTGCGAAAAAGATACAGCTACTCAAAAAATGCTTCGGGAAAAAGCAGCAGGCAATGTAAAGCGTGTATTGATTTATGATAAAGTAAACTGGTACAGTGATGCAGGCCAAAATCTCTATTTCATTAACGATTTCCAGGAAATTAAAACTACCTGGCATCCCATTGAAAATATTGGTGGCGGCGGCAGTAAATATTAAGCAGGCATAAACAACTTATTCATCAGCCTTTTCATCATTGGTATGATTTGTGAATATTAAATCTGAATGGCTTTACAATGAAACAACTCCTTTTTATTATCAGCAGTTTCCTGTTTTTAGTGCCCCTCAAGGCACAAACCATTAACGATACCTTAAGTAATGGTACAATCATTACTAAGGATGCCCGTTATAATCTTTTGGTTGAAAAAAAAGCAGAAATCAATAAAAGAGCGGCTGACTATAAAAAAGGCACTAAAGGATTCCGCATCCAGGTGCTCAACACTACAGACCGTACCCAGGCATTAAATGCAAAAGCAAAACTTCTTTCCCTTTACCCGGAACATAAAACTTATCTCATGTACCAGGCTCCGTATTTCAAACTACGCATTGGTAATTTTGACGAACGGAAACCTGCAGAGGATTTGAAAAAAGAGCTCAATAAGCTCTTTCCTACCGGTGTATTTGTGATACCCAGTGAAATAGAATACAAACCCGAAAAAGAAAAAGAAGAAGCATCCAACTAAGCTGCCATTTGTCATTAGGAAGCGGGCATCAGTCATAAAGTTTACGGGAGAAGAAAGCATACTGCTTACATTTGAGTATGCAAACAAACTCCTGGTCTTCTTATTTTCTGCTCCGTAAAGATGTTACGTTTCTAAATTTTGGTTCTTTTGGCGCCTGTCTTCGTCCTGTATTTGAACGCTACCAGCAATACCAGTTGGAACTGGAAGAAGAGCCCGTTCGCTTTATTACCGTAAATGGACCTGAATATCTCAAACAGTCACGGCAGGCCTTAGGCGAATACCTCAATTGTGCAGCAGATGATGTGGTGTACGTTACCAATCCTTCTTACGCAGTAAATATTATTGCCAAAAGTTTTAACTTAAAGGAAGGTGATGAAATTCTTACGACCAACCTGGAATACGGAGCCTGCGATCGTGCATGGCGTTATTACTGCCGAAAAGCAGGTGCTAAATGGGTGAAGTTTGAAGTCCCGTTTCCCTTAACAACTAAAGAGTCGTTTGTAGAACAGTTCATGAGCAAGGCAACAGAAAAAACCAAGCTCATTTTCATCAGTCATCTTACCAGCAGTACGGGATTACGTTTGCCGGTAGAAGAAATTTGCAAAGCCGCCAAAGAAAGAGGCATTCTTACCTTTATTGATGGTGCTCACGGCCCTGGCCAGGTGCCGGTTGATCTTACAGCGATGGGTGTAGATATATACACGGGTGCCTGTCATAAATGGATGATGACCCCAAAAGGGAGTTCCTTCCTCTATGTAAAGCGGGAGCATCAGCATTTGTTTGATCCTCTTATCATAAGTTGGGGTTATGAAGCTGCTAAACCCTCCCACTCACAATTTTTAGATTATCATCAAATGCAGGGCACCAGGGATTTTTCAGCATTCCTTACTATTCCGGATGCAGTAGCATTTATGAAACAACATAATTGGCCAACAATAAATGCTGCCTGCAGAAAGCTGGTACAGGAAAATGCATCGGAGCTTTGCAAACTGCTGAATGCCTCCCCTATTGCCCCGGTGAATGATGATTTTATTGCCCAGCTGTATTGCGCTACCATCAAAACAAAAGAACCTGAAAAGCTGCATCACTATTTCTTTGATCAATACAGGATTGAGATTCCTGTAATGCCTCATGGAGATAAAGTTTATTTGCGCTACAGCATCCAGGCATTTAATGCGCAGGCGGATCTGGATAAGCTGTTTGATGCTATTAAAGAAATTAAGAAATCAACTTCGTTGATAGAGGAATAGAATGATTGGCGGACACTTGTGCACATGGCATCGGTATTGCCACGCCTGCCTGACAGTAAAGGCAGGCTCGCTTCATCGTTCAGTTCATCATTGAACATAGCTTTTATCGGTATGGTGTCTGACGTCTGCGAGGTCCTGACACCAGTGCCTGAATTCATCATTCAGCTTTCTCTCATCTCCATTACCTTTGTTCCACTATGCTACAGGAAAAGATCAAAGCATTAGCGCAAGAATACAAACAGGAGTTTATAGATGTACGTCATCATCTGCATGCACATCCTGAACTCAGCTACCAGGAATTTGAAACCTCTGCCTTTGTTCAGAAGAAGTTAAAAGAATTCGGCATTCCGTTTACTAAAATGGCGGAAACAGGTGTGGTAGGTTTGATTGAAGGCAAAAATCCATCATCCAGAGTTATTGCTTTAAGAGCTGATATGGATGCACTGCCGATTCATGAAGAAAACGATGTGCCTTATAAATCAACAAAAGATGGCATTATGCATGCCTGTGGTCATGATGTACATACCACCTGTTTGTTAGGTACTGCTAAAATTCTCAACGAATTAAAAGAAGAATGGGAAGGAACGGTGAAGCTAATTTTTCAACCGGGTGAAGAACGGAATCCCGGTGGCGCCAGTTATATGATAAGAGATGGTGTTTTGGAAAATCCCAAACCGCAATGCATTTTTGGTTTGCATGTGCATCCGGGTTTAGCATTGGGAAAACTAAGTTTTCGAGGCGGTAAAGTAATGGCAAGTGCAGATGAATTATACATCACTGTAAAAGGCAAAGGCGGTCATGCAGCTTCCCCGCATTTAACAGTTGATCCCATTTTAATTGCATCACATCTTATCATCAGTTTACAACAAATCATCAGCCGTAATAAAAACCCGCATCAGCCCTCTGTACTTTCTATTACATCTTTTAACGGCGGTACCACTACCAATGTTATTCCCAATGAAGTAAAGCTGATGGGAACGTTCAGAGCCATGGATGAAGAGTGGCGTTTTAAAGCACATGAACTCATCAGGCGTACCGCTACGCAATTAGTTGAAAGTATGGGCGGCACACTGGATCTTCATATTGACATTGGTTATCCCACCGTTTACAATAACGAAGCGCTTAACAATAAAGCAAGAACAAAAGCTGAAGAATTCATGGGCAGCAGCAATGTGGAAGAAACAGAATTACGCATGGGTGCGGAAGATTTTGGTTATTACTCACAAATCATACCCGGTTGTTTTTTCCGTCTCGGAGTAATGAATGAAGCAAAAGGTATTACCAGCGGTGTACACACTCCTACTTTTAATATTGATGAAGATGCCATTGCCATTGGTATGGGCATGATGGCATGGTTAGGTACTTCTGTATAAACATCTCAATCAACAATCATTTCTATAAAAAAAATCCTGCATGAATGATGCAGGTTTTTATTGAATTGTTTCAAATGTTACGGCCTTTTCATTTTACCAAACATACCTTTCAGCTTTGGAGCATCCAGGTGCACATTGGCAGGAGCAATCAACGCCTGCTCTCTTGCAAGTGTTTCATCAACGGGTGCCAGCCTTGACCAGCTACCGGTGGTAATAAAGCGAATGGCCCTGCTTAAGCATGCTTCATTGACATCACCCCAGTTTTTATCCAAACCATCAGCACTGATATGGTCCGGTGTAAAACCATTGAAATAATTGGCTTCATTATTTTTATTGATGGTACGGAAAGAAACGGGAAAGAAATACCAGTTCCCTGCGCTCCATCCTCCATAACCTACAGGTTTCCCGTGTGTGCTGGTAGGACCTATCAGTTTCACATCCATAAACGGACGGATGCTGTTGATCGTTAATTCACTCGCAGAGGCAGATTGCTTACTTACAATAAAAAATATCCTGTTAAGATTTAAACTTCCCTTCTTCTGAAAAATAGCTGTTTCATTAAAACGGGAAGCATATTTATCATTGTAAGCTTCCGTAAACATTACCTGTCCGTTACCCGCATTGGGAACAATCCAGTTGAGCAGGTATTGAGAAAGTGAAACATAGCCACCACTGTTATACCGCAGGTCAATCACCACATCATTCACACCGGCATTGATAAACTTATTAAAGATGCGGTCAAAGTTGTTGCGCATCTGGGTGGTATCACCCAAAAAAGAATTCAAAACAAAATAACCAATCTTAGAGGCTCCAACGCTATAAACACTATCGGCCATAAAAGGATTGCCTGCAAAAATCTGTGAGTTGAGCGTTACGTCTCTTGTTGAATTATCAGGCAACGTAAAATTGAATCTTGTAGTAGGAGAGGCATACACAGTATTCACGATAAAATTACTCTGGCTGGTATCATTAATTGTAACACCATTAATGCTGTTAATCTTCCAGCCCCTTTGCACACCGGCAGCTCCCGCAGGACCGTTTCTGTCAACTGATGCCACCCGTAAATCCGAAGTGTTTCTGAAAAAAACACGCATACCAAAATCGGCACCAACCCCGCTGCTGATATTATTCCATTCAGCTTTTGTAATAGCAAAACTCCAGCGGTCTACCGGCGCTGAAAAGCCGGGCTCTTTACTGTATTGCCGGATGTTATTCATAACTGCATCCGGCGTATTACCGGGCAATGTGGCCGGCAACTGGTTGTACCATAAATAAATTTCTTTTGTGTAAGCCACCACAGTATCCATCACAATCTCATCGTAGCTCCTTTCTTTCTTATTTTTCTTACAGGCGGCAAACGAGAGGAGTAAAACTGCAAGTATGGTAATATGAAGTCGTTTCATATACACGGTTTAGTATTGTAAATTAAGTGAAATGTATGAACTGAAATAAAGGCCCGCCAATTTTGAAAAAACTTTTACAATACCGCATCAAAGCCCACTTTCTCCAATTTACGTACCTTGCCGCCCTGTTGTTGAACCCTCAACAACTGTATTGCTTGCACAATTAAACAGATATGAACAAAGAACAATTACGTCGCCAGCAGGCGCTGGAATACCATGCCAAAGGAAGACCGGGAAAAATTGAAGTAATCCCTACTAAAGAAGCTAAAACACAGAGAGATCTTTCACTTGCTTACTCCCCGGGAGTGGCTGAACCCTGTTTGGAAATTGCAGCCCACCCTGAAGATGTTTATAAATACACCGCTAAAGGAAACTTAGTAGCCGTTATCAGTAATGGTACAGCCGTACTGGGCCTCGGTGATATTGGTCCGGAAGCAGGTAAACCAGTCATGGAAGGGAAAGGAGTACTCTTCAAAATTTTTGCAGACATTGATGTGTATGATATTGAGATCAATGAAAAAGATCCTGAAAAATTTGTACAGATTGTAAAAGCACTGGAGCCCACTTTTGGAGGAATCAATTTAGAAGATATTAAAGCGCCGGAATGTTTTTACATAGAACAGCGTCTCAAGGAAGAAATGAAAATTCCTTTGATGCATGATGACCAGCATGGTACTGCCATCATCAGTGCTGCCGCATTGCTGAATGCATTGGAACTGCAAAAGAAAAAAATTGACAAAGTAAAATTTGTAGTGAATGGTGCAGGAGCAGCAGCCGTTGCGTGTATGAAAATCTACATTGCACTGGGTGCCAAAACAGAGAACTTCTTTGTGTATGACAGTAAGGGATTGATTCATGAAAGTCGTACCGATCTGGATGATATGAAAAAACAATTCGTTCAGAAAGGAAAAAATCAATCGCTGGAAGAAGGAATGAAAGGTGCTGATGTATTTATAGGATTAAGCAAAGGCAACGTCATCAGCAAAGAAATGGTAAAGAGCATGGCAAAAAACCCTATCGTATTTGCCATGGCCAATCCTGACCCCGAAATTTCCTGGGAAGATGCCATTGATGCACGCAAAGACATTATTATGGCTACCGGCCGTAGTGACTATCCGAACCAGGTGAATAATGTTTTGGGCTTCCCTTATATCTTCCGTGGTGCACTGGATGTACGTGCTACTACCATTAACGAAGCTATGAAACTGGCCGCTGTAAAAGCATTAGCTGAATTAACCAAAAGCCCCGTTCCTGATATTGTAACCATGGCTTATAATGAAAAGAATATTTCATTCGGCCCTAACTATATTATCCCTAAACCACTCGATCCACGTTTGTTAAGTTATGTAGCACCGGCGGTAGCAAAAGCTGCCATGGATAGTGGTGTAGCAAAACATCCTATCACCAATTGGGATGAATATGTACATCAACTCAACAAACGCTTAGGTATCGATAACCAACTGATGCGTGCTATTGGAAGCAAGGCAAGAAAAGATCCACGTCGTGTGGTATTTGCTGATGCGGAGAATGTAAAAGTGATCAAAGCCGCACAACTGGCCTTTGAAGAAGGAATCGCCTACCCCATCCTGTTAGGTGATGTAAAGAATATTCAGCAAATGGCGGATGCCAACGGTATTGACCTCGAAGGTATTCCGTTGATTGATCCCAAAAGCAAAGAACAGGAACACCAACGGGAAGAGTTTGGTCGTTTGTTCTTTTTGAAACGTCAGCGTAAGGGATTAAACCGCTACGAAGGAATTAAAGCGATGAAAGAGCGTACGCATTTTGGCTGTATGATGGTGGAAACCGGAATGGCAGATGCAATGATCAGTGGATTAAGCCGTAAGTATGCGGATACGATTCGTCCGGCATTGCAGGTAATTGGTAAAGATGAGAACGTTCGCAAAATTGCCGGCATGTACATCATGCTCACGAAACGTGGTCCTATTTTCCTGGCTGATGCAACGGTGAATTTTAACCCACGGGCTGATGAACTGGCTGACATCACACAGTTAGTTGCAAAAGAAGTACGTGCTTTTGGTATTACGCCCCGTGTGGCCATGCTCAGTTATTCGAACTTTGGCAGTAGCGATTCAGCTGAAGCAAAACTGGTAGCACGTGCCCGTGAAATCGTTAAAGAACGGGAACCCAATCTTGTTTGCGATGGAGAAATACAACCCATTGTTGCCTTTAATAAAGATATTCTCAAAGAAAACTACCCCTTCAGTGAACTGGTGAACGGTGCACCCAACGTACTCATCTTCCCGAACCTTGCCAGCAGTAATATTGCTTATAATTTATTGCAGGAGTTGGGCGATGCAGATGCCATCGGCCCCATCTTATTGGGCTTGAAGAAGCCGGTGCATATTTTACAGTTGGGCAGCAGCGTTCGTTCCATCTTCAATATGGTGTTGATTGCTGTTGTGGATGCGCAAATGAAAACCCAGGTGAATACGGTAGAAGAAATTAAAAAAAGCAGTTGGTGGAAGCGGTTTAAAAAAGTGAGTCATGATATGTGAGGAGAAGACGGTCAACAGTCGACAGTCCACGGTCGACGGTCCACAGAAGATAATAATGATTTATAGTTAACTATGAAACATAGCCACAGCTATGGAGAACCATCGACTGTGATGTGAGGACAGTCGACAGTCCACGGCCTACGGTCAACAGAAGATACTAATGATTTGTAGTTAACTACCAACTATAGTTCACGGCTATGGACTATCGACCGTGGTCCGTGGACTATTCAATATTTCCCTAACTTCATTGTATGAATTTTTTCACGCATTTAGGCCGCTACCTGTTGATGATCAAAGGCATGTTCTCACGGCCTGAAAACATGAAACTCTACTGGAAAGAACTCATGCACCAGTGCAATGAAATTGGTGTGCGTTCGCTGGGTATTGTGATCATTATCTCGGTTTTTCTTGGTGCGGTAACCACCGTGCAAACAGCTTACCAGTTAGTAACACCGCTCATTCCTAAAAGTGTTATTGCTGTTATTGTAAGAGATAATATTATTCTTGAACTGGCACCTACACTTATATGCGTAGTACTGGCAGGTGTAGTTGGCTCCCGTATTGCCAGTGAGTTGGGTAATATGCGCATCAGCGAGCAGATAGATGCACTTGAAATAATGGGCATCAACACTAAAACCTACCTGGTACTTCCCAAAATAATAGCAGCACTTATTGTGGTTCCCTGTTTGGTAATTATGGCTGCCGTGCTGGGTATCTGGGGAGGAAAAATGGCAGGTGAAATTTCCGGCATTTTGCCGCCTGAAATCTACAACCAGGGATTATTGGAAGATTTCATTCCTTATAATGTAGTGTTTGCACTCAGCAAATCCTATACTTATGCTTTTATTATTTCAAGCATTCCTGCTTACTATGGTTATCATGTAGAAGGTGGTTCACTGGAAATAGGAAGAGCCGGTACCAAATCAGTAATTGTAAGTTGTATTTTAATTTTGCTGGCAGACTATGCGTTGGCAGCCATCCTTTTGTAATCTATGATTGAAATCAAAAATATCGTCAAAGGTTTTTCTGATAAAGTAGTGATTAATGATGTAAGTGCTGTGTTTGAAACCGGCAAGTGCAATCTCATTATCGGTGCCAGTGGTAGTGGTAAAACGGTACTTATGAAATGTCTTGTTGGTTTGTTTGAACCGGACAGTGGCGAAATTCAATATGATGGCGAAAGCTTTACCAACATGAATGCAGATGAACGGAAAAACTTACGCCAGCAGATTGGCATGCTGTTCCAGGGCAGTGCTTTGTTTGACAGTATGACCGTAGAACAGAATGTGATGTTTCCGCTGGATATGTTTACAAGACTGAACCAGAAACAAAAACACGACCGTGTGAACGAAGTACTGGCAAGAGTAAACCTCACCGGCGCCAATGCCAAATTTCCTTCTGAAATAAGTGGTGGTATGAAGAAACGGGTGGGCATTGCACGTGCCATTGTACTCAACCCGAAATTTTTGTTTTGTGATGAACCGAACAGTGGTCTTGATCCCAAAACTTCTTTAGTAATTGATAAACTCATTAAAGAAATTACTACAGAATACGGCATGACGACCGTTGTGAATACACACGACATGAACAGTGTAATGGAAATAGGCGATAATATCCTTTTTATGCACCAGGGTCATAAAGAATGGAGCGGCACCAATAAAGACATTATCTTCAGTAAAAACGAGGAGCTGAACAAATTCATTTTTGCTTCTGAGTTTTTAAAAGATGCCAAGGATATGCGTATGCTGGAAGCAAAAGGAAAAATAAGCGACGACCGGAATATGGATGAAATGATTAAGTAAGAAGAAAAAAGCCGGTAGTCATTAACCGATAGTAGTTAGTTGTTTGCAACTTTATATAAAACGGATTGATGATGAATATAAAATCATTCTTTCTTCTGTTACTTTTTTTTGTAATAGCACCTGTTCTGGCTCATGAGTTCTGGCTGGAACCACAGCAATATATTTTTTCAAGGGGCGAAGAAATCAATATCCGTTTAAAAGTGGGCGAAGGATTTAAAGGGGAGAACTGGAGCGGCAACCGTGAAAAAATAAATTTGCTCCAACTTTATTACAGCGATGTAGTTGATTCATCACTTCACCAACACATCAGCGATGAAAAAGGAGACTCGCTTCAATTCAGCATTTTTGAAGAAGGTACAGCGATGGTAGTTTTTAATAATCTCAACACCTATATTGAACTGGAGCCGCAAAAATTCCTGGAGTATGTAACGGAAGATGGGTTAACCAACGCAATTGATTACCGCAAGGAACATAATGAATCAGATTCTGCAGGAAGAGAATACTATCAGCGTTCCGTAAAAACGATTGTACAAGTCGGTGCTGTTAAAACAGATGTTTACAAAAAGCAAACTCCATTACCATTGGATATTATTCCGCAATCACAACCTTATGCAGTAAACGGTAAGCAACTCATGAAAATGAAAATCCTGTTTAACAAAGAACCATTATCGCAACATAAAATAAGAGTGTGGCATAAAATGCCCGACGGTGTTACAGATTCTTCTTACACCAGTGATGAAAACGGTATCATCAGTTTTACAGTGGAACCCAAGGGTGAATGGATGGTAAGCTGTGTAAACATGATTCGCCTGGAAGATGACCCCAAAGCTCAATGGCAAAGTTACTGGGGCAGCTGCACCTGGGGCTATACAGGAAAGAATGTGGCAAGTGTTTGGGCGAGATGATTTGAATGGAACAAATGAATTAAGAAAGCCCGGTTTGGGTCGACCTGCGAAGCCGTCTGAACCAACACCTGCACATTGCTGTGAAAAAAGCTGATCAAAGAAGTATAGCGGAAGGGCTGCGGGATGGAAGCGGAAAGCCCGCATCCGCCCCCCGGAGGGCGGGAGGACTTGCAGCGTACAGCCCGGCAACTGCTGCTATTAGTATCTGAGATGAGAGCCCCCAAAAACCGTATAAACAAATAAACCAATCAACCTTCAACCCTTATCTTTGCGCCACAAAAAAGCAATCCATATGAGCATTCTGGTTAATAAAAATTCCAAAGTAATTGTACAGGGTTTTACGGGTACGGAAGGTACGTTTCATGCTACGCAGATGATTGAGTACGGTACCAATGTGGTGGGTGGTGTTACGCCCGGTAAAGGCGGCACTACGCATTTGAACAAACCTGTATTTAATACGGTGGAAGATGCGGTAAAACAGGCGGGTGCCAATGTGAGCATCATTTTTGTACCGCCGGCCTTTGCTGCCGATGCCATTATGGAAGCTGCCAATGCAGGCATTGAACTGGTGGTTTGTATTACAGAAGGCATTCCGGTACAGGATATGGTGAAGGCAAAAAATTATTTAGCAGGTACCAAAACAAGATTGATCGGACCTAACTGTCCGGGTGTGATAACAGCGGGAGAATGCAAAGTGGGTATTATGCCCGGCTTTGTGTTTAAACAGGGTCGTGTAGGTATTGTGAGCAAGAGTGGTACCTTAACTTACGAAGCAGCTGACCAGGTGGCAAAAGCAGGTCTGGGCGTTTCAACTGCAGTAGGTATTGGTGGTGATCCCATCATTGGCACTACTACGAAAGAAGTACTGGAATTATTTATGAATGATGAGGATACAGATGCGGTGGTGATGATTGGTGAAATCGGCGGTGGTATGGAAGCAGAAGCAGCAAGATGGTATAAAGAAAATGCAAAGAAACCGGTGGTTGGTTTTATTGCCGGACAAACAGCGCCTCCCGGCCGCCGTATGGGTCATGCCGGTGCTATTATTGGTGGTGCAGAAGATACAGCTGCTGCTAAAATGAAAATCATGAGTGAGTGCGGTATTCATGTTGTTGCCAGCCCGGCCGATATCGGAAAGACGATGGCTGCAGTGCTGAAGAAATAAATATGCTTCTTTAAAAGACATCACCTTAAACTCAAAATGGTGACGCCTTTTTGATAAATAAAAATCCCGCCGTACAGCGGGATTTTTTGTATAGGTTGTTTTTACTGAATCCTGTTAATCCCTGTAGTTCATGATGAACTGGGAGAGTTCTGTTTTACTGTTACCGAAACTGAATACATCATTCACCACAAAGTAGTTGTTACGGTCAGTTGTGTAGCGGTAAGCAAACTTAGCCAGCTCCAGTTTGTTTTGTTCAAAACTCATTTGCTGCATCAACTCTCTTACCTGCGTACTGCTCACAAAATTGTTTGGCAATGTTGAGCGGATCATGTTGAGTTTATTATCATCAAAGCTTTCCCGCTGAATCATTTGCTTGAATTGCTGAAAGCTGTTGTTATCCATCGCCTGGTCACGGCGGCCATTGTTCCAGCCACCACCATTGTTCCAGCCGCCTCCGTTATTCCAGCCGCCATTGTTCCAGTTATCATCCCAGCGGTTGTCAATGGTTTGTTCGTCTACAAACACTCTTCCGAAACGGTTGATGAGAATATCTGTATGCATACCCTGCCGTAAGTTGAGGTTTACATTATAGATAAGATCACCATTGCGGTTATTGCCCCTGCCCCATCCCCTGTCGTCACGGTCACGGCTGTTACGGTTCATGGCATAAATCTGTATACGGTGCATGCCGGGGTTGAGATAGCTGATGCGGATATCATTGTTCTGATCCTGGATCCATTGCCCGTCAATCATTACACGTATGGGACGATTGGTTAAACTCGTTACACTAAAGCGGGTTTGATTCCAGTTGCGGTTGTTGTTATTAGGCCCCCATTGTGCAACAGCAACAATGGTGGTGAACAACATCGTGATAAGGGTAAAAATCTGTTTCATGTGATTCATTTTTAATGGTTATCAATTGCCACTTAGTATGCCCATCATTAGTTATTTGAAAGGAGGCGATGGGCATTTCATAAAACCTCCTTTGTTTTTTACATAGATGACAAACCAAATGCCGTAAGCAGCATGCAATCAATTAAAGATTCGTTAAAGGAAGGAGTAACAGGCAGAGACATTATACTATTATCATTGGGGTATTTACATTGTAGTATTGCAAGACTTTCGGGTTCACCTAAATGCGGAGCATTTATATCTCTGTGTGCCCTGTGCCCTCTGTGTGCAAAAAAACTGCACACAGAGATATGGGGAGAGCACAGAGGAAAACGCCCCCACGCTTCTTTAGTTGTAAAAAGGCAACGGATAATCGGAAGGCGTTTTTACTTATCTCCAAACAAAGGCAACACCTTATACTACAAAAGGTGTCGTCTTTGTTTGTTATCCTTCACATTTATGTAATCACATTCTATTTTGCATCTCATCATCACACAAACAAAATTTTGATACCTTACATTAAAATAAAACACACATGCCCTTCAAACGAATCATTCTTGCTAACATTTTATTTTTTGCTTTTACTACTATGCAGGCACAACCAACATTTAATTATACAGCCGCCTGGAAAAAGGTGGATGAGCTCATGAATAAAAAAGGACTCACCGCTTCGGCCATCAAACAGGTGCAAGCCATTTATACCGCTGCCCAAAAAGAAAAGAATGATGCACAACTCATCAAAGCCCTCATCTTCCGCATCAACCTGCAGCAGGAAAAAGAAGAAGATGCAGATCTGCTTTCTATTCAGCAATTAGAAAAAGAAGTACGTATTGCAAAAGAACCGGCCAAAAGTATTCTCACCAATCTCTTAGCGGAAGCTTATTGGCAATACCTGCAAAACAACCGCTGGCAATTTTACGACAGAACCAATACCGTACAGTTTCAAAAAAACGATATCAGCACCTGGACCCTTGATGACCTGCATCAACGCATTGCAACATTATACCTGCAATCTTTAGCACAGGAAAAACTATTAAAGCAAACAAGGCTGGATAAACTGGAGCCTATCATTGAAAAAGGAAATGTGCGGCACCTCCGCCCCACTCTTTTTGATCTGCTGGCCCATCGTGCACTCGACTATTTTGAAAATGATGAACGCACCATCAGCATACCGGCTGATGCATTTGAACTCAACAATGCTTCTGCCTTTGACCCCGCAACTGATTTCATCAATCGCAAATTTCCAACGGCTGATTCATCATCGCTTCATCATAAAGCATTACTGCTTTATCAGCAACTCATCCGCTTTCATTTAAACGATCAAAAACCGGATGCATTGATGGATGTGGACCTGAGACGTATTGAATTTGTGAACCGTTTCTCCACGCATGAAAACAAAGATCAACAGTACCGAACTGCACTCAATCATTTGATAAAGCAATACAACAACCAGCCCGTTGTTTCACAAGCTGTTTATTTATTGGCAAAAGATTATGCTGATTTTGCAGCAACCTATGACTTCACCCAACACAAAACGGATGATGATCTGAACCCACGCTGGTATTATAAAAAAGCATTGGAACTCTGCAACACTGTTATCAACCAAAAAGAAAAAACAGAAGGTAAGATCAACTGCAGCAATTTGATCCGTGAAATCAGGAACAAAGAATTATCACTCAAAACAGAAAAAGTAAACCTGCCTGATCAACCTTTCCGTTCGCTCATCACGTACAGGAATACGCCTGTACTTTATTTCCGCATCATCCCCGTAACAAAAACGCCGGATGAAGAAACAGAACGGGAGAATTATTGGGAAGCAGCTTACTGGAACAAACTGGCAAAACTGAAACCTGTGCAACAGTTTCAGTACAACATGCCGGCAACAGAAGATTACCAGGTACATAAAGCCGAGATTAAAATCCCTTCATTGCCGGTGGGAACATATCTCATCATAGCCAGCGCCAATGAACAGTTTAGCACGGCAGAAAATATTTTAAGTGCACAGTATGTACATGTAAGTGCATTGGCCTGGATTTATAACGGCCAGGATTTTTTTGTGCTGAACCGGGAAACAGGTAAACCCATTCAACAGGCAACGGTACAGGTATGGAAACAAGCTTACATTTATAACAACAGCAAGTATGAATTAACAAAAGGTGAATTGTACAAGACGAACGCAAACGGCTATTTTCGTTTTGCAGGTGATAAAACCAGTGAACAATACCGGCTGGATGTAAGCTATGAAAAAGACCGTTTGTTCCTGGATGATGGTTTTTACAATTATAACTGGCGTGGTGAAGCAACCAACCGGGATGAATTGAAAAACAGGAAAGCCTTTCTCTTCAGCGATCGTTCTATTTACCGTCCGGGACAAACAGTGTACTTCAAAGGCATTGTCATCACCAACGATGCTGCAAGCGGCAAACCAAAAATTGTAAGCAATTACAAAACCACTTTGTACCTGTACGATGCCAATTACCAGAAAGTTGATTCCATCAAAGTAAGTACGAATGAATATGGTTCATATACCGGAAGTTTTGTGTTACCGCAGGGCGGTTTGAACGGACAGTTTTTTATTAAAGATGAAACCATTCAAAGCCAGCTTTATTTTTCAGTTGAAGAATACAAGCGTCCGAAATTTTATGTGGAATATCCTGTGTTGAAAGGAACGTACAAAGTGGGTGATGCAGTAAAAATTACCGGCAACGCCAAAGCCTACGCAGGAAATAATATTGACAATGCGAATGTAAAATACCGGGTGGTGCGGGAGCCAAGATTACTATATCCGTGGCTGTGCTGGAAATGGGGATGGCCGCCTACGGAGTCGCAGGAAATTGCACATGGTGAAACAACTACCAAAGCAGATGGAAGTTTTGAAATTATCTTCACCGCTATACCTGATAAAAAAGTACGGAAAGAATTAGAACCGGTATTTGATTACAAAGTAATTGCTGATGTAACAGACCTCAACGGTGAAACCAGGTCCGGCGAAACCATCATCAGTATCGGTTATAAATCTTTATTCCTGGAAATTGATCTCCCGCAGGGTGAAACCATGCTGGCTGACAGTTTGAAACAGATCAGCATCAGTACCAAAAACAGCATGGGTGCCTTTGAAAAAGCAAATGTAACAGTAAGATTTTACCAATTAGAAACACCCAAGCGACTGATCCGTGACCGTTACTGGGAACAACCCGATCAGTTTTTAATGAATGAACAGGAGTACATCAGCAACTTCCCCTATGATGAATATGATGATGAGAGAAATATTTCAAACTGGAAACGGGGAGAGAAAGTGTTTGAACGTAGTGACTCTAGTTTAGAAAGTGGAAAATTCAAAATTGAAAATCGAAAATTTGCGGCGGGTTGGTATGCTATTGAAGCGATAACAATAGATAAAGATGGTAATGAAGTAAAAAATATTGCTTTTATCCAGTTAACAGAGTCGAATGAACAACCGGTACTTCCCACCTATGTTTGGGATGCAGTAAGAACAATTACCAAAGAACCCGGACAAACTGCCACCTATCGTTTCGGCAGCAGTGCCACTGATTTGTTTGTGATTGAACAGCAGGAAAAAGAATTCAGCAAAGAGCCGGTGTATGCGTTCTTCAACATCAGTAATCAGCAAAAAGAATTTACACATACCGTTACAGAAAATAACCGTGGTGGTTTTGGTTCTGTATTCTCTTTTGTAAAACAGAACCGTTTTTATAATACAACCCGTTTTGTGAATGTGCCGTACACCAATAAAGAACTAAAGATCAGTTTCGAAACCTACCGCAATAAAACCTTACCCGGCAGTACTGAAGAATGGAAAGTAACCATCAGCGGCAGCAAGGGAGAAAAAGCAGCTACAGAATTATTAACGAGTATGTATGATGCATCGCTGGATCAGTTTAAACCGCATGGATGGACAAAGCCGGATTTATTTGGAAGTAATAGTTTGAGGAATAATTGGAAGGATGGTGGTTTTGATGAAGCTCGTTCCCGGGAGAAATATTTTGACAATCCAAAAGTTTATGATTATGCAAAAATTTATGATGATCTCTTAACGATTGACCATGTAGCATTGAATAGTCCAAAACACATGAAAATGCCCATGCCAGTTATGCAGATGGCAGAAGGAATTCCAGTAATTGAAAAAGATACAAAATTCGCTTTTAATCTTAATGGCGAAATTGATTTAGCATATAATGAAGTTGGGCCTAAAACAGGAAAAAACAGAAATACACAACCCAAAGAAATTCCTTCTTCTGAAAATAACATCCAAATCCGTAAAAACTTTTCCGAAACAGCTTTCTTCTTTCCGCAGTTGCAAACAGATTCCAATGGCAATGTGATTATCAAATTCACCATGCCGGAATCACTCACCAAGTGGAAATGGCAATTGCTCAGTCATACCAAAGATGCTTCGTTTGGCATTGCCCAACAGGAGATTGTTACCCAAAAAGAGTTGATGGTACAACCCTTTGCTCCCCGTTTCCTCCGGGAAGGTGATCGCTTTTTATTCACTGCCAAGATCACCAACTTAACGGATAAAGAAATTACCGGTAACAGTCAGCTCCAGTTTTTAAATGCTTCTACCTTACAACCAGTAGATGCATGGTTTCAAAACCTGACTCCGTTTCAGTATTTCACCGTAGCAGCGGGACAAAGTACGGTGGTGAGTTTTCAAAGCGAAGTGCCTTACAATTTCAATGAGGCCGTTACGTACAGGATTGTGGCTAAAGCCAACGATAAAAGTGATGGCGAAGAGATGACCCTGCCTGTTCTCACCAACCGTATGCTCGTAACAGAGTCGCTCCCGCTGAACATGCATGGAGATGGCACTAAGAATTTTTCTTTTACGAAATTATTAAACAGCAATTCCCCTACACTGCAGCATCACCGTTTTACTGTTGAATTCACCAGCAATCCTGTTTGGTATGCTGTGCAGGCATTGCCTTATATGATGGAGTATCCTTATGAATGTGCAGAACAAACATGGAACCGTTTTTATGCCAACGCTCTGGCATATCATATTGTTTCCAAAATGCCAAAGATCAAAGCGGTGTTTGAACAATGGAAAATAAAAGATACTTCAGCATTACTTTCGAATCTACAAAAGAATGAAGAATTAAAAGCCGTATTGCTGGCAGAAACGCCCTGGGTATTACAGGCAAAGAATGAAGAACAGCAAAAGAAAATCATCGCTTTGTTGTTTGATATGGTGCGGATGAGCAAAGAGCTGGACAAAGCATTGAATCAACTGCTGCAAATGCAGAGCAGCAATGGTGGTTTTGTGTGGTTCAAAGGCGGACCGGATAACCGCTACATCACCCAATACATTGTTACGGGTATCGGTCATTTGCAAAAGCTGAATGCATTGCCGGCAGCATCCGAAAAAACCATCAACGCTTTACTGTTAAAAGCCATCCCCTATCTGGATAACAAACTCAAAGAAGAGTTCGAGTGGTTAAAAAAACAAAAAGTAAAACTCAATCAAAACAATATCAGCTATACACAAATACAGTATTTGTACATGCGGAGTATGCTGCAACAGTTGCCGCAAACCAGGGGCACCGAAGCAGCCTTTGCCTATTACAGTGCACAGGGCAAACAATACTGGTTGCAGCAAAGCCGCTATATGCAGGGCATGCTTGCATTAACCTTACACCGCAACAAAGAGGCAGCAACAGCCAATGCGATTGTAAAATCGTTAAGAGAAAATGCATTGATGCATGAAGAGATGGGCATGTACTGGAAAGAATTCAACAGTGGTTATTACCGGTACCAGGCGCCGGTGGAAGCACAGGCATTGATGATTGAAGTATTTCATGAAGTGGCAAAAGACACCAAAGCCGTAAGCGATCTGCAAACATGGCTGCTCAAACAAAAACAGGTGCAGAACTGGAAAACCACCATTGCCACGGCTGAAGCCTGTTATGCATTGCTGCTGCAGGGAACGAATGTATTAGAGCAGGAAACATTGGTGGAAGTAAAAGCAGGTAATCAATTCTTTTCATCTGCCACAGAAAAAACAGAAGCAGGAAGCGGTTATTTTAAAAGAAGTGTGGAGGGAAGTTTGATAACAAATGATATGGGAAAGATACAGGTACACCTCACCCCTAACCCCTCTCCAAAAGGAGAGGGGAAAGCAAACCACTCCGTGGTTTGGGGTGCTGCTTACTGGCAGTACTTTGAAAACTTAGATAAGATTACTTCTGCCGAAACTCCTTTGAAATTGCAGAAGAACTATTTTATTGAACGCAACAGCGCCAAAGGGCCGGTGTTAACTCCCGTGGAAGAAGGAACGGAATTGAAAGTGGGCGACAAACTCAAAGTACGTATTGAGTTGCGTGTGGACCGTAACATGGAGTATGTACACATGAAAGATATGCGTGCCAGTTGTATGGAACCGGTGAATGTATTGAGTACGTATAAATGGCAGGATGGTTTGGGTTATTATGAAAGCACGAAAGATGCGAGCACCAACTTTTTCTTTGACCGCCTGCTACGTGGCACTTATGTGTTTGAATACCCGCTCTTCATTACCCATGCCGGTACCTACAGTGCAGGTATTACCACCATACAATGTATGTATGCGCCGGAGTTTACAAGCCATAGTGAAGGGGTGCGGGTGAAGGTGAAGGAGTAAAATTTTTTTGTACAACTAGAAAGGCGACACAGATTGATGTCGCCTTTTGTGTATCAACAATCTAAAAAGGCGACAAAAGAAGCTATGAAAACCATTGGTTTAAGAAATTGGAATTTTAAAGGAGTGGCGTATATTTATGTGTTGTATGCCACTTTATTAACACACCATGCAGATTTCAGTTACAGCTTACCTTGACAACTTACTTAATGAGCTTCTTTCCGCAGACAGGTATAAAATTATACTGAAACGCACTTGGGCGACACAATTTCCTAACACGCCTGGAGTTTATATTTTCCGCCTTGGTGACACAGTTATTTACGCAGGTGAGACAGGGAGTATTCGGGGACGGATGAAAGATCTTATTGATACTCGTAATCATACACTAAGGCGTTCACTCGGGACAAAATTATATTCGGACAGAGTTGACTTTACGAAACCTTCTTCCAAACAAAGGTTTTGTGACGCTATTGAAGCAGAACTTGACAAATATATTTCATCAAATTTGACACTTTCATTTATTCCTGTTGCACTTGGACGAAAGGAACTCGAAGAAAAACTCTTTTCCGTTCATTCACCAGAGTTTAATAATAAGGGTTTAAGAATAACTTTTTAAGATGGAACATAAACCTTTATCACAAGAACAAGTTCTATACAGACAAATAGACGATATTCTTTGGACTGAATGGGACCCTATCGGCATCAATGATTGTGAACAAGCAAGAGATGAGTATTACGGATACCTTCCTCATGTTTGGCGTTTAAAACTGCAAGGTGCCGACGCTGAAACTATCGCACAATATCTATTTGACGTAGAGATTGACAGAATGGGCTTGAATGGCGACATAGAACATTGTAGGAAAGTTGCGAACAGAATCATTAGTCTCTGATTGTGACAGAGAAAAGCGGCATACAACAATCGGTTTGCTGCAATGCTGGCTGACGAAACGCAGCATCAACTGTTGTTCACTTATCAGCAGTAGTTCCAGCCGACATTACGCTATTGAGCAACAGAATATATTTTGTACTTTGGTTTTTCAATCGGCTTCAGTTGCCAGGCTGAAAATTATAAAATACCAGCCCTGCGGCAAGCCGTGATCGTTGCCTGTAATGGCAGGACCAACCATCTAACTATGACAAAAGACAAAATCAAAAATCTCTTAGACTTCGTTCCGGTTATCATCTTGACAGTTTATGCCATCATTATGTTATGGACAGTTTCAACGACAGACATTGTTTTACAAAGTGAACACTATGCTGGCTTTACACTTCTTATTATTACAGTCGGACTTTTTATTATGCGACACAAACTTGGTGTATTGTCATTAGGTTTGACACTTTTACTTGGTGTTTTCAAAGTTCTTTCATATTCGGCAGCTATTACATTTTATTCCTTCGGTGGCACTATAAACGGACACTCGTCGCCTGACATAAAAATCCAAGCCGTTTTTCTTTTATGGTTGCTCATTCATTTTATTGTTTCAGGCAGACACTACGTAGGTATTGCGACAAAAAGTTATTGGCAGGACTTATTCGCTAAACCAATTGAAATTCCTAACGATTGACAGTAAGCCACTACAAGCAACATGAACTGTGCAAAAAACCAAGCAATTTTCTATTTTTTTTTATGACTTCTCTGAACAGTAATTCTCTTCCCAGCAACGTCTCCCAATAGATACAGCTGATTAGTTGCACTAAGACAGTTGGGGACGTTGCGTACCAAGACGAAGAGTTATATATTTATGATATGCCTGTTAAAACATCTATCCCTTTTACTGAAGGAATTTTCTCCATTTTGCCCCTGTTGGTCTTCCCCTTGCTCATAAAAGAGCTAATGATGAATTATAGCACACCGCCCTCGTTCGTTACACCGAACGACGGCCGGCAATGTGCAAGACTGAGAAGGAAAAGAAAACTTTTGTATATTTAAACGTTACATTTATTATTTACACCGCTCCTTGCACCACAAACACTAATGGTATGAAACATCTGCTAATGCTCTTCATTACTTTCAAGACATGTTTAGTATTTGGACAAAATACAAATCTAAAAGACACCATAGGTTTACCGATTTATGATACCACAAGTATTGACATAAAGAGTACAAATTCCTTTTATTTCTGCTCAAAACTTTATGCAATACCAAGAAATTGTGATGGTAAAAATCAATCAAACTGTTGCTCCTTCAGTGCACAAATAACAAAATGGAATAAAGGGCCACTTGATGGGCAAATCAGTTGCTACAATGGAACTTCATTATCATGGTCTACTTTCGATTCAGAAGAAGTAGCAAAGAAAAACTTTGAAAGCTTACCCGATCAAATGAAAAAGCAAATGAAAAAATACAACAAAGAAGAGGTTCCGTTTTTTGTTTGCGATCAAGAAGTTAAAGCCTACAGGCAAAGTTATACAACACTGCAAGGGTATGATTTTATAGAATATATTTTCTATGGAACAATTAACGGGCATAGTATATTAGGACACCTTTCATTAAACAATAAAGAAACAACAAGCCGTGAATTAACACCGTTCTTTCAGCAACTGGTAAGGTTTTAGCCAGACTAAAACTGCCTGCAAAAAAGGGCTGTGTACAGGTGTCGTTGATGATACATTCAAATTTACTCAGTACACCGAACGACGGCCGGCCAAGAGCAATTACTTACTTTTTAAACATAGCTAAACTGTTTGCAAAACCAACAAAGGCAAAATTTATAGAAAGGTAAAACAAAATGCACCCGGCAGATCCTTCGTTTCTCAGGATGACAGGTTTGCTGAGCAGGCGTATAAAAGATAAACCATAGATTAGAAACTGCACAACCTTTTACAACAGATGCAGCAATCTTTCCACTTACTCCCTGTTTCTTCTCCTCCCCTTTTTCTTCTTTTTTTCCGGCTGATAAATCTGTTTGGCCTTTAACACCAACTGGATAAATTCATTGCGCAGGTAATGCTGTTCATTGGTAAAACCGGTGAGCATGTTTACCAATCCATCCCACTGTTTGGAGGGCAGGTAAGCAGATTGTTTGAGTAATAAACCCAGCCAGGTAAGCGCTACGGCAAAACGGTCGTCAACAGCGGCTGCAGCCAGCGGATAATAAGAACTGTAAAACGGAATATGCTCCTGTGTTTTTTCTTTTTGTCCGTACACGGTGTAAACAAAATCAGCAGTTGCAACCGGCGCATTGAGTGATGTGATATCAACAGCAGGTTCTATTTCAAACACTGCCGTAAATGTATGACCGCTGCCTATTTCGCCTCCTTCAATAGTAACGGTACTGTCGGCCAGTACTTCCTTGCGGTTATCAAAACCAATCAAACGGTATTGTTTTACCAGCGCTGCATCAAAACGCAGGTTCATAAAAGCATCCCCGGCACTTACAAAAAAAGTCTGCATACATTCTGTTACCAGCACTTTTTCTGCTTCCATCACATTATCAATGTAAGCAAAATTACCATTGCCTTTTTTGGCCAGCGCTTCCAGTTTGGAATCTTTATAATTACCCACGCCCACACCCAGGCAGGTAAGGTACACACCACTCTGTTGTTTCTGCGCCACTAACTGTATCAAAGCATCTTCTGTAATTTCTCCCACATTAAAATCACCATCGGTAGCAAGAATGATGCGGTTGTTACCACCTTTAAGCACACGTGGCTGAATGTAATTGTAAGCTGTTTTCAAAGCAGAGCCGCCCGGCGTTTCACCACCTGCCTGCAAACTGTCAATTACACCTAACATTTTTTGCTGCTCACTGCCGCCGGTGGGCGGAAGCACCACTCGGATGCTGCCTCCGTAAGTAATGATGGAAAGTGTATCAACAGGCCTTAGGTTTTTTACCATGAGGCGAAAGGCGGTTTGCAGCAAGGGCAAACGGTTCGGCATTTCCATAGAGCCACTTACATCCACCACCAATACAATATTCGCCGGTGGTGCTGAATCATAGAGCATTCGTCTTGACTGTACCCGTAACAGCAACAGTTTATGATTGGTATTCCAGGGGCAATCAGTAAGTATGGATTGATAACCGAAGGTTTTACCCGGCTCCGGTTCAGTATAAGGCAGTGGAAAATAGTTAAGCATTTCTTCAATACGCACTGCATCAGGAGGCACCATACTGTTCATATTGATGAAGCGGCGGATATTGCTGTACGATGCTTTATCTACACTCAATGCAAAACCTGTTTCAGGATAAACAGCGGTTTCATTAAACTCATTTTCTACCAACGCTGTATAACTTTCACCACCGGTGGGCCAGTCAGCTACTTTTGTATCCCGTTTGTTGAGTGTAACGGAAAGCCTCTTTTTTTTCTGAAGCGTGGAGGTGAGCGGTGAAACTTTTAAGATGATGTGATTGAATTCATTTCCCCTGAGGTAAACGGTTTGTGTTTCATAACCGTTGAGACTGATAACAGCACTATCTTTTAAAACAGAAGAAGGAATACCAAAACTGCCGGCAGAACCGCTGTAATAAAAATTGTTGGTAGAACGAATATGAATTTGTGCATACGGCAAGGGTTGATTGGAAGCATCTTTAATATCACCCCTGAAATAATACTGACCTTTTACAGCCGTGAAGCAGGCAAGAAACAATATGACCAGTAATCGTTTTTGCATCTGTTTACGTTTACATTCAACACCAGTGGTGTGAATTGTGTTACCAGACAGCATACCGCCTCTTTATTGATGTGCAAAGAGGCTTTTGATTCTGCAGTACCCTTATCAACGATATTGTTGTTTGCGTTCACTGCTCCAACCATTCATGGCAAATGAAACAACAATGGAACAACTATTCAGCTGCATCCGTAAGCTGGTAAATTTCTTTGATGTTACGTCCCAGCCCGTCATAATCCAAACCATAACCCAGCAAAAATTTATTAGGCACTGAAAAACCAAGATAATGAATGGGAATGGGATAAAGTGTTGCTTCCGGCTTGTGCAGCAGGGCAGCAATCTTTAAGGTAAGCGGCTGCTGGTTTTGCAACTGCGGTAAAAACTCATGCAGGGTTTTGCCGGTATCAATAATATCTTCCAGCACAATTACATGACGGCCTGTTAAATCTGTATCCAGCCCGATTGCCGTAATCACCTGCCCGGTGGATTTGGTTCCTTTGTAAGAAGCCAGTTTGATAAAACAGATTTCTGCATCAATGGTAATATGTTTAAAAATATCAGCAGCAAACATAAAAGAGCCGTTAAGGATAGCAATGAAGAGTGGCTTCTTACCGCTGTAGTCTGCATCTAATTGCTGTGCCAGCTCACTGATGCGTTTTGAAATTTCTGCTTCCGAAATGTAAGGAACAAAATGTTTGTCGTGCACTTTGAGTACCGCCATGATGATTATTTATTAATGATGAGTTCCATTCCTTCTTTCAAACCGGCAGTAGTAAGACTGTTCCATTGCTGCAAGTCTGTAATACTTACTTCATACTTTTTTGAAATACTGTACAATGTTTCTTTGGGCTGAACGATATGAATGATTTTTTCAGGAAGATTCAGAGGCGTTGTTTCTGTTGTTTCCGATGTTGTCTGTGCTGTTGCATTTTTTGTTACGGCTAAACGGGGCGCTGCAGTTGCAGGAGTTTGCAGGTGTAATTGTTCGCCCACAGCAGGCACCTGGCCCGGCGTTAAAAGATTTAATTGCAGCAATGCTTCCATACGGATGCCTTGAGCCTGTGCTATTTCATACAATGTTTCACCTTCTGCTATAGTGTGAAAAGCAGCAGCACCGGTTCTGCGTTTGCGTTGCAGGTACACTAATTGATCATTGGGTACTGCTTCCATCTCCTGCAGATCATTAAAATCAAACAACCATTTGAGCGGTACATTAAATTGCTGGGCAATACTTAAAAACGGAGTGCTTTTGGTTACAAATGTTACTCTTGTTTCATTGATCTTAAACTCACCTGATGGATAGGTTACTGTTTGTTTTTTTACAACAGGCGCTGCCACAGGTTCTGTTTTTACTTCAGCCACTACCGGTTTGGATTCTTTAATTACAGGTGCCGGAACATTTACTACTTCCTGTTTAGGAGCTGTGTTTTTTGCGGTACTGATCACTTGCTTTTTTGTTACCGGTGATTGCGGTAATGGTTCAGCTTTGGGTTCTTCTTTTTTTACCGCTACTGTTTCTATTTGCGGTTTTGTTTCAATAACAGGCGTTGATTCTTTAAGCACGGAAGCAGGTTCCTGTTTTACCACATTTGTTTCTTCTTCTTTCTTCTTGCCCAGTGCAATGAGGGAATATTCGTTGAGGTTATAGGTTTCAATATACTTGATGAGCATTTCAGGATAACGTGGATTGGTAGCATAACCTGCTTTCTTCAATCCATGTGCCCATGCTTTATAATCAGCAGGATCCAGTTTAAAGAGGAAGGAATAATGTTTACGGGTAAGCAGGAAGTTGGAGTGATCAACATAAGATTCTTCTGCCGTTCCATACTTGCGGAAACATTCACCGGGTGCATCATCATCATGACTTACAGAAGGACCCGTCCATGTTTCTTTACACTTAATCCCAAAATGATTATTGGATTTTTTTACCAGTTTGCTGTTTCCGTTTTCTGTTTCCACAATACCCTGTGCCAGTGTAATGGAAGCAGGAACGCCGGTGCGGATCATTTCACGGATGGCAATTTCCTTGTAGGTATTGATGTACTCTTCAATGGTGATGGTTTGTGCCAACCCTTTCATTGAAACGCAAACTACCAATAACAAAAAAGCATTTTTCAACTTCATAGAATATTTTATTTTTTTCTGATGAGAAACAGCCCGTCTCTCAAAGTCAACATGATTTTTTCAACTCGTTCATCAGCAGCTACCAGTTCATTAAAAGCCTGCACTGCTTTCGGATTTTTTCCTTTTACTTCTTCCTTCAATACTTCGCCGTGAAAGAGCACATTATCTGCCAGCAGTAACCCACCTGTTCTCAAACGTGGCAGGATGAGTTGGTAGTATGCTGCATAACCGGTTTTATCAGCATCCAGGAACACAAGATCCCAGCTTTCCTCCAGTTGCGGAATAATTTCAATAGCATTACCCACATGCAGTTGAATCTGCTGAGCAAGACCCGCCTGTTCAAAATGCCGGCGGGCAATGGCTGCATCTTCTTCCCGCAGTTCAATGGTGTGCAACACACCATCGGGTGCCAATCCTTTTGCCAGGCAAATGGAACTATAGCCCACCATCGTTCCTATTTCGAGGATGCGGCGGGGTTGCAGCAATTTGCTGATGATTTCAAGGAACTGTCCCTGGAGATGACCGCTGATCATATGCGGTTGTGCATGTGAAGCGCTGGTGGTTGCTTCTATCTGCTTCAGCACAGTATCTGCAGCAGTGGAATACTTTGATGCATAAGCTTCAGCCAACGGATGAATCAACTCCAAAGAAAATGTTTTGGCAAAGATAACCGGGATACTTAAAACATAAAAGGCAAAAGAGGCCGGGTATTACGCACAGATGTTAAAAAGCCGGTTATTTTCCAATCTTTATTGCAAAACTGATATACGCTCCGGTATAATAGTTCTTTAATTCAAATAAATATCCTTGTGAAATACCGATGCGAATAATTGATTTATTAGCAGTATAACGATAGCCGAGATTACCGCTTGTGTACAAACTACGGGCATCTTTTACAGCAAAAAGGAAACCGAGGGCCAATTGATCATCACTTACTTCCTCCGCAGCATAATAAAAGAAATCAATTCCTGTTTCAAGCGAATGTTTCTTTTTTCCAATGAGATAATAAATTCCGGCGCCGGCCTGGTACACATTCACATAAGGATCCACATCAAAACCGGCTACTGCCCTGAGTCCCCATTGCCGATCAGAAAATCGAACATCATACATGAGATTTAAAACAGGTCCGAGTTTACCAATTTCAATTCCGGCTGTATGTACAGGCCTCATGCTTTTAGATTGTCCTTGTGCATAATACCCCAGCACAAGCATGAAGCAACAATATAAAATCAGTCGCATATTTTTTTTGATGATGCACTTTATTCTGCCATGGCCCCGTCTTTGGGTTTGTGTGAAATCATCCACAAGCCCAAAAAGGTAAGTACGCCATTGATGATGAGCAGCTCAATACCTATTTTAAATCCGCCGAAAACGGTTTGTGAAAATGATTTTAAGGATTGAGCATTATCAGCAGAGAGATTGAGTTTATTGGCAAACCATTCAGCATTGTTGATGAGATCAAGGCCGATGACCAGCAAAGGCGCTGCTATACAAACCAGCAAACTCATTTTATCATTGATCTGGCGTTTGGTTAAAATACCAAAGGCAAATAATCCCAGCAAAGGACCATAGGTATAACCGGCCACTTTTAAGATCACATCAATAATACTTTTATCATTGATCCATTTAAAAATCATCACACATAAAAAGAACACAACTGTTAAAGTAAGATGTACGGTTAAACGGGTGCGTTTCTTTTGTGCTTCATCCAGGTCTGTTCTGCGTTTTAAACCGAGTATATCAATACAGAAAGAGGAAGTAAGTGCTGTTAAAGCGCCATCAGCACTGGGGAATAATGCTGAGATGAGACCGATGATAAAAATAACACCAATACCGGCAGACAGATAATTGCCCAGCGCAATAGCCGGAAACAGATCATCGCCTTTTACCTGCAAACCGTTCGCATCAGCAAATAAATACAACAACCCACCCATGAGTAAGAACAGAAAATTCACTGCCAGTAATACAAAGGCCAGCGTCATAACATTTTTTTGAGAACCGGCCAGTGTTCGAACACTGATGTTTTTCTGCATCATCTCCTGGTCAAGCCCCGTCATGGCAATAGTGATAAAAGCACCGCCTAAAATCTGTTTTACAAAAAAGCCCGAGGCATTCACATCTGTATTGAAAATACGGGTCATTTCTTTTTCGCTCATAGCACTCAATGTTTGCGAAAGACTCATATCCATTTTATTCATGATGGCAATGATGCATACTACCAACCCAATGAGCATACAGCTTGTTTGCAAGGTATCAGTATAAACAATTGTTTTTACACCTCCTTCAAATGTGTAGAGCAGAATTAAAACAAGTATTACCAATGCTGTGGCCCAGAAGGGAACACCCATGGAATCCAATATAAAAATCTGCAGAATATTAACTACGAGGTACAATCTTGCAGTAGCACCCAGCGTACGTGAAAGAATAAAATAAGTAGCGCCTGTTTTATAACTCGTGGTACCGAAACGGTGCTCCAGGTAATTATAAATACTGGTGAGGTTCATTTTATAATACAGCGGCAGCAGTACATAAGCAATCACTAGATAGCCGAGAAAATAACCAATTACCACCTGGTAATAATTCAAACCGGCACTGCCCACCGTACCCGGCACACTTACAAACGTAACACCGCTGAGCGATGTGCCGATCATACCAAATGCCACCAGCATCCAGTTACTGCTGCGGTTACCGATAAAAAAAGATTCGTTATTGGAGTTGCGGGAAGTGTACCAGGCCACTGCCAGCAGCAATAAAAAATATCCGATTACAAATGAAAAGAGTAATGTAGCAGACATGATGAAGGGTTGGTTGAGAAATGAAGATAAAGAAATAATATTTCCAGATGAGGTTTCCTTACTTTGCATTTATTTTTTCACATGAGTTTTTCAGCACTGGCCGTGTTTTGCGGCTCCAAACCAGGTAATGATCCTTTATATACACAGCAGGCACAACAGTTGGGGCGCTTGCTGGCACAGCATAATATTACAATGGTGTATGGTGGTGGCGGCAAAGGATTGATGGGCGCTGTTGCTGATGCCGTAATGGAAGGAAAAGGAAAAGTGATTGGTGTGATTCCTGAAATATTACTGGAATGGGAAGCGCAGCATAAAGGTATTACGGAGTTGATTGTAGTGCCCGATATGCACGTACGCAAACGAAAAATGTATGAGCTCTGTGATGCTGCTGTTATTTTACCGGGCGGCAACGGCACCCTGGATGAACTGTTTGAGATGCTCACCTGGAACACACTCAACATTCATGATAAAAAAATCTTTGTTTTAAACACCAACGGCTATTACCAACACCTGGTGGAGCATATGCACATGATGTACAAACAGGGCTTTTTATACGAGCAGCCTGAATTAAGAATTACCGTTGTTAATACGCCTGAAGAAATCTTTTAACGCTCTCTTTCCTGTTTCGGTCTGAAATAAAATAAAAACCCTGTACGGAAAACAGGAAGCAATGTATTATTGGTTTGATCTACATAAGGTGAGTTCGGATCTTTTAATACATCCACCATAATACTGGTATAAAATTGTGAGCCGCCGATAAAACGGTTGCCCCACCCTGCACCCACTAACAAACTGGGCGCTTCATATCTGAAATAACGTTTTACGCCTCCCTGCACCAATGATTCTTTAATGAAGTTGTATTCAAACTGTGAGGTGATAAAAAAACGATTGGCTATCCAGCCACGCATATACGGACCGCCACCCAATGCTGTAAAGCGGGAGGAAATACCCGGAGCTACATTCTGTGTTATGTAATTGAGATTGGTTGCAAAACCTACATCCAGAAACTTACCAACGCTGTAACCGGTTTCAGGATTCAGGCCCAACATCCAGCCCTGGAAAAATCCAACATTGATACCGGAGCCGATGTACCAGTTTTCCCTTTTCAATCCTTTACGTTCTTCCTCATTCTGCTGAGCTTTTGCAGTAAGAAGAGTGGTTGCACAAAAAAAGAAAAGTATTAGCTGTTTCATCTGTGTTTGGTTAATATGAAGTGATCAACTGTTGCACTTATCTTCTGCTTCACAGATGCAAAGAAACAGAAATCAGTCCGCATGTAAAAAAAGAGGATTGATGAACCTTTGTTAAAAACGGGGACATAAGCTTTGGCGGCGCATATTCTTATCGCCAAAGTACTCACTGTAATAACCGTTCCTGAGCAATGAAAATTCCATGGCACCGTTGGAACCGTTAAAGGTACGCAGGCTGCTCATGGTAGCATCATAGGTAAACGTAAAGCGGAGATTTTTCATTTCAAATCCAATCATGGCGATCGCTGCATCATTCCAACGGTAGTACACACCACCAAAAATTACTTTACTGCCATCACCCATTAGATTGTAAGCTGCATTACCGCCCATTACCAGCTCACTTGCTTTAGCCTGGTTGCTGTAATAGGCATTGGGGTTGATGATCCAGTTATCATTCACTTTAAAACTGCCGTTTAAAAAACCAATATAACGACGGGGCACTTCGTTACCGCTATTGCTGAAAAAAGTTTCTTTGGGTTGATTGATATGATGCACGGATACACCTGCATTCACATACGCATTCTCAGTAGGGAAATAAGCATAGTTCATCCCTACCTGCAAATCAAAATACGAAGTGGTGGAGTTGGTAAGAAATGTTTCACCGGTAGGATTACCGGCATCAAATACTTTTCCGTTCCACTGGTTATCAAAAGTGAACTTGGTTATATCAATCCGTTTGCTGGCATAACCCACATTGAAACCGGCAGAGATCAAACTGCTGAGCCCCACCATTTGATGATACGCTACACTGGCATATGCTTTATTACTGCGCAGGTTACCACGGCCCGCTGCATCATTCAAGATAACAGCACCTAAACCCACCCATCCGTTTTCAATTTTATTACGAAACACCTGGAAATCGGCAAACACACTGGCCGTTTTAAACGGAACAGGTATGGAGGTCCATTGAGAGCGATAATGAATACCCACCCGGTAATCTGCTTCCGGAATAAAACCGGTATTGGCAGGATTGGTAGTGAGCGGTGAATTCATGAATTGGGAAAAATGCAAATCCTGTGCTCCTGCATTCATGCAAAGCGCCATCACCAACCATCCTGTACAACCATATCTCAAAACTTTTCCCATCGTATTAAATTAATAATGATCCTTCAATTCATTTGCTTTTGTTCGTACTTATGAACTGTTTACCGTATCAAGGTTACATCACCTTTCTTCCGCACTTTTTCTCCGTTAAAATATTCAATATCCAAAGTCCATGCATAAGCATCCATCGGCTGCGGAGTGCCTTTAAAGGTTCCATCCCAACCAATGTTTTGTGAACGTGATTCAAACACCATCAATCCCTGTCGGTTATAAACACGCAAGGTCATTTTTGAAATACCAAAGCCACGCACCTGGAACACATCATTCACACCATCGCCATTGGGCGTAAAGGCTGTGGGCAAATCATTTACAATATTGATGATGGACTCCACCGGAATACATACTGAATCAAAACAGCCCGCCGCATTAAACACCGTTTGACAAACAATATTTGCAGGGTTAGGCGCTATGTATTGATGAATAGGATCTCTTTGTGTAGAGCTGTTGCCATCACCAAAAGTCCACAACCATCTTACTACATCATTAGATGCAGTACTGGTAAACCGTGTGGGTGTATTTTCCTGCGATGGATTAGGATTGTAGAAAAAGCCGGGCACCGGTTTCGGGTTGGCTGCAAAAGTCCGTTCCGTAGAATCTACAAGGTTACAGGTATTGTTGTTGAATACATATTGTTTGATGGTGTATGTACCGGGTGTATTGTAGACAAAGTTGGGTCTTGATGCTGTTGATGTTTGCCCGTCGCTGCTCACCCACAAATAAGTAATAGCTCCGGCAGAAGTATCTGTTACATTCACCGTATCAGGCACACATAAATTATCTACTCTGAAACCGGCACGCACATTATCAATCACAGAAAAATTTACAAGATCTCTTGATTCTCCTGAGTTACAGAAATTAGTATCAATCAACACTAAACGAACATTGTAAGTACCGGGCGCCGGAAATGTATGGGTAATAGGATTAGGCGCAAATGCAGGTACTGTATCATTACGACTTCCATCACCCCATATCCAGGCAAAAGACCGGGGCCCGAAGTTGGGAATGGAAGTAAGTTTGTCGCTGGTATTGGTAAAATCAAAAGTTAAACTGTTACAACCCCTGCGGGCAAAATCGAAATCAATATCCACACTGTCAGTTGTTACACGGATGCGCATAGTAGCACTATCAACCTCATTACAGGAGTTTCTGTCAATTCCATAAACTTTTACATCAAAGAAACCGGCGGTTGTATAAGTGTGTTGTATCGGGTTTTGTGTGGTTGTATCAGACCTGGTGCCATCACCCCAAACCCATACATATTGTCTTGCAAGACGAACCGTATCAATAAACTCAACCGTAGCAGGCAAACAGAAATTCAACTGCCTTGCGCCTACTGCTCTGAGTGCCACATCCACCCCTGCCAGATCAAACCGAAGTTTTACCATACCGAGATTACAGGCACCAATAGTAGTTGCAGGATTTACATTACCATAAACTCCTGCTGTTATAGGAAAAGGCGCCTGCAATGGCTGCCCGGAAGGAACAGTTTTACAGTTTGCACATACAGCCTGGTAAATAACCCCCTGTGCATCAAAGCGGCTGGTACCACCATCCACATGATCCCAGCCACCATCACCACCTCTTTGCCCGAAGAAACTGCCGTAGAGTTGTGATTGTGCATTTTTAGCCAATACAAAAAAGTAAAAATCACTACCATCTGTTTGAGGCTGTAATGCATCAGGTGTAATGGGCAACCCACTTGTACCGGCTGTTGGATAAGTACGGTTGCCTAAGGTATTGGCCCCGCCACCCCAACCGGAAACGTATACGTTTTCACAGTTATCAACAAGGAAAGCAACGGGAGAAATATTAGGTGCAGTGGCTCCTGCTGTACCAAACGTAGTACGGTAAACGTAAGCAGACAGATCGGGCGCCAGCTTTGCAATAAACTGCCTGGAGTTATTTACCGCATAAGGTGCATTGATCACATCCATAAAACCGGTGGTAGTACCGGTGATGTAAGGAAACCCACGTTGATCAAACTGGATACCGAACACAATATCCACCTGGTCAGGATTAGGTTGATTGTTTACTGAAATAAAGCTGCCAATATAAGTGGATCGAACTAATGAAACAGAAGTATTATTATCAATGAGATTGGTTACAAAACCATCTGCTTCACCGCCTGCATAAGTATTTTGAATGCGGGGACCCGGTGCATTTACTCCCGGGAAATTATTACTGCCCGTTCCGCCGGCTACATAAATCTGTTGATTGATGGGATTTTGTGTGAGTACAAAAGCTGCATCATTGCCACCACCGCCAAGATAGGTACTCCAGAGAAGTGCCGTACAGGTTGAGTTGAGTTTGAACACCACGCCATCCTGTGCTCCTCCGTTGGTTGTTTGAAAACCACCTCTTGAAGGAAAGTTTGTACTGTTAGTACAAGAAGCAACAAGGATATTATTATTGTTATCAAGTATCACTTCACTACGTCCATCATCACCATAACTTCTGAGCAGGGACTCAGCTCCATTGCCACGGTTGGAAGAAATATTAACACCATCATCGGCACTTCCGGCAAGAATCATACTGCCGATAATTTGAGTACCGGTGGCATTGATCTTGGTAACAAAAATATCATAGCCGCCACGTGTGCCTTCTACTCTTCCGTTAGTGATGGGAAAATTTCCGGAGTTCGTTCTGCCGGCAATTACCAGGTTACCCTGTGCATCGGCAATTAAGCTATGCGGTTGTTCCAGATCAGAGCCTCCG
Source organism: Lacibacter sp. MH-610 (assembly GCF_045780045.1). Classification (NCBI taxonomy): domain Bacteria; kingdom Pseudomonadati; phylum Bacteroidota; class Chitinophagia; order Chitinophagales; family Chitinophagaceae; genus Lacibacter; species Lacibacter sp. MH-610. The sequence goes on from NZ_CP116002.1 coordinate 3,439,645, forward strand.
AGATAAGTAGCATAAATGCGGGCATTACCGTTGGGTGTTAAACGCATAATGGCAATATCAGGTGGTATACCATTGGAACCGCCACCACCAACGGGTTGAATCACTCCTGTTGTAACAGGAAAACCTGTAGGTGAAGCAATACCCCCTCCATACAAACTTCCATCAGGACCGGGAGTTGCAGTAAAACCCCAGTTGGCATTAGCAGAACGGCTGAAAGAAGAAAACACCAAAGAAGGATCAATAACAAGTGTAGTGGATTTGTTATAACTCTTTACATCAAAACTTACCACATTACCATTGAGTTTATAGCGGCAATTAATGAATTCCCTTTTCCCCTGTGCAAACTGGTAGGTATAGGGTTTTTGCTCCACGGCATCACCTACTGAAGTTCCTACAATCAATTCACTGTTTTTGATAGATAAAGAAACGGCTCCGTCATACTTCATCTGAATTTTTGAAACATCAGCGCCGGGATTAACGATTAAATCATACTTGAGTTTATCATCCTGTACGTAATAACGGAGATCTACATTGGGATAAATATTCTTGTACGTAATAGCCTGGTATTGTTTTACACCTGTAGCCCATTTAGAAGGATCATTTCCGATGAAATAGTTTTCATGACCCGTTACCGGTTTTTCGCTGATGACCTGTGTATTGAAATTAGCTCCCAAAAATTTTACACGGTAAGCATGTTGACGCATAGAGCGGGGCATTCCGTTTTCACCTTTAGAAGAGCGGTGAGAGGATGTATCCAATGCATGACCATGATAGTATTCAGCCGCATTGAGATAATCCTGCGGATGCTGCATTAAAATAGTATAGCCATCTTTTGAAAGAAAAAAAGCACCGTTGCCGGCGTCTGTTTTATAGAGGACCTGTTTATCCCACTGTCCTTTGTTTTCAGTAAATAAAAGCTGGGCTTTTGTAAACAAGGGCAGGCTAAGTGCTAACAGGAAATAGATTTTTCTCTTCATGTAAATTTTTTCCAATCGTTGCTTCTTGTAAGTTACTCATTATAACGGAGAGGGTAAAGCTTTATTTTCATCAAGCCACCTTACTCCATTCTGTTTTACCTTTTTTTAACTGCAGGTAGTTCTTTAACCGCAAATTTTCTGCCGAACTCAGATCCGGGTCCCGTTCCAGCAGCTCCCTGCATATATACGAAGCTGCTTCCAGCAATGGTTTATCCTTTACAATACTCGCCAGTTTAAAATCCAGCATCCCACTCTGGCGGGTGCCTTCTATATCTCCCGGCCCTCTCAGTTCCAGGTCTTTTTCCGATATCAGAAAACCATCATTTGTTGCCGTCATAATCTTTAACCGTTCCCTACCGTCCTGTGTTAATTGCTTACCCGTTAAAAGAATGCAAAAACTTTGTTCACTGCCTCTGCCCACCCTTCCACGCAGCTGGTGCAACTGTGATAAACCAAAGCGCTGGGCACTTTCAATCACCATAACACTGGCATTGGGTACATCCACACCTACTTCAATCACCGTAGTGGATACCATGATTTGTGTATCACCGGTTTTAAACCGCATCATGTTTGTTTCCTTCACTTCAGGTTTCTGTTTGCCGTGCACCATGCTGATGTAATACTGTGGTTCCGGGAAAAAAGCTTTCACTTCCTCATAACCCTTCATCAGGTTTTCAAAATCAAGCTTACTGCTTTCTTCAATTAATGGATAAATAAAATAAGCCTGTCTTCCTTTAGCGATCTCCTGTTTTACAAAATCCATCACTGCCGGTCTTGCCTGCTCATAACGGTGTACCGTAGTAATGGGTTTGCGGCCGGGGGGCAATTCATCCATCACACTATAATCCAGGTCGCCGTAAGCCGTCATGGCCATGGTACGTGGAATAGGTGTTGCCGTCATCACAAGGATATGCGGTTGCAATGCACCTTTTAATTTCAACTCGGCCCGCTGTGCCACACCAAAACGATGCTGCTCATCAATAATGGATAAACCCAGTTGTTTGAATTGTACTTTATCCTCAATCAACGCATGGGTACCAATGATGATAGGCATGGTACCTTCGCTCAGTTCCTTCAACAAGACCTCTCTTTCTTTTTTAGGCGTGGAGCCCGTAAGCAAGCCCACTTTTACTTCCATCTTTTGTAAGAGCTTTGAAATACTGTTATAATGCTGTTGCGCCAGTATTTCAGTAGGCGCCATCAAACAGCTCTGGTAACCGTTATCTGCCGCCAGTAACATGGTTAAGAGGGCTACCATCGTTTTTCCGCTGCCTACATCTCCCTGCAACAACCGGTTCATTTGATGACCACGGGCCGTATCAACACGAATTTCTTTCAACACCCGTTTTTGCGCCCCTGTTAATTCAAACGGCAGGTGCTCATTGTAAAAGGTATTGAACAACGCTCCTACTTTATCAAACACAATCCCTTTACTGAAACGGTGACGGTTGCTCTTGATCATCGCCATGCGTAACTGGGCCAGGAACAATTCTTCAAACTTCAAACGATTTAAAGCTGCTTCATAACTACCTGCATCTGGTGGAAAATGCACCTGCAGGTAGGCTTTGTAACGATGCGGCAGTTGCAGCTTTTGCACAACCGCATCCGGAAGTATTTCAGGAATATCTTTTTCATGCACCTGTGGCAAGAGTGCTGCTGTGAGTTTGCCGATCGTTCTGCCATTAAGACCTTTGGCTTTCAATTTTTCAGTGGTGGGATAGATGGGCTCCAGCACATTCTTTCCTTCTGCATTGTCAGGTGTGAGCACATCAATCTCCGGATGGGTGATCTGCGGCTTGCTCATAAAAAACGTGGGCTTGCCAAAGACGAGATAATCACTACCAATCACCAATCGTTTCTCCACCCAATTGATGCCCTGGAACCAAACTAATTCCAGCACACCTGTTGCATCTTTGAGATGGGCCACTAAGCGCTTGCCACGGTTGGCACCAATGACTTCCATATCAATCAATCGTCCTTTCACCTGAACAAAATCCTGCTGGTAGTTGATGGAAGCAATGGCATCCACTTTTGTTTTATCTAAATGACGATAAGGAAAATGCTCCAGCAGATCACCAAAAGTGAAAATGCCGAGTTCTTTTTTTAATAAGTCGGCACGCAAAGGACCAACGCCTTTGAGGTATTCGATGGGAGATTGAAGTATGGAGGGGGCCGCATTCATCAGGGCGTGAAATTATTGAATGCCTTCAACTTTTGAAGAAGTTGTTTTAGCAAAATACCCTCCCCACGGTATAGGAACACCCTAACTTCAAAACTAATATTGTGAGGTAAACGCAACAACCCACATGAAATATCTGCTGCCGGTTTTATTTCTCTTCACCATGCAGGCAACTGCACTGGCACAAAACAAACGGGCTTTGATTGTGGCAATCTCTAAATACAAACCCGGCACGGGCTGGAATGACCTGGCCAGCGCTAATGATATTCCGCTCATTAAAGAAGCATTACTGAAACAAGGATTTAAAGAAGCAGATATTATAGTGATGAAAGATGCAGCCTGTACCAAAGAAGGTATTCTCAACGGCATTCAGAAACATCTTATAGAAAAATCTGCTCCCGGCGACATCTGTGTGTTTCACTTCAGCGGCCATGGCGAACAGGTGTATGATACCAATGGTGATGAAGACGATGGCTACGATGAAGCATTGGTACCTTATGATGCACCTATGGAATACCAGCCCGGCGTGGATAAACATTTGCGGGATGATGATTTCGGAACCAAGCTGCAGGACTTACGGTTAAAGCTGGGCGAAAACGGTGAACTCATTGTAATTGTTGATGCCTGCCACAGCGGATCCTCCACCCGTGGCAATAAAGGAAGCATGCGTGGTACAGATAAAAAATACCAGCCGGCCAACTATAAAGCACCGGTGGCTAAAACCAATAAGATCAATGAAAGCATTTTCGGTTTAGGCGATCGTAAAACAGGAATGGCCAAGATGATTTCATTGTTTGCCTCTTCCTCCAGTGAGTTGAACAGTCAATACGAAAAAGATGGTGTGGAGTACGGTAGTTTAAGTATGGCCTTTTTTAAAACAGTAACTGCTGCCACCAAACAAATGAGTTACCAGGCTGTGTTTGACCAGATCAAACTGGAGATGAAACGGTTTGGCCTAAGTCAGCACCCCGAAGCAGAAGGTGAAATGGATAAAGAAATCTTCGGCGGTAAGATGTTAACCAAACTGGATTACTTCACGCCGGAAGAAGTAAAGAACAATACCATCACCATTAAAACAGGAACGGTATTCAATGTGTTTGATGGAACCACCGTAAAACTCTACCCGCCGGATACAAGAGATACAGTGGGTGTAACACCCATCACCACCGGAACCATTATTAAAGCAGGTGAGTTTAGCTCTACTGTTCAGTTAAAGGATGTTAAAGATGAAGAACTGATTGCAAAGGCGTGGGTGTTTTTAGATGAAGTGAATTTCGGTAACCTTCAGATAGGTGTACAGGTACAAAGCACACAATCAAAACTCAACGAAGTACTTAAAACGATCAAGGAAATAAAAACCGTTACAGCGGATGCCGATGTAATGGTGGAAGAAACCAACGGTCAATTCATTTTTAAAAACAACAAAGGGGAGTTTTTGAAACTGAATGCTGAGATGGAAACAGTACCGTTGAAAGACACACTGCAGTATCGTCTCAAACATTATGCATGGAGCAAATACTTTATGAACCTGCATAAAGTAGATACCAATATTCGTGTTACGTTCAAAATGATTCCTGTGAAAGTAACCAAACGAAATGAACGTGGCGCTGTAAGCGAAACAATGGATGTGGATACCAATACTGTTAAAGATAAAAACGGGAACATCACATTTAAGGTGGATGATTACTATGTACTGGAGTTTACCAACAGCGGACAGGAACGTTGCTATTACACCGTAGTGGAAATACAACCTGATCATGTGGTGAACAGCATTTTTCCCAGCTACCGTATCAATGACAATGCAACAGGAAATTTTATTGAGCCCGATAAAACATTACGAAGCACAAGAGTATTCCGTGTAGGTCCTCCTTACGGTGAAAACCGCTTACTCATCATCACCAGCCGTGAGCCATTGGATTTCCGTCCTTTCTTAAAAAAGAAAGATCCCAATACTTCTAAAACAAGAGGCAGCGGTGATGATGGAAATGTGGAAATGGATGTGATGAATACTTTTTACATCAACTATACCATTGTACCGAAACAATAAACACAGGTTGACATGTAATCAACCAAAGAAAATTTTAAACTCTAATTTTTAAACCAAACAAAAACAATCAAAATGAAAAAGCTCGTAATGATGTCACTCGCTGTAATTGGTTTTACTATGATGTTTCATACAAAAGCAGCAGCGCAGGCGCCCCAAAAGAAAAAAGTAGTAGTAGAAGCACAACAGGTTACTGAAAAGAAAGACCTGCCCGGTCCAGATGGCACACCCCGTCAAAAGAAAACACGTGGTTACTGCTATGTGTATTTTGATAACTTCACCGGTAACTATGTAGATGTTTGGGTAGAAGGAATTTACCAGGGCCGTCTTTCTCCTTATGCTACTTCTGTTCGTATTGATGTATGGGTACCCGGCAACTGGACCAAATGGTATGCACAAACAACAGATGGTGCTTTGTACTGGAGCAACAGCAGCTATTGTAACGACAGCCGTGTGTTTACACTGAACTTAAAGCGTTAACTTTAAAAAGTCTCGCTTTGCAAAGGGTATAAGCGTTGATTATACCCTTTGCTTTTTTATAACCCTTACAAAGGCTGCTGCATGAAAAGTGTAAAACGCTTTTTTACAGAGTACCTCGCACTCAACTGTTTCATCTTTGTGTGTGTATGGCTGCTTTCACTCCTTGTATTGAATGTGTCATTTTTTGATCCTTTTGCAGAGGCCTTCCGTGATTTCACCATCACTGATCTTTATTACAACAAACTCAAAGATCAAAACCAGATTTATAAAGGCCCGGTTGTTTTAATCAATGCTGAAAACAAAAACCGGAAAGAGCTGGCCTTTTTACTACAAGCCATTCAACAGGCAGAACCTAAAGTAGTAGGGCTTGATATTTTATTTACAGATCGTAAAGGGGATGACGATACCCTGCTGCACAACCTCTTTCAGCAATACAACAACTTTGTACTTCCATCGTATCCCGACTTTGAACAGCCTGAACAAAGTATTTACAACCATCCCTACTTCACCAACGAAAAAAACAACTATGTAAATTTTGAAGGTGATGATAAAGAAACCTCTACCATCCGTTATTATTATCCGTTTAACAACGCACAACAGGCATTTACAACAACCGTCATTCAAAAATTTAATAGCTCTGTTTATGAGCAATTATTGGATAAAAAAGGAAAACGGGTGGAAATTCATTATTTCGGCAACCTTGCCAATTTTACATATTTCAACTTTGATGAAGTGATCCAGCCTGATTTTGAAGCCGCTGTTCTCAAAGGAAAAATTGTGCTGGTAGGTTATCTTGGGTTACCAGGGAATAATCTAACCAATAAAATTGATGAAGACATGATTTTTACACCGCTCAATGCAAAACTGAGCGGCCGTAGTTACCCTGATATGTATGGATGTGTGGCACACGCCAATATTCTGCGGATGACTCTTGAAAAAGATTACATCAAAGTGATTTCGCCCTTCACCGGTTTTATTATTTCCTTTCTGTTCATCTGGCTCATGTTACCATTATTCTGCGGATTATTTTTCAAAGGCGATGTGTGGTTTAACGGGTTGGGCACCGGTGTGCAATTGATCGGCAGTATTTTACTGGTGTACATCACAGTATTAGTTTACCGCCATCTGAATACCAAGTTTGATCCGGGCTTGCTCATGGCTTGCTTTGTATTGCTGCCTACATTTATTAATTTGTATGAAGTATTGCTGTTGTTTCTTAAGTACAAATTGAAGCTGCCGCTACAATCAAGATTTTTAAAGAAGGATCCCAATGATTAAAGCCTCTCACTTTTTGTTTACGATAGTTCTGTTGGCAGTTGTTATAAACGCAAACAGCCAGTTACTGGTATATCATGTAAGCAAACAGGTACACTGGACACATGATGGCAAAAAAGATATTGCAAAACGGGGTGTGTTTCTTCAACCGGGACACCAGATAACCATAACACCACAAGCTAATGTAATGTTTGTGCAGAAAGATGGCAAGTCGATGTTACTGGACAAATCAGGCAATTACACTTTCAACCAGGTTCAACTGATGATGCAGAAAACAAAAGCAGAGAGTATCTCTAAAAACTTTTTTGCGTATGTGTTTGAAAAGTTTCTATCAGGTGATGGTGAAGAGAAACAAAGGGTGGCTGCTGTAGTTTACCGTGGAAAAACAGTGATGCTGTCACCTGCTGACAGTAGTTTTGTCTTCTCAACACCAGTACTTTCCTGGAAACCTGAATCAGTTTCTATTCCCTACAGGTTAGAGATAAAAAGTAACAATGAAATATTTGATACTGTTCTCCGTAAGACCACTTCGCTCCAACTACCGATTCGCTTCTTTACTAAACTGCCACAACTGGTAACATGGGTTTGCTATCCTGCAGACAGTAAGCAGAAACCATCACCCCTTCTTTTTTTAATTCCTAAGAAAGAAGATATTATTGAAATCAGGAGTCACTTAAACGCATTGGATAAAGAATTTGGAAAAAATCAATTGCTTTTAAAAACCATGAAACAGGATTTGTTGATACATTGGATCAACAGCTATCATTTAAACTAAAAGAATACCTTTTAAACTATTTAATATAAACTTTTCCTGTAGCTACCCTTTTCCCGTTTTTATCAGAAAGCTCTACAAGATAAATACCTGAGCCACGTGCTCTTAAATCAACCGGCATTTGTGTATAAGGAACTGATACACTATACAACTGCTCATAAACCTTTGTACCACGGGCATCAAATACACGGATATAATTTTGAGTACCTGTACTTTGCGGATTATTGTAACGTACCTGGAACTGTCCCTGGTTAGGATTGGGGTAAAAGAATAGTTTAGAAGTAGCTGAATCAAGAACAGCAACTACTGCTGATTCACCAACACAACCGTGAACGCTTGTTACAACAGCCTTATAACTTCCTACTTGATCAACATTTACTGTAATAGTGTTGGTTGTATTGGATACAGGTACACCATTTCGTAACCATACAATACTGCCACCTGCAGGTACAACAGATGCTGTAATAGTTGTTTCCAGTCCGGGGAAAAGTTTTGTGTAAGGAGCTGTGCTTAAGGTAACAACCGGCAGAGGATTTACTGTAAGCAAAGCGGCAGCAGAAGTATCCGACGTTTTACAAAAACCATTTACTATACAGCGATATTGATATTTGTTTTGAAGAGTGGACACTTTTTCAATCGTAAGTCGGTTTGCTGCAGCACCGTTTATTGTTCGCCATGTCTTAGCGGAATCAGCACTGTATTGCCACTGATAACTTAAGGCTTCACCGGTTGCATTTATTGAAAACACAGCAGCACTTCCGCTGCAAACAGTAAGTGGCAGCGGTTGTTTACGCACTGATGGCTCAATATTTTTTGATTGTAACACATCAACAAGGTAATTGCTTAATGCAGTATTACCTGCAATGGTTAAATGAATTCCATCATCAGTAAACTCCGGTTTTAAATTCCACAGGTTGCCGGAGCGGCCGCCGGGTCTGAATTGACCTAATATTGTATCTGCATTTACAACAACAGCGTTATAAGTAAGAGCAAGCGCAGAAAGCTGATCATTCCAAGTATCCCGTATTTGTAATTGTTCATTGGTGCCAACAGTCCAGGGTAAGATTCTAATGACTATAGGTTTAATATTATTGCTACGGCATAGGTCCAGCATCGTTTTATAATTACTTATAAATTGCTCTGCCGTATAACCAGCACCAAGATCATTAACACCACACTCTATTACTGCATAGCAAGGCTTTAACTGAACCACATCTTTTTCAAAACGTGCCGCCACCTCATTGCTGGTTTCCCCTCCTATTCCCATATTCTGATAAGTCCATTTTTTCAAAGCAGATACTTTAAAAGGAATAGTAGAAGGAGGATTATCATAAGAGTTAAAAGGAGAGATATAAGCAATATGATTATTAAAACCGCTTATGATTGAGTTGCCAATAAACACAGCATCAGGTGCCTTCATATAACAAACAATCGGCAGGTAACTGTTCAAACGTGGATAAGCACTCCAATCATAACCATTAAAAGGCATCTCAGAAGTCAATTGTATTCTTATACCTGCAATACCGGGTACTGATTTTAAAAATGCAGCACCTGCTGATGATGCTTCGTAACCCCAGCCAATAAAATCTCCTTCTTGTGCGGCAACAGGAGTATCCAGTTTAATATAATTAATGATACCACCTTTTAACTTCAAAAAGATATTCTCCTTTCCTATCAAATCATAAGTAAGTCCGTTCTTTCTCCAAACAAAAAACCAGAAAGACTGAAGCCGTGCAGGCAAATGATTCATGTATAATTGAACATGAGATATAATACCATTCTGCCGTACCCTGCTTCTGTTTTGAGTGTTCAAGGCCCACATATACTGTGCACTGCCATAATCAGCACCCGAAGAATTAATGCCATCGTAAGCAGTAACGGGTGCTACATCATTGGCATCTGTATTCATTTCAGATTCCTGAATACGCTTATTGTTATTTAGAATTTCGAAACCCTTGAAGTGAAATCCTGATTCACCTGTTTTATTATTTAAAAATTTACCTGCTGTTACCTTGCCGGGCTGTATCTCATTTGTTTGATACAACTCTTTTTTGAAATGAGCATTTTGTGAAGTAGCTGACCCGAAAGAAAAGATCAACAAAAATGATAAAATGATGTTCCGCATAGTGAATGATAAAGTTAACAAAGATAAAATTAGCAAAATTCCCCAATTACCATTAGTGCGGTTTGAATTCCACAAAAAATTAAAGACCCTGAAATTAAAAAGCCGCTGCATAATGCAGCGGCTTTTATTATTCAAAGATCATTTACCATTTAATATACACTTTTCCGGTAGCTAAGCGTTTTCCGCTTTTATCAGAAAGCTCTACAAGATAAATACCTGAGCCACGTGCTCTCAAATCAACCAGCATCTGCGTATATGGAGCTGATACACTATAAAGTTGCTCATACACTTTTGTGCCACGGGCATCGAACACACGGATATAATTTTGTGTACCTGTTCCCTGCGGGTTGTTGTAACGTACCTGGAACTGTCCCTGGTTAGGATTGGGATAAAAGAAAATTTTAGAAGTAGCAGAATCCAGGATATTTAACACAACAGATTCACCCACACATCCGCCAACACCTGTAACAGTAGCTTTAAAGGCACCCAGGTTATCTGCATTAACTGAAACAGTATTTGTTGTATTCGGAATTACTACTCCATTCCGTTGCCAGGCAATAGTTCCCCCGGCAGGAACAACAGTTGCTGTAACAGTAGTTTGCAATCCGGGGAAGAGTTTTGTATAAGGTGCTGCACTCAATGTAACCACCGGCAAAGGATTTACTGTAAGTAATGCAGCATTGGATGTAACAGCAGGACAAACATTATTGGAAACAATTACCCTGTAACGGTAATTATTAAAATTGGTACCCGGTACATTCACATTATAACTTGTTGCATTAGGAGCATTGGTAATGTTACTGAAACTGGCACCACCATCAGTACTACGTTGCCATGTAAAATTATTACCGGTTCCACTGGCATTTACAGCAAACACAATATCGCCTGTATTACACAAAGCAGCATCAGAAGGTTGAGTATTGATAACAACCGGTGCTGTTACATTTAACAGGGCTGCATTGGATGTAACAGCAGGTGTACAGGCACCGCTAACAATACAACGATACCGGTGATTATTTTGTGCTGTTGTAACATTACTTACTGTAAGTTGATTATTAACCGCACCATTTACATTCGTCCAGTTTGTACCACCATCTGTGCTCAATTGCCATTGATAGGTTAAACCATCACCGGATGCATTAACAGAAAAAGTATTGGAGGTTCCGCTACAGATATTTACCGATACAGGTTGTGTATTAATGGAAGGCGGCACTTGTACAGTAAGTGTTGCTGCTGTACTCGTAACAGTATTACATCCGCCTGTAATTACACAACGGTAGCGATAGTTTGTAAGTGAAGAACTCACATTGTTTAAAGATAGAGTAGCAGCATTGGCACCTGTAATATTATTAAAGCTTCCGCCACCATCTGTACTTAACTGCCACTGGTAAGAAACAATGCTGCCGGTTGCTGCTACTGTAAATGAAGTACTGTTTCCTGAACATATTGTAACATCTGCAGGTTGGTTGCTGATGGCTACTGCGTTAGAAACAGAAAGTACACCGGCATTACTCGTAACAGCAGGCGTACAGGCTCCGCTCACAATACAACGGTAACGATGATTGTTTTGTGCAAGTGTTGCTCCGCTTTCGGTATAGCTTGCATTTTGTGCGCCGGTGATATTATTGTAACTGTTTCCACCATCCGTACTCAACTGCCATTGATAAATTAAAGCAGTGCCTGTGGCACCAACAGTAAATGTGGCATTAGCGCCTGCACAAATATTGGCATTGGAAGGTTGTGAACTAATAGCCGGTGCTGTTTGAACAGTAAGTACAGCAACTGCTGTATTGGTTGTATTACATTGCCCGGTGTACACACAACGATACCGGTTATTATTTTGAGCCGGTGTAACGTTATTCAAGGTTAATGTAGTTCCAGTTTGACCGGAAATATTGTTCCAGCTTGTACCACCATCTGTACTCACCTGCCATTGTTGTGATAATGCGCCTGTTGCTGCGGAAGTAAATGTTACATTATTACCGCTGCAGATAGATTGTGAAACAGGTTCCGTAGTTATAACAGGTCCGGCACCCGGCTGTATAGTAAAACGAATCACTCTTGTTTTGGTAATACTGCCTGAAACACCCTGGATGGTAATATCATAATTACCAAATGCCAGTGTATTAGTATTGGTAAGCGTTACATCTGTACTGTTACCCGGTATTACAGGATTTGTGCTGAACACAATGGTACAACCGGGAGGTACTCCTGCAGTTGCACTCAGGTTAACAGGTGTGTTATATCCTAACAAAGAAGTAGTGCCGAGTGTAACACTTGCTGATGCGGCGGTTCCGCAGTTAACTAATGCAGGAGCAGGTGAATTAAAATTAAAATCCGGAGTTGCAGCTACAATTGTTATGTTGGCATTATTGATATCAAAGAAAATATTACCAACAGCCCTTACTCTGATGCGTGCCTGTGTACCGGGGTTGTTTGGAATTGTAACATCTTCACTGCCATCATTCGGTGTTGTTGCCGCCAATACAATCGGGAAAGTTTGACCACCATCAACAGAAAGTTCAATAGCAACGTTAGCACAACTCACCGGAGGTGCCGTTGTATTATTTACACTCCAGGTAATGGTTTGAGTACTGCCGCTGTTCCAGGATACACCTGCTGCATTTTGTGATGTAATCAAAAAAGGTCCGGAGGTATTGGTAATGGTTACTACCATATTATCACTGTTATTATTTCCGCCGCCACTTCGGTTATCTCTCACTGTAAAGCGGAAATTAAGTGTGCGGTTTACTGATGGAAGCTGCTCCCATCTCCAGCCATTGGCACCACTCAAAATGTATTGTAATTGAGGAAATGTTCGGCTTGTAGTATTTGCAGGGAGAAAAGAACGGAACTGCGGACCGGCGGTTGCAGTAGCGCTGGGCACTGTTGAAAAACCTGTTTGCCTGCGATCATTCTGCTCCCAGCAAAAACTCAACACATCACTAAGGTTAGCATCTGTTCCGCTACCGGTTAAAATAAATGGAGTTGAAATCGGAATGGTATAATCAGACCCTGCATCAGCCGTAGGCACTGCATTGCCTGTATTAGTAATTACGGCACAACCATTACCATTACCGTTGCGGGTGTAGTTAGTGATTTGCTGAATATTAATAGCATGAAAATAATCATCGCTGTGCGGCTGCACATCAGTAGTAGCGCCGGTTATACCTGCGTATCCCATAATGGTGGAACCGCTACCGGGTTCTACCTGTGCGATTGTATTTTCATTGCTGAAGGTAAATGTATGATTGCCGCCAAACTGGTGACCGATTTCATGAGTAAGATAGTCCACTACAAACCAATCGAAATTATTGAGATTGTTATAAGATGTAAAGGCACTTCCTTTTGCACCTGATACACATACACAACCAATACAACCTGCATTACCATTATCAGCAGCTCTGTGCACAAGGTGGCCGATATCATAATTAGCATCGCCTATAACATTATCAATAGTAACCTGCGTAGTTCCATTAAGGTTTCCATTCCAGGGATCAGTTGCAGGGTCGAGATAAATAATTAAATCATTATTGGGCACTAATACCATTCTTATACCAAAGTCTCGTTCATAAATACCATTGGTACGGGTCATGGCATTATTTAATGCCACGAGTACTTTTGCTTTTCGTTCTGCATCGGATGTTTCGGTACCATTCAACCAAAATTGTGAAAACTCGCCGGTAGCAGCCATTGCCATACGATAAGTGCGAAGCGTACCGTCATTTGCATTTTCAGCACCGGGAGCATTATCTGTTTGATTTGCTGATTTGTTATCTGCAGTTAAACATTTGAATTCTGTTTTGTAGTTGTACATGTCCGGTCTTCCATACACGATGTATTGATTGGTTTTACGATCCAGCAGATCAATATAAAATGTAGGGCGATCCGTTGACAGTACCATAGCCTGAAATTCACCCAGACCCATACTAAACCGGATGATGGAATTAGGACGATCCACTCCTTTTCCGGTGAAGGATAAAATACCCGGATACTTAGCTGATAATGCAGCATCCATAACAGGGCTTTGTACAATAGTGTATCGTTCCATTACTCCCTCCGCATTGGGAATGCTGATGATTTGAGTGGAGCGTGCAGCACGCACAGCAGTCTCCATGGGTGCACGTTCCAATACATTCTTCATAAGCATTACCTCTAACTTATACGCTTTAAAAGAAGTTGGTTTTAACTTGTTTTGAAAAACAGAGCCGGGGAGTTCAGTTTCCTGAATCGGTTTCCAGGCATTTTCCTGGGCTTTCAGTACATAGGTTAACAATAGAACTGAAAACAATAGTAAAAGTTTTCTCATAATAAGAAGCAGCTTGGTTTAGGGGAATCAAGATATTGAAAAATAGCGAAGGATGAGAAGGAAGAGTGATAAAAAATAAAGCTGTTTAAGAAAAGTATTCAGCAGCAATGAGATGCAATGAACGGGCCAACTATTTACCGATACAAAACTTACTGAAAATATAATCCAACCTGTCTTCATTTGTAATTTCTCCGGTTATTTCACCCAAAAAATGTAAACACCTGCGTATATCCAATGCCAGTAAATCGCCGGTAATATGGTTGTAAAGACCCGCAGTAATATCATCAATACTTTTATTTACTTCCTGCAGCGCCTGGTAATGACGGGCATTGGTTACTATGGTACTTTCTGTGCTTACGGTTCCCTGTATTACTTTATCCGTCATACGCTGTTTCAGTAAATCAATATGTGCATTTTTTTTGGCTGAAATAAATAACACTCCATCACCTGAAAATTTTTGCTGAGCTACATCTTCGCCGATCAGATCTGCTTTATTGCCAACTGCAATAAAATTTTTGTTCGATGATTGCACCTGCAATAAGGATGCTTCTACAGTTGATTGCGTTTCTTCATTCACATCAAACAGGTATAACACCAGGTCAGCAGCTTTCATTTTTTCCAGGCTTTTCTCAACACCGATTGATTCAATTACATCTTTACTTTCACGGATACCCGCTGTATCAATGAGACGGAACAGGATGCCGTTGATGTTGATGATTTCTTCAATAGTGTCACGGGTAGTACCTGCAATATCACTTACAATTGCCCTGTTTTCATTGAGCAATGTGTTGAGCAGTGTTGATTTGCCCGCATTGGGTTTTCCCACAATAGCAACACTTACTCCGTTCTTGATTACGTTACCGAGTTGAAAAGAATTGATCAACTCAACAACAGTTTTTTTTGCTGAATGAATAAGTTCATAAAACCTGGAACGATCTGCAAACTCCACATCTTCCTGGCTGAAATCAAGCTCCAGTTCTATTAATGCAGAAAACTGAATCAGTTGATCTCTTAATTCTTTTAGAACAACAGAAAACCCACCACGTATGTTATGCAAAGCTGTGTTACGGCTGGCTTCTGTATTACTGGCAATTAAATCTGCAACCGCTTCGGCCTGGGTTAAATCCAATTTTCCTTTTAAAAAGGCACGTTGTGTAAATTCACCGGGCTTAGCCAGTCTTGCACCTTTGGCAACAATTGCATTGATCACCTGCTCCTGGATATAAGGAGAACCATGGCAACTGATTTCTACTACATCTTCACCCGTATAACTTTTTGGATTTTTAAATAATGAAACTACTGCTTCATCCAGCACTTTATCATCATCTTTTAAAAATCCCACATGAATGGTATGTGTGGATTGCTTTGATAAATCTTTTGAAGGGAACAATGAATTTATAATATCAATCGCTTTTGTACCGCTGATGCGTATAACACCGATTGCTCCGATACCATGCGGTGTAGCCAATGCAACAATCGTATCATCCCAGCCTGTAAGTTTTCCCAGCATGGCGCAAAGGTACAGGATGAACCATTTCGATTATTGCCGGGCCACCACTGCATCAACCAGTACATATTTTTTAATATCGTTGATTTTCATTTCATCCAGTACATCAATCAGCTCTTTGTAAGAAGTAAGGGCTGAGGGTTGGATGATAACTGTATAGTTAGCGTCATTACCGTGTGACTGCATTATCCTTTTACGTTTATCCATCAATTGATCTCTCAATGAGGGAGGAGCATACAAGCCCACCGTTCCTCTTTGCAAAGGATGTTCTTCCCTGCCTTCAAAATAATCTATAACACCTTTCTCTTTTAATTGTAACGTGATGGTTTGTGTTTCGGAAGCTTCAGTCGAGTCAAGTATATTCTTATCATCAGGCACATGTAATCCAAATGCTTTGGGTTTAGTGAGCTCAGTTGTAAAGATGAAGAATGTAATGAGCAGGAATCCTAAATCAACCATGGGTGCAAAATCAATCTGAATTGTTTTCTTCCCTTTTGTTTCTATAGCATTCATAACAGTGGTTTTGAATGAGATGAATGCTGTAATGAATTCCATACATACAGGTAAGATTGATTATGCTTGTATTTTTCAAAGTAGCAGTACTAAAACTCTCCCCATCCCACGAGGACGTCAAACGGGAAACAAAAATCCCCACCGGAAAACCGATGGGGATGTTGCTTGTATATTCCTTCTTGATAAAGGTTATGGTTGTTCATCCGGCAGACGGAAGGTAATCTTCTGACGGCGCCATGCTTTTACCTGGCGACCGTTTTGAATGGCGGGAATCCATTTAGGTCCTTTTTTGATTGCATTTACTGCAATCTGGGCCAATACGGTTCCTTTCATTGTTAATGCTTCCACATTACTTACGTTACCTTCTTTGTCCACAATAAACTGAACTTCACAAGTACCGGCTTGACCATCTTCAGTAAGCTCATCAATATGACGTTCTACTTCACGCTGAACGTATTGATTCCACTTTCCTTCACCACCGGGGAACTGGGCTTCCACTTCCACTTTGGTAAACACCTGGTTTTCGTCTTCCTTGGGAGCTTCTACAACTTTTGTTTCTTGCTCTACCTTGGGAGGATTTACTACTTCAGGATCTTTAATACCTTCCTGGTCAATCTTACCTACGTTGGTAATTTCTTCCTGCTCTTTTACCTCGTTCTTTTCTTCAAACTTCTCATCCTCTACAATTTTGGGAGGCGTGAACTTTGTGATTTCAATTTTCGGAGGCTCCTGTTTTGGAGGAGGAGGTGGCGGCGGTTCAATTTTCTGCTGCTCTTCCTGCTTTACTTCAGAGAGGGTTACGTCCTGTACTTTTACTTTTTCCTTGGAGTTGGCTCCAACGGTTCTGCTAACGATAACAGCCAGGAAAATAAGTAACGCAACGCCTGCAGTAACCAGGAGGGCTGTTGTAAGCCGCTTCGTGTAATTTTTCCTGAGTTCATAAGCGCCATATTCCTTGTTGCGGCCATCAAAGAGGATGTCCAGGAAATCGGCGGTCAGGATTTTATTTGCGTCCATAATTTAATTTGTTTTGAATTAGATGCTGAAAATGATTCATTCCATAAATCTTATTGTCCGCCGGCACCCGCAGGTGATGAACCGGTGGTACCTTCAGTAGCATTAATTAACGTTTTTTCAGCGTCATTAACATCTACCACAGCATAGCGTTTAATTACAGCTATCTGCATTTCGTCCAGCATATCCACTACATTCTTGTAATTAGCCTCATCGGTTGGTTTTATAATCACCACCAGGTCCTTTTCAGGCGTATTGGCTTTTTTACGGAGAATTTCGCTGCGGATTTCCTTGAACGAAGAAGATTTAAAGTTAGAACCATCTCCCTGCAACTGTCCTTCGTAGTAATACACATGATTTTCTTTACTGAGTAATACCGTAAAGGCGCCGGAAGCTTTTGCTTCTGTTTGTTCCTCATCCTTGGCAGAATCATCCGGAACATTCAGCTTAAACGCTTTGGGCGTACTCATGGTAGTTGTAAACACGAAGAAGGTGATGAGTAAGAATCCAAGATCCACCATCGGTGTCATATCCACCCTGGTATCTTTACGGGCCTGTTTCTTGACGCCCGGGCCTTTCTTACCACCGCCACTATCCGGTGCTGATACATCTGCTCCCATAGTTCAGTATTTTATTTGTTATCAAAAATTATTTTCGTTCGTTCTGCTGTTTGTACAACGGTGTACCGCTGGGCACGCCTTCTAATGAGGTAATCAGTTTGAAGGAGAAAATGCCGTTTTTCTTAAATGCAGCAAGTACATTTTTAAAATAAGGATACTTTGTACCGTTATCACCATTCAGCATTACGTTTGTAGGTTTGCGGCCACCGGTTCCTGTTAGGAGTGCATTCAAATAATCATTCAATTGATTATTGGTGCTATCCTGCACGGGAATACCGGGCTGTTTTAATTGCTTATAATCCGCATCTGATAAATTCAGAAAGGAAGGAAGCTGTGTAACAGGGACACCGATACCACCTACTGAAAAGTTTACAAACTGGGCTATTTGTGCATTAGAAAGATTTAAACCTTTCTGGCGGCTCAATACTTCAGCTGTAAGTTGTGCTTTTTCTTTTCCATCCTTATCGGCACTGAAGCTGACAAATACACGGCCATCTTTATCAAAAGAAACCTTGAATACATCTTTATCAGGCTGATTTTCGGATGAAACTGATTTGGGATTGTCAATTTTCACCACTTCCGGTGGTTTGAACTTGGTTGCCAACATGAAGAAGGACAGGATGAGGAACGCTACGTCCACAAAGGCCGTCATATCCACCCAGGTACTCTTCCGTGGTATTTTATTGAGTTTTGACATTTAATACAGTTTTAATGTTACAGATTCATTTTCCGTCAAAATCCACACACATTATTTATACTGTGTAGCAAAACTTTGGGTTAAAGTGAAACTTGTTTCATCAATACCGTAAGTGATAGAGTCAATTTTGGTAGTGAACACGTTGTACATGATCAGGGCAAATGATGAAGTAGCGATACCGAGCGCTGTATTATACAGGGCCTCAGAGATACCAAGGGCCAGGGCACTTGCATCACCACCGCCACCTTCTTTACCAAGGGCAGCAAATGAACGGATCATACCCAATACCGTACCCAACAGGGCGATCAAGGTACCGAGGGATGTAATAGTTGAAAGGAACACGAGGTTTTTAGAAAGCATAGGTAATTCCAGCGCTGTAGCTTCTTCTACTTCTTTTTGAATAGCACCTACTTTCTGATCATGATCCATACCGGAAGCTTCTGTCATTTCACGGTATTTCTTTAAACCTGCTTTCATTACGTTGGCAACAGAACCTTTTTGTTTGTCGCACTCAGCAAAAGCAGCGTCAATATTTTTGTTAGCGAGATGGTATTGAACTTTACGGATAAAGTCAGTAGCATTTCCATTACCCAATGCCTTACGGATGGTGAGGTAACGCTCAATAGAAAACACCAGTACCATCAGGAACAAACCAATCAGGAAAGGTACAATGATACCACCTTCATAAACGGCATTCAAAGCACCAATGGGTTTTTTGTGATGAGGCCAGAATCCACCAGAAGTATCGGGCTCCTGGAATCCGCTTTCTGCACCTAAGATAAAGCGCCAGACACAATAACCGGCAATAATACAAACGATCGGAGCTATCCAGCTGATAGCGTTGCTGCTTTTCTTTGCTTGAACTGAAGAGGCAGCCTTTGCTGCAGTTGGTTTAGTTTCAGCCATGACAATTGATTTTTGGTTTTTTAAAATTTCTGAATAGTTATTTAAGAATCTGGTGCAATTCTAAGAAAAAATTCTTTCTAAAAATTCAACCCAATCCCTCCCCTACGGGAGGCACAAGTTAGGGAAATATTTATTTTCAACAACTTTCGCATTTTTATTTTTATTTCTTTCTTTTTCAACACAATCGGTTGAACCGTTCATCCAAATTTTCCATTCATCCATAACTTTTACAGGTTTGTAAATGTTTGAGTAACCGTGGATGCTTATCCATTACCTTCACCCACTTTTTAAACTGTTTGTATGAAGAAAATTTATGTAAAATCGTATTTCTTAATGTTAGGTATCTGTGCCGGGCTGTTTGCCGGTGCACAAAACCGACCCACTACACCTCCTGCCTCCAATGGAACGCAGCCTCAGGTGCCCGTTAATTTACCAACTGCTCCCACCCGTTCTGCCCCCCGTCCTTATAAGGAGGTAATAACGGACAAAGCAAGAACTGATGAAGGCTTGTTTAAGGTACACAGAGTGGATGATAAATGGTTTTTTGAAATTCCTGATTCCCTGCTCAACAGAGACATTTTAATTGTAACCCGTCTCTCTAAAGCAGCTGCAGGTATGAACAATGGTTTCAGCGGTTATGCTGGTGATATTATTAATAATAACGTAATCCGTTTTGACAAAGGGCCCAACAACAAGGTGTTTCTCCGCAGAATTTCCTTTGACAACCGTGCCAGCAACCCTGACGGGATGTTTACTGCCGTACGTAACAGCAGTGTACAACCCATTCTTCAATCTTTTAACGTGAGTGCTTATGGTAAAGATTCTGTTACCAATACCAACTCCACTGTTATTGAAATGACGGATTACATAAGTGGTGATAATGATGTATTGTTCTTTAACGCCGGTGCTAAATCCAGTCTGCAGGTAGGTACTTACCAGGCAGATCGTTCTTATATTAATACAGTAAAATCGTACCCTATCAACATCGAGATTAAAACTGTAAAAACTTATAACAGGGGTGCGGCTTCAGCTTTTGGCGCTGCTCCTAATCCGTTTGCACCACCCAGCACCGGAGCCTTTACGGTAGAATTAAACAGCTCCATGCTGTTACTTCCCAAAGTTCCTGCTAAAGCCCGCTTCTTTGATCCACGTGTTGGATTTTTTGCAAGAGGCTATCTTGATTTTGATGCCAATCCTCAAGGTGTAAAAACTTTGTCAATGGCTGTTCGCTGGAAACTGGAACCAAAAGAAGAAGATGTAGAAAAATATCTTCGTGGCGAACTGGTAGAACCTAAGAACCCGATTATCTATTATATTGATCCTGCTACTCCCAAAAAATGGGTACCTTATTTAATACAGGGTGTAAACGACTGGCAGGTAGCTTTTGAAAAAGCAGGATTTAAAAATGCAATCATCGGTAAAATGGCCCCCACTCCGCAAGAAGACAGCACCTGGAGTTTGGAAGATGCCCGTTTCAGCGCCATTGTTTACAAACCGTCTGAAGTTCAAAACGCCAGCGGCCCGAATGTACATGACCCCCGCAGCGGACAAATCCTGGAGAGCCATATCAACTGGTATCATAATGTAATGCAGTTGTTGCGCAACTGGTATTTTGTACAAACTGCCCCTACAGATAAAGGTTCACAGAAAATGGTGTTTGATGATGAACTGATGGGACAGTTGATTCGTTTTGTGAGCAGTCATGAAGTAGGTCATACATTAGGGTTGCGACACAACTTTGGTTCATCTTCTACTGTTCCGGTTGATAGCTTACGTAACAAGGCATGGGTAGAAGCCAATGGTCATACACCTTCTATTATGGACTATGCCCGTTTTAATTATGTAGCACAGCCTGAAGATAACATCAGCCGCAGTGGTTTATTCCCCCGCATTGGTGATTACGATAAATGGGCGATTGAATGGGGTTACAGATGGTTACCGCAATACAAAACTGCTGCAGAAGAAGTTCCTTACCTGCAACAATTAACCACCAATCGTTTAAAAAACAAACGTCTTTGGTTTGGTACTGAAGTTAATCCTGACGATCCCCGCAGCCAGAACGAAGACCTGGGTAATGATGCTATGAAAGCAAGTGGTTATGGTATTAAAAATCTGCAACGTATTGTGCCCAACCTGATGACATGGACCAAACAGCCCAATGAAAGTTATGAAGGTTTAGATGAAATGTATTCACAGGTAGTAGGTCAGTTCGGTCGTTATATGGGACATGTAGCCAAAAACATCGGTGGCATTTATGAAACACCGAAGATGGTAGAACAGGAAGGATCTGTGTATGAATTTACACCCAAAGCGGTGCAGAAAGATGCCATGAACTTTTTAAGCGCCCAATTATTTACAACGCCTACATGGTTAATTAATAATGACATCTTCAGCCGCACCGGCGATAACCCACAGGTGATTATTGCCAACAGACAGGAAAGTATCATCAACCGCCTCATCAGCAGTGGTACCATGACCAAATTGTTTGCCATGGAAGCCAATATGGGAACAAATGCTTACCGTGCTGTTGATTTGATGGATGATATGCGACGCAGCATCTTCAGTGAGCTGGTAACAAAGAAAGCAACTGATGTTTATCGTCGCAACCTTCAGAAGATGTTTGTTGAGCGTATCATCAGCTTACTGCCCGGTGGTGCTGCTCCGCTTGCATCAGGAGGCTTTGGTATTACATTCCAGATTACTCCTTCATTAAACATTAAGAACACGGATGCTTATTCTATTCTGAAAGGAACGCTCCGCACACTCCGTACGGATATTCGTGCTGCTATTCCTTTAACTACAGATGCAATGACCAAACTGCACCTGCAGGATTTGAATGACAGGATTACTGATATTCTGGAAAACAAGTAAACTACTTTTTGTTTTCTATAAAAAAACCTCCGTTTCAACGGAGGTTTTTTTATGCGTATACAAGAACAAAAACTATAACATCTCATCATATCTTACCAACTTACTTCCTCAAGTAAAAAAAGCACTGTATATTGACGCCAAAAACAGAAGTGGAATACCTGAAACTCCTACGACCAAAAGACTGGGCCAAAAACCTTTTTCTGTTTTTACCCGCTTTCTTTTCCGGAGATTTTACCAATACTGATAAATGGCTGCCCCTGCTGGCCGGTTTCTTTTCATTTTCATTTGCAGCAAGCTGCATTTACATCTTCAATGATTATCGGGATATTGAAGATGACTGTAAGCATCCGGTTAAAAAAGCAAGACCGCTTGCCGCCGGAACGGTATCAAAATCCACCGCCCTGGTGCTTTGCGTTTTGCTGCTGGTAAGTGCCTTTGTGATTGCCTGGTTTATACGGGATAAGTTTGTATTTGTGCTGGGTATTTATTTCCTGCTCAATGTAGCTTACTCCGTAGCACTCAAAAAAATACCGATTCTTGATATCATGATCCTTGCAGCCGGTTTTGTATTGCGGATTAAAGCCGGTTCTGTGATTGCTTATATTGCCATGAGCGAATGGATTGTGGTGATGGTTTTTCTGCTGGCTTTATTTATGGCCATTGGTAAACGGAGGGATGATGTGCTGCTCAAATTGCAGTCAGGTGTGGATATGCGTAAAGCAATAAGCGGATATAACCTTGATTTTCTGAATGTATTATTGGCCCTTGTATCTGCAGTTATTATTGTGGCTTATTTTATGTACACCATGTCAGAAGAGGTTATTATAAGAATGGGTACACACCGCCTGTACTACACCTGCCTGTTTGTAGTTGCAGGTATGATGCGTTACCTGCAGATCATTTATGTAAAAGCCGACTCAGGCTCCCCTACAAAAATTTTATATAAAGACCGTTTTATTCAACTCACTATCCTCCTCTGGGTGTTGAGTTTTGTACTCCTGATTTATTTTAAAGACATTACCCTGTTTAACCGATGAAACCCGGCATAGCTTTTTTTGATTTTGATGGTACCATTACAACAAAAGATACGTTGCTGGAATTTATAAAGTTCAGTAAGGGTAGTCTATCTTTTTACAGCGGCTTTGCAGCAAATGCGCCATCATTGCTTGCTTTTAAAGCAGGATTGATCAGTAACCAGGTAGCTAAAGAAAAAATTCTTTCTCATTTCTACCGTAATACTTTAATTGATGATTTTGAAACATGGTGCCGCCATTTTTCTGAAACATCATTAACTTCTCTCATCCGTCCTGCTGCAACAAATGAAATAAAAAAACTACAGGATGCAGGTATTGAAACAGTGATTGTTTCTGCATCACCCCATCAATGGATAGCAGGCTGGGCAAGAGAAATGAATATGCAGGTAATTGCAACTGAACTTGAAATCATCAACAGAAAGCTCACCGGAAAAATAAAAGGATTGAATTGTTACGGTGCTGAAAAGGTGAACCGTATCAGGAATCAGTTTCAACTGGAGCAGTATGAAACTATTTTCGCTTATGGTGATTCATCAGGTGATGAACCGATGCTGCAATTAGCACATCATCCGTTCAGAAAACCATTTCGCTGAAACAACCGTAATTACTAAAAACGAATCTAAACAGTTATAAGATGTTGATTGAAAACAGAGATATTGTAATCATTACCATCCAGCCCTGGTATTATGAACTGGGCAGTAACTGTAAAAACATTGCTCTTGAGTTAGCTAAACACAACCGTGTGTTATATGTGAATATTCCCATAACCCGTAAAACATTTTACAGTTCTGATAAAACTGCAGGCGTACAGCATCATTGTACTATTATAAAAGAAAAACAAAATACCATCGAACAGATTGATACCAATCTCTGGCAGTTTTATCCAACCACACTTATTGAATCTATCAACTGGCTGCCCTCCACAGGTATCTTTCGTTTTATCAACCGCATCAACAACCAACGCTTTGCCACTGATATTAAAAAAGCAATTTCTAAAATGGGATTCAGCAATATCACTCTCTTTAATGACAATGATATTTACAATGGATTTCATCTGAAAGAATTATTGCGTCCTTCCCTTTATGTGTATTATATGCGGGATTTTTTACAGGGCTATGCATTCTGGAAAAAGCACAGCACTGTACTGGAGCCTATGCTCATTCAAAAAGCAGATCTGGTGGTAACCAATTCGTTTTACTACAGGGATTATTGTTTGAACTATAATTCAAACACCCATTATATCGGCCAGGGTTGCAAGCTTGATTTGTTCGATCCGGAAAAAGAAGAACCTGTACCGGAAGCTATAAAAGAACTTAAAAGACCGATCATTGGTTACACAGGTGCACTTGATTCTTCAAGGCTGGATCATCATATCATCCGCACCATAGCACAGGCCCGGCCTCAATGGCAGGTAGTATTAGTGGGGCCGGAAGATGAAGCATTTCGTCAAAGTGATTTGCATCAACTACCGAATGTTCATTTCACAGGACATCAGCCGATAACTGCACTGCCTGCTTTCATCCGCTCATTTGATGTTTGTATTAATCCCCAACAGGTGAACCCCATTACCAGCGGTAATTACCCTTTAAAAATTGATGAATACCTGGCCATGGGTAAACCTGTAGTAGCCACTTATACCAAAGCTATGGAACTGTTTGAGGATTATGTGGGCCTCGCACATGCTGCACAGGATTATCCAATCCTTCTGGAAGCAGCGCTGCTGCAATCAAAAGAATCAACCCAAAAAGCAATTGCATTTGCCCGAAGCCACACCTGGCAAAACTCTGTTGAAGCCTTATTTCAAGCCATTTTAAACACAGAGGTTATATCTGTTTAAAATCAGGATTGAAAATTTCTGTTTGAAATTATTTTTTGTACTTTTATTTAACTGCGTTTCTACTATCCTACAGAATTACTCTATCATTATCTGTTGCAGAACCATCGGCTTTTTGGTTACATCAATTTTTTATTTTAATACTCTGAACATTTAAAACTGCATTATGAAACGCAACTTTACATTATTATCCTTGACGGCCTTGTTTTCTTTACTGTTAGTTAACGCCAGCGCTCAAAGCGCCGGAGATTACCGCTCTGCAGCTACCGGCAACTGGCTTGCTGTTGCCAGCTGGGAAACCTTCGATGGCACAACCTGGATACCTGCTGTAGCTACACCTACTTCTGCTGATGGCCAGATTACCATCCGCTCACCTCATACCATTACATTGAACGGACCGGTTACAGCCGATCAATTGGTGATTGCATCAGGTGGTTCACTTAATATCAACGTATTTGTTTCTACCAGCGGCGGTAATGATCTTACATTGAATGATGGCTCAGGAGTGGATCTTACTGTAAACGGAACCCTTCTTTTGAGAGCATTTAACCGCCTGAATGGACCTGGTAATGCGGTAGTAAACGGAACCTTTAATTTCTTTTCAGGCTTTGTGGCCGCACCTGTAACAACCGCCAGTGGCTCTGTAACAAATTTCGACCTAGATTTTAATAAAGAAATTTCAGCACCCTTTGTAAATAACGGTACCCTTAACTGGATAACCGGCGCTGCCCCTGTGAATGTTACAATTACAGGTACCACATTTACAAATAATGGTACCATTAATGAACAATTTGCCGGAAACTGTGGATTTTTTAACGGAGGTGGTGCCAGTATTGTTAATACCGGGCTTTTTAATAAAACCACCGCTTTTCAATTAGCAAACAGTAATATTCCTTTTAACAACTCAGGAACCATGCGTGGATTGGGTACTTATAACATGAATGCTTTTTCAGTTACCAATACCAGTGTTGTGGCTCCCGGCAATTCTCCAGGAATATTAAATGTGACTCCTGCGGTAGTAACCGGTCAGAATGCATCTGTTAATATTGAAGTGTTAAACGGTACAGGAGCAGGAACCGGTCATGATCGTTTGGATGTTTCAGGTAACGTAAACCTTTCTACGTTAACATTGAATGTATCTGAAAATACATCAGCCCCTTTACAGGCATACACCATCATGACTACAACAGGAACTTTTACCGGAACTTTTGCTGCTGTAAATATGGCTCCTGCTTATTCCATAGCCTACAACCCTACCAGTGTTGTTATTACAAAAACAGCAAGCACTTTGCCTGCACGCTGGGGCGAATTCAAGGCACAGGCAAAAAACAATACTGTAGTTCTTAACTGGTCAACATTACAGGAAGATAATACGGCTGATTTTACCATTGAATATTCAAATAACGGATCAGAATTCACTTCTATCGGAACCGTAGCTGCAAAAGGTAACAGCTCCACCGTAACCGGTTATAGCTTTACACATACTACTCCTGAAAGAACAAAGAATAATATTTACAGAATACGCCTGAATGATGTTGATGGCAGAAAATCCTATACTTCCATCCTGCTCGTAAAACTGAACGGTGATAAATCGCTGAAAGTGCAGGCAACTCCTAATCCGTTTACCAGCAATTTACAAATACAGGTTGCTGAAGAAAACATACAGATCAGGATTATTGATATGAAAGGAAGACAGGTTCGTAACCTTAATCTTACTTCAGGTGTTCATGCTATTAACCTCAATGAACTATCTCCTGGTGTTTATACGTTAGTAGTGATTCAAAACAATAAAGTAATTCAGAACCAAAGCATCATTAAGCAATAATCATTTTGCTACGGTTAAAAAAGACGGTCAATAATTGACCGTCTTTTTTTATGATTTATTTTTTCTGATAAGTTGGAGTACTTGTGTATATGCCTGACCGTACATGAGAAAGATATTCTTAAAAATAGAGGAAAAATGTACCCCTGTTTGTTTGCGGATCAATACATACCAGATAACGGCTGAGATCACAGAAGTAATAACTGCTGCGGTTATAGCTCCATAAAAACCCATGTATTTCAGAAACAGAAATGTAAGCAGCAGCTTAATAAAAAAAGCAACCAGGTTAGCAGTAAAATTCAGACGTGTTTTACCCATTGAATCCAATGACGTAGCGGATTGATGTTGAAAGGTGCCGATGATACTGATAAACATGTACAACTGCAGTAAAGGCGCTGCAGCGTAATACCTGGTGCCTGCCAGAATATAAATAAAGAGCTTGGGAAATATAATAACAACCAATGCTGCAGGTATGATCAGTGCCAGTAACACAGATACCATTTTTTCATAAAGATTGCGTACGCCTTCAATCCCTTTTGCAGAGGCTGCCTGTGACATTTTAGGAAATAAAATTTCGGCACCTGCATAAGTAGGAATATCAATAAAACCATTGATGCGTTTGGCCGTATTATAAAAGGCAACAGATACCGGTGTTAAAAATCTTGCAGTAAGCAATTGATCCAGGTTGGCAAAAATGCTTGAAAGCACACTGGAACCAAAAATATAACCGCCAAAATGAAGCAGTTGCCCTGTCATTTTCTTTGATGGATTAAATCTGCCTAAAAGATATTTTTTTGAATACAGGTAAAGCACTGCCAAGCCGGCGAGGATGCTGAGACTGAAATAAATGGAAAGATAATAGAGCGGAAAATCGATTTTAAAAATGTAATGAATCAGCAGGATGATAAAAAACAAAAACTGTCTTGTAAAGTTTCCCGCAAATACACCTTTAAAATCAAAATGAGATTGCTGTACCGCCTCAAGATGCGCAAAAAAAGCCATTACCATTAAACCTGGTATAAACCAGTTAAGCAGTTGAGCAAAAGTCAGCTCCATGTTCAGCAAACCGGAAATTAGCGGGCCAAAAACAACAATCAACAATACATACAGGAGTGTAATAGCAAGGTTTATGAGCAAAGAAGAAGAAGCTACTACCGATTTCTCCTCACTCTCAAGGTTTGAAGAAACAAATTTGATATGAGCATTTTTAAGAAGTGCTGTTTTGGTGTTTTCAGCAAGGGTGATGATGGTTAAGAAAAGACCCCAGATTCCCATTTCCGGTACTGATAAAATGCGGGCCAGGATCATGAAATTAAAAAGGCCAAAAAGTATGATCGAAAACCGCTGGAGAAAGGAATAATAGGCTGAGCGAAACCAGTAAGAATTCAAATATTGTTTCAACAGGTGGAGGTTTAGGGTTCCATAATTTGGATAAACATACAACAAATCAGGAAATCAAGGGCAGACCGGTATCGTTTGCATTGATTGTTACAGTTGTTAGTACCACAGTACAGCTTTGTAGAACTTATACGACGCAAGGCGTAGTTTATCAGTATAGCATACGTATTATACCCTGTATTTTGCATCATTTACGGTGACCAAAACCACGAATTAGTACAATTTTACGTTAGACATATTCAGAATAATTTTACACAAAACCAATAGGTTTCTTCGGTTGCTCTTTTATTCACCTCGGCTTGAAAAAATGGGGAAAAACAGTTAGTTGATTACTGCGTGCTGAAATTAATTTTGGCACAACTTTTGGCAAACACTCAACTACTTTCCTACCCCGTAAAAACTTGTTCCCAACAGTATTAGAAATCAAACAAGTTTGAGTTGTTTAAATGAGGCAGCAGTATCTGAGAAACCAATTGTTTAAAACCAGTATCCCTATGAGGCGTATTTTACTATTCGCATGTTTTTGGCTATTATTTTTTGAATCCTACAGCCAAACTTTTATCGGTCGTCAGTTAGTTGATCAATTTCCCCGGGCACAAAATGGAAATCTTACTTATGCGTTAACATGGCTGCCCGCCAACTATGCTACCACCGGTCGCTCCTATCCCCTGATCATTTTTTTACATGGCTCCGGTGAAACAGGAACTACTATCACCGATCTGAACAAATTGCTGAATCACAGCTTGCCCAATCGCATTGCCAATGGTTGGGATCCTGTTGCTGTGAACCCAAAAACCGGTTTGCAGGATAGCTTTATTGTAGTTTCACCACAGGCCTCTTCCTGGAGTTACAGCTATACTGACTTAAAATTCATTCTGCCCGCCATTCTTGCCAAATACCGTGTGAATACAAACCGTATTTATCTTACCGGGCTTTCAGCCGGTGGCGGTGGTGTGTTTTCAACCTTCGGAAGCAGGGACCCTGATTTTCTTAAAAACTTTGCAGCGATGGTTACGGCCAGCAGCGCCGGTACTAATGCCAGCAATGGATACACAGCGGTAGAAGTTGAAGAGGGTTTACGTTTCGGTTCTTCTTTCGGCGTTCGTAAATGGACTGTTGCCGGTGAAAATGATTACCTGCTTTACACAGATGTTCGTTATCACGACAGTACCAACATGCTGAATCCCTTTCCCCGGAACAAACTTACCGTAATACAAGGTGTTGGGCATTCTGCATGGACAAGAGCATTTGATCCTGCTTTCAGACCCGTTGCCAATTATTATGGAAACAGTGGCAATTGCCAGAACGGATGTAACAACGGAGGCATACCTGTTGCACCTAATGCAAATGGTTCCTCCACCAGGGGCAGTGGTGTTACACAGGATAGTTTGAACATGTACGAATGGCTGTTGCTTTATGAAAGAAGCAACAATACGCCGGCGAATAATATTGCCCCGGTAGCTAATGCAGGCCCTGATCAAACAACTACTTTACCAACCAACAGTGTGGTGCTTAACGGCAGCAGTTCTGATGCTGACGGTCTTGTAATTGCTCATTTGTGGACGAAAATTTCAGGCCCATCTGAGTTTACGATTAACACACCCATGGCTGCTCAAACCACAATCAGTAATCTCGTTAAAGGTGTATACCAGTTTGAACTGAGAGCAACGGATGATAAAGGAGTACATGGAAGAGATACGGTTACAGTAACCGTAAATACCTTGCCCGGAAGTTGCGGTGGCAGAAGATTTATGCCCAACCCGGGCGGAGACCGTGGTTTTTATAATTCGATTAACCTGCAACCCGGCGATACCCTTTATATTGATGGTACTAAAAGCTGGAGCTACATTTATATTGCTGACAAAAACGGAACGCCTGAATGCCCTATTGTTATTATGAACATTGGTGGCCAGGCACGCTTAACGGGACAGCAGGCGCAAATAAGTTTGTACAATTGTACTAACATCAAAGTATTAGGTAATGGAACAGCCAATGTTCCTTACGGCTTCTATATTCAACCATATCCTGATGATACAATAGCTAACGGAACCTTTGCTGTTAACATTGCAGGTCGTTCTAAAAGCATTGAAATCGGGCATGTATCCATCCGTAATGCAGGTATGGGCATTGTAATAAAGGAAGACGGTGGTTGCGACCCGATGTATAACTATCCGAACTGGGTATTGGATAGCATGACCATTCACGACAACCGCATCGTTAATACCTGGAACCAGGGAATGTACATGGGAAATACTTCACCTGATAACGGTCCTACAAGCTACAGTCCGAGACCTGTTATTTGTAATGGTGTTACCATTTATCCCCGCCCGGCACGACTCGGAAATATCAAAGTTTATAATAACTATGTTGACAGTACCGGCAGAGGCGGTATCCAATTATCAACTGCCAGTACCGGTTACAGTGAAATATATAACAACGTTGTAAAGCACAGCGGTCTTGGTGGAGATGAAGGACAAGGATCGGGAATCCTGGTGGGTGGCTATACAAGAGCTTACATACATGATAACACTATTGTAAATACGCTTACATATGGTATCAGTTCCTTTGGTGCATCAGGAACAAATATTCCATTGAGAATTGAAAACAATATTACAGACAGCAGCGGGTATTTAAATAACTTCAGAATCTGGGCTTTACCATCCGGAACCTGGCAATTGAATCTTCGTACTGCTACTGTTTACCAGAACTTACTTACTTATCCCTACAGCATTTTCTTAGCTACCAAACCAAATATGGAGGGCGACTCCACCATGTTTTGGGTAAAAAACAATACGTTGGGCTTGAGAAAAAATGCTAATGCAGGTATTGGTTTGGCTGACTATCAAAATACATTTCATAAAGTTGGAAATGTTATTTGCAATAATATGAATGCATGGGGCGGTTTAGCAGGTATTCAGAGAGAAGAAGTAACTCCTGTTATTTACAGCACAAACTGTGCTACGCCTCCTAACCAGGTTCCTGTTGCCAATGCAGGACCTGATCAAACAATAACCTTACCCACCAACTCTGTTACATTGAACGGTAGTGGTACTGATGCTGATGGAACAATCGCATCTTATCAATGGACCAAAGTAGCAGGACCGGCTCAAGGTTCTATTACCAACGCTGCAGCTGCTCAAACAACTGTTACAGCACTTGTTCAGGGAACCTATCGTTTTGAATTAAGAGTAACTGATAACAATGGTGCCATCGGTAGAGATACCATGACGGTTACAGTGAACGCAGCAGCTCCACCACCAAATCAAGCGCCTGTTGCCAATGCAGGACCTGATCAAACAATTACTTTACCAACTAACTCAGTTACCCTTACCGGTAGTGGTACGGATACTGATGGAAGCATTGCCTCTTACCAATGGACCAAAGTAGCAGGACCGGCGCAGGGTTCTATCACCAATGCTGCAGCTGCTCAAACAACTGTTACAGCGATGGCTCAGGGAACTTACCGCTTTGAATTAAGAGTTACTGATAACAACGGTGCTATCGGCAGAGATACCATGACGGTTACTGTAAATGCAGCAGCCCCACCACCAAATCAAGCACCTGTTGCCAATGCAGGTCCTGATCAAACTATTACCTTGCCCACCAACTCTGTTACATTGAATGGTAGTGGTACTGATGCTGATGGAACAATCGCATCTTATCAATGGACAAAGGTGGCAGGACCGGCTCAAGGTTCTATTACCAACGCAGCAGCAGCTCAAACTACTGTTACAGCTCTTGTTCAGGGAACCTATCGTTTTGAGTTGAGAGTAACTGATAATAACGGTGCTATCGGCAGAGATACCATGACGGTTACAGTGAATGCAGCAGCTCCACCACCAAATCAAGCGCCTGTTGCCAATGCAGGACCTGATCAAACAATTACCTTGCCCACCAACTCTGTTACATTGAATGGTAGTGGTACAGATGCTGATGGAACAATTGCATCTTATCAATGGACCAAAGTAGCAGGACCGGCGCAGGGTTCTATTACCAACGCTGCAGCTGCTCAAACAACTGTGACAGCGCTTGTTCAGGGAACCTATCGTTTTGAGTTGAGAGTAACTGATAATAACGGTGCTATCGGCAGAGATACCATGACGGTTACAGTGAATGCAGCAGCTCCACCACCAAATCAAGCACCTGTTGCCAATGCAGGGCCTGATCAAACTATTACCTTACCCACCAACTCTGTTACATTAAACGGTAGTGGTACTGATGCTGATGGAACAATCGCATCTTATCAATGGACCAAAGTAGCAGGACCGGCTCAAGGTTCTATTACCAACGCTGCAGCTGCTCAAACTACTGTTACAGCTCTTGTTCAGGGAACCTATCGTTTTGAGTTGAGAGTAACTGATAATAACGGTGCCATCGGAAGAGACACCATGACGGTTACTGTAAATGCAGCAGCTCCACCACCAAATCAAGCACCTATTGCCTATGCAGGGCCTGATCAAACAATTACCTTGCCCACCAACTCTGTTACATTAAACGGTAGTGGTACTGATGCAGATGGAACGATTGCATCTTATCAATGGGTAAAAATAGCAGGGCCTGCACTCGGTATTGTAACCAACGCTGCGGCTGCTCAAACTACGCTTACATCTTTGGTACAGGGAACTTACCGTTTTGAATTAAGAGTGACTGATAACAACGGAGCCATCGGTAGAGATACGATGACGGTTACTGTAAATGGTGCTCCGCTTCCTCCCAATCAAGCGCCTGTGGCCAACGCCGGTGCTGATCAAACAATAAACTTGCCCACCAACTCTGTTACATTGAATGGTAATGGTACAGATGCTGATGGAACGATTGCATCTTATCAATGGATAAAAGTAGCAGGACCTGCACAGTTTACAATTACGAATGCCTCTTCAGCACAAACAATATTTAAAAATCTTGTGGAAGGTCAATATGTACTTGTGCTCAAAGTAACTGATAACAAAGGCGCTGTTGGTACAGATACATTAGTGATAAATGTAGCAGCAGCGCCGGAAGCTACCGGAAACAAAGCATCCATCTATCCTAACCCCGCAAAGTCGGTTATTAATATTGATATTCATGCCTCAACAAAAGCATCTAAAACACTGCTCAAAATATATGATGCATTTGGAAAAGTAGTTTATCAGAAAGAAATCATGAGAGATCAACCAAATATAATCTTCCAGGTGGATGTTAGCGGATTTTTACCCGGTACCTACTTTGTTCAGATTGGGTTAGATATGAATACCAATAAAACAATTTCATTTATAAAAATGTAACCAACCATTTCAATGAAAAAAAGGAAGTCTTTGCAGGCTTCCTTTTTTTTATGCGTATAGTTAAACAGTCTGATTTTTAATTGAAAGCTTTCTTAAAAGACTCAGGCAACAGAAGGAAGCAAGTATTAATAAAAAAGGTTCCGCAGTAAAAGTATAACGGGGTAATGCAAGCAGTAAAGTATGCACACCTGTTACAACAAGAAAAGGAAAAATAAGAATGAGTACATCAAAACGCCTGTAGTTTTTAAAAAAGCCACAGCAACCAAACAGCAATAGAAATAAATTAATACTGCCAATAAGAATTCGGGAGATAAATGAACGTCCCCCATCAGATGAAGAAGGAAAAAAGCCCCACAGCTCCCATAAATTGGCAAGTCTGTTTTTAATATAAGTAACCGGGTCGTTCTTCATGTATTCAATGTAGAGTTCCATGGCCTGGCCGGATGTTTTTACTTCAGGATGTTTATCCTGGAAATACCAATCTACATACCCGCCGGATGATGTGATTGAGTACATGATATTTGCTTTACTATGACCTGAAAGCGAAAAAAAACCTGTTTTTAAAAATGCATAGTACCCTGCAGCCAGCATGGGAACCAGGAGCCCAACTGCCAGCATGAATCGAAATGATTTTTTCATTAATAATTCAGCAAGAAAAACAAGAAGAAAGATTGCCAGCAATTCTGTGCGGATGATCACCGCCAAACCACCTGCTAATCCCGCTGTAAAAAATCTTTTTTGCAGGTAAAAAGAATAAAACCCCAATAAAAAGAAGGTAGACGGTACTTCTGTAAGCAGCCATCTTGTATAATTAACCTGCGTAGGGAAAATGGCCATTAACAAAGCAGCAAGCAGCGCAAGAATAGGATCGGAGAAAACCCTTTGTGTAATTGAATACACAAAATAAACGGAGCAAGTACCTAAAATTATATTGAGACATAACAATAATGCTGCCGCATAATTGCCGCCGAAAAGCTTAGCTAAAGCAATGATGTAAGGATAACCGTTTGGGAAATAATTGATATAACTACCCTGCAGTAATTTATCAGCCTGGAGAAAATATTCATCGGAATCAACAATTGTGTGAGAAAGACTGATTCCAAAACAGATAAATACCCTTACAACAAAAGCAACGAACAATATGAACCCTAAAACCCGGTAATTATTTTTTTCATTCCCGATATAAGTATGAAAACGCTGATATAAACCTGTGTTCATCATTTAAAGTCATTTTATCTTTTCATTGTACTATTCGGTTACAATAAAGCGGGTCTTTTTAACATTCTGACTGTTCTGTAGAACCGGCTTCGGAATAAAATTAAACGAAGAAAAACACAAAGGGCTGAAAAATTTAAAATTTGCTGCATTATCTTGGCAGCATCAAAACATGCAAACTTGGGAAATCATATTCTTTGCCGGTTGTTTTATCCTGGTGTATAACTATTTTGGCTATGCCATAATTGCAAAGTTGCTATTATTGTTTTTCAAACCTTCCCGGCAATTAAACAAGAACTATACTCCTACTGTTTCCTTTATTGTAGCCGCTTACAATGAAGAAGATTTTATTGAACAAAAAATCAGGAATTCGCTCGAACAGGATTATCCTGCCGGATTGATTGAATACATATTTGTTACGGATGGCTCCACTGATAAAACACCATCAATAGTTGCATCTTTTCCCCGGATTAAATTACTGCACTCACCTGAACGAAAAGGAAAATCAACAGCAGTAAACAGGGCTGTTGCATTGGCTTTAAACGAAATTCTCATTTTCAGCGATGCCAATACCCTGCTCAACAAAGAAGCAGTTCAGCAAATTGCCCGTCATTATGGTGATCCTGCTGTAGGTGGCGTGGCCGGTGAAAAAAAGGTGGTTGCAACGCTGCAAAGCTCCGGTGAACTTTCAGAAAATGAAGGGCTTTACTGGAAGTATGAATCAGTCTTGAAAAAGATTGATTCAGATTTTTACAGTGTAGTTGGCGCAGCAGGTGAGTTATTTTCGGTGAGAAGAGCGCTTTATGAACCCATACATTCAGGTGTTATTCTGGATGATTTTGTCATCAGTCTAAAAATTGCTGAACAGGGAAAGCGGATAGTATATGAACCGGGAGCATTTGCCTGTGAAGAACCTTCGTTTTCAATTACCGAGGAACAAAAAAGGAAAGTGAGAATTGCAGCGGGAGGCTTCCAGGCTATTGTTATGCTCGGTTCGCTTTTTAAGTTCTGGAAACATCCAAAATTGTTTTTCCTTTACTTCTCACACAGGGTTCTTCGGTGGACTTTAAGTCCTTTATCGCTGTTTATGGTATTAGTGGCCAATATAGTACTTGTTGCTGAAGGCCATCATAAAATATACACAGGATTTTTAATCTTGCAGGTGCTATTTTACGGTGCTGCATTACTGGCGCATTTCTCTCCATGGGCCCTCCGGCACCTCAAACTCATTAAGATTCCCTATTACTTTGTGTTTATGAACCTTGCCGTTTATGCCGGCTTTGTCCGATACCTGAAAGGCTCCCAATCTGCCGCCTGGGAAAAAGCAAAAAGAAAACAGTAGGGCCTTATGGCACCTAATATGCTGTTTTTGAAGCTTTCCAAGGGCTTTTCGCTTGTAATACTAAGGCAGGTTTTGTACATTTACCTCCTGTAACTTAGTAACACTAAATTTGGAAGACGCTTTAACTATTCCAGGTTCAAAATCAAATTAATTTAGTTGAAACAATCAAACAAGACTTATCCCAAACACAACTAAAACCGAATGGACTTAATCTATTTATTCAGACACCTGCTCAAAAAGAAATGGTACATTATTGCTGCAGGGCTGCTTACCGCAATTGCCGCTTATTTTTTTACTCAAAACACGCCTAAAAAATATCGGTCTGTTTCTCAGATTTCAACGGGTTTTACCGTGAGTGATAAAATTACTGTTGGGAACGACAACTTTGACTTATTTGAAGCTGAAACAAAGTTCAATAACGCTATTACAACTATCACATCACCATCGGTATTCAGTTTACTCTCCTATCAACTCATCCTGCATGATCTTGAGAGTTCTAAACCCTTCCGCAATTTATCTGAAAATGATAAAAACTCTGATATATATAAGCAGGTGAACCTTGAAACGGCTAAAAAAGTATTCCGGGATAAGCTGGACAATATGACCCTCCTTACTTCATTCAAACCGGATGAAAAAAAACTGCTTGAATTTTTATCGCTTTATAAATACGATTATGAAGAGCTTGTGAAGCAATTGATTGTTTACAGAATGCAACGTACAGACTATATTGAGTTGGAAGCAAAAACTGAGAACCCTGAACTCTCTGCATTCCTGGTAAACGAAGTATTCGGTCAGTTTATACGCTATTACAAAAAAACAAGAGGCACCATTTCACAGGAGTCCATTGATACTTTAAAAAGTATCATGGAGAAAAAGAAACTGGAGTTAGATTATAAAAACGCTTTACTGGGAGGAGGCTCCGTAAATAATGAAGTGCAAAGCAGCAGTACTCTTGGTCTTGTTTCCAATTTTGAAACATCGCTTGAACAGGAGAAAGTTAACCTGGCGACATTGAATGCTTCATTAATAAAAACAGAACAGCGTCTTGCCAATATAGGAGTACCTGTTAATACCGCCGGAAACAACGATGAACTTCTCATCTTACGTAAGGCAATGAACGATACTTATACGGCCTATGTTAACGGCGGTTCAAAGGATAAAGA
Source organism: Lacibacter sp. MH-610 (assembly GCF_045780045.1). NCBI lineage: Bacteria > Pseudomonadati > Bacteroidota > Chitinophagia > Chitinophagales > Chitinophagaceae > Lacibacter > Lacibacter sp. MH-610. Next base: position 3,477,006 of record NZ_CP116002.1, read on the forward strand.
TTTGCTGGCAAGATACAACCAGTTGAAAACAGATTACCAGGCGAAAGTAGCAGCACTCAACCCTACTCCTACCACTGAAAAACCAACGGAGAGCAAAACTGAATTGTTACAACGTAAGAAAGATTTAGAAATTGATATCCAAACCAGCAAAGCCAGTATTGCATCGCTGCAGGAAAAAATTAATAACCTACGTTCCTCTGTGTATCGAAACGCTTACAGAGGTGCTTCAGCCGAAGCACTTGCTAAAGAAGCGGAACAGGCAAATAATGAATACCTGATGGCCAAGCAGAAATACAATGATGCCATTGATATGAGTGCATCATCAGTAAACAACTTCCGGCAAGTACTGCTTGGACAGCCGGCTATTGCTCCTGAACCATCAAAGCGACTTATGTTGATAGGATTAGCAGGGTTCTCCGGATTTGCAACTACTTTGATGGTATTTGTTTTTATTGCCTATTTTGATTCAAGCGTAAGAACACCAGCCATATTTGCTAAACAGATCAAACTTAACCTCATCAGCATGATTAATTTCATGAGCCTGAGGAATAAAACCTTTGCTGAAATTTTTACAAGAAGAGAAGACTTTGAACAGTCAAGAAACAAGAGTGATATGAGCGTGTTTAAGGAATCATTCCGGAAATTACGTTATGAAATAGAAGTAAGTAACAAAAAAATCATCCTGTTTGCCAGTACCAAAAAAGGACAGGGTAAAACAACCATTATTCAATGCCTGGCGCACATCTTCAGTTTAAGTAAAAAGAAGATTTTAATTATTGATACTAATTTCTGTAATAATGATTTAACGGTTCAGATGAATGCACCTGCATTAATTGAACAGTTGGAATATCATAAAGCGAGTGGAAAAACGCCTGCAGAACATGTATTTAAACATGCCAAAAAATCATCTGAAGGAGAAATATACATTATAGGATCAGAACCCGGCAATTACACTCCGGAAGAAATTTTACCAACTGAAAACATCCTGCAATACCTGCAGGAGTTAAAAAATGATTTTGACTATATTTTCCTGGAGGGTCCGCCGTTAAATGACTTTTCAGATGCAAAAGAATTATCAGGATACGCAGAAGGCGTTGTAGGGGTATTCTCAGCTACTGATATGATTCGTCAGATTGATAAAGAGTCCATCCGCTTTTTTAAAGACCTGAAAGAAAAGTACATCGGTTCCATCTTAAATATGGTTGATCTTAAAGATGTAAATACAGCTTAATCTGTTTAGTGTTATGAATACAGAAAATGACACAACTAATGAGGAATATAAAATATCAGTACATGAAACAATTGTATTGGTGGTTATTGGTGCTGCATTTGTAACACTATTTATTAAGATTCTGTTTTTTTGAAATCAGTTTTTGCGCCTGAAACCATAGACAATGCCATTATTTCAACCAACTTTTAAGCACAGTTCTGCCTTCCTGAAACTTGTTACAGGCGGGATATTTGCAATCATAACAGCGGTTGTAATTGGTTTTGCTATTTCTAAATCATTGAGTATTGCTTTGGTAATTCCGGGTGCCCTTGCAGTATTATTTATAGCCATGATTTGTATAACCAATACCGAAGCAGGGTTGTATATAATAATGGCTTATTCTTTTTTCATCAGTTTTATTGACCGGCTTTTGTTCAACGATGCTATACCTGAAGGTGTTCCGGCTGATTTGCTCGTATTAATAACGTTTGCAGGAATGGCTTTTCACCAGGAAAAGCTTTCTACACTTTTCAGTGATTTCACTAAGAATACAGTTATCATTATCTTTTTGATTCTGTACATCTATACTGCCATGCAGTTATTTAATCCTGCCGGCAATTTCCTTACCGGTTGGTTTCAGGCTGTAAGAAAAGTAGTGAGTACCTTTCTTATCCTGTTTATTGCTTATAATGTTTTTGCCGGCAGGAAGGCGATATATCGTTTTATAAAATTTCTGTTTGTATTAGCAAGCGTTGTTGCGGTTTATGCCTGCGTACAGGAAGTACATGGCTTTTTCAATTTTGAAATGAACTGGCTCAGCGCTGATGAAAAAAGATACCGGATGACCTTTGTAAACGGTGGGGCCAGGCGTATGTCAACCTTTCCTGATGCATTATCACTTTCCATAGTAATGTCAATGTGCGCTGTTTTTTTTGCAGGTTATTTAACCGGTGTAAAAAAGCTGCAACATAAAATTCTTATTGGATGTGGTGTTCTTTTCATGGTATTGGCTATGAGTTTTTCACTTACACGTACGGCCAATGTAATGCTCATAGGCGGTATATTTATTTTCCTGCTGGTTACCTTTGATAAGGCACTAAGCAGAATTATAGCATTTACAGGGTTATTCGCATTTCTATTTGTTTTGTACGTTCCGTTCGGGCATGTACACATGCACCAATTCAGGCAAACTTTTAAAGGCGCTACTAAAGATGCATCTTATATTGTACGGGAAGTAAACAGAAAACGCATTCAACCTTACATTTACAACCATCCTATCGGGGGTGGATTAAATACAACCGGGCATGAAGGCAGAAAGAACAACCCCGCTCATCCTCTGGCCGGGTTTCCTCCGGATAGTGGCTATCTTAAAAAAGCACTGGAACTGGGCTGGATTGGTTTTGCTATGTTATTAATTCTTTATTTTACTATTTTAAAAACGACGATCAGGGGGTATTTTGTAACAACGAGTCCGCAAAAAAAAGTATTATACGCTGCCTGTGCCGGATCTTTTTTTGCACTGTATATGGGGGATTTTGCACAGGAAGCGATTGGTCAAATTACAGACGTTGTTGTATATTTCCCGTTAATAGCTATGGTATTACGGCTAAGAAAAACTGAATCAGAAACCTTAAACTTTGCTTCATGAAAAAAAGTACTCAACCTGCTGGCAACAAACAAACCGGTTACACATTAAACAGATTTGTAATTGTTTTAGCAGTAATCATTATGACCGGCGTTTATACAATTGCTGTTAAGGCTCAAGCCCCTGCCGCAGTAAAAAACTCCAATGATACATTATCAATTGAAGAAAAGCTGGTTCAGTTAGCTTTATCAGGACCCTTGTTGAAGGCATCAGAAAGTCAAAACAAAATCAATGAGTTTCAGCTTAAAGCTGCCAAAAATCAATGGGTGAACCTGATTACACTTTCTACCAATTTCAATGATCAAAACTTCTTTACGCAAAACAGGACCAATGGGGTAATTTTTCCAAGATACTTTTTCGGATTCAACCTGCCCCTTGGAACACTCTTTGCCAGAACTACTGTAAAATCAACAAGGGAGCAGATTAACATTACCAAAAGTAACCAGGAAATTATGGCCCGTACCATAAGAGCTGAAATATTATCCAAATACGAACGTTATAAGAACTACAGGGATTTGATTGCCATTCAAAACCAGATTCTGGATGATGAGGAAACAGCCTTTTTGCAGGCAAAGGAGAAATTCAGAAATGGCAGCATAACCATTGAGGTTTTTAATACGGCACAACGTGCTTACAATAATGAACTTTCCAAAAAGCTGAATCTTCAAATGGAGCAACAGTTGATACGTATTGACATTGAGCGGATGATCGGCGTTAGCCTCGATAGTGTTTTAGGGAATAAATAATGTCTGTTTCCGAATTTATTAACCCATGAATCCGTACATAGTAAACCCAACTCTTAAAACAAATGCAATGAAGCCAGAAACAACAGTGCATCAATCTCTGGTTTCAAAAGCTTTTAATCTGCCTTATCTGCAGAAAACAAGATACCGCTGGGTTGATTATATAAAAGGTATCGCTATTCTGTTGGTAGTATACCGTCATGTACTAATCGGCATTGAAAGATCTGGAATTGAGGTTTCTGAATATATGAATGATGCAAATATGATCTTTTATAGTTTCAGAATGCCTCTCTTCTTCATTTTATCCGGTATCTTTATTGCATCAAGTCTTGCCAAACGATCATTCAGGCAACTTGCCGCATTAAAGTTTGAATTATTAATCTACCCCTACTTTGTTTGGGTATTTCTTCAAATTACTTTCCAGATACTGCTTTCACATTATACAAATTCCAACAGAAGTTGGATTGATTATACCTACATATTTTATCAGCCCCGAAATTTGGATCAATTCTGGTACCTGCCCGCTCTATTTAATGTAACAATTGTTTATGCACTATTAAAATACAAGCTTCAAGTAAAAATAGAATACCAACTATTACTGGGTCTTATCCTGTATTATGTATCAATGTGGGCCAGGGAAATAAGCATCCTTTCTGACTGGATGGATTTTTATATCTTTTTTGCCATCGGGGATGCCTTCAGTAATATTTTATTTAAACCTCACACCCAAATTAAGCTCAAAGGCAATGCGGTATTAATCATAACAATTCCTCTTTTTTTAATAGCACAGATTTACTTTTTAAAGCAACCGGAGGCAATATTTTATGAAACCATTATCGGCAAAACGAGTTTCATTTTTGTTTCTCTCATCGGCTGCTTTTTTATGTTTATACTTGCATTCCGATTAGAAGATATAAACAGGCTTCATTTCTTACGTGTTATTGGGGCGCATTCCTTGTATATTTATGTAATGCATGTGTTTATTTCAAGTTTTGTACGCATGCTGTTTACAAGAGTTTTTCATATAACCGACGCTGCCACATTGCTCATTTCCGGAATTATCATAAGCATTGCTGCCAGTATCATTATTTATAATCTGCTCATCCGCAGAGGGGTTTTATGGTTCTTACTATCTTACAGAAAAAACGGACCTGCAGTAACTTAATTTAAACAAATGGCACATTCTCTTACAAACAAAGACCTCCTTCAGTTTTTAAAATCGCTTCAATTCAGTTCAGGTTTGTTTGACCGGCTGAAAGTTTATTACAGACCTATCATTTGCCCATTTGTAGATTTGATTGAACTGGCAAAACAAGGAGAAAAAATAGGCGATATAGGTTGCGGATCAGGTCAGTTTTGTTTGTTGCTGGATCATTTTGCAAAGCCAAGTTATATATACGGAATAGAAATAACTGAAAGGCTGGTTGATAATGCTCACCAGTTGTTTTCCAAATACAGCAAAACACCTTATAGCTTTGAACAATACAATGGTGTAGAATTTCCGGCTGCTGTATCTGAAATGGATGTACTTTTTCTGAACGATGTATTACACCACGTGCCGCCTGCTAACCAGGAACAGTTTGTAAAAGACCTTTTTTATAAAATGAAACCGGGGGCAAGGCTTATTGTAAAGGATATTGATGGATCCAGTCCCCTTGTATTTTTTAATAAATTACACGATACTATATTTGCCGGTGAACGTGGCAATGAGCGTTCCGTTTCAGAAGTAACAATGTGGCTGGAGCAAAGTGGAGCACAAATCATTCAATCAACCAAAAAGAGAATGTATGTTTACCCCCATTACACAATTGTGGCGTCAAAACAGTAAGGCTAAGATTCTTTTTTTTGCACTTTGTTTTTCCCTGCTTTCGTTATACCCTATCTACAAAAACTTTTATAATGGCGCTGCTGTAACTACTTATGAGCGTCATATTGCACTCATTGAAGGAAGGGCTGAATATTATAATCCCTGGCAATACAGAATGCTTTGCCCGGTATTAATTGAAGGATTCATGTGGCTTTACAATCATACGATTGATGTTATTTACCCGATTGAAGAAAAAATCAATCTCAGTTTTACACAAACATCTGTACCCACTCCTGAAACCGAACAGTTTTTTACACTTTTAAAAACAAAAGGTGCTTTAAAATACATGATCGTTTTTATTGCATTCAGGTTTCTGCTTAACTTTCTTGTATTTACATTAGCATTTTACGTATGGCATTACTTCGTTAAGAATAAATATCTATTATTAATGGGGTTGGTTTTACTGTCGCTGGGAATGGGAAATGCAGTGATAGCAAGTGATCTTACCTTCAATACCTACCTGGATAATGTATTTTATTTGCTGGCAGCCATCATCATCCTGTATAAAAAAAATCCATTGTGGTTGATTCCGGTTACTGTTTTGGCCGCCTTTAACAGGGAAACAGCTCTTTTAATACCGGTCCTTTACTTTTTATCAAACCTGCAATTGCAAAATGTTTCAGATAAAGAGTTTCTACGTCCATTAAAAATATTACCTGAAAAAAAAGTATGGCTGTTGAGTGTTACCCTGATGGTTTTGTTTGCAGTAATATTTATCAGTCTGAGAATGTATTATGGCTTTGTACCTGCAAAAGTTTGGAAAGTTCCTGCAGGCCCGGAAATGGTGAAACTGAACTTGTTAAGTACAGTAGCTGCAAAATCTTACTTTGAAATGTTAGGTATCTTCAGCATCATTCCTTTGCTTATTCTGTATCGCTTTAAACAGTTTCCCCGATTATTGCAATTCTGGTTTTTGGGAATTGTACCCATATGGTTTGCCGTACACATTTATTCAGTGGTTATTTATCAAACACGCTTATTCCTGGTACCTGTTATTCTGATTTTTCTACCTATGTTTTTATGGCTTATTGAAAATAACTACCGGCGAAAAGAAAGTGAAGATTAAATACAGAGATATTATGACTGCTGATTTTTCTGCCGTTTTCCATTCAGCGTCTCTCCGATAATCGTATAGCGTACAAAATAACGGTATGTAATCATAGCAATTACAACAGTTGTTACAAGAACTATTACCAGTTTTAAAAAACCGGGAATTTGAACGTTTAACAATAATACCTGAACTACAGCTACAATAAAAACATGAATAAGATATACCCAATAGGAAGAATCTGATAAATAACGCCAAAACCTGCTGCTCCTGTTAAAGAATCTGAGAAATACACCCGCCATGCCATATACAAGGCAAAATGTTTCAAGAGATGTCCATACTACTGAAAACAAATAAGGGACCTCTATTACGGAAAGAAAACGCAAAGCAGAAAGAACAATACCTGTAATAAAAATAAAAACCCCGGTTTGGCTAATCATTGAAAATTCACGGTAATAAATAAAAAATAACCAGCCAGAACTAAAAAAGAACCCGTAATAAAGTAAATAGTTTATATCAGGCTTTATTCCTGTATATACAGGCGGTGTTATGTAATGACTGAAGTAAAGTAATACGAAAAATAATAAGTAAAGGATCAGCACTAATAATCTGATTCCGATATTGAATTTTTGAAATACTTTTTCAAAAGCCTGCCTTTGCCGGAGAAGAAACCTGTAGAGCGGACAGAATAGAATATAAAAAAAGAGTAGATAATATAAGAACCACAAATGCGCCATACCATTCCAGGAAAGCATTTGTTTAAAACTGAGCCTCAGGGCCACCGGAAACAAATAATCTTCCTGAAAATAAAACCTGTTAAAATGAAATGGCAATAAGCTGAGCGGCACAATTATAATTAAGCCAATAACAAAAGGAATTACGATTCTCTTAAAGCGTTGTTTCAGAAAAAACCACATTCCATACTTAGCTACCACCAGATGAGCAAAAAAACCGGATACCAGGTAAAATAAAGGCATTCTGAAAAGATGAATAAACTCATAGAGCCAATCCAAAAAATGGTAATTACTTTGATCATGTGGCCAGTTAGCTTCCGGAGTAGCTTTATAAACTATTAAAGCATGCAATACAACACCCAGCCACATAGCAGCAGCTCTTAATGCATCAAACCCGTTAATACGTTCACTGGCAATAGACATAATTAAAGATAATCAATGAAGCTAATTACAAAAAAAGAGGCTGCATGAGTTACATACAACCTCTTTTTTATTGAGTTATAAAAGATTAGTTAGAAACTTTATAAATCTTAAATGTTTCAGACCTGTTGCCCGGTAATCCGGAAACTTTAAGTATATACACTCCCGGCTGAAGTGAAGTACCTTCCAGACCAACTTTCTGCAGGGTTACACCCGGTTGCACATTCCTGATCTCTCTAGTAAGTACGATCCGTCCACTGATGTCAGTAACTGTAAAGTTAATTCGTTCAGCTTTTTCAGGTAATGAAAGTTTCACATTCACATCACCTTTGAACGGATTGGGGAATGTTGACACTTCAACTTTTGAAACCACCGGCTGAGCAGGATTAGCACGCTCTGTAACAGGTTGATTTGTATTTAACGTTCCGGGTGTAAGGCTCAACGTAGTAACATTACCGATAGATACACGATTGTTTTGTGAACCACCGCCGCCGTTACCGCCTGGTACGTTTATGTAAGCATCTATTACAAGTGCGCCAATGTATGCGAATGGAGAAGCACCGCCTGCCCTTATTTCAATCAATACAGAACCGTTTTCATCAGGTGTTACACCTGTGATAGTTACAGTATTACTTCTGTTATCAGCAGCATTCAACGACACGCTCTTGCCACCAATCTTATAAACAGTTGTTCTGTCGCAACCGGTACATGCACGACTGGCAAAGAAGGTGAAATTATACGCATTGGCAATACTCAATCCATCGATCCTTAACATTGCAGTTGTATTTGCATCCAGCCACCATGTTTGACTAATAACAGCATCAGGATAAACACCACTGTTATTACCTGTATTTACACCCAATGTATTAACCCCGTTGAAAGCTGTACCAACTACAGTCATATTAATTCCTGTAGGAGTATTTGAACTACTCAGCATATTGAAATAGATATCATCAGGTATTGGGCCCTCATTTGTATTATTCCAAGGTGCTGGAGCAGGGTTATCCTGGTTAAAGTTCACAAATACTGAATACTGAAGCGTTGAAACGCCTGCTGTATTTGTATATGCTGAGAATAAATCAGGATTGCGCTTAGCACGAACTCTATAATAATAAACAGTTCCCGGTGTGAGTCCCGCATCTGTATACGTACTTGCGTTTGCTGCTGTAGTAGTGAGTAGGTTAAATGGTCCATTAGCCGCATTAGATCTATACACTTCAAAGCCATCTTCATTATTGGACTTATCCATCCAATTTAACCTTATTGACGTTGTTGAAATAGCGCTGGCTGTTAAATTAGACGGAGCTAATGGCAACCCGTTATCAACATAGGACTGAACCACTAAGGCATTAATATAACCAAACCCAGCACCGGCATCTTTTGTAGCAGTAAATTCAATAATACCGCTTGCATTAGGCACTACACCCTGAATTTGTACTGTATTCGCCGTATTGCTGGCCGCATTCAATGAAACTGTTTGACCAGCATAGCTGTAATGTGTAATACGGTTATCAGTAACTCCTCCACGGCTTGCAAAGAAGATAAGATTGTACTTCACATTTGCTGCAGTACTTAAACCGCTGATGCGTATACGCTTGGCAGTTGTTGTATTTGTGAAATAAGAAGTACGCATTACATCATCCGGGTAAACACCGCTGTTATTGCCGGTAGAAGCTCCCAGATCATTTGCATTATCCCACGCATCAACTAAAGTTACTGATACGGTGGATGGGGCACCTGCGTTATCAACAAGATTGTTAATAGTAGTACCGGCAGCAGGCAAGGTATTGAAACTGTTCCATGGACTGCCAACAGGTAACACCTGGTTAAAGTTCACCATATAGGTGCTTATATCCTTATCAGATACTGATATATTGAACTGGCGGGATGAGCTTGAATTAAAATTATCAGTTGCTGTTACAGTAATACCGGTGAAGGAACCTGTAGTAGTACCCGGCGTAATTGTAATTACACCTGTACCGTTGCCTGTATTTGTAAAGGTGGCAAAGGAAGGAAGACCGGTTACAGAAAGTGTTATTACATCACCCGGAGCATCTGTAGCAGTTATATTAACATTCACAGTTTGTTCAGTCTTCATGGCAACATTTGCAATAGCAGCAATTGAAGGAGCTCCGTTCGGAATACTGATTGTAACTGTATCACTGTTAGGTGATGCACCAACACTGTTCAAGGCTCTTACATAATAGTAATAAGTAGCATTACCGGGTGCAGTTGCATCATTGTATAACTGAAGATTTGCATTATTGCCGCCAGGATTGAGTAACGTAAAGGAACCGGGCAGATTTGTTGCAGATCTGTAAACTTCATATGAAGTTTCGTTATAAGCCGCATCAATCCAGTTAAGCCTGATTACATTACCTGTTTGCAGGCTGGCTGTAAGACTCCTTGGTTTTGCCGGAGTTGTTCCATCATCATAAATACTTTCAACCACCATCGCATTGAGATAGCCAAAAGAAGACAATGGTCCTTTTGCCAATGTAAGCGTAAGCGTTCCGTCAGATGCAGATTGCTGGTTGTTAATACTAACCGTATTCTGCGAGTTACTGGCAGCGTTTAACGTAACACTGGTAGTACCAATTGTATAAACAGTTGTACGATCATCTGTAACACCTGCACGACTTCCAAAGAATGTAAAGTTATACCTGTATGCAGGATTCAAACCGTAAATACGGATGGTTTGAACAGCGTCATTGGTAAAGTAACAGGTGCGCATCACATTATCAGGATATACACCACTGTTGTTGCCCGTATTGGCGCCAAATGTGTTTACAGCATTACCAAGATTCTGCCAGGGGCTTGTTATGAGTAATCCTATACCGCTGTTAGCTCCTGTCTCATCCAGCATGTTGGGGAAATTATCATTCAAAGATGGAGTTGGCTTGCTGGTATTATTCCAGGGAGCCGGAGAGGTAAATGAACCATCAGTAAAGTTGATAAATATTCTCCTGTTAGGATTAACATTGTTAACAGTTATGGTAAACGCAGTGTTTGCGATACCAAGATTACCATCATTAACGGTAGCTGTTACATTATATACTCCATGATCAGCCAATCCGGGAGCAAGGTTAATCTGAACCGCTCCTGCATTTATAACCGGTGTAGCAAAAGATGGTAAACCTGTAAAGCTCCATGTTAATACATCTGAAGGGTTTTCATCAGTAGCGTTGATATTTAACTGTCCTGTTTGCTGTTCATTCAATACAATATTACCAGGTCCTGTAATTACAGGAACGTAGTTATCATTAACATTCAGATCAAATGAAACAGCGCTGCTTCCTCCGTTTTGATCATTAACCGTTACAGTGATTCCTGTAAATATTCCGATTGCCGGCGGATTATTGAAGCTGATAGTACCCTGTCCATTACCGGTATTTGTAAAGGACGCAAATGGAGGAAGATTAGAAGGCGTAAGAGTTAATGCCTCAGGATCTGCATCCGTTGCTGAAATATTTACAATAAGAGTTGTTCCAAAACGCATGTACTGTGTAGCAACAGGGGCTAATACAGGAACATTGTTAAATGTTTTGGCTGTATCATCATTACTGAAGAGCGAACTGCCTCCCTCATTAAAGGAACGTATCCTGTAATAATGGATAGAGTTAGCAAAGAGTCCTGTATCAAGGAACGAAGTAGCATTAGCCGGCAGAGTGGCGAATAATACAAAGTTGGCACCGCCATTACTTGATTTGTATAATTCGTAACCGGTTTCATTGGTTGCATCTTCCCATGTTACATTAATCCGGGAAGTAGAAATACCGGATGCCAAAAGACTGGCCGGCATTGTGGGTGCGGGAGGTAATGAACCGGTAGTTGCATAAGAATTTACAACCGGAACATTGTTCATCAGATTGGTAATATTGGATGCAGACAATGCGTAATCATAGATTACAAAATTGTCAATCCAGCCATTGAAGAAACCAGATGCAGTATTAAATGCATTAGATCCGTTTACAGTACCTATCCTTGAACCATTAGTAGTAGTGGTTACTGAAGTAAACGAAAGCGATGTATTTGCAGCTACCTCCGTTCCATTTACAAATAACCGCAATGTATTGCCGCTATATACAAGTGCTATATGATTCCATCCTGAACTGGTATATGGTGTTGAAATGGAGTTACGTACATTGTTACTTGCCACACCTGCAAACAGTGTATTAGCATCAAGTCTGATGGCCAATCCGTCATCATTACCACCCGCATCTACTACTACCCTATTACCTGTATTACTGTTCGACTTCATCCAGAAAGCAATGGTACGCTGTGTAAATGCAGACTGCAGGAATGAACCTGTTGTAGGCATGGTTACACTCTGATTGCTTCCGTTAAAGCGGATGGAATGTGTTCCCTCCTGCTTATCAGCAGCATCATAAGTTGGGTTATTACTTTGAGTAAGTGTACGACCATTACCACTGCCATCATTAAGATTGTTATTAAACAACCAGATAGCAGCAGGAACGTTGAGATTTTCTGCAAAAGCAGATTCACCAAATTGACCGATTGCTCTAATCCTGTAATAATAGGTTGTATTGGCATTCAAGCCTGAGTCAGCATAATTGGTAGCATTTGCCGGTGCGGTACCAACTGTAACAAAACCTGTTGTTGCATTGGTTGATCTCCAGATTTCAAATCCTGTTTCATTATTACTGTTATCCGTCCAGTTTAAATTAATCTGGCGGAATGAAACTGCCGTTGCGCCTAATCCTGATGGAGCTGCAGGAGCAGAACCTCCTAAAGGCAGCGTCTCAATAAACGCACTATTGGGTATTGCTACATAAGAAGTACCCGTTGATGGGGTTCTCCATGAAACAGTCAGAGATTGTCCACTGGATTGCTCAAAGAAAGCAACAGCAATGGGATAAATACCTTGTGTTAATGTTACGGCAACTGATGTTCTGTCCTGAGGACCATGTACACCATCATTATTTACCAACGGCGTTCCACTGAAACTATAAGGTGAAGTGGTACCATTTAAAGAACCTAACCACAATCGGCTTCCATCATCAGAATTTGTTCTGAAATAGTAAGTACCACTCACAGGTATATTAATAAATCCTTCCCATAAGAATGCAAAGCGATCGTCCTGGGTACGTGGTGTCAATGCAAAGTTGGGCATTGAGCCGATGGCAGCCGGAGATAACGTTGCAAAGTTGGGGAGATTGGTCCATGAACCACTGAATGTATAATACTTATAAGGTAGCCCGTTTAATACTGTTTGGGCAGTTACCTGGTTGCTGTGTGGTGAATTGTTATCTGCTGCATCTCTTGCACGCACAGTAAAGTTATACGCCTGGCCATAGTTCAAGTTATAAACAGTATAAGAAGTTTGTGATGTAACATACGCTTTTAAGCCATTTACATAAATATCATACTTCGTTACTGCAACGTTATCTGTTGCTGCGGTCCAGCTTAATGAAACAGAATTTCTTGTGGTACCTGTAACTGTTAAACCTGAAGGAGCAGTAGGAGCAATATTATCTGACAAAGTAGTTGCATTAGCTTCATTGGAAGCATTAGCAGCGCCTGTATTGTTTACAGCACGTACAACATAGAAATATTTTGTTTTAGGAGATAAGCCCTGGTCAACAAAAGAAAGTACATCAGCATTTGTCATACCAACTAATGTATAGGGGCCACCGGCTGTAAGTGAACGGTAAACTTCAAAATTGGTTTCATTATACAGTGGAGATGGATTGTTTGCCCATGAAACCTGTATGGCATTTTGTGAAAGCGGCGATGCTACCACATTAATAGCCGCATCCGGCTTGTTAGGACCATTAGCATCTATCACCGCAAATAAGCTTGACCAATCGGTAGAACAACCGAATTGCTCGGTTACTCTTACTTTATATTGACCGGGAGATGCAGCCACTGCTGTATCGGCAGTGCTGATGGTAGTTGTATTACCTTCCCGTTGCCAGAGATAACTTTGATAAGTATTAGGTACATTTAAAGTAACACTGGTTTTACCATCCAATGCAGGTAATACTTTACTCTGAAGTCCTTTAACAGAAATAGCAGGAGGAACGGTTGCCGCTTTAATACCTACTACTAACGGAGTAGGTGACCAATCAGACCAAACGGTACCTCTTCTTACTCTTGCACTGTAAGACCCCATTGCAGGATTTCCTGCAACTGCAGTTCCAGTAATAGCAAGTGTTTGTCCGGTAGCACCGGAAATAAGTACACCATCCTTTCTCCACTCGTATTGATCAAAACCGGGAGCAAGTCCGATAGTTATATTAATAGCATCACCGGGACAAAACTCACTTCTTCCAAACAATGGCCAGGGATTAGCAGCATGTGCACGTAAAGCATAGGGGTAAAAATCAGTTTCTGTCCAAACTGTATTCCATACACCATGAGCAAGATTGGGATATTTTGTATACCTGAAGTTTCCACCTGCAGCTAGAATTGCATCACGTACAGCCTCCGTGGTAGAAGGTGCGGGTGATGGATCTAAAGCTCCCTGGAAATTCCAGATAGGTGTGAACTTTATTTTATTAATAGTGGTTGTGTTAATATAACAAGCACAACTGGAAGACATAGGCATTGCCGCTGCTACATAAGTGGGATTATTAATCATCATATCCCAAGTTCCGGCACCACCTGCCGATAAACCATTTGTTACAACACGAAAGGCATCCAGTTTATTATTGGATACCATGTAATTGATAATTTCTTTTATGGCATCATACTTACCAATATCCCAATAACCATTTTGAGACTGCATTACCAGGATATATCCATCATATGTTCCGTTATCAACTTTGTCTCTGAACTGCTGTCCACCATGAAGCAATGAATACTCATTATCATAAATAGTACCCCGTTCACCTAAACCGTGAAAGAAAACAATCATGGGGTATTTTTTCCCATCAACTGCAGTTGGACTATAAGTCTTTGGAAACTTCAAACGAAAAGCAAATCCATTGTAGTAATATGCTTTGAAAGAAGTAGTATTCCAACTTAAGCGGTTCGTTTTAACCCACTTTGCCATAGTACCCCATGCAGGAGTAGCGGGGGGAGCGGAAGGGTTGTATACTACGATGGGATCATTCGGGTCAAGAACACTTTGTGCAAAGGTGTTACTTGCAAAAAAACATGCTGCTGCTGTAAGCAGGATACGCATGGAATTAAGGACAGATTTCATATTCTGCAGCTCAGGTTTAATTTTGAAATAGTGTGCTGAGTTCCAGAGGATAATTGGTGTTCAGGTCTCTAGTAGGATAAATAATTTACACGTGCAGCAGGTACACGTTCAGCATAACGGAAATTCAAAAGGATGGAGTGTGGTTTTGGTCAGGAGCTAATGGATCTATAAAGTAAGCATTCTAACAGATGAAGTGCAAGCTACTGTATTTGTTTTAAAATTAATAATTTAGGGCAATTATTTTTCAGTAAATACCACATTTTATGAACAAATACCACAAACCGGTAATACCCTTATTTGATTTGAAAAGCTCCCTCAACCATTTATTTTCAACAAGCTGATTGCCCGTAAACTATCGCATCTGCAACAAACTATTCATTTAATTCTAAAGAAGTGAAATATTCTCCTTTCCGGTTTTTTTTGATATTTATAACCCTGCTTGCCGGATTGGGCTTGATTTGTACTGTGGTAGCTGTTTATTTAAACTCCTCTTTAGGCAGCGTTGCGGCAATAGCCAGGTTTGCATACCCCTTTCTTTTACCCATTACATTTATTTTGCTGCTTACTTGGCTTCTGAAAAAATTAAAATGGTGGTGGTTCTGCCTGCTCAGTATTGGATTGTCTTTTAATCAACTAAGGGTATTAATACCCATTCGCTGGAAAACAGATTTTGAAACAGTTAAATCAGAAAAAACAATACGCATTCTTTCCTGGAACATCAGCCGATGGGATGAAAGAAACAAAGTACAACGGGGAGGCGTGAGCTATCGGCCATTGATGATGGACTTTATTGAATCTACCGGTGCTGATATTCTTTGTTTCCAGGAATTTTTTGAATGTCATGATCCCTCATTATTTGAAGCTAATATTCCTGAACTTAAAAAAAGAGGTTATCCCTATTTTGCCTTTCATCCGTCATCAGAATTATTCAATGGTAAACTGCAATACGGCCTGGCTATTTTCTCCCGTTTTCCAATCACAAAATCAAACTATCTTGAAAACACAAAAGGCGAACATTCTGAGGGTCTGTTAATAGCAGATATTACCGTTAATGACACAACCATCAGGGTGTTTAACACACACCTAGAAACGCCCGGTATCAGCAAATCTGATTATACAGAACAGGGAGAAATGAAATTTTCGAAATCGGTTTTATCTAAACTTAAGAACAGTTATTATTTACGAAATGTACAGGCGGAACGAACCATTGACGAAGTAAAAACAAGCCCATTCCCTGTAATTCTTGCTGCTGATCTTGGTGATGTGCCCAACTCCTATGCTTACTTTACCCTCAGGTCTGATTTGCAAGATGCGTTTCTCAAAAAAGGATATGGATTGGGTACCACTTTGCGACACACATCACCCACCTTACGCATCGATTTTCTGTTTTTTGACCAATCAATAAGGGTTTTACAATTTGATAATATAACCCGGATACGATACTCTGACCACTATCCGCTACTTGCTGATTTTCAACTTAGTTCTGCAAAGAATCAGTCCCTACCCTAAAGTGGGTATTTTCAGAAAAAAAACGAGATGATGTTTTGTTTTGTGATTTTTTTTTCTACTTTAGCATTCGTTAAGTGCTTCTACTTAGCATTTGCTTATCTCAATACCCCTGAATTACCCCCGCATTTTCTAACAGAACCTCAGTGTTCCATTTCCTAAGACGAATCAAAAAAGTACTTGCAACCGGCTAACCGCCAAGTACAATTCCAATTCCGTGATAATTATTCATTGATGCATTGTTTGTAATAAACAGGCTTTAACATGTTTTGGCTATGATTAACGCAGTATTAAGTATCAATGCAAACAAAGCGATGAATTATGTTATTGAGTCAATTATTAATCATCAGTATGAAGTAATTGCAGTTAATGACATTTATTCTGCCGCTGAGCAACTTAAAAAAAGAAAGGATATAAAAACAATCATCCTTGACGTGGATAACACACAGGCAGATGTTTGGGATTTTATCCACCATATAAAAACAAGCCGCTTTTTTAACAGGCCCATTATTGTTTTAACTAGCGACAAGAACCTTGCACAAACAAAAAAAGTGGAAGAAACAAAAATCCGGTACCTCTTGCATAAACCCTTTGCACCTTCTGAAATACTTAAGAAAATTTCTGAAGTTGAATCAATTGTTAATCACCAAAAAGAAACAGCTAACATAACCCTATAAATTATCTCTTTATGCCCACCAATTCACTACCCTTGATTATTGCAAATGACCATCCGAATATGCTGGCCGTTGATGACAGGCTTGTAGAAATTCAACAACCTCAACTTTTCGGTTCGTTTTTATATATAGGCGATAAAAATGCCACGGTAAGGTATTTCGCAAATTATTTTAAAACCGGAATTCATGTTTCAGGTTTTGATGAGGCTATCAACAAGATTTTTAAACTTTCTGCAGATCCCCTTCATTTGCCCGAAGTAATTTTAATTGATACGCCTCTCATAAAATCAAAAATGGGTGCTCTTTCTTTTGTATTAAAGAGCAACAAAGCCTTGAGTAAAATCCCTGTTATTTACAACGAGCGCCATCTTGATGTAGGAATCATCTATGAATTGATCAGCCAGGACCTGATTGACGAAGCCACTAATATTAATACCTGGGACAGAAGCTTCCTGGGCAAACTCAAATATTTGAGTATGCTTAAACAGCATCAGCATAAATCCATTCTGAGAACTTCTGCTTTTCACACGCAAAAAGGATGGAGAAAGATGTTTAATGCTTTCTGTAAAAGAACATTTGATATCATTATTTCTTCCCTGCTTATAATCGCCTTGATTCCTGTTTTTGCAGCAATAGCACTTGCCGTTAAGATTGACTCCCGTGGCCCCATATTTTATAATTCCCTTCGTGCCGGCCGTGGTTTTAAAGTATTTAAGTTTTTTAAATTCAGAACCATGGAAGTAGGTGCTGATAAAAAAACGGAACAACTGGCGCATCTGAACCAATATAAAGATGGCTCCGGTCAATGCAGTTTTCTCAAAATCTGTAATGATCCCCGTGTTACTAAAGTAGGTCAGTTTTTAAGAAATACAAGCCTGGATGAGTTACCTCAACTGTTTAACGTATTAATTGGAGATATGTCATTAGTAGGTAACAGACCCCTACCTATTTATGAGGCATCTACTCTTACTCATGATGAGGCAGTGGAACGGTTTATGGCTCCGGCAGGCATCACAGGTTTGTGGCAGGTAGAAAAGAGAAGCAAAGAGGAAATGTCGGCCAACGAGCGTATTTCTCTGGACATAGAATATGCAAGAAAGCATAATTTTTTAATGGATATGTTTATATTAGCAAAAACGCCCATGGCTATGTTTCAAAAAGCCAATGTATAGCGTTGAACGTTGAGTTCGTAAAGAGCGGACCGGTGAATCCTTACCCCAAAAAACAAAGTCATGGATCAACAGAACCTTCCAAAGGTTTCCATCGTTACCTTAACCTGGAACACAACAGAAATAACAATTGATTTTCTTAAATCGCTTAACGAGCATTGTACCTACCCCAATCTCGAAGTGATTATTGTAGATAACGGGTCAAAAGAAAATCCTACAGCTGCGTTTAAGTCCATCTATCCCTCGGCCATTGTCCTGGTTAATGAAAAAAATCTTGGTTTTACAGGAGGTAATAATGTAGGCATTAAAGCTGCCACAGGTGATTACCTCTTTATTGTAAACAACGATACCGAGTTTACGCCGGGCTTACTGGAGGGATTGCTCAAAATTTTTGAAACCTATCGTGATGCAGGTATCGTAAGCCCTAAGTTTCATTATTTCTATCATAAAGGTACTATTGAATACGCCGGTTATAACGAGGTGAATATTTTTACCGGGAGAAACGGAATGGTTGGTTGCCGTGAACAGGATAATGGTCAATACAACGAAATTAAAACAACCAATTACGCACATGGTGGTGGTATGATGGTACCACGTAAAATCATTGATGAAGTGGGTGGCTTACCCGATGAATTCTTCATTTATTACGAAGAGTTTGACTGGTGTGAGCAAATAAAGAGAAAAGGATACAAGGTTTATTATCAACCTGCATCTCTTATCTATCATAAAGAGTCAATGACAACAGGTAAATCGAGCCCTTTCAAAACGTTTTATCATACGAAAAACAGGATTCTGTTTATGAGGCGGAACATGAAGCCGCTCAACCTCTTCATCTTCCTGAGTTATTTCACCTTTTTAACGATCCCGAAAAATACATTAACTTTTCTACTGAAAGGCCAGAAAGAACATTTGCGCTCTTTCTGGAAAGGTATATTCTGGCATTTTAACCGTAACATCACCTTTAATTAATTTTGTATGTGTGGCATTACCGGTTTTGTAGATTTTGGTAAAAAAACTACCGCATCTGTATTAAAAGAAATGACAGATGCTATGTACCACCGTGGGCCTGATGATGCAGGACATGAAGTGTACAATGCCGCTCAATATGATCTCGGGTTTGGACAGAGAAGACTTTCCATATTAGATCTTTCGCCGCTGGGCCACCAACCCATGCATTTTAAAAATTACACGGTGAATTTTAATGGCGAGATCTATAACTTCAAAGAAATAAGAAAAGAGCTGGAAGCAAAAGGATACAGCTTTAATTCATGGTCTGATACTGAAGTGATTTTAAAAGCGTACGACTGCTGGGGTATGGATATGCTCCGTCACTTCATTGGTATGTATGCCATTGCTTTGTATGATAAAGACAAGGACAATCTCATACTTGTAAGAGACCGTGCAGGTGTAAAACCGTTATACTATTCATGGCAAAATGATTTACTACTGTTTGGCTCAGAACTAAAAGCGCTTTATAAGCACCCTTCATTTAAAAAAGAAATTGATGTCAATAGCCTGGCCTTATTTCTTCAATACAGTTATATACCGGGGCAGCATAGTATTTTTAAAAGCACATTTAAATTATTGCCGGGTTGCTATTTAACTGTAAATCTTAAAACCAAGGAGCAGCAACTAACAAAGTACTGGGATGTATTTGATGCCTACAATAAACCCAAGATCAATTGGAGTGATGCAGAAGCCATTGAACAGACAGACCGTCTGCTGAAAAAAGCATATGAATACAGAATGGTGGCTGATGTACCCGTGGGTATTTTTTTAAGTGGTGGATATGACAGTTCCAGTGTAGCAGCTTTATTACAAACAGGAAGAACAGAAAAACTAAAAACATTTACGATTGGCTTTCATGAACAGGAGTTTAATGAAGCTCCCGAAGCAAAGAAGATTGCCAACTACCTGGGCACAGATCATACAGAATGGTATTTAACAGCAAAGGAAGCCGGAGAAGTATTGCATCACTTACCGGAAATTTATGATGAACCTTTTGCCGACAATTCAACAGTGCCTACTGTGCTGGTAAGTAAACTGGCAAAACAACAGGTGAAAGTAGCATTGAGTGCAGATGGCGGTGATGAAATTTTTGGAGGTTATAATAAATTCAACCAGGCTGAAAAGTTTACAGAAAAGATGCCGCATGCTGTTCAATCATTGTTGAGCGGTGGAATGTCCTTAATCAATCCTGCTTATATCCCATACTTTAACCGCAAATACAATTTTACTACCCGCTATGAAAAGATGAAGCTCATCTGGAAAAGCCAGGATCCTGTGCAGGCAGTAAAATATATCAGTCAATATATTACTGAGAGTGAAGTAGCTTCTTTTCTGGCAACTCCTTTTGAAAAATATCACACCTTTTTTGATGATAGTAAGATGTTGCAGAAAAATGATGGTGTGGTAAACAGGCTGCTCGCCATTGATTATAAAACATTTTTGGTAGATAATAATCTTGTAAAAGTAGATCGGGCCACCATGTCCGTTAGCTTGGAAGGAAGAGAACCTATGCTGGATCAGCATATTGTTGAATACACCGCCACACTTCCATCACATTTTAAAATACGGGACGGTGTAAACAAATGGCTCTTAAAACAGGTAGTTCATAAATATATTCCCAAAGAATTAATGGAAAGACCCAAGCGACCATTTATAGCGCCGCTGATGGTTTGGTTCCGGGAAGAGTTAAAAGAACAGTTGAAATACTACCTGAGTGAAACCAGTCTCAAAAAAACAGGTGTATTTAATCCGCAACCAATTATACAATTGAGAGATGCCTATCTCGCCGGTAGAAAAGTAAATTACCAAAAACTCTGGCAGGTATTGATTTTTCAACTCTGGTATAATAAATGGATAGAACAATTGTAACAAACATTATTAAATCATATAAACACTGAATTATGAAACAAAAAGTATTAGTAACAGGTGGCGCAGGATTCATCGGATCGCATGTTGCCAAACATTGTTTGGATATGGGATTTGAGGTAGTAGTGCTGGATGATTTAAGTGGTGGTTTTGAAGATCATATACCTGAAGGTGCTGAATTTATTAATGGCAGTGTTACTGATCATGAATTAATTACTGACCTGTTTGCGCAACATCGTTTTGAATATGTTTATCATCTTGCTGCTTATGCTGCAGAAGGTCTTTCCCACTTTATCAGACGTTATAACTATAATACTAACCTTGTAGCCAGTATAAACCTGATTAACGAATCAGTAAAACACAAAGTAAAATGTTTTGTGTTTACATCTTCTATTGCTGTTTATGGCAAGGGTCAACTTCCGATGACCGAAGAAATGAAACCTGAGCCGGAGGACCCGTATGGGGTTTCTAAATATGCTGTAGAACTGGATTTAAAAGCAGCACATGAAATGTTCGGATTGAACTATGTTATTTTCAGACCCCATAATGTTTATGGTGAAAATCAAAACATAGGTGACAAATACAGGAATGTAATCGGCATCTTCATGAACCAGATCATGCAGAACAAACCATTAACAGTTTTTGGTGATGGCACTCAAACACGTGCTTTCAGCTATATTGATGATGTAGCCATTCCTATTGCAAAATGTGTGGGTATTCCTGCATCTTATAACCAGGTATTTAATATTGGTGCTGATAAACCTTACACGGTTAATGAACTGGCACAGGTGGTTGCAAAAGAGTTTGGTGTAGAACCAAAGATCAATTATTTATCTGCGAGGAATGAAGTGCTGCATGCTTACTCTGATCATGCAAAAGCACATTCTGTTTTTGGTGCGCCTACCGGCATTGATTTGGCTCAAGGAATCCACCGCATGGCCAGTTGGGCTAAGAAAGTAGGAGCCCGCCAGAGCAAAGAGTTTGGTGAAATTGAAATTGCAGAAAAACTGCCTGATGGATGGGGGTTACAACAAAAACCCGTTGCAACGAATTAACACATGTTAAACGGAAAAAAAATAAAAGTATTGGAATGCATTCGCCAGGGAAAAATTGGTGGCGGTGAATCGCATTTATTAAGCCTGGTTGAAAACCTTGATCGTAACAGGTTTGAACCCATCGTACTTTCATTTACATCTGGACCCATGATTGAGCAATTACAACAGATGGGAGTTGAAACACATGTTATTTATACAGAAAAACCTTTTGACATAAGAAAATGGAATGCAGTTAAGAAACTGCTTCTCTCAAAAAAAATTGACCTGGTACATGCACATGGTACCCGTGCTAATTCAAATATATTGTGGGCTTCTAAAAAATTAAAGATTCCGGTTATTTATACCATTCATGGATGGTCTTTTCATCCGGATCAGAAACCGCTGGTAAAAACATTAAGATTACTGGGCGAAAAATACCTCACTTCCCGTTCTACTTTAAACATTTCGGTATCACAATCCAATAAAGAATCCGGCAAAGAACTGATTCCATCTTTTGAATCAGTGGTTGTAAATAATGGAATCAATCTTCAAAAGTTTAACCCGGCTGATCAGTTTAAAGATATCCGTGCTGAGTTAAAACTGTCAAAAGATAAAATACTCGTTTTATTCATTGCACGCTTTACACTACATAAACAGCCGCTCACGCTTCTTAAAGCATTTGCTGAAGCCTTAAAACAAAATACAAACATGCACCTGCTGATGGTAGGTGATGGCGACCAGAAAGAAGAAGCAAAGCAATTGATTGAATATTTGCAAATAGGGGAACATGTAACATTAGAAAATTTCCGGCAGGATGTTCCTGATGTATTGGCAGCCGCAGATATTTTTGTTTTGCCTTCCTTATGGGAAGGTTTACCGATCGGACTTTTAGAAGCAATGGCAATGGGTAAAGCGATCATTGCAAGTAATGCTGATGGCACAAGAGAGATTGTTGAGCATAATAAAAATGGTTTACTTGTTTCCATCAACGCATTACAAAAAGAAACAACTGAAGCACTCGTGCAATTAAGCCAACAACCGCAGCTCCGAAAAGAACTTGAAACCAATGCAAGAGCTACCATAACCGAACGGTTTAATGCCATTAGCATGACAAGAACTATTGAATCGATTTATACAAAACTGGTATCAGGTACCCCTGTAAACAACTAATATGGAATTTGAAAGAATTGCCGATATTAAACGCTTGAATTTTATCATTAAAACGCTTCAGCAATATTTGCCGCAAGGAGCTGAGGTGCTGGATGTAGGCTGTGGTAATGGTGTTATTTCCAGAAGTCTTGGTGCAAACGGATTTAACGTAAAAGGAATTGACATCAGCGAAAAAACAATAGCAAAAGCCAAATCATTAAACACATTTTCCAATGTAAGTTTTGAAGTATGCAGTGCAGAACAGTTAGTAGCAAGCGGTAAAAAATATCATGCTGTTATCTGCAGCGAAGTATTGGAGCATTTGAATGAGCCCGGGAAACTGTTGCAAACACTTCATGAAACAATTCATGACAGTGGTGTATTGATTGTTACAGTACCAAACGGCAATGGTCCAAGGGAACTTTTTGTAACAAGACCTGTCATATCACTCAGCAAAAAAAACAACTGGCTCTGGAAAGTGATTCAAAAAATTAAATCAGCACTTGGCTATAAAGGAACAACTGCTCAATCTGATGCTGATGACTTAACACATATACAGTTTTTCACGAGAAAAACACTTAACCAGCTGGCTCAAAACAACCGGTTTTCGATAATACGGTATGGAAAAACAAATTTTATTGAAGATGTATTTCCGTTTTCATTTTTAACCAAACGTTTTAAATTTCTCCAGAAATGGGATTGTGCTCTTGCCGAGTTACTTCCTTATAGTTTTACCGGAGGATTTGTAACGGTTTGGACAAAAAACCACTGAAAGTATGAGTGTAGTAGTAAAATTTATTATTTACTTTTTTGATACGCTGCAAATTATATTGGCCTTGTATGTGCTGGTACCGGTAGCCGGCTTATTTATTTACTTGTTCAGACGGAAAAATGATAATTATGTACCTGCCTTAAGTAAGGAGTTTCTTACAAAAGATTTTGAATTTGCGATCATTGTTACGGTTCACCAGGATACTGATTTTATAGCCCCAATAGTTGACTCTATTGAAAAGCAAACGTATAAAAAGTTTCATGTTTATATCGTTGCCGATGATTGTGATGTGAGCAATATTCAGGTTAAGCAGCACAATGTAAGCATACTTCAACCGCCAACTGCCCTGCATTCAAAAATAAAATCAATACAGTATGCCCTTTCACAAATAAAAAATAATACCGATGCTTTAATTATACTGGATGCCGACAATTTAATTCACCCCAACTTTCTTCGTGTAATCAATAGCTATTTTCAAAAAGGCTATAAAGTTGTGCAAGCAGGATTTAAACCTAAAAACACCTCAACTGCTTATGCACGTATGGATGCCATCGGGGATCTCTATAACTTCTTTACTGAACGGGAAATGCGCATGCTGATGGGTTTATCATCCACCATCTGGGGATCCGGTATTGCAATAGATATGGAATTATATAAAGAAGTTAAATACACCGATTATCTTGGTGGCTTTGATAAAAAACTACAGGCCTACCTTGTACAGCGAGTGGAAAGAATAGCTTATGCCCCCGAAGCTATTTTATACGATGAGAAAATATCATCCGGAAAATCGTTGGAAAATCAGAGAACAAGATGGATCAGCTCTTACTTTAAATATTTTAAGGATAGCTGGGGCATACTCAAATCAGGATTGAAAAAACATAATTTTAATCTCATCTATTTCGGATTTCATACTTTAAGACCACCACTTTTTATTATTCTTGGCTTTGCACTGATTACAACACTAATTGATCTTTACTTTGATATCCGTTTTTACCATAGCTGGTTGTTTTTATTAGGTGCTTTTTTTATTTCATTCGCACTCATAGTTATAATCAAGGGAAGAGATATTAAATATGTTAAAACACTTTTATTACTTCCATTTTTTGTTGCCCGACAGGTGATAGCACTTTTTAAATTAAAAAAAGCAAAACATTCGTTTCTTAAAACACAGAACCATAATATCATTTACATATCTGATTTGCTGAGTGCAGAAAAACAATGATTCAATGACAACACCTTTTAAAATATTATTGGCTCTTTTATTACTACTGCAAGCGGTATTAGCCATTTATTTGTTACTGCCTTCGTTGCTACTGCTAATTCACTACGTCAACAGGAACAAAAAACTACTGCTAACTAAAAAATACCCACGTACTATTGATAAAGAGTTTGACTTTGCTGCCATTGTAACAGCTCATAAAGACACCCGGTTTATTGCGCCGCTTGTAGATTCATTTTTAAAGCAGCGCTATAAAAACTTTGCATTATACATTGTGGCAGACGATTGTGATATTGCACATTTTAATTTTAATGATGATCGGGTAGTACTACTGAAGCCTGAAGCTGCATTACATGCCAAAATTAAATCCATTAAATATGCAGTGGATCATTTTATAAGAGGGCATGAAGTAATCGTTGTATTTGATTCAGATAACCTGGTGCATCCTGATTACTTTTTGAACCTGAATCAATATTTCTGCCGTGGTTTTGAAGCAGTGCAAACGCATATGCTTTCCAAAAACACTGATACTATTTATTCCAGGCTTGATTCCATAGGCCATATTTATAATACGTTTGTAGAGCGCCAGTCCAGAATGGAATTAGGTCTTTCATCCAGTATTTTAGGACTCGGCATTGCCGTTAAAACTGATTTATACAAGCAAGTAATGTATAAAGATGCGCTTGGCGGATTTGACAAAAAATTACAGGCAGATATCATCCGCATTATTCCGCAATTAGCATTTGCCAAAGACGCCTATGTTTATGATGAAAAAGTAGATGATGGTGCTACATTTGAACGCCAGCGTACCCGTTGGATTTATACCTATTTTAAATACTTCAGCATTAACTGGAAGCTACTGGTTTACGGTTTAAAATCCGGCAACTTTAATAAATTCTTTTTTGCTTTTACAACATTAAAACCACCGCTTTTTATAAAAATCAGTCTTGCCTTCGTTTTCCTTATTTCAGGTTACTTTATTCATCCACTGCTCAGTACTGTTTGGGCTGTAATCATTTTAATTTTTACTGCTTCGTTTATTTCCATTATTCTTACTCAAAGTACTCAAAAAGGTATGGGACGGGCGCTTTTATATATACCTGCAGTTGTTTTCAGGCAAATGAAAGCTTTTCTTAAGTTAAAACAAGCCGGAAAAGATTTTCTGAAAACTGAGCACTCCAAAATTGTTTATATTGATGATGTATTAAAACATGAGTCTGCTTAAAAAAATATACTACAAGGCTACTGCTGCGTTACCAACACGACTCATTCAAAACATTGCAAAGCCAGATGTTTTACTCCCATATCATCACCTGGTTTCAGACGATGAAGTGCTACACACAAAGCATCTTTATTCCCATAAAAATATTCAGCAGTTTGAAGATGATCTTGACTACCTGCTCCGATTTTTTAAACCAATAAGTACTGAAGACTTAATAAATCATATTAAAAAACATCAGTCACTGCCTGCAAACCGTTTCCTGCTTTCCTTTGATGATGGCTTCAGAGAGGTGTACGATATAATTGCGCCCATACTTTTAAGAAAAGGTGTTCCCGCAGTTTTTTTTATTAACCCGGCTTTTATTGATAACAAAGAATTGTTCTATCGCTGTAAAATCAGTTTGTTAATTCATCACTTTCTCAATACTGATCTGAAAGAAAATAACATCACTGCTATTACTGATTTGCTGCAACTACCTGCCTCAGCCGGAAAAAATGATATCATTCATCGCTTAAAAAAAACAACCCAGCATAATAAAGATTTGCTGGACCGGTTAGCTGACCTATTATCTGTTTCTTTTTCTGATTACCTGAAAACTCATCAGCCCTTTCTTTCCACAGAACAGTTACACTGGCTTAAGCAAAAAGGATTCACCATTGGTGGTCATAGCTGGGATCATCCTTACTATAATTTACTGCCACAGGAAGAACAAATAAAACAAACAACCGAATCCATCAAATACGTTCAAAAAGAAGGAAATGAGTTGTTAAGTGTCTTTTCATTTCCCCATTATGATACGCTGCTCAAACAATCCTTCTTTGATGCATTGTTTCAGCAGCAGCAAATTGATTTGCTGTTTGGTATTCAAAACCAGAAGAGAGAATTGAATAATAAAATGATTCATCGGTTTAATGCAGAACGGCCCGATGTACCATTACAACTTCAGTTGAATGGTCTTTTACTTTTTATGTTGTTGCAAAAAATTACCGGCCGTAAACAGGTAAAGAGACCAGAATAAAGACAATCAGAAATACATTCTTCTTGTAAGCTGTAATCAACTCAGTTTAAGACAGTTTATTTCAAGCAGAAGATAATTGAGATGCATTACTCGTACCGCAATGCATTAATTGGATCCAGCTTTGAAGCTTTATAGGCAGGATAAAGTCCGGCTATCAAACCGGTGGCAAAACAAATAACAACACCTGCTAATACCCAAATCCAGGGCACTACAAATCCTGTTTTGAGGAAAAGTGCAAAGCCATTACCCACTAATACACCAAGGAGCACACCAATACCTGCTCCCAGCAGACTGATCAATATACTTTCCCAAAGAAACTGAACCCTTATAGTGGAGCCTTTGGCACCGATTGATTTTGAAAGACCAATTTCACGGGTACGCTCACTTACTGCTACCAGCATGATGTTTGTTAAACCTATAGCTGCACCTACTAATGTGATAATACCAATGAGCACAGCTGCATAACGCACATAACGCAGCAGGTTTTTAAATGTTTCGACCAATGAATCACTCCGGTCGATATAAAAATTGTCAGGATCTTTGAAATTGAGTTTGCGGATAGGTCTTAAAATACCGGTTGCTTCACCTACTGCAGCGTCCATTTGAGAAAATTCATTTGCCCGTACTGTTATACTATAACTCCCCTCACTGCTGAAAACACGTCTTGTATTATTGTAAGTAATCAACCCGATATTATCCAATGCAAGAAAAGAACTGGCGCCTCTTTCCTTGAGCGTACCGATGATACGGTAACGATTGGTACCAACACGAATAATCTTACCTAATGCATACTCCGGATTGTTACGAAAGAGTTTCTTAACAAGATCACTGCCGATGATGACAACATTTCGGCCACTTTCAATATCCAGCTTGTTGAAATTCCTGCCGCTGATTAATTCATATCCACTGTTGAGTAAATAGTTTTCATCTCCACCCATTACCCGAACATTCGGATTGGTTTTAATATCTTCAAAAAACAAAGTAGCATTAAAACTTGCAGGCTTGGAAATACTTACCGTAGCAGGAAAATCATAACGGTCTTTAAAGGCACGTGCTTCATCAAACGTAATAACCTTACCCAGGTTAGAAGCTCTTTCCTTTACACCCTTTTTTGTCTTTTTGATATCAGTGCGGGGTGGACCACCCATTCGAAAATTACGCTCTCTGAAACGGATGCTGAATGAATTAGCGCCCAGAATAGAAAAGTTTTCATACAAACTCTGGTTCATTGCTTCAATAGCAGTAATGATACCAATGAGCGCCATGATGCCGAATGCAATGATTGATACAGTGATACCCGTACGCAACCTGTTAGAGCGGATGGTACGCCAGGAAAGAGATAAGATATCACTAAACGTCATAGAAACTGTTTCTGCACCGAAATTAACAAACCCCTGTCAATAAACAATAAGATTGGATGAATGGTATTGCAGACAGTATGACTCCCCCGGGCTTGACAGCAGTTTAAAATATCAATAACCAATCAAGCAGTGAACCCGGTAAAACGCCCAGCAGGATAATGAGTGCAGCAACTGTTACCAGCACGACTTTATAAACCGGCGTTGTTTCTACTTCCTGTCCTTCGCCATCTTTGAAGTACATAGCCTGGATAATACGGAAGTAGTAATAAACGCTTATGGCTGCCATAAGAACAGCAAAAATTACCAGCCACAGATACGTACCTGTTTTAACGGCTGCCGCCAGCACAAAATACTTGGCAAAGAAACCAGCTGTGAGCGGAATGCCGGCCAATGAAAGAAGACAAACAGTAAGAATAAATGCAAGTAAAGGTTCCTTTTTGGCAAACCCGTTAAAACCATCAAATGTATAATCCTTCATTTTAACGATTACAGCAAATATGCCGATAGTAGCAAGACAGTAAGCAGCTGCATACAACAACAATCCCTGTTTGGCCATATCATTTACAGCAAACACAGAAAACATCATGAAACCGGCCTGTGCAATACTGGAATAAGCCAGCATACGCTTAACACTCTGTTGAAAGACAGCCGTAATATTTCCGATGAACAAAGTAAGTACGATGATGATAGCAGCACTGAGTTTCCAGTCATCATAGTTATAACCAAATCCATTCAGAAACAGATTAAAGAAACCAACAAACACTGCCGCCTTTACAATGGTGGCCATAAAGGAAGTAAATACAGTAGGAGCACCGTCATATACATCCGGAGTCCAGAAATGGAAAGGTGCCGCCGATACCTTAAATGAAAGTGCAATGAGCATAAACACAATACCGATGGGTAATAACACACGAAGCTGATCATTTGCAGGAAGGTTCATATTTTCAATCTGAAATGAACCGGAAGCTCCATATAAAAAGGCAATACCTAAGAGGAAGATGCCGGTAGAAAAAGAACCCATCAAAAAATACTTGAGTGCAGCTTCATTGCTTTTGAGATTTCTTTTATCAGCACCTGTAAGTATATAAAGCGGAATAGAGATAATTTCAATACCAATAAACAGAATGAGCAGATTGTTGAAAAGCGCTACAAGTCCTACACCACACATTACAAAGAAGATCAACGCAAAATACTCATAAGAATGACTTCCTACAGATTCTATATCCTTCCCATTGAGTAAAAAGTAAAAAATCAAAGACAGCACTGCAACAGTAAGAAATAAAAGATTAAAACGTTCGTATTGCAGCATTCCTTTAAAGTCGCCTTCAAGAATTGTAATACCATTTAGGTCAAGCAAATTGGAAATAAGTAATACAACAGCACCCAGCAAGGCAATATTCTTTGCCATTGATTTATTGCTGATGAATAATCCGCTAAACATCATCACCACACCCCATATTGCCGAAATTAAAATCAGGTTCATCGTTTCTTCTCTTTTGCTTTATAGTTTTGAATACGCTGCTTTCTTATTTATAAATTCCAAGTACGGTTGTAACAGTATCGCTTACCAAAGCAAATACCGGCTTCGGATAAACCCCCATGATAAAAATGGCCGCTACTATTACACTCAATGCTATCCTTGTAAACAGGTTCAGATCCTGGGCGTTAGCCGTTCTCGTATTACCATTTCCGTAAAATACTTTTTGTATCATACGCAAGGTATATACGGCACTTAAAATAATACTCAGTCCGCCAACGGCTGCATACCATACGTTGAATTTGAACAAGCCGTTAAACATGAGAAACTCACCTACAAATGCGTTAGTAAGCGGTAAGGCCACATTAGCAAGCGCTACAATTACAAGTAAAATAGTAAGTGCAGGAGCTTTTTGTGCAATTCCGCCCAGCTCGCTCATTTTACGGGTGCCGAATTGCTGTTCAATCATATCAATCACAATCCACATACCCAGCACGTTTACACCATGGCTGAAAAACTGAATCATAGCACCTTGTAAACCGCTTTCATTATTTACAAACAAAGCGGCACTCATTAAACCAATGTGAGCTATCGATGAATAAGCAGTTAAACGTTTGAGATCATCCTGCTGCATTGCAAGGATACTGGCATATACCATACCTATCACACTTAAACCAATTACAACGTTATCAAACTGTAATGCAGCAGCAGGGAACAGCGGGATTAACCAACGAACTACAGCAAACAAACCCATCTTCACCATTAACGCACTCAGCACCATTGTTACAGCGGTGGGTGATTCTTCGTAGGCATCAGGCTGCCATGTATGAAAAGGAAATACGGGCATTTTAATAGCGAATGCGGCAAAAAACAACCAGAATAGTAATCCCTGTTGTTTTACTGTAAGCTTTACATCATAAAGTGATTGCAATGAAAACGAAAGGTCAGGTGTTTGATAATAGAGATACAACAACCCAACCAACATTAATAATGAACCAACAAATGTGTAGATGAAGAATTTAAATGTAACAGCTATTCTTCTTTCGCCTCCCCATTTAGAACATAAGAAATAAACAGGTATCAATGCCAGTTCCCAGAAGAAGTAAAAGAGTAAGCCATCTGCGGCCAGGAACACACCTGTAATACCAGCCTGTGTCAGCAGCATAAATCCATAAAAGCTATTCGGGTCTTTATACTTGTTACGAAACGTACTGATGAAAATAACAGGATAAGCCAGTGCTGTTAAAAAGCAAAGCATCATGCTCATGCCATCCATCTTTAAAGCAAAAGAAGATCCCAGCTGCGGCAACCACGCAGCCTGGAATTGCATTGCAGCTTCGGTACGGTTCATGAAACCGAAAATCATCACAGCCAGCGCTGCAAGTGATGCCAATAAACTGAATGACTTTGCTGCTTTTTCTTCTTTTAAAAAGAACGAAACCACACCACCCAGCAACGGAATTAATATTAACAGTAATGCTATCATATAACAGTTTATCTCAAATCAGTAAAAATGATCAATACAAAAAATAACAAAATACCCAGCACCATCCACAGTACATAACTACCTACCTGCCCGCTTTGCAACAAACGTAACTGACGGCTTCCCCACTGGATTGTTTTACCCGTTCCGTTTACGATGCCATCAATACCACTTTTCTCGATGAATTTATTTCCGAAAGCACCCAATGCATTTAATGGTCTGGAGATGATGGCATCATACAATTCATCAACGTACCATTTGTTGGCCAGCGTTTTGCCGAAACCTGTTGCATCACCTGTTTCAGGTTTTTTGCTGAAGCGTGTCCATGCATATACGATGCTGATGAGAATGGCACTGATGCTTACACCAAGTAACATATACTCAGTAGAATGATCAACAGTATGTGCGGCTGCTCTCTTTGTTGAAGCTTCAAATACAGGTGCTAAATAATGCTCCAGCTTATGTGCATCATGCACAAACAATTCAGGAATACCTACAAAACCGGCTACTACTGCTAAGAATGCCAGCACCATTAACGGTACAGTCATTTGCCACGGACTTTCATGCAGGTGATGTTCCTGCTCATGTGTACCACGGAAACTTCCACGGAATGTCATAGCATATAAACGGAACATATAAAAAGCAGTCATCAACGCACCTGCTAAACCAATCCAGTAATAAACAGGGTTATGAGCAAAGGCAACAATCAATATTTCATCTTTTGAAAAGAACCCGCTGAACGGAGGAATACCTGCAATGGCAATACAGCCGATCAAAAATGTTAGATGCGTGATGGGAAGTTTCTTTGACAGTCCACCCATATTGCGTATATCCTGTTCATGATGCATGGCATGAATAACACTACCTGCACCAAGGAACAACAATGCTTTGAAGAACGCATGTGTCATTACATGAAACACAGCTCCTGTATAAGCGCCTACACCCAAACCTAAAAACATATACCCAAGTTGACTCACTGTAGAATAAGCCAATACTTTTTTAATATCGTTTTGCTTGATGGCAATTGTAGCAGCAAGGATAGCAGTTGCCAAACCAATAACAGCAACTACAGTTTGTGAAACAGGAGCCAGCGTGTATAAAATATTACTTCGGGCAATCATGTAAATACCTGCGGTAACCATGGTTGCAGCGTGGATTAATGCCGATACAGGTGTAGGACCCGCCATCGCATCAGGCAACCAGGTGTATAAAGGAATCTGGGCACTCTTACCGGTAGCACCTACAAAGAGTAACAAAGTGATGATTGTAAGAATAGCCGCTCCGCTGTTCATCTGCTCAGCCTGCGAAAACACTTCAGTATATGTAAGTGAGCCAAACTGCTGAATGATAAAGAAAAGCCCCAGCAAGAAACCAAGGTCACCAATACGGTTCATTACAAAAGCTTTTCGTGCTGCATTACCATAGTCTGTATTCTTAAACCAATAGCCAATTAGTAAATAAGAACATAAACCAACACCTTCCCAACCAATAAACATAATCAGGTAGTTGGCGCCCAGCACCAGCAACAACATACTGAATACAAACAAATTCAAGTAAGCGAAGTAGCGTGCAAAATGATGAGGTTCTTCCTCATGCATGTAAGAAGTGGAATAGAGATGAATTAAGAATCCAACCCCGGTAATAATGAGCAGAAACAAAGCACTCAGTTGATCTACCTGGAAAGCAAATGGAATATCGAGTCCTGCCACATTAATAAACTCAAACAGGTTTACAGTAGTAGCTGTAAATCCTTCTGCTCTCGTTTGGTTAAAGATGAGTACGCTTACTACAAAAGAAGCAAGAATCACTGCAGAGCCAATCATTCCGCTAAGTGATTTGCTTAAACTCTTTCTGCCCAACCCATTGATCAAAAAACCAACAAGTGGAAATAAAGGAACTAAATAAACCAGGTCAATTATACTCTTCATAATACATGAGGTATGAAGTAAGAGGTAAGAAGTAAGAACAGAATCGGTGAATCTTACCTCTTACTTCTTACATCCTTCTTTAATGTTTCAGTCTGTTCAAAAAGTTAATATCCACGCTGTGAATGTTACGGTACATCATGACTATAATAGCCAACCCTACACTTACTTCTGCTGCAGCCACTACCATAATAAAAAATACAAACACCTGTCCATCGGTACCAACAGAGGCAAACGGATTAAATTCGGCAACATTAGCATAGTGCAGCTTACTGAATGCTACCAGCAAAAGATTCACTGCATTCAGCATCAACTCCACACACATAAAAATAATGATGGCATTGCGACGGGTTAAAACGCCTGCTACTCCAATGGAGAACAAAGCAATCGCAAAAGCTACATAATAATTTATCGGCATAAATTCAATTTGATAATTTTCAAATACTGAGTACTTAATCTCCCTTCTTTCCGATTACCACGGCACCAACCATTGCACTTAAAAACAACACGCTGGCAATTTCAAAGGGCAGCACATAATCAGTAAACAACACCATTCCCAAACGACGGATTAACCCCGTAGGCCCGCTTGTATTTACAGCCTGCATAGCAATCGTTTCAGATTGACGTAACGCAGCAACAAATACCAGCAACAGGCAACCACCGGCAACAGCACCGGCCATCTTGAGCCATTTATTCTTTTGCGGTTCATTGTCAGCATTCAGGTTCATTAACATAATAACAAACAGGAACAACACCATAATGGCACCGGCATAAACAATAATGTTTACAATCGCCAGGAACTGTGCATTTAATAAAATGTAATGACCGGAAATGGCAAAGAAAACAACAATGAGCCATAACACACTGTACACAGGATTCTTACTGGTTACCATCATTAATGCGGCTCCCAATGCCAGCGCACTCAAAAAATAAAACAGAATTTCAGTAATACTCATAAACATTTAACTACGAAGTATAAATTACATTAGTGTGCAACTCGTACTTCTTATTTTTATTGCTCTTGTTTCGCTTTGGCTTTACGTTCGTCAACCAATCCTTTTGCTTTCGCATATCCTTCTGCATCATTTTTAGGATGAGGAATCACCAGGTTATCTTTTCCATATATAAAACTTTGACGACTGTAATTTGCAGGCGCAAAAGTTTCAGTTAAATAAATGGCATCTTTCGGGCAAGCTTCTTCACACAATCCGCAAAAAATACAACGCAGCATATTGATTTCATATTTGGCTGCATATTTTTCTTCACGGTACAAATGTTCTTCGCCGGGCAAACGTTCCGCAGCATCCATCGTGATTGCTTCAGCCGGACAAGCAACTGCACACAGACCACAGGCGGTACAGTTTTCTCTTCCCTCTTCATCACGGTTTAAAATATGCAGTCCACGAAACACAGGACTGAACGGGCGCTTCTCTTCCGGATAATTGATCGTTGCCTTCTTTTTAAAAATATGGCTGAACGTAATGCCCATACCCTTGGCAATGGCAGGAAGGTATAACTTCTCCATAAAGCTCAAAGGCCTTCTGTCTACCGGTTTTGCTTTGCTTGTTAATTGCATTTACGTTTATTAATTAGATTTCAATTTTTTGTTTGTCAGCGACGTTTCTGCTATTTGACTGCTGTTGCGTCGCACACTTGTACGTCCTTACTGCTACTCATCACTTGTTCAACCATAAAATCAATGCAGCAGTGATTAACATATTCACCAATGCAATTGGTATCAATCCCTTCCATCCCAAATTCATCAATTGGTCATAGCGGAAACGTGGAATGGTCCAGCGTACCCACATGAACACAAATATGAAGAACAGGATTTTTGCAAATAAAGCCAATGCACCTAAGCCTGCTGCAAGATTTACATTTAATGTACTCTCATCTACAAACGGAATATCATAACCGCCAAAATACAAGGTAGCAATGATGGCACTGCTGATGAACATATTGATATACTCAGCAAACAAATAGAACCCCAGTTTCATACTGGAGTACTCAGATGTATAACCGCCAATCAATTCATTCTCTGCTTCAGCTAAGTCAAAAGGTGTACGGTTACACTCAGCAAATGCACAAACTAAAAACACAAGAAACCCAACAGGTTGAATCAACACATTCCAATAACCCTGTTGTTGCAACTGCACCATCTCTTTTAAACTGGGTGTACCGGTGTACATGATGAGTGCAATCAATGCCAGACCCATCGCCAGTTCATAAGAAATCATTTGGGAGGCTGCACGTAATCCACCGAGCAAACTAAACTTGTTGTTACTGGCCCATGCACCAATCATAATTCCATACACACCCAAACTCACCACACCAAACACATACAAAATGCCGATGTTTACATCTGTAATCTGCAAACTGATGGTTCTGCCAAACAATTCCATCTTATCACCCCAGGGAATTACAGCACTGGTTAACATCGCTGTTATCATGGCCAATGAAGGACCAAGAATGAATAAAAACTTATTAGAGAACGCAGGTATAATTTCTTCTTTGAAAAACAATTTCAAACCATCGGCCATGGGTTGCAATAAACCAAACGGACCTGCACGGTTAGGACCACGTCTGTCCTGCATTACTGCAGCTACCTTACGCTCCATATAAGTAGTGTACATGGCAATCACCAATGAAATGGAGATAATGAACCCGATAAACAAAAACTTTTCGAGTACAAAAGCCCAGTCAACCTGTAGTAAAATAGTATTCATTAATTTCCTTTCTTCAATTGTTTAAATACTTCTGAAGTAGCCGGTCCATCCAACTCACTTAACTCCACCTGGTTTACTTCACTAACGTCCTTAATATTCATCAGCAACTTCGGATCTCTTCCGCCCATTACTTTTGCTACGGTTTCATTCGGCTTCTTCAAATGCTCATAATGCCCTTGTGAAATCACTGAATGACGATTCACCTTTGATGGTCCTTCAATAGTCCAGTCACTTACTTTCTTACGTTCAAAGCGACAGGTATTGCAAATCCATCCGGGTGTGCCTTTACTGCTTTGCTTTACTTCGCCCCACTCATCTTTTCTTGCAGTTACCCTCAGCACTTCATCACCACGCATCCACAGTTGTACTTCGCCGCTGCACTTATCACAGTTGCAATGAGCATCTACAGGCTTGGTAAACCATACACGGTTTTTAAAACGGAATGTTTTATCGGTCAACGCACCAACAGGACAAACATCAATTACATTGCCAATAAAATCATTATTCAGATTCTGTTCAATATATGTTGCAATTTCTGCATGGTCGCCACGCATTAAAATGCCATGCTTTCTTTCGGTACTCACCTGGTCAGCTACATACACGCAACGATAGCAAAGAATACAGCGTGTCATGTGCAGCGAAATATATTCGCCCAAACTGTGTTTATCAAATGTTCTGCGTTTGAATTCATAACGGCTGGCGCCTTTGCCATGCTCATAACTCAAATCCTGCAAATGACATTCACCTGCCTGGTCACATATAGGGCAATCTAATGGATGATTGATTAATAAAAACTCCACCACACCGTTTCTTGCATCCAATACTCTATCGCTGGTAATATTTTTTACCACCATGCCATCCATTACATTGGTGCGGCAGCTTGCTACCAATTTGGGCATAGGACGTGGATCAGCAGTAGAACCTGCTGCTACTTCTACCAAACAGGTACGGCATTTACCACCACTATCTTTTAGTGTTGTATAATAACACATAGCAGGCGGCGCCACTTCACCACCAATCTTACGTGCAGCATTCAGGATAGTTGTTCCCGGCTCCACTTCAATGGTGATGTTGTCAATGGTTACTTTAAAAAGTTGTTTTTGTTCAGACATGTTTATCTAAATAGCTTCTTTTAAATGTTAAGCAGTTGGCGCTGCTACCTCTAACGGTTTCGCATAGTTGGCTAATCCGTAATTCCGCTTCACAGCATCTTCCGGATTGGTTACATGCCATTCAAACTCATCACGGAAATGACGAATCGCTGCTGCCACAGGCCATGCGGCTGCATCACCCAGCGGACAAATCGTATTTCCTTCAATCTTGCGTTGAATATCCCACAGCAAATCAATATCACTCATCTTTCCTTTTCCGTTCTCAATGTTCAATAAAATCTTTTCCATCCATCCTGTTCCTTCTCTGCAAGGGCTGCATTGCCCGCAACTTTCATGACGATAAAATCTTGCAAGCGTATAAGTATGTTTTACCACGCATTGGTCTTCATCCATCACAATAAAACCACCACTGCCCATCATACTTCCTGTAGCAAAACCACCATCAGCCAAACTTTCATACGTCATCATTCTTGTTTCTCCCTTTGCTGTTTTCAACAAGAGATTCGCAGGCAAAATAGGAACAGATGAGCCACCGGGGATACATGCTTTCAACCGTTTGCCATTAGCAATACCACCACAATATTCATCACTATAAATAAATTCTTCAACAGAAATATTCATTTCAATTTCATACACACCCGGCTTATTAATATTACCGCATGCTGAAATCAATTTGGTTCCTGTTGATTTACCAATACCAATCTTGGCATATTCATCACCACCATCGTTCACAATAGGCACTACTGCTGCAATTGTTTCTACATTGTTCACCACCGTTGGGCAACCCCACAAACCTTTCACTGCAGGAAACGGAGGCTTGATACGTGGGTTGCCACGCTTGCCTTCCAAACTTTCAATCAATGCCGTTTCTTCACCGCAGATGTAAGCACCGGCGCCGGGCTGTACATACACTTCACAATCAAAACCACTGCCCAAAATATTTTTACCGAGCCATCCTGCATTCTTTGCTTCGGCAATGGCCTGTTCTAAAATTTCTTTTACCCACCAATACTCACCACGGATGTAGATGTAAGAACGGTTACTGCCGAGTGCAAACGAAGCAAGTATCATTCCTTCAATCAACAAATGCGGAATGAATTCCATTAAGTAACGGTCTTTAAACGTACCCGGCTCACTCTCATCAGCATTACAAACCACATAGCGTGGCACACCTTCAGGCTTTGCAAGGAAACTCCATTTCATACCTGTAGGAAAACCTGCACCACCACGACCACGTAATCCGCTTTTCTTCACTTCTTCCACAATCGCTTCAGGAGTCATGGTCTTCAACGCTTTTTCCACGCTGCGGTAACCACCTTCACGGCGGTACACATCATAATGCCTGATGCCTTCAATATGTGCTTTGTCTAATAATAATTTTCTTCCCATATTTCCCGTCGTATAATTTTCTCGACTTTATTTTTCTTTGTCCTCCGTAGCTTTAGCGAAGGAGGATTATGTAGTCACCGTTGTTGCAGCTATAAAGCTTCTCTTGCGTCGCATTGCAAATCCCGTCTTTAGCGGGACTCTTGTGCGTTCTTAATTCTATTGAGCAACCCACCCCATTTCATCTTCACTATTGTTTGAGACTCCGCCACCCCTCCCAGGAGGGGATAAACAACTTCAATTTTATGCAGTTGTATCATTATCCCTAAACCAATCAGGTTTAAACCGCAACAAATTCCTGAACACAATCGAACCCAATGCCAATCCAAAACCAATGTACAACAACGGACGCATCGCCACTTTATCCTTCGCCATCAAAAACACAATCATCACAATAATGGCAGAAGTGGAAAATAAAAAACCAATCATCATTGCTGTTTTCTTCTTCATCTTAATTGGCTTTTGCTTTTCCTTCCGCAATCAACGCATCTATTTTTTCTTTCGTCAAATGCTCTCTGTAATCAGGACCCAACTGCATCATCGGTGCATAACCGCAAGCTCCCAAACATTCTACTACTTTCAAGGTAAACAAACCATCTGCTGTTGTTTGTCCGGGTTTGATGCCCAGCTTCTCAAAAATGTACGCTACAATATCATCGCTTCCGTTTAACATACAGGGACCCGTTTGGCAAACTTCAAAAACAGTTTTACCAACAGGCTGCAAATTGTACATGCTGTAAAACGTTGCTACTTCATACACTTCAATGGGAGCAATCTTCAACAGCTCAGCTGCATAATCCATGGCTTCACTGCTCAACCATCCGCCATTTTCTTTTTGAATAAAATGTAACAAGGGAAGCAATGCACTTTTTTGTTTGCCCTCGGGGTAGTGAGAAATCATCTCTTCTACCTTCTTTAATTTATCGTCTGAAAACTTCATTATCAATTTTCCATTAATCAATTATCAATTATGCATCCAACTCACCTGCAATCAAATTCAAACTGCTCATCACCACAATCGCATCACTCAGCATTGCTCCTTTTACCAACTCTTCATAAGCCTGGTAATAAATAAAACATGGTCTGCGGAAATGCAAACGGTACGGTGTACGTCCGCCATCACTAATCAAATAGAAACCCAACTCACCATTACCGCCTTCCACACTGTGATACACTTCACCTTTTGGCATATCAATTTCACCCATGATGATTTTGAAATGCCAGATGAGTGCCTCCATGCTGGTGTATACTTTTTGCTTTTCAGGCAAATAATATTCGGGGACATCCGCATGATACACTTCTGCATCAGCGCCTTTAAAGTCCTGAATCTTTTGATACGCTTGTTCAATGATGCTTAAGCTCTGCCACATTTCCTGGTTACGCACTAAGAAACGGTCGTAACAATCACCCGTGCTTCCTACAGGAATAGTAAAATCAAAATCTTCGTAAGAGGAATAAGGTGTGTGCACACGCACATCATAATCTACACCGGCTGCACGCAGGTTTGGACCGGTGAAACCATAATTCAATGCACGTTCTGCACTGATGGGTCCGCAACCGATAGTGCGTTCCATAAAAATACGGTTGCGTGTAAAGAGGTTTTCAAACTCCTGTAATACTTTGGGATATTCCTTTAAGAATTTTTCAAGCTTACTCCAAGCAGTTGGTGTAAAGTTGCGTTCAAAACCACCAATGCGTCCGATGTTGGTTGTTAAACGGCTGCCGCAGATTTCTTCATAGATTTCATAAATCAATTCACGGTACTGCATCACATATAAGAACCCGGTATAAGCACCTGTATCCACACCCACGATTGAATTACAAATGAGATGGTCACTGATGCGTGCCAATTCCATGATGATGATGCGCATGTAATCCACACGCTTGGGTGTTTTAACACCTAATAATTTTTCACAGGTCATGTGCCAGCCCATATTGTTGATGGGGCTGCTGCAATAGTTCAATCGATCAGTAATGGGAGTAACCTGGTACAGAGGACGACGCTCCGCCAGTTTTTCAAATGCACGGTGAATATATCCTACTGTAGATTCAGAACTTTGAATGCGTTCGCCATCTATTTCCAAAATGTTTTGAAACACACCATGCGTAGCAGGATGCGTGGGACCAAGGTTCAACGTAACGGTCTTCTTTTCAATTGATCCTTCGGGTAGTAATATATTCTGAACGTCGCTCATGTCAAATTTGAAAATTTTGAATTTGAAGATTTGAATATTCTTTTAAATAAGCACGCTGCACAATTTTCAAATCATCAAATCTTCAAATGGTTTTTTAATTCACACTTCCACCTCTTCCAAACATTTCATCATCTTTATCTCTTCTTGTTTGATCTTCCAACGGAAATTCTTTTCTCAATGGGAAATAATCCATCTCATCTACATTCAAGATGCGTTTGAGATTGGGATGCCCCACAAAGTTTACACCAAAGAAATCGTATGTTTCCCGTTCCATCCAGTTGGCGGTTGCATACAACTGCGTAGCGGTAAACACATCAGGCGTATTGATATCAGTAAATACTTTGAAACGGATACGCACATTATCAACCAAGTTGTGCAGGTGATACACAACAGCTAATTCTCTTCCTTTATCATCCGGATAATGCACGGCCTGTAAATCGGTGAGGAAACGAAACTTCAACGCCTCATCATCGTATAAAAATTGAAGCACTTTTAAGTTTAACTCTTTCGGCGCTTCAAATGTGAGCATGCCGTAAGGCTCTGTAAAATCAGAAATCTGCTCGCCAAATTTCTCCTGAAGTCTGTTCTTAATTATTTCGTTGGTCAAAGACATATTAGCTATTCGCTTTTCGCTGCAAGCTACAAGCTTGTGACTTGAAGCTAACAGCTTGCAACTGTATTTTGGTTATTGTATTCCGTAGCTTTCTAACAAAGCCTTGTAATGCTCACTGTTTCTTCTTCTCAAACTCTCCTGTCCTACCAGTTCCTGTACTTTCATAAATCCATCAAGGATGGCTTCAGGTCTGGGCGGGCAACCGGGCACATACACATCCACAGGAATTACCTGGTCAATGCCCTGTAATACACTGTAAGTATCGAAAATGCCACCGCTGCTTGCACAAGCTCCCACAGCAATTACCCAACGTGGCTCGGCCATTTGCAGATACACCTGCTTCAACACAGGACCCATCTTTTTAGCAATGGTTCCCATCACCATCAATAAATCGCATTGGCGGGGCGTAAATGCCACACGCTCACTGCCGAAACGGGACAAATCATAATGACTTCCCATAGTAGCCATAAATTCAATACCACAGCAGGAAGTAGCAAAAGGCAAAGGCCAGATAGAGTTTTTTCTTGCCAAACCTACCACTTCACTCAACTTGGTGGCAAAGAAACCTTCGCCACTTGCACCTTCAGGGGCACCCACAACACTGATATGACCGTTGTAGTCAACAGGTTTGGGGTTAATATTAAATTGTACCGGACGGGACATAATAAGTATTTACGATTTGTTATTTGAAAATTTGAAGATTATCAACTCCTTACAAACAAAATTTCTCGTTCAAAGTTTAAGCTTCTTCTATTTTCAAATAATTAATATTCAAATTTTCTAATTCTCAGTCTTCCCAGTTTAAAGCACCTTTCTTAATGATGTAATAGAATCCGCATAAAAAGAATCCTACAAACATCAATACGGCCAAAAATCCATTCCATCCCAGTT
The DNA here is from genome assembly GCF_045780045.1 of Lacibacter sp. MH-610. Lineage (NCBI taxonomy): Bacteria > Pseudomonadati > Bacteroidota > Chitinophagia > Chitinophagales > Chitinophagaceae > Lacibacter > Lacibacter sp. MH-610. Next base: position 3,519,650 of record NZ_CP116002.1, read on the forward strand.
CTTTAAAATTCACCGCATAGGGATAAAAGAAAATCACTTCCACATCAAATAACACAAACAAAATAGCTACCAGGAAATATTTTACAGCCATGGGCTGGCGGGCATTACCATGTATTTCAATACCACTTTCAAAATTCTCCAGCTTTTGAGCCGTGGGACGCTTAGGGCCCAGCCAATGGGTAAGGAACATCATCAAACCAACAAAACCGATAGCGAAGATTAATTGTATGCCGATAGGAAAATAATTGGTGGACTCACTGATTTCGGAAACTGAAGGAACAGCCTGGCTCTGAAGAAAGATAATTCCGTTTGGCATGGTTATGTTTTATCGCCGCAAAAATAAGGCAGCCCCTGCACATAAAATCAGCAACGATAAAAAAAGTCCCGCCATACGGCAGGACTTTATCTTATGATTTCTTCTTTACTACTTTTTTTGTGGCGCGGAGCCTCCGGCCGGTTTACCTGCTGCAGGTTTCGTGCCTGTTGAAGGAGCAGATGTGCTTGTGGATGTGTTGCTGGCTTGTTTACCACCGCTCAACTGACGCTTGAATTCAAGAGCCTGTGCATCAGAAGGGTTAATGGCCAACACCTTATCACAAAACTCAATGGCTGCCTTTGTATCTTTTTTGATTACCGTATTATAACCGATGAAATATTTATAGGCAATCACCACCTGCTGACGGAAATTAAGCGAATCCTTGCTGGTAGTAGCTACTTCAATAAACTTCTCGAAATGAGGATTAGCCATTGACTTTTCCATATTGGAATCAATCGTCCAGTTACAACGGCCTCTCCAGTAGTAACCATAAGCCTGGTCAGGATACTTCTCCACATAGCCGGCAAAGATTTCATCTGCCTTTGCATAGAATGTGAAATCATCAGAACCGGCATCAAAATAAGCACGACCTAAATTGTAGAGATCCACATTGCTGGGGTTCTTCTTGGCTTTGTATTGTTTATCCAGCCAGTATGCAGTTGCTTTTTTATCTTTTTGCTTTTTAGCAAAATCAACTGCTTTCTGCAGGTAAGAAGCTTTGTTTTCAGCAGAAGTATCGGCTTCCATTGCTTTTTCATAATAAGCGTAAGACTGAGCTTCGCTGCCCGGTGTTGCGGCCATAATATCGCCTAACAACTCATAGTCTTTTGGCACAATATCTTCCGGCTTTGCTTTCTTAAAGAATTCATCAATGCTTGCTTTAGCATTTGCCATATCGCCTTGTTTGGAGTAGGCATAGGCTTTCAAACGGTAGATACGGGGTTTGATAACGTTTACTCCTACTTTATTAATAAGCGCATCACTCATGCTGATGGCATCGGCAAAGTTCTGAGAAGCGTATTTTAAATCAATTCTGTAATAATCATTTTGCGGATCTGGGTCAATAGCTGCAATAAAACCATTGAGAAAACCTTCAGCTTTGGCCACATCACGGAAATACCAGTAACGGTACAATGCATATTGTGCGGGACCATAAGCAGGATCCATTCTAACTGCTTCTTCATAAGCAGGCAGAAAGAATTCCCTGTTTTTCTGGCTTTCATAAATTACACCTTCCTTGTATTTAGCTGCTGCCAGGCCGGGATTGAGCAGTAAAGCATTTTTCAACGCCAGCACAGCATCGCCACCGTTTACATTTTTCATGTGTCCGTCAGCAATTGTAATCCAGAGGTTGGCATCTTTAAACCCTTTTAAAGTAGTGGCCTTGGTCATTTGCATAATACCATAATTGGCATCGCCTGCTTTTGTGTACACATTAGCACGACCTACCGCATGCAGCACTTCAATATCTTTTGATTTGGTGTTGTTAACAGCCATTTCAAAATTATTACGTGCACCGGTGGCATCGCCTTCTATTAACTGAATCTGTCCCATACCGGCCAGCAGTAAAGGAGCAGTTGGGTTAGTACCCATTGCTGTTTGGTAGGTTTTCTTTGCATTGGTTACATCTTCCAATCCAAGATAAGCCTGTCCCAGCCAATAAGCGGCCTCTGCATCTGATGGCTTGGCTGCCACCAGCTTTTGAAACACATCTTTGGCACTGGTAAAACGCTCATAATACATGAACTTCTTACCTTCTTCAAGCGTTTGGGCAAATGTGCCGGTTACCAACACAAGCGCCACAAAAAATAAACTGAGTGACCGTTTCATTGACTTTGCTTTAATTTTTAGGGGTGGTAAAAGTATTAATTTCTTGGTTTCTAAATGTTATTTTGTTACCTGATGGGTTTTACCAGTTTTAATTTGGTTTCCCGCATCATAAAAATCTTCCATGCCGGTACTAAATAGCCTCTTCTGAATATCAATTGCCCTCTGTCGCTCATCATAAAATTTACAAACCCTTTGCCAAGACCTGCATGATTTTCTTTCAAGACGTAAACAATGTCCCGAACGTAGGGATACCGATTTGTTAAAATTTCCTCCTGCCAGGGTTTGGTGTACATGCCTGCTTCATCACAATCCTGGCAGGGCAACCATGCAATCCGCACCTTTTCCAGCATCTTTGTTTGAGAAGTGTCCTCGGGGTTGCCTATCCAGCTCACACCTACAAACCCAATTGAATTTTTATTAGCTGCAATATATTCCACTACATTTCTGCTGGAAGTAGCAGCCGTAACTTTCGCCGTATTCAGTTTAGCTCCTCTTAAAATACTGTCAATTGCATACCGCACCGTGCTGGTAGCTTTCAAACCGTCAAACACTAAATTATAGGGCAATGTACTTTGCCCCTGCAATAACTGTGAAACCTGCTCTTTGGTAAAAACGGAATCAGGAGCATTTCGGTTCACTATAAGAGCAACTGCATCTTTGGCCAGCACACCGCTGGTGGGGTACATGCCCACCGAATCATAGTAATAGGATTTTTCTGCCTGGGTAAGATTCCGGGTTACAATGACCATTCTTGTAGAATCCCGAAGTAAATCGCTCCAGCAATCTGCCTCCGGTTTGTATTCTGCAATAATGCGGGCCTTGGGCCAGGAAGCTTCAAATACTTTTATCTGTTCTTCAACAATGGGACGGAAGGTTTCATCTACACTGATGCGAATAGTACCGCTTTCACCGGTATCAGTAGGCCGGGGCTTACCATTCTTACAGGCAAGCGCCAGCAGGAATAAACAAACAGAAATGACTGGTAAAGAAAATCTCATGAATCCTGCTTATATGTTTTATAGCCACGATAAACTCGAAACAAACCGTAAGCAAAGGCAAGCGCTCCGAAAACAGTAACCACTTCCGGCGGCGGGAAACTGATTTCCAGCCCTACATATTTGGATACGGTTAGCACACCACCAACCCCCGCATAAATCAAACCCATCACCACATCAAAAATGGCTTTGATATTAACAGGTTTATTTTTTTTTCTGAATTCTTCCTGAACTGACATGAGATAATCTACTGACTGCGGCAAGATAGGGAATTTTAAACTCCATTCATCCCTGATTGGACGAACGGAGTTGGTTAAAAATGATTGCAAACGATTGAAGTTATTCTTCTTCTTTTACAAATGTGATTGGTTGAGTAAAGTAAACCGCTACGGGCTGACCTCTTTGTTTACCGGGTTTCCATTTGGGCATACGGTTAATCACCCGGAGCACTTCTCTATCAAAAGTTGTTCCTGCACTCTGCACAATGACTGCATCTGTAATCACACCATCTTTATTTACAATGAATTTCACCCTTACCGTTTTTCGATCACCGGCATCCAGTTCATCAGGCACACGAAGCATACGTTGCAAATAGCTGAGCCATGCTTCATCACCACCCGGGAAATAAGGAGCTTCGCTCACTGCTCCCTGATCGTACACAGGCGGTTCTTCCGGCTGAGGTGGCGCCACGTGTTGTGTAATGGTTGTTTGCGGAGCTTCTGTGCCTGCCACTGAACCTTCACCACCATTGCCGGGACTGTTCGTTGGACCGATAGCCATATCAGAAGTATCAACCGTTTCACCCACCGGTTTGGTAACTAAATCATCAGGAACAATTTTAAAAACAGGATTTTCTCTTGTGGGTGGCGCCTGATCAACTGTTCTTGGTTGTTGTTGCTCTATCGTTTTTTCAATGGGTTCTTCTTTGATTTTTTGCAGCACTACAATAGTAGTATCCCATACTGCACCTGTATCAGTTATTCGCTCCGGCGACTTCACCATAGCATAAAGAAATAATACAAGCACAAAGAGCAACATCAACCCTACTGCTTTTTTCAAATGCGAAGGATACTCCCGTCGCAATTTGTAAGCACCATATTCCTTATTCCTGTTTTCAAATAGAATGTCCAGTAAATCAGCTTTGAGAATTTGTTGTGCGGTCATGGCTTTAGGTTTTGAAATGAGATGAAGGGAAAAGAAAAATCCATAAAGCAGGAAAGGAACAAGGCACAAGAATCAAGAAACAAAGAAGAAGACCAAGTAACAAGAACCATTTAAAATGTTTTAAGTAAATGGATTGAAGTAAAACTGCAGCAACGGAATTTTCAATTATCAAATTATCAATTACAGATTAAGCTCTGCTATCTTTGCTGCATGCGCATTTTAATGGTTTGTTTGGGTAATATTTGCAGAAGTCCTTTAGCAGAAGGTATCTTACAGCATCATGCCTGGAAAAACGGTTTGCAGTGGAGCGTAGAAAGTGCAGGAACAGCAGCGTATCATATTGGTGAACCGCCACACCCTTTAAGTATTAAAGTAGCGAAGCTGAATGGCATTGATATCAGTAAACAAAGAGCCCGTCGTTTTGCAAAAGATGATTTTCTGAACTTTGATTTCATTTATGTAATGGACAGCCAGAATTACAATGATGTAAAACGCATCAGCGGTAATTTGTTTGATGCATCAAAAATTGATTTACTGCTGAATGAACTCCACCCCGGGCAAAACAGAAATGTGCCTGACCCATGGTACGGCGAAGAAGATGGCTATCATGAAGTATTTGCAATGATTGATAAAGCCTGTGAACGAATCATTGAGAAACATGAAGTAAGAAGTACGAGGTAAGAACTAAAAAAAACTATTAACTACAAACGATAAACATAAGAATGGCCAAGGTAAATGTATCACTGCCGCAGGGCACCCGGGATTTTGGAGCTGAAGTTGTACGCAAACGCAACTATATTTTCAATACCATCAAATCAGTTTTTGAACTGTATGGTTTTGAACCTTTGGAAACTCCTGCCATGGAAAACTTAGATACATTAATGGGTAAGTATGGTGAAGAAGGCGATAAACTGATTTTTAAAATTCTCAACAATGGTTTAGAGAACCCGGCCAAAGAACAAAACACAAGGGAAGGTTTTGAAAAGATACTGCAGGGAAAAAATACAAATGCTATTACGGAGCGTGCTTTGAAATATGATCTTACCATTCCCTTTGCACGTTATGTGGCTATGAATCATAACAGCCTGGTGATGCCGTTTAAACGTTACCAAATGCAGCCCGTATGGAGAGCCGACCGGCCACAGAAAGGCCGCTACCGTGAGTTCTATCAATGTGATGCCGATGTGGTGGGCAGCAAATCCCTACTCAACGAAGTTGAGCTGGCCAATATCTATGCAACAGTGTTCAGCAAACTGGGTATTGACGTTGAAATAAAAATCAACAGCCGAAAAATACTGGCAGCCCTTGCTGAACTGTGCGGCGGTGCAGATAAGATGACATCTATTACCGTTGCCATTGACAAGCTGGATAAAATCGGTATTGAAAAAGTAAAAGAAGAATTACAGCAGCGTGGTTTGAGTGATGCTCAAATCAACATTATTGAACAATACCTCAACATCAACGGCACCAATGATGAAAAACTTACGGCAATAAAATCACTGCTTGGCGGTAATGAGAATGGTGAAGCAGGTATAATAGAGTTAAGTACTTTGCTTTCTTACTTCGTACCTCTTACATCGCACCTCGTAGTTGACTTCACTCTTGCCCGTGGCCTCAACTATTACACAGGAATCATTTTTGAAGTAAAAGCAAAGAATGTGCAGATGGGCAGTATTGGTGGCGGCGGACGTTATGATGATCTTACCGGTTTATTTGGCGTGCTCAATATTCCCGGTGTAGGTATTTCATTTGGTGTTGACCGGATTTATGATGTAATGGAAGAACTTCAATTATTTCCGGCCAATGTGCATACCGGTACCAAAGTTTTATTCTTTAACCTGGGTGAAGCAGAAAGTAAAAAAGCATTTGAGCTGATGCAACAATTACGCAGCAAAGGTATTGCCGCCGAACTTTTTCACGAACCGGCCAAAATGGATAAACAGTTTAAATACGCTGAAAAAAAGAACATTCCTGCCATCATTATCCTGGGCAGCAGAGAACTGGAATCCGGCACCTTAGTGATTAAGCAATTAGCCAGCGGTGAGCAGCAAACCTTGAATTGGGAAGAGTTAACAAACTTTTTCGCATGATTTTTTGTTGAAGAATCGATTTTACCCGGACGTTAAATATTTCATCCTTACCCGGTTTCAGCATCTTTTTTTCTTCTTTGGAACGGTGAGGTCTGTATGTTTTGCCAAAGAGTGCTTACATTAGATGGATGATTTTTTCATAAGTCTTACCCAAGCCCTTTATGATCTTAAAGACATAAAAACAACGTATTTCCCTGTTGTACAAATCATCGAAACCTGTTAATCAGTGTATATGAAAAGAAATCTATTTTTATCAGCAACTATTTTGCTAATCGGCACCGGTATTTATTTCCTGGTAAAGCAGCCCTCAGCAGTTAAACATCAAAACAAACTCTCCTTACAGGAATCATTCCGCCTGGATGTGGAGGAAAACGAAGCAGAAGCTGGCGATAAAAGATGGGAGTATGAATGGAAGATGCTGCATGATCCTGCTACCGGAAAAATTCCGGATGGTATTTATGAAAAGGAACTGGAACTGCTCAAGTCCATTCAACTCAAACAAAGCAGTGCTGCCTTCCGCACTACAGTAAACAACACTTATATTGATGCAGGCCCCACGCAAAACGGTGGCAGAACCCGTGCTGTTGCATTTGACAGACGTAATAACCAGGTTCTTATTGCAGCAGGTATTTCAGGAGGTATTTTCCGCTCTACCAATGGTGGCAATAGCTGGAGTTTTGTACATCCTGTAAATACTAACCGTAAAGTCTCCTGCCTGGCACAGGACCCACGCCCGGGTTTCCAGGACACCTGGTATGCAGGCACGGGTGAATTATTTGGTGCATCAGCAGCTTATCCCAATGCATTTGTACCGGGAAATGGTGTTCTTAAATCAACGGATAACGGGCAAACATGGACTTTACTTGCCAGTACAGCAGGCGGCTCAGCTACTGCTTTTGATAATTTATTTGATATCGTTTTTAATATCAAAGTTGCGCCGGATGGCGTTGTGTATGCAGCTATTTTGAACCGCATTCTCCGCTCAGCAGATGGAGGCACTTCCTGGACTTCTGTTTTCTTTGAATCCAGTCAGCCATCTGATATTGAAGGCATGGCAACAGATATTGCTATTTCTACCGACGGATCTAAACTGTATGCCGCTCTTTCCGGAAGAAGTAATGATTCAGATACTGCCGGAGTATGGCAATCTACCACCGGTCTTTTAAACTCATGGTCACGTATTGCAGGAGCTTCGTTTGGGGCAGGTTCCGTTCCCGGTTGGAGGACTTATAATAACTCTGTTTCAGGTGGTGCTTATACCGGCGGCTGGGGAAGAACGGTTTTAGCCGTAGCACCCAGCAACGCTAATATTCTGTATGTGATGTATGATAATGCACAGTCTGCTGCCAACTCAGTACCGGAAGCAGATTTGTTCAGGGCCGATTTGAGCGGGCCAACTCCTGTATGGAGTAATCGCTCCGGTAATTTGTTTGCCCCCCGTAACAATGGCAGTGGTAATACTCTAAGTTATATGGAACTTCAAGGCGGTTATAACATGTTACTGGCAGTACATCCCACTAATCCCAATTTCGTTCTGGCAGGTGGTGTAAATCTTTACGCCTCTTCTAATGGGTTTTCATTGGCAACCGCAACATTTATTGGTGGTTTACAATCAAGTGCAACATACCAGGATAATGATGGTGCAAGTCATGTGGATTTTCATGGATTTGCATTTGACCCGTCAAATGCAAACAGGGTTGTAGTTGCAAGTGATGGAGGTTTAGCACTCTGTAATAATATCACGGCAAATCCAATATCATGGAATCTTTTTAACAGTCAATACCAAACCTTTCAGTATTATCATGTAGCTATTGATCCTGCTGCGGGTTCTACCGTTTTTGCGGGGGGTGCACAGGATAATTCAACTTCTTACAGGGATGCAAAAGGATTACTGTCCACTCCACTGCCGGATCAAAATGACCATTATATTCTTATTGGTGGTGATGGTGGCAGTACAGCTTTATCAGCCAGCACTTCTACTTCACAATATGTATATGGTAGTATTCAGGAAGGAATAGTAGCCAGATTTTTTGTGAACGGAGCGAGTACAGCGCCTCCTGTTAGGATTGATCCTAACACCGCTTCATCCAGTGAGTTTATCACTTACTTCCATTTAGACCCGGAGAATACAAACGTTATGTACTATGCTGATGGAAGTTCTTTGTACCGAACAACCGTTGCTACAATTGTAACGCCTAATGCAGGCTGGGATTTAATGACCGGCGTATCTAATAATCTCAATGGAAGCATTTTTGCGTTTACCACTACAAGAGGAAACTATGCAGGCAATAACAGCTACCTGTTTATTGGTACGGATGCCGGTGAAATTTACAGGCTTACCAACCCAAGGGACGCCTTAACATCTGCAACACCGGTGAATATTACACCTTTCGGTTTGAGTGCAGGTGCCCTGGTGCGTGCCATAGCCGTAAATCCCCGCAATGCTGATACTGTGATTGCAGTTGTTTCCAATTATAATGTACCAAGTGTTTACTGGACGGGGAATGCTACAAGCGCTTCCCCCACCTGGCAGGTGATAGAAGGTAATATTTCACTGCCTTCGTTCCGTAGTTGTGCTATAGTTACTACCGCTTCAGGGGTTGAGTATTATGTAGGTACTTCAATCGGTTTGTTCAGTACAACAGTTATCAACGGTAATGCTACTAACTGGACTTTAGAAGGAAGTAATCCCATGAGTGGTGCTATTATTTCAGATCTTAAACTGAGAATTGCAGATAATACATTGCTGGTGGGCACGCATGGTAACGGTATGTTTTATGCTAATATCGGCAATGTTGCTACTTCCACGCCGGATTATATCGTTAATAACAAAGCCTTTATCCGATCCGTAAATCAAACAGTTACCAGTTCCAGTGTGTATTTCCAAACGGGCAATGCGACAGGTATCAAAAAAATATATGTTGCTGTACGAAATATGCAGGGACAGATGGTGTGGAGGAAAGATATGCCGTACAGTCCCGGACAGGTTGAAGTAAGTCACCTGGCCGCCGGTGCTTATATTCTTGAAATCATCAGCGATGACCGGAAGTACAAACATGTACAAAAATTTGTGAAACAATAAACGGTAATCAACCAATTGAAAAGCGGAACCGTCAATTCAAACGAAATGAAAAAGTATAATTTTATTCTACTTCTGGTTTTGTTGGGCGGTTCTGCTTTTATTATGCAGAAAAAGTTTCCTGCCAAATCCTTTTACGCAGCCCGGCAGGAACTCAAACAGGGGAAGAACGATCTCAACAAACCCAAATCTTCACCCGGGTACAATTATTTTGTGTTTGTGGAAGCCTGGCCCGGTGAAGAAATCAGTATAAAAAAAGTGTGGCTCAATGGAACAGAAGTAGTGTTTACAGCAGAAACAGTTACCACACCGTTTTTGATGGAGAAGTCGTTGCAATTGCTTGTTAACAAACCTTCTTACGATACCTTGATTGCTGCAACGGACAATGTTGTTCAGCAGATACAAATCAAAAACACAATTGCTGAAAGCAGCAGTACTATTCCCTCCCGGTTCAGGAATTTTGAACTGCTGGTACAATACATGGCGTCCGGTAAAGAGTATTATCTCGGCTCGAAAAAAATAAAAAACATATCGCCTCTTTCAAGAAAATGAAAATATTAATTAGGCTTTAAAGTATTAATATAAAAATTTATTAACCCTTTAAAATAATATAAATAAGCCTTCTATGTCTAAAAATCAAAATTAATAACTTACTTTATGTTTACTTATCAATTTAATATTTAAAATAAGCCAACTTTAACCAATGAACTACAGCCCAAAGTATTAGCATAATTAATTACTAATTCATATTCATATGATGTATTAGGATCTAAACCTGACAACTGAATTCCTCCATAAAAACCATTATTTATTTCAAACCAATTAGTTGCTCCAATAGGTCGAAATTTAAAATTACAATTTGCTGGTATTATTGTGTTTGGCCAAATACAAAATATATCTATACTAGCCTCAGTGTAAACAATTGCTGTTGTTGAGGTGGATGGGATACGAGAAACACCACCAACAGCAGGCAAAGCACAATAATTGAGAACTGCTGGAATTAAACTTGTATTTAAATCAAGTAATCCATTATATAGAAATTGACCCCTAAATTTAGTTATCGATGAATATTCTAACTCACTGAAAAGGAAATACACGTCAAACGTATACACTTTTTTTGCAAAGCCATTATCACATATCAATTGTTGATTTACAGGAACAATTAGATAAGGAGATTTCAGTTCTAAGATAAAATCAAAATATTCAGGATAAAAGCCTCCGCTACCAAGAGAACAAATTTTTAATGTGTTTTCGATTACAATCCATCGAAATTTTAATAAGAAATTCCTATTGGGGCAATCTCCATCATAATAAGATCTTTCGGTAAGAAAGACAGACTGGCTGTGTTGAGTACTTTGCTTACCGGTAATACCATTAGCATAATTTACTGCTTTAACAAGAGAATCAATTATGTATCGTGATTTTGTTTCAACGGATACTTTGTCCATTTTAAACGAACTATAAGTGTTAGCTACTTCGGGTTTGATTTCAGCTTTATTTAAGCTAGCCCACTCAATTTTTGGATTTAAATGTGTTTGATTCTTATTGCATGAAAACAAAAAAGCTAACAAAATAAGATAAAGGTATTGCTTCATATTGTTAATTTAATATATTTCGATAATATTATTAAATATACAAATATTAAAGATAATGACAAGAAATATTCTAGTGGTAATAAATTATCGACAGAATTTATAAATTCCAATTTGCTAATTAAATAACCTCTAGAATAACTAAACTATTTCATAAATAACAGCAGCACCTTGTCCTACCCCAATACACATGGTGGCAAGACCGTATTTACTTTTTCTCCTTTTCATTTCATAAAGCAGTGTTGTGGAAATACGAACACCGCTGCAACCCAATGGATGACCAATGGCAATAGCACCACCATTTACATTTACTTTTTGCAGATCCAGGCCGAGGTCGTGAATACAGGCTATGCTTTGCGATGCAAACGCTTCATTGAGCTCGATCAGATCCAAATCAGCCACCGTTAATCCGGCACGTTGCAATGCTTTTTTGGTGGCAGGCACGGGACCAACACCCATGATGGATGGATCAACACCCGCTACTGCCATTGATTTGATTTGTGCAACCGGATTCAAATTGTATTTCTTAACGGCTTCCTCACTTGCCAGCAACATGGCGGCTGCACCATCATTAATACCACTGGAGTTACCGGCTGTTACTGTTCCTTCTTTGATGAAGGCAGGTTTTAATTTGGAAAGCTGTTCAATAGAAGTAGTACGTGGCGGTTCATCTTCTGTTACCAGGTTGGTTTGCTTTCCCGCAGCAGCTTCAATGGATATGATTTCTTCCTGCCATTTACCGGCAGCTTTGGCCGCTGCATACTTCTGCTGACTTTCCAAAGCAAACTCATCCTGCGCATGGCGGGAGATATTCCATTGTTTGGCCACATTCTCTGCCGTTTCGCCCATGCTATAAGGATGATAGAGTTCACTCAATCGAGAGTTGATAAAACGCCAGCCGAGAGTAGTATCATAGAATTCTGTCTTTCTCCCAAAAGCTTCTGTTTGCTTCGGCATAACAAAAGGAGCACGGCTCATACTTTCTACTCCACCGGCAATATAAAGTTCTCCATCACCATGACTGATAGCTCTTGATGCATCCATAATTGCCTGCAATCCGCTGGCACATAAACGGTTTACGGTGGTGCCGGCAACAGTTACCGGCAAACCGGCCAGCAAGGCAGCCATACGGGCTACATTACGATTGTCTTCACCACTTTGATTGGCTGCACCTGCAATGACATCTTCTATTGCATTTACATCGATGGATGCATTGCGTTGAATCAATGCTTTGATGACATGCGCCAACAAATCATCTGGTCTTACAGTAGCTAAAGCACCCCCATATTTACCGATGGGTGTGCGGATGGAATCAATGATGTAAACAGGTTTCATATGTGCAAGTAAATTGCTCAAAAGTAAAGAACTAAGGCCAATCAACTGAGGGTTCGTACATTTGTATTTATGAAAGTAGCGAACGAGCGAAACATCCGCCACTTAAGTCTTGAAGAAATCACGGATTACTTCGAAAGCATTGGCGAGCAGAAATTCAGGGCAAAACAGGTGTATGAATGGCTCTGGCAGAAACATGCACACAGTTTTGCGGATATGACCAACCTCAGCAAAGGTCTCCGTCAAAAACTGGGCGAAACATTTACACTTCCTGCCTTAACGGTAGATGCAACACAATACTCCTCTGATGGAACGGTGAAAAGCCGTTTCCGTACTCATGAAGGTCATTTGGTGGAAGGTGTTTTGATTCCAACTGATGAACGCAAAACAGCTTGTGTATCTTCTCAAATCGGTTGCTCCCTCAGTTGTAAATTTTGTGCTACCGGTTATATTGATCGTAAACGGAATCTTACCTACGATGAAATTTATGATGAAGTAGTATTGATCAATCAGCAAAGTGAAAGGGTGTATGAAAAGAAACTCACTAACATTGTGTTCATGGGTATGGGTGAGCCCTTGCTCAACTATAAAAATGTTTTGAAAGCAGTTGAAAAAATCACTTCACCGGATGGTTTGGGCATGAGCCCCAGGCGCATTACTGTTTCCACTGCCGGTGTGGCCAAACAAATTAAACAGTTGGGTGATGATGAGGTACGTTTTAAACTGGCACTTTCACTGCATGCAGCCAATGATGAAAAACGTCATGAGATCATGCCCATCAATGATACTAACAACATCAAAACATTGATTGAAGCACTCAATTATTTTTATAAGAAAACAGGCAATGAAATTACGTTTGAATACATCCTGTTCAAAGATTTTAATGATTCATTGAAAGATGCAGATGATCTGATCAAAATTTACCGGCAGGTTCCTGCAGATCTCATCAACATCATAGAATACAATCCTATTGACTTTGCCAAGTTTCAGAAACCCGATGAAAAAGTAACGGATGATTTTATGCGTTACCTGGAACGTAACAAAGTAAATGCAAGACTGCGCCGCAGCAGAGGTAAAGATATTGATGCAGCCTGCGGACAATTAGCGAATAAAGAAGTTCTCAGTTCTTAGTTTTGAGTTTTTAAGATTTTGAATTAAACTTATACAACTAAGAAGTATTTTATAATCCTGTTGCAAAAACAGCAAACCCCAAACAAATGGCAAAAACTAATTTTCAGAAATTCTACGGCGGTAAATCCAACGCTCAAATCAAGGAAGAAATACGACAGGAAAAAAAGAAAGAGCGTGCAGAACGCAAAGCGTATTTCGAAAAGAAAAAGGAAGAAGCTAAAACCTTTAAACCTCAGGGAACCAAACAAGGTTTTCAAAAACCGGCAACCGGCCATCTTCAACCGGGCACTTCTTCCAAACCCGTAACCTTTAAAAAAGAAGAAACGGGTGGTGCCATGCCCCTCAATAAATTCCTGGCACATTGTGGGGTGTGCAGTCGCAGAGATGCAGTAGCATTGATAAAAGAAGAAAAAGTAAAAGTAAACGGTGCCGTTATTACTGAGCCCGGTCATAAAGTAACCGATAAAGATGAAGTGAAGTTTAACGGCAAGCGCATTTATGTGCAAAAAGAACTTGTTTACATCCTGCTGAACAAACCTAAAGATTACATCACCACATCGGAAGATCCACAGGGGCGCAAAACCATTATGGATCTGATGAAAGGAGTTGCCACGCAACGTATTTATCCGGTTGGCCGCCTGGACAGAAACACCACCGGTGTATTGTTGTTAACCAATGATGGCGAACTCACACAGAAGTTATCACATCCCAGTTACCAGGTAAAGAAAGTGTATGAAGTAACACTTGATAAACCATTAGAGAAAGCAGATTTTGAACAATTGCTTAAAGGCGTGGTACTGGAAGATGGCTTTATTGCACCGGATGCGCTTGGATATGCAGACCCGAAGAATAAAAAAGTTGTAGGTATTGAAATTCACAGCGGCCGCAACCGTATTGTACGTCGTATGTTTGAATTTTTAGGATATGATGTAAAAGGGTTGGACCGAGTACTGTTTGCCAATCTCACCAAGAAAAATGTAGACAGGGGTAAATGGCGCTTTTTAAATGAGAAAGAAGTACGGCTGCTCAAATTCCTGAACAAATCATTTGTAAGAAAGAAAGAAGAAAAACAAGGCAAGAACAGAGATGAAGAATAAGATTGACATCATTGCTGAAACCGAACATTGGATTGCGTTGAACAAACCTTCCGGTTTATTATCCATACCGGACCGGGAGCAGAGCGAACCTTCCTTGAAAGATTTCCTGAATGAGAAATATGGCAAAGTATATATCATTCACCGTTTGGATAAAGCTACCAGCGGATTAATTCTGTTTGCCAAAGATGAAGACACGCATAAATTTCTTTCCAAACAGTTTGAAGAACGCAGTGTTGAAAAATTATACCTCGGCCTGGTGAATGGTACACTCATGAGTAAAGAAGGCAGTGTGGATGCACCGATTATGGAACATCCGGGTAAAACATCTTACTATATCACACATCAAAAAGGAAAACCCTCCTTAACAGATTATCAACTGCTGCAGGAGTTTGGACACTATTCATGGCTGCAGTTTCAAATTCATACAGGACGTACGCACCAGATACGTGTACATATGAAGCACATCGGCCATCCCATTGTATGTGATGAATTGTATGGAAGCCCGGCACCTGTTTTACTTTCTTCCATCAAGAGAAAAAAGTTTAAACTTTCAAAAGCTGATGAAGAAGAGCGTCCGCTGTTAAACCGTTTGGCCCTTCATGCCTGGAAGCTTTCTTTTACGGATGTTGCTGGTTCAAAAAAAGAACTGGAAGCTCCGCTTTCAAAAGACCTGCGTGCTTTATTGCAGCAATTTGAAAAATGGATAAAATAAAAGCCGCTTCTTTTGGAGAAGCGGCTGCAATCATAATCAATAGTCCGATACTTATTTATCGGGCTGTGGTGTATAACGAAGATAGGGTTTTACCACTTTAACACCTTTCGGAAATTTTGCAATAGCATCTTCCGTACTTACTGCCGGCACTACAATAACATCTTCCCCTTCTTTCCAATCTGCAGGTGTGGCTACACTGTAATTTGCAGTTAATTGCAAAGAGTCAATCACCCGTAACACTTCATAAAAATTTCTTCCTGTTGATGCAGGATAGGTAATCATAAGTTTTACTTTTTTATCCGGGCCGATAATAAATAAAGAACGTACGGTGAATGTTTCAGATGCATTCGGATGAATCATTCCGTAAAGATTAGCTACCGTTTTATCAGGATCAGCAATAATGGGAAAATCAACGGTTACATGCTGTGTTTCATTGATATCATTGATCCATCCTTTGTGTTTATCCAGAGGATCTACACTTAATGCCAGTACTTTTACATTCCGTTTATCAAACTCAGTTTTTAATAAAGCAGTTTTACCAAGTTCCGTTGTACATACAGGTGTATAATCTGCAGGATGCGAAAACAAAACGCCCCAGCTGTTGCCCAGGTATTCATAAAAATCAATAGCCCCTTCTGATGTTGTGGCCTGAAAGTTGGGCGCAACATCGCCTAATCGTAAACTCATAGTAAAAGATTTAAAGTGAAAGAATAACTAAGATAATAATTTCCTACCAATTAAGTAGGCTTTTCACTAATTCTTCAAACCGGTACGTTTATGAAGTTTCATCCAAACCTTCCGGCGCTTCTCTCCGCCCGGCAATACGGGCCTTGGTAATCAAATCTTTTCCGAAACGGTCTTTTACATCATCAATCGCTTTGTATAACTCATTTTTCCTCGATACATCCTGAAACAGGTTGGTTTGTGAAGCTTCATCTGTTAATTCGCTGAGACGAACGCCCAGCAAACGAACAGGTTGTCCTTTTCGGTACAACTGGTGAAACAGTGTTTTTGCATTAAACATCAGCTCATCATCATAACAGGTATAGGGAATACTTGCCTGCCGTTGTTGTGTTTCAAAACTTGGATAACGGATTTTTACTGCTACACATCCTGCCATTTTATTCTCCTGCCGAAGCTCATGTGCAATTTTTTCTGTGAGCCGAACGATCTCCGCTTCAAGTTCTTCAACGGAGGAAATATTTTCATGGAACGTATTTTCGCTTGAAATAGATTTTGATTCATGATAAGCATTTACGGTGCTGAAGCTGATACCATGACCACGGTTCCATAAATCCCTGCCATGTTTACCCAGTTGCTGTTCCAGCATTACAGGGTTTGCATTTTGTAAGTCACCAATGGTTTCAATACCTAAATCCAGTAAGGTGTGAAACGCATGTTCCCCTACGCCGGGAATTTTATTCACCCGCAAAGGCGCCAGGAATTCTTTTTCCTTTCCAAACGGAACAACAATGTAGTTGTTGGGTTTAGCAAGATCGGTTGCAATTTTTGCTACCAGTTTGTTAGAGGCGATAGCAAATGAAATGGGTAGTTTGGTCGCATTGATAATTTCCTGTCGAAGATCCACCGTCCATTGTACCGGATCAAAAAAACGATCCATACCCGTAAGATCAATATAAAACTCATCAATGCTGGCTTTTTCAAACAAAGGAGCTTTTGCAGCAATGATTTCAGTAACCCAGCGGGAGTAACGACTGTAATCACCACGGGTGCCCTGCAATACTATAGCATGCGGACAAAGCTTCATCGCCTGTGCCATAGGCATTCCGCTATGCACACCAAACACCCTTGTTTCATAACTGCAGGTACTTACAACGCCACGCTCCTTTGTTCCGCCAACAATCACAGGTTTACTGTTGAGTGAAGGATCATTCAACCGCTCTACCGATACAAAAAATGTATCCAGATCAAAATGGGCTATTATGCGTTGTTGTGACAAGATGGTAAAGTTAGGCTAAGAGCGAAAAGAAGAAAACAGAAGGAAGTTATAAAACTGTTTTTTATTAATATTGTAGAAAAGTTTTTCTTATGAAATTCAAACTTACCTGCCTGCTTTTTAGTGTTATAGCATTTGTTTCCTGCGAACGCAAACTCAGAGCTCCGGATATGAATGGCAATGGTTCAGCAGGTATCATCGGGAGGTGGAATCTTGTTTCATCAGGCGGAGCTACCTCAACTTCTACTGAAACGGATTTGTTTGGCACTGCCATCAGAGTAGAAAGCAAGCTTACCTTTACATCTTCTAACCCAAAAGGATATTACGATATTACATCAGCACAAATGAAAGCAGTTAACGTCGGGTATGATTACACCGGCGCATTGAATGTTAAGTTTTTTGAGGATAATGTACTTCAGAATGAAATTAACAATCCGATACCACCAACACCCATTGGCCCTTCTAATGAAACAGCTGCTATTAAAATTGTAGGTACAGATTCCATTGCTTTTACAAACACATCCCCCGTTGCTATACAGGGAGCTCCCGGAACTTTTGCAGCACCAACAGGATGTAAATACAAACTGGAAGGAAACAAACTCACGCTTCTTATAAAATTCGCTTCCACTTCAACAACCAATACAGGTGGAACTGTTTCAGTTGACAAAATAGCTGCGGATGCCACTATTGTTTTACAAAAGCAATAATCATTTCAGCTGTCTTACCAGTTGAGCAATCTGAGCAGGTTCTTTCAGGCTCCATTTATTTTTTTCACAAAGCTCTTCTATCCGCTGCCGGTATTGCGGCAATGCAGCCAGTATTGATTTTTTATTGCTGACAGGATGGAAGCTTTTTGATTTTGTAAGGTATAGAAACAGTTCTTCCCGGTAATGATATTCTTTTTCGGAAGGGGCGTTATGTACGTAATTCTCACGGATTTTTTTAATGCAGTATTTGAGAAATTGCACTTCTTCATTTTCTGCTTCCACCTTGTAAAAAACAAGGTCAGTATAATTGCCGTTTAGGGGATAATTGCTCCGGAATAAAAACTGCTGATACTCATTATTGACTTTTTTTGAAAATGAGAACTCAATTACCCTGTCTACAAATTTGTACCTGTTATTATCTTTTTGAAAATAAACAGTGTTATCAGTAAGGTTAAACTGCAACGGCACATGATGTGCTATCCTGTTACCGTTGAATTTTACATACCCTGTATCCCAACTGTCAAACAACAAAGGAGTTCCTGCTATATTATCCGGCTTAATATTACTGATAATATCACCGTTAAACCTGAGAACGGTATTCATTCGCCCATCACCTGAAATATTATTCTGTACAGATTGCGAAAAAGAAACAATCGAAATAACCTTGAACAACAGAAATAATTTTGAACGCATAGCTTTAATTTTTATTTATGTGTCAATAGTAATTCTTATTTGATAGCTTTAACCAACTCAACTATCTGCTCTGCACTTTTCAGGCTCCATTTATTTTTTTCAGAGTTTGAAAAAGTTTTAGCCCAAATACACTTCCAGTAATCCATCCGGTAATTCCACTACCACTTCTTTTTTCTTTTGATGAATGCTGCGGATGGTTTCCTGGTGCAGTGGTATCAATACTTCTTTACCTTTTATTTCCAGCCGGCAAAGAATCTGCAGCGGCTGTTCAATTACTTCATCAATCACACCCAACTCTTCATCGCCATTAAACATTGTAAACCCTATTAATGAAACAGGTGCACTCCTGGCAGCAAACTTTTTAAAATCATCAGCCCGAAGCCATACTTTTTTGGCATTGATTTTTTTGGCTGCTTCTTTGGTTGCAAAGCCTTCTATACCGAGGTAAACTTCTGCTTCATTTTTGATTTTGGAAGAAGTAAGGAAGTAAGGAATGAATTTATCTTTTGCTTCTTCAATGAACAATACTTCAAGACCCTTGAGTGAAGTTTTTTTACCAAGGTTATGCTTTAGTACTACTTCGCCGTTAAGCCCGAACGTACCCACAATCTGACCGATGCTGAAATACTGCTCCATCAAACAAAGATAATTCAGACGATCTACTGTAACCTGTGGCGCATAAAAAATCCCTGCTGATAACAGCAGGGATTTTTATTCGTTTCATTTCATCAGTTGCTTATTCAGCTGCTGGCGCTTCACCACCTTCCTGTCTGCGTGGAGCAGGACGACGGCCGGTGAAACGGCGTGCCATTTTAAACTTGCGTGCCTCATCTCTTTTCTTAGCTTCGGCAGCTTCGTGTTCTGAATGCCAGGCCTGGAATTTCTCCATGGCGGTAGCCTGGTCAAACAAACCAAGGGTTACACCACGTAATAAATGCTTCAGGTACAGTACACCCTTGTTAGAAAGGATCTTGCGAACAGTATCAGTAGGCTGGGCACCTTTGTGCAGCCATTCCAATGCCTTCTGACGGTCAATCTGAATTACCGCAGGTTCTGTTACAGGATTGTAAGTACCGATTTTCTGAATGAATTTTCCATCTCTGGGGGCTCTTGCATCAGCCACTACGATGAAATAGAAGGGTCTCTTCTTAGACCCGTGTCTTTGCAGACGGATTTTAACTGGCATCGTAAATTAAAATTTAAATGCGTGAATAAATAAAGGTTAACTAAGGCGGCAAAAATAAGCCCTGTGGCTCATATATCCAATGGCTTTACAAAAATTTTACGCCTTTTACCTTTTTGATTATCTCTTACCCATACCCGGCATCATCCGGCCCATGGGCATTTTGTTCATCATACTCATCATTTGCTTCATTTGCTCAAACTGCTTCATAAAGGCATTAACATCTGCAATATCCTTACCGGCACCTTTGGCAATCCGCTGGCGGCGGCTGGGGTTGATCACATCCGGGTTTTTGCGTTCATAAGGCGTCATACTGTTGATAATCGCCTCCACACCTTTGAAAGAATCGTCCTTAATATCAACATCCTTAATGGCTTTGCCCATACCGGGAATCATGCCCATCAGGTCTTTGAGGTTACCCATCTTTTTAATCTGCTCGAGCTGGGTCTTAAAGTCTTCAAAGTCAAACTGATTCTTGCGGATTTTTTTCTCCAGCTTTTTGGCCTGTTCCTCGTCAAACTGGGCCTGTGCTTTTTCTACTAATGAAGTGATATCACCCATCCCCAGAATACGCTGGGCCATCCTGTCGGGGTAAAACACATCCAGGGTTTCCATTTTTTCACCACTGCTCACAAACTTGATAGGTTTGTTTACGGTGTATTTAATGGAAAGTGCGGCACCACCCCGGGTGTCACCATCCAGCTTGGTAAGTACAACTCCAGTAAAGTTGAGGCGATCATTAAACGCCTTTGCGGTGTTCACCGCATCCTGTCCCGTCATGCTATCCACCACAAACAGAATTTCGTTGGGTGTAACGGCGTTTTTAATATTCGCCACTTCCGTCATCAGCACTTCATCAATGGCTAAACGACCGGCGGTATCGATAATAACAACATTCTTGTTTTTTGCTTTTGCTTCTTTGATGGCATTTTGAGCGATGGCCACCGCATCTTTATTCTCCCGTTCACTGTACACATCCACCCCTATTTGCCCACCCAGAACAGTTAATTGATCAATGGCCGCAGGGCGATAGATATCTGCTGCCACCAGCAAAGGGCTCTTCCCTTTTTTGGTTTTGAGGTAATTAGCCAGTTTTCCGCTGAAGGTGGTTTTACCACTACCCTGCAAACCGGCGATGAGGATTACAGCAGGTGCTCCTTTAATATCAAACTCAGCTTCGCTTCCACCCATGAGTTCGGTCAGTTCATCCTGCACAATCTTCACCATCTGCTGGCCCGGGTTCACCGCCAGCAATACTTTTTGACCGAGTGCTTTTTCTTTTACAGTATCCGTAAACTCTTTGGCAATTTTAAAATTCACATCCGCATCCACAAGGGCACGACGGATATCCTTTACAGTAGCCGCAATATTGAGTTCCGTAATACGGCCTTCACCTTTTATGTTCTTAAACGCACTTTCTAAACGTTCACTTAAATTCTGAAACATAGTCACACAATTTGGGCAGCAAATGTAAGTAAAGATTAGCAGGTTCAGGATACATGGCAAATGGGCAGTTTGGAATAAAGTCTAACACAACGGTTATTGATTCCAATAGAACATGCTACGCCTTATCTTTGAAACATGTTCAATCAACGGAAAATAATTGTGGTGCTCCCGGCTTACAATGCTGCTAAAACGCTGGAAGCTACGTACCATGAAATACCGTTTGATATTGCGGATGAAGTGATTCTTGTGGACGATGCCAGCCATGATGAAACAGTAAGCAAGGCAAAAGCGCTGGGCATACAGCATATTATCCGTCATGAGCAGAACAAAGGCTATGGCGGCAATCAAAAGACATGTTACACAAAGGCACTGGAGCTGGGAGCAGATATCATCATTATGCTGCATCCGGATTATCAATATACACCCAAACTCATACACGCTATGGTGAGTATGATTGGTAATGATGTGTATGATGTGGTGCTGGGCAGCCGAATTTTGAGTAAAGGCGCCCTGCTGGGAGGAATGCCATTGTATAAATATTTCTTCAACCGTGTGCTTACATTCATCCAGAATATTTTTTTAAACCAGAAGCTATCAGAGTACCACACCGGTTACCGTTCTTTTTCAAAAGAAATATTACAGCAAATTAAATTCAATGATTGCAGTGATGATTTTGTGTTTGACAATGAAATGCTGAGCCAGATCATTTACAAAAACTTTAGAGTGGGCGAAGTTTCCTGCCCCACCCTTTACACCAAAGAAAGCAGCAGCATCAATTTCAGCAGAAGTATTATTTATGGTTTGGGCTGTTTGCGTGTGTCGCTTATTTATCGCTTAAGCAAATGGGGATTGTACAAAAGCAAACTGTATTGAATTTTTCAAAAAGCATTTGTAGCTTAGCGCTGTGAAAAAACTGCTCTCCCTATTTTTTCTATGCCTGTTCTTCGTATTTCAATACGGAAAAATATTGGATTACATGGAGTGCAGTATTGCCGCCGCTGTACAATTAAAACCTGATTGCGGGTGTGATGATAAACTCGTAGCAGCAACAGAAGATGCAGCCAGTTCAACACCTGTACATCAACATCATCTCAAAAATTATACAGAAGAATTTTTTCATATAGGGAACTCAACTGCTGCACCCGCTCAACCGGTTATACATTTACTATACGCCCCTGTACCGGAGCAGCAGGTTATTAAAAGAGCTAATTCTGTTTTTCAACCGCCCCGTATCTGATCGCCCCTTTTCTTTTATTACTGTAATTCAACGTTACAAAAAAAGTTGATACCTGTTACGTTTATGCATGCAGACACAGCATGTATTCAAATGTAACTATTGATTCATCATTTAAAATTATTCAAAATGAAATATATTTTTCTTTTGAGCATACCTGTATTTATGAGTGTGCTCGCCTTTTCACAGCAACCGATCAATCAACTTACAAAAGATGAAAACGGCAATGATATGCTTCTTGGCTGCTGCACCCGTGAAGCCTTAAATCGTGAACCATTTGCTGCCTGGTTCAATACTAATTATTTCAATTACAAAGTAGACACATCACTTATTGCATCATTAAAACAAAACATGCAGCGTAAACAGTTCCTCTTGTTTATGGGCACCTGGTGCGGCGACAGTAAGCGGGAAGTACCACGTATCTTAAAAGTACTGGACTATTGCGGTGTGCGTGATGAACAGGTAAAAATTGTAATGGTAAGTAATGCAGAGAGTATGTACAAGCAAAGCCCCGCACATGAAGAAAAGGGGCTGAATATTCTACGTGTACCTACGCTCATAGTGTATGAAAACAATACAGAAATAAACCGCCTTATTGAATACCCGGTAGAGTCACTTGAAAAAGACCTGCTTAAAATACTCAGCAGGCAACTGTATAAACCGAATTATGCAAAGGCTCAGCCACTTACACCAGTTTTAAATGAAGTGAAGTAAAAAAGAAACGCCCCGACAAATCGGGGCGTTTCTTTTATTGAGTAGAGTTTTTTATCCAAGATATCCTTTTAAAAGTTTACAACGAGTATTTGTCTTGAGTTTGCTGATGGCTTTGTCTTTGATTTGCCGTACACGCTCACGGGTGAGGTTAAAACGTTCGCCGATATCTTCCAGGCTCATGGGATGATCTACCCCGATGCCGAAGAAATAACGGATCACTTCCTGCTGACGCTCTGTTAAGGTTTGCAAGGAACGGTCAATCTCTGTTTTGAGCGATTGTTTATGATCCAGCTCTTCATCTGTACTTTCAGCATTGGGATTGTGCAATACATCAATCAATGTATTTTCTTCTCCTTCTGCCAGTGGAGAATCCATACTCACATGCCGTGCAGAAATGCCAAGTGTAGCAGCTACTTCTTCCGTTTCAAGATCCAGGATTTCTGCCAGCTCTTCTGCTGAGGGTTCCCGCTCATATTCCTGTTCTAATTGTGAGAATGCTTTATTAATGCGGTTGGTTAATCCCACTTTATTCAACGGCAAACGAACAATTCTTGATTGCTCTGCCAATGCCTGCAAAATGCTCTGGCGAATCCACCAAACAGCATAGGAAATAAATTTGAAGCCTCTTGTTTCATCAAAACGCTGGGCAGCCTTAATAAGACCGAGATTGCCTTCATTGATCAGATCAGGCAGGGAAAGGCCCTGGTTTTGATACTGCTTGGCTACTGAAACAACAAAGCGGAGATTGGCCTTGGTAAGACGGTCGAGGGCACGCTGATCGCCCTGCTTGATTTTTTCGGCAAGTTTTACCTCTTCTTCAGGGGTAATCAATTCCACCTTACCGATCTCCTGCAGATACTTTTCAAGACTCTGCGACTCACGGTTTGTGATGGACTTGGTGATTTTGAGTTGGCGCATGCTCATAAGCAAATTGGTTTTAGGTTTTGGTGTTTAACATTCCGGCACAAGTCCTTTCAATAAACTTTAAACGGGGATAAACAGGTATTATTTTGTCATCTCCCGCTCAAAATTCCGAACCTAATTTAACCTATCTATTAAGTTTTACCAAAAAAACTTTCAAAACGCCTTGTAGCACAAGCATTTAGAGCGGTTTTTGTTTAAATATCAACAAACCCCCATTCAACAAAAAAGAAAGGGGTAAAAATTTTGTGGACTGCATTATTTTTTTATTATTGCATATCCACAACTATTAATATGTGGAAACGACGCATTAATGAGTAAAAAAGCTTTATACACACTTGAGTTTCCTGTGAAATGTTCACCTTCCATCCTGTACGAGTTCCTTATCAGTCCTTCTGCTATGCAGGAGTGGTTTGCCGATAAAGTGGATGAACGAGACGGTATTTATGTATTCAGCTGGAATGGTTCTGAAGAAAGAGCAGAGTTACTGGAAACAGAAGAAAACCGTTTTGTAAAATACCGCTGGCTCCATGGACCCAAGGATGAGTATTTTGAATTTCGCATTGAAAAAACAGAAATCTCCAATCAAACCATACTGGTGGTAAAAGATTTTGCTGAAAAGAAAGACATCAAAGACCAGAGCCAGTTATGGGAATACCAGGTGAAAGATCTGTTTCATCGTTTGGGTAATTAACTTTTTATAAGTCGGAGATATAACTCAAACTGTTTGTTGAGTGTATCAGCAGCATCATTCCATTGCTGTAAAGGACAAATGCCGCTGATCTTTATGAGATCTTCCTGCACAATTCTGTTTTTATCTGCTGTTGTTACCGGCCGCATGCTTTCGTCTACATCATGATTCCATTCCTCATCGGATGTATTGATATAAAAACCCTGCAGTTCACCGTTACTGATTGCTTTTTCAACAGTTCCTGCATATTGATTGAGATAGCTCCCTTTTAAATGCAGGGTGCAACTAAAATAATGCCCCCACCAGAAAAAAGTACGGATGGCCAATACATCTTCCTTTCCAAAACATCTCGGATAATCCAGCATTACATAAGGTAATCCCTTGTATTGTTCCCCCCTTGAAATTTTAGGAGGCACCTGCAGCAGCTCCTCAGGAACAGCAAGTTTATTTGCCATAGTTACATAAGAAGCACTTAAAATTCCAAAAAGGTGATACACTTTTTCAATGATACCGTTCTTTGTTAAAATCCAACCCGGATCGGTTACCAGTTGCAACTCAACAGCTGAAAGACTTACATTTGCCTGCTCCTGCATCGGAAATTGATTGATGTGATTAAGAAGTTAGACAAACTTATTATAAAAGCTTTTATCGGACCGTTCCTGGCAACGTTCTTTATTGCCGTTTTCATCCTTGTAGTACAATTCTTCTGGTTGTACATTGATGAATTCGTGGGCAAGGGTGTTGATAATATGACGCTTTTAAAGTTTATCATCTATGTAAGTGCTACCATTGTACCGCTGGCTTTGCCCTTAGGTATCCTGCTTTCTTCCATCATGACTTTTGGTAACCTGGGCGAAAGTTTTGAACTGGTAGCCATAAAGAGCGCCGGTATTCCGCTCATTCGTTTTATGCGGCCCTTGTTTGTAGTATCCGGCCTGCTGGCGATGGTGGCTTTTTTGTTTGCCAATTACATGATACCGGTGGCTGAGTTAAAGATGCGTACACTGCTCTATGATATCCGTGTGGCCAAACCGGCCTTTGATATCAAAGAAGGTGTGTTTTATAATAAACTCGATGGTTATACCATCAAGATCGGCAGTAAGGAAAAAGATTCCATCATCCGTAATGTGGTGATTTATGAACACAGCTATATGCTGCAGGATAATATTATTCTTGCCGAAGAAGGCACCATGAAAGTATCGCCGGATCAACGCTTTCTTTATTTTAACCTGCGCAACGGATGGCGCTACCAGGAAAAAGGTATACCCGGCACTATTGAAACGGATTATTACAGGCTCGGTTTTAAAGAATATAAAAAAGTATTTGACCTCAGCTCCTTTAAGCTGAATAAAACAGCCGATTCCACTTTCAAGAATTATTATAAAATGCTGAGTCTGCAGCAGCTTACCCGTGTGGTGGACTCCCTGCAAAAAGTAACGGACTCTGTCAGGTTTCGTGGCTACCGTGAAATCAATCCCGTTGTTCCGTTTTATTATCCTGACAGTGTGTTTAAAAAGAAAGATACGCTTAAGCTGAGCTTTACCAATGTGAATCAACTGGTAGGTGACAGTGTAAGAAATGTAATCTTCTCTTCTGTATTAAGCAAAGCCACTTCGTTTAAAAATCAATTGGATTTTATTGCTTACGATAACGCTGAACAGAAAAAGCAGTTACGCCTGCACGACCTGGAACGACACCGCAAGTTTGCCCTTTCATTAGCTTGTGTGGTTTTATTTTTAATAGGAGCTCCTTTAGGTTCCATCATCCGCAAAGGCGGTATCGGTTTACCATTGGTGATTTCCGTACTGTTTTTTATTGTGTTTCATATTACCAATACCAGTGGTGAAAAGATGGTGAAGGAAGGTGTGGTACTTCCGTTTACGGGTATGTGGCTGAGTACGATGATTCTTGTACCGATCGGAAGTTTTCTTACTTACAAAGCCATGCAGGATTCACAATTGTTTAATGCTGAGTTTTATTACCGCATCCTGCGCAAGCTCAAACTGCACCGCCTGCTGCGTGAAAAACCAAGAACCTGATTGAGGGAATGATTGTAACTTCATTGTTCAATTGAAGGTTATGGCAAACAAATTCTCCCGCAAGCAATTCTTACAGCAATCAGCAAAAACAACATTGGCTGTTTCACTTACTTCTTTTGCCGGTGCTGATGTATTGGCCGGTTGTACTTCTGCAAAAGTATTGAGCAGTGTACCCACCGTTACCGGTTTTGAGCAAACACCACTGCCCTATGCTTATCCTGCACTGGAGCCGGTGATTGATGCACTCACCATGGAAATACATTACAGCAAACATGCAAGTGCTTATGCCAAGAATGCAAAAGATGCAGCAGCGGCAGAAAAAGTGGATATGAGTAAACCCATTGAAGAAGTATTGCAATCCATTTCTAAATATTCCGCCAAGATGCGCAACAATGCCGGTGGTCATTACAATCATGAACTGTTCTGGAAATGTATGCAACCGGGTGGCAGTGTGCCGGGCAGCGGCGCCCTGCAAAAAGCCATTGTAAAAACCTTTGGCAGTATAGAAGCATTTCAAACACAGTTCAGTGATGCCGGTAAGAACCGTTTCGGCAGCGGATGGGCCTGGCTCTATGCAGATAAAGACAAGCAACTCAAAATAGGTTCTACACCTAACCAGGATAACCCGTTAATGGACATCAGTGAGATCAAAGGCACACCGTTGCTGGGCCTGGATGTATGGGAACATGCTTATTATCTCAAGTATCAGAACCGACGTGCTGATTATGTGACTGCCTGGTGGAAGGTGGTAAACTGGGATTTTGTGAGTGCACGTTTTGATGCTTTGTAGGAATACAGTTGCACGCAACTTTTTTCACACAAAGTCGCAAAGAAAAGATTACGGATTGATAACCCTTACTGTTTAACATGAAACCCGTTCGTTTACTGCTCTTCTTATTCATGGGCACACTTGTGATGATTGCGGTGATGCGGTGGCATGGTGCACCGCTGATTACTCCTGTGAGCAAGGCAGGTATTGTGAGCCTGGAAGTAGCAAAAACAACGGAGCAGGTAAATGTCATCCTCAACCAATGGAAGAAAGATGGCATCCTACAGCAAGCCATCACCAATACATGGATTGATTTTGTATTCCTGCTTTTTTATGCGCTGTTTCTGTATGCGTATTGTTTCTTCATCAGCAATAAACAACAACCATGGGCGGCTACTGTTTCCCGCACGCTGGGATTAGCTGCACTGGCAGCCGGTTTGTGTGATGTGATTGAAAACTATTTTATGCTGCAACTGTTACAGGAATCCGTAACCGGCACTTATGCTTTCCTCAGCTGGCTCTTTGCCGTGATCAAGTTTGGATTGTTAGTGGCAGTAATTATGTGGAGCCTGCTTAACCTGCATGTGTTGTTTCGTAAAAAGTAATACGCTTACATTTCTTCTTTGCACCGCTGCGTTTTTGTGTGAGGCTGTATTTCCCGTGTCCGCTGTGCCCTCTTTCTTCTCCGTGTTAAAAAGAGTAACCCCTTAAATAGTCGCAGCCCCTGACGGTAACATCTTCACATCGGCAAGCAGGAAGTAGAACCGGCAGAGGCTGCTATAATTGAGTCACAAAAGTAAACGATCAACCCATACATCTGTTGCACAAGATGTCAACATTTTTGGTTCTTCACATAGTTTTAACCTATCGCCGGGAAGACGGGAAGTTGCAGAACAATCACAAGCAGTGTTTTATGCTCCTTTCATTGCTCCACATCATTCCTTCGTTACGCTGAATGCAGTACATTCGCAGCACCCATTCTTTTCAAATTATCAAATCTTCAAATTATCAAATTGTATTTATGCAAGCGTGGAAAGATTATCAGCAGCAGCACAAAGACCGTTTCTTAGAAGAGCTGCTTCAATTGTTACGCATTCCATCTGTGAGTGCCCGCAGTGAACATAAAGAGGACATGGTAAAATGTGCGGAAGCTGTAAAAGCAAGATTGCTGGAAGCAGGCGCCGATAAAGCGGTGATCTATGAAACTCCCGGTCATCCTATTGTGTACGGAGAAAAGATCATTGATCCTTCTAAACCAACGGTACTCGTGTACGGACACTATGATGTGCAGCCGCCCGATCCATTGGACTTATGGCACAGCGGACCTTTTGATCCCGTAATCAAAGACGGAAAAATATTTGCCCGTGGCAGCTGTGATGATAAGGGACAGTTCTATATGCATGTAAAAGCATTGGAGACGATGGTGCAGACAGGCACACTCACTACCAATCTCAAATTCTGTATTGAAGGTGAAGAAGAAGTGGGCAGTCCCAACCTGGCTACGTTTGTAAAAGCCAACAAAGAATTACTCAAAGCCGATGTGATCCTCATCAGCGATACGGCCATGCTGAGCATGGAGAACCCTTCTATTGACATTGGTGTACGTGGCCTCAGTTATATTGAAGTGGAAGTAACAGGCCCCAACCGTGACCTGCACAGCGGTGTGTACGGTGGCGCTGTTGCCAACCCTATCACCATGCTGGCAAAGATGATCGCCAGTTGTCATGATGAAAACAACCATATCACCATTCCCGGTTTTTATGATGATGTGGTGGAAGCTACGGAAGCAGAACGCAAACTCATGGCTGCTGCTCCCTTTGATGCCAAAGAATATGCGGATGATTTAGGTGTAAAGGAACTCTGGGGCGAAAAAGGATACAGCACCAATGAACGCACGGGCATACGACCCACGCTGGAGCTCAACGGTATCTGGGGTGGTTATACCGGCGAAGGTGCCAAAACGGTGTTGCCTTCTAAAGCTTATGCCAAGATCAGTGCACGACTGGTGCCCAATCAATCCTCTCACAAGATCACAGAGAAGCTGCTGAACTATTTCCAGGGCATTGCCCCGGCGGGTGTAACGGTAAAGGCCAGTGAACATCATGGCGGTGAACCGTACATGACACCGATTGACAGCAAGGGTTATAAAGCCGCAGCGGCAGCCATTAAAGATACCTTTGGAAAAGACCCCATTCCCGTGCGTGGCGGCGGCAGTATTCCTATCTGTTCTTTGTTTGAACAGGAGCTGGGTGTAAAGATCGTGTTCATGGGTTTTGGACTGGACAGTGATAACCTGCACAGCCCCAATGAAAAGTTTGACCTCTTTAATTTTTATAAGGGTATTGAAACCATCCCTTATTTCCATAAGCACTTTGCGGGGATGTAATTGTAAACACAGAGGCAGAGAGACACGGAGGCACAGATGCATGAAGCACAAAAGCACAGATGATGAGTCTGTGCTTTTTTTATGGAGTTGATCCTCTCCCCATGCACTCTCTATGCACGCCCTATGCTCTTTTCACATACGTTGGTTGTACCAGCAACCATTTAAGTATCCAATTCATTTTATTTGGCGAGGACTTCAACTGATAAACAAAAAAGCTTTTATCTTTACAGTACACTTAAAAATATTCTCCATTCAACAAAAATCCTCTGGTATTTCAGTACAAAAGTTTTGGCACCAGTGCCACACTTACCATTCAATACCAATCCCATCAAACGGCTTTTGCATTTACGTGTATTGGCAATAGCTACTCAGATTTTATAAAAGCAGTATTGCAACTCGCTTCACCAACTAAAACTGTACTTGAATTTGATTTTTATCATGAGCCGGGTACTGTTAAAATTGTACTCAGTAAACAGAACCATAACAAAATATTTGTTCATGTTTATCAATGCAGCAATGCCCTGCTTGGAACAAGATTGGTTATTTTAAATGATAACCATAAAAACGCAGCAGTTCAGGCTATTGAGCTTTCAGATTACGATCATCTTCTAAGTTGTGAGTGCGCCATACGGCAACTGGCAGAAGCCTTGTATGAATCCATCAATCATTCCTCACATGAAAAAACATACATGCAGCATGCTGGTTACTGGGATGCCCCTCTTTCAAAATTGAAAACGAAAGAACTGAAAGCTCTGGCTTGTTTATAACAACCCATACCTCTTCCATGGTTTGAAAAATGGATGTCATGTGGTATTATTGTAGTGTATTTGAAAACATTATAGCTACACGTTTTACAATTATTACTGTACATGCAACTTACTGAGTTAAAACCCAGAAAGGCACTGAACAAAGCCTTTTTAAAAGTAAAACCCAACAGAACTGAGATTGAACGTTTCAAAACCAATCTCATCTCTTTACTTGACCGTACCAATGACACTGAAAGTGAAGAGTTTCATAAAAACCTCATCATCGATTTTTTAAAAAAGACTTATTACGATCCTCAACATTTTATCAATACCAAGGGCAGAAACGACCTCGTGATTCATAACGGACCTACAGCCGCATCCACAGTAGGTGTTATCATTGAAACCAAGAAGCCTACGAACAAGGCAGAGATGATGACCCCCAAAAAACTGAATGTAAAAGCATTTCAGGAACTGGTTTTGTATTACCTGCGGGAGCGCATCACACATGCTAATGTGGAAGTAAAACACCTCGTAGCCACCAACATCAACGAGTGGTTTATTTTTGATGCTACACTGTTTGACAGATTGTTTGCCCAAAATAAAAATCTCGTCAATCAATTCAATGATTTTGAAGCAGGACGACTGGCTGATACTAAAACCGATTTTTTCTACAAACAAATTGCTGAACCGTTTATTAACAGCATTACCACTGAAATAGAATTTACCTATTTCAATTTTAAAGACTATAACAAAGCAGTACGCAATACAGATAAAGCAGATGATACAGCACTCATTGCACTCTTCAAATTGCTTTCACCTGAGCATCTCTTAAAACTATCGTTTGCAAACGACAGCAACAGTTTGGACAAACGGTTTTACAGTGAACTCTTACACATCATTGGGTTGGTTGAAACCAAAGAAGGCAGCAAAAAACTCATTGAACGCCACAAAGCGGAAGAACGGCACACAGGCACCCTGCTTGAAAATGCCATTATACAGCTTGACAGTCTGGATAAAATCAGTCGCCTACCCAAACCATCACAGTTTGGCACTACACAGGAGGAACGCTTGTTCAATGTGGCGCTGGAGCTTACCATTACATGGGTGAACCGCATTTTATTTTTGAAGTTGCTGGAGGCACAATTAATCACCTATCATAACGGAGATACTTCATATTCTTTTCTTCATCCGGATAAAATAAAAAATTATGACGACCTCAACAGTTTATTTTTTCAGGTACTGGCACGTAAGTAT
This sequence comes from Lacibacter sp. MH-610, assembly GCF_045780045.1. NCBI lineage: Bacteria > Pseudomonadati > Bacteroidota > Chitinophagia > Chitinophagales > Chitinophagaceae > Lacibacter > Lacibacter sp. MH-610. Next base: position 3,551,728 of record NZ_CP116002.1, read on the forward strand.
GATGAGCGAAATGAAGATGTGAAAGACCTGTTTCAAAAAGTACCTTATCTCAATTCTTCGTTGTTTGAGCCTACAGATATAGAACAGGTTACGCTGTTCATCAGTAATCTGCGAGATGATAAAACCATTCCCATTTTTGGGCTAACGGTGCTCAAAGATCAGCATGGAAAAAAACGAACAGGTAGTTTATCTACGCTTCAATACCTGTTTGAGTTTTTAGATGCCTATGATTTTGGAGCAGAAGGCGGGGAAGAAATACAGGAGGATAATAAAACGCTCATTAATGCTTCTGTGCTGGGCTTAATCTTTGAAAAAATAAATGGTTATAAAGATGGTTCCTTTTTTACACCCGGTTTTATAACCATGTATATGTGCAGGGAAACCATACGCAAAGCCGTGGTGCAAAAATTTAATGAAGCAAAAAACTGGAACTGCACCACTATTGATGAACTGTATAACAAAATAGAAAACCGTAAGGAAGCCAATGAAATTGTGAACAGCATTAAGATTTGCGACCCTGCTGTGGGCTCTGGTCACTTTCTTGTATCTGCATTGAATGAAATGATTGCTGTAAAAAATGATTTGCGGATATTGGTTGACAGAGACGGCAAGCGACTGAAAGAATACCACGTAGAAGTAGTAAATGATGAATTGATTATAACAGATGATGAAGGAGAGCTGTTTGAATACAACCCCAATAACAAGGAAAGCCAGCGCCTGCAGGAAACACTTTTTCATGAAAAGCAAACCATTATTGAAAACTGTTTATTTGGTGTGGATATTAACCCCAACTCTGTAAAAATATGCCGCCTGCGTTTGTGGATTGAACTGTTAAAGAACGCTTACTATAAAAACAGTACGGAACTGGAAACCTTACCCAACATTGATATTAATATTAAGTGCGGGAACTCTCTTGTAAGCCGTTTTGCCATAACTGCCGATTTAAAAGAGGCATTGAGTAAAAGCAAATGGACCATTGACAGTTATAAAACAGCAGTAGCCACCTACCGCAATGCAGAAAATAAAGAACAGAAGCGGGAAATGGAGCAGTTGATTGCAACAATTAAAAATGACTTTAGAAGTGAAATAGAAAAACCATTTAAAAAGAAACTGAGTGAGGCAAGAGGCAAGGTGGAGAGCCTTTCTCAAAAAATACTCAACCTCAAATCTTTTGGTGAAAAAGCAGATAAGAAACTGATAGAAGCCCATGCAGCGGCTGTAAAGCTCTTAGATAGTTTGGAAAAAGAGCGGGACGAAACTGAAAGCAACAAGATTTTTGAAAATGCTTTTGAATGGCGCTTTGAATTTCCTGAGGTGCTTAATGATGAGGGTGATTTTGTGGGCTTTGATGTAGTGATTGGAAATCCGCCTTATTTCGCACTATCAAAAATAAAAGAGCAATCAGATTATTTTTCTAAAGCAAATTATGTAACGTATTCAAAAGGAGCAGATATCTATTGTCTATTCTATGAACTTGGTGGTAATATCTTAAAGCCATTTGGTCTTTTAACTTACATTACTTCTAATTCTTGGCTGAGAGCAATTTATGGAGAGCCTCTCAAAATGTATTTCGTAGAAAAATTACAGCCCATCATATTAATAAACATTGAAGATATTCAAGTATTTGAAGAAGCTACTGTCGAATCAAATATTATTACTCTTCAAAAATCAAATAAATCAAAACCGATCAAAGTAGTTAATTTGTCGAAAGACTATTCTATAGGCAACTCTTTACATGAGTATTTTAATAAATACAGTTTTGAATTTATTCCGCTATCAAACTCTGAATGGTTTATCGGAGATCAAGTAGCAGGAAAACTAAAAAGAAAAATCGAAGACGGTAAGAAACTTTTAAAAGATTTTAATGTTCGAATAAATTTTGGAATCAAAACAGGTTTTAATGAGGCATTTATAATAAATGAAAGCAAAAAAAATGAATTAATAAAAGCAGATAAAAAAAATGCTGAAATAATTAAACCAATAATTCGAGGGAGAGATTTAAAAAAATATTTTTACGAATATCAAAATTTATGGGTGATCTCTACATTTCCAAGTTTAAAAATTGATATTGAATCATTTCCTGCAGTTAAGAATCACTTCCTTGAAATTGGAAAGAAGAGATTAGAGCAAAGTGGTGAACAAGGAAGTAGAAAAAAAACAGCTAACAAATGGTTTGAAACGCAAGATTCAATTTCTTATTGGAAAGATTTTGAGAACCCAAAAATTGTTTGGGGCGAAATTTCTGACAAACCAAAATTCGCTTTTGATGATGAAAAGTATTTTGCTGAGGCTACTACTTTCCTTATGACTGGTGAAAAATTGAAATTTCTCTTGGCAATATTAAATTCAAAGGTGTCAGAGTGGTATTTTAACTTAATTGGAACAACAACAGGTATGGGTACAAATAGATGGAAGAAATACAAAATTGAATTGTTGCCAATAAAAATTGCCACGCAAAAGCAAGAAAATGAAATTGAGGTCTTAGTGAATCAAATTTTAGCAATCAAAAAGCAAAATCCATCGACCAATACAACAGACATAGAAAATCAAATTGACAACTTAGTTTATCAACTTTATGATTTAACTGAGGATGAAATAAAAATAGTGGAGGGTAAGTATAACGCATCTTAAAATTGAATTTATGAAACGTAAAAACATCGTAGGTAAATTGATTAACTTTAGAGGACTTGTATATGCACCTGCAGAGGAAAACGGCGTTATCTTTCTGTTTTCCAAATTAACCAATGATTTAAACCTGTACATTGAAACCATCCGCAAAGGCTTTCCTGATTGTATTGCCAAGCGCTATATTGGTCACGACAGATGGGAGGAAGTATTGATAGAGTTTGAGTACAAATCATCTGATTTTAAACGGCATGGTCATCTTGAAAGCATGGCCAAGGGTCAGGGTTGTGATATGATTGTGTGCTGGGAGCATGACTGGGCAGATTGCCCGAAAGACATTGAAGTGCTGGAATTAAAATCAGAGTATCAGCGTTATCCCAACTTTGAAATTAAATCACCTGATAAAGCCGATAAAGTAAATGAAGCTATTAACCATGATTTATTTGATAAATATCCGGCAACCAAAAAGCTGTTTGATACGTTTCATGAAAAGGTATTGAAAACAGATACTGAAGTATGGGCAAAGTCGCACAAGGCAGGCATCTATTATTACTCACCCGTTCGTGTGTTTTTTAGTGTGAGCATACAGCGCCAAGGCATAAGGGTAACTTTGTTTACCAATGGAGAAACTGTAAAGGGTGTACAGGCAGTAACAGATGACGGGTCCTATGCTCAAAAATGGGGAAGACTGCATATTAAAACAACTGCCGACATACCAACAGGAGTTGCCGCCATTAAAGAAAGTTTAAAAAGGATACGCAGGGCCATTGACAATCATGAAAGCACAGGCTGGTATGCTGAAACTAATGCAGCTAATGATGAATCGGTTGATGAATAAACCTGTATTCTTTTTTTAAAATCTACTTTACAACTTAATTTCCAAGCGTAAACTGTTTTTTTATGTTTCGTTCTGTATTTGATGATATGAGCAATGCTGAAAGAGAAATGGCATTGTACTTAAATTCAATTGGTTTGTGGTGGGAATATGAAAGTGCAGTTTATATATTGGATGACAAAGGCAGGCCAAGGGTGTGGACGCCAGACTTTTATTTGCCCTCATTGGGTATGTATGTAGAGGTAGTAGGTGATGGTGAAAATCCAAATTACAGTTGGCGAATGGAAATCTATGCTCAGAATAAAATTCCTATAATTTTTATTGCACCTTATCAAAATTATGATTGGCGGAATGAACTGATAAATGATATTAAAGATATACATCAACAGAGATGGGAAATTATTAAATTAATCAGGTAATGTTTTTTTCTTTAGCTGGCGAGTGTGGTGCAACTGATTCGCCGCAATAATTAAAAAACAACTGAGATCCCATGGAAGGAGACTTGCGTGAGAATAAAAATGTCTGTAAATGCGAAACGCTCCTTTCGGAGCGTCGGGCCAGAGATGCTATCTTTGGCGCTGTTCGGGTGCAAATATAGCAACTGATTGAATTATATCAAAATAGTTAACCTGTTAAAATGGAAAAGGTAAATGTATATGTAGACGGCTTTAACCTGTACTTTGGGTTGATGGAGGCTGGTTTTGAAGAGTTTAGATGGTTAAATGTGAAGGCGCTGGCTCAAAATCTGTTGAAACCAGGGCAGGTGCTTCATGAGGTTAAATACTTTACTGCCAGGGTAGCCAATAACCCGGACAAACAAAAAAGGCAAACCACCTACCTGGAAGCACTTTATGAATCCGGAGTGAAAATTTATTACGGTCAATATCAAATGAACAGTATAGAATGCAGGCGATGTGGTAATATTTGGCCAGATGCGAATGAAAAAATGACTGATGTTAACATCGCCACTAATTTACTAGTAGATGCCTATAAAGATTCTTATGATATGGCCATGCTGATAAGTGGGGACTCAGATCTTGTGCCTCCTATTAAAGCCGTACATGAAATTTTTCCTAATAAACGTGTATTTGTTGCCTTTCCACCCAAAAGACATAACAGCACGGTAGCACTTGTTGCGAAGGGATCGCTTACTGTTGGCAGAAAAAAATTAGCGGAAAGTCAACTTCCTGATGTTATTCAAAAGGCTGCTGATGGTTTTCTTTTGAAGCGGCCATCGGAATGGAAGTAATAAAACAATTTGTAACCATTTTTCACTTGTTAGTTTTGCTCACAGATAAAACACTTTATTCGTTCACTTATGCACTTTGAAAGCCTTTTTTGCCCGTATTGGTATTGCACAATGATAAATTACTTCATCATTTAATGCCTGCACATTGCATGCTTTGTTGCGTGTTTTCACCAACAACGCATGCACACAGCCAGGGCATAGCATCTTTTTACTTCTGATTCTCCGTTGGTGATACTTTCGACTCGGCTAGGCTGTTGTTGGTTGCCGGACCCATCAACAAACAGATAAAACCTTACGTTGCCTTCATCTTTGCTCAGCTAAAGTTTAAGAACGGGTACTGCCTAGGTTGGTGAGGGCGCCATCCATTAAGGAAAAACTAAAGAGTGATTCCAGCATTTTTTATGCCTTTGTTGTAAAGAACCGTTGAAAGTGGATTGCAGAATATTTAACAGTAGTTATCATAGCAGCAGGGTAAGGGTTTAACTGATTGGCTTCTTTGATACATAAAGTTGAAACTAAATTAGCTTCAATTTAACTTTAGTTTGATGGCATAAATGCACACAATTATTGTAAGCAGGTAGTACAAGGCAAGTTTATTCGTTCCTAGATCAGGCTTTGAAACAAATGTAAATTTCTCCAAAAAGCCAGGCTTAAAGTAGAGATATATAATTCTTAAGAAATGGGCTATTACTGATACAGATAATAAAATTATTATTACATAGTTTACAATCAACTTTATCATAATTCTTATTCATTTGACATTTCAGTATTTCGTAAAGTAACCTGCCCGTACTTAAGCTGATAGGAATATGCGGAGTAATGGGAACGTAGTATGTACCCCGATACTTTACTTTATAAGCCGATAAACGGATGAGGGTCTCCAATAATATGGTATGTGTGGAAATAATCTTCACAATAAATTACCGGCGTTGAAAATCTCTTTTTAATGTAAACATATACAACCCCCATAATGGCATTAAAATGAGTGCTAAAATCCACGATACTTTTTCAATATCAGACAAGCGGGAGTTTTTTAATATAGCCGTTTTAATAGTATAAATATTAAAAGCGTAAAGAGCTGCAATAAAAAACAGTACAAGACAAATCATCATAGGTTTAAAAAATTTTACATGCAAGATACGATAATTGCATTTTTTAAAAACGATGCGGACGGCATTACAAATTGCCAGTTATAAAAAGAATGCGGCCAAACAAGAGTATCGTTATGTTTTACAATCAACCCGCAAAAACTATAAAAAGCTAAACAAAGGTTTACTGTTCAAAATCAAACAACTCTGACAAGGTAATGCCCAGCCCTTTGCCCTTGTTGGTATTGCACACCGACAAAACACCCACACCGTTGTTGGTGGCCGGACCAATCAACAAGTACACGAAAATTCATTTCCCGGCGGTTCCCTCATACTTCGGGATGACAGCCTCTACGCTGTTGTTGGTCGCCCGACCAATCAACAAGTAAACAAATGTTTTTCCGTCATCCTCATTGCACGATTAAAATTTAAGAATGAGTTAATGCCTGTACCCTTCAAAGTCATCAACCATTAAAAAACAAATCCTTCATAAACTGCAACAAAAAAAGAATGAACTATATTTATCACCACAACATTCATTGACACATTTCTAACCTGTAACATATGCAAGAGAAAAAAGGCATTTCCATCGTATGGCTGATCATCGGGGTGATTGTTGGTACTGCTTTGTACAAACAGTTTGATGCTTACCTCGGAACATTTAAAAACAAAGGCCTGGCTGCTGTTTACTTTGTAACATTTGCTGGAGCTGTTTTTCTCCTCATCAAAGGAATGATAAACCGATCCGAAAAATAAAAGCACCGCTCCACCATTTTATCATTCACCTCAACAAGCAACTATGAAACAGATCCTCTCTATGCTTACAGCACTGCTGCTGTGTACTTCTTTAACCTCACAGGACTGCAACTGTGCTGATAACCTGCGCCAACTGATTGTAAAAACAGAAGAAAACTATGCAGGCTTTCCTGCAAAAGTAAATGCCTCTTCTAAAGCAGGTTATGAACAACTCAAACAACAGTTAACCGGCAAAGCCAGCAGCATCACCAATGCCAAAGCCTGTTTTTACCTGCTCAAAGAATACATCCGCTTTTTTAAAGACAAACATTTTATCCTGGCCTACGATAATGAAAAGGATTATGACCGTGAAATAATTGCTTACTCTCAATCAAGCTTACAACAAAGGATATTCAAAAAACAGGCAACTGCTGCAGAAGGTATCTGGATAAACCCGGAGGGCACTTTAAAACTGGCCATACAACCGGCAAAGGGTGGTGTGTATAAAGGCATCGTAATAGAATCAAAAGACAGTACACTGCCAAAGGGTTTGGTGTATGTAACCTTAACACCTGCTAAAAACGGTTTCATTGCCAAAGAATACAATACCTTCATCAGCACTGATAAGCCGGCCAAGCAAAAAGGCAACCTGTTGCAGATCTGGAACGATGCACTGTTTGGAAAAATTTATCCAACCAGGCTCACTGCAGCAGAACAATCTGAAATGAACACGTGGAAGGGTCAAAACAACGGACTCGATTTCCGTCAACTATCAACCCGTACTGCTTATTTAAAAATTCCCACTTTTCGTAATAATGACAGCCGCATACAGGAGCTGATCAACCAACATGATTCCGTGATTAAAGCCTGCGAGAACCTGATCATTGATTTAACAGGTAACGGTGGCGGCAATACGGGATGGGTTGCTTTGTTACCCTATATCATTACCAATCCCATCGTTCAATATAATACCTACCTGCGTGTAACACCGGAGAATGTAAAGCATAAACTGGCTGACCTGGAACCATTTGCTGTGAACCCCATTCCGGAGGAATACAAAAAATATTTTCCGGAGGATGTGCTGGCTGCTTATAAAAAAGCCTACCGTGAACTGCCCACTACCAAAGAAGCGTTTTATCCCATACCGGGTGTGAACTTCCCGGTAGATTCTGTTCTTGCCAGGCCCCGGAAAGTTGCCGTGCTGTTTGATGATTCAGGCGGCAGTTCCACTGAATACTTTTTTTCATTACTGCAGCAAAGTAAGAAAACAACAACGTATGGCATTCCTACCATCGGGATGATGGATTATGAAGGTATGTCGACCCCCATAGCCATGCCGTATGAAAAATTTATTGTGACCATTCCCATTGTTAAATCCAGCTGGACAGATATAAAGCCGATTGATGCTACCGGTTTTCAACCGCAGGTACTGCTGCAGCATATTCCATTTTCAAAATGGGTGGAGTTTGTACAAAAAGACCTGGAGCGAACTAAAAAGTAACAAGCAGCAACACACTTCTTAACAAGGTACTGAACTGCAAAAGAGACCAGCGCTGCGTTTCTGAAAAAGAAGCGGGCGCAATCCTGCATTTTTGCCGATGAAAAATTGCTGCTTGTCGATTACCTGAAAACTTATCAAAGTCTACTTCTATTTTAACACTCTGAAAGCAATGTGCACTAACAGCGTACATTGTTTTTTTTTCCTGAACCCCTTACAAAACGAACCATCTTTAAAAGAAAATATGTATGAAACTCTTTAGTTCATTAACTACTAAACTGCAACGGGAATATGAAGCCCGTTTGTTTATTGATCTTTTACAACCACATATTGTAAAGCTCAGTTTTAATTTTGCCTCTAACGAGGAAACCCGCAAAATCATCTGGTCATTTTATAACCTCAAGTGCAGCTATAAAAAGAATGCTTTCTGGAAACGGCAAGGTATTTTATTATCATCTAACGAAAAATGCATCTGTACACTGATGAATTATTATTTTGAGTTTTGTTCACCTGTTGATGATCCATTTTTATCACCCAGAAAAAACAGAATACTTTTGCGCTTTGTTCGTAAATATTCGACCATAGGATCCGACTTTACAGTTACTATGCCCAATATTAAAGAACGCTTTATTTATCTTAACAGTGCCATACTATAAGTCGTAACCGAACTAAATCAACAGCTGTCCATCTCACTTGTACAAAACTGAACCGGAGCAGATACTGTTCTGAAACCTTCGCTGTAATACTTCCTTCTGCAACCTATGAGGCTGCAGAACTGTTTACTCTTAAAATATCTTTCTTTCCGTTAACTGCATCAGCCCTCCGAACCCACAACCAAGTCTGATGAATCAAACCCTCATCTGATGTACATCATTGTTTCCACTTCATTCAAAAAGTAGATTTAGGTTCTCAAAATCTGTAGTATGAAACGGATCATCTGTTGGGTGGCCCTGCTCTTTTTAATAACAGATACTACCGCCCAAAAACGCAAAAAACCTGTAGACCATATCCCCTTCCCCACAGCTGAGTATGATACGCTGCCGGCTATTAACACCGGTCAATCAAGTATTAAAGGAGAAGCGTTTTTTGTAAGCAGCTGGGCACAGGTACGCAAAGCTGTGGGTACCAATGTGTATCTCTTCAGAGTTACTTCTTATACTAAGCATTGGTTTGATGTATCTGTGTTGGGTAACAAGAATATGACGGCTGGTGATGACCGGCAAAAGAAATGTAATATTTATACCACCAGTAACTCTGAAGGTAAGTTTGAATTTAACCAGGTTCCTCACGGTAACTATTACCTGTTTCTCTGGTTTTATTGGGATGAGCCGCAGTATAATGTATATGGACGTATTACCGGTACCAAACGTTTTGGCGGCTTACTCTATAAAGTGATTACGGTTGATGGTAGTTCTGCTTACAATTATGTATTAACAAATCAACAGTGATTAAGCAAGAATCCTGTTTGATGAGGACTGAATTATGTAAAAAGGCTGCTTGATGCAGCCTTTTTACATATGCCTCCATTACCAATCAGTTTTCTGCAGTTGCAGGACTGATGGTATTGTTGATTTCAATAATATTGGTGATGGGGAAGCCACCTTTCTTAGCATGCTCCCGCAGCAGAGTTTCATTTTCGGCACGGTACACACAGAAAATTTTATTTCCTGTTACATAACTCTGCACCCACTGGATGCCATTCATTTGTTTTAACACGGTACAGGATTTCTGGGAGATGCCTTTTAAATCAGCAGGAGTTAAATTACCGGCGCCGGGAATATCTCTTTCAATGAGAAAGGTTTTCATTACCGGTTCTTTTTTAGCAACTGTATTGCTTTGAGCAGCAGCTGATACAGCAAAGGCCATCATTAAAATAAAGATGCAGCTGAAGATTTTTGTGTTTGCATTCATAACAAAAGGTTTTGGTTAAATGATGGTGTAAAACTAAAACGCCGCTGCACCTGCTGTTAGCAAAATTTATTCAATGAATAGCAAAATTTCGTCAGGGTTGAAATTGTTTTACCAGTTTGGATACAGGTATGTTCTTATCAAAGACTGTAAATAAAAAACGCATCACTTAAAGCAATGCGTTTTTAATCAGTTCATTTATCTACCACCCGGCGGGCATTTTTCTTTTAAATAAGCTGTGTATAATTTACTCAAATGCTGAAAGGTGCCCTGCCCTTCACTGATGCTATGTGTACGGTTGGGGTAAGGCATAAACTGGAAGAGCTTACCATACTTAATAAGTTCATTCACCAAAACTTCTGCATTGCTGTAATGCACATTATCATCACCGGTGCCATGGATGTACAATAAATTTCCTTTTAAATTTTTTGCATAAGTGATGGGAGAACCTTTAATGAAATCTTCTTTATTCTCCTGCGGCAAACCCATATATCGTTCCTGGTAAATGTTATCATAAAAGAGTTGATTGCCTACCGCTGCTATGGAAATTCCGGTTTTAAAAATCTCGGGGTATTGAAATAATAAGTGCAAGGTAGAAGAACCACCACCGCTCCAGCCCCAGCAGGCCACACGGGTGGGATCTAAGAATTTATTTTGTTCCAATAATTTTTTCATACCCATGGCCTGGTCACGGATGTTGATGCGGCCGATCTGTTTGTAAATACTCTTACGCCAGGCAGCACCTTTTAAAGAAGGCGTACCACGGTTGTTAAAGCTTACATAGAAATACCCATCCTTACTCATATCACCGGCATAAAGAAAATTATTGCCGGCATAAAAATTATCTTCTACGGTAGTTGCTGCAGGCTCACCATATACATATAACACCACTGGGTATTTTTTAGTGCTGTCGAAATTGAGTGGTTTGGTGATCCAGCCGTCCATGGTAATTCCATCTTCAGTTGTTATAGTGAAGAACTCCAGGTTGTCTCTCCGTGCCGGTTTTATTTTTATAAGTAAATCATCACCTGCAACAGGTTTGTGTGCCGGCAAACTCAATAGTTGAGAAGAAGGCATCACGGTTCTGCTGGTAAAACTGTGCATACCATATTTAGCACCGGGTGAAAGTTCATAAGTGTTGGAGCCCACATAACCTTCCGGTGTAACTCGTACCGCTTTGCTTTTACCATCCATCTTTACTTTATAGAGATAGCGCTGCACCGGGTTATCAGGTGAAGCAGTGAAGTACAATTCATTGGCAGTCTCATCCCATGCATTGATCGTTTCAATATCATAGTTACCTATGGTGAGCAGCGTTTCTTTTCCATTTCGGTCTATTTTGTACACATGACGCCATCCGTCTTTTTCACTAACCCATAAAAACTCAGTGCCATTTTTTACAAATTCCCATCCACGTGGATCATCATCATTCCAGCGGCTTTTGATATCAATCCATGCGTTATCGGCTTCGTTATAAAATTCTTTAGCAACACCTGATGTGGCGTTACAGAAATACAGTGTGCTTTGGTTTTGTTTGCGGTTGAGCTGTTGTATAATCAATTCATCTGCTCCACTCCACTCCATGCGTGGGAGATAGTTATTCGCCGGATCACCGGGAATATTCATCCATGTTGTTTTGGCGTCAGCAATTGTAACCACACCTATTTTAACCGGTGAAGGCTGCTCACCTACTTTAGGATATTCAACCGGAATTACTTTACTGTAATTACTATCAGTGGTATTGAGCATATAATAATCACGGATCTTATTCGCATCTACCTGCCAGTAAGCAATCCGTTTACCATCGGCACTCCAGCGGAAACCATCACGGCAGCCAAACTCTTCTTCATACACCCAGTCGAATGTACCATTGATGAGTTTGGTTGTATTATTGGTTGTAGTAAGGGTTTTGGAAACGCCTGTCGCAAGATCTTCCACATAAATATTGTTTTGAGAAACATAAGCCACCATTCTTCCATCAGGAGAAAGTTTGGCATAGAGTAAACTCTGTGCCGGTCTTTCTTTGCCGATTTGTTTGAGTGATTTGGTTGTTACATCATACAACCAGTAATCGCCCTTGGTATTATAACGCCATACTCTTGCCGTATTGGTAAAGATGAGAATCTGCTGCTCGTTACTGCTTACTTCAAAATCACTGAAGGTGATGGATTTTTGCTTGGGCAGATCTGCAGCAAGCAAAGTTACCTGCTGACCGGTTTTAAGCATTGTTTTCACCACCGCACCGTTTTCATTTTCATAGAGGGCGGTGCCGTCTTTGGTCCATTTTATTTTATCTGCTTTAAACTGAGCATTGGTTAAAAATCCAAGTATGAGAAAACAAATTGCAAAAAAGAAACATTTCATATCTGATTTTTAAGACTTCGAATATACTTAAAAGCATTTCTTTAATTTGCAATTGTTATGGAAGGGAAAGAAAAACTTCGTTTGGATAAATATCTCTGGGCCATCCGCTTATTTAAAACCAGGAGCCAGGCCGGGGCCGCCTGCGATGCAGGTAAAGTAAAATACAATGGTGATTCCTGCAAAGCATCAAAGATTGTGAGTGCGGGCGATGAATATGAAGTAAAAACAGAAGCCAAACGCTGGCGTATTAAAGTAACCGGATTGCTGCACAACCGTGTGCAATACAGCGAAGCCATCAAATATTATCTGGATATCACACCGGCTGAAGAACTGGAACGGATTCAATTCATAGCTTCCTCCTTCCATACGGGCAAACGGTTAAGCAAGGTGGGAAGACCCACGAAAAAAGAACGCAGAGACCTGGATGAGTTTATGAGTGAGTGAAACTTATCTTTGCCGCATGCACATTCACATTATTTCTGTAGTTCCTGAGTTGCTGGAAAGCCCGCTCAACCATTCAATTATGAAACGGGCACAGGAGAAAGGCTTGCTCACCGTAACAGTTCATCATTTACGTAAATGGGCGGTGAATGAATACGGACAGGTAGATGATTATCAATACGGCGGCGGTGCCGGTATGGTGATGATGTGCGAACCACTGGCCAAAGCCATTGATGAACTGCAGCAGGAAAGAAAATTTGATGAAATTATTTACCTCACTCCTGATGGTGAACGCTTGAATCAACGGATTGCCAATCAGCTTTCACTCAAAGAAAATATTTTACTCATCTGCGGGCATTATAAAGGCATTGATGAACGCATGCGTCAATTGTACGTAACCCGTGAAATTTCTATTGGCGATTATGTATTGAGCGGCGGTGAACTGGGTGCTGCTGTGTTAGTTGATTGTATCGGTCGTTTAATTCCGGGTGTATTGAATGATGAAACTTCTGCACTTACTGATTCTTTTCAGGATGACTTATTAGCCCCACCTGTTTATACCCGTCCTGCTGAATTTCGTGAACTGAAAGTGCCTGATATTTTACTGAGCGGCGATTTAAAAAAGATTGAAGAATGGCGGCATGAGCAGGCAGTACAACGCACACAACAACGAAGACCTGATTTGCTGGAGGAATAAGTTTCAAAAAGGCGACACCTTTCCAAAGAAGGTGTTGTCTTTTTGAAACCTTGTACAAAGCTCAACTATTTTCTTCTTAATCTATATCAGAAAAGGCAACTCCTTGAAATACAAAAGGTGTCGCCTTTTCAGGTGCTACTCATCTAACATATCCTTATCATCATAATAATAATTCGTTTGCGTTTCATGAAACTGAATGAAACGTTCTTTTCCACCTAGCAGATCAAAGACGTATGTTGTATTCAAATTACCCGGCGCATTGCTTAAATATTCATGATAAGATGTAAAAGGGTGAGCAGTTAATGTATTTACAAGTTTATGCTTTACAGCATTGGCATGTACATATACCAGTGTTTGCAAAAACTGTTCATCCGTTTTAATACGAATACGTTTAAAAGCCCGCTGAAACAAATTGCCTCTGCGTTCAAACATTTTATTGAACGCCATAGAATAAGAAGTAAAAAAACGATGAAACTGTGCCTCAATCAATTCATTGAATAAAGTATCTGTATGATTCAAAAATGCTTTTTCAGTTTTCAATCGGCTTGCTTCATCCAAAGCAATCAAGTGGTTTTTAATTACCTCCGCTGAACGTATGCAGCAAATAACATGAAAGTGATTGGGCAGCAAATTATAAGCATACGTTTCTGCAAAGGGACTGATGTATTTAAAGTATTGCCGTAAAAAGAAATGCCGGTTTTCGTTTGTAATAAACAACCGCTCCCTGTTGTTGGTGCAGTTGTAAAGATGGTAAATGCCGCCTTCTTCAAACGGTCCGTGGTATTTTTCTGGTGAATGACTCATCTAAGAAAAATACAAATAAAAAAGGAGAACTGAAATTGTTCTCCTTCTGAATCTTTTCAAAAAGACAACACCTTCCAACACAAAAGGTGTCGCCTTTTTGAAAAGCTATTTCACTCCTATCACATTCAAATTCTTTTCTCTGATCAGCTGATTCAACTTCGGCACCTCTTCACTCATGATCTTTTTGAGCTTGTTCAACTGTGCATCAGCTTGTGCACTCAGCTCAGCATAAAACTCTTTTGACTGTTTGCTGGGTGCAGCAATACCACTGTTCACCACATCAAACAAACCACTCATCTTATCATTGATGCGGATGGGGAAGTTCAATGGATCCTGTCCGCTCTTTGATTTGGTTTGATACAATGTTTCTTCAATAGCAGTCAATTCTTTATTAATAGCTGTTGCCATGTCTTTTACTTCTTTCGGACAATCTTTGCCCTGCCTTGCTACAAACTCATTGATTTGTGAACGCACCGCACGCAGGTCTTTAATACTTTTTTGTATCTCGTTAAACTTGCTTTGAATTGTCATCAGGAAATTAAACTGTTCTTCATACTCCGCCTGTGTTGTTTTGTAGTTGGGATCAGCCACAACAGTAAACGGCACTTCAGCAGAATCTGTTCCTACTTTAATTTTTGCAAAATAAGTTCCTGGTGCAGCAGTAATAGCGCCGGGCGTACCTGTCCACAAAATCATTCCTTCGGTTGATTCAGCAGGTGGATAATTTAAGTCCCAGTTAAATTGATTCAATCCTTTGCTTATCTCCAATTTGTTTTCTTTAGCATCGGTAGCAAAAGTTTTTATGGTCTTTTTGTTTTTATCCATGATGGTTACTGATGCTTTGGTACTGTCTGTTACATTCAAAGCATGATAATTAATCACTACACCGCTTGGTGGATTCGCTCCTGCGTTACGTGGCGCACCAAAAAATCTTGAGAAAGGACTTGCCTGCATACGCCATGCAGGGTTTACGTCAAATACATGCAAATTTTTTGCAGCTGCACCAGCATTCACTTGTTGCAACACACTCAAATCATCCAGCACATAAAAGCTGCGGCCCTGTGTAGCAACAATCAAATCATTTTCTTTAATAGTCATATCTGTTATGGGAACAACAGGCATGTTTAATTGAAACGGTTTCCAGTTAGCACCATCATCAAAAGAAATATACATTCCAAACTCCGTACCTGCATACAGCAAGCCTGCACGCTTATGATCGGCACGCATCGCTCTTGTGAAATGTAATTTATTAATACCGTTGGTTATGAGCTTCCATGTTTTACCATAATCTTCTGTTTTGTAGATGTAAGGAGTGTAATCATCCACTTTATATCTTGTTCCCACAAAATAAGCAGCACCTTTTTTAAACGGATCCACATCTACACAATTCCACATCATCCATTGCGGTGCATCTTTGGGTGTAACATTCTCCCAGTTTTTACCACCATCTTTACTCACATGTATCAAACCATCATCACTTCCTGTCCATAATAAATCTTTCTCAACAAAACTTTCTGTTGCAGTAAAAATGGTGCAATAATATTCAACAGAAGTATTATCCTGTGTAATAGGTCCGCCACTTGATTTTTGTTTGCTCTTGTCATTGGTTGTTAAATCACCGCTCAATGCCGTCCAGCTTTGTCCTTCATTTTCGGTTGCAAACAAAACATTACCTGCAGTATATAATTTTTTGGGGTTGTGTGGCGAAAAGAAAATAGGAAAGTTCCATTGAAAGCGATAGCGCTGTACATCAGCACCGGCGCCCATCGGGTTATCAGGCCATACATTAATGGCTCTGTTCTCGCCTGTACGATGATCTAATCTTGAAAGATAACCGCCATAGTTACCACCATAAACAATATCAGGATTGTTAGGATCTGCTACCACATAACCACTTTCACTTCCTGCCGTGCTTTCCCAATCCTGTTCCGTTATGCCGGGGCCGGTTGTTCTGCTTTTAATACGAACCGTTGAATTGTCCTGTTGTGCACCCAGAATGCGATAAGGAAAACTATTATCAGTACTCACACGATAAAACTGTGCAGTAGGCTGATTCATATAAGTGCTCCAGTTATTACCTCCATCAAAGCTCACCTGTGCACCACCATCATCTGCCACAATCATACGATCACCATTTTCAGGATCAATCCATAAATCATGATGATCACCATGCGGTGTTCTTAAACTTTGGAATGTTCTTCCGCCATCACGGCTGCGCATGAAATTTACATTGGGGCAATACACTACATCCGCATTCTTTGGATCTACAAACACCTTAGTATAATACCATGCACGCTGACGGATGTTGTTATCACCACTCATCAGTTGCCATGTTTCACCGGCATCATCACTTCTGAACAATCCACCGTTTGCATTTTCAATGATGGCATAAATACGTTCTGTATTACTTGGTGCAAAAGCTACACCCACAATACCCCATACACCTTTGGGCAAACCCTTTTTTGCAGAAACATTAACCCATGTTTCGCCGCCGTCTGTTGATTTATACAAACCACTTCCTTCGCCACCACTCTCCAAACTGTAAGGCGTGCGAATCAATCGCCACATACCTGCATACATAGTGTTAGGATTACCGGGCTCAGCTACTAAATCGCTGCAACCGGTTTGATTATTTACAAACAACACACGTTTCCAGTTTTTTCCACCATCAACTGTTTTATAAACACCACGTTCTTCATTGGGGCCAAACAAATGACCCATCACTGCTACCGTAACCACATCCGGATTTTTTGGATGAATCAATATGCGAATGATATGTCTTCCATCTTTTAATCCAATATTTTTCCAGGAGCGTCCGCCGTCATCACTGCGCCACATACCACCAAGACCTTCGCTCACATTACCACGCATAGTGTTTTCACCTTCACCTACATAAATGATACTCTCATCACTCGGCGCAACAGCAACCGCACCAATAGATGAACCGAAATATTTATCAGAAATATTTTTCCAGTTACTGCCGCCATCACTCGTTTTCCAAACACCACCACCGGTAGTACCCATGTAAAAGGTGGTTTTGTTTTTATAACTGCCGGCAACAGCAGCACTGCGTCCGCCACGATAGGGGCCAATGGAACGATACTTTAATTTGCCATACACCTGCTCTTCATTAAAAGCTGCAGGAACAGGCGCTGCCTGATTTTTCTTCTGTGCGAAGGAACCAACTGCCGCCACACAGGCAACAGCAAGCAATACAAATTTTCTCATGTCTGTAGTTGATTTTTGGACGCTGAATGTACGAATGAAAGGGTGTGAACAATGAGCAATAAGCAAAAATTTGATGAAAGGCAGTTGGGGCTGTTTGCAATGTGCTTATGGCAGCAGTTATCCCCGCCCGTCTTCAATGCCCCGCAAAATACAGGCGGGTCATTTACGCCTAAGCGGGGCAGCCCTTCATCAACTTTTAATAATTCAGCAGCAGAGGAACTTTTGATTGCAGAAAATAAAATCTATTTGCTGGCGGGTCAGGATACACCACCCGATAAAAAAAGGGGCGTTAACACGCCCCTTTCAACAGCTATTGGATTTTACCAGGTTTCAAAGTTGGATATTATTGTTTCATGAGATTTACACGGCCCAGTGCTTCCCCGTCTTTTATTAACTGTACGGTGTAAGTACCGCTTTGCAAACCTTCCAGTCCCAGACGGAAATTATTACCTGCGGCATTTACTACTTTCTGCTGTACCATACGTCCGGTACTCATTTCATAAATCAACACTGTAACAGCACCATCAATAGCAACATCTGTGCTGATGGTAGTATATGTTGTGGCAGGGCTGGGATAAGCAAACAGCTTTTTACTGCCGGCACCAAACTGAATACGGGCTACAGAAGAATATTCAAACTTGGTATCCAGATCATTCATTTTTAAACGGTAGTACACCACGCCGCTGTTAACGCTGTTATCTTCAAACTGGTAGTTAAGAACGCTTCCTGAACTGCCGGCAGCTTTTACTGTACCGATTGTTTTCCAGTTCTGTGCATTAGTGCTTTGCTGAATTTCAAAATTATCACTGTTCACTTCCTGTACGGTGGTCCAGCGGAGTACTGTACCTTGTGATTGGCGGGTAGCGGTAAAATCACCTAAACGCATAGGGAGGGGAGCCACCGTACCACCGGGTGCAGCACCGGCAGCATAGAAGAAGGGAAACTGAGCATAGATAGCGCCACCGGGACGAGCCACCATACGGTTTGTTATATTGGCACTGGGTGGGGCAGTGTTTGTACGTATTACCTGTCTACTGCGATTATCAGCATCGTTGCTGATAGCAATTGCGATATTAGTGGCATCAGTAGTTGTTGATACTGCAAATGCATTTGCATTCAGATAGCTGTCGCCGTTTGGAGAAGTTCTTCTGTCAGCAATGGCAGTAGTACCTATTAAAATGGCGCTTTGATCTTCCAGGCGAAGATAGCCTGGGAAATAATATACAGTAGTGCCAATTGTTTCCTGACCCCATCCTAAAGTAATAGAAGAACTTGAGCCTAATGTGAGCGTTACATCGTTTACATGCAAACGACCTCTGTGAGCACGTACCCCGCCACCGGTTCCACCAGCATTGAAATCTCTATATTCGCTTCTGATTTGAATTTGGAAGTTATAGGCTGATAAATCTACATTGTTTGTTTGTACACGAAGATTTATTCCAAAAATTTGCAAACGTGCCCCAGATGCAGGTGAAACGGGCGTAGTACCTAACGTACCATTTGAATTTACCACACGCCAAATAG
Organism: Lacibacter sp. MH-610; assembly: GCF_045780045.1. Taxonomy (NCBI): domain Bacteria; kingdom Pseudomonadati; phylum Bacteroidota; class Chitinophagia; order Chitinophagales; family Chitinophagaceae; genus Lacibacter; species Lacibacter sp. MH-610. The sequence continues at coordinate 3,570,724 of NZ_CP116002.1, forward strand.
CAGGATTACGAAATCCTCCGGCAGTAGTTCCATTGCTTGTAATATCAACGTCATTACCTAACGTACCAATCAGACGATATGTGGTTCCCGTTTGAGCAGTAGCCATTACCGTCGCAAATAATAAAGACAGAAGGGTAAAAATCACTTTCATTGTAGAAAATTTTAATTTTTAAAAATGAAAGGACAAGGGATTCTTTTGCGATCTTATCGAAGGATAGTGGTACGGTTCTGAGGACTAGATTACAAACGGAGCTGAGATTACGGCTTTCAAAAGTATCGGGATGCAAATATGCTAATGGATTATTGTAAGACCATTCATTAGTCGACGAAATGCAGGATTAATCGATGAAGACACAATACATGTTTTTAATGGCTTTCCCGTTTTATCTTTATGAACTTTTAAACCCATTGCGCAAACTTTTAAGAAAGAACCTATGTACGGAATTGTAAACAAAGCCATCGAAGAACTGGTAAAAGAAAATTATGGAATTGAAGTTTGGGAGCGCATTAAAAAAAGGAGCAATATTTCAGTTGATTTTTTCATCAGTAATGAAACGTATGACGACCGTATTACCTATGAACTTGCAGGTGCTGTTGCAGATGAACTGAAAACAGATCTTTCAGAAGTCCTCATCAGTTTTGGAGAATACTGGGTATTAAAAACAGGCCGTCAAAAATATGGAGCATTGCTTGAGGCAGGGGGTAGTACGTTAAAGGAGTTTCTTTGTAACCTGCCGAATTTCCATAACAGAATCATGCTGATGTACACGCATCTTACGCCCCCAGAATTTATGGTTTCCGATGTGGCTGACCGATCGCTGCATGTACACTATTATTCAAAAAGAGAAGGACTCCAGGATTTTGTACGTGGCCTTTTACAGGGGCTTGGTAAAATGTATAACACCCCTGTAACTATAGAACTGCTGCAATCAAGAGACGAACAGGCAGATCATGAAATCTTTAAAGTAAACTGGTAATGTCATTACAACTTACAACAGAGCAACTAAACAGGCTGTTTCCGTTTTTTATACAATTGAACAGGCAGTTGATCATTACAGCCTGCGGAAGCTCTGTTAAAAAGATAAGCACTATTAAAACCGGCAGTTCTTTTACTGATTTTTTTGAAATAATAAGACCCGGAACTGAAATTATCAATGATTCATCCATCCATGGTTTGCAGAACCAGCTTGTAATACTCCAAAGTGTAACTCCACCATCTGCAAAGCTGAGAGGGCAATTTGAAATTACTGATACAGGCGACTATCTATTTCTCGGCTCACCCTGGATCAGTGGCATGCATGAGTTAAAGAAGATGGGATTACTCCTTTCGGATTTTTCTTATCACGACCCGTTAATTGACTTATTGCATGTAATTAAAACAATGGAAATTGCCAATGAAGACATCAAAGAAATTGTAACGATATATAATGAACAGCGCATACAACTGAAACAGGCACTTAAAGAAAAAGAAGAAATGGCCATGTTTGCCATGCAAAGCCCCTTCCCTTTTTTCAGGATTGATACCAATGGAAGCATTCTTGTTCAAAACCCTGCTTCCGAACAGTTAAGCGGAACCATCTATTACGGAACTCAAAAGCTGTCGCTCAATGATTTTGCAGTACGTCTTGTTCAGGACCTGATGCAAAAAAAAGAACAGGGGCCTATCATCATAAAATCAAATAAAAGAATTTACTCACTGCTTTCAACTTATGTAGCTGATACCGGTTATTTTAATGTTTATGCCAATGATATTACAGAGCAACAACTGCTTCAAAGTGAAGTCATCAATTCTGCCAACCGTTTAAACACACTCATCACCAACCTGCAGTCAGGTGTACTTTTAGAAAATGAAAACAGAACCATAGCATTAGTAAACCGTCAGTTTTGCCGGCTTTTCGGAATTCCTGCACAACCGGAACAACTGCAAGGTGCTGATTGTTCTGATGCAGCCGAACAAAGCAAACATCTTTTTAAAGACCCTGATGCATTTGTAAAAAGAATCAATTTTATTTTAAAAGAAGCAAGGGTTATTATTGGGGATAAACTGGAATTAACGGATGGGCGTATTTACCAGAGAGATTTTATACCGATCTGGAATGAAAATGAGTACCTGGGTCACTTATGGGTTTACAATGATATTACAGAGGAAGAAACAGCAAAAAGCAGGATTGAAGAACAACGATTGTTTTACGAGGAAATTTTAAATAACATTCCTGCTGATATAGCCGTTTTTGATCCTGAACACCGTTACCTGTTTCTGAATCCAAGAGCAATAGCCAATCCTGAGTTAAGAAGCTGGTTAATTGGCAAAACAGATAAGGATTATATGGAGCTGAAAAAAAAGCCCCAGGCCATTGCAACTGAAAGAAGTCGTTTTTTCAGGAGCGTTATGGAGTCTAAAGAACTGAAAAGTTTTGAGGAAGAATTAATTACTCCGCAAGGAACTAAACAATACCATCTCCGCAATTTTTATCCTGTTCTTGATGCCGGTAAGAATGTATCCCTCGTAATAGGTTATGGCTTGAATATTACAGAACGTAAACTTATGGAAGATGAACTTCGGAAAGCAAAACAGGAAACAGAACAAACGGCTAAAGCAAAAGAGCAGTTTATAGCAACCATGAGCCACGAAATAAGAACACCACTAAATGGTATCATCGGCATTACTGAGTTGCTTGAAAAAACCATTCTTAGTCCGGCTCAGAAAAAACAAGTAGAGCTGTTGAAGTCTTCAGAAGATCAATTGATGCGAATTGTAAATGAAGTGCTTGAATACGAGCGTATCATTAATGGTCATGTACACCTTGAAGAAACCGGCTTTGATGTGGTGAAGTTAATTAATGAAATAGTAAAAACTTTTCAACCAAAAGCTAAGGAGAAAAAACTACTATTTACCGCTTCTTGTAATGTTGCCGGGCTTTCTGTAACCGGTGACCCCTTCCGGCTGAAGCAGGTCTTGGGAAACCTTGTAAGCAACGCACTTAAATTTACCAAAAAAGGGAAAGTTGAATTGGTGCTCGCTGTTAAAAAAACCAAGAATACAAAAGTACTTTTATCGTTTTCAGTTATTGATACAGGTATTGGTATTGAGAAAAAACACCTGGCTAATATTTTTGATCCCTATAAACAGGAAAAGGCATCTACTTCAAGAGAGTTTGGCGGTACCGGGCTCGGTTTGGCCATCAGTCAAAACCTTCTTAAGTTATTCAACAGTGAATTAAAAGTTACCAGCAATCCAAAATCAGGCTCAACATTCAGTTTTCGACTGCAACTTCCTATAAACAATAGCGTTCAACCCGCCAGGAAAACGGAGATGAAAGCAGGAGTTATGTTACCGGACCCTGCCCAGTCTCTCCATGTTCTGATAGCTGAAGACGATCCTATGAACCAATACATCATAGAACAAACCCTTCTTAACAGCCATATTAAATGCAGGATTGTAAATAATGGTAAGGAAGCGATTGATGTTCTCAGAAAAGAACATTTTGATCTTGTACTGATGGATGTGGAAATGCCGATAATGGGCGGTATGGATGCTACGGTACGCATCCGTAAAGTGAAAAATAAGAAACTCAGCCAAATTCCTATTATAGCTATTACGGCCAATGCTTTTAAAGAAGACAGGCAGGAATACCTGAGAGCAGGTATGAATGATTGCATTACCAAACCCTTTACACAAGAGCAGCTACTTTCTGTGATAGCTGCTTACAGCAACTATCAACCATTGAAAGAGTCATCGCCGGCAAAAACAGCTTCTACTAAACAGTTGTTTGACCTTTCGTATATAAAAAGTCTTTCAACGGATCCTTCGTTTATTGAGAAAAGCCTGGCTATTTTCTGTACTAATTCAGAGGAGCTGACAGAACAACTGGAACATGCCCTGCAAACAAACAAATTGAAAGAAATAACCGCCATTTTGCATAAACTCAAAAGTTCAGCAGGAGTAACGGGTATGCAGCGCACCAGAAATCTGATTCTGAAAACAGAATTAGATTTGAAAAAGAAAAAACTCAGTAAAGAAGCTATAAAAGTTATGAAGGAAATTATTGCTGATTTCAAAGAGTGCATACTAGCAATAAAAGGTAAATCGTACGGTTGATAAAGTATAGGTATATTATTTTATTATTTGTAAGCCGGAGAGGAAATTTAAATAAATATTTCAAAGAATTAAACCAAATAATAGAATTTATAGTTTATTTGCAAATAACGGAACTATGGAACAAAAAAGGATCGTATTCGCAGAGGATCATTCTCTCATCTCCGAAATGTGGGGAGAGCTGATCAAGAATACAGGGGAATTTGTAATACTGGCAAAAACAAAATCAGTAAAGGAGTCTTTACACTCAGTTTCCTCCCTGCAACCAGACCTGCTGATACTTGATGTTATGCTGTCAGACGGCTCTTCAATAGACAGTATCGAAACATTCAGGCAATCATCACCCGCTACAAGAATCCTGGTGCTTTCAGGAAACGCAGAACTTCATACTATTAAGAAAGCTTTTGGTAAGGGAGCTAACGGCTACATAACAAAAACCGCTGGTTATGAAGAAATCATGAAAGCCATATCACTTGTACTGGATGGTAAATCATATATGAGTTATGATGTTCAGCAAAAAATAACAAATCAGTTTACCGATACTGGCAACTCAATTGAGTTGTTATTAAACACCCTCACCAAACAGGAAATAAAAATCTGCAGGTTTATTTATAAAGGTCTGAGTTCTAAAGAAGTTGCAGAGGAGTTGTCAATCAGTGTAAAAACGGTACAGATTCACCGGCACAATATTTATAAAAAACTCAATATTCATAAACTGTCACAATTAATGCTGCTTGTTCAGGATCACCAATCATTTTTTGATACAGAATAAAATATTGACTGTAACCGTCTGTAATCAACGTAACCCTAAACTATTTTTAACGAGCTGCAAATAAATGCGGCTTACAGGAATTTTATTCTTACCCACAGAAAGCTCATTTCCTGAAAAATCTTTTATTTGGTTCTTATTAACGATGTAGGATTTGCCGGTACGTACAAATTTTTCGGGATCCAGTTTTGTCATCATTTCCTGCATCGTCATCAGTACCATGATGGACTGATCTGTTGTTACAATCCGTATATAATCCCTTGATCCTTTTAAGAAAAGTATATCACTGATAACTACGCTTTTAAAAACACGCCCCACTTTAAAAAACATCCTTTCATCCTCCTTATACGGGGTTGCTGTCGTGGGTTTTTCAGCAACATGTTTCAGCAACCGGTCAATTGACCTGTTAAACCGCTCTTTTGTAAAAGGCTTTTTTAAATAATCAATAGCGCCTAATTCAAAAGCTACAAAGGCAAACTCTTCATGCGAAGTGGTAAAAATAACATTGGGTCTCTGCTTCAGCTTTCTGAATAATGAAATACCGGACGATCCGTTTATATCAACATCCAGAAAAATAAGATCCAAATCATTGTGCATGGCTAAGAATGCTGACGCTTCTTCAACAGAGTTCAGTGAAGTGATCAGACGTAATTCGTTTCTCTGCCGGGCTAATTCCTGGAGTACTGAGCAGGATAACGGATCATCATCAATAATAATACATTTCAAAAGCTGCATTATTTGATTTTGTAAAAAGTAATGTGAAGGTAAATAAAAAAGGAGTTGAAGAATCAACTCCCGCTTATTATTAACCTATAAACCTATAAGAGAATCTATATTACTTTTTTATCAGCCGTTTTGTTTTACCAGGTTATGAATATTTTCAATCAATCGGACTGCCGAGTTTACAGGTTGCATAGGCGCCGTTAGTTAACAACTACTGTATCATCGGCTGGACAAAGAAATAACAGTATGCAATAGGGATACTGTTTAATCGATCAAATGAGCTTAAAAATCGATAACAGGAAGTGTAGCACCATCAAAACTGCTCATAATCAAAAGTTTATATTTCGTAAGAAGATAAAGTACAGTTAGTCTTATTATTTCAGAAAGCTTCCCTGCAGTAAAAAGGCAGTAAATTGCGGGTATGAACCGGATTATCATCAGCTTTTTATTCTTATTTGTCCTTACCTCATCTGCAATAGCACAAAAGATAAGGCCGGAAGAAAAAAATTTTACTGCCTCTAAAGTTTTTATGCATATTCAACCGGTGTATGGTTATAAAGCAATACAGGTAGTAAAAGACAGCAGCATAAAAGCTGTTGATGAACCTACGTTTGCCATCATCAACAACCTGGAGTTCAGCAATGGGAGTATTGAGATGAAAGTACTCAGTAAACGATTGCCTACTGCCGGGCCCAACGACCGGGGATTTATCGGCATTGCCTTCCGCATCAATGAAACCAAAACAAAATTTGAATGCATCTATATCCGTCCGGCCAATGGCAGAGCAGAAGAGCAGGTACGACGGAATCACTCCACACAATATTTTTCCTATCCTGATTATAAGTTTGACCGTTTACGAAAAGAAAGCCCTGAAAAATATGAGTCGTATGCTGATATGGGTTTGAACGAATGGATTACTCTTAAGATTGTAGTAAAAGGAAACAACGCCCGTTTGTTTGTAAACAACCGGGAAGAGCCGGCACTTATTGTAAATGATCTGAAACATGGCGCTGATGCTTCCGGTTCTGTCGGTTTGTTTGTAGATGTGGGAACAGAAGGTTATTTCCGTGATATTAAAGTAATAAAGGAATAATCAGACGCATAAAAAAAGAGAGAACAAAATTGTTCTCTCTTCATAATCAATGGGGGACTGATTATTTAGGCAACACTACTCCATCAATTACATGAATCACACCATTGCTGCCTTTTAAGTCAACAGCTGTAACAAAGGCAGTGCCTCCGTTCTCATCCGTTAATTTCACTTTTCCGTTATCTAAAGAAGCAGTGAGTTTACCACCACTTACAGTAGTTAACACGGCTTTACCCTTTCCTTTTTCAATAGCAGCTACTACTGCTTTTGAATCAATATTACCGGCTACTACATGGTAAGTAAGGATTTTTGCAAGAGTTGCTTTGTTTTCGGGTTTTAATAAGTTTTCTACGGTGCCTGCGGGTAATTTAGCAAAAGCATCATTCACTGGTGCAAACACAGTGAATGGTCCGGCAGATTTTAAAGTACTTACAAGATCAGCCGCTTTTACAGCAGCTACGAGGGTTGTATGTGCCTGAGAACTTACAGCAATGTCAACAATATCTTTTTGTTGTTTCACGGCCGCAACAGTTACTAAAAATGCAGCTGCAAGAACAGATGCCTGGAAAAACTTTTTCATACGCTTGAGTTTATTTTTTTGATGAGCATTAATGAACAGGATTCAGAGCAAAAGGTTTTGAAAATGCTGTTATGTTTTGAAGACTTTAGCAGTTGTGCGGGAGAAATCTCTTGATTCCACATTAAGCATTCCACAAAAAACAAGTAGAAAGCCGATCCTTAAAACAGTTCCTTACTGCCGTTCATCCAGATTCCTGATTTTTTTAACATCTGCTTACCGGATGCATGTGATTCCACCTTCACATTTATTTGTGCCTGTTTTTACAACTCATCCCTGTTATCAACCACTGATCAAGCTGTGTTCCTGACATTGAAAACCTGTATAACATTTCATCAATAGTTCGGTGCATTTCATCAAAGTTTCCCTTTTTTCAGCATGCAACATTTCTATTTTTACACCGACTCTTGATTATAAACCTTATCAATCATCATGAAGCAACTAACGCTTATTGCAGGCTTTTTGCTCACTGTGTGCAGTATAAATGCGCAAACCAGTGCAAAACCCAAACCGGAGTTTACCGGTAAAATTCCTCCCAAGCAACTTATAGCCAAACGAACGACACAAAAAATAGTTATTGATGGTGAACTGAATGATGAAGCGTGGAAGGATGCATCCATTGCTACAGACTTTGTGGAGTTTCGCCCTACAGTAGGCGCCCCCGAAGATGCTGCTGCAAAAACCGTTACTTACATCATGTACTCTGATGACGGTATTTACTTTGGCGGCTATGTGCACGAAAGAAGTAAAGACAGCATTGCTACTGAATTAAAAGGAAGAGATGGTTTTGGTAACAATGATTTCATCGGTTTAATTCTGGATACGTATAAAGACAACCTCAACGGTTTTGAATATTTTATTACACCGCTTAATGAACAATGGGATGCGAAAGTAGCTCCCAATCCTAATGGCAACCAGGAAGATTTCAGCTGGAATGCTGTGTGGCAAAGCGGCGCTAAGATTCATGAAGATGGATGGAGCTTTGAAATGTTTATTCCCTATGGCGCCATTCGTTTTGGAAAAAAAGAAGTGCAGGACTGGGGCATTAACATCACCCGCCGTCGTCAAAAAACAGGACAACAGTTTATGTGGAGTCCTATTGACCCCACGGTGAATGGTTTTTTAACACAGGAAGGTTACTGGAACGGACTTACCAATATTAAGCCGCCCATACGTTTACAGTTTTCACCTTATTTCTCTACTTATGTCAATCATTTTCCTGCCAATCAACCCGGCATCAAAAACACTACCACGCAGGTGAACGGTGGCATGGATGTGAAATACGGTATTAACCAGGCGTTTACTTTGGATGCAACATTGATCCCTGACTTTGGCCAGGTGCAAAGTGATAACCAGGTGCTCAACCTTACGCCGTTTGAAGTTCAGTTTAATGAAAACAGAACATTTTTTACGGAAGGAACAGAACTGTTCAGCAAAGGAAATCTTTTTTACTCCCGCCGCATTGGTGGTTCGCCGCTTCATTTGTATGATGTATATGGCCAGCTCAACAGTAATGAAAAAATCATCCGTAACCCAACGGAATCAAAACTCATTAATGCTTCAAAAATTTCCGGACGTACACAGAAAGGTCTAGGTATTGGTGTATTAAATGCCATCACCAAAGCACAGCATGCTACCATTGAAAATATCAACTCCAAAGAACAGAGAACCATTGAAACAGATCCGTTAACCAACTACAACATACTGGTACTGGATCAAACATTGAAGTATAACAGCAGCATTTCACTTATCAATACGAACGTAATGCGGAGCGGCAATGATTATGATGCCAATGTAACCGCAGGTCTTTTCAGCCTGAACGATAAGAAAAACACCTGGAATGTAAGTGGTAAGTTGGCTTACAGTCAGCTGTTAGGTTATTTACCGGAAGGCAAAAACAAAAACGGCTACAATCATAACCTGAGCTTTGGTAAAACCAGCGGTCGGTTAAATTTTAATGTATGGCAGGAATTATCTGATACCAAATACACACACCGTGACCTTGGTTATTTTACAAATAACAATTTTTTAGATCATGGTTTCTGGGCTAATTACAGATGGATTAAACCGAAAGATTGGTACAACCGCATCTTTCTGAACATGAACGGGCGTGTGAGCAAATTGTTTACTCCCTTTGAAGGCATTAAAGAAACCTATCAAAATGCCAGTTTGAATTTTAATGCTGAAGTGCAGAGTAAAAAATTATGGTGGATTGGTACATTCATCGGTTTTAACAGTAAGCAAAATGATTTTTATGAGCCACGTGCAACCGGTTATTATTTTACCCGCAAGCCAAGCCTGGCAATAGGCGGCTGGGTTTTCAGTAATGAAGCAAAGAAGTATTCTTTTTCCGCACAGGTGTTTACGAGGAGAATTTTCCAATTTTATAATTCACAGGGCGTAGATGTATTAACCAATCAAACGTACCGGTTTAATAACAAATTATCCGTAAGCAACCGTTTGAACTTTTTACCACGTTTTAATAATATTGGTTTCAGCGCTCTTGATAACGGCACTGTTGTATTTGCAAGAAGGAAAGTAAACACTATTGAAAATATTTTGAATGTAAAATACAGCTTCACTAATATGATGTGGCTTACCTTCCGTATGCGGCATTACCTGAGCAGTGTGGACAATAAAGAATATTTTACATTGGAGAAAAACGGTTTACTTACTGCTAATCCTTCCTTCAATAAGAATATGAACCGCAATGTAAACTTCTTCAACATTGATATGGTTTATACCTGGCAGTTTGCTCCCGGCAGTTTCCTGAATGTTGTATGGAAGAACTCCATCTTTACACAGGATTCATTTATTGAGCAGAACTATTTTAAAAATTTCGGCAACACATTGGAAAGTGATCAAAACAATAATCTTTCTTTGAAAGTGATTTACTTCCTCGATTACCTGCAACTGAAGCGAAAACCAAAACACTCGTAATAAAAAGAGCGGCGCCAAAGGCGCCGCTCTTTTTATTTATTCTGTAACCATCTTTAATTCTTAGACGGTACATTCACTGTAGGCCGTCTTGAACTTTCTTTTAAGATTGCATCTATTGCTTTCTTTTGAAACTGTTGCTGCAAGGCTGCATTTTGCTGCTCCGCTTTTTCTATCTCCGCTTTGAGTATTTGTACACGCTGCAGTTGTAAATTACCCGGTTTGGATTCCTGTGTAATTACAGCCACATATACATCTGTTATTTCATTACGCAAACGTATTAAATCGCCGGTGCCTTTCATTACCGGGGGTACCAGTGTTAAACGTAATGTTTCCAGTTTATCCCAGTACTCCTGCAGAAGTTTTTTGGTTTTTATATTTTGGATAGAGTCTATATTCTTTTTCAAAAAATTCTGTGTGGCCAGAATGCTGTCAACCAGTTTAGCCAGGCGTTCATGCATTCCACGTAACTCCATGCCGGTATTGTATTGAAGCTCCCGGTCCTGCAGTGTAAAATCCTTATTGGTAGCATCATGCACCAGTGTAATCGTTTGTGCGTACTCTTTACCGTTTAATTTGGTTTTGATTATATAATCACCGGGCAGTACCTGTGGTGCTATGGCTCCGCCAATTTCACGGCTATTGCCACCTTTAGCAACTTTTGGAGGAATACCACGCAGGTTCCAGGAAACCTTGTTATAACCACGGCGGTTAGTGGGCGACAATTTCTGAACCAATTTCCCATCCTTATCATATACTTCCATTGTAATTGAATTAGGACGGTCTTTTAAATAATACTGGATAGGTGTGATATTTCCTGAAAGTGAGCCACCATTCCAATCGCCCGATGCATTGGGAAATTGGCCGCCATATTTTCCGTTGGATAATGTAATGGGCTTCTCGTTGAGGAAAGCAATTTCTTTACCGGCCAGTTCCGGTGTAATGGCACGCATTGGTGATATATCCGGCACTACTATAATGCTGCGGCCATGCGTTGCCAGTACTAAATCATTTGTTTGTTCATGTATTTTAATATCACGCACCAAACAATACCAGGGAATGTTATTTTTCATACGGAACCATTCTTTACCACCATCAACACTTGCAAACAATCCCATCTCCGTTCCAAGGAACATGAGATTTTTATTTACAACATCTTCCTTGATCTTGTGTGCAAAACCGGTGAACTCTTTGCTTTCAAATTTCTTCCAGGTCTTACCCATGTCTGTACTTACACCGGCATAAGTTGCATGATCTCCATACATGTGATTATCAAACGTAGCATATACTACATTCTTATCAAACATGCTGGGTTCAATACTGCTTACCCAGGTTTGTTTGGGTATACCTGCAGCAGCATAGTTGTTTGCCATATTGGTCCATGTTTTACCTCCATCCGTTGTTAGTTGCAGGTTGCCGTCATCAGTACCCACCCAAATCATATTTTCATCCAGCGGACTTTCTGCAATGGTAAAAATGGTACAATGATTTTCAGCGCTTGTAACATCCATACTTAAACCACCGCTTTTTTCCTGCTCCTGTTTCTTTTTATCATTAGTCGTTAAATCAGGAGAAATTTTTGTCCAGTTGGTACCACGGTCTGTACTCTTGTACAGGTATTGTGATCCGGTATATAAGTTTCTTTTGTTTTTGGCACCAATCACTATAGGCGTATTCCAATTGTAACGAAGTTTTTCATCACCTGTAACTGCTTCCGGCTTTATGGAAACAGTCGTACCATTTTTCATATTGATGCGTGCCATCGTACCGCCTTGAGCTTCTGCATATACAAGAGACGCATCAAAAGCATCGGGCTGCACCCAAAATCCATCACCTCCAAAAACACTTTTCCAATCTCCGTTAAGCACACCACCGGGTACAGCACTTGGTGCATACCAACTGCCGTTATCCTGTAACCCCCCGTAAATTCTGTAAGGCTCCTGTGCATCTACACTCACATGATAGAACTGACCTACGGGCAGGTTATTACAAAACTTCCAGGTAACGCCTCTGTCTAAACTAAAATATACGCCGCCATCAGTACCTAAGTATAAAATGTTTGTATTATCAGGATTGATCCATAATGCATGATGATCGCTGTGCACCCATCCACCTTCATTGCTGGCTTCAGCAAAGGAATAGCCTCCATCAGTAGAGTATGAAAATGAAGTTGCAGGACGATACACCCGCTTGGGATCTTTAGGATCTACTTCCAAGGTTGAAAAATAAAACGGACGGGAACGGATGTTATCAGTTGCACTTTGTTCTTTCCAGTTTTCACCGCCATCCGAAGAAATGTATAAACCGGTGTTCTCACTTTCAACAATCGCTAATAAATTTTGAGGTGCAGAAGGTGCCAGTGCAATAGCTACACGTCCGAATGGTTTTTTAGGCAAGCCGTTTGACAATTCTTTCCATGTTTTACCACCATCGGTACTTTTATACATACCGCTACCATTACCACCACTGTTAAACGCATAAGGCAAACGACGGAACTCCCAGGTAGTAGCATATAATGTATTAGGATTGGTGGGATCTATTTCAAGATCAGCCACACCTGCTTTATCGCTGATGTATAAAATTTTTTCCCAGCTTTTGCCGGCATCTGTTGATTTATACAAACCACGGTGTGTACTGTTACTCCACAAAGGACCGGGTGCTGCCACATAGATGGTGTTAGAATTAGAAGGATCAATCAACACTTTGGAAATATGTTCGGTGCTGTCTAATCCAAGTTTGGTCCAGTTATCACCCGCATCAGTTGATTTGTAAATGCCATCACCAATGGAAACAGAGTTACGCATATTGCTTTCACCCGTGCCGGCATAAATGATTTTGGGGTTTTTCTGATCCACAGCAATAGCACCAATGCTTTGTGTGTATTTATCAAACACCGGTTTAAAGGATGCACCTGCGTTGGTGCTTTTCCAGATACCGCCACCTGCCGTTCCTATATAAATGGTTTTTCCGCCGTCATTATTTACACCTTGTATATCAGTGATGCGGCCGCTCATAGTAGCAGGGCCAATCTGCCGGGCTTCCATCATACCAAAGGTGGAAGCATTGATACTCACCTGTGCTGAGAGCGCCCCGGTAAGCAGTATAAAAGCAATAGAAAGAATCGGTTTCATATACAACTTGTTATTGGCTTAAAATTTTCAACAACCGAATAATGGATTGAAAAAATTTTACAGCTCTATGTACAAAAAGAGTGATTGAAAAAAAGCCCCGACGTTTCAGTCAGGGCGGAGAATATTTAAAGTTTTATTACTTAGCAGGTTTGAAGATGGATTCATCCACTGCTTTGTTGATTTCAACTTTTGAGATAGTAAGATCTACATTAAAACCGGGGCCTAAAGGAATGTTCATACTCATAGGTACCACAATACCTTCGGGCAACTTTTGATAGTTGCTGTAACTGGTAGAAAGCTCCGCTTCCTGGCCGTTTGCCTTCAAAGTACTTACTGATTTTACAAGGTAATAAGAAGACGCATCAATAAAGTAAGTGTCTGCTTTACCACCTTTGTGTGTTATTTTAAGTTTAAAGCAGTCTGTACCATCAACATCTTCTTTACCTAACAGTTCAACTGCATGACCTTTAGCTTTGTAATCAACCAATATACCTTGTGCATCCAGTCCGTCCTGTGATTCTTTTACATCATCAGCCGTCATTGCTTCCGGAGCCTGTTGGCCTTGTACAGGAAAAAAGCGCCAGCCTTCATTGGGGGTAATGATGATATAATTGTTCATCCCCATTGCATTAATATCCTGGCGGGAACCTTTACTGTTCAAAACTGTCATGGTAATATTGAGTTCCATACCCTGTACGGTCATTGAACCTGTTTGAACTACAGAGTTTACTTTTTTCCAGTTTTCCAAACCACCAATAGCCTGCACATGTTTATTAATGATTTCATCGGCTGTTTGTGCCTTTACAGCAGCTAAACTGAAAGAAGCTGTAAGGAATAAAGCGAATAAGCGAAGCGTTTTCATGTTCATTTGAGTTTTTGTGATTGATATGTAGTTGAAAATAAGAATATGTTACAGTGCCCTGAATTTTTTTATTGCATTACTTCAGGTTTGTAGGCCTTGGGGTCTACCGGTTTGTTTACTTCAATCTTTTCGTAAAAGATACCGCCGCCCATTCCTAATGGTGTTATTTTAAAGGGAAAGACAAAACCATCCTCTGTTTTTTTGAAATCAGAAAAGTCGGTACTGCGTTCCTGGTCAGCGCCTCCGGCACCACCACGGCCTCCACCGCCGCCCATTCCCATACCACCGCCACGGCCGGTCATGCGTATAATGTAATAAGTAGCCGCATCAAAAAAGAAGCTGGCTTCCTGTCCGCTTTTATAAGTGATTTTGATTTTATAAGCCGCCACGCCTTCTATATCTTCTTTGCCTATCAACTCCACCTTGTGCCCTTTAGCTGCATAATCCACAAAGGCCCCGGCACAATCCATTTGCACCTGCATATTAGCTACCTGCTCAGGTGTCATTGGTTCAAAAGCTCCGCCATTACGGGGATTCTGGCGCCAGCCTTCCTTATCTGTTACCACCATTGCAAAATTGAACATGGCGCTGTTAATTTCCTGGCGGTATAATTTGCCATCTACCTTCCATGTTTTCTGGCTTATTTCTGTACCGTTCTGCATCACGCTGGTTCCTTCCATGTAAATGCTCTTGATAGAAAGCAATTTAGCTTTACCGCCCATTGCTTCTATATGTTTGTTGATGATTTCATCAGCGGTTTGGGCTTTTACTGAAACAAACCCCGCTGCTGCGAATAAAAGCAAAGCAATCTTTTTCATTTCTGATTTTTTTGTGTGTACTCCGCAGGATACCTGTTTTCAATCGAAGATAGCCGGTATCCTTTATGAGCATTTCATTTTATAGAGTATTATTGCCAAACAAATGTAAGACAGGGCTGCCAACGAAAAATTGTTTTGTTCGATTAAATTGGCCGGCTCTTTTCAACCATCCAAACAAGGACGTTATGAGTGCTTTTACCGTTGCAGGTACGATTGTAAACATTTTTGAACGCAGTTTCTTTACCGGGGAAATAGTGGTAGAAAACGGAAAGATTGCCGCTATAAAAAATCTGGCCCCGGCAAGTGAACCGCTGCCTGGACCTTTTGTGCTACCAGGCTTTACAGATGCACATGTGCATATTGAAAGCTCTATGCTGGTGCCCTCAGAGTTTGCAAAGCTGGCGGTGGTACATGGTACGGTGTCCACCATCAGTGATCCCCATGAAATAGCAAATGTATGTGGTATGAAAGGTGTGGAGTTTATGATTGAGAACGGCAAAACCGTTCCGTTTAAATTCAATTTCGGTGCTCCCAGTTGTGTACCTGCTACAAACTTTGAAACCGCCGGTGCCACACTTACTGCTGCGGATGTAAGAACATTACTTGAAAGAGATGATGTATTATACCTGAGTGAAATGATGAACTTTCCCGGTGTGCTTCATGGTGATGAAGAGGTGATGAAAAAAATAAAAGCGGCACATGAGTTAGGCAAACCGGTGGATGGACATGCACCCGGGCTGCGTCCTCCATTATCAGACCAATACATAGCGGCCGGCATCAGTACCGATCATGAATGTTTTACGGCTGAAGAAGCACTGGATAAATTAAAATCCGGAATGAAGATCATCATCCGTGAAGGCAGTGCGGCCAAAAACTTTGAGGCGCTCATTGATTTGATAGATACACATGCACACATGCTTATGTTTTGCAGTGATGATAAACACCCTGACAGTTTAGTGGAAGGTCATATTAACCAACTTTGTGCAAGGGCTGTGGCAAAAGGCAAAAATGTTTTTGATGTACTGCAGGCTGCCTGTGTAAATCCCGTATTACATTATAATACCAATACCGGATTGTTACGCCCCGGAGATGCTGCTGATTTTATTGTGGTGGAAGACCTGCATCAATTTAAAGTACTGCAAACTTATGTACAGGGTATGCTGGTTGCTGAAAACGGCCAATCATTGATTCAAACAAAAAAAGCAACCGCTATTAATCAATTTCATTGTGATGAAAAAACGGTTCATGAGTTTGAATTCAATCTTAACCGTTTTGGTACTGCTGATGAAGAAAATTTTGAACAGGTATATGTGATAGAAGCGCTGGACGGACAGATTATTACCAATAAACTCAAAGAACCGATTTCATCCTTCTCCGTTAACAACGGTATTATCAATGCCAATACAGAAAAAGATTTATTATATATGGTGGTGGTAAACCGCTATCAAAATGCGCCTGTAGCTAAATGCTTTGTAAAAAACTTCGGTTTAAAAAAAGGAGCCATTGCTTCATCGGTAGCACACGACAGTCATAACATTATTGCCGTGGGTGTTGATGCTGAAAGTATTGCCCGTGCCGTGAACCTCATTGTCAAAGAAAACGGTGGAGTGAGTGCTGCAGACGAACATAGTGAACATATCCTTCCCTTACCTGTGGCAGGGTTAATGAGCGCTGATGATGGTTATAAAATAGCTGCTGATTACAGTCGGCTTGACCGGCTGGCCAAAGAGATGGGTTCTTCTTTATCAGCTCCTTATATGACACTTTCTTTTATGGCCTTACTGGTAATACCGCATTTAAAACTGAGTGATTGCGGCTTGTTTGACGGAGACGCCTTTCAGCTTGTGTAAAAACTGTGGAAGAAATCTTCCGCTTTTTTTGAAAAAAAGCAAACAAAATAAATCCATCGCTGTTTAGCATTTCCATTCCTCATCTAAACCAACCAAAATGGAAAAGTTATTACAGGACATTGAAGCCGTGGTGGATCTTTCCAAACACGAAACAGAATTGCTCATAGAAGCATTCAAACAATTCATTGACCGCAATTTCCAGGTAGATCCTTTGGTTTTAGAACAGGTTTTTACGCTTCGTCGGGGTGTTGTTTTAAATCAACAGGAAGATGAAGATAATCTCCATGCCCTTTGGTATTAATCCGGCCCTTTAAGGCCTTCCCTCGCTTCGTTGAATTTCCAATGTCAGATTAATGCATTATTTTGAGGCTGAAACGCTTAACACATGAAACGATTTGTGGGTATCTTCAGCCTCATTTTAGTTATCGGGCTCGCCCTTTTTATCTACTGGAAATATTTCTTTACCTACAGCACCGGCTACCGCAGCGGACTGCTTCAGAAATTTTCACACAAAGGCACCATTTTTAAAACCTATGAAGGAGAAATGATTCTCAGCAGCATACGCAGTAATGCTAACGTAGCGCTTGCCAGTGAAAAATTTCTTTTTTCTGTTACCAATGAACAGATTGCCAAACAAATGGAACTGTTACAGGGCCGCATGGTAACAGTACATTACAATAATAAAAACGGAACACTGCCCTGGCGGGGTGAATCAGCCTATATTGTAGATAGTGTAAAACTGGAAGAACTCCCCTAACCCATCAAACAAAAAATAACCGGCCGTTTATGCAAATCCGGTTTTTGGGTTTTCCATTGTGCAATGGTCTTGGTTTGTACCATCTCTTTGTCACCTGTGAGATCGGCAGCAATACAGAGTTTTGTGTTCGGTTTACAGGATTTTAAAATCGTATCCAGCAATTGATTATTTCTGTAAGGTGTTTCTATAAATACCTGGGTGCTGTTTTGTTTGGCTGATAGTTCTTCCAACTGCATCAATCTTTTTCTCCGCTGTTGTTCATCTACCGGCAAATAACCCGCAAAAGCAAACTGCTGACCATTCATGCCACTGGCCATCAAAGCCAATAAGACAGAACTTGGCCCCACTAATGGTTTCACCACAGCTCCCTGTTTATGTGCCACATCAACCAATAGCTGGCCGGGGTCAGCAATACCCGGGCAACCGGCTTCGCTGATGATGCCAATGGTTTGATCCTGTTTGATGGCGTTGATAAAATGCTGTTGTACTTCCTGCTCGGCTTTATGAATGGTATGCCATATAAAATCATCAATCACAATCTGCCGATCGAGTTTTTTTAAATAGCGCCGGGCAGTGCGTTCGTTTTCAACAAACAATACCTTACAGGATTTTATAGCTTGCAAAATATAAGCGGGAATCGGTTCCAGGTGTTCCTCATCCAAAGGAGCAGGTATTAAAAAAACAGTAGCCATCAGGGTTCATCATTTTGATGATACAAACTTAAAGTAGCAGCAATAACTGCATAAGCAGGAGCCAGTACCCAACCTAAAAACGGAATTAAATGCATCAGGTAAAATACCATACCATTGCCAATGGCCAATCCTTTGCGCTGCCCGATGAATTCAATACTTTGTGAGGGAGATAATTTATGACGCTCTGCACTGTAATCCATCATAGAGAAACCATAGTAATAACATTCCACCATAAAAGCTACCAACGGACTGATCCAGCCTACTACCGGAATTAATGAAAACAATAAGATGCTGATGGTGTACACAGTTTGCCACAATGTATTACGTAAGGCCAAACGAACTGCTCTTACAATATCATTCAGCAGTTGCTGTAAACTGATGGGGTATTCTTTGCCTTCAATGATGCTCTCCACTTTTTCGCTTAAATAAGCAAATACCGGCGAACCCACAATGAGGAACAGGTATTTAAACAGTGAAAAGTAAAAGAACATGAGGATGAGCTGAAAAATAATAGTACCAAAGATGAACAGAAAGTTGAGGAAACTATTATTCATGGCATCCAGCCAGCGTTTGATGCCTACTACATTAAACAACCAATCCAGGAAATCGCCGGTGGTGGTCCAGAAAAGATAAATACCGCCGCTGAACAGGAGTGCATAGATGAACCCCGGAATCAATATCCATTTCCATAACTTGTGCCGCTGAATAAAATCATGTGCACGGAAATAAGCCTGTATTGCTATGACCAGTTCTTTCAGCAAATCAAAATCAATTTAAATTGTACAACAGGCGTTTTGCAGTGATGCAACGCAAAATAACCATTAAATGCAAAAGCTCAACAAAGAATTTTACCTGCATACAGATGTGGCTTTGCTGGCCCGTATGCTGCTGGGCAAAGTAGTGGTTACAAAATTCAACAATACCTATACTGCAGCACGTATTGTGGAAACAGAAGCCTATGCAGGTATTGTTGACCGTGCTTCACATGCTTATAACGGAAGAAGAACAGAACGCACTGAAGTGATGTTTGGCGAAGGAGGTGCTGCTTATGTTTATCTCTGCTATGGCATTCATCACATGTTTAATATTGTTACCAATCAAAAAAATATTCCTGATGCTGTTTTGATAAGAGGCGTAGAACCATTGGAAGGAAAGCAATGGATGCTGCAGCGTTTCAACAAAACAAAAATGGAAACATCCATCGGCCGTGGTCCGGGTAATGCAGGAAAAGCGCTGGGCATTTTTACACAACACACCGGTCATTCACTTTTGAGCAAACAGTTTTTTATTGCAGATGATGGTTTTGCTTCCCCCGCAATTATGACGGGCAAACGTATTGGTGTTGATTATGCAGGGCTACATGCCCAATGGCTCTACCGCTTTTTTATTAAAGATCATCCGCAGGTAACAAAACATGCCTTTAATAAAACAGCGATTGAACTGCTGTAATACTTATTTTTAAACAATGGATCTGCTTAAAACCAAACAACAACTGCTTTCATTTTCGGCAGGATTAGTCCTGAGCCTGTTTTTATTTTTTGCAAACCCTTTTTCACTGCAACCAGATGCCTGTAAAGCTGTTGCCGTTGCAGCATTAATGATTTGCTGGTGGATACTGGAAGCAATGCCCATGCCGGCAGTTGCACTCATCCCTTTGTTTTTATTTCCCTTATTCAAAATTTCAACGATTGAAGAAACCAGTAAAGCTTACAGCAATCCTGTGATATTCTTATTCATGGGTGGCTTTATGATTGGCCTGGCCATTGAAAAATGGAACCTGCATAAACGGATAGCATTGCAGATTGTAAAACGTACGGGCACCGGTGGTAATAGAATTATACTGGGCTTTATTATTGCTACTGCTTTTTTGAGTATGTGGCTGAGCAACACTGCCACCACTATGATGATGTTTCCTATTGCACTGAGTGTAATTGCGGTAATGAAAGAGCATGAGCAGCCGGGTACTAACATGCAAAACTTTGCACTGGTACTAATGTTGATTGTAGCTTATGCCAGTAATATTGGTGGAATGGCCACAGTAATCGGTACACCGCCTAATGTTGCTTTTGTAGCCTTCATTGAAAAAAAATACGGTTACACCGTTGCGTTCAGTGACTGGATGCTGGTTTGTACACCTTTGGCCATTTTACTTTTACTGAGTCTTTATTATGTACTCACGAGGTGGATGTTTCCCAATCATATTAAAAGCAGTTCTGAAGCAAGAGTTTTCATCAATGATGAATTGAAAAGCCTGGGACCTGTTTCTACATCTGAAAGGAGAGTACTGCTTGTTTTTATTTTCACAGCCTTGCTCTGGATGTTCAAAGACCTCATCAACAAACAACCCTGGTTTAAGCTGGATGATAATATGATTGCTGTACTGGGCGGTTTATTACTCTTTGCCATCCCTGCCGCTAAAGATGAAGAAGGAAAGAACCGCATGCTGCTGGAATGGAATGATACTTCTAAAATGGCATGGGGCATTCTGTTATTGTTTGGAGGAGGTATTGCCCTTGCGAATGCATTGGAAAAAGCCGGAGTGATGGCACTGATCGGAAAAGGATTAGCCGGCTTTAGTACCGGAAACGGACTGTTACTGGTACTGCTCATAACCGTTGTATCTATATTTTTAAGTGAAGTGATGAGCAATATTGCCCAGGTGATTGTTTTATCGCCTGTACTGGCGGCCCTGGCTGATGCATTACATCTGGATCCTTTGTTATTAGGCATCCCTATGACGCTTGCTGCAAGTGCTGCCTCCATGTTGCCCATGGGTACACCGCCCAATGCAATTGTATTCAGCAGTGGTTATATAAAACTGAAAGACATGCTTAAAGCGGGACTGGTGCTGAACATCATCAGCATTATTCTTATTACAGCTTTTTGCTGGTGGGTATTACCAATGGTGATGCAGTTATTGAAACATTAATAAACGTTTCAGCATAATTGCTTTTAAAATTTAGGACAGGCCAGTTTCTTTTTATTGGGATCAGCGTGTTTGGTAATGTAGATCAATGATACTTCCATGCCACCTCTTCTTTGTGATGCGGCTGCTAAACGGGATGTGTTTACATCATACGTAATTCCCAACCGGAAATTACCTGTTTCCAAACCAATGTAAGGTATGATGGCATCGTTCCAGCGAACCCAGGAACCGGCGTAGAGTTCTGTAGCATTATCATAATCACTGTTAACAGTAAGACCCACCGCTGCACCAAAAATAGTTTCAGTAGCACCTGCCTGGCGTTGATGCAACGCACTGGCAAAAACGGTTGTACCATCAGCCACCGGAAAATAACCACCGCCATGTACGGTGAAACGTGGATTCATTAAATAGGTAGCCCCCTGGAAACTTACCTTGGGACGGTTGATATGGTATAAAGAAGCTCCGATGTAAAAATTGTTATAATCAGTAGTGGCACCGGTATATAAAAATCCGGCATTCACATCCATATAATTCACGTTTAAAAACTGTCCGTTACCGTTAAAGACTTCGCTGGTAACACCCGTAAAACCAAGTGATGTGAGCTCATCTTCAAAATTCAACTTGGAAAGATCAAGTCTTCTCTGAGCATAGTTCACACTAAAACCGGCACCCATGCTGTGGTACCCGTTTTCATCCAGTCCTTTGTGATAGGCCATGGATGCTGCCAGGTAACTGTTTTTCATCACCCCGGCGCCGTTTACATCATACATACCCATTACCCCCACACCAAATTGGTCAAACTCTGGAATACGGTTGGGAATAATATTAAAATCAGCCGAAGCAGTTCCGGTGCGGAAGGCTGTATTGATAGTAGGCCATTGGTTGCGGTAGTTAATTGCCAGGCGACTCACCCCGTTAAATTTGCCCGTCATAGCCGGGTTTAGGGTGAGCGGAGAAGCAAAAAACTGTGAAAAATTGGGGTCCTGCCCATAGGAGGTAGCAGCAACAAAAAGCAGTATCAGGAGTAAGGATCTTTGCATCAGGAATGGACGATTTTGGTTTCTGAGTTTTTTAGTTCCGGTATTTTTCAGGTTATAACGCATAAAATATTGTTTTCTTACATCTGGACTTTGGTTCCGTATGCTAAATCGCCGGCATCTCCTAATCCCGGTACAATATAACCCTTAGCGGTGAGCTCATCGTCAATGGCGCCGCACCAGATTTTTACTTTCGGTTCATTGCGTTTTACATATTCAATGCCCACCGTACAGGCAATAGCACAAACGATGTGGATTTCAGAAGGCTGCCCTTCATCCCGCAGATACTGCACTGTTTTTACCAGCGAACTGCCCGTTGCCAGCATGGGGTCGGAAATAATGATCACCCTGTTTTCCAGCGAGGGACAGCTTACATAATCAAGACTTATTTCAAAACTTCCATCCCGGTGGTGTTTGCGGTAAGCTGAAATAAAAGCATTATCTGCTTTGTCAAAATAATTGAGCAAACCCTGGTGCATGGGCAATCCGGCCCGTAAAATAGTGGCCAGAACCGGCTGGGCTTTCAGCATTTTGCAGGTAGCAGTTCCCAGTGGTGTTGTAATTTCTTTTTCTTCCCACTCCAGCAGTTTACTGATTTCATAACCGGCTACTTCGCCGATACGCTCCAGATTACGGCGGAAACGCATACGGTTATCCTGAACTTCTGTATCACGCAACTCTGCTACCCAATTACTCACTAATGAATGCTGCTCACTTAAATTAATCACCATAAAAAAAATTTGAAACGTAGAGCGTAAGGCTAACGTACTTTTACAAATCTAAACGGAAAAAAGAAAAACAGAAAAAATGGTTTACCGGGTTGCAGGAATTACAGAGCTGAACAACGATGCGCTACAGGTAGCATTGGTACAATTTGAAGTAAATGGTAAGAACTGGTCGTATGAAATAAAAGCTGTTTCCCAGTATCCTTATACTGATGACTGGAAGCAGCAACTCCAGGCTGCCATTGATTTACCACTCGCTCCTTTTTTTCAATTACACCAGTCTTATGGTGAATTGATGGCAAATACCCTGCTGGAGTTTATTGAAGCACATCAACTGCATTACCAGGTTCAATTAATTGCATGCCCCGGCAAACAATTACCCGCACCTGTTGATTTTTCACTGGGCGATGGCGGTGCTGTGGCGGCACTTACCGGCATTAATACCGTAAGCCATTTTACCAATATTGATACGGCCTTGGGGGGCAGCAATCAAGCGCTCTCCTTTCCTCAACTGCCGGCTGCAGGTACCCCATCAGAACAGGCAATTGTAAACAGTTGTTTTTTTGCAGTGCTCCGCTGGAGAGAAGAAAATAATCTACAGGCACAAGATACCGGCGCCTCCCGTAACAGCATAGGTGGTGCTGTTTGGATCGGGCAGGAATGGTAAACACTTTCCTTTTTTTACAGAAGCAACGTTTCTGTTCAAGCCCAAGTCATTCATAAAAAGGGTTATGAAAGAATTAATGCTTGCCGTATTGTTGCTGGCTTTTAGTTCCTGCACTAAAGAAAAGCTTGACCCCATTCAATTGAATCAACCTTTTACAATGAGTACAGGCAATAAACTATGTGCTGATGATAAAAGTTTCTGCCTTGTGATGGATCGTATAGCGGCTGATTCAAGATGTCCTTCTACAGCCATGTGCATCTGGCAGGGTGTGGCTGAAATAAATTTTACACTTATAAAAGACGGAACCGCTTATCCATTCAGCTTATATACAACTGAGTGGCAGCAATATTATACGGATACTACTGTGGCCGGTTATAATTTCAAATTACAAACTCTTACTCCCTACCCTGATGGATTAAAACCCATTGCACAGAAAGATTATAAAGCAGAACTCATCATCCGGAAATAATTACAAACCAAGTGCTGCTTTTAATTTAGGATACCCTGTTTTACTTACCGGCACTTTTGCGCCAGATTTTAAAACAGCTACATGATTTTCTTTTTCATAGGGGTCAATACGGGTGATGTATTGAATGTTGATGATATAGGAACGGTGTGTACGGATGAAATGCGTTGTATTTAGTTGCTGCTCCAGTAAAGACATGGTTTGCTTTTTGAGAAAACTTCCTTCATCCGTAAAAATTTTTACATAATCATCAGAGGCTTCGAGGTAATGCACCTGCTGCACCGGAATAATTTTGATCCTGCTTCCTGTTTTTACCACAATACGCTCTGCATGCAAGGGATGATGAACTGCTTGTGCCAATAACGCAGGAATAGAAGAAGATGCAGGAGCACTTGCTGCATCCCGCCATTTAGCAAGCGCTTTATCAAAACGATCCTGTGTAAATGGTTTTAAAAGATAATCAACGGCATTGGCATCAAATGCTTTTAATGCATACTCATCATAAGCTGTGGTGAAAATGACAGCAGGTGGCTCATCCAGTAACTCCAGCATTTCAAAACCGGTGATCTTGGGCATTTGTACATCCAGAAACACGAGGTCCGGCTGGCATTGCTGAATGGCTTTCACACCGTCCAATCCGTTACCGCATTCAGCTACTACTTCCAATTGCGGATGTGTTTGCAGATATTCTTTTACGACACTGCGGGCCAGGGGCTCATCATCTATGATAATAACTTTATGCATTGGCTTTATTCACCGGTTGAGGTATACAAACTGTTGTTTTAAATATATTTCCATTCACTTCTGTCTTCAGCAAATCACTCCTGTTATACAATAAAAATAAACGACGCTGTACCGAGCTTAATCCAAAACCGGTTCCTTTTTGAGGAAGACTCGTTGTGGCATCAAAAGGATTCTGAATGGTGATGATAAGATCGTTATTGATGCAGTTGGCAGTAAGCTCAATCAGTATATCATCGGTAGTATCATACAACCCGAATTTTATGGCGTTCTCTACCAATGGCTGCAATAACAATGGCGGCAGTTGTGCAGCATTGCAAGCTTCTGATGTGTGCACCGCAGCCGATAAACGATTACCAAAACGTACTTTTTCAATTTCTAGATACAACTCCAGAGTTTGCAGTTCATCACTTAACAGAATAAGCGTTTCCTTTTCTTTTTTTAAAGTATGCCTTAAAAAGTCACTTAACTGGTGCACCATAGTTCTTGCCTGTACCGGCGCCACTGTAATCAAGGCATTAATGGAGTTGAGTGCGTTGAATAAAAAATGCGGTTGTAACTGCTCCCTCAATTTAAAAAGCTCTGCTTCTTTGCTCAGTTGCAGTGCTTCGGCTTTCTGTTTTTCTGCAGCGGTTTGTTCCTGCCAGTTAAAGTAAGCATAAGCAATCACACTCATTACACTGTTTACTAAAAAACCAACAGCAGCCCGTAAAGGCCAGGAAGCAGAAAGCAGATCTGTGTACTGTTTATCGGGCAGAAAGCGAATCAACAACTGATGACAGGTAAAAAACCATGCAACAGTTAACAACACAATCCAGATAAAAATATTTAAAAAACCATGTGAACGGGGCAGGTAAAAACGAAAGATGGTGAATAACAGTAAGGCAATAAAAATCAACAGGCTATTGCTTATAATACTATCCGTTAAAGCAGTAAACCAACCCACACCCATGTAATACAATGCCAGTTGATGCACACTAATCCACACAATCCAACCGATGGAAAACGGAATCATGAATTGTGTGGATCGGAAAGGAGATGCAGCCATAATAAACAGTTAAGATAATAAGGTTTAATGGTATGGAATAAACTGCCTGTTTTGAAGTGCTTTTTGTTTTAACTCCTGTGTTTGTATAAAAGCGGCCCCGTACTCTGTTTCTGTAATTTGTGAAAATAACTCAGCGCCATCCATCAGGTTCGTGAAAAGATAGATATCGGTAATGGCCACAAATTTCCATACTACTTTTTCAAAAGGAATTCCTTCAGCTAAAATCAACTGTTTTGCTTTGTCAGTTGCTGCAACGGGTGATGCTGCTATAATCAACCGCAATTGTTCCTCAAACTGCGGCTTATGATTTCCGCTTCCGCAAATAATCTGAAAAACAATTTTTACCAGGTACCAGTTCTCAGCCGGTTGGTCAACAGCAGCTGACTGTATAGGTTGTTCTTTTCTCATACAACAGTTCGGTTAGAGTGTAGTTGGTTGCAGTGTTTATTTACACCACATCTTTTTATCAAAGTACTTAACGGCTTTTAATATCAATACCGCCAAACAAAACAAATCCTTCAATCATCAACACTTTATCCGTTTGTACAGCAGCCGGATCTCTGCGTTTATCTTCAATAGCACCCAGTATGGCTGCTGCTTCGCTCTTGATTTGCCAATGAGCCGGTACAATCAAGGTAGTTCCGCCAAATACATTTACAATCTCCAGTTTAGCAACACCTGTAAAGTCAGCGTACATCAGGTTGATTTCTGTACCACCGAAAATTGATACCACTTCTCCCCCTTTAAAATTTTTGGAGTAGATATTTTTTTTCACAGAACCGAAAATTGCTGCGGCATCCACCACTGTTTCATTTTCGTTGCCGGTTGTTGCTGAAGCGTTTGCATCAGCAGCAATAGGTTCAGGCGTGATGATTGTTTCAGGTTCTGATTCTTTTTTTCTGCTCTTGCCTTTACTTAATAAAACAGAAAGTCCAATACCAAAAATCAACAGTGGCCAGAAAAAATCGCCAAGATCAAATTCTTTTAATTGTCTGTTCAAGAGAAAAAAACCGCCGATACCCACCAATACCCACCATCCGTTATTCCGGAAGCCTTCCCGCAAACCTAAATACAGACCAATAACAATTAAAATCATGGGCCATGTAAATAAAAAGGAAGGAAACCAAAAACCAAGATTTCTTAAAAGCAGTAAAACGGCTGCACCAATTATAAATACACCTAAGAGTACACGATCATTCAATACTCCGCCTTTCTTTTTTGTTTGTTCGTTCATATTCTTTTCGTTTAATAATGCAAACCTACTGCTGCTTCTTTCTTCAGACAATAGAAGAGCGGCATACAAATGCTGCCCGTCGGTAAACAACAGGTTTTTATCGGTAAAAATGCAGGGGCAGTTACAACTACCTGCATCAGTGGTGCTGATGATGTGCATCATCAACTTACAAAAAACCTTGTTTTACTTTTCTAACTTCTTATGGGTACGGACAGCGTTCAGCAAATTCAGGGGTTTTCAACTGATGTTCAGGCTACGCCTGCGCAGGAGAAACTTATTTTCCATCAACTGCAATCCCAGTTTGTAGAACAGTTCCAAACCACTTTTCCTGATAAACTTGCGGAACGTACTGTAATTGTTGTACCCAGTCTTACACTGGACCAGGAAATTCTTTCTAAGATCAAAGGACATTTTTATTATGAGGAACGTTTGTTGTGCATGCTTATGCTCCTGCGTATGCCACGCACACATGTCGTTTATCTCACCAGTGTACCTGTTGATCCGGGTATTATTGATTACTATCTGCATCTGTTGCCGGGTATTACCGGAGAGCATGCCAAACAACGTTTAACATTACTTAGTTGTTATGATGCTTCCTCCCGTTCGCTCACAGAGAAAATACTGGAACGGCCCCGTCTTATGAAACGCATTCAGGAACACATACTGCCGCACCGCCCCGCTCATATCACCTGTTTTAATGTTACAAGG
Organism: Lacibacter sp. MH-610; assembly: GCF_045780045.1. NCBI lineage: Bacteria > Pseudomonadati > Bacteroidota > Chitinophagia > Chitinophagales > Chitinophagaceae > Lacibacter > Lacibacter sp. MH-610. Next base: position 3,598,578 of record NZ_CP116002.1, read on the forward strand.
TATGAACGAACACTGGCTGTAAAACTTAACCTTCCTATTTATGGTTGCGATCCGGATCTTGCCTTCCTGGGAACAAAGAGTGCAGCCCGTAAGCTTTTTAAAAAATGCGGTGTTATTGTACCGGATGGTTTTGAAGATGTAACCTCCCGCCGGGAAGTAGTGGATTGCTTAACTCAATTAAAATACAAGTACCCTGCGTTGCGGAAAGCGGTGATAAAAATGAATGACGGTTTTAGTGGAGAAGGTAATGCAGTCTTTAATTACAAAGAAGCTCCGTTAGATGAAACACTGCATGCATGGATTACAGCCCACCTGTTCAGCAACCTGAGTATTGTGGCTGATAACCTGGATGCTGAACGTTTTTTTGAAAAATTTGAATGGATGGAAGGAATTGTAGAAGTGTTTTTAGAAGGCGAAGAAAAAGCTTCTCCCTCCGTACAATGCCGTATTAACCCTGCCGGTAAAATTGATGTGCTATCCACACATGACCAGGTGCTGGGCGGTGAAGATGGGCAGGTGTTTTTAGGTGCACGCTTTCCTGCTAATAAAGATTATGCAGCAGAAATAGGCAGTTATGGTGTAATTGTTTCAGAAGCATTACAGCACTTAGGGGTGCTGGGTCGCTTCGGAATTGATTTTATGAGTATTCAGGAAGAAGGCGTATGGAAACATTATGCTATTGAAATAAACCTGCGTAAAGGAGGCACTACACATCCTTACCTCATGCTTCAGTTTTTAACAGAAGGCGATTATGATGCAGCTACCGGAAACTACTATATGAAAGATGGCAAGCAACGATATTATTTTGCAACGGACAATCTGCAGCATGAATGTTTCAGAGGTTTAACACCTTATGATCTTATTGATATTGCCATGTGCAATGGTCTGCATTACAGCAATGCCACAGAGGAAGGAGTTATGTTTCATCTCATTACCACACTTTCACAATACGGCAAAGTAGGACTGGTGGCTATTGGCAGCAGCCCGGAGCGTGCCAAAGACTGGCATGATGAGGTGATTAAAGTATTGTTGAGAGAATGCAGGTAAACTGCCCCTTACAACCCATATTGATCCACTACGTACAAAAGCAACACCATATTCAACGCACCCAGTTCCAGTTCTCTCTTGCTCACCCATTCAAACGTATCATTGGCTGCATGATGATGATCAAAGTAACGTTGTGAATCAGGACGGAAACCGCACAACAAAGTACCCAACGGACGAAGCGGACCGATATCGGCACCACCACCACCTTCACTAAACTCATACACACCATAAGGTTTGAAAAGTGGTACCCAGTTACGTAATCTTGTTAATGTATCTCCACCTATGGAAAAACCGAATGCTCTTGGTGTAAAACCACCGGCATCACTCTCCAGTGCAAAGATGAATTTCTTATTCTCCGCTTTCGCCACTTCTGCATATTTACGACCACCACGCAATCCGTTTTCTTCATTCATAAACATCACAACACGAATGGTTCTTTTGGGTTTAATACCTGATTTCTTATACACGTTAATCACTTCCATACTCTGTACACAACCGGCACCATCATCATGAGCACCTTCTGCAAGATCCCATGAATCCAGGTGACCTCCTACAGTAATTACTTCATCAGGAAATTCAGTACCTCTTATTTCACCAACTACATTATAACTCTGTACATCAGGCAACATTTCACATTCTGTACGGAAATACAATTGCAATCCGTTTTTCTTTTTCAACTCATTGCTTACATACTCAGCGTGTCTTGTAGAAACTGCAATAGCCGGAATTTTTGGAAATGAATCATTATACGTAGTGGCACCTGTGTGCGGAAAATCATCAATATTACTGGCGAGTGAACGAACCATTACTCCAAGTGCTCCGTATTTAGCCGCCATGCTGGGACCCCGACCACGAAACTGTCCTGCTTCACCGTATGCACGGAAGGTTTCAATATAAGTTGGGTTCATCGGGAAATTATAAAACACAATTTTACCTTTTACCCCTTTCTCACCCAAACTATCCAGTTGCTTAAAAGAACGCACTTCAATCACTTCAGCTTTAATGCCCGCTTTACCGGTACCCACACTATTGCCCAGGGCACATACATTCAATGGAATGGATTGACCACCTGCATTCACCAATACTGCATTTTCTTTTGCACCACGTACCCAATGCGGCACCATGCAAGGTTGCAGGTAAACCGTATCAGCTCCCATTTCTTTCATCATCCTTAAGGTTTCTTTTACTGCTTTTTCAGCCTGTGGCGATCCGCTCAGGCGTGGCCCTACCTGTTTGCATAAGAAACGGAGATTTTCATATGCTTTTCCGTTGCTCAAAACAAGGTCGGCTATTCGTTTGAACATTAAAGAGTCTTTACTTGTTTGTGAATGCAGTTGCCCAGCAACGAAGAGACTGATGAGAAAAATGAAAACAATACGCATGATGAATGTTTTGTGAATTGTTACAAACCTACTTAAAGCAGGATTAATGGCAATGGATAAAAAAGGGCAGTGAATTTAAAATCCTAACTTCGTTTATTATTCTATAATATGAAAATCGGAATTGTTTGCTATCCCACTTTCGGCGGAAGCGGTGTTTTGGCCACAGAACTTGGAAAAGCCCTGGCAGAAAAAGGACACGCTGTTCACTTTATTACCTACCAGCAGCCGGTTCGTTTGAGCGGCTTTTTTACCAATATATTTTATCATGAAGTAAGGGTGCCGCATTACCCTTTGTTTGATTATCCGCCTTATGAAACCACACTGGCCAGCACCATGGTGGATGTGGTGCTCAATAATGATCTTGACTTACTGCATGTGCACTATGCCATCCCTCATGCATCTGCTGCCTATATGGCCAAGCAGATTTTAAAGAAGAAAGGAAAAGATATTCCGGTGATTACAACCTTGCATGGTACTGATATAACATTAGTGGGAAAAGATAAAACCTTTGAGCCGGTGGTAACTTTTTCCATCAATGAAAGTGATGCGATTACGGCGGTTTCAGAAAATCTCAAAAAAGAAACCTATCATAATTTTTCTGTTGAAAAGGAAATTGAAGTGATTTACAATTTTGTGGATGTAGAACGGTTTTCCAAAAAACCGCTGGATGCATTCAGAAAAGTATTGGCGCCTAATGGTGAAAAAATCATTGCCCATGCCTCTAACTTCCGTAAAGTAAAACGGGTAAATGATGTGATCCGGATTTTTCATGAAATCAATAAAGCCATTCCCAGCAAATTACTGATGGTGGGCGATGGACCAGACAGGCCCGATGCAGAAGAGCTTTGCCGTGAATTGAATTTGTGTGATGAAATCCGTTTCCTTGGTAAGCAACAGGAAATGGAAGAAATTCTTGCCATCTCTGATCTGTTTGTACTTACTTCTGAATATGAAAGTTTTGGATTATCAGCGCTTGAAGCCATGGCAGCAGGTGTGCCTGTACTTTCTACCAATGCAGGTGGTTTGCCTGAAATCAATCTGCATGGACAAACCGGTTATATGGCCAATGTGGGTGATATTAAAGCACTGAGCAAACTGGGTATTGATTTGTTGAAGGATGAAACAGAATTAGCAAGTTTCAAACAGCATGCAAAAGAACATGCGGCGCAGTTTGCCATTCATCGTATTGTACCGAAGTATGAAGAGTTATACGAACGGTTTGTACCCGCATCAACGACTGCGTAACCAACCTGTAGGATTGATGAATTGAAGTTCTCTTGCAAGAATAAAATTCAACTCTCCGTCACCATCGAGGTTTTCGCCTACTCTTCCTATTAATTGTCCCGTTTTTACCTGCTGACCTTTTGATACGGTTGCAGATGCAAGATTGCTGTAAGTAGTAAAATATTTTCCGTGCTTAATAGTAACAGCAGTCATTCCGCCCACATCATACACACTCATTACTTCTCCGTCAAAACAAGCTTTTACAGATGTACCAACAGGTGAAGTGATAGTGATAAAATCCTGTTGATATTTGACTGAAGTACCCGGTACTGTGTTTGTACCAAAGTTGCCGGAGATATAACCATTATCTACCGGAAAAGGCAACCGACCTTTATTGCTTTCAAAGCTGGCACCCAAAGCAATATCTTCTTTATTATACTCCAGGTAACTGGCCGGCTTTTTGGTTTCTTCTTTTTTTACAACGGTGGTTTTATTGGTAGTTGCAGCATTCGTATTAGGCGTGGTAACAGTTGTATTATTCTTTGCTTCCTCTTTTATTTTTGCTTCTTCGGCTTTCGCTTTGGCTGCCGCTTCTTTTCTTGCATTGGCAATTTCCCTGTTAATTACAGCAGTGATGGATGCCTGTAATTGTTGCGCCTGTTTCTTTTTAGCTGCAAGTGTTTTATTGATTTCTTTTTCCTTCTTTTTGATTTCATCTACCACAGCAGCCTGCTCGTTTTTATCTTTTACCAGCTCGCCCATTTCTTTGGTTTGTTCACCCAGCACCTGTGTTTTTTCTTTTTTGTTGTTGGTAAGCTCTACAATTTTTTCTTTATACAGTTTTTCTGTTTTTACAATGGCATCTAATTGCTGAGAGCGGTAGTTGCGGTAAGCACGCATGTATGAAATACGCCGGATGGCATCATTAAAATCACTGGCTGAAAAAAGGAAGTTGAGGAAATCATAACTGCTGCGGTTCTTGTAAGCATACACTACATTCTGTGCATAGTTCATCTTTAGTGTATCAAGATCTTTCTGCAGGCGACGCATTTCCTTATAGGAATTATTAATGTTTTGATTAATCACATTAACCTGTTTGTTGATATCGCCGATGATTTTATTACGCAGTTGCAGTTTCCGTTGTATTACTGCCAATTGACCAAGACTGGCCTTTTTGTTTTTTTTGATTTCGTTATACTGGTTGGTTAAGATGTCAATCTCTTTCTGTGTTTCTCTTTTTTTACGTTCCAGTTCGGCACGCTCATTAGGCTGCTGGGCAGTTGCAGATAATTGTATAGCTAAAAAGAGAACAAAGGCCAGTAAACGCTGCATAGGCTTGGGTTTAGTTACAAAAATAAGGCTTCCCTAGGAGAACGGCACCTGCAGTAAAATCGTATGCCTTATTGTATTCTTTTGAATTTTTTAGGAACTGTAAAAGGAAAACTCAGCTCTTCATTAAACCTGTAATCTTTAAACTTGAGCTGGATGTCCATTTTATTCTGCTGCGATAAAAACAATTCCCTGTAAGTAGAAAATACAAAACCGCTTTTTGTTTCATATTCAAAATAACTGAGATCAGCTGTTCTGTTACGCATTACATCTTTATCATCCAGTTTGCTTTTTTCAAAATTATAGCTGTTACTGAAGGACAAAAGATTTTTAAAAACATCGCCGGAACTGAGCAGGGTGTATCCTTTTTCTGTACGATTATACGCCACTACACTGTCCCTGTTAAAAAAAACAGGATTACCTACCAGCAGTTCCTGTAAATCAGTAAACGAAAACGGAATCTGTGCAATGTCCTGCAGACTTGTTAATGGTTTTACCTGGTAGGTATTGGCCAGTTTATCCATCACACGGATGCTGTCTTTATTTATGAGCACCCGAAAACCTTCAATACCAATATCATTACTGATGGAAATCCAGATGATGCTGTCTTTACGCATGCGTATATTGGCTACAAAGTCAGGCTGCTTTCCTTTACTGTTGAAGTAATCAACTTTTATTTTGGCAGCAAAGGTTTTGTATTCAATCGGTTTATAACCGTTAAACACATTTGCTATCAACTTGAGAGTGTCTTCATGTGTGGGCGTATCTACAGGAATAACTACAGCAACTGTATCTTTTTTCTCAATAGCCTTCTGAATGTTTTTGGTAGAGCGGCATGCAAAGAGCAACAATGCCATACAACCGGTAAAAATGAATACTCTCATGTGTTTAACTATGTTTAATGTTTGCCGGTACTGCCAAAGCCCCCGGTACTACGTCCTGAATCCTGCAACTGCTCAACCGGTTCCCAGCTTACCTGTTCTACTTTCTGAAACACCATCTGTGCAATACGCTCACCGCTTTGCACCACTTGCGTTTCTGTACTGAGGTTAATTAAAATAATTTTCACTTCACCCCTGTAATCAGCATCAATAGTGCCGGGTGTATTTAAACAGGTAATACCCTGCTTAATGGCCAGCCCGCTTCTTGGACGTATCTGCGCCTCATAACCTTGCGGTATTTCTAAAAACAAACCCGTAGGAATCAGGGTACGTTCCATCGGCTTCAGTTCCACCGGCACTTGTAAAAAAGCACGGATGTCCATACCACTGGAGCCTGTGGTTGCATACTCCGGTAAGGGGTTATTGGAATGATTGATAATTCTGATCTTCATGCATTTTATTTTTCAAGCAATACAGTAGCCTGTGCCATCAATCCTTCTTCTCTTCCCACAAAACCCATTTGTTCGGTAGTGGTAGCTTTTACGGATACATCAGTTACTTCAATTTCAAGAATGGAAGCGATGGCTTGCTGCATCTGAGCAATATAGGGTTTGATTTTGGGCGCCTGTAAAGAAAGGGTACTGTCTACATTAATCACCCGGTAGCCACGCTCTTTGATAAGGTCATAACTCCGTTGCAGTAATATGCGGCTGTCAATATTTTTAAACTCAGCAGAAGTATCCGGAAAATGAGTGCCGATATCACCCAATGCCAAAGCTCCGAGCAGGGCATCGCACACAGCATGCAGCAATACATCAGCATCGCTATGACCAACCGCTCCTTTATGATGCGGTATTTCTACACCGCCAATAAATAATTTTCTGCCTTCTGCCAGTTGATGATAGTCAATGCCCGATCCGATTCTCAATCCCATATACCTGTATTTATGCAAAAAAGCGAAGGTAACGTACCTCCGCTTTCTGCAAAACGTTTTTATGAATTGATTTTGTTATTCATCTCCATCACCACCTAAATCAAACAACAATGAAAAACGGGTGGTGTTGCTCAACGGGTTACGGTTGATACCCTGACCGGTAGGTACAAGGTATGAAAAGTTAAACCCGAGCTTATTGTACTTGATACCGGCACCCAAACTAAAGAAACGGCGGTTACCCTTTGTTTTATCTTCATAAAAATAACCGGCACGGGCAAAAAACAAATCATTGTAAGAATACTCAGCACCTACTGAAACCTGGAACTCTCTCATTTCTTCACCAAAACCACCGGGAGCATCTCCAAAAGAAGAAAACCAGCTTCCTACCACATTCTTGTTGCGGTATGCGGCTATTTCTTCAGGTGTGCGTACACGACCGGGAGGTGTTGGCACCATCAGTTTATTGATATCCATTCCAAAACTGAGTTTGCTGGTTTCATCAATTACTGCATGATACATCACACCTAAACCAAGATTAGCAGGGATATAATCTTTTGCATTTGCATCCTGTGTATACGTAATCTTGCTGCCCAGGTTGCTCATTACGGCACCGGCAGTTAAACCTTTGCCTGTTTCATTACGGCCATCATAAAAGAATGAAAGATCACCGGCAACAGCAGTACCGGGCTTTAAAGGCGTACCCTGGAACGTACCGTTACCAAGGTTGGAGTAAATAAAACGGAGGGCAACGCCCACACCTATTTTATCACTTAAGCGGCGGCTGTAGCCTGCATCAAAAGCCCACTCACGGGGTGTGAAGCGTTGCAGATCGTTACCGGCAAAATCTGTAAACTGAATATTACCAAGACTGAAGTAACGGAGTGATCCTGAAAGCGCCTGGTCTTCTGTAATCTGGTGATAACCGGCAGCAGAAATAAGATACACATCATTCAAACCCAGGTCTTTTAACCAGGGAGTATAAGTTACAGCAATCGCTGATTTTTGAGTGGCAAAAGGAATCTTAGCCTGGTTCCAGAAAGAAGCGTTGGCATCAGGCGTAGAGGCAATTCCCACATCGCCCATACCGCCTGCACGGGCATCCGGTGAAATACGTAACATGGGAACTGCGGTTGTAACCACATTGATGGAATCCTGTGCAAAGCCTGGGCTACTAAAAACGGAAAGGAAAAAACAACAGAAAAGCAGTTGGTTGATTTGTCTCATTAGCATATTTGATTTGGGCATAAAAATAGAAGAATTTAGATTTCAGCAATCAGCAGGGTACTTGTTTATAGTTTCACTAATTTTTGAAGGGCCGATTGCCTGTTACCGTTTGAATCTTTTACCTCCAGTTGGTAAATGTAGGTGCCACGCCCGATTTTGTTTCCAAAATCGTCTGTACCGTCCCAGTTCAACTCAAAAGAACGGTTTCCGGGGTTGTTTATTGTGCTGAAAATAGATTTCACCAGTTTTCCTGAAACAGTAAAAATGCGGAGCGTTACACGCAGGTCATCACCGGGCCGGTTATGCTCAAACATAAATGTAGTACTGGTAGTAAATGGGTTGGGATAGTTATACACCCGTTCCAGTTTCAACTCCCGGTCTTTTACCACCCTGAACTCCAGTTTATAATCGCTGCTGTTATTGGCCACATCCCATACTTTAATGGAAAGCTCATGCAATCCTTCTTCCAGTTTGGGCATTTGAAACCGTACTGTGCCACGTTGGTAGCTGTCAGCATCAGCCTCATAAAAATCATTCAGGATAAAAAAGCGGTTGTTACGGTCCAGCGTGGCAGTTATGTCGTGCCCGATTCCGGTACCAACCGTATTAATGCCGCTGGAATCAAACAGTTTCAGTACCAAAACAGGCTGCTCATTGGTAATACCACCGTTTACAAATTTCTCATCATTGAGAAATGCTTTTACCTGCGGACCTGTTTGATCAGTGAGTGGATTATTGGAGGCGCCACCTACAACAATAGTTGCTTCCGTACCATTACCATCAGTTAAACCATTTTCAGCATAATAACTGATTTTACCATTGCCGAACTGGTAGTTGATATCTTTCGGCACCACAAACGTATAGCTGAATTCCCCATTGGTCACTTTTGCTTTGCCTTTGAACACAACGTTGTTCTGCAGGGCAATATTCACCGGCAGACTACCCGGGTCATTGGCCAGTGTACGCACATTCAGCTCCTTATCATAAATAACAGGATACACATTTCCGTTAAAGGAGCTGAGCTTGATACCATTCCTGTCCGTTACTTCGCCTTTGATGGTGTAACGGTCTAATGCCTTGAGTGTATCGGTTGAAGGTGGCCTGTTATTGATAAGGGTGGTACGTACTTTCTGCTCGGGAAAAGCAATACGTACAGCAGGATCACCGAGCAAAGTAAACTTGCGGTTGTTAATGATATCACCAAAGTTGGTATAGGTAACGTTCTTGGTCAGGCGAACAGCATCTCCCAGAGCCGGGTACACACCGTTAGCATCCGGTGTAAGCGCCTGCTGAAAATAATTACTGTTGATGATGCGGTTGCTGAAGGCAAATACAACACGGGTAGTGGTCATTAATGCAATAGCGCCTGTACGTTCCCGTAATAGAATATTTTCTCCGATTGATGTAATGGTGGGATTATCATAAGGTGCAAAATCGCAGGTGGCTGTGATAAATAAAGGCAACTTATCAGGATTACTCCAACTGTTGACCATTTCCTGGTCCAGGATAGCTTCTTCTGCCAGTCTTCTGAAACCACCATGACCACTGTAATTCCAGATCAATGTTCCCGAAAAAATCCGGTTGTTGATGGCCTGGTTTACATCGGGATAACGGCTGCCGCCACTACCACTTTGCTGGCGAAAGGCATCGAGATAAATCTTATTCGTTTGAAACAGGTTTTTACTTTTGATAATGGAGGCGTGCAGCTCCGCATCATCCTGGTGCAGGTTATTATCTTCATCATCGGCTACCAATGTAATTTCATTACGCCAGGGTCCCATTGCTTCTTTTGTATGATAGCGGATGATTTTGTCCACTGCATTTTTAGCTTCTGCAGCCGTACGGGCAGGTATGCGTCCTATGCCGATGTCAAGCAAAGGTGCCGGGAAAAAAGAAGTCACATTATCTGCATCATCCAATAAACCAAAGAAATCATCAGACGTATAAGTTTGTAAAGGATCCAGTGAGGCATCACTTTCATAACAAGGCACCAGGTTGGTATTGCCTGCTGTTCGGTCTTTATAATCAAAGGAAGCATCCCCCATCAGGAGCAGGTAACGGGGCCGGTTGGCCGTAACAGTACCGGCTTTATCATAATACATTTTTACAAAATCACGAATGGCAGAAGGATCCGGCGTACCGGAGGCAAATTCATTGAATATCTGTTCGGTGGTAGCCACGAAGGTTGAGAGACCCCGCTGACGATGCCAGGCAGCCAGGCGTTGTGCTTCACTCAGTAATGAGCTATGGGTAACAATGAGGTATTGAACCGTTGTTGAATTGTGCAGGTCCTGGTTCGTAACCCTGCCAACTATTGAAGGCTTGGGTATGTTTTGATGATTTTGAAATGCGATGAATTCTTTCAACCGTTCGGTTGTTTGTGTAAACCTGAATTCACTTCCATTCAGATTTCCGGTTTGATTAGCGGGTGACAAAGGATTGGTAATATCCCAAATCATCACACCGTTTGTTGCTCCCTGTAACCTGAACTCAGTGCTATTACCGGGGCCTACCGTATTCCAATCCCTGAAGGATAATTGATCAACACCGTTTAAACTTAATTGCCGCTGCGGAAATAACTCAAACCAATTAAGCCAGCCCTGTGCGTTCACGCTGGTTGGCTGATACACATATTGTACAGAAAGCGCTGATTGGTTTACAGAAAAAGAAGCAGCATTTTCATTCACAATAGCAGCAGGGTCATAAATACCTGTGCCAATGGGATTGATGCTCTGAAGCAAAACGTTATTATTGTTCACCCGTACGGAAAAGCTGCTGCTGCTGCCGGTACTCCTTGCCAGCACCTGCGAAACTATATTAACCGGGCTGCCTGTAACGAGGTTGGGAAAATTAATCGTAAATGTTTTGGTTAAACTGCGTCCCGGCGCATTGCTGAATTCTTCTCCAAACCACTCCTTACCGCTTTTTAAAAAATTAAGACTGTCCAGTTCATAAAAATACCGGTCTCTGAAAACAGAAACCTGTCCATTGGGCAAAGCACTTATGGATTGATTGGATATTCGTAACCCGTTGCCTGCCGCACCTACTGTAAGAAAATAATAAGACTCAGATGCATAGAGATTTTTACGATGCCGGAATGTTTGATTGGCGGAGTCTTTTACCCAGCCATCAGGGCCGGGTGCATAAAATAAAAAATAATCAGTGCCATTAAATACCCCATCGCCGCCATCTACCATCCAAATGGCATTTTCAGCCAGATCATCATGACGAAAAACGGCATTGGCTTCGGGTAACATTTGCCCGCCATTTCCATACAAACGAATAGAGTTGCTTGAGATAGAAGTTGAAGTAATGCCCAGGGATTGCAGTAAAGGCAAATCCACTTTATAGATACCGGCTGTTTTAATGGCCAGTTTGTACCAGCTGCCCGTAGCCAGTACCGAACTGTTTTTATAGGTTCGCTGTGCCTGCGCCGGCAAGTAGAGGAACAGGGATATCAATAAAGCTAAAAAGCAGCGCATAATAAGGGATACCCTCAAAAGTAACTGAATTTTGGGCTGCAGATTTATTTTGATGAATAAAATGATTATGTTTGCTTTGCACCGGATTTTTAATACGGTGTTGAAATCCAATACAATAATTTTACAAGTCCCTCGTTAAACAAAAAACGAAAAGATGAAAAACCTTTTCCCACTGAAACTGACCGTATCCATTTTATGCGGCACCCTGTTGTTAGCCTCCTGTAAGAATGGAGGATTATTCAAGAAAAAGAAGTACGATAAGTCTACCAATACCGGATGGACCTATAATGATCCCAATGGTAGTGGCTTTCGTGTAGCCAAGGAAAAAGAGCAGGCCAAAGGCCCCGGTCTTGTATTTGTACAGGGCGGTACTTTTACCATGGGTGCAACGGAGGAAGATGTAATGCGTGACTGGAATAATATTCCCCGCCGTGTTACAGTTGCTTCTTTTTACATGGATGAAACAGAGGTAGCCAACGTACACTACCGTGAATATTTATTCTGGCTTAATAAAGTATTCCAGGATACAGCCATTACCAACCGTGCTTTACCTGATACACTGGTTTGGCGCAGTGAGTTGGCCTATAATGAGCCTTATGTGGAGTATTATTTCCGTCATCCTTCTTATAATAATTATCCTGTAGTAGGTGTAAGCTGGAAACAGGCTTATGATTATTGCTTATGGCGTACAGACAGGGTGAACGAAAACATTCTCTGGGATAAAAATATCGTAAACAAAAAAGCTGAAATACAAAAACAACTACAGGGCGGTGGCCAGGAGAACTTTAATACCAAGGCCTATTTGCTGGGTGAATACCAGGCAACTCCCGGTAAAGGTATCAGTACCTTCAAAGACCCTGTAACCAAGCAGGTTCCAACAAATATCAGTTTTGAAGAAGGTATCATCCTTCCTGATTACAGACTTCCTACAGAAGCTGAATGGGAATATGCTGCTTACGGTTATATCAACCAGAACCCTAACCCCCGCAAAAGCGAAAAACGCCGTGGTGAAGAGTTAACAGCCAACAAACAGGTATATCCGTGGAGCCAGAATGTAAATGGTTTGCGTGATGCACGTCATAGCACCTGGCAAGGTCAGTTCTTAGCCAACTTTAAAAGAGGTGCCGGTGATAATATGGGTGTGGCCGGTGGTTTGAACGACCGTTCTGCTATTCCGGGTCCTATCAAAGCTTTTTACCCCAATGGTTTTGGTTTGTATAATATGGCCGGTAATGTAAGTGAGTGGGTAGCGGATGTGTACCGTCCATTAAGTCCAACAGATGGTGATGATTTCAACTACTATCGTGGTAATAAATTCCAGCGTATGGATCTGAGCACCGGCAAACCGGAGAGAGATTCTATGGGCCGGGTTAAGTACCGTGATGAAACTGAAGATGAAGTAAAGAACCGCCGCAACTACCAGAAAGGTTATGCGATTGACTATCTTGATGGTGATTCCCTGAGCGGTGTTCAATATGGCTATTCTGTTACCACTTTAATTGGCGATAAGAGCCGTGTGTTAAAAGGTGGTAGCTGGAACGACCGTGCTTATTGGCTCAGTCCCGGTACCCGTCGTTTCCTTGAAGAAGATCAAAGCAGTTCTACCATTGGTTTCCGTTGTGCTATGACACGCTACGGCAGCCAGGAAGGAAACGGATTTAAAACCGGTAACTGGTTCCAGAAAAGAAAACAAAACAGCCGCAAACGCTGATAGAGGATATTGATAAAAGAATCCCTGTACAATTGTGCAGGGATTTTTTTTTCTCTCAACATTCCTAAGTGTATTGACAATAAATGGTAGTGATTGGTGCCGTTGTAAAAAGCCTCTCTTGTACCGCTATTCAGGCACTGTTGACAAATAAATATTATTGAATGTATCACCTGCTTAATAATTTCATTCATACCCTTAAGAATCATCCTTATTGCTTTATGTTACAGAAACTAACATAATAAAAGGAGCCGGATTCATAAGAACCCGGCTCCTTTACAAAAGAGATAAATGACTTATTAAAGTTCAAAACGAAGACCTGCGCCTAATGCAACTACATCAGCATTGGTCTTTACTTTATTTTCTGTAATACGTCCCCATGTTTTATCAAACGTCAATTCAAAACGAACACTTTTGGAGATTTTTAAATCTACGCCGATACCTGTAAATAACCCAAGACGGGTTTCATAAGCATCTACAAAACGCTGAGGGTTTGTTTTATAGGTTTCCTGTCCATTGTAGAAAATCAAACCAGGACCAACTCTTGTAATAAAGTTCACATCATGCTTGTCACTGATGGACAGAAAATTCTGAACAGCGAGTGATACCATTGATAAGCCTTCTTTTGATTCAAGTGCTACTCCATTGCTGGAACCTTCCGCTTTAGAACCAAAACGACTGTATATTACGGAGATAGCTGTTTTTTCAGTAAAACGATAGCCGATCTGAAGATTCGTGTTCATGCCGTTACGCAGATTTTTGTAATGCTTCTGGCCGGCGGCATCCAATTGAGGGGGGATCTGTGCGAGGCGTAAACCATAACCTGCACCTACCCTGATGAACAGGGCTGAGCCATCTTCTTTATCCTGGCTGATTGCAGTAATAGCAGGGAGAATAAGACCCAAAAAGAGTATTAATTTTCTCATAATAGTTTTTTTAGATGTGCGAAGATAAAGGATAAGCTCTTACAAAAAGCTTACAGTGATTTACAGTTTTTTTAAGGCCTCCCGCAGGAATAAACGGCTTCTTTATCTTTGACGCATGCAAACAGAACAACTCTACCGGCTTTTCCTCCAGCATCCTTCTGTACAAACAGATACCCGCCTGCTTCAACCCGGCGATTTGTTCTTTGCCTTAAAAGGTCCCAACTTTAACGGCAATCTTTTTGCAGGCCAGGCGCTTGAAAAGGGGGCAGCGGCTGTAATTGTGGATGAAGCCACCGGCATTGATTCTCCAAAGATTATCCGGGTAGATGATGCCTTAACTGCCCTGCAGCAACTGGCAAAACATCATCGCCTGCAATTCAAAATACCTTTTCTGGCTATAACAGGCAGCAACGGAAAAACCACCACCAAGGAACTGATTCATGCCGTTTTATCAACCCATTTTAAAACAAGTACCACGCAGGGAAATCTCAATAATCATATCGGCATACCACTTACTTTATTACGCATTCCCGCAGATGCAGAAATAGCCGTAATTGAAATGGGTGCCAATCACCAGGGTGAAATTGCTTCTTACTGCCAATATGTATTACCCACTTATGGACTCATTAATAATGTAGGTAAAGCCCACCTCGAAGGTTTTGGTGGTATTGAAGGTGTAAAAAAAGGTAAAGGCGAACTCTATGATTTTATACGTGCCGCCGGGGGCAGTATTTTCATGAATAATGATTACGATTATTTAAAAGATATGAGCCGGGGCATCACACTCTGCATCAGCTATGGCACTTCGGATGCCGATGTAACCGGGCATTTATTACAAAGTGACCCATTCCTGGCAGTTAGTATAGATAACAATCCGCAGCTCGCCCGTATTGATACTCATCTCGTGGGCGACTATAATCTACCCAATGTATTGGCAGCAGTAACGGTAGGTTTACATTTTGGAGTACCGGCTGAAAAAATCAAATCGGCTATTGAGTCGTACACACCCTCTAACAGCCGCTCCCAGCTTCTGGAATATAAAGGCAATAAAGTAGTGTTGGATGCTTATAATGCCAACCCCAGCAGTATGAAACTGGCCATTGAAAACTTTGCTAAACTCAACGCTCATCATAAAATATTAATGCTGGGCGCCATGGCCGAGCTGGGTGTGGAAAGCATTGCCGAACATGCTGCTATCGTTTCACTTTTACAGGAAACGAACTGGGATGCCGTGGTGCTGGTGGGCGGTGATTTCCTGAAACTCAATCATCCCTACCATTCCTTTGCGAATTCAGAAGAAGCAGGTAAATGGCTTCAGCAACAATCAGTTACAGACGCACACATTCTCATCAAAGGAAGCAGAAGTATGCGTATGGAAAAAATACTAGGCCAATAAATACAATTGCTTATAAAAAATACTATTTTTACACCCTCCCTCTCCGTATATCCTCCTGAAACATCAGTAATCCTTTTCTAAGAAATAAGCCGGAATACAATTCCTATGCAGAGCTATTTACACACAAAAAAAATAGTACTGTATGAAAAAAGTTTTACTCGTTTCGCTGTTTGTAACAGCATTTACCTCTTTGAGTTTCAGCCAAGGTATTAACTGGCCCTTCGCATTCTCCAAACCTACCTGCAGCAATATGCCCAATGCAGGAAGTAACTGTACCAAGTGGGTGGTGACTAACAATGGTGACTGGAATGATGGTTCTACCTGGAATGGTGGGACACTTCCCGGTCATATGGACATTGTTTGTATTCCTGCCGGCATGACGGTACAGGTAAACAATCCTACTTACAGCAATGGTGGTACCAATTGCCCTGTTGCCAATACAGCCGCTACTCCCACACTTTATGTATTTGTGTGCGGAACCATTGATTTTAAAGCCGGCGGTAAACTTTATACCGGCTGCGGTACAACTTTCAACGTGTTATCCGGTGGTAGAGTACTGGCTGCAAACGGTAACAGCGAATTGATTTCTATTTCCCCTACAGGTATTGTATGGGGTGGTTCTAACAACACTAACCTGGTTGGTCCTACCGCTTTAACTGCAACAGGTCAAGGTCCTTTGCCTGTAACGTTGGATAAGTTCAATGCAGATAATAAAGTTCCCGGCCAGATCCGTTTAACCTGGCTCACTTACCAGGAAATCAACTCACTGGAATTTGTAATTGAAAGAAGTGCTGATCTCAACAATTGGGAAGTACTGGGTTCTGTAGCTGCTGCCGGCAGTTCGGGCTCTGTTAAGAACTACAGCTTTACGGATGACCGTCCGATTAATGCTGCTGCGGTATTCTATCGTTTACGCCAGGTAGATGTGGATGGTAAGTTTGGCTATTCCGGTGTAGTGCGTGTAAGCAGCAAGGCAAAGATCAAGTTGTTGCTCTTCCCCAATCCTGTAGTAAACACTGTGAACGTACAGATTGGTGAAGGTATCCAGCGTAACCAACAGATCCAGATCTTCAGCACACAGGGTAAACTCATGAAAACAATTACTCCTACTTCCGGCAATCTTGTACAGATCAGTGTAGAAGGTATGCCTGTGGGCAGCTACTTCCTCCGTTTAGTGGAGAATGGTTCTACCCTGGAGCAGGTTGCTTTCATCAAACAATAAGCATTCAACTTTCTGCATAAAAAAATTCCGGCTGTATGGCCGGAATTTTTATTTATACGATTTCCTGGCAGATTTCGATGAGTACACTGTTGGTGGTTTTGGGATGCAGAAAAGCCACAAGCTTATTATCAGCCCCTTTCTTGGGTTGTTCATTCAGCAATATAAAACCGGCCTGCTGCAGTCTTTTCATTTCTGCTTCAATATCCTCTACTTCAAAAGCAATGTGATGAATACCTTCACCTTTCTTCTCAATGTATTTAGCAATCACCCCATCAGCAGTAGTACTTTCAAGCAACTCAATCTTGGTGGTGCCTTTCTGAAAGAAGGCCGTGTTTACATGTTCGGATGCTACCTGCTCCTGTTTGTAGCAGTTCGTATTGAGCAATTGTTCAAAGAGCGGAATGGAAACAGTAAAGTCTTTTACGGCAATGCCGATATGTTCTACCTTGAGCATGGTTTGATTTTGACGGAAAGTTACAACCAACGATGCTAACTTTGTTGCTCACACATGCAGGTTCCTGTTTACCTTGATTATTGCTCCACGACTCCCGTTGATGAAACGGTGGTGCAAACCATGCTTCCCTTTTTTACAAAGCAATTTGGCAATGCCGCCAGCAGCACACATGCTTATGGCTGGCAGGCAGCAGAAGCGGTTACGGTGGCCCGTGAGCAATTAGCTGCTTTGATTCACGCAGAAAAAGAAGAACTTCTTTTTACCTCCGGTGCTACGGAGAGTTGCAACCTGGCCTTGCGGGGTGTAGCCGAAGCTTATGCTTCCAAAGGCAATCATATCATTACCTGTGCTACAGAACATAAAGCGGTACTGGATACCTGTGCCGCTCTTTCCAAAAAAGGAATAGAGATAACCGTACTGCCGGTTGATAAAAATGGTTTGCCAGATCTTGAACTCCTGCAACAAAGCATCCGCCCCACTACCCTGCTTATTGCGATGATGTATGCCAATAATGAAACCGGCGTTATCAATCCCATTGAGCAAACAGGCGCTATTGCCAAACAAAACGGTGTACTGTTTTTCTGTGATGCCACGCAGGCCGTAGGCAAAATCTCAGTCAATGTGCAAACCGCCAATATTGATCTGCTGGCTTTTTCTGCCCATAAACTTTATGGCCCCAAAGGATGCGGTGCTCTTTATGTACGCCGCAAAAATCCCCGTGTGGTTTTGAAAGAACAAATAAGCGGGGGCGGTCATGAACGGGGTTTGAGAAGCGGCACGCTCAATGTGCCCGGCATTGTTGGTTTTGGAAAAGCAGGCGCTATTGCTGCTGAAGTAATGACAACGGAAGCGGCCCGTATGCAGCAACTGAGAGACCGTTTTGAAACAGCTATATGTGCAGCCACCGGCGCCATCGTTAATGGCGGAGGCCCCCAACGTTTACCACAGGTGAGCAATCTCTGTTTTCCCGTGCCTAATGGAGCCTCTCTGCTCACAGCACTCAACCGGGTGATGGCCGTATCAGCCGGCAGCGCCTGTACCAGTGCCCAACCGGCGCCCAGCCATGTATTAAAAGCTATGGGGTTGACGGATGCACAAATCAAAAGCAGTGTACGTTTTAGTTTTGGAAGAATGACCACGGAAGAAGAGCTGCAGTTTGCCATAGAACAAACCATCCGGATTGTACAGGAACAAATGGCCTGACAGAACTCCTGAAAACCGGTAACTTTGTGACAAATTGAGCAGGGAGCCGACAATGGCCTGCAACTTGCTCTTTATTTTTTAAATGGATGTGTTATGATTTATGTAAGTGAAAAAGCCAAAGAAAAAGTAAGGGATCTGAAACAACAGGCAGCCATCGGTGAAGATTATTTTCTCCGTGTTTCTGTTGTGGGTGGTGGCTGCAGCGGGTTGAGTTATAAACTGGATTTTGATAATGAAGATAAAGCCACTGACCAGGTATTTGAAGACAATGGTGTGAAGGTGGTTACTGATATGAAGAGCTTTCTCTATCTCTATAATACCACGCTGGATTTCAGTGATGGGTTAAACGGCAAGGGATTTCATTTCAACAATCCCAATGCCTCCCGCACCTGTGGCTGCGGTGAGAGTTTTGCGGTGTAATTTTCGGTTGAGTTTTAAAAAGAGTGTATACCGGGATGATTATTTCGGTTACAATTCTGATTTTCTTTTAAACCAGTTTTCCAACTTTATACCATCGAGTCGCTCAAAATCTTTGATATTATCTGTAACAAGAGTGAGTTTATGTTCAATAGCTGTTACACCGATTAGCAAATCAAACTCATCATTCATGGGCTTTCCTGCTTTTCTGAGCCTCACTTTTTCTTTGGCATAACGCTTTATAGAACCGTAGATGGGTATGATAGAAAGACCGCTTACAAATGCATCCACTGCCTTGTGTGATTTTGCAGGGGTATCGCTGTTTTCTGCCCCATAACGTAATTCAAGAACTGTAATCTCAGAAATAAAACAGTTTTCCAAACCTGCTTTCTTAATTATTTCATCCAGGTTAAGCTTTCCCCGCAAAAAGAAAACACAGGTACTCGTATCAAGCAGGTATTGCATCAGAGCTTTATTTGCTTTTTCGTGAATTTTCTGCTTGACTTTATATCTGCAATAATTGATTCAGCAGATTTTTTTGAAGAAAAAGCTCCGAACGATTTAAAGAATTTATGGTCACGGGTTTTCTTTCCCGTTTTTAATGACTTAGATAAATTTTCAATCAACTCCCGTTTACTTGTATCGCTAAGCCCGGCAAACAGACCAGCATAGGTTTCAACAATATATTTATCAGTATAAGTCATTCCCCTTTTTCCGTAAAGTTAGAAAAAATTAAGATTGATGGTTCGCTGTTAGTAAAAGCTTGTTGTTTGTACAGCCCGTGCATGCCTTACGCTTTAGAGTGGCCTTTGACTGGCCTTTGAGTGGGCTTTGACCGGGAGTTGACCGGCAACAAAAAATCCCGCCGGAGCGGGACTTTTTTCAGCAGTTGGTTTCGGGTGAGATCCTTATTGTTTTACGAACGTTTTGGTTACGGCTCCGTTTTTCCCGATTAAACGGATATAATAGATTCCTGCTTGCAGTGAGGAAACATTTACTTCATTTACAAAACTGATGGCCCTGAACTGTTGCAGCAACTGGCCGTTACTATTGACAAGCTGTATTTGTTGAATGCTGCTTGGGTCTGACAGATTAATGACAATTTTTTCTTTGGCCGGGTTGGGCAGCACACTCACCACCGCTTCTTTACCCCACCAAACTTTGATGATGGAAGAGCTGGCGGTTATATCCTGTTTATCACGGGCACGGAGGCGGTAATAGTTCCAGCCATTGAAAGGTTTGAGATCGTCCAATGCATAAGAAGCCGTGCGGGCTGCAGTAGCTGTAACAGTACCCACCGGTTCAAAGAATCTTCCATCCCGGCTGCGTTCAATGGTATAGGCTTCCTGCAAATCATTGTTGCTTACTTCCCAATCCAAAGTAATACGGTCTTTCTTACCGGTGGCACGGAAAGCATTGAGTTCAAAGGGCAATGGATTATCATTGGCATTGATAGAACCAAGAGCAAAAGGACCAAAGGCATTCACACCATTCCAGGTAATGGTACCGGCGCCGGTAGTACCGGTTGTAGTGTTGGCGCCAATGCGGTTCCAGTTTCCTGAACCGGTAACATAAGAGGTAGCATTATAAGTAGTAGAAGTATTACCTGCAATCACCAGTCTTGAAAGATTGGTTACATAGGAAATGTTACAGTTACTGCTGGCATTCCAGGAAAGGGTAACATTCACGGTTGCTGCAGCCGGTGTATTTTTTTCCAAACGCCAGTATTCACAGCGGCTCACCCAAACTAACTGCGGTGCCGCAGGTGCTACAATGGCACCAACAAGACCGGCACTCGCTACATAGAACTGTGCGGTAAATTCATCCGTTGTATTAGCCGGAGCTGACATTGCAATCAAACGATGACCACCCACGGGGCTGCCACCTAAAGGATTAGATGCATACAATTTACCAACGGGGAACACGAATGCATCGTTACCGATTTTTTTCATCGGGCCATTTACAAAAGAGTTATCGGAGCCGCCGGAGGTGAGCGTACCATAATTCATACCTGTCACCGTACTGTTATCATACATTACCAGTAAGTTGGTATTGCTGCTGGTAATGGTACCGTTTTGCAAACTGAGTTCATTATTAATACCCACCGGGCAATTCAATGTAAGATCAGCCGACGGCATTGATTTGTTCATGATTGCATAACTGAAATTCTGCGTGGGCACACCAGGTGTGATGGTTACATTGGGTGTATTCACCGTAGCATTAGCAGCGCCTATGAAAAAGATAGCCCGTGAATTATCTGTATAAAAACTGTTATTATAACGGGTGAAATTACCGTGCAACCATAAATCACCGCCGTTAACTGTTGAAAGCGTTAACTCCGAACTGTTGGCATTTGCATCAGTATTACCAATGGTGAGATTGCCACGTACCTGGAGCGGTTTAGCCATGCCTCCGTTTAATAATACTCTGCCATAACCGGTGCTGTTACCAAGTGTTAAGTCACCGGCAATAGATAATTCATTTGGTACAATCGGGTTTGTATTTAAGTTAACGATTGTATTAGCCTGCACAATTACATGATGCGGATAACCCTGTGCACTGGCACTGCCCCACTCTACGTTACGGTTATAAGTTCCGCCGGTACTATACACCAATGAAGAACCAGTGTTATAAAACGGTGCATCTGTTACATTGCTTCCTGCATTTAATTGCAAACGATTCAGAATGGTAGAAGAGTTGGTATTAGGATTACCATTAAAATCAACCGAACCATTTATGATAACAGAGTAGAGTTGTGGTAATCCCGGTGATGTGCCAATAGTTTGTCCGGCCCCTTCAAATACAATATTACCGGCTGATACGTTATCCGGATTATTACCGCCTGCACTGTACACTGTACCGTTATTGGCAATACGTAGATTGTTACCTGTACCTGCAAGGAATAAACCTGTATTTAAATTGATACGGTCAGTAAGTGTATTATTAGTAGTTAATGTAACCTGTGTGGGATTGGAAATGGATATCAAATTAACGGTGGCGGGCAGGCCGGTACCTGTAACCTGGTTTACTGATCCATTGTAGAGATAATGTGCATTGCTGATAAAGTTACGGGTTGTAGTACGCACATTACCTGCTGCAGTACCCGCTGTGGTTATACCTGCTGCCGAACCAATACCCAAGGTTGAATTTGCCTGTACTGAAAACGTACCTGTGCCCGTTACAATATTTTCATCTACAAACTCAAGACGACCATTTGATGCAACGGTAAGTGTACCGGTACAGTTGATATTCTTTTGTACTAATACAGCAGTTGTGTTTGAAACACTTATTGTTGAGTTTGTGTTGATGTTAATGGTACCTGCCCCTGAAATTGTTTGTGTAGCTGTACCCGATAAATTGATAGTGCCTGCACTTGAAGGTGTAAAATTCAATGTTGCTCCTGCTGCCACAGTGATATTACCACGAATTGCATGACCGGGCGTACCTGCAAGATCCAGATTTAAAGTTCCCTGAGTAATTGTAAGATTATCTACAATCATCGGGTTAGAAGATGCATTCATGGAAGCGAGTGCCCCGTTATAATTCAATTCAAAATTTGCATAGGTTACACCATTGGATGCCGGTAAATTCAAGACATTATGACGATACAGGCTGCCTGTTTGAAATACTACTTTTGAACCGGTTGGATTTGTTCCAAAAGGATTGGCACCGTCAAAATAATCATAGATAGAACCCGATGCAAAAACAACAGTATTGCTTACACCTGAATTGCCAAATGCATTTCCTGAGAAATTTGTCCCTGCTTCAAAGCGGCTACCGGACTGGAACGTAATTGCATTGGCTGCTTCACCTGTGAGACGATGTGCAGCAGCAGCCGTACCGCTGAAGACAATAGTGCCGCTTATTGTAGCTGTGAAACCTGATTTGATATTGAGCACAATATCATTGCCTGTTCCGGAGAAATTAAGTTGTTTACCTGCTGCCAGGCTAAACACAGGATTTGCCGCACCTGTAAAACCTACATTAACGGTACGGTTGGCGCTTGACTGCCATGTAACAGCACCTGCACCCGTCATGGTAACAGAACGGAGGTTTACAGAAGGCACTGCTGTAACAGTTACAGCAGTAGCATTGTTAAAAATAACTGCATCACCATTACCGGGGAAACCGGTGTTAGGCGTCCAGTTTGTATTTACATTCCATGCTCCTGCAGCACCGCCCGCCCACGTGTACGTTGTTGATACAGGAATGGAATAGGCAAAGTTGTTATTGGAGTTATCTGCCACACGCAGGGCTGCTAATGATTTATCACTTTCGCTGTAACCGGTAAGCGTGCCATTGGCAACAGTGGTACTGAAAATATAGTAATAAACCGTAGCTCCTACCACTTGTGGTGGAATATTAAAAGTTACAGTATTTAATGTGACATTACCCTGCACCAAAGAAGTACCTGCTGTAAAATCATTTGTGCCTACACGATAACGCAGATAAAAACTTTCTTGTAAAGAAGGATTTGCACTTAAAGTAGCATCTACCGTAAGCGAATAATCTCCGTTGAGTGTAACCTGTGTAGCTGTGGTATGCGAAATACTTACCGGTGCGGCTGCAGTATAGCCTACATAAAAATTACTGTTGGCATAACCGGCATCACGAAGTACAAAGGTGTAATAACCGGCGGTGGACATGTTTAATCCCATGTCTTCACTGCCAGTTGTATTAGACACATTGTACCAGTTGTTTCCGTTAACAACATCTCTCGTGGCAGAAGCAAGTCCTCCAAAAACCCATTTATTGTCATAGGTTCCAGTAGCCCCGCAAGTACCACCTGAAGTAAAAAGAAACCCACTGTTCGTACCACCAGTCATGTTGGTTGTGGAAACATCTGCACCACTTGCCTGTGCATTGAGCGTTGTAGTCCATTGACCACGACCATCTGAAGGATTGTTTGCGGTAGTTGCAACACGACGGTATTTTAAAACATAAGGGGATGTTCCGCTGCAATTGATGGGTTGTGCATAAGTTGTTGGTGTTTGATTAGAGCCTACCCAATTTATACCGGGATTAGAAGCAATATTCGTAGGCAAAGAAGTATATGATGCTGTCAGGGCAATATCATCCAAACCAAATTCATCTCTTGAACCAGCACCACCGACATCTGCACTTGACCAACGAATGTAAATGGAAGCACCCGGTGCAATATTCAATCCGGTGATAGTGGTAGAACGGGATGGAGCTGCACCGCCCACTAATACCCAACCCAAACCATCCGCAGCTATTATTGACGTATAGTCTAATGTACTTATTTGGGTATAAACAGCATCATCAACTGAATATGAGAAATTAAATGAATTACTTCTACCTTGATCATTACGTACAAAAAGATTATAGGAGACTGCAAGACTTGTTATAGGAGCAGTACCATTATTCACCATTCTTAAAGTAATTGTGCCGGGAGCAAAATCACTTCCACCGGGTTGCACCATTAAACAAGGATTTGCTGCAGATTGTGGTATGCCTGTATAGGCATAGATACCTCCAGTAGTTACGGCTACAGCTGTTGCACCTCTTGTAAAATCAGTAGTTGCTGTTGCTTGAGTTCCCCCAAAAGCTAAATTACCGTCACTCCAACCTGTAATTGCCCATGCATTGGAATTTAATCTGCCGGCTGTTGTTGGATTTGGCTCAAAACCACTTGCATTGAATGCAGATGAAGGATTGGAACCAACTGTACTTGGCATGCTGTTACTGAAGTTAATAGTAGCAGAAGGTGCTGCATTGGTAAAAAACACCTGCGCATTGGTAATCAAACCGACAAGCAAGAACCCCGCAAGAAGGCCTGCTTTTAAAAATGATACCCGTAAAAAAAGGGAGCGTAAAGTTTTAATCATAGCTGTTCAAAACGTTTTCTGTGTACGTGTAAAATGTGTGGATGATGAGGAGGAGTCTTTACACGGATTTGGTACAGCTACGGTTTTGAACAGGGTTGGATGGAGAAACCGAAAAAACGCTACGCAATATAAGTGTTTTTGTTTAGTACAAAAGCAGGCCCGGCAGTTTTTGCGGGCTGTTTTTAAAAATTTAATGCAGGGGCTCTGCGGGTAAAAAAACCGCCCCGTTGCCGGGGCGGAGTAAACCAAATCATCAAGTGAGGAGAGGCTTTTCACAGGAAGCCCCTGTGAACCATCGCACTGTAACCTTGCTTCTACCTCATTGCCCGTAGGTATAACAGGCTTATTGTAAAATTGTTTTCAGGAGTTAAAACTACAAACCCTCATACTTTAAGATTTTTTCTATCTCTTCTTTCCAAATCAGGTAAGCAGCGGCTGTAAAATGCACCCCATCCTTTTGTGCATACTCCGCTTTTAAACGGTTGCCTTCACTCAACCTTTCATTAAGATCAATTAAAGTTATCCTGTGTTGTACTGCTAATTGTTTTAACTCCCGGTTTAGTTCCGTTATTCTGAGATTAAATGAATCTGCATTCGTAAAAGGTGGTCTTACATACGTAATGGCTGTTAACACCGGCTTAATTCCGTTTTTATGAAACGTATCAATAAGTAAACGCAGATTATATACAATACTATCCTTTGGCACACGAACTCCTAAATCATTAACACCACCCTCAATAAAACAAATACGAGGTTTGAGTTTAAGAATTGTACCCACCCGTTTCACAAAACCTGCTGTAACATCAGATCCTATGCCCCGATTAGCAACATCGGGACGATTCAGCAATTCAAACCAGTTCATTCGAAATGTTATAGAGTTTCCCAGCATTACAATTTTTTTAGGTGTTTCAAAAAGACTATGAAATTCTGTCTGCTCCCAATAGCTATCATTTTCATGGTAAGAATAGCTAACTGGCGGTGTTGTTTGAACTACCGATTTAGAGCCTGTCAATTTACGGATTAACCTTTGATGATAGCCTCCATAAAAAAACAGCCACAGGAAAGCTGCAGCTGAAATGGTATTTGTTATAATTAGTTTTTGGGTTGATACAGGGTGTAAAAAGTTAAGCTTCATAGTTGGTATTATTTATTCCAATAAAGAGTAACTAAGCAGTAAAGTTTTGCCCCGTAAAACTATCCGATAAATTCCTTTCGTCAAAACAATTTTTTGATTGATCATAAACGTTCTGTTAGAACCGTCATGCACCAGGTTTTGGCTCCAAAGCAGTTGCCCGCTGTTGTTCATTACACTTAATTGATAAGTGCCTGCACGCACACCGATTAACTGCAGGGCCAGCGCATTGCCGGCCGGTATTACTTTGAATTGAGGTTTGGACTCATTACCCTCTACCCTCAAAAGCGGTGAGTAGCGAAGATTTCCATTAGCACCATGGGCTGCAATACGGTAAAAAACCTTGCCGCTGCCGGGCGCCTCATCCACCCATGTATAACTGCCACGGCCGCTGTTATTGCCCCGCTGCAGTTTCTGCACCGGGCTGAAACGGGTGGCATCAGCAGAGCGTTCCACTTCATAGTATTGAAGGGCTTCTGTTTCTTCGGCCTGCCAGCTCAGTTGCACGGTATTGCCGTTACGCTTTGCTTCCCACTGTGTAAAACCCACGGGCAGGGAACTGAAACCGGTAAAGAGTGTGGACGCCTGGCCGGAGAGATTGGCATCGCAACCGGGGTTGCCGCCGGTGATGGTGCCGGGAATGCTTTCATCACTCATAAAACCAAAGCCATTGGTAATAACTGCAAAAAAGCGAACCTGGTCTAAATAATTCACACCGGGTAAAGCGGTATAAGGAATCATCAGTTCAATGCCCCGCTCCGTTGCGGTAGAAGGATCATAATCATTACGGTAAGCAAAGATGATATTACCGGTACCGCCCAGGTTGAGTGCTGTGGTTACAGACCCGCCTGTTTGATTGGGTGTTTGCCCGATAAACGTAGTGGTGATATAGCCTGCACCGCCGCTGCCAAAACGCACCCCATCGAGAAAGAGATTGGAAGTACCATTGCCTTCGTTAAAAGCGAGGGCATAATCAGCATCAAAACCGGCATCCATGATGGCGCCGTTTAAACCACCGTTACCGCCGCAATCACCCGGCGCTGTACTGGTGCTGAACACACCGCTGCTGCTGGAAGAACTGCCGCCGAGTGTATTGCCTCCCCGGCCGTTGTAATTGTTGAAATCCATAAACAGCACAATATTGTTGTTGCTGTTGAGTCTTCCGGTAATGGCTACATACAATGCGGTTGTGGAGGCATAGGATTTAATCACACCCAGGTCGTTGCCGGTACCGAATCCGTTATTGGCAGAAGCGGTGCCCTGCACCGTGTAAAGAGCATCGTTGGTAACGCCATCTATAACCGGTTGTGAAAATGAGGTAAGCACACAGGCAAGCATGCCTGCGAGCAGGAGTAAAGGTTTGGTCATAATCAATATAAGTTTTAGTTTGACTGAGAATCTGTTTCAAATATAAAGGCCTCTATCATTTTTTCAAAAAGCCCCGGTGTTTGAAATAAGATATGGCTTGTAGTGGCTTTCAACGATTATTTTAAATCAAGGTGCGCTGTAAACCTGTTACTACATCAGCCGGTAAAGCATTTGATACTCTCAAGGAGTAAAGTCTGAGTAAAAAACAGGCCCATAAACGCTGTTCAACCCCTGCGGGGTTGAACAGCAAGTTCTCATAGTTTGTTATTCAATTTATACCCCTCCGGGGTAAGAAAAGCATTTAAAAATCTCAACTTCTTCCTTCAATTGAACGTGCATGAAAATTTTTAAAGCAGGACAGATGAAAACTTTAAACATTTTCTGTGCAAGAATGTTCGGGCAGCACAATGGTTTATCCATTATTTTTGCCCCTCTATGTGGGCCATCTGTAAAAAAGAATTCCGCCAGTTTTTTTCCAATCTCACGGGTTATATCACCATTATTCTGTTCCTGTTGCTGAACGGGCTTTTTCTGTTTGTGTTTTCTGATTACAACATACTGGACTATGGTTATGCCAGCCTGGATCATTTTTTTACACTGGCACCTTATGTACTGCTGTTATTGATACCGGCCATTACCATGCGCTTGCTGCCTGATGAATGGCGCAGCGGCACCATGGAAATTTTAAAAACCAAACCACTCACTGCCACGCAGATTGCAACGGGTAAATACACGGCTGCCTTGCTGGTAGTTGTAATGGCCCTGCTGCCTACGCTGGTCTATGTGGTGAGTTTAAGAGCACTGGCGGAGCAGGGCACGGTGTTAGATACCGGCGGGTTGATCGGTTCTTATACCGGGCTTTTGTTTTTAAGCGCTGCGTTTACAGCCATCAGTCTATGCACGGGCAGTTTTACCAATAACGCCGTGGTAGCTTTTTTAACGGCTGCTTTTTTCTGTTTTGTATTGTACAGCGGGTTTGATGCACTGGCAGGTTTGCCGGTGTTTCGTAACGGTGCTGATTATTTTATACAGCAACTCGGTATGCAGGAACATTACCGTTCTTTAAGCCGTGGTGTGATTGATGTAAGTGATGTGGTTTATTTTCTGAGTCTGCTGGTTTTCTTTTTAGTGATCACCATTCAACGCATCAGCCGCAAATCATAACGATGAAGAAACTTTTTTCGCATAAGTACAGTTGGTTGTTGGCAGCCGTTGTTCTGCTGCTGCTGAATTTTGCGGCATCACAACTTCGGGTACGTTTTGATATGACGGCGGAGCAACGTTATTCCCTCAGCGCTCCTACCCGCAGTTTGCTCAAAAATTTAAAAGAACCGGTTACAGTAGATGTGTTGTTAACGGGTGAGTTCCCTGCAGTGTTCCGCAAGCTGCAGAACAGTACCGATGATCTGTTGCATGAAATGAAGGCTTATGCCGGCAACCGCCTCACCATCCGTTATACCAATGTGGAGGAGATCATTCCTTTAGAGGCAAGGGAACAGTTGTTTTATAATTTCATCAATACACAACGGCAGCAAGGTTTTAATGTAGACAGTCTTTTGAAAGTACAACCCAACCTGCAGCAGGAAGTGATGCAGCAGATCATGAATGATTCGTTGAAAGCATTGGGTATTTTACCGTATAACCTGCAGGTGCAGCAAAAAGAAAATGAAAGCAGCCAGCGTTTGATTTTTCCTTCGGCTATTGTACGTACCGGTGATCAGTTGCTGGCGGTGGATCTGCTGAGTGGTAAAACCATTTTCAGTCCCAATCCTGTTACAGGTGTGAACGAACCTGACCCTGCAAAAACAATCGGCAATGCAGAAGCATTACTGGAGTTTAAGTTTGCAGATGCCATTGCCAAGCTGCAACGGAAACAAAAACCACTGGTGGGTTATTTAGTGGGCAACGGAGAACCTACGGGTCCTGAAACCTATGATCTTGTACAAACGGTGGAGAAGAGTTATCAATTCAACATCATCAATCCCAATACAGCGCCGGTAATACCTAAAGAGTTTGCAGCGGTGCTCATTGTAAAACCGGCTGTTCCCTTCAGTGATTCTGTAAAGATGAAACTGGATCAGTATGTGATGCAGGGCGGTAAGCTGTTGTGGTTTGTGGATATGTTGTATGCGGAGAAAGACAGTCTTGCTTTTACCTCACGTACGCTTGCGTATGACCGTGGTTTGAACATTGATGATTTATTGTTTAAGTACGGTGTAAGGGTGAACCGTGATTTATTGCAGGACCTGCAGTGTGATAAGATGCGTTTGGTGGTAGGTTTTGAAGGTGGCAAGCCACAGTTTGGTAATGTACCGTTTAACTATTACCCGCTTTTAACCGGCACCAATCATCCGCTTACCAAAAATTCAGAACCGGTGTTGAGCCAGTTTGCCAATACTGTTGATACGGTTAAAGCAGAAGGCATACAGAAGAGTGTAGTGCTTACTTCATCAGAAACAGCAAAGACACTCAGTACACCGGCGGTGATCAGTTTAGATGAATTAAAGACGGTTGAAACTCCACAACTTTATAAACAATCCTTTTTGCCCGTAGGTATTTTGCTGGAAGGAAAGTTTCAGAGTTTGTATGCCAACCGTGCCAGTGCTGAAATGAGAAGTTATTTTGAAAAGTATTACGGAAGCTTTGCTGTGGCAACGGCAGAAAACAGTCAGCAGTTAGTAGTAGCAGATGGTGACCTGGTGCTGAACGGTTATACACAGGAGCAACCGTATGGTATGGGTTTCAGCCCGGTGGCCAATATTACCTTTGCCAACAAAGGATTTTTACAAAATGCATTGGAGTATATGACGGGGAATGCTTCCGTTATTTCACTGCGCAGTAAAGAAGCAGCCGTACGTTTGCTTAATAAAGAAAAAGTGGAATCAGAAAAACTGCAATGGCAACTCATTAACATAGCAGCACCGGTGGTGCTGGTGTTGCTGGGAGCTTTTGTTTTTACCTGGTGGCGCCGAAAAAAATATGCAACTGTTTAAACACGTTGCGGTTTCTATACGATCATGACAACAACACAAATTACGTATCTCGTTTTTGGCATTGTATTAATCCTTGCGGTAGTATTTGATCTTGGATTGATGAGTAAGGGTTCTAAAACCATGACCATTAAACAGGCTTTGTATCAAACCTTGTTCTGGGTGGCGCTGGGTTTAGGTTTTGGTGCTTTTGTGTGGTTTGAAGAAGGTAAGCAAACCGCCCTGGAATATGTGAGCGCATACCTGATGGAATGGAGCCTGAGTATTGATAATATTTTTGTGTTTGTACTCATCTTCAGTTTTTTTAAAGTAAAAGAACAATACATTCCCCGTGCCTTACTCATTGGTATTTTATTAGCCATCCTGTTCCGTGTGATTTTTATTACGGTAGGTGTAGAACTGGTGAACCGTTTTCACTGGCTGCTGTACATTTTTGGTGCATTTTTGATTTACACCGGTTTTAAAATGTTTACCACGGATCATGATGATGAGTTTGATCCGCAGGATAGCTGGGTATTGAAACAACTGAAACGTTATCTGCCCATCACTTTGGAAGATGGGCATGGTCACTACCGCATCCGCCGCCATGGCAAACCGCTTTATACTGCGTTGTTTGTAGTAGTAGTGATGCTGGCTACCACCGATATTGTATTTGCCTTAGACAGTATTCCTGCTGTAATGGGCATCAGCCGTAATGTGCTGGTGATTTATACCTCTAATATTTTTGCGGTGCTTGGTTTACGCTCCCTCTTCTTTTTACTGCGTGGTGCGGTGAGCAAATTTGATTACCTGCAACAGGGCATTGCCATAGTACTGGTGTTCATCGGGTTAAAAATGCTGGGCGAAGAATTGATTGGTACGTTCGTTAATAAAAATCAGCAGGTAGTTATTTCATTGGTTGTTATTGTAGGGTGCATCGGCGGTTCCATTGTATATTCACTGTACAACCGCAAACCGGGTGTACCAAAAGACAAAGAAGAGTAACGCAGTTCACAACCATTCATGAGTCATTATTCCATTCATACCATTGCAACAGTTGTTCAGGCACAGGTGGTGCAGGAAGGAATGATGGATACACCCATTGAACATCTGTGTATTGACAGCCGCCGTATTATTGATGCACCGCACTCCGTTTTTTTTGCACTGCATACTTCCAAACGCAACGGTCATGATTACATCCATGCCTGTTATGAAAAAGGCATCCGTTGTTTTATTGTAGAGGAAGCAATTGATACATCTGTTTTAAAAGAGGCAACTGTTTTACAAGTGAGCAATTCATTGCATGCGTTGCAGCAATTGGCCGCTTATCACCGCCACCGTTTTTCTATTCCCGTGATTGGTATTACCGGCAGTAATGGTAAAACGATTGTAAAAGAATGGTTGTACCAATTACTGAGCGATCGGTTTGCGATTGCAAGAAGCCCCAAGAGTTATAACTCGCAGGTGGGTGTACCACTGAGTGTGTGGCAACTGCAACCGCATCATACACTGGGTATTTTTGAAGCCGGTATTTCGCAGCAGGATGAAATGGAGGCATTGGCTTTCATCATTCAACCTACCATTGGTGTATTCACGCATTTAGGCGATGCACACCGTGAAGGTTTTGAAAACAAAGAACAAAAACTGCAGGAAAAATGGAAGCTGTTTCAAAAAGCTTCCGTACTTATTTATTCACCGGATGTATGTGGCGGCGTAAACATTCCATCAACATCAATACAACAGTTGCAATGGGGCAAGGATGAAACCAATGAACTGCAGATCGTATCTGTAAAAAAAGAAACACAGCATACAGATATTGTTTTGAAATGGAAGCAACAAACACACCATTTGCAACTTCCTTTCACCGATGAAGCTTCTGTGCAGAATGCACTTACCTGTACCGCCGTATGTCTTTATTTAGAAATACCTGTAGAAGTTTTGCAGCAAAAGCTGCTGCAGTTGAAACCGGTGAGTTTACGATTGGAACTGAAGAAAGGAAGACATCAATGCACACTTATTAATGACAGTTACAGTGCCGATCTTGATTCCTTTGAAATAGCACTTAATTTTTTACAACAACAACAGCAGCACAGCCGCCGGAGCATCATCCTTTCAGATCTTGCCGTAGGCACCGAACAGGAAGCGGCTACTTATAATGCATTGGTTCGTTTGATTGCATCTCATCATGTACAAAGAGTGGTAGGTGTGGGAACGGTTCTGCATCATTACTTCAAAGAACAGCTACCCGCCACCGTAAGTTATCATGCATTTGGCAGTACGGAAGAACTGATTCATCAGTTGCCTTTATTACAACTGCAGGATGAAGCCATCCTCATTAAAGGTGCCCGCAGTTTTGAACTGGAACAACTGATGCCGTTACTGGAACAGCAGGTGCATCAAACTGTTCTGGAAATTAATCTTTCTGCTATTGCACATAATATACAAAGCATACGCCGCAGGCTGCAGCCCGGTGTAAAGCTGATGGCGATGGTAAAAGCATTTTCCTACGGCAGCGGCAGTTATGAAATTGCTAACCTGCTGCAATACCATGGTGTTGATTATTTAGCTGTTGCTTTTGCTGATGAAGGAGTGGAACTGCGGAGGGCGGGCATCCGTTTGCCTATTATGGTCATGAACCCCGAATCCGTTACGTTTGATTTATTAACGGCTTATAACCTGGAGCCGGAGTTATACTCATTGGAAATGACGGCTGCCTTTGCGAATTACCTGCAACAGGAAGGGTTTACGTATTACCCGGTGCATATAAAAATTGATACCGGTATGCACCGTCTTGGTTTTATGCCTGCAGAATGGACGCAGTTGTTGCAATGGCTGCAGGGGAAAGATCTGTTTGCAGTGCAAACCGTGTTCAGTCACCTGGCAGCAGCAGAAGATGCGAATGAAGATGATTTTACAAAAGCACAGGCCCGATTGTTTGATGAAGCCTGTACCTTGATAGCGCAAGCCACCGGTCAATCATTTTTGAAACATATCTGTAATACCTCCGGTATCATGCGTCACCCGCAACTGCAATATGATATGGTGCGGATGGGTATTGGTATGTTTGGTGTTACAGGCTTTGAACCAACAGAATTACAGGAAGCACTTTGTTTAAAAACCACTGTTGCCCAGCTCAAACAACTGCAACCGGGTGAAACGGTGGGCTATAACCGAAGAGGAATCATTGAGCAACCCTCTGTTATTGCGACGGTTCGTATCGGTTATGCTGATGGCTATCCCCGTAACCTGGGTAACGGAAAAGGATTTATGCTGGTGAAAGGTGTGCCGGCGCCGGTAATTGGTACCGTATGTATGGATATGACCATGCTGGATGTAACGCATATAGCCGGTGTAAAAGAAGGAGATGAAGTGATGGTGTTCGGGCCGCAGCTATCTATAGAAGAAGTTGCCAAAAGGAGTGGTACCATTGCTTATGAAATCATGAGTGGCATCAGCCAGCGGGTGAAGCGGGTTTATTTTGAGGAATAGTGAACGGGGCAGCAGTTCAGGTTGTTAAAAAGACGGTTCGCTGCAGGAAGCGGTATTCTGCAAACACTGAAAACTTATCTTTGCCGCACTAAAAACATTCCTTGTGAAATTAAAACATATAGCACTTCTTATTTTATTGATTCTCTGTGCAGACCAGGCCCTGAAGATCTGGGTGAAAACACATATGCTGTATCATGAAGAACGGTTCATTATCGGTAACTGGTTCCGTTTGTATTTCATCGAAAATGAAGGCATGGCTTATGGCTGGAAGATTGGCGGTGAGTGGGGCAAGATGGCCTTAACGCTGTTTCGCCTGGGTGCGGTGATATTCGGTACCTGGTACCTGGCGCATATTGTAAAAAAGAAATACCACAGTGGGTTTATTATCTGTGCCGGTTTGATTTATGCCGGTGCTTTGGGTAATCTTATTGACAGTTTATTTTACGGGATGATCTTTGACAAAGGAATGCGTTTTGATGCCGCCCTTATGAGCCAGATGCCTTATGAAGGGCTGGCTGCTTTTTCTGATAAAGGATATGCCGGCTTTTTACACGGCAACGTAGTGGATATGTTGTACGTACCCATTATTGATGGTAAGATGATGCCTTCCTGGGTACCTTTCCTCGGCGGTAAACCTTTTACTTTTTTCGCCCCGATATTTAACATAGCTGATGCTGCTATTTCTGTAGGTGTTATTGTAATATTACTGTTTCAAAAACGATTCTTCAGGCAGCGTACTGCAGAAGAAACAGGAACTACTGTAGAAACAAGCACCACGGTGAATGATGAAACACAGGTGCTCTGATAAACTAAATGACCATGCTTAAAAAAATCACCCTTGCTACCCTGCTGCTGGCTATGCTGGCCTCCTGTAAAAAAGAAAAAAGCCTGGATACCATCCGTGACGGTGAACCACCTGTATTTGTAGGTAATAACTGCACCATCAGCCAGATACTTACAGTTGATTCATTAACCGGCATCGGGCTGGAAGCACATAATATCAGTTTTAATGCAGCCGGTATTGCCAGTCGTGTAACTGTGATTGACAGTATTCTCAATGATGTGTATGTAGATGATATCCTCACCAACCGGAATGATACGATTATTGTAGGCAATCTTGGTTTTTTTGTAAAGAACAGTAACGGGCAGGTGCGTTTGTTCCGTTTTAAAGAAGACCCCACTGATCCTGCTACGGAACTGATTGATATGACCTTTTCGTATAACAGCGCCGGTTATCTTATCAAGACAGAATATGCGTATGCTGCTTCTTTCTTCCCGCTGCTGCGTTCTACATACACCTACACCGGAAATAATCTTACCAAGGCTGTAACGGAAAGTTTGTTTCCCGTAACAGAAAAAATCATTGAGTCTGATCTCACTTACAGTTCACAAACCGTACGCAATTTTATTTATACGTTTCCGGATGCGTTTTATACTGCTGCTTATTTGCCGGCGGTTCCGTTTGGTAATAAATCAGCCAATGCACTTCAGAAAGTAGCAACCCGTTATTATGACAATGGTACTGTTGTTGATTCTGCCATCACTACGTATAAAAATTACAAACTTTCCAATGATGGTTATGTGCTGGAGTTTTATGCAGATGGCGATTACCAGGATGGCATGGGTTTGTACTTTGAGCGTACGAAGTTTAAATATTTCTGCAGGTAATCATTCAATAGGATTGATAAAAAAAAGACCATGAATTGTTCATGGTCTTTTTTTATGCTTTCAGAAGTCTTATTAATGTTTCTGGATAATGCGGTTGATGGTACCCGAAGCACTTACCACCCGTAAGAGATAAGTAGCACGTTGCAGGTTTACCGGAAGATCAAGACGGATGGCATTGGATCCTTTATTCACCATCATTTTCTGTCCGATGATCTGATGGCCTAATGCATCCATCACCTGTACCTGTATTTCTTCTGTTGCTGAAGTGAGCAACTGGAAGGAAATCTTAGAATCAAACGGATTGATGAGGTTGGTAATTTCAATAGCTGATTTGATATTGCTTACAGAAAGAATATTACTGTAAGTGGATGTGTTATTGGAAATCAGTTTCAAACGGTAATAAGTTTTTGTACTGATATCTTCAGCGTCATTGAACAGGTAGCTGGCGCTGCCGCTGCCCTTTGCCGCTACGGTACCAACATAGCTGAAGTTACGGCCGTCCTTGCTTTTTTCCACTTCATAACGCAGGAGTCCCTCTTCATTACGGCTGTCCCAAGTTAACTGGGCTTTACTATTATTTAAACGGATGTTGAAATTAAGTACTTCCGCATTGAGAGGTACACAGTTAGGATCAACAGTAATGGTAATAACGTCAGAAGAATTATAGATTGAACAGTTATCATTTGAAAGATTGGCAATAATGGTAGCCGTTCTGATACGGTATTTATAACCGTTCATAGCCGAAGTGGCAATGAATGTGGGAACTGCTACGGTATCCCTGTAATCAGAACCGAAATTGGTATAAGTAAAGGTTTGTGTACCGGGCATTTCAGGTGCATTATGCCATGTAGCTCCCCCATCCGTACTTCGTTCCCATTGATAGTACAGGTAATTGTTATAGAAAGAAGATACGGCTACCGAAAGATCAATGGAGCCATTGCGGCAATAGGTTGGAGTATTGTTAGGCCGCATGGTTAAGCCCGGCAAGCAGGTAGCAACGGCAATGTCATCAATAGCCCAGTCATTACCACCACCACCTTGTGCACTGTTACGGATGGAGAAGGTAGCACTTGTTTGTGAGGGGCCTGTTAAGAATACAAATCCCTTTTTAATCCATCCAACAGTATCAATTTCACCTGTATTATAAATGTCCACATCATTCATGAGGAAAGAAAGATTGGGCAATACACCGGGATCAAATCTTGCCGTACCGGTTGAGTCTATACCACAGGTAGGACATACGTTTCGAACCCAGGCTGAGAATTCATAATAAGTGCTGGGACAAAGATTGGTAACGGTATGACGATAAATTTCTGATGATACATAATCAGCATTTACCAGCAGCATATATCCACCATTAGTAGTGGGGCCCGGAGGTGTAGTTCCTGCTGATCCGTTGGTGGTACCTCCATGATCACCATCAATATACCAGTGACCATTAAACATCCTGAAATTACAGGAATTGGGATCAGTTGGAGCCCAGGGGAAACAGGTTGCCGGTGGATTCCTTGCTGCATTCCGGTTGGTACCACTGCGTGGACTTATATTTTTTACAATAGCATACCGGCCATCGGGGATATTAACATTGGCAGACACATCGCCTATGAATGTATAGCCATCAATCGGATCGGTTAGATCTGTACTTCGGTTCAATGTTGTACCCGTGCCGAAAGTTCCTCCAAATTCAGATGCATTATTTATTCCTGTACTGTTAGAACACAAGGTTAATGGTGAACTGATCACAATTTTATAAGGTATTCCGGTAAGTGTAGTATCAACGCCTAAACCACCTTGTGCTGTATAAATAAATCGTGGTGGATTTAATGTAATGGTATCCCCCACAATACCGGTTACTCTTACCCTATAAGCAATAGCAAATAGCAAACCGCCTCCTGCAAAAGGTTTATCACTGTTAACAGTGGAGCCAAACGCAACCATTCTTCCTGTTGCAGAAGCAGATTCTGTAGCAGTATTATTAAGAGGAATACCTGGAGTGGTACCACCAAACCCTAAATTTAGACGAATATTAAATTCACCAAGACCAGGTGAAGCGACATAAGTAGCAGCGTCGTCACTTGCTGCCAGTGTATAACGTTTGTAGGTTAAACCCTCATTGGTACGGATCCAGATAGAATCATGACCACTACCCGCCGTGGCAATAGTTGTATTCGTTGGCACATTATCCACAAAGCGAATATTCTGCTTGATACCCTGTACATGACTGATGGTCATGCGTATTTCAAGAATATCATTCGGTTCTACCACACCACCTGTTGTACGCTTAGTAACGTTTACGTATGTATTACCATAACGTACAGGTGCATTACTTGTAGTAACACAAATATTAAAACGTGCATTCCCATTTTGCAAGGGTGTTGCTGTAGAATACACACGTATATAGTAGGTTTGACCGGGTACTAACCCCGTAGCATTTACAGGACTTGTACCACACGCAACTTGAGTAAAGGAACCGCAGTTACCGGAAAGTACCTGAATATTCCTATTGATGAAATTATTGGAATTCCCTACAGCAGCTAAGGTTACGGTAGCGGTTGTATTAACGGCCACAAACCTGTACCATACATCATAAGTAGCACCGGTGGCACAATTAGGCCCCACAATGGAAGTGGCTGATAAAGTAGCACCGCCCATATCACCCGGGACGTTACTACAGGTATTCCAGATAGGAAGATTCACAGCTCCGGAACAATTATCATTATGAGGGGGTGGTTCTACAGGATCCGTTACACAAATATTAAACCCCGCATTAGTGGAACTACCGGGAGCGGCACTTGTTGAATAAACCCTTACAAAATAGGTAGTACCGGGAGCTAAATAATCGGCATTAATAGAAGTTGTACCACAAAACAGAGAGGTTAAAGTACCTCCGCAAGTACCGGATAATAATTGCATACGGGGATTAACGAAAGCGCTTCCAATACTACTGAGTGTAATCGTAGGGTTTGTAGTTTGCGCTACAAAACTGTACCAAAGATCGTAGGTAACACCTGTTGCACAGTTTGGTGCGGCAACAGTAATCGCTGAAAGTGTAGCGCCAAAAACATTTCCTGCTGTGTTTACACAAGTGGTTCCGGAAAATAAAGGAATGGCATTTGTACATTCATCATTTGAAATCTGGCGCCAGCTTATTATGGTACGACGTGCATTCGTTGCAACAGAAGGGGTTTGGCTTACATTGCCTGTACCACCAGAACCACCTATTCTATATGCTGCTGAATGTCCTTGTAAACCTGTTCCATTATTTCTATACTCCGAAGAAAGACCTGCTTTTGTCCAACCAGCTGTTAAACTACCCCATGTAATGAGGGAAGCCGTGCTCCAAAACGCCATTGTTACAGTATTAGCACCACCATTAGTTACACCTGTTATGCTATTAGGAGATGTTGCTGAATTATTTGGACCCGGACTTTGATCAATGGCCCATGAAACCAAATTACTTGTAGGTCTATAAACATACATTGTAGCTGTAAGTGCATTGGTGTTACCCGACGGGACAGATATAATAGGATTTCCATTCCACGCACCATTGAAACGACACCATGCAACAAATGTACTCTGGTTTGCACCGTTTCCAGCCGAGTTAGTTGTCCAAGTTTGTCCTGCTGTATAACTAACCGATAAGGCTACCGCACCTCCGCTGTTATAATGGCCATACACAACTACCAGATCACCGTTTTGCATACCACCCGGTGGTACAATGGTTACATCAGGTCCGTTTTGTGTGCCGTTATCAGCCGGTGTGCTGGAGGCACCCACAAATGTCTGAGCATTCAGTTGCAACGAGTTGAATGCAAGAACAGAAATGATAAAAATTTTTTGAAATGGTTTCACAGGATTTGATGGTTATAGGGTTTGTAACTAGGTTGGTTAGTTGGTGTAATTAAGTATCGGTTCTTTATATATAGATACGAGCTATTGGATTTAGTTAGATTACTTTTTTGTTGTTGTGAGTAAAAAGCAGAAATGAAATGCCCGTTGTATAATACAAAAGCAGAATTATATGTACTGTTCTCAATGAAACAAGAGAATGCAGGCTCAGTAATAAAGCTACCAGGGCACATAGACATTTGTTTTACTCAGGATAATAGATAATACTTATGTAAAAGTAGAAATAGGCAGAGAGGGAGGCAATAGTAAATACCGCCTTTTTTGTGTAGGTAAATTTCACAAAAAGAAGGCGGTATGTACCGTAAAACCCCTCGTAAAACTTCAGTTTCTTTATTTTACCTGCAGCACCTGACTCAGTTTGCCGGTACTGGTAGTGATGCTTA
Source organism: Lacibacter sp. MH-610 (assembly GCF_045780045.1). Classification (NCBI taxonomy): domain Bacteria; kingdom Pseudomonadati; phylum Bacteroidota; class Chitinophagia; order Chitinophagales; family Chitinophagaceae; genus Lacibacter; species Lacibacter sp. MH-610. The sequence continues at coordinate 3,638,174 of NZ_CP116002.1, forward strand.
ATATATAAGTACCTTTTTGAAGTGATGCCGACACAGGAAATGCATGGGTATTTATTCCTTTGCGCAAACTTAACTTCTCCTGTTTTACACAACGGCCTGCTACATCCATCAACCTCAGTTCTACTGTTTCATTTTGTGGTGCTGAAACCTGGAAACGCAATTCCTCACGGAATGGATTCACCACATTGAGCAATTCAAAATTTTTAAGACCTCTTATCGAGAGTTGCAAAATATTGCTGTATTTAAATGTATTACCCGCAGCAGCAATCATTTTAAGACGATAATAAGCCTTGCCGCTTAATGCATCAGGATCTCTGAAATTATAATTTGACTCAACACCTCCCTTGACAGTTACAGTTCCGATCTTTTCAAATTGTACTCCGTCCAAACTCTTTTCAATTTCATAAACTGCAAGGTTATTTTCATTTTTAGCAGTCCAGTTCAACACACCATGCTCCTCATTAATAACAGCACTGAAATTGAGGAGGTCAATAGGCAGAATATCACAGGAAGATTTGATATCAAGTGTAAATACTTCGGCACTGTTATATACAGAACATCCGTTATTGTTGAGATTCACAGAAGAGGTTGCTGTTTTTACACGATACTTCCAGCCGTTCTTAGTAGCTTCTGATAAGAAGGATGGTAACGCAACAGTATCTTTATAAACACCTGCTGTATAATTATAAGAGTAATTACGAACGCCGGGCATTTCCGGTGCCGAGGTCCATGTGACGCCACCATCTGTACTACGCTCCCATTCATAAAACGTATAGTTGTTATAAAAGGAAGTTACAATTACTGAAAGATCTATCTGTGCATTCAAGCAATACGATGGATTAGGACCGGGTCTTAATTCCAGTGTAGGCAAACAGGTACCGAGGTTGATATCATCCATCACCCAGTCGTTACCACCACCACCCGGTGCATTATTACGGATCGTAAGTACCGCAGATGTTTGTGATGAATTGGTACGGAACAGAAAACCTTTCTTCATCCATCGCTTGTTATATGGAATACTTCCGGTGGTGTAATAATCCACGCCATCCACCTGGAAGGTAAGATCAGGTGTAACACCGGCACTGTCATCCAGGTTTTTGGGACCGGGTTTATAATTCTTAAATTGAGCACTACTCACACCACGTCCGGAGGTATCGCAACTGCAACCAATACAGATATTTTTAAACCAGCTTGTAAACTCGTAATAGGTATCTGTACATAATCCTGTAACTGTTTTTTGTACCGCATTATTAATACCATAAGCAGCATTTACCACCGCCATATAACCACCATTGGTACCATACGGAGTAGCAAAGTTTCCTGAGTCAACGTTAGCTGCGTTGGTATGATCGCCTATAATATCCCACAAACCAAACACACGGATGGTGCTGTTACCATAAGCCTGGTATTTATTGGTACTCAGGTTTACACTGCTGTTATTGGCCACGTTAAAGAAACCATCATTAGGAGCAGAGCTGGCAAAAGGTGCCCATGTATAACCGGGTGCAATGGTCAATTGAGAGCTATCATGTCTTGTAGCACCACGGCCGAAATCACCTCCGGTATAATTATTTAAACCCACTGCACTTTGGCACAGCAAGTTTGTTTCAGAAACAAATACGGAGAAGCGTGGCAGTTGCCGAACCACCTGCGGGAAGGTAATATCATTTGTATTACTGGTGGCTGTTTTATAACGGAAGGTACCAAAGGCTGTAGTAAAAATAGTTCCTGTAGCTGCTGTTACTCTTACACGATAGGTAATCATAACAATTGCTGTACCGCCATAAAAACTGGGGCGACCGTTGGAACGGATTTTTCCGCCACCTGTTGAAGCAGTTGTGATAGGCGTAGTGGCCGGTGATGCCTGGAAAACTGTTTGGCCTCCTGTGCGTGTTAAACTGGCCACATTCACACGAATAATATTACCTGAAAAAACGGCTTCATCATCACCCGATGCGTCGGTAAGATTTACAAGACCAGTGATGCCCGATTCATATTTCATGCCTTCATTCGTAGAAAATTTGAGTGAGTTGGGTATATATTGTAACCCGGTTGTAATTGTATCATTATATACATTATTATAGATAACACCACTGCTCACGGCAATTACGCTTCTGAACTCCAGCGTGTCTCCATTTTGTATAACACCACCAAAAGGTTTAGAAATGTTCGTATACGATTTACCTACCTGGATAGTAGGAGAATTGGTAACAGATGTGGTGGTAACACAAATACTGAAGCCACCGTTGGCTGTAATAGGTGTAGCGACTGTGTTAGAAAAGATGACCCTTACAAAATATTGTGTGCCCGGAGAGAGGTCAGTATTACTTAAAGCCAATGAGGTACCGCTGGTTTGCACGGCCGTACAGGCCACATATTGTAAGCCTGTACAGCTGCCCTGGTAAATCACCAGTTGTCTTCTTGTGAAAGAAGTACCATAACCGGAGATTGTAATGGTGTGGCTGGAACTTACAGCAGTAAAGGAGTACCAAACATCGTATAAGTTGCCACTGGTACAAGCGGCAGGTACACCTCCGCTGATGGTGGCATTGTTTAATGTACCGGTAGTATTAGTACATGTGGTGTTAGGTGTTAAACTTGTGGCACCTGTACAGTTATCATTAACAGGAGCCTGGGCATTAGTGTGGATGAAGAAGAATACAGCGAGTACACAAAACACCGCAAACCGGAGCAATACTGGATTCGTTTTCATAGTGATACGTTTCGGATGAACAATTGGTTTTGATCTGTATTCCGAATAAACCGGTAATACAAATACTGAACAGATCAGAAAAGAAACAATTCCTTCTGCAAAACCCGGTAACACCGGGTGGGCCTATTGTACATGGAAACAGAAACAGGAGAAAGTAAACTTAGTTTCATAAGGAATGGATTTATAAAATTGGTACGAATAATTCTTCTATAAAAGTACTGTGAAACCTTAAAATAAACTATAAGCAGTAACCCTCAATTTAAGGTACCGTAAATTGTGCATACCTGTCTTTTATATGTAAGAAAACCGCACCGTATATTCCGCATAAAATGTAATAATTGTACTATATGAACTAAATATTTCCTTCTATACCTTTGAAACATCCAATAATTCAATGTAAACCATGAAACAACTGACGCTGCTTCTCTGTACATTATTATTTCTTTCAATTGAAAGTATTTCCCAATCAAATGTATGTACCGCTCCAACGGCCATAACCTCAAATAGCTCATGTAGTTTTACTTCAGGTACCCTTGCAGGTTCAACCTATACTGCATTTCTAACTCCTTGTGGTAATTCAAGTGGGAACAGAAATGATGTTTGGTATAGATTTACAGCTGTTGGAAATCAAGCTACTATAACTATCAATAGCACTGGAACCTTAGGGGGAACTGCCGCACCAAGATTTCAGATTACTGATAATAACTGTACTAGCCCAACGACTGTTTACTGCAGCAACAACAATATTGGAACTGTTACAGGGCTTTCGAATGGGACACAATATCTGTTGAGAGTATACTGTAACAATAACCAAATGACCACTTTTAATATTTGTGTTCAAAGCCTTCCTGATAATCCATTACCTACCCGAATGAATGAAGTATTTAAGACAGAGGTGTTAACGATTTCTCCATCCAACTCTGGTGTTTTAGGTGGAGGCGCAGACAATAATGGAGCATGGGAGATTACCTATTTACCCGGTGATGACTCTTTGTGGGTAACAGAGAACAGAACATACATCATCCGTAAAGTTCATCCGGGCAATGGCGGATCAAGAGTTGTTGCAAACTTTGCCAGTACAGCTGATGGAGGAACCATTACTCCCACCGGTTTCCGACGTGTATTTAATTCAACACAGGCAAATTGGCCTCAGGGAGGCATGATGGGCATGGCTATACATCCTGAGTTTATGACCAACGCTGCAAAACGTTTTGTTTATGTAGCTTATGTGCATACTTATGATGGAGATTTATGGACATTATCAGGCAACACGCAGACAGGTTATAAATACACGAGCAGAATTGTGAGACTTACTTACAATACTTCAAACGGGCAATTAGAAAGCCCCGTTAGCTTATGTGATACACTTCCCGGAAGTAACGATCATAACAGCGGGAGAATGATTATAGCACCCGTAGGTGGTACTGATTATCTGTTTTACACATTAGGCGACGTTGGTGCCGGGCAATTTGCAAATGTTGCCAGAACTATTAAGTCACAACTACTCAATAGCTATGAGGGAAAAGTATTACGATTTAATCTTGAAAGTACGGGTAGTGGTACAGGTTTAGACCCATGGATACCGGATGACAATCCTTATAATAATGTAGCCCCGGTAACCGGTAAGAGTGCCGTTTGGAATATTGGTCACAGAAATATTCAGGGTTTTGCATTCGGAAATAACAGATTATATGGCTCTTCACACGGTCAGTTCAGTGATGATGAAGTAAACGTATTAGAAGCTAATAGGAATTATGGTCACCCAAGAATCCAGGGATTTGCAGATGGTAACTATAATAACTGTCATGCCTCACTTCCTACAACTGACCCTGACGGTGGTGCCGGCCCTATTCCTACACAAAACACCTCGTTACCTTTCATTACAAATGAAGTGACTGATGCCGCAACCATTCCTAATTACCAAGATCCCATCTTTTCCTTTTTTGCAGCACCTAATGGACCCGACGGAACAGCAGGCACAGTGCGGAATATTTATACAACTAGCCCACCTAATTCAGGATGGCCTTCCATAGCACCTTCCGGTATGGACTTGTACTCCGGCACTAAGATACCAGGCTGGAAAAATTCATTATTACTAGCTTCACTTAAGCGTGGCTATATGATGCGTCTTAAATTAAACGCTGCCGGTTCTGCTGTAATACCAACCGCAGGGTTTGATACTGTTTCTGTGTTTAATACACAAAACAGGTTTAGAGATCTCGCTATCAGTCCGGATGGAGGAACTATATTCGCAACCATTGATAAAAAGGGAAGTACATCCGGCCCAACTGCAACCAATTCAGTAAGCAGTAACTGTTCCGGTTGTATCCTTAAATATACCTTCCTTGGCTATGCACCTTCAGGAACATCGCCTTTCCCAAGTACAATTCCAACAAGTATTCCTATTGATTCCAGTACCTCTGCAGGATGTGTTACAGCTACAGCAGTAACCATCAATAATGCTAATAACAATACCAATCTTTGGGTACCCATTACCGGACCTAACGGTAATATCATTGCTGAAATCAACGCTAATGGAAATGAACTTGGTGCAGTGTCCACTTCTTTCTTTACCAGAACTGGTGTACCCGTGAGAAGCTGGGGATCAAATCATTATCTTAACAGAAACGTTACGATAAACGTTGCTACACAACCGCAACCTCAACCCATTCCTACAAACCCCGTGAGTGTGCGTCTTTATATTACAGCAAAAGAATTAGCAGATTTAGTTACTTCCTCAGGCGGAACTATTTCAACTGTTAATGATATTGGTGTATTTAAAAATAATGATGCCTGCGGAACCGTTTTTGGCAATGGCGAAGAAACAGGACAAACTGTAACGGGAAGATATACACAATCAACTTTCGGCCACGCTATTCAGTTTAATGTAACTTCTTTCTCCAGCTTTTATTTCTTCAGAAACGGTATTACGCTTCCCTTTGAGTTAATTACACTCAACGGTAAAGCGGTAAACGATGCCGCAAGATTAGAGTGGATTGTGAAGAATGAAAAAGACATAAATAATTATACCATTGAACGCAGTGCTGATGGTGTACAGTTTACACAAATCGGTACCGTTACCGCTAAAAATGGTTCAGGTGAGTTGAAATACCAGTTTACTGATTTTAATGCAGCTAAAACAGGTACGCTTGTTTATTACCGCATCCGTTCCAATGAAGCTTCAGGAGTTGGAAAATATACCAATACCATCAGTGTAAGCTTTGCAATTGTATTGAAAACATCACTGGCCGTAGCACCTAACCCGGCGAAGGATAAGACTACAGTAACTATACAATCAACAGCTGATGAAACAGTTCAACTGAAAGTAATTGATAACACCGGACGTTTAATAAAAGTACTCACTGTAAACCTTGTAAAAGGTAAGAACAATCTTATACTGGAAATGAGTGATCTCAAAGCCGGCTTGTACTACATAGATGTCACCGGAAAATCTATCAACGAAAAAACAAAACTCATCAAACAATAACACCTGATCTGACTCAGCCTCCTGCCACGTGCAGGGGGCGGGTTATTTATCCGAAACCCTTTGTTATGCATCAACAGGTATTACCCTCTGCACTCATTAATCATGCTTTTAAAGCGCAGGTAAATGATGCCCTTCAGAAAATAGTTACCCGTAAGAACAACAAGGCTGTTGCTTCTTATTTGCACAGCTTATTATTTGAAAAGGTTGAAATGATGCATGAAGCCGAACGGCAACAGCTGAATGATGAACAGGAAGATCCAAATGAATTCAACAGTTATGAATAAAAAAGGAGCAGATGAACTGCTCCTTTTTTATTATCCGATTTTTCCAACCATGTTTGCAGGTACTACCCACTCATCAAACTGTTCGGGTGTAACATAGCCCAGCTTCACGGCCATTTCTTTTAAGGTTGTCCCTTCCTTATGTGCCTTCTGTGCAATTTCAGCAGCCTTGTAATACCCAATTTTTGTATTGAGTGATGTAACGAGCATCAAACTGTTATTTACATGCTTTTTAATATTAGCCTCGATAGGTTCGATGCCAACTGCACATTTATCATTAAAGCTTATACAGCCATCGCCAATCAATCTTGCACTGTGGAGGAAATTATAAATCATTACCGGTTTAAATACATTGAGCTCAAAATGTCCGGTAGCTCCGCCAATATTAATGGCTACATCATTCCCCATTACCTGTGCCGCAATCATGGTTAACGCTTCACACTGTGTGGGATTTACTTTACCGGGCATAATGGAAGAGCCGGGTTCATTGTCCGGAATAAAAATTTCGCCTATGCCACTACGTGGCCCTGAAGAGAGCATACGGATATCGTTTGCGATTTTCATTAAACTCACGGCTACCGTTTTTAAAGCACCGTGGGCTTCAACGATTGCATCATGGGCAGCCAATGCTTCAAATTTATTCTCCGCCGTTACAAAGGGTAATCCTGTTAATGCTGCAATATGTTTTGCTACATTCTCTGAATAGCCTTCAGGAGTATTGATGCCGGTTCCTACGGCAGTTCCGCCTAAAGCTAACTCACTCAAATGTGCCAATGTATTTTTAATAGCCTTTAAACCATGATTGAGTTGTGATACATAACCGCTGAACTCCTGCCCCAGTGTTAAAGGAGTAGCATCCATAAAATGGGTACGACCAATCTTTACCACATTCATAAACGCTTTACTCTTGGTCTCCAATGTATCTCTCAACTTCTCAATTCCGGGGATAGTTGTCTCCATCAAAATTTTATAAGCCGCAATATGCATGGCTGTGGGGAAAGTATCGTTTGATGATTGTGATTTATTAACATCATCATTGGGATGAAGAAATTTTTCTTTGTCTTCCAGTTTGCCTCCATTAAGCACATGACCCCTGTAAGCAACTACTTCGTTTACATTCATATTACTTTGTGTACCGCTTCCTGTTTGCCATACAACCAGGGGAAAGTAAGCATCGAGTTTGCCATCGAGAATTTCGTCACATACTTTGCCAATCAAATCAGATTTTTCTTTAGAGAGCACACCTGCTTCAAAATTGGTAATGGCAGCAGCTTTTTTGAGATACGCAAAAGCACGAATGATTTCTTTCGGCATACGGTTGATATCCTGTGCAATTCTGAAATTATCAATGCTGCGTTGTGTTTGTGCACCATAATAGGCATCCACAGGCACTTTTACTTCACCCATGGTATCTTTTTCTATCCTGTATTCCATAACCTGAATTTTATATTTTTGAAGGAGCACAAAGGTAGGAGTTATGAAAATTCAATTTCCTGCTCAATTTTTCTATTTCGCATGACACGAATACATTGTTTTCTGATTGCTGTTACTGTATTATCAAAATCTGTGTTCAGCCAGGATGTTCTACCCGTACCATCGCAGCAACAGTTAAAATGGCATCAAACCGAGTTCAATCTTTTTCTTCATTTCGGCCCTAACACATTTACAGATAAAGAATGGGGCGAAGGTGATGAACCCGAAGATATCTTTAATCCCACCAGGCTTGATTGCAGGCAATGGTGCCGTATTGCCAAAGCTGCCGGGGCCAAAGGCATCATCATCACCGCCAAACATCATGATGGATTTTGTTTATGGCCCAGTAAATATTCCAAACATACGGTAAGGGAAAGTAAATGGAGAAACGGTAAAGGTGATGTTTTGAAAGAACTATCAAAAGCCTGTAAAGAATACGGTTTGAATTTTGGAGTTTACATTTCACCCTGGGACAGGAACCATCCTGACTACGGAACAGAGAAGTACAATACCATCTTCATGAATATGATGAAGGAGTTGTTTACACAGTACGGCCCCATCCATGAACTGTGGTGGGATGGTGCTAATGGCGAAGGCCCCAACGGCAAAAAACAAATCTATGACTGGAAAGCATTTGTATCAACTGTCCGTTCACTTTCTCCTCAAACAGTAATATTCAGTGATGTAGGTCCGGATATCCGCTGGATCGGAAATGAAAAAGGATTTGCGGGAACCACTAACTGGAATTATCTGAATACAGAGGGATTTACACCGGGCATCGGCGCACCTCCAACTGATACATTAAATACAGGAAATAAACATGGCGCCTATTGGATACCCGGCGAATGTGATGTAAGCATCAGGCCCGGATGGTTTTATCATGCCCATGAAGACGACAAGGTAAAAACGCCGGAGCAGTTGTTTGATATTTATTTAAAATCGGTTGGTCGTGGTTCTGTATTACTACTGAACGTACCACCGGACAGAAGAGGCCTTATTCATAAAAATGATTCTGCTGCGATAATGGCATTTAAAAAACTGCGGCAGCAATTGCTTCCCTCGGCCGGGATTATTGAAAACAGTTCTGTCAATGACTTTGCATTTCGTTTTCAAAAACCGGAGGCATTCAACCTTGACGATAAAACACAAACAATTGAAATCAGTGACTTTGAAGACAACTATATTTCTGCTGACTTTAAAAAACCAATTGAAGTGAATTGTATAGTACTGAAGGAAAATCTGGGCAAGGGTCAAAGAATCGAAGAATTTTACATTCAGATTCTTGATACAGCCAACAGAAGTTACTTTATTAAAGGCGCCACTATTGGCCATAAAAGAATCCTTACATTTCCAAAGATTAAAACACAACTAATCATTCTCAGGATTACAAAATCAAAGGGAAACCCCATGTTGCTTCCCTTTGATTTTTACCTGATTGATGATAAGCTTGTAGAAAAAGAGTAAGCTTTTAACTGAAATCAGGTTTTCTTTTTTCCATGAAAGCGGCTACTCCTTCTTTCATTTCATCCGTTCCAAAACAATCGCCAAAGAGTTTAATTTCTTCTGCAAAACCGTTTTTGCTGTTATCATAGTAAGCGTTCACAGCTGCAATCACTTTACCAACAGCATAGGGGCCTTTGGTCATGATGATTTCGAGTATGTTTTTTGTTTGATTGAGCAATGTATCTGCTGTGGTTACATGATTCACCAGTCCGAGTAGTTTGGCTTCATTGGCATCAATCATGTGGGCCGTCATCATCAGCTCCATCGCTTTCCCTTTTCCCACCAGTTGTGTTAAACGTTGTGTGCCGCCATAACCAGGAATCAAACCTAAGTTCACTTCCGGCTGACCGAATTTTGCATTTTCACTTGCCAAACGAAAATGACAACTCATCGCCAATTCACAACCGCCACCCAATGCAAATCCATTAATAGCTGCAACAATCGGCTTCGGGCAATTCTCGATTGTATTGAACACCATGTCCTGTCCTTTTGCAGCAAGAGCGGCACCGCCATTGGCATCCAGACTTAAAAACTCAGTAATATCAGCACCGGCTACAAAGGCTTTGGGTCCTGCGCCTGTAAGAACAGCACATTTGATTTCTTTATTTTGATATACTTCATCAACAGCAGCACTTAATTCTTCAATCACTGATTTATTCAGTGCATTTAATTTATCCGGACGATTGATGGTAATTGTAAAAATTCCGTTTTCAAGTGAAGTGAGTAATGTTTCGTATGGCATCGTTCTGATTTTTTGATAAAGATAAGGCGGGAAATTATCCCGCCTTGCTTCAAAAAAGAAGAAAAAAATATTTATCGTCTCGTGCTGCCGCTTACAAATTCACGCATGGTAAAATCATAACTGAGTGTAATGAAAAACACGTTTGTTTCCATGCCTGCAAAGGGTCTGCTGTTGTCTTTTATAAAATCCTGGTTGAAAAAGTTGTTAGGAAAATACTGTGCCTTTAATCCTACTTTCTTACTGGTGCGGAAGCCTGCAAATACTGAAGGCATAAAAAGCGGTGTTTGCTTGCCAAACCAGTCGTTGCTTTTAGAAACCTTATCACCATTTACAAATTTTTTCTCTTTGTAGTTAATGGCCAGATCAGCCTGTGCACCGATGTAGAAAAAATTACCTTTCTCAAGATTACCGAATTTAAAACCTGCTGGTACACCCAGGAGTAATACCCTTCTTTTCCAGCGGGTATTGGCGGTATCATCATATATAACACCAATGTTTTTTCCGTTGATACCGGTAAAAAAACCAACATGCTTACTGAAGTCAGTATTAAAATTGGTACCCGTATTTAAAAAAGCTGTAAAGCGTGGTACGTTGTTGAGCATTTTTCCGTTGCGGCTTACATTGGAAAAAGATACCAAACCAGCATCACCGCCACGGGTGGTGTACCATTTCTTTTTTTTGGGTTCAGAACTGTATTGTGCTGCTGCCTGTAAAATAACTGCTGTTAAGAGTGTAATTGTAAAAATGATTTTTTGCATATTCATCTGGTTTGAAGGTAATACGATTACCTGTACTGAATGTTACAGTGCTTTCTTAAAAATTAAACTGCCTAAATATCCTTAACATTTTATTAGTAGCCAAGCCGGGCTGTATATTTGGTGTGTATGACACTGCTCACCATCATTACCTACCTGGGTACATTTGTATTTGCCCTTACCGGTGCCTTTAAAGCACGTACGGCAAAGATGGATGTGTTTGGTGGCTTGGTGCTTGCCTTTGCAACAGCTTATGGCGGCGGCACTTTAAGGGACCTGCTCATTGGAAGAACACCTGTTAACTGGATCAATGATAATATAGCGTTGCTGCTGGTGGTTGCCGGAACCTCTTTTACATTTCTGCTGAAAGAAAATGTGAACCGCTTTAAGCGGACCATCTTTTATACGGATGCTATTGGATTAGGATTGTTTACTGCTGCCGGTATAGAGATCAGCATTACTTATGGTTTGAATGAATTGTATGCTCTGGTGATGGGTGTTATCTCCGCCACATTTGGCGGATTGATTGCTGATATTCTCTGCAATGCCGTTCCTAACTTATTAAAACGGGGAGAGCTTTATGCTACTGCCTGTGCCATTGGTGGAACCGGCTACTTACTACTTAAACAAATACCGCTGGAGTATAATCTCAACCTGTTTGTTTGTGTAATCGTAGTAGTAGGTATCCGAATTTATTCGAAGCGGAAACGATTAACCTTACCGGAAATTTAGAAACTGCGGTGCTCTGCTACCCACTGTTTAATATAATCAGCTATTTCATGCGTATGGGTTCCGGGATGAAATAATTTTCCAACACCCATCTGCTGCAGGGCCTGCATATCCTCTTCCGGAATGATACCACCCCCGGTGAGCAGCACATCATTCATTTCTTTCTGTTTCATCAACTCCATTACTTTAGGAAAAACGGTCATATGTGCACCGCTGAGGATGCTGATGCCAATGGCATCCACATCTTCCTGAAGAGCGGCATTCACCACCATTTCAGGCGTTTGACGAAGACCGGTATAAATGACTTCCATACCGGCATCTCTTAAAGCAGTAGCAATCACTTTGGCACCACGGTCGTGACCATCCAATCCAACTTTGGCAACCAATACACGAACAGGTCTGTTCATAATTCGGCAATTGAGAGCGCTAAAATACAGGGTTTCATCCAACAGATTGGTAACTTCGGTCATGCAATACAGAAATTTTGGTTCTACAGACTTACAGGTAAGTGAAATTGGTTTTGGTGCCTGGGCCATTGGTGGTGGCACTATGATTGGTACTACAGCCATTGGCTGGGGTGATGCAGATGATACCGTTTCCATCCAAGCCATTCATGCGGCTGTTGATGCAGGTATTAATTTTTTTGATACAGCAGATATTTACGGTCTCGGACATTCAGAAGAATTAATCGGTCATGAACTGGGCGCAAACAAAAGCATCCTCATTGCTACCAAGGTGGGCAATGTTTCCCGCAACGAACAATTTACAATTGACTATTCCAAAGAATATATCCTTACCGCCTGCGAAGCATCATTGAAACGCCTATGCAGAGATTATATTGATTATTACCAGTTGCATACTGCACGTATGATGCATTTGCAAATCGGTGAATGTATAGAAGCGATGCAATTACTGCAACAGCAGGGAAAGATCCGTTACTGGGGATTATCGCTCAACACATTTGAACCGGTTGCAGAAGCAGAATATCTCATGAATGAAAACCTGGGTCATGGTTTTCAACTGGTGTACAATATCATCAATCAAAAAGCAAGACCGCTGTTGCAAATGGCAAAAGAAAAAGGTTATGGTATTATTGCTCGCATGCCTTTACAGTTTGGATTACTTACCGGCAAGTTTGATAAAGCCATTCACTTTACTGATAACGACCACCGCAAAAACAGGTTAACGAAAGAAGTGATTGATGCTACTTTAAAAGCAACGAGCCCCGTTTGGCAATTATGTGAAAAATATAATTGTACCAAAACGGAATTAGCACTGAGTTATATTCTGAGTTATGACGAAGTGAGCACCATTATTCCAGGCATCCGTACACCGGAGCAGGTGCAATTGAATACAACGGGATTTTTCAAATTAGAAAATGCCGACCGATTGCTTATTGAACAATTGGGCGCAACGGAGTTTGTTGATTTGATGGAGTTGATCAGAAGGCAAGGTTGATAATGCGTCTATGCTTCTAATAAATGAAGTGCCTTCTCTACCCGCTTTACCGTTTCCTCCTTCCCTATCAGCTCCGCAATCTGAAATACTGCCGGGCCAAACTTGCCACCCACCAGCATCACACGCATGGGCAACTGTAGTTCACCGGGCTTGATATTTTTTTCTGTTGCCAGGTTTTTAAATACCGTTTCAATTTCAGCCATATTCCAATTACCAAGCGACTGCAACTGCTTTCCAAATTCAATAAAGAAGTTTTTCTTCTCTTCATTCCACTTAGGTTTTACGGCATCTGCATCAATTGTTTCAGGCGCTTTAAAAAAGAAACCGGCCTGTTGTACAAAATCTGTCAACAATGTGCAACGTTCACGCACTAATTCAATTACTTTTTCAAGAAACGATTCATCATTTACGGGAATGTTATTTGCTTCAAGAAGATTTCGTACATCGTACATCATACTTCGTACTTCTTTCTTCTTCATCCATTCATGATTGAACCATTTTGCTTTTTCATAATCAAACTTAGCGCCTGCTGCATGCACACGCTCCATAGAAAAGTTTTCAATCAACTCTTCTTTGGTAAACACTTCCTGCTCTGTACCGGCATTCCATCCCAAGAGTGCCAGCATATTAATGAATGCTTCCGGCAAAAATCCTTTTTCCTTAAAACCTTCCGTGAACTCATTGCTGCGGGGATCTGTCCAGTTCATGGCGAATACCGGGAAACCGTATTTGGCACCATCACGTTTGCTCAACTTTCCATTAGGCCCGAGTATCAATGGCAGGTGTGCCCATTGCGGCATCTGTTTTTCCCAGCCCAGATATTTCCAGAGTAATAAATGCACCGGTGCACTGGGCAGCCATTCTTCACCACGGAAAGCATGAGTAATTTTCATGAGATAATCATCTACCACCACCGCTAAATGATACGTAGGCATACCATCAGCCTTGAGCAATACTTTATCATCCACGAGGTTGGTATCAAAACTGATTTCTCCCCGGATCATATCCGTAAACTGTATTACTTCATTCTCCGGCATTTTAATACGGATCACATGCGGCGTATTTGCTTCCAGCAACTCTTTTACTTCGTCATCCGTTAAGTTGAGACTGTTCCGCATTTTTTTGCGGATGCGATGGTCGTACTGCGGGCTTGGGTTTTCTGCTGTTTTATTCGCTTCACGCATCTGCTCCAGTTCTTCTTTGGTATCAAATGCATAATAGGCATAACCATGCGTTACTAAAATTTCAGCATACTTACGATAGCTTTCTTTGCGTTCACTTTGCTTATACGGGCCATACTCGCCACCGTGTAATACACTTTCATCAGGTTCCAATCCACACCACTTCAAACAATCAAAAATGTATTGTTCCGCACCTTCCACAAAACGTGTTTGATCCGTATCTTCTATACGAACAATAAATTTTCCGCCATGATGCCGGGCAAATAAATAATTGTACAATACGGTGCGTACACCACCCAGATGCAAACCTCCCGTGGGGCTGGGAGCAAAACGAACTCTTACACTCATGCGGCAAAGATAATGAGGTAAGTTGCTTGGTCAATTCTAAAAGTTTAAATCGGGGTAAGAGAACACGGCTTTTGTGTTTCACTATTATCATATTACAATTCGTCAAAACAATGCAAATAATTATCTTCATTATTCATGACACATCGCTTTGTTTTTATCCTGCTGTTATTGTGCCCGCCATTATATGTTGCTGCGCAGGCGGAGTTTCAAAGTCCGCAGGTTCGTGTGGAGTATGATAGTGTAGTTACAGCTTGCAAACTGCAACTCTTCCCCCTCAAAAGAATGGAACTGATGATGCCGGCTGATACCATTGTCCATCATTCATCTGCCATTACACTTAAACAGGGTATGCAGCAGAAAACAGTACGTGTAAAAGAGCATGGCAACTATATTGTAAACGATATTAACTGGTTACTCATTGAAAATAAAAGCGGAAAAGACCTTATTATCAAAAGCGGAGAAATGGTTGCCGGCGGCAGGCAGGACAGGGTATTTGCAAGAGACACTGTTTTATCTCCTTCTAAATTACCGCACAAAGTACCTGTTTATTGTATAGAAGAAAACAGGTGGAGCAGTTCAGAAAAAAAGTTTATCCATCGTGGTCATATATCCAGCGGGTTACAGAAAATTATTGACAGCACACACAATCAAACCAAAGTGTGGGATGAGATCCGTAAACTGTTGAAGCAGAATAATCAAAACTCCGGCTCCTCTTATGCCATTTTACTTACCAGTAAAAAAATAACAGATACAGCCTACCGCTGCAATTATGAATTATTTCAAAAACTACGTAATGCTGACAGCAGTTATGTTGGCTTTATTGCTGTTACCGGAAACAGAATTTTAGGAGCAGAGCTGTTTATCAATTCAACTTTGTTTTATCAAACATTACCTTTTTTACTGGAAAAGTATGGTACCGAAGCAACCTGGTTCGGGAGCACCCCATCAGCAGGTAAAGAGAAAGTTAAAAACTATGCTGACCAGTTACTGTTGCCAAACAATCAAACAGATTTCATTAATAAACAGGGTAAACGTTTTTTTTACAGAGGGGTGCTTATACAACTCTCGTCTTATTAATTTACTGCCTAACTTCATTCCATGCGTTATATTGTTTCTACACCCTGGTGGTTGCGTTTGTTTTTTCCCCTAGATCTTATCTGGGAATTACCCACGCAGGAAAAAGTAATGTATCTCACTTTTGATGACGGACCACATCCTGAAGAAACAAGCTTTGTTTTAGATGAATTAAAAAAATACAACGCAAAAGCTACTTTTTTCTGCATCGGAAAAAATGTAAAGGATTATCCTGAATTGTATAAACGCATCTTACTTGAGGGCCACCGCACCGGTAACCATACGTTTCATCACCTGAATTGCAAAAAAACAGATGATGGAGTTTGGCTGGAAGATGTAAAAAATGCTGCGGGATGGATTGACAGTGATTTACTGCGCCCGCCTTATGGCCGTATTAATGCATTTTGTGCAAAGGTGTTACAGCAGGCACAGCCCTCTTACCGCATTATCATGTGGACCGTGATCAGTGCAGATTTTGATACAAAACGAACCGGGCAACAATGTTTTGAAGCTGTAAAAAAGCACGCCGGCAAGGGGTCCATTGTTGTTTTTCACGACAGCGAAAAAGCAAAGCCCCGTTTAAGGGAGGCTTTGCCAATGACGTTAGAATACTTTGCTAATCAAGGCTTTGTATTTAAGGCAATTTCTTAGGAACTTCCACAAAAAAGGAAGGGCTTGGGTAGAAACCCAAGCCCGTTTTTAATCCGTACCCTATGAAAACTGGGACTAAGGTACAATTTCTTTTACGTTATTTCCAAACGTTTTTTTATCGGGGTAAGGTGATTTCAACTGTTCTGCCATTCACTGTAAGTGTGGCTTTATTATCACAATCACCATTTCCATAATTAAGCAAACCTGTATTGCTGTTTACCCTGAAACGGATCACACCTTTTGAAATCCAGCGACAAGTGAATTTCTTGATCAAAGGCTCTGTGATTTCATGTGCCCAGGAAGCTCCACGGCTGTTTTCGCCACGACCGGCACCTGTGATTGAGAAAATATCATCCAGCGGGAACATGGGAGAACCGTTACCTTCTACCTGCAACACTGTTCTGGTGCTTGACCATTTAACCCAACGGCCGCTATCCCATGTGAGTTGACCGTTAATTACCTTGGTAGTAAGGCTCAGGTTGTTAGAAGTGCTGGTATTCTGCACCTCGTGTACACCCTGTACCTGTACGCTATCTACTTTATAGCCTACAAACTCAGTAGTGGCTTTGCTGCCGGGTATACGCATCGGGCCGGTATAAATTGTTACAATTTTACCTTTTCTCAATTTACCATCACGACCGAGGCAACCCGTAGTACCGAAATCAATGGTTACGGTTTTGGGAAATACGCCACGTACCTGGGGAAATACGGTTACTGTAAAGCAGCGCTGTGTACTGTCAACACGGCCGGTTATATCTCCATTGGCCATGCGACCGGCAAAAACACCGGCACCGGCAGTAATACCCAATTCTTCGCCACCGGCTTCGGCGCCA
Source organism: Lacibacter sp. MH-610 (assembly GCF_045780045.1). Lineage (NCBI taxonomy): Bacteria > Pseudomonadati > Bacteroidota > Chitinophagia > Chitinophagales > Chitinophagaceae > Lacibacter > Lacibacter sp. MH-610. The sequence goes on from NZ_CP116002.1 coordinate 3,655,402, forward strand.
ATGCCCATAGTGGTATTAAATACTTCATCATAAGCACCATCTGCTTCGGCATCGCTTACTGTACTTTCCACAGTTGCTTCTACTTCTGCACCGGCAGTGCTGTTTTCTTTTTTACACGAGGTAAAGAGCAGGCCTCCCGTGAGCAAAATCGCAAGAGCACCTTTTGTGAACATGTTTCCTGTTTTCATGATATACGTTTTTAGGTTTTTAAAAATGAAACGAACATTAAAGAGACGTTGAAAGAAGGGGCTGGTTTAAGCGTTGTTAAAATATTTTTTTGGAAGAATGGTTACAGAGTCGGTTATGGTGCATTTTGGCCTTTTTACGGGTACAGGAGCCCTAAAAGCTCCTTTTCATTGATTTTTAACGGGTTTAGGGTCGGATTATCCTGTTAATAACGCCCGGTTCCGGTTTCTATTTTGCAAAAATTGGTTTGCCGCCCGGTTTCTTTGAGCCCGGGTTTGATGTAGCCCCAACTTTTACCTTTGCAGCCATGTACATGATTGATACCCATACCCATCTTTACCTCGAGGACTTCAAAGAGGATATGGATGCCGTTTTACAAAGAGCGAAAGAAGCAGGAGTAGAAAAATTCTACCTTCCGAATATTGACAGCAGTTCCATTGATGCCATGCTGCAACTGGAGCTGCAATATCCCGGAGTTTGTATGGCGATGATGGGTTTGCACCCCTGCTCAGTAAAAGAAGATTATAAAGAAGAATTGAAGATGGTGGAGGAATGGCTTGGCAAAAGAAAGTTTGCTGCCGTGGGTGAAATTGGATTGGATTACTACTGGGATCAAAGTTTTGTGGCACAACAGAAAGAGGCTTTTCATCTGCAGATTGAATGGGCCTTGCACTACAATTTGCCCATAGTAATTCACAGCCGCAACAGTATGCAGGATTGTATTGATATAGTGAGACAATATCAGAAAGGAAAACTCCGTGGTATTTTTCATTGTTTTGGCGGCACGATGGATGAAGCAAAACAAATCATGGATTTGAATTTTTTGATGGGCATTGGCGGTGTGGTTACGTATAAAAAAGCGGGGCTGGCAGAACTGCTGAAAGAGATTCCATTGAATTCATTGGTGCTGGAAACAGATGCTCCTTATCTGACACCTGTTCCTTTCAGAGGTAAGCGTAATGAACCTTCTTTCTTAACTTATGTGGCTGATACCATTGCAACAGTTAAAAACTGCAGTTCAGTTGAGGTTATACAAGTTTCTACAGACAATGCCTTAAAATTATTCAATACCTGAACAGGAAACTGTTATTTTTGCTCCCCGTTTATGGAGACGTGTCCGAGTGGTTGAAGGAGCACGCCTGGAAAGTGTGTATACGGGAAACCGTATCAAGGGTTCGAATCCCTTCGTCTCCGCCCCAATAAAAAAAGCCCGGCATGCCGGGCTTTTTTTTGCCACTACCTTACGTATTTAAAGCATTTGAACCGATTGTAAAAAAGCTGCTCCTGCTAACGGAGGAAGACACCTGCACTTAAAGGACCATCTGATGAAGCACCGCCTTGTAATAATTGAAAAGGGGAAACAATTGGGAGGAATACTTACATATAAAAAAATAGGCCAACCCTGAAAAGAGTCGGCCGTTGCTAACCTATGAAAAACACCTATTCGCAAATTAAGAATAAATAATATTATTTTCCAATTAATTTCTGCCCCTTCGTTGCAACATTGGCCTTTGGGGGTTATTTTTTAACCGATTCATTAATGCACGTCTGAAATCACCTTCTGCCTGGAAGAATGTTCGCACTCTCGGCTGACCAATCACACCTGCAAAACGATCACGATACCGCATTTTGATATCAATGATTTTTTTGTCCTTCTCCAATATATCAGCATCCGGATTGTTGCGGTAATTCTTCATCACATCTCTCACATCCCGTTTATAATCATTGTATATGGGCCAGAATTTTTGTGCTTCGTCTGTACTGAGGTTGAGCTTTTGACTGATGTAACCTACTTCCATCGCCTTAATTTTTTCTTCGGCCTTGGGATCAGGTTGTTCCTGCGCATAAGTAGCGGTTACGGCAGTTACAAAAAGTAGTAATGTAAATATCTGTTTCATAATATCGTTTTATAGTTACTAATTGGTGTTCGTATTTGTTTCAGGCATTGCATCCAGTTCATTAAGAATGCTTTGCAAAAGTTCATCTTCCTGTCCTTCTTGCTGTACTGCCGGTTCGTTTATGGCATCTTCACCGGTAATAGAAGCGATGGTTTCAGCATCATTACTTTGTGCAGTTGCCTGCAGGTAAGACACAAGTTCATCTTCACTTATACTTTGTAAACCTTTATCAAACTGCTCTCCGGTGCCATATTGCTTTAATCCAAGGCGAACGTATTGATCTAATTGTGCTGCGGGACGATTGAACAACAAATAAGCGCCGGTTACCATCATGATTACAAACGAGGCCGCTATGGAAAGACGGACCCATTGTTTTCTTACTGAAAGCTTTACAAGTTTTGCCTGTGGTTGCAGTGAAGCAGTAATATCTGAAGAAACTGTTTCAAAATAACCCTCCGGCACGGTGTAAACATTGGTTTTATGGATGGAAGCCAGTACCGGCGAAAGCTGCTGCAACTCATCAGCAACAGATTGCAGCCCCGCCTGTTTCACCTTTGAAAGAATGGAATCGCTCAGTTGTTCAAAATAGTTTTCAGGTACTTCAAAAGGTGTTGATTTGCCTGCCACACTTACTACTGTGTTCTCTTCCTGGCCTCCGGCAATAATGCGGGCCATGATTACTTCACTAAGGTTATTAAAGTAACCGGCAGGCAAATCATAAGGCACAACGGCACTGATTTCAGCAACGGCCGGGCTTATCGCCTTTAATTCATTTAATATGTCAGAATTCCGGGTCATCAAATAAATAGATTGCTTTTTTTAGTGGAGGTTTAACGATTCAGAATAAAATCCTCAATTTTCTTAACGGCATGATGATAACTGGCTTTGAGCGCCCCTTCGCTGGTTTCCAGCACACGGCTCATTTCCTCGTAGGGCATTTCATCATAATACCTCAGGTTAAACACAACTCTTTGTTTTTCAGGCAACTGCTGTATGGCCAACTGAAGCTTCCACTCCAGCCTGTTGGCATCAAAATGCTTATCCGCCTTGATGGTATTGGAAAGTCCGGTTTCCACACTGCCATCAATGGAAATAGCCGCTCTCTTTTTTTGTTGTTCCAGAAAAGTGAGGCTTTCGTTGGTGGCAATACGATAGAGCCAGGTGTACAGTTGGCTATCTTCACGGAAATTTTCCAACGCATTCCAGACTTTGATAAACATGTTTTGAAGTACATCATTAGCATCTTCATGATCTACCACCATGCGGCGGATATGCCAATACAGTTTTTCCTGGTATTTTTTGATAATACGGGTGAAGGCCCGCTCCCGGGTGGCAGCATCCCTGAACAGGAGCAGCAGTTCTTTGTCTTCGGTTTGTACCATACGAATAGCAGTTTATAGGTTTGGATTTATTGATTTTATGTTGAGCATTCAAGATCTGCCATAAAATTAAAAAACCCATCAATCTGACGGGTTTTTAATATAAAAGTTTAATGTGCTTTATTTTCTGCTGATGGCTTTTTCAGCGGCGGCGATAATATCCGGCACATCCAGACCATATTTTTTCAGCAATTCTACCGGCTTACCGCTTTCGCCAAATGTATCTTTTGTACCTACATATTCAATAGGTACCGGGAAGTTTTTAGCTGCAACCTGTGCAATACTATCACCCAAACCACCAATGATATTATGTTCTTCAGCCGTTACTGCACACTTGGTTTTACGGAGGGAGTTTAATACTGCTTCTTCATCCAAAGGCTTGATAGTGTGAATATTAATCACTTCAACCGAGATGCCTTTTTCTTCCATTGCAATACCTGCCTGTACGGCATTCCAAACCATATGTCCGCAGGCAAAGATGGTGACATCGGTTCCATCACTCAGCTTTTGTGCTTTGCCGATTACAAACTCATCTTCAGGCTTTGTAAAAATAGGCCATACCGGGCGGCCAAAACGCAGATACACGGGACCTTCAAAATCAGCAATGGCCATGGTGGCCTGTTTGGTTTGATTATAATCAGCCGGTACAATTACCGTCATACCCGGCAGCATTTTCATTAACCCGATATCTTCCAAAATCTGGTGCGTAGCGCCATCTTCACCCAAGGTAAGACCGGCATGAGAAGCACATATTTTTACATTCTTACCGCTGTACGCAATACTTTGACGGATCTGATCATACACACGACCGGTACTGAAGTTGGCAAACGTGGTGGTATAAGGAATTTTACCGCCGATGGTTAACCCGGCGGCAATACCCATCATGTTTGCTTCTGCAATACCGCATTGAATAAAACGCTCCGGGAACTCTTTCATAAACTGGTTCAGCTTTAATGAACCGGCGAGATCGGCGGTAAGCGCTACAATATTGGGATTGTTGCGGGCTGCTTCAGCAATGCCATCACCAAAACCACTGCGGGTATCTTTATTACCGGTAACCTGAATATCTTTCAATGCCATGTGAAAATGAAATTAGAAGGGGTATAAAAATTTGCTGCAAAGAAAAGGGAAAGTTTTCAGTTGACTTGAATTAATGATGCCTTAGAAATGCACACTGAATATTTGTAGCCTTCTTAGTTGAGTTCGCCCTTCTGTGTAGCATAAAAATCTTCATCGCTCCTGATATTCTGCTCCCATTGCCAGGCAGTTTTCATCATTTCATCTAATGAAAAGTTGGCCTCCCAGCCCAGGAAATCCCGTGCTTTATCATTATTGGCATAAATGGCCACTACATCACCGGCACGACGTGGGCCCAACTGGTAATTGAGTTTTTGACCGGATACCCTTTCAAAAGCATGAATAGCTTCCAAAACAGTTACTCCGTTACCGGTACCGAGATTGTAAACTTCACAAGGCGAAAAGTTTTTTAAGCTGATGAGATAGTCGAGCGCTAATGTATGTGCATGTGCCAGGTCACAAACATGAATAAAATCACGAACACAGGAACCATCCCTCGTTGGGTAATCTGTTCCAAACACCGTTAACTGCTGAATTTTTCCAATAGCAGTTTGGGTAATGGCAGGCACGAGGTTTTGTGGTTTGCCCACAGGAAGTTCACCAATCAATCCGCTGGGATGTGCGCCTACCGGATTAAAGTAGCGTAAAAGTATCGCTGTAGATACGCTGTGTTTTATAGTTTCACTCACAATCTGCTCACCCATCTGTTTTGTATAACCATAAGGACTCTCTGCGGGTTTGGGTGGTGTTTCTTCAGTTACCGGTATTATATCAGGATTACCATAAACAGTACAGGAAGAAGAAAATACAAAGTGCGGAATCTTGAATTCATCCACACATTTTAATAAGTTGATGAGGGAAAGCAGGTTGTTTTCAAAATAAAGCAAGGGCTGTTCTACACTTTCACCTACAGATTTATAAGCTGCAAAATGAATGATCCCTGCCAGGTCAGCATTCTCCTGGATCACTGCATAGGTATCATCATAATTACAAAGATCAACTTTATAATTTTTGATGCTTTTACCAACAATACGTTCTACACCCTCCAAGATTCTGGACGATGAACGGGAGTTATTATCAATGGAGATTACTTCATAGCCATGCTGCACCAGGTCCACAATAGTGTGGGAACCGATATAACCGCAACCTCCTGTAACTAAGATCTTTTTCATGTGTTGCTGCTTACTAAGAAGCGGGATTTTATTTTTGGTTGATAAGATTCATCAAGTATTGACCGTAACCGCTTTTTAAAAGCGGCTGTGCCAGTTCTTTCAACTGTTCTGTTGAAATGAAACCTTTGCGCCAGGCAATTTCTTCAATGCAGGCAATCTTAATACCCTGGCGTTGTTCAATTACCTGTACAAACTGAGAGGCCTGCATGAGTGAATCAAAAGTACCGGTATCCAGCCATGCCGTACCACGATCTAAAATGGAAACTTTCAATTTACCCCGCTTGAGGTATTCTTTATTTACATCTGTAATTTCATATTCACCTCTTGGGCTGGGCTGCAGGTTTTTGGCAATAGCCACTACATCATTATCATAAAAATATAAACCCGGAACTGCGTAATTGCTTTTTGGTGTTGCCGGTTTCTCTTCAATACTCAACACGTTATTTTCCTTATCAAACTCCACTACCCCATAACGCTCCGGATCGCTTACATGGTAGGCATAAATAATTCCACCATCAGGATTGGTATTATTGCTGAGCAATGTACCAAGACCGGCACCGTAAAAAATATTATCACCCAGCACCAGTGCTACTTTATCATTACCTATAAATTCTTCACCAATTACAAAAGCCTGTGCCAATCCGTTAGGCACTGCCTGCTCTGCATAGGTAAATGAAATGCCGAGGTTTTTACCATCACCCAACAGGCGTTTGAAATGCGGCAAGTCATGTGGAGTGGAAATAATCAGAATTTCTTTGATGCCCGCCATCATTAAAATGCTGAGCGGATAATAGATCATCGGCTTATCATAGATAGGCATGATCTGTTTACTGATGGCATACGTAATAGGATGCAATCTGGTACCGGAGCCGCCTGCGAGAATGATTCCCTTCATATTCAATGGTTGTGCGGCAAAGATGCTGAAAACTGGTTAAAATTTCAGTCTTTAGAAAATAAGATTGTAGAGGTAAAAACACAAAGCAGCTAGTACTCCGCTAACCGGAATGGTTAGTACCCATGCCCAAACAAGATTTACAGTAACACCCCAGCGTACAGCGCTTAAACGTTTGGTGGCACCTACACCAATGATGGATCCTGTAATGGTATGTGTTGTACTTACGGGAGCTCCCAGGTTAGCTGCTGTAAACAATGTAATAGCGCCTGCTGTTTCAGCACAAACACCTTCCAGTGGTGTAACTTTTGTAATCTTGGTGCCCATTGTTTTTACAATCTTCCAGCCGCCGCTCATGGTGCCCAGACCAATAGCAGCATAACAGGCAATGGGTACCCAATTAGGCATTTGATCAAAGGTTTGTATTTGTCCGCCGGCGATTAAAGCAACGGTGATAATACCCATCACCTTTTGCGCATCATTACCACCATGACCTACACTAAAAGCAGCAGAAGAAACCAACTGCAGGGATTTGTACATATTAGCCGTGCGGTAAGCAGATTCTCCTTTGATATGATTATAAAAATAAGAAGCAACAAAAATCACCCCGATGCCAAGCAAGGCCCACTTTTCAAAATCCTTTTTAAATGGAATCAAAAACACACAGGCTCCTATCAATACAGTTATGATTCCTATTTTGAGCCAGAAATTTCTTTGTAATGTTACCACCGTAATGAACATGGAGATGAACATACCAATCAAAGGTGCCAGTATAATAAATAATAGTGTTTTGTAAATACTTGCCTGGTCAATACTGTCAAAACCGGCATGTGCTACAGCAGCTCCCGCAAAACCACCGATTAATGTATGTGATGAAGAAGAAGGAATACCGTACCACCAGGTAAGCAGGTTCCAGATGATGGCTGCAATTAAACCGCACAATACTACGGGTAATGTAATCTGATCAGCATGCACGGTTTTAGCAATGGTATTGGCCACTGCATGATCACTGAAAATAAAAAATGCAATCGAGTTAAAAAAAGCTGCCCAAACCACCGCCTGAAAAGGCGTTAATACCTTGGTAGAAACAATGGTGGCAATGGAATTGGCTGCATCATGAAAACCATTGATATAATCAAAAATGAGTGCGAGCGCTATGATGATTACAACTAAAGTCATGTTTTGGAATTTGAAAACTCAGAGATTTGAAAATTTGAAAACAGGTCAGCAGTTGAAGCCTGTTTTCAAATGAATAATTTTCAAATTTCGTTACGCATATTTTACAATGATTGATTCAATAACATTAGCCGCATCTTCGCACTTATCCGTTGCAATTTCCATTACCTGGTAAATCTCACGTTTTTTGATCACCTCTTTGGCATCAGCTTCGGTAGCAAAAAGACGTTCAATACTCAAATCAAAAATATCATCCGCCTGGTTTTCAATGCTGTTCACCCGTACCAGCGCATCAGTTATCTGGCGCATGTTCTTCATATCTTTTAACTCACTTACAGCTTTGGCAATATTGTCGCAACCCTGAACAATCAGCTCCGCCATTTTGCTGAAACTTTCATGAAGCGGATCTACCCTGTAAAAATTGATTTTTTTGGCGGAGGCGAAAATATAATCAGCCACATCATCCATGGCAGAAGCCAGGTAGTGGATGTCCTCACGATCAAAAGGGGTAATGAAATTCCGGCTTAACTCAGTGAAAATCTTATGAGTTATATCATCATTCTTATGTTCCAGGTCTTCTATTTCACGTAAGATTTTTTCACGCTCATCAAAAGAAGGTTCGCTCACCATTTTCTTCAACAATCTTGACATTTCCAGGCTTGTTACTGAAACCTCTTCAAATAACTTGTAAAATATTTTATCCTTCGGCAGGAATAATTTCATGAATGAATTAATAGCAGACATATCCTGTTTTTAAAATTTGAGCAAAAATAGGCTGTTCCATTCCCCAAGCAGCCAAACCCGTTCAGTTAATAATTTCTTAACATAAGGAAAGGTAAGATATTTTATAAGTCAGCTACTTTACTGCCTTAAGTCATTTCCCCCATGCCTGTCAAATTGTTTTTTAGCTAAAATCTTCATTTTGAAAACTTCAAAAAAAAAGAAGCTGGTTCATGAGCTGGAGCTTATAGATCAACTCATGAAATGGGCTGAAAAAGATTTTCTGAGTTATATCGCCAAAGTACATCCTTCTAATCACTTAAATGCTATTAACCTTTTGCACTACCTGGTTTTAAGAAACCTGGATATTCGAAAAGTACAGGATGAATTACATGAATATGGCCTTTCCTCATTAGCCAGTTCTGAAAGTCATATAAGAGGTCAGTTATCAGCTATATTGGAACGCCTTGGAAGTAAACACCCGCAAAGAGGCAATTTATGCACCTATCAAAAAAGTAAAGAATCGCAATTGCGTAAGCTCAATGGTTTATTCGGTAAATAAAGTCTTGAATCCATACCTTATATAATGGTAACCCTGGATGAAAAACATGCTGATGATTATGCAAGCATCAAGGGTCTTTTGCAATCCGGTATGAACGTTGCCCGTATCAATTGTGCACATGATACGGAAGCAGTATGGTTCAGGATTATACAACATATCAAAAGAGCTTCTAAAATAACCGGACTTCATTGTAAAATATACATGGACCTGCCGGGCCCAAAAATCAGAACTGTTATTAAAGGCGGAGAGAAAATAAAAATAAAAGAAGGTGAAACACTGGTTTTTGCCAATAAGAATTTCCGTGCTGCCACTAATGAAAAAGTTATCCGCTGCTCGGCATCACAAATTATATCCCAGTTACAGGTAGGAGAAAGAATTTTGTTTGATGATGGATTAATAGAAGCCAGAGTGGAGCAGTGTTTATCAAAACATGTGCGGATTCAGGTGTTGCGTATTTCCTCCAGGAAGCCCTTTATAAAGGCAGAAAAAGGAATTAATTTTCCCGACTCCTTTTTACAAATAGCTTCCTTAACAGAGTTTGATTTAAAATGTCTGCCTTTTATTCTGAAACATGCTGATATGGTTGGTTATTCGTTTGTTAGGAATGAAAAAGACGTAGCCGCACTCAGAGGGAAAATCCATACCTCCAAAAAAATAGCTGTTATTATAAAAATTGAAACTCCTGAAGCTGTAAAAAATTTGCCGGCCATCCTGTTTGAAAGTTTAAAAGATGAAAATACGGGTGTTATGATTGCCCGTGGCGACCTGGCAGTTGAAATAGGATTTGAAAGAATGAGTGAAATACAGGAAGAAATTTTATGGATTTGCGAAGCGGCACATGTGCCTGTAATATGGGCTACGCAGGTACTGGAAAACTTAAATAAATCCGGCATCGCCACCCGTTCCGAAATTACAGATGCTGCTCATGCAGCCCAGGCCGATTGTGTGATGATTAATAAGGGGAGTCATACCGTAAAAGTCATTGAAACACTACGGGATGTTTTAGAAAGGATTGGAGGGCATCATGTTAAAAAACGTTACACCTTCAGACCGCTAACGATTGCGAAAACTTTCATGGCATCAAAAGCGCCTAAGAAAACAATCAGTTAACAATTCCTTAATACGGGGTTCACTTTGGCGTAATATAGCGAAGGTTCCTTTGCGGCATAATTTGAAACTATGTTAAGGAATGCTTTTGGAAAATCGGTTTTAACCCTCCTTTTATTACTCGGAACCCTCATCGCAACTGCCCAGCAAATTAAATTATCTGGCCGTGTGCTGAACCAGAAAAACGAACCCGTGGCAGGTGCCACTATTGCTGTTTCGGGCATCACCAAAAATATTGCAGCGGATGTAGAAGGACGTTTCAGCCTTACATTGGAACAGGGTAAAAAATATATCATCACTGTTTCTGCTGTGGGTTACCAGGCAAAAGAAGTGAGTGAAGTGGAAGTAAAAGCCGATGACGATAATGTGATTACCATTGTAATGGAAGTAGCGGCAAAGGAAGTAGGTGAAATTGTAATCCGCAGTACAGCCCGTAAAGAAAATACATCCGGCTTATTGAACTTTCAACGTAATAACGTATCCCTTTCCAGCGGTTTGGCGGCTGATTTCATCCGTCGTACACCCGATAAAAACACCAGCGAAGTATTACGCCGTGTAAGTGGTGCTTCCATCCAGGATAATAAGTTTGTGGTAGTACGTGGTTTGAGCGACCGTTACAACCAGGCTTTGATTAATAATGCCATGCTCCCTTCTTCTGAGCCTGACAAAAAAGCATTTTCGTTTGATGTGATTCCTTCCCAGTTAATTGATAATATCATTATTAATAAAACAGCAACTCCTGATTTAACTGGCGAGTTTGCAGGTGGACTGGTACAAATCAACACCAAAGATATTCCTGCCAAAAACTTTGTAACAGTGGGTATCGGTTTTGGATTTAACACACAATCGATCGGTAAAGATTTTATCAGTAACGAAAGAGGCCAATATGACTGGCTGGGATTTGATGACAGAAGAAATATTCCCGCCTCCTATCCTATGAAATACGGAGTGTATAATACCTTACCTGTTGAACAAAGAAGACAAATAGCTGCTGATTTCCGTGATGATGTTTGGAATGAAGTTACATCTGTTGCCGGACCTATTCAATCGTATAATATTACATGGGGCAATTCTGTACGTGGTAAAAAGGGTGGCACTTTTGGTTCAGTTGTTGGTGTTACTTATCGTAATTCCAAATTGTTGTACACGGCTACTAAAGAATTGTTTGAACGTGGCCAGAACAGCCAGGAGTTTTTTGATTTTACTGACCGCCAAAACAAATACAGCACTAACCTGGGCGGTATTGTAAATCTTGCCTGGACAAAAGGAAAAAATAAAATTGCCTTCAAGAATCTCTTCAACCAATTGTTTGAAGATAACTATTATCAACGTACCGGTATCAATACAGAAAACCTTCAGGATGTAAGTCTTCGTTCTTCTGTACTGAATCAAAGAACTTTGTTCTCCTCACAATTAGAAGGTACACATACATTCTTCAGCAAGTTAAAATTCAACTGGAATTTCAACTATTCATATAACAATAAAGAACAGCCTGATCTGCGTGTTATTACATACGGAAAAAGCATTGGCACTAACAATCCTTTCCAGGTGAACCTCCGAGGTAACAATACCAACCGTTTCTTCAGCAATCTTACGGATCATGCTTTTGGAACCAATGGTTCAGTTGCCTATGATTTTAAAATAGGCGAACAAAAGCAAACAGTTAAAATTGGCGGAAGTGCTACCGTTCGTCTGCGTGATTTCAGAGCTACTATTTTCGGTTATTCAGAACCATCTGATATTTCACTCATCAACCTTCCTTACAATACCATTTTCAATAAACAAAACTTTACCAAGAATAACAGTTTTGAAATGATTACTGCGTTGCAAAACCCGCAGGATAAGTATTACGGTATTTCTGCATTGTCTGCAGGTTATGTAATGTTTGATAACAAACTGGCTGATAACTGGCGCCTGATCTGGGGTTCAAGAGTTGAAAATTTTGAACAGTTCCTTAAGTCAAACCAGCAGGGTTCAGATAAAGCACAGATTGTACTCACTCAAAAATTTGACTTCTTACCTTCTGCCAATCTTACGTTTAATGCGGGCAGCAAATCTAACCTGCGTGCCGGTATTTCCAGAACAGTAGCCCGTCCTGAATTCAGAGAAATTGCACCATTTGCGTTCTTTGATTTTGAAGTGATTGCTTCTACTGCCGGACAGCCAAACTTAAGAAGAAGCAGCATCATTAATGCTGATCTCCGCTACGAGTGGTATCCCAAAGCAGGTGAAGTTATTTCAGCAGGTGTTTTTTATAAAGATTTTACCGATCCTATTGAGTTGCGTTTAAACAGTGCCAGTGTGGCCACACGCCGTCAATATGAATTCCAGAATGCGGCACAGGCTACTTTGTACGGAACAGAGTTTGAATTCAGAAAGAATTTATCCTTCCTTTCCAAATCAAAGCAATGGCTGGAGAAATTATTCTTTACCGGTAACGTATCTGTTATTTATTCTGAAGTATTGCTGAGCAATGTTGATGTTAATGGTAATCCAGCTGCTCCTACTGCCCGTCCGCTGCAAGGTCAATCGCCTTATCTTATCAATGCAGGATTTCAATATGATTCAAAAGGCGGAAGCGGATTTTCACTCTTATACAACAGGATCGGTCAACGTTTGGCTTTAGTAGGTAACTCCGATTTTGGTGATATCTATGAGCGTCCCCGTCACCTGCTCGATTTCCAGTTCACTCAAAAAATACTGAAACGTAAAGGCGAATTACGTCTTACCATTAGTGATCTCTTTAATCAGCCTGTTGAAACTTACGAAAACAGGAATGAGCAAAAAGCATATAACAGTGACGTTGATAAAACCTTCAGCTCTTTCAAACCTGGTACGACATTTACCATTGGATTTACATACGACTTTGATTTTAAAAAATAAGCAACAACTAAAAAAACAATAAACAGGATATTATGAAACAAGTCCTTACTTCATTAGCAGCCATCAGCCTTTTTGCAATTACTTCATGTATAAAGGTTGATATTGATGATTCTGTAACTAACTCAGGTACTAATACCCCTGTAGGTACAACTCTTCAGGAACGAATCATTTCATCAAAGATTTTAACCGGCAACATCAATGAAAACGTAGAGTTGCCTAAAGGTAAATACACACTGAAAGGTTATGTGTATGTAAACAACCGTGCCCGTTTAACCTTTGCACCCGGTTCCATCATTGTCGGTGATACCATAAATAAAGGTGCATTAATTATTGAGCAAAACTCAAGATTAATTGCAGATGGCACTGCAGCAGAACCTATCGTATTTACATCCGGTAAGCCGGCAGGACAACGCAAACCCGGCGATTGGGGTGGTATTGCCATTGCAGGTAACGCTCCCACAAATCGTACTACGCCTCCATTGCTTGAAGGTGGTATTAATGCTGTGTATGGTGGAAGTTTAGCAAATGATAACAGCGGTATTCTCCGTTATGTACGTATTGAATTTGCAGGTATTGCTGCTGACCCCAACTCCGAGATTAATGGTCTTACATTGGGCGGTGTTGGTAGTGGTACTATCATTGAAAATGTTCAGGTATCTTATGGTAATGATGATGCTTTTGAATTTTTTGGCGGTACCGTAAATTGTAAAAACCTGATTGCCTTTGCAACTGCAGATGACGATTTTGATTTTGACTTTGGCTATGTAGGCCGTATTCAGTTTGGTGTTTCTTTGCGTGATCCTTTGTTTGTGGATGGTGGTGATGCTGGAAATGGTATTGAGTGCGATAATGATGGTGCAGGTACCACAGCTTCTCCAAGAACACGTCCTGTATTAAGCAACTTTACTTTCTGCGGACCTAATGGTGCAGCAGGCACATTAGCTAATCACAACTTTAATACACGCTTCCGCCGTTCTACTCATTTTGTGCTAGTTAACTCTATCCTGATGGGTTATCAAAAAGCAGGTTTCCAGTTTGAAAGTGATTCAACAGCTGCTGCTTACTTAGATGGTCGTTCCCTTTTCCGTAATAACCTGGTTCATGCAGTAACTGAACCTTATCGTGTAAACTCTACCACATTAACGAATGCTGCAACTGTACGCACACAAGCAGAAGGACAAGGTTGTATCACTTATACTGATTGGAATGCAATTCAATTAGAAAATCCTTTCAATCTTGCTGCTCCTAACTTTTTACCTAAGGCAGGTAGTCCTGCTTTAAGTGGAGCCAGCTTTACAGGCATCACAGGCTTTACTGCTACTACTTATGTTGGCGCCTTTGGTACCACTAACTGGGCTGCAGGCTGGGCCAGTTTTACACCGCAAACAAACGTGTACTAAAAAAATATAAACAATTTTTCCTTAAGCAAGTATCCTTTAACGGCCCCCTGTTCCCAGGGGGCTTTTTCATTATAAGAATTCATCATTCGTTCATCCGCAGTTAATAATAGCATTACACAGGCATTGCAATTTTACACCGGCAAGTTTTCTCATACAACGGTTTTCATCAGCAACTCTTTTTCTCATGAAACCTACCACCTGTATTTTTATACGGGTGTTTTTTTACCATAACAGTTTGCCCTGCTTTACCCGTAACTGAATCTTGAAAACAGTTTGAAAATGTTCCAACGGATTTTCTTTTAGCACCAGGAAGCTGGCTTCATATCCTTCCTGTAGAGCTGCAATTTTGCGATCAGGAAAAATAACCTGTGGTGTGGTGATGCACCACATATTCAACAGTTCACGGTTAGTATATACGCCGAGCTGGTATAAATATTCTGCTTCTGTTTTGGATGTTTGGTTATAACTGTCGCTGGCAATAGTTAAAGGCACAGCAAAACGTTTCAGCAATCGCAGGTTCTGTTGTTGTACCTGCCGGCGCATCCGGTACTGTGCGGAATCTGTTTCTATCAGCTCTGTTGCTGCCAGAGAATAAGTAGGATCAGCATGAACTCCCTTTTTCTTCATTTTTCTTACCAGCGAAGAAGTTAACGTATAATAGGAAGCAGGGTATCCTTCTTTCCATAGAACCTGGTAACCGGGCAGGTGATTGATTTCATCCACACCTGCTTTTACTGCATACCATACATCTTTTGGTGTTTCAATATGGCAACTTACTTTGAGCCCGGCACTATGAGCTTTGCTTACCACGAGTTGTAAAAGCTTTGGATTCATCCCTTTTCTTCCGTTATACAACGTATCGTTTTTTCTTTGTTCATACTCCTCACTGTTCAGCAAATACACTTTTATAAAGCCGGGTTTATCATTGAGGATGAAAGGCCATTTTTTTTCAAGGTCTTCTTTTGAATCAATAATATAATAAGCATTGCCTTCCATGCTCCTGTACGTCCACCCTTTGATGGCTTCTTTGTACCTCGTTTCAATCATGTATTTATAAAGAGGAACCGGGTGCCCGCCGCTACCGGTAAGTCCGCCATTGGCAAAAACAACATCCACTGAACCGGGTTGATTGATACGATGGGCAATTTTTTGTGTAGTGAAAGGAATACTGTTAGGATTTTTAATATAAAACACTCCATCACTTAAATAGCGTTCATTAAAAATATCAAACTCAATTTCGGTATCGGGGGAATGATTGTGTGCTTCACCAAAAGGGGGAATAATGTATTGCTGCTTCAGATCAATGATGGTATCAACTGTTCCGGGTTTTGTTTTTGTAAGCAATCCATTTACACTGTAAAAAGTTTGCGGTTCAAAACTATTACCGTTATACCAATAACCATTTGTAAACAGGATCGTTTTCTGTTGCGAAAAAACGCCGGTACAAAAGAAACAGATGCAGCAGGTAATCAAGTACTTCATAGTTGGTACTATAAAGTAACTAAAAAACTTTTTACGCTGCTGTTCTGGATTTACTGTCCAGTGTAAATCCGAAGGTAGAACCTACATCAATGGTGCTGCGTACATGAATGCTCTTGCCGTGTGCTTCAATAATATGTTTGCAGATGGCCAGCCCCAAACCGCTTCCTCCTTCCTTACGGCTGCGGGCAAGGTCAGTTCTGTAAAAGCGTTCAAATATACGGTTGAGATGTTCTTCTGCTATGCCGTAGCCGTCGTCGCTAATTTCAATCAGTACAAGATCGTTGGTGGTTTTATATGCGCTGAAAATAATATGACCGTTTTGTTTGCCGTACTTAATGGCATTATCCACCAGATTAATAAGCACCATTCTTATTTTTTCTTTATCAGCATAAACGGCAATGGGCAACTCGCATCCTTTTTTAATAGATGTTTTGATGTTTTTTTCTGTTGCTTTAATACTCAGACTTTCAAAAATATCTTCCACCAGTTCCTGGATAATGAAATTTTGTTTCTGAAGTTGGAGCTGACCGCTTTCGAGTTTTGAAATTTCATCAAGGTCGCCCACCAGGTTTACCAGTCGCTCAATATTACGGGAGGTGTTGAGGAGAAATTTCCGGGCCACTTCTTCCTTATTCATTGCTCCGCTGAGTAATGTATCCACATAGCCCTGCACGGCAAAGATGGGCGTCTTTAACTCATGGCTCAGGTTTTGCAAAAATTCTTTGCGGTATTGTTCGTTCTGCTGGAGTTGCTCCACTTCCTGCTTTTTCTGCTCGGCCCACTCTTCCACTTCGGCACTTACTTCCTGCAGACTTTTTTCAGGCAACACTGATTTATTAAAAAACTCTTCCCTTTTAGTAGCCTTGGTTTGCGCAATGAATTTGTAAATGAGTTTGATATGGCGGTAAATAAACCGTTCCGTAAAATAGCGGATGAGCAGGTAAGAAATGAGAAAAAGAATCAGGAATGTAAGAAGCGCAATCCACCAGTTGTGAACGAAAAAAAAGTTGGCCAGACCTACCAGTAATGAAATAGCAAATGCATTGATAGCAGCTATTTGTACCGGTGTTAAGTATCCTTTATTAAACATGATTGTAACAAAGGTAATAAGCCGTTAAGAAGCGGAAAGCTCAAACTTATACCCAACTCCTTTTACCGTGGTAATACAATCCACATTGAGTTTTTGGCGGATTTTACGGATGTGTACATCAATGGTACGATCGCCCACAATTACATCGTTACCCCATACCTGGCTCAGGATTTCATGACGCAGAAATACACGGCCGGGCTTGGAAGCCAGCAGCGCCAGCAGTTCAAATTCCTTTTTAGCTAAAACAATATCTTCTCCTTTATATTTTACGAGGTATTGTTCTTTATCAATCTGCAGTTCGCCCAGCTTAATCAATGAATCATCTGACCGGAAGCTTCTGCGAAGCAAAGCATTTACACGGCTGATGAGCACTTTGGGGCTGATGGGCTTGCTTACATAATCATCTGCACCCATTTCCAATCCTTTGATATGGCTGGCTTCATCATTTAATGCGGTCAAAATGATGATTAATGTTTGCGCATACTGGGGCTGGCTGCGCAGGATCTGGCAAACTTCCATCCCGGTTTTACGGGGCATCATCACATCCAGGATCATTAAATCCGGCTGATGCAGTTTGGCAAGATCTAATGCCTCATCACCGTTTTTTGCTTTGACTACCGTAAATCCTTCTGCCAATAAATTGTATTCCAGGATCTCCAGTATATCGGGCTCATCATCAGCAATGAGGATCTTTTTTCCTTTGGGTTCCATTGTTGGTTGCAAATTTAGCGGCAGCAACCCAAGCTTACCAAAACATAATATTATGTTATTGTTAACGCAACAGCGGCGGTAGCTTTTGGCTTGCAAAGCATCTGTAAAGGAAGCGTTTATAAACGGAATGTATTTTGAAGCTAATTTTGCGTGAGTATGCAAAAAATCCTTATTCTGGTTCTAACCCTTTTTTGCCAGGCCGGTCTTGCCCAAACCCGTGTTGCCTCGTTTGATACATCAGGCCCCATTGAGATACCCATGAGCAGGGTGCTGCGGCATGAAAATATTATCAAAGAACAAAAACGGATTGACAAACTGGATGGCAAAGTAGATCAGTTCATCAACCTGAGTGCTAATGATGATATCAACACACAGGTTACCGATGTGATTTACCGTAAAACGGATGTGATGCGTTATGAAATTGAACGCATGACGGCCGATAACAATACGAAAATCGGCTACCTGCGTTCCCTGCATGAGCTGCTGCAGGCGATTGGTTTGAATGTAAAAAACAAAAAAGAAATACTGCCTTCTGTGCCGCTGATGTTTGAGAGCTACAAAAGCATTATGCAGCTAACGGCCGAACAGAAGACCATTGTACCTGTTTTTGAACAACTGCCGGCAGAAGCGGGAGAATTGTTGCTGCCACTTTTATTACAGAACAAAGAAGAACCCGCCATCAGAAAGCTCCTCTTTCTCAAAAAAGTAAAAGCAGATCCTTCTAATATCATCCAGGGTATTGATGCGTTTATGAATGATCCCTTTGCAGATAGTTTAATTTCTGTAGCAGCGGTTAAAATTCCTTTGCAGGTGTACACTTATGCACAGGCTACAAGAACCAATGCCTCAAAGATCATACGCCGCAGCTCAGATCCTAAAGTGCAGATACTGGTTCAGCTGAGTGACCTTACCAACGGTACTTTGTACCTCCCGTTCCTGGATGAATTGCTGAGTAAAAATTTAACCATTGATGATATAAAGGCTGTGGCCGAAAATGAATTGCTGTATTACCGTCTTTTAGTAAAAACACAGACGAAGTATTTTATGCGGATGAATAATGCCGACACGCCGCTACTGGCAAAAGAACTTTTTAATATGCTGGAGCGTAAAGCCACCGATGCTTTTGTGAATGTGATGAATGAACTGCATGATTCACCTGACCCTGTGCGTATGCGTGTAAGCGACCCGTTAACATCAGAAGAAATTTACTACCTGCTTGTAACCACGGAAGAAATTATTTATACCAGCACTTATACGAAGTTGTATGATCGTATGATGACCCGTTTTTCAAACAGGCGTGGTGATTCCCTGCTGATGGCGGTACATTTTGATAAGTTTAAAAAGTTTATCAAGATGGCAGCTAACTATAACCGGCTCGATGATTTTTTAAAATCAATGCCGGAGATCAGAAGCAATCAATTGATGTTTGCGTTTGTACAAGGGCTCCAAAAAACAGGCACACTGGAAGATGCAGTAGATGTAGCAGACAGTTATGGAAGTATTACTGATGTAAAACTGCAAAACTTCCTGATGGACCAGGTGAAAGAAAACTATGAAACGAGTTTAAAGAAACAGGACCGCAGGGGTGAAGTGATTTATAATATTCTGCAAACACTGTTCCGCTCTTCTTTAGATTCTACATTGAATCTTTCTACAGCACTTGGCATACCACCTGTTTATAAAGTAGATTACAACAGTATTGCAGACAGCACAGGAAAAGTAGTGCAGCAGGTTTTCTTTTATGGTGATGAAGATGGTA
This sequence comes from Lacibacter sp. MH-610, assembly GCF_045780045.1. Lineage (NCBI taxonomy): Bacteria > Pseudomonadati > Bacteroidota > Chitinophagia > Chitinophagales > Chitinophagaceae > Lacibacter > Lacibacter sp. MH-610. Next base: position 3,674,896 of record NZ_CP116002.1, read on the forward strand.
TTATTTCTTTCAGAAGTTTTATGGGTTTATTTAACGGCAAACCGGAATGGAATGTAGCAATGGGACCTGAATGGGTTACCATCACTGCCACCAAAGGAAAGCCTTATGTGATTTATGCCAATCGTCCGCTTGATTATAAACAGGACCTCGATCAACAGGCACAGGAGCATTTAATTGACTATTTAAAGAAGAATAAAATCAACCCCACATTTGTAGTACACCGTGGTCATAGTTATCATTTAAAATACACCATTCAGCAAATGATGCCTTCCTCCCGTATTGTGATGCTGGGCAGTTGCGGAGGTTATCAAAACCTGGCGAAGATTTTAAATGTGAATGAAGATGCACATATCATTTCTACCAAGCAGGTGGGCAGCTTTAGTGTGAATGAACCGATTCTGCGTGCCATCAATGATAAAATAAGAAACGGAAACAGTATTGAATGGATTCCGTTATGGCAGCAAATAGGCACTTCCGTAAAAACGGATACCCGTGCTACAGAATTACTGAAAGATTATGTGCCGCCACATAAAAATCTCGGTGCCATTTTTATTAAAGCCTTCCGTAAAGCAACCGGTGAAATGTAAAATCGTTTTCATTGTTATGTGAAGAAATTGTTTACGAAATCATTAATTGTTGAATTGTTTTAGCTCAACGCCTGTTTCAGTAATGATTTGTTAATTGCAACATAACCTGTTGCTAATATTCCCGTCACAGGCTGGTAACATCAGATGTCAAGTTTTGCATCACAAAACTTACATCTATGACTCTTAAACTGCCGATGAGAAAACTGTTAGCAGTGCTTTTTCTCACCGCATTTTCATTTACTGCTTATTCGCAACAGGTTACCGGTAAAATTATTTCCAAGGTTGATGCTGCAGCTATTGCCGGGGCTTCAGTAGAAGTAAAAGGTTCTTCAAAAGGAAGTTCCGCTGATCCTTCCGGTGCTTTTACTATCAATGCCAAGCAAGGTGATGTACTCATCATTTCTGCACTTGGTTACAAACAAATCAACTATAAGGTTGATCAAACATCCGGCATTCTCATTGAAATGGAAGCTGATGCCAAGTCGCTCAACGAAGTAGTAGTAACAGCTCTTGGTATTAAAAAAGAAACCAAGAAACTGGCCTACGCTATCCAGGAGGTAAAAGGCGCTGATCTTGTGAAAGCCCGTGAGCCCAACCCCATCAACAGCTTAAAAGGTAAAGTAGCCGGGTTGATAGTAAACATCAACAGTGAATTGCTGCGCCAGCCTTCTATCAACTTTCGTGGACAGGGTAATATTTTATTTGTAGTAGATGGTGTTCCCATCCGTACAGATACCTGGAACATCAGCCCGGATGATATTGAAAGCTACAGTTTCTTAAAAGGACAAACCGCCGCCGCCTTGTACGGCAGTAATGCTGTAAACGGCGCCATCATCATCAACACTAAAAAAGGAACCAAAGACAAACGTGGTTTTTCCATTGAGTTTAACTCCAGCACCATGTTTGAAAGCGGCTTTCTTGCTTTTCCTAAAGTGCAGGATCAGTATGGCCCCGGCTCTACCGGTAAGTATGCATTTAAAGATGGTGTAGGTGGTGGTGTAAATGATAACGACTATGATATTTGGGGTCCACGATTTGACGGACAGTTGATCCCTCAATACGACGGACAGTTTACACCCGGTCAAACTCATACCACAACGTTTGCTGATGGTTCTACTTTCACCGGTAACATCAGACCCACACCCTGGTTAGCAAGAGGTGTAAATAATCTTGGCCGTTTTTTACAAACAGGATTGTTAAGTACCAATCATCTTTCCATCGCTTCACAAACGGATAAATATGATCTGCGTTTTGGTATGGGTCATACCTATCAAAGAGCCATCATCCCTAATATGGGATTGAATATTACCAATTTTAACATGGCAAGTGGCTATAACTTTTCAAAGAAAGTAAGGCTGAGTGCAAACATTAACTACAGCCGTCAATATTCTCCCAACTTTCCGGATGTGAACTATGGACCTAACAGTTTAATCTACAATATGTCCATCTGGGCAGGCAGTGACTGGAATGTAGATGATATGCGGAACTACTGGCAGGATGGTAAAGTAGGTATTCAGCAGAAGTATGCAGAATACCAGCGTTACAACAATCCCTGGTTTATGGTGAAGGAATGGCTGCGTGGTCATTACAAAAATGATTTGTATGGCTACATCACACTGGACTGGAAGTTTGCACCGCATTTTAATTTCATGCTGCGTCCCGGTATTTCTACTTACAACTTAAGCCGTACAGAAAAAATGCCATACTCAGCAGGTTCTTACGGACGTGACGACCGCCGTGGTGATTACCGTGAAGACAACCGCAATCTTTTTGAATCAAATAACGAAGTACAGGTACGCTATAACAACAAACTGTTTAACCGTTTACAGATAGATGGTATGGTTGGTGGCAACCTGCAAAACGTACGTTACAACAGTGTGTATGCTACTACCAATTATTTAAATGTACCCGGTGTATATAATTTAAATAACTCCTTACTGCCTTTACGTTCATTCAACTGGCAGGCAGAGCAAACCGTTGTAAGTGGCTATTATTCTTTTGATTTTGGTGTTGATAAATATCTCACCATTTCAACAACAGGAAGATTGGATAAACACTCTAACCTGCCCGATAATAAATACAAGCAACAATACTTCTATTTTTCAGCAGGTGGTGCTACTGTTGTTTCTGATTATGTGAAACTGCCGGAAGTGATTTCATTTTTGAAATTTAAAGGCTCTTATGCTACCGGTCGTAATCCTCAAACTTTTGCTACTATTGGACCACTTGGTTTCTTAGGTGGCAACCCGCTTGATTATGGTGATACTTATCAATCACCGTATGGTTTAGGTGCATATTCTTTTGCAAAATATACGTACAGCCTTGGCTTTGGATATAACAATGCAGTAGGTGCTGCATTCAGTAACCGCTTAAACGATCCGGACATTGCTGCAGATAATCGCAAAACAACCGAGTTAGGTGCTGATATCCGTTTCTTTAAAAATCGTTTGGCATTAGATGTTACCTACTTTAATACCATCAATGAAATCTTAGGTAACAGAAGTATTTCTGCTGCTACCGGTTATGACGCCATTACCGTAAACAGTGGTAAGATTCGTACACGTGGTGTGGAAGTAGTATTGAATGGTACCGCCATTCAGAAAAAAGATTTTACATGGAATGTGCTGGTAAACTGGAGTACGTTTAAAAGAATATGGGTTGAAAATCCCAATCCTACTCCGTGGATCAAAAATGGCGACCGTGTAGATTTAGTAGTAAGTCAAGGCTTTGTAAAACTGCCTGATGGTCGCTATTTGCACAATACCGATGGATTGCTCATGCGTATGCGTGATGCTGTGAATGGTGGCCAGGCACAGCGCATCTTTGGTCATGGTGATCCGGATTTCATTTGGGGTGTTACCAACACATTTAAATACAAAAACTTCTCACTTGGTTTTCAGTTTGATGGTGTAGTAGGTGGTTTGTTGTGGAATCAAATCAGAAGAAGAACGATTTCAGGTGGTCGTCACATTGAAACTGTTGAAGGTGAGTGGGGCGTGCATCGTCCAAATGATGTAACCGGTGGTTCTTATGTGGCCAATGGTGTTACATGGACAGGCGTAAGACCAATTGTTGATCCAATTACAGGTGAAATCACCAACTTAAAAGACCTCACGTTGGTTCCCAACACAAGAAGAGTAACCGTTCAAAACTATGCCAGCCGTTATGCCAGCAGCAGTGAGCGTGAGTTTATGTACCAGGATAAAACCTTTGCCAAGCTGCGTGAAATAACCTTAACGTATAACGTGCCGCAGAAATTTCTGAAACATATTAAAGGCATCAATTCAGCCAACATATCGTTTGTGGGTCGCAACCTCTTCCTCTTCTATGGTGGCAGCAAAGATGTGGATCCGGATCAGTTTACCCAGCAGGTAAACTCTGACATTCAAACACCATCAACCAGGAGATTTGGTTTTAACGTTAACATCATCTTCTAACACATAAAAATTAACTGAGATGAAAAAAATAAGTTTAATGGGTATGATGATTCTCTTCATCCTGTCCATTCAATCATGCAAAAAGCGATTTGAAGATTTATTGATCAACCCCAATCAACCGGTAAGTGTACCGCCCTACCTGGTTATGGGCAAAGAGCTGAATGATATCGTAAACAATATTGGCGGCAATGCGCCTTGGGACGCTGTTATGCGTTACAACCAGTATTATTGCCGTAACTATCAGTACTACGGTGATAATGCTTACAGTTTTTCAGGAACATTTGGAAATTATTCCAATGACCTCAAGAACATTCAGCAAATGGAAATTGAAGCAGCCAATGCAGGTGCACCTGCACGTAATGCCTATGCTGCTGTTGGTAAGTTTTTGAGAGCGTATTATTATTATCACCTCAGCTCTTTAATGGGTGATGTACCGATGAGCGAAGCGCTGAAAGGCTTAACCAATATTTCAGGGCCTAAGTATGACACGCAGAAAGATGTATTTCTGCAAATATTAAAATGGCTGGATGAAGCCAATGATGATTTTAATGCATTGAAAGGAGAAGCAAGCGACAGAAATTTCAACAGCAATGATATTTATTACAAAGGTGATTTAGCCAAGTGGCAGAAAATGGTGAATGCATTTAAACTGCGTGTTTTAATTTCATTGAGTAAAAAGGCCGGTGATGCAGATTTAAAAATCGGCCAACGATTTACTGAAGTGCTCACAAACAGTACCAAATTTCCATTGTTCAGCGGCATGACAGATAATTTCAGCTACAAGTACAATGCTGATTTCAACCGCTACCCGTTAAACCCATCCAACTTTGGTTTTGATGCACTTCGTTTGAATATGGCAGGCACTTGGGTAAGCAATCTTACAACATTACAAGACCCACGTGTGTTTGCTACCTGCGAGCCAGCGTATAAGTTGATTGACCAGAATGGTTGGAGCTTAACTGATTTCCGTGCATTTGCGGGAAGCCCTACTGCAGAAAATCAAACTGACATGGAAAACAAAGCACAAAGTGGTTTGTACAGTTTGATTGGACGTTATCGTTATTACAGAACCTTTACTGCAGAGGAAGGAATCATTGTGGGCTATCCTGAAATGTGTTTCAACATTGCTGAAGCTATTAACCGTGGATGGGCTGCCGGTGATGCAGAGCAATGGTACAGAAACGGTATTGATGCCATGATTAAGTTTTATGGCATTGCAAATGGCAACAATACTTTTTATTTCCTGAGAAGCGGTAATCCCACCAACCTGGCTGATTACAGAACAGCTGTTTACAATTTTGATTTCAACACTTACTACAACCAGGCCACTGTAAGATATGAAGCAGGTACAGCAGGTTTAAATAAGATCTTATTGCAGAAATACCTGGCCTTCTTCATGAACTCAGGATGGGAAGCTTTCTTTAATCAAAGAAGAACAGGCATTCCCACTTTTTCAGTGGGTGCCGGTATTGGCAATGGCGGTGTATTACCTAAAAGATGGACTTACCCTGTAGCAGAACAAAACGTAAACAATGCTAATTGGAAAGCGGCAGTTGACCGTCAGTTCAGCGGACAGGATGTTGTAGGTGGTGAATTATGGATAAATAAATAAAGCAGTTTTTTCTCATAATCAATAGCAGTCTTTCTTAACAGACATCGGCGGAATTATTCTTAGTTCCGCCTTTTTTTAAACCAAATAATTTTTATGAAACAAGTACTCATTTCATTATTACTCATTATAGCCTTGCATACAACAGCACAACAAAAAACGGAGAATGTTATCGTCATTACGCTGGATGGCTTTCGCTGGCAGGAAGTGTTTGGTGGTGCAGACAGCATACTCATCAACCATGATAAATTCACAGAAGATAAAAAAGGATTACAGGAAAAGTTCTGGGCAGCTACAACTGATGAACGCAGAAAAAAACTGCTCCCCTTCTTTTGGAATACGATTGCACAACAGGGACAACTCTATGGCAACCGCTGGCATAACAATTTTGTAAACAATGCCAACCCTTACTGGTTTTCCTATCCCGGTTACAATGAAATTTTTACCGGCATTCCTGATACGGCTGTTAACTCCAATGATAAACGCTGGAATAAAAATGAAAATGTACTGGAGTTTATCAACAAACAAAAAGGATTTGAAAACAAAGTAGTTGCTTTTACTTCCTGGGATGTTTTTCCGTGGATATTACATGAAGAGCGCAGCAAAGTATATGTAAACAGTGCATTTGAAAGAATCGGGTTTCAATCACCCACCTTTAATTTGCTTAATGAAATGCAGATGACAGCTCCACGTTTTTTAGGTGATGGTGTTCGTCCTGATTTACTTACCTTCTACATCGCCAAAGAATATCTAAAAACTTACAAGCCACGTGTGCTGTATATCGGTTTTGATGAAACAGATGATTTTGCACATGGTGGTAAATATGACATGTACCTGCACAGCGCTTATATGGTAGACCAGTTGATTGCCGACTTATGGGGATGGTTGCAAATAGACCCGCACTATAAAAACAAAACTACTATCCTCATTACTACTGACCATGGGCGTGGTGATGCTAAAAAAGAACAATGGACCAGTCATGGCGCAAAAATTCCTGATGCCGGGCAAATATGGATGGCAGTGATGGGCCCTGATACAGAAGCAAAAGGCGAATTGAAAACAAAAGGTCAGTTATACCAGAAACAGATAGCATCAACCATTGCTTCCTTTCTGGGTTTTACATTCAAATCAGCTAAAACAGTTGCAGAGCCTGTGAGTGATATGTTGAGCAAATAATCACATAGAAATAATATCAAATCTGTAAAGCAATTTTTCCGAAAGGTTAAATTGCTTTACCTTTTTATCCCTTAATCAACACAACATGAAACGAATTTCAGTACTGCTGCTTTTGTCGTTTATTTTCAGCAACTCGTCATTTGCTCAAAAACAAGTTCAGCTCCCTAATGGCTGGAAACTTTCGCCTGCAGGAAGAAGTTTGCCGCTGGGAGATTTGCCTTTGAACATTGCTGTAAGCAAAAGCAAAAAGCTGATGGCTGTCACTAATAACGGGCAGAGTACCCAAAGCCTGCAACTCATCAATCCTGCAACAGAAAAAGAATTAGACAGGGTTATCATTCCCAAATCATGGTATGGCTTAAAGTTCAGTGCTGATGAAAAGTTTTTATATGCAAGCGGCGGTAATGATAACTGGATTTTGAAATACAGCATCATCAGCAATAAATTAAAATTGATTGATTCTATCAAGCTCGGTGCCAAATGGCCTAATAAAATTTCACCGGCAGGTATTGAAATAGATGATGCAAAACAAATCATGTATGTAGTAACCAAAGACAATTTCATGCTTTATGTTATCAATCTTGCTAACAAGCAAATACTGCATGAACAAAAGTTGGGTGCGGAAGCTTACACCTGCGTTTTATCAAACAACAAAAAAGAACTCTATGTTTCTTTATGGGGTGGCGATAAAGTTTTGGTGTATGATGTAGATGCAAAAAGCATTACAGGCGAAATTGCAGTGGGTGATAACCCCAATGAACTATTGCTCAACAAAGCCGGAACTGTTTTATATGTAGCCAATGCCAATGACAATTCCGTATCAGTCATTGATACCAAACAAAAGAAAGTACTGGAAGTATTAAATGCCGCCTTGTATCCAAATGCACCGCAAGGGAGTGCCAGCAATGGACTTGCATTGAGTGCAACTGAAAAAACATTATACATCGCCAATGCTGATAATAATTGTTTAGCTGTATTTGATGTGAGTAAACCGGGCTTCAGTAAATCAAAAGGTTTTATTCCTGTGGGCTGGTATCCAACCAATGTAAAAGTAATCGGCAAAAAAATATTTGTAAGCAATGGAAAAGGATTTGAAAGTTATGCCAATCCTTACGGACCAAACCCTACACGCCGAAGAGAAGAAGTAGTTTATCAAAAAGGTGACCCAACTAAAAAACAGGAAGTACAATACATTGGTGGTTTGATGAAAGGGATGATGAGTATTATTGATGAACCAACAGATGCATTATTAGCAACGTATTCCAAAAAAGTTTATAACAACACACCTTACACAAAAGAAAAAGAAACAATTGCTGAAGGTGAAGCAGGCAATCCTGTTCCCATGAAAGTAGGCGACCCGTCTCAGATTAAATATGTGTTTTACATCATCAAAGAAAACAGAACGTATGACCAGGTGTTGAGTGATGTACCTGGTGGTAATGGTGATACAAGTTTGTTATTGTTTGGCGAACGCATTACACCCAATCAACACAAACTGGTAAAGGAATTTGTATTGCTTGATAATTTTTATGTAGATGGTGAAGTAAGTGCTGATGGTCATAACTGGACACTCGGTGCCAATGCAAATGATTATTTAGAAAAAAACTGGGTTACAAGCTATGGCGGTCGTGGTGGTACCTATGATGCAGAAGGCACAAGAGAAATTGCCAATAACAAAATGGGGTTCATCTGGGATTTTTGTAAACGTGCCGGCATCAGCTACAGAACCTATGGTGAGTTTGCTGATGATTACAAAGCCAACATTCCTGTGTTGGAAAATCATTTCTGTCCTTATTTCACCAGTTGGGATGAAAGTGTAAGAGATACTACCCGTTTCTATCAATGGAAAAGAGAATTTGATTCTTTGCTTGCACAAAATGCAGTGCCTCGTTTTAATTCGCTACGTTTCATTAATGACCATACAGAAGGATTACGTATTGGCCGCCCCACTCCTTTTGCACATGTGGCTGATAATGATTGGGCAGTGGGTTTATTTGTGGAGTATTTATCAAAAAGCCCCATCTGGAAAGAAACGGCCATTTTCATAGTAGAAGATGATGCACAAAACGGGCCCGACCATGTAGATGCTCATCGTACTACCGCTTATGTTGCAGGTGGTTTTGTTAAACGAAATTTTGTGGACCATACCATGTACTCCACTTCATCTATGCTGCGAACCATTGAATTGATTTTGGGTTTACCACCTATGACACAATATGACGCAGCAGCCACACCTATGTGGAGATGTTTTTCATCCACTCCCAATCTTACACCATTTGTATCTGTTGCACCGAATGTGAATCTGAATGATGTGAATCAAAAAGTATCAGCCTGGAGTCAATTGAGCGAAAGTTTTGATTTCACAAAAGAAGACCGCATTCCTGATTTGATTTTTAGCGAAGTAATTTGGAAAGCAGTGAAAGGCGAACACAGTGTTATGCCTGCACCACGCCGAAGTGCATTTGTAAAAACTATAGAAGAGGAAGAAGAGGAAGAAGAAAGAAAAGTCAAAATGAAAAAGTAAAAAATGGCTCACTATGAACGCAGGCATTCTTTTAGCTTTTTACTTATTACTTATTACTTCTACTGTTATTGCACAGGAAGACACGACCGTTCAATCATTATCAGAAGTTGTAGTGTCAGCAACACGTACTCAACAGCAGGAAATACAACTTCCCTATGTAACCAATACCATCAAACGAAAAGAACTTAACCGTTTTCAGCCACGCACTACTCCTGAAGCATTAAACGGAATGACGGGTGTGTTTGTGCAAAAAACAAATCATGGCGGCGGTTCAGCATTTATTCGTGGGTTAACAGGTAATCAAACATTGCTATTGATAGATGGTATCCGATTAAATAATTCCACGTTTCGTTTTGGCCCCAATCAATACCTCAATACCATTGACATGTTTACCATTCAGCAAATTGAAGTGGTGAAAGGAACAGGTTCTGTACAATACGGCTCTGATGCATTGGGCGGAACTATTCAGGTGCTTACAAAAGATGCAGTACTGAGCGAAACAAAAAAATGGGACGGTGCTGCACAGGCGAAGTTCATGAGCGCCGGCATGGAGCAAACAGGCAGAGGGGAATTCAATTACAGCAGCAGCAAATTGGCGGTAACAGGCGGCATTACCTACAGGAACTTTGGAAATCTTTTAAGCGGCGATACAACAGGATTTCAAAACCCAAGCGGATATAAAGAATTGGCTTATGATGTAAAGCTGAAATTTCTATTAAAGCAAAACATAGAGCTTACAACAGCACATCAATTACTGCAACAAAAAAATGTTCCTGTTTTTCATAAAGTAAGATTGGAAAATTTTTTACTCAACGAAATGGACCCGCAGCAACGCATGCTTTCTTATGCAAAATTGAAAATTCAAAACACAAATCCACTCATTAAAACTATTGAATTCACTGCTTCACATCAGCAAACAAAAGAAGGAAGAAACAGTCAGAAAAACGGCAGTGCTGTTTTAAGAAAAGAATTTGACAAAGTGAATACGTTTGGATTTACTGCCGATGTACAATCTGTTTACAACAAATACTGGAGTTCTAGCTCAGGAATAGATTTGTATATGGATAAGGTGAACAGTATAAGGGATGATATCAACACCATAACACAAGCTGCAGTTTCAAAACGTGGTTTGTATCCTGATGAATCAGTGTACGGTAATTATTCATTGTTTTCGCTTCATCAACTGCAGTGGCGCAAACTTCGTGTGCATGGCGGCATCCGTTATAATCTGTTCAGCATAAGCCTCAGCGATACCAGTTTGGGAAAAGTGCAATTAAATCCTGCTGCATTCGTATTCAATGCAGGACTTGTTTACAACATCACAGCACATCAATTTGTATTTGCATCATTCAACAACAGTTTTCGTGCACCCAATGTGGATGATATGGGTACGCTGGGTATTGTTGATTTTCGATATGAACTGCCTGCATACAATTTGAATCCAGAACGTTCATACAACTATGAAGCGGGTTATAAGTTCCGTAGCAGCAAATTCAATCTCACCGCTACTGCTTTCTACATGCAGTTGCAGCAACTTATTACAAGAGTTCGTAAGCAAGGTGAGCAAATCAGCGGTTACAATGTCTATATAAAAGAAAATACGGACCGTGCTTTTATCCGTGGTGCCGAAGCAGAAGCAGATGTTGAACTCATGAAAGGTTTTCGTTTGCAAGGCGGTGTAGCTCATGCATACGGACAAAACAAAACACGTAATGAGCCCCTGCGCCGCATTCCACCATTCAATGGAAGACTCCGCAGCACTTACACAAACAACAAATGGTTTGCGGCGGCTGAATATTGGTTTGCATCCAAACAAAATCGTTTGGCGCAGGGAGATAAAGATGACAACCGCATACCTCAGGGAGGTACGCCGGGTTTTAATGTGTTTAACACGGTAGTTGGTTATGAGTTGAAACAGGTACGTGTGCAAACAGGCTTGCAAAATCTGTTCAACAAAGATTACCGCACGCATGGCAGCGGTATGAATGGTTATGGCCGAAGTGCATGGCTTCACATACAATTCATGTTTTAGTAACACAGAGTTGATAATGTCATTATAGTTTTCGGTTTTAAATCAATGTGCAATGAACAAAGAAAAAGCCATGAGTTATGCTGATGAAATAATGGAGCTCTATCAAAAACACGGCGGCAATGAATACTATGGCGAAGCAGTTACACAACTGCAGCACGCCTGTCAGAGTGCAGAACTTGCAAAACAGCAGGGTTGTGATGATGAAATGATACTGGCTGCATTCCTGCACGACATCGGGCATATATGTGTAGCGCATCATAACGTACAGGTGATGGATAACTATGGCGTGATGAACCATGAAAAAATAGGCGCTGCTTTTTTGCGCAACAGAAAATTTTCTGAGCGATTGATTGAATTGGTGCAGGCGCATGTAAGTGCCAAACGATACCTTACTTATAAAGATGAGAATTATTACAAGCAACTTTCAGAAGCGAGTAAAAAAACATTGGAGTTCCAGGGTGGCAAGATGAGCAGAGATGAAGCATATATTTTTGAAGGCAATCCATTGTTTGAACAAATGATTGCCATGCGCAGGATTGATGAACTGGCAAAAGACGAAACCTTTGAGACTGGTGATTTAAACTATTATCATCAATTAATTATTCGCCATTTAACCGAGCAACCATCACCTGTAACATTTTAATCCGTGAGTAGCAAGATGTCTATCCCCTCCAAGGAGGGGCGGCTGGGTGTTACACATAAAAGATGATTAACAGGGGTGGGTTTCATCAGAACAAAAATTTTAAAATAAAAATATGTCTAACTACTCTCTCGTTGTTTTTGATATGGCCGGTACCACAGTTCGTGATAAAGGCAATGTAGCCGAATCTTTCATGAAAGCATTAGCTCAGCACAATATTACCGTGCCGTTAGAAGAAGTAAACAAAGTAATGGGCTGGCGCAAAAAAGAAGCCATTAAAATACTGTTACAGAAATTTCATACGGTTGATGAAGCGTTGATAGAAACATTGCATGAGCAGTTCACCCAAAACATGATTGACTTTTATAAAACAGATGAAACCCTGCAACCACTTCCCTTTGCTGAAGATGTGTTTGCAACACTTCGCCATCAAAACATCAAAGTAGCGCTGAACACAGGTTTTACAAGAGCTATTACTGATGTACTGCTGGAACAACTCAACTGGCAAAACGGAAACATGGTGGATGATGTGATTGCAAGCGATGAAGTGCAGGAAGGAAGGCCGCATCCTTTTATGATAAATGAACTGATGAAACGACATAATATAACTGATGCAGCTACAGTGGCAAAAGTGGGTGATACGGAAGTGGATATACTCGAAGGAAAAAATGCAGGATGCGGTTTGGTGATTGGCATTACCACAGGCGCTTATACAAGAGACGCATTGCAACCATATCAACCCGATAAAATTATTGACAGCTTACATGAGCTTCCTTCCTTAATTTTATGAGCGTGAGTGTAACACAAACTTCTTCATCATCATCGCTTTCATCCAAACAAATTCAAACGGCTTTGTATGCAGCGTTGATTGCATTTTTAACGTATGCATCTGTGTATGCGTATCGCAAACCGTTTACAGTTGCAGGCTTTGGCGACTTGCAATACTGGGGCATCCGCTATCAAACACTGCTTATTATTTTCCAGGTAATCGGCTACATGCTCAGTAAGTTTTACGGTATCAAGTTTATTTCTGAGTTAAAACGCATGGGGCGGTGGAAAACAAGTATCGTGCTGATTGGTATCGCCTGGCTCAGTTTGCTACTCTTCGCCTTACTGCCGCCGTTAGCAGGGTTGTTTTGTTTTTTAGTGAATGGATTTGTACTTGGCTTTATGTGGGGTATTGTGTTTAGCTATGTAGAAGGAAGAAAGGCAACTGATTTTATCGGTTCGGCCATGGCAGTGAGTTTCATCTTTGCAGGAGGTTTCACCCGCAGTGTAGCCAAATGGTTATTGGTAGAATGGAAGGTGAGTGAGCACTGGATGCCATTTTTTACAGGGTTGATTTTTGCTGCTCCGTTAGCCTTATTCATTTACCTGTTGGAAAAAATTCCTGCACCATCAGCAGATGATGAAGCAGAACGCACCAAACGTGTGCAAATGACAGGTGCAGACCGTAAACATATTTTGAAACTATTTGGTGGTGGTGTTATTATGATTACGGCTACTTATGCATTTCTCACCATCATCCGTGACCTGCGTGATAATTTTATGGCCAATATCTGGAATGATTTAGGTTATGGCAGCAACTATAAAATTTTTGCATCTACTGAAACGATTACCTCCATTGTAGTGCTACTTATTATGAGTCTGCTAGTATTGGTTCGCAGAAATATGAAAGCATTTCGTTTGATTCACCTGGTGATACTGGCAGGTTTTTTATTAGCAGGTATTTCTTCATTTCTTTTCAAATTCGATATGCTGGATGGTGCATTATGGATGCAGTTGGTGGGCATGGGTTTATACATGGCTTATATTCCGTTCAACTGTATTTTTTTTGAACGGATGATTGCTGCGTTTAAAATCAGTGGCAATGTTGGTTTTTTAATTTATATAGCTGATGCGTTTGGTTATTTAGGAAGTGTGCTTGTAATGCTCAGTAAAGAGCTGTTGCATATTGAAGCTAACTGGTCATCATTTTACAGCAATGCTGCCTTACTCTGCGCTATCATTGGCATTGCAGGAACGTTCTTTTCACTTTCCTATTTCAATAAAAAATATCTGAAAAGCAAATCACCTTATTATGAGTAGCAAACAGGCAATTGTAATTGGTGCAGGCATTGTGGGTTTAGCTACTGCACGTGCGCTGGCATTGAAGGGTTTTAGTGTAAAAGTTATTGAACGCAGCAGTAAAGCAGTTGGCGCTTCAGTTCGCAATTTCGGAATGGTGTGGCCTGTTGGTCAGCCTGAAGGTGAATTGTATGAACGTGCATTACGAAGCAGAAGTATCTGGAAAGAATTTTCGGACAAAGGTGTATTCTGGAGCGATGCAGTTGGAAGTATGCATGTAGCTTATAATGAAACAGAATGGAAAGTGTTAAATGAATTATACGAAGTTTATAAAAAAGACCGACCCTTACAACTGTTGCATCCTGATGAAGTTTTAAAAAAATCAGAAGCTGTAGTGCCATTGAATTTAAAAGGAGCTTTGTACAGTGCTGATGAATTGATTGTGGACCCACGTGAAGCCATTGGCGCTTTGCCCGCTGTGTTAGAAGAAAAGCATCATGTAGAATTTCATTGGGATAAATGTGTGAGTTATATTTCTGACGGTACCGTGTATATTGGCAATGAGGAACAGTTTGAGGCTGATATAATATTCATTTGCAGCGGTGCTGATTTTGAAACACTTTATCCTGAATCGTTTAACGAATACCCGCTTACCAAATGCAAACTGCAGATGATGCGTATGGCAGCACAGCCCAATGACAGGCGTATTGGTCCTGCATTATGTGGTGGTTTATCACTCATTCATTACAACAGTTTTAAAGCAGCTCCATCCTTGCCTGAGTTAAAAGCAAAGTATGAAGCGGAGATGAGTGATTATCTTGAATGGGGTATTCATGTAATGGTTTCTCAAAATGGTGCAGGTGAATTAACAGTAGGCGATTCGCATGAATATGGTACTACACTTGAGCCCTTTGATAAAGCATTTATCAATGAATTCATTCTGGATTACTTAAAACGATTTGCACAGTTTAAAGACAGTCGTGTTATTGAAACATGGAATGGCATCTATCCCAAACTCACCAATGGGGATACGGAGTTATTTTTTTCACCTGAAGCAGGCGTGTATGTATTGAACGGATTGGGTGGCGCAGGTATGACGTTGAGTTTTGGACTGGCAGAGGAAGTGGTGAAAGGATTGTAATTTATAATTGAAAGAATTTAAAACCGTTCATCCACAGCAATTCCCATCAGCAACAGATTTCAATCATAAGCTTCAAAGCATTTACCTTTGCCCATTAAATTTGAAAGGCTTTGAGCGATAGTACAGGTAAGAAAAAATTATTTGATTTCAGTTTGCTGCGGCGCATTCTGGCCTATGCAGCACCTTACAAAAAAAGATACCACGCCTCTATTGTATTGGCGATTGTGCTGGCGGTAATGTCGCCCCTGCGTCCATGGCTCATCAATAAAACGGTGAATGATTATATCCAGAACAACGTGGCGCAAATGGTGATAGTCATTACCATAATTCAAATCGGCATCATCATCATTGAAACAGTGCTTCGCTTTCTGTTTTCCTATTTTACTGCATGGCTGGGGCAAACCGTGGTAAAGGATTTGCGTACACAGGTGTTTCAGAAAATTCTGCATCTCAACCTGCGGCAGTTTGATAAAACACCCATCGGCACGCTTACTACCAGAACAGTAAATGATATTGAAACCATCAGTGATATTTTTGCAGAAGGCTTTATTCCCATACTTGCCGATCTGCTCACCATTATTGCCGTGCTCTTCACTATGTTCTTTCTCAACTGGCAATTAACCCTGGTGTGTTTGATTCCGTTTCCTATTCTCATTATTGCCACATATTATTTCAAAGAAAGTGTGAACAAAAGTTTTCATCGTGTACGGAATGCAGTGGCTGCTCTCAATGCGTTTGTACAGGAGCATATTCAAGGCATGCAGGTAGTACAGGCTTTTGCTGTAGAAGAAAAAGAGTTCAATAAATTTCAGAAGATTAATAAGGAACATCGTAATGCCAACATCAAAGCCATTTTTGCATACTCGGTGTTCTTTCCTGTGGTGGAGATTATTTTAGCCGTTTCATTAGGTTTATTGGTTTGGTACGGTGCCGGTCAATCCATCGGCAATATCAACACCAACGGTACCAAACTGGCAGGTGAAGTAATGGCCTTTATTTTATTGCTGAATATGTTATTCCGTCCGCTGCGGGTGATTGCGGATAAGTTTAATGTATTGCAAATGGGAATGGTAGCGAGTGAACGGGTGTTTGGTGTTTTGGATAATAAGGATTCTTTAAACCCACCCGCTCAGGGTTACAACCAGGCTGCACAAATCACCAATGGTAAAATTGAATTCAGCAATGTATGGTTTGCGTATGCAGATGAAAACTGGGTGTTGAAAAATGTTTCCTTTAAAATTAATCATGGTGAAACGGTTGCTCTTGTAGGTCATACAGGCAGCGGCAAAACATCCATCATCAGTTTGCTCAACCGTTTGTATGAAATTCAGAAAGGAAGTATTTTAATTGACGGTCATTCTGTTTCCACCTTTGAGCCTGATGCCTTGCGGAGTAAGATTGGAGTTGTGCTGCAGGATGTGTTTTTGTTTGCAGGAAGTATTACTGAAAACGTTACGCTTCGTAATGAAAACATCAGCAAAGAAAAAGTAGTAGAAGCTGCCAGGCTCATCGGCATGCATGATTTTATTATGCAGTTGCCAAATAACTACGATTACAATGTGATGGAGCGTGGCGCTACCATCAGCCAGGGACAACGACAGTTGCTGAGTTTTATGCGTGCACTCTTGTACAACCCCTCTGTTTTAATTTTGGATGAAGCTACTTCATCTATTGATACCGAATCAGAGCAATTGATCCAGCATGCCATTGATACATTAATTGAAGGAAGAACGTCCATCGTTATTGCCCATCGTCTTTCCACCATCCGCAAAGCAGATAAAATCATTGTGCTGGATAAAGGTGAAATCAAAGAAATGGGTACCCATGAAGAACTTTTGCAGCACAACGGGCATTATGCAAAATTGTACAACATGCAGTTTGCAAAAGCTATGGCATAAAAAAGTCATCCCGCAGAAGCGGGACGACTATCAAACACTGCTTATGGAGTAAACAATATTATTTGAGTTGTTTTTCTGAAATAAAGCCACCTGCTGCACTGAATATGGCCTGCCATCTTTGAGCGCCTAACCAGAATTTTACTTTATAAGTGTTACCATCCTCCCGCTGCCATTCAATTTCGCCACCGGCGTTGGGGTATTTTGCTTTAAATGCATCCATTACTGCGGCAGGTACCTGTGCAGTTGATAAAGCAACAGATCTGGAAGAAGAATCATCAACACCCGCCGGGTTATCAATACTTTTTGAGCAGGAAGTCATAATCAAGAGGAAACCAAGCATCGCTAATAAGTTTTTCATGTTTTGAAGTTTAAAAGTTGTAAATGAAAGAACACTGTAAATGTAAAAGCGCTTACAAACCGTAACAACTGATTCGAACTGAGCGGGAAGAGCAAGAACTTTAACAGGAGAAAAACCGGTATGAAAGTTTAATAGCCGTAAAATATCATCAGGATTTTATAATTTGTAACAATGCCAGAAAAAGATGAAAATAATAAAAACCAAAAGCCACATGTCATTTCCATCAAACATATTCCTTTTGAAGAGCAGGGAGCATATGAAATCGAAAGAATAAGAAAAGCAATTTTAATGAGTGATATGGAAAAGTTTCGGTTATTCTGCCGTATGCTCAGAATTGGGATTATGTTCAAAAATGCTATAATAACCCACAAAAAAGAATGGGTAGAAAATGACCTTAAAACGCCTCCTGATTCCCCTGAATAACTTTTTTCAACTTTCCCCGTTTCCGCCCCTTTTTTTCACACGCCCACCCTTATCTTTGCGCCAAATTTCAGAACGGGTATGCGTCATTTGAGTTTCAAATCCTTACTGGTAGCGGTTTTCAGCACAATTTTCATGTTTTCTACGGTTACTGTTTCAGCTCAGCATGAGCCGGAAGGGCACGAACCTGCCACCCATGAAACCGGGCATGAAGGCGAGCACGCCCCAAAAAAGGAAGGATTTGATGCCAAAGAAGTGATTTTTGGCCATATCATGGACGGTCATGACTTCCATTTTTTCGATTGGAACGGCCATCCGGTTGGTTTTCCCCTTCCCGTAATTCTTTATTCCCAGCAAAAAGGTCTTTCCGTGTTTCTCTCCTCTAAGTTTGAACACGGCCATGCTGAATACAAAGGTTACAAGCTGGTTAAAGAAGAAATCGGCGAAAAGATCGTTTCAACGGATCCCGCTGAACAGGTGTACGACTTCTCCCTTACCCGTAACGTGGTGCAGATGATTATCGCTTTGGTATTGCTGGTGTGGATCATGGTAAGCATTGCCGGTTCTTACAGCAAAGGACAGGGTGTGAAAACAGCGCCTAAAGGCAAGCAGAATTTCTTTGAACCCATCATTACTTTTGTTCGTGATGAAGTGGCAGTGCCAAACCTGGGGCCAAAAGCATCAAAATATCTGCCTTTCCTTTTAACCGTATTTTTCTTTATTCTTATCAATAACATTTTTGGGTTGGTCCCCGGCTCGGCTAACGTAACGGGCAATATCGCCTTTACAGTGATCCTGGGTGTAATTTCTTTCATCGTAATTCTTTTCAGTTCCAACCGTCATTACTGGGGTCATATCTTCAATCCGCCGGGCGTTCCTTTGGGTGTGAAGTTCATCCTCGTACCGGTGGAATTGCTTAGTGCGGTGCTCATCAAGCCGGGTGCATTAATCATACGTCTTTTTGCCAACATGGTGGCAGGACATATTATCATCATCTGTTTGATCTCGCTGATCTTTGTGTTCACCGAAAAATTAGGACAGGGCTTCGGTATCGGTTCTACTGTTATCTCCATCCCCTTCACCATTTTCATTTATTTCATTGAAATATTAGTTGCATTTCTTCAGGCCTTCATCTTTACCATGCTCAGTGCTGTATTCATCAGCCAGGCCATGGAAGGTGAACATCATCATGAAGAAGGAGCGCATTAGCCTCTATCCCCTCAAGGGGGGCGAAAGGCAACATTGAAATAAAGCATAAACTGTTTTTTATTTTTCACAATTATAAATTCACAAACATGGATTTAATTCTTTTAGAAGCGGTAGCAAATGCTGGTGGTGCTGTAGGTGCCGGTTTAGCAGCTGTAGGTGCCGGTATCGGTATCGGTCAGATTGGTAAAGGTGCTTTGGAATCAATTGCACGTCAGCCGGAAGCTTCCAATGATATCCGTGCAAACATGATCTTAACTGCGGCCCTCGTAGAAGGTGCTGCCCTGTTTGCTATTATCGTGGGCTTCCTTGCAATGGTACTCTAATCATTGCCGCTTAAACATTTTACTGCATCCAATGCACAGGGCGGCGGATGCAGTATTTTAAAAAAACGTTGAACGATTTAAAATAAAAAAATCATGGGTTTACTTACTCCTGCTTTTGGTTTGTTATTCTGGACCTTATTGGCTTTCCTGGTTGTGTTTTTCATTTTGCGTAAATACGCATGGCCTGCCATCATCAAAGGATTGAGTGAAAGAGAAAAAGGCATTGCTGATGCGTTAGAAACTGCTGAAAAAGTAAAAGCTGAAATGGCGCAGTTGAAAAACGAAAATGAAGCCTTGCTGGCGAAAGCCCGTGAAGAAAGAGCGCAGCTTTTAAAGGAAGCACGTGAAACAAGAGATAAGATTGTGAACGAGGCGAAAGAACAAGCCAAGGTAGAAGCCAATAAAATTATCACCGATGCACAAGCTGCCATCAACCAGCAGAAGATGGCTGCTATCACTGATTTGAAAAATCAGGTAGGTAACCTGGTGATTGAAGTGAGTGAAAAAGTATTGCGTCGTGAGCTCAGCAATAAGAACGAGCAGGAAGCTTACATCAACACGCTGGCGAAAGAAGTTAAATTAAACTAATTTGAAGATTTGGAAATTTGAAAATGTCTTAATTGATTTTCAAATTTTCAAATTGATAAATTTTCAAATTCAAACATGCAAAATCCCCGTCTTGCAGGCAGATACGCAAAGTCACTGGTGGTGATAGCCCAGGAGCAAAACCAACTGGAAACGGCGTATGCTGATATGAAATACTTACAGGATTTGTGTAAACAAAGCAAAGAGTTTGCAAATGTGTTACGCAGCCCTGTTATCCGTGATGAGATCAAAGAAAAAGTACTTACAGAAGTAGTGAGTAAGAATATCAGCCCTTTAACCAATTCATTTTTGAAGTTACTGGTTAAAAAGAATCGTGAAGCAAACCTTGCTGAAATTGCCGGAGCTTTTGTAGATCAGTACAATGAAATCAAAGACATTCACCGTGTGAAGCTCACTACTGCAGCACCCGCAAGTGAAGAAGTGAAAGCGGCGATCATTGCTAAAGTAAAAGCAGATGCAGGCCTGGCCAATGTTGAATTAGTAACAGAAGTAAAAGAAAGCATCATCGGCGGTTTTCAGTTGGAATACAAGGGAAACTTGATTGATGCCAGCATTGCACGTGATCTGAGAGATATCCAAAAGCAGTTTCAGAAAAATATATACGTTCAGAATATTCGTTAATCAAACTTTTTAAAATAAAGCGTCATGGCAGATATTAAACCAGATGAGATTTCAGCGATACTTCGCCAGCAGTTAAGCAACTTTAACGTTGGTGCTGATTTGGAAGAAGTAGGAACCGTATTACAGGTGGGTGATGGTATTGCCCGTGTATATGGATTGAACAATGTACGTTACGGTGAACTCGTTGAATTTGAAAACGGTGTTCGTGCAATTGCATTGAACCTGGAAGAAGACAATGTGGGTGTGGTAATGATGGGTGAAGGCAAAAACATTAAAGAAGGTTCTACTGTGCGCCGTACAGGTCAAATCGCCTCTATTAAAGTAGGTGAAGGCATGAGTGGCCGTGTGATCAACGTATTGGGTGAACCTATCGATGGTAAAGGTCCCCTCACAGGTGAGTTGTATGAAATGCCATTGGAGCGTAAAGCGCCGGGTGTAATTTACCGTGAGCCGGTAAAAGAACCACTCCAGACTGGTATCAAAGCCATTGACGCCATGATCCCCATCGGCCGTGGTCAGCGTGAGTTGATCATTGGTGACCGTCAAACAGGTAAAACAGCCATTGCTATTGACACCATCATCAACCAGAAGGAATTCTATGATGCGGGTAAGCCTGTGTACTGTATCTATGTAGCTATTGGTCAAAAAGCTTCTACCATCGCCGGTGTAATGAAAACACTGGAAGATAACGGAGCAATGAAATATACTACCATTGTTGCCGCTTCCGCCAGCGATCCTGCTCCCCAGCAGTTCTACGCTCCTTATGCAGGTGCAGCCATTGGTGAATTCTTCCGTGATACCGGACGCCCTGCTTTGATCATTTATGATGATCTTTCTAAGCAAGCGGTAGCTTACCGTGAGGTATCTCTGCTGCTGAAGCGTCCTCCGGGTCGTGAAGCATATCCTGGTGACGTTTTCTATCTCCATAGCCGTTTGCTGGAAAGAGCTGCCAAAGTGATTGGTGATGATAACGTAGCTAAGAATATGAATGATGTTCCTGACAGCATCAAGCATTTGGTGAAAGGTGGTGGATCTTTAACGGCATTGCCAATCATTGAAACACAAGCGGGTGACGTATCAGCTTATATCCCTACAAACGTAATCTCTATTACAGATGGTCAGATCTTCCTGGAAAGTAACTTGTTCCTTTCCGGTATACGTCCGGCCATTAACGTAGGTATTTCTGTAAGCCGTGTGGGTGGTAACGCTCAGATCAAATCCATGAAGAAAGTGGCAGGTACATTGAAACTTGACCAGGCACTTTACCGTGAAATGGAAGCTTTCTCTAAGTTTGGTGGAGACCTCGATGCTGCTACAAAGGCTGTAATTGACAAAGGTGGACGTAACGTAGAAATTCTGAAGCAGGCGCAATACACTCCATTCTCAGTAGAAAAGCAAATTGCGATCATCTACCTCGGTACAAATGGTTTATTGAACGCCGTGCCGGTTAAGCGCATCAAAGATTTTGAAGAACATTTCTTACAGGAAATGGATAACAAACTTCCTGATGTATTAGCTGAATTCAAGAAAGGTGCATTACCGGAAGATGGTATTAAGAAAATGGTGGATTTAGCTAACAGCTTAATTCCCCAGTACAAAGCTTAATTCATTTTTTGAAATAATACAGGAGCGTTTATAAAACGCTCCTTTTTTTTGGTCACTTCTTTAATATCGGATATTATAATTATGAATTTATCCGATTATTTTTATCTTTGTGGGGTGAACGCTGACTTAAGAAATATTGCTCCTTTAGAATCTTCCATTGAGCGGCTCTTTGAAAAACGCAGCCGGATTCAAAAAGGAAGGCCTTTGCCCAGTGCTTCCGTAAATCGAATACGGGATGATTTTGCGATGGAATGGACATACAACAGCAACAGCATTGAGGGTAATACACTTAGCCTGAGAGAAACCATTATGGTGCTGAAAGATGGTATTACAATAGG
Organism: Lacibacter sp. MH-610; assembly: GCF_045780045.1. Lineage (NCBI taxonomy): Bacteria > Pseudomonadati > Bacteroidota > Chitinophagia > Chitinophagales > Chitinophagaceae > Lacibacter > Lacibacter sp. MH-610. The sequence goes on from NZ_CP116002.1 coordinate 3,697,487, forward strand.
CGGCAAATCATTACGGGAGCATTTTGAAGCTATCAATCATGAAAAGGCCATTGATTATCTGTACAGTATTGTAAACAGCAAGTATGTGCTGCGCAGTATTGATATTTTAAATCTTCACGGCCTGGTGATGAAAAATATTGAAGATGAATTTGCAGGCCGCATCCGAAATGGTGCTGTACGTATTGTAGGTGCCAATTTTACCCCGCCTAATGCTTCCAGAGTTTCGGACCTGCTGGATGAGTTGATTGAATACATTAATACAAACCCACAGGGTTTAAATGATGTATTGCTGGCTACAGTATTTCACCATAAGCTGGTTTGGATACATCCGTTTTTTGATGGCAATGGAAGAACCGTTCGCCTGGCAATGAATCTACTGCTTATACGTACCGGCTTCCCTCCTGCCATCATTTTAAAAAATGACCGTAAGAAATATTACGACGCTTTGAATACTGCTAATAAAGGTGATTATTCAAAGTTGGCATTACTCATGATCCAGGCATTGGAACGTTCACTCAATATTTATATCAATGCCATTCCGGGTAATGATGAAACCTATGAATTGATCTCCAATATTGTAAGTGAAGACCAGGCTCCTTATGGCCAGGAATACATCAGCCTGCTTGCAAGACAGGGCAAAATTGATGCATACAAAGAAGGACGTAACTGGCTTACTACCAGAAAAGCGGTAGAAGCATACATAGAAGGAAGAAAACGAAAACGTGTGGTGAAGAAAACGAAGTGATTTCTTACTCTTTAGTCAAGCCCCACTTAACAAAAAGCCCCCTGCAAAAGCAGAGGGCTTATACCTATAAGGAACCAAGAATCGTCTATTAACTGCAACCCATACTGTTACCACAATTCAAACACTTATAACAGGTACCGCTGCGGATGGTAATGTGACCGCAGGTGTTACAGGCAGGCGCATCGCTTTGCATGCTTTTCGCTGCCATGTTTACTGCATCCAAACCCACTTCAGCTTTTACAGTGCTTGAGTAACGCTGTGTTTTCTGAACCTGTGGTGTTGTGGGCACCGCACCTACTACTCTCACATCACTTAACTCCGGAGTTTTTTTTTCGTATTCCAGACCCGTAGGCACATCATCCCAATCATCCATACCTGTGTTCATTACATCGGGCTTATCCAATACATGAACTAAGTCTGTACGACCTAAGTATTCATATGCCAAACAACGGAACACAAAGTCAACGATTGAAGTGGTTGTTTTAATGTTCGGATGGTCTACCATACCGCTTGGTTCAAACTTGGTGAACACAAACTTCTCTACAAACTCTTCTAACGGTACACCGTATTGCAAACCTACTGATACAGCGATTGCAAAACTGTTCATCAAACTGCGGAGTGTGCTTCCTTCCTTCGCCAGATCAACAAAGATTTCACCTACCGTTCCATCAGCATACTCACCGGTACGCAGGAAGAGTGTTTGTCCGTTGATCTTTGCTTTTTGTGTAAAGCCACGACGCTTCGCCGGTAATGTTCTGCGTTCTACAATGCGTGCCAGCTGACGCTTCAATTTTGTATCAGGTGATGCCTGTACACGGTTGTGCAATTCTTCCAGCAGTTCTTCTACTGTGAGTTTGCCCATATCAATCATCATGCTTTCAGTAGCAGCAGTTGTTTCTTCAGCCGCTGCATCTGTTTTCTCTTTCTTCTTATCACTCTTGGTGCTGAGTGGCTGAGAGAGTTTTGAACCATCACGATACAGTGCACATGCTTTTAATCCCATCTTCCAGCTTTCGTAATACGCTTCGGCAATTTCTTCCACACTTGCTTCATTGGGCAGGTTGATGGTTTTAGAAATAGCACCGCTTAAAAAAGGTTGTGCTGCTGCCATCATACGGATATGACCCATGTGGTGGATGTAACGCTCACCTTTCTTACCGCACTTATTGGCACAATCAAAAACAGGATAATGTTCTGCTTTGAGGAACGGAGCACCTTCCATGGTCATGGTGCCGCAGATATAATCATTGGCTTCTTCAATCTGCTTATCAGTAAAGCCCAATGCTTCTAATAAACTCCATTCAAAATCATTGTATTGCTCTGCACTGAAACCGAGACGTTGCAAACACTCTTCACCCAAAGTGAATTTATTAAACACAAATCCAATTTCAAAAGCAGAAGCCATAGCAGCATCCAGCTTTTTAATTTCTTCAGCAATAAATCCTTTTTCGCTGAGTGATTGTGGATTGATGTGTGGCGCACCATTTAATGAAGCAGCGCCTACTGCATATTTTACAATCGCATCAATTTCTTTTTCACTGTAACCAAGTTTTACCAAAGCTGCAGGCACAGATTGGTTGATGATTTTGAAATAACCACCACCGCTCAGTTTCTTAAATTTCACCAATGCAAAATCAGGTTCTACACCGGTTGTATCGCAATCCATTACAAGACCAATCGTTCCTGTAGGAGCAATTACTGTTGTTTGTGCATTACGGTAACCATGCTTTTCACCAAGCGCTACAGCATCATCCCAGCTTTTGCAGGCACTTGTCAACATATAATCAGGACAATATTGTGCTTTGATACCTTGTGGTTTGATGCTCAGTCCAACGTATGCATCTTCTGCATCATACGCAGCAGCACGATGGTTACGCATTACACGCAGCATATCTTCCGCATTTTCTTCATAGCGTGGGAACGCACCGAGGAAGGAAGCCATTTCAGCTGATGTTTTGTAAGAGATACCCGTCATGATAGCGGTGATAGCACCGGCAATACCACGGCCTTCTTCACTATCATAAGGAATACCCATTACCATCAACATAGAACCGAGGTTGGCATAACCAAGACCTAATGTTCTGTAATCGTAAGAAAGTTGTGCTACTTCTTTGGATGGGAACTGTGCCATCAATACAGAGATTTCCAGCACAACTGTCCATAAGCGACATACATATTCAAAACCTTCTACATCGAATGTTTGTGTTGCTTCATCAAACAAACGACGAAGGTTTACTGATGCCAGGTTACAAGCTGTATTATCAAGGAACATATACTCACTGCAAGGGTTAGATGCATTGATGCGTCCGCCCTTAGGTGAAGTATGCCATTCGTTAATTGTTGTATCATATTGTGTACCGGGGTCAGCACAACGCCATGCAGCATATGCAATTTGATTCCATACTTCCTGAGAAGGAATCTTTTTCATGGTCCGTCCGTCTGTACGTGCTTTGAGTTCCCAATCTTCACCTTTTTCCAGTCTTTCAAAAAACTCGTTGGGGATACGAACAGAGTTGTTACTGTTTTGTCCGCTCACAGTGCGGTAAGCTTCCCCTTCATAATCATGAGAATAGCCGGCAGCAATCAAGGCACCTACTTTCTTTTCTTCTTCCACCTTCCAGTTGATGAAGTCCATGATTTCCGGATGATCTAAATCAAGGCAAACCATTTTGGCAGCACGACGTGTAGTACCACCGCTTTTGATAGCACCTGCAGCACGGTCGCCAATTTTCAAAAAGCTCATCAATCCGCTGGAAGTGCCGCCTCCGCTGAGTTTTTCACCTTCGCCACGGATAGTAGAAAAGTTAGTACCTACACCTGAACCATATTTAAAAATGCGTGCTTCACGAACCCAGAGATCCATGATGCCACCATCGTTTACTAAATCATCGCTCACACTTAAGATAAAGCAGGCATGCGGCTGAGGACGTTCGTAAGCTGATGTTGATTTCTTTAACTCACCGTCATTGGCATCTACATAATAATGCCCCTGTGGCTTACCCTTAATACCATAGCTTTCATACAAACCTGTATTAAACCATTGCGGGCTGTTGGGCACACAAACCTGGTTGAGGATACTGTACACCAGTTCCTCATAAAAAATCTGTGCGTCCTGCTCGCTGTTAAAATAGTTATAACGCTCACCCCATGCTTTCCAGCAATTGGCCATACGATGTGCTACCTGCTTGGAGGAGGTTTCTCTTCCGAGAGATCCATCTGCCTGGGGTACTCCGGCCTTACGGAAATATTTCTGGGCAAGGATATCCGTAGCAATCTGACTCCAGTGCTTGGGTACCTCCACATTATTCATTTCAAAAACCACCTCACCGCTGGGGTTACGGATAATAGAAGTACGGTAGTCGTACTCAAACTGATCGAAGGGTGAAACTCCCTCCTTTGTAAAGCGACGCTGGAACTGCAACCGCTGCTGATTTTTTTGTTTGCCTGCCATAATGGTAATATCGTTTTGGTTAGTAAGGTTACGAAATCGTTAACGAACGAAGACAACGAAAATATTTTTTGATACGATACAGGCAAAACCCTAAATATTAACAAGGTGTGGAAAATAGCCAAAACCCTTGCCAGCATTGAATTTTTAAGTTTCTGCTTAAATTTTTTTGGCAGATACCATCAAATTTTCTAAAAGTAAGCCCGTACGGATGCGAATTGCTGCCGCCCTTGCCAGTATTGGGTTTGAGAGGCAGTGTAGTCGAAAAATATACTAACGGTTTTTATCAGGCGAAATATGTGCCGGCAGCTTTCAACCGGGTTGAGTTTCATGCCGGTAACCTTGCTCTGCTTTTTCATTCAAGTAAAAATTTACCGTTTCTTAGGCATGAAATTAAGATTGGTCAGGTAGCCCTTTTTTTGCATTTTTGCAGGGATCAGAACCATTAATGAATAACAGCATCTACCATATTCTCACCTCCCGCAAGCAAAACGGACAAAAATCTTTTGCCGTACTCATTGATCCCGATAAAGTGGATGCAGGTGCGGTGCAGCAATTGGTACAATTAAGCACAGAAGCAGGCGTGGATTATTTCCTGGTAGGTGGCAGCCTTGTTATTTCGAACCGGCTGGATGAAGTGGTGCAGCATATCAAAGCTTCCTGTAACATACCGGTCATTCTCTTTCCCGGAAGTCCTTCGCAGATTTCAAAATATGCAGATGCGTTGCTCTATCTTTCACTCATCAGCGGACGCAACCCGGAACTGCTGATCGGTCAGCATGTAATCTCAGCGCCTTTTGTAAAGCAAAGCGGGCTGGAAATTATTTCTACCGGTTATATGGTGGTAGATGGAGGTGCTCCTACTACTGTTTCCTATATCAGCAACGCCACTCCCCTTCCTTCCGATAAAAATGAAATAGCCATGTGTACGGCTATGGCAGGCGAAATGCTGGGCATGAAAGTAATTTATATGGATGCCGGCAGCGGTGCCAAACGCCCCATTACTGAAAGCATGATTCAAAGTGTGGCTAAAGAGATTACAGTTCCGCTTATTGTAGGTGGCGGTATTACGGATCCTGAAAAAGCATACCGCAATTGCAAAGCAGGTGCAGATGTGATTGTGATTGGTAACGCTATTGAAAAAGATGCTTCACTTATTAAAGAGATGGCAGCTGCCATTCATAGTGTGCCGGTGAAAGCATAACACAACTTATTTTCCTTTTTATTTTTTGTAACTTTATTCAAATTGCTTTTATGGGCTTAGTATATGCAGAAATAGAGTTGATAAATGGCGAAGACCTTGCACTGAAAAGAAAACACATTATCGGAGAGGATGAAGTAAAGCGCATGACCGTTTCCGCTTTAGTTGATACAGGAAGCTATATGCTTTGTATCAATGAAAACATACAGGAGCAATTACAACTGCCGGTAGTTGAAAAAAGAAAAGCTCAATTAGCTAACGGAGAAATTGTTCAGTGTGATGTAGTGGCACCCGTAGAACTTCGATTTAAGAACAGAGCTACTACCTGCAGGGCTATGGTATTACCGGGAGATAGTGAAGTTTTATTGGGAGCTATTCCCCTGGAAGATATGGATGTATTGATACATCCGCTCAGACAAGAGTTAATTGTAAATCCTGATCATCCCTACTTCGCACAAATGAAATTGAAATAAAAACAAATCATTTGTTTTTTCTTCTAACCAAATACGCCTTCTTCACTACATCCAGTTTCGGAAACTTTTTAAAGAACGCTTCTTTGTTTCTGTACATCGTATCCAATTGATTCATGGTAGTACCTCCATAACCATTGTATAAAGAATCAACGGTTTGCATGCCTTCCACTACTTTACCCAGCACCGGAAATCCTTTTACACCATTGTAGTTAATAGTATCCAATCTTGGATTATCAACAAGGTTGATGAACAGAACCGTACCTCTTGTTTCTTTACCACTTCGTGCATAACTGATGGTGCCACGAACATTGCTTGCTTTTACTTCTTCATCAGGCAGCTTGAATTTGCTCCATGACTTCTCAAGTGCTGTATCACCCGTGCCGAACTGTGCTACAAACTTCGGCACTACCCGGTAAAACACAACACTGTCAAAGAAACTGTGTTTTATTAATTGATATAACCGATCAGCACCCGCAGGTGATAACTCTCTTTTAATTTCAATATCAAAGTTTCCTTTGGTGGTTTCGAAGCGGGCCCAAAAAACAGCAGGAGCTGTTTCTTTGGTCCATTTTTCTTTGAACACCGGCCTGGAGCAGGAAGCGAGGACCCATAAGAAGAGCAGAAGAAATAATCGTTGCATAATAAACATGACAGCATTAGTAAAAAAAATCCCGTCGCATATGAATGTAAGACGGGATCGGAATATCTGAAAGTAAAACTGATTACAAACTCATCATCTCCTTAAACTTCACTGCCTGTCTTCTACTCACTTCAATTTTATCGCCGCCATGAATTTCCAACAGTAAACCTCCGTTAAAATAAGGTTCTACTTTTTCAATCATGCGCAGGTTTACAATGTGCTTACGATTAGCACGGAAAAATACTTTTTCATCCAATCGTTCTTCCAGTGCATTGAGTGATTTTAAAATCAAGGGCTTGTTAGGACCAAAGTAAACTTTGGCATAGTTGCCCACACTTTCAAACAAACGGATTTCACTGAGCTTTACAAACCAGCAACGTTCACCATCTTTTACAAATACCTGGTCACTCTCACTGAGGATACTTTTGTTTACGGATGCCGTAATTTCTGTTTCTTCAGCCGCATCTTCTTCTTCCAGTTTATGAATAGCATCAGCAAGGCGTTTAGGTTCAATGGGTTTTAATAGATAGTCTAAAGCATTTACTTCAAAAGCACGTAAAGCATATTCATCATAAGCCGTGGTGAAAATTACTTCGGGTGTGCGGTTGAGTTCACGCAGGAGATCAAAACCGGTTTTACCGGGCATTTGTATATCCAGGAAAATCAAATCAGGATTTTGAGCTTCAATTTTCTGAATACCCTCATCTACATTGGCTGCTTCATCCACCACTTCTATCTCAGGATACTCACCCAGCAGTTTTTTTAACTCGTTGCGGGCCAAACGTTCATCATCAATTATGATTGCTCTTTTATGCATGGATTAAAGTTTTCTGAAAATTATACATTCACAGGCATTTGTACAATGGCTTCCACCTGTGTATCATGAGTATTTTTTAAAACAAAGGATGCTTTATCGCCAAACATCAGCTTTAACCGATCCATTGTACTGCTTACGCCAAATCCTCCGTTATTATAACTGCCGTTGAGTTTACCCGTGTTCCGCACAATCAGTACATGATGGAAATTATTGAACCTTGAAACAATCTGCACTTCACCACCTGCAATATTTTTACTGATACCATGCTTGATGGCATTTTCCACCAATGTTTGCAGCATCATAGGAGGCACCGGCTGGTCCAGTGTATCTTCGTCAATATCAAACTTCACCTTGAGCCGTTCTTCAAAACGCATCTGCTCCAGTGCCAGGTAATCTTTTACAATATTGAGTTCTTTTTCAAAAGGAACTGTTTCGGCTTTCTCTGCCTGCATACTGCTGCGTAAAATATTACTCAGCTCTGTAATGGCGGTACGTGCCCTGCTTGGGTTTTCATCCACTAATGCACGGATACTGTTGAGCGAATTAAAAATAAAATGCGGATTGATGTGCGACTTAATCGTTTGCAACTGCAAATCACGAATGAGCGATTCTGCCTTTAATGATTCAATCTGCTGATTACGTACACGCTCCACATAGTGATAAATAAAGTAAATGAGATTCCACACCAGCAGGGTTACAAAAGAATTAAATGTATTACCAATTAACCGGCTGGTAAAGCTGAATTTTATTTCGTTGGGTTCATACAGGTTAAACTTACTGTAGCACATCTGTTGCAGGAAGGCCAGTAAAAAAGAAACCGAAGCAGTAATGGCTACAAAATAAACAGCCTGCTTTTCAAATGATTTCTGCAACACATTCAACCGCAGCAATACCGCACGCATGAGGTGTGTGAGTACTAATCCAAGTGTTGTAAGAATCAAAACCCGCCACAAAAACAAAGTTGTTATTTCGCCCCGGAAGGTCCAGGAAAAGAACACATTCACCAGCAGGTTAGCACCCCATCCGGCAATCTGGCACCACCAGTAAGCTGATATTTTTTTTAAAGCCTGCATAAATTAAATCCTCATTCAGTTTGGTACGGGTAGCTGTTTTAAACCTGTTATCTGCAAAGCTACCCTCACCCTCCGCAACAGAGGGTTTAAATGTACAAAGGGTTGATTACTTTTGTAAATGGAATAAATGAGGGATAAGACCCTTAAAAAGAAGCCGGCAGTTTTACAACCTTTATAGCGATAGGTTGTTAAATTATGCTCCCGCTGTAAAAAGGCGCTCATTTTTTCTATTTTTACCACTTATTCAACTCATTATGGAAATTAAACCCGGATCGTTGCTCAGTAAAATCAATAACCCGGATGATCTGAAGCAGCTCTCCATGGACCAACTGCCCCGGCTTTGTGATGAACTGCGTCAATACATTATTGATATCGTAAGTGTGCACGGCGGGCATTTTGGTGCCAGCCTGGGTGTGGTGGAACTTTCTACAGCCCTGCATTATGTGTACAACACGCCGTACGATCAACTCGTATGGGATGTGGGTCACCAGGCCTACGGTCATAAGATACTCACCGGCCGCAGGGATAACTTTCATACGAACCGTAAGTACAAAGGCCTGAGCGGTTTTCCTAAACGCAGCGAAAGTGAATATGATACGTTTGGCGTGGGTCACTCTTCCACTTCCATTTCTGCAGCACTGGGTATGGCCATGGCCGCCAAACTGAAAGGTGAAGACCGTAAAGCGGTAGCCGTAATTGGTGATGGCGCTATGACGGCCGGTCTGGCTTTTGAAGCCATGAACCATGCAGGCGTGGCAGACAGTGATGTGCTCATCATCCTTAATGACAACTGCATGAGCATTGACCCCAACGTGGGCGCTCTCAAAGAATACTTAACTGATATTACTACTTCACCGGCTTATAACCGTTTGAAAGATGATATCTGGAATGCCCTGGGCAAATTACCCGTAGGCAAAAACTTTACCCGTGATATGGCCAGCAAGCTGGAGCACAGCATCAAGGGTTTTGTAAACAGGAACAGTAACCTGTTTGAAGCGCTCAAGCTCCGCTACTTTGGTCCTATTGACGGTCATAATATTACCAAGCTGGTAGATACGTTGAAGGATCTCAAAAATATTCCCGGCCCCAAGTTGCTGCATATTGTAACCGTTAAAGGAAAGGGTTATGAGCTGGCCGAAAAAGATCAAACCAAGTGGCATGCACCCGGACTGTTTGATAAAGTAACCGGCGAAATCCAGAAGAAGAAGTTTGATACACCTCAGCCGCCCAAGTACCAGGATGTGTTTGGTCATACCATTATTGAGTTAGCTGAGAAGAATGAAAAGATCGTTGGTGTAACACCTGCTATGCCCAGCGGTTCTTCTTTAAAGTTCATGATGGATAAAATGCCGCACCGTGCTTTTGATGTGGGCATTTGTGAGCAGCATGCGGTTACACTCAGTGCCGGTATGGCTACGCAGGGTATGAAAGTATTCTGCAATATTTACTCTTCCTTTATGCAGCGTGCTTATGATATGGTGGTGCATGATGCAGCCATTCAAAAACTGCCGGTGATCTTTTGCTTAGACCGTGCCGGTCTTGTAGGTGAAGATGGACCTACCCATCATGGTTGTTATGATATTGCTTATATGCGTTGTGTGCCTAATATGATTGTAGCCGCTCCTATGAACGAAGCGGAGCTGCGGAACATGATGTACACAGCTCAGTTAGATACCCATACATTACCCATCTCTATCCGTTACCCTCGTGGTGAAGGTGTGATGCCGGAGTGGCGCACAGAAATGAAGGAGATTGAAATCGGTAAGGGACGTAAGCTGAAGGATGGAGAAGGTATTGCCATTCTTTCGTTTGGTCACCCGGGCAATTTTGCGGCCAGTGCTATACGTGAGTTAAAGAACGATGGTATTAACCCGGCGCATTATGATATGCGTTTTGCCAAGCCGTTGGATGAAGCATTGCTGCATGAAGTGTTTGCAAAGTATGAGAAAGTAGTTACGGTGGAAGATGGTTGTGTACAGGGTGGATTTGGCAGTGCGGTGCTGGAGTTTATGGCCGAACATAATTATAAAGCCGAAGTAAAGATCCTGGGCATACCTGATCGTTTGGTAGAGCACGGCACACCTAAACAGTTGTATGATGAAATTGGTATTGATGCCAATGGTATTGCAAAGACGGTACGGGAAATGATGAACGTAACGGTGAAGGTGCTGGTGAATGGATAATTAATTGCATTGATGATAATGATGTCCCGGAGTTGAAACAGCTCCGGGATTTTTTATGATGGTTCGTAGCAGTTACATTAACTTTTGTTCTTTCGTTGTTTTTCTTACTGGTTGGTGTCTTCACCAACTACATCAAATCATAAACATTTCTTACGCCGTTGTTGGTCGCCTGACCAATCAACAAGTAGACGGAAATAATTTCCCGGCGGTTCCCTCCTAACGTCGGGATGACAGCTCTGTGGGGCTATGAAACAATTATTAAATGTTGTACAAACTCAATCTTGTTTGTACTGCTGAATACTTACGCCGTTGTTGGTCGCCTGACCAATCAACAAGTAGACGGAAATAATTTCCCGGCGGTTCCCTCCTAACGTCGGGATGACAGCTCTGTGGGGCTATGAAACAATTATTGATTGTTGACAAACTCAATCTTGTTTGTACTGCTGAATACTTACGCCGTTGTTGGTCGCCTGACCAATCAACAAGTAAACGGAATTAATTTCCCGGCGGTTCCCTCCTAACGTCGGGATGACAGCCCTGCGGAGCCATGAAACAATTATTGAATGTTGTACAAACTCAATCTTGTTTGTTCTGCTGAAAACTTCATCCATCAATACACCAATACAGGAACTCCGCTGCTGCAATCAACTGCTTTGGGCTCCGGCAGTACACGGCAATCAGAGCCTACTGCATACTTTACATTATAGAAGCTTTGTTGCTCGTTGTAGTGCCTGATTTTTTTCATGAGGCAATCTACATCTCCATTCAAACGGTAGGGCAGGTAAGTCCAGGGACCGCCGCAGGGTTTAGCACCCACGGGTGTAATACCCCAGCCATTGGCCCGCTGGCAGGTTGCCGAGCCGGAGAGCGCTACAATATCATCCCAAAGTTGATTGAGTAACTGTTGATCCTGCTGCACTGTACTTACAGCAGTAATAACCTGTGCAGGAATACATTCATCTGTTTTGGTTTTGCCTGTATTTTCTTTTTCGCAGGAACTGAGCAACGCAAGGGTCAGCAGTGTGAGCAGCAGGTATTTTAAGTTCATGAGCTTTTTATTACCTAACAGTTGCAGGTGAGGGAACGTTGCATGGTTTTCGTTTTTTATAAAGATGCTGCTCCTGCAACGCATCCGGATTATCACTTAAGATGGTACGCAGGTTTTTCTTCCGTTTGTGCTGCAGCACCAAGAAAGGTGAAAAGAAAAACAACGAGCAGCGATTTTACAGCATGTGAATGATGCTTTAAAGAAAGTTTATGAATGTAAGGGCTTAAAACACTCCCGAAAAAGTCAACCCAATCGCATTGGCTGAGTAAGAACGGGAGGTGTTGTCTTTATACGTCATGAAGGTATAAGAAAGCGCCACCAATCCATAGCCTGCTTCTACTACAACACCGGGCGAAGAAGTAAGTTTAGCATTCTCTCCTAAACCATCAAAGTTGATACGGATGGCTTGGTGCGTTACCAATCCTGCGGCCACTCTTATTTTATCAGGTGATATATAGTTAGCCGTTAGTTGCAGGGGAATACGGGTGAGACGGATATGAGCATTATCAGCTTTAGTGGTTACATATTTAATACCCACACTGCTGCGCAGAAAGAAGGTTTCTTTTTGATTGAGCCGGAACTGGGCACCTGCATAAACAGTTCCACCCTGCCCTGCTTTAATGTCTTGTGTACTGCCATCTGTAAAATAAACTTCGGCTACTTTATCACCCCCCAGCTCTAAGGCGCCACCTAATAAAAAACGAACCGGCTTATTAGTGTTTTTCTTTTGCTGTGCGGTTGCTGTAGTTACAAGGGCTGAGATCATTAAAAGGGTCCAACAGATTTGTTTCATGGTATTTAATTAGGCTGCAAAATAAAGGGAAGTTTCACAGGCCTGTAAAAATGTTCAGTCCTTTTTATTCATTTACTGTTTGATGGCCTTAACAACCAGATTGGAATCATTATTGTTTTATCCTGCACTCCATCACCTGAAAAAAAATTTGGAACGCCGTCAGACGAGGGCGTCAGACGTCGACAGTTCCTTTTTTAAATCCTAACACCCTCTTCTGAATTATTTTCTTAACGAGAGTTTAAGAAGCTAACCTGTATTGGTTTATGGAATAGTTACGTTTTGGTATCTCCGCTTTCAACCAACCGATTATGTTGTACAAACTCTGTTTTGCATTGCTGCTGCTTGCCTGCATTCATTGCTCCGGCAGAAAAGAATCCAACACCAACCGTAAAAGAACTGCTCCTGCTGCCACCATAAAACCTGCTGATGAAGAGCAAAAGGTTCAGAACTATGCCAACCAACTGCTGGCCTATGCCAAACAGAATAACTATGCTACGGATTATGCGTTCCTGTTTGATGTAAAAGCCCACAGCGGCAGCAAACGTTTTTATGTGTACAGTTTCAGAAAGAATAAGATCATTCACAAAGGATTGGTAACACATGGCAACTGTGGTGAAGCTTTTTTAACAGGCCGCAGGTATAGGAATACTGTTGGCTGCAACTGCAGTTCGCTGGGTAAATACAAAATCGGCAACAGTTATTACGGCAGGTTCGGGCTTGCTTATAAACTTCATGGATTGGAAAGCAGCAATAACAAAGCCTTTGAACGGTTTGTGGTTTTGCATGCACACAGTTGTGTGCCGGATGATGACGTGAAGCCTTACCCCATTTGCCAGAGCAATGGCTGCCCTACGGTGTCGCCCGGCTTTTTACAAACGCTGGCAACTTATATTGATAAAAGTAAAAAGCCGCTGCTGTTGTGGATGTATGAATAAAAAATGGTTCCAATTTACAGGAACCATTAAATCATTTATTCAAAACAATTAATTCAACTCCGGGTTGATAATAATCTCTGCAGCATCAGGCTCCCGGTTCTCATTCCATTCAATGATGAAATTGTTTTTGCCTTCGCCTACCAGGAGTGTCATATAACGTTGTTGTGAAAGCTCCAGTAATGATAAAAAAAGGAAGATGGCATGGATGCGGTTTTCGCACACTTCAAATAACTTTTCAAAAGCCATCGTCTTTTCTTCCTTCACCATGTGGAGCATATAATCACGGCTGCCCTCCATGGTGTAGTTGTACTGCACTACGGTATGCACCGGTTTATTATTACGGTCGTGCTGCTTCTTTATCACCCGCTCAAATGTTTTCATCAATTTGAACAGTGTGATGGTTTGTATTTCTGTTCCCTCACCGGCTTCTTCACCAATCTGCGCCAGCTCTTTGGTGATGTTGCCACGTTTTACCATGTACATACGCTGGGCTTCCATTTCGGCCATTTGCAGACTGGCTTCTTTAAAGCGTTTGTACTCCAGGATTTTATCCACCAGTTCCTGGCGGGGGTCAATTTCATTGCCCTGCTCATCCAGTTCTTTACGGGGCAGCAATAATTTCGCTTTAATACGCATGAGCGTGGAGATGAATAAAATAAACTCACTGCTGAGTTCAATATTCAACTCTTCACTGGTATGAATGTAGTCCAGGAAATCGTTGATGATTCTGGTAATGGGAATATTGTAGATGTCCAGTTCATCCCGTTCAATGAAAAACAATAACAGGTCAAAAGGACCTTCAAACTGGGGTAATTTAATCTGGTAAGCTTGTGTATGCACGAATCAAAAAATTTAAAGGTTCAGCAACCGGCCGAACCTTGCAAATGTAGGGGAAGCGGCTTAAGAAAAGAGGGTGGGTTTTCCCCATAAAAAGAGGCGGGTTTGAAACCCACCCCTTTTCATTCCCCTGATTTTTTAAGCGTTCTCCTCCCCTCCCTGGAGGGGACATATAGCCTGCAAATGCGAGGGTTTTAAAATGTTGCTGTGAAACCAACACCCAATAAGGATTTCCATTGCGTGCCCAGTTTGCGGCCGGGACGTTTGGCATCATTTACATCATCATCATAAATTAAATCGAAGTTGTAGGTAACACCGATGTATTTATTCACCTTCATGCCAATTACATTGGTCCAGAACACATCTACATTTTTTGGATTGTTGCGGTAGTTACTGAACAGATCCAGGCGGCTGGTAAGGTTGATGTTTTTGGCAATATCCCTTTTGAGATTGGCGGTTAAAAAAGCACCGATTTCATTGATAGAGGATTTGGTGGTATCTGTAAAACCAAAGATGCGGCGCAGATCTTTATGACCACCACTTACCACTACCCAGCGGGAAGTAACCGGAGATAGAAACACATCAAATGTTTTATTAGGCTTGTACATTAAACCCGGTGAAAGCAATACATAAGCAGGTGCAAAAAAAGCGGAGTTCTGCTTTTTAGGTGTGGCGGAGTAATCAAAACCATCTGTAAACTGTGTACGCACATTACCCAATACAGATACATACCATTTGGGATTTTTCAATTGGTATCCGTATTTGCTGAGCAGGTCAATACGATCATCATTTTTACGGGTGCCAATGCTGGTGGCATTTACAATACCGTATTGCAGGTTAGCCGTATTATCCCAGATATTTCTTCCTTTTTTATAATAAGCAAAGCCATTGGTAATTGCATTGATGGAGAAGGAAGCACGCTCTGCACCAGCTGCCCAGTTACGGCTGGCGCCCTGTGAAAGGTTAAGGTTGAATACACCACCTTTGGTCCAGCCTTCTTTTTGTTGTTCTTCTTTTTTTACTTCACGGTTGGCTTCTTTTTTCATGTTTTCCACCTGTTGATCCTGTGCGAATGTCATCAATACAAGAAACAAGGCAGTTGAGGTGAGCAAAATCTGTTTCATAAAATCTGTTTTGAATTATAAAAAAACGGCAATGGCTACGCCGTTGCCGTAAAACAATACTGTTACATTATTTTCTGAGTGCGTCTCTTATTTCACGCAGGAGCACAATATCTTCCGGTGTGGGAGGTGGTGCGGCCGGTGGTTCTTCTTTTTTGGTTTTGTTGAGTGCTTTAATAATTAAAAAGAGGAAGAAAGCAATTACAACAAACTTAACGGTGGCGGATATGGCCATACCGTATTTAAGTTCTGCTTCTCCCACTTTTACAGACAAGGCATCAAAATTAATGCCGCCTGTAAGCATCCCCACAACGGGCATTAAAATGTGATCAACAATAGCACTTACGATGGCGCCGAAAGCACCACCAATTACTACGCCGACTGCAAGGTCGACTACATTACCTTTCATAGCGAATTCCTTGAATTCTTTAAGCATACCCATAACGATTGGTTTTTGTTGGTTAATAAAATGTATGTGTTGAGATGAGAAGGTCAGCAGTTAACAAGTGGGAGGGATGGTACAAATCTTACAAAAAACAAACCAAATTGCAAATCTCAAGGCCATCATTTTTTTAAACCGGGGTATTGCATCCTCAATGCTTTGAGTGTATCGTACACTTTTTGGGCCACCAGGTATTCTTTATACCAGTTCTGATCTGCCGGAATAATATGCCAGGGAATACGGTTGCACTGATTGAAGCAGACTTCATAATACTTCAGGTATTGCTTCCACAATTTTGCTTCTTCAAAATCTTTTTCGTTGTACTTCCACATTTTGCGGGGGTCGTGGGTGCGTTCTTTCAGTCGCTCCTGTTGTTCCTTTGGTGAAATATGCAGATAGAACTTGAGAATTTTGGTACTGTTATGCTCCGCCAGCAACTGTTCAAAATCATTAATGGATTTGATCCTTTTTTCAGCCGTTGCATCATCACACCAACTATGTACACGGGTGATGAGAATATCTTCATAATGACTGCGGTTGAAAATTTTGATCATGCCTTTGGCGGGTGCTTCTTTATGTATCCGCCATAAAAAATCATGACTCAGTTCTTCGGGTGTGGGTGCTTTCCAACTGGCTACTGAAACACCGAGTGGATTTAAAGAACCAAATACGTTCCGCAGTGTGCCATCTTTACCGCTGGCATCCATTCCCTGGATCACCACCAGCAGTGCATGTTTGCCTTCCGCAATCAAACGGTTCTGCAACTCATCCAGTTCTTCCAGCAGCTTTGCCGTTTTTGCTTTTGTTTTTTCTTTATCGAGACCTTTGGGAGCTCTTGTGCTGATGGAAGCGAGTTTGATGGATGCCATGGTTGCTGTTTGTGCTACGAATATAAATAATCCATCTTGCCATTCCGTGTATTTCGCCCACCTTTGCAGCTTCTATGAACGGAAAACTCATCAGCTGGGCTTTGTTTATTGTACTCTGTATCATCTGGGGCAGTTCTTTTATTCTGATGAAAGAAGGACTGCAACAACTAACTGCCTACCAGGTAGCAGCTGTGCGTATGCTCAGTGCCGGTGTAATTTTATTGCCCTTTGCTTACCAAGGTTTTTTGCAGGTAGAACGGAAGAAACTGGGTTTGATTGTACTCACGGGTATCATCGGCAGTTTTATCCCGGCCATACTGTTTTGTGTAGCCGAAACAAAGATTGACAGCGCTCTCGCCGGGATGCTCAACGCTTTAACACCACTCTGTGTGATTTTGATTGGTGTACTTTTTTTCAAAAGCAAAACTGCCTCTAAAAAAATTGCCGGTGTTATTGTAGGTTTTGCCGGTATGGTGTTACTATTTCTTACTAAAGAAGCAGCTGCACAGGATATGCATTGGTTTTATGCGTTCCTCGTTTTTCTTGCCACGCTCAGTTATGGTTTGAATGTAAATATCCTCAGTCAGCATCTTAAACAGGTTTCATCGCTGCACATCGCTTCCATTGCGTTTGTATCACTCATCATTCCTGCAGTAGCTGTATTGTGGGCTGATGGTTTTTTTAATCATTCCTTTACGCAAAAGAAAGTGTTATGGTCAGTTGGTGCCAGTGCGGTGCTGGGTGTATTTGGCACCGCCATTGCTTCTGTTTTGTTTTATATGCTTATGAAAAGAGCCGGGGCTTTGTTCAGCAGTATGGTTACCTACGGTATTCCTTTTGTGGCCGTAGGCTGGGGTTTGATTTATGGCGAAAGTATTACACCGCTGCAACTGCTGGGTTTACTTATTATTCTTTGCGGAGTGTACATTGCCAATAAATAATTCTGATTCCTCATGTTTTGAAGCTATTGGTGTCAGGACGCCGTGGAGGCGTCAGACACTTTGAACGAAAAGCAATATCTATCAAAAAAAAAGGAGATGCAGTGCACCTCCTTTCCTCAAAATAAATTCTTATTGATTATACGCTCATGATTTCTTTATCCTTCGCTTCAAGGTGTTTATCAATCTGAGCGGTGTATTTGTTGGTTAAGTCCTGGATGTCTTTTTCTGCATCTTTAGCAGCATCTTCACTCAAACCATCTTTCTGTAATTTCTTAATATGTTCAATGGCATCACGACGGATGTTGCGGATGGCTACCTTGGTATGCTCTCCTTCCCCATTCACTCTTTTTACCAGTTCTTTCCGGCGTTCTTCTGTAAGCGGGGGTAAAAACAAACGGATGATATTACCATCGTTCTGCGGTGTTAAACCAATATTGGCATTGATGATGGAACGCTCAATAGGCTGCAGCATATTTTTTTCCCAAGGTTGAATGGTGATGGTTCTTGCATCACTCACACTGATGTTTCCTACCTGGTTGATGGGTGTAGGTGAGCCGTAATAATCCACTACAATTCCATCCAGCATATTAGGATTAGCTCTTCCCGCACGGATTTTCACTAATTCTGTTTCCAGGTGCTGGATTGCTTTTATCATATGCTCTTCTGCATCGTTGAAAACCAAGGTCAACTGGCCACTCGTATCTGACATATAAATTTTTTTTGAATTGCAAACCTAATAAAAACATGCTATTCTGCCGCAGGAGTAGAACTGAAAATAAGAAACTGCAACAGGATTATTTTGCCATTTCCTCCGCTTCCATACCGGTTGTGCCGGTTTTGAGCGTGATAACCTTGGTTTCAATATCCAAGCCTTTTTCACCACGGAGTGTATGATACAACTGGCGGCGTTTGGTACGGTTGGTATAGATGAGCAGGCTGATGGTGGAGAAACCAATACTAACAAGACCTAAAAGCAAAATGGTATTACCTAATGTGCGGCTGAAAAACGTAAGGGCAATGATGAGCACATTAAAACTCACGGCCAAAAAAGCAACCATGTTATGACTGCATCCTTTTTCCAATAACAAATGATGCACATGGTTACGATCGGGACTGAACGGTGAGCGGCGTGATAAGATGCGATAGGAAAAAATACGAAGTGTGTCAAATAAAGGAACAAACAACACTGCAAAACCGATGGCCGGAGCAGCCGGCAAATAAATAGCAGCCGTTGGCACGGTTGCAATCTGTATAAACTTGATGACTAAAATTGAATTAACAGTACCCAGCAATAAGGAGCCCGTATCGCCCATGAAAATTTTGGCGGGAGAAACATTGAAAATCAAAAACGCTGATAAAGCTCCTGCCATACTGAAAGCCATTACGGAATACAAATGCTGGTTTACCAGGAAAAAGTAAACTCCTAAACAGGAAGCAGCTAATAAACCAAGTGAACCGGCCAGCCCATCTACCCCATCAATCAAATTAAAAGAGTTGGTAATAACGATGATGGTAAAAATGGTAATAGCTACACTAATGGCATATGGCATTTCATGAATTCCCAGGAAACCATGCATACTGTTAATGAGCACACCGCCTTTAAAAACAAGAATAGCTGCTGCTACTACCTGGCCCAAAAACTTTTTGAAGGGAGTTAACACCACAATATCATCTTTAATACCCAGGAAGAAAATCACCATAAATGCAGCGGTCATAAACTGGAGTTCCAGTCCGCCAAAAGGCACAGCCATTAAAAGCGCTAATATGAATCCGGCAAAAATTCCGATACCACCCAAAGAAGGAACAGGGTTTGCATGAAGTTTACGGTCGTCATCGGGCACATCAAACAAATGCTTCATCTCGGCCACCCTTATAATAATTGGTATAGCAGAAAACGTAATAAGAAACGCTATAACAGAGCCAATCAAAAGGTGATCCATACAGTTGTTTGTTTTGGGACTATAACGGCAAAGCTATAAATATAATGTCAATATCAAAATCCAACTACGGGATTTAGGTGCAACCATTTACTCACATGATCCCCTGAATGTTGAAAAAGTTTCCTCACCCCGCTAATTTTCCTATAGATTTGCCGCAATTTTTAAAAACATGCCCGAATTAAAAGAAATAGCCACCCAACTGCGTCGTGATATTGTGCGGATGGTGCATGGCTGCCAGAGCGGACACCCCGGCGGCTCCCTGGGTTGTACTGAGTATTTTACTGCCCTTTATTTTAAAGTGATGAAGCATAACCCGTCTTTTGATATGGATGGGCGTAACGAAGATTTGTTTTTCCTGAGCAATGGGCATATCACTCCTATTTATTATCCGGCGCTGGCCAGAAGCGGATATTTTCCGGTGGAGGAACTCAAAACCTTCCGTCGGCTGAACTCCCGTTTACAGGGCCACCCTACCACGCATGAGCACTTGCCCGGGGTACGTATTGCATCCGGTTCATTAGGCCAGGGAATGAGTGTGGCTATTGGCGCAGCACTTGCAAAAAAGCTCAATAATGATCCGCATATTGTTTATTCCTTACATGGCGATGGCGAGTTGCAGGAAGGCCAGGTTTGGGAAGCTGTGATAGCGGCAGCGCATCATAAAGTAGATAATCTTATTTCAACAGTTGATTGGAATGGACAGCAGATTGACGGGCCCACCAGCAAGGTGATGAATATTGGCGACTTGGGTGCAAAGTTTTCAGCGTTTGGCTGGGAAGTGCTGCACGTAGAGGATGGTAATGATATGGACCAGATGGTGGCCGGCCTGGAAAAAGCAAAAACTTATGTGGGCAAGGGCAAGCCGATTGTGATTTTGATGAAAACAGCCATGGGCAAGGGTATTGATTTTATGGAAGGCAGTCATGAGTGGCATGGCATTGCACCCAATGATGAGCAACTGGCAAAAGCATTGGCTCAATTAGGTGAAACCAGTTTGGGTGATTATTAAAATGGTTTTTGATTGAAATAGAAAATCCGCTTGATAAAGGCGGATTTTTTTATTGTAGGTATCGAATAGCACTTTTTACTTTGAATGAATAAAAGTGTTGTCTTTTTTCTGAAGAGCTAGGGAGTTGATAATTTGATTGAGACTTAGGATTATATATTACTGTTACTATATAAGTTCCAACCATTAGATTGGGAGAATGACTTCTTTCGTTAACAAATTGAAGATTTACTTTTTCACCCCATAAAATCTTATCCGATTCACGAACTATTTCTGCTGTAAGATTTAAAGGCATTTGACCATAACAAGAATTAGAGTAATTTGAGGCAGGCCAATATGATAATTTTACAACTAATGTAAACTGCTTTTCTGAACTATCTGTAATTTGTGCATTAGCATGACTAAAGAATAGATAGGAAATAAAAATAAAATACTTCATAGCCAATAGTTTTAATCTATTTTCCAATACCTACCGTCCCTCACAAACTTCTCATCCGTTAAGGTTCTTAAAAAAACAATCAGTGCATTTTGTTCTGCTGCAGAAAGCGGAATTCCATTTTTTAAACTTGCGTCCAATGTAAAACTTTGCTGCACACCCGAGTTGTAATGGTCAAACACCTGGCTGAACGCAACAAATCTTCCATCATGCATAAATGGATAACTGTAAAACAAATTGCGGAGTGATGGCACACGAAATTTTAATGAGTCTTCTCTTTTACCAGTAACATCCATTCTTCCTTTATCATTGATGGCAGTATTTATTGGCAACCCGATATTCCTGAAACTATCATCTGCAAACAATGGTTCTTTATGACAGCTACTGCATTTGTTTTGAAACACCGTATAACCTGTTTGCTCAAGAAATGTATATGTGGTAAGTCCTTGTTTTACTGAATCGTATTTTGTTGCTGCGCTCACCATTGTAGCGGTAAATGTTGCAAGCGCATTGAGTAAACGTTCTTTGGTAATATCATTACTTCCATAAGCTGCTTTGAAATAGGGTTGGTACTTATTCAATGCTTCCAGTTTAAGATGTGCATGCTGTGCACTACCGCCCATATCAATATGACTGTTGAGATGTGCTTCAATCATATCTTCCATGCGGTTGTAACGTCCGTCCCATCCAAAAGATGTGCGCCATAATAAATTAAACAGCGGCGGTGCATTGCGGTTGCTGTGTGCACCATTGATGCCGTGACTTAAATCATGATCATAAGTTCCAAATGTTGCTACCTGCTGATGACAACTGCCGCAACTGATGGAACCATCAGCTGAAAGAGCTCCTTCATAAAATAATCTTCTGCCCAGCTCAATGCGTTCTCTGGTCAACGGTGTTGTTGTAAACTGCACCTGTGCAGGAAAGCCGGGCGGATTGGGAATGGTTACAACAGTGCCGCCTTTGTAGTCATCTTTTCTGCACGCATCTGTTACCATTGCCATTGCAAATGCAACTACTAAAAACAATATGGTGTTTTGTTTGCTCACTCAAAAATCTCCTGGTTTTAATTTTCTGCGACTGGCTTTTTGTTCACCCTGTTTCTTTTTAGACTCAAAACGTTTTTCTTTTGCTGCTTTGGAAGGCTTGGTTGCAATCCGAGCTTTCTTGGGTGTGAGCGCCTGTGAAACGATGTAATTCATCTTCACCACTACTTCTTCCTTATTACTTTGCTGGGTACGGTGTACCTGGCTTTTTATCTGTAGCAATCCTTCTTTGGTAATACGGTTGCTGAGTTTATGCAGCAGCAGTTCTTTTTGTTCATTCGTAATGAATGCAGAAGCAGCAATGTTCCAATAGCCCATCACCATGGTTTCTACTTTGTTTACATTTTGTCCGCCGCTGCCGCCGCTTCGGGCAGTGGTGAATTGTATTTCGCTGCTGATGTCTATGTTCATGCTGCTGAACCCTTAATTTTAGGCATTAAAAATACAACGAAACATTGGCAACATGCGAGCAGTAATACAAAGAGTCAACAAGGCCTCTGTTACAGTAGAAGGAACCATTACCGGACAAATTGAAAAAGGATTGCTTGTACTGCTGGGTATTGAAGATGCAGATGGCAAAGAAGATATTGAATGGCTGAGTAGTAAAATCTGCAACCTCCGCATTTTTGATGATGAACAGGGCGTGATGAATCTAAGTGTGAAAGATGTTGGTGGAAGCATTTTATTGGTGAGCCAGTTTACATTACATGCTTCTACCAAAAAAGGAAACAGACCATCTTACATACGAGCCAGTAAACCGGAGATGGCCGTTCCTATGTATGAGCAGATGCTGCAACAGTTGAAGATGGATCTCGGCAAAAAAATTGAAGCGGGAGTTTTTGGTGCTGATATGAAAGTGGAACTGCTGAATGATGGTCCTGTGACGATTGTGATGGATACGAAGAACAAAGAATAATTGATAATTGGTTAACGGATAAATGATACTATTATGAATGCAGACTTAACAATAAAACAAGCGCAGCAACAAGTTGATGAATGGATTAAGACTGTGGGTGTGCGTTACTTTAATGAATTGACCAACCTTGGTATTTTGATGGAAGAAGTGGGTGAATTGTCACGGTTGATGGTGCGTACCTATGGTGAACAGAGTTTTAAAGAAAGTGATAAAGGCAAAGAGCTGAGTGATGAAATGGCAGATGTGTTGTGGGTACTGATTTGCCTGGCCAATCAAACCGGTGTTGATTTAACCACTGCACTGCAACAAAATTTTGAAAAAAAGATGAACAGGGATAAGGAGCGGCATCAGCAAAATGAAAAGTTGAAATAAAGCTTTCCCTTTCTTTCCATCGCTCCCCTTGCCTTCAAACGCTTATCTTTGCCACCTTTAAAAAGTGATACATGGCAAGCGAAAAACTCTTTGCAAACATCATCTCCCACGCCAAAGAATACGGCTATATTTTTCAATCATCTGAAATCTATGATGGTTTAAGTGCCGTATATGACTACGGCCAATACGGTGCCCAGCTCAAAAAAAATATCCGTGATGCCTGGTGGAAAAGTATGACCCAACTCCACGACAATATCGTTGGTATTGATGCGGCCATCTTTATGCATCCTACTACGTGGAAAGCCAGTGGTCATGTGGACAATTTCAGCGACCCGATGATTGATAACAAAGACAGCAAAAAACGCTACCGTGTTGATCATTTGATTGAAGCACATGCGGAGACACTTCCTAAAGAGCAAGGTGCTGCACTCATTGCTGAAATGGAACAATTGTTGAGCAAAGATGATTTTGCGGGTATCAAACAACTCATTGAAACCAATAAAATCAAATGTTCCGTAAGCGGCACCAGCAACTGGACCGATGTACGCCAGTTTAACCTCATGTTTTCAACAGAGTTTGGTGCGGTGAGCAGTGATAACCCGGATGATAATATTGTGTACCTGCGGCCGGAAACGGCACAGGGCATTTTTGTAAACTTCCTCAATGTGCAAAAGACCGGTCGTATGAAAATTCCGTTCGGCATTGCACAAACAGGTAAGGCCTTTCGTAATGAAATTGTAGCCCGTCAGTTCATCTTCCGTATGCGGGAGTTTGAGCAGATGGAAATGCAGTTCTTTGTTCGTCCCGGTACAGAACTGGATTGGTACGCCAAGTGGAAAGAAACTAGAATGCAATGGCATAAAGACCTGGGCTTACCGGCAGAGAAACTTCGTTTTCATGATCATATCAAATTGGCACATTATGCCAATGCAGCTGTAGACATTGAATTTGAATTCCCGTTTGGATGGAAAGAATTGGAAGGTATTCACTCACGTACGGATTATGATTTACGTCGCCACCAGGAGTTCAGCAAAAAGAAACTACAGTATTTCGATAATGATTTAAATGCAGATGGTAAACCCTATGGCAATTATATTCCGTATGTAGTAGAAACATCGGTTGGTTTGGATCGCCTGTTCCTCACGGTACTCAGCAATGCGTATCATGAAGAAGTGGTGCCTACGGCTGAAGAAGGAAAAACAGATACAAGGGTGGTGTTGCGTTTACCAGCCAAAATCGCCCCCATTAAACTGGCTGTTTTTCCGCTTACTAAAAAAGACGGGCTTCCTGAACTGGCTGATTCAATTATTAATGATTGCCGTCCTCATTTTCATTGTTTTTATGAAGAGAAGGATGCCATTGGCAAACGTTACCGCAGGCAGGATGCTATTGGTACGCCCTTTTGTGTAACAGTGGACCATCAAACAAAGGAAGATGGAACTGTTACCATACGTGACAGGGATAGCCTGGAGCAACAACGCATACCTGCAACCGCTGTAAAACAATATGTTATGAATAAAATTGTATAATTGACGTTCATGGGCTTACTTTGCACCTAAGCGTACGGCAATAGAATCAACCCTGTTAAATTCACTAAACCCAATTAAAAATGAAACTTGCCAGTTCAACACTCGAAATTCACCTGCTTATTTTCCTCGGCTTTATGTTGGTTGCTGTGATCATTGGCTACCTCATAGGCAAGCGAAAAGAAGCTCAATTAAACAAAAGAATCCTGGAAGTGGAAACAGAAATGTTACATGCCAACAGTGAAGTTTTGCAGTATGCTGAAATCAATAAACAATTAACAGATGCATTGGAAAAGGCAAAAGTACCATTGCCTTCGATTGCCAAGCATAAAGAGGAAGAAGAAAAATTACGTTCCATCCCTCTCGGTAAAATAGGTTAAAATAAAAAACCCCGCCGCTGGTGGGGTTTTTTATTTACGGTTATTGTTTAATAAACTTTTGTGTAAATACATCTCCTTCCCTGCTTCTTATTTCAATAAAGTAAATACCGGCAGCCAGCGAATTGATGTTGATGAATGCATTACTGTAATTACGCTGTTGTTGTAATACTGTTTGCCCGGCAGCAGTAGTAATACGGATATTCATTTCACGGATGCCTGTTTTAGTTCCTGTTACTATCTGCAATTGTGATCCGCTGTTATTGTATACGTTTTCAATAAACATTCCGTTTGATGAAGATTGTATTGTTACAATTGGTGAATAGCTGTACTTGCCATCGAGGTCTACCATTTTCAAACGGTATTGTAAACGCTGCCCTTTTAACAAAGCATCTTCATCGGTATAAGCATAGTATTGAGGTTGTGCCGTAGTGCCCGCTGCTTTTACTTCTTTTATTTTTTCAAAATTGGTTACAGCATCAATACGTCGCTCCAATTCAAAATGACTGGTGTTGTTTTCAGTTTGTGTTTGCCATTTCAGATCCACATGCGATAAACGTTTGCTGCCGGTGAACTCAACCAATGTTACCGGCAACGGTGTGGATTGATTGCTACCGCCGCTGTTAATCCAGAACTCAGAAAAACTCCGCACTTTAAACTCCGCATAGTAGCCATTGTTATACGGAATGATATCCACTTCTGCAGGAGTTAAGAAGGCATAGCTGCCGCTGTTATTATCCAGCAATGTTCCGTTTTCTGTAGACGGATTGGAACCGGTGAACTTGGTAACACCCGCAATAAATGCATCCGTAATATTGGTACAGGTACCACAATTCGTAGCATTGATCATAGTTGTTGCTTCCTGTTCTGTAAAATAAAAACGTACCGCTACACTATCTGTAAGCGGATTCGCAGGTTTAATTACGATGTTACGATCCAGGTAATATTGATTGTTTGCAGTTCGAACTACACCGCTGGTATTAAAATAAACACTCGCTGTTGTATTACCGAGGTTTTGACCGAGCGGATTAATAGCGGCAATCATATTACCACCGCTTGTAAATGGAATCCAGTTGTTGCCACCTGTAATATTCTGCGTTAAACCGTTAACATCTGCCCCGGTATAAATCGTTTGAGCTTCACCAATGTGAATGTCATCAATACCAATACCTTCCCGCTGAACAAGCACATCAGAATAAAGCAGAAAGCGAAAACGTACAGAAGATGCCGTGGTTGGTATGGCTACACTGGAAACATGCCAGCGTTGTAAACTGGTGAGCCATGTATTTACCGGAGAAGTAAACCAGTTGGTACCGCCATTCTGTACCCCCAACCGCTGCCAGGTAACACCATTATCAATAGTATATTCAACTGTGTGAAAATCGAAGTTATCTTCCTGCTGAGATATATGTGCAAAGCTCAGAACAGGATTGGTTAAGCTGCTTAAATCATAACAGGGTGAGTAGAGATATGAGTTTTCATTGTTCTTATACGTACCGGACAAAGCAGTAAACCATGCATTGTTACCATTGGCAGCCCTGCGTAACCTGCTTCTCGTAAGAGGATCTGTTTGCCCCCATTTCCAGGAACTGTAACTACCTATTGTAAAAAAGTTTCCGTCATTGGCTTCAAAACGTTGGAGGTAAGGATAAGAATTGATAACAGGACTGTTATATACTTTCCAATTGTTAACACTATCATTCAATGGATAATTATCTGATGGCAGTTGCGTCCATGCATCAATTTCATAAGTTCTGAATTGCGAAAGATCAGCCGAGGTAGTAAAGCTGTAATCAATGGTACTGTTACCGGCAATTGCAGGAATGGTACCGGCCACAGCTACTCCATTATCAATACGATAATAAACAGGAACATTGTTAAATGTTGTTGCCGATGTATTCTGAACTCTGATAGTGATCGTAGCAGCAGCACCTGCACTGCAATTGAAAACGGAAGGAGCAACGATTTGCGTTACGGTTAAATCATTCACAGCAGCACTGATCCGGACATCATCAAACGAAAAACCATCATCAATATCCGATCCTTCGGCCAGGTACGTACCATTGTTAGAAGAAGCCATTCCTGTTTGATCAAATCTTAATTGAAAACTGGAGCTGAGACTTTGCCCGGCATTAGCCAATAGTTCTTCTATATTCAATGACACTTGTTTTATTTCACCGAGTTCACCCTGGTTATTGCTGAGGTTGTAGGCTAATACCCATGGCTGATTGTCCTCTCCACGCATCCATACACCTGTTGCATTCAGGTTTAACTGTCCCTGGTTGCGGAATTTAAAATCAAGCCGCAAACCGGGCGTTGCCAGGTGATTGGTCATATTGTAAGTGGCCAGTAAGCTATTGGTATTTAATGTGCCGATAAACTGATTGGCATCGAGGTACAAAGAACGGTTGCCATTGATCTGCATCGAAGAATTGATATAGGTACGCAATCTTCCATTGGTAGTATTGGGTTGAAAATCGAAACGCTCTGCATTGGTTAACCCGATCCTGTTTGTTCTGTAGATGTCATCACCCGTGCTTTCAAAGCCATCGATATGAGGCAAAGCAACAGGAGCGTTATCCAGATGACGGACCGAATAAACAACCTCATCATTTTCTGTACGCAGATCATTAATTTGTTTTACAAACACACGGAGTGAATAAATACCTGCTGCAGAAAAATCATAGGTAGCGCTGAACGTATAATCAAGCGTTCCGCCGGCCGCAATACTGATACCCGGATTCTCATTTACAATAGCTCCCCCATTTACCTGGTAAGAAACCGTATAAGTTGCAGATGAAGCAGCGTTATCCAGGTTTTTAATCCGTACAGTTACCGGATGTGCAGCGTTGAGTGCAGTAGAAGTAAGTCTTCTTCCAATAATGGAAGAAAGAATGGTATCTATTTTAAGATCATTATCAAAAAATGCATCCGTACAGGGAGAACTGCTCCTCGGCAAAATACTTCTTGCATCAGCTCTTCTTGAAACAGAATCTGTTAATCGGGGGCGGATCGAAAACCAATAAGTTGTATTTCTGTCAAGACCACTCACACGATGATTAAGCGATGCAGTGGTAGCAACATTGGTTAACACACCGTTTACCAACTGCATCACCTGGTAATCTGTAGCACCCGTTACTGCTGACCAGGTAAGATCCACATATCCTTCGCAGGGTACGGTAGCCGAAAGTGTGGGTTGATCGGCAATAACAAAATTGCCGGGTGATGTTGAATAAACAGAGCCTGAAGTTCTCTTGATACGCACTTTAGCTTTGTTACTGTTTACGGCAGGTACCGTCCAGAAATAACGGAAATCAGTAGCTGCAATACCATCAGCAATTAATTGCCAGGTACCACCATCATCCAGTGAATATTCCAAACGATACGTATCAGAGCTTCCATCATTTGCTTCCCAACTGATTGCTTCCTGTCTTCCGGAAGAAGCAAATGAACTGAACCGTTCGCCACCGTAAGGATAAAGCAAGGTAAGCTCAGGTTGAATGAATTCGTACGTCACAAAAAACTCCTGCGAGCCTGTAACATTAAATCCATTTACATTAATGCTTACAGAAGTGCCGGGATTATCAATAGTTACCTGTTCAATATTGTTGAGATGATCTGCTCCTCTTACTGCATTGTTATTGACGGAAGCAGGTGCCGGATTGAGAATCCATGGCTCATAAACAGATCCATCCGTAACCGTAAGATCCAGATCATTTTCCAATGCATTCATATTATTGGGTAATCCTTCACGGTCGTGCCAGTAAAGCATTAGTTTCAATTGTTTGGTACCTGCCGGTACTGCAATCACCTGTGTATGATTTCCACCTGTTGATACTGAATTGCTGTAATACCTGTTTTGCTCCAGCATCTGCACAGCACGTTGTGCATTTACAAAACCAAAACCGGCACGGTAATCAGGACCGGGATTACCGATATCGTTAGCTGTATTACACAAAACATTTTTTAATAATCCTGATTTGGGATTGCTTCCATTCAATTGTTTGTAACGTTGTGTGAGCAAAGTCCAGATACCTGTTACACCGGGTGCGGCAAAACTGGTTCCTGTGTTATTGTAATAACCATTGTTGATATTAGTTCCCTCAACTTGTCCGCCTGAAGCAAGAATCTCCGGTTTGATACGACCATCATTTACAGGTCCTTTACTGGAGAAACCGGAAATAACATTTACGACTACATTATAACTTCCAACAGATAAAACATTCTTGGCAGCCTGGTAACCGCTTTTTACTGTACCAAAACCGGTGGGATATGGTGTACAGGTCAATGTTCCATCATTACCCACTGCAAAAATGTGCTGCAGGTAAGGATTGGCAAACAGTTGACCATCGATATACGCACTGAGTTCATTGTAATCTCCGTTACCATTACAACCGCTCAACCCATTAAAGTAGGAGTTATTGGTTACCGTTAGTCCATAATCTGTTACATAAGTGGGCGATTTGGTTACAATGAAATCAAAAAAATCAGTGATAAGAAAACTGGCCGGCGCCACACCTGTTAACCGCTCCTGTATAATACCATCTCCTGAAACTACACTGCTCACCAGGGTACCATGTGCAGAGCTGCTAATGAGCGATGGATTTCGGTTAACAGCATTGGTTGTGTTATCAAGATGCGAAGTTGGATCTGCATTATCACCTACACCCGCTGTTATTCCACTACCATTCAATTGACGGGCCACCCCCTGGTTTGCTGTGAGCGCTGTTAAACCATACACTGCACGCTCCCGGTGATTTAATTGCTGTGGCGTAAAATGAGCCTGGTTGAGATAACTGATAAAAGGCAGTGATGCAATTTCTTTGACATTGGTGCCGGAGATGGTACCAACTAATAAACCACGATTGATGAACTGATCACTGGTAAGCGAAAAACCGGATTGCTTTAAAACAGGAAGCGCTTCTGCAACATCAACACCGGGCATGAGTTGTACACTTAGCTTAACGGTTGAAGCTGTAAGAAAGGGCTGTTTTAAAAACAAAGACAACGCTCTTCCGTACTTATATTCACCGGGCAACTGCACCACACTTTTTACACCGGCATCTTTTAACACCACAGCTGATGGATACACTTTGCTGCGAACCTGGTAAGCATGGTCAGGAAGATAGTGCAGGAATTCAACACCATTTACTTCCAAACGTTTCAATTGTTCAGCTCCCGGTTTTGCATCAAAGACCAAAATGAAATAACCTTCCTTCTTCCACCAGCCTTTTTTTACTTCGTTCCGCACACCTTCTTCCGAAGTATTTTCTTTTATGAGCACATCACCCTGTTTGAGATGCAATGATCCAATTGCTTTTTGAGCATGAAGTAAGGAGGAGGAACTTAAAAGAAAAAGTAGAAGAGAAAAACGTAAGATATAAACACGTACATAGCTGAACATGTACATAAGATTTGTAAGAGGATTGGATTTGTAATTCATAGCTATCTGGATTTACCGGAAATTGGTAGCAGTAAAAGTACTCAAATAAGCCAAAAAAGATAATATTTCCGCTGTTTTTATTCTAGTTACGATGGTTAGTTCAAAACAGGGTTTCATTATCTTTGCACCCCGTGAATTTTGAATCGTTGCTGAAGAAATTTTCTGATGATCCCCGTGTTTTTCAACTGGCGGACAGGCTCTCTTTTTCCTCTACGCAACGTATCTGGCTGAAAAACCTGCAGGGAAGTGCTTCGCAGTTTATTGCAGGCGCTGTATTTAACCATCCCAGCCAGGAGCAAACGAATCATTTGTTTATTCTTAATGATGCAGAAGAAGCTGCTTACTTCCACAATTCACTGGAAAGTATTACCAAGGAGCTCAACCTGTTTTATTTTCCATCTTCGTTTAAACATCCCAAAAACTTCAAGCTGCTCAACGCTTCACATGTAATGTTGCGCACAGAAGCGCTCACTAAATTTTCAATGCCTACCGGTCAACGGGTAGGAGCGATGGTTACCTATGCTGAAGCTTTGTTTGAAAAAGTAGTACTGCCCAAAAAATTACAGGGTAATATGCTGCTCATTAAAACCAATGATACATTGGATGTAGATGGCATCATGCAGTTTTTAGTTGATCTTGGGTTCAGCCGTACTGACTTTGTGTATGAGCCTGGGCAGTTTGCATTGCGTGGCGGGATATTGGATATTTACTCATTTGGAAATGAAAAGCCTTATCGTGTTGAATTGTTTGGTAATGATGTAGACAGCATCCGCATTTTTGATCCGGAAACACAGCTGAGTGAACGGAGACTGGCACAGGTAAGTATCATTCCCAATGTAGAAACACAATTTGAAAGCGGTGAAAAAGTTTCATTGTTTGATTTTCTTCCGGAGAATACAGTTGTATGGCTGAAAGACTGGGATGTGATTAAAGAGCGGCTGTTAACGATGGAAGAAGAGCTGGAGCAGTTTTTAAAAATTGCTGCTGTTCCATCCAGAAATCAATACGAGGAGGAAGACCGGCTGGAGAAAACAGAAATAACAGCTGCAGATTTTATTACTGCAGAAACAGCAGAGCAACAGTTGCAGCGAATGCATACGATTGAGTTTGGTTATGAACCGCATTTGCTGTCAACCGTTGATGAAACAAACCAGGTTACCATCAGATGTCATACCAAACATCAGCCGGCGTTTAACCGGCAGTTTGAATTACTCATCAAAGACTTGAAAGGATGGGAAGCCAAAGGATTTGAAGCATTCATTTTTGCCGAGAATCCAAAACAACTGGAACGCCTTTACAGCATTTTTTCCGATTTAAAAGCTGAGATACAATTTACTCCCATCAACAGTGCGATTCATGAAGGCTTTATTGATGAAGACCTGAAGATGGTGTGTTATACCGATCATGAAATTTTTCAACGGTATCATAAATATAAAGTAAAGCAGGCTTACAATAAAAGTAAGGCGCTTACCATTCGTGCACTGAAAGAATTACAACCGGGTGATTATGTTACGCATATTGATCATGGTGTGGGTGTGTACAGTGGTTTACAAAAGATTGATGTAAACGGTGTGATGCAGGAAGCAGTGCGTTTGATTTATAAAGACAGTGATATTTTGTATGTGAACATTAATTCACTGCACAAAATTTCAAAGTACACGGGTAAGGAAGGAAGTGTACCCAAGGTGAATAAACTGGGCAGTGATGCCTGGAACCGACTCAAAGAAAAAACCAAGACCAAGGTTAAAGAAATTGCTTTTGATCTCATTCAACTCTACGCACAACGTAAAGCACAGGAAGGTTTTGCACATACACCTGACAGCTATTTACAAACAGAGCTGGAAGCTTCGTTTATGTACGAAGACACACCGGATCAAAGCAAGGCAACTGCCGATGTAAAGAAAGATATGGAATCACCATCGCCTATGGACCGGTTGGTATGTGGTGATGTTGGCTTTGGCAAAACAGAGATTGCCATCCGTGCTGCATTTAAAACCGTGTGTGATGGAAAGCAGGCAGCCATAATGGTGCCCACTACCATTCTTGCCTTTCAACACTATAAAACATTTAAAGAACGGTTGAAAGATTTTCCTGTGACGGTTGATTATGTGAATCGTTTTAAAAGCGCCAAAGAGAAAAAAGAAACCTACGAAAAAGTAAAAGAAGGCAAGGTTGATATCATTGTTGGTACCCATGCACTTTTGGGTAAAGAAGTAAAGTTTAAAGATCTTGGTTTGCTGGTGGTGGATGAAGAACAGAAGTTTGGTGTGGGGCACAAAGAAAAAATCAAAACTTTTAAAACAAATGTTGATGCCCTTACACTTACGGCCACGCCCATCCCAAGAACATTGCAGTTCAGTTTAATGGGTGCACGAGATTTAAGTATAATGAATACACCCCCGCCCAACCGTCAGCCCATTCAAACAGAAGTGCGGGTGTTTGAAGAAGATTTTATCCGTGATGCAGTTTACTTTGAAACGGAAAGAGGCGGCCAGGTTTTTTTCATTCACAACCGTATTGCCGGTTTGGCGGAAATGGCAGCGATCATTCAGCGATTGTGTCCGGATTTGAGTATTGGTTTTGCACACGGGCAAATGGAAGGTCATGAACTGGAAGAAAAAATCTTAGACTTTATTGATCAGAAATATGATGTATTGGTTTGTACCAATATTGTGGAGAGCGGGGTTGATATTCCCAATGTAAATACCATCATCGTTAACAATGCCCACCAGTTTGGTTTGAGTGATCTGCACCAGTTGCGTGGTCGTGTAGGCCGTAGCAATAAAAAAGCATTCTGCTATTTACTGGCACCGCCGATGAGTACCTTGCCGAACGACAGCAGAAAGCGTTTACAAACCCTGGAACAACACAGCGAACTGGGCAGCGGTTTTCAAATTGCCATGCGTGACCTGGACATACGTGGAGCCGGCAATTTATTAGGTGGTGAGCAAAGTGGTTTTATGGCAGAGATTGGTTTTGAAATGTATCAAAAGATACTGGATGAAGCCATTCGTGAACTGAAGCGTACGAAGTTCCGGGAACTGTTTAAAGAAGAAATTCAGCAGCAGGAAGATTATGTGAAAGATTGTTTGATTGATACTGATCTTGAGATTTTGATTCCTGATGCGTATGTGGAAAGTATTACCGAACGTTTGAGTCTTTATACCCGGTTGGATAATTGTGAAAACGAAGAAGAGTTACAGGCATTTCATACCGAATTACAGGATCGTTTTGGTGCTGTTCCTCCGCAGGTAGAAGATTTGTTTACAACCGTACGCTGCCGCAGGCTGGGTGTAGAACTTGGTTTTGAAAAAATGACCTTGAAAGACAAAACACTTCGTTGCTACTTTATCAACAATCCTGACTCTCCCTATTTTGAGTCAAATATTTTCCAGGGCATCATGCAATTTGTACAAACAGGATTGAACAAAGCCCGTTTAAAACAAACAGGCAAACTGTTTTTATTGATTGTAGAAGATATTTCTTCGATGGAGCATCTATTAAGACTGCTCACCCGTATGCATCAGTCCATCATGAGTTCAGCAACAGCATAATTGTTTTGCTGCTATTTTGTTACTTTACCAAAAAAAGAATGCGGAAGCTATTGAAGTTAATCGGTATTAACCTGCTGGTATTGATCGGTTTGATTCTTATTGCCGATTTAACAGCGTTGATTCTATTTTCCATTCAGGATGCCCGTGCCGCTAAAAAGAAACAACAACTAAGGGAAGAAGGTATTACTGCCATCACTTCACTATCTGCTTATAAAAATGTGAATTGGGCCAAAGATCAATTGAAAGAAGAACTGCAGCAAAAATTTGTGTACCGTTCTTTTGTAGGCTGGCGCAAACTTGCCTTTGAAGGACGCACCATACATGTTGATTCCAACGGCATCAGAAGAACCATTCAAAGTGAACCCGGCAGTGACAGTGCTGCTACCGTGGTATTCCTGGGCGGTTCAACCATGTGGGGTGATAATGTGCATGACTCCTGCACCATCCCTTCTTACTTCAGCCTCTTGTCAAAAGGAAAATACAGGGCGGTTAATTTTGGTGAAGACAGTTATTGTGCTTACCAGGGATTTTTGTTTTTACAGATGCAGTTGCTGCAGGGATTACAACCCAAAATTGTTGTTGCTTATGATGGCGTAAATAATGCACCGGGCATGGTGCTGCGTCCTTTCTCACATCGCCGGGAAGAGCAGATAGCTTATCATATTGATGGTGCAGACCAAAAGAAACCGCATCCCAAATTCAGTGATTACTATTTAAAACCAACCAGGGAATTATTACGTATTGCTCATCAAAAGATTTTCAGTAAAGAAGATTTGCAACCAATTGAAACCAATACCGGAACCATGAGTGATTCTGCCGCAGCCATTTATTTACTGGACTCCTGGTTGGCTGCAAAACAATTATCCAACCTGTATGGTGCAAAATTCATTTGTGTGTTACAACCGAATATTTACACCGGCACGCCCATCATCAGTGAATTAAAAAATCCGGTACGCATTAATTACAGTTACTACAAATTAATTCCGGGTTTACTGCAAACATCTAAATACGAATCACTCAAAGAAAGCTTTCTTGATTTTACGCAGTTGTTTAATAACAGGGAAGGGATTTACATTGATTTTTGTCATCTTGGCCCAGAAGGCAACCAAACCATTGCTCAACAGTTACTCCTGCACCTGGAAAAAAGAAACTGAAACTTCTGATTTTTATTTACCTTAAAGCAATAAAAAAGCTATATGGAACAACAAAACTTTTCGCAATCAAGTGAAACAAGATATACCAATGTAAGCAGCGACGAAAGGACCATGACTATTTTAGTACACATCCTTTCTATCTTCTTCTGGATTTTTCCGGGGCTTATTATTTACCTGCTTAAAAAAGATGAATCATCTTATGTAGCGGAACACGCAAAAGAAGCGCTGAACTTTCAGATATCACTTACTATTTTTTATGTTATCAGTGCAGTATTAATGCTCTTACTGGTGGGTATCTTGTTTTTTGTGATTCTTTATTTTGCCAATATCATACTCTGCATTATAGCTACAGTAAAAGCAAATGACAATATCCTGTACCGTTATCCTTTCAGCATCCGCTTAGTAAAATAAAGCGATCGTTATTTCCACAGGTAGTTTTACGAAGCTGTTAAGCATTTTGTAAAGCAGTTACAATAACTGCTCCTTTCATTCGTTTGGCATAAGTGTTGAATCTTCAAATGTGTACACATTGTATTATTCACATTTAAAACCGAGCTTATGAACCGTACTTTACTCATTCTCCTTTCCATTATTATTTTGGCCTCCTGCGCCCGCAGGCGTACCATGGAGCGGGTACAGAGTTATGGAATCCGCACTATTGCCATTCTGCCCATTGATTTAACGGTAGCAGGTACCAAGCCAACTAAAATCAGTCCGGAAGAATACCAGAAACGGATTGAACGTAACCGCAAGTACATGTACAATGCATTGTATATTGACCTTGTACAATTTGCTGATATCAGGCTCCGCAAATATTCCCAAGCTGAGTTTCAATCACTGGATAAAACAAGACAGCTTTTGGAAGAAAAAGGTATCACTGATTCAGTTGCTCATTTAATGGATGCGGAAGAACTGGCAAAGATCCTAGGTGTTGATGCCATTCTCAAAACAAATATTACACAAAACCGTGTACTGAGTGATGAAGCTGCTTTTGGTGTGGATGTCATTGGTGGTGTTATAAGAAGCACCGGTGCCAATCTTCCATTGCCCACAGGCGCTGCACGCACCAGTGATATTTTTGTAAGCTGTGCTTTAATTAAAAGAGGTTATGCAGTTTGGAGCACCCGTTTCAATAATTCTACTGACTGGAACTACCCGGTAGAAGTAGCCATGCAGGATGTAACAAGAGGTATTGCAAGAAGATTCCCTTTGTAAACATAACCCATTTTAAACAGAAACGTCGTTCTGCATAGCGGAACGACGTTTCTGTTTATACTTGATACGATTGAATTAATCCCATCCTTTCTTTGCAGTACCGGCCGCAATAGCCGCCAGTGCTTTTGCCTCACTCAGCAAAGAAGTGAGTTTGTTGCCTTTACCATCATTACCCTGTGCCATATATCCGCCTCTTGCAGTTTTAGTAATTACGGCGTCAAGCATAGGAACATTCTTTTCTTTTGTCTTTACGTTATAAGCTGTGATTTGCATACGTATTAATTTGAGTTAGTGAATAATATGTTTGTATCAAGGGCCGGCAACGGCTTTTGATTCAGAGCAAAAGTAACAGTTCAGGGCCAAAGGGGGTAATGAAGCTTTTCCACAGTTCTAAACAACTGAAAATCAAATAAAAAAGCGACTTTTCAGTCGCTTTTGCAAGTATTTTATAATGCGTTGAGGCTTTCCGAACCAGCCTGAATGCCCTGCACAGATCCCTTATGCATCAATTTTCGCATACTTCGCATGGCTTTCTATGAATTCCCTGCGGGGCGCCACTTCATCACCCATGAGCATACTGAACACACTATCGGCCTCAGCCGCACTTTCAATAGTTACTTTTTTGAGGGAACGGGTAGCCGGGTTCATGGTTGTTTCCCACAACTGGTCGGCATTCATTTCACCCAAACCTTTATAGCGCTGGAAACCTACATTATCTTCCTTACCACCGCCAATTCTGATGGCAATCGCTTTACGCTCTTCATCCGTCCATGCATAAGCTTGCTCTTTTCCTTTTTTCACCAAATACAAAGGTGGCTGGGCGATATAGAGATACCCTTGCTCTACCAACTCCTTCATATAACGGAAGAAGAAGGTAAGAATCAACGTAGCAATATGACTTCCGTCCACATCAGCATCCGTCATGATGATGATTTTGTGATAACGCAGCTTGCTTAAGTCCAACGCCTTGGGATCTTCAGGTGTACCAATCTTCACACCCAATGCGGTGAACATATTACGGATCTCTTCATTATCATAAATCTTATGCTCCATTGCTTTCTCCACGTTCAAAATTTTACCACGTAGAGGAAGAATAGCCTGGAAACTTCTGTCTCTGCCCTGCTTGGCTGTACCACCTGCTGAATCACCCTCCACCAGGTATAACTCACAACGTTCAGGATCACGGTCAGAGCAATCTGCCAGTTTACCGGGCAAACCGCCACCGCTCATTACGGTTTTACGTTGTACCAGTTCACGGGCTTTGCGTGCTGCTGCCCTTGCCTGTGCGGCCAGAATGATTTTCTGAACGATGTTCTTGGCATCTCTTGGATTTTCTTCGAGGAATGCTTCTAATGTTTTACCAACCGTACTCTCTACAATACCTGCTACCTCACTGTTACCCAGCTTGGTTTTAGTTTGACCTTCAAACTGCGGCTCCGGAACTTTTACAGAAACAATAGCAGTTAACCCTTCACGGAAATCATCTCCTTCCACATCCACTTTTGCTTTTTCAAACAAACCTTCCCGTTTGCCATAGGCCGTAAAGATTCTTGTTATAGCACGACGAAAACCTGTAACATGTGTACCGCCTTCAATGGTGTTGATATTATTTACGTAGGAAAAAATATGCTCGTTGAAAGAAGTGTTGTACATCATGGCCACTTCCACAGCTACATTGGTAGCCTCATCACGGCCTTCCATATACACTACCTTTGGAAGCAACGCATCACGCTTACCATTCTTATCAATCAACTCTACAAATTCAATAATACCACCTTCGCTGTAAAATGTTTTGCTGTAAGTGGAACCATCATCATTCACTTCACGCAAATCATTCAGGTTAATGCGGATGCCTTTATTCAAAAACGCCAGCTCACGCAAACGTGCTTCCAGAATTTCTTTCTTGTAAGTAGTTACGGTAAAGATGGTCGCATCAGGCCAAAAGTGAACACGTGTACCTGTTATTTCACTGGTGCCAATTTCACGTACGGCATATTGCGGAATACCAATGTTATATTCCTGCTCAAATATTTTGCCTTCACGCTGTACGGTTACATGCAGTTTGGTAGAGAGTGCGTTTACACAACTCACACCCACACCATGCAAACCGCCTGATA
This sequence comes from Lacibacter sp. MH-610, assembly GCF_045780045.1. NCBI lineage: Bacteria > Pseudomonadati > Bacteroidota > Chitinophagia > Chitinophagales > Chitinophagaceae > Lacibacter > Lacibacter sp. MH-610. The sequence continues at coordinate 3,736,155 of NZ_CP116002.1, forward strand.
CTTTATAAGAACCTTTATCAAACTTTCCACCTGCATGCAAAACGGTCATTACTACTTCCAGCGCTGAACGCTTTTCTTTACTGTGCATGGCGGTGGGAATACCACGGCCATCATCCTGCACGCTGATGCTGTTATCTTCATGAATGTTTACGGTGATATTTTTACAATAACCCGCCAGCGCTTCATCAATGGAGTTATCTACTACTTCATATACCAGGTGATGTAACCCTTTTTCACTGATATCGCCAATATACATGGCAGGGCGCTTCCGAACGGCTTCGAGTCCTTCAAGAACCTGAATACTGTCGGCTCCGTAATTTTTTTCCTGGTTCACTGCGCTGTTAATGGGGGTTGTTGTTTCAATTGTATCCTGCAATTCTGTGCTCATAAAATGCGTCTCAAAAATCTTGATTGGTGAGAGAAAAAACGATTCTGACAAAAGTAAGGAAAAGGCATGGGTTGACCCGTTTTAAAGGGCTCTTTTTCGCTCTTAAATTTCCCCATTTTTCAAACAGTAAATCCGCAGCAAAAACACTGCGGATAGCGCCTTGGAAAGATGACAAAACAGTGTCATTCAGGTCTCATCATCTACCCTTTGTTTCGCTTATCTTTGCCGGCTGATGGAGCAGTTAAATGAACTTCTTTTATTAGCCAGCCGCAGCCCGGTTCTTACCAGCGAACTGGAGCTGGTATATGAGCAGGAAAAACAAATTCCGGGCTCCGTCAACTACGGCATTTACCGCTATAAGTCGCTGCCCCATATTACCCCGGAAGATACTGCCTTGCTGGTGTACAATTATGCAGCCGGGCGTACCGGTGAAAAAAGCATAGAACTGCGTTTCTGTGTAAAAGGAAATCAATACTGCAGCAGCAAACAATGCAGCAACGGGGTTTGCAAGAAAAGCTCTGCTGACTGCGAAGCAGCACCCACCATTGATCTGTTCTTTTTCCGTTTTTCCCCGGCATATCTAACACCTTTTGTAAAAGGAAGAACCCTCAGCACCAAGAGCGACCGTGTGATTGCATTTAAAGAAAAAGAGTCCTTTACCACTACGGTAAATCTTTGCAACAGAATCAAAACGGTGTTGGATAACCTGCTGCAGCACAATTACAGCAATGCGCTGGAAAATATTTACGTAAACAGCCAGTTGCAAACACTCCTGCTGTACGGACTGGAATGTCTTACAGAGCAGAAAGCCGAAGAAAGCTTTGTATGCCGGTTCCTGGCTACTGATACAGCAAGGGATACGATTCTGCAGGCCCGTGAAATTCTGTTGCAGCGTATTGGCGAACCCATTACTATTAAAGAGCTGAGCCGCAAAGTAGGCACCAATGAATGCTATCTCAAGAAAGGATTTAAGGAGATGTTCGGCACTACCATTTTTGAGTTTTATCAAACACAACGGATGGAGCATGCTAAATACCTGCTGTATGAAAAAGGACTGAGTGTAACAGAAGTGAGCGCTCTGCTGGGCTATTCATCCATCTCTCATTTTTCCACAGCGTTTAAAAAACATACGGGGCTAAAGCCTTGTGAACTCTTATTCCGCTAATTCTTCCCGATCCCGTAAACCCTTTTTCCCATTCCGTAACAATCAGTTCATAGTACTGAATCAAATTTGCGGCGACAAAAATTGATACTATGAAGCATTTGATGATTGGATTAAGCCTCGGATTAATGACCACAGGCAGTTTTGCACAGGAAGTTCAAAGGGATACGGTTCGCACTCACACCAAGTATTTATCAGACATAACCATTGTTGGTCGTAATACAAGAGCTGATATTCATTTCTTACCTGAAATAGTAGGCACCCAAATCAACGCCGGTAAAAAGAACTCATTGATTGTGATGGATAATGTACAGGGCAATGTGGTTACCAATACCATGCGCCAGGTAATGGCCAAAGTACCCGGTATTCAGATCTGGGAAAGTGATCCCAGCGGTATTCAGATCGGCATTGGTGCAAGAGGTTTGAGTCCCAACCGCAGTTGGGAATTCAATGTTCGCCAGAATGGTTACGATATCAGCAGCGATCCTTTCGGTTACCCCGAAGCGTATTATACACCACAATTAAACTCAGTACAACGTATACAGGTAGTACGTGGTGCCGGCAGTTTGCAATACGGTCCGCAGTTTGGCGGCATGGTGAACTTCATTATGAAAAACGGAAGTGAACTCAACAAACCCTTTCAGTTTGAAACACAACAAACTGCCGGAAGTTTCGGACTCTTCAACACTTATAATGCCATTGGCGGTGAAACAAACAAAGCACATTATTATGCGTTCTGGGATAAACGATTGGGCAACGGTTCCCGCCCCAACAGTCGTTTTGATGTAAGCACGGGCTTCGGTTCTTTTACCTGGAAAGCCAGCAATAAATTAAAACTGGGTATTGAGTACACACATTTCAACTATGTGGCGCAACAGCCGGGCGGTTTAACGGATGCACAGTTTGCTGCAGATCATTTACAAAGTTTACGCTCCCGTAACTGGTTTAATGTACAGTTTAACATTCTTGCCCTGAATGCTGACTATACCATTACTGATAACAGCCGCATTAATATAAAAGTATTTGGAATGACGGGCGACCGTAACAGCAATGGCTTTATGTCAACACCTAATATAAAGGATACGGTGAATGCTGCTACCCTTCAGTACAATAACCGAAGAGTAGATATAGACAGGTACCGTAATGCAGGTGCTGAGTTGCGTTACATCAATGAATACAAAATCGGTTCGCTCAAGAATACAGTAGCAGCAGGTGTTCGTTATTTCAGAGGCAATACTGCACGAATGCAAAACGGAAGAGGTGATACGGGAACTGATTATAACATTAATACATCAGCTCCGTTTGGAACGGATCTTGACTTTGTTACGTCCAATACTGCTTTTTTTGCTGAAAACATTATTCATATTGGCAAGAAGCTCATTTTAATTCCGGGTGTACGCTATGAAACGATCCGCAATACGGCTGAAGGAAGAATCAGCTTTAACAGCAACGGAAGCGAAAACAAAGTGAGTAATGAAATCCGTAACAGGAATTTTGCGTTGCTCGGTGTTGGTGCAGAATATCATATCGGCAATACAGAATTGTATGCAAACTGGAGCCAGGCTTACCGCCCTGCATTGTTCAGTGATTTAACGGCCAATCCTACTACGGATGTAATTGATGAGAATTTAAAAGATGCCAAAGGTTATAATGCTGATCTTGGATGGCGTGGCAGCATTAAAGAATTTTTGTTCTTTGATGTGAGTGGTTATTACCTGAAATACAATAACCGTATCGGTTTAATTGCACAGCAACGTACTGATGGCAGTTTTTATAACTTCAGAACCAATGTGGGCAACAGTACCAGTAAAGGCGCAGAGTTACTTGTGGAGTTCAGCCCGGTGAAAGCGTTTGTAAAAAATTCAACATTCGGAAATATTACGCTCTTTGCTTCATTGGCCTTTATTGATGCCCGTTACGGCGATTTCAGAGTGGTAACCAGGAGCGGGAATACATTAACGGAAACCACACTCAAAGACAAACGTGTAGAGAATGCACCACAGCGCATCTTCCGTACCGGTGTTACCTACGCCTACAAAAAGTTAACCGCTACTGTTCAATACAATTACACCGGTGATGCGTTCAGCGATGCAAACAATACGGTTGCACCTGTTACAACAGGTGTAAATGGCCTGATTCCTTCTTACCAGATTGTGGATGTATCTGCTACTTACAAATTCACAGAACGTTTCTTTGTAAAAGGAGGATTAAACAATCTCTTCAACGAAAAATATTTTACAAGAAGAGCGGGAGGTTATCCGGGACCCGGCATCATGAGTGCTGATCCAAGAAATTTCTTTTTAACGATCGGAGCAAAATTTTAAAGCATATAGTTTATAAAAAAAGCCGGGGATCTGAATTCCCGGCTTTTTTATTATGCAGTCTGTAATTGATTAGCGTATAGAGAAGTTGAACTGTCCTTCCGCATGTACATGTACCCTGCAAAAATCAGAATCAATCCTAAAAACTCCGTTACATATAACACCTCAGTAAAACCTGCTTTTGAATAAGAGCCGCCAATACCGGGCAACAGCCCGCCCGCAGCAATGAGCAGGTTACCTGCAAAGCGAACTTTAAATTGTTTTGATTTTGAATATTGAAATGCAGAATAAACAGCACCACCCACCAGAAATATAAATGCATACAGATTAATAAATGGTGTCATATATCTTATGAACTTCCACTCCAGCACTTTGCCGGTTAATTTATTACCCTGTTGTAACTCCAGGTTAAGCGGAGATAAAAAAGTAAGTATTGCGGCCGCAGCAATAATAATGAGAAACAAGCGTGTCATTCGTTTGGCAGTCCTTTCCTTCATCATTAAATAAACAGTGCCGGTTGCCAATGGCCATCCACCAAGCAATGCTCCGGTGATGTACCATAGTCTGAATTTTAAAGGGCTCCATCCCATCAATGTGTTTAAACTTTCAACAAGTGTTCCTGCACCATAACAAGCTACGCCAATCATCCACCATAGTAAATAGGTTGCTCCCGTCTTTTCACGGTAATGCTTTAACATGATTGCGAAAAAAACAACAGAAAGCACGGTGGTTGCAAGAGGAATAAAGTCAATCATTCTTTTTTGCTGCAAATTTTTATAGAAAGTTTTTTACAACAGGTCATGTTACCGTCAGAATTCAGAAAGAAAGAATTGTTTTTACGTTCAATGATTGTTATCATTTTTCAAACTGATTGATGCACAAAAAATGTCATTTGATTGTCAATCCTTCAAAGCAGCTCACATCATGACAAAACTGTGATAAACATTCCCGTGCCACGTTTCACTTTTGCAGCAATTATTTATGCTGCGAAAATTATTATTTATTCTATCCGTCATTCATTCTGTTCACAGCTCTGCACAACAGAATGAAAACAATCTTTCAGATTCTGTAAAATCGTTGTCAGAAGTTGTGATTACTGCCACACGTACTGAAAGAAAGCTGGGCAATGTGGCGGTACCGGTAACCATTATATCTCAAAAACAAATTCAACAGGCGGGTTCTTTGCGGTTGCGGGATATTTTGCAGGAAACAACAGGGCTCTTCTTAACAGCAGGATTTGGAGCAGGTGTGCAAATGCAGGGATTAAATCCTGATTACACATTGATATTGATAGATGGTGAGCCATTGATTGGCCGTACAGCAGGTGTGCTGGACTTAAACCGGATTGCTATAGGCAATATTCAAAAAATTGAAATTGTAAAAGGGCCATCTTCAAGCCTCTATGGTTCTGAAGCTATGGCAGGTGTGATCAATATTATCACAGATCACAGCCGAAAAAAGCAACTCAGCTCATCGCTGCGTTACGGCTTTGGTAATCCTGATAAAGGATGGGCCAGTCCATGGGGCAGCAATACATTCAAACAATCAGACTTTAATCTGAATGCCGGTACCTACTGGAAAAAACTTTCACTCAAGTATGCAGGAAATGCATTTTATAATGATGCCATCACAACCAGGCCGTTTTCAATTGAACGACAGCCACAACCGGTGAACCGTATCACGAACCAGCTTCAACTGGCTTATACGTTTAATGAAAAAGCAAAACTCGATCTCACTGTAAGAAATGCATACGATTACATAAAGAAAGAACTGGCGGTAACCAACAATGGCAATATCAGCTCATCTTACGGAAGAGAAATTAATAACGACTGGAATTTTAATCCTGTTTTTACCTATCGTTTTAATCAAAAATTAAAATCAGCTTTAAGAGTTTATCATACCCGGTTTAATGGTTCGGAAAAGCTCAGGTTCAGAGAAAAGCCCGATAGTATTTATTATGATGCCTTCAGCCAGCGTTTTTACAGAGCAGAAAACCAAACGGATTTATCGTTTAAAAAAGTAACACTCACTGCCGGTGCCGGTTATATTATTGATGAAGCAACATCAACCCGCTATGATAACAGCAGCAGTGTAAAGCAAAATAAAATTGTATATGGCTTCCTGCAGAATGAATGGATGCCGGTTGAAAAAATTACCATTATCGCCGGAATAAGGTATGACGATAACCAGCTCTTTGCGTCTGCATTCAGTCCAAAACTGGCCATTCGTTACGCTGTACATCCAAAGCTTAAATTCAATGCGTCTGTTGGTCGTGGATTTAAAGCGCCGGATTTTCGTCAACTGTATCTCAACTTCACCAACGTGGCAGCAGGGGGATACTCAGTGTTCGGATCAGTGGATGCTGTAAAAATCATCACACAATTACAGCAAAGAGGAGAGATTTCTGAATTGTTGAGTGATTACGCCTTACTTACGAATCTCACACCTGAGTACAGTACAGGTTTCAATTTCAATATCCATTATTCGCCATTGAAAAAAGTAACTGTAAAGCTGAATGTTTTCAGGAATGATATTGATAATTTAATTGAAACAAGACAGGTGGCAACCCGTACAAACGGCTCACAAATTTTCAGCTATGTGAATGTAAAGAAAGCTTACACACAAGGCCTTGACGCTGAAGTGAGCTGGAACATCATCAAAAACCTTACACTAAACGGCGGATACCAATTGCTGTTCACTGCTGATAAAGAAGAACTGGAACGCATCAAAAGCGGTAAGGAATCAGTGAGAGATGCAAACAACATCAGCCGCACACTTTTAAAAAGTGAGTACATCGGCTTGCCAAACCGCAGCCGCCATATGGCCAACCTGAAATTAACTTATGAGAACGGCGAGCGCTTTTTTGCTACCATCAGAAGTATTTACAGAAGCCGTTGGGCCATCAGCAATACAAGCGGAAACAGTGTGTACGATGTAAACGATGAATTTGCAAACGGGTTTGTCCTCATCAATATCTCTGCCGGTAAAGAATTAAAAAAAGGGTTTCGCCTGCAGGCGGGTATGGACAATGTGTTCAATTACCAGGATAGAAACTTTCTGCCCAATCTACAGGGACGAGTGATTTATACCAGTATCACTTACAATTTTTTAAACAACAAAAAAAAATAGATCAAAAATGAAAAAAGCGGTTCAAACAAGTGTTGTAGTAATGGCTGCATTATTCGCATTAGCAGCATGTAAAAAACAAAAAACAGAAGCTCCCAAAACAGAAGATGCAGGAGCGTTTAAAGTAGAAGTATCCGGTAGCATTGTTACAGTAAAAAATCTTCCGGCTGATACAATTATCGGATTATCCTCACAAGGACAGCCTTTTGGTGCCGGTAAGTATTCTTTCTTTAGTCTTGAAACAAATAGCTGGGTTCCAAACAGTGATTCGGCCACTACCAAATGGGATTTAGCATTTGCAGGAACCGTTATACGTGTTAATAATGCCACCAGCGGACCCGGAGCAGGCGGTGCATTTGTACAGGTTGCCAATTTTAGTGATGTTACAAGTGTATCAAATGACTCTACTTTCAGAATTGATAACCATCCTGTAAGTTATGCTATACCACGTGGCTCTGGTCGTGCCTGGTACAACTATGATGGTGTAAATGTTTTATTAACACCTATTGCAGGCCGTACGCTCATCATCAGAACTGCCAGTGGCAAATATGCTAAAGTGGAAATCCTGAATTATTACAAAGGTGGTATTACTCCTTCTGTTACAGCATCGGATGCCGACAAAACTTATAAGCAACGTTTTTATACGTTCCGTTATACGTTCCAGGCTAATGGCTCTAAAAACTTTTAATCAGTTTATCTCATTGCAACAAAAATCCCCGCACCATTCGGTGGGGGATTTTTTGCATCTGTACCCTACAAACTATCAATTCTTTTACAGATAACCGGATGCTTCAAAGGTAAGTTACACTGTAACCGGAGTTTCAAAGGAATCAATACGATCAACTGCTGATGAAACCGGCATCATTTATATACACCGTCTTTGTCTCTTTATCTTTTGTAAGCGTTACTTTATAAAAAACAGAGATGCCTTCACGTTCAATTTTTTTCACTTCAGCTATCTGCATCTCTGCATATTGCTCTTTAAGTTTTGTTTGAGCCGCTTCGCTCAACTGATCAGCCGTGAGCATTGTTTGCGTACTCAGCCATTTGCCTTCTGCATTAAACTCTGCAATTTGTTTGAAACCGTTCTGCTCCACCGCTGCTACAAAATTTCCGTTGGCTTTTTTACTCCATTCAACAACTGCATCCGCCGTATATTTTTGAGTAAATGCATTCAGCACTGCTTCCGGTGGTACTATTTTTTCAATTTTTTGAATCGCTTGTTTTTTGGCAACCGTTTTCTGTGCCATCGTAACACCTGCACACAGCATAGTCATGAGCAGAAGAACAACTGTTTTTTTCATAATGAATCAATTTAAGATGTTTAGAATGCGGCGCCGGGTAATTACTTTTCAGAAACCATGCCAAGCCGATTTTTTGTGGAAAACTTGAAGGATGAACCACAAAGACACAAAGGCACTAAAAAGAAAAGGTCAGGATACAGTTTTTTGATACCTGCTATTTGTTCTATGGGCATCTTCGTTGCGTCGCAATCCTTTCATCGTTCCGTTTGCTATGGCATCTGTGGTCTGCTGCCGTATGGTTATAACTGAACACTTACATCCTGCTATTTCACGCAGTGAACTTTGTGTCTTTGCGGGCCACCAAAACCTTCCTGCATTTTCTTACCTTTGCCCTCCTTAAAAACAAGACAGGATAAGGATTTATGAGCAATAAGTACAGGGAATTCACCCAACTGAACCTGCCCACCATTGAGCAGGAAATTTTAGCCAAATGGGATGCAGAACAGGCCTTTCAGAAAAGTATTGAAGTGCGGGAAGGGGCCAAGCCTTTTGTATTTTACGAAGGACCGCCCAGCGCCAACGGTATGCCCGGCATTCACCACGTTATATCCAGAACGCTCAAAGACCTGGTATGCCGCTATAAAACCATGAAAGGTTATAAGGTGAGTCGCAAAGGCGGATGGGATACACATGGATTGCCTATTGAGCTCGGCGTAGAAAAAGAACTCGGCATTACTAAAGAAGATATTGGTGTAAAGATCTCCGTTGAAGAATACAACAGGAAATGCCGTGAGGCGGTACTGCGTTTCAAAGACAAGTGGGATGATATCACCAAGAAGATGGGCTATTGGGTGGATTTGAATGACCCTTACATCACGTTCAAAAACGAATACATTGAAACCTTGTGGTGGTTGCTCAAGCAATTGTACAACAAAGGACTGTTGTACGAAAGTGTGAGCATTCAGCCGTATTCTCCTGCTGCCGGCACAGGTTTAAGTTCTCATGAATTGAATCAACCCGGTACGTATAAAGATGTAAAAGATACCAGTGCCACTGTAATGTTTCGTGCTGTGCAGAATGAAAAAAGTAAATTCCTTCATGATGCAGTACATGGCGCTGAAGTATTTTTTATGGCATGGACTACTACACCATGGACTTTACCAAGTAATCTCGGCTTAACGGTGGGAGGAAATATTGAATATGCATTGGTGCAAACCTTCAATCCCTACACCCATCTGCCTGTATATATTGTATTGGCAAAAGACCTTGTACATAAGTATGTAAAAGCTGAAGGTGAGAATGGAAACTTTGAAGAATACAACGGCGAACAGAAAATTATTCCCTGGAAAATCATTACAACCTTCAAAGGTTCACAATTAGAAGGCTTGCATTATGAGCAGTTGTTGCCTTACGAAGCAAACAGCATGGAAGTGATCAAAAGCATTTCTCCTGATGCTGATCCGTTCCGTGTTTTAGTGGATACGTTTGTTACTACAGAAGATGGTACCGGTATTGTACACACCGCTCCTGCTTTTGGTGCAGATGACTTTAAAGTGGGTAAGAAATACGGCATCGGCATTTTAACCATGGTGGACAGAGAAGGAAAGTTTGTGGATGGCTTGGGTGAGTTCAGCAACCGATATGTAAAAAATTATAAAGACGACCCCAACTATGTAGATGTGAATGTTGACATCTGCGTAAAACTAAAAAAAGAAAACAGGGCATTTAAAGTTGAGAAATACGAGCACAGTTATCCGCATTGCTGGAGAACAGATAAGCCCGTGTTGTATTATCCGCTGGATGCATGGTTCATCAAAACCACTGCACTAAAAGATAAAATGGTGGAGCTGAATAAAACCATCAACTGGAAACCTAAGTCCACCGGCGAAGGAAGATTCGGCAACTGGTTAGAGAATATGGTGGATTGGAATTTGAGCCGCAGCCGTTTTTGGGGCACAGCCTTACCCATCTGGAAAACAGAAGATGGTGAAGAAGAAAAATGCATCGGCACGATTGATGAGTTAAGAAGTGAATTACAGAAGTCATTCGATGCAGGATGTATGAAGTATGAAGCAGGGATGAAAGACACGGACAATCTTACATCTTACATCTTACATCTTACTTCAGACCTTCACAAGCCATTTGTTGACGACATCATTTTAGTAAGCGATAGCGGCAAACCCATGCGTCGTGTTCCTGATCTGATCGATGTTTGGTTCGACAGTGGTGCCATGCCTTATGCCCAATGGGGACTGGATTATGAAAAAGTAAAACGTGGCGAAAAATATCCGTTCAAACTTCCTGCAGGTGTTGAAAAGTTTGAAAATCTCTACCCTGCTTCCTTTATTGCAGAAGGTGTGGATCAAACACGTGGCTGGTTTTATACTCTGCATGCGATTGCATCACTGGTGTACGAAAGTGTAGCTTATCAAACCGTGGTGAGTAATGGTTTGGTGCTGGATAAGAACGGCAACAAAATGAGTAAGCGTTTGGGGAATGTGGTTGATCCGTTTCATACCATCAGCACGTATGGTGCCGATGCAACAAGATGGTATTTAATTACCAATGCTTCGCCTTGGGATAACATGAAATTTGATATTGAAGGCATCAAAGAAGTACAACGCAAGTTCTTTGGCACCCTTTACAATACCTATCAATTCTTTGCACTCTATGCCAATGTGGATGGCTTTGCATTTAAAGAAGCAGCCATTCCGTTGAATGAACGTCCGGAGATTGATCGCTGGGTTCTTTCCTCCCTGCACACACTCATCAAAAAAGTGAATGCAGCTATGGATGATTATGAACCCACGCAGGCAGGAAGATTGATTGAAGAGTTTGTTGATGAACATTTGAGCAACTGGTATGTGCGTTTGTGCCGCCGTCGTTTCTGGAAAGGTGATTATGAAGCTGACAAGATCAGCGCTTATCAAACTTTATATGAATGTCTGGAAACTGTGGTACGTTTGATTGCACCAATCTCTCCTTTCTTTAGTGATGCACTCTTTAATAATCTCAATGCCATCACCAAACGTTTTGATGCCGCATCTGTTCATCATGTGTTATTTCCTTCGGCTAACGAAACCATGATTGATGCAGATCTGGAAGAACGTATGCAACTGGCGCAGGATACTTCCTCACTGGTATTATCACTTCGCAAAAAACAAAATATCAAGGTTCGTCAGCCTTTGCAGAAAGTGCTCATTCCTGTGCTTAACCTGCATATGAAAGAGCAGTTACAGTTGGTGGAAGATTTGATTAAGACCGAGGTGAACGTAAAAGAAGTGGAATACCTCACGGCGGATAACAGCTTCATCAAAAAGAAAATCAAACCCAACTTCCAAGCATTGGGCAAAAAGCTCGGGGCAAAGATGAAAGCGGTGGCAGCAGCCCTTTCACAGTTCAGCCAGGAGCAGATTGCGGCACTGGAAAAAGAAACTGTGTATAACCTGTTGATTGATAATGAAACTGTTCCTATATATTTGAACGATGTTGAAATTTCGAGCGAGGATGTGCCGGGTTGGTTGGTAGCCAATAAAGGAAGCTTAACGGTGGCACTAGATGTCACCATTACGCCGCAACTCGTCAACGAAGGCAATGCCCGTGAACTGGTAAACCGCATTCAGAAAATCCGCAAGGACAGTGGTTTTGAGCTTACGGACAGGATTGATGTTCAACTGGCAGGGGCCGAAACGTTGGCCGCCTCCATCACTGAATATAAGTCCTATATTTGCGCCGAAATTTTGGCAGACAGCCTTGAGTTAGTGCAGGAAACGGCCAACGGCACTGAAGTTGAGGTAAACGATTTGCTCATTAAAGTACAAGTTTCCAAAAAAGGAGGATAACATGGCTACAAAGAAGAAAGCAGCCAAGCCGGCAGCAAAAAAAGCGGCAAAACCGGCTCCTAAAAAGGCAGCCAAGCCGGCAGCAAAAAAACCTGCGGCCAAACCTGCCCCCAAAAAAGCAGCTCCTAAACCTGCAGCTAAAAAGCCGGCAGCCAAGAAGCCTGCTCCAAAACCAACTCCTAAAGTAACCAAACCGGCCAATAAACCTGTATCAAAAACCCCCGTTAAACCCGTGGCAAAAAAAGAAGAGAAAAAACCGGCACCCGCTCCTAAACCCGTAGTGGAAACAGCCATTAAACCAACCGTAAAGCAAGCCATTCAGAATTTGAAAAAAGAAGCCAAGGAAAAAGCAAAAAAGCCGGCTGAATTAAAACCGGTGAAGACTTCTGTTTCAACTTCTGTTAAATACCAGCCTGATTTTACCCGTTCTGTACTGGATCAATCCCGTGAGGAAGAGAAACCCCAGGGCCCTATTGTTCGTTACAGTGATGCTGACCTGACTGAGTTCAGGGAGCTGATACAGCGTAAGCTGGAAGCGGCCAAAAAAGAACTGGTGTACCTGCAGGGATTGATTACCCGTAAAGATGAAATGGGTGGTGATGATGGTGATGGACGTTATATGACCATGGAAGATGGCAGTGTAAGTATGGAGCGTGAACAACTGAGCCAGATGGCCAGCCGCCAGATCACTTATATTGATCACCTGGAAAAAGCGCTCATGCGTATTGAAAACAAAACCTACGGTATCTGCCGTGTTACCGGTAAGTTGATCGACAAAGCCCGTTTGCGTGCTGTACCACATGCTACCCTGAGCATTGAAGCAAAGATGGGTGTAGTGAAAGGCCCGCAGCCAATTGGTGATTAAGATTCAAAAGCACATTGATACAAATCCCTTCCTCTACCCGGAAGGGATTTTTTGTTGACAGGAAGATGAATTGTTATAGAGCGAATTTGCGACGCTCCTTTCAGGGTTCTGTTTCCAATGGAGCAATGGGGTTCATTCACTTTAATTCTTCCCTCTGCGACTAAAGATTAGTCATTGCATACAAACGATTAGAATCAACTGATCAAAACATATTCATAGCCGATGTCTCCGCCAACGAGCTTTGTGTGTGGGTGGCGGGACTTGGCTTGTTGATTGTTGTATGTTGCTCACGAATTGGTTGCAGTGGGCTTCGGTCTTCGTAATGCGGCAAGTCGTGCAGCTATCACACAAACCCATCCACACAGACGTCGCCTGCGAACGTACGGGTAGGTTCACTCGCCAGAAATAAAATGACCTTGTCAGATCTGTAAAAAAATGCATATCGTATTTTTACCTAAATTTTTAAAAAAATTAATAATTTCAGATTTAATCTCCATCAAAAATAAAATATTATCAGAATAAAGATGTTTAAACCTATTATGCTATAAATGTAAATAGCCAGCCAAGTGAATAAAATTTATTTAGTATAGGGAGAAATAAAAGTATTTTATTTATCAACTAACCATTTCAATATTAACCATGGACAAACTTATCTATTTAGCATTTTTATTTTTACTTATTTCATGTAGTACTGAAAAACAAAATATAGAACATCTGATTTTTAAAAATGAAATTGCATTTAAACCAGATAGTGATAAGCCTTATACAGGAGCTGTGTTTCAATTAAAAAATAATGGCAAGATAGATTTTGAAGGGTACTTTGCCAACGGCAAAAAAGATGGTGAATTTATTACGTATGGAGAAAATGAACTTATAAAGGAAAAAGAAAATTACAAAGATGGAAAGAGACACGGTGAATCTCTTTCTTACTATGAAACTGGCGAACTATGGAATAAAAAGAGTTATATAAATGATCATGAAGATGGATTATTTGAAAGGTATGACGAAAATGGCAACAAAATTTTTGAGGGAAGTTATTCAAAAGGATTTGAAATTGGGAAACATAAGTATTGGTTTGAAAACGGCAACCAGATTCGATTAGAACTGGAGTACTCAGAAGGGTTGATTATTATTGAAAGTGTAAAAGAATATTATATTGAAGGGAAAATTAAATCTGAATTTAAACGGCTTGCGAAAAATCACTTTGAGATGATTGAATACCATTTAAATGGAAATATTAAGCATTACCTCAAATATTTATACGAATCAGATGCATGCGGTATAGGCTGCAGATTTTTCACTTTTACCAACTCGGCTACTATCCATACTCAGGGAGTCTCTTTTGATATAGGAAGTTTTTTTACCAAAAAAATTGATGACGAATACTTTAAAAATGAGTCTGGGAAAATTATTGAAATGACAAAACATTTTTACCCTAATTACGGCTCAGTATCTAAAAAGAATTATTTCGGAAAAACCGATATTAATGATGGTGTAACTAGGTACTCTGAATACTTTGATAATGACGGAATGCTAATAAAAAAATGTGTTCGTTATTATTGGACTGCGGAATTAGATTGTGTTCCAAATAACTGGGAAAAAACTAAGTTGGATGATATACAATTAGTAGGAGTCTCTGGTGGTAAGTAGAAATGTTTCGTCGGATAATTAAACGTATATGATTTTTACCCTTTTTAACCCTGCCGGAATAGAGTGTATTGAGTGAATTCGAACATTTCACCAACAACACATACAAACTTCAAACAACTTTCAACTTCTTTCTTTAATCATCGTTTACTAATACCAGTTTTATTTGTTTAGAATACTGATATCGGGGTAGATGTTGAATTTTTTGTGTTCTACCTAATTAAAAAAAATAAATTTAAGCTTATGAAATCGTACATTCAAATAGTAATTATTGACTCTAAGAATAACTCAAAATGGAAATCGCCTAAACACAGCGAAAATCGAAAAGCAGATGATTTCCATAGAGAAGTAAAGCCAATAATCATTAAAGATATCTGTAGAAAATTGATTGAAATATATGGCACTAATTGCGACATTGAGATTCATGATGGCCTGATAGTTCTAGTGTCAAAAAAGAACACAAAGTCTTCCAAAAAAAGAAAAATTACTAATCTACCTGCAGAGAACTATTTTGATAAAATTAAATACAAGACCATTATCTCCGTACTTAATATCTTTCAATCAATCCAAGTTGACATTTTAAAAATTCAAATAAAAACAATTCCAAATAAACAAGTTAAATTGCGATTTTATTATCAACCCTGAATAAGATTATTTTGTAAACCTAATTATCTACGAAGAAATAATTTTTTGTATTTGTTGTGCTTGCATTTCGTCTTTGCATCTGTTTGTTCCTTTGTTGGTTTAGCACAAAGTTAATCACTTTTCAATAGTTAAAATTTTGATGAAAGTACGCCGTCGTTGTGTGTTTTCACCAACGACACATGCACACAAGTATTTATTAAACACAGGCAATTTTATTCTCTTTTATTTACTTGTAATTTAAAATATTTATTTCAACTATGTAATTATGAATTCCTCGTTGGTGATAACACACAACGAGGGCTGTGTAATTTTTTCATCAGTCTATCAATCATCAACATATAAAAAAAGAGCAAATAAAAACGCCATCAAACATCACCCCATAAAAAAATCCTTCTTTGCAGAAGGATTTTAAAAATATGCTGAGCTGTATCAATCAAGATTAGAAATCTCTGTTGTAGCCACCGCCACCGCCTTTGTAGCCACCGCCGCCACCGCCACGGTAACCGCCGCCGCCACCGCCTTTGCGGAAGCCGCCACCGCCACCACCGCCGCCGAAGCTGCGTTTCTTAAAGCCGCCATCATCTTTTTTAGGCTGGGCTTCATTCACCACAATCTTACGACCCTGAACGTCTGAATCGTTCAGCCCGTTGATTGCAGCCTGTGCTTCTTCAGCATTGTCCATTTCAACAAAGCCAAAGCCTTTGCTGCGACCGCTGAATTTGTCAGTAAGAATTTTGGCAGATGCTACTGTTCCGAATTGCTCAAACAGTGCAGAGAGATCCTCGTTTGTCATTGACCAGGAGAGGTTTCCAACGTAAATGTTCACTTGTAAAAAATTAAAACCAAAAAATCATGAACCAGGTGAGCAACTGAAAACCTTGGGAAAATCAAATACTTTAGAAAATCCTGGTTCAGAAAGGCTGACTGAATTCACATTAACATTTTAAAGATAGTGTAAATTCTTTACCTGCAAGGGTTTCAGGCTTTTTTTCGCAAAAAAATTTACCCTTATTTACTTCACTTCCTGCATTTCTACCAGGCGTTTGTAAAAGCCGTTCCTGGCTACCAGCTCATCATGGGTGCCCCGCTCCACAATTTCGCCCTTCTTTAATACAATGATTTCATCGGCATGCCGTACAGTGGAAAGTCGGTGGGCAATCACCAGGCTGGTACGGTCTTTCATGAGGGTATTGATGGCATCCTGTACCAGGCGCTCACTCTCTGTATCCAGCGATGAGGTGGCTTCATCCAGGATTAAAATGGGTGGGTTTTTAAGCACGGCCCGGGCTATGGTAATCCGCTGCCGTTCGCCCCCACTCAACTTACCGCCCCGCTCTCCAATGTTTTCATCATACCTGTTATCCTTACGGATGATAAACGCATGGGCATTGGCAATTTTGGCCGCATGTTCAATCTCCTCCGGGCTTGCCTCCGGTTTGCTCAGGGCAATATTATTCGCAATGGTATCATTAAAAAGAATGGGTTCCTGGGTTACAATACCCATCAGTTGCCGCAAACTTTCAATAGAGTAGTTTTTAATGTTGATGCCATCAACCAGTATTTCACCGTCCGTTACATCATGAAAACGGGGTACCAGGTCTGCCAGTGTGGATTTTCCGGAACCGCTGGAGCCCACCAGTGCAATTGTTTTTCCTTTATACAGTTGGAGGTTGATGTTTTTAAGTACCGGAACATCATTATAAGCGAAGGATACATTTTTAAACTCAATGCTCGTTTCAAAGGATGGAATGAGAACCGGGTTGGCCGCTTCTTCCACCACCACCGGTGCATTAATAATTTCTTCAATACGTTCAATGGCCGCACTGCCTCTTTTGGTATTGTAATAAGCAGAGGAAAGTGCTTTGGAAGGATTGATGATCTGACTGAAAAAGAGGATATAGGTAATAAATCCTTCTGATGTTAAATCGCCGGCATTATTCCCCAGTACGAGTTTGCCGCCAAACCAAAGCACTGCACTCAATACCAGCACACCCAATACTTCACTAAGTGGTGAAGCCATATCCTTGCGGAAGTTGATCCTGTTGCGGATATGATTGAGTTCCGCATTCATGCGGTGAAAACGGTTACCGATTAATTTTTCAGCGGTAAATGCCTTGATTACCCTGATGCCGCCTAATGTTTCATCAAGTATAGAAAGTACCATTCCGTTTTTTTCACCTGCTTCTGTTGATTGCTTTTTGAGTGATCGGCTTACACGGCCAATGATCAAAGCCATTACCGGCAGAAACACCAGCAAAAACAAAGAAAGCTGCGGACTGATCACCACCATCATCACCAGGTAAAACAGAATGTTCAAAGGCTCTTTAATGAGTACTTCCAGCGCCATCATTACGCTCCACTCCACTTCGTTCGCATCATTACTCATGCGGGACATCAGGTCGCCTTTACGTTGCTCTGTAAAAAACCCAACCGGCAATTGAAGCACTTTATCATACAAATCGCCCCGTAATCTTGTAAGCACCCCGTTACGCATAGGCGCCAGGATGCGGTAGGATAAATAGAGAAAAACATTCTTGAGCAGGATTGCCACCACAATCACAATACAGATAAAGAACAAAGCAGATTCAGCTCCGTTTTCACGAATGAGTGTACTGATATGGTAGAGTAAAAAATCAAGCACATCAGAAGCGGAAAGAATGTTTTCCGGTTTTGTGAGCACAAGATTTTCCTGGTTGAATAAGAGTTTGAGAAAGGGTGCCAGCATCGCCAGCGAAACCATGGAAAAAACAATGGAAAGCAGGATACACAAAAAGTATAAAAGGATTTGTACGCCGTAACCCCGCAGGTATTTAAAAATTCGTTGAAACTGTTTCATGCTGTTAAACCCCGCAAAGTAACTACTTTTACAGCGTTTAAACGTTGCAGATATGTTAGAAGGAAAAAGACAGAAGCAGGTGGCCGGAGTAATTCATGAAGAACTTACGACTATTTTCACCAGGCTGAGCTTGAATATTGTGGATGGCGGACTGGTTTCTATAGCCTCCGTTAAAGTAACACCGGATTTGCTGGAAGCCCGTATTTACCTGAGTGTGTTCCAGGCACAGAACAAACAGGATGTACTCCGTAAAATTGAGGATCGTTCACACGAAATAAAAAGAGAACTGGCGGCTAAATTAAAACACCAGTTACGGCGCATACCGGAAATAAAATATTTCCTGGATGATACGTTGGACCATGTGTTTAAAATGGAAGAATTGTTTAAGAAGATTGATGAAGAGAAGAAGCCCTGAGAATGCAGCCGGTAGTAGAAAGTCATTCGTTATTATCCCATTATAAATTACCGCTTTGAATTTTTTGTTTGCCTGGCGCTATTTCCGTTCCAAAAAAAGTACCAATGCCATTAATATTATTGCATGGGTAACCGTTGCGGCTATGGCAGTAGGTACTGCAGCGCTGGTAATTGTGCTGAGTATTTTTAACGGGTTTGAAGGATTGGTAAAAGATCTCTACTCCTCCTTTTATCCTGATATCCGCATTACTTCTGCTACACAAAAACTGATTACGGTTGACAGTACCACCAGGACATTTATTGCACAACAAAAAGATATTGCTGCCTTTTGTTTTACGGTTGAAGAAAATGCACACATCCAGAACGGAAGCTTTCGTACCAATGCTATACTAAAAGGAGTGGATGATGAATATGCAAGGGTAAGCGGTGTGGCACAACATATTTCCAATGGTGTTTATGAAACCGGGAACATGGAAACACCGGGTATGATATTCGGCAGTGGTATTGAAAATGCACTCAACCTTATGAGTGATCGTGCCATTACTCCTGTTACAGTGTATTTGCCCAAACGTGGTGTACCTGCCGGTGCCGGGCCATTGGAATCCATCAGTACTGTGAATTTTCAACCGAGAGGTGCATTCACCATTCAACAGGATTTTGATAATAAATACGTCATCTCTAACCTGGCTGCCGTGCAGCAAATGATCGGTTTAAAAGAACATGAATACACTTCAGTAGAAATAAAATTGCAAAAGGGTGTGGACGAAAAAAAGATGGTGCAAACATTGCAACAGGGTTTAGGTAATACGTACCTGGTAGAAGACAGGTACCGCCAGAACAGATCATTGTTTGCTGTGATGCAGTTGGAGAAATGGGCCATCTATGGTATCCTTTGTTTGATTCTGATTGTAGCTGCTTTTAATATGATCGGAGCGCTTACTATGCTGGTGCTGGAAAAACAGCAGGATGTACAGATATTAAAAGCCATTGGCGCTACCAATGGCTTTGTACAGATAATATTTTTAAGCGAAGGTGTATTGCTGGCTATGACGGGCAGTATAATCGGCATTATACTGGCGCTTTTGTTTTGCTATCTGCAGGTAACCTTCAAACTTATTCCTTTGCAGGGGTCTTTTGTAATTGATTATTACCCTGTAAAAATATTGATTACAGATTTACTGATGATACTGGCAACCGTTTTATTCATTGCTATCATAGCATCGTGGCTTCCTTCAGCAAAAGCGGCGAAACAACAACTTTCGTTGAAGGCACAGTAACTATACTTTACGTTTTGACCTGAGTATATCCAGTGCTTTACGCTGGTTTTCTACTTCTGCTTTTTGCTTTTCAATATTCTTTTTATTCTCTTCAATATCATCCTGCAGTTTCTTCAATCGTTTTTGTAAACTTTCTGATTCGCTCTGCAAGTCATCCGCTTTCTTTTCAGCACTCTTCAGTTTATCTTCCTGGCCTTTTATTTCACGTTCCAGTGCTTCGGCTTCGGCCCAACTATTGAAGTTGGATGTGTAGGTATGAATCCCTTTTATAAATTCAGCATCACTGTCTTGCTTAACAAAATTTTCATACCCACGTGCCACTGCAAAGTAAACTACAGATTCATCTTTTTCTTTCCGGCTTTTGCGTTCTACTTTCAGGTAAAGATCAACCGTTTCACTGCTTATTTCAGGGATGCGAACAGCTTTGTACACTGTAACACCTTTTGTTTCTTTTCCGTTGTAACCTAACTGGGCCAGTTTTTGTTTGATAGCAGCTTCTGTGGCTGATGCTGATTGGGGAACTTCAATAATGGTAGCCGGTATTTTTGTTTTTTGCCATTCTAATTCACCAAAGCTTTGTGCAGCTGTAAAAAGAACCAACGGCAAAGAAGTGGTTAACAGAATCAGTTTTTTCACGTGTTTCATATTTGTCTTTTAGATTAGAGTTCTTATAAAAATTGAATGAAAGCAGTCTTATGATCAGAAGTATATTATGGTATTTTCATCCGGTACACTAAGATAGTTAACAATAAATAAAGGGTTGCATGCTTTTTGGTAATAAGTTTGAATATTTTTGAGTGATTAACAAGCATGAGCAGTATCAAGCAATTAGCCGGGCAAACAATTTGGTATGGAGTACCCACCATTGCCAGTCGCTTTCTTGGTTATTTAATGAACATGGCCCTGCCTTTCCTGTTTCAGCAACCGGAAAAAACGGCTGATCTTACACAGGTATATGCGCTCATCCCTTTTCTGAATATTTTATTTACTTACGGAATGGAAACGGCCTTCTTCCGTTTTCATGCAGAAAAAAACCGGCAACAGTTATACAATACGCTCAGTGTATCGCTCATCGGTTCTACAGTATTGCTGAGTATTTTTTTATACATCGCAACACCGTGGCTCACAAAAGCAACAGGGTTAGAAGCACACCCGGAGTACCTGCACTGGATGATCCTGATTCTTCTGTTTGATACCTTATCCGTTTTACCCTTTGCGGTATTAAGACAGGAGAACCGTCCTAAAAAATATGCGTTTGTAAGGGTTGCAGGTATTTTAATCAATATCCTTGTTGTGATCATCGGTTTGGGAATTATTCCCTCCTTTACAAAAGACCATCCGGATCATTGGATCAACGGGTTGTTACCGGCAGATATTGGTATCGGTTATTATATCATTGGCAATATTTGCGGTGCTGCATTCACCTGGCTGCTTTTGTACAAAGAGTGGAAGCAAATAAAGTTTGAATGGAACGGAACACTATGGAAAGAAGTGATGCAGTACAGTTATCCGCTCATCATTGTGGGTTTGGGTGGCATGATCAATGATATGCTCAGCCGGTTGGTGTATCAGCATGTGGTAGATGTGCCGCAGGAGCAGGCCCGTCATGAGCTGGGCATCTTTGCCAATCTTTACCGTATAGCGGTTTTAATTACGATTATGATCCAGGCGTTCCGCATGGCAGCGGAACCCTTCTTCTTTAAACAGGCCAAAGAAGAACAGGCGCAAAAAACCTATGCAAGGGTGATGAAGTTTTTTGTACTCGCCTGCTGCTTTATGTTCCTGGGCATTGGTTTATACCTCGATGTACTCAAATGGATTATTACTTTAAAATCAAAAGCATGGGGAGAAGGTATGAACGTAGTATTGCTGCTGGCGATGGGCAATATTTTCCTCGGTATTTATTACAACCTCAGCATCTGGTACCGGCTCACCAATAAAAATCTGTACGGTGCTGCTATAACAATTAGCGGAGCTGTTATTACCATTGCATTAAATATTGTTTTGATACCTAAGCTACATTACTGGGGTGCGGCTATTGCAACTTTTACCTGTTACCTGTTTATGATGATTGTAAGTTATTGGTTAGGGCAGAAATACTACCCGGTGCCATATGCCCGTAAAAAAATCATCGCCTATCTTGTATTGGTAACCCTCATAGTTTTATTGCATAAAGGAATTTTAATGCTCTATGCACCGCTATGGTTCAGTACACTCACCGGTACATTATTTCTGTTACTGTTTACACTCTTTGTTTTAAAAGTGGAGAAGAAAGATTTACAACGTTTACCCTTCATCGGTAAATATGTGCAGGCCTATTTATAAAAACCTTCCTGCGTTAAAACTTCCTCGGAGCCTGAAATAACGGTGATCACATAAACACGACCGGAAGGACAGGTGCAGGCAGCACAATAAACAACACCGGGCGGTGGTAATGTGAGTTCTGCATTCTCAACTTTTACACCTCTTGAGGCAAGATAGCTGGTCATATTCTTTAGTGTTTCTTCATCAGAGCTGCCTCTTGCCCAGTTATCACCACTGCATTGTAACTGCCCTTTATAGAAAAGGGTATTCTTTACCCCATTTTCTTTTTCGCAGGCAATCAAAAACAATAAAGAAATAATTACAATTAATTGTTTCATAGATGCGCTTTACCATTTGAGCTTAGCTGTTTTTAAAACGTTGCATCAACTTAAAAACGGGTTATGCTTTTTTTCATGACCAATGGTGGTGGCAGGGCCATGTCCGCTGTAAACAACTGTTTCATCGGGCAGGCAAAAAAGTTTATTCTGAATGTTGCTGATTAAAGTAGCATGGTCACCTCCCGGTAAATCAGTACGACCGATACTTTCATAAAACAGCACATCACCGCCTATCAGAAATTGTTGCTTTTTGCAGTAAAAACAAAGATGGCCGGGCGAATGACCCGGTGCGTAAATGAGCACCAGTTCATCCTCGCCTAACTGCAACCGTTCGGCTTCATTCAAATAAACCGGTTCACCTGTATAATTATCAAACGGAAGTCCCCACATTAAACCACTGGCCGGGGCATAATCCAGCACCTGTTTTTCATTGGGGTGTATATGAAGCAGCAGATTCCATGTTTCATGAATCCATTTATTTCCAAACACATGATCCAGGTGGCAATGGGTATTGAGCAGGAGTACCGGCCGGAGTTGGTTTTGTGTAATAAAGCTGTGCAGAACATCTCTCTCTTCCTGAAAATAACATCCGGGGTCAATAACAATCGTCTCCCCCTGTTCGTTATAAAGAAGATAGGTATTTTCCTGAACGGGACTGAAGGTAAAAGCTTTAACAGTGAACATACCTTGAATTTTGTACTTTTAAAAACGAATTAACCTCAAACTTGCATTATCTACAATACGAAAATATGCGAATTGAAAAGAAGAACGTAGTTAGCGTAGCAGTATGGCTCCTCCTTTTGCTCTGGCACCACAATCCTGCAACAGCCCAGGTAAACATGGTGGAATTCGGAAAGAACCGGGTACAGCATGTAAAATTCAAATGGCAGTTTTATCAAAGTCCCAACTTTAATGTGCACTACAATCAAAACGGCCTGGAGCTGGCTAAGTTTGTAACACAGGCTGCTGAAGAAGAGTTGCCCTCACTGGAAGATTTTATTGAATACAGTATTCAACGACGGATCAATATTGTTCTGTACAACAGTTTTAATGATTACAAACAATCCAATATCGGCATCGGGCTGGATTGGCCCAACGCCGGTGGTGTTACCAAACTGGTGAACAATAAGATGATCGTTTTTTACAATGGTGATCATAATGATCTGCGCCGCCAGATCCGTGAAGGTATAGCTCGTGTGCTGGTTGAAACCATGCTGTTTGGTGATGACCTGGGCGAGTTTGCTCAGAACCAGGCCTTGCTTGATTTACCCAAGTGGATGGTAGATGGTTATATTTCTTATGCCGCTGAACCCTGGAGTACAAAAATTGATAATGAACTGAAAAGTGCCATGCTGGGTTTTCAGTATAAAAACTTTTATCATTTTGCATTTGAACAACCCAAACTGGCAGGTCATGCTTTTTGGTATTATATGGAAGAAAGATACCGTAAAGAAAATGTAACCTACCTGCTTTACCTAAGCCGTATTTACAAAAATGTAAACCGTGCCACGCAAACCATCGCCAAGAAAAAACTGAAAGATGTACTGAAAGATTTTATGCAGTACAACCGTGATAAATATTTCAAAGACATCCGTGCCCGCCGTAATGTGCCCACCGGACGGTTAACTGTTCCTAAAGAAATCGGTAAAACAGATTACTTCCGTTTCCAGGCCAATCCAAATCCCAAAAGTTTTACCTACGCTGTTGTGGAGTTTAAGCGTGGTCTTACAAGAGTGATCCTGAATGAAAACTTTATTTCAGAAAAAGTATTATGGAAAAGTGGTGTGCGTAATCTTGAGGAAAGACCTGATCCTAATTATCCGATGCTGGCATGGGATCCTAAAGGAACCCGTATTGCAATGGTTGTATGGGAAAAAGGGAAAACGCTGTTGAGTGTTTATGATGCGTTCCGCCGCATCAAAACTATCAAGAATGTACCTCTTCCGTTTGAGCAGGTTACAGATATGCAATACATGCTGGACCCTAACACGCTGCTCTTTAGTGCGGTAAAAGGCGGACAGAGCGATGTATTTGTTTATAAAATTGACGGACAAAAACTGGAGCAGATTACCAATGATGTTTATGATGATAAGGATGCCAGTTTTGTTGCCTTCCCCGGTAAAACCGGCATCATCTTCTCCAGCAACCGCCCTGCACCGGATGCCCCAACTGGTGATACTGTGTTACCTAAAAGCCGTTACAATATTTTCCTGATTGACAACTGGAATAAATCTGAATTTAAACAGATCTCCCAGCTCACGAACATCAAATACGGTAATGCCCGCTACCCAAGCCAGTACAATACCAATCACTTTACTTACATCAGTGATGAAAACGGAATCGGTAACCGCTGGGCCGGTTTCTTCCGCACACAGGCAGCAGGCATTGACACACTGTACCGCATAGGCGAAGACATCCTGCGTAACCCGGAGCGGGCAGAACTGGATTCTACTTTAAAAGCCTGGAACAAATCAGAACCTGATTCAATCGGCTTTTTCAGAATTACCAACGACAGTACTTATACCTTCCCCATTACTAACTATCAAAGCAGTGTACTGGAAACAAGAGTTGCCGGTGAAAACGGACAGGTAACAGAAGTAAACCGCCAGGGTGAGTTTAAATTCTTATATAAACTGAAAGTAGATGAAAACACACTTCGTAAACGGAATGTAACAGCAAGACCAACAGAATTCATTAAGCGTACCTCCCGCCTGGAAAAAACAATGAATGAAGATACAAGGGAGCGGTCTGATCTTGTGGACAGTGTTTCTAATAAACCCGTTACAGTCACTTCTGATTTCTTTGAATCAGAGTTTAAAGTTGATACATCTGCAGCAGGAGCCAAATTAATTGGCAATACAGCACCACCAAGGGATGAAGTGCTGAATAAAATGCGGCTGTTTCCTTACAACAAAAAATTTGCGGTTGATAATATTACTACCAATTTCCTGAGTAATAATGTATTGTTCATTAACCGTTTTCAACCTTATAGCCCGGGACGATTTGTAGTGGATCCAAATGGCTTTGGTGCACCGCAGGTAAATCTTGCAAATGGTAATTCCTTAAATGCACTTACAAGAGTGGGTGTGCTGGAGCTGATGGAAGATTATAAATTCACCGGGGCTTTCCGTTTAAATTATGGTTTCCAGGATAAAGAAATACTGGTACGTTTTGATAATCTGAAACGCCGTATTGATTGGGGTGCTACGTATTACAGAAACACAATTACGGCCAGCACTACGCAGGGTTTTGATGTACGTATTCTCACCAAT
The DNA here is from genome assembly GCF_045780045.1 of Lacibacter sp. MH-610. NCBI lineage: Bacteria > Pseudomonadati > Bacteroidota > Chitinophagia > Chitinophagales > Chitinophagaceae > Lacibacter > Lacibacter sp. MH-610. The sequence continues at coordinate 3,761,836 of NZ_CP116002.1, forward strand.
ATCTACCAGGGAAATGCTACCTATCCGTTTAATGAAGTACAGAGTATCCGTTTAGTGGCAGGCTTGAGAAGAGATCAATATATTACCCGTAGTGATGACCTGGTGCCCGGCTCTTTACAACAGCCCACCTTAGACGAAAACTTTTTAAATACCCGTTTAGAATATGTGCATGATAATACCATCAACCCTGCAACTAATATCTGGAACGGTTTGCGGTTTAAAGGATGGTTTGAACTCTTTAACCGGCTTGGCGGAAGTTACCAGGGCGGCGGACGAAGTGCCGGTGGTGACTTTACGTTTAACGTTGGCTTTGACGGCAGAAACTATGTAAAGCTGTACCGTAATATTATCTGGGCCACAAGAGTAGCCGGTGATTTTTCATTTGGTGATAACAAAGTGCTCTATTACCTGGGCGGTACGGATGGCTGGTTTATGCCCGGTAACAATTTCAGAGTTAGAAACAATGTACTGAAGCAACGTTACTTTAATGCGTTCAATACTCCTGATCCGGATGCATCGTATGTTTATGAATCACTGGCTGTAAACCTGCGTGGCTTCCTCCAAAACTCTGCTAACGGTAATAATGCAGTTGTGATTAACAGTGAAATAAGAATGCCTGTATTTGCTACGTTGTTTAACAAACCAATCAACAATGCATTCCTGAGAAATTTTCAACTGGTGCAGTTCTTTGATTTTGGTAGCGCCTGGAACGGAAAGTTTCTTGACTTTAAACGTCCGGAGTTGATTTTTGCAGAACCCGGCAACCCGGTAAATGTTGTTGTTAAAGCGCCCGGTTTAGGACCATTGCTGGGAAGTTATGGTTTTGGTGCCCGCAGTACACTGTTAGGTTATTTCATTCGTTTTGATGCAGGCTGGCAGATGAGTGGTTTCTTTAATACCAAGCCTTTATTACATGTTTCGCTTGGTTTGGATTTTTAAAATTTAAATACCAATAAAAACAAAGGCAGATGTTCATGCATCTGCCTTTGTTTTTTATCAACATCAATTCTTAAACAATTTACAGCTTTGCTTTCTTAGAGTTTTATCGTTGTGATACTGACTGAAGCTGACGCATGGTTTGATACATCAACCATAGTGCTGCTCCAAATAAAACAGTAACGGCCCATGTATGCAGATGTTGCAGTGGCTGCAGCGTATAACGGATGATATCAGTTGCGAGGTCAAATGGCTGTGTAATGATATGCCAACTGTTATACCGGTCAAATCGTCCTAAATAAATACCAAAACCACAGAGCAGAAACAAAACAAAGATGATGCTGTTTACTTTCCATTTGTCAAAGTACATATTCAACTGCCGTTCTATTTGCTGAAAAGAAAGCAATCCCAGTAACAACCCGTTCCATGCCGCAGAAAAGAGCAACACAAGATCAAAGTAATAAGGCACGTAGGGTCTCGGTTCCAGGTGTACAAGATCTGTAATGAGATAGGGTGCATTCGGTAAAAACAAAAGCCAGGAACAAAACCACAGTAATTTCACAGGTATAGTCTGCTCACTTTTCATTTTTGTGCTGAAGTAAAAGGGCAGCCATGCCAGAAATAAATTCCAGGGAATAAAAAGAAACAATAAGCTTCCTGTATAGACCACCCGTACCAAGTATAAGGCAATAGTAAATCCAACCGAAAAAAAAAGAATCCGTTTCATAAAAAGTTTATTAAGTGTTTGAACTCATAAAGAGGATCATATAATGTTCTATAAAAACAGAACGATGATTTTTGGAATAAAAATGATACCGCCTGTAATAGCACTTGCTATTGCTGCCACCAGTACAGCACCTGCTGCCATATCTTTTGCATGACGTATGAACGGGTGAAATTGAGGAACAGCTGCATTACATACATACTCCAGTGCCGTATTCATCAACTCCATGGCAATAACAAAGGAAATGCAGAATAGCAGTATCATCCACTCTGTTTGTGATAGCTTGAAAAAAAAGCCCGCAGTGATTACCAGCATTGCTGCTGCAATATGAATCCGCATATTTCTTTCGCTGCGGACAGCGATTAATAATCCCTGCAGGGCGTAGTGGATGCTTTTCATAAGTTGCTTTCAGTTTTTGCATGAATTTCGTTTTCTAAATCTACCAATGCAAATTCATCCTCATTCAGGATATAAGTTCTTATAGTTTGCCTTGAAAGAAAAATAGAAATTACAGCTGAAGCCCAACCGGCAACAGGAAACAATATCCATTCAACAAATTCATTCCATGGATTTTTGAATGATGCAAAATGCCAGGCAGCACCATATGTGCAAAGAAAGGTTATAAAAAATCCAATGATTACAATCGAAGGAAAATGAAACCACTGCATTCTTTTTTGCAGATACAACAAGCAATGAAATAATGGTAAAGCAAGTGCACCCCAAAGCCAGGCATAAAACTCTGCAAACAAAAACATGGGTGGTAATACAAGTGTTGGTAGCATTAACAAAGCAAAAATGCCTTGTGCTTTTAACCAAATACTGAATGACGTAGTCATAAACTGATATTTAGCTGATTAATTAATTTGCTTTCTGTTCCCATACCAATCAATCTTACGGGAGTAATACATAACCAATGCCAGTATCACAAACAAACCAATACTGCCAAACAAAAGGGAACCATCCTGTAACTGAATGAGTACATAGATCATGCCGTATAGAACAGATAAGAAAACAGCAAACACAACAGCAACACTCCATTTATCAAAAACACTTTTGATGTAAGCCGTAATCAGGGTTACCGTTGCTGCAGCTGCAATGAGATAGGCTAATGTAAATCCGAGGTACTCACTTACTGATAGAAGGAGTGTATAAAAAATACTGAGGGCAAATCCAACCAGTACATACTGCAACGCATGCACAGTTCTTTTTTGCAGTACTTCAATAAAAAAGAAGAGACAGAAGGTTAAAGAAATAAACAGCAACGCATACTTTACACTCCGCATCGTTTTAGCATAGGTATCAACTCCCTGTAAAAGCTCTACACCAAAGGCTGCCTCATCAATACCCGTTTTCTCATCATTCCAGCTTTGCGGAAAACTCCTGGTGAAATGAGAAATACTCCATTTGGCATTAAAACCATTGGTAGAGTTAGAAGGTGTAACGGGCAGGTAATTACCGGCAAATGAAGCGTTGGTATAAGAAGACTTAAGTTCTACCTGGGTTTGTTTACCAACCGGTGTAAAGTATAAACGCTCTGAGCCGTTGAGTTTTAAACGGATAGAAAACGTACAACCTTTGTTTTCATTAAGCAACGCCTGTGGTACTATTGCTGTAACGCCGGTGGAGGCAATACCATTGGCCGGCAAATCAGGATCCATAGCTGCTGCTGAATCATCTAATTGTAACTGTAATTGCTCTGCAATACCCCTGTTATCTGTAAGCCCGATGCAGAACCTTACTTCATTCCAAAGTACAGCAGATGGATTAATGCCCAGCGCTGAAAAATTCAACGGATTGAATGTTCCGCTCAAATTGAGATCTGTTTTGTATAAAACAACTTTGTAAATACTCCGCTTCCGTATTTCAGGAAACAGAGTGCCGTTAACCAAAAGCTTTTCCGGCAAAAAATAAGCGTTGCGTTTTACCTCTGTTACTACACCCTTTTCATTTTTTTCAGCAGTGAGATAAGGTACCAGCAAAAAGGGCCCGCTGATTTTTTGACCTAATGCCCATTTGGAACTTACCTCGGCTATCACCTGCTCCTGCCGCTCCTGCCGTTCCTGTACAAGACCTTGTATAAAAGCAGAGGGAATTAAAAGCACAAGAATCAGGAATCCTACCACAATAGCTTTGATCATGATACTGTTTCGTTGCCAGAACGATGGCGTTTGTTGTGTGTCCATTATTGAGATTTTATATTTTAAAAAAGTACTTTGAATTTCAAAGTTTATGGATAAAAAAATTATTTCCCCATTTGACGGATCATTTGTTCCAACGCTTCCAGGTGCTGCCGGAAGGAACGCTCTCCGGCCTTGGTTACTGCATAAGTTGTGTTGGTTTTACGTCCCACAAAGCCTTTGTTTACTTTAATAAGCCCATTTTCTTCCAGCGCTTTTAAATGACTGGCCAGGTTGCCATCAGTTACCTGGATGAGTTCTTTAAGCTCATTAAAGCTTACCGCATCATTCACCATCAGGGCGCTCATGATGCCCAGCCTTATGCGGCTGTCAAATACTTTTTGTAACTGGTCAATCGGATTCTTCATGAAATCACATTGCGTTTCGCAAATTAATTACGTTCATATTTATTCCACATTATGATGCCATAAAGTATATGACAAATACCAAAACCTGCTGCCCAGAAATACAAACCGTAACCCGGAAACCAGCAGTTAATGATACCGAGCAATAAAATGGTGTAACCGAGATAACGCACTTCGCCCAATGTAAATTTGCTGCCGTTGATTAAAGCGAGCCCGTAAAAAATGAGGCAGCCCGGTGCTATTAATCCAATCACACCGGCTTCAATCAACTTCAACAGAAAAATACCACCCACCATCATGGGCAATAATACATTCCAAACCAGCCTGCGTGCCATAATGCCCCAAACGGGTATCTGTTGCTTACGGCTGCGGATATAGGTAAATAAAAAAGCAAGAACAAATGCTGAGAGAAAGGTACCGGCTGCTATCAGGAATAAACGATCGCCCATAAACGAACGCAGGCCAGGAATACCTGCATCAGTTAACACATAATCCCGGATTGCACCGGATCGCTTTGTTACACCTGCACCACCATTGATTACACCATAAGCAAACCATGCCCCGGTAAGAGCACAAAGCCCTGCAGCTACGCCGCTTAAACCACTAAGACTGATAAACCGGCTGCTGCGGTTCATCATTTCCCTGATTTCCTGTAAGGTTTCGATGGATTGGTTTTGATCGTTCATAAAAGCACTTTGTTTTACAAAGTAAAGACAAGTTTTCGGATATCTCCAAATCCTCAGCCTCTTTTTTAACAGCTTCTTGCATCTTTTACACTTGCCTGTAAAATAAAAGACAAGCAGCAACAGGCAGATTATTTACTTTTACTGTTCATTTAACCCTTGGCTGTACATGCGGAAAGCACTTTGCTTTACTTTACTATTCTGGATCAACTGTTCGGCTGTTGCACAAACTAAAATCATAGCCGGTCTTATTAAAGATTCACACTCTGAGGAACCGATCCCTTTTGCATCTGTCCAAATGAAGAACAGTGGCATCGGAAAATTATCTGATTCTGCCGGTCGCTTTTTTCTTCGGCTCACTACGGAGCAATTTGCTGACTCCCTTACGGTAAGTTATGTGGGCTATACTTATTTTGCCCGAGTACTCTCAGTACCAGCGGGTGATACCCTCTTTTTAACGATCAACCTGGAGCGGGGGTCTATACAAAAAGAAGTTATCATAAAATCTAAAAAAACAAGAGGCTGGTATTTGTGGCGAAAGATTGTACAAAAGAAAGCTGAGAATGACCGTTACCGCTTTGAAAACTTTGGCTATGAACTTTATAATAAGTTAGAAGTAGATCTGAACCGGATTAATACAGATAAGTTTAAAAACATCCGGCTGCTCAGGCCGTTTGGATTTATCATTGAGCAAACAGTGGACAGCACCAGCGAAGACAAACCATTTTTACCCGTATTTCTTACGGAAACAATTTCTGATTACTATTTTCAAAAAACACCGCTTAAGCGAAGAGAAGAAATTAAAGCCAGCCGCACTTCAGGATTAAAAAATGAAAGTGTACAAAAACTGCTGGGCGGCATGGATCAGAATGTGAATGTATATAACAACTATATTCCGGTTTTTGATAAACGATTTGTAAGCCCCATTTCAGATAATGGAGATGCTTTTTATAACTACCGCTTAACAGATACACAATACATTGGCGGTAAACGTTTTTTCCATCTTGTATTTGCTCCCAAACACCAGGGAGAAAACACATTTCTTGGTGATTGCTGGGTGCATGATTCCAGCTTCGCCATTCAAAAGATGAACCTGCGCCTTGCAGATGATGCCAATGTAAACTTTGTGGAGAAGCTCAGCATAATACAGGAATACAAACTCGTAAAAGACAGTATCTGGTTTTTAAGCAAAGACAAATTTGTGATTGATGTGGCCCCCATCGGCAAACAGAAATTTGGAGTAACCGGTCGAAAGACCACCACCTATCAAAATATTTCCATCAATGCCGGATCAGTTTGGGAAGCATTGCAAAAAAATAAAAAGCTGGAAGAAACAGTTTTACTGCCGGGTGCTTCAGAACAAACAGAATTATACTGGCAACAACAAAGACATGATACACTCAGCAAAAACGAAAAAGCCATTTATGCGATGGTGGATACGTTACAGAAAATGCCTTTGTTCAAAAAATACACTAACACCATCACCTTTTTAGCTACCGGCTATAAACCAATCGGTAATTATGAATATGGCCCCTGGTTTAATGTAATCAGCTATGATCGTATTGAAGGGATCCGTCCACGTTTTGATTTTGGTACCAGTACAGCCTTCAGCAAAAAATGGTGGTTGCGTGGTTATTTAGCTTATGGAATTCGTGATCAGCAATTCAAGGGTCGTTTTGAAATAACACATCTCTTCAAAAAAAATCCAAGAGAACGATTGTATCTCTCCTACCTGAATGATTATGATTTTGGACAGGCTTATTACGACGAAGTAGGCCAGGATAATATTTTTTCGTTAGCCATACGCAAACAGGGAGTTCCGCTAAAGTTTTTGAAGATTGAACAACAGAAGATTGAATACTCCAAAGAAACGAGCAGTGGTTTTACATTTGGTGTTATTGCCACACACAAACAATTTAATCCTGTAAGAGCATTACCGTCACTTTCTTATTTTGATGAACCGGGCAACGGTGGCACATTGAATAATACAGAACTCACTTTCAGAGTCCGCTTTGCATATCTTGAACGTTTTGTGGAAGGAACGTTTTTACGCAGCAGCCTTGGAAGCCCCTATCCTATTGCTGAATTACGCTATTCCAAAGGCATTGCAGGTGTATTCAACAGTAAATACAATTACAACAAACTCTCACTATCCATTAATGATTACCAGAAGATAGGAGGTGCAGGAGAAATCTATTACAATATTTATGGCGGTCGTGTATTCGGCACCTTACCTTTTACCATGCTGGAAATTCATCCCGGCAATGAAATTTATTACTACAATAAGTATGCATTTAACCTGATGAACCGCTTTGAGTACATCAGTGATCGTTATGCAGGCATCAACTTTGAGCATAATGTAGGCAATGGAATGTTTCGTTTGATTAAACCTACCCGCAGTTTAAAACTCCGCCAGTTCTGGACAGCAAAAGTATTGTGGGGCAATTTGAGTGACGCTAATAAAAAACTCAACTACACAGATCAGTATTATGATGCCACTGCTATGAAATTTGATGCTGCCACCGGTAAAGGTTGGTTTCCCTTTCAAACACTGGGCGATAAAACCTATATGGAGTTAGGCACCGGTGTTGATAATATTTTTAAAGTGCTTCGGTTAGACCTCATCTGGCGGGTATTACCCAGCGATACTGCACCTGCACAAAAAAGATTTGGTGTATTTGGCAGTTTCAGAATTCAGTTCTGATTTCAATCCAATTCTTTTTCTGCAAAGAATGCTTCAAACTGTTCCTCTACTTTTTTTGATTGAAACACATCCGTCCAGTAAATACCACCATCATCATTGGAAGCATTCAATCCAACTATTTTTGAATCTGCAGCATAAGCTCCGGATATGCCGAGGAAAGTTCCTTCTTCTGTTATTACTTTAAAGAGATAATACAATTTGGTTTCGCCATTCACTGTACGTTTTTTGGTTTGCAGGTACACAACCTCTTCTACTTTGTATTCATCGGATGCCATGCCGTATACATCTGCTTCAGCAATCATTTTTTGTGTTCTGTATTTGGCAGGAAACTGCTTTTGCAGATTTTTTTCTTCCAGCCGGCGATAAAACTGAAAACGGGTAGCAATATCTGCTGCCGCTTCTTCTATCAATGCCGGGGAAACATTATACCCGTTATTTAAAAGGTCAGGAATAAGATACATGTTAAACTGATGATGATTCAATGCAGCCAGTTTTGCCAGCGATGCATTCCCTTCAGCAATATTTAACCTTGCCAGTAAACGCAACACCGGATAGTAATAGGCAACATTATCTTCTGTACCTGCTTTGTACTTTTCATAAATAAATGCAGCAATCTCCAGCAGGTTTTTTTCATAAGGCTTGATGATGTCAAGCTTTATTTTGCCGCTGTCGAGCAAACGGTTTGCAAGAAAACCGGTGAACTCACAGTAGTTGGTATCGCTGCTCAAGCGCATAAGATCAGGAAACAAGGTAGCTGTAAGCTCCAGTGAATCCGTTATGTATTGTTTTACAGGATAGAGATAGCTGGTATACGGTGGCTGGCTCAGTAATAAATCTTTAAGAACTGAATAACTTTCTCTTGTAGTAGTAAGCGCCAGTAAACGCAGCATGGCAACACGTTGTGCTTCGTTATCCAGCTTTACTGAAAAATAATTTTTATTGATAAATGTTACAATGCCTGAATCCTGCAGGTTGTATAACTCATCAGCAAGATTGTTATAAATTTCTGTAAAATCATTTTCAGCATGATCATACTGCTTGAGTAAGGATTCCTTCAGTTGAGGGATTTCTTCTTTTACAAAATTGATTTTAGAAAGACGGGTAGCCGCTTTTGCAAAACGAACTGAGTCGCCCGACCACAGATCACCGAAAAACTCATTAGTCTTGCGTACACTCAAGGTAGTAGGCACGGGTGCTGCATTGAGCCTCCATTCCTCAAAATATTTATTCACCTCCGGCTTATATAGTTGTGAAGGATGCAGAAACGCATACACAGCATAAACTGTATCAGCATTCAACACAAAACGCATTCTGCGTTGGAGTGGTGTTCCTTCCATCTGCAGTACTACTTCCTGCGACTGAAACGGACCATTCTTCGTCATCTTACGTTCAAGAACGGAATCTGTATAAGATTTGATGGCATACAAAGCATCATTAAAAATGGCGCTGTCAGAATTTCCATAATAATAATCAACAAAGGTGATGGGCTGCATTTCATAAGTAATTGCCGTTGCAGAATCATACGATAGATAAGACCATGACTCCGGATCATCTTCTTCTTTCTTTGTACTTTTTTTACGGATTACCGATGGCACATATGCTGAGTATACTTTATCAGGTGATTGCCTCAGTTTCCAATCAGAACCTGCATAATCCAGCAGGCGGAAAGATTGAAAGAACTGATCAATTGCCGGATGATTTTCATTTCCTTTTTCAGCTCCTGCAATGAGCAGGTAAGAACGGCTGCCACGGTTCACCGTCATTGTACGGGTAACAATTTTTTGTTTCCCATCAGCCCGCATCATATCATAACGCATACCTGCGTACCCGCCCATATAAAAGAATTCTTCCTTCAACTTTTGAAACCCTCCGCCACTCCAGTTTTCTTTTAATAATGAAAAGTAATTAGAGTCCCCATCCAGGTAATAACCCGGCACTGTACTTTTTACATTCACCATAAAATACACCTGGCTTTTACTATCAAGACTGTTGAAGCTTTGCGTAATCCATTCAGCACTTGTTTCCGGTTTGGTTACAGAAGGTTTGCCGGGGAAAGCCACAGCAAATGCCAGCTTTTGATTAGTGTATTCCTGCCAGCCTTTTACAGCAGTAGCCTGTTGCGCCAATGGTTGAAATGAAGAAAAAAACCTGGATGCATAATCACCGCTCAAAACATCTTTTTTGGAATCGTGCCCCATCACCAGCAGGTACACATAAGCATCCGATACATAGGCCTGAACTTTTAAGAACGCATCATTTTCAATAATCACTTCCAATCCATTCATTCCATTCAAATCCAGTTTCTTTTTTTCCTGCACTTTTCCTTTATCTGCAAATGCCTTTACCATCTGATCCAGCATCTTCTCTTTATTTTCACCCATTCTTAAATTGGGCAGACTTGCAGAGATATAAAACGTAGAGCTGGGCAGGTCCATACACATTTCCATTTTCACCAATTGCTCTGCCATATAAAAAGTACCGGTGCCTGATGGATAACTTACTTTGTAACTACTGTCTGCCGCAAAAAATGTTTTCCAGTAATCTTTTTTGGTTTTAATGATGTACTCTTCAGGTTTGAGTTTATTGTTTGAAAAAACAGGATCTAATTTATAGCCACGTTTTAAAAGAAGTGAAATAAGACCGGTATCACCTGCAAGATGAGCAGCGCCTACTGCAAAAAAGCCGGAGCGGAGTTGCAAAAGACTATCGATACGAAAAGCCATTTTTTGATTTCGTTTTACCAGCAGTTCGTTTCGTTGTTGATCATCCAGACCGGCAGCATATTGATAAATTTTTTCAATATCACCTGCCAGGTAGGTTTCCACCATTTCATTGAGGGATAATTTTAAAAGCTTCAAATCCGGAAAGAGATCATTGAAGCGGTTGCCTTTCATTTCGGATGCAATTAACCCCATCTGGTCTTCTATATCTTCAATGCCACCGGTCCATTTACCCTGCTGGCGGGCAATGTGGTAGAGGTACACATCCATAAACCCGGGCATATCATCCTGCTTTGTTATTTCATTCATCCAATCGTTACGTGAAAGAAAAAGCTGGCGACGGGTTAGTTTATCTAAACGGGATCCGAATCTTTTTTCCAGTTTTTGCTTAATGCGTTCATAGGTTTCTTTGTCCACTTCATCCTTTACAAACCCGCTGGTATCTTTTGACATAAAACTGCGGATAAGTTCGCCACTCATGGCATCAGGATCCAGCTCAAGAGCAAAGCCATCTGTTTTTTCAATGGCTGCATACAATGAATCTGTAAAATGAAAGATGCGGCGGTCTTTTAAATGAAGTGTACCAAAAAGATACGATGGTTGCTTTAGTCCTTTGCCGCTGATGCGCCAGAGCATGGTTTTAGCCAATGGCTGTTTGTGTTGGGCGGAGGAAACAAGAACAAAAAAAATACAGCAAAGGAAAAGGGCAGGGCGAATGAATTTCATCTGTTTATTAATTAATTGAATCTTATTTGTAACCTTACTGTGTTGCCTGTACAAACGATTATACTATGAATCTTCATTTGATAGAATGCAGTCAGCAGATAGGTTATTTGATGTTAAAAGGTTAAAACTCTAATCTATGGCAATTCATTTAAAACAGAAAGAATTGTTGAACACGCTTTCATAATTTCTTCATCAGTAATGGTTAGCGGTGGTGCAATACGCATACTGTGAGCAGCAAATAAAAACCAATCTGTAAATACACCTTTGGCAATGCATGCGTCAATGATTTGTTTACTCTGCTCAAAGTTTTCAAATTCAACCGCCATCATCAATCCCCTGCTTCTCACGGCTTTAATTTTCGGGTGATGTAAAAGAGAACGGAACAATTGTTCTTTTTGATACACTTTATTGAACAGTTCTTCCTGTAACAACACCTGCATAGCCGCCATGCCTGCTGCACAGCAAACCGGGTGACCACCAAACGTAGTGATATGACCCAACACCGGTTTGTCAGTTAAAGCATCCATCAATTGCTTGTCAGCAATAAATGCACCCAATGGCATGCCGCCGCCCAATGCTTTGCCCAGCAATAAAATATCCGGCACCACACCAAACTGTTCAAAAGCCCATAGCGTTCCGTTCCGTCCAAAACCACACTGTATTTCATCCAGAATCAAGAGTGTACCGGTTGCTGAACATTTATTTCTGAGGGCTGTAATCCATTCTTTCAAAGGAGCATTTACACCCGCTTCTGCCTGTATGGTTTCAGCAATAACACAGGCGGTTTGGTGCGTAATTAAATCCAAAGCCTCCAACGAATTATAAGTGGCATGATGCACACCGGGCAATAAAGGACGAAACTCCCGGCGCCAGTACTCATCGCCCATCACACTTAAAGCACCTTGTGTACTGCCATGGTAGGAATGTTGAAAGGCAAGTATTTCTGTTCTTCCGGTAACACGTTTGGCCAGTTTCATGGCTCCCTCAGTTGCTTCTGTACCGCTGTTTGTAAAATAAACCGAGTTCAGTGTTGATGGAAGATGTTCTATTAACAACCTTGCATAGTGCACCTGAGGACTTTGCACCAGTTCTCCATAAACCATAATGTGCAGGTATTTATCCAGCTGCTCCCGTATAGCTGTAAGAACCCGTGGATGCCGATGCCCCACATTGCATACACTGATGCCGCCGATCAGATCAATATATTCCTTTCCGTCAGCATCCCATAAGCTGCAGCCTTCTGCTTTTACCATTTCAATGGCAAGAGGTGCTGTGGAAGTTTGAGCATTATGCTGCAGAAACAATTGACGCTGATTCATGTAGAGAAACTTATAAAAGACAAATGTAAGTTTATCGTAGAATTACCTATGAGAGGCGGGGAAAATGACAGATATTTGAAGCCTCATCCCGACCTTCTCCAAAGGAGAAGGCCATCTGAGCACAGCCCTCACTTATTAAAGATGATTACATACAAAGGGTTGTTGAAATTTGAAAAGGTTTAAATAAAAATTATGGCTTTAATTCTTCCGGTTGAAGGAGTGTATCCAAAGATGGGCGATGATTGTTTTATTGCACCCAATGCCACTATTGTAGGCGATGTAATTATGGGTGATCAGTGCAGTGTTTGGTTTAATGCCGTGGTGCGGGGTGATGTTAACAGCATACGGCTGGGTAATAAAGTGAATATCCAGGACGGGGCTGTGCTGCATGCCACATACCAAAAAACCAAAACCATCGTTGGTAATAATGTAAGTATTGGCCACAATGCCATCGTTCATGGTTGTACACTGCACGATAATGTACTGATAGGCATGGGCGCCATTGTAATGGATAATGCAGTGGTACACAGCAATTCCATTATTGCTGCCGGGGCTGTGGTGCTGGAAGGAACCATTGTACAGGAAGGAAGTATTTATGCAGGGGTACCGGCAAAAAAAGTGAAGGACATCAGCAAAGAACTGATTCACGGCGAAATCAACCGTATTGCCAATAACTACATTAAATACAGCGGCTGGTTTAAAGAAACCGCTGAAAATTTAGGATGATTATATAAACCTTTTTTGAAAACCAAATGTCTTATAAAAAACCAGTTATGATAAACCTTTTGAAAGCAGCGATTCTTATTGTGAGCGTGTCTTTGCTAACAGGATGCAATGTGTTTAAAAAGCCAAAAGAGGGTTGCCCTACAAATGGCAAAAACGTAGGAGCTGAGAAATTGTTAAGCGGCGAAAAAGTACCCAAGGCAAAGAAGTTCAAAAGTTGACGAAGAGCATTATTTGATAACCATAAAATACCGTGCTATGAACCCAACTCTACGAAACCACATTGGCTACAATGAAGCGATCCTTGATGACACTGCCAGTTTTGAAAACTTTTTTCAATGGGCTGATTTACTGGCTGAAAAACTCAACATTTCCTTCACCCGCAAACTGGATGATTTTGAAGCCCTGTACTGGGATTTTTTGTACAAAGGCACTACCCTCACTCTCAGCTACAATATCTTCAACGGTATTACTGTTTTTCCGGCGCTGGAAGAACGAAGCGATTACTTTGAAAATGCTGCTATTGCTGAACTGGTAGACCAGTTGAAAGATGCCAGCCCGGATGAGGTTTAATACTTCTTTTCTTCAATAGAATCAAGGATGTTTACATAGCTGATGTAACGCAGCGGATGTATGTTTTCCTGTTTCAATGCTTCTTTAACGGCACAGCCCGGTTCATCCAGGTGCAGACAATTATTAAACTGGCAATCCTGTATTAAATCACGCATTTCCGGGAAATAGTGAGAGAGTTCCTGCCTGCTTATATCTACCAGTCCAAATTCCCGAACACCGGGTGTATCAATGATTCTTCCGCCAAAAGGCAGATCAAACATTTCTGCAAAAGTGGTGGTATGCATGCCTTTACCGCTCCAGCCGCTTACTTCAGTTGTTCGTAATTCCAGTTCCGGCATTACATAATTAATAAAAGTTGATTTACCAACACCTGAATGACCACTGAGCAATGTTGTTTTGTTATGAAGCAGTTCTTTAAGTTCATCTACACCCTGCAGGCTCTCCATAGAAATCAGGAACACCCTGTACCCTATTTCTTCATACATTTGTTTCCACTCTTCAAAAGTTTCCATTTCCTTTTTGCGGTACACATCTGCTTTATTAAAAACAATAATGCTGGGTATATGGTATGCCTCTGAAGTGATGAGAAAACGATCAATAAAGCCCTGCGATGTTCTGGGTTCTTTCATTGTGGCAAATAATAAGCTCTGATCCAGGTTAGATGCCACGATATGATGCTGGTACTTACGGTGCGGGCTTTGACGGTTAATATAATTCCGCCGTTCATGAATGGCAGTGATGATGTATGTATTTTCAATATCATGCTCCAGCTCCATTTCCACTACATCACCTACAGCAATAGGATTGGTACTGGTAATATCATCTATTTTGAATTTACCTTTCAGCCGGGCCTGCACAAAGCTACCCTTTTCAGATTTTACCGTGTACCAGTTGCCTGTTGATTTATAAACTAAGGACTGCATTAATGCAAAGAAAATACTTTTAACCCACTAATTATTTTACAGGGAAGCAGCAGCTCAGGGAAACTTGCGAAATACTTTGTAACGAAGCCAAAGTTCAATTAATAATAACACAGCAGCAGCAATGGCTAACCAATAAAACTCTTCAGCATATTTAGCAAAGCGGCTGGTTTCAATTTTGGTTTTTTCGAGTTGATCAATTTGTGAGTAGATATTTTGCAAACTTTCATTGTCAGTAGCCCGGAAATAAGCACCGCCTGTTTGTCTTGCAATTTCTTTCAGGAGTTTTTCATCAATATTTACTTTTTCCTGTGTTCTTGTAATACCGCCGCCTGCAGATTGCTGCGGCATCGTTGCAAACCCCTCTGTACCTACACCAATGGTATAAACTTTTACATTAAATGTTTTGGCAATTTCCATGGCAGTAGCAGGATCAATTAACCCTCCGTTGTTTTCACCATCCGTCAATAAAATCACCACTTTACTTTTAGATTCACTTTTCTTTAAGCGCTCCACACCTGTAGCCAAACCTGAGCCTATTGCTGTTCCATCCTGTAACACTCCGCTTCGCACACCATATACCTGGCTGATTAAAACGCCGTGATCCGTTGTAAGAGGACATTGTGTAAATGATTCACCTGAAAAAATGACCAGCCCGATACGATCTGTTTTTCTTCCTTCAATAAACTTTACTGCCACTTCTTTAGCAGCTTCCATACGGTTTGGTGTAAAATCTTCTGCCAGCATACTGCCGCTTACGTCCATACAAAGCATAATATCAATGCCTTCGCCTTCTACCCGCTCTTCATCATTTTTGGATTGAGGTCTTGCAATTGCCAATATCAATAACGTAACAGTAAGTAACCGGATTACAAAAGGCAGATGAATGAATGTATTCTTAACGGTAGACTGCTTTTTATAAATAGAAAGTGTTGACAGCTTTAAGGCTGATTGCTGTTTTTTTTGTTTGAGAACATACCAGGCAATCATTAATGGCAGCAACAGCAATAACCAGAGCAACCATGGGTAGGCGAAATTGATATGGTGCAGCCAATCGTTAATCATTGTTTCTGCTGTTGATGGATTTGTTGAATAGCTGTTGTTACACGATGCAGGGCGGCAATACAATCCTGTTCAGGTGCTGCAAATTTTGCAAACTTCACCGCATCGGCCAGGCGAAGCACCTGTACAATTGCATTGGTTTCATCCCTGCCTGCTGAAGCAGCGAGATGAAATTGTGTTTCATCGGTTGTATACTTTGTAAAGGGCTGTTGCAGTGTACGCTCCGCATAACGCCTTGTACTGGCACTGAGCTGAGAAAAGAATTCTTTCTGTTGCTCTTGTGTACCCAAGCCTGCCTGCTGTAATTGTTGAATGGCTTTTTCAAATTCTTCCCAGGCACCCAAAGGCGGTTCAAAAGCGGTAACAGTTGATTGTTTTTGCTTCCATTTACGGAAAAGATAAATGAGCAATAATAAACTTAAAACAGCAACTGCCACCACCAGGTAAGCAATCCATCGTTCACCTGTCTGATCGGCTTCAATAATTGGTTTAATATCATTTAACACAGCCTTTCCGGTAGTATCATACTCTACCTGTATGGTAACAGGTGCAAAGGTCAGCGTAACTGGTTTACCGGTTGCATTGGAAGGCACGGTTACTTTCACTCCTTCAAAATTCCAGGCACCGCTGTCCCAACTGGTGATGGTAAGCTGGCGTTTCAATACATCAGACGTATCATATTGCATCAGCTCAAAATGAGCAACACTATCCGGAAAGCGCCATTGAACAGAAGCGTTTCTTTCAATGGCTTTTAATTCAAATGTGAGCAACAGTGGTTCCCCAATGAGAATTTTATTCTTGCTGCCGCTTACCACGGGTGTTATCTGCGCCTGTGTAAGCAGACTCACAAAAAAACTCAGTATCCAGATACATCCTTTCTTCATCGGCTACGGTTAATAAAAAACTTTTGAAGCACTTTTACATAATCATCTCCGGCACGCATGTGCAGCAAATCAGCACCTGCTTTTTGAAACACCTCTTTCACATAATTGTTATGACGATGAAAATCCTGCTCATACTCATGACGCACCAGGGCATTGGAAGTATCCAGCAATCGTTTAGTTCCTGTTTCAGCATCGGCCACTTCCAGCAAACCGATTTCCGGGAGCTTCATATCCAACGCATCATAGATTTTAATACCGATAACATCATGCTTACCTGCTGCCACACGAACCGCTTCTTCAAAACCCGTACCCAGGAAATCACTGATTAAAAAACAGATACTTCTACGGCGGTTGAAATTATTGAACATACGAAAAGCATCTGTGTAATTGGTAGCACCTGCAGCAGCATCTTTTGTGAGCATTTCACGTACGATGTACAAAGTATGCTGCTTTCCTTTTTTAGGCACAATGAGCTTTTCAACTTTCTGACCGAACAGAATAGCGCCTACTTTATCCTGGTTGTTTACCGCACTGAACGCCAGCACTGCTGCAATTTCTGTTACCAAGTCTTTTTTCCGTTGCAGGTGTGTTCCAAAACTCATGCTGCTGCTGTTATCAACCAATAAGAAAACAGTAAGCTCTCTTTCTTCTTCAAACACTTTACTGAAAGGGTGTGCATAGCGTGCACTTACATTCCAGTCAATAAACCGCACATCATCACCCGGCTGATACTCCCGCACTTCCTTATAACTCATACCCTGACCTTTAAAAGCAGAATGATACTCACCCGTAAACATATGATTGGTGAGCCGCTTACTTTTAATTTCAAGCAGACGAACTTTTTTTAATATTTCTTCGGTTGTAAGCAAGGAAAACTTATTGCGTTATTAAATAATTAATGATGTCTTTTCATTAGCAGATTAGCACATTATCAAATTAGCTAATTATCATGGCACTTTCACCGCATTCAACACCTGCCTGATTACTTCTTCTATTGAAATGTTCTCCGCCTCAGCTTCGTAGGTGAGACCAATTCGATGGCGCAAAACATCAGCAGCTATTGAACGTACATCTTCGGGCAGCACATAACCCCTTTTGTTCAGGTAAGCCATTGCTTTTGAAGCAAGTGATAAATTAATGGTAGCACGTGGAGAGCCTCCGTAACTGATCAATGGTTTAATGCTGCTCAACCCATATTGATCAGGATAGCGTGTGGCAAACACAATATCAAGAATGTACTGCTCAATTTTTTCATCCATATAAACAGAACGAACCAATTGTCTTGCATCCAATATTTCACGAATAGCTACCACCGGGTTAACAGGAGCAGCTACAGTTTGCTGTGTATTTTGACGGAGAATGATTTGCTCTTCCTGCTTGGTGGGATAGCCAATCACTACCTTCAACATAAAACGGTCTTGCTGTGCTTCCGGTAGCGGATAGGTTCCCTCCTGTTCTAAAGGGTTTTGAGTAGCTAACACCAAAAAAGGTTCTTCTAAAGGATACGTATGCTCGCCAATGGTTACCTGGCGCTCCTGCATAGATTCCAGCAAGGCACTTTGTACTTTAGCCGGGGCACGGTTAATTTCATCTGCCAGAACAAAATTGGCAAACACAGGCCCCTTACGCACGAAGAATTTATTTTCCTGCTGGTTGTAAATCATGGTACCGATTACATCCGCCGGCAACATATCCGGTGTAAACTGTATGCGGCTGAATTTGGCATTTATGGCCTGGCTTAAACTTTTAATAGTAAGTGTTTTTGCCAGACCCGGCACACCTTCCAGCAAAATATGGCCATTACCCAACAAGCCAATTAAAAGCCGGTCTACCATGTATTGCTGACCCACCAAAACCTTATTCACTTCCGTACGTAACCGATCCAGGAAAGCACTGTTGTGCTGTATTTTTTGATTGAGCTGTTGAATGTCTTCAGCGGTTGGTAACATCTTGTTGATTTTAGGGTGAAAATACAAACTCCCCGTTTGTAAATGCAGTATGCATATGATAAACGGTTAGGTTTGAAAAATAGTTTGTTTGCAAAAACAAAGCCATTTTTGAACTCAGTCGGTAGCCTGTAGCCGATAGTCAATAGCAGTTCAAGTAAATTTTCTAGTCGCCTCTGTATTGACTATTGACTAACTACGGCCGGCTACAGGCTTACAACTATCGGCTTTAGACTTGCTTCAGCTATCTTTGCACCATGGATGTATCAAATGATTTGTTTGTACGCTGGATGAATTTAGAACAAAGGCTGGTAGAGCGTTTTGGAAAAAAACCTGACCTGGAATCAGTGCTTTTCCTTATTGGCATCCAGGAGTTTGGAGCCATTAAAAACAAGTTTACCAAAGAACAGAAACAGGATCTCATCCATGTAGCTGTTTGCAGCCTCCTGAGCCAAAGCGGTTATTTTGAATATGAGCGAACGGATGAAGATGGCTGGCCGCATTTTAAGCAGCTCAAAGCTATTCCTTCCATGAGCCTGAAAGACCAGGAAGATTTTATAAAAGACCACGTGTTGCTTTATTTTCAGCAAAGCGGGTTTTAATTGAAATTTTATTTTTCTTATTCACCCGAATTTTTGAATTTAGCGGCCTCATCACACAAAACAAAAAAGCATGAACTTTCCAAGTAATCTCCGCTACACTAAAGACCATGAATGGATTCAACTGGATGGAAATGTAGCTACCATCGGCATTACTGATTTTGCCCAGCGGGAATTGGGTGATATTGTTTATGTAGATATCAACACTGCCGGACAGAGCTTAGAAGCTGAAACTGTTTTTGGCACAGTAGAAGCGGTTAAAACGGTAAGTGATTTGTTTTTGCCCGTAGCAGGTACTATCACCGAAGTTAACAGTGCTTTGAACGATAAACCTGAAAGTGTAAATAACGACCCTTACGGCGAAGGCTGGATGATTAAGATGACTGTAAATAACCCTGCTGATGTGGAAGCATTAATGGATGCTGCTGCTTACCAGGCAAGTGTAGAATAATGTTTCGTAAGATCAACGCATACCTTCAAACAAAATGGCCGACCATCACCTGGTCGGCTATTGTTTTTGTATTGCTGGCATTTCCTATAAAACCGTTACGGGAAAAGAAAATGCTGCAACTGCCTGAAATGGATAAACTGGTACATGCTTTTTTATTCTTTGTACTGGTTTGGCTTTGGGCAAAATATATCAGTGGGGGGAAAAAACTTGCTTCAGCTACTCTTTTGTACATAGCTGCAGCAGCTACCTTGTACGGTATTTCAATGGAGTATATCCAATTATTTACAGGCAGGGATTTTAGCGTGGGCGATATGGTGGCAGATGGAGCCGGGGCTTTTTGGGCAGCTGTGTTCTTATGGGCAAAAAATAAGCCCCGGTAGAAACCGGGGCCGCAACCAAAACTAACTGCTTATGAGAAAAAAGATTTATTAAATTCTTACTGCAAAGTTCCTGCTATTTGTTCATTCTGCTGCTTATCACTTTGTTAAAGTCATGTCAGGTTTTTGTCACAAGGTTGAAGTTTTTAAAATGGGTCCCGATAGAAATCGGGACCGTAACCAAAACTAACTGCTTATGAGAAAATTTGACTGCTTTAAAGAACTTATAACTAATAGACGCAAAATGGGTTCCTGAGTTTATTTTCTACCTGTTAAAAAATTCTGAAACCATCCGTCACATACATACCCGGCCCAAAATCATGCCAAAGCCTATTTTTGGAGATAGCCAAAAACGATCAGCATTGAGAAATCTTACCCGGCACTTTCTGTGGTGCCTGTTTCTTTTTTTTACAGGGTTCTGTTTTGCCCAGGAAGAAACCTTCAACGAAAAAAATTTCCGTTGCAGCATCAGCAAAACATCAGAAGCCATTAAACTGGATGGATTGCTGATTGAAGCGGCATGGGCAAACTCCCCTATCATTACCCGGTTTAAGCAAAGCTTTCCATTTGATACTTCTTATGCCTTATCCCGCACTGAAGTAAGAGTGCTGTTTGATGATAAATTTTTGTATGTAGCCGCTGTTTGTTATCAACCCAGAAAATACACTGTACAATCCCTGCGCAGGGATTTCACCGATGGTACCACAGACCTTTTTTTAGTAAGCATTGACCCGTTTCGGGATAATCTGAATGGTTTTTACTTTGCCGTAAGCCCTTACAATGTGCAGAAAGAAGGTTTGATTTCAAATGGCAACGGGGTAAGCTTTGATTGGGATAATAAATGGTTCAGCGCAGTAAAAAATTATGATGACCGCTATGAAATTGAAATTGCCATTCCGTTTAAAACACTTCGCTATAAAATTACAGCAGGCGAAAATTTGTGGAATATCAATTTTGTAAGAAACGATCTGCTCCGCAATGAACGCAGTGGTTGGGCACCTGTACCAAGAGGATTCAGAATGAGTGACCAAACTTTTAGTGGTACATTGGAATGGAAAGAACCGCCACCACCTGCCGGCACAAACATTTCCTTTATCCCCTACACCATTCTTGAAACCAATAAGGACAAAGTAAATAACACCGGTAAAACGCTGGCCAATGCCGGTTTTGATGCAAAAGTGGCTGTAACACCTTCCCTGAATCTTGATTTGACGATGAATCCTGATTTCAGCCAGGTAGAAGTAGACCGGCAGGTAACCAACCTCAGCCGCTTTGAGTTATTCTTTCCCGAGCGCCGCCAGTTTTTTATTGAAAACAATGATTTGTTTAACAGCTTTGGTGATGGCAGCACCAATCCCTTTTTCTCCCGCCGCATCGGCATTTTTAATAATACCAAAACAGGTTTGGCTGAAAAAGTACCCATCCTCGGCGGTGCACGCCTCAGCGGACGCATCAACAAAGACTGGCGTATTGGTTTTTTAAACATGCAAACGGCTTATGTAAAAAGCGATAGTACACCCTCCACCAATTTTTTGGTGGCTACTTTGCAACGGCGCATTTTTACCAGAAGTAATATTGCTTTTCTTTTTGCCAATAAAGAAAATATCATCAATGAAAAAACCCGGCCCATCAATCAATACAACCGTGTGGCGGGTTTGGATATGAATATGGCATCGGCTAATGGTTTTTGGCAAGGCAAATGGTATTATCATCAATCCTTTCAACCCAATCAACCAAAAGGTGCTTACTCTTCCGGTGCTCTGGTACGATTTTCAAAACCTACTCTAAATTTCGAAGTCAATAACTATGCTGTAGGAAAAGGCTATCGTGCCGAAATGGGCTTTGTACCCCGCACCGGCTTTTTAAGAAGTGCGTCTACAGCCAACAGAGTATTCTTTCCAAAAAATGGTTTATCAAAAATCATCAATAACTGGAGTGTAGGTTTGGATTATGATATCATCTACAGCTTGTTTGACAATCGTATTACTGACTGGGATGCCAATCTCTTGTTCAACATCCGTTTTCAAAACCTGGCTCAACTGAATGCACGCCCATTCCGGAGAGAATACACCTACCTGTTTGATGATTTTGACCCGACAAATAAAAACCAACCCGGTTATTTGATATTGAAAGAAGGTACTTCTTATTATTACAACACTACACGTATTACGTACAACTCTAATTTTCGTAAACCATTCTTCTATAATATTCAGACAAGGATTGGCGGCTATTTTAACGGTAAGATTCAAAGTGTAACGGCTGATATCAATTATCGTTTTCAACCCTGGGCATTGGTACAGTTAAGTGCTACGTACAATCGTATTCGCATGCCGGCGGGTTATAACAATGCTGATTTCTGGATTATCGGACCAAGAGCTGATATCACTTTTTCAAGAAGTATGTTCTGGACTACGTTTGTACAGTACAACAATCAAATCAATAACATCAACATCAACACCCGTTTTCAATGGCGCTTTAAACCAATGAGTGATTTGTTTATTGTTTACACCAATAACATGTTTGCCGAAACCGTAGGAGCCGATAATCGTTTTCAGCAGAAAAATCATGCATTAGTAGTCAAACTCAACTACTGGTTTAACTTATAAAAAAACGCCGCTGAAAAATCAGCGGCGTTTTAATTTCATGCAGCATCTTATCTGCCAAATAATCCTTTTGCAATATCCATCAATCCTCCACCGCCGCTTTGCTGTGAAGCACCACCCTTCACCATATTAATTACATCATTCAAATCCGTATCGCCATCACCATCTCGGTCAAGCCCGCCTTGTGTTACTTTGCCCAGCAATCCCTGAATATCCAATCCTTTACTGCTACCTCCGGTAAGCGAACTGAAAATTCCCTGCAAATCAAAACTGTTATCATTCGGGTTATTGGTTTTAGAAATAAAATTCTGTAACACACCGGGTAACAGGTTGCTTACAATACCTCCCGCCTGTCCTTCATTTAATCCGAATTTATTCATGAGGTTACTAACTGCATTACCGCTTAATTGAGATGCCAGCGAATTGTTTTGCAAATCACCTCCTGCACCGCCCAGCAATTTCAGTACATCTTTAAACTGACCGCCTGCCAATGCATTTTGCAAACCACCGGCAATACTGTTGGTTACTTCACCCACTGCTTCGTCGTTACGTTCATTGGGAATATCAGGATTATTAATAATGGCACTGCCTGCCTGTTCTTTTACAAGGTTAAATAGTTGTTCTAACATAGTTGTAAGTTTTAGGTGAAAAATAGAAGCAGAAAGGTAGCCTAAAAAGCTACCTTTTATAACGAACTCAAAAAAAAATTCTCAAATTAATTTTGTGTTGCCAGCTTCTCTGCATTTTCAGCAAACTGAAGTGCATCAATCAGCTCTTCAATTTCGCCGTTCAGCACCGCATCCAGGTTGTAGAGCGTTAAGCCGATACGATGATCCGTAACCCGGCCCTGCGGAAAATTATAAGTTCGGATTTTTGCTGAACGGTCACCTGTGCTCACTAAACTTTTACGCTGCCGTGCAATTTCTTCCTCCTGCTTACGCACCTGTTCTTCATACAACTTGGTACGAAGCATCTGCATCGCTTTTTCCCGGTTAGCCAGCTGTGTACGTTCTGTTTGGCAAATCACCACAGTACCAGTGGGCAGGTGGGTGAGCATTACTTTTGTTTCAACCTTGTTTACATTTTGTCCACCGGCACCACCACTTCTGGCCGTTTCCATTTTTACATCACTCTCTCTTAATTCAAAATCTATTTCTTCCGCTTCGGGCATCACAGCTACAGTAGCAGCGCTTGTATGTACACGACCGCTGCCTTCCGTAGCGGGCACACGCTGTACACGATGCACACCGCTTTCAAATTTTAAAATACCATACACATCATCGCCCGTCACTTCCAGTTGCACTTCTTTATAACCGCCCACCGTTCCTTCATTCTCACTCAAGATGGCAGTTTTCCAACCACGCTTTTCACAATACTTAATGTACATACGCAACAAGTCTCCTGCAAACAAACTCGCCTCATCACCACCCGTACCTGCACGAATTTCAAGAATCGCATTCTTATCATCCTGCGGGTCTTTCGGAATCAAGAGTTGACGTATGTATTTTTCTGTTTGTTCTTTCTGTTCTTCCAGCCCCGGCAATTCTTCTTTGGCCAGCTCCCGCAATTCTTCATCATTTCCATTCAACGCTTCTTTATAACCGGCCACATCATTAATCAGTTGCAGGTATTCTTTGCGGGCCTTCACAATTTTTTCCAGACTACGGTACTCCTTACTGAGTGCAGAAAATTTTTGATTGTTGCTTACAATCTCCGGATTGGTTAAAGCAACTCCTACTTCATCAAAACGTGCCTGTATGGCTTCTAACTTATCTAACATTAATCGCTTATTTTTATGTTTCCGGCTGAAGTGCTGATAAGTTACATTCGTTGCGTCGCACTCTTGTGCTGCATCAACTCTATTCAGCTTTTTTCGTGACCGAAGGGCAGCAAAGTTAACAGAAATCAACGCATGGCATACAGGAAATTCAAAGCAACAAAACTATTTGACGGTTATCGTTTCAGAAATGAAAACGAAGTGCTTATTACTACAGAAGAGGGACTCATTGAAGCAATTGTTTCAACAGATGAAGCAGGTGATGATATAGAACATTTAGAAGGCATTCTCACTCCGGGATTGATTAACTGTCATTGTCATCTGGAATTGAGCCATCTTAAAAATGTGATTCCCCCGCACACAGGTTTGATTGAATTCTTATGTTCTGTAGTTACCAAGCGTGGCTTTGAACCTCACATCATACAGCAGAAAATTGAAAAAGCGGAAAAGGAAATGTTTGACAATGGTATTGTGGCGGTAGGCGATATTGGCAACACTGCTGATACTGCATCTATAAAAAGTAAAAGCAAGATCCGCTGGCAAAATTTTGTAGAAGTTTTAAGCTTCACAGATGAAAAAGCAACTGAAAATTTCAATCACTACAAACAAATAGCGAGTGAAATGGAGGAGGCACTTCGTACTTCGTACCTCTTACATCGTACTTCTTTGGTTCCTCACGCTCCTTACAGCATTTCGCCCAAAACATTTGAGTTGATTAATGCCGCAACAAAAAATCAAATCATTTCTATACACAACCAGGAACATCCGGCAGAAGATGAATTATACAAAACAGGCGGTGGTGATTATTTAAAGTTGTTTAAAATATTTGGTATGGATGCCTCACCATTTCCTGTTACAGGAAAGAGCAGCATCCGTTCCGTGTTACCGCATTTCAACAACGGCCAAACTATTTTCTTAATTCACAACACCTACATGCCGGAAGAAGATATTGTTTGGGCCAATGAATATGCAGCAAAAAACAATCTCAAACTCATCTATTGCTTTTGCATCAACGCCAATCTGTATATCGAAAATAAAGTGCCACCGGTGGAATTGTTTTTAAAACACAATTGCCAAATGGTGTTGGGTACTGATAGTTATAGCAGCAACTGGCAATTAAGCATCGCTAAAGAAATGCAATCCGTCTTACAACACACATCACTTACACAAGAACAGATTTTGCAAATGGCAACCGGCAAAGGTGCCGTAGCATTGCAATGGGATGATGCATTGGGAAGTTTTGAAAAAGGGAAGAAGCCGGGGAATGTATTGGTGAAAGATGATTTCACTTCATCAAGAAGAATTATTTAAGCCAGAACAGTTTGCAACACCTGCAATGTTTTCATTTTTCCAAACTCAGGAAGATGCAAGGCATAAAATGTTTCCAGGGCTTCCAGTACAGCCCTGCGTTGTAAATGATTCATCGGTACTTCACTGAGTTCGGCAGGTTGCATTACTTTGAGCAGTTCAAACAGGAGCGACGCAGTTTTACCATCCACATAGTACGCATGTTGCGGATACGACTCTGTAAATTTTCCTTCCTGCAAATCCAGCACCGGTAACTGTTCTTCATCATTCAATTGAAACCCAAAGAAAGTAGCCAGGTGCAATGCAAAATAAATAGACATTCCGGCTGTCTCTGTTTCATCAGCAACATCCAGGTGCTTCAGGGCCTCTTCAGCAAAATAAAAAAGATCAGGATTGTTTTCCGGTTGTTTAATACACTTCTGTAACAGTTCAATCATATACAGCAGTACACAATTTTTAATCACATCACTCATCACCCGTTTGTACAAATAGCTCCACTTAAATTCTTTGATGTGCTGCAGATGTTTGAGTTCATTATGATAAACCACCAGTTCCAGTACAGCACCCGGTTGAAAATAATTGGCTTTGCCCGATCCTTTTTTGGTAGCCGTTCGTACGCCTTGTACTATATAACTCTGCAATCCGAATAACTCTGTATAGGCAGTTACAATCAAACTGGTTTCACCATACTTTACTGCACGTAGAATAATAGCCTTTGTTGTATGTAATGGAGTACTCAAAAGAAATGATTGCGATTCATTAATATGGGACTGATATAAAGCACTGCTATCGACCGTCGACTGTCGTCTATGGACTACTTCACAAACACAATCTTTGTTCTTGCTTTTTCTATACCTGCTTCATCTATAACCAATACAAAGTAAACACCACTGCTTACTCGTTGTCCTTTGTAATCATTCCCATTCCACACAGCTTGTCCGCCTAATGCTCTTGTTTGATAAACAAGCCGTCCGTTGAGTTCGGTAATTTTTACAAATG
Organism: Lacibacter sp. MH-610; assembly: GCF_045780045.1. Lineage (NCBI taxonomy): Bacteria > Pseudomonadati > Bacteroidota > Chitinophagia > Chitinophagales > Chitinophagaceae > Lacibacter > Lacibacter sp. MH-610. The sequence goes on from NZ_CP116002.1 coordinate 3,788,412, forward strand.
AATTATTCGCTAATCCACGAACAGCAATCTGTCCTTTGTATCCGCTTGGTACAGGATTGGGAAATACTAAAACATTTTCATTTTTTTCAGTGCCTACAGTAGCAGTACTTCTGTAACTGCATATACCGTTGAATGTAGAAAAAAACACTTCACCGCTTACAGGATCAATGGCAATTCGTATGATTTCATTGCTCAGCAGCGGACTGTTTTCGGCAGTGAAACGCTTAATCACTTTTTCGCCATCAGGACTAATAAGCCAAATACCATTACGGGTGCCCACCCATTTACGGTTAGCTCCATCCACCGCTAATGCTCTTACTTCTTCATCCTGGAAAAGTAAACCGGCAAAATTATCAAACTGTACTACCGGTTGAAACGTTTCGCAGGCATTAGAGCTGAACACTTCGCCCGGGCATTGTACAATGCCGATGCCTTTATCAGTACCCAGCCATATAAACCCATCTTTATCTTTTACGATATCATTCACCACATTACTCGGCAGGTTACCATTACCTCTGCCCGTGCGGAACCATTTCCAGCGGTCATCACCTGTATTATCAATGGAACTGCCATGATTAAACACATAAACACCATTACCCTGCGGCACCTGTATCCATTTTTGATTGGCATCATCAATTACAATTTTTCCCACCATATTATCCTGGATCACAAAAGGCACCCGCATTTGTTTCCAGGTACCATCAGCTTTCTTCACTACAAAATTGTTAGGTGCCCCAAAATTGCTGATCCATAAATTGTTTTCTTCATCAAAAGCCAAACCTCCTACCCTGTAACTGCCGGGATCACCAATTGTTTCGCCAATAACAGAACCCTGTTTATAAATTTTATATTTCGCAGCACTTTCAAATTCCACCAATCCACCCCGGAAAGATCCTGCATATATTTTTTTATCTCTCGGGTCAACAGCCATTGTTATAATATCCTGTACCGTATCCATCCAGGGAAGATTATTACGGCTGTAATTGGTCCATGTATTATTTTGATAAGTAAAAAAGCCTGTATAGTTAAACCGGTAATTCCAGGATTCATTAATACTTCCTCCGCCTACAAACAATGTGTTATTGGTAAAAAGCATGCCACCATCCAAAGGACCAAATGGAGAATTCAAGGATGTTACAGAAGCATTTGTTCCTTTAAACCGAACCAGGCCTTTGCCAAAATCTGCCACCAGTAATTCTGTTCCGTCTTTGATAGCATGATAAGGAAACTGCAGTACGTTATTATTGGTTATAACATCAGTATAAGTATTAAGAGTGGTATTAAAAACAAGAATGCGTCTGAATGCCCAGTTGACACGCTCTTCACAAATAAGAATTTCATTGCCCGCAACCGTAGTACTTACCCAACGATGATCATCTTCAAATACCTGTGACCACACAGTACCATTAAGCACAAACAAACGGCTTCCCTGGTGTGCATATAATTTATTATTTACCCATAAAACATTTTGCACAGCTCCGGCCGGTATGCCATTACTCAGCAATGTCCAGTTACGGTAGTCAGAAAGATTGGGAGCTGTTTGTACCGCAACTTTTACTCCTTCATCAGTAGCGGCATAAAAGCGTGTTGCATCAGCCGTAAACCCGTTTACTTTTACAGCCGCTCCGTTATTGCCGATGTAATAGGTATTGCTGATTTCATATTTTTTGAGATCAACTACAATCACACCCAGTCCGGTTGATAAATAAGCTTTATCGCCCAGGAAAAAAATATCCTGTATGCGTTTATCGCCGGTTACATTGCTGCGAAGGATGTAGGGAATATTTACAACACTGTTTTTATTCATCACATCCAGGTTGCTGTTGTTGTAAGCAATGAGAAGCTGCTCCGTAGCATTATTGTAACGGATAGTGCTGATGCCGATATCATTCAACCCGTTTACTTTGGAAAAACGTTCTATAACATTATCTGTTTTGTCAACACGAAAAATCCCAAACTTAGAAGCCGCATAAATATGATCAGCTGATGCTGCAACTCTTAATGCAGGTTGAAATTCCAGGTGTTCTCTCCATTCACCTACCGGCTGGAGCTGTGCAAAAACACCGGAGGCTGAAAAAACAAACAGTAAACAAATGAGGTAGCGAATAATCATCCCTTCAAAAGTAATTTTTTTTAGCGATGGTGCTGATTTGTTTTAATGGTTACACTATTGAATCTCTCAGTTGATTCAACATAACCAGACTATAAAACTGTAATGATACCCGTTTATTGGGAAGCCTCACGGCGATTGGGCAATATTCCGTACAAATGCCGTTTCTTTGCCCTGCTTTTAAACAATCAATCTGTTATGTGGTATCAATTAGGAAGATGGATTTTGAAGAATCGTTTGTGGATGTTGCTGCTGGTTCTGGCATCAACGGGTGTAATGACTTTTTTTGCTTCAAAAGTGCAGTTGAGTTATGAGTTTGCTAAAGCGATTCCTGTAAACCACCCTAAGTACAAAGAATATGTTGCGTTTAAACAGCAGTTTGGTGAAGATGGCAACCTGCTGGTAATGGGTTTTGAAAATAAATCCATTTTTGAAGCTTCTTTCTTTAATGATTTTGTACAACTGCAGAAAAACATCCGGCAGGTGCCGGGTGTAGAAGATGTGCTGAGCATCAGTAGTATGGTAGAACTGGTAAAAGACAGCGCTTCTGAAAAATTAAAAGCTGTTCCTGTATTTGCAGATATGATTCTCAGCCAATCAGCTATTGACAGTGCCATTGTAAAAATGGAGCAACTTCCTTTTTTCAAAAACCTGCTCTACAATCCGCAAACAAATGTTTACACCATTGGTGTACGCATTAACAAAGAAGTGCTCAATTCAAAAAAACGAAATGCAGTTGTTGCCGGCATTAACCAACTGGCAGAAGCGTTTGAAGCAAAACATAAGATTGATATTCACCTGAGCGGATTGCCATTGGTACGTACAGTAATGAGCACCCGTATTGCAGATGAGATGAAATTGTTCCTGCTGGGTTCTGTGTTACTCTCGGCTGTTATTCTGCTTTTGTTTTTCCGCTCCTTCAGCGCTATGTGGCTGAGTATGGCAGTAGTAGTTATGGGTGTTATCTGGAGCCTTGCCACCATGGTATTGTTTGGTTATAAGATTACCTTGCTCAACGCCTTAATTCCGCCGTTGATTGTAGTAATTGGTATTCCCAACTGTATTTACTTTCTCAACAAGTTTCATACAGAGTATAAAGCTACCGGTGATAAACAACGATCACTCATTAACATGGTAGGCCGCATGGGTGTGGTTACTTTGTTTTGCAATATTGCAGCTGCTATCGGCTTTGCCGTATTTGCATTAACAGATAGTGCCGTATTAAAAGAATTTGGTATAGTAGCCGGCATCAATATTATGGTGTTGTTTGTTATTTCATTTCTGTTCATTCCTGTTGTGCTGAGTTATTTACCTGCACCCAAACCAAGACATGTACGTTACCTGGAAAATGAACGTTTAAATAAAACGTTGCTGCGTATAGAAAACTGGGTTTTTGATCATCCTAAATACATTTACTCGGCCACCATCATTGTGATTGTGTTTTCAGTCCTTGGCATCATGCGTTTAAAAAGTGTGGGCTACATAGTGGATGATTTACCTAAAAAAGATGTGCTCTATACCGATCTTAAGTTTTTTGAAAAACATTTTGGAGGTGTAATGCCACTTGAAATTGTGGTAGATACCAAACGCAAACAGGGAGTTACCCGTCAACTGCAAAACCTAGTGCGGATTGATTCGCTTGTACAATACCTGCAGCAAAGACCGGAAATGGGCAAGCCCCTTGCCGTAACCGAAGGACTTAAGTTTGCCAAACAGGCTTATTATGACGGTGATACACTCAATTACGCCTTACCCAATGAATTTGACCTTGCTTTCCTGGCGCCTTACCTGCAAACAAAAGGGGATACAAGCGCCAAAGCCACTAACCTTGGCAAACTGGTAAGCAGCTTTATGGATAGTTCCAAGCAGCGGGCACGCATCAGCGTAAGCATGGCCGATGTTGGCAGCGATAGTTTACCTAAAATTCTAAAAGCAATTCAAACCCGAACTGACGAGTTGTTTGATACGGCCCGTTACAATGTGCAATTAACCGGCACGAGTGTTACCTTTTTAGAAGGCAGCCGGTTTATCATCAATGGTCTTAAGGAAAGTATCATTTGGGCTTTTGTACTCATCGCCTTATGTATGCTGTACCTGTTCCGGTCCTTTCGTATTCTTGTTTGTTCGTTAATTCCCAATATTGTTCCCCTGGCCTTAACGGCCGGCATCATGGGCTGGGCAGGTGTGCCGCTCAAACCCAGTACCGTGTTGGTGTTTAGTGTGGCATTGGGTATTGCCATAGATGTAACCATCAGGTTTTTAATCAATTACAAACAGGAACTCCCGGCTAATAGTAACCAGGTAGTACCTACCGTACAACAAACCATCCGCCATACCGGCATCAGCATCATCTATACATCGCTGGTTTTGGTGGCAGGCTTTGTGATCTTTTGTTTTTCTGATTTTGGAGGTACACAGGCCCTCGGATGGCTCACATCTTTAACCTTATTGGTAGCGATGGTTACCAATTTGATATTATTGCCCGTATTACTCCTTACAACCTCTGGCTATAAACGTCAAAAAAAGCAGGAAAATGGCTGATTTTCAATGCAGCAATGTTTCTAAAAAATTGTCTTAAGTTAAACAAAACTTTAGCAAAACCTGTTAAATTCGCAAGACTTTTGGGAAGCTCGTCTTCCGCCAACATTTTTTGAAGCAAGTATATCGATTGGCTAACTGTAAATCACCCTTTTAGATTGTAAACAATTTTCATTTAAAAACCCAAACGAGTATGAGAAAACTTGTATGCCTCTTGTCGCTGTTTGTAGTATGCGCATTGCATCTTACAGCACAGGACAAAACTGTTACAGGAAAAGTAACAGATGAGAAGGACGGCTCTCCTCTTGCAGGAGTATCCGTAACGGTGAAAGGTACTAACACAGGTACCACAACAAACTCAGACGGTACGTTCCGTTTGAGCGTTCCAGCCAGTGCCAAAACACTGGTATTTTCATTTGTAAACTACGACAATGTGGAAGTTGCACTGGGAAGCAGAAGCAATTTCAACATTTCACTTACTTCTAAAGACAAAAGTCTGCAGGAAGTAGTGGTAGTAGGTTACCAGCAGCGTAAAAAAAGAGATGAAGGTGGTGCCATTTCTTCCGTAAAAGGAAAGGAAATTGCCAATCTTCCCAACGCATCTGTGGATCGTGCCCTCCAGGGTCGTGCTCCAGGTGTATTGGTTCAGGCGAACAACGGTATCCCCGGTGGTGCTATCAACGTACGTATCCGTGGTACAGGTTCTTACCTCTCCGGTAACCAACCACTTTACATTGTGGATGGTGTACAGGTAAACGTAAGAAACGATGCCTCTTTTACACAATCAAACCCGCTTGCATTTTTAAATCCTAACGACATTGAAAGTATTGATGTACTGAAAGATGCGGCAAGTGCTGCCATCTATGGTGCACAAGCCTCTAACGGTGTTGTGATCATTACTACTAAAAAGGGTAAGGTAGGTAAAACAAAGTTCAACTTCAATGCTTACTATGGTACTGCAGATCTGATGCGTAAATTGCCGGTGCTGAACTCACAGCAGTTTACTGAAATGCGTGCAGATGCGATCTTTAATTCCAGCATTCAAACAAACCCTGCTTTTACTTATTTACAGGCTCAACGTAATGCATTGGCTTTATATGCGGGTGTAACAGGTGTTAGCCAGGCAACTTTAAATACGTTTGATCAAAAAAGAGTTGATTCTTTTTACTCAGCTCTTCCAAACTATGACTGGCAGGATCTGGCTTTTCAACGTGGCCAGATTCAGAACTATGATTTAAATATGAGTGGTGGTAATGATAAAACCACTTTCTATTTAGCAGGTTCTTATAGCTATCAAAGTACAATTGTAAATAAAGTTGACTTTAAGCGTTATACTTTGAATTCAGACATTACGCATAAAGCAACTGATAAGCTTACTGTTACTTCCAAAATCAACCTCAGCTCATTTGAGCAGGCATTGCCTTTTGGTGTGAGCGGTTCTTTCCTGGGTAGCCCTGCATTTGCAGCATCTACGATCATTCCTGTAAACCCTGTTCGAAACGCTGATGGCTCTTATTTTGGTTTGCCTCCCGGACAAGCTTTGGCAGGTGTATTAAACCAGAATATTATTGCTGTAAATGATTTCAACTCCGGTTTCCAGCGTACGAATCAGTTAGTTGGTTCAATCAGGCTTGATTATAAAATCAACAACTGGTTAAGCTATGGTTCTTATTTTGGTTTGGACTATAGATTGGTTCAGGGTAATCTTTACCGTGATCCCCGTACCAATGATGGTTTTGGTGTAAGAGGCCGTGGTACTGTACAAAGTACATGGAATACCAACTTCCTCACTACTCAAACCCTCAACTTCAATAAAACCTTTAACAAAAACAGGTTTGATGGTCTTTTAGGTTTAGAATATCGTCGTGATATCCAGGAGTCAATCAGCGCTGCAGGTGTTGGTTTCCCTTCTTTCCAATTTACAACCATCAATGCTGCAGCTACACCTGAAAGTGTAGGCCAGTTCTGGACAGGTTACAAGCGTGTAGGTTATTTCGGACGTTTGAACTATGCTTACGATAATCGTTATGCATTGTCATTTGTATTGCGTCGTGATGGTTCTTCCCGTTTCGGTGCCAACTTCCCCTTTGGTTGGTTCCCGGGTGTAATTGCCAGCTGGAATATTGACAATGAAAAGTTCATGCAGAATGCCAACTGGGTAAGCACACTCCGTCTTCGTGGTTCTTGGGGTGAAACCGGTAACGACCAGATTGACAACTTTGCTTCCAGAACTTTATATGGAATTATTGGTGGTCAAGGTCAGTACAGCCAGGCACAGGGTATCAATTACACAAGTTTAGGTGATCCCAATATCCGTTGGGAAAGAAACGAAACCATCAACATTGGTGTGGACTATGGTTTCTTCAGCAACCGTATTACCGGTTCAGTGGAATTATACCGTCGTCGTTCTAAAGACATGCTTTTACCTCGCCAGGTTAGTTGGTTAACAGGACAAAATGATGTGGTGCAAAATGTAGGTGTGATGGACAATAAGGGTGTGGAACTTGGTTTAACCGCTGAGATCTTCCGTCCTAAAACAAGTGATGGATTCCGCTGGAGCACTACCTTCAACTTTACCTTTAACTACAACTCTGTTGTAAGCATCTATGGTGGTAATAAATTCCTTCCCGGTGATCAATCATTTGCTGTAGGTCGTTCTATTAACAGTGTTTATACCCAGTTATCTGCCGGTGTAAATGCCGCTACAGGTCGTCCAATGTGGATTGATACTTTCGGAAATATTACCTATAACCCCTTGTTACGTGACCGTCGTTATATTGGTGACCAGGAGCCTGATTTCTTTGGTGGTTTAACTAATACCTTAAGCTTTAAAGGATTTACACTGGACGCTTTATTGACTTATCAATACGGTGCCATATCAACAGATGGCCAGGTAAACTTTATGCTGGAAAACTCGGCCCGTCTGGCACTGAACTCTCTCATTAACACTTATAATGAGCGTTGGAAAACGCCAGGACAGGTAACCGGTTACGGTCGTCCTATTAATGGCGGTGCTGAGCAGGCAGGTGCACAGTTAGCAGCAGGTGCCAGCCGCTTATGGCGTAAAACTGACTGGGTTCGTTTGAGAGATATCCGTTTGAGTTATGACGTATCACCAAGTGTGTTGAGGAAACTCAAACTGAATACACTGCGTGTATATGTACAAGGTCAAAACCTCTGGACACGTACTATCTGGTTGGGTTATGATCCTGAGTTTGTGGGGGCCGCTACAGGTATTATCCCTCAAACCAAGAACTATAATTTCGGTATCCAATTAGGATTTTAATCATTTAAAGAAGAAAGTATATGAAACATATTCGTTATAAATTCCTTTGGTTGGTTGCCCTGGTTCTGGCATTTTCGTCTTGTAAAAAGACACTTGAAATTGATCCAAGGCAGTCCATTGATATCAAAGATGCATTCAGCAGCAGGGATAATATTAATGCTGCGATTACCGGCATCTACGGCCGATTAAAAAACCTTCGTGTTTATGGTCGTGATTTAATTGCATTACCAGAAGCTTTAGCTGATAATGGTTTTGTAACTCAAAAATCCGGTCGTTTAATCGGTGAAACAATTAATAACCCCGGTGCTCATTTTACAGGCGGTTTATACCAGCAATCCTACTATGCAATTGCTGAAATTAACCTGGCTTTAGCAGCAATCCCATCTGTACAAGGTACACCTGCCATTACACAGGCAGAACGTGATAACTGGGAAGGCCAATTGCGTTTTTTAAGAGCTTTATTCCTGCACAACCTGGTTCGTGTTTATGCTTATGATCCGGGTATGGGTGTTGCCGGTCAGGACAGAGGTGGTATTCCTATTACGCTCAGTACACCTACGACAGTAGAAGAAGCTGTTAAAGTATTAGGACCCCGTGTAACAGTTGACTCTATTTACAATGTAATCTACAATGATTTAAACAGAGCAAACACACAACTTGCCAACTCATCTTCTGCAAGCGTATTTCCACAGTTTGCAACAAAAGTTGCTGCACAAGCATTATTTTCCCGTGTAGCACTTTACCGTAGGGACTATACAAACTGTAAGCGTTGGGCAGATAGTGCCATTAATTTTGCAGGCAGTCGTTTAGTTACTGCGAGCTCTGTTGTGCAATCATGGAGAAACCCGGTGCATTCAGAATCTCTGTTTGAAATCCGTTTTGCCAACCAGGCTGAAAATAATGGTGTAAACGAATCGCCTCAAACAACCTTTACTACTCTGTTGATTCCTGGTAACCCGGGTGTAGTAGGCGGCTTTGGTGACCTGGTACCTCCTCCTGCACTTCGTACGGAGTTGGGTATTGCCGGTGCCTTTGGTCCTGCTACCATTACCAGCCGGACAGATGATGCAAGAAACCTTTTATATGAAGTAGGTTCTCCTGCCCGTGGGACAGCCTATGTAGAATGTACCAAGTTCATAGGCAAAAATGGTTTCCCGAATCTTGATAACATTCCAGTAATAAGAATACCGGAAGTGTTTCTGAACAGAGCAGAAGCGATGTCTACTCCTGGTTCACCTGTATTTGATGAAACAGCTGCCCGTAATGATCTGATCAGATTAAAACAAAACCGCTATACATCTTATGCTACCTCTCAGCAAACATTTGATGCCGGTTTAACAGGTTCAGCACTTTTTGAAGAAATCATCCGTCAAAGAAGATTGGAATTTGCCTACGAAGGGCACCGCTTCTTTGATCTGAAACGTTTGGGTCGTGATATTATCAACAAAGCTCAAAGTGCAAATCTTTTATATACAGACTTCAGAATTTTGGCGCCGTTCCCAGTTCGTGAAGCGGATTTAAATCCCGGTCTGTTACAGAATTTTGGTTACTAATTTTAAAATGATCTGATATGAAGAATAAATTAAAAATATATACAGCAGCTGCGGTTCTGATGGCATTCCTGTTCAGCAGTTGTATTAAACACGAAGAGCCAATCTTTACCGGCAGCATTGTGGAATTAGATTTGGCAACCTGGACTGCCAAAACCGGAGGCAATCCTTTTCCAATTGTAAACCGTATTCCTACGTCATTCGGAAGGGCTTTATTAACTACTAACAATCCTGCCACAGGTTTGCCTTGGGATCCTGTAGTTAATCGTGCCAATGTAGCCCCTAATGATACTGTACGTATGCGAATTAATGTGGTAGGTCCTCAAAGTTCAACACCGCAGGTGATTAATGTAAGAGTTGCTTCTAACTTCTCTACTGCTACACCGGGTGTGCATTTTGATTTACTGGATACACAGGTAACTATTCCTGCTAACTCCAGTTTTGGTGTGGCACGTTGGGTTATCCGTAACCCAGGGCCTCCTACAGTTGCAGGTACAGCAGTACTGGCCGTATTTGAACTTGTTGGAAATGATACTTTTAAACCCAGTGAAAACTTTAAATATCTGGGTTGGCTCATCCAACAATAATCTGCCATTCATTAACAGTTAAATGAAATTGAATATGAAATTGAAATTAATCGTAAATAGCCTGGTGGTAATGGCAGCACTGCTTTCCTTTACGTCCTGTGATAACAGGGAGCAGAATGTTACATATGCACCGGCCTTAACAGAAAATCTTTTTCAGACCGCTGAAAAAGAAGGAAACCTCACCATTTTTACTGCTGCCGCAAAACGTGTAGGCATTGATCAGGATTTAAAGTTCCTGGGTACTTACACTGTGTTTGCTCCTACTGATGCGGCTTTTACCGCAGCTGGTATTACCGCAGCTGCAGTTAGTAGTATGCCCATTGACCAGTTACGTGCAGTATTAAGAAACCATATGCTGAGTGGCCGTATCCTTTCTACGGATCTGGCTCCCGGTCCTAATGCTGTTTATGTTACATTACAAAGAGAAGTATTAAACTGTTCCTTTTACAGCAATAGTTATTTTCTTAATGCCAAGCGTGTGAACAAAACAAATATCAGAACACTGAATGGTGTGTTACACACCATTGATGGTGTTTTGGTGCCACCGGTAAATACGCTTACTGCTACAGCTGCTACCAATCCTAACCTCAGCTTCTTTGTTGCTGCAGTGAACAGGGCAGGCTTAGCAACTGCATTAAACGCATCTACTACCCTGCTTACAGTATTTGCGCCTACGAATGCTGCATTTATTGCTGCCGGCTTTCCTGATATAGCTGCTATCAATGCTGCTGATCCTACTACATTAGGTAACATTCTCCGTTACCATGTAATACCCAGCAGCACGCTTATCAACAGTACCATTACCTCTCCTTATAACAGGGCCGGTCGTGCATTTTCTGTTGATTTAACCAGCAACACATATGTTACTGCTTTGGGAGCTACCCCTACAGTAACTGTTGCTGTAAGCGGGACTGGTGTGACTGTTAGAGGTGCCAGCAACACTGCTGCTGCTACTGTAACAGCAGCTGATATTCTCTATTTTGCAGGATCTCCCGGTGCAAATGGAGTTCGTCCAGGTGTATTACACATCATCGACAGAGTATTGCTTCCTTAATTTATAACAGGAATCATAAAAAGAAAACCTCCGCAGTTGCGGAGGTTTTCTTTTTATAATCATCGGGTGGTTATTTCAACACCTGCCCCAATACATTTTCCAGGTTACTACCTCTCAACTCTGTTGCTATAATCTTTCCATCCGGATCAATTAAAACATTGTAAGGAATACCGTTAATACCGTACAAGGGAACTACAGCACTTTCCCAAAACTTAAGATCACTGATATGTGTCCAGGTTAAACCATCTTCTTTAATGGCCTGTAACCAGGGTTCCTTGGTTTTATCCAAGGAAACACCCAAGATGGTAAAGTTTTTATTTTTAAACTTATTAAATGCTGCTACTACGTTTGGGTTTTCTGCCCTGCACGGACCGCACCAACTGGCCCAGAAATCAACCAATACATACTTGCCTTTGAAGCTGCTGAGGGAAATGTTTTTTCCGTTTTCATCAGGTAATGAAAAATCAGGAGCTATGCTTCCAACACCCGGTTTTGATTCCTGCGCTTTTTGCTGATTGTTAGCATTGGCAACTGATTCACGGAATTGCTTTACTACCGCCTGTACACCGTTATGTTTGGGAAAGCGTTTTAATAAATCATTATACGCTGCTTCATTTTCCGGAAGTGTTTTGCCGGTGTTTAAAGAAACAGCAAACATACTTACCACGGGACTTTTATCTTCTGATGCCGTTTTAGTAACATAGCTGGTAAATCCATTTACAATCTGTTCGGCTTCTCTTTGCATCACCTGCTTCATGCTATCCGGCAAAGCAGTGTCTTGCTGAAGTTGTGTTTGTATGCCGAATATTTTTTGTTGTGTTACAGTAAGTGAATCTACAAAAATGCGCAAGCGTTCAGATGCTGCTGATCCTGTAATGCGTAACGAACGGCCATCCGTCCAGCTTCCTTTGAAGTTGATACTGCCTGCATCACTTACAACAAACAAAAGTGGTGCTGTTTGCTCATTGGGAAAACGGATCTGCAACAATGATTCTTCTGTAGTTTCTCCTTTAAGTGTAAAGGTTCCGTTGGTAACAGTAGCACTGTCAATAATACGGGGTGGCATATTATCATAGTTTACTAACTCCAGGTAAGCAAGTGTGGAAGGCGCATCTTTCAATTCTGCTTTAATGGTAAACTCCTTTTTACCGCTGTTATTACAGGCCATGAGTGCCATGCAAACAGCACTTGCTACTACAATTTTTTTCATGTGTGAATTTTATAGTTGTGAGTCTTTATTGTGATAATTTTTCTGTTACTAACTGATTCAGCAATTTAGGATCCGCTTTGCCTTTTGATTTCTTCATCACCTCACCTACAAACAAACCGATCAATCCTTTCTTACCTTTTTTATATTCCGTTACTTTCTCCGGCATGCTGCCGAGTACATCATCGATTAGCTGTGTGAGTGCATCTTCATTCCGCTCCTGCAGCAAATTCAAATTTTGTGCTAACTGCATGGAAGATTGGTCGGTGCCAATCATAGCCGGGAATAATTTCTGCACGGCCATGGTATGACTTACTTTTCCTTCTTCTACGATTGCAATCAATTCAGCCAACTGTTCATGCTTTAATGAAAACTGTTCCAACTCAAACTCCCGATCATTCAAATATGATTTTACAGGACCCAGTAACCAATTGGCGATTTGCTTGAATGAGGATGTATGTTTTGCGGTTGCTTCAAAATAATCACTCCATGCTTTGTCTTCTGCCAGCAAAGCTGCATCATATTCCGGAAGTTGGTATTGTGTCTTCAACCGTTCTTTACGTTGTGCCGGCATTTCGGGCAGGGAAGCACGAACTTTTTCAATAAAATCTTCTGTAATTATAAAAGGCGGCAAATCAGGATCGGCAAAATAGCGGTAGTCATTGGCATCTTCTTTAGTGCGGATGGCAAAAGTAGTTTCATCTTCGGCATTGAAACTCCTTGTTTGCTGCACCACCGGTTCTCCCTTTTCATGCAGTTCAATCAAACGCATCACTTCAAAATCAATCGCTTTCTTTAAAAAGCGTATGGAGTTGAGATTCTTCACTTCTACTTTCGTACCCAATTTTGTTTCACCTTTCAAACGAACTGAAATATTTGCATCGCAACGCATACTGCCTTCTTCCATATTACCATCACACACGCCCAGTGTACGAACCATTTTACGCAGCTCCGTTAAATAAGCCGCTGCTTCATCACCGTTATGAAGATCAGGTTCTGTTACAATTTCAACCAATGGAACGCCGGCACGATTGCAATCAACAACAGAATATTCTTCATATTGATCATGCATGCTTTTACCGGCATCTTCTTCCATATGAATCCGGTTGAGTTGGATCTTGCGTTCACCGGCTGCTGTTTTGATGGTAACATATCCTCCTTTACAAACAGGAGTTGTATGTTGTGAAAGCTGGTAGCCTTTCGGAAGATCAGGATAGAAATAATGTTTGCGTGCAAAATAATTGGTGGTTTCAATTTCACAATGACAGGCCAGCCCGATACGTACCGCCAGCTCAATAGCCTCTTTATTCAGCTTCGGTAATGTTCCGGGATGAGCTAATGTAATGGGACTTACATGTGTGTTTGGGGCTCCGCCAAAACCGGCATCATCTGCACTAAAGAGCTTGCTCTTTGTTAAAAGCTGGGCATGCACTTCCAAACCAATTACCGCTTCGTATTTATCGCTGTATTGCATAGAAAGAGCAAAAATATCCTATTTCAGCCGAAGCATTTGTAACATAGTTCACAAAAAAGCCCCGCCGGAAACGGAAGGGCTATCGATCAACATGAGAAAAGGTTTATGGTTCTAATTCAGCTTTTTTAAGTTCTTTGGGAATTTTCACTTCAATCGTTACCGGTTTACCGCCACGTTGTACTTTGATGTTCCATGTATTCTTATCTGTTGCTTCCCGCATGGCTTCCCTTGCATCATCTACATTATTGATTGCTTTGCCGTTGATTTCAGTGATCACATCTCCTTTTTGTAAACCATTCTTAGCTGCAGGTGAATCAGCATCTACTTCATCCACTGTTACACCTTTACCATCTTCCGTATCCTGAATGGTAGCGCCTAGTTTGGGACCTCGTTTGTAAAATTGAAAACCCTCTCCGCTAAAAGGAGGCATGATTCTCATTTCACGCAAACCATCAAACTGAAAATCAGGAATTTCAATAGGATCCATTCTGAATTGAAAACTTTCCGGCATTGAAAGCGACTTCAAAGTGGCTTTGGTGCTTTGCTTTTTTCCATCACGTAAATAGTCAATAGTCACTTCATCGCCCGGTTTGTGAGCACGAATGGCTTCTACCAGTTGCTCACTTTCTTTCATTTCCTTACCGTCTACCTTGGTAATAATATCGCCTTCCTTTAATCCGGCAGCAGCGGCTGCACTTTCATTGGAGACTTCTGTAATTTTTAATCCGTTGGAAACTTCATCGGTACTTACGCCCAGGAATGCACGTTTTTCCATTTTCAGTTTCATACCTTCCATTCTACGTTCCAGTTCCCTGCTCTTCTGCTCCCATTGCTTTGATTTATGTTGCCAGTCTCTCTGTTTCAACATAAGCTCTTCCTGTAATAAAGGCATCATGCGCTCATACACATGGGGCATGTGCAGGTAAACATCCTTATCATCAAACTCCCTGATGATGATGTTTCCATCTTTATCGCCCTCTTTGATTTCTTTACCATTCACTTTTACTTTATCCCCGTCAATTTCAATGACGGTCTTTTCATTTTTATCTCCTTTTTTCTGAATGATGATGCGCTCTGCTTTTTCCCGTTTCTGGGCAAATGATAAGGAACCCACTCCCAATTGTAAAGCCAGCAACAGCAGTGCGGCTTTGAATGTGATACGTTTCATACTATTAGGTTTTTTGATTGTTGAAAACGAATGTACGAAACATTTCCTAATTACGAAACATTTCGCATTTGTTAAAATTTGGCAATAAAAAAGCAGGCTGGAGCCTGCTTGCTTTGTGATATATAAAAGTTTAATGTGCTGTGCTATCGAAATATTTGCTTTAACCCCATCGGGGTGTTGATGTCAGTAGTACAATCAAATAATAAGAGCTTAAGCTCCGTAGGAGCGACATGTTTACAGTTCAGATTCGTAACATTTCGCCCTGATGGGGCTTGTTTTGCTTATCTGCTTTTCCCTACTAACGTTACGCCTCTCCGAGGCTCGTTAGACATAATCGCTTACTTATAATAATCCTTTCACCTTTTCAATCACTGTCTGCAAATTACCAGCTTCCTGGCCACCGGCTGTGGCCAATGTTTTTTGTCCGCCACCTCCACCTTTAATGAGCGGGGCAATATATTCCTTGATGATCTTGCCTGCATCTAATTGTTTAGCAGCTGCCACAGTTTCTGAAATGCCAACGGCCACAAAAGGCTTGCCGCCGATATTGGCGCAAAGCACTGCTACATAATCGTTGAGATTATTCTTCAGATCAAAACAGATTTTCTTGAGCGCATCTGCATTGCTCACTTCAATGATATCACCTACAAAGGTTACACCATTGATGATTTCATCTTTCTGCAACAGCTCGTTACGGATGGCTACCAACTGGCGTGCTTCCAAACCTTCGAGCCTTTTACGCAGCTCTGCATTTTCTGATTGCAAACTCTCTACTGCTTTCGTAAGATCCTTTGGATTTTTAAGCAGCTCACGGATTTCACTGATCAACACAGACTGGGTATTTATCAATTGCTCCGCTGCGAATCCTGTTACAGCTTCCACACGACGCACACCAGCCGCTACTGCACTTTCAGAAGTGAATTTGAAGAAACCAATTTCACCGGTGCTGCCTACATGTGTACCACCACATAACTCAATGGAGTAGTTAGGGTCCATAATCACTACCCGAACTACATCTGCATACTTTTCACCAAACAAAGCCATAGCACCCAAAGCAATCGCCTCTTCCTTGGGCATGGATTTGATCACTACCGGGATATTCGCCCTGATCTTTTCGTTAACGATCGCTTCTACATTCCGCAACTCTTCCTCTGTTAGTTTAGCAAAATGCGAAAAATCAAAACGTAAATATTCATCATTCACCAAACTACCCTTTTGTGCTACATGGGTACCGAGCACGGTACGTAAGGCAGCATGCATTAAGTGCGTAGCTGAGTGATTGAGTTCAGTATGCTTTCGTTGTAACGGATTTACTTTTGCTTCCACACCAGCAGCAATGGTAGCAGGAAGCTTCTCAGTAAAGTGAATGATGAGATCATTTTCTTTTTTGGTATCAGTAACTGCAATTTCTTCTCCATCAAAGATCAGCACACCTTTATCACCTACCTGTCCGCCGCTCTCTGCATAAAACGGTGTGGCACTTAATACAAACTGGTAATGCTCTTTGCCTTTTGCTTTTACTTTTCGGTATTTGAGTACATCAGCTTTTGTTTCCAGTGAATCATAGCCAATGAATTTATTCTCCGCTTCTTTCAATACCACCCAGTCCTCTGTATCAAGCGTGGTAGCAGCACGGCTTCTTTCTTTCTGTTCATTCAATGCAGTTTCAAAACCTTTCTCATCAATGCTCAGTTTGTTTTCTGATGCAATCAATCTTGTTAAGTCAATGGGGAAACCATAAGTATCAAATAATTCAAATGCTGCTTTTCCTTCAATAACTCCACCGTTTGCTGAAGCGATCATATCATCAATACGCTTCAGGCCTTTTTCCAGTGTTCGCAAAAACGCTTCTTCTTCTTCTTTCACCACTTTGGCTACAAAACCTTCCTGTGCTTTTAATTCAGGAAACACGTTTTCAAACTGTGCAGCCAACACAAAAACTAACTGATGTAATAAAGGCTGCTTATAGTCCAGGTAAGAATAATAATAACGAACCGCCCTTCTTAAAATACGACGGATCACATAACCGGCGCCGGTATTACTTGGCAATTGTCCATCAGCAATGGTAAAAGAAATAGCACGGATATGATCGGCCAATACCCTGAAAGCTACACTTTCTTTATCATCTCCACCTTTATAGATTTTGCCAACAATTTTTTCTGTAGCAGCAATCGTACCTGTGAAAATATCTGTATCGTAATTGCTTTGTTTGTTCTGCAACACACGGGTCAATCGTTCAAAACCCATACCTGTATCCACATGTTTGGCAGGCAATTGCTCCAGTGAACCATCTTTCAACCGGTTGAACTGGATGAATACATTATTCCAGATTTCAATCACCTGCGGATGATCATTGTTCACCAGTGTTTTTCCATCCACCAGTTTGCGTTCTTCATCTGTTCTGCAATCCACATGTATCTCTGTACAGGGACCACAAGGTCCTGTATCACCCATCTCCCAGAAATTATCTTTCTTATTGCCCAGCAAAATGCGGTCTTCCGCAATTACTTTTTTCCATTCATTGCAGGCTTCTTCATCTTTGGGTAATCCTTCTTTAGCATCACCTTCAAAAATGGTTACATACAAACGGTCTTTGGGAATACCATATACCTCCGTCAGCAATTCCCAACTCCAGGCAATGGCTTCCGTTTTAAAATAATCACCAAAGCTCCAGTTGCCCAGCATTTCAAACATGGTATGGTGATAGGTGTCCACGCCTACTTCTTCCAGGTCGTTATGCTTGCCGCTCACCCGCAAACATTTCTGTGTATCGGCAATACGTGGATGCACGGGTTTTTTATTGCCTAAGAAGTAATCCTTAAACTGGTTCATGCCTGCATTGGTAAACAACAAAGTGGGGTCATTCTTTACTACAATAGGGGCGCTGGGCACCACCTGGTGCTGTTTGGAAGCAAAAAAGTCTAAAAACTGCTGACGTATTTGGGCTGCGGTCATCATCATACAAAAAAAGGTTTGGGTTGATTTTTGCAGGGGAAGCGACTATATTTGTCAGCCTTCAAAAATCAATGGCGGCAAAGGTAAGCCTTGTAAACTGATTCAGATTACAGGCGGTGATCAAGTTGTGAAATTGCTGGCTACGTAAAGCACCACAACCATATTGTTCATGAACTTCCTTCAGCTGAAGGCAAAAATGTTCCCACGAGGGTTGGGGTAAATGAAAAAAGTAAAGTACTTCTATAATACCAATACACTCCGGTATGAGAAACTGGTAACTCCCCTGCGGGTAAAACTGCTGCGGGTGTTCAGTTTTATTGCTGCGGTGGCGGTAACGGGTTTCTTGTTTATGCAGATTGCCTACCGCTATTTCCCCAGCGCCAATGAAAAGAAACTGCTGCAGGAAAACGAACGCATACAGGATAAGTTTGACCTGGTGCAGCAGGAAATACAGCAGATGAGTAAACAACTCCGTGAAATTGAAAAACGGGATAATGAAGTGTACCGCTCCATCTTTGAAGCCAGCCCCATACCCGACAGTGCCCGAGCCAAAATGATGGAAAAACAGCAGGAAGAAAGGCTGATAGCCACACTCTCAGATAAAGAGCTGAACACGTCCATCATCAACCAGATTAAAAATCTCAGCAGCAGGTTATTTGCCCAGTCAAAGTCGTTTAATGCGGTTGAAAATATGGTGAAGAATAAGGAGGCACTTTTAGCAGCCACACCTGCTATACAACCCGTGAGCAATAAAGATCTAAACCGGTTAGCCAGTGGTTTTGGCTACAGGATTGATCCTGTTTATAAAACCACCAAGTTTCATGCAGGGCTTGATTTTGCAGCACCTCAAGGTTCGCCTGTGTATGCCACGGCTGATGGCGTGGTGGAACTGGCGGGCAATACCGGCAATGGCTATGGCAATCATGTGGTGATTAATCACGGTTTCAGCTATGAAACATTGTATGGTCACATGGTACGTATAAAAGCAAGGGCTGGACAAAAAGTGAGAAGAGGCGAAGTGATTGGCTGGGTGGGCAGCACGGGTAAAAGTACCGGACCGCACCTGCACTATGAAGTACATAAAAATGGCAGGGAAATCAACCCGATCTACTTCTTTTATAACGATCTTACTCCGGAGCAGTTTGATCGTTTGCTGAAAATAGCTGCCACCGGTAACCAGAGCTTTGACTGATAAAAGAATCACTGATGGAACTGATGAGAATGATGTTCACTGATTTTTATTGGACGGGCAGATGTGCCTTCGAGGGATCGATGTTGCGACGCTCCTTTCAGGGTTCGGTTTTTCAATTGGGCTTTATACTTAATTAAAATTGAAACCTCATACAATCATATTAGCGTTACTGCTGGCAATTCAAACAATCTATTGTTGGTATTGCTTTTATCAAGCACGGTTTTTAGAATACGATGACAATTATGGGCTTTTAATACACGGCTTTTTTATTTCATTAGTCGCTTTAATAACTCTACTAATTGTTTGGTTTCGAAATCGACAAATTCTTAAAAAGAACGCTGCTTTAGTAATTGCGTGGATGGTGTTAGGCTCACCCATAACATTTGTTATCTGTTCCCTGTTTTACGAAGCTATCTTCGGAGCAAGGCTTATGAGCTAAATGAGTATCTTTATAGTTACCTTATTATCCATCTTTAACACGGTCAATGTGTTTGAGGCTATTACCTTCAAAATTGATTTATTACTTTTGCATGGTTCATGACAGGCAATTCCCAAATAGCATTTGAGTTTGACGACACCAAACCGGCTACTACAGCACCTGTAGTGGTGCAGAAAGATGTAGTGCAGTTTGTAGCCGTAAAGCCAAAAACCAAACGGGGCCGCAAAAGCCTGAAGGATATGGTGAGCGAGGCCGAAATGGTACAGTTGCCGCCTGATGATGAGCTGAGCAAAAAGCTCTACTACAGCATCGGCGAAGTAGGTGCCATGTTCAACCTCAATCCGTCATCCTTGCGTTACTGGGAAACGGAGTTCAAACACATTACACCCCGTAAAAACAAAAAAGGCGATCGGTTTTATACAGTGGCTGATATTAAGAAGCTGCAACTGATTTACTTTTTGTTACGTCAAAGAAAATATACCATTGAAGGCGCTAAGGATTATCTCAAAAAGTATAAAGATGATTCTCTGCTGCGGTATGATCTCATTAAAAGTTTACAGGAAATAAAATCTTTCTTACTCACCATCAAAGCAGATTTATAAGATGAAGCAACTATTCGCTACCCTGCTCTTTAGTTTAACACTTGCACTTAACACCACCGCCCAGGTTCAATATGAAGTGGGAAAAGACCCGCAGAATGGTTTAAAAACGCTCAAAGGTATTCTGAGTATTGATGCATTAAAAACAGATGCAGCTTTTGAATGGATGCGGAACGATATCAGCTGGTACAAACCCAACGCTGCTGCTGTTACTGCTTTAAAGGAAGTAAAAGATACCGTTCAGTTGCTTGTATTCATCGGTACCTGGTGTGAAGATTCGCATATTGTATTTCCCCAGTTACTGAAGTTGTGTACAGAAGCAGGTTTTGATACCAAACGGATCACCATTATTGGTGTTGACCGCAAAAAAACAACGCTGGGTTCATTGTGTGAAGCGTTGGGCATAACCAAAGCTCCTACGATTGTGGTGATGAAAGCCGGCAAAGAAATTGGTCGTGTTGAAGAGTTTGGCAGCAGCGGTATGTATGATAAAGACTTGAGCGAAGTGTTGATGAAGGCAACGTAGGAGTTTAAGAACACAGAGTTCACAGGGTGCATAGAGAAAATACAAAATGATTGAATGAATTACTTCCCCTCTGTGCCCTCCTACTCCTGCGTGTGATGAAAAGCTTTCAATAACCCTTATCTCTTGCCCCAATCCTCTTTCTTCAACTCGTATTCAAAGTTGAGCCGCTCCGGCTCTCCATGATAAGCTACTTCAATTTCTTTTGTCTTGATGGCACCAATACGTTCAATAGCAATTTGTGAGCGTATGTTTTGTGCGCCAATATGAAATTTGATGGTATTAACAAGTTGAAATGCATAATCAATCATCAATTGTTTGGCAGCAGGGTTATAACCTTTACCCCAGAACTTGCGTCCGAAAAAGGTATAACCGATGAAAACGGAAGATGCTGTTTCATCATAATCATAAAACCGGCTGCAGCCTGCCACTTCTCCTGTTTCCTTTTCTTTTATAAGCATAGCTCCTTTTGATTGCATAGCCCCGTCAAAAAAATTCTGAAACACTTCCCGTTGATAACGGTTTTTGTTAGGATGTTGCTCCCACACCAATGGGTCAGCTGCTACTGTATATAATGGTTCAAAATCATCCTGCTGTAAGGGTTGCAGCAGAACGAGATTGTTTTGAAGTGTGGGTTGAAAATGGATATGCATGTATTTACTCTTTACTACCTGCCAGTTCTATTTGTAAATCTTCCATCGCACGCAGTAAGTGCAGGTTGATGGTTTGTTTGAGTTGTTGAAAACGGTTGAATTCAATAGAACTGGTAAAGTATTCTACAAGAACAGTAATGGATTTTAAACCAATATCATTCAGAATAACGCTGTGAGTTTGTATGTCATCCTCCTGTTGCAACAGCATTTCAGCCTTTGCAAGCAGCTCATTTATTTTTTGTGAAGAGGTTTGTACACTCAGCTCCAACCTGATTTCAGCTTTCCGCTGTGTACGCAGCGAAAGATTATCGAGTATGCTATCCACCATTTTTTTATTTGGCATGGTAACGTAGGTCTTCTGATCTGTACGTATTCTTGTGCTGCGCAAACCGATTTTTTCTACTGTACCTGTAATGGCTTCTACTTTCACTAAATCACCTACTGTAAAAGGTTTGTCAAAAAAAATGATGAAAGAGGCGATCAGGTTCTCAAGACTTTCTCTTGTAGCAAGAGCAATGGCTGCAGTTACAATGCTTAAACCTGTAATGAGATTGGTTACATTAAAATTAAAAGCAAACCGGGAGATAAGTAGTATCCCCAGAATAACAGCCACTGCTTTAAAAAAATCTTTGAAGAAAACTACAAGCTGGTTATCACTCTGATCAGCGGTTTGATTGGCCTGTACTTCAAAGATGAGTGCAAAAAAATCAATGAGACGAATGAGTAAACGGATAAAGAAAACAATCAGAATTATTTTACCGATGGCATCAGCAATATCCTGTGTACTTACTTTGTACAACTCAACTTTTAATACTTCGGGGAATTTCAGCTTGTGCAAAGAGAATACCACCACAGTCCATACAATAAACCATTCCATAGGCAGCAATACCAGAGCAATAAACTGTTTACGGTCCACATATTTCTTCGCTTTTGGAAAAAAGCCATACAGGATGCTGCATAAAAAACGGGAGATCACTCCCTTGAGCAGCATCATTGTTATAAGGACAACTGCAATCCATACATAACTCATGAGTGGATTATCAAGAAAGCTGTTTTGTAGAAATTCAGGCATATGCAAAATTAATTTCTAAACCTTTTCATGAGCATTAAAATTGATTAAGGGCGCATTACTGCTAAAGATTTAAAATGTAAAATGCCTGATGCTGTTGTTTTGAAGCAGGTACAAATGACCCGGTTGTATGATGGCTTTCTGATAATCAGCAAGACCGGCAGGCAAGGGAAGTCTTCTTTCAGTAAGTGTTCCGGTTGTATAAGCAATAATGATTTTGTTTTCAATGCCGAGTATGGTTTTACCGAAGACGGTAACATCCGTTAAGCCCTTGTACGAAATTTTTGTTTTGAAGCTGCCATAAATGTCAAACACATAAAATCCTTTTTCCGGATCATAGAGGTACACAAATCCATCGTGGTCAAAAATATGCGTGGGCGATGGCACTTCATCAAAGATGATGCGCAGGTCAACTGTTTCAAAAATCACTTCCCCTTTTTCACCAATGCGTTTGAGTTTATTATTCTGCTCATCATACAGCCAGATATTATTATCATAGCTCTGGGCAATGGCTTTTACCTGGAAGATGTTTTGTTTGCGCAGATCAAGTGTGTTCACAATGTTGAGAAAACGATCCAACACAACGATCGTTGAAAAGTTTTTGTAATACAACAACACCTTGAGCGGATTGGTAACATCAATAGAATATAGTTTGCCATAGCGACGTACATCATTAAAAACTCCCATACTATCGCCACGGTTATTGAGTTTTTTAAGCTGATTGTCTTTGGAAAGCAGGTAGTAGTTACCTAAGTTATCCACCGTAAAGTCGACAAACTCACCTTCAACTGTTTTAGCAGGTGTAAAAAAAGAACTGTCCTGCGCCTGTGTATTGCAAACAGCAACTAAAAAAAATATGGTAATGAATAACTTCAAGGATTGTATGTTTTCAATTCCAGATCTGTTCCGTCAAACTGAGCGTAGGTGAAATAACGGATCCAATCGCCGAGATTGATGTATGTTGATCTATCAGACAGACGATGATTGATGGGCAAATGGCGGTGTCCGAACACAAAAAAATTGTAAACCTTTTTTTGTAATACCTCTTTGCAATAAATAATGAGCCATTCTTTGTCTTCACCCAGAAACTGTTCTTCTGTTGCTCCCGTTTGTGCACGGCTGCGCCGGCTCATATAATTGGCAATACCCATGCCAATGTAAGGCGGCAAGACACCAAATAACCATTGGCAAACAGGATTACGGAATATCTTCTTGAGCATTTTATAACCATGATCCCCGGGACCTAATCCATCACCATGACCAATATGAAAAAGCTTCCCGTTGAATTCAAAATCCTTTGGTTCAAAATAAACAGGAATGTTGAGTTCTTTCTGAAAATAATCCTTCATCCACATATCATGATTGCCCACAAAAAAATGAACAGGAATACCGGCATCTGTCATCGCTGCCAGTTTACCAAGAATACGCACATAGCCTTTGGGTACCACAGTTCGGTATTCATACCAGAAGTCAAACAGATCACCTACAATAAAAACCGCAGCAGCTGTGGATTGTATTTCATCTAAAAAACGAATGAGCTTCTTTTCACGCAACAGGCTTTGTTCCTTATTGGGAGCGCCGAGATGAAAATCTGAAAGGAAGTATATTTTTTTACCCGCAGGAACTTGCATTTCCAAATATAAAAGAAGAAACAGGAACAGAGAACCCGTTAACGGCTGTTTTTAAAATACTCCATTACATCACCGCTTTCAACCACCGGGAAGCCGTCTACAGCACCATTGTACCAGTAAATCCATGCAGTGGTTTCAGTGTCATTATGGTAAACAGTAACCGTTTCTCTTCTGTACAAGGCAGTTTCTCCGGCTTCAGGGTTCAGGCCTTCATAATCATCAAGCTGACTGATGGCCCAGTTAAAATCTTCTGTGCTGTTTGCTACAAATAATTCACCAACCAGGTATCCTTCTTCTGAGGGAACAGCAGCAGGATAAGTGCCTAAATCAAATAAGCGGCCTTTCACCTTACCGTCAGCAACAAACGTAAAATGGTTCTTGATGTAATCAAAAACAGGATGATGAAATCCCCTGCGTAAAGAACCGTAAACAAATAAATGGATAACAGGCGTATTCATGCCTTAAAGATACAATCAAATCACTGTTGTAAAAAGTGAAACAAAAATTAAATGGAAGAAGGTGTTTCAATTAAAAACACAAACACTTCTTTAGGCCCGTGTACACCTACTACTAATGTTTTTTCAATATCTGCTGTGCGGCTGGGACCCGTAGCAAGCGATATAAAAGAAGGAAGATGGTTGCCGTATTTTTCTTTGAGCTGAACCAATCCATCTTTGATGTCATAAACCAATTGATGCGTGAAGGCAATACAAATATGAACCGGTGCATATACACTCGCTGTACGGCCGCTTTCATAAGCACTGCTCAGCAAAATACTTCCGGTACGGCTGATGAGTAATTCACAACTGGTGACAGAAGCATCACTATCATGCAATGCATTATGAAATTCCAGCTGAGGTGCAAAGCCCAGCAACAGGTTTTGCAGATCTTTTTCCCTGCATACAAGTTTAGACCATGCCCTGCTTTGTACTAACTCCAGCAAATGCTGTACAGCTTCTTTAGCATCGGCACAATACACAAAACGGCCCTGCAATTTGGTAAACTCCTGTGCAAACTGCACAGCCATATCATCAACCGGTGGTTGAAATACACTGTTGTTTCCTTCGCTTTGAGGAAATGGAACAGGCACCGGGTGACTCAGTGCCTGTCTTATTTTTTTCAGAATATTTTCCTTTGCGGGAGAAACACTCATGCTTCTGTATTTGGAGTATCAGGAATTTCGCTGGCAGCATGTGCATGATGCGGAATTTCAACACCGTTTTCATCCAATAATTTCTTGTGTTCAAACGGACGTTTACCAATCAGGGATTCCACATCACTCTGGAACAACACCTCTTTATCCAGCAACTCTTTCGCTAATTTCTCAACTTCGTTTTTCTTTTCCGTAAGCAATGCTTTGGTTCTTTCGTAGGCCGCATCAATTAACTTACGTACTTCCTCATCAATCATCTTCGCCGTTTCATCACTGTAAGGTTTGGTAAATGTTTGATCCTGGTTGGGGTCGTAGAAACTTACATTACCTACTTTATCATTCATACCATACACACTCACCATGGCATAAGCAATACGGGTGATCTGCTGCAAATCATTCTGGGCACCGGTTGAAATCTTACCAAAGAAAATATCTTCAGCAGCACGGCCACCCAGTGTCATACAAATCTGGTCAATCAACTGATCAGTGTTGTACAAATATTGTTCTTTAGGTGTGTATTGTGCATAGCCCAATGCAGCAGTACCACGGGGAACGATGGTTACCTTCAATAACGGATACGCATGTTCCAGGAACCATCCGCAGATGGCATGCCCTGCTTCATGATAAGCAATGATTTCTTTTTCTTCCGGACTGATGAGTTTGTTTTTCTTTTCCAAACCACCAATCACACGGTCAATCGCATCCTGGAAATCACTCATATCCACCGCTGCTTTTCCTTTACGTGCTGCAATCAATGCTGCTTCATTACAAACATTGGCAATATCAGCACCTGCAAAACCGGGGGTTTGTTCTGCCAGTTTATGAATATCGAGGGTTTCTGAAACCTTGATCGGTTTCAGGTGTACTTTGAAAATTTGTTCACGGCCTTTTACATCCGGACGATCAATAGAAATCTGACGATCAAAACGACCGGGACGTAAGAGTGCAGAATCCAATACATCGGGTCTGTTTGTTGCAGCAAGAATGATGATGCCGGTATCGCCACCAAAACCATCCATCTCCACCAGCAACTGGTTCAATGTATTTTCACGTTCATCATTACTTACAATCGCATTTCGTCCACGTGCACGGCCAATGGCATCAATTTCATCAATGAAAATAATACAAGGCGCTTTTTCTCTCGCCTGTTTGAACAGGTCACGAACACGGCTGGCACCCACACCCACAAATAATTCCACAAAATCAGAACCACTGATGCTGAAGAAAGGCACTTGTGCTTCGCCGGCCATTGCTTTTGCAAGCAAAGTCTTACCTGTACCTGGAGGGCCTACCAGCAAAGCACCTTTTGGAATTTTACCACCGAGTGCTGTGTATTTTTTGGGTTGCTTCAGGAAATCCACAATTTCCATCACTTCCACTTTTGCTTCATCCAAACCGGCTACATCCTGGAAAGTAACGTTAACCTTAGTGCCCTTCTCAAACAACTGGGCACGTGATTTTCCAATGTTGAAAATACCTCCACCGCCGGGACCAGCACCACCGCCTGCATTCATCTTGCGCATGAGTAGTACCCATAAGGCAATCAATACCAGAACCGGAAGTAATAAACTCAATACGGGGCTTAACCAGTTTTCTTCTTCTCTTGAATCCGATGCCGGCTTTACCACCGTTGGGTTAGCTATGAAAAAATCATTGAGCTGCTTATCAAAGTTGCTTACATCAGGAATTCTGAACTCAACATGAGGTCCTTGCTTTTTATCAATTTTTATTTTACGGCTTTCAAACCTTGAATTGATATAAGGATCAGAAAACGCATTTTCTTTAAGCGTAACTCTAACAACTTTTTTATTGGTTACAATCAAATAGTCTTTTACATAGCCCGGCTTAAGCAGGCTATCTAAAAACACCTCCCTGGAAATAGAGACAGTTGAGGGGGACATGCGCCCAAAAAGCTGAAAGCCCAGTAATATGGCCACAATAATGGCATATACCCAGTAAATATTAAACTTGATTGTTTTACGTGGTTCTTTTCCGCCGCCTTCGTTCATATTGTTATCCTGCAAACTCATTTTCTTTTTTTATTTAGCCCTCTCGGGTATTTTGATGGTTATATTACAACTGAAAGGTGAAATGTTTCACCGGAAATTAAAATTTAAGTGTCTTTGCCTGGTGGAGCAGACGGATTAAAACAATAATTCCTTTACAAATGTTCCTGTAAATCTGCATCACTCCACATTTCTTCCAGGCGGTAAAACTTTCTTGTTTCGGGCTGAAAGATATGGACTACAATATTGATATAATCCACTAACACCCATTGTGCCGCAGTCATTCCCTCATGCCGGTAAGGTAACTCTAAACAGACTTCTTTTACTTTTTGCTCCACATTATCTGCAATGGCTTTTACCTGTGTAGTACTGGTAGCCTGGCAAATGATAAAGAAATCGGCCACGGCCTCAGGTATCTTGCGCAAATCGAGGCTTACAATTTCCTCCGCCTTTTTTTCCTGAACGGCCAGAAGAATAGTTTTAAATAGCTTGCTGTTTCTGTTGATACGGGTAGTTGCTTTCGACTGTTTTTTAAGTGTACCGGTAAGAGATAGTGTACTCAAATGGCTGTTTATTTAGTGAATAATTACTGGTGCCTCCTTTTAGCGGAGATGCATTTACTTTGTTTGCTCAAAATTAAATAAAGTTCCCTTACATGAGCCTCAAAAAAAACCTACCCCCTCTCATTGAACTGAACGAAGTGGACAGCACCAACAACTATGCCATGGGGTGGGCACGCGGAAAGCACCTGCCAAAGGGGCATGAGGAACCTGTAAATGGCTTAGCAGTACTGGCTTATCATCAAACTGCAGGTCGTGGACAAAGAGGTAAAAGCTGGCAAAGCTCCCATGGCGAAAGTTTGAGTGTAAGTATTTTGTTAAAACCTGATTTTGCAGATCCCGGTCAGCCTTTTCCGCTATTAATGGCAATAGCAGTAGCAGCAGCCGGCGTATTGCAACGCTACACCGGCGATGAAACCGGCATTAAATGGCCCAATGATTTGTACTGGCGCAACCGAAAGTTGGGAGGCATTTTAATGGAAACCACGGTTAAAGGCAACAGTTTCAACTGGGTGGTGGCCGGCATTGGCATTAATGTATTGCAGAAGCAATTCCCTGATTTTCTGCAAAACCCGGTATCTATCAAACAAATCACCGGCAAGGAAGCTGATATTAAACAACTGGCTCTTGAGTTACAGGAAGCTGTAGTAACAGCGCTTGAACAAGCTGCACAAAACCCGTTGACTTATTTTGAATCCTATAACCAATTATTGTTTGGCCGGAATAAAACAATGAAACTGAAGCAGGGCAACAGGGCATTTGAAACGCTCATTAAGGGCGTGGATGCACAAGGCCGGTTGATGACGGGGGCAGATGGGTCTACTACCTTCCAATTTGGCGAAGTGGAATGGATGCTCTGATATTTTTCAATTCTTTAATTACGAATCCAATTATTCAAAACCGCCGGCCC
This sequence comes from Lacibacter sp. MH-610, assembly GCF_045780045.1. Lineage (NCBI taxonomy): Bacteria > Pseudomonadati > Bacteroidota > Chitinophagia > Chitinophagales > Chitinophagaceae > Lacibacter > Lacibacter sp. MH-610. Next base: position 3,817,076 of record NZ_CP116002.1, read on the forward strand.
TTACCTTTGCGGCCGATGAACAATTCCGTTGAATTTTCATTATAACAAACAGCACATGGAGGCGAACAGATGAACGCTTCCGGGCGTTGAAACATAAAACCATGAAGACAGCACCTTACCACCATTTGATTACACAGTTAAACATCAAAACAATATGACAAAGATTGCAGTAGCCAAAGGAGACGGAATTGGTCCGGAAATAATGGATGCCGTTTTAAACATTTTTAAAGCAGCCGATGTACCCCTGGAATATGAGCTGGTGGATATGGGTAAATGGGTATTTGATAAAGGTTTCAGTAATGGTATGACTCCAGAAGCACAGGCCACCATAGAAAACCTGGGTATCTTATTTAAAGGCCCCATGGAAACCCCCAAAGGAAAAGGCGTAAAAAGTGTAAACGTTACTGCCCGCAAAACATGGAATACGTATGCCAACAAACGCACTTTCCAGACATTGCATGGTGTAGATACGGTGTTCAGTAAAGCAGGCATCCCTATTGATGTAACGATTGTACGTGAAAATATTGAAGATACTTATGGTGGTATTGAACACATGCTTACGCATGATGTGGCTTTGAGCCGCCGTTTTATTACACGCCCAGGCAGTATGCAGGTGATTAAATATGCGTTTGAAATGGCTAAGAAAAAAGGAGCCAAACGTATTACCTGTGGTCACAAGGCTAACATCATGAAGATTACGGATGGTTTGTTCCTGGAAGTGTTTTATGAAGTAGCCAAAGAATACCCGGAGTTGAAAGCAGATGATGTGATTGTTGATGATTTGTGTATGAAGCTGGTGAGCCGTCCTGATTTGTTTGATGTGGTGGTACTTACAAATCTGCAAGGTGATATTGTAAGTGATCTATGTGCAGGATTGGTGGGTGGTTTAGGTTTTGCACCCAGCGCTAACATTGGTGATCATATCTGCATTTTTGAAGCGGTACACGGTACAGCACCGGATATTGCCGGAAAAAATATTGCCAACCCTACTGCCTTATTGTTGAGCGGTTTTGGCATGCTGCGTCACTTAGGTTTGATGCAGAAGGCTGCCATGATTGAAAACGCCTTGCTTTACACTTTAGAAAGCGGTGTACATACCGGTGATTTTGGTGATAAGAGCAAAGCAAGTGTAAACACAACTGGGTTTGCCAATGCCATCATCAGCAATTTTGGAAAATTACCGGCTCATAATCCCCGCCCGATGCTGGAAGATAAACCGGCTACCCAAACGGTTTATAAGCTGGAGAAAAATCCGCTCATTATGAGTAAGGAAATGGAAGGTGAAGTAATTGTGGGTGTAGATCTGTTTATAGAAAGTGCAGAGCAGCCTAAAGAAGTAGCTGAAAAATTACTGAAACATACCGGTGATTTATTTAAACTGGTAACTATCAGTAACCGTGGCACACAGGTATGGCCCAAGGGAAGCATCTTTACGAATTTGGTGAACCAATACAGATGCCGCTTTGAAAGTATTGAAGATATGCCGTTAACACAGGTTGATATTTTAGAATTGTATAAACGTACAATGGTTGATTTCAAAATCTGTTCAACAGAATTACTGAACATGTGGGGCGATAAAAAGGCTTACAGTTTGGCACAGGGGCAGTAAGATAAATTAGTTTTCAAATGAAAGAATCCCGTTACACATCTATGGTATCGGGATTTTTTTTATTTTGCCTTTTAATACTTCATTTATGAAAATCATCAGGTTGATTCTTTTATTACTCCTGCCCATAATATGTAATGCACAGAGTTATTTTCAGAATATAAACTTTGAACAGGCGTTAAAGAAAGCCAGGAAAACTGATAAGATTGTAATGGTGCGTTTGGAAAGTGAGGAATGTATTCAATGTAATGTTGCGGCTGAAGAAGGTCTTAATGGTGCAGGAGTACAGGAAGTTGCAGAGAGATATACTATTGCTCTTAGCCTCAACCCTGAATCATCAGAATGGAAAGATTTGAGCAAAAAGCATTTGATCAAGTATGGAATTCTGTTCTTTAACGATGCCGGCAACCTGCTCCATAAGTACCCGGCATCCACAACTTTTGCAGAAACATATATAAATGAAATCAAAAAGGCGATAGCAAAAGAAAAAGTATTTAAAGAACATAAAGAACTTGAAAACCGCTATAAAAAAGAAGAGCCTACTCTCGGAATTACTAAAGAATTGATTCAGAAAAAAATGGAGTTGGGCATTTCACATGACAGTTTAGTCGGGATATATCTTTCACTGTTAATGCCTCAAGAATTATATACAGAGCAAACTGTTGCGTTCCTGATTTCTACTGCTCCATTACTTTCAAGTACTCCGGATAGTATAATGAGAAAAGACTCGGCGGTATTTAACAGTTGCTGGCGAAAACTTCCTTTGCAGGAACGTATCAGAATCAACCAAAACATAATTTATAAAACCAGAAATAAAGCAATCACCACAAAGAATTTCTTATTGGCACAAAGAGTCGCTTCATTTACAGCATCGACTTATGCACCTGATAGAAACGCAGGCAGAAAGGGCTGGTACAAGCAAATGATTTATTACTACGCAGGTATTAACGACACGCTTAATCTTGACAGTTATTGTAAAACCTTTTCCAATTTCTATTTCTTACAGGTTTCCAAAGATTCCCTTGAACGGATCGATAGCATTGATCGTAATGAAAAAATGAAAAATGCTGAATCAAATATGGGTGTACGCACTATTCGTTTTACAAAATCAACGAATTCGTTAGGAAATGAAATTGACGAGATTGCCAATATCTATCTCAGGTTTTTTAATGACAGCTTAAAAATCAACTTTGCCTTACAACTAACAGATAAGGCGATAGAGCTTTTTGATTCGCCCTCCTACTTTGAAACGAGGGCATCCCTCTTTATGAAACTTAATAATAAAGAGGCAGCAATCGGTGCATTAGAAAAGGCAATTGCCAGTTTGAAACAAAAAGGGTTAAACCCAAAAGCTGTGCAGCAAAAATTGAATAACCTTAAGCAAAACGCTAAATCAATTAACGAATAAACTGTTTCGTTAAAAAAGGGGTAACATAATTTTAGTATTGAATTTTCCAGCAAAGAGTGTGTATTTGAATTTTAATAGAAGTTGAATCAATATCTTTAGTCTATCCTAACCAATTCAAAGAACATGCACAAGCTCAATAACATTCTTTCCTTCTGTATTTACTGCATTACCGCTTTCAACATTTTACTCAACACATCCGTTGCCCAGCAGGCAAAGTTTGTAGACAGTGTCACTGCACTCTACAAAAAAGAACAAAAGCTCACAGAAAAAGCAAGACTTGCGGGAGAGCTGTCGCAGATTTATATGGCAATTGATACCCTTCAATCCGATTATTGGGGTAATAAAGCGCTGGAAGATGCAGAATTGTCACGAGACCGGAAAGCCATGTTTAAAGCACAAATTGACAACGGGCTCCGGTTCAGTTTTATTGCTGCCAAAAAAGGATATGCTGTAAAAGCACAACAATACCTTGATATTGCCTTCACCATAGCCAAAGAAAACAAACTGGAGAAAGAACAGGCTGAAGCTTTGTTATGGCAGGCACATGTGCATCGGTTGATTTCTGAAATTGACAAATCGCTTTCTTATACTACACAGGCATTCGCCATAACACAAAGCCTGAATAACGACAGCCTTTTGTCAGCTTCTTATATTTCATTTGCACAGAGCTACAAGGAAAAAGGTGATAAACTGCTTACACTGAAAAATATTTTTGAAGCAACAACCCTTGCGGAAAAGATTGACAACCTTCCGCTCAAAAGAGTCTGCTACTTACAGCTTGCAGATTTTTATTTTGGCACTAAAAATTATGACAAATCATTAGACTATGCATTCAAAGTATTGCACCTTGACTTTCAAAGTAAATCAGAAGAATCAAAATACGGCAGGGTAACTGTGTATAATACAATCGGCAATATTTATGTGCGTAAGAAAAATTACAACATGGCACAATCATTCTACGAAACGTCCATAAAATATGCCGATACGATTGCATTTGCACCATTGAAAATGCAGGGCTACATGGGACTACTCAATATGTACCTGAGTGCCGATGAACCACAAAAAGCACTCAACTTTTTTAACAACAAACCAGACCTGAAACAATACATTTCAGGTTTTGGAATGAACAGTGTTATTGACCAGGCATATGCCGTTATTTATACACAGATGAACAAACTGGATTCAGCAACCTATTTTTATGCACGCTGTCTGCCTTTTTTTGAAACCAGCGTAAACACAGCATCAAAGCTTAGCTTCTTCGCACAATACGGCGACTATTTATTAAAAAAAGGAGATAAGATAAACTCCATAGCTGTTTTTGAACAATCAAAGCAACTTGCAGAAGCAACACAAAACCTTGAGTGGATGCGGTATTATACTAAAATGCTGGACACTTCTTATACCTTGGCCGGCAATTATGAAAAAGCCCTGTACTACAATAAACTTCACAACAAATTTAAAGACAGCCTGGACAAGCTTGGCAAAGAAGACGAAATTCTGCAACTGCAGATAACGGATGAAGAAAAAAGGATGGAACGTTTGGCTGCTGCAGAAAAAGAAAAGATTGAAAAAAGAAACCGTATTCAATACATGGCAATCATTATTGCCATCGCTGCTGTTTTTGTGGGGCTGGTGATGCTGGGTTTTTTACGGGTATCAGCTTCAACTATCCGTATCATCGGCTTTTTTGCATTTCTTATGTTCTTCGAGTTTATTTTCCTTGTATTTAAGAAGAGCATTTACGGCATAACGCAGGGTGAACCGTGGAAAGACTTGGGCATGATGGTTTTGGTAGCAGCATTACTCGTGCCCTTACATCATTGGGTAGAGCACAGGGTGATTCACTATTTATCCTCACAGCACATGCTTCGTTTAAGAAGCAGCAGCAGGGCATGGTGGCAGGGTTTATTTAAAAAGAAAGAACAATCGCAACCGCATCACTAAATTTGCAGAAATTTTAAGTGTGATTGTAATTGATAATATATACATCAGCGATGAAGTGATAGAGGAACAGTTTGTATGCAACCTCAGTGCATGCAAAGGCGGCTGTTGTATTGATGGCGATGCAGGTGCGCCGCTCACCAAAGAAGAGATGAATGAAGTGAAAGAGGCATATATACATGTAGCGGATTTGCTGACTGATGAAGGGAAAAAAGCAGTAGAAAAACAAGGGTACTATACATACGATCAGGAATTCGGCTGGGTAACACCTACCATCAGCAATGGTATGTGTGCTTATGGTTTGGTAGATGAGGCAGGAATCGTTAAATGCAGTTTTGAACAGGTGTACAATGAAGGTAAAACCAAATGGAAAAAGCCCATCAGTTGCCATTTGTACCCTATCAAAATCAGTAACAGTGAAAACACAGAGAACGAATATCTCAATTACGAGCCAAGGGATCCCATGTGCAATTCCGGCTGTGCTTTTGGCAAAGAGTTGAAAGTACCTGTATATCGTTTTTTGAAAGAAGCACTTGTTCGCAAGTATGGTGAAGATTTTTATGAAGTGCTGGAGCAGATTGCGAATCAATACTATCAACAGAAAGAAACAAAAGAATCATGAGTGAAACAGCATCAAAGTTTATTGCCAAAAGCACCATCAAGGCTGCGGATCTTGACCACCGCCGTACTATCAATTTCAATATTGGGAAGTACAATGCCAAAGTGCCGGAAGGTAAACAGCAGTTTACACAACTCATGACTGCACGGGAGCGTGCCAAGAACGTAAAATGGCGGGCGCTGGAAACACTGGACCAGCAATTGGAAGAATTTGAACTGCAGTTCACACGCCGTGGCGGTAAAGTAATATGGGCAGAAAACGCTCAACAGGCCTGTGATGAAATTTTAAAAATATGCCAGGCAAAAAACTGCAAAACACTGGTGAAGAGCAAGAGCATGGTTACGGAAGAAATTCATCTCAACGACATGCTTGAAAAAAACGGTATTGAAAGTGTAGAAACGGATCTTGGCGAATACATTCAGCAACTGGATGGTGAAGCACCCTATCATATTGTTACACCGGCCATGCACAAAAGCAAGGAAGATGTAGCAAAACTCTTTGCAGAAAAACTGGGAACTGACCCCAAAGCTACTCCTGAGCAACTCACATTGGTGGCCAGGAAAATTCTTCGTGAAAAATACTTACAGGCAGAGGTGGGAGTTACCGGCGCCAATTTTATTTTGGCCGATGTAGGCGGTATTGCCGTTACTGAAAATGAAGGCAATGCAAGGTTAAGCTGTGCCTTTCCAAAAACTCATATTGTGGTAGTTGGCATTGAAAAAGTACTGCCCTCTATTAATGATCTTGGTTTGTTCTGGCCTTTGCTGGCTACTTATGGTACCGGTCAGCAGGTAACGGTGTATAACAGCATTGTGCTCGGACCAAGACAAACAAACGAAAAAGATGGTCCGGAAGAAATGATTGTGATTTTACTGGATAATGGACGTACCAACATCCTGAAAAATCCGGCCACCCGTGAAAGTTTGTATTGTATTCGTTGCGGAGCTTGTTTAAATGCCTGCCCCGTTTATAAAAACATTGGCGGTCACAGTTACGGAGCTACTTACAGTGGACCGATTGGAAAAGTAATTACGCCGCATCTCAATCATCTTGATGAATACAAACATTTGAGTTATGCTTCCTCCCTCTGCGGAAATTGTACTGAAGTGTGCCCGGTACGGATTAATCTGCATGAACTTCTTCTGGAAAACCGATATGAATCAGTTGCGCAGGGCTATTCATCTTTTGCTGAACGTATGGCATGGAAAGTTTGGAAACAGGCCAGCATGAGCAGAAAGATGATGAATATGGGTAGCAGCAAAATCAAAAATTTTGTGCTGAACAACTTTGTGAAGGAGTGGAAGAAGCATCATGGCGAACTGCAGTTCCCGGAGAAGAGCTTTAACCAGCTCTGGCGAGAAAAAAATTCCAACTGATCGTTTGTTGTTAGTATTCAGCCATCATATCACACCCCGTCTTCAATATGTCATTGATTACCTCAATGAAAAAATGAATTGGCAGGCTGTGATTACTGATGATCTAATGTTGTTCAAAGCGCATCATTCAGAAAAAATCAATTATTCCACGCAGCGCTTAGCAACTGATGAGCTTTTTATTTATGCTTCAGGTTTGCTGCATGAGCAGGAAATAAGAAAACAGCAGATTAATTGTTTTGAATGGCATAACACCATCGCTTTTTTTAAAACCGAAGATGATATAGGGTTTGATTTGTTTTCAGCAATCTTCTATTGCATCAGTCGCTATGAAGAATACCTGGAACATGAGCCGGATGAATATGGACGGTATGCGCATTGGAATTCACTGGCCTGGAAAAACAATTTTCTGAACAAACCTGTTGTTGATAGTTGGCTGAAAGAGTTTGGCAAATTGCTACAATCTAAATTCAACGCACTCACCATTCACCATTCAGCATTCACATTCATCCCCACTTACGATATTGACATTGCGTGGACATATCAACACAAGGGATTCCGGCGCAATCTTGGAGCTTCCATCAAACAACCTTCTTCAATAGCACAACGATTACGTGTATTGCTGGGTAAAGAAGAGGATCCTTTTGATTGTTATCATTGGCTGCAGGAATTGCATCAGCAACATCAATTAGCTGCGTTATACTTTTTTTTAGTGGCCGAAGAAAAAACTGAACTTGATAAAAATATTTCTCCCAAAAAGAAAGCATTGCAACAATTGATTGCTGCCAGCGGCAAACATGCAACTGTTGGCCTGCATCCATCTGTTTGCAGCAATACAGCCCGTGAAAACCTTACCAAAGAAAAAAATACACTTGAATCAATACTGAAGCAATCGGTAACCAAAAGCCGGCATCATTATCTACGGTTTCATTTACCTCATAGTTACAGGGAATTGATGAAGGCAGGTATAACAGATGATTACAGCATGGGCTACGGTACGGTCAACGGCTTTCGTGCATCAACCTGTAATTCTTTTTTGTGGTACGACCTGGAACAGGAAGCAGCAACTTCCTTGCGTGTTCATCCTTTTGTTTTTATGGAAGCCAACAATTTTTATGAACTCCATCACACACCGGAACATGCTGCAACTGAACTGCAGCAGTTAGTGCAGGAAGTACAACAGGTACGAGGCACCTGTATCACCGTTTTTCACAACCAGTTCCTCGGAACTGATCCTTTATTTGCAGGCTGGAAAGAAATGTATGCTTCCTTTACAGCATCTCTGCAGTAAAGAGTTATTTTGCGCCTATGTACGTTCTTGGTATTTCTGCCTTTTATCATGATGCTGCGGCTGCACTCCTTTATAACGGGCAGTTGATTGCTGCGGCACAGGAAGAACGTTTTACCCGTAAAAAACATGATGCTGCTTTTCCTTCAAATGCCATTGCCTTTTGCTTGAAGAAAGCTGGAATAGGATTAAAAGACATTGACTCTATTGTATTCTATGAAAAGCCTTTTTTAAAATTTGAACGGCTGCTGGAAACCTATTATGCATTTGCACCAAAAGGCATTGCTTCTTTTTTGAAAGCGATGCCCGTGTGGCTCAATGAAAAACTGTTTCTCAAAAAAATCATCCGTGATGAATTAAAGAAAATAGATCCTGCTGCAGCCAAACAATTGAACTTACTGTTTGCAGAACATCATCTCAGTCATGCTGCTTCTGCTTTTTATCCATCACCATTTGAAGAAGCAGCTATTCTTACTATTGATGGTGTGGGCGAATGGGCCACTACTACAATCTGCAAAGGGAGCAATGCATCGATCAGTTTATTAAAACAACTCAACTTTCCGCATTCGCTGGGTTTGCTGTACTCTGCTTTTACTTATTATCTCGGCTTTAAAGTAAACAGCGGTGAGTATAAGCTGATGGGATTAGCGCCTTATGGTGATCCGGAATCTTTGCAAACAAAAGAGTTTATAAAAAAAATCAAAGAACATCTTATAACAGTTTTTGATGATGGAGGTATTTTCCTGCACCAATCTTATTTTAATTATGCCGTTGGTTTAAGAATGGCGAATGACGGCAAATGGGAATCGCTTTTTGGTTTTAAACGAAGGGCTGAAGAAGAAGAGTTGCAGCAACATCATTGTAACCTGGCCTTGGCTATTCAACAGGTAACAGAAGAAATTGTACTAAAGCTCGTTGCACATGCACAACAGATAACAGGTGCCAAAAAATTATGTTTGGCCGGTGGTGTAGCACTCAACTGTGTGGCTAACGGCAAACTGCAGAACAGCGGATTGTTTGATGAAATTTATATTCAACCAGCCGGCGGTGATGCAGGCGGAGCTGCTGGAGCGGCATGGGCTGCTTATCATTTGTTCAAAGAACAAAGCCGTACTGTTCAATTACCCGACGGTATGATTGGTTCTTATCTCGGACCCTCTTTCACCAATGATGAAATACTGCATACAGCCGAAAGCTTTCATGCAAATTTTCAACTGTTTACTGATGAAGCGGCATTGAATACTACAGTGGCAACATTACTCAACGAAGGAAATGTAGTGGGATGGTTTCAAGGCAGTATGGAATACGGACCCCGTGCTCTTGGTAACCGCAGCATACTCGCAGATGCACGCAATGCAGCAATGCAGAAAAAGCTCAACCTTAAAATCAAATACCGGGAAGGGTTCCGGCCTTTTGCACCGGCTGTATTAGCGGAAGATGCGGAACAATATTTTGAACTTAAAACAAGTTCACCTTACATGTTATTGGTGCAACCTGTAAAAAAAGAATTACAAAATCCTCTTCCTCAGAACTATCATACATTGCCACTGCAGGAAAAACTCTATTTCCAACGCAGCAGTTTACCCGCTGTTACACATATTGATTTTTCTGCACGTATTCAAACTGTGCATAAAGAAACCAATCCTGCTTTTTATAACCTGCTTTCAGCATTTAAACAACAAACAGGTTGCAGCGTGCTTATTAATACCAGTTTTAATGTAAGGGGAGAACCTCCCGTTTGCACTCCGGCAGAAGCTTATCAATGTTTCATGCGCACAGAAATGGATTACCTTGTGATGGGTAATTATTTATTTGCCAAAAAAGAGCAACCCGCCTGGAAAGAAGACAGTAACTGGAAAGAGAAAATCAAAACTGATTAAAAGCTTCATTCACAGTCGTTCTGCATGACTAAAAAAATTTTCTATACAGCCCTTCTGGTTATCCTCACCGCTTTACTGGCAGAAGTAATCACCAGTGTTTTTTATTATCATCGTTATGGTAAAAGAAAGCTGGCGGTTGTTGAGTTATATCATGCTGTAAAAGAAAACATCCGTAAGAAGAAAGAAGTTGAAACCCGAACCAAACAGAACTATCAGTTTCAGCAATTAGTAAGACCTGATTCATCTGAACAAATGAACCGGCAGGTTCATGATGAAGCGATGGCTTCGAATCATCTCATCTATACTCCATGGTTGGAATTCCGGAACAAAGATTTCACAGGTACGTATGTGAACATCCGTGGATTTGAACGCAAAACCATCCCCGGCTTTATTCAAAAAGGAAAAGATACGCTCATCATCTGGTTTTTAGGAGGCTCTACCACATTTGGTTTTAATGTTGCTGATGCGGAAACTATTCCTTCCTTTTTTGCAAGACAGTTTTATGATAGTATTGATACCAATACTTCTTTAGAAGTGCATAATTATGGGGTGCCTTACTATTACCTGTACCAGGAGTACAAATTGTTTCAGCATCTGCTGAGCTCCCAAAAGAAACCTCACCTGGTCATTTTTATGGACGGGCTTAACAACTTTGTTTATAAAAATTATACCTCGGCAAATGAGAGTTGGCTCAGCAATACGTACAGAAATACAACGTCGTTAACAACGGCAACAGCAGCAACCCAATACCCAACGGATAAAACTTTACTCATCAATGGTTACCTGCAATCGGTATCATTGATAGAGCAGGAAGCGGTTATAAAAGACATCCGTTCATTATTAGTAGTACAGCCTGTACCCTATTACCAATATCCTGACCGGGCTATGGATCCTGTTTGTTCTAAAAAAGAGGAGCCTGTGTTTGCGGCTGTTTATCCGCAGTTAGAAACAGCATTTCTGAACAAAACAGGCCGGCTGTATCTTGGCGATATTCAAAAGCAGGCCATTAAACCATTGTATGTGGATGCATTTCATTATTCACCCGGATTTAATCAACAGATAGCTTCCTTAATTTTGCAAAGAGTTAAATTGCTGATGCAGCAAAAATTATGATTGAACTACTCAAAGATTTCTGGCTCTTTTTAAAAGAGCGTAAAAAATGGTGGCTGGCGCCCATCATTATATTCCTCGTGCTGTTAGGTGCTTTGCTCATTTTTGGCGGCGGCAGTGCTGCGGCGCCTTTTATCTATTCTTTGTTTTAATATGAAGTGGCAGCAACAACATAGTTCACTTGCCGTCATTATAGCCGGGTTTGTTTTATTGTGCATCTTGTTTCATAATTACTGGTTACTGATACCGGCCACAGCAGCGCTTGCTGGTTTTCTTATACCTGCACTTGGAAATTTGATTCACCTTGGGTGGATGAAATTAGCTTCTGTCCTCGGTTGGATCAACAGCAGAATTTTGCTTACAATCGTTTTTTTCCTGCTGCTCACACCACTGGCCTTAATCGCAAGATTATTGAAGGGAACCGGCTTCAGCAGGTACAACAAAGGTCAATCTCCACTGGTAACCCGTGAGCATACATTTGGAAAAGCTGATTTTGAAAAGCCCTGGTAAGCCTGTAATCCTTTACCACTAACAGTTGCAGCCGCTTTCCACTGTTTATTTACATCAGCAGAAAATGATTGAAATCCTTTTACATTTTTTCTGCTGCACCCCTACCTTTGCACCGCCATGGCAAATACAGTCCTTCACAACGAGTCCATTCCATCTACACGTAAAAAAATTATTGTTCTCGGCAGCGGCCCCAACCGAATTGGTCAGGGTATTGAATTTGATTACTGCTGTGTACACGGTTTACTCGCCATTAAAGAGTGCGGTTATGAAGCCATCATGGTAAACTGTAACCCCGAAACGGTGAGTACCGATTTTGACATGGCTGATAAACTCTACTTTGAACCCGTTAACTGGGAGCATCTCTGGGAAATCATTGAACTGGAGCAACCGTATGGTGTGATTGTGCAGTTGGGCGGACAAACTGCTCTCAAATTGGCCAAGCGTCTGCATGAGAAAGGCATCCGCATCATCGGCACTTCCTTTGACAATATGGATATAGCGGAAGATCGTGGCCGCTTTAGTGATCTCTTGAAAGAACTGGATATTCCTTATCCAAAATACGGAACTGCTTATACTACAGACGATGCTATGGAAGTGGCAAAGGAAGTTGGTTATCCGGTGTTGGTACGCCCCAGCTATGTACTCGGTGGTCAGCGTATGCGGATTGTGATTAATGATGAGGAACTGGAGAAAGCAGTGTTGAGCTTATTAAAACATTTACCCGGCAATAAAATTTTGATTGATCATTTCCTCGACCGTTGCCAGGAAGCGGAAATTGATGCCATTTACGATGGTGAAAACTTTCATGTAATGGGTGTGATGGAGCATATTGAACCCGCAGGTATCCACAGTGGCGACAGCCATGCGGTGTTACCGGAGTTCAACTTAACGCCGTTGGTTGTAACAACGATGGAAGAGTATGCTAAAAAGATTGCTAAGGCATTGAACATAAAAGGACTCATCAACATACAATTTGCCATCAAAGACGGCAAAGTTTATGTAATTGAAGCCAATCCTCGTGCTTCAAGAACCACTCCGTTTATAGCCAAAGCTTACCAGATTCCTTACCTCAACATTGCTACCAAGGTAATGATGGGTGAAAAGAAATTAACAGACTTTACATACGAGAAAAAGCTCACCGGCTATGCCATTAAAGAACCTGTGTTCAGCTTTAATAAGTTTCCCAATGTAAATAAAGAATTGGGGCCTGAAATGAAAAGTACAGGTGAAGCCATCCGCTTTATTAAAAATTTGAGAGATCCTTACTTCCGTCAGTTGTACAAAGACAGGAGTATGTATTTAAGTAAATAAAATTAAAATCCCGAATCATCGGGATTTTTAGTTTTCGTTACTTCAGGCTCATCAACAACTCCACAATCTCTTTCTCTCTCGTCCAAACAATAAAATGATTTTCTTTTTCAAATGTGGTTACAAAAACGGAATCTGTTTTGGTAAGCATCTTTTGTGTATATGCTACGTTGCTGTATGGCACCAGCATATCTTTTGTACCATGCAATATGTACACAGGACAGGTTATCTTTTCATAATCGGTCGCCATTTCTTTTAAGTCATTTTTCAAATACCATAGCTCTTCATTGCTGGGGCGTAAGGCACCGGGCACTAAATAATTTAACGGTGTTTTGAATAAAACAGGCCGCCACTTCTCCGGTTTTTCGGCGCTCGGGTCTTGTGAACCAGCTAATACCACTACTGTTTTTGTGTATTGTGGTCGTGCAGCAGCTAATTTTAATACTAATGGTCCGCCCAAACTATGACCAACAATGATAAACGGCTTACCATTATTCACCGCATCCATCCATTGGCTGATGATGTTTGTTTGTGCAGACATATTCATGGCATTGCCAAAATCACTGTAACCAAATCCCGGGCGGTCAATGGAAATGATACGATAATGTTGCAACAGTTCATTATTCCTCAAATAATTCTGAAATGCATCCCAGCTTCCGGGTGTTCCATGAACAAATAATAAGGTGGGCAATGTATCATTCCCTGTTTGTGCATAATGCAGATTCACACCATCAATTTTCTTTACAGGAGTTTGAAGCGCAACTCCTGCTTCATCAAACTTTTTCTTTGCTTCTTTATCACTCATCCGAAACTTCATACAGCTTTGTGCCAACAGGAGCCATAGAACTAATATGATACTGAGAATCATGAATGATATTTTCATAAACTTTCGCATGAAACAGAAAGATACCTACTAAATAAAAAACCCCGACGCTTTGTTCGGGGTTTCACAATTAATTATCCTTCTTCGGCGGTTCGTTCCTCCGCTGTTGCGGCGGACGATTCTGCTGCGGACGGTTTTGATTTTGAGGTGGCCGTTGTTGTTGGCCTCTGTTTTGTCCGCCGCCCTGCTGTTGTTTATTTCCACCGCCTTGTTGCTGTTGCGGTCTTCTTTGTTGTTGTTGATTACCGCCCTGTTGTTTTTGCTGCGGCTGATTGCGTTGTGATTGCTCCCGGTCTCTGCGTTTTTTGCTGTTACGCTCTAATGCACGCAGGCTTATTTGACCCACGAGCTCCACATGCGCCATTTCTTTTTCTTCTGCCTTGGCAGGAGCCAGTTCAATAGCACCTAACTCATCGGGCCTTATACCTTTCGCATTCATGGCACGGATTTCTTTTACACGGTCAATCGGCACCGGGTATTGCTTGTTGCTATCCGGCAACACATACCACATCAGGTTTTTGAAAATATCTTTTTTAATGAGTGTGGCGGTACCACGGCTTAGCTCCAGCATATCAGCATTCGTGGGGAAATGCTGTAAGGCATCCAGGTAAGTATCCAGTTCATAATTCAAACAACACTTTAAACGGCCGCATTGTCCGCTCAGTTTTGTTTGATTAATGGTTAAGTTTTGATAGCGTGCAATAGTGGTGGTTACACTTTTAAAATCACTGAGCCAACTGCTGCAGCACAATTCCCTGCCGCAACTGCCGATACCACCAATCTTTGCGGCTTCCTGCCGGATGCCGATCTGCTTCATCTCCACTTTCACTTTAAACTCACCGGCAAGAATTTTAATGAGCTCACGAAAATCCACACGGTCTTCGGCAGTATAATAAAAAGTGGCTTTCCGTCCATCGGCCTGCATCTCTACTTCAATCAGCTTCATATCCAGCTTCAACTGTATAAGGATGGCCCTTGTACGTACCAGTGCCGGTTTTTCACGCTCCTTGCTTTCTCTCCACTTCTGCAAATCCATTTCATTGGCACGGCGCATGATCTTCTTCATCTCCGGGTTATCTTCTGCCACGCCTTTCTTTTTCATTTGCATGCGCACCAGTTCACCACTCAGGTTTACCATACCCACATCAAAACCGCTCACACCTTCCACCGTTACCATATCACCTTTTTCAAAATGCTGGAGCGTATTGTTCCGGTAAAATTCTTTGCGGCTGCCGTTATTAAACGTAATCTCTACCACACGGCAATCACTCGTAGGATCGCTGAAGGGAAGATTGGCCAGCCAGTCGTGCACATTCAAACGGTTACACCCGCCCGTGCTGCATCCACCATTGCTTTTGCAGCCATTTGGTTTACCCGTTCCGCAACTTGTACAACTCATATAAACATGAGAAATTAAAAATGATCAAACCGAAATGAAGAAGGAGTTGGGGGCAAGCTGAGGAATATTTATGAAGCTGTGTTGTGTCACTCTCTTGTACGTTCTGTTCAGCAGGGAGCTTTTTGCCCTACTTTAGTGCTATGTTGAATGCAGTGCTGAAAAAAGCACGGCAGTATCAACGCCTTTTGCGTGATGCCGACGAAACATTCAGTTCAATAATGTTAAGGCGGTACAAGTGTGCGACGCAACAGAAGATGCTCCCTGTTTCAAAAGCCTGCTGCACAAAACCTTTTCTTCTGTCTTTTTTTATTGACCTGCTCTTTTTCGCTAATCCGTTCAAGGTCAATTCATCAAAAATAAGGAATTAAAGGCGTTTTGTCATTTCGACGAAGGAGAAATCTGTTAGGCTATGTACAAACGCTGAGCAGATCCACCACTTCGTTCGGGAGGACAGCTCTATTGAACCTCAATCACCGCCCCGTTGGCAATAATATGATACAGCTTGATGGTAAGGGCCATAAAGAGCAGCTTGGCGTTGGCATTGCGTTCAATGTAGTAGGCCGCCTTGTCCAGTTCCTGCGTAATAGCCTGTATGCGACTGACATCGCACATTTTATTTAAGCGAACTGCAAAATCTTTTTCTGTGCCCGTGAGCGGCAGATTATCCTCGCCCATAGTGCGGAGTCGAATGCTTTGCTCAAGCAAATGGGTAAAGTAGCGGAGAAATTGTTTTTGCTTTTCCCGACCCAGGGCACTTACGGTTTCCACCCATTTTACCTGCGCCACCGGACCGGTTCTTAGCACCGAATTGAGCCATTCTCTTAACAAACTCTGCCAATCTTCCTCCGCATGCTGAATGAGTTGGAGGGCTTCCCGGTAATTGCCTTCGCTCACACCGGCAATCTGGTTGGCTTGTTCAGCACTCAGTTTAGCTCTTTGCTGCAGCGCTTGTGCCACCTCATTGATTTCGATGGGCGGTATACGAACAGTTTGGCAACGACTCACTATGGTAGGCAATACCAAACTTTCATTTTCGGCTACCAGGATGAACAATGTGTTGGCAGGCGGTTCTTCAATTAACTTCAGCAGTTTGTTGCCTTCATTGCCCAAATACTCAGGCATCCACAATACCAATATTTTGTATTCGCTTTCAAAACTTTTGAGATTGAGCTTGCGGATGATATCGGCACACTCGGATGCGGTGATATTGCCCTGCTTGTTTTCTGCACCGATGAATTGCAACCAATCATACACATTGCCGTAGGGATATTGTTTGATGAACTCCCGCCATTCGTTGATGTAATCTGTACTGATGGGTTTATCACCACTCTTGCGAGGAATAACGGGATAGCTGTAATGAATATCAGGATGAATGTATTGAGCGGCCAGTTCTGCACCATGTGATGAAACAGCTGCCGGTGCCACTTCTTCACCAAACAAACCCATCACCGGTGCAGCTGCGGGCTTTTGTTGTTCGCTCCGGCTCACTACATAATTGCTGAAAGCCAGTGCCAGGGGCAAACCACCGGCTCCTTCTTTGGCTATCATAAGAATAGCATGGCTGAGGCGGTTGTTATCCACCATTTCTTTCAACTGTTCAATGGTTGATTGCTGGCCTATGATCGCTGAGAATTGCATGAAGGGCGAAGATAGGATTTGCAGAAAATAAAAAAGCAGAAGCGATTGCCTCTGCTTTCAAATACAGAAAGAGAAATTTATAGTTTGCCGGTAATCTCTTCACTCATCGGCTTCACCTTGCTCGGGAAATAAGCAATGAGTTCTCCATTTTCATTCAATAAAAACTTATTGAAGTTCCATTTTACTTCGGCATCCAGTACACCGTTTTTGGCTTTGTTGGTGAGCCATTGGTAGAGTTCACACATATCATCACCTTTCACACTCACTTTGGTGGTCATGGGAAAGGTTACTTTGTAAGTACCGCTGCAAAAAGCTTTGATCTCTGCATTGGTGCCGGGTTCCTGCCCACCGAAGTTGTTGGCCGGTACACCAATTACTACCAGTTTGTCTTTGTATTTTTCATACAGGGCCTGCAACTCTTCATACTGTGGTGTGTAACCACATTTAGAAGCGGTATTAACGATGAGTATTTTTTTGCCTTTGTACTTTTTAAAATCAATGGTGCCGCCTTCCAGTCCTTCAATTTTGAACTGATGCACACTGGGCAACTTTGTAGAAGTTTTGACTGTAAAGGATAAAAAGAGCAGAGCAATTGCTGCAAATAATAAACGCTTCATATCAATAAGTTTTAAAATAAACGTTTGAAGTTTTTGATTGTTCAAAGTTCGGTGAAAAGAAACAGATGCAAAAAAAGCCGAAATGGTTTACTGCCGCTCATAACATCCTAGATCAGGCAGGCCTATCCGGGACCTTCCGTTGATATCTGTAACAAGGGGGGTTACAATTCCTTTATTGATAGCGGGTGAACCGGCTTTAAGCTGAAAGTTGTAGAACCGTCTGCTTACATCAATACTGTCAAATTGCGGCAGTTGATTTTTAATACTATTGCTCAATGTTGTATTGGCAGGATCTGCCTTGGCCCTGTATAATACATTGTTGAATGTAAGATTCAATGCGTCAGTACCTTGTTTATCCGTTACTACTTCGTTATCTACAAAACCTTCATCGCCCCAAATAATACAGTTGGTAAAAACCGCATTTAAAGGTGAAGTTAGAATCTGGTTGCCCTGTTTTACAAAATTAGTAGCCACCAATACCGGGTTCTTGTGTGTAACAAAGAGATTGGAGTAAGAGGCAGCCGTAACATGCGTAAAGTTGTAAGTACCACCGTACACAAGCGTAATATTATTGCCGCAGTTACTGATGAGACAGTTATTAGCCGTAATACTGGAATTGATACCGAGCACACCAATATCAAACACATTATCGATATAGCAATTATTAAGTATCAACTTTGGATTGGCATTGCCGGATGGTTTTTCCGCTACAACACCCTGGTAAGAATTTTTGATATAAGTATAGGTAAGCACATTATCCTTGCTGCTGCCACGGAAATAAATGCCGGGCCATGCCCCTGGGTAATCTTTATAAGGTTCATCCAAACGATTACTTCTAAACACTACACTATCTGTTTTGGTGCCATTGATGATGAGTGTACCATCAACAATAAAAGGTGCATCGGCATTCAAATGAATTCTTGTACCCGACTGAACAGTGAGTGTAGCATTGGTATCTACAATCATACCGCCAAGGATCACATAAGGTTTATCTTTTGTCCATGTAATGTTTCCCTGGAAGATGGTACTCCGTATGTAATTAGCATTTTGACCCCACGCTTCCAATTGCTTATGTTCTGTATTTCCGTTCCATTGAATACGGATACTGTCTTTTATTACAAAGGGTTGATTAGCGGCAGTAGGATTTACATTTACTCTTACAAAAACATACATACTGTCGTTGCCGGCTAATTCAATATTGCTGAATTGTGCACCCTGCGATCCATCTACGTTCATCTTAAAAGCAGAACCGGTTCCTCCCATTAATTGAATATTATCAATACGGATGGATTGTCTGTTTTCATTACGGATGAGAAAATACTGTGTAACGGATCCGGCAGTTGTAAATACAGTATCAAATAATAAGCTATCCCTTCCTATATCCAATCTTGCTTCACGGCTGGTATTAAAAGATTCTTTTTTGCAGGAACTCACAGCAAACAAAACGAAGGAGATAAGCAGTATGAGGTTGAGTAGTTTCACCGGGCGTAAAAATAAGAAGTGGATTGTATATGAATTATTTTTTATTGTTAAAGCATCACTCATCGCTTGCCCAGGCCAATACCGCAATGCTCAGTTTGGCGCCACTTTCAACTATTGCTGTTCCGCAGGCTTCTAAAGTAGCACCGGTTGTAATTACATCATCTACTAATAAAACATACTCAGGTTTTACTATTGCTGAATCGTTTACAACAAAACTGCCATCTACATTTTTCCACCTTTCAATCCGCCCTTTTTTTGTTTGAGTATCAGTATAACGCTTACGCAATACAAAATCGTTTACAACAGGAATATTAATTACTTCAGCAATGCCATTGCATAAAACGGTTGCCTGGTTATAACCACGTCTTTTTTCTTTTTCGGGGAATAAGGGTAATGGAATGAGTGCATCAATGTTTGTAAATCTTCCGCTGCTTTTAAGCAGGCCGCCCATCCATCTGCCTAATTGCAAACCCACTTCCTGGTTGTTTCTGTATTTAAGTGTATGTATAAGTTGCTGCAGTACGGATTGTTTGCTGAAGTAGTAAGCCGCCATTGCTTCACTCACAGGCACCCTGCCATAGAATATTTTTTCAATGGGATTATTATGATGTGGCGCAAAATAAGTTTCGGGTAATGAAGTATAGCATTGATGACAGATGTGTTGGTGGGCTTCCACCAGGTCACTGCCACAACCTGCACAATGATGCGGAAAAAATAAATGGGCAAAATCATTAAACCATTTACGGGCGTTGATCATGCATGAAAGTTAGAAAAGAATCAACTCAAAAGCAATCAACCCTGAAACAAATACTGGTACAATTCTTCCACTTTACCCATGGTTACCACTTCAATATTGTATTTCTGCCGGGCTGCTTTATCATTCTTATGCCCGAGGTTGTACTTGCTGATAATGATTTTTTCAAAGCCGAGTTTTTCAGCTTCTGCAATGCGTTGATCAATCCGGTTTACAGCTCTTATTTCACCACTTAAACCCACTTCACCTGCAAAACAGATTTGAGGATTCAGCGGCATATCATCATAACTGGAAAGCAGGGCACACAACACCGCCAGGTCAATAGAAGGGTCTTCTACCTTTAAACCACCGGCAATATTTAAAAACACATCCTTCATTCCAAAATGAAAACCTCCTCTTTTTTCTAACACCGCCAACAGCAACTGCAACCTGCGTAAATCAAAACCACTAACGGTTCGTTGCGGTGTACCATAAACACTTTGTGTTACCAGGGCCTGCACTTCAATCAGTAATGGACGCATGCCTTCCATGGTTGCTGCAATGGCAATACCGCTGAGTATATCTTCCTTTTGTGTAATGAGTATTTCGCTGGGGTTACTTACAGGACGCATACCAGCTTCTGTCATTTCATAAATACCAAGTTCGCTTGTAGAACCAAAACGGTTCTTCATTGTACGTAAGATGCGGTAAGTATAATGACGGTCGCCTTCAAACTGCAGTACAGCATCTACCATATGTTCTAATATCTTGGGACCTGCAATACTTCCGTCTTTTGTAATATGACCAATTAAAAAAACAGGTGTGTTGGTTTCTTTAGCAAAGCGTTGCAGTTCAGCAGCACTCTCTCTTATTTGCGATATACTGCCCGGACCTGATTCTATGTATGGTGTCTGAAGTGTTTGAATAGAATCAATGATCACTAAGTCGGGTTTCAGTTTTTTAACTTCATTAAAGATGATATTGGTAGATGTTTCTGTAAGTAAATAGAAATCTTCATTCTGCATCTGCAAACGATCAGCACGCATTTTAATTTGCTGTTCACTTTCTTCGCCACTCACATATAAAGTTGTTACGCCTTTCAATTGTAAGCCGCTTTGCAAAAACAAAGTGGATTTACCAATACCCGGTTCACCGGCTATTAAAACAATACTGCCGGGCACAATGCCGCCACCAAGCACTCTGTTTAATTCAGCATCATTTGTAAGTATTCTTTTTTCTTCGCTGCTTTTTACTTCACCTAAAGAAATGGTTTTGCTTTCACCTGCCTGCAGTTCATCTCTCCACATTTGTTTTTTTACATCGCTCTTATCTTTTGTAATGAGTTCTTCTACAAATGTGTTCCATTCATTACAACTCGGACATCTTCCGATCCATTTGGTTGATTCGTACCCGCAGTTACTGCAGAAAAATGCTGTTTTAACTTTACTCATATTTTTTATTACATCAACTGCATAAAAGTGCATCAAAAAATTTCAATGCCTTCAATTATTTTTTGTTACAAATTTTTTGAAACGAAGCAGATGAAGAGAAAAATTGCAGGAAAAAAAGATGCGCTTTTCAAAAAGTAAAAGGGCCGAAATTGCTTTCGACCCTTTGTACTTACTAACCCATTAAATTCTATTGCTAAATTACAACTTGCGGGCACATTTCAAAATTATTTTTCGGCCCTGTGCATAAATATTTGATCAAAGGCAAACAGCCTAAAACAGGCATACCCGACTGAAATAAACCTCATAAACTATTGGTTTTCAATTATTAATACAATTTTGATTGGTTGGTATAAATTCGATGGTTGCTTACGGCGAATCATAAACGTAACTGCCTCTGACAAAAAGACTTAGCAACCGTTAAAGCCCTTCAAAATTTGTCATTTTTTGTGTTTGGAAACGAATTTGATGGTTAATTTGTAATCAAAAATACAGGTACATGACACCAGGAATTTTATTAGTATCCCTCCTATTTATGGGGATTGGCTTTTTAGTTCAATACAGGCTTAAAAGTAAGTTCAAACAGTACTCTCAACACCCTCTTTTCAGCGGGCTAACCGGTAAACAGGTGGCCGAAAAAATGCTGAAGGAAAACGGAATTTATGACGTGAAGGTGGTTTCTGTGGACGGTTTTTTAAGCGATCACTATAACCCGGTAAATAAAACGGTCAACCTGAGCCCCGATGTGTTCAACAGCAGTTCCATAGCAGCGGCGGCTGTGGCGGCTCATGAGTGTGGCCATGCAGTACAGCACGCTACTGCATATCAATGGCTTATGCTTCGTTCAAGGTTGGTACCGGTGGTACAGGTAAGCACCACCTTATCCCAGTGGATTCTCGCCATCGGGGTAGGTATTTTAGGCTTTGGAGGAGGAAACCACACCGTTTTATTGATAGGCATAATGCTTTTTGCAGCCAGCACGCTTTTTTCAGTTATCACCCTGCCGGTGGAGTTTGATGCCAGTAACCGGGCCCTCGCATGGCTCAACCATACTAATATTACCAACGGCCAGGAACATGAGGGCGCTAAAGATGCCTTAAAGTGGGCTGCTATGACTTATGTGGTGGCCGCATTAGCTTCTATAGTTACCTTGGTACAGTACATCTTAATCTATATGAGCAGAAGAGACTAAGTATACATAATTTGCAGACTAAAGCCGCCGCAGAGCGGCATTTTGTTTTGTTGAACATTCAGGCCCCTAAAAAATAGATTCACGAACAATTTGCATAAAAGCAGCACACAAAAGGTATTTACTGTCTTTTTTAATCTGTTAAAAAAACTTTAACAGTTATATTTGAACCTTAAATTAATCGTTTATGAGAAAAATTCTGATGCTGGTTTTTTGCCTGCTTACAGGCATTACACAGCTTTGGGCTCAGTCAAAAGAAGTAACCGGAAAGGTTACTGATTCCAGAGACGGATCTCCATTAGCCGGTGTAACTATCAAAGTAAAAGGAACATCTACAGTTGCATTAACCGATGCTGCAGGTGTATTCAAAGTAAGCTTTACCGGAGGTAGGGCTACACTTGTATTCAGTTATGTTGGTTTTGAAGAAACTGAATACACTGTTACCGGTGGATCCATCAATGTTTCGATGGTTGCCGGTACAAAGAATCTGAATGAAGTAATTATTACCGGTTTTGGTTCTCAAATTAAAAGAGATGTTACAGGTAACATTGCAAGGGTAAAAGGTAAGGACATTGAAAATATGCCTACGCCTACCGTTGATGCCGCTTTACAAGGCCGTGCAGCAGGTGTTTATGTTAACAGCCAATCCGGTAAATTAGGTCAGGCGGTTTCTGTACGTGTACGTGGTAACTCATCTATCAGTGCAGGTAACCAGCCATTATATGTTGTGGATGGTGTACCTATTACAACCAACAGTCAAAGTAACTATGGTGGTGCTACCAACCCGCTTGCAGATCTGAACCCCAACGATATTGAAACAATTGAAATTTTAAAAGACGCCTCTGCAGGTGCCATCTTCGGTTCTCGTGCAGCAAATGGTGTAGTACTTATAACTACTAAGAAAGGTAAGTCAGGAAAAACAAATGTTTCATTAAACGTACAAACAGGTTATTCTGAATCAACACGCCGTGTACCTTTCCTGAACTCTCAGCAATATGCTGAGTTATTATTGGAAGGCGCAAAATACATTGACGATCAATTCGGCACTCCCTATAATGATCCCGGAAGCGAAACTACTTATGCAAGAGACTGGATGAGTTATTTCAGTTACGGACAGTGGGATACAGATCCTAACAAAACATACGAGTGGCAGGATGTAGTTTTCCAGAAAGGACAATACCGCCAGGCTGATTTGCAAATGAGCGGTGGTAATGATAAAACCAAGTTCTTCATCTCCGGTCAATACTTAGACCAAAGCGGTATTATCATTGGTAACAACCTTGATCGTGTTACAGGAAGATTAAACCTTGATCATAAAGCTAATAATTGGTTGAATCTCGGTTTAACCATGAATGTTGCCCGCACCTTGAACAGAAGGTTGCCTGATGATAACGCATTTTCCAATCCATTGCAAAGTGTGGCATTGATGCCAATGACTCCTTCTAAAGATCCTAATACGGGTCTTCCTGCAGGTACTCCTCCCGGTGATGTAAATATTCCTATGTATTACAATCCGCAAATCACAGTTGATTATGCAAAGTATCTTCAGGAATCATTCCGCACATTCAGCAATGGTTATGCTACAATTAAACTCTTACCCGGTTTGATCTTCCAGTCTGATTTTGGATTTGATTTATTAAATCAACAGGAAGAAAGTTATTTCCAGTCTCAAACCGTACGTAATCAAACAAGAGCAGGAAGAGGTTTGGGTACAAATAGGGCAACATTTGTAACCAACTATAATACCAATAACTATTTTCAACTATACTAAAACATTCGGCAAAGTACATGATATAGCAGCAACACTTGGTATGCAATACCAACAGTCCCGCTCAACGTTCAACTTTGTAGAAGGTTTGGATTTCCCTTCTGATTCTTACCAGCGTATTGCCAGTGCAGCAACTGTATCAGGTGGTAGCTCTTCTGAATCAAACTTCCGTTTCCTTTCTTATTTCCTGCGTACCAACTATAAGTTTGCTGATAAATACCTCGTTTCTTTAAGTGGTCGTATTGATGGATCTTCACGTTTCGGTACCAATAACAGGTACGGTTTTTTCCCGGCTGTTTCTGCCGGTTGGGTACTCTCTGAAGAAAAATTCATGAGCGGTATTAAACCTCTCAGCTTCCTGAAATTAAGAGCGAGTTACGGTATTGTAGGTAATGCTGAAATCGGAAACTTTCCTCAATTAGGTTTGTTTACCGGAAGTGCTAACTATACCAATTTTGGTGGACAGGCTCCTTCACAAATTGGTAATCCTAACCTGCAATGGGAAACCAACAAGCAGTTTGATATCGGATTGGATTTCGGCTTATTCAACAATCGTTTGAATGGTGAGATTGACTACTACGTTCGTAATTCAGAAGACCTGCTCCTGAATGTTAATATTCCTACTTCTACAGGTTTTGGTTCAGTGGTTAAAAACCTCGGTCGTATGGAAAACAAAGGTTTTGAATTTGTATTAAACACCCAGAACCTCGTAGGTAAGTTTAAGTGGAGTACTTCATTAAACTTCTCTACTAACGAAAATAAAATCCTGAACATTAACGGACAGGTTATTGAAGGTGGTGTAGGTAACTTAAATCGTGCTATGGAAGGTCAGCCTTTGGGCGTATTTTTCACTGTTGAGTATGCAGGTGTAAATCCGCAAAATGGTGATGCACAGTTTTACCTCAACACAAAGAAAACTGATGGTACACTTGACCGCACTATTCTCAGTAACTCTCAATACAACCAGGCACAACGTGTGGTAGTAGGTGATCCTAATCCTGATTTTATTGCCGGTGTTACCAATACCTTCTCTTACAAAGGATTTGATTTATCCGTATTCTTTAACGGTGTATTTGGCAATGATGTGAGTGTTTACGGAATGGGTCAATACTCTATGGCTAACATGATTTACGAAGACAACCAAACAGCAGATCAAATGAAACGCTGGCAAAAGCCCGGCGACATTACGAATGTACCACAAGCCCGTTACTGGTTTGGTAATGGTAACCAGCGCAGCAGCCGTTTTATTGTTGATGGCTCTTTCGTTCGTTTGCGTACTGTTAACTTAGGTTATAACCTCCCGCAATCAATTTTGAGTAAAGTTAAAATTGAACGTATGAGGGTTTATGTTTCAGCTATGAACTTGTTTACCTGGACCAACAATTATCCTCTGTGGGATCCTGAAGTAAATGCTGACTCCTTTGATTCGAACATTGCTAAGGGTAATGATTTTTATACGCCTCCGCAACCCCGCACTATTTTGTTCGGTATCAACGTAGGTTTCTAATTTATAACCACATCTAAAATGATCATGAATATGAAACATAAACTTTTTAAAATAACATTCGTAGCTGCAATGCTGCTTACAATAGCAGGTTGTAAAAAGCGACTTGATGTAGTGCCCTTTCAAAGCTTACCACCTGAAAAGGCATTAACTACAGAGAGTGATTTAAAAGGGGTGCTTATAGGCGCTTATAATGGTATCCAAAGTACTGCTTCGTATGGTGGTGATATACAACTTATGGCCGATTTATGGTCAAACAGATTGTATCAGCGCTTTAGGGGTACTTTCAATGGCCTGTTGCAGATTGCCAGCATTACTACTACAAGTAATGTAATATTGGTTGATAATGGATGGGCAAGTACACTTTGGTCAAGCTCTTACAGCACCATTAACACCTGTAATCTTGTATTAGAGAATTTGAAACTTGCAAATACTCAAGCCACCAAAGACAGAATTGAAGGTGAAGCTTTATTCATCAGAGGTTCTTTATATTTTGAACTGGCTCGTCTTTACGGTAGACCTTGGGGTGATGGTGATAACAATACCAATCTTGCAGTTCCCTTAGTTCTGAAATCAACACCATTTGAAGAAAGTAAATTAACTCCCGAAAATTATCCGCCTAGGGCTACTGTTGCAGCTATTTATGCACAGGCAAAGGCTGATTTACAAAGAGCATCTACTTTATTACCCGCTTCAAACGGTTTCTTTGCTTCAAGATGGGCTGCGATGGCTCAATTATCTCGTATTGCTTTAATGCAGGAAGATTTTACAACTGCAAGAGATATGGCAAACGCAGTAATTGCGGGCAGTACAGGAGGTGCAAACCCTCAACACTCACTGGCAGCTCCTTTTAATAATTTATGGTATAACTATATCAATTTTGGTGGCGTAGCTCCCAGAGAATACGTATTCTATATCCGGATTACGAATCAGGATGGTACAAACGGTTTAAATACTTATTATGGACAAACGGTAGGCTCTATTCAAGGAACTGCAGGTCGTGGCGATATTGATATTCAAACTGCATGGTTAAACCTGCATGAAGCTGGTGATGCACGCAGAAATTTCTTTATTGTTACAAACCGCAGGTTAACACAAAAGCACCTGGATCGTTTTGGTCATGTGCCTGTTATCCGTTTAGCTGAAATGTATCTGACAAGAGCAGAAGCAAATTTCAGATTGGGTACTACAGTAGGTGCAACTCCTGAAGAAGATGTAAACCGGATTCGTAACAGAGCCGGCCTTCCAAATCTTGCTGCTCCTCCTACACTTGCTCAAATTTTAAGAGAGCGTGATCTTGAATTAGCATTTGAAGGACATTTTCTGCATGATAGAAAACGTAACCGTCAGGCAATGCCTGGCTCTACAGGAGCTAATGGCCCGGCATGGAACAGTCCTCGTCTTGTAATGCCAATCCCACAAAGGGAAATGGATGTAAACAAGAACCTTGTTCAAAACCCAGGTTATTAATTAATAATGTTTGATTTTATTAAACCCTGGCCAAATGGCCGGGGTTTTTTGCTATTACACCTTCGCCCTGAATTAATTACTTTTGCCGAACAATTGTTAGCGCTTACAGATTTGTCAATTATGAGCTATACTCCAAAAAATAAAGTACGTATTGTTACAGCAGCTTCCTTATTTGATGGTCATGATGCAGCCATCAACATCATGCGGCGTATTATGCAGAGCAAAGGAGCGGAAATTATCCATCTCGGTCATAACCGCAGCGTAAAAGAAATTGTGGAATGTGCCATTGAAGAAGATGCACAGGGCATCGCCATTACCAGTTACCAGGGCGGGCATGTGGAATTTTTCAAATACATGAAAGACCTGCTGGAAGAAAACGGTTGCGGTCATATTAAAATATTTGGCGGTGGCGGCGGCACTATTCTTCCGGATGAAATTGAAGAACTGCATCACTATGGCATCACCCGTATTTATTCGCCTGATGATGGACGTAAGATGGGCCTGGAAGGAATGATTGAAGATGTGATCAAACAATGCGATGTTTCTCTCAACGGAACCGGTGAGTATAAAAGTGCATTAAAACTGGAAGAAGTAAAAGATGTGCGGAAAATTGCACGGCAAATCACCAATGCGGAGAATGGAAATAAGTTGACAGTTGACAGTTCTAAGTTGGCCGCAACAACCATTCCGGTTCTTGGTATAACGGGTACAGGCGGCGCCGGTAAATCATCGGTTACTGATGAAATCGTCCGTCGTTTCCTCAACAACTTCACAGATAAAACCATCGCTGTCATATCCGTTGATCCAAGTAAGAAAAAAACAGGCGGTGCTTTGCTGGGCGATCGTATCCGTATGAACGCCATCTCCCACCCCCGTGCTTATATGCGCTCACTCGCCACACGTGATGATAATACAGCATTAAGTGCAGCTGTACAGGAAGCCATTGATATTTGTAAAGTCGCCGCTTTTGACTTCATCATTTTAGAAAGCGCAGGTGTGGGGCAAAGTGATGCCAGCATTCTTGATTATTGTGATGTGAGTATGTATGTGATGACGCCGGAGTACGGCGCCGCATCACAACTGGAAAAGATTAATATGCTGGACTATGCTGATGTAATTGCCATCAACAAATTTGATAAAGCCGGGGCCTTAGATGCATTGGCTGATGTACGCAAGCAATACAAACGCAACCATCAACTGTTTACCGCAAAAGATAACGAGTTGCCCATTGTTGGCACCATGGCGAGTAAATTCAATGATGATGGTGTGAATCATTTGTTTGAACTGCTCATCAAAACCATTGAAAAGAAAACAGGCAACCGCTTTGGTGATTTTTCGTTTTCAGAAACAGCAAAAGTTTCACAAGCCATCATTCCATCAAACAGAACAAGATATTTAAGTGAAATTGCTGAGAATAACCGTGGCTATGATCAGTTGACTAAAGAACAATGTTCGCTTGCAAGTAAGTTATACCAGTTACATGGTGCAGTTGAAACCCTGACGGCGGCTAAAGCCCCTTCAGCGGTTATAGATGAACTGCAAAAGCAAATCACCTTCTTTAACGAGCAACTCACACCCGTAGCACGCAAACTCATTAACAACTGGCCGGAAAAAATAAAAGCCTATCAAAAAGATTATTACGAGTACAAAGTGCGTGATAAAGTAATTCAGCAGGAAATGTATTCCACCAGCTTAAGCGGCACACGTATTCCAAAAGTGGTATTACCCAAGTTTAAAGATTGGGGTGATTTACTTCGCTGGCAGGCTCAGGAAAATTTTCCGGGTCATTTTCCATTTACAAGCGGTGTGTTTCCATTAAAACGTGAAGGCGAAGATCCAACAAGAATGTTTGCCGGCGAAGGCGGACCGGAACGTACCAACAAACGCTTTCACTATGTAAGTGTGGACCAACCGGCTAAACGTTTATCAACTGCTTTTGATAGTGTTACTTTATATGGAGAAGATCCTGCTTACCGTCCGGATATTTATGGCAAAGTAGGAAACAGCGGTGTAAGTATTGCTACAGTTGATGATGCCAAAAAACTGTACAGTGGTTTTGATTTGTGTGATCCCAAGACATCTGTATCCATGACCATCAACGGACCTGCTCCCATGCTGCTGGCATTTTTTATGAATGCAGCCATAGATCAGCAGTGTGAAAAATGGATTGAAGCGAATGGCCAATGGGAGATGGTGAAGGAAGCGTTTCAAAAAAAATATAGTAACACACAACAACCAAAATATTATAATCCGTTAGCCCCTGATGCGTTACCCGAAGGGAACAATGGTCTTGGTTTGAAGTTATTAGGTTTAAGTGGTGATGAAGTGTTGCCAAAGGAAATTTATGAGCAATGTAAACAAGCTGCATTGCAACAGGTTCGTGGTACGGTGCAGGCAGATATCTTAAAAGAAGACCAGGCTCAAAACACCTGTATTTTCTCTACAGAGTTTGCACTGAAGCTCATGGGTGATGTACAGGAATATTTCATCAACAACCAGGTACGGAATTTTTATTCCGTATCCATCAGCGGTTATCATATTGCAGAAGCAGGCGCTAATCCAATTACACAATTGGCATTTACATTGGCCAATGGATTTACCTATGTTGAGTATTATCTCAGCCGTGGAATGAATATTGATGATTTTGCCCCTAACCTTTCCTTTTTCTTCAGCAATGGTATGGACCCTGAATACAGTGTGATAGGAAGAGTAGCCAGGAGAATCTGGGCCAAAGCCATGAAGTATAAATACAAGGCCAACAAACGCAGCCAGATGTTGAAGTATCATATTCAAACAAGTGGACGCAGTTTGCATGCACAAGAAATTGATTTCAACGATATCCGTACCACGCTGCAGGCTTTGTATGCCATTTATGATAATTGTAATTCGCTTCACACCAATGCGTATGATGAAGCTATCACTACGCCTACAGAAGAAAGTGTAAGAAGAGCCATGGCTATCCAGCTCATCATCAACCGTGAATTAGGAAGTGCTAAAATTGAAAACGTTACACAAGGGAGTTTTGCAATTGAAGAATTAACCGACCTGGTAGAAGAAGCTGTGTTGTCTGAGTTTGATCGCATCACTGAAAGAGGTGGTGTATTAGGTGCTATGGAACGCATGTACCAGCGTAATAAAATTCAGGAAGAGAGTCTGCATTATGAACACCTGAAACATACCGGTGAGTTACCGTTGATAGGTGTAAACACATTCCTCAATAAAAACGGAAGCCCTACCATTCTGCCGCAGGAAGTTATACGCAGTACGGATGAGGAAAAGCAACAACAGATCAATAACCTGCAGGCATTCTGGAAAAGGAATGAAGGTAAAAGTGATCAGGCTTTGCAGCGTTTAAAACAGGCAGCCATCAATAACGGCAACTTGTTTGAAGAGCTCATGGAAACAGTGAAGTATTGTTCACTGGGACAGGTAACCCATGCTTTGTACGAAGTAGGTGGACAGTACCGAAGAAATATGTAAAATGGCACGGGAATTGACTGGTTGATACCAATCCTTGAATGATGCAACTGTAGTTACCCCATCATTCATCTTTAAATCATAAAATTGAAACACACATGAAACAGTTTGTTCTCATTTTTACAGCTTTTGTTATCAGTTTGGGAGTGGCCGCCCAGGGAAAAAGCGGAAATAAAGAAAAAGGAAAAAACAAGCAAAACCAGGAACAAAGTGCGGATGCCAACTCCAAAGGCAAGGGCAAAAACAACAATGATGCTAAAGGAAATAAAGAGCAAAAGGAACATGACCAAAAAATTTGGGAAGGAACATATAAGAATGAAGGTGATGGCCCCAAGCCCTCAAAGAATCAACCTGCGAAAGTGAGAGAAGCATTTTCCAGGGATTATCCTAATGTACAGAATGTAACCTGGAGTAAATACCGTGGCGATTGGACGGCTACGTTCCGTAACGGCGTATTCACATCCACTGCCGTTTATCATGCAAATGGCGACAGAAGAGATACAAGAACACCAGTTCCCAGGCAGGAAGTACCACGCAATATTTTAGAAGAAATTTTTAAGAGAAGACCTCAAACGCAACAAAACGAAGAAGTGATAAAAGTAGAGTTACCTGAAAAGAACCGTCATCTTTTTCGTTTTAAAGAAATCATTAACGGAGTAGCCAATTATTTCTTTGTTGATAATGCAGGCAAGGAAGTCAACTACAACTATTAAGAACATGCATAATAGTATAATGGTCGCTCTTACTGAGCGACCATTTTTATTTTCACTGAAACGAGCACTACTCTTTTACTTCATTACCTTTTTTATCAATCATAATCATGTTGCCGTTTAACATAACCCGGGCTTTCCCTTCTGTAAATAAATCGGCAAAATTATATTTATAGTTCAGTGCCATATGTCCTTTCCTATCAATATAACCCCATAATCCTTTGGAGTTAGCCACGGGAGCTAAGCCTTCAGAAAAACCACGGGCCATTTCATATTGAAACGGAATAACAACCTTATAACTATAATCTATATAACCAAAGTGCCCGTTCTTTCTTACCGGTGCCAGGCTATCACGAAACGAACCGGCTTCATCAAACATTGGCTCAATCACTACTTTTCCTGTACTGTCTAAATAACCCCATTTAGTATCTAATCTTACGGGCGCCCGACCTTCATTAAAACTCATAGCTTCATCATAAATAAGCGGAACTTTTAATTCACCTTTGGCATTAACATAACCAAATTTATTATTCTTACTCACTTTGGCTAAACCGCAAATACAATCATCCACATAATCATATTGTTTGGTCCATGCCTGGCCAAAACTATTACCGGCTATCAGCAGCGGCAACAGTAATAAGAAAGATCGTTTCATAGCAAATATTTTATGCAGTTAACAAAAGAATATCGTTGAATTTCACACGTCGGCCTCCTTCATTTTCCATGGTAAGTTAATTGCAGATATCTCCCTGTTTTATGACAGGCAGCAGCGGGTGAAATGATTATTGGCAGAAAAGAATACGCAACATGGAATGATTTTTTATCTTGCCGCAAAACCCAATACATGAAGTCGTTCGGATTTGTATGTTTAACCTTTTTGTTACTGGTTATCAGTGGCTGTACCATCTCGCCGTATAAAGCCACCAACCGTGACTATAAACAACAATCAAAGCGTTTTGCAAAACTCCTCCGTGCATATCCGTTGACCGATTCGGCAGGTTTAAATTTTGCATCCGGTTTTGTAGGTACTACCAACTTCTCGATGCGTAAGCCCAGTTATGTCATCATTCATCATACAGCGCAAAATAGCTGCGATCAGACTTTAAAAACATTTACACTGCCACGCACACAGGTAAGTGCTCATTATGTGATATGCAGGGATGGTTCTGTATTTCACATGCTCAACGATTACCTACGGGCACATCATGCAGGAGTGAGCAAATGGGGCGGAGCAGTTGATATCAACAGCAGCAGTATTGGCATTGAGCTTGACAATAATGGTTTTGAACAGTTTGATGAGCGACAACTGAACAGTTTAATCGTACTGCTTGAACGATTAAAAAAGTCATTCAATATTCCGGCTTCGCATTTTATTGGTCATGGCGATATTGCTCCTACCCGCAAGAACGATCCTAACTGGCGGTTCCCCTGGAAAACATTAAGTGAAAAAGGCTTCGGCTTATGGTGGAGCGATACAACCAATGTACAGGTGCCTGTAAATTTTGATTATGTAACTGCTATCCGTTTAGTAGGTTATGATATAAAAGATACGAGTGCCGCTATTGTACGCTTCAAACAACATTTTTTACAGGATACTACCAAGGGAATGACTGAGCCGGCACAAAAAGTATTGTACCAGCTCTACAAAAAATACCTGTAACTTTATCTCTCTGCGATTGTTTCCATTTAAATAAGTTGGTAAAGATGCCTTTGCATCTGCGTTTTAAGTAATGAATGTATGTGATATGACAGCAGAACATCAGCGTTTACAGGAAAACAAACATAAACAGGTTCCACTCGAAAAATGGGGCCCTTATTTAAGTGAACGGCAATGGGGCACTGTAAGAGAAGATTACGGGCCTTACGGTGATGCATGGGGCTACTTCCCATTTGAACATTCACATTTTCGTTCCTATTTGTGGGGAGAAGATGGAATTGCCGGCATCTCGGACTATTTTCAGAATTTATGTTTTTCTATTGCCATGTGGAATGGGAAAGATGACATCCTGAAAGAGCGTTTATTTGGCGTTGGTAATTACCAGGGCAACCATGGTGAAGATGTGAAGGAACTGTACTACTACCTGGATAACGTACCTACGCATTATTACATGGAGTATTTGTACAAATACCCGCAACTTGCTTTTCCATATAAAAAACTGTACGATGAAAACCGCAAACGTTCCAAGCATGAACCTGAATTTGAGATTTTAGATACACCGGTTTTTAAGAACAACCACTATTTCGATGTACAGGTAACTTACGCCAAGTACAATTCCAATGATATTGTAATCAGGATTGATGTTACTAACCGGTATCATCGTGTTGCTGATCTTACGTTGCTGCCTACCCTTTGGTTTATGAATAAATGGAGCCGCAATGAAAAAGAAATAAAACCTGTGATTGAGTGGGTGAATGAGCAGTGTGTACATGCATGGCATCACCGGCTGGGTGATTATTATTTTTACTTTTCTGAATCAGATGATCTGCTGTTTACAGAAAATGAAACCAATAAAGAGAAATTAGACGGCACGCCGAATGATTCCATTTTTGTGAAAGATGCCTTTCATGATGCCATTATTCATAACAGTAACCGTAAAAAACTCCGGGAGAAAAAGAGCGGAACAAAATGTGCGCCTGTATATAAACTGCATTTTAAAGCGCACGAAACTAAAACATTGTATTGCCGTTTGGTGAATGCCTATATTGACAATCCCTTTCCCGAAGGCATTGAAAATATTTTTAAACAACGCAAACAGGAAGCAGATGAATTTTACAATACGATTATACCTACAAAACTTTCACCGGAACAAAAAAATATTTCCCGCCAAGCGTATGCAGGCTTACTCTGGAGCAAACAGTATTATGGATTTGATGTAGAAAAATGGCTCACCAACAGTGATGGTATTACCCCGGTAAATGATGGTAAAAAATCCGGCCGTAATCATGACTGGAAACATTTAAAGAATGCAGATATCATTCTCATGCCTGATAAATGGGAATATCCATGGTATGCAGCATGGGATCTTGCCTTTCATTGCATTGGCATGGCATCGTTGGATCCTGTATTTGCTAAACATCAGCTGCTGCTTATTATGCGGGAGTGGTATATGAAACCGGATGGTCAGCTGCCTGCTTACGAATGGAATTTTGGAGATGTGAATCCACCTGTACATGCCATGGCTGCCTGGTATGTATATCAAACAGAAAAAAAACAAACAGGTAAAGGTGATATACAATTCTTAAAACGCATTTTTCAAAAACTCATCATCAACTTTACCTGGTGGATCAACCGCAAAGATGAAAACGGCAATAATTTATTCCAGGGCGGGTTCTTAGGTCTTGATAATATCGGTGTGTTTAACCGCAGTCATCATATACCCGGCAATCATGACCTGGAGCAGGCTGATGGTACCGCATGGATGGGTATGTATGCCTTGAACATGATGGATATTGCTCTTGAAATTGCCATGCATGATGATGCGTTTGAAGATACAGCCACACGCTTCTTTGAGCACTTCGTTCTGATTGCAGAAGCATTAAACGAGCAACATACGTGGAATGAAGAAGACAAGTTTTATTATGACGTGCTTTGTTTGCACGATGGTTCACATATTCCCCTTCGCATTCAATCAGCTGTGGGTTTAACCAGTTTATATGCGGTATCAACCATCAACCGAACTATACTCGGTCGTTTGAAAGATTTTAAGAAACGGATCAACTGGTTTGAAAACTACCGCAAAAGCAACAAACGCTACTGGCCCAATGAAGAGCGCAGCGACAGTGAAGAAATTCTGTTATCCATTGTGCCAAGGGAAAAATTAATTGCCATTTTGCAACGATTGCTGGATGAGAATGAATTTTTATCAGAAGGTGGTATCAGGGCCTTATCAAAACATCATGAAAAGAAACCCTACTCTGTAGAAATAGAAGGCCATACCTATTCCATCAAGTATGACCCCGGTGACAGTACCAGTGATATGTTTGGCGGAAACAGTAACTGGCGTGGACCTGTGTGGATGCCGTTGAACTTTTTAATCATTCAATCCATCCGGCAGTTTGGAAAATTTTATGGAGACAGTTTACAGGTAGAATATCCCAAACGTTCCGGTAATATTTTAACGCTGGAGCAGGTAGCAGATGAACTTACGAAACGGGTGTTTGACCTGTTTTATTTAGATGAACTGGATGAGCGCCGCTGTTATGAAAAGTACAACTGGTTTTACAAGCAACCGCATAACCGTCATCTTGTTTTGTTTTATGAATATTTCCATGGAGATACCGGTAAAGGCTTAGGTGCGAATCACCAAACAGGATGGACGGCCCTGATTGCTCATTTACTGCAGGAGTTGTAAATTCAATTTTATTTTACCAGTATGGAGTTTGGAAGAGTTTCTGAAAGCGAATTGTACTTCATGAATATGCAGCTTTCTATCAAGAAGTAATATTTATTTGAAACCCATCCTTGAAAATCCAAAATAAGATTTTGGATTTTCAAGGATGAATTTTCTGACTTTGATTGAACACACCTCACAAACCGGGTAACGATTCCTTTGGTAAAGCATCCATCACACGTTCATCATCTGCTTTCCTTGTACGTATAGTATTTACCGGCCATACCTCTATTTCCTTTTCAGGAAGTTCAAAAGCAAGAATACTTCTCATCTGTTCATCTGTTAACTGCGGATGGAGCCATTGCTGTGCCAAAGCTTTAGTGAGTATCAGTGGCATACGCTCACTGTTTGGTCCGTGATTATGAATTTTTTTCATGAGTGCGTTCGCTGGTCTTGTAATAATGGTGAATGTGCCGATCAGTTCACCTGTTTCCCTAACAGGTAACGGAGAATAATTGTACAGGCCTGCAAAACAAAACACTTCCGTATTTTTTATCTTGATGAAATACGGGAGTTTCTTTTTCCAACCCACTTCACGGTGTTCAAAAAAACCGGTTGTAAATACAAGACATCGTTGTTTGCGGAGGCGATGCCACACACTACGTTGATCATCCAATATTTTTTCACTGCGTGCATTGGCCATGCTGCTGCGGTATTGTTTGATTTTATCAGGCGTGTTCATATAATCAGCAATCAATCCCCACTCAAAGTATTTGAGTTTGGTTGCGCCATCTTCAAAAATCACTACCGGAAACGGATGCCAGCTTTGTGCTACCTGGTGATAAGTAGGTGTAAAATCAAATTCAGGAATTTGATCTATTTGAATAAATTCAGTTATGAGTTTAATGGACGAAAAGTAACTCATGTCATAACACATGGCGTAAAATTTTCAATTTCCTCTAAAGGTATCTCAACTCTGTTCATCTCCCAACTTACGATCAGGAACAATTTTCCAAAACGGTCTTTTAATTGAATGTTTGTTTTATGATTGTTCCAATCTTTAAAATTATTAAGCATATAAGTATTTAGCTGTCTTCTTAAAGATAATGGCGGGTTCCATTTTTTCATTAATAAATTCACATAGCATTGATAAGGGAGTGGTTGAGCGGCTGCTTTTAATAGCCGCTCTCTATGTTCCGGGTTTTCACTATCATACAAAAATGCATAGTTGTCTTTTTTCAACTGTGCATAATGATAGTCGGCACGATGCCGTTCCATATCACGCTCCTTATTGTAATATGTAAACAGCAGTGGAATCGTTTGGTCACCCGTTGCACTCCTCTTTCCTCTTGCATACAGTTCCCGCACAAAGAGTTTGGGTTCTTTGAGCATAGCTTCCATCAGTTCAACCGTTAATAATGCAAATGGATTTTGCATAGTTCATTATTTTACAACATACAATTCCTCCCATCTTGTAGTATAGCGTGGGCTTCTTAGCTCCTGCCGCATCTTCCAGTCACGTGAAGTACCGCTGGCAGCAAATTTCAACACATCATTCCGCTGGCTGAAGTTGACATTATCAATCATCGCCATCAATTTGCGGCCGCAGTTATTGGCGGGAGCTGCAAACAGATTTCCCTGTATCGAGGCATCCGGCACCAATCCGCTTAACATCACACCCGCTTTTTTATAAACCGTTCCCGGTTGAAACAACTGGTCAACCAATGATACTGCCGGTTTAATTAATTCATTGGTAAGAGAAGTGGCAGCAGGTAATGTAGCATACCTGCTGTGCGTAACACCATGATGAAAGCTTGCGTTATGGTTCTCCTCTTTTGTTACCACAAACACACTGATGATGCTTGCAGCACTTTGTTGTCTTCTCAATTTTTCAGCAGCCCTGGACGTATAGGTAGCAACGGCCTCTTTAATATCATGGATGTTATCAACAGGGCTGCCAAACATTCTTGTGGTAGCGATCATTTTTTTGGTTACGAGTTCGTCTTCCATTTCCCTGGAAGGAATACTGTTTAACTCACGAATAAGTCTTGCTCCTACTACACCGCCCAGGTGCGTATGGGCAAACTCTTCACTCATTTTGCTTAACTGTAATGCATCGGTAATAAACCATTGTTCTTTGAGCTTATAAGCGTAACGTCCGCCCACGCCCCATACATCTCCTACAGGAGTAGCTGCTAAGGCTTTTTCTATTTTCTCTTTGGTATCCAGCACCACTACGCAATTAGTTTTTTGTTTATTTTTTTTAGCCAGCCGGTTGGCAACTTTGGATAATACTTTTGTGGGTGCTACACCTACTGATACTTTAATGCCTGTCCACTGTTCTACTGTTTCCCGTATCTGCACTGCAAGCGACTGTAGTTCTTCCGGCGGAAAAATGCTCAGGTCCAGAAATGCTTCATCTACTGAATACACTTCTACATGTTGTTTACCAACAAGAGTGCGTAATGTTTCCATTACCCGCCAGCTTAAATCGCCGTATAAATTATAGTTGCTGGAAAACACCGCTACTCCATGTTTTTGAATCAATGGCCTGGCTTTGAAGTAAGGCCCCGCCATTTCCACACCCAATACTTTTGCTTCATCACTTCTTGAAATAATACAGCCGTCATTATTGCTGAGCACAACAACAGGTTTATTATCCAAATACGGTTTGAATAAACGCTCACAGGAACAATAAAAATTATTGCAATCAACTATCGCCTTCATACCTGCTTATTCAAATGAATGAATTGAGTGCACCACCACACCCCAGATTCTGAAATCATTAAACTCGGCTACATTAATATTTTTATACCGCTGGTTTTCTGCAATTAAAAATGCTGATGAAAAATTTTTATGAAACCTTCTTACCAACAACTCCCCATTTAATACGGCTACTACTACTTTTCCGTTTTGTAATTTGAGCGATCGGTCTACAATTAAAATATCACCGTCAAAAATGCCTGCCTCCGTCATAGCATCCCCTTTCATGCGAAAGAAAAACGTAGCCGGTTTGTTTTTAATGAGTTGTTCATTTAAATCAATACCCCGCTCCATATAATCATCTGCAGCGGCGCCAAAACCTGTAGCATTGGCGGTTTTTACTTCCTGTTGTGTAAACTGTTTACTGCCACGGTAAGCAGCACCAAAAAATTGTTCCCCATCCATAATGAAACATTTAACGGCTCAAGGCCATGAAAAAATAAGTTTGATGGGTTTGTAAGAAAGTTTTGTAAAACTAAAACTTTTAGTACATTCGTAGTACAAACATCTCCGAAAAAATTTTCTGATACTTCTTCAAACCCATCAGCAGCAGTACAACTGCTGCAAAAAATTTATTAATCATTTAAAGATGGGTTATGCAATTACAATCAGTCAAAACCGCCACCATTCCCGGTTACAGAATTTATGAGTACCTGCTCGTATTAAGTCCGCATGAAGAATTATGGAATCGTATTGTAAAAGAAAAAGAAACCTTTGCCGAAAAATACAAAGCAGATCATGCAAAGTGGACCAAGCCTCACATCACACTTGTAAATTTTTTGCAATATGAATTAATGGAAGAGCGGTTGCTCAACCGTTTAAAGATGATTGCTATGGGGTTTCATCCCATTAAAGTGGAGCTGAAAGATTACGGCAGTTTTCCATCGCACACAATCTATATAAATGTAGTAAGCAAGCTGCCTGTACAATCACTGGTAAAAACCATACGCACAGAATCACAAAGATTGATGAAACTCAATGATGATAATAAGCCGCATTTTATTTTAGAACCACATATACCTGTTGCCAGAAAATTGCAACCCTGGCAATATGAAAAAGGATGGTTGGAGTACAGTCATAAATATTTTACGGGACGATTTATTGCCGAAGGTATGTTATTGTTAAAACGTCCGCTGGGTGAAAACAGGTATCAAATTATACAGCGTTTGGAGTTTCAGAATTTAGCAGTTACTACAAAACAGGGAGATTTATTTAGCTAAACTTATTTAAAAGCACAGAGTACACAAAGTATAATACAAAGAACACAGAGGGTTCTTTGTGCCCTCTGTGAAAACCTTTAACTCCTCTGTGGTAAAAGCCATGTCAGAAAAATTGCAGCAAGATCATTATAAAGTAAAACCCAAAGAAACAGATGAATCACAGCCATATCATGCCGGTCGTGGTGCACAGTTCAATACCAAGAACAAATTT
This sequence comes from Lacibacter sp. MH-610, assembly GCF_045780045.1. Lineage (NCBI taxonomy): Bacteria > Pseudomonadati > Bacteroidota > Chitinophagia > Chitinophagales > Chitinophagaceae > Lacibacter > Lacibacter sp. MH-610. The sequence continues at coordinate 3,856,962 of NZ_CP116002.1, forward strand.
TTAAAAGATGAAACAACAAAAGAACATATTGAAGCCATTGATGAGTGGCAGGAAACAGAACTTAAAACGCAATACATTGAAACCTTTTCAAAAACAATTGTAAACAAAGTAGAAAGTCCGGATGTGGGCATGAGTTACAGCATGAATCCTTATGCAGGATGTGAACATGGTTGCATCTATTGCTATGCACGCAATGTGCATGAGTACTGGGGCTACAGTGCGGGTATGGACTTTGAACAAAAAATACTGGTAAAGAAAAACGCACCACAACTACTTCGCAAATTTTTAATGCACCCCAAATGGGATGCCACACCCATCATGCTCAGTGGTAATACGGATTGTTATCAACCGGCCGAACAACAGTTTCGTTTAACAAGAGGACTGCTGGAAGTATGTAATGAATTCAATCAGCCTGTAGGCATCCTCACTAAAAATGCGTGGATCATTAAAGACAAAGATGTGTTGCAGGAAATGGGAAAAAAGAATATTGTTTCGGCAATGGTATCTATTACCTCTTTCAATGAAGATTTACGAAGAGTGATGGAACCACGCACCGTTACAGCCAAACAAAAATTAAAAGTGATTAATGAACTGAGCAGTGCCGGTGTACGCATGGGTATTATGATGGGCCCCATGATTCCCGGATTGAACGATCATGAAATGCAACGCATCATGAATGCTGCCAGGGACAACGGTGCCACTTTCACTGCTTATACGTTCATTCGGTTAAATGGTGCCATCAAGTTTTTATTTCATGATTGGTTATACAAAAATTTTCCTGACCGTGCCGATAAAGTGTGGCATCATATTGAACACAGTCATGACGGTAAAGTAAACGATACCCGCTGGGGTGTACGTATGCGAGGCGAAGGACCGATTGCACAACTGGTTGCACAGCAGTATAAAAAATATGGAAAGCTGTATGGCATGAATGCTGAAGAGTGGAGTTTAGACAGAACAAAATTCAGAAGACCTGGGCAGCAGGGGAGTTTGTTTTGATATTCGATGTAAATTGAATATTCAATTACATACCATGCAACGCAAATCATTCCTCACCAAACTCTCTGCTGCTTCTGCTGCAATTATTGGCTTTTCTTCGTTTCAACAGCCTGTATCAAAGAAGGAACTGAAAAACTGTTTCATTCATCATGTCTATTTCTGGCTCAAGAATCCGGATAGCAAAGCTGATCTGGAGCAACTCGTTGCCGGGTTAAAGAAACTGTCAAATGTGAAAACCATTCAGCAGTTTCACATCGGTAAACCGGCGGCTACCCGCCGTGATGTAATTGAAAGTAGCTACGCCGTTTCCTGGTTCACACAATTTGCCAATGCAGCAGATGAGGAACGTTATCAAACGGATCCGATTCATTTAAAATTTATTGAAGAGTGTTCGCACTTGTGGAGTAAAGTGGTAGTGTATGACTCCATAGATGCATAAAAAAATCCTGCTTAAAAGGCAGGATTTTTTTATGCTTACTGATTTTTTACCAAACAAATCCCTTTACAGCAGTTTGTCCTTCATCTGTTTGAATGCGTACGAAGTACTGTCCTTTTGAAAGTCCGCTTAAAGAAACCAGGATTTTGGAATAAGGAAGGGTTAATGTTTCCTTACGTTGCAACAGCACGGCACCGGCAGCATTTACAATTGTGAGCTGGACTGTTTTTCCTGATGCTGCATAAATATCAGCTACTAAACGCTCCCCTGCATCTGTGTAAAGACGCTGTATGTGCAGTGGCTTCAGCTTTGCCTCTACGGCTGCAATGGGCGAATAAAATGTTTTACCGGGTTCGGTAATTTTAAGCCGGTAAAAACTGCGGCCTGCCAACGGATAAAAATCAGTTTTACTGTATTCTGCTTTTGAAACAGGATCTCTGTGATTCATTACATTGATTGTTTCAAAACCACGACTATCGCTGCTGCGTTGCAACTCAAATTGTGTATCAGGCTCCTGTTCTTCAACATTCCACTTTACAACTACAGTATTATCCTTCATACTTGCTGTAAAACTTATGAGACGTAACGGCACAGGGATTGGTGCCTGTCCTGCAAACAATGCCTTATTGGCAACACGCTGAAAAACCAACTGATGACCCAAATCATTGATATGATAATCAACCAACGGATCACCATACACCACTTCATTGCGTAACCGGAACTGCCCATCATTGGTAACAAGATCAGTCCAGAAGTCAATAGCATAATAACCAAAATTATTATTTACTGAATCCACAATTTCTCTCAAAGCCTGCCGCATGGCAAAAGGCTGATCATTTCTTGGTTGTGATGTTGTGATGTAACACTTGGCGCCTGTGGCTGTTATTAATCCCCTGATGGTACGCAGATTGTCCATCATTTCCTTTTTACCATAGCCAAACACCACATCGTTACTGGGATAATTGATAATAACAACATCAGGGTTAAAACTAAGTGCACGTGTAACATTGTAGTTGGGATCAGGAGCCGGTCTGCCCAAAGGAGGTACATATCCTGTGGCCATTGCTTGGTAAGTGGTATGACCCCAATAGGCAATGTTTTGTACAATTGTGTCCACCCCATCGGTTGTGTTTTTCCGGAAATGATTTTGAAGTCTCCCGGCCCAGGCAGTGTTGTAAGTGCTGGCATTAGAGCCTGCGGCTGTAGAGGAGCCCATAACTACAATTACTTTTTGGGCTTCACATAAAAAAGCAGCAAACAGGAATAGAAGAAAAAAGCAGAAACGTAGTTTCGGTTGCATAACCCATCATTTAACTGTTGATAAAATCTGAAAACAGTTTTTGAAGGGTGAAGGACAGTGTTTGAGAACACCAAAATAGATAATTTGTTGAAATTTCATATAATGAATCCTTTATTTTTTAATTATGTATTGGAATCCGGCACCACACCTATCATCAATTCTTTATTCGGGTTGTTGATTGCTGCTGTTGGTATTCCTGTTTATATACTTTCAAAGCCAGGGAAATAGCCCTTCACCATTCATCCCAACTTTAACCTGTCTTTTTCAAAATCCTCCTTCGGGTCTCAAACAATCTTCGTTTCTTTAAACCATTAATTGATCAACTGTAATGAAGAAATTTTTTATCCTGTTGCTGGCAGTTTCTGCTGTCATCAACACATTTGCACAAAGCAAGTACAACCATCGTGAAGCATTTCATCCTTTCTTTTATCCGTATCCCGGCACTGTTTTCAGAAGTGCCGCCGGTGAACCGGGTCCTAAGTATTGGCAAAACAAAGCCAATTACCAGATCAGTGCTACGTTGAATCCTGATGATCATACGGTAACAGGAACTGTTACGCTGCATTATACCAATAACAGTCCCGATGATTTACGTTTTCTGTGGCTGCAGCTGGATCAGAATATTTACAAACAGGATTCAAGAGGCAGTGCTACCACCACCACACAGGGCGGACGTTGGGCCAATGCAGAGTATACTGATGGTTATAACATCCAATCGGTAAAACTGGAGATGAACGGAAAAACCATTTCTCCCAAAAACTCCATAACCGATACACGTATGCAGGTATGGTTGCCGGAAGTTTTAAAAAACAGCGGCGCTACCATAAAGCTTTCTATTGATTATAAGTTTACAGTTCCTGAATATGGTACAGACCGTATGGGTCGTTTAAAACGTAAAGATGGCTGGGTGTATGAAGTAGCACAATGGTTTCCCCGCATTTGTGTGTATGATGATATTCTTGGATGGAATACCAATCCTTACCTGGGTGCCGGTGAGTTTTACCTGGAGTATGGAGATATTGAATACAGTATTACTGCTCCCTCTAATATGATTGTTGTGGGAAGTGGTGGTTTGCAGAATGCACAGGATTGTTTTACTGCTGAGCAAATCAAAAGATGGAGCCAGGCCATGAGCAGCGATAAAACAGTAATGATCCGCAGCGCAGAGGAAGTTAACAAAGCATCTTCACGCCCGTCTACTCTTACCACTACCTGGAAATTCAAATGTGAAAACACACGTGATGTAGCCTGGGCAGCCAGTACTTCTTTCATCATGGATGCAGCACGTATTAATTTGCCAAGCGGCAAAAAATCAATGGCGGTAAGTGTATATCCAAAAGAAAGTGCCAATGAAAAAGACGGCAACGACTGGCGCCGCTCAACTGAATATACCAAAGCAAGCATTGAATTTTACAGCAACTATTTGTTTGAGTTTCCTTACCCGGTAGCCACAAACGTAGCAGGTATTGTGGGTGGTATGGAGTACCCCGGTATTGTGTTTTGCAGTGCAGAAGCAACAGGTGCCGGTTTGTGGGGTGTAACCGATCATGAATTTGGTCATACATGGTTTCCGATGATTGTGGGTAGCAATGAACGTAAATATGCATGGATGGATGAAGGGTTTAATACATTCATCAATATTCAGTCAGGCGAAGCATTTAATAATGGTGAATACAACGACCGGCCCGATGTAAGCGGTATTGCTCCCTATCTCTTTAACGAACGCATGGATGGTTTACTCAACACGCCCGAAGTAATACAACAAAGTAACCTGGGTGCAGCTGCTTATTTTAAACCCGGCATGATGTTGTATGTTTTGCGTAATGAAGTGCTGGGCCCGGAACGATTTGATGCTGCATTGAAAGAATATGTAAGAAGATGGGCATTTAAACATCCAACGCCGTGGGACTTTTTTCATACCATTGAAAATGTAGCAGGTGAAGATTTGAGCTGGTACTGGAGAAGTTGGGTGTTGAATACCTGGAAGTTTGATGTAACAGTGAAAGACGTAGCACCCATTCGTAATAACTTTAAAAACGGAACCAATATCACCTTACAGTTGCTGGAGCAAATGCCGATGCCTGTAACGGTAAAGATTAAAACCACAGATGGTGAATCAATAACCATGAAACTACCTGTAGAAATCTGGCAGCGGGGTGATACATGGACATTCCCTGTAAAAACAAATGCTGAAGTAAAAGAAGTGGTGGTAGATCCTGACCGTCGCTTACCGGATATGAATCCTAAAAATAATGAGTGGAAGAAATAATTAAAATTGCCCTGACTGAAAAGTTGGGGCAATTTTTCTTTTGATCAAATTATTTAATATGGAGATTACTGTTTCAGCTATTACATATCTTGTTTTTATTGGACTGATTGTATGTCCCTTTTTTCTAAAGAACAGAATTGAAAAGCTACAAACAAAAAATAAATTTTTGATTTACTTAGTCACGAGCATTTTTGCAAGTGTTCTTATGACTACTCTTCTTGCGTGGTGGGTAAATTACTCGGATACATTTTTGCTAAACTACTACGGCTACAATTTTGATGGTATTAATGAAAAAGAGTTTTACGGAAACGTGTCTGTAAAAGATTTAAAAAGAGTTAAAGAGCTTGAAGCCAGCATCTCCGGAATAGGTTGGCCTGCCAAAGCTATGTTGTTATCACCCTTTAGTTTCCTGTATATGCTTACGGCCTATTTTGCTGTAATCGTTTTTAAATGTAATTACAAAGGCTATAAATAATATTTCAATAATTCTCAACAATCAATCTCCGTTAAACAGCAATAAATTTTCTAAACTCATTTCTTCCAGTACTTCCCACTGAGAAGTAGCTTGCTGCTGCTTCCATTTAATTAAGCGGATCATTCCATCAGCAATTTCAATACCCGTTATATCTCCATCACTGAAACAACAACAGCCGGTATTAAAATAAAAAGGTTTCATCTGCATATAATTGGCCGCTACATAATCATATTCCTGTTTCCTGAATTGTATGGCCTGTTTGAGTTGTTGAATGGTGGCAACATTATTTTCTTTTTCAGCCGAGATCAATTGCTTGTACAAACGTTCCAGGTGTGTAAGGGAAGCAAATACAGGTTGATGCGTATGACCCGTTATCAACACGGGATTATTTTCAAGCCTGCTCCATTCATACATAAAACGGTTATGGGTGCTTTTCATTTCTTTTTGATATGCCGGTGTATTGGGATTGATGTTGAGAAAACTTTGAAAAGGCGCCCACACACGGCTCACAAACCAGGCACTCAGCGGATTGCCATCACTTTGCCCGTCTCCCTGGTGCCCGTGCGTAAGAAAGAGATTGGTATTTTTTCCTTCCAGCTTTGTTTGCAGTACAACGCCCTCATACACAGGAATACTTTCGCCGTACATACTCTTTAAATAGAGAGAGGCGAAAGGATCATTGTTCCAGAACAGATCATGATTGCCATAGACCTTGGTAAAGCGTTGCTCTTTTACAAAGAGACGTTCTGCTTCTTCACTTGGTTTATTCTTACTCATCACACTCCAGATTAAATTCTCCCAGAGTTCTTCACAATCTCCCAAAGCAATTAAATGAAAGCCTTTTTTATGATAATGCTGTAATGCACTGATGTAATTGGTTTCTGCATTTCTGAAATCATCGCTGCCATCTTTTGCTCCTTTATGCTGATCGCTGAAAATGATATAACGGCTTGCCTGCATATCCAGCGGCAAAACAGGTCCTTTTTTGGTATCACCATTCATAATAGCTTCAAACAATTTAGAAAGCGCCTGGTGAACACGATCGATATCAGGATTGCTCGAAATTTTTTTAGCCAGCCACAGTGTTGGTTTGGTTAACAGTTGTTGAAGAAAGCGACGCATACTTAAAGATACTGTCTTGTGCAATAAAAAAAGGCGGTGTCGTTACACCGCCTTCAGACAATTTATAAACCAATCAGAAATTAAAGCCAAGACGTACAAAGAATCTCATGCCATTACCACCCATCTGCACGGCATCCCAGGGACCACCTGTTTCATTATTAAAGGCCCATCCTTTGGCACCGGGTGCAACACCCAGATCAGGATGCACATTCAGCAAATTATCAACACCTGTAAACAAACTCAGTTTGGAATTAAACTTATATCCAAGATAGAGATCAGTTACAAGCTTGCCGTTGTAGTTGTATTGATCCGGCACATAATTATTTGGATCAGCATCAGTAGGTACCTGCGGATTGATGCCTAAACCATCTTCGCCATAACCCAGCAATACAATTTTACCAAAGTAAGTAAAGCGTGTACCGATGGTAAGATTATTGCAACCGTATTCAAAGTTGAATGCAAATTTGGTGGGGGGAGCAGAAGCGAGGATGAATTTCTGTTCCCGCTCACTCAGGAAGGTAGAACGTAAAAATGCAGAACCACTGAGTTTGGAAGGCACATTGATTTTGTCAATGGTCATATCCTGGAAGTTACCGGTGAATAAAGCACGGAAATTGTTTTTGCCCCAGCGTTTATTATAATCAATCACCACATCAATTCCCTGATTGGTGGTGTTTACTGCATTGGCAAAGAACTGGGCATAACTTACATTTAATGCCTGTAAACGGGCTGCAAGTGCCGCATCAAGATTGGGATCTGTTGCATCAAACTGACCGGATAGAACCACACGGTCTTTAACTTTAACAATGTAACCATCAACGGTAACATTTAATTCAGGAATAGGTCGCCACGTAAAGCCTAAACTTCCGTTGATGCTTTTTTCCTGCGTAAGATCAGGGATGCCGGCCAGCTTAGCCAGGTCACTGTAGTTAGGCGCAATCTTTACTTCAGCAATATTGCCACCCTGTACCGTAGTGAAGGTAGAGCTGAAATTCATTTGCTGCAGGGAAGGTGCACGGAAGCCGGTACTGAAAGATCCACGGATATTAAAGTTGGAAGTTGCTTTTAAACGTGCTGCCACTTTATAGTTATGTGTAAAACCAAAATTACTGTAGTTTTCAAAGCGGGCTGCAATGTTTAATAAAAATATTTTTGAAATATCAAACTCCATATCACCATAAGCACCCAGTACTGAACGATTGGCTGTTACTGCATCTGCAGGCTGATAACCGGGAAAGCCCTGGGCGCCACCTGCAACATATTTATCATAAAACGCACTGTATTTATTGGGATTGAAATTTCTGTAAGATGCTTCTTCACCCGCATACAGTTTATAACGTTCATACCTGTACTCTGCACCAAAAGCAAGATTTGTTTTGCTGCTCAGCTCTTTACTGAAATTGGCATTAATGGTGTTTTGTAAGAAGTTGAAACCACCATCATCAAAGTTTGTTTTATTGGCGCCTAAAGACGCATTGAACGTTTTATCGCCAAAGAAGTGAAAATTATTACGGCCCAATGTATTGCTGAGATCCCAACTCATGCCGTTTTTAAATACACCCTTTAAACCGGCAGCAAAAGAAAGATCGCCTACTTCTGTTTGAATGTGCGGATTATAACTGGTATCATCAGCCGTTACGTTCATAATGGAAGGAACATAGATGAGATTCCAGTTATTATCAGTAGGGAAACGCTCAGGTCTTGCACTCCAGTTGCGGGTAAAGGCAAAGGCATCTGATTTTTTTCCATTATAACCGCCAAAGGCATAAAACTTTGTTTGTCCTTTCATTGGTACTTCAGCATTGAAAAAAACACCACCTGCAGTAAGTGAACCATCACCATGTGCACGGCGGTAAATATTGGTATACATAAAATCTTCGCTGTTGCTGTTTGTATCCAATGCCTGGCGGTAGGTTTTACCCTGCGACAGAAAATTACCCGTTACATTAAGAAAACCGCTTTTACCCAGTTTGAATCCATAGTTGCCGTTGAAGGTAAACGCACTACCATCTACCGCACCATCATGCACATACAGGTTATAGCCTTTCTTGAAATGCGGATTGAATTCAGGATCATAATAACCGCTGTATCCAATATTACCGCTAAACTTTCCGGTATTTTCTTTTAAGATGATATTGATCACACCTGCTATGGCATCAGAACCATATTGAGCGCTGGCGCCATCACGCAATACTTCAATACGATCAATGGCTCCTACGGGAATCGCACTCAGATCAGTTCCTGAATTACCACGACCTCTCGTACCAAATACAGCAACAAAGGCTGTTTGATGACGGCGCTTTCCGTTAATGAGTACTAAGGTTTGATCAGGCCCTAAACCACGGAGTGTGGCCAGGTCAATATGATCTGCTCCATCACTGCCACTTTGTTTGTTATAGTTGAACGATGGCGCTGCATAATTAAGAATGGAAGTAACATCCATTCTTGCTGTTGGTAAAGAAGCCTGGCCAACATTCACCACATCCACCGGAGCGGTTGTTTCTGTTTTTACACGTCCTAACCTACGGGTGCCTACCAGTACCACTTCACCAAGATTGGCACTTGTGCTTTCCATAGCAATGGTGAAGGAAGTGCGGGAGCCAACTCTTTGTTCAATGGTAGTATAACCAACAATGCTGAACACCAATACATCAGTTGATGTGGCAGCAATTGAAAAGTTCCCATCCTTATCAGTAGAGGTTCCGGTTGAAGAAGATTTCACTACAACAGATACGTCCGGGAGCGGATTGCCGTTTTTATCGGTCACCTTTCCGGTAATGGTCTGTTTTTGTGCAAATACAGGAAGAAAGAACAACAGCAATGCTGTTGTAAGCAGTTGTTTTATCGGGTTCATGAGTGATTGTTTGTACTAATTTAATCAGAAATTCTTTTCCTTACACTTTTAATACTGATTACCTCAAACTCCGGCAGCCATAACAACCCGAATACAATCATATTTTTTCGTTCCTTTGAAGTTATGCAACCCGTAAACGAACAGATTTCTCAACTATACCAAACCAAATTCGGCAGCGAGCCTGTTTCTATTTCTAAAATTCCGCAAAGCGGCAGCGACCGCATTTATTATCGTGTGGAAGGCGTGCAAACCTGTATTGCTACTTCCAATAAAAACATCAAAGAAAATCAAACCTTTCTCCGGTTCAGTACGCATTTTAAAAAAAGCAATTGCCCCGTTCCTGAAATTTTTGCGGTGAGTGCGGATGAAAGCATCTACCTGCAGGAAGATTTTGGTGATGTGTCACTGCTCAATGAACTGGAAAAACATGGACATAATGACCATGTGTACGGTTTATTTCAGCAAAGCCTGCAGCAGTTGGCACATCTGCAGATAAAAGGACATGAGAATTTTAACTATGAATGGTGCATCACGTCGCAGGAGTTTGGTAAACAGGCCATCCTTGCAGATTTGTTGTACTTCAAATACTATTTCTTAGATGCATTAAAGATTCCATATGATAAAGAAAAGCTGGTAGATGATTTTGAAGTATTGAGTATTTACTTAGCACGGGTGGATTACAAATATTTTATGTTTCGTGATTTCCAAAGCCGCAACGTGATGGTAAGAGATGGAAGAGTACACTTCATCGATTACCAGGGCGGCATGAAAGGCGCTGTGCAATATGACGTGGCTTCTTTATTATGGCAGGCCAAAGCAGAACTGCCGGAAGAATGGAAAAATTCGCTGCTTGAATTTTATATGGACCAGGTAGAAGCAGTGTTACAATCAAAAGTTGACAGAACCAGGTTTACCAGTCAGTACAACGGTTATGTATTGATACGTTTGCTGCAGGTGCTTGGTGCTTATGGATTCCGTGGACTCTTTGAACGAAAAGCCCATTTCTTAACAAGTATACCGCTGGCATTAAGAAACCTGCGTTGGTTTTTAAATAATAAACATATTGGTTTGAGTGTACCTGAGTTTGAACGGTTACTGGCATTGGTAGTGGAAGATGAGGTCATTCACCGCTTTGAACCACCCAAAGCAACGGACGAAACCAAACTGCTGGTGCAGATCAATAGTTTTTCTTATAAAACAACCGGCATTCCTAAAGATGAGAGTGACAATGGTGGTGGTTTTGTATTTGATTGTCGTGGCATCTTAAACCCGGGCCGGTTTGAAGCATACAAACAGTTAACGGGCAGAGATAAAGAAGTAAAAGATTTCTTAGAGCAAAACACCAGGATGCCGGCCTTCCTCAACAACATTTATAATATTGTTGACATTAGCGTGGAAGATTATATGAAGCGTGGTTTTGAAAGCCTGCAAATCAGTTTCGGATGCACGGGCGGCCAGCACCGAAGTGTGTATGCAGCAGATGCACTTGCGAGGCATCTTCGTAACAAGTATGGTGTTAAGATTGAACTCAGGCATTTGGTACAGGATGCCAAGAACTGGAATAATAAACCGGAGGTGAAATGAAAGCTATGATTTTCTCTGCAGGTCTCGGTACACGCTTTAAACCATGGACGGATAAACATCCGAAAGCACTGGCATTAGTAAACGGCAAAAGTTTACTGCAACGCAATATTGAATACCTGCAGCAATACGGCATTAAAGATGTGGTGGTAAATGTGCATCATTTTGCGGATCAGATTATTGAAGCAGTTGAAAAAAATAAGGGCTGGGGCAGCAAGGTGAAGATCAGTGATGAACGTGATGCAGTATTGGAAACAGGCGGCGGTTTGCTCAAAGCACGTCACCTGCTGGAAAGTGATGAACCGTTTGTAACGATCAATGTTGACATTCTTACCAACCTGGATCTGAACAAACTGCTGGCGTATCATGCACAGCACAAACCACTTATTTCATTTGGAGTAACCAACCGAAAAACTTCCCGTAATTTTTTGTTTGATGAACAGAACCGTTTGTGCGGATGGAGAAACAATACCACAGGTGAAACAAAGGGCCCCTTCCTAACCTTCCCCCAAGGGGAAGGAACAGAAAAGCATCTTGTAGAAAAAGCGTATAGTTGTGTAGTGGTATTTGAGCCAACTATTTTTTCACTCATGCGCCAGCAGGGGAAATTTTCATTAACCGAACCCTACCTTGATTTATGTAAAGACCATCTCATCCTCGGTTATGACCACAGCGGTGATCAATGGGTGGATGTGGGCAGACCGGAGAGTGTGCAAGTGGCGGAGAAGATGTTTAAATAGAGCTTTTAATAAGAAATAACAAATACTTTGTATTCAAACAAGATTCAAATTTGAAAAAAAGAATAAGCCCGAGAGCTAATAAAAGCAAGGCTTCTTAAACATGTTTTTAAAACAAATCTGTAAACTTAGTTAAATATGTTTTCGCAAATTGGCTCAATCACCAGGTTAATATAGTATGTACGAAGGAGTGTGGCTTCAAAGTATAAATTTTATGAAATCAAAAAATGTTTTCTGGACTTTGACATAACAATGATTGATACAAATCAATATTATCATAGGTTTCAACAAAATTTTCTCCAATAAACTCAACTCTTCGTATTGGAGTGATAGCTAAAAAAGGATCAAGACGTTTATAATTCAAAAACGTCTCCTTAATTAATAGTTCTATTTCAATTACATATTGTAGATGACTTTTGCAAAAAGGAAAATAAGAAAGATCAACTCGCTCAAAATTATTATCAGTAACTAAGGGGATACTTGCTTCAACTGAATAGGAACAAAAAATATAGCCATATAAGTTTGAAAACGGATTTAAATGAAAAAACAAACCATCAGATTGCTCGTTTACTGAAATGGATAATTCAAAGCTATAATTAACTGATCTCCTATGACCTGAATCTCTAAGTTTTACAGAAACAGGTAATTTTTTACTTATTTGATTTATTAAACTACTCCACTTTGTATGAGCATGATTCAAATGAGGTCTTATTTTTAAGGATTCAAGGTTGTTTTTTAATATCAACCCCTTAAAAACAGGCGAATATTCTATAGTCGTATTAGGAGAACCAAAACTATAAATAATGTACTTATAAAGGCTATCAATTACAATTTGTGCCATACCAAGCAATTGAATTTTGTGTTGTTGAATTAGTATTAAAACTTACTCTTGATCCAGGTACAACAGCTTTAAGCAATGCCTCAGTTCTATTTCGCCATTCTGTTCTTGCGATCATATTTGCAGGATTTGCTGCCCCAGGAACTTCTAAAATAACCGTGGCAGACGCAAAGTTTGAAGCCCAAGATGAAATAGTTTGAACGGCATAATGATCAAAATACCAATAAATTTTTCCGTCTGATGGAGAAACCTGAGAGTGAATATGAGTGCCGAGCAATCCACTTAACATAGGTATTTCTTGCAATGCTTGATAGGCTGATATTCCAAGTGCTGAGTTAGGAGAAGTCGTTCGAAAATTAGCATCTAAAATTCCATTAGCCAAAAAGAAATAAGCGTCAAAATCATTTGTTGTTTGACCATTTTCAAACCTAAGCCCCCTCATGTTTGTCTCCCAAAAGGAGTCTTGAGTCCCAGCTTTGAATTGAAATGAAGTGTTACAGAGTTTGTCCCCCGGTGCGTTTGGGTCTGAAGGCGGGTTTTCCCCACTGCCGCCGCCACTACCTCCTGATGCGCACTCTAAAGATTCTAAATAAGGGTCTGATGGAGTACAGTTCCCATCACAAGTCGTTCCGATATAAGTTTCATATTGGGCTGTAATATTACCACCTGAATCATAGAAAGTAGTAACTATGTACCAATCTATACAGGATTCATTTTTTAAGTCAAATGATCTATTTATTTTTTTTCTAAATACACCTATACTTTTCAAATTGCCATTCTCAAAATCCAATGTAGACATGAATTTTGAATCACTGTTATAATACCGATAACTTCCATTTTCATCAATAATATTTAAAGTGTAAAAATTGAAAGCATTATTTTCAGTTATACTATCTCCAGTATAGTTGACTATATAATAGTTGATTACTGTATCAGCATTAAATCCAAAAAGAACTACTGAATCGAGGTTTTCATTAGAATTTGTTTGATATTCAGAAATTAATGTTTTTTTAAAATTTGCGATTACAATTTTGTTGTTTCCCTTATCAGTTATTTTAATATTCTCAAAGTCAAGTTTTTCGAGTAAAACATCAGGAGTGAATCTGCCTTTAGTTTTTGTAAATAATGAACTGGTTGTTAAATGATTTTTCAAAATTGATACAACATTCTTTTTATCTGGCTTTTTTTCATCCTTAATTAAATGATTATCAAATTTTTTGCAACTATAAAATAACTGAGTTAGTCCTAAAAGGACAGCAAATAATAGACGATTCATAAACTCGAAATTTAAAATGAAAGATTTTTGAAAAGTAATTAATATATTGTGTATTAGCAATACTACAAAGCGAGTAGTAACAATATGATAATCATAAAAAGTTAGAGTATTAGTTAAATTAACCGAGCTCATATTTAAAACTCATATCTAAATATGAGAACAGTAAAAGAAAAGTGTTCGACGCCGCTACAACCCAATAGCAGTACTCCACTCTGTAACATCATCATTAAAAACAAGCAAAGCGTTTTATTCCGTCCGACGGGGGCGTCTGACGAATGTTAATCCCGCTCCTGCGCCCGCAACCAACGTTCAGGTATTTCACTGTGTGCTGCCAGGCGATAATCGCTTTCGCTGCAGGCTACAAACTTTTGGTTGGGTAACTGCATCCACCAGCGGCCGGTACGGTGGCTCTGCAAAAAAACAGTATCTACATCTGCCAGTTGTGTGTGGTATTCATTAAAATTATGACGCTCTGTTAAGCTGGCTTCACTCTTTGCTTTGTTTCTTCCATCTACAAAATACCAGAGCATATGTGCAATTTGTATGGCGGTTAATTCATCCACATCATTTTTAGCATTATAACCATACACACCGATGCTGTTGAGCTGATCACTCATTCCTGCAAAGCGGGTGAGTGTGCACATATCTTCACCCGTTAATCCGTTAGGACTAGTACGGTTAGCTGGCGCCGCTGCATGGCTCATGGCTGCTATATCAACACTCATCATCTGTGAGTTGCGGATCACAGGTTCCATTTCTTCCAAACGCTCCCGCACCACACCTACACGGTAACAATCAAACCGCAGTTTGTCTAAGGTCTGCAACATGCTGGGGTGCACAAAATAACTTTGAAACGCCAGGTGATTGTAATGACGAATGAAGTTGGGCTCGCCGGTGAGCATCTCCATTAAAAAGTTTTCGCTGCGGATGTTGCTGCCGGTACCCAGGTTGATAAACGCATCTACGCAACAGGCTTCAATGATCCGGTTGTTCTGTGCATAAGCACCGTATTGTGCCAGTGTAAGATCATGACTGCCGCCCAATATGATGACGGTTTTATTACCGGCTATCAATTCAGCAATCACGGCCTTAGCCGCTGCATACGTATCGTTTAAAGAAGCGCCGGGTTTTATATTACCAATGTCTGCAATTTTTAACTGCGGATGCCAGTTAAACAGCCGGTAAAAATTTTTACGGATGAGGTTGGGTGCATCGCCGGTACTTACTCCGTTGCCGGTACCACGTTCTTCGGTGATGCCCACTATTACCAGTTCAGCTTCTGTAAGGTCCGGGAAATGATGAAAATAGGTATCAATCTTTGTTCCCATCTGCATGTCGTTCAGCTCTTCATCACCCAACACAGCAGCTATGGAAACAGGTTCTAAAAAATCAGCTATCAGCAAAGAATCACTCATGGGTTTGATTTGCGCAAACATAGGAAAAAAGATGACAGTTGATGGAAGACAAAGGGCAGCCATTAGCCTTATGTCTTCCGTCAACTAACCACTCTCAACTTCTTCCTATGCCTTATCTTTGCCGCATGGAACAGGTGTTACAGCAACTTGCAGATCTGCGTAAGGAAATTGAAAGTTTACAGATTTCCAATGCCAAAGCTTTGGAAGAATACCGTATTAAATTTCTCGGTACCAAAGGATTGGTAAAAGCACTCATGGGCGAAATGAAAAATGTGGCCAATGAACAGAAAAAAGCATTTGGTCAATCACTCAATGAGTTTAAGCAGTTTGCAGAAGCGAAGTATGAAGAATGGAAAAACGGTGTGGGCGAAAGTAACGGTACAGCAGGTGATATTCCGGATGTAACCTTACCCGGCGATGCAATTGCTGTGGGCAGCCGTCATCCCATTTCACTCATGCGCAACCGCATGGTACAGATTTTTCAGCGCCTGGGCTTTGCTGTGGCTGACGGACCGGAGATTGATGACGACTGGCACAACTTTACCGCACTCAATTTACCGGAGAATCACCCGGCACGTGATATGCAGGATACTTTTTACATCAGTACGAATCCTGCCTGGCTCTTACGTACACATACCAGCAATTTACAGATACGTGCTATGGAGCACAGCAAACCACCCATTCGTATTGTAACACCGGGACGTGTGTACCGTAATGAAACCATCAGTGCACGCAGTCATTGCTTCTTTCACCAGATTGAAGGTTTGTATGTAGATGAAAATGTAAGCTTTGCAGATCTCAAACAAACTCTTTACTTTTTTGTGCAGGAGATGTTTGGCAAGGAGGTGAAGGTTCGTTTCCGTCCTTCTTATTTTCCATTTACAGAGCCGAGTGCTGAAATGGACATCAGTTGTTTACTGTGCAAAGGCGAAGGTTGCAGCGTGTGTAAAAAAACCGGCTGGCTGGAAATTCTTGGTTGTGGTATGGTGCATCCCAAAGTTTTGGATAATTGTGGTATTGACAGTAACAAATACACCGGCTTTGCATTTGGTATGGGTATTGAACGCCCTGCTATGTTGAAATATGGTATTAAAGATATTCGCCTCTTTAGTGAAAACGATGTGCGGTTTTTAAAACAATTTACGGGAGCCGTGTAGCAGTTTATTGTTTGTAGTTCATTGTTTTTTGTTACAGAGGTTTGTCTTACTATGCAGCTTCGGTTGTGTCACTCACTGCAACGTTTGGTAATTCTATTGAGCAAGTATTCAACCGGGTTCACAAAACAAAATCAATAAAATAATTTTAGAGAAGATGCGGGGGCTTCGCCCCCGCATCTTTTTTTATATGTCTGTGTTCATCTGCGCCATCAGTGAGCAACTAAAACACCCATAGTCCGTCCACTTCACCTGTTCTATATTTAAATTCATCAATTCTTTTTAAAACGATACAGGTTTGTTATACGCTTATCAATTGCTGCCTGTACTTATGCTATTTATAAAAACTCTTTCTCATTATTTAAGTACTCAATAAAAGAGAGTACCCATGCTATGTATGAACTCGTTACTTTTGTTGGTAATTCAGAATAAACAACTCCATCCTTTAATGAAAATTCAAACGATTTGTGTTTGCGGAGCCGGCACCATGGGCAGTGGTATTGCACAGGCTGCTGCTCAAAGCGGCATCTACACCATTCTGTTTGATTTAAATGAAGCAGTCATCCAAAAAGCCCAAAGCGCTATTGAAAAAAACCTGGCATCACTGGTTGAAAAACAAAAAATGACGGCAGAGCAAAAGCAACAGGTGCTGGGCAACCTGCTTTTTACCACCGACCTGCATCAGTGCTTAGCCGATGTGATTATTGAAGCCATCATTGAAAAACCCGAAGCCAAGATTGCCCTCTTTAATCAACTGGCCGAAATCAATCACAGCGAAGTGATTTTTGCCAGCAATACATCTTCCTTATCTGTTTCTCAACTGCAGCAACAAATTGTGCAACCGCAACGGGTAGCAGGACTGCATTTCTTTAACCCGGCTACTATTATGAAACTGGTAGAAGTTGTGAAAGGCCGGCAAACCCATGAAAGAGTTATTCAACAATTGGTTTCGTTGGTACAACAAATGAATAAAGTACCTGTGGTGTGTAAGGATGCGCCGGGCTTTATTGTAAACCGTGTGGCAAGACCGTATTACACTGAGGCGCTTCGTTTGGTGGAAGAAGGTGTGGCAGACTATGCCACCATTGATGTATTGATGGAGGCAAGCGGTTTTAAAATGGGACCTTTTAAACTGATGGACCTGATTGGTAATGATATAAACTATGCCGTAAGTTGCAGTGTGTACGACCAATTGGGTCAACCGGAACGTTTAAAACCTTCCTTTCTGCAAAAAGAAAAAGTGGAAAGCGGAAAATTGGGAAGAAAAACCGGTGAAGGATACTATAAATATTAATGGATAATTGTTTAATTGATAATTTAGGCTGTGAATCTTCCCCTTTTACTTATTAATGCAGCAGTTTTAAATTATCATTTATCAATTAATAAATTATCAATTCAATAAAAATGATTTTTGTCACCGGCGGTGCAGGTCTGGTAGGTGCTGCACTATTGAAACAATTATTGCGGCACAACAAAGGCCCGATTAAGGCATTGTACAGAAATCAACTGCCGGTTCTGCTTTCTAAAGAGGAACTTGAAAAAATTCAATGGGTGAAAGGGGATGTACTGGACACATCTGTATTGTATGAAGAGCTGAAAGGATGTAAACAGGTTTATCATTGTGCAGCAGTTGTTTCCTATCATCAAAAAAGAAGAGAGCAGATGTACCGTATTAATATTGATGGTACCGCCAATATGGTAAATGCTTCTTTGGAAAATGGTATTGAAAAATTTCTGCAGGTAAGCTCAGTAGCGGCTATAGGGAGAATAAGAAAAGGAGAATGGGTGAACGAGGAAACCAAATGGACAGAAGAAACCAATAACTCTCATTACGGCAAAACAAAATATTTATCTGAACTGGAAGTATGGCGTGGCATTGGCGAAGGTTTGAATGCAGTAATGGTGAATCCTTCAATCATCTTAGGTGAATCCACTTGGGAAGCAGGCTCCACTGCTTTGTTTAAAAATGCATGGAATGAATTTCCCTGGTACACCAATGGAAGTACCGGTTATGTAGATGCACAGGATGTAGCCAAAGCGATGGTTGGACTTATGGAAAGTAATATCAAGGGGGAACGGTTTATTCTTAGTCATGAACATTTTACCTATCGTGAACTACTCACTAAAATTGCGAATGCATTTGGAAAACAGCCACCCAAACGGGAAGCCAAACCATGGATGGGTGCATTGGTGTGGCGGCTGGAACATTTGAAATCGCTTGTTACCGGTAAAGAACCCTTGCTTACCAAAGAAACAACCAAAACAGCACAGTCGGCTACGTTCTTTTCCAATGAAAAAATAAAAAAAGCATTGCCCGGTTTCGAGTTCACACCCATTGATGCAACCATTGAACGTACCTGCTCATGGCTGAAAGAATTCTATAATCTGAAGTAATGAAGTTTTACCAATCGCCGCTGGTTATTTGCTCTGTCTGTTTGATAGCAATGGGGACTTATTTTACATTTGAAACAATTCTTAATCCTCAAAGCTGGGGTCTATTAATAGGCATCCCGGCATTAATTGTGGGTGGTATAGGCATAATACTGCATTTTATAATTAACAGGTTTATAAGGTCGAAACTGAAACATAAAATCATGGTGGAGATTCTAGTCATTATTGCAACGATTATGTTTTTTGCTTTTTATTTATGATAGGATCTTAATTGGGCTATTATTTTATTTCGGCCTCAAAATTGTTATTTTTAATCCGTCATCAAACAATTCGTATGAAAACAATCCTCTCCATTATCCTTTGCCTGGCATCTGTGTTTACATCTGCACAATCTTCTTTTTATATCAAAGGAAAAGTACTGGACGATAGTACGGGCACGCCGCTGGATGGCGCTTCTGTGCTTTGTCAAAATACCACCAAAGGAACGGTTACAGATAAAGAAGGTTCGTTCAGAATGGAACTTCCTGCAGGAGGTCATATCCTTGTGGTAACCTATACCGGTTTTGAAACAGAAAGCATCCGCATCAGCTCTTCGCAGGATAATGGCGAACTCATCGTAAAACTCAAAAAGAAAGAAAAGAAACTGGAAGAAGTAGTGATCCAGGCCAGTACCGAAGTAAAAGACGGATGGAACAAATACGGTCAACAATTCCGTGATTATTTTCTCGGCACCACTCCCAATGCCAAACAATGCACCATTACCAACCCTGATTCCTTACACTTTTATTTTTCCAAAAAGAGGAACCGCTTAAAAGTAAAAGCAGATGAACCGCTTGTGATTTTGAATTATGCATTGGGCTATAAAATACAATACCTCCTGGATTCATTTGTATATGACTATACTACCAAGTTCAGCACGTACACCGGCGTAGCTTTTTATTCAGAATTAGATTCTACTGAAACGCAAAAAAAAATCTGGAATAAAAACAGGCAACAGGCGTATTATGGCTCCCGTTTGCATTTTATGCGTTGTTATTTTGACAGTACACTGGAAGAAAACAGTTTTGTACTGGAGCAGATTGTTACCGACAGCACCACAGGTAAAATCAGTTTTGCTGCACTTGAAAAACCATACGACAGTACGATTTACACCATTGTCGACAGCGTTGACAGAGAGGTGGCACTGTTTGGTAAATACCGCCTTACGTACAAACAAGGTTCCATGGAAAAAGAATATCTCATTGCCAATAAATATTCACTCAACTCCAAATACCAGGTTTCTACACTGGAATTGCTTAACGGCTTTGTAATTTCTGAAAACGGGTTTTTCTATGAGCAAACAGAAGTGATCAACAGTGGTTATTGGGCCTGGAAAATTTTAGGCGATTTATTGCCTTATGATTACTGGCCGGAGGAAAAGGTTGAATAGTTTAACAGGTTCAATAGTTCAAGGATTACATACATCACAATACATCGGATCTTCTGTTGTTTTACCGTAGGGAAAATCTTTTCGTTCTTCAAAATGACAATGACTGCATTGATACAAATGCGCCAATGTGCTGCGGGTGGGCGTACCACAAAAGCTGCAGGGCAATCCGCTGATGAAATCAGTTACATCATAACCGGGAGCATGGCACTGCGGACATGCTGAAAATATTTTTGTGATCAGTTTTTTGGCAGCAGCTTCTATTACCAGTAAACGGGAGGGATTGTACATTGCCCGCATATCCGTTTCTGCATACACATGCCAGTAGGAGTTCAAAAACAGTCCTGCTTCTTTTTCCAATACTTCCCACTCCGTTATTCCTTTAATAACAGGTGACAGACTGTTTTTGTCTTTGCGGAGAATAAGTCCATGCGAAGGGAACTGCACTTTTTCAGCAAATACTTTTAACTCATTGTACGAATGACAAGTTTGGCCGTCAAAATTGGTAGATGTGCTCAGCTCCTTAGCTGTAATTTCAAAACCGTTTTTGGCATCCATCAACACTACCAGTTCTTCATCACTGCTTACAAAACCAAGGAAGGGATGCGGACCAAAACTTCCTTCATTGGCAATTGCAAGGTCTCCACCTGTTTGTACCATTGCCTGCCGGCATTTTTCACGTGCCGCATCAACAGGTGATAAAGTGCGTTCTATTTCACCGGTAAAAGTTCCGAGTAAATCTGTATTTAATGAAGAAGGCAGCACAATCTCTACACCCAATGCTTCCATGAGCAATGGAGCCAGCACCTGTTCTTTACCATGCATGGTGGCAATCACCAGCTTGCGGTTTTCAAACAACGATTTTATATGTAAAGGAAAGTTCACAATCATTCATCTTTCAATGATTGTTACTTGTTTTTCATCAGTTTTTCCCACATTTCAGGAATGCGTTTGATCCAAACAAGCTCACGTCTTTTATAAGAAGCATCTTCTGCAGGGTAACCAAAATAGGTTTTACCACCTTGTAATGACGAGGGTACACCGCTTTGCGCCAGCACCACTGCATTTTCGCCAATGGTTAATGTTTTACTTACACCTACTTGTCCCCATAACACAACACCCTCTTTAATATCAACTGCACCGGCCACTCCCACCTGTGCTGCAAACAAACAATTTTTTCCAATCACACTATCATGCCCGATATGTACCTGGTTGTCAAACTTAGTACCACGGCCAATCACTGTATCATGGCTCACTCCCCTGTCAATAGTACAGCCGGCACCTATTTCCACATCATCTTCAATTACTACACGTCCGCAACTCTGCATTTTTTTATACCAGACTTCACGGTTCTTTTTGGTGTTGTAATAAAACGCATCGCTGCCGATAACCGTTCCTGCCTGTATAATTACATTATTGCCGATGACGGTATAATCGCCGATGGTTACATTGGGATGAATGATGCAGTTATCACCAATCACTACTTCATGCCCGATGAAAGCACCCGGCATAACAACCGTACCAACGCCGATGGCAGCAGTATCGCTGATCATTTTTGTAGCTGCTACAAAGGGCCGGAAATGATTTACAATTTTGAGATACGCTTCAAAAGGTTCGGCAACTACCAGTAATGCTTTACCTGCAGGAACATCTGTTTCTTTATTGATGATGATAAAGCTGGCAGCTGATTGAATGCATTTATCGTAGTACTTGGGATGGTCAACAAATACCAGGTCGCCGGGTTCTACTTTATGAATTTCATTAATACCTGTAGCGGAGGCATCTTTAGTACCGATAACAGTTGCATCAATTAATTCGGCAATCCATTGAATGGATACAGGAGCAGGAAACTTCATGTTTTAAAAATTTTTCTTGTCATGGGAACACCCACGTGTTCAAACGGCGTTTCAGTAAAGTATTCCGTTTTTTTCAAAGGTAGTATGCTTTACAGTAGCAGCCGCAATTTCATGGAAACCATATTTTGTTTCTGCAGAACAATAAAAAATAATCAGACAGCCGGCAACATTAAAACATCACATTTTCATTGGAGAAAATCACTTTTATAATTGTACAGATGGAATAAAGTTGGCACGATCAAACAACACAATTGCATGAATAAAAATCAGTAACATCAAACCCGTCAATCAAAAAAATGAATGCAAAAGTTGATTTTTGTAAAGTGGGAAGTGGTGTAAATGCATACAGCCTTTTCCACAACCACCAAAAAAATGTGAATAAAATAGGTGAAAAAATTTTTCTTGTGGAAAAATTTATTTTAATATTGTGGAGGGAAATTTATTTCCCGGTACTTACTAACCCATCCATCATAAAAGTCCCGTTTTCCAGCGGGATTTTTTTATTGCCGATTGCTTTGATAAAACATACTTACATTTAAACAAGATAGCAACGAACAAAAGAATAATGTATGATTAAATCCATGACAGGTTATGGACGTGCCGAAGAGGCAGCAGGTAACAAAACCTTTTTAATTGAAATCAAATCCCTCAATGGAAAACAGTTTGATTTGAATTTAAAACTTACTCCATTATTACGTCCCTCAGAATTTGCAATACGCAGTTTACTTTCTGAACAGTTATTAAGAGGTACCATTGAATGCACTGTTTCTTTAAAAGAAAACGGCGGCAGCGGCGCAGTTACTATTAACAAACAAATGGCCAAAGCCTACTTTCAACCATTAAAAGAAGTGGCTGATGATTTGAACCTGCAGTTAAGCGAATACATACTGGGTGCACTTTTACGACTACCGGATGTGGTGACTCCCAACTCTGATTCCCTCAATGAACAGGAGTTGAAACAGTTTATGCAGATTCTGCAAAATGCCATCAATGAACTTAATAAACATCGCATCCTTGAAGGCGATGCCCTGGAAAAAGATTTGATTGAACGTATTAATAATATCCTTGCCTACCAGGAAAAAATAAGCGAACTGGAACCCCTGCGTCAGCACCGCATGAAAGATGAACTGCGTCGCAAACTGGAAGAACAGGTAGGTAAAGAAAATTATGACAGCAACCGGCTGGAACAGGAAATGATTTATTACATCGAAAAGATTGATATCAGTGAAGAACAGGTACGCCTCCGCAATCACTGTGATTATTTCCTCAACATTTTAAAAGAAGCTGAAGAATCAAAGGGTAAAAAACTCAGCTTTGTGCTGCAGGAAATCGGCAGGGAAATCAATACTACCGGTGCCAAAGCTTATGATGCATCCATTCAAAAGCTGGTAGTGCTTATGAAAGATGAGCTGGAAAAAGCAAAAGAACAGGTGCTGAATGTTTTATAAGGAGTTTTGTAAAACATCTGCTGCTATTCCTCTTCGCTTTACATTTGCAAATAAAATCATTGAAAAAACCGTTACATAACGTGTACGCTTCTTTAAAACAAGTTTTGCTTTGCTGCAGCATCGCAGTTTTTTTTGCTTCCTGCATGCAGCTGGATCATTTTGAACAAACTTTAGAAATCAAAAAGCATGAGTGGAGCGCCGCAGCTCCGGCTGAAGTTTCATTCAACATTACAGATACCATCAGCCCTTATAATATATTTGTTGTGCTCCGGCATACAGATGCTTATGCTTATAAAAATATCTGGCTTACTATTTCCACCCGCCGGCCCGGTGACAGTACGTATCAAAAAGACCGGTTTGAATTTACACTCCAGCAACCTGATGGCACCTGGTTGGGTACCGGCCTGAACGATGTATGGGAAGTACGCACTCCGCTCTTTTCCAACGTACGATTTACCCGGCAGGGAACCTATTATATACGTCTGCAGCAAGCCATGCGGGATGAACCGTTACTCCACATTATGAATGCAGGTATAAGAATTGAAAAAGTAAAACGTTGATGGGCTATACCAATAAAGTTTTCAGGTTTGGGAATTTTTCATTCTGGTTCTGGATATTACTGGTATATGTAATAGCAGCGTTAGTTTGGTGGTTTATTTCACTGGAGCGGCAGAACCAGGAAATGACTAGCCTGAAACTTTCTGAATTAAAAAAAGATCATCCCCAATATACTTTACAGTACAGTAATATTATGGAACTCCGGAAACGGGGTACCGCTAAATACATAGCAGAAGGCATTACTTTTTTAGCACTCATATTGGTAGGCGCTTTTTTTGTATATCGCTCCATCCGTAAGCAGATGGAGTATAACAGCCTGCAGCAGAATTTCATGATGGCTATTACGCATGAATTAAAAACGCCTATCGCCACTACAAGGTTAAGCCTGGAAACTGTGCTGCGACGAAAACTGGATGAAGTACAGCAGCAAAAATTATTGTTAAGTGCTTTATCAGAAACCAACCGGCTCAATATTCTTACCAATAATATTCTGCTGGCCTCCCAAATGGAAGAAAAAAATTTTCAACGGGATAATGAAGATGTGAACCTGGCTGATATTGTTGAAACTGTAGTAAGCGATTATAAAAACCGTTTTCCGCAACGTACGATTGAAGCCAGTGCTGATAAAGATGTGTTTTTGCAGGGCGATGAATTGTTGCTGCAGATAGCCCTTAGTAATTTAATTGACAATGCGCTCAAATACGCCCCTAAGGAAAGTCCTGTATATGTTGATCTGATGGATGAGAATGATATGATCCAGGTAAAAGTAAGTGATGAAGGGCCCGGCGTTCCGGATGAAGAAAAGAAACGAATTTTTGAAAAGTTCTACCGCAGCGGTAATGAAAGTACCCGTAAAGCAAAAGGAACCGGGCTGGGTTTATATCTTACCAGAAAAATTATCAGGGATCATAATGGTGACATTTTTGTGATGGACAATACTCCCCATGGAAGTATTTTTGTAATTCAATTTTAGTTGAACCGCAAAAATTCAGTATCACTTTTTTAAAATTTCATGAGTACAAAAGCCTCCATATTACTGGTAGAAGATGAAGAGCATTTGCAGGATGCACTTAAACTCAATTTAGAGCTGGAAGGTTATGAAGTTACTACAGCGGGCGACGGCAGCGCTGCTTTAAAAGCTGTAGAGAACGAATACTTTGACTTGATTATTATGGATGTGATGATGCCTGAAATGGATGGCATCAGTGCTACTGAAAGCATCCGCATCCGCAAAAATGATGTACCTATCCTGATGCTCAGTGCAAAAAATACCAGCAACGATCGTGTACTTGGCTTAAAGAAAGGAGCTGATGATTATCTTACCAAACCCTTTAACCTGGAAGAACTGTTGCTGCGGGTAGAAAAGCTGATTGAAAAGAATAAGAAGATCCAGGATAAAGACACCGTTGGTGAAACCTACTCCTTCGGGAAAAATAAAATTGACTTTAAAGCACAGGAAGCATTGAACTTCAAAGGCGAAACGATTCAACTGAGCAAAAAAGAAAGTATGCTGCTGCACCTGTTGGTTGAAAATAAAAACGAAGTAGTAACCCGTGAAAAAATCCTGCAGGTAGTATGGGGTTATAATGTTTATCCCACCACAAGAACCATTGATAATTTTATACTCAACTTCCGTAAGTATTTTGAGGAAGACAGCCGTAACCCCCGCTATTTTCACAGTGCCAGGGGTGTAGGTTATAAGTTTACAGAAGAATAAATACCGGGTATACTGCTGTTGTAATTTAGTTCCAACCTTGTACTGCAGGGTTGCATATTCCGTTTATTTTACTATTTTCACCCCACTAAAACAAACTCATAAACCTCTGATCTGTAAACCCTGCACCATCAAAATCACCTTTTAATTATGTCGCAAGTAGAAGCTTATAAACCAAGTTGGAAAAATCTCAGTAAGTACGGAGTTTATATCCATTATTTTGTTGAATACCTGAAACATGGTGATTTAAAATCACTCGGTGCTTCTTTAAAATATGTGCTTACCCATAAATTACCGCAGCAGGATTATACTACCAGCAGTGGTATGGGAAAATTTCTCATCCGTAAGAACACCACTGATTTTCAGTTTATCAATTATGCCTATGAAAAAAGCATCAAAGATTACCTGCGGAACAATCTGAATAATTTTGATGTGTTTATTGACCTGGGAGCCTGCATTGGTGAATATTCCATCTGGCTGGCAAAAGAAGGCAAACAATGTATAGCCGTTGAACCGGTAAATTATAAGGGTCTTATCAATAATATTCAGCTCAACGGGCTGCAGGATCGCATCCGGGTTTTTCCCTGTGGTGTGGGCGATAAAAAAGAAAAAGTGTTTTTTAATATCCCTGACGGAGTTACCAGTTCCAGCTTTATGGATAAAGAAAGTACCAATGAACCCAATGGTGAAATTGATACACTTGATAACATTATGGCGGCTGCGGGCATTGCAAAAGATGCACGCATTATTATGAAGCTGGATGTAGAAGGCATGGAACCGGAAGCCATCCGTGGCGGAGCCAATTTTATTAACTCCTGCTCTAACCTCCGTGTTATTTATGAGCACTTTCCGGAAGATGATTACCGGAATGATAAATGTCTGCTGGCAGTTTGCAGTTTTACTTTCAATAACCTGGATGAAGTAAACCGGGTAGCTACAAAAGTATAAACATCATTGATCAGCTTTTTGCTGCAGCAGCGTTTGCTGTAATTGATTGATCAATGCTTTTCATAATGAATTCAGCATCTCTCAGTAATTCATCTTTAGAAATATTTAATTCCAGCGGACTGAACATTACTTCTTCACAACGGTTCACCATAGAGTTCCAGGTTGCAGCTTCCTGCACTAATTGTTTTTCCTGCAACAATTGTCGTAAAGCTGTACTGCTTACAGACTGATGCTGCAGTTGAAACCGGTCAATAAAAAACTCCTGCATACCATTAATCAATAGGGAATAAAATTGTTTGTGATGCGATGAATCACGGGCATATAATGCAGGCGCCAGGAATGTTTCAGCGGGTTCCTTTAGCACAGGTTCTATGGCAGGTTCTGCTACGGAAGCAGATGGCTTTTTAAATCGTTTGATTGCCAAAACAATTAAAAGAATTGCTGATAAAATACCGCCCACCAAAAACCATTTCCATTTAGCTAAAAAGGAAACATTCTCTTTTGTTTCAGTTGCAGGCAATTTCTTTTTGCGGAGCGAAGCAGGTTGAACGGTAAATGAAACAGGATCACTCTGAACCGTTTTGTAGGTTTTAGATGCCACATCAAAAAAACTAAATACAACCGGTGGCAGCTCAAATGCACCTGCCGGGGCTGAAAAAGGAATTTCAAAATCCTTAAACCCACTTATCGGCGAAAGCAGCTTGGAAATTTCTTCTTTTATTTTTGGTTCAAACACTTCTGCTTTGTCCGGCCAGTTAACTACCGGTGCATTGATCATGGGAATATTACCAGTTCCTGTTATTTTAATTTGCAACACACCGCTTTCATCTGCCTTGAATTTATTTTTAATAAGTTTCGAAGAAATAGCAAAAGAGCCAACCGCACCGTTAAAGCTCTCCGGTTTACCGGCAGGTAACTCCGCAACGGTTACCTGCAAAGGAGGTGTTACCGTAACCAGTTCTTCTTCTACAATGGTCTCATCATTGAGCTGCTGATTTTTTTCTTTGTTAGTGAGTGCATCCATCCAGTCTTTACCGGTTTTAGAAGAAGTTCGAATAAGCCGCACTTTGTTAGTGATTTCAACCGGCTCAATATTCAATACACCGCTTTGCAGCGGAAACAATTGCACTTTACGGATGAGGTAGCAGTTATAAATTTTTCCGTCTATTACTTCCTTTGTAAAAATGCCTGCTTCCGGCTCTTCCAGGTCAATCACAGAAAAGCCATTAAATGAAGGACGTTTCAAAATCTTTGATTCGCTGTCGAGCCTTGTGTATAGTTTAAAGGTTGCCAGCAGGGCCTCTCCTACATAACAGGATTTCTTATCAATGAATGCCTTTACAAATAAATTCTTCCTGATTTTTTCCTTTGCATCTTCCCCCGGCAGCAGGTAGTAATCGGGTTTTTCTTCCTCTTTACTTGCTGTTACATCCCTGTTCACAGTAACTGCATCTGTTACCTGTATCGTAACTACCTGGGAAAAAACAACTTTTCCTTTTGCCTTAATAGCGGCTTCGCCGATAGAAAGTTTACCCTTGATTTTCGGTTTCAGGATATACGTGTAGCTTACATATTCAGTAAGTGAACCGTTCACCCAGGTCCAGCCATTTGTTTCAAAAGCATTGGAAACCTGCTCAAAATTTTTGAACGCCGGTGGTATAAATTCATCGGCTTTAGAAACACCTTCTGCTACAAACTGCAAATGTAATGTTTCATTGGGATGAATAACGGTTTTGCTGGGTACCGCCACCAATTTCACCTGTGCAGCAATGTGCTCCACAATCAATAAGGCAACCAAAAAAATATAGAAACGTTTCCTGAGCATGAAGGGCAAAAGTATAACAAGCAATGCTAAAGAAATCTCAAACGCCAATAAGGCTCTGTTAAATGAATGATGTAAAAAAATTACAAATCACCTAATTGCGGCCGTATGATGATATCCTCCACACAGGCAGCCGGTGATAGCTGTGCAGCAGCATAGATCATTTTGGCAATATCCTGAGCTTCCATAATACGCTGGTTGGTGTTGTCAAAATCACCCCAGCTATCTGTTAATACAGCACCGGGAAAAACAGAGGTTACTTTTATTTGATATGGTTTCATTTCCTCCCGCAGATTTTTGCTGAAACCATAAAGAGCATATTTGCTGATGCTGTAAGAACCGCCATTGGCGTAGGCCTGCAGCGAGGCAATAGAACACATATTGAATATATGACCGCTCTTTTGCTTCATCATTGCGGGCAACACCGTTCTTGTAAGATGATAGGCGCTGTAGAGGTTTACTGCCATCATTTCCTGCAACAAACCATCCGCTTCGTTATATACACTGCCCGGTTCGAAATTTCCTGCATTGTTCACCAATACATCTACCGGAACACCATTGTCCAGTATCCATTCACCAAACTGTATGGCATCTTCTTTTTTAGAAAGATCCCTTGCCTTGCCTTTGATTCTGCTGTTTGGGTATTTGGTAATGAGTTCTTCAATTGTTTTGTACAGACCATATTCATTCCGGCTGCATAAAAACAGATGATGACCATTAGCTGCAAACAGTTCAGCAATGGCTTTACCGATTCCACGTGATGCCCCCGTAATAACTATGTTCATGCGTTTAGATTTTAGATTGTAGATTGCAGGATTCTTTACAAATCTAAATTCGTAAATCCGAAATTGGAAATGAAATATCAGCACCTCTTCTTCGACCTCGATCATACTTTGTGGGATTTTGATGCCAATGCCATGGAAACACTTGCTGATGTGTATCAGCATCTCAACCTGCAGGCGGCCGGCGTACACGACTTTGATCTCTTTTGCAAACAATACCTCCACCACAATGCTATCTTGTGGGACCGCTATCATCATGGTTTTATTACAAGCGACGATTTAAAGTGGAAACGTATGTGGCGCACCTTGCTCGATTTTAAGATAGGCAGTGAGGAACTGGCCAAGAATATGAGTGCGATATTCCTGGAAATTCTACCTACCAAACAAACCCTGTTTCCTTATACGCATGAAATACTGCAACATCTGAAAGAAAAAGGATATATACTGCACTTAATTACCAACGGTTTTGAAAAAACACA
Source organism: Lacibacter sp. MH-610 (assembly GCF_045780045.1). Taxonomy (NCBI): domain Bacteria; kingdom Pseudomonadati; phylum Bacteroidota; class Chitinophagia; order Chitinophagales; family Chitinophagaceae; genus Lacibacter; species Lacibacter sp. MH-610. The sequence goes on from NZ_CP116002.1 coordinate 3,886,842, forward strand.
ATGGCGGAAATTAGACAACAGCAATCTCGGTCAATACTTTAACGAAGTTATTACCAGTGAAGCCAGTAACAGTGTAAAACCGAACAAAGAAATTTTTGATTATGCCTTAAAGGTAACCGGTGCTGTACTAAAGGAAAGTATAATGATTGGTGATAACCTGGATGCAGATATCGCCGGCGCTATCAATGCAGGAATGGATTCAATTTTTGTAAACCATATTAAAGCCGAATTAAACGGAGTAGAACCAACGTATGTGATTTATCACTTGAAGGAACTGGAAGAGATTTTATGATGTGAATAGGCAAAAGTGAATAGTGAATGGGTGACCGACTTTTGGGAAAGTTTATTAGCTATTTAAAATAAAACTTATGTTTCTCCAATTAAATCACCAAAAGCCTGAAGTTTATAAAGCATCAAGGGAATTTGTATTAGAATGTTATCGCTTTTCAAAGACACTGCCTGATGACGAAAAATTTGGGATGTCTTCCCAAATCAGAAGAGCTGCATTATCAGTTCACTTAAATATCGCAGAGGGTGCTTCAAGAAAATCAGCCGCAGAAAGAAAACGTTATTATGAAATTGCACGTGGTTCTATTGTAGAAATTGATGGGGCTTTGGATATTGCTGACGGGCTTAGTTATTTCAAAAATTATAACAGAGAGTTGTTTGGTGAAAAAATGATTCAAACCTTTAAGTTACTTTCAGGTATGATATAATACTTAAGATTGATCCTTTCATTGCCTATTCACCATTACCCATTCACTTCTCAACATTCTGCCAATACCGTCACTCCCGCCTGCACCTTCTCACCCAGCTTTACATTAATCTTTGTACCAACAGGCAGCAACAAATCCACCCGTGAACCAAACTTGATAAAACCAAGCTCGCCGCCCTGCTCTACTTTTTGTGAAGGTTGCAGATAATTTACAATACGCTTGGCTAAGGCACCTGCAATCTGTTTTACAAGAATGGTTGTACAGTTATTACTGAGCACCACACTGTGACGTTCGTTTTCAGTAGATGATTTTGGATGCCAGGCAACCAGGTATTTCCCTTTGTGATACTGAGAGTACTTTACTTCACCGGCAATGGGGTTTACATTCACATGTACATTAGCCGGGCTCATAAACACACTCAACTGGATTCGTTTGTCTTTAAAATATTCTTCATCCACCACTTCTTCAATCACCACCACTTTGCCATCACAGGGGCTGTAAATAAACTGTTCATTAACTGCTGTTGTACGTTTGGGTATCCGGAAAAAAGAAATAATAAACAGCAGCAGGAACAAGCTTACTGCAAAAACAATCCATGCAACTACGGGCATCGCCGGGCTCAGTAAATTAAAAGCCAGCAGGTTTAATACGATAAAAATAACAGCTGCAATGGAAATGCTTTTATATCCTTCTCTGTGTATAGTCATTAACTTAAATTGAGGGGCAAAGCTAAGAAGATTCAGGGGCTTATGGATATTTATGGAACCCAAATTTCTCCCAGTGTTTGAGCGCCGCTTCCTGCATTACTTGTGGTAAAGATTGAAAAGATGCATCCCTGTTCATAATGCCGCCCAATGTATCTTTCCCCATAATCATAAGTTCCTCTCCCCTGATGGCATACTTTTGCGGCCCTTGATACAAGAGAAGTTTTTTCTCATTCGGACTTACATCTCCCTTGCAACCTTGAGCATAAACCAACATAATTTCTGCCATACCATTGCTGTCAAGATCTGTTATAGAAAGATGATCATCATAAAAAGAGCAAACAATATCCAGTCCGCAATCATTTACAAAATCATTCATCTTCCAGCGGGGAACAAACCCACTATCTGTTTTGATAAATAAAACAGCCGATAGTTTAGCAGATGCCATTGTATTACCTTTTGGAATAAAAGAGCCGGTTTCATAAAGTACCAGCCAGTTTTCGCCGGAAGCATCAAACCATTTTTTCGCCTGCTTTACATTATACATGTTAGGAGCCGGTAACAAAACACTTACCGCCGCTGTTACTTCTTCAATTACTGAAAGTTGTATGCCTGTTGAGTCAGCAACCGCTGTTGTTACGGGCTTTTGCCCGTTGTTGCAACTAAACAGCAGCAACACAATAAGTACACTGAAAACAACTTTCATTCAATCAGTTTTAAGAACACCCATACAAACGGGGTGGCTAATAATAAGGAATCAAACCGGTCTAAAAATCCACCATGACCGGGCAATATATTTCCACTGTCTTTTACACCGGCAAGACGTTTTAACTTACTTTCCAGTAAATCGCCTAAAGTTCCTGTAATTGCAGCAATCAACGCAATCACAGCCCATAACCATGCACTGGAAGGTTGGCTCAAAGAACCAAGACCCCACATAACCGCTACTGACAGCACAACGCCGCCGATGGTTCCTTCCCAGGTTTTTTTAGGTGAAACAGAACTCAAAGGCGTTTTACCGATTAAGGAACCAACCACATAGGCCATGGTATCATTGATCCAGATAGAACCGATAATAATGAGCGGCACTACATAACCGCTGATGCGTGCCAGCAAGGTGCTGAGATGAGTAAACCCATTGCCTTCGTCATCGCCTACAGGCATCCACAAAGCACCACTACGAATGTTGAGCATTAATGCCCAGCTTAATGAAATATAAATCAACCCGAACAATGAATGCATGATGAGCTTTAGATTCAACTGGCGGGTAAACAATATTTCACTGATGGGTAATACAAACAAACAGGTTAAACCTGTCATCCAGCCAAGTGAATACAATGACAAACTGCCAAACACAAACCAATCATGCGTTAAAAATAACATGAGACAGAAACCGGCCAGCATAACGCCATACTTATGAAACGGGTTGATCTGCTGATAATTTTTATCAATCAAACCCACCAGCTTTTGATACTCTGCCCAGCAACCAAAATGAATAATGGTGAACAGTAAAAAGAAACTCCACTTGTTGAGCAGCAAACCCGTGAGCATAATGGCCGCAAACAATACAGCACTCAGCGCTCGGGTATTAAACGTTTTCCAGTTCCAGGCCATTAAACAATTACATTTTTCTGAGGAGATGAGGCGATGTTTCCAAAAGGCTGAAGCTGTGCATATAAACTTTCTTCCTTCATATGAACAGCTTGTGCGTTTGAAGCAGAAATACGTTGAAATAAAACGGAAGCAACAATCAGTACCACTAATGCAATAGCAATTCCCCACCAGGGCATATCAGTTTCCAGTTTGGAAGGATCTAATTTGCCGCCGGTTTTCTTAAGATAAAATACCTGTGTTAATGCAAACGTATTATTTACAAAATGAATAAGAATTCCGATCCACACATTACGGCTCTTGTAAAAAATCCAACCCAGCGCAACACCCAGTAAAGCACGGCTCAGAAATAAATAAATGGAAAAATGAATTAAGCTGAATAAAACAGAAGTAACCAGGATAGCAGCCCATGGCGAACGCCACCAGCGGTGCAGTGTACTTTGAACCGCACCACGAAAAAACATTTCTTCAAACAGTGCCGGGAAAAAAGCGATGATGAGAATGGCTATAAAATATTCACCCCAGCCTGTTAAATTACTCATGAGCAACACCTGCTCATTGTATGTTTTTTCCAGTGAATTAGCTGCTGCAATTAGTTTAGGTGATGACTGTAAAAGGAATTTTGTAACATCTACCAAAGGTTGAGATACCACATTGGCGCAAAAGATGAGCACAATACCAACTATCACCTGCTGAACCGTTACATATTTTGAAAACCCTAACCACAACCAATGTTTGCTGTGGCACAAACGCATAAAAGCCCAGGCCGGTAAAGCAAGCATAAGCAAAGTGCTTACCACCTGCATCAAACGTAACGCATTTACATTTTTGGGATCGTTCATGGCCTTGAGCATAGCCTCACCCATATTGTTTAAGGTAGTGCCCTGCGGCATCAATGAAAACCCAACAACCATCTGAAAAAGAGCGGCGAGCATAAGACCAACTCCTGTAAACAGGAATAAAAAACCAAGCTGTGCCCATCCGCCATAACCTTTTACGCTTTTATATTCCATAACTCTGCCTGAATGTGTTTAAATTTGCAGTTCATTTTTTACGAAGGTGGTAAAGATAGGCAACATATCGCTTCCTGAGTTTCCGCTCCTCCTCGCTCCCATGGAGGATGTGAGTGATCCTCCTTTCCGTGCCGTATGCAAGGATAATGGGGCTGATCTTATGTTCAGTGAATTCATCAGCAGCGAAGGTTTGATACGGGATGCCATCAAAAGCAAACAGAAACTGGATTTTGATGAAGAGGAACGTCCTTTTGGCATCCAGATTTTTGGCGGTGATGAAGAAGCGCTGGGCTTAAGTGCAAAAATCTGCGAAACGGTGAAACCCGACCTGGTGGATATCAACTTCGGCTGCCCGGTAAAAAAAGTGGCGATGAAAGGCGCCGGCGCCGGTGTGCTGAAAGATATTGATTTGATGGTTCGTCTTACTGCAGCAGTAGTAAAATCAACTTCATTACCGGTAACAGTGAAAACCCGTTTGGGATGGGATGAAAATAATAAGAACATTGAAGAAGTAGCAGAGCGTTTGCAGGATGTAGGCATCAAGGCACTTAGTATCCATGGCCGTACACGCATGCAGATGTACAAAGGCGAAGCTGACTGGACGCTGATTGGAAAAGTAAAAAACAACCCACGCATACAGATTCCCATTTTTGGTAATGGAGATATTGACAGTCCGGAAAAAGCACTGGAGTACAAAAACCGTTATGGTGTGGATGGCATTATGATTGGTCGTGCTGCTATTGGTTACCCCTGGATCTTTAATGAAATCAAACACTTTCTTAACACAGGTGAACACTTAGCACCTCCCACTGTAGAGCAGCGTGTGGAAGTTTGCAAAAAACATTTGCATAAATCCTTTGCATGGAAAGGTCCTAAGATTGGCATCTTTGAAATGCGCAGGCATTACGCTAACTATTTAAAGGGCTTACCTAACATTAAAGAATACCGCAGCAAACTCGTTACCTTAAACACGGTTGAAGAAATTGATGCGGTGCTGGATGAAATTGTAGTAAAGTTCAGCGGTTATGAATTTGCCGCTTCTAAAATTGAACTTATCAATTACCACGAGAAATGTCCGGTGGATTAGCTATTACTTACAAACTCCTTCAATCCCTTTATATACACATGCCCCCGCTTTTCTGCAAAGTAATCAGCAAATAAAGCAAGCACTGCCATGGCAAATAAACCGATGCCCAAACCTGCCCAGAACTGCTGGTTCAGATTCGTTCTGAAATAAAAGAACAAAACAAGACCCAACAGTGCCAGGGCAATTTCTGTATAACGGTAGATCACAAAGTTTTTCATAACTGCTTCCATACGGGGAATTTCCTTTTCTTTTAACTCACCCGGATTCATATCATAGGCATACACATTACGGATACGGTCACTGTCGCTGCGGGCATAAACCGTATAACCGACAACCCCCAACAGTAACCCTACCAGTGCCAGCGGAATAGCAGCACCTTTAGTGAATTGTGTTTTTAACACAACTAAAAAAACAATAGCTGCAATAATGCCCACAATGCCGATGCCGAGAAATAATAAGCTCTCCGCTTTTTCAGCATTAAAATATTTTTCAATATCAGATTTGGTAAACATCTTATCTGTTTTTTATGAGTAGTTTATAAAAGCCGATCAGAGAAACAATACACCACACTCCTTCCAATACAATAAAGGGTACATATTCAATAAGTACAGAGGCATAACAGGCTAATGCCGAACCGATGATATTCAGCACAAAAAACAATTTTCCTTCTTTAACAATTAATGAAAAGAGACTTAACGCATAAGCTACCAGGATCAACCCAACACCAATTGTACCGATTATATCATTGTACTGCATTATTAAAGCTACTGCTTTTTCAACTGCTTTTGAAAGTAAGAACAAAACTGCTGCAACCCGCACTCCCTGCATTTAGGGTTCCGTGCTGTGCAGGTGTAACGGCCATGAAGGATTAACCAGTGATGGGCTTTATGAATGAGTTCAGTTGGAAAATGTTTGATAAGTTCTTTTTCAACTGCTAATGGTGTACTGGCTGATTGTTTTACCAGACCCAGCCGTTTGCTTACCCGAAACACATGTGTATCAACGGCCATGTTAGGCTGTGCATCAATCACTGAAGTAATGACGTTGGCTGTTTTTCTGCCCACACCGGGCAGTGTAATTAATTCTTCTACCGTCAATGGCACTTCGCCGTTAAACTCGTTCATGAGTTTTTGTGCCATGCCGATAAGATGTTTGGTTTTATTGTTAGGGTAAGAAATACTTTTAATGAGCGGAAATAATTCATCAAACGTTGCTTTGCTTAATGCAAGCGGTGTAGGATATTGTTCAAATATAGCCGGTGTGGTCATGTTCACACGCTTGTCTGTGCATTGAGCTGAGAGAATCACAGCAACTAATAATTGATACGGATTATCATAGAGCAATTCCGTTTCTGCATCGGGTGCATGCACAGTGAAATAATCAATAACCGTTTGGTAACGTTCTTTGAGCTTCATGAACAGGGAAAAATGTTAGCTAAATTAAATGACTTTAATGAGATAGAATTAAAAGTATCAATCCAGAATTACAATTTATCATTGGGTTTCCACCTGTCAACTCCTGTTAACCATTTTACAGGGGATATAATAACTTCATCAGTAAAACATTGCTCTTTTTCTATACCTAAAGATGAAAACTTATTGATGATTTCATCTTTATAAAAATCGTAGTTTTTAAGTACGTCAATAAATGAATGATCGTATTTATAAAGATTAAGCCTGAATACAATTGATTTTTCTAAATCCAAAAGCAAGTAATGATAAACACCTCCAGCGTCTGCATGCTCGGGTTTATATTCAAAAAAAACAGCCGCATCGCCGTTCTTAGACCACTTGACAAAATCTGGCGGTTCAGTATCCTTGAGTATATGAGCAAAGCAGTCTTTGCGGTGATAGACAATTTTATTATCACGGTTAAAAAAAGCAATTTTCGAATATAGGTTCCCCCAGTAATCAATTATTTTGGTAAGGCGATAGTAGAAAGTCTGTTGCCGATTAACTGTTGTCAACTGCAGTTGTCTGGATTTGTATTTGAAGTGGCCTTTCAAAAAGTTGAAATTAATTTTAAATAGCTTGGATCATTGCTGCCTTATTAAACACAAGTAGAAGTGTGCGACGCAATACCGCTGCCACAAGCAGCTCTGCCCGTAACCAAAAATAAAAAAATGCCCGAAGGCATTGAGTAATTAATCCTGCGAAACAATCTGCTTATTACCGTACTTCAATACATTAAGTACGCTTTCCACACGGGGAGATAATTTGAATTTTTCCAAACGGGCGTGCGCCTTTTTGATCACTTCAAATTTTTCACGGAGTGTCCAGTTGTTCTGCAAGGCCTCTTCTATGGCTGCATTCTGTTCCGGAGTCGTTTCTTTGTAGAGATACTGTACCAAATCTTCAGGAGTAAAAATTCTATTCATCAGCAATCCTTTTTAGTGTGAACAAGTGGTTTTTCAAGGATGCTCTCGTGAAATAAAACGGAGAAGTGGTACTCTTATTGCCTGTAGCGGAAAAATTATTGGTCAAACAGGAAAATATCCTCGTTGTCCTTCTTCATATAGTATTTTTCCCTCGCAATTCGCTCATAGGCGGTAGGGTCGTTTTTACGTTTCTCCAGTTCGGCTTTGGCAGCTTCAATCTTCTGCTCATAATAAGCAGTATTGGTTTTAAGCTCTTTCAACTTCTGGAAACGCTCTAACTGGGAGGGAATATCATTGCGGTCAAAAAACAACATCCATACACTAAAACCGATAATCGCCAGCAAAAACTTGTTCTTAACGATGGAAGTGATGGAAGAAAGGATGGACTGCATGACCAGCTTTGTTATTAGATACTCAAAGTTAGGGTTTCCCTGAAAAGAAGCAAGCGCTTCCTGTTAAAACAATGAATCCTTTGGACGATGGCTCAAACCGTCTTTCCTTCCGGTTTGGTATGCGTATAGAGTTTGTGCATCTCCGTCATGTGTGGCAGTGTGAGAATGGACAGCAATACAAACAATGCAGGCAATGCATGATTACTGAGCCAGGTACCATTGCTGAGCCAGCCGATTACAAAAAGAAATACCACGGCTGCTGTTGTAAACGGCAATGCCTGTTTGAGCATTGTTTTAAATCCGCTGCGGCTAAATACGGCATGGTGTACATGCAACATAGCACTGATGCTGTGCCAGCCGGAGAAATATAAAATAAAACCGATGAGCAAACTGGTTTTGGAAACCAGGTAGAGAAATAACAGAAATAACAACCGTTGCGTCCATGTAAATGCACCAACATGAGGATTAAGTACAACAATTATCGCTACTACACCCAACCATATTAAAACGGGCACAGTTGTTATCCATTGCACAACAGTTAAAGCAACTTTGCTCTTTTGTGTAATGATACCGGTCCAGTAAATCAAAACATCCGGCTCCTGTAATAATAACCAGCAGGTGAGTGCAGCGCCATACACAAATACAAGTACCGGAGATGCTTTTTGAAAACCGAAGCAAGCAATATCTGTTTCACCAAAATGCCAGGCAGTCAGCAGCAAAAAAAGCAGGAAGGCCCAGCCGGGCATCCAGAGCCATACGGCCAGGAACAAAGCCGCTGCCGCTACATAACCACCGATGTAGAATAACAGCTTCAGATTTTTATTGCGGTGTTGTGCAATCTTATGATCCAGCGATCCGTGAGGAATACCTGCCACAATAATGAATACCGCAGCTACTATCCATTCCAGTACAGAACCCATCCAATACGTACGTGTTGCCACCGCCACTGCAGTAAGGAGCATTACGATGAGAATATGAATGGTTCTTTTATTCATCCATTGAGCTTAATGCGTTTTAAAAAAGGCCACCAAGGTAGCTTTGAAAATATTTTTGCTTCTTCAGCAATCGTACTGTTCTCATCCAGGAAAGTAAGAATAGACTTCATGGAACTTTTACTAAAGAGTTGATGAAAGATGGAAACAGCACGGCCCGGTTCTTCTTTTATAATAGAAAGCAGCAGGCCATCGTAAAAACGAAAACGGCGATGACGCTTTCTGCGTAGTGGTTGTTCTTTGTGCAGTGAAGCTGCTAATAATTTTGAATCTTCCACCATACGCTGAAATGCATAACCTGTGCTGGGTTTAATCATGCCGGCCGATTGGCCAATGTTGATCATAGCAGGTGTTGCATCAGATGCACCCGTATGCAATTGCAGCGGAATAGCACCCTGCTCTTTATGATAGATCCTGAAGTTATTGCCAAAGCGTTTCAAAAGGTACTGCTGAATTTCCTGCTGGTAAATAACAGGATCAAATGCTTCCACAGAATAGTAGGTACACTCAACCAACGCTTTCCTGTTGCTGAAAGGAAGTACATAGAAAAAACAAAACTGATCATTGCCAGGCAATGCAAAATCCATGAGCAAAGCACGGTTCTCATCAAATACATCCTGGTTGTATTCAATAAACCAACCATGAAAATGTTGCAGCATGGGCTTGGCGGGCTGGTTCAGTGCAGCGTTGGATACAAGACGGTTACAGGTAAATTGTTGATGCTCTGTTACTACCGTCCATTGCTGATTGTTGTGTTCAGCAGAAAGAATTTTTTGTTGTAATAAGGTTACGTTGGGATAAGCAGGAAAAAACTCAACATTGAAATATCTGTCAAAATCAGCACCATGTATGCAACAGTAACGGTAAGGATTGATCGATTCACGTGTAGTATAATCACCTGCTTTAAATTCCAGTTCATTCCATTCTTTGCGGATAAGATGCTCAAACGGATGTTGTTGTTGTGTCCAGAAGCACCAAGTTTTTTCAGCAATACGGTTTTCAGCTTCCAGTATCAGTATCTGCAACTGATCAAAACCCGGTTGCAAACGCATAAAGTAGAGGAGAATGCGGGAAGCTGCTCCCCCACCCGCCATAATGATATCGTAGTGAGGATGAATCATAAAAAAAGGCCTGCCGGTGGCAGGCCCTTATTAAATGCAATTATGCAGCAGATGCTTTTCTGGAAAGTGAATAGATCACTAAGCCAAATCCGATTTTGTTTACAGCATCACCGATGTTGTACACAATATCCATAGCAGCAGAAGCAGCAGCAGGATCAGCAACCAGTTGCATACCAAACAAACCACCTTTGGTTCCGAGGATATAACCTAAAGGATAGATAGCCCAACCTACCAGTACAAACCAGGCAAGTGTTTTATTGGCAGCAGCTACATCAGGACCCGCATTACCGGCCAGTTTTGCCACTTCACCAAACCATACCAGGTACACAATATAGAAGTAGAACAAACCGCTGATGGCACCCCATACCCAGCTAACAGATTCTGTTGGATAAATAGCTTCACCTACATAACCGGTTACCAGCATACCTACTGATGCGGCAATAAGTTTCCACAGCAAGCTTTGAGTTGATCCCACTTTTTTGGTGATCAGGTAAAATTCAACACACATCAATGGTACAGTCAGCAACCAGTCAACATAACGGAAGAAGGTAGGTGATTGACCTGTTTCCAGGTTATAACCACGCATGTAATAATAGTGAACGGCAGCGATGAACGTAATCAGGCCACTCACGAGTACGGATGTACGCCACTTTTTGTCGGTATTGCCCAGTTCAAAAAAGAAGAAAACTGAAGCGGCCATCATAGCCATAGTACCAACAAAGAAAGTAAACGCTACATAGTTGTCATTTGAAATCGGGGTGATTTCAAGAAAGAATTGTTGCAGCATATCAATTGGTTTTGATGAAGAAAAATACCAGATTGTTTAGTATTCTGGCTTGTATCGTTCAACAAAACCTATGACACTGGAGAATTGTTCAAATAAAAAATAAAATACTTGTTTTGTTTTACTTGTGAATAGGTTTAACTAAAATAACTACAAACAAAAGCCCTATAAATTTTCATCAAAAACCTTAAAAGGAGAGTAAGCGATTTCTGCATAACGAAAAGAAACCACAATCATTTACTTAAAAAGGCCCGGAATTCCGGGCCTTTTTATTTTCTTACTTTCCAAATTTTATTTTGCCTTTCGGATAGATGCCGTTTTCTCCCAGCATTTCCTCAATGCGAATGAGCTGGTTGTACTTAGCCATACGGTCGGTACGACTGGCAGAACCGGTTTTAATCTGTCCGCAATTCAATGCCACTGCTAAATCAGCAATGGTAGTATCTTCTGTTTCACCACTACGATGGCTCATAATAGAAGTAAACCCTGCATTCTGCGCCATTTGAACGGCGTTGATGGTTTCAGTAACCGTACCAATCTGGTTTACTTTAACCAGGATGCTGTTGGCAATGCCTTTATCAATACCGTCTTTCAAACGTTTTACATTGGTCACAAACAGATCATCACCCACCAGCTGGCATTTACTGCCGATGCTTTCAGTTAACTTCTTCCAGCCATTCCAGTCATCTTCTGCCATACCATCTTCAATAGAAACGATAGGATATTTATTCACCCACTCTGTCCAGTAAGCTACCATTTCATCACTGCTGATGACTTTCGATGGATTGCTCTTATAGAATTTGTAAGTGTTAGTTGCTTCATCATACATTTCACTGCTGGCGGCATCCATGGCAATATTGATCTGTGTGCCGGGCTCATAACCAGCAGCTTTGATGGCTTCCAGTACGGTTTCAATCGCTTCTTCGTTGCTTTGGATTTCAGGAGCAAAACCACCTTCATCACCTACGTTAGTGCTGTAGCCTTTTTTCTTCAATACTGATTTTAGATTGTGAAATACTTCCACACCCCAACGCAAACCTTCACTGAAAGTAGATGCACCTGTAGGAATGATCATGAATTCCTGGAAGTCAATTTTATTATCAGCATGGGCACCACCGTTCATAATGTTCATGAGCGGCATAGGAAGTACAGTGCTGTTTACACCGCCGAGATAACGGAACAAAGGAAGATCGCTTTCCAGCGCTGCTGCTTTAGCCACCGCCATACTCACAGCCAGTGTTGCATTCGCTCCAAGGTTCCCTTTGTTTTCAGTTCCATCAATTTTTATCAAAAGACTGTCAATATAGGTCTGACGGGTTACATCAATACCAATCAACTGGTCGGCAATAATTTCATTTACATTCTGAACGGCTTTTAGCACACCACGACCCAGGAATTTGCTTTTATCACCATCACGCAATTCTACCGCTTCGTGTTTACCGGTTGATGCACCACTGGGCACAGCAGCACGGCCTACAAAACCGTTTTCAGTTATTACATCTACTTCAACGGTGGGGTTGCCACGGCTGTCAAGAATTTGTCTGGCATGAACGTCTGCAATGAAACTCATAGTAATCTGTTTATTTTATTAGGTTTAAATTTATTGGATGCGTTGAATATTGAAAATCTGCAGTACGCATCTGTAAGTTCGTTGGTTGTAATCGCTGCAAAGAAAAGACATTCACAGGCAGCAGCAAAGAACTCTTAACAGATGAAATGATTATTTTTATCAGCAACAAACAGTTGTATGGATACACAAACGCTCACTTCCATTGCCATGGGCATCGCCTTAAGTGCCTGTTGCGGTTTCAGGATTTTTATTCCCATGCTGGGTGCAAGTGCAGCCGCCTATTTTCATTGGTTTTCGCTTCCTGCTGATATGAGCTGGATGGGCAGCCTGCCCGCCTTGATTTGTTTTGGTACAGCTGCTGTATTGGAAATTGCAGCCTATTATATTCCGTTTGTTGACAACCTGCTGGATACCATTGCCACACCTTTAGCAGCAGTAGCCGGCACTGTGCTGGCTGCTTCTTTTTTACCCATTGCTGATTTAAATCCCATGCTCAAATGGTTGCTGGCCATTATTGCCGGAGGCGGTGCCGCCACTACCGTACAGGCAGGAACCGGTTTGCTTCGGCTGGCTTCTACCAAAACAACAGCAGGTATGGGTAATAGTATTGTAGCTACCGGTGAAAATGCGTTAGCCGTAAGCGGCACTTTGCTGAGTTTTGTGGTGCCGGTGATAATTGCCTTCGTATTTGTATTACTGATTGTATGGATCTGGAGAAAACTGCTCAAGAAGTTAAGCTCCTGAATACTTCTTCCAGGCTTTGATTGCCGCTTTGCAGCGAAACAATATTGAGATTGTGTTCGATGGCCATGGCCAGAATCTGCTTCCGCAAAGCTTCTTCATCATTACTTTCAATTTGCCAGGAAGTAGCTTCGGTTTTTGTAACACTAAGAGCTGCCGGCAAACGTTCCAGCCAGGCGGCTTCCAACGCTTCTTTAAACTGAACCTGCACCGTTGCCGTTGTTGATTTTGATTGCAGTTGGCTCAGTTGATCATCAGCTACAATCGTTCCTTTGTTAATGATGATCACACGGTCGCAAATAGCCTGTACTTCCTGCATAATGTGAGAGGAAAACAACACTGTTTTGCTTTTACCGAGTTCTTTAATCACATTGCGGATTTCGATAATCTGGTTGGGATCAAGACCGCTGGTGGGCTCATCTAAAATCAACACTTCAGGATCATGAAGTAAGGCAGCAGCCAATCCTACACGTTGCTTATACCCTTTTGAAAGCTGGCTGATTTTTTTATGTGCTTCAGGCGTGAGGCCTACCTGTGCTATAACTGCTTCAATACGCTTCGGTTTTTCAGCAATTCCATGTACATCAGCCACAAATCCTAAATACTCCTTTACATACATTTCATAATACAATGCATTGCTTTCCGGCAAATAGCCGATCTTTTGTTTGGCCGCCAACGGGTTTGATTGTACATCCATATCACACACAAGTGCTTTACCGCCATCCGCTTCTGCATAACCTGTAATGATTTTCATAGTGGTGCTTTTGCCGGCACCATTGGGACCAAGAAAACCAACAATCTCACCTTTATTCACTTTAAAAGAAATACCATTCACAGCTTTTTGTGTGCCGTATTCTTTTACCAACTCCTTTACTTCAATTGACATGCGGTTAATTTGCTTCAAAAATAAGATTCCTGTTGTAATACCATCAACGTATTAACAGTACAGTTCCTTTACGCTGAAAGGTTTTGCCTTTGCGGGTATAACTCATTTTCCAACTATAGGTACCGGGCACAGATGCAACACCCTTGTACATACCGCTCCAACCATTGCTGATATCTTTACTTACAAACAATTCATTTCCCCAACGGTCATAAATACGGAGTTCAAATGCTTCCAGCCGGAAATAGGCTTTTGCTGCAAGCACATCATTAAGTCCGTTACCATCCGGTGTAAAAGCAGTGGGCAGAAATACTTCATCGCTGCATTCGTTTACAGTTACAAATACATCCTGTACATCGGTGCCGCAAACATTGGAAGCTTCCACCGTATAAAGACCTGCTGCTTTTGCATAAATAAATGGTGATGCACTCCCGTTGTTCCATAAATACTGATCAGCCCCGGGTGTGGTTGCGTTGAGAAATGCAGAATCAGAAAAACAAATAACAGTATCCTGTAATAAAGGAAGAATGGGTGTGTTATTTGTTTCAATCATTAACGTATCACTTCGTTTACATACACCATCACTGCTGAGCAAAGTATAAGTACCGGCATTACGAAGCGTACGCTGTGGAGCAGTACTTCCATCGTTCCATAAAAAATTAATAGCCGGCGGTCCTGATGCATCAATTGGTAATACATCTCCATCACACAACAATGCATCAAAAGGAATTTGCCTGGAAAGTTGATTGGTACGAACCGTAACCTGTGTGCTTGCAGCAGCAGGGCAGCCTCCATTGGCAATTACATTCAAGGTATAGGTTCCGGCTTGTGCGGGAGTAATGACCGGAAAAGTATAAGCACTGTCAGTTCCGATTGAATTGCCGTTGAATTGCCATATATAAGTTAATGCAGCTATACTACTGCCCAATTTCAATGTATCCTGTTCGCATAGATTATTTGTGCCGATGATGGCAAGATTGGGCGGCGCAAAAACACGCAACTCTCTCACCGGCGAAACAGCCCGGCAATTAGGAGAATTAATATTCACTGCTTCTGCAGTTAACAAACGATACAAACCGGAGTTTGATGGTTGAGCATTATTGATGGTATAAGATGTTGTTTGAGCTCCTGCAATATTATTCCATACAATCCCATCACTGCTGAACTGCCATTGATAAGCCGGGTTTTGATAAAACCCTCCTGCCACATTTCCTGCAAAATTTATATTAGCACCTGCACAGGCATCCGTTGAATTTTGATAGGTACCTGTAACAACAGGATTCATGGCGGGACCACACAATGTAAACTCAATATCATCCAGGCATAAATCATTGCCTTGTCCGCCGGGTTGATTATTGAAGATGCGGAGTACCACATCATTTTCGCCGGAAGGCAGTGAAAAATTAAAACCATACCGTGTCCATGTAAAAACAGAAAAGCGTGGAATGGAAGGTGTAGTATAAGTAGCCAAAACAGCACCACTCACCGCACTGCTGATTTCAAATCGAACCACGGGGTCAAGCGGGTCAGAAGAACCTGCTTTCAACAGATTGGCAATCCAGGCTGAAAAAAATAACTGAGAGCCGGAGCAAAGATTATTGACCCTGGTTTCATAAAACTTGCCGGCTGTAAAATCAGCATTTACAATCATCATATGTCCGCCGGAATGATCAAAGCCCACATGCCAGGAAGGGAAGATGGGGCCGCCGGTACTTACATCGGCCGAGCTGCGGCGGATGCCATATTCCCCGTCATCAATGGCACCTGTTGAATCAAACCTGTAGGTAGTAGTGCCGGGAGGTAAACGGGTGCCTGTAAAGGGAGGCACAATACTGCCGCCGAAGTTTTCAAAAAACAACACATTGCCGGTGCACTGGGCTGAAAGATCAACAGCACCATATAAAAAGGCCAGCAAGAACAAAAGCGAGTACTTCACAATAACTGTTTAGGGCTTTAAATTTAAAGCGAAAGCCCTGGTTAAACAACCCGGGCTTTCATAAAAAAACCAACCATATGAACAGACATCGAATGAGCCGAATAGGGGAACGGCCCATAGTTCCTTCGTTAAAAAGACCTCGGCAGCTGGTAATTCGCTGCACACCTGTTTACTTTTTTTGAAAAAAATCAAGGGGTGAATCTCTATCAGCTTCAATCCAATGTGGAAGTATTATAATCCTGCTCCAGCTCTTTGGAGTTTTCAGGTAAATGATCGTATTCACCTTTCATGGCATAGTATCCAAAGATGCACATACCAATCGCAATGGGAATAAACACCGCAATAAACACACCCCATTGAATCTTGGTATCAATCACCGGCTTCTTATTGATTTCTGAAATGGCAGTTTCTACCAAATAGTACATGGCAATGGGTGCAATAAAAATCCACAAAATTCCAGCCCAGCGTTTTACTTGATTCATATAAATAAATTTTTTAGTTTAAAAATGCTTTTACGTTGATGTGTTAGTACCAAGTAACATTAATGGAATATAGCCCGGCCTCCTTCTCCATTGGAGAAGGAATGAGGATGAGGTTTCTTAGTCCGTAACATCCGGATCAATTTTGTTGCTTACATACAATATACCAATCACCAAGCAAACAGCCGCAATCAAAATCGGGTACATCAGTCCGCTTAATTTATCATCTACATAAATGGTGGTAAGCAAGGTGGCGATGAAGGGCGTTAATCCGCCAAATACACCATTGCCGATATGATACGGCAAGCTCATGGACGTATAACGGATTTTCGTGGGAAATAATTCAACCAAAAATGCAGCAATAGGACCATACACCATCGTAACATAAAGAATCATGACAAACACTATCGCAACCATCATCCAATAACCATTACTGCCCAGTACTTTTGAAACCTTTATATCAGGCTTTAAAGTTGCCTTACCTGCCATCGCATACAAAGTATCTGTTTTTGTTTCCGTCATCTGCATGCCATCTGCATAAAGTGTTTTGGTAATTGTTGTACGAAGCGAATCAGATGTGCCTGCGATAGAAGCAGCAGTTACTTTTACATCACGCTTATCTATCAGTTCTGTTTTTTGCTGGGTATCACTTATACTCAGCAATTGTCCAAACAGCGGACTATAGGTAACAATCGCCAGCAACATGCCTGCCATCATAATCCATTTGCGTCCTGCTTTATCACTCCATCCACCAAACACAACAAAGAAGGGAGTAGCAAATAAAATAGCCCATATGAGCAATGTGCGGCTTTGCTCAAAATCAATTTTACATACATTCTCAATAAACGATTGTGCATAGAATTGTCCCGTGTACCAAACTACCCCCTGCCCCATGGTGGCACCAAACAATGCCAGTAACACCATTTTTAAATTGGCCTTGTGTACAAAACTTTCTTTTAACGGGTTAACAGATGTTTTACCTTCTGCTTTGAGTTTTGAAAACAGGGGCGATTCATTCATCTTTAAACGGATGTAGATGGAAACGATCACCAGCAAAATGGAAACAAGAAACGGCACACGCCATCCCCAATCATTAAACTTGGCAATAGAAGTTTGCAAATCACTATCCAAACTGTGACGGGTAATTAGTATCACACCCAATGAAACAAATAAACCCAGCGTTGCGGTGGTTTGAATCCAGGAAGTATAAAAACCACGTTTGTTGGCAGGTGCATGTTCTGCCACATACGTTGCAGCACCTCCGTACTCACCACCCAGCGCCAGACCTTGTAACAATCGCAACAACAAAACCAATATGGGTGCTAAGAATCCAATGCTTTCATAACTCGGTATCAAACCAATGGCAAACGTAGAGCCGCCCATTAAAATCAAGGTGAGCAGAAAGGTGTATTTTCTTCCCACAATATCACCCAACCGTCCAAACAACAATGCACCAAACGGACGTACAATAAAACCCGCAGCAAAGGTGGCCAGTGTGGAAAGCAGTGCAGCCGTGGGATTTGTTTTCGGAAAAAACTGGTTGGCAATCACTGTAGCTAAACTTCCGAAAATGTAAAAATCATACCATTCAATGAGTGTACCTACAGAGGAAGCGCCTATCACCTTCCAGATGCCTTTGTTGTTTTGGTTCATAGGCTGAAATTAAAGAATTGCAGGTTTCATTTTGCTGTCGGGCTACGCAAACGTTTACAAACAATCTGTAGCTGATTTTGATTTAACTTGTGAACTCATTTTTATTCATTGTTTGCTATGAGTTATCCTTATCAAATCAAATCATTAGAAGAATACAAGACAGCCTACAAAAAAAGCGAAGAAGATCCTGAAGGTTTTTGGGATGATGTCGCTTCTCATTTTGTATGGAGAAAAAAATGGGAAAAAACACTCGACTGGAATTTTATTGAACCACATGTTCGTTGGTTCCTCGGCGGCAAACTGAATATTACGGAGAGTTGTATTGACCGCCATCTTCCTGCAATGGGTGAAAAACCGGCTTTTATTTGGGAGCCGAATGACCCAAACGACAGAGTACGTGTGGTTACTTATAACCGTTTACACAAACGTGTTTGCCAGGTGGCACAAATGCTTAAAAACAACGGTGTAAAAAAAGGCGATCGTGTTTGTATTTATATGGGCATGGTGCCGGAGCTGGTGTATGCTGTTTTAGGCTGTGCAAGAATTGGTGCCGTACACAGTGTTATTTTCGGTGGCTTCAGTGCACAAAGTATAGCAGACCGTTTGTATGATGCAGAAGCAACTTTCATTATTACCTGCGATGGTGCTTACCGGGGCGGAAAAGATATTCCGTTAAAAAATATTATTGATGATGCATTAATCGGAAACCGCACTGTAAAAAAAGTAATTGTTTACACCCGCACCAGAACACCCGTGAGCATGATTAAAGGAAGAGATGTGTGGTGGGAAGATGAAATGGACTATGCAGAAACACAGGTAGAGAAAGATGGTGTGGTTCATTTTCCTGCAGAAGAAATGGATGCAGAAGACCCGCTGTTTATTTTGTACACATCAGGAAGTACCGGCAAACCCAAAGGTGTGGTACATACCTGCGGCGGTTATATGGTGTGGACGGGTTATACATTTGTAAATGTATTTCAATACCAGCCGGGCGATGTACATTTTTGCACGGCAGATATTGGTTGGATCACGGGTCATAGTTATATCTGTTACGGACCATTGACTGCAGGCGCCACATCAGTTATGTTTGAAGGTGTTCCTACCTGGCCGGATGCCGGACGTTTTTGGGATATTGTTGATAAGCACAAAGTAAACATTCTCTATACTGCTCCCACTGCCATCCGCAGCTTAATGGGTTTTGGTCTGGAGCCTTTAAAAGGAAAGGATTTATCCTCATTAAAAATTCTGGGTACCGTAGGTGAACCGATTAATGAAGAAGCATGGCATTGGTATGATGAACATATCGGAAAGAAAAAATGTCCTATTGTAGATACCTGGTGGCAAACAGAAACTGGCGGTGTACTTATCTCAAATTTAGCAGGCATTACACCTGCCAAACCTTCCTGGGCTACTTTACCAATGCCCGGCGTTCATCCTATACTCGTAGATGAAAACGGAAAAGAAGTTACCGAAAAAGATGAGCATGGTTTGTACAAAGGAAATCTCTGTATCAAAAATCCGTGGCCTTCTATCATCAGAACTACCTGGGGCGATCATGAACGCTGCCGCACCAATTATTTTGCAACCTATCCTAATTTATATTTCACCGGTGATGGTGCCTTGAAAGATGAAGAAGGCAACTTCCGCATTACCGGCCGTGTAGATGATGTATTGAATGTGAGCGGCCATCGTATCGGCACAGCCGAAGTGGAGAATGCCATTAACATGCATGCAGATGTGGTGGAGAGTGCGGTGGTGGGTTATCCGCATGATATTAAAGGCCAGGGAATTTATGCCTATGTTATCTGCAGCCATATCCATGGAGATGAGGAGCAAACAAGAAATAATATTCTGCAAACAGTAACACGTGTCATCGGCCCCATTGCCAAACCGGATAAGATTCAGTTTGTAAGCGGTTTGCCTAAAACACGAAGCGGAAAAATTATGCGTCGTATCTTACGCAAGATTGCTGAAGGTGAAAAGGGTAATTTGGGTGATACTACCACTTTGCTTGATCCGGGTGTGGTGGAGGAGATCGTAAAAGGGAAATTATAAATCACATGAATAAAAAAACACCTGAACATCATCTGCTCCTTTTTTTAAGACAGTTTGTGAACCTGCAGGCTGAGGAAATCTCTTCGTTTCAAAGTATTGTACATCAAAAGGACTTTGATAAGAATGAAATCTTTATTCATGAGGGTGAGATATGTGACAAGGTTTTTTTTGTAGTGAAAGGTTTATGCCGGCATTTTTTTACAGATAAAGACGGAAATGAAATTACGGCCTGGTTCAGTGAGCCCGGTATGATGGCAACCGATTACAAAGCCTTTACAGAAGGAGGCCGTTGTTTATTTAATATACAGGCCCAGGGCACCACTTCCTGTGAATACATTTATTTTTCTGATCTGCAGCATTTGTATGATACCAGTAAAAACTTTGAGCGGTTGGGCCGACTCGTGAATCAGTCCTATCTCAATCAATTAATTGAACGTAACACCTCCATGGTTACGAAAAGTGCCAAACAACGATATGATGAATTTACTTCGCAAAAAGCACATCTCTTCAATACTGTACTGCTGAAACATATAGCCTCTTACCTGGGCATGTCCCTTGAAACACTCAGCCGTTTAAGAGCCGGCAGCTATAATAAATAAAATTTGATCTGTATCAACTCTTTTCATTTCCGCATCGTCTACTTTAGCAAATAAGGCCGTATGCATAACCTATACACCGTATTTGTATCAACCATTTTTCTTGTGGCAGTTCACTCCTGTCTACCACCGCCACCCAAGTACCCTTTCAGAAATCCGGATGATGTAACCAAAGAAGCTATTGAGCTTTCTGATTCTTTGGAAGCTTACATCAAGCGGTGGTATGCAGGCAAAGAACCGGCTCTTCTTCCTCAACGATTATTGCCTAAAGGGTATGACCCTACCCGTTATTCAGAAATCAAACTGGTTCGTTATGAAGATATCAAACCAGAAAAAATCTGGGGCGTTCGTTTAGCACATGATATTGATTTCAACAAACAGCATGGCAGTTTTCCTGATCCGCATTGCACGTACTTATTAGCTCCTGTTATTTATGCACCCTTTAAATCAAAATTGATTATTGAAGGTGAGTTTCCCTATTGCCGCTTTTTCAGTATACAGGTAACCCCTCCTTTTGATGCAAGGGAATATCGCTATGATAAGTATGCAGGCAAGGGTGAAGTTGCTATTGTAGATGCAGATATGAAACCGCAGCCCGGCAGCATCAATCCATTTTTACCCGGTGCAAACAGGAAAGCTGTTAACAGGAGTTACAAGGTTGTTTATGAAATGGCCGTGGGAGATCCCAGTAAAATTGATCCTTCACATAAACCCCCTTTTTACAGGGGCGATGGAAGCATCCGCTACGGAAGCGCCCTTCAATACCAGGGCCCGTGGGGTGCCCAAAAAGGAACAGGTGGTCATGGCCGTGGCAGTTGGGATTTTGGTGATATATGGATCCGTTATTATGCCATGGATAAAAATCAATTTCCTACCGGAGGAGTAGGATTACCCAAGGCTTATTTTCAATTACCAAGCGGTGAAAAATTTTTCATCACCGCCACCTTTGACGGGCTCATCAAACAATCTGAAACAACAGGCACCAACAGAACAACAAGGAGCGCTGACCCTGCTTCTTACAACAAACCTCCTTACGGATGGGATAAAGCATTTGGTGTGTTTCTTTCCATCTCATCAGGTTTATCAAGAGCCTTGTACAGGGAGCGTAAGGGTGATAAAGATTATATCCGCAAACTTGATTTAGGTGTTACCGGCAGAGGTGAAAATCAACCGGCACCAGCCAGTTATGAACCCAACGCTACCTGCAGTAACTACACTAATTATTTAGGCCGGGGTGCTACTATTAAAAAAGGAAAAGTATTGATACTAACAGGTAAGCTTCCCACTTTTCCTGATACAAGGAACGGTGCTGCTGCAATGACAACTGCTCAATGCCGCTACTGGAGTATTACTTCCTATGACGTAGATTGGCCATTTGCTGAAATAAAAGGAATGGAAAACACATCAGTGATGGATGATGAATTAGTATTAGATAAAGACCGTCATTTTATCATTGTGTACAGTCGTAAAGAAGATCGTCCGGTTAACGCTACAAAAGAAAACGGAGTTACCTGGGTTGATTGGGGACAAACCACTTCCCAAAGTTTAAGTTTACGATGGATCAGTGTGGGACCTGAATGGAATATGCCCGTTGCTCCCAATGAAATTAATCTGCCCTGGAGCAAAACAGCCTGGAGCGGTACACAATACGATATGAATTTGATTGGTACTAATAACCACAATGGTTTTTTGGGTGACTATTTACCGGTGGCACATTACCTGACCAAAGAAGAATTTCAAAAGCTGGGTAATCAATTTGGCTGGAAAGATATTCCGGTGTGGAAATAAATTACAGGCAGTTGTGCTAAGTATAAAAAGAAACCCCGCAAATGCGGGGCTCTTTTTTTACAACATGGATCTTGGGTAATCAGCCGTTGCAAATTGTTATTGATTGTTTTAATCTAAAGGCATCTTGGCAAACCACAAGGTTTTACCGCCTGACGTTTCGCCAAGAAACACAACCTGTCCTCTTCCAAGATTTAAAAAAGGATATCTGTTATTTACATAGTAATCTGTTTTTCCCTGTCCAAATTTTACAGGATTTGAGATGGTTGTATTGGCCAAATTGATTTTGGTCATATTTGGATACACTAAGAATTTAAATTTACTATCACCCAGTTCTTTATCTTTTTTTAAATCTTTTATTTCTAAAATTCCCCAATAAATACTTTTGCCATCATTGCTTTCATATATTAACTGATTATTACTTACCATCTTAGAATCATTATTACTTTCTTCACGCTCTAATCCGTATTGAGCTTTTAAGGTTCCTTTATTGTCAAAATGAAGCATGATTAAATCGGTAAACACTTTTACATTGGAGTACCCTAAAACCAGATTATAATTCTGACCTGCTATAAATAAATCTCCATTTGATGCCTGGAAAATTTGATTTACCCGGAATTTTCTGCCCCGGTAATCAGGGGATTTTTTTTGGGCAGCTGGCTTTTGAGCTTTTGCTTCAAAGTCAGAAATAGGTGTGCTGGTTATATAATCAATTTTTCCATTTTCAATTTTTACGATTTGAAAATTTTTGGCTTTAAACTTATCATCTTCAGGCTTTTCATTGAGATAATCAGTTTTGTTTTCATTAGCAGGACCGTAAATGATCATTCCATTAGCGGTATTCACAAATGTCCCGTCAAAAATTCCGTGATTAGATGGAACCGGAATTCGTTCTTTCACTTCTGCTTTAGGGGTTATGCGAACAAAAGTATAATTACCCGCATTGGGATCAGCTACCTTTTTAAGTCCCCCACCACCTTGAGGAGCAAATAATATGGTCAAATCCCCATCTGTTTCTTCATCTTCTTCAGCATCATCTACATTGGCAACTGCAATCATTTGAGGATAATCAAATACAATTTCCTGATCAGCAAGTTGATTTAATTCACTATCATACCGTAACACATGTATTTTTTTGTATTGACTGTAAGGATCATTTTTATTGTTTTTTTCACCTACAACAATAATAACACCTCCGCTTTCATTTTGCTCAGCGTGAGTTAAATAATAAAACTTGTTCCCGTCATCCGATTTTGGTTTTAATTTTTCTTTATACTCTACCTTTATATCATAGCCTCCCCAAAACCAGTTCCATTTTTTCTTAATCACCTTACGACGTAATACAAGTGTTCCTACCTTGTTCCTCTCAACACTTACTGCATTCATCTCCCATTCATCACCTTTATCCACCCTGTAATTCTTTAATTTTTCAACGCCTTTTTCACTTTCTTCCATTCCAAGAAAGTTAAAATTGAGATCAAACTTGTAGGTTTCAAATTTCACATTTCTGTTGGTTGATTTTGTAACATAGGTAAGCGTCATCTGGTTATTGGCTTCATCAATCTTTGGTTCATATAAAAACCCTTTGTTAGCCTTTTTAGAAATTTCATGTGTTGCTTCCTTGCTCAATTGCTGTGCAGTTACTACAGCAACTGTAAGTAAAGCAGTGAGGGAAAAGAGTATCCGTTTCATAATGTGGAATTTGCCACCAATGTAAAACGGAGCAGAAAGAGATGCTATACCCTGCACAGGGTATTTTGCTTACTCAGGGGTAGATGGTTACTTCAGTTCCTATAGGAAGTAAGTCGTACAATTCCCTGGCATAGGAGCGCTTGGTAGAAATACAACCGAGCGTCCAGTTATAATAATAATCTACAAAGCGGTCTTCTTTGGTATTACGTGTAGCATGAATACCGATACCGCCGCCGGGTTTGGCAGTAGAAGGAATTTCACCGTTAAGTTTCCGCAGTTGAAACTTTTCAAGGCTTTCTTTATTGGGATAATCCAGCAATAAAAACGGTCCCCATTCCGGGTGTATTTTTTTGTGAACAATTTTAAAATGCCCTTCCGGTGTTTGTTTATCACCCTCCATCATTTTATCACGCATCTCACTGCTGCCAAAAACCACGGGATAGGTATACAGCCATCCGTCTTCATCAAATACCTTCAGTTCATATTTGCTTTTTGTAATGATTACTTTGAAATGATTGGCATAGGTAGGAGTTCCAGTTCCATTTTTTTTGCTGCGGTTAATAAAGCTAAAACCGGTGAGCAGGAGCATGGCTCCAACGGGAAGGATGAATGTAAGTTTAAGGCTGTTCATGGCGGGTTTTATTTTCAAACCGGTACAGTTCTTAACGGATAAAAATGATGCCGTATTATTTCTTTCAAAATGAATTAACAATCCCTTGATGATAAAGCCAGGGGAACAATAAAAAACACCGGCTGTATAGCCGGTGTTTGTACTTGAACAAATATATTCTTAGTGGAAAACTTTTTGCTCCAGTGTTTTTGCCTGGGTAATCATATCATGTAAAGATTCTGCTGAAGGTACTCTTCCGCTCAAGCCGAATTTTTCATTTGTTTCTATCAGTTTTGTGTGAAGGTTTTCAGCATTACGAACGGCCAGTTCTTTTACCGTGTCCACACCGGCTGCTTCCAGCAACTCGGCTATCTGTCCCGCCACGCCTTTAATACGATGCAGATCAGCATGGTTCACCCAGGTAAGAATTAAACTCTCCGGAATACCTGTGGTATCTGCAATTTTAGTACGGCCGCTTTTTTTACTGCCGGCTTCCAGCAAATCATCTGTTGTAAAAATGCCGACGGCTTCCAGTTTAGCTGCATAATTAGCTCCGATTCCTTCAATATCAATTACTTTATAACTCATATCTAATTTCTTTGCGGCAAGGTAAGTGTTTTGTTGCCACGGAAACACGGAGAAACGTGAAAATTTATGGATTAAAAACAAGTCTTTTGATTCCTAACTTGGCTCTGCCAAAATTCAAAATCAATCCTACTTCACAGCCCGAACATTTGAGGTAGTTGATGGTTTGGGCAAAGTCTTCATCAGCAATATTTTCTGTTGCTTTTATTTCCAGTATAACTTTATCAAAAACAATAAAATCAGCAAAGAATTTATGTGGTAATATAATTTTCTTATAAAGGATTTTATATTCTTTTTCCCGCTTATACAATATCTTTCTTTCGGTCAATTCATACTCAAACGCATCTTTATATACAATTTCAAGAAAGCCATGTCCAAGTAGTTCGTGGATTTCCAAAGCAGTGCCGATGATTTTATCAGTTTCATCTTTTAAAGGGAAATGTGGTGTTTTAATTTCGTACGACATATACTATTCTTTCTATGAAAATTAGAAAGTGTTACCTGGGATTCAAATACTACTTTTCGGGTAACAAATTCTTTCCGTGCCTCCGTGGCAAAAAACAAAAACCGCTCCCCAACTGAGAAGCGGTTTAACCAGAGAATACACCTTAACAGTGTATCGCCGGGTGTTGTATGGTTAATGGTGATAACGACTTACCAACTGCTGAAACGGATACCAATATTATAAGGTGTTTGATCCAGTCCGCTGCGGAACATATTATTCAATGCATAGCTTCCGTAAAAACGAACTGTTCCCAGGTTCAATTCACCGATAGCCGATAACTTCCAGGGCTCCAGGTTAAAATCGTTTTTAATTTTTTCTTTACCACGCTCATCACTGATGAGTTTTTGACGGGCGGTGTACAGGTATCCTGCACTTACACCGGCACTTAATCCATAGCTCTTCTTTTTCTTGGGAGTGAAGTTGAAGTTGAGCATTACAGGTACGGTGATATAATCAACGGCCAGTTTGTTTTTTTCAAATTTTGTTACCTGTGCATCCGTGTTAATAAAGTCCCTGGGTTCATACTGGTAACGGATATTACTTTCGTAACGGTAATTATTCAGTTCCAACCCAAGACCATATTTCAGGTTTACTACATGCTCAATTAAATTGATGCGTTGCATAAAGAACCAGATGTTTACGTTTACTGATTTACCGTTGCGTAAATCCATTTGTCCTTTACTGCCGCCGGGGAAATAACCACCGGGTGCGGTTGCTGCTGCATAATTAGTTTGATCATTTACATTGGCAAAACCAAGATCCACAATCCACCAGTTGGTACTGATGTTAGAAGGTTTGTATTCCTTGCGGCGTTTGATTTCTACTGATACACCGTCTCCGTCTGTTTTGGATTCATCTTTTACTTCCACATTCCTGCTATCCCCTTTTTTAATAATGATGATGCTGCCTATTTTAATGGTATCAGCGCTTTGGGATTTGGTAGTATCTGTTTGTGCAAAGAGGGCCGTGCATACGGATAGTGCCAGAGCTGTTGTAAAAAGCTTCTTCATAACTGTTTGTTTAAATAAGTTTTTTTATTGTGTGTTTACGGTAAACACTGCAAACCGAACCTGGGATTCTCCGGATTGAATGCCGGTTCTGCGTTCAAATGTGCGTTTGGCCTTTTTCAACAGCGCTTTCAATCCTGAGCTTCGCTGTTTGTTTTCATTTAAAAGACCTTCCTGCTCATCTTCATCGTCTGCTGCATCATAGTTTACATAAGAAACATTTGATACACTTGCAATGCTTGTTTCTGATTGTTGTACGGATGAGTTCTCCGGAATGTTACCTGGTGTTTCAGATTTTCTTTCTGTTTTAACAATTGCTTCCTGTGATTGAAGATTATTGATTTCCAGCTGTTGTATAACAGGAGGCTGCTGTTGTTGGGTTTGAACAGCAACAGTATTGTTTGTTTTATTACTTACAACTGATGCAGGTGCCTGTTTGAAAGAGTTTTGTACTCCGTTGCCTGTTTTATCTTCAACGGTTGCCTGCGGTGCTGCTGTTGATTCAGTAGCAGCCACTTCATCAGTTGTTGTTGTTTTACTACCAGGTGTTGTAACAGGTGTAGAAGGTTGAGCAGTTGTTTTTGTTTCGCCTGCAGCTACTTCACCGGCCGGAACAGCTTGCCTGTTCATAAGCCAATAGCCGGTGCCCAGCATGAGCAATACGGCGGCGGCGGCACTCCATCTTCTTACAGCGGCTGACATATAAAACACACGTGCCGGTTGTGCTTCTTTATACAAAATAGATTTATCAGGAAATACTACAGATGCATCAGCCTGCAGTTTTGTTCGCTGCAACCATTGCCATTCTTTTTGAACAGCCTCATCTTTTTCAATCACTGATTGCAATTCTCTTGCATCTTCTGCTCTTAATTCTCCATCCAGCAACAGCAGTAACTGTTCTTCAGCTACCGATTCTTCCTGCTGTATTTTGAGTAATTGATTTTTAAAGGAATCATCCAGTGTAACATCTGCCTGCAGGGTTGTTTGCTGTAACAACTCCAGTTCCGGTTTCAGATCAGGGTTGGCAGCAACAAACTCTTCTACCAAAACACGTTCGGCTGCTGTTAACTCACGGTCAACATACAGCAGAAAAAATTCTTCGTAATTATGGCGGTTGATGTTCATTTTTTTTAGTTGATGGTTGATAGTTCGTGGTTTATGATACGTAGCCCGGGCTATGAACCACTACCTGTGAACTATATGCTATATAACGTTTTCAATACTTACTAAATAGTTTTTCAGTTGTAAGCGGGCACGGTGGAGGTACACTTTCACCTGGCTTTCATTGAGCCCGGTAATGGTACCTATTTCTTCATAACTATAGCCTTCATAGTCTTTGAGCAAAACCAGGCTGCGGGCCGTTTCGCTCAGGCGACTCAATGCTTCTTCCAGAACTTTCTTCATATTATGTTGCGGACGGTTCTGCACCCGCATTTCTTCCTGAAATTCATCTCTCAATTGTACACGTTTATGTTTGCGGATATGGTCAATCATCTGGTTATAGGCAATGGTAAAAAGATAGGACTTACTTCTTTCCCCATCTACCTGCTCCCGGTTCACCCATAATTTTTCAAAGGCGCTTTGTACCACATCACGGGCATCCTCTTCATGCCCCAGGTTTTTGAGGATGAAGCGATACACATTATCGGCATACCTGTTTACACAGTCATTATATTCTCTGGCGGTCATGTTCGGTAGCGTGCTTTTTACGGCTTCTTTATTTGTTACGTTTTAATAAAAGGAATGTTACAGAAAAATATAATTTTCTTTCAGGAACAGAAATTAAACAGTGAGTGAACTGGGGAAATAAGGGTATAAATCAGGCTGAATTGATTACAGAATGCCTGAAAATGAGTCCACTATAAAAAAGCCGGTAGAGGGGCCGGATGATGCCTTGGGAGTTGTTTCTTTCTTACAGGCGGTTGCACAAGGCTTTGCAGGTGCTTTGGTAACTCCGCTCAGCAGGGCCCAGCCTGTGAGTGCTATTACTAAAAATGCAGCGAGGATGATGATTTGCCTTTTCATGCAGTTGAAATTTTGATTTACCGGTCTGCTATAAGCTAGTTTTCAATCTTTAACTACAGCTTTTGGTAAACTTTCAAAGATGAGACGAAGATAGAGACCGAAATGTTACACTGCAATCACCTAAATATGTGATTTTGTTAAACGTAAGACAAAAGTTGCAGCTTTCAGCCCCCGATTCCACCTATTTTTGCCCTCTAAAATTGATTATGGTATGAACGAAGCATTTGTAACACGTATAGCTGCTGAACTGGAAGAGATCAAAGCCGGCGGACTTTTTAAAAAAGAACGGGTTATTGAAAGCGCCCAGGGACCAGAGATCATGGTGAACGGAAAGATCGTTTTGAACTTCTGTGCTAATAATTATCTCGGCCTTTCTTCTCACCCTAAAGTAATCGAAGCTGCTAAAAAATACATTGACCTGCGGGGTTTTGGTATGAGCAGTGTGCGTTTTATCTGCGGAACCCAGGATATTCACAAAGAGCTGGAAGCAAAGATTTCCAAATTCCTCGGCACAGAAGATACCATTTTGTATGCAGCTGCCTTTGATGCTAATGGTGGTGTGTTTGAACCTTTGTTTGGAGAGCAGGATGCCATCATCAGCGATGCATTGAACCATGCTTCAATTATTGATGGGGTGCGTTTGTGTAAGGCACAACGTTACCGTTATGAGCATAATAATATGGAGGACCTGGAAGCAAAACTCAAAGAAGCTTCCGGTGCACGCAGCCGGATCATTGTTACAGATGGCAGTTTCAGCATGGATGGCACCATTGCACAATTAGATAAGATTGTTGAACTGGCTGAAAAATATGATGCCATTATTATGGTAGATGAATGCCACAGCAGCGGTTTCCTCGGTAAAACAGGAAGGGGCACGCATGAATACAGAGGGGTGATGGGTAAGATTGATATCATCACCGGCACGCTCGGTAAAGCACTCGGTGGTGCAAGTGGCGGCTTTACAAGTGGCAGAAAAGAAATTATTGAAATGCTGCGCCAGCGCTCCCGTCCTTACTTATTCAGTAACACCTTAGCGCCAAGTATTGTGGGTGCCTCTATTGCCGTGATGGATTTGTTGAGTGAAACAACTGAATTAAGAGATAAACTGGAAAGCAATACCAAATACTTCCGCACGAAAATGACGGAAGCAGGTTTTGATATCAAGCCCGGCGATCATCCCATCGTTCCAATTATGTTGTACGATGCAGTAGTAGCCCAAAATTTTGCTGCCAAACTTTTGGAAGAAGGAATTTATGTGATCGGCTTTTTCTTTCCGGTGGTGCCCAAAGGCCAGGCACGTATTCGTGTACAGTTGAGTGCTGCACATGATCATCAGCACCTGGATAAAGCCATTGCTGCATTTACAAAAGTGGGTAAAGAGTTAGGTGTGCTGAAGTAAAAAGAAACAGAATGAAAAGAACCGTTTTGATGATAATGCTCTTTGTATTGATGCAAAGAATTACATCAGCTCAAATATCCTTCCCCCAATCTTTTATCGGTAATTGGAAAGGAACACTCACCTGGACGGTTCCCGGCAAGTCACCTCAATCATTTACCATGCGGCTGAACATTCAACCGGCAGATAGTGGTCGTTACACCTGGCAGATTATTTATGGTGATGAAGACCCTTCGACTTCGCCCAGGGTTGATAATCGTCCATACTTATTGATTCCTGTTGATACTGCAAAAGGTCATTGGGTAGTGGATGAACGCAATTCCATCGTTCTTGATTCGTACTGGATTGCCAATCGTTTTACCGGTGTATTTGCAGTGGGCGGGAGTACCATTTTTGATGCCTATTGGATAGATGCAGAAGGATTACATATAGAATTTGTTACCTATAACTCAAAGCCTTTAAATACTACAGGCGGCACTTCCAAAGAAATACCGCCTGTAGAAAGTTATCAGATCAAAAGTGTACAAAGAGGAGTGTTGAAGAAACAATAATCCTTTGTACTGCATTCATCACTCAATTAACTTTGCAAAAAATTCTATATGCGGCAATTGCTATTGATATTTGTTTCATCCCTGCTTATTCATTCTTGCTCCATCAATAACCTTACCATTGATAATGACCTCAAACCCTTTTTTGATAAATATAAGGCCACAGGAACCTTTGCGATGTTTGATAATGCACAGGGACATTTTACCATCTACGACTCTGCTAACTACCGCAAGCGTTTTACACCCGCTTCCACTTTTAAAATCGTTAACTCATTGATTGGTCTTGAAACAGGAAAAATATTTGATGAAAAGATGATCATTAAATGGGATGGTGTGCAAAGAACCATGCCGGAGTGGAATAAAGATCTTTCCATGGAAGAGGCCTTTAAAGTTTCTGCTGTTCCTTATTACCAGGAAGTGGCCCGTAGCATCGGAAAAGATACCATGCAGAAATGGATTGACAGTTTGGCCTATGGTAATAAAAATATCAGCGGACCCATTGACAGTTTCTGGCTCAACAACCAATTAAAAATTTCACCTGATGAGCAATTAGGTTTGGTAAAGCGATTGTACTTTGATCAATTACCGTTTCAGAAACGCACCCAGCAAATCGTTCGTAAAGTAATGTTGTTTGAAGATAACAACCTGTACAAACTCAGCTATAAAACAGGCTGGGGCTTTGATGAAAACAAAAACAATATCGGCTGGATCGTAGGCTGGATTGAAGAAAACCGTCACCCCTACTTTTTTGTACTGCTGATGCAAAGTACTGATCCCAACTACGACATGCGCAACAACCGCATGAACCTGCTCAAAGATATTTTAACGCATTATGAGTTTATGAAGGGAAAGAAATAAGGACCATCAGCAGCGTACTATTTGATGGTTGGCGCAAGTTTTGCAAGTAGCTGTACGTTATTTGTTATCTTGTAAGTATAAACAAAACACTTGTTTTCCTTCGCCCACATAGAATATCTTTTATTGCTGGTACTTTTGGTTCCGGCGCTACTCTTTTTTCTGCTCAACCGGCGCTGGAAAAAAAAGTCTGCCCAAAAATTAGGTGATGCCCAACTGGTGCAACTCCTTACCGCAGAACATGCGGCAAAAAAATTCAACCTCAAATTCTGGTTTCTGTTCTTTGCACTTGCTTTTACAGCACTGGGTGCGGCTAACCTGCGTATGCCGGGCGCTACTGAACAGGTGAACCGAAAAGGAAGAGATGTAATCATTGCCATGGATGTAAGCAAGAGTATGCTGGCCGATGACATTAAACCTTCCCGCCTTGATAAAGCCAAACAATTTGTAAGCAAGTTGATTGATGAGTTACCGGATGATCGTATAGGTTTGGTATGGTTTGCAGGTAAGGCCTATTTGCCCATGCCTTTAACCGCAGATGAAGGTGCTGCAAAAATGTTTGTGCAAAGTGCCAACCCGGATGATATTCCCACACAGGGTACTGTATTGAGTGAAGCTTTACTGCTGTCAGCCCAGAGTTTTCCAACAGAAGGAAAACGTTATAAAATTGTGGTATTGATTACAGATGGTGAAGATCATGATGAAAATGCAGCAGAACGTGCCCGTCAGTTAAAAGAAGAAGGTATCCTCCTTCTTACCATCGGGCTGGGTACTGAAGAGGGTTCGCCTATTACTGATCCGCTCACGAATGATTTTAAGAAAGACAAATCAGGACAAACCGTTATCAGTAAACTGAACGAAGAGTTACTTAAAAATATGGCCACGGCCAATGGTGGTATGTACGGCAATCTCCAGAATACAGATGCAATGGTCAAGGATGTTTCAGCTGTTATTAATCAGCTGGAAAAAAAATCAGCTGAAGGCGCCGGAGTTCCGCTCAACTATGTTCATCTGTTTGTTTGGTTTTTAGCAGTGGCATTGCTGTTGTTAGTGATGGAACCGTTCATTTCTGAAAAAAAGAAAAAAGCAAATGAAGCGTAAACAGCTACGATATCTTACCGGAAAGACATGCATGATTGCATTGCTGATGCTTTGTTGCAGACAGATTGATGCACAAAACACAGAACTCATTAAAGGCAATCGCTTTTATAAGGACAGTTCCTACGGTAAAGCGGAGGAACAGTACCGCAAATCCATCAGTAAAAAACCGACCATCGCTGCGCAATACAATCTTGGAAATACGTTTTACCAGCAACAGAAATCCGACGAAGCAATAACACAATATGATGCCGCTGCAACTGCTGCTGAAGATGCAAACCTGAAAGCAAAAGCGCTTTACAACAAAGGGGTGGTGTATCACCGAAATAACAAACTGGAGGAAGCTATTGCTGCTTATAAAGAAGCTTTACGTTTAACGCCTGATGATGCTGAAGTGCGAAAAAACCTGCAACTCGCCTTACAGAATAAACGGCAAAAGAACCCGGAGCAAAAACCTAAAAAAGAAGAAAAAAAGCAGGAAGAAAAACCCAAAGAAGAAAAAAAGCAACAACCACCACCGCCAAAACTTTCTAAAAAGCAGGCGGAACAATACCTGAAATCGCTCACTGAAAAAGAGCGCCAGCTGCAGGAAAAAATGCAGAAAAAAACCGGTGTACCCTCCCAACCCGAGAAGGACTGGTAAAACCATTCGAAAATTTGAGAATCCTCCCACTCAACCTTGCTGCCCTTTGTTTGTTACATTTGTACCGTACAACAGACAAACGGTAATAACCATTTTCAAATTTCAAATTGATGCTCCTTTACGCTCCTTCCCTCACTCAATATAAACGTCTTGCTACTAAAGAAGTAAAAATCGGCGATGTACTGTTGGGCAACTTCAACCCCATACGTGTACAAACCATGACCACGACTGACACGATGGATACCATTGCCACCGTAGAGCAAAGCATACGTTGTATTGAAGCCGGTGCCGAGCTGGTTCGTATAACAGCTCCTTCTAAAAAAGAAGCAGAAAATTTACTCAATATTAAGAATGAATTACGCAAGCGTGGTTATCATACACCACTGGTAGCTGATATTCACTTCACACCCAATGCAGCGGAAATAGCGGCCCGTATTGTTGAAAAAGTAAGAGTAAACCCGGGTAACTATGTTGATAAGAAAAAGTTTGAGCAAATTGAATATACCGATGCGGAGTATGCTGAAGAAATTGACCGCATCCGTGAACGTTTTACGCCGTTAGTGAAAATCTGTAAAGAGTATGGTACGGCTATGCGTATCGGTACCAATCATGGCAGTTTAAGTGATCGTATCATGAGCCGTTATGGTGATACGGCCATTGGTATGGTAGAAAGCGCTATGGAATTTCTGCGTATCGCAAGGGATGAAAGCTACCATAACATCGTGTTAAGTATGAAGAGCAGTAACCCGCAGGTGATGGTACAAGCTTATCGCTTACTGGTGCAGCAGATGATGAACGAGTTTGCTGAATGTTATCCCTTGCATTTAGGTGTAACAGAAGCCGGTGATGGTGAAGACGGAAGAATTAAAAGTGCAATCGGTATCGGAACACTGTTAGAAGATGGTATTGGTGATACTGTACGTGTAAGTTTAACCGAAGATCCTGAGTTTGAAATTCCGGTTTGTAAAGATTTGGTGAAACGTTATTCTGTTGACAGACCACAGACCACAGTCAACGGTAAAGTGCCCGATGTAACATCGCTTCCATATTCTCCTTTTGAGTACAAACGCAGAGAAACGTTTGCCGTAACAAATATCGGAGGTAAACAGGTGCCCGTAGTAATTGCAGATTTGAGTAAGATTGAAACCATCACACCGCAACACCTGGAAAGTGTGGGTTACAAATATGATGAAGTAACGGATAAATGGAGCATTGGGGATATGGCAGCCGATTATATTTTCACCGGCAATCAACTGCTCAGCTTTCAACTGCCCGGCACATTGAAAGTAATTGTGTATCCTGAAACCTGGAAAGAAGCACAACGTACTCCATCAGGCGAAGAAAAATATTTCCCCATTTTTATGGACAGCGGTTTTGCTGAAGCTGAGCGCAAAAGTGAATTGCTGAATTTTGTAATGGTGGATTGTTTTAATGATGATACACCGCTCAACGATTATACGTATTTTGATCAACTGGCAAATGATCCAACAGTAGTGCTGTGTTTAAGCAGCACCAACAGCAACGCATTGCAAAGTGTACGCAGAATGTTTGTGGAACTGATGCAGCGCAACATCAAGAATCCTGTTGTATTAATTACTGACAGTAAATGGCAAACACCTGATGAGCACCTTATTCATTTTGCAACAGAAACAGGAGGTTTGTTGCTGGATGGTATGGGCGATGGTATTTGCCTTGGCTACGGTTCAGCAGCGCAGTTCACCAATAATAAAGTAAGTGGCAGAACCTACCTCGAAGTAAAAGACAATCATCAGTTCACGAATAACACAGCCTTCAGTATTCTGCAGGCAACACGTACACGTATTTCCAAAACAGAATACATCAGTTGCCCCAGTTGCGGAAGAACTTTGTTTGATCTGCAGGAAACTACAGCTAAAATCCGTTCTGTTACCAATCATCTCAAAGGAGTAAAGATTGCCATTATGGGTTGTATTGTAAACGGTCCCGGCGAAATGGCGGATGCAGATTTTGGTTATGTGGGCAGCGGTCCGGGTAAGATCACTTTATACAAAGGCAAAGAAATTGTAAAACGTAATGTCGATAGCGAAGTAGCTGTACAGGAACTCATCAACCTGCTCAAAGAAAATGAAGCATGGGTGGAACCATCCTGAAACAAACCGCCACCTGCAACCTTATTCTAACCCATCGCTTCTATATTTGCACTATTAAACTAAAAACCATGCAAAAACTTTTATTTTTACTATCCGCCACCCTTTTATTCTTGTCTTCTTGCAGTATGCATGAAGAAATTGACTTGAGTAAAGAAGGAAAAGGTCATTACCAGATAAGTATAGACATGAGTGCAATGCTTGAAATGATGAAAAGCATGGGCGGCAGTGAAAAGATTCCCGACAGTATTGCGAATGAAAAAAGAGATACTACATTTTCAATGGCAAGCTTAATTGATTCTTCAGGAGGTACTTTTACTGCTGAAGAAAAAGCCTATTTCCATAACGGCACAATGAATGTGAAGATGGATATGCAGGCTAACAAGATGGATATGATTATGACGTTTCCTGTAAAGAATGCAATGGATCTGAATAAGTTCTTTGGTGTTTGGTCACGTGTGGACTCACTCAACAAAATCAAGAAACAGGAACAACAGGCTGCAGAAGGTAACAATGAAATGCCCAATCCCCTCGCAGGTGGTGGTATGAGTGGTTTAACCAATAGTCTTCCTGTAAAACCGAAACCTTATATCATCACAGATACTTCTATTGAACGTATAGAGCAAAGCAAAGAAGAAGTAATGGAAGAGATGGGCGAGCAGGCGCAAGGTGCAGCTATGTTTCTGAACCAGGTTACTTTAATGACAACAATCAAACTTCCGAGACCGGCTAAAAAACTGGAAGGAAAGAACGCCAAGCTGAGCGATGATAAAAAATCCATCTTCCTTTCTGCCTCCATGCAGGATATGATGGATGATCCTAAAGCAGCTACGTTTAAAGTGATCTTCTGATA
Organism: Lacibacter sp. MH-610; assembly: GCF_045780045.1. Taxonomy (NCBI): domain Bacteria; kingdom Pseudomonadati; phylum Bacteroidota; class Chitinophagia; order Chitinophagales; family Chitinophagaceae; genus Lacibacter; species Lacibacter sp. MH-610. Next base: position 3,923,280 of record NZ_CP116002.1, read on the forward strand.
AGATATGATACGCACTGATTTTTTAGTGATCGGCTCCGGTATTGCAGGCTTAACCTTTGCGATTAAAACGGCAAAGGCTTGTCCTGATAAAACAATATTGGTGGTAACCAAAACCAATGCAGATGAAACCAACACCAAATATGCACAGGGTGGTATTGCAGTAGTGAATGACCTGGAAAACGACAGCTTTGAAAAACATATTGAAGACACCTTGATTGCCGGTGATGGTTTGTGCAATGAAGAAGTGGTAGAGATTGTAGTAAAAGAAGGGGCTGATCGGGTGAATGAAATTATTGACTGGGGTGCCAAGTTTGACAAACAATCCGACGGTGATTTTGCACGTGGTAAAGAAGGTGGACATAGTGAACACCGCATCCTGCATCACAAAGATGTTACCGGTGCTGAAATGGAGCGGGCTTTACTGGATACCGTAAAACAGTTGCCCAATATTCAGATTGCCAATCATTATTTTATTGTTGATATTATTACCCAACATCACCTGGGTTACCTGGTTACGAAATCAACTCCGGATATTACCTGTTATGGTGTGTATGCGCTCAACCTGCTTACCAACCAGATTGAAATCATCCAATCGAAAATCACATTGTTAGCTGCCGGCGGTAATGGCCAGGTCTATCGTACTACTACCAATCCTTCCATTGCTACCGGTGATGGAGTTGCTATGGTGTACCGTGCCAAAGGAAGAATTGAAAACATGGAGTTCATCCAGTTTCATCCAACTGCTTTGTATCAACCCGGGCAAAGAGGTCAGGCTTTTTTAATTACAGAAGCGGTACGTGGTGATGGTGGCATTCTCCGCAATCATAAAGGTGAAGCCTTTATGGAGCGGTATGATGAACGTAAAGATTTAGCGCCCCGTGATATTGTAGCAAGAGCTATTGACAGTGAAATGAAAATCAACGGTACAGAGCATGTGTGGCTGGATTGCAGGCATATTCCGTTAGAAAACTTCATTCATCATTTTCCTAACATTTATGAAAAATGTAAAAGCCTGGGCATTGATGTTACACAACATATGATTCCCGTAGCTCCGGCAGCACATTACAGTTGCGGTGGTATTAAAACCGATGAATGGGGAAGAACATCCATCAAACATTTATATGCCGCAGGCGAATGTGCCAGTACAGGTTTGCATGGTGCCAATCGTTTGGCCAGTAACTCACTGTTAGAAGCGATGGTGTTTGCTCACAGAAGTTATTTAGATGCTCTTGAAGTATTGAGCAACATCAACAGCTCAGCTTTATTACCGGAGTGGAATGCCAAAGGCACATCGCAACCAAGAGAAATGATTTTAATTACCCAAAGCTTAAAAGAGTTGCAGCAGGTAATGAGTGATTATGTAGGTATTGTTCGTAACAATGTTCGTTTACAAAGAGCCTTGAAACGATTGGATTTACTTTGGGAAGAAACGGAAGAACTCTACCGCAGCACTACACTTTCACCCCAACTGCTGGAGTTACGAAACATGATTACAGTTGGTTACCTCATTACAAAAGGTGCTGCTTTCCGTAAAGAAAGCAGAGGTCTTCATTACAATACTGATTTCCCGGGTAAGAGTGAATTGCTGCAGAATATTGTGTTGTAAGCTTACCGCTTCTTATCAGCATAAATTTTATACGCCGCTAACACAAGAGCACTGATGGAATCTGTTTTGCTTTTTTGGTTGGTGAGAACATGTTTCAAATCACCATTTTCATAAGAAGTAAGAAATTTCAAGGAAGGTGCTATCCATCCTGCCTGGTGCAGTTCGTGCAGCATAAAAAATTGTCCTGTTTTATAATAACCTGAAAGCAAATCAATCCCTGTTATGTCGTTTACAGAGTTGGTATGATGCCAACCATAAACTGTTGGTAAGATATCCTGCAGACTGCAAAGTGCTGTATCAGTGTAGGTTTGTTGCAACCCGGGTTTATAAAAAAGCAAAGGCACATGCAGCAGTTTTAATTTATAGGTATCCCAATCTTCCTGCATACTATGAGCAGCTTGTCCGATAGTGCCATGATCGCCGACTATGATAAAAACGGTATTGGAGAAATAAGAAGCTGTAGCTGCCCTTTCAAAATACTTCTGCAAACAAAAGTCAAGATACCGCATGGAATTGAATTCTTTGGCTGATTGAAATCCAAACTGCTTTAAAGAATCAGTTCCTGGGTTTACAGTCATAAAACCATTTTGTGCTGCTGTTGCAGGAATGGTAAAGGGCTCATGATTGGATGCTGTTTGTATCACCGCAAAAAAAGGAGTCTTGCTTTTTCGGAACAGTTCATCTGCCTGCTGCAACAAATCATAATCATCAGCTCCCCATACAGATGCTGCTTTTGTTTTCATCTGGGCAGCATCCACTACTTCCATATTTTTAATGTTCGATTTTAAAAATCCTTTAATATCAGCCCAGGTACCATCACCACCCAGCAAATAATAGGATGCGCCAAAAGACATTTCATTCAGCAGCACAGGAATACGGGATGAAGGCGGTTGATGCGTTGCTAATTTACTCCAATTCACATCCGGCACGCCGGTAAACAAATTCCACACAGCTCTTGCCGTACCGAAATGAGGTGTAAAACAATTGGAAAAATAAAGAGAACTGTCACGAAGCTTTTTTAAGAAAGGTGTGGGTTGCAAAGGCTGTTGTGTTGCAAGTGATGTTTTGTAAGTAGCCAGCGACTCTGCTAACAGTATAACTACATTCAAAGGTTGCTCCTTAGTAGTGAATTGTTGCTTTATGGTTTGTAATTGCTGTGCACGAGCAGAATCATATTGCAGGGTGGCAGCAAACAATCTGCGTTCTTCACCGGTGGGAACTGCCGGCGTTTCCTCTTTATAAAACCATCCATAAAAAAATGATTCTGCCGGGTTCAATGCAAATACGCCTGTTGCAGGATCAGCATAGGCATCACTCCATGTAAGCGGATATTTTTTGAAGGTACCCCAGATAGCAGCTCCGTTCAAAATTAAAATCAGTACTAAAAAAAGAACGGTTTTTGAAGAAGGAACCGATTCATTTGTTGCTTTGAATATCCGCTTTAACAACAGTTGATCCATCAGCCAGAGAAAAACAATCAGTAGAAAGATTAATAAAGTCACCGGGTAGCTTTGCCAGAGCATTTTTACAGCAATAGTTAAAGGTGTGATCAACTCCAGCACCACCGGAGAGATTCTGAAACCGGCATATTGGTAATAATAAAAATCAGAGATAAATAATAAGAGCAGCAGGAGCAATAAGAGGCGTGCATACCAACGGGCAGCAAGTTGCACTTTTATTTTAAAGACGTTTTCAAGCAGGTAAAATAACAGAACGGGCAGCAGGAGCAAACCGGCCCAGCGGGCATCAAATCGTAACCCTGTAAATAAAACTTGTAAGAGTCCGTCAGATGAGGAAGCATAAACAGCCAAAAGAAGAATTCGATAAGCTGTAAAAAGAAAAAGCAGGAACAAATAGAACCGCAGTACATACACCACCCTGCTTACATATCTTTGTTGCGCCATCAAACATGAATTGTTTTATCAAATATTGCGGTATCACTTTCCTCTTATTTTTTGCAGCCTGTAAAGAAGAGCGTTGCGCCTCTGCTGAAACAGCTGTACAAAAAAACTGGCATCAAAAAACTACTTCCGCCCGTTTCTTTCCTGCAAAAGGATTATGGTTGCACCGTACCAACCATCCTGCCAAATTTAGTAAATATGCTGATGCATATGCAGGTTTTGAAATGGATGTAAATATTGATACAATGCGGATGCTGCTGGATGTATATCATCCGCCGGAAACATCGCAAAACATCAGGGTGGAAGATTTCTTAAATCAAAAAGCAGCATCCGGAAAATACTTCTGGTTTGATTGTAAAAATCTCAGTCTTTCAAATATTGCCAAAACACTTAAGGTTTTGCAGCAGTTAGACAGTGCCTATCAAATCAAAGATCGTTTGGTGTTTGAATCTACCAATGCCGCTGCTTTAAAAATCATTGCAGCAGCAGGCTATTATACTTTTTATTACTTATCCTTCACTGAAGAAACTGATTTGTGTACAGATACCGTACTTCTTTCTAAAATGGCAGCACAAATAGATACTTCATTTACCGCTATCAGTGCTGATGGCCGTTATATAAAAACGCTCAACGCTTTGTTTCCGCAATGCCGAAAAGCTACCTGGACTTTAAGCACACTGCGTAACTGGTTTCAAAATGAACAGCACGAAATGCTGCAGGATTCAATGGTACTGATAGTATTAAAACGTGAACGGTAGTTTTCTTTGTTGATTCTCTATCTTTAACCTCCAATTCAAATCAATATGCGTATCATCTCATATAATGTAAACGGCATCCGTGCTGCTATTAAAAAAGGATTCCTTGACTGGCTCAAAACCAATCCTGCTGATATCATCTGCGTGCAGGAAACAAAAGCATTGAAAGAAGATGTGGATCATAAACCGTTTAATGAACTGGGATATTATGATTACTGGTTCAGTGCACAGAAAAAAGGATACAGCGGCGTAGCGGTGTTTACAAAAATAAAACCTGACAATGTAGAGTACGGTAATGGTCACGGACCAAGTGATGATGAAGGCAGAGTGATTCAATTGGATTTTGGTGAGCTGCGTCTCATCAATGCTTATTTCCCCAGTGGTACCAGTGGCGATGAGCGCCAGGATTTTAAATACCAATGGCTGGATGAGTTTTATAAATGGATTAATCAACTCAAAAAGAAAAAGCCCAACCTCATTTTGTTAGGCGATTATAACATTGCCCATACTGAAATGGACATCCATGACCCCAAAGGCAATAAAAACTCCAGTGGTTTTTTACCGGAGGAGCGTGCCTGGATGACTAAGTTTTTAGAAAGCGGCTGGGTAGATACTTTTCGTACTGTGCATCCTGAACCACACCGTTACAGCTGGTGGAGCCAGCGTTTCCCCAGTGTGCGTTTGAATAATAAAGGATGGCGCATTGATTATATTAATGTAACCGAACCGCTGCGCAACCGCATAAAAGATGCAGAAATTTATCCTGATGTAAAACACAGCGATCACTGCCCTGTTTACCTGGAATTAAAAAAGAAATAATGATTGTTTACAACGTTACCATAAAATTAGACTGGAGCATACATGATGCATGGCTTCAATGGATGAAGGAAGAGCACATGCCTGAAATGGTGCAAACAGGTTGCTTCACTCAGTTTCAATTACTCCGGTTACTGGAAGTAGAGGAAGAAGAAGGCCCTACCTATGCAGCACAATATGTTGCAGACAGCAAGGCTGACTATAACCGTTACATTGAAACCTATGCAACCGGCATGCGTGAAAAAGGATTGAACAAATGGGGTAACCGTTTTATTGCATTCCGTTCCGTAATGCAATCGGCACTTTAATTTTTCTATTCACATTTTTGAAGAAAACACAAGCAGTTTTGTGGAAAACTGTTTTGCTGTAATGCTTGCTGCATAAGGGTTTGAGCGCACAATGCAAAACTTTCAGGTGTATTAAAAAAATTTTGTTGCAGTACAAAACCCTCTATATTTGTCGCCTCTAAAAAAATCACAATATGAATAAAGCTGAATTAGTAGCCAAGATGGCAGATGATGCAGGTATTTCAAAAACACAGGCCAATGCTGCACTCGATTCAATGATTGAAGCCGTACAAAAAACATTAAAGGGTGGTGGTAAAGTAACCCTTGTAGGTTTTGGAACTTTTAGTGTGAGCAAACGCCAGGCACGTACCGGCCGTAATCCTAAAACAGGAGAAACCATTAAGATCAAAGCAAAAAAAGTAGCGAAGTTTAAAGCCGGTAAAGAACTGGCTGAAAAATTATAAGCCACTGAAATAATAAAAACAGGAAACAACGCTGTTTCCTGTTTTTTTATACAGCATTCTATAACTTTACTTCAATAAAAAAATAAACTATGGGAAGAGGTGATAAAAAAACAAAGCGTGGTAAAATTTCAAAAGGTTCATTCGGTAAATCACGCCCTGCAAAAACAAAAAAGAAAGCAGCTCCTAAAAAAGCGTAACCGGGTAATTGATAATGGATAATACCTGTAATGTTATTATCCATTATCAACTATTCATGAATGTATTGATTAAGGTGCCAAACGTTCAATCTTCCAGGCACCATTCTCCTGTAACGTATACTGAATACGATCATGCAAACGGCTGGGCCTCCCCTGCCAGAACTCAATCTTTGCAGGTTGTACCCGAAATCCACCCCAATGCGGAGGTTTAGGTATTTCACCATGCTTAAATCGTTCCTTGTAGTAATCATAGGTTTCTTCCAGCCAGGCTTTACCGGCTACCACCAAACTCTGGGGTGAAGCCCATGCACCAATCTTACTCCCATCGGGCCTGCTGTTAAAGTATTCAATACTTTCTGTGGTTGATATTTTCGTTGCGGTTCCGTTAATACGCACCTGCCGCTCTAACTCTTTCCAGAAAAACAGGAGACAGCATTTTGCATTATCCTCCAGCTGTTGACTCTTGGCACTGTTGTAATTGGTAAAGAATACAAAACCATTTTTATCAAATGCTTTAACAAGTACTGTTCTCGCCTCCGGCATTCCATCTGCATCTGTAGTGGCCAATGTCATTGCATTGACTTCTAAAATTTCAGATTGCATGGCTTCGTCCCACCAGAGAGAAAACTGATCAATGGGATGTGCAGCAACATCTTTTTCGTTTAATGCCTTGAGCGAATATTCTTTCCGGATATGTGAAATGGTTTGCATAGATACTTATTTCAAATGCAAAGCTATGGATGCAACAGGCTTGTACCATAAAATTTATAGGAATGATCCACAACTGAAAAGCAGTAAGCTAAAATCAAACAAGGTAAAGGCTGCTAATCATTTAAAATCTGAGCAAGCAGTGCAGATACTTCCTGCGCTTTTGAAGCAATCATAAAATGACTGCCGTTTTTTACGAGGTATTGATAATTCCTTTTCTTAACCGGAGGCAAGGTTCTGTCGGCCGTGCCGTGAATACGGATGATATTCTCAGGTGCTTCTTTCCGTTGCCATTTAACGATTGAATGAACTGACCATTGAAAGAGCTGCGGGTTTGTAGTACGCATCATTTGCTGTACCATCTTACGCTGGGCAGGTGTTTTTAATTGAAAAAGATAAGATACAATAAGCGAAGCATTGGCCGCCAGCTTCACCGTTAACAAACGATGCAGCCCCACCGCTCCTGCAAAACGATAAAGCGTCGGTAGCTCATTACGGCAGGCCGCACTGGAAATAAGAATTGTTTTCTCCGGTTGTACATAACGTAGCATTTCTGTTGCCACCATGCCGCCAAACGAAAGACCGGCCAGGTAAAAAGGTTGAGAAGTATCAATGCCTGCACTCATGCGTTGGGCATAAGCATCCATTGTTTCGCCGGGTAGTGGCGGCAGCCATGAAAGATAAACTACTGAAATGCCGGGAGGAAGTGTTAATTGCTCAAAGATCCGTTCATCGGCTCCCAGCCCGCTGATGAAATAAATTGTTTTCAAAACTCTTATTTTGATTCTCCGGTTATTTTGCTCATCATGCCTTCTATTTCCGTTAACCGGCGCATCTGGGCTACCATCTTCTTATTCTGCTCATTCATTTCCTGCAGGTCATGATTGAGATGCTCGAGGAATTCAATGCGTTTTAATGCCTGTTGTTTTTGTAAATCCAGCTCCCGCAGTTTGGTTTCAACATCTGTTAACTCGCTGTTGAGTTTTGAATTTTCTTCGGCCAGTTCTTTTTGTTTTTGGCGTGCATGTTCCAGCTCACCGTGCATAATACGGTTGGCTTCTTCCAGTTCTTCATACTGCATCATTTGTCCGGCAGGTCGTGCTAATTGATTTTCAACCCGCATCAGCTTTTCCTGCATCTCCCTGAACTCAGCATAGGCATGTTCCAGTTGCTCTTTCATAGAACCTGTCATTTCAATCCGTTGCTGTATTTGTTTTACCTCTTCCTCCCGCTGCTGTAGTTGATTTTGTGTATGAAGTAACTGCTGATTAAGGGTTTCATTTAATGCAGCAGCCTGTCTGTATTTTTCCTGTAATTGTTCAATGGATTCTGATTGCTGTAATAGTTTGGCAATGGTTTGATTGTGTTCAGATAAATATTCCTGCGCCATTTTTAACTGGTGCAGGTAGTCCTGTGTATTTACTCCGCCGGTGGCAACAGTGGTAGTATGTTGTTGCTCCTGCAATTGACGGTTCCGTTCTTTCAGTTCCTCCAGTTCTTCCTGCATTTCAATCTGCCGTGTAAGTGCACGTTCCAGTTGGGCTTTGAGTCCTTCGTTTTCAGGTGATGGAGCCGCTGCCTGTGCGGCATTGTTTTTAGCTGATTGTTTTAAGTATGCATTCAATTCCTGCAGTTCAGCAATTTCATCCAGCAGATCCTGTTGTTTGCTTAATGCCTCTTCCAGTTCTTGCTGTACTCCGGATGCATTAGCGCCTGATGAATTGCTGTTGAATTCTTTGGGCGATTGCAGTAATTGTGTATTGAGCTGCTGTAATTCTTCCAACTCGTGTTGACGGGTGATGAGTTGTTCTTTCAGTTGCAGCAGTTCCTGTTGTAAAGTGTCTGAGGCAGATTGACGCTGTTCCGTGAGTTCATAATATTTCAAACGCCATTGCTGGGCCTCATCAGAAAATTTCTTTTGCTGTATTTCCTGCATTTCCATGCCGCCGTTCCGTATGCTCCACAGATAGTGAATGACAAACCCGATGATGAGTGCAATCACTCCAAAGAAAATGATTTCTGCCAGGTTGGTTTGAATGTCCAGGAAAAAAGTATTGATGAGCATACAAAGGTTTGGTTACAGGTTACGGGCATTTATTCCAAAAATATCCCTTTGCCCAATGGGTACCTTTCAAAGATACACATCCGCCTGTTACCTGCAAGAGCTGCTGTTACAGTAATAAAAGAAAAATCCGGGAACTTGCTTACGGGGTGAAGATTACTCAGCAGTAACGATGGTGCCTACTTTTTCGCCGGTAACTACCCGTTTAAGATTATTGGGTTTGTTCATATCAAACACAATGATGGGAAGTTTATTTTCCATGCACAGCGTAAAGGCCGTCATATCCATTACACGCAGGTTTTTGCTGAGGCATTCCTGGAAGGTGATGGTATTGTACTTGGTGGCCGTGGGATCTTTTTCAGGATCGGCTGTGTAAATGCCGTCCACACGGGTACCTTTTAAAATTACATCAGCGTTGATTTCAATGGCACGGAGCGAACCGGCTGTATCAGTGGTAAAGTAAGGGTTACCGGTACCGGCGCCAAAGATCACCACACGTCCTTTTTCGAGGTGACGGATAGCACGGCGGCGGATATAGGGCTCGGCAATCTGTTCCATTTTGATGGCGCTTTGCAAACGGGTGTACACTCCCACTTTTTCTAACCCTGCCTGCAGGGCCATACCATTGATAACGGTGGCCAGCATACCCATATAATCACCATGCGCCCGTTCAATACCTGTTTCTGCTTCATTCATACCCCGGTAAATATTTCCGCCTCCTATTACAACGGCTACCTGCACCCCTAAATCAGTGATGGTTTTAATACTTTGGGCATATTGTGCAATCACTTTGGAGTCCATTCCAAAATTGTTATCGCCCATTAAAGATTCACCGGATAGTTTGAGCAGAATACGTTTGTACTTGGGAAGCATAGCAGGGTTTTATTGAACTGCGGCGAAGATAGATGATTTGAGGGAGTGAGAAAAAAGTGGTTAAAGATGATGCGCCCTTACTACAATTCACCGAGTCCCGTCATTTCGACGTAAGGAGAAATCTCTATACCCGAAGACTGTTAGCAAACAAGCAAACACTTCAACCCATCAACCTCCCGTCATTTCGACGCAAGGAGAAATCCCTGCACCCAAAGACTGATGGCAAATAATTAAACTTTCCGATTAAACACAAGCATTACTATACTTCAGAGATTTCTCTCTACGTCGCAACAGTCTCATTCTCTGAAACCACTCATGGCTCCGTTCGAAATGACGGAGCGTGTTGTTGTAGGATTTCCTGCAAATACACAAATGCCTGTTACAATTTATGAAACACATGAAACCATCAGAGTCCCGTCATTTCGACGCAAGGAGAAATCCTTGCACCCAAAGACTGTTAGCAAACAAGCAACCTGCTTCATGAAACACAACCCATCCGATAACGCAGAGATTTCTCTCTACGCCGCAACAGTCTCATTCTCTGAAACCACTCATGGCTCCGTTCGAAATGACGGAGCGTGTTGTTGTAGGATGATTGAAAAATCACCAAGAACCAACTACCAGCTTTCAATCTCTTTCCACAAATCCTCCCAATGCGGGTTCATAGAACTTATCAACTGATCTTTCTTTTCCCGCCGCCACTTTTTAAATTGCTTTTCAAAAGCAATTGCTTCTGTAACCGTACTGTAATGACAATAGTAAACACAAAGCGTGCAATTGTACTGATCAGTAAAACTTCCTTTATAAAAATGGGTTCTGTGTTCCAGAACCCTGTTACGTAAATCCGATGTTACACCCACATATAAAACGGTACGCTGCTGATTGGTCATAATATAAACAGAACCGCCTTTATGAATTCAATTCCTGTTTTAGTTATCAATCATAAATCCGCTCAATCGCATCCCTGTATTTTTCCATAATCACTTTGCGTTTGAGTTTGAGTGTGGGCGTCAGTTCGCCGCCATCCACCGTCCACTCATTGCTGCAGAGTTCAAACTTCTTCACCTGCTCCACATGATTGAACTGTACATTAAACTCTTCCACAATGTTTTTGTACATCTCCAGCACCTTAGGATGACGGATGAGATCATGCACTGTTCCAAAACTTACATTGTTCTGTTTGGCCCACTCTTTTAAGTTTTCAAAAGAAGGTACAATAAGAGCACCGGCAAACTTGCGTTCCGGACCCACCACAATCATCTGCTCAATAAACTTGCTCTCCTTCATCTTGTTTTCAATGGGCTGTGGTGCCACGTATTTACCGCCGCTGGTTTTGAAGATTTCTTTTTTACGATCGGTGATCTTCAAAAACTTATCATTTACAAACATGCCGATATCACCTGTGTGAAAGTAACCTTCCTTATCAATCACTTCAGCCGTTAAATCAGGACGTTTGTAATAACCCATCATCACATTATCGCCCTTGCAGCAGATTTCTCCATCTTCAGCAAGCTTCACCTGCACACCGTTAATCACTGTACCCACTGTTCCGAATTTGCGGTTGGCTTCCCCATAACGGTTCACACTTATTACGGGAGATGTTTCTGTTAAACCATATCCTTCCATAATCACCATTTTACCTGCCGTGAAAATGCGGAGCAATCGCACCTGGCAGGCAGCAGCGCCTGTAACAATCGCTTTTACTTTACCACCCAAACCTTCCCGCCATTTTTTAAAGATGAGTTTATTGGCAATGGATAATTGCACGTTGTATAAAAATCCATGGTTCTTTCCCACTTCATATCTGGATGCTACATCCACTGCCCAGAAAAAGAGTTTGCGTTTTAAACCGGTGAGTTCCTGTCCTTTGCCCATGATGCGTTCATATACTTTCTCCAGCAAACGTGGCACCGTGGTAAACACAGCGGGTTGTACTTCTTTGAGGTTATCACCAATCTTATCCAAGCTTTCAGCGTAGTAAATACTCACCCCGTTAAAGAGGTAGATATAACTCACCATGCGTTCAAAAATATGATTGAGCGGTAAAAAACTTAATGCTTTATCATTACTGGAACAGAAATCAGTAAACACTTCCGTGCTGGCAATTACATTGCTCAGAATATTTTTATGACTCAGCATCACACCTTTGGGTGTACCGGTTGTACCGGAAGTATAAATGATGGTCACCAGGTCTTCATAACCCACTTTTGCGGCGGCGGCTTCTAATTGCTGAAAGTTTTCAGCAGTAGCTTTACTGAGGATATCTTTCCAATGCAGCGATGGCTGAATATAATCAAAGGTGAACACAGCCTGCACTGTAGGTGTTTTACTCCGAACGCCCTGTACTTTATCATAGAGTTCTTTATCACTTACAAATACCAGCTTTACTGCCGCATCATTGAGCACAAATTCAAGTTCCGGTGCTGCTAAAGTGGGATAGATGGGTACCAGCACGGCGCCGATCTTCTGCACCGCAAAATCCAGCATCAACCACTCCGGGCGGTTATTGGCAATGATGGCAATCTTATCCCGCTTCTCCACACTCATATCATGACCACTAACCCCGAGATGAATAAGACCGGCAGCCAGTTTGTCAACCGTTTCCTTTACTTCTTTGGTACTGTACTTGTGCCAGATGCCGCCTTCTTCTTTGGCAGCAAACATATCTTCTTTGGGAAATTGACTTAATTGTATATCAATACAGTCAAACAATCGTTGAGCTTTGTGCATATAAAAGACAGTTGGTTTAAGATAACAGCCTGTACCACTAATTGTTGTACAAACTCAATTGAGCAAGGAAGTTAGGGAGAAAAGCAATAAAAAATCCGCCCTTTTGAGGGCGGACTTATTAATTCGTTTTTTGATAGTACTGGTTCAGCGGCACTTTAAACAGTTTGGATTTCTGAAACTTGGTAAACTCATTATACTGGGCTGTATTGAGCTTGGTCCAGTTATCATAAGCAGCCAGGTTATTAGCCGCTTCAAAGATCCATTGGTTATAAGCTTCAAACATACCTTCCTGCAAGAGCTGGCGGTGATGTTCAAACAAACGGAAAGGCATTTTAGTGCCGTAATCTTTATACCAGTCCAGGATAAAACGGGTACGCAGCATTATGAGTGTTTCAGTAGTAATGCCGTTATTGGTAACCGCAGCATTACGATTCATTACATCTGTAAAAGCAGATGTAAACTCCGTCACATTTTTAGAAGGCTTGGCCTTGGGATCGTTGAGGAAAAACTTTTTGTAGGATTCCAGCAGCAGGGTTTTCATTTCTGCCGTGCGGCTGGAGTAGCTTTCCATGTTCACAAATATTTCGCCATACACCAGGGCCCATACTTTATCAGTAGTGAGGTGATAATAACGTGCAGCAAAATAGTAGTTGCCGGAATAGTTGGGATCGTTTTTAATACCGCTTTCCCATTGGTTGATGCAGTTAAAATCTTTCTGCAACCATAACAGTTCGCCATACTCTGCATATAAGGCGCCGGCATTAGGATATTTTTTGATGGCCTTGCGGTACATCTTATCTGCTTCCTTAGCATCTTCCAGCTGTTTGTAAATAGTACCGGCTATCTGGTAGGTTTGTACATCTGCATCTTCCCGTTCCACCAATGGCTTTACCGTTTCTCTTGCCTTGGCAAAATCACGTTGATAATAATAAGTCAATGCCAGGTCTTTCTGTATGGAAAAATTGCCGGGTTCTTTAGCCAGTGCTTTATTGAGGATGAGGATGGCATTGGCCCAATCGCCGCTGCGCATGAATTGCTTTGCTGTTTCATGCAGTTGTGCTGCATCAGGGTCCTGTGCCATCATTGCAGTTGAAAGAAACAGCGCCGCTATACCAAAAAGTAATTGTTTCATATAGGTTTCAAAAGTAATTCAATCTTAAAGAAATGCGGTTGTTCCGCTTAAGATTGCATTTTTCTTAAGAGAGTTGCCTGCATCAGCCTTCATTATAAATAAGGTGGGTGAGCAAACCATCCCGCAGTTTGGGTTCAAACCAGGTGCTTTTAGGAGGCATGATATTACCACTGTCAGCAATCGCAAATAACTGCTCCATGGTAACAGGATAGAGACTGAAAGCCACCTGCATATCGCCACTGTCTACCCGTTTTTGCAATTCGCCCAATCCACGGATGCCGCCTACAAAATCAATCCGCTTATCAGTCCGCTGGTCGTGAATGTTCAGGTGTTTGCTTAAAATATTATTGGATAAAATGGTTACATCCAGCACACCGATGGGGTCGGTAGTAAAGGTTCCTTCTTTTGCTTCCAGCCGGTACCAGTTACCTTCTGCATACATCCCAAACTCATGAGGCTTGCCCGGTTTAAAAGGTTCTATGCCCACAAGGCTGCAGTTGAAATCGGCACTGAGTAATTCCAGGAGACCGGTCACCGTTAAACCGTTAAGGTCTTTTACCACACGGTTGTAATCAATGATCTTTAATTCACTCGCCGGAAATAGTGTAGTTAGAAAGTACATGCTTTCGGCTGTAGCTTCATCGCCCAATGCATTTTTTACTTTGGCAGCCGAAGCAGCACGGTGGTGACCATCAGCAATATACGTTTGAGGTACCTGTTTTTTAAAAATGGTGGAAATGGTTTTGATGGCAGCATCATCATTCACAATCCAGATGGTGTGTTGAATACCATCATCGGCAGTAAAATCGTAGATGGGACTTTTTTCTTTTTTCCAGTTGCTGATGAGCGTGTTCATTTCCTCCACATCCCGATAAGCTAAAAACACATTGCCCGTTTGAGCACCGGTGATTTTGATATGGTTGATGCGGTCGTTCTCTTTTTCAGGCCTGGTGAACTCATGTTTTTTGATCACATCATTTTCATAGTCCTTCACTGCACTGCCGCATACCAATCCTGTCTGGCTGCGACCATCCATAATGAGTTGGTAGATATAGTAACAGGCTTTGTTCTCCCGGAACAAAACATCCCTTTGTATAAAGGCGTTGAGATTTTCTTTTGCTTTTTCATACACTTCTGCAGCGTAATGATCCATTTCTTCGGGCAAATCAATTTCTGATTTGGTGATATGCAGAAAAGAATAAGGATTGCCTTGTGCTTCCTGTTTGGCCTCGGTGCTGTTCAATACATCGTAAGGACGTGAGGCTACCTGTTTTGCAAACTGTGCCTGCGGACGCAGGGCTTTAAAGGGAACTATAATTGCCATACTTTTTACTTACTAACCGCTGCAAAGAAACGGATTTTAAGGGAGTGCCCCGCATTTAAATGAATGATTGAGGGCAGTTGGTTTAGGATCAAATTCTTACAGCAGGATGGGATCCTGCACATCGCTTCACCCCTGCACGTCATAGCGAGTTTACTGCCAATGGGTGGGAGGAGGAACGACGACGTGGCTATCTCCTGAGCTTAGTTCAACAGTCATCTGTAAACAAATTCATTCTCCGTAGCGGGAGATTGCCACAGGTTTTGGCCTGCCCACCTGCCCTATAAAAACCTTCGCAATGACGTTTTTATTTTGTGCTTTTCCGTTTAAAGTGTCATTCATCACCCACCCAACCTCCCCAGCACAAAATCCCTTCCGTTCCTGAAAAACAGATCCTGCGAAAAAGCTTTTACATCAAAACCCGCCGGCAGTTTCACTTTTACTTCTTTTGCAAAAGAAACAAACTGGTTTTCAAAAGCCTGTTGCAGGTAGTAAATATCATCATAGGTCATACAATAGTACATGGGATTGATCATGCCATCCATATCTGAACCGATGCAGAGTTGCTTCAAAGCTTTACTCACCTCATAATTATTCGTTCGTGCTACTGCCATCACATGTACAATATGCGCCATAAAATGCCGCAGGTGATAATCACCCAACTGCGGGTACACGGTGCCGCCATTACGTACTTCCTGCCAGTCCATACAATCTTCATTTAAAAATGCATTGCCTATTTCTGCTCCCTGCTGCGGTGGTAAAAACAAAGTTTCTTCGTCATAAGAAACATATTCTTTTTCTACCGGGAAGTCATACTCTGCACGGGGATTGTATTGCTGGTAACCCAGGATGCGTTTGTCCAGTGAGATACCGATCATACCACCGCTCTGCAAAATGGCGATGATATCTTCATCATACAGGTTAATACTGCTGGCATTGAAACAGGGACTTGCTTCCCTTGTAAAATATTTTACCGGTTTGCCCTGCAGCAACATGGTATAACGACCATTGCTGTAGCGTTTGTAATCAAGAATATAATCCGGAATCTGTTGAACACTGATGCCGGTAAAACCTACATGGGTAGCTACAATGGGTGGCAGGTTGGTACCCAGTGCCCCGCTGTTACGCAGTTCATACAAATGCAATCTTGCAGCGAGGCTCATATGCTTTACATCCACCATGATGTTGTGGTCATAACAATGTTTTGTAATGGCAATACCATCGGCACTGATGCGGTTGCCCCTGGGTACAAAATCAATATGATCTACAAACTGCATCCCGAAAGCATGATTGCACACCGTACTTTGTTCAATATGCGTAAGGTTGATGGAAAGTAAGGACAGTTTGCTGCGCAGGTCATCAATGTTTTGAATAATGGTGTCTTTATCATACACACCCAACTCATCCATAAATACATGACAACCTTCGGCAGTAAACACCACATGCAGTGTATCCGTATCGGTCTCCTTGTATTCAGCAGCAACACGGAGGGGTTTTACTTTTTTATCGGTGACTCCAAACTGTGCGGCATCCGTAAGTGTGAGCCAATCTTCATTCATCAATAATGCATAAGGATTGCCGTTGATGATTTTCTGAATCTTTGCTTCCTGCAGGTAGGTTTTTAAACTGCTTTGTGCTCCCTGTTGTACAAGGCTGTTATCCAGGAACCTTCGCTCCGGAATATAAAGCGCCACGCATACAAGGTTGCAATCATTAATGAGCAGTTGCCGCAGGTTGGATTGCGATTGAATGATGTATTCAAACTCGCTGCACCAGCGCAGGGCCAGCGGAATGGTTTCTTTACGCAGCCGCTCCCAGGGACTGAATTTTTGAGTGGTAGCTGTTTGTTCTGAAAACAAACTCTTTAACGTGGGGTGCAGGTGAAAATCAAAGAACGGCATGATGCGAAGTTTTAAGGTGAAGGTGTGCGGTTGATTTCTGAATGATTCCTGTTTTAAATGTAGGTTGAATTAAGGGTAAATGCAATAGACGGGGCTTTGAGTGACTTTTGACAGGCCTTTGAGTGGGCTTTGAGTGGGAGTAAGGCCTTTGCGGTGAATAAGCGGTTTATTCACCGCAAAAAATGCGGCGAAAAGAAAAAAAAATCACACATGCAGGTGCATAACACCTTTTGTATAATCAGGTTTCATTCTTATTTTCACGCAATTCTCTATCAGGATGGCAAAAGCAACAAAGAAAAACACTGCTCTCAAAGCAGATATTGATTTCGAACAACAATTATGGGATGCGGCTAATGAACTCCGTGGAGCCGTGGCAGAAAACCAGTACAAGGATTATGTATTGTCACTGCTGTTTGTACGGCATTTGAGCGAACGTTATGCAGAGCGCAGGGAAGAACTGCGACAACTGGCAGCCGATAAAAAATCAGACTATTTCACTACAGATAGCAAACAGTTAAACCTCTTACTTGAAGATGAACTGGAGTACCAGGTAAAGAACGTGTACAAACTTCCTGAAGAAGCTACATGGGAGTACCTGCGCATTAATGCAGAGCAGGATGATATCAAAGTAAAAGTAGATAAAGCCTTTGTGCTCATTGATGAAATACTGGGCGAACGGAATGAAGATTATAAAGGTGTGCTGGAACCCATCTTTGTAAAAAGCCAGTTAACGGCCACGCAAACTGCCGGACTTATCAATCTTTTTTCCAAACCTGAATTTTCTGAGACCAATAACCCCGAAGCAGATGTGTATGGCCGTGTGTATGAATACTACATCGGCAAGTTTGCTATGGCCGAAGGTAGCGGTGCCGGGCAGTTTTTTACACCCGGCTCTGTGGTGCGTTTATTGGTGGAAATGCTGGAGCCCTTGCATGGTAAGATCATGGACCTTGCCTGTGGCAGCGGCGGTATGTTTGTACAGAGTTTGAAATTCGTAAAAGCGCATGGTGGTGATAAAAGTGATATCTCTATTTACGGACAGGAACGTTACGAAGGCACGTTGCGTTTGTGCAAAATGAATTTGCTTTTACGCAACCTGAGCTTTGATGTAAAACTGGGCGATTCTTTATTACAGGATAAGTTCCCCTATGACAAGGCAGATTTCCTGCTCATGAACCCGCCCTTCAACATCAGCAAGTGGCACCCCGAAGATTTGCCAGACCAGGACCCACGCCTCTTTGGACCCAAGGAAGTATTTACCACCGATGGCAACGCCAACTACATGTGGTTTCAAACCATATGGCACCACCTCAGCAGTAAAGGCACTGCCGGTGTGGTAATGGCCAATGGTGCTATGACTACCGGTAATGCCGGTGAAAAAAATGTGAGAGACCACATGATAGAAAACGGCATGGTGGATTGTATTGTGCAGATGCCTGATAAACTCTTTCTCACCACCGGTATCCCTGCCTGTATTTTCATCCTTAGCCGTAACAGGGATGGAAAAGATGGCGAACACAGGGAACGCAAAAACGAAATACTCTTTATTGATGCCCGTAAGCTGGGGCAGATGGTGAACCGCAGACTGAGAGTGTTTAGTGATGAAGATGTAACAAAGATTGCGGATGTATATCACCAGTGGCGTAATAAGGCTGTCATCCCGACGCAGGAGGGATCTGCCGGGTATACAGATATCGAAGGCTTTTGCAAAGCCGCTACATTAGAAGAAGTAAAAGCCAACAACAATGTACTCTCTCCCGGCCGCTATGTGGGTACCGAAGCGGAAGAAGATGACGGAATACCCTTTGAAGAAAAAATGAAACACTTAACACAACAGTTGAAAGAGCAGTTTGAAGAAGGGGCAAAACTGGAAGAACAGATCAAAGAAAACCTGAAAAGCATTGGATATGGCTGGCATTGAAAAAGACTACTATAACATCCTTGAAGGGCTGAAAGAAAAAATAAGGCTGGCCCGTCAAAAAGCTGCTTTGGCAGTAAACCGTGAATTACTGCAGGTTTACTGGGAAATTGGCAATGCCATTTTGCAACAGCAAAAAGAAGAAGGCTGGGGTAAAAAGATCATCAGCAGATTGGCTAAAGACCTGAAGTCTGAATTTGATGATATGAAAGGTTTATCTGAACGAAACCTTGTTTACATGCAAACCTTTGCCGGCACATGGCCTCATTACCCATTTACGCAGCCGCTGGTTGCGGAAACACAAGACGAGTTAAAAAAACCAGGAAGCACAATTACGCAACCAGCGGTTGCGGAATTACAAAGTGCTGAAAATAAAGCCGGTGTAATTGTGCATGTGGCACCTGCACAATTGACGAAAGAAGAATTAATAAAAGAAGTGATTTCATAAAGTATTAATTGTTAGCAAGTATTTTATTTTACGGGTTCCTAATTTTTAATTTAAAATCGTATAATGACTAATATATTCATCTCCTACAACCCAAAGGTACAAGCTGAACAAAGTCTGGCCTTACGCATGCAAACGCTTGGGGCTCTTTACGGTTTATCCATCAGTCTACCTGACCGTGTGGGAGTAATAGGTTTAAAGGAAACAACGAAACAGCGTATTCAACGAGCCTCTTTGTTTATTGTTTTTGCCACCCGCAATCTTTCACGTGATGTGGTACGGGAAATAAATTATGCTCTTGAACTGGCAAAAACCATCATTGTGGTATATGATAAAGATGTAAAGAACAATTTGAACATTAAGGGAGTCCATGAAATTGAATACAATCAAAAAACAGACTCTCCTGAAAAAATCATTAAGGAAATTAACAAAATCATATCCAATTCAAAGACTAAAGTGCAGAAAAGTAAAGCAGACAATGACGATGATGATACAATTGGTGCTTTTTTGCTGATTGGCTTGGGATTATTATTACTGGGAGCACTAACCTCAAAAAGTAAATGATTACGATACTAGACACCTCTGCCTTGATTACCCTGTATAAAATAGATGCTGTAAAACATCTGAGTTCTATGTTTGAAGATGTTTACATACCATTAAAAGTGGAAAAAGAGTTTCTGGAGGAGAAGTCTGATGAACGATTTCGTTTTTTACTTAATTGCTTTGAAGAAAACATCTGGTTTAAAAAATGCCAGACTTATAGTGATGATATTATTGACCTTTTGAAAACAAATCATAAGATTGATGCCGGCGAACGGGAGGCAATAGCCCAGTATAAACAATTACAACTGGATCTTGCAGCAGAAGAAGGAACCATCAATTGTATTATTGATGAAAGAGAAGCACGAAAAGTAGCACAAAATATGGAGGTGAAAATTAACGGCACTTTGTACCTTATGGCTAAAATGCATTTTAACGGACTGATAGATTATTTTAAAGAAACACAACGATTAAAGCAAGAACGAAGGTTTGGCGATAAAGCAATTAAAGCAGCATTTGAAAAGGTAAAAACAGAGTTGGGAATTAGTTAAAAAAAAGTTTGAGTTATTTGCAGTTTTAAGAAAATATATTTTTTTAAGAGAAAATGAAACACTTAAAATAGCAGTTAAAAGAGCAATTTGAAGAAGGCGCAAGGTTGGAAGAGCAGATTAAAGAGAATTTGAAAAGTATTGGAATGATAATTTAATCCATATAGTCATAAATTTTATGCTAACATCAACACAAGTTACTTATCTATTAAGTTTAGATAAAAAAGTATTTGAGAATAGTACTTATCTAACTGATTATGGAATTAATGGGGCAGCGCCTATAAGACAAAGAATTATTTTAAAAAGTGAACAGGATGATGAATGGATTTTTCTATGGAGTATTGATCAGAGTTCAAAAAATCTTTTGAAACTTTCATTACACCTCCAAGAAAATCAATCGTATACAGGATTAATCAGAGTTGATTTTAATGGTATTCATGAAAATCCTGGAAAAGTTAAACCAGGCTTACCTGTTGACTTAATTCCGTATGTTGGACATCGCTTTGAATATAGCACGCCGCATATTCATATTTTTGTAGATGGATACAAACCCTTAGCTTGGGCAAGACCATTGAATGTTCAACAATTTAGCGTTTCCGAAATAATTACTCAGGAAGATGCGTGTAAAGCGATAGAAGCTTTCGCAAGAATTATTAACTTGAGTACAAATCTGAATATTAGCAGAACATTATTATGAGCTGGATACAACCATTATTAACTCAATACCATGAGTTTATTAAAAGCAGGACAGTAGTGCAGGAGAATACCGGTACAGAGTGGATTGCTATTTCTACGCCATACCTTGATATGCATAATGATGCGGTGGAACTCTTTGCAAAAAACTCAAATGGAAAAATTGAATTGTCTGATGATGGCCAAACACTCAGAAATTTAAGTCTATATGGAGTTGAATTTAATAGAATAGGGAAAAGAAATGATTTGCTTGAATCTATTTTATTAACCTATGGAATTCACCTATCAGGTGAAGACCTTGCAGTTGAAGCAAACGAAAAAGATTTTGCTCAAAAAAAGTTAAATCTGCTGAATGCTATAAGTGAAATAAATGATTTGTATGTTCTTTCAAAACCAACAGTCGCTTCTGTTTTTAAAGAAGACGTAAAAGAGTATCTCGAAAAACATAATCTTATTTACACTCCACATTTTATTTCAAAAGGCAGCACAGGACTTGAGTTTACATTTGATTTTCAAATTGCATATAGAAAAAAAGAAATTGTTATTAAAACCTTTAATACACTTAATAAAAACAATTTGGTAAACTTCTTGTTCAGTTGGGACGATATACGACAAACCAGAACTAAACTCATCGGAAAAGAGGTCATGGGTTTAGCTGTTGTTAACGATGAAAACAAAGAACCTAAGCAGGATTTGATAGAAGCATTACAAAGCAGAGGATCTAATGTTTTATATTGGAAACGAAGAGAAGAAGTAAACAGTTTAAAGCTTTTACAAGAGTAATAAAAATATTAATGTTAATAAGCCCCGCTAAAAGGGGCTTTTCCTTAACCTTTTTAAATGCCCCAATTCAAAAAATATAAACTCGGCGAAGTGATTGAGTTAAAGCGTGGTTATGATCTTCCGCAACAAGATCGTCGAAGGGGTAATATACCAATTTATTCTTCCTCTGGTTTGTCTGGATTTCATGACCAAGCAAAAGCTAAAGGACCGGGTGTTATTACAGGTCGATACGGAACGTTGGGTGAACTTTTTTACACAGAGGTAGATTACTGGCCTCATAATACAACATTGTATGTAAAAGATTTTAAAGGTAATGATCCAAAGTTTATTTATTACTTTATAAAAACACTTGGCTTTAGCACGCAGAATGACAAGACAAGTGTGCCGGGTTTGAATAGAAATCATTTACACGAAATGGATGTTTTTATTCCCTCAGACCTCCCCACTCAAACCCGCATCGCCGCCATCCTATCCTCCCTCGACGACAAAATAGAACTCAACCGCCGCACCAATGCCACACTGGAAGCCATGGCCCAAACACTCTTTAAAAAATACTTTGTAGATGATATTGACCCGGACAATTTGCCAGATGGATGGAGATATGAGAAAGTGGAATCGCTTTTTGACATTTCAATCGGAAGAACACCACCCAGAGTTCAAAGGGAATGGTTTAGCAACAATCACGAAGATGTCAAATGGATTTCAATAAAGGATATGGGTAATTCAGGTACATACATATTTGATACATCAGAATATTTAACGAAAGAGGCAGTTAAAAAATTCAATGTTCCTGTTATTCCTGATAATACTGTTGTACTTAGTTTTAAACTTACTGTTGGAAGAGTTGCAATTACAACTGAAAAGATGTTATCAAACGAAGCAATTGCTCATTTTATACCCAAAAAATCAACCTACTTAACTCCGGAGTATATTTTCCTTTTTCTAAAAAACTTTGAATACGATTCACTTGGAAACACATCATCTATAGCAACCGCTGTGAACTCACAAACTATTAAAGGAATAAATATCTTAGTTCCGGATATTGAAATAACAAATAACTTTTCTTCATCTGTAGTTGCTCTATTTAAAAGAATCAAAACAAATCAAGAAGAAATAAAGACATTGAGTCAAATCAGAGATTCACTTCTCCCCAAACTCATGTCCGGTGAAATAGAAGTGAGTGCAGCAGAAAACGAATTGGTCAGCTAATGAATACAAGCAATGAGTAAATACCTTGCAGAAAGTGACATCGAAACCGCCGCCATCGAATGGTTACTGGAAGACAAACGCTTCCAATACCAGTATGGCCCCAACATCCATCGTAACCTTAAAAAGGCCGTGCTGGAACATCGCTTTGCTGCATATTTACAAAACCGCTACCGTCATGTACCCGCCAAAGTTCTGGCAGAAGTACAACAGGAATTTCTCTACCAGTCCGGTACGGATCTGCATCACCGCAACCACAGCTTTCAGCTCAAACTCAGCAAGGGCATCAGCAAAAACTGGAAAGAGACCTCCCCCGACCCCTCCAAAGGAGGGGAGAGAGAATGTTTTGAGCATTTCTATGCCGTTGATTTTGATACACCTTCCAACAACGAATTCTGGGCAGTGAACCAGTTCAGCATTGAGGGCCGTAACAACCGCCGTCCTGATCTGCTTATTTTCATCAACGGTCTGCCCATTGTATTGTTTGAATTTAAAAACTGGTTTGATCCTGAAGCAACAGTGGACAGCGCTTTTAACCAGGTACAGCATTACACAGAAGATATTCCGCAGGTATTTGAAACCAACTGTATCACCGTCATCAGTGATGGCGATACAACGTTGCACGGTATGTACAGCAGCGGCAAAGAATGGTATGCGGCGTGGAAGAGTGTGGATGGTATTAACATCGTGGAAAATGATTTTGCACTGGAAACACTCATTAAAGGTTTACTCACACCGGAGCGTTTGCTGCAATACATCCGCTTCTATATTTTTCATGAACCGGAAAAAGGGCAACTGGTAAAGAAGGGCGCTAAGTATCACCAGTTCTTCGGTATCCAGTTTGCATTGGCCAATACCTTAAAAGCCATTCGTCCGGTGGGTGATGGACGCATTGGTGTGATCTGGCACACCACCCGCAGCGGTAAGAGCATTACCATGGCTATTTATACCGCCATCCTGCGGCAGATGAAAGAATTAAAAAATCCCACCATCATTGTACAGGTAGATCGCTTTGATTTGAACAAACAACTTTATGAAGATTTTGTAGGCGCTAAAGATTTGCTGGGCGATGTTCAACTGGCACAAACAACTGAAGAACTCCGCAACCTCATCAGCGGTGATGGTGGTGGCGTGATCTTCAGTACCATTGAAAAATTTCGTCTTCTTTCCCCCTCTTTTGGAGGGGGTCAGGGGGAGGTCGAACATCCGGTATTAAGTAACCGGGAAAATATTATTGTGATTGCCGATGAATGTCACCGCACACAATACGGACTCATCAAAGGTTTTGCGGCCAATCTCCGCAATGCCTTACCCAATGCTTCTTTTGTAGGTTTTACGGGTACACCGGTAGATAGCAAAGATGCCGATACGGTAGGTGTGTTTGGCGACATCCTGCATGTGTATGATATTAAACAGGCAACAGAAGATAAAGCCGTTGTTCCTATTTATTACGAACCAAGGCTTGCAAAACTTCATTTAGGTAATGAAGCTATTGAAGAAGAAGCAGAAGAGATTACAGGAGGGTTAACCGATAATGAGCGCAACAAAATTTTATGGGCCGCTGCTGAAGATGCAGCCGGTGCAGCTGAACGGGTAGCTGCTGTGGCCGGTGATATTTTACAACACTACACCAAACGGAATACGGATCTCAATGGTAAAGCCATGATCGTTTGTATGAGCCGCCGCAACTGTGTAAAAATGTACAATGCACTTACGGCATTGGAAGGTTGCCCCGAAGTAGCGGTGATCATGACCAGCAATATTGCCAAAGACCCCAAAGACTGGAGCCCGCACATACGCACAAAAGAACAGATGGAAGCAGTGAAGGCACGGTTCAAAGATCCTGATGATCCGTTGAAGCTGGTGATTGTACGGGATATGTGGCTTACAGGTTTTGACAATCCGCCCATGCATACCTTGTATGTAGATAAGATCATGAGCGGTCATAATTTGATACAGGCCATCAACCGTGTGGCTACTGTGTTCCGTGATAAACCCAGTGGTTTGATTGTAGATTATATCGGCATTGGTGATAAGCTGAGAGATGCTACTAAGAAATATACAGGCAGTGGCGGTAAAGGACAGGTTACCATTGATATTGAAGAAGCCTTTGCCATGATTAAAGATGAAATTGATTTATTGAAAACCCTGTTACCTGCTGCAGATTTTTATAAAGACTGGGCTTCGCTTACCACCGGCGATAAACTCAAACGCATGAAAGAAGCGGTGAACTATGTGGTGGCAGAAGAAGAGCGGAGCAAAGATTTTCTGCTGGCTGAAAAGCGGATGACGGGTTTGGCTACCGTGGTAAAGAATCATGCGGAGGTGAGAACCATTGCTACGGATATTGTATTTCTGCAACAGTTAGGCACAGCCGTAAGGAAAGTAAAATTCCCCACCACCAATATCCGCCAGAAAGAACAACAGGTGAAAGAACTCATTCACCGCAGCATTGAAAGCGAAGCCGTAGTAGATGTGTTTGAAATGGCAGGAATTGAACGTTTTGATATTTCCATCATCAATGATGATTTCCTTGCTACCGCTAAGGAAAAGAAAAGCGGCACGGAACTAAAACTGGAATTGATACGGCAGATATTGAATGATGAAATCAAAGTACGTCACACTAAAAACTTAATCAAGTACCGCAAGCTCAAAGAAGAAGTGGAGCGCATCATCAATGATTATCACAATCACTTTTTTGATTCTTTAATTGCATTGGAAAAGTTGCGTGAAGTGGCAAGGGATATGCAGGAAGAAGATGTGCGCCGACGTCAGCTGGGCTTAACAGATGAAGAAGAGGCGTTTTATGAAATACTCGCCAAGCACAAAACAGCCGTGACTGATTTTGAACTCATTAAAGAAATTGTAAAAGATATAACTGCTTCCATAAAAAAGAATTTGCAGATCGATTGGTTCAAAAAGCCTGATGCACGTGCACAGATCATGCTCTCCGTTCGAAAAGTATTGCACAAGAAAGGTGTAACCGCAGAACTGAAAGAAATTTTAGATGATATTATGGAGCAGGCAGAAGCAAGGTACAGGGAATGGTGGGGTGTGGAGGAAGTGGCGTAATGAAAATGATTATACTTTTTTCTTTACCTGACTTTTGATAGTACCTGGAAAAAGCGGTCTTTAAAAATCACTTCTCTCACTTTTTATGAATTTACAATGCAATAATCCCATTGATTTCATCCGTGATAGATTGTATCATCCCTCTTTAATCACTTCCTCATTTTGTGGCGGAGTGAACTCTGTTTCCTGATACATCCGTTCATACCGGTTATGAATCCACAAGAGAATAACACCAAATAAAACAGCCACAAGTATCAGCAGTACATTCAGGATGCCTTCGGCCGCAAAAGACAGCTTGATTAATATGGTAGAAATGATAAAGCCGGAGTTACGAATGATTTTATAAAACGAATCCGTATGAAAAAAAGAAAACAGCAGCAACAATACATCCACCAGTATTAAAACCGTAAAAAAGTCGTCGAAAAAAACCTGGTTTACATTTTTCATGGTGTACAGTAAACGGTCAATAGAAAACAGACTTACTGAAATCCAGTGCAGCAAACTGTAAACGGCCAGTGTAAAAAAAACAGGCAATAAAAGTGCAGAGACTGTTTTTTTAAGTTTAATAAATCTTGCCAGCTGTGGTGCAGGCATGGGCGAAGGCTGTTGTAAACGCAACTGGTTTCTATTGAGCCGGTAAAAAAGTAAGATGAGAAAAAAGAGCAGCAAGGTGGCAATAAGATCAACCGTAAACTGCAGATCATAGGGAACAGATATCCAGTTTTCAGTAAACTCAAGATGCGATAAATCTTTAAACAAACGCCGGATGATGATTAAGGTAATAATTTCATACTGCTTGCCGATATAAATAGTCGTAGAACGGGGTAAATAGTAAATGAGCAGGTACACTTCATAGACGATGATAAAAGAAAAGGGAGTATAAATGGCGGCAATTGGGTTTTGGAGCAATCCTTTTTCTACTCCCGACTGTAATACATTAAAATGCACCAGTGCTATGAGCAACAGATGTAACAGAAAGCCAAGTATGGCTGTATAAATAATGAGGCTTTCGATCCTCTTTTTGGCTCTGTCTGTTAACAAGAGTGAAAACCATTTGCTTACCGCAGTCATTATCTGGCTTAACACCCGCCTTAACGAAATGTTCGGTAGCCCTGCAGCGCACACAAGCATTGGAATCTCCAATCAACATTACTCCTATATATTTCAACCTATGTACGGCTATGTTATTTTGTATTTAGGTTTCCACCCGCTGCTTCATACACCACTCTCCCATTCATCACCGTTAATAACACTTTCGTAGCAGCAATACGGGCGGGGTCTGTTTCAAAAATGTTTTGCGACAGTACTGCAAAATCAGCCAAATAACCCGGCAGGAGTTTGCCCTTTATCTTTTCTTCAAAGGAAGAATAAGCACCGCCATAAGTGTATGCATCCAATGCTTCCTGTAAAGAAATGCGTTGTTGCGGTATCCAGCCGCCTGCCGGATAGCCATCAGGTGTTTGCCGGTTTACAGCAATGTGCAAACCATGCAGGGGATTGAGATCAATACAGGCGGGCCAATCGCTGCCAAATACCAATGTGGCTTTTTGCTGCAGCATAGATTGCCAGCCAAATGAAAACGGTAAACGTTGCTCCCCCACCGCCTGCACCCATACGGCCACGGTAGCAGGATCGGCATGGATGGGTTGCATGGATGGTAGTACATGGAATTGTTGAAAACGTGTTACATCAGCCGGTTTGCATTGTTCAATATGTTCAATCCGATGACGGCTGCCGGTGCTTTTGTTTTGCTGCTGTGCCCGTTCATAGGCATTGAGCGCTTCATGTACGGAACGATCACCAATAGCATGGGTGTACATCCGAAAGCCTGCTTTATCAAAAGCAGCGGTGAGCTTGCGGTATAACGGAAGAGGCCAGGCGAATTCGCCATTGGCAGTTTTGCCATTCACACCGGCATCACTGTAAGGTTCCATCATTACGGCGGTATGTGATTCAATCACACCATCCAGCATAAACTTCACTGCATCGGCACGCAGCAGGATATTGCCGGCGTATTTATTTTTCAATGCAGTAAAGGTGTTGATATCAGCATCATTGGTTTTAGTACCTGTACTGAAGGCGGCGGCATAACGCAAAGTGAGTTTGCCCTTTCGGAGCAATTCATCATACAGTTCCAGTTCTTCAATGCTGCCGTTTGCATTTTGTACACTGGTGATGCCAAGTGAGGCAGCATAACGCATGCCTTCTTCAATGGCTTTTAGTTTTTCTTCTCTTGTTACCGGCGGTAAAAATTTGCTCACTAATTGCATCGCACTTTCACTGAGCATACCGGTGGGTTCACCATCGGCATCTTTTACAATAGAACCAAAACCGGTGAATGCCGTTTCCCTGGTAATGCCTGCCAGTTCCAGTGCTTTGGAATTGACCCATGCACTATGCCCGTCATACGCACGGATGTACACAGGGCGATCTTTAATAACGGCGTCGAGCAACTGCCTGGTAGGTTTACCACCGGGAAAGGCGGTGTACTGCCACCCACTGCCGGTAACCCAGGATGCCTCCGGATGTTTGTTTGCAAATGCGAGCACAGTGTTCACTGCTTCTTCGGGTGTTTTGCAGGCGTTGAGATCGGCAGTTTGCATGGCCAGTGATCCGCTGAGAAAATGGATGTGGGCATCGTTAAAGCCGGGTACTACCAATTTGCCTTTCAAATCAATTTGTTTGGTAGCAACAGTTTTCATTTTTAGCACAGCAGCAGAACTACCGGTGAAAATGATTTTGTTTTGTTGGATGGCCATGGCCTCCGCAAAAGGCGCTTCCTTATTGCCGGTGTAGATGCGCCCGTTGAAGAGAATGAGATCAGCAGCGGGAGCCATTTTTTTTGAAGGCAGAAAAGACAGCAACATAAAAAGCGCTGTACTCAACAGCAACACCATGCGAACCATAAGCAGAAAAATTTTGAGCGTTTAAGATACTGTTTTTTTTACGTCTGCTGTTCTTGTCAGTGATAGCAGCAACAAGTGCTTAAGCACCTAACCACACAAAAAACCCCTTCTGCTTTTACAAAAGGGGTTGATGAAAAATGAAATCAATTTTTAATACCGCTTTACAATCGTAAAGAAGAAACGCTTGGGCTGACCAATAACACCACCTTCGGCAAAACGTTTCTTCATGGCATCAGAATTATAATAGGCCATGGCTTTAGCGGTATCACCCAAGGCGCTCACGAGACGGATACCATTAGGATTATCTGCATCATGACCAATGTTTCGAATCATAATATCATTGGCTTTACGGTCCGGTGCTCCTCCTTCAAACGAAGCACGCCATACCTCTTTGTCTTTTACGGTAAACATCGTCATCACTCGGGGTATACTTCCTACATTGGCAGTATCCTGCCAGGTAACTACAGTATATTGAACTTCAGGTGCACCGGTTACTCCTGCTTTTTTCATGGTTTCCTTTAAGCCGGGACTTTGCGAAAAGGCTTTGGCTTTTGCAAAATCATCGGCCCGCAATCCGATGAGCACCATATTGGTATCCATGAGTCCACGGCCGATTACATAATTGTGCAGACCGCTGGCTAATCTTACAGAGTCATGTGCCTCATAGGCCTGCATCCATTTGTTGAAATCAGCTACTTTGTGCATAATCGTTACCATGTTGTGAGAGGTAGTGTCGATGGTGCTTACCGGTGCCGGTGGTGTTTCAGCGGCAGTTGTATCAGTTTCAGCTTTTTTTTCACCATCACCACCACAGGAACTCAAAAAGAAAAGACCTGCTGCAAGCAAGTGGGTGCAGCTCCATTGAAATAGCTTCATACATTTTTTGGTTTAAAGAGTGAAAGATTGAAAAGGTAGGACTCAGCCGTTTTCAAATGGAAGGAAGTGTTAATGTACACAATCCCGGCAAGAAAGCAAAGAATTTGTGCGGCAGATCTTATGAAAAAATCGTTACCCGTACTGTAGCGAAGACGGGTTCTGTGCCTGTTGAGTTAATAACCCACAAGGAGGAATGGTGCAGCAGTCTCTTTACAACTGAATATTTTTTGTTTCATCATTTTTCATCTGCCCGGAATTTTTGATTCTCCGTTTACAAAACAAAGAACAGCCACATTATTCCGTGCATAAAGCAGGACCTTCATACAAAACAAAAAGTACAGGCAGCAATTGCCTCAACTAAATTTCATGGTTCGTACCAGGGCCTCTACTGTTTGCAACTTTTGTACTTCCTGCTCCTGAAATTCTATATGATACTTCCGCTCCAGTTGATTAACCAACAAAGTCAGTTCCCAATCGGTAAGACCCAGTTCGTCTTTTAAATTCGTGTCTGTGGTTACCATGCCCGGCTGCAGTTTGAGCAGCCGGTTAATGGTTTGTGTGAGTTGATGATAAGAAAGGTTCATGGTTTATTGTTTTATAGTTTTCAAATCTGTTAAGCAATATCTCCCTGTTCTTTTACTTCCACACGAGGCGGTATGAGTTTATACACCACCGGTGTTACGATGCGGGAGAGAATAGTTGAAGAGATTAAGCCGCCGATTAATACCAGTGCCAATGGTGATACCAATGGATTGCTGTTGAGTGCAATGGGTATTAAACCGCCAATGGCTGTTAAGCTGGTTAATACAATCGGCAAAAAGCGCAACTCACCTGCTTCACGGATAGCTTCATCCAATCCTTTGCCATTTTCTCTTAACTGATTGGTAAAATCAACCAGTAAGATGGAGTTCTTTACTTCCACTCCTGCCAACCCGATAAAACCGATGATGGCCACAAAGCTCATGGGGTAACCCGTAAACCAAAGCATGAGTACACCGCCAATGATGCCGAGTGGTATCACACTCAGTACTATCAATGTACTCTTGAAGGTTTTGAATTCAAGAATCAAAACCATGATGAACAGAAATACAGTTGCAATCACCACCGTCATAAAACCGCCACCAAATGCTTCCTGCTCATTCTCTGCTTCACCTGCTATTTGAAATTGATAACCTGCAGGAAATGCCATGCTTTTCATTTTATCTTCAAAGGCTTTGTTGATGTTTTGTGCAAGCACCCCTTTATCGGTAAACGCAGTGATCACCACAAAACGTTTTTTATCCAAGTGTTTGATCACACTGGGTGATGTTTCAAATTCCAGTGATGCCACCTGGCTCAAAGGCACAGGAGTACCTACTGCATTATTGATGAAGAGCCGGTCAAAAGTTTGCAGCGTTGCAAATTCTTCTTTGGGTGTGTTCACCACAATATTGTAATCATCACCTTTATCATCAGTGTATTTGGCCAGCTCTACACCGGCAATGGCTAAGCGAATGGTGCGGTCAATATCGGCTGTTTGGATACCCAGCGTTCTTGCTTTTTCGGTATGAATCTTTACTTTCAAATCACTCTTCAATACATCCACATCATTGTTGATATAAATGGTACCGGGAATACTTTTTAAAACAGTTTCTACCTGCACCGCCAGTTTACGAAGTGTATCAAGATTATCACCGCTTACTCTGATGGCTATCGGTGCTTCTACCGGCGGGCCCTGTTCAAAATCTTTTACTTCAATCTTGGCGCCGGGTATTTTTAAAAACAGTTCCCTGAAATTATCAATGATTTTTTTCTTGCGCACAGGGTTCACTTCTTTTTTCAGTTGTACATATAACTGTGCATAATCGCTTTTTTCATTGGTCGGAATTTCATTGTAATAAATACGAGGATTGCCCTTGCCCACATTCGTAGTTACATATTCTACCGATGGATTTTTGAGTAATTCTTTCTCTACATACAAAGCCATCTTGTTGGATGCTTCGAGGTTGCTTTGCAGTGGCATGTTGATGTTTACGAGGAACTGTGGTTTTTCAGAGGTGGGAAATAAACGAAAGCCGATTATCTTGAATACAAACAAAGAAGCACCAAAAAGGGCAAACGCTGTAACCAATGTAATCACCGGATGCCTGAGTGAATATTCCAACAGTTTGGTGTAACTGCCGCTGATGATTTTTTTCAATCCACGTAAAAAGATATTGCCTTCAGGATTTTCATGTGTTTTTAATACACGACTGGCGAGAAAAGGTATAATGGTTAATGAGACCAGCAGTGATGCAGTTACTGATGCAATTACTGCCAATGGTAAAGAACGGATAAACTCACCCGATGCTTCAGGTAATAAAGCCAATGGCATAAAGGCAATGGCCAATGTAGCAGTGGTACCCAGTACAGCCAATGTAATTTGCTTGGTGGCTTCTACTGCTGCAAACTTTTTACTGTGTCCTTCACGCAGCCATCGCTCAATATTTTCAACTACTACAATACTGTCATCCACTAATAATCCCAATGCTACCACCAAGCCCACAATACTTAACTGGTTGAGTGAAAAACCCATGAAATCTAATGATACAATTCCCAAGCCTAATGAAAGCGGTATGGCCACCATTACAATTACTGCTGCACGCCATCCCAGTGGTATGAGTGTAATCATCACCAAACCAATGGCGATTAAAAAATCAATACCCAGGCCACTTAAGCGTCTGCCTACATTATCTGCCTGGTCAAATGATTTGATTAATTCAATATTAGAAGGCAATGTTTTGGAGAACTTTTCAATCACCGGTAAATAAGCTTCCTGTGTTTTGGCAATATTCTCGCCGCTCTTTTGTGCGGCTAATACTAATACTGAACGATGGCCATTAAGTCTCACAATATGTTTCTGCTCTTCATATTGAAACGAAACTGTCGCCACATCTTTCAGCACAACTGTTTTTCCGCCTGCTGCAAACACCACCGTATTTTGAATTTCATCCAGGCTTTTGTACTTGCCGCTTGTTTTTACATTAAAGGTTTTACTTCCTGCACGCACACTTCCTGCGGGAATATTGGCGGCTTCACTTTGAATGCTTCCCAATACGGCATTCAACGGAATTTTCAATTGCGCCAGTTTATCTAATTGTAAGTCGATGCGTACCTGCTGCTCACGCACACCCTGCACATCTACCTTCTTTAAACTTTTGATTTTTTCCAGTTCTTCTTTCAGCGCATCTGCATAGTACTTCATCTTTTCATCGGATGCGTTTTCTGATACCAGCGCTACCTGCACTACGTTTACATCCGTAGGCGTTACTTTTTTTACTTCAATGCTGTAAATGTCCTGCGGTAACTCCGTACGAATGGAATTCACTTCACGTATCAGTTCCTGGTGCTTGGCATTTACATCACTGTTGTATTTGTATTCCACCACTATCACCGCAACTCCATCATTGATATTGGTATTTACTTTTTTGATGTTCTCCAGTTCGCTCACCCGTTTTTCAATCGGCTTTACTACCAGTTCTTCCATATCCTTGGGACTGGTACCGGGATAAATTACAACAATGGGAAACTGTGGCGGATTGATCTCAGGGTCTTCTGCACGGGGCATGTTAAACATTGTAGTTACACTCACTACAATCACCATCACAAAAGCTACCAGCGTAAACTGGTAATTCTTTACAAAAAAGGAAGTAAGTTTCATGTGAATATTTTTGGATGATGATTATTTGATGACGTTGATGGCAGCACCATTGGTGAGATAAGGACTGCCGCTTATTACTACAAAGGCATAGCCTTTCAACCCATCTGCAATAAATACACGATTGGTTTCAATAGATGCAATGGTTACTTCCACTCGTTCTACTTTCTTTTGATCATTGGTTACAAATACAAATCCTTTTTTGCCATTGGCTTCCAGCAATGCTTCATAAGGAATACTGAAACCATTGGTAATAACAGAAGGTGTAATGATGGCTTTGCCAAATAAACCTACTGCAGGTTGCAATCCACCAAAATCAATTTGTAATTCTACCTGGAAGGAACCGCTGGCTGCATCAGCCGCCAGTGATTTTTTACTCACTACAGCGCTGAACTGTTTGCCGGGATAAGCATCCACTGTTACACTTGCTTTATCTCCTTCTTTAAGGGCCGACCATTCTACATCGGCTACACCTGCCCGTAACACCCACTTACTTTGCTTACCTGTTTCACTTACTACTACCACAGGCGAGCCGGGGGAGGCTACTTCACCTGCATTCAATACCTTCTTTACCACAAAGCCGTTGGCACTTGCATAAATTTTTGCATAGCGAAGGTTAAAAGCTGCCTGTTGCAGATTTTGTTTGGCGATATCTAAACCTGTTTTACTGTTTTGAAATTGCTCCAGCGTTACTACACTGTCTTTATATAAATTGCTTGCCCGCTGGTAATCACGTTGTGCTTTTTCTACCGAGAGTTGCACCTGCTGTACCTGTGCAGCAATTTCTGTGGTGTTGAGGGATGCTAAGAGCTGTCCCTGTTTTACCTGCTGTCCTTCTTCTACATACACCTGTTCAATAACACCTCCGATTTTAAAGGAAAGACGTGCTTCATTTTCAGTAGTGATGAGTCCGGTGGCCTGAATGGCATTAAAAGATGAGTCAGTATTGACGGCAGCAATACGCACCGGAATCGTATTGCTTGTTGTGGTACTTTTTTTCTCTGTTGCATTGGTACCGCAGGCCATTAGAAAGAGAGCGAGTGCTGATGTATAAATAACTTGTTTCATATAAATGATTTTATTGGTTGATGGAATAAGTGGCAGCCTGGCGTTCATACTCAGCAAGGCCGGCTAAAAATTTATAATGGTTGATGGAGAGTTGGAGTTGTGCATTGGTGTGTTGATTGCGTGCATCAAGGAATTCAATAAAACTGTTCACGCCTTCTTTATAGCCACGGTCAATCAATTTGAAATATTGTGCAGCCGCTTGTTCCTGATTTACACTTGCCCGGTAACTGTTGTAAGCATTCTTTACATTGTTGCGTGAGGTAAATAAAGCCAATTGCAGTTGCTGTTTGGTTTGCTCTGTTTGAAAACGGATGCGTTGCAGATCAAACCCTGTTTGTTCTGCTTTGTACAGATTGCGTTTGCCGGTATAAATCGGAATTTGCAATTGCACACCACCGAGATAAAAGAAAGAACGACGGTCCACTTTAAAATCAAAACCCTGTGAAGCTAAATCCAGAAAGGCATTGAGCCTTGGTTTGCGAAAGGATTGATTCATTTTTAAAACACTGTTGCTGATGCCTGTAGCTATACCCAAACTTTTTAATTCCTCCCGTTTTTGTACATCATCTTCTCCTGCAAGCATTGTTTGAAGATTCAAGTCTTTCATACCGTCTTCTTCTTTTATAATAGCCTCTGTTAAATTGCGGTTGAGTAAAAAATTAAAATAAGCGGTGGCATTCTGCTCATTGTTCTTTGCATTGAGCAATTGATTTTCTACATTGCTCACTTCACTCTCAGCTCTTGCTACGTAAGCAGGCAATCCTTTTCCATTAGCCAACAATGATTGGTTCAACCGTAGGTTTTGTTGCACCACACTCAATGCACTTTCAAGAATGGTAATGGCTTTTGCAGTCATGAGTATATTGTAGTAAGCCAGTTTTATTTCTTTAGCCAGTTCTCTTTTGTAAATGAGTATTTCATTTTCCTTTAACTGTACTTCCTGTGTTTTAATCTGCTGATTGATTTTGATATCAGGATTGAGAATGGGCATGGTGGTTTTAATACGTACATCATAAAAGTTATTGGGCAGAAACTGTTCTTTTACATTACTCACATTAGGAAAGCTGTTGCTGTTTGTTAACCGGTTCAATGTATTGTACACCGGATTGAGTAAATCACCTATGGGAATGTCAATGCTGCGTCCTCCCTGCGCCAGTGTGTATTGTGCTTCAAACCAGGTGGTGGGCAAAAACAAACTGCGGGCTTCTTTAATTGCCAGCAGGCTTTTATCCAGCCCTGTCTTTTTTTCTTTGAGCACCAGGTTGGATTGATAGGCTTCCTGAATGTATTGGTCCAAAACGGTTTGGGCCTGTACATGGGAAACCACAAGCAGTAACAGTCCAACAAGAACTGTTTGTACAAATGCTTTCATATAAATAGTGATTGATTGAAATGTGAGGCGGGGTTGTAAGAATTGATGATGTATAAGGTTTACCCCTGCAAATTGCGTTTTGAAAACGGCCGTTTTCACCACATGTTGATGTGAAAAAAAAGGCCCTTTTTTGAGGCTTATTTGTATTTTATTTTTTGATAACCATTTCATAATAAACAGTTGTTATAAAGTGAACAATGTTCAGTATTAGGACAAAAAAAATTCCTCAGCTTTTCCGGATAATGCTGATGAAATAATCCATGCCGTGTTTAAGTAAATCCTGCTCAGTTGAGTGTTCATAAGCATGACATCTGCCTCTGCAATATAGAGCGCACATACCATGCAGCGCCGACCATATCATAAACGATAGGTATTCCGGGTCCATATCTTTAAAATGACCTGCCTGCTGGCATTCTCTTAAAATCTGCTTCAATTGGTCAAGGGTTTGGTTGCCCATTCGCCATTTTGCAAAATCCTTTTCGGCATTAATGGGGGCTTCCATAATAAACATCAGATCATAAAGATCTTTGTTTTCCCAAGCGAAACTCATGTAAACCCTGCCCATAGCGATTAAACGCTGCATGGGATCCTGAACATGCTGTAAAGGAGCCATCATTTGCAGCATTTTGGCAAATCCCTCCTCATGCAAGGCGTGAAAGAGTTCGTCTTTGTCTTTAAAATAGAGGTAAATGGTGCCCGGACTGTATTGAATTTTTTCAGCAATGTTCCGCAAGCTGGTGCTGTGAAAGCCCTTCTCCAGGAAGATGCTTTTGGCGGCATCCAGTATGAGCCGGCGCATCTCTTCTTTTTCCCTTTGCTTTCTTGCAGCAATTGTCATGCTTGAATAATTAGAGCACAAAGAAAATGAACACTGTTCATTTTTCCAAATATTTTTTAATTTTTCTTCTTTTGTTCAGAAACTTCTTTAGCAAGACATTATTTCAATTGCTTTTAAAGGTCTGGCAAAAGCGAATCAAAGGGGCAGATGGTATATACAGAGTGTGTGAGATGAGAATTGTACCAAAGTATAAATCGTACACCCTCTGACTTTTCAGGACACTGTGAAGTGAGAGGACATAAAAAAAGCCTGATACTATATGAGAGTACCAGGCTTTTTCTGATTTGTGGTGTGGGCCGGGATCGAACCGGCGACACAAGGATTTTCAGTCCTTTGCTCTACCGACTGAGCTACCGCACCTTTTAATCCCGATTGCTCGGGAAACCTGAAACACATTCGTTGGTAAGTGGAAGCCTAGCCTCCGTTTATGCTTCGGGGCAGCAAATATAGAGGAATCGGTATTAAATCTGAAATCTTCCGTCTAAAATCTGCAATTACATTCCGTATTCACTTAAAAACCTAATACGCATGATCTTGAGCTGCTCCCAGCTATAGTTACCATCTTCCAGTTCCTGCTGTGCTACTTTTAAATCGCTGGTGCTGCAGCTTTTGAAATAATCCATGATCTCTTCCTGTTCGTATTCATCCAGCCATTCATCAATAGCATAATCCAGTCTCAGTTTGGTACCGCTGGCCGCAATGGTTTCCATTTCTTCCAGCATTTCATCCATCCGCCAGCCTTTGTTTTTGGCGATGGTTTCCAGCGGTATGCGTTTGTCGATATTCTGAATGAGAAATACTTTATTGCCGCTTTTGTTAACCACACTCTTCATCACAAACTCTTCGGGCTTTTCAATATCGTTTTCCTCCACGTACTTGGCAATCATTTCAATAAACGGCTTGCCGTAGCGGATTGCTTTGCCCTTGCTCACACCCTGGCACTTTTCCAGTTCTTCCAATGTGGTGGGATACAATGTAGCCATATCCTGCAAAGAGTTTTCCAGGAAAATCACAAAAGGAGGCAATCCTTTCTTCTTGGCTTCTTTCTGGCGCAACTCTTTAAGCATTTCAAACAGCTGCTCATCCGTAGCGGCACCGCTGCCTGCTTCTCCACCTTCCTCATCATCATCTTCATTGGCCTCTTCGTACAGGTTGTTGAGTACAATTTTGAACGATTTGGGCTTTTTCAAAAACGTTTCTCCCTCTTTGGTAAACTTCAACAATCCGTATTCTTCAATATCTTTTTTGAGCAAACCGCCTAATAACATCTGGCGAATCAATGAATTCCAGAAATGCAGATCCTTGTCTTTACCAGTTCCATATTCAGCCAGCTGATCATGACGGTACATCTGGATCTGCGGTGTTAAACGGCCGGTGAGTACCGGCAGTACATAATCTGTTGCAAAACGTTCATCCAATGCCTTCACTACTTTGAGCACCGTAACCGCTTCGTCTTTTGCTTCAATTTTTTCTTTGGGATGCAAACAGTTGTCACAGTTACCGCAATTCTCTTTTCCGTACTCTTCACCAAAATAATGGAGCAGGATGGTGCGGCGGCAAACACTACTTTCAGCAAACGCTACTGTTTCCTGTATGAGTTGTGCACCCACTTCCCGCTCACTTAATGGTTTGTCACGCATTAAATGCTCCAGTTTACTTACATCCTTATGCGAATAATAAAGAATACATTTCCCTTCCATGCCATCACGACCTGCACGACCTGTCTCCTGGTAATAATTTTCAATACTCTTAGGAATGTTGAAGTGAATTACAAAACGGATATCAGGTTTATCAATACCCATTCCGAAAGCAATAGTTGCAACTATCACCTGCACATCTTCATTCAAAAATAAATCTTGCCGTTCTGCTCTCAACTTAGAATCCAATCCTGCATGATACGCTACGGCTTTAATACCATTAGCCATCAGCAGATCGGCCAACTCTTCCGTTGTTTTACGGTTGAGCGTATAAATAATGCCGCTCTTACCTTTATTCTGAGAAATGAACTTAACAATGCTTTTTACCGTTTGCTCCTTCTTAATCTTGGGTTGAATTTCATAGTACAGGTTGCCCCTGTTGAAAGAAGAAATAAAAATTTCAGGATTACGAAGGCCAAGATTCTTTACAATATCACTTTGCACTTTAGGTGTTGCTGTTGCGGTTAAAGCAATCACTGGTACCTCCGGACTGATCTGGTCCATCATCTCCCTCAATCTTCTGTACTCCGGACGGAAGTCATGCCCCCACTCACTGATACAGTGTGCTTCATCCACCGCAAAAAAAGAAATAGTCAAATCACTGAAGAATTCAATGTTTTCTTCTTTCGTCAATGTTTCAGGAGCTACATATAACATTTTGGTGCGGCCGCTTTTTAAATCGTCGTGCACCTCCTTAATTTCTTTTTTGGTCAATGTGGAGTTGAGAAAATGCGCCACATCATCTTTACTGCTGTAGCTACGCACCAGGTCTACCTGGTTTTTCATTAATGCAATCAACGGGCTTACAATGATTGCTACCCCTTCGGCCATCATCGCCGGTAATTGGTAGCACAAACTCTTGCCACCACCCGTAGGCATAATTACAAATGTATCTCTGCCACTTTGCAGGTTAAGAATAGCTTGTTCCTGTGTGCCCTTAAATGCATCAAAACCGAAATGCTCGTGTAACGCTTCATACAAAGCTGCTGTATTACCTGAGGATTTCACCTTGCCGTTTGATTTAGCAGGAGCTTTAGCTGCTATGGTTTTTACACTGGTTGACCTTTTGGATGCCCCGCTTGCCGGAGCTTTTTTCTTTACTGTACTCATCACTGAACGTCCTTCGCCTTTGGTTAAAATTAGATTCTCATGGCTTGCAGTTGAATAGGTTGACCCAAAAAGCAGGGAGCTGCTTTTTTTTAAAGGACAGCGAAGGTACTGAAATATGCCCTTTGAATCGTTAAAATCAGCCAAAAAACTACTCTCAGCAAACGTTAGAGAAGGTAATTATTTTTCAGGACAAGGTTGTATGTATTTCTGCACAAGCGGCGGTAAACCAGTATGGATGTGTTTGAAATCAGTTTTTATTAAAGCATTCTTTTTTGATTTCTTTTATTTCAAGTACGTTTGCGGCGCATGGCAACGATCAATCCCAAAGAAATTGCGTTACGCACTATTCAACTGGAGGCTGCATCTATTCAGCAGTTGGCACATCAGCTCAATGATGAGTTTAATACCATTGTAGATGTGATTATGAATGCCAAAGGGCGGTTGATTGTGAGCGGTATCGGCAAAAGTGCTGTGATTGCACAAAAGATTGTAGCTACGCTCAACTCTACCGGCACGCCAGCCATGTACCTGCATGCAGCGGAAGCAATACATGGAGATTTGGGGATGATATTGAATTTTGATGTGGTGATGATCATCAGCAAGAGCGGTGAAAGTCCGGAGATAAAAGTATTATCACAACTCATTAAAAACTTTGGTAATCCCATCATCGGCATGGTGGGCAATGTGGATTCCTACCTGGCCAAACAAAGCACTTATGTTTTAAATACAACAGTTAGCCAGGAAGCATGCCCTAATAACCTGGCACCCACCAGCAGCACAACAGCACAGATGGTGATGGGTGATGCGTTAGCGGTGGCACTGATGGAAAAACGTGGTTTCAGCAGCAGTGATTTTGCAAAGTTTCATCCCGGTGGTGCTTTAGGTAAAAAACTTTATTTAAGAGTAAGTGATTTGTACCTGCAAAATGAACAACCGAAAGTAAAAGCAGATACAGTACTGAAAGATGTAATTCTTGAAATTTCAAAAAAGCGTTTAGGTGTTACAGCTGTAGTGAATGATACAGATGAACTGCTTGGTGTGATAACAGATGGTGACCTGCGTCGTATGCTTGAAAAATCAACAGCAATTGACAGTATCAAAGCATCTGAAATTATGACCATCAACCCTAAAACAATTGAGGGGGATGCGTTGGCCATTGATGCCATGGAACTGATGCGTACCAATAATATCACCCAATTATTGGTAACAAACGGAAAGCAATATGCAGGTGTTATACATTTGCATGATTTAATAAAGGAAGGATTGATATAAGCCCCCACCTCCTGAAGGGGAGAATCGGCTTAGAGTAAACAAACAACATTAAAGAGTTTTGTCCCCCTTTAGGGGATAGGGGTCTATGAACAAAAATCATTATGTAGCAATCATGGCGGGCGGCATCGGCAGCCGCTTCTGGCCTATGAGCCGCACCGGTTTTCCTAAACAGTTCCTGGATATACTGCATACAGGCCGTACGCTTATTCAAATGACGTATGACCGCTATAAAGAATTTATTCCGGTTGAAAATATTTTCATTGTTACTTCTAAGGAGTACGCAGACATTGTTCATAAACAATTACCTGAACTGCCGGTTCAGAATATTTTAAGTGAGCCCAGCCGCAAAAACACAGCACCCTGTATTGCGTATGTATCACATAAAATCTTACACATTAATAAAGAAGCCCTGCTTATTTGTGCTCCTGCTGATCATTTGATCCTGGATGCACCTGCTTTCAGCAAAGTGTGTCTGGATGCATTTGGATTTGTAAAAAGCATTAACGCTTTACTTACACTGGGTATTAAGCCTACTTATGCCAATACGGGTTACGGTTACATTCAGCATGAAGCGATGCCGGTTGCTGATAATATTTACCAGGTAAAAACCTTTACTGAAAAGCCCAATCTTGAACTGGCAAAAACCTTTCTTGCCAGCGGCGACTTTTTATGGAATGCGGGCATTTTTGTATGGAAAGTAAAAAACATTGTAAAGGCATTTGAAAAGTTTTTGCCGGAAATGAATGAAGTATTTGTAGCCGAGCAAACCTATTTTAATACGGAAGAGGAAGCGGAAGCACTGGAACGTATTTACCCGCAATGCACCAATATTTCCATTGACTACGGCATTATGGAGAAAGCAGATAATGTATATGTACTGCCTGCTTCCTTTGGCTGGAGTGACCTGGGCACCTGGAACAGCGCTTATGAAAACATGGAGAAAGATTATTTCGGTAATGCAGTGGCCGGCAAAAATGTAATGGTGATTGATGCTACCAAGAATGTGGTACATGCAGATGATAAAAAATTAGTACTGCTGCAGGGGCTGGATGATTTTATCATCGTTGATACCAAAGATGTATTACTTATTTGCAAGAAAGATAAAGAGCAGGAAATAAAAGATTATGTAGCCGAAGTGAAACGTAACAAGGGTGATAAATTTTTATAACCCTGTAAGATTACTATTACAATAAAAGCGGCCTCAGCCGCTTTTTTATTTTAAATACTGTGAATC
The DNA here is from genome assembly GCF_045780045.1 of Lacibacter sp. MH-610. Classification (NCBI taxonomy): domain Bacteria; kingdom Pseudomonadati; phylum Bacteroidota; class Chitinophagia; order Chitinophagales; family Chitinophagaceae; genus Lacibacter; species Lacibacter sp. MH-610. The sequence continues at coordinate 3,965,287 of NZ_CP116002.1, forward strand.
TGTTTTGTTTTTTAATCAGTTCCTGTTATTCAGGAATACAAACGGAGCATCTGCTTTGCGGAGAATTTCACGCTTTATTTTATGTGGCTCAGTAATGATTTTATGCCTGTTAACATGAATAAGTTCATGTGCCTTACAAACATTATCAATTGCCTCTACATGAAATAAAAGGGTATGCAGCCATTCCACTTCGTGCTGCAATGCATGCTCACTCCGGTATTCATTGTTGAGGAGCACCAGTAAATCCCTGTGTTGATGTTTGTTGTTCTGCATACTCAGTAACCAACCATTCCTTTTTTATTGGGGCAACCGCAGTCGTTCTTTTTCCCAAAGATTCCTTTTCCGGAACCACAGCCAGCGGCGGCCATTGTTACCAGCAATAACATTAGAATCAGTTTGATAGTTGAACGCTGCATCAACAAAATCAGATTTTTTGGATTGTTCACAGGATTCTGCATCTTTTAAGTTTCTAAAATAACTATTTTCCACCCGAAATATTGTGATTTTTCATGATCGGTAAGGGAAAAAGTGTACGGGTACTAATTGCACCACTGGATTGGGGCCTGGGTCATGCTACCCGCTGCATTCCCCTGATTGGCGAACTGCTCACCAGGGGGGCTGATGTTACCATTGCAGCCGATGGGCCCGTTGCCCAACTTTTAGCCCGTGAATTTCCGCAATTAGAAATAAAATCACTGCAGGGTTACAACATTCAATATGGTCACCGGTTTCTTTTCTTCAACATTCTGGCACAATTGCCCCGCATTTTTAAAACCATCCGGGCTGAACACCTCTGGCTGAAGGGATTACTTGAGAAAGAGTCGTACGACATCATCATCAGTGATAACCGGCCGGGCTTTTGGAACAAAGCTTCTTTTTGCATTTACATCACGCATCAATTAAGCATCCGCAGTGGCAAAGGCAAATGGTTAGACCACTTGTTACAAAGGCTTCATCACCGCTATATGAAGCATTTTCAAAAAGTATGGGTACCGGATCTGCCGCATCATCCCAATACTGCCGGTTTATTATCACATCCTGAGTTTGCATTATTGCAGCCGCAATACATCGGTTTAATTTCACGATTTAAACAGAATGATGCTTTACAGCTTACCTATGATTTGCTTGTATTACTATCAGGCCCGGAACCACAACGTAGTCTTCTCGAAAAAAAGATATTGGAGCAAACAGCTGCATTACAAATAAAAGTGGCAATTGTACGTGGTTTACCCGGCACTGCACAATTACCGAAAATACCTGCGCATGTACAGGTGTACAATCATTTGCCGGCAACACAATTAGAACAACTCATACAGGAAAGTAAATTGGTACTGTGCCGCAGCGGTTATACCACCATCATGGATTTATTAAAGTTGAAAAAGAAAGCTGTACTCATTCCCACACCCGGACAAACAGAACAGGAGTACCTGGCTCATTACCTGAATGAGCAACACATTTTTCCATACAATTCACAGGAAACCCTGGATGTAAAAGTTGTATTGCAAACTGCAAAAAAATTTGATTACCGCTTCCCGTTTCATAACCATGATTTTGAAAGATACCGGGAGGTTGTTGATGAATTACTTACTTCTATTAAAGAACACTAACCAAACCATTACTTTTACGGCAAATTAAATGTAGTGCCTGCTGCATCTGCAACAAATATCAAAGCATACGGGGCTGTATTGGCTGCCAATCTTTTGTTTGGCATCAACTTCAGTATTGTAAAATTGATTTCGCCAAAACTTATTCCGCCTTTCGGATTAAATTTTATTCGTGTGGCTGTTACGGTGGTTTTGTTTTGGCTCCTGTTTACGTTTAAACCCGGTAAAGCAGGCATCCGTAAAAAAGATATTCCCCGTTTTCTGCTTTGTGCTATAACAGGTGTAGCTATTAACCAATTATTATTCATAAAAGGATTAACGCTCACCACTCCCGTGCACGCTGCATTGTTGATTTTAATTACACCTGTTTTTATATTAATCACAGCCGTTGTTACGGGCAGTGAACGGTTAAGTCATTTAAAACTTGCTGGTTTGCTGCTGGGTATCGGTGGTTCTGTTTTATTGATTCTTTCCAAAGAATCATCTGCTATCGGCAGCAATTTACTCTGGGGAGATATTCTTGTGGTGATCAATGCCATAAGCTATGCATTTTACTTTTTGCTGGTAAAACCGTTGATGCAGCAATACACCGCCCTGCAGGTAATACGGTGGGTATTTACATTTGGGTTGATTTTAATTATACCTTTTTGCTGGCAGCAGTTTGTGGCTGTTAACTGGGGGTTGTTTGATACAGGTGCCTGGCTGGCATTAGCCTTTGTAGTGCTGGGCGCTACTTTCTTTGCCTATCTATTTACTGTTTATGGTTTGCAACACTTAAGCGCTTCTGCAACGGGTGCCTTTATATACCTGCAACCTATTTTTTCATCTGCCTTTTCATTTCTTGTTTTTGGTGAAGTGCTTACTGCCTCTAAAATTGTTGCTGCAGTTCTCATCTTTACCGGGGTGTACCTTGTTAACAAAAAGAAATTATCTTAGTCACTCAAATACATCAGAATGAAATCAGTTTCGTTATTAATAATTCAACTCTTTCTTACCATCAGTTTTTCATTTGCCCAGTTTTCGCCTGCCTCCGTTACACTTAAGGATGGAAAAACAATTTCAGGATTTGTAAAAAGTTTAAAAAATCATATGAATCCCCGTGATTTAGTTATTTTCCCCGGGAAAGAAGAAAAAGATGCGCAACCGGTACCATTTGAAACTTTAAAGGAATTGGTGATTGATGGAGAAGGTACATTCATTCCGGTATCTGCAAAAAAATACACCCATGAACTTGAATTTTCAAGAGTTGCCAATGTATCAGAAGCAGAGAACAAGGAAGCTTTTGTTATTCAGAGTTTATTAGTACGTGTTTTATGGAAAGGAGAAAAGCTGAGTCTTTATTCCTATAAAGAAACCTATCGCAGTAATTATTTTATCCAGGAACCCGGAAAAGAAATAGTTACCCTTCGTTATGTGCGTTCATTGGATCCCGTAAATAAAACATCCATTAAAGAATATCGTTATTACCTCAATCAACTCATACCCTATGTGAGTGGCAATAAAAAGCTGGAATCTAAATTGGAAACTACTGGGTGGAACGATAACAGCTTAACCAAACTCTGTAAAGAAATAAATACCAATACTACTCCGTACGCATTGTACACCGGCCGTGGCTCAGAAACTTCTCAACTCATCATTGGTGCAGGTGTAAATTTTGCAAGCTTTAAAGCTGTTGATAAAAACGACTTCCAATCCTTCTACCAAAATATGTCGTTCAATACGTCTACGGGACCGGTATTTTTTATTGGTTCTGAGCTTGGGTTTGAAGAGAAAGGTAAAAATTTCAAGTTCCTTGTATTACTTTCGGCATTTCCTTTTTCAACCACCGGTACCAGCATCTGGAATAATAATGGCACCAGTACTAAAGCTGAGATTGAATTGAAGGGTTTTAGTTTGTTGTTCAGTCCCTCGTTAAAATACAAACTGGGAAATCATGTTCAGGTGGGTGCCGGTGTGCAACTTAATATCACCAGTTTCAGACAGGTAAATTTCAATGATCTGCCTAATTGGGCCAGGAAAGGAATTTTTGATCCGTTTGGCCCTTCTACAGCCGGCACTCCGCTTGCATTTCATCCGTTTGCACAGATAGATGTATTACTGACAAAAAAACACGGGCTTTCTTTTTCTTATGCTCTATCACAAAACAACCTCAAGTTTTATGATGATGCACGGTTAAAGATGGGGTATGCTTCCATTGTGTATCAATACCGGCTCCGCCTAAAGAAGGATTAATTAAACTCATCTCCATTCAAAAAGCCAGCGGAAGGGTCTTTGTTTTTCGGGACGAAGATTAAACCGACCGATACTTTTTTCTTTGAGTACCTGTATTGCTTCCTCAATGGAATCAGTTACAACAAATAATTGATCATCTTCCGGGGAAATAGTACCACGTTCCTTCATCAATTGTACATGGGCTATAATTTCCTTGTGAAATTCTTTACCCATTACAATTACAGGGAAGTCTTTTATTTTTTTGGTTTGAATAAGGGTAATACTTTCAAACAGTTCATCTAAAGTGCCAAAACCGCCGGGCATACAGATGAATGCATAAGAATATTTTATGAGCAATGTTTTACGTACAAAAAAGTAACGGATGTTTACCCATCTGTCCAGGTAGGGATTGGGCTCCTGTTCATGTGGCAATACAATATTGCAGCCCACACTTCTTCCGTTTACTTCTTTAGCACCACGGTTAGCTGCTTCCATTAAACCCGGTCCACCGCCCGTTAATACGGTAAAACCAAGTTTTGCAACGGCTGCACCTACTTTTTGTGTGAGCTTATAGTATTCATGATCTTCTCCAAAACGTGCTGAACCAAAGATGGTAACACAAGGGCCTACAAAAGCAAGACTTCTGTAACCTCTTATAAACTCAAACAATACTTTCCATGCAAATTTGAATTCTTTCCAACGGCTTTGCGGACCTTCTAAAAATTTAATTTCACTGGGGTTGTTCATGGGCAATCTGTTTACTGCTAAGATAAGTGAATAGGGGTAAGTTGAACCGGCTCATTAATCATAACCCTAAATTTTAAGAGCTATTTAAAAAAGAAGAGTTGCTGTTTTTTTAAAAACAGCAACTCTTCCATATCAAAAGAAATCATACTTATTCGGCATTCACCAAAACCGGGGCAGAAACAGTTACCGGTGGATTGATATCAAATGGCTCAGAAGAAGACCTTGGAACTGGTGCATTACTAAATAACTTTAATGTTGTACTGCTCACTTCACTAACACTTCTGATTCTGATAGTAACAGAAGGCAATGATCCACTGGAACCATCCGTACGTTTACGTGTTTCAAGCACATCAAAAGCAACTACTCCTAAATTATCACCTTTTAAAATACCATATAAAGGGCCAAAATTTATAGCTACATCGCTATCATAAACCACGGCAAGAACTGTTTTGCCGGTGAGCATTTTTATTCCTGTAGCCCTTAAAGGTGTAACATCCGGAATCTTATCAAGATATTTTTCAGGATCATTGCCACCACCTAAACCGGGACCGGCAAGCAAAAAATTTCTTGTCCCATTGACGGTTGGTCCGGCTGTTTTCCAGGATGCAGGAATGGTTTTAAGTGCATACCAGCCTTCATCTCCCACTTCACCGGTATAAAGCGTGATTGTTTTACCCACATTATTACTGAAATACCGTAATGTTTGACGCTGGCCGATTTTAGCAACCTGGTCATTTACATCGGTTTCGGAAAAATTATTCGGAAGATTGCCGTTGTCAATACTTTCTTCATCAATTAACAAAACAACGGTTTCGCCCGGCAGTGTACTATTAGTGGCAACAGATGAATTTTCGGGTGTTAAAACGCTCATTTCGTCCGTAGATGCTTTATCGCATGAAATAGCGGTAAAAACAAGCAAAATTACTGAAAGTGAGGACTTTATATAGTCCTGAATGTTGTGTTTCATTTCTTTACTTTTAAAATCTATAAGTTAAATGTCCCTATTTAGTTTCCGCAGTACCAAGGTTTGTAACCGATTTTGAAAAATTGCACAAACCTTTATTTTCGTGGATGCTAAGGCCCTGAAAGGAGGGAAATGAACTTTTTCTGTGATTGGTGGTTACATTGTAAGCTTTTCCGAACACTTATAGTAAAGCATATATATGCCCAGATTTTTTCATTTTTTGCTCATTGTTACGATCCTTACCCATTCCGCCTGTAAAAAGTCGGATGTAAGCACCGATACTGGTACAAACACACCTCCCACTTCCGGTCAGGGAATCAGCACAACAGCAAGCGCCACCCGCCTTTCGTATGGCGATACTTTGTTTTACAATCATTCCTTGCCCGCAGACAAATTGGTTAATACTGTCTCTTTTCCGGCAGGTACAGTAAAGTATAAAGCTATTCCACTGGGGTTAAATCTTGATACCGTTACCGGCCGCATAAATGTTACAAAAAGTGAAAGCGGCGTACGCTACAAAGTTTTTGCAATAAACAATGCAGGTATTGTGTTAGACAGTGTTAAACTGGTTATTTCGGGTGTTGATTACAGGGATGAGATTTTTGTACTACAGTCCACACCCAACGCTTATGACACTTCATTCCCGGTGTATAATGCAAGACCAGGCCTGGCACTACCTTGTTCCGGAGATGATGACGATGACGATGAATCCTGTGTTTTTGATGAAACAGATTTAGATAATGATGGCAATGATGACATTGCAGGAATTATACAGGACAAACTACTGGTTGATAAAAAAACAGGAACCATAGACCTCGAAGCATCTTTTAATGCAGGGATTTTTGGATCCTCAACACCTGTAAACGGTACTCAAAAAGATTTTCTGATGTATTACCGTTTAAACGATGCCAGTAACAAAGCCTTACAGAAAATCAATATCCGTGTTTATTATTTTAACAGGAGAAGTGATATACCCCAGAAATTATTAAATGAACTGGCACAACGCAGCGGCCAGCAATCTGTTGTAAATGCAAGAACTGAATACTCGTTTTCTACTTACAGTTCCTACGAAAAACCGAAGCGTCCGCCCATACTCATTATAGTGAATACATTATAATCATTTTTTCAATTATTGTACGAATACCCCGCAAGCGGGGTATTCGTATTTAAACAGCATTTATGTAATTTACAATATGCGCCTCTTTAAAACTGCATTCCTTTGTATCTGCGTTTCCCTATTGCTCTCACAACAGCACAACAGTGTGTTGTATAAAAGTTATTATGAAAAGGCGATAGCCATTTATGAGGACGATGACCCGGATGCAGCATCAGAATTAAAAGCAATTCAATACTTTGATACAGTTATTACATTGTTGCAAAACCAGCCACAGCATAAAAACCACCTGCTGGATAGCTATGTAAAGGCCGGCAATATCTACCAGGGGCAAAAAAAGTATAAAGAAGCAATGCCCTACTACCACAAAGGCCTGCAACTTTCAACCCTTACAAAAGACAGTTTATTTATCTACCAGTTTCAACTGTACATGGGTGCAGCCAAGTATTCGTTAAACGAAATTGACAGTGCCCGCTATTTGTTTGAACAGGCATCTATAATTACCGCTTCTGTAACAGACCTGCCTGATCTTACGATTCTTTATAATTCACTTGGTATCATTTATTATGAATCAGCTAACTACCGCAGAGCAATAGATTATTTTGAAAAAGCAGTTAACGGGTTAGATAAATACGATGAAACCTATGATGAAGCATACGTAAGTTTTAAAAACAATATTGCTGGCTGTTACTTAAAGCTCAAAGAATTCAGACTGGCGCTGGATGAATATTTAAAGCTATTGCGTTATGAGCAAATAACTGAAGGGCTTTTACAAAACATCGGGCATACTTACTATAATTTAAAATTATATGACAGTTGCTTGTTTTACCTTAACAAGATTCAACCTTCTGAAACGCTTACCTATGCCCGGTTGCTTAATGAGAAAGCCAGGGTTTTTATGAATAAGAATTTTTTACCGCAGGCTGAAGTGGTATTTGATTCTGCCATTCATCTCATCAGGCGCCTGCCGGGTTATTATAAAAATAAAGATAAAGCCAACAGTTATTTATACCGTTCGCAACTCGCCGAAAAACAACAACTCTACAATGAAGCTGTGAGTTGGTGTAATATAGCGCTACAGGAACTTCATTTTACTTTTAAAGCAACCCGGGCTACAGACCTGCCGGCTACTTTTACTGAAGTTATTTCGCCGGTAACTTTTTTTGAAGTGCTTCGGCAAAAAGCACAACTCCTCTATCAGCAATACCTTGAAACAGGAACAATACAATCCGGTGAAGCAGCGCTTCAAACCTGGCTTCTGGCAGTAAAGACAGCCAATTATATAAAATCTGATTTTGATAATGACGAAGCCAGCCTTTTTTTCAATTCCAACTACAGCAAAGACTATCAAACAGCAGCAGCATTGGCCGCCCGTTTATTTGAACGGACAGGTGCAGCAGTTCATATGAATGCCTTTTTACTCATTACTGAAAGTTTTAAAGGAAATGTACTGTATATGAACCTGAACCGAAATAATGCCAAGTCTTCCGGTACTATTCCTGACTCGCTTGTAAAAAAAGAATATGACTTAAAACAGTTACTGGCCGTTTTTACAAACAGACTGAATACCACTGTAAGTGAAGAAGGAGCCAAAATCATCCAGGCAAAACTCACAGATATCCGGTTTCAATTATCACGTCTGCACCGGCAGTTTGAAGCATATCCTGATTATTCAGACGCTGCAAAAATCTATAACGATTCATTACAGATTACAGATGTACAGCAAAAGCTGGCCAATGGAAAAGCAGTATTGCAAATGCTCTGGCTTGATACGGCTGTGGTCCTGTTTACAGCCTCAAAAGACAATTATAGTTTACAATACGTACAACCGGACTCTTCTGTTTTAAATGCCATCCGTCTTTCTACTCAATCCCTGTATCAAACAAAAGAAGGGCTCCGGTTTGCAGGCTATGAACCGCTTCATACAGTTTATACGTTTCTTACAGAAACGTTGCCCCGTGACTTTACAGATCATAAACACTGGGTTGTGTTACCGGACGGCCCCTTTAATTACCTTCCATTTGAGTCACTCGTTACCGATAAGAATACAAGAAATTATATTGCTGCCACTAAAATCATTACCTACCATTATTCGCTATCAGCGATGTTTTCCGGCAGAACTGTAAAACATGATCTTGATAATACATTTGCGGCTGCTCCGTTTCACAAAGAAGCAGTTGTTGCCAACAAAAACAATTTTCAAACGCTTCCTTACTCTGATACTGAAATTGAAGTATGGTCCGGCAAAAAGATGAAAGGAGCGCAGGCTACCAAGCAAACATTTTTGCAGCAAGGGGCGCCTGCGCATATTATTCATTTAGCCACGCATGCCATTGCCAAAACAGATTCGCTTAAAACAGATCAAACGTATATACAGTTCTTTCCTGTAGCCGCTAACAATCCAGATCAATCAAGACTTTATCTGCATGAATTATACAGTATGAAATTCCCTAATCAACCGCTTGTTATTTTAAGCGCCTGCGAAACGGCTGCCGGGACAGATGGAGGCGGTGAAGGACTTTTAAGCCTCTCAAGAGCTTTTTTGTACAGCGGATGCAACGGCATCATCAGTTCCCTTTGGAAAGCTGAAGACAAGACCACTGCATATATTATTCAACGTACACATTACTATCTTAAAAATGGATTTTCAGTTGAAGAAGCACTCCACAGGGGCCGAAAAGATTTTTTGATGGATGAAACAATAGATGCCCGTTTTAAAACCCCCGACTATTGGGCACATCTTATTTACATTGGAGCTGTTGATTCCGGAGAAAGTATGTTTAAAAGCAGTTCTGATGGAAGTAAATGGGCCTATACATTGTTCATTCTCCTTGCAATGGCTGGTTTACATTGGTACGTGTATAAGTATCTTTCTGTATAAAATTGATGATGTAGTTCAATTATGCACATCAGGCTTCAGTTATACTGAAGCCTGATTGTACATTATAGGATATGGATCTTAAACCTGCTGAGAAATATTCGAAACTGAATCATACCTGCTTTAAGCCTGGAATGACTTATTGGTTTTTCATTTATTTATTTATGCCCTAACCATTTCATTTTAAACAATGTAAACTTATCTGTTTTATTATGATAGGTGTGGGCCGGCTCTGCTTCTATTGCCTCCAATAAAGGAAGTGCCTTTTGTACCGCTTTGTTTTTGAGATAGGCCATGGCCAGGTAATATTCTGCTTCATCCTGGTAAAGCAGTTCGCCGCTCAGTTTATTGCGTTGCAGTATCAACTGAAACAACTCTATTGCCTTATTGACATCACCTGCTTCGAGGTGAGCGTTACCGGCAAAAAATAATTCTCTGTTTCCGGGGTTTACAAATTGATCAAACAAGAGAAGAACCGCTTTGTAATCAGCTTTTTTATAAGCATCTACTATTTCACTTTTAGGTTCACCCAAATTAGTTCTTGTTTCTGTAACCGCATAAGTATTGTATAAGGTTTCATATAATTTACTGCTGCTGCTGTTGCTGTATTGAAACAGGGTATAACCGGTTAAGATAATTAAAAAGCCTGCAGCAATACGCATAGCAAAAGCCCGGGTACTCATCTTTATTACTTTTGGGGCAGGTTGTTGTTGCTTACTATAAGCTGTCTTTGCAAAATGAATATGTACATTACTTACCTGATGCAATAAATTATACCGGCGTATAAGTTCTACTGCCTGCCGGTGTTCTACAATTACAGCTTCCGCATCTGTAATATTATTAAGCACCATTGTTTGCATTAATTTTTCACGGGTAATCACTCCTGCAAAAAAATCATCCAATGCAATTTCTACTTGTGTATTAACGGTCATAAGTAAGATAGGTTTTAAATAGTTCGGTAATTTCTTTATTGGTTGTTATAAGGTCTTTAAGGAGGCGCATACACTTGGCCTTTTTATTCCGCAACACCTGCTCATTATCATAATGGGTTACCAGGAGTAACTGCTTCATGGGCATATTCAGAAAATAGTACCCCGATAAAATTTTTTTGCAGGGATCACCAATGGCTTCAAAGAGTTGATTCAGCTTTTCACTGTTTTCACGGCTGAAAATCCTGTGATGAGCATCCGGCTCCACATCACTGTTCTCCTGTACATACAGCTCTTCCCGGTTGTTCCTCCTTGTTTTACTTCTGATAGTATTTAAATAAAGATTCCTGGCAATACCTGTGAGGTAGGTCTTTATAGTACTATCCCCTTTAAATTTATCCTGTTGTACCTGTTCAATTAAAATCAAAATACTTTCCTGGAAAATATCTTGTGCATCTTCTTCAGTACACCCCAACCCCTTGAGATAATATACCACAGATTCAAAATGAAGCCGATACAGTTCCTGTACAGGCTCATTTATATTGTTCCCTTTGAGCCTGATAAGCAGGTTAGTGTCAATGATCTTTACCATGTTGTGTGTGTGCTTATAATTAGTAACCTCAGAAACACATAATGTAACCTATTTGTTAAACATTTGTAATTGTTTTTGAAGTTATCAGCTCTTTTTCAAAGAAAAAAGGAAGGTTTGGGGGGCAATGCAAAAGTTCCTGGTGTGCTTTTTCCATCTTTTCCAGGCTTATACGGCCGGGCAAACGAATGCTTTCAATCTTTACAACCCGGCGAATGACTGAAAATAAATTGATCAATAACAGGATAAAACCTACCGCATCTGCTGATGAAATAGTAATAAAAGCAGGATTGGCAATTAAGAAGAGTAATAACCCCAGTAAACAGTAAAGAACAGCAGGCACCATCGAATGCAGCAGGGCTTTACCGGTAAGCATCTCTTGCTGAAGCTTAATTGCTTTTTGTTGCCTTTGTATAAAGCGGGTAGTTGTCTTATAAGTATTAGTCGTTGCCTGTTTATTTTCAATTTGATGCAAGCGGCGGGAAATAAATGACAGTAAACCGGCAATAGCATTACGCCCGGTTTGCATGACTGTTTTAAGCCTGTAATGTCCCCACTTACTCAGTAGCCATAGCAAGGGAATAGATGCAGCAATTACAGCACCCAGTATAACATGAAACTGTAACAGTAAATAACAACAAAAGAAAAAATAAATCATATCCCTTGTAAAACCGATCATGCCTTTTTCCATATAACGTTGCATGCTTTTAAGTTCTGATGAAAACCAAACCAACTGCCGTGCAGGACTTTTTACTTTTAATGTTTCGGGACTGTGCAAGAGGTATTGAAAATATTCTTTTCGTGCCTTTGCAGCATAGAGCATTCCTGCCCTGGAAGTAGTATATTTTTCAAGAAATGAGCATAAAAATTTAATAACTGCAGCTCCAAAAAACAACGTAAAAAATGAGGGCAGGTTCTGTGGTAAATCAATGCCCATCCATAACAGCGCCCTGCTTTTACTGCTACCTGCATGAAACAGCAATTCAATATAACATCCGATGCTGAGCAGCAATACAAGGTTACAGAGCAGGTGCAGCACTCCTGTAGTTACAGCAAATCCTGCCAGCAAGGCGTTTTGCCGTATGAATGTCTGTGTCAGAAAATATTTCATATCAGGAATGATTTTTTATTAAAAACCGGGCTCCCGCAAGCAGTTACCCGGTAAGAAAAAAGCACACAACATTCTTAAAAAGCCATCAGGCTGTTTTATAAATACTGCGGCCAAGCACATTCATTGCTGCTCCTTCAGAAAGTTGTTCTATCGTAAATATGGGCAAGCTTACCCGTTCCTTTACTTCACGCATCAGCAAAGGACTTGCGGTAAATAATCCGCTTAGTGCTGTAGCGTTAATATGCATATCCTGTAATGTTTTGATGCCCTGAACAGCACTTAAACTGTCCCCTGCAGAAAAAATTACGGCATCAATACCGGCCATAAACTTATGATTCGTTAAGAGCATCGCCGTTTCTCTTTGAAAAATACCATCAGCGATTTCAATTACTACATAATCAGGTGAGCATACTGATACTTTCGCCAAAAGTGTTTCATAAAGATTGAGTAACTCTTCTTCACGACACATGTAGGTAGAAGGGAAGCCTACATCACCAAAATCTGCCACCATATCAGCACCCATATCATAAGCAAGATCTTTATCTTTTGTAAATACAGTACCGGTAAGTTTGATAAATGCTGTTTTATAGCGTGTGTTTTTAAACCCGTTCACCAAATGTGCAGCTGTAGTTGTTTTGCCGCTATCCATCGAAGAGCCAATTGAAAGGATAACTTTTGTAAGTGAAGACCCGGCACCTGAAAAAGCAAGCATTTCATGAGCGCACATTTTTTTGGTATTGATGATATTGTTATTACCATCTACAGCATAGCCGATTAAGCGAAGTACAGTAGGACCTGTTTTTTCAAATTTTTTGTGCGATGAATGAAGAATTCCAACTGTGCCTCCGGCTCCAAGAATATGATATTCATCTGCAATTTCTGAAGGCAGATACCCTTCAAACTGCTCTGTGGCATAACGTGTACCAAAAGCAGCCATAATCACATCACCAGGAATAATTTTTACATTTCGTATTTGCTCACTCTGAACCTGTGTATGCTTTCCGATGGTGAGTACTTCAAAGAGTGCCACATCGCCGGCAAAAGGTAAATGCGTTAATGCTTTTTTGTAATCAACTGAGTAATTTTTTACCCCTTTGCAGATATACGTTTTTTTAACCCGCTTTTCCATAATGTACTTTTTTTGAAATTTTTTATAAGATGTTTTAAATCAGAATAATTCTTCTAAAGAAACATTCAGCGTAGCGCCAATGACATTAAAATTGTCAAAAGGGCGTAATGTTCTTTTACGTACAGGATCATATACATTCATTTTATTCGTTGAGCTGCTGAGGAAGTTGAATTCAGTCTGCGTCATGAAGTAAAGATTCAACCGCAGGTAATCATTGATTTTGGAATTGAGATTCACTGTGAACCGACCACGATGAAAACCATCAGGCGTATCGGTATCAATCAATACACTATTGGCATCATAATAACGGATAGGGCTGCCGCCAATATTATAAAACATGGTGTACATTACTGATGGTGTGAGATTTAAAAACTCGAGACGTTTGCGTGTTGCCAACCTTGTACTTACAATAATCCGCTGGCGGAAGCGTCGTTCATTTTTGGAGTTTTGCTCTAACCGTACCGAATTGGTCCAGTTTAATTGTTTATCAAAAACTCTTGTAGTGTAAGCTGCCCTGATAAAATAACGCTGCCGACTTTCTGTAGCAGAAACAGGCTTAATGATCTGAAGACCGGTACTGAAATCCCAACGCCTGCTATGATCATACCGAAACTGAAAAGCTGTTTGATTAAACTCGTTGCGATATTTATCGCTCAGGTTATAGGCCCTTGTATGACCAAGTTGAACATCTAATTTTTTTACTACAGGAACCTGTACAGTAATACCATACCAGTTTTTCCACTCTCGTTGAGCGTAGGAATTAATCGTTGTGAATGCTGTTATAATAATCAGCAGTGTTACTTTTTTCATTTTATTGAATTTGTTGTGTTACCTAAATCAATAACCATTCAATAAAAGAATGTAACCGCTGCTTGCGGATTTATTTTTTTACGGGTAACCACTTTATTTGAGGTAATGGAGCAGGCTCTTTAAAATAATTGAGCCGCAAACTGTCATTCCATCCATTCGGGTTGTTAAAAAAGGATTTGGTACTGAAGAAGATCATGCCGTGCATATTAGGTGTGTTGCGCAGCATCTCAATCTGGCGGGGTAATAAGGTGCTGTCTTTCCAGGCTACATCTCTTCCATTAGCCCTGTAAATACCCAAACCGATATAGCAATGCTTGCCATAGGTATGTTTGCTCCACCAATCAATTAATACTTCATAAGGCGCTGCTTTATGCCCCATTTCCCAATACAGTTGCGGTGCTACGTAATCAATCCATCCTTTTTGCAACCACAATAAAATATCAGCATACAAATCATCGTAGTTGGTTTGCCCGGCTTTGGTGTTGCTGCCACGGGGGTCTTTATCAATATTGCGCCATACACCAAATGGACTGATACCAAATTGCACATGCGGTTTTGTTTTACGAATAACGGTAAACAATTTATAAATAATAGAATCTACATTGCTTCTGCGCCAGTCATCTTTTTGCATCCCTCTTCCATATTGAGCATAGGAAATTGAATCAGGAAATTCTTTACCTGCTATACGATAAGGATAAAAGTAATCATCAAAATGAATGGCATCCACATCATACCGCTCTGTAATATCTTTGATTACTTCCACTACAAACTCCTGCGCTTCTTTATTACCCGGGTCAAAATATTTTTTACCTCCATAATCCAGAAACCATTGCGGATGCAAACGAGTAATGTGTGATGGTGCAATGGATGCTTTACCAATACTGAAATCAGCACGGTAAGGATTGCACCAGGCATGAAACTCCATACCACGCTTATGCGTTTCATCAATCATAAACTGTAATGGATCATAATAAGGTGAAGGTGGCTTGCCCTGCACTCCACTCAGCCATTCGCTCCAGGGTTCGTAGGGTGATGGGTAGAATGCATCTGTTGCCGGACGGATCTGCATAATAATGGCATTGAGGCCATTTTGTTTATGTAGATCAAGGATGCGGATGAATTCTGCTTTTTGCGAATCAACAGGTAATCCTTTTTTGGAAGGCCAGTCAATATTGTCAACAGTAGCAATCCAGGCAGCTCTGAACTCAGGCTTTGTTTGTGCCAAAGTATAAACAGCAGTAAACAACAACAGTATTGATAAAACAGATTTCATAAAGCAAACCATGATAATTGAATGCGTGAAAAAATACAACAGTATTAACCATGCTGATGCGGATTATCAACCGCATGAATAGGGCCAAACTCCGAAGTATAAATTTTAAACAATAATAAAAAATAGCTGATGAGCAATGGTCCAAAAATAAAACCCCAGAAACCAAACAAACTCAATCCCACAATCACGCCCAGTACCGTAACCAGCGGATGTACATTGCCCAGCTTTTTCATTAAGGTTACCCTTGCCAGGTAATCTACATTACCCGTAACCAGTAAGCTCCAGATAGCAAGACCAATACCGGCACCGCTGTTTCCCTGTGAAAAAAGATACACAACAATGGGCAGCCAGATGATGGTTGTTCCGATGATGGGAAAAAATGCAAACACACCCGTAAGGAAACCCCACAACACAAAGTCATTCACTCCAAAAATCCAGTACCCGATCAATGCAAATACACCTTGTATGAATGAGATAAGAGGAATACCAATAGCATTGGCACGAACCATGCTGAATGTTTCTTTACCGAGTATGTCAATGCTTTCTTCCCGTAACGGTAAAAAATAATCGAATGATTTTTCCATGCTTGTATGGTTGGTAAGCATGAAAAAATAAACAAACAGCATCATGATAAGATTGCTCAGGATCATAGCAGTGCTGTTTAAAAAGGCAGGTAAAAAGTTGGCAACACGTTTTTGTAACTCCTTCATATTTTGAGCTGAAAATATTTCCTGTCCTGTCCATTCCTTGATTTGTGCAGATACTGCATTTAATCCCTGTATCAATTCCTGGGAATGGCTGAACACTTCATTGATTTTTGGCGTGAGCAGGTTAATAATAAAATACATGGGCCATCCTACCAATAGTAGAAACGAAAGAATAAAAAATGTAGCAGTGAGATTTTGATTCCATTTTCGTTTTTCAGTAAGTACCAGGTACCAGCGTCTGCTGAGTATGTATAAAGTAACAGCCCCTAAGAAGCCGGGCAGGAAAATATACAGTTCACGAACTAATAATAAGCCCAAGGCTGTTAATGCTACTAATAAAATAACCTGTCTGAGCCGGTTGCTGAAGGATGCCATATTGTTTAATGTGATATGTACTGTTAAATGTAAGCAGCTTTTTTTAATCCTGCCACACACTTAAGCCTTCGCTGCAGTTGGCACAGATGTCTATGTTTTTACGGCTGCTCATAAGCTCACGGCGAAACTGTTTGTAGTTATCATTATGCCACACTTCTTTGAACGATTGCGTTTTTAAGTTGCCGAGCTGGTGCATGGCGTCTTTATCAAAACAACAGGGCACTACCAATCCATCCCATGTAATTACATTAGCATGCCACAATTTCCAGCAATGATTGTTGAGCGCATTTTTGGGAACGGTTTCGCCTTTTGCATTCTTTATATAGCGACTGTATTTGCTGATGGAGGGAATTAATTGATTGGGATCTTTTTCATAATCATACACCTGTGCGGTTTTAAACCAAACATCATCCACACCAATTTCCCTCGCCAGTTGTTTTACATCATGCAACTGATGTTCATTGGGCTTCACCACCAGGAACTGAAATACTACAAATGGTTTTTTACTCTTGAGTTCTTTTTTCCACCTTACAATGTTCTTGGCACCTTCCAGTACTTTATTCAACTGTCCGCCCACACGGTATTGTTGATACACCTCCTGTGTAGTGCCGTCAATGGAAATGATTAAACGGTCGAGACCGCTTTCTACGGTTTCTTTTGCTTTCGCATCGTTTAAGTAATGTGCATTGGTAGAGGTAGCCGTATAAATTTTTTTGGCGGATGCATAACGCACCATTTTTAAAAATTCAGGATTGAGATAAGGCTCACCCTGAAAGTAAAAGATGAGGTAAAGAATTTCTTTATGAATCTCATCAATCGTTTTTTCAAAAAAACTTTTTTCGAGCATTCCTGTAGGCCGTGTAAACTCTCTCAATCCGCTGGGACATTCAGGACAGCGGAGGTTGCAACTGGTAGTTGGTTCAAAAGAAATGGAAACAGGATAGCCCCATTGAACAGGTTTGCCTGTGAGTTTGCTTAACTGGTAGCTGCTCCACACTTTAGTGCCGTTCCATACACGCCGAAAGGTGAGTTTTGAAAGAAGGTTGAGAATATCGTTTGTGTGCAACTGCGGCATGAGTGGCAAAGATAAATGAATGAAATACGGTGGCACTATTTGTTTAATACAGTTCCCCTGAAATTTTCTTTTTTGATAAAACCCACAAAACGGGAATCAAGTGAGTTATGCCTGTTATCACCCATCACAAAGAAATGACCTTTGGGAATTTTGAGAGGACCAAAGTTATCGATGCTCCATACTGTATCCTTTTTCAGCCATCTAAAAGCACCCATCATTTCAATGTTATCACGATAAATTATTTTTTCAGGTTTAAACCCCTTTTCATTTAACTGCTTTACTTCTTTCGATGTGAGAAATACTTCGAAAAGATTGTTATCAATCTGTCGTAAATAATTTTTCGCTTCCAGTTCCTGCCTGTCAGGCAAAGCTGTATTCATTTTTTCATCAGACAGATAATTGGAAAGCAGGTTTTTATCTGCATCAAAATTCTTCCCATTTAAGAACAGAACTGCATCCTTCATTTCAATTATATCACCCTCATCTGCCACCATCCGGTGTAAATGAATTTCACCTGGTTTCGGATACTCAACTCCCGGTTCGGAATATTCATTTTTATATGCTACAGTATTTCCCGGTATTGGCCATTTCAAATTAGAAGTAAATACAATATCTCCCACATTTATTGTTGGTTCACTGGAAGGAGTAGGAATACGATACATCTGTAATGCTCCTGTTACACGTACCAACATCCACCCGAGTACGAGCACACCACCGAAAATAATGAGCGCAATAAGCCATTTGTTTTTCATAAAAGAAATTTTAATAAAAATAACTTCAAAAATGCTTGACAAATAAAAAAGAATCCCTACTTTTACTTAGTTGCATAAACAACTATATGCCAAACAACCAATTTAAAAAGGGAGAATTGTACAGCTTTATGACCGGTAAAGCCAGTACAGCTATTGCACGAAGATTGCAGAAGAATTTTAAACAGGCAGGGATAGAAATTACAGTGGAGCAATGGAGTGTGTTGTATCACTTGTGGAAGAGTGATGGGCTGAGTCAGCAGGATTTATGTAATGCTACCTTCAGAGATAAACCCAGTATTACACGATTGGTGGACAATCTTGAAAAACTCAAATTGGTAAAACGTGTTGCCAGTAAAAGTGACCGGAGAATCAACCAGGTGTTTTTAACGGAAGCAGGCAAAGAACTGGATGATAAAACCATGAAAGTAGCCAACGATACACTCAATGAAGCATTGGTGGGAGTAAGTAGTGATAAAGTGGATATAGCGAAGGAAGTGCTGCAGGTGGTGTATGATAATTTGAAGTAAAAGCCCCCTCTAACTCCCCCCAAGGGGGAGAACCCAACACACAGCCCTTGCTTGCTTGAGAGTAAGATTAATAATTGAAGTGTGAAGCAATTTGTTTTTCCCCTCCATGGAGGGGTGGAGGAGACTTAGAAAATAAAGATGATTGAAAGGGGTGGGTGAATAGAATTAGAGAACGTACAAGAGTGCGACGCAACAGCAGTTAAATAGTAGTATAACAGCTTAGTTCATATAAAAAAAATAAACATCTTAAACTCAAACACTATGAGTACCGCAACGCAAACACAAACATTGAAAGGTGGCGAATGGTTGATTAAAGCAAGCCTGCCGCAAGACACCTTTACTCCCGAAGATTTTAACGAGGAGCAACAAATGGTAAAAGACATGTGCC